>CBDCXA010000001.1:0-68266 GCA_965223605.1 Nitrospirales bacterium
CGTGCGACCAAGGTCTTTGGGCTAAAGGGTTTCGTCACATAGTCATCGGCGCCAAGTTCAAGACCTATGACTTGATCGGTTTCCTCCCCTCTTGCGGTGAGCATCACGATAGGGGTTGAGCGGATATGGCGATCGGATCGAATATGTTTACAGACCTCGAGTCCGTCCATTTCTGGAAGCATAAGATCAAGAATGATCAGGTCAGGTTTTTCGGTGCGTGCCAAGGTTAGGCCTTCCCGCCCATTGCTGGCCGAAGACACTCGAAACCCTTCTTTTTCTAAATACAGGGTGATTAATTGCCGAATATCGGGTTCATCTTCAATGGATAGAATGTGTTTGGGCATCGAGAGAGGTCCTTTTTCGTAAAAGACTAAAGACAATAGGAAAAGGAGTCAAGCTGGTAAAGAAAAAGAAGGTCGCGGGTCGCAGGGGGTAGCCCTACACGAGAGGCGCGAGAGGAAATTAAAAATATTCGAAAGGACGTGCTGAGACCATATACGTAATGGATCCACTGGAGGTCAGGGAGATGCCAAGATAGGTTTTCTCGGTGATTTCCAGGTGAATAGTTTTGGATTCAGTGCGGGTAGGGATGACCACGAGAAGGGCAATTGCCCCTTGCGCGACCGGAAGGTCTACCTCGCAGGCAAACCCCGTCTGCCATCGACTTTGCACATGTAATTGCTCAAGAACCGTTGTGCCATTCACTCGGAGAATGATGGAGTCTTGGACAAATCCCTTCTGGAAGGCAATATGGAGTAAGGTCATCATGTCATGTGGTCTGAGCATGCCCGTATCTTGTTGGGCCGGTCGAGGACAAGATAGTGTATCCAAACAATTCTTATCATAGAGCCAAATCAGGATGGAGCCTATGAGATTGGTCACACGGCATAAAGAGTTTAGGAATGAAAAGGTTGTCTGAGAGATATCGGGTCCATGCCTATGAATTGGCCAAAGAATAATGGCCAGCCGTTATGGAGAGGAGATTGAGCCCGACCCGTAACTCTTCCGATCTGCGGAAGGTAGACATACTGCCAGAGGTCTTTCCCCTTGAACTGAGAAAATGAACTATGGTACCTGGAAAACGAGGCCGAGGAATATGCCTTAGTCGTTTCGCGCTCCGCTACATGCACGAGGTATCCCCCACCGCCTGTTTTGCAACCGAATTAAATTGTATTGGTCAGTATGAACCGGACGAAGAAAGAGTAAGAGTGCCTATATGAGATTATTTGCTAGCCGACTTGTTCAGTCTGAGTGGTTCGAACGTGTCATTATCGCGCTCATTCTCATTAATGGGGCCATATTGGGAATGGAAACATCCCCTGACTATGTCCAAAAATATGGGGAATGGTTTCACCTTGGCAACCAGTTGATATTAGCCGCCTTCATTGTGGAAGCCGTTTTCAAAATGGTGGCTCTTGCTCCACAGGTCGGACGATATTTTCATGATGGATGGAATATCTTTGACTTCTCCGTGATCGTTCTCTCCCTTATCCCGTCAACGGGAGAATTTGCCATGGTCGCCCGGTTAGCGCGATTATTGCGGGTAGTTCGGCTGATTTCGACCATTCCGGAACTTCGACTCATTGTGTCGACATTGGTCCGGTCGATCCCCAGTATGTTTCATGTCATGACCCTCATGGCGGTGATTGCCTACATCTATGGAATAACCGGTTATCAACTGTTTCATGAGCACGATCCAACCCATTGGCGATCTTTAGGTATCGCCTTACTGACACTTTTTCGAGTCGTCACCTTAGAAGATTGGACGGATATCATGTATACGGCTATGGAGGTGAGTCCCTACGCCTGGATCTATTTTGTAAGTTTTGTGGTGTTAGGAACCTTTGTGGTGGTGAACTTATTTATTGCTGTCGTGATCAATAATCTGGATGAGGCCAAGGCGGAACGGTTACAAGAGCTTCAGCAGCCTGTGACACAAGAAGAAATTCTGAAGGATCTTCGCCAGACGCAACAAGCCATGCAGCGATTGGAAGAGCGCTTGGAACGATTTCGGCATGCTCCTTAGAGGGCAGAGGAATCAAGGAAGGCCCTGCCTCAAGGTCGGTGCCCTTATAACTCCCTATGCGTGCTCGATGAACTTGAATCTCCGAACACCGACCGTATGGTTTTTTTAAATGAAGTTGTCATTTTGTGATGTCGACCTTTTTGGTAAAACCAATGGACGGCAGAAGACGCGCGGTCAGGGAGGTACTTCCAGAGTGGAGGTGAAGGTAGAGGGGAATCAATAAAGGTTTGTAGGGCGGTAGAGAAGGTTCGGAAAAAAGTTTGGTGTATCGGAAGCCGTGGATTTTCCAAAATATGCTGGTGTGTAAGGATCGAAGGGTTCGTATTGATTTCCCACGTTTGAACCTGACCGTTCCGGACACCAAAGTCGATTCTTCCGTACGTAATATTAGCCAGCTGAAAAATTTGTCGTAATTGATCGTCGAAACGGGGGCCTTCCAGATATTCCCGTTCCTCCTGGAGGTAGGCTGGTTGGTCTGTGATAGAGGCCGTTTTTTGGATCCAAGAGCGACTAAAAAAAAGGTGTCGAGGAATTAATGTGTTCCCAACCAAAAAAGATGAGTATTTGCGGAAGACTCCGTCTAGATCTGACGTGTCACAGAATTCAGTGATCATCCATTCGTGAAGATTTTCTTGTTTTGATTGCAAGCGCAAGATGACCTGGTTCAGGTCTTTTTCCGTGGCCAGTAACTCTGTCTTAGGTCCAGTATGCTCGTGAATTTTCCGTAGAAAAACGGGATATTTTACGGTGCTGAAATCCTCAGTGGCGCGGAAGACATTAAAGGAGTGGCCCCCCTGTTGAAAAAGTGTCTTGAGTAACGGAAGCCGTGTCATCGAGGATTCTGGATGGTTGAGTGTCGGGAAGCCTTGTTGGGAGATTTGGTGATAGACATTGATCACCTGTTGGCGGAGAGGGTTGTGAAGTAGCTCCAGGTCACTAAAGATGTACAGTCCTTGTGGAAAATTTTTCTTGGTAACAAGGGACTCATAGGAAATGGGCAGGATATCCCAGAAGTGGATTTCTCCCCATAAGCTTAAATATCGATCAATCGTCAGTCGGTTGTGTTTCGTGCTTAGATAATAGATTTGCATGGGGCGTGTGGGGCAGGCCTGATCGTTTCGGTGGGGGTGCCGTGGAACAAGGAGTAGTGCGTATGTTTGGCGAGCCAGGATTGCTGATGAGGATCATAGATCAAGATAATGGTGACACGGCCTGGGCGGTGATAGGCGGTCCCGTCGGAAGTATATCCAGTTGACACCCACGGCACGAGAATGCAGGCTAAATTTTTCTCCTGGTTCATCTCACAATGAAATTGGTCCATCAAGAAGCGGAACCCTGAAATGTTGGGCCAAATCTCTTTCCACTGGCGTTGAACCAAGTCATCAATTCCGATCAATATATCCGCTTTGCTTCCGAAACAGTAGATATCTTTACAAAACATCGAGCGACCGGATTCAAAGTCTTGAGTTCGGACGCAATGGGCAAAGTCCGTCAGCCATTGTTTAATTTCATAAAGATGTTGGTCCATGTCTGCCATGGTACAAGATGGTTAGGTTAAATTAACCTGGACGAAAGAGGGGGGTAGTCTGTCAAAAGTTTAGGAAAATGTAATTCTAGGTGTTTGGAATGTTTAAAATAATCCATAGATTTCGCCATGGGATGTGACACCAATAGAATTGGCGGCCGGGATTTTTGGTAAGCCAGGCATGAGCATGGTGTCACCCATAATGACCACAAGGAATTCTGCTCCAAGAGAAAGATTGAGGTCCCGTACTGTCAGGGAAAATCCTGTCGGGGCGCCTTTTGCGAGTGGATCCATGGAGAAACTATATTGGGTTTTCGCGACACAGATGGGCAAATGTCCATAGCCAGCCTGTTCCAGTTCGGAAAGTTTCTTGTGTATTGGGGAAGGGATTGTGACCTCGCTGGCCCGATAGATTTCTTGGGCAATAGTCGTTATTTTTTCCGAAAGGGTCATATCGTCAGGATAGAGGACCTTAAATCGTGTCGGAGTCGTCTCCACCACCTGAACAACCTTTTTGGCCAGAGCACTTGCCCCTTCTCCGCCTTTAGCAAAATGTTCGGCGACGATGACCTGAACGTTATATTGGAGGCACGCCTGTTGAACCTGTTCAATTTCTTCAGGGCGATCTGTAGAAAATCGGTTCAGGGTCACAATGACCGGCACGCCAAATTTTTTGATGTTTTCAATGTGACGCAGAAGATTGGGAAGTCCTCGACCAAGGGCTTCGGCATTTTCTGCAGAGAGATGTTTGGGATCAGCCCCTCCATGAAGTTTTAAGGCTTTAATGGTTGCGACGAGAACGGAACAATCAGGGATCAGTCCAGACTTCCGACATTTGATGTTAAAGAATTTTTCTGCACCAAGGTCAGCGCCAAATCCCGCCTCTGTCACAACATAGTCAGCCAGGTGCAGGGCTGCGTTTGTGGCAATAATTGAGCTGCACCCATGGGCAATATTTCCGAAGGGGCCGCCGTGGATAAACGCAGGGCTGTGTTCAAGCGTTTGGACGATGTTGGGATTGAGGGCTTCTCGTAAGAGCGCGGTCATCGCTCCCTCGGCTTGCAGGTCCTTGGCTTGGACCCATTCTTTCGAAGCGGTGGACCCTACGAGAATATTCCCCAAACGTCGCTTGAGGTCTTCGATGTCTGTTGCTAGACACAGGATTGCCATAATTTCCGAAGCCGCGGTGATATCAAACTGTGCTTCTCTGGGGACCCCGTTTGTTGCTCCCCTAAGCCCTATGACCATGGACCGAAGGGCTCGATCATTCATATCCATAGCTCGGCGCCATGTGATTCGTCGTGAATCAAGTTGGGGGCTATGGCCCCAATACAGATGGTTATCGGTGAGTGCTGCCAGTAAATTATGGGCGGATGTAATGGCATGAAAGTCACCGGTAAAGTGTAGGTTGATATCAGTCATGGGCATGACTTGGGCATATCCACCTCCACAGGCGCCTCCCTTCATGCCAAAACAGGGCCCGAGACTTGGTTCCCTCAGGGCCACGACCGCTTTCTTGCCTATATGGTTGAGCCCGTCCGTTAACCCGACGGAAGTCGTCGTTTTACCTTCTCCAGCGGTTGTCGGGGTAATGGCTGTTACAAGAATGAGTTTCCCTTTTGCTCTGGTTTGTAGGGAGGGTACATACGCTAAGGGGAGTTTGGCCTTATGGGGGCCAAACAAATGCAGGGTATTGGAAGGGATATCCAATTTCTGACGCACGAGGTCTTCGATTGGTAGAAGCGTTGCTTGATTGGCAATATCAATATTTGAGAGGGGCTTGCTCATAGGCCTTGGTATTGGAAGGAAGGCTCCTTTTTGAAGTGATAGGCTTTTACCTCAAGGACGTTATACTGGGTTTTTGGGAGAATACTCAACAGGTTTGAATTGGTTCTTTTTGGATTGCCAATGGTTACAAAGTGGGCGGTATCTGAGGAGGAAGACAATACAAGGCAGATCCTTTCCTGAGAACGGACAAAAGTGGTCATGGTTTGGATAAAGAAAATCTGAAGAGATCCGTCCAAGGGTTTGTTTCGAAGGTCTTTAGAGAAAAAATCCTTGGGAAATTCTGTTGACGGCTGTCAGATTATGCCGTAAGTTGAAAGAATCGAAGGTGAAGAATACAGTTGGTCCATGATGAGTATCGTAAGAGGATGACGGATCTATGAAAATATATCTAGCTAATCCACGTGGGTTTTGTGCCGGTGTAGACCGGGCCATCGAAATTGTTGAACTATCCCTCAAGGCCTATGGGGCGCCCATTTACGTTCGTCATGAGATTGTGCATAGTCGGCACGTCGTGAATTCCCTCAGGCAAAAGGGTGCGGTTTTTGTGGAAGAGCTCAGCGAAGTTCCTGATGGCGCCTTGGTCATTTTTAGTGCCCATGGGGTTGCCAAAGAAGTGTGGGCGGAAGCCAATCGACGTGGATTGAAGGTCATTGACGCCACATGTCCCCTGGTGATTAAGGTGCATAAAGAAGTGAATCGCGACCATGCGCAAGGTTACGAACTGATCTTAATTGGCCATTCGGGTCATCCCGAGGTGATTGGAACCTTGGGCCAGGTTCCGGATAAATTTCACTTGGTCTCTTCGGTTCAAGATGTTGAAAAACTACAGGTTGAACACACGGCCAACCTTTCCTATGTGACTCAAACCACACTCAGCGTTGATGAATGTCGAGATATTGTCGCGGCTCTGAATCGGCGATTCCCCGGTATCAAAGGACCGCATCAGGAAGATATCTGTTATGCCACACAAAATCGCCAGAATGCTGTGAAGGAGTTAGCCAAGTATGTCGAGGCCATGCTTGTGATTGGTTCACCGAATAGCTCCAATTCCAATCGTTTGCGTGAATTAGGGGAGCATTGTGGCATCCCATCCTATCTCATCGATTCTTCTGACGATATCAATCCAGAATGGGTCAAAAACGCCAAGGCAGTCGGGGTTACTGCTGGGGCTTCAGCGCCTGAAGTGTTAGTGACCGATGTGGTGAATTATTTAAAGCAGTTCAGTACGAGTGACGTGCAAGAGCTGACCGTGATCGAGGAGGATGTTGAATTTCTCCTTCCCAAAGAGTTGGTCTCCGTTCAATCCCTCTCGCGCCGATAAGAGCAGGCTACCTGCTAACCTTACACCTTCCTGGTCGGGCCTAAAAACTTCTTTTCCCCTATTACCCAAGTTATTGTATACAGGGTAATTCTTCTCCCCCTCATACAGTGTTTTTCTTTGATTTTCACCGGGTCCTATGGTAGAAGGCCTATGGAGTTATTGGGTCCTGCTAATGTCTCATCTGATTTCACTGTGGAGGCTATTGGATGTATCTAAAGTCTTTAGATTTAATGGGTTTTAAATCTTTTGCCGAGGCTCATATTGAATTACCAAAGGGAGTCACGGCAGTGATTGGGCCGAATGGGACAGGCAAAAGCAACGTGGTGGACGCGATCTTGTGGGTCTTGGGGGAGCAGAGTACGAAGACGCTTCGCAGTGAAAAAATGGAAGATGTCATTTTTAATGGAACCGAACAGCGGAAGCCTCTCGGCCTGGCGGAGGTATCACTGTTGTTGGCCGATGTGGATCAAGAAAAAGTTTCGGGAGCTCAAGATGTCTCGTCTCTTCTGAATGATTACCAAGAAGTGATGATCACCCGTCGCCTTTATCGAAATGGTGACAGTGAATATCTCATTAATAAAACCCCCTGTCGCTTGAAAGATATTCGAGGGCTCCTGCTTGACACCCGTGCAGGTGTGAAGGGGCATACGGTCATCGAACAAGGGCGAATCGACCAAATATTAAACTCATCTCCTCAAGAGCGACGAGAACTCATCGAAGAAACCGCAGGTATTGTTCGGTATAAAAAGCAAAAGGCCGAGGCACTGAGAAAACTTGATGCCACCCAGCAAAATTTACTCCGCGTGCGGGATATTGTGAGTGAGGTGCGCCGCCAACTCAATGCTCTGGAACGACAAGCGCGACAGGCGAGAAATTATCAACAGTTCCAAGAGGAAGCCAATGGGATTGAGATTCAACTTCTGATTCGTGAAGCCTCCCGGCTTATGGCAGCACAAGCTGAAGTCGAGGCTGGCTTAACCGAATTGGATGGGACAGAAGCCAGCCATGCGGCTGAACAAGCTCGACTCAGCAGCGACTTAGAAACTATTCGTCTAGAGTTGACGGATGGGGGTGAGGTGTTGAATCGCATTCGTGATGAGTTGACCCAAATCGAACAGAAACAGGCCCAGGCTCTGACGGCCGTGGAGGTAGAGCGCAATCGCCAGGATTTGTACGGGAAGCAACAGGAGCAGGTAACGAAGGATCTTCGACAAGTGGGGTTGGATCGGGATCTTATCCAAAACCGAATCATCGCTCTTCAGGGCCAATTGACCCAACAGGAATCCGAGGTGCATTCGGCTGAGGGAGCGCTTTCTGAGCTAGAAGCGTCGACACAACAACTCACCGCACGTCGCAATGAGTTGGCGCAGCAAGTTGAAACGGTGCGACGTGAAGTCCTTGACCATACGGTTCAGGTGACGAACTCCGAAAGTCACCTCAAGCAATTGGAGTCTCAAATCGAAGAAGATGTGCGCCATACCAACCGACTGTTGGAAGAACAAGAACAGATTGGCCAGCAGTCTTCGGAATCCGATAGCCGACTCAAAGATGTGCAAGCTCGACGAGTTGAGGCCGAAGAGCAGTTACAGCAGATCCAGGAGACCCGGAATCAGAAGATCGCGTCTCAGCAACAGCAAGAAACGACCCTGCGTGGATTAACAGAGCAGTCCAGTCACCGTCAGGAAGGGTTGGCTGCCCTTGATTCCCGGTTGTCCGCTTTAGAGGATATGATCCGACAAGAGATGGGATATGGCCGTACCGGGGAAGAGGAAACAACCTCTCTGCGAGGCTGTGACGGAGTACTGGAGAGCGTGGCTGAATGGCTCGTGGTTCCTCAAGGACTTGAGCGGGCAGTAGAAGCCCTGTTGGGAGAGCGTGGTCGAGGGTGGTTGGTTGAAGATCCTGGTAAGGCCTGCGACGCGGTACGATTTTTAAAAGATAGAAAATTAGGGCGTGGGTCGTTTATTCCCATAACTCCACGAGGGGGCTCTGACATGGTGGCCTGGCAGCAGGCCACGCCCGTCGATGGTCAATCAGGCGTGCTGGGATGGGCATTAGATTTAGTGTCATCAACCGAACAAACCCGTAAGGCCCTCACCTATCTCTTTCAAGGGGTGCTAATTGTAGATACGATGGGTGATGCTCTGCGATTATGGAGTCAGGGGATGGGAGAGCCATCCAAGGAACTGATCTTTGTCACCTTGGCAGGAGAAGTGCTTGATGCTGGCGGGGTGATGATGGGAGGAGAGCTTGAGTCGTCTGGAGGCCTCCTTCAACGGAAATTAGAGGTCCAACAGTTACAAAACGATCGTGTGATGTTAGTGCAAAGTGTCGAGGAGATCCGAATCTCTCGACAGCGCTTGGAGCAGGAGTCGGAGGCCGGACGAGCGGAGCTGAAAGGTATTGAAGAGACTCTTCGGGAAACCGAAATGCGGGTCGTCGCTCTTCGGAAGGATGAAGAGAGTCTCGTGCAGAAACAGCAGGAGTTGGGGGTACGTCGTGATCGTATTCGTGAAGAATTAGAGCAACGACAGCAGACCAGGCAACAGCTTGAAAATTCATACGAACAGGGAAAGCAACGGCTTGTGATGCTTCAGGAGGAGCGTGGGGGGAAAGAGTCAAGGCTGGATACCTGTTCGAAGGAATTGATCACGATGGAGGAGGAGCAGGCTCGTTTGCAGAGCCGGGTGACCGATTCCCGACTAGCCGTGGCCGCGCTCCACTCTCAACGGAGTCATGATCAAGAAAACTTAGACCGTTCTTTGAAAGAAGTGGCCAGTCAGGGGCTTCGCCTCACCACGCTGGAACAACAGGCCAGTGAATTGGTCACGGCCACCCAATCCTGTATTGCGGAACGAGAACGACACGAACTGCAGACCAAGGAATTGGGGGCACAGGCTGATGCGGTTCGCGCTCGTTTTCTGGCAGGGCAGGAACGACAGACTGAACAACAGGGTCGTGCGCATGAAGTAGAATCTGGTTTGGAAACGGCTCGCAAGGCGATCGCGGCTTGTCGGGAATCCCGGATGTCTTTGGAAGTTCGTCGAGCCGAACTGAATACCCAGCGAGCGACAGTCGAACAGACGTTGGCCGGGACCTATCAACTCACCCTCTCTGATGCCATGGAACGACAACCAGCAGAAAGCGAAAATGAGGGGGAACCGGATACTGCCCTCTCAGAGGAAGAAGTCACACAAAAACTCCAAGAAGAACTCAACAAGCTTCGAGGAAAGTTGGCTCGTATTGGTCCCGTGAATTTAGCCGCCATAGAAGAACAGCAGGCCCTTCAAGAACGCTTTACCTTTTTAACCACCCAGGAAGAAGATTTATCCACCTCCATCAAGTCCCTCAAAGAAATTATTCAGCGAATCAATCGTACGACCAAACAAATGTTTTTAGAGACATTCAATGAACTCCAGGAGCAGTTTGGCCATGTCTTTGGGCGATTTTTTCCAGGTGGAAAAGCGGAATTGATCTTGACGGAGGTAGAAGCAGCCGTTGCCGGAGAAGATGGGGAGGCACCAGAAGAAGTGGTGCAGGATGAACCTGGTGTTGATATTATGGTTCAACCCCCGGGAAAACGACTCAAGAATATCACGATGTTATCGGGAGGGGAAAAGACACTCACCGCTATGGCATTGATCTTTGCAAGCTTCCTTATCAGGCCAACACCCTTTTGTATTTTAGATGAAATTGATGCCCCCTTAGATGAGGAAAATATAGGAAGGTTCGCCGAAGTGGTGAGAGAGCTATCTTCTAACGCCCAGTTTATGGTGATCACCCACAATAAACGGACTATGGCGGTGGCAGATTCGCTCTTTGGGGTGACTATGGAGGATCCAGGCGTATCAAAATTGTTATCGATTCGACTGGCTGACTTACAGCCCGTCTAAAGCTTGAGCCGACGGTCGTCGTTAAAGAAAAACATTTATAAATCAAGGGCGTTGGGCTGGTCTTTCTTGACAGTTCGGGATAGGTTTGTTATAAGGCAGAAGGGCCTAAATTAGGCAGGGGTTTGTCTAATTGGGTTTAAATTGCAAAGATTTTCAGCTGTAATCGTTCTTCATTGAATTTTTGAATCCCCCACAATATGAATCGAATTCGAAATTTTCTTACTCGTTTATCCGGTAGCCTACTTGCCTCGGTTCCACGTCGATTAAAAATGCATCGACATGGGCAATATGGTCCGTCACTCAGACTCATTGCACACAATCCATCCCATGTGTCTCCTGTTGAGGCTCCCTCTCGGCGGGTTAGTGGACCTTCCCAAGGACAATCCGAGGCGATTGATGATGCTCTTCGGCGGAGTCAATCTTGGTTCCTCAGTAGACAAGATGCGAAAGAGGGCTTTTGGGTGGGGGAATTAGAAGCCGATGTCACCCTCATTTCTGAGTACATGATGCTTCGGCATTTTTTGGGATATGTCGATCTTGAACGTGAGCGGAAGACTGTTCGGTATCTCCAGGCGACACAGCTTGAAGATGGAGGATGGCCGATCTATACCGGTGGTCCGTCGGAGATTAGTGCCTCAGTCAAGGCCTATTTTGCATTGAAATTGGCAGGTGTCCCAAAGAGTGAGCCCTTTATGATGAGAGCTCGAGATCTCATTCTAGAAAAGGGTGGTGTGACCTCTGCAAATGTGTTCACGAAGATTACGCTCGCTCTCTTTAACCAATATGATTGGCGAGGCGTTCCCAGTATGCCTCCGGAAATCATGCTCTTTCCAAAAAAGTTTTATTTCAGCGTGTATGCCATTTCCTATTGGTCCCGTGCGGTTTTAATCCCGCTATTAATCGTCTTTGCGTATAGACCAAGTCATACTCCGGGGAAGGAACAGGGGATTGAAGAATTGTATCTTCGTCCTCGCCATGAGGAAGATTATTCCAAGGATCCTCCGTTCTTGAAAGATGCGACGTGGTTTTCATGGAAAAATTTATTCATTGTGCTCGATGGTCTTTTGAAAATCTACGATAGGATGGCCATTCCTTCGTTGCGCGAAGCTGGTGTTCGAAAAGCGGCAGATTGGATGTTGGCCCATATGAAGGGGGTCGGTGGGCTGGGAGCGATTTATCCCGCCATGGCCAACTCTATTTATGCCTTACGTGCGTTGGGATATGAAGCGGATCATCCGTTGGTCATAAAGGCCTTACGCGAGATCGAAGCTTTGGAGGTCTATGATTCTGACGATGGGGATCCAGAGTTGGCGGATACGATGCACTTACAACCTTGCTTCTCGCCAATTTGGGATACCTCGTTATTAGCCAATGCCTTGGTAGAAGCTGGATTGCCTCAGGACCATCCGGCGTTACAAAAAGCGGCTTCCTGGTTCCATGCCCGTCAATCTCACGTCGTGAGTGATTTTGTGATCTCCTCCCCAAAAGCCGAACCTGGGGGCTGGGCCTTTCAATTTGAAAATGAGTTGTATCCTGATGTGGATGACAGTGCGGTAGTATTGATGGCTTTGTCAAAAATTGAGATGCCTAACGTCGAGCAACATCGGGATTCCATCCGGAAGGGTTTTCAATGGGTATTGGCGATGCAAGGGGCCGACGGCGGTTGGGGGGCCTACGATAAAGATAATAATAAAGAAGTATTTAATCTAATCCCCTTTGCAGATCATCGTGCCTTGTTGGATCCAAGTACGGCAGACTTGGCAGGACGCTGTTTAGAAATGTTAGGCGCCTTGGGATATGACCGTCAGCATCCATCAGCCCTCCGCGCGATCGACTATCTCAAGAGAGAACAAGAAGTCAATGGAAGCTGGTATGGCCGATGGGGCGTGAATTATCTATACGGGACTTGGTCGGTCATGATGGGGTTGCGGGCAATCGGTGAAGATATGTCGGCTCCCTATATTCAAAAAGCCGTTGAGTGGCTGGAACTCGTTCAGAACCAAGATGGTGGGTGGGGAGAGTCTTGTCTTACCTATGCGGATCCACATTTAGCTGGACAGGGTGACAGTACCCCTTCCCAAACAGCTTGGGCCCTCATGGCATTACTTTCGGCTGGGTTGGCCGATTCGATTTCTGTGGCGCGAGGCGTCCAGTATTTGCTCCGTCATCAACAGCAGGATGGGTCTTGGGTAGAGAAACAACATACCGGTACAGGGTTTCCCCGCGTGTTTTATCTTCGATATCACTGGTATTGTCAATATTTCCCCTTTTGGGCCCTGGCGATGTATCGAAGTATTCGAACTCGAGGCCAAACGAGAGCTGATGAACTGCGAAATCAGGCAAGTCAATCGGGAATGTTTCGAGTCAAGTCGTAGCCTACCTTTGAATTGTTAACACGTCCGTCTCTTCAATATTTACCTTGGAACCCCTGTTGAAACAGGTCGCCATTTTTGTTGCAACGCGTTGGGAACGTAAGGCAGTCAGTCAAGCCTGTGGCGGTATAGCAAGCGGCGAAGCGGTGAGTCGTGTCTGTTCGGTCTCAGGGAGGCCAGAACCGTGGCAGGTCTGGCTCTTTCAAACCGGGATAGGTTCTGAAAATGCGAGTCGGTCGTTGCAGCAGGCCTTATCTCAGCAATCCTTTGACCTGATCATTTCGACGGGGTTTGCCTGCGCGCTGACCGAGGCACAGATCGGGGATATTCTCATCGGTTCCCTGGTCGATGACTATCCTGACCGATCTGATCCTCCAAAGAGTCGAATGGTCCAGACCCCAGGGACTTGGGTTGATTATGCGTATCGAATGGGAACGAAAGCCGGGATGGCTTGTCGGCAAGGGCCCTTTGTTTCAGCCCTGACTGCTGTCGGAGAGGCTCAGACCAAACAGCAAATTGCCCAGGAAACGGGAGCAATTGGATTGGATATGGAAAGTGCGGCGTTAGCCAATGTTGCACGGGACCACCAGGTTGATTGTTTAATTGTACGAACGGTATCTGATCTTGTCGATGAAGACTTACCTGTTGATTTCAATCTATTTTTCAACGGTGGTGGGCAATTGATCTGGGGAATTCTTACCTGCCTTGTTCGTCCAGCCTGTTGGAAGGGAATCAATCGACTTCGAAAGCAAAGTGTTCTCGCAGCAGACAGGGTGACGACGTTTTTTCAAGTATTTTTTGAAGGTGCTACTACGAATTCATCTAGTGATCGGGTATGATTTTAATCATGACGTGAACGGGGTCGCAGATCCCTTGTCTCTTTTAGCCGGGTTAGCTGAACTGTAAGGTTATGAGGAGAGGATGCGACATTTCTAAACGAGTCATCTGAGGAACCTGGAAGCAGGAATGAGCCTTCGACTCGTGATCTTGAACCAGGAGGAACCGAGTGAATGATCAGCATGTACGACGAATAGATGGACACGTGAGACAGAAAAACTGTGAAGAGGAGAGGAGGGCGCTCCAATTTCTGATTGCGGAGTTTGTTCTGGTTGCCTGTCTGGTTTCTGGATTTTCGGGTGCGCAGGCCTTTGCCGAAAGTCCCACGGAGTCCATTCAAGGTACCATCAATAAGGCTATTGCGATTCTTGAAGATCCAGCTTGGAAAGGTCCCGAGAAGCATAAGGCGAGAAGAGCGAAGCTGGAAAAACTCATCGGGGAGCGCTTCAATTATGAAGAAATGGCCAAGCGTTCCCTGGGTGAGAAACAATGGGAAGGGCTGAATTCAACTGAGCAGAAGGATTTTGTTGAGCTGTTCACACAGCTTCTGGCGAGTTCGTATGCGGATAAAATTGAAGGCTATTCAGGTCAGCAAATTGAATACCTCAAGGAACGGACCAAAGGTAAATATGCCGAGGTTCAAACCAAGATCGTGTCAGGAAAAACGGTCATCCCCCTCGATTATCGCATGCGTACCGAATCGGATAACTGGGAAGTCTATGATGTGGTCGTTGATGGGGTGAGTCTTGTCAGAAATTATCGAGGTCAATTCTCTAAAGTGATAAAACAGTCGTCATATCAGGACTTGGTCACCAAACTGCGGAAAAAAATACAGCAGAGTTCAGGATCTTAACCGCGTGGTCTGAACATGTCCAGGCCACTGAGTTTAACATATGGCGTTCCCACGGCCCTCCTTTTTTTCTTCTCCGTGGTCCTTCCTGTCTCTCCTGGCTGGGGAAAGGTAGAGTATTTCCCTATTCCTGCGGTGTCTTCCTCAAAAAACGATGGCAGTGATGCCGGGCTCATCGTCCCCATTCTCATAACCGATGATGATGGTGAGCTACGTTACATCGTGGCACCGATGTTTATCGTAAACTCTATCGTTGGATCTCGAGGCACCTTGAATGTGTTTCGGTATGGACAGGGTGGCGAACAACTCAAATTTATTGGTTCCTTTACGGAGGAAATCGAACGACGCTTTGGTTTGGATTACCTGGATCCAGCATTCGCTCAAGGGCGGTTTTCGTTGAGGTTGGGCGGGACTTTTTTTAAAAACGCCACGGTCAGATTCTTTGGTTTTGGTCAAGAGACGCCTGTTTCACAGGAGACAAACTACACAGACCGTGAAATTCGCGGGTATTGGCAGTTTGGGATTCACTTTAATCAAGTGACCCAAATTGCCGTGGGCCAGCGGTTCAGGCAGGTTCGGGTTCAACGGGGAGCCACAGATTTGCCCTTTACCTTGGACCGGTTCCCTGGAGTGGATGGTGGAGGTGGGGCCTCCATCTTAGGTCATCGCGCCGTCTTTTTTTATGACAGTCGCGATAGCTTACTGTCTCCGACTGACGGGATGCAGCTTGAGGCCTTTGCGGAGGTCAACCAAAACTTCGAAAATAGGAGCAATCATCTATTCTTTCGATATGGTGTGGGTTTTAAATTGCTCATTCCAAGTCAAACGAAGCGAGTCATTCTGGTGTTTCGTGGAGATTTGCAAACGACCTTTGGAGATCAAGTTCCGTTTTACGAGCGTAGTTCCTTGGGAGGACAAAATAATTTACGAGGGTATGGGGTGGATCGTTTTATAGACAAGCAACTGATCGCTGGAAGTGTTGAACAGCGAATTCATGTTCTTCGAACCAAGATCTTTAACGTGGAGGCTGATTTCGAGTTAGCCCCGTTTGTCGATATGGGCCGGGTGTTTAACACCTTTAAGGATCTTCAATTATTTGAGGATTTTCAAGTAACCCCGGGCATTGGATTTCGCGGGCTGGTGCGACCGAATGTGGTTGGTCGTGTGGATTATGGCTACAGCAAAGAAGGCGGTGCCGTCTTTGCTGGACTGGATTATCCATTTTAGACCTCAGGTGGTGGTTGGAAAATGGATATGGTACTGACTAAGACTGTTCTGCCCCGACTGATTTTTATATTATTCTTGTGCGTGCCCATATTATTTCCTTTCGTTGTGCAAGCTGAGCCAAGCGGGTTTGGCCCTTTCCCTGTCAGAAACTTTCATCCATTACAACAAATTTTTCTGGGGATGCCTGGGGAGCGTGCGGCGACGATCCCGGAGAAGGGCCTGGATATTCGCGTTGAATTTGCTGAAACGGCAACGGTCTTTAACCAACAGACGACAGTCAAGACTCAGCTCAAGTTTGAAACCTTCCGTGCTGGAGTATTCCTTCGGTACGGATTAACCAAACGTGTAGAATTGGCTCTGGAGGTCCCTGTTCTGTACCGGTATGAGGGATTCATGGAAGGAGCCATCGAAGCTGTTGAACGGGCGACCACTGGAGTCTCCCCGGCGCGACAGGCACTGAAAAATGAGGGGTTTATTTTCCAAGTTCAAAAAAATGGCCGTACCTTGTTTGCGGATGGAGACGGGTCGGTAGGATTGGGAGATATTTCCCTGATGGGGAAGTATCTGCTTCTCGACCAAGGCAACTATCGACCGGCGGTTGCCGTACGGTTGGGTCTCAAGGTCCCCTCAGGTGACAAGGCGAAATTTTTTGGTAGCGGCCATACGGATGTTGGGATAGGTCTCGCAATAGAAAAAAGGTTAGCGCAACAGTGGAATGTCTATAGTAACGTGAATGGCGTCTTCCCGACCGGAACCGTGGCGGGATTAACCCTGGATCCCATTGTGTCAGGGCTGGTGGCCATCGAATATCTCTGGACTCCCCGTATCTCGTTGGTGACCCAGTTCGATTACTTTTCAACGCCCTATCACGGAACCGGAGCAGAGTTTCTCGATAAGGGGGTGACGGAAATAGTAGGCGGGATCAACATGCGATTTGCACGTACATTTCTCTGGCAACTCTATGCGGTTGAGAATGTAGATTTTATCACGGGGAGTTCTGCGGACTTTACCCTATCCACGCTCTTTACGTATCAATTCCGGACGTCCTGAAGAGGGCATGAATTGCCCGGTCGGGTTGCATAAGTCCTTGACAGCCTTACATTCTTGTGGGAGACTCGAAAAGGTATTGAAACATATTTTCAGAGAGATTGCTGCCAATCCGTTTGAAAAAACAAACGATTGCAAGTCTCAACTCGATTGTAGATAATTATTTTGTAGAGGATGAGCTTATGTCGCTGTTAAAAAGCATCCAAGGACCTTCAGACCTGAAAAAAATCTCACCTGAGAAACTTCCAGAGTTATCACAGGAAATTCGTGAACAGATCATCTCTTCCGTCTCTAAGGTTGGGGGACATCTCGCCTCGAATCTTGGGGTGGTTGAGTTGACCGTTGCGCTTCAACATCGGCTCCAGACCCCTCAAGATAAAATTGTGTGGGACACGAGCAACCAGGCGTATGCCCATAAGTTATTAACGGGTCGGCGAGAACAGTTCCATACCTTGAGACAGTTTGGTGGGCTGAGTGGTTTTTGTAAGCGTGAAGAAAGTATCTACGATACCTTTAATGCCGGACATGCCGGGACCGGAGTGTCTGCCGCCTTTGGTATGGTGGAAGCACGAGATCGCCTAGGCAAAGATCACAAGGTAGTCTGTGTCGTGGGTGATGGTGCGATGACGGCGGGCATGACGCTTGAAGGTTTGCATCATGCAGGTGGAACAGAAAAAGACTTTATCGTCGTCTTGAATGATAACCAAATGTCGATTTCTAAGAATGTCGGAGCCATTTCGGCGTACTTGAGTCGTACATTTTCCGGGGAATTCTATACTCGAGTACGTGAGGAGACAGGCCAGTTCTTGGAAGCGATTCCCCATATTGGTGGGAACGTCAAACGAATGGCGCGTCGGGCGGAGGAGCTTGCCAAGGGGCTTATTCTTCCAGGAGTCTTGTTTGAGGAGTTAGGGTTCCAATATGTGGGGCCGATTGATGGTCATAATTTTGAGCATTTACTCCCGACCTTAGACAATGTGTTGAAGCTGAAAGGGCCCGTGTTACTCCATGTCATTACGAAAAAAGGGTTAGGATATGAACCCGCCATGGAGAATCCTGTCTGGTTTCATGCTTGTCCGGCTTTTGTGCGGGAAACAGGTGCTCCGGCGAAAAAAGCCCCTCGGCCTTCCTATACGTCCCATGCGATTAATGCGCTTACGAAACTTGCGCGGGAGGATTCCCGAATTGTTGCCATTACAGCTGCCATGTGCGAGGGAACCGGGCTCAGTGCATTTGAAAAGGAGTTTCCCGATCGACTCATTGATGTCGGGATTGCCGAGCAGCATGCGGTAACCTTTGCAGCCGGGTTAGCCACACAGGGTGTACGCCCGGTGGTGGCGATGTATTCCACGTTCCTTCAGCGCGCCTATGATCAGGTCGTTCACGATGTCGCGACCCAAAATCTCCCGGTCACGTTCTGTATAGATCGAGGAGGGCTTGTCGCGGAGGATGGAACCACGCACCATGGGGCCTTTGACTATGCCTACCTGCGGCACGTGCCGAATATGGTTGTCATGGCTCCGAAGGATGAAAATGAATTACAGCACATGATGAAAACCTGTCTCTCCATTGAAGGCCCTGCCTCCGTGCGATATGCCAGAGGGAGCTGTTTAGGCGTGGCCATTGATCAAGAACCCACGACCTTGCCGGTTGGTAAAGCCGAGGTTCTGAAGAAGGGAACCGATATTGGGATTCTGGCGATTGGGGTCATGGTCTGGCCTGCGATGCAGGCGGCTGAACGATTGGAGCAAGAGGGAATTTCTGCGGCTGTCGTGAATGCTCGCTTTGTGAAACCGATGGATGCCGAACTATTTACGGCCTTGTCTCAAAGTGTCCGATGCCTTGTCACGGTAGAAGAAGGAAGCAAGATGGGTGGATTTGGCTCCGGCGTGTTGGAAGTTCTTGCAGAACAAGGACGTGCCATTCCCCCTGTCAAAATGATTGGGTTGCCAGATTGGTATATTGAGCAGGGTCCGCAAGACCTGTTACGAGAAAAGTATGGGTTAACAGCTGAGGGTATTTATCAATCAGCGAAAGAACATTTCACGAATGTGTCTGCTGGGAGTCCTGCCATGGCGACGGCGTCCCAATCTTTTGGGCGCCATCCTTCTGCAGCCGCAGTCACTTTACCCGCTAGTCTCCGCACCAAATCAGATGGAGATGAACAAGGCAGTTAAGGGTTTCCTCTCGACCATCCATCGGGATAGCCTGAGAAGTTGAACGGATAGAGTATGCGGATTACCAGACGACAAACCAGACAAGTCACCGTGGGCAACGTCAAGATAGGTGGGGGAAGCCCTATTTCCATCCAGTCTATGACGGTCCCCAGTGCACGAGATGTTGCGGGGAATGTCGAGCAAATACATGCGCTCGAAGCCGCCGGCTGCGAACTCGTTCGTGTGGCAGTCCCGGATATGGAGTCGGCCGAAGCCCTACCAAAAATTAAAGCCCAAGTACATATTCCCATTATCGCGGATATCCATTTCGATCATCGTCTGGCTTTGAAGGCTGCCGAATCCGTTGATTGTGTCCGAATTAATCCCGGGAATATTGGCGCCTGGTGGAAAGTCGAAGAAGTTGTCAAGGCCGTGAACGATAACGGCATTCCACTGCGTATTGGAGTGAATGGAGGGTCACTCGAGCGTCCTCTTCTTGAGAAATATGGCTACCCGAACGCTGAAGCCCTCTCGGAATCTGCTCTGAATGCCGTTCATGCCCTTGAGGACATTGGGTTTACCAATATGAAAGTGTCGTTAAAGGCGTCCGATGTCCATGCGGCGATCGATGCCTATTGGCTCTTTGCCAATCAGTCGAACTACCCTCTCCATATCGGGATTACCGAAGCAGGAACGGCTCAGACTGGTGCGGTGAAATCCGCCATTGGGCTTGGGTGGTTGTTATCTCAAGGCATTGGGGATACGATGCGCGTGTCATTGGCGGCAGACCCTGTTGAAGAAGTTCGGGTTGGCTTTGAAATCCTCAAGTCGCTCGAACTAAGACATCGTGGAGTCAATGTCATTGCCTGTCCAACCTGTGGTCGAGTTGAAATCGATGTGGTGAAATTAGCCAACGAACTTGAATCAAGGCTGGGACATGTGACAGTTCCCCTGACCGTATCCGTCTTGGGTTGTGTGGTTAACGGAATTGGTGAAGGGAAGGAAGCAGATATTGGCATCGCCGGGGGACAAGGTCATGGCATTCTGTTTAAGCAGGGGAAATTAGTCAAAAAAGTGCCAATGGATGACCTCATGGAAACCTTAATAACCGAAGTAGAAATAATGGCGAAAGAGAAAGAAGCGGAATCGGGTTCTTCGATAAATCAATCGACCCCGCAACCCTCGAAAGAGAACCCTCCTGGTTCTTCTGTGCGCGAACTTCCAGTCCTTTCCTAAGTCAGGGATCTCCGAGTCCAACCCACAACGGTTTCACCACGACCTCACCCGATGAAGCTCGCGGTGCAACTGTGTTAAGCACTCGGTGGGAATGTTCAAAACCGTTCGTCCAGCAAGGCCACAGCCCTTTTGTCGTGCGGAGCGTATTTCGAGTACGTGAGCACGGCAAAAAGGCGAGAACGCAGCTGGCGACTTTTTTCAACATTCCCATTGGCCAAAGAATAATGTGACCTGCACATTGAGTCTAGCTCTTTGCCCCAGTATAATGCGGAGCGTGGCGCCGTACCCAAGTGGCTAAGGGAGCAGTCTGCAAAACTGCGATTCAGCGGTTCGAACCCGCTCGGCGCCTCCAACCACCTTTACTCCTCGAAAAATTTCCTGTCTAAGTGGGTTCGTTCTAAATGATAGCCCCTAAATCATTCAAAGGCACCGAGAGATGGGGGAGATGTTCGGGTTGCCTTGGCATAATCTTTGGTAATTCCAGAGATGGAAAGGCCTTCGTCTTTAGCCGGACTGCTGGACTGTAACTGGAATTGATGTCCTCCTGGGCTTTTAAATTGAGGATCAAGTTCCATGAGGTGTGATGCTTGAAAATTCGTGTTGGCTTGATATTGTGACTCCCAGGATGGGTAGGTGCTGAACCCTTGTATTTTTGCGGGGTCATTGTCAGGACCGGCATTCGTGCCCCAGCGAATGAAATTGGGCTGGGCAACCCCGAATCCGTTATAGTCGATATTGTTATCGTTGAATTGTGACAAGGTTTCCCCATGAACCAGTAATGCTCCTTGGCTGGAATTTTTTGGAATGAATAAATTGTTTTTTATGATGTTGTGGTCAGAAAATTGTCCGGAATTTTTTGGGCCGACAATACACATCTGGTACCCTGAATTATTGTACACAGAGTTAAAGTAGACCAGGTTATGCTTGGAACCCCGGTTTAAACTAATCCCGCATTCTCCATTTAAGAAATCGATATACGGGGCACCCACTCCATTGTTATAGACGAGATTGCTATGGACGGTTTGCCCTCTTGTTAATTCCAAGAGAATTCCCGCAAGGTGGTTTCCATATACCCGGTTATAGCGAACCGTGGCTGTCCCAGTCTCCCAGGTATCAACCCATATCCCGATACCCTTTTGAATGCGGCGGTTTTGTTGAACCACATTACCGTTTTTATAGACCTGGTTTTTTTCAATGATGAGGTTTTCACCCGATCCGTTTTCCGTTAAGCCCTTGATCCCGGCGCAATAGGAATTGGGAGAGCCATTGGTATCATAGGTGTCGAGGCAATTTCGGTGCACTTTACTGTTCTGAATGGTCCAGTTATCGCGAATTTTATTTCTCCCGTTTATTTGAATGCCGTGTCCCTGATTGTGATCGATTTCCATGTTTTTCAGCCGTATGAATTTGATCGTCGATCCACTTGTGGATACTCCTGCCTCTCCCGCATTCGTGATTCGTACA
Source organism: Nitrospirales bacterium (assembly GCA_965223605.1). Taxonomy (GTDB): domain Bacteria; phylum Nitrospirota; class Nitrospiria; order Nitrospirales; family Nitrospiraceae; genus CBDCXA01. Next base: position 21,743 of record CBDCXA010000001.1, read on the forward strand.
TTGTTTAAAAAGACATGAGAGACGGGAGAATAAAAAATGACTGCATCCGTGTTGGCAAAATCGAAATGGAGGGCTCGGATTTCAATCCAGTCTTGCTTGACCGATAAGACCTTCGCATCAGTGGGAACTTCGATATCCCCACTAGGGTTCGAGGTCGAGTAAACCCACAAGCGGTGTGATGATGGAGAAGAGGAGGAATTATTATGCCAAAAGTCTCCTTGTCCTTTTATCTCTGAAGCGGAATCTTTCCGGTTTCGGAATACAAATCCATTAGATTTTCGGCGAACGATTTTGACAAAGCTCCTGGGTGTATCTCCTGCCAATTGAACGGACCACCGATTATTTCCTTCGTGGGAAAAGCCTGAGAGCGTCTTTTTCTCGGTGATAATGGGAAGTGGGCCGCTTCCATAGGAACGATAGACAATGGGGTTCCCAGGAGTTCCTTCAGATGAGGCATCAGGTGCAAGTTTCCCATTAAAAACTTGACCACGTTTGAATTGGATCGTATCGCCAGGATCGAAGTCAAAACCGTTGACCTTGTTAATGGTCTTCCAGGCCGACTGTTGGCTCCGCCCACTATTGTTATCGTTTCCATTGATAGCATCAACAAAGTAATAGGCACTCCAAGATGCAGCTGGACTCGAGAGCAATATGAGGAGAACTCCCAATAACATGTTCATAGGGTGCCGTCCTTTTTCATGGGTGATTGGCCTCTTTGCCTTTTGGTTGCGAAGCGACTGTACTGCTTGTAGAAAGATAGCACACGATATAACATATTGAATTTGTTTATTTTTTTGTACAAGGAAAGGGCTCTGCCTAGGGGTGTGAAACCGAGGAAACTCCAATAGATAAATTGGCCATTCCTAAATAGAGGTCAGTACGGTGGAGGTAGTATAAGTGGGCAGGTGGAACGGCTTCAGGAGTTCCAAGGAGCTAAGTAAGAAAGATAATTGATTTAAGAATGAAATTGTTTGTTTGAATGAATGTCATGGTTCGTTGAAAAGGGTCTCGATCCTTTCTCTTTAAGACAAACCTCCTTATACTACAAATCAGAGTTAGCCTTGTGCGAGGATCGGTATTCGGGAACGTGTTGGATGGAGGGACAAGTCAGTTCGCGATGTATCACGTTTGTAGGAAGACCCCACCTATGAAGAGAAGGCAGTCTCACTGCTTATGAAGTCTTGGTTGTTCCGCGGATACGCAGGAATCGTGATCGAGAAACCACTGGTGACATTGTGTCTTCTTGGTCTGCTTGTCGCGTTTTTTGCTTGGTATATTCCAGAATTTAAACTCGATGCCTCCGCAGATTCACTCGTCTTAGAAAATGACGAGGCCTTGAAGTACTACCGTTCTGTTCGTGAGACCTATGGCTCTGATGATTTTTTAGTCATTACCTTTCGCCCAACGGAAGATATTCTTTCCGACGCCTCTCTTACAACCATTGCGGCACTGCAGGCTGACTTGCAAAAGTTAGACGGTGTGCAATCCATCCTCAGTATTTTAAATGTTCCCCTGATTAGCAGTCCAAAAGTTTCGCTCTCAGAGTTATCGGAAAGGGTGAGGACGCTTGAAACCCCAGGGGTGAACAAAGAGCTTGCTCGCGAAGAGTTTCGCACCAGTCCGATCTATTCCAATAACCTCGTGAGCGCCGATGGGCGTACGACGGCTCTTCAGGTGGTTTTTGAAAGAGATCACAAATACTTCTCTCTTCTGGAACGTCGCAACAGCCTACGAGAGAAAAAAGAGGCCGGTGGGCTGACGCCTGACGAGACCGTCCAACTGAAACAAGCTTCTTTGGAGTTTAAAGAATACCTGGCCCTCAAAACGGCTGCCGAAGAGGTTCGAGTCGAGTCCGTGCGATCTATTATGGATGCCTATCGATCCAAAGCCCAATTATTTGTAGGCGGGGCTTCCATGATTACGTCCGACATGATTCGATTTATACGTAGCGATCTGGTCATGTTTGGTCTGGGGGTTCTGGTCTTTTTGGTGTTGGCCCTGTGGTTCTTTTTTAGAAAAATCCAGTGGGTTCTGTTGCCATTAGCCTGTTGCTCCCTTACGGTCGTGGTCATGATCGGGCTCTTAGGGTTTTTGGATTGGCGGGCCACAGTGATTTCCTCAAACTTTGTCTCGCTGCTTCTTATTAACACTATGTCCATTACGATCCATTTGATTGTGCGGTATCGTATCCTGGCCTTACAACATCCATCCTTCACTCAAGCCTTGTTAGTACGTGAGACCGTGCGGATGACCGGAGTGCCGTGTTTTTATACGACGGTCACCACTATTGTGGCGTTCTGTTCTTTAATGGTCAGCGGGATCCGTCCAGTGATTGACTTTGGGTGGATGATGACAATTGGATTGGCAGTGGCCTTTGGTTTGAACTTTTCCTTTTTCCCAGCTCTGTTGGCCTTGTTACGGCCGGAGCGAGTTGGAGAGGAGAAAGATCGGACGAGAGCGATCACGGCGCGAGTGGCTCGTCTCACCCTGGAACATCCGATGGGTCTGATACTTGGAAGCGTAATGCTCGCCGTGATTGTGGGTATTGGAATCCCTCAGCTCAACGTTGAAAATCGATTTATCGACCACTTCAAAAGTACCACAGAAATTTATCAAGGTATGGAATTGATAGATACCGAGCTGGGTGGAACCATTCCGTTTGAGGTCCTCATTGATGCGGATCAAGCTTACCTCGATCGGCAAAAGGAACTGGACCAAGCTGAAGATGAGTTTGAAGACCCCTTTGCCGAAGAACATGAGTCGGGAGGGGAAAGCTTTTGGTTTAATCAAAAGATGTTAGGCAAGGCCGAGAAGGTTCATGATTATTTAGAAGGACTTCCGGAAGTGGGCAAGGTGTTATCGATTGCCACGGGTACGAAAGTCTTTCGATTATTAAATGACGGCACAATCCCTGATGATTATGATCTGGCCGTGATGCGGAAGGTGATTCCTGAGGAGGTAAAGTCGGCAATGATCAACCCTTATCTTTCCGAAGATGGGAACCAGGCCAGATTTACCATGCGTTTGATCGAGTCCACTCCTAATTTAAAAAGAAAAGAGCTGTTGGAACAAATTCGTCAGCATATTGTCGATGATATGCATTTTCCTGAAGAAACAGTTCATGTAAGCGGACTTGCCGTCTTGTATAACAATTTGCTTCAGAGCTTATATCGATCACAAATTCTCACGTTAGGGTTTGTCTTTCTCAGCATTCTTGTCATGTTTATTCTGTTGTTTCGAAATATCCGTCTCGCGTTGTTGGCGATCATTCCCAATCTTCTCGCTGCTGGGTTGATCTTGGGATTAATGGGGTGGGTCGGGATTCCGTTAGATCTTATGACGATTACCATTGCTGCCATTGTCATTGGCATCGCAGTGGATGATGCCATTCACTATGTCCACCGGTTTCAAGTGGAGTTTCCCCAATTAAGAGAGTATCCCGCGACGATTCATGCCTGTCATGGGAGTATTGGTCGGGCCATGTATTATACCTCCCTGACCATTACGTTCGGCTTCTCTATTTTGATGCTGTCAAATTTTATTCCCACGATCTATTTTGGATTGTTGGTGGGCTTGGCCATGCTTGTTGCGCTCATAGGCAATCTCAGTCTTCTTCCCGCCCTTATTCTTTTGGTAAGGCCTTTAAAGCCTGAGAGGGACGAGGCGCCCTTGCCGACCCCACTTTAGAGCTAATTTCCTTCTGCATTGACGAGGATAGGGTGGGGTGCTAAAATCAAAAATTCTATGCGCTAACTTACTGATGAACCTCAATTTTTGGGGAAATTCGTCGAAGGTTCGCGATTCTTTGTAGATGTAAAGGAGTGTAGCGTGGCTGTTCCTGTTTCTCAGATGTATACGGTAGCGGAATACGTGCTCCGGCAAAAATTTAAGGGTGTGAAACGCTATCCCCTGGTTCTCATGCTTGAACCCATCTTTCGCTGTAACCTGGCTTGTGCCGGTTGTGGAAAAATCCAATACCCGGACCATATTCTCGATAAACGCTTAACGCCTGAACAATGTTGGGCTGCGGCCGATGAATGTGGTGCGCCGATTGTTAGCATTCCTGGGGGGGAGCCACTCATCCATCCGGAAATGCCGGAAGTCGTGCGGGGACTTGTGGAGCGAAAGAAATATGTCTATGTCTGTACAAACGCGATTCTTATGGAACGCAAGCTGAAGGATTATCAGCCGTCAAAATATCTTACCTTTAGCGTCCATATGGATGGCGGGCGAGAAGATCATGATAATGCCGTCTGTCGAGATGGTGTGTACGATGTCGCGATCAAAGCTATTCGGGCTGCTTTGAGCATGGGGTTTCGCGTAACGACAAATACGACATTATTTGATGATGCGGATCCTACCCGTGTTCGAGGCTTTTTTGATGACATGATGGCCTTAGGTGTTGAAGGCATGATGATTTCCCCCGGCTATAGTTACCAAAAAGCCCCGGATCAGAAAAATTTCTTAAAACGAGATCGAACACGGGATTTATTCTCTCGGTTGCTCACGAATGGTAACTCCTCCTGGCGCTTTAACCAGTCGCCGCTTTTTTTAGATTTTCTCATGGGAAAACGTGACTACCAATGTACGCCATGGGGAAACCCCACCTATAATGTATTTGGGTGGCAACGACCCTGTTATCTCCTGCAAGAGGGCTATGCCAAGACCTTTCAAGAGCTGATGTCCGATACCGAGTGGGATCGATACGGAACCGGACGTCATGAGGAATGTGCCGATTGTATGGTGCATTGCGGATATGAAGCTTCTGCTGTTGCGGATACCTTCGGGTCTCTCTCCGGGTTTGGCCGGACAGTGAAAGCGACCCTTCTTCCGGGACTTCGGTAAGGCTCGTCCGATTTTGGCTCTGTATCGGTTGTAACCGTCATGTCCGATAAGCATAATTCTTCTACCGGACCTACTTCCTATGAGGGGAAGACCTTTCGTCCTCAATCTCCACAAGAGCTTGATGAAGCAATAGAAATTGCTTTTGATTATCGTGGTGATATTACCCTTCTTTTGTCTGATGGAACGTCCATCGAAGGGTATCTCTTTAATCGTGATAAGAAAGCCAATCCTCCTACGCTCCAAATTTTCCCCACCGATACTCCCGAGGCGATCCTCGTTTTGTACTCCGATATTGTGGCCCTGACATTTTCGGGGGTCGACACGGCCTCCGGAAATTCATGGGAAGCCTGGGTCTCTAAAAAAGAGTCACAGCGCAAGGAGGAAGCCGACAGGATAGCCGCCGAAGCCCGGGCAAGAGGACACCTCTAAAGAGTATCTTTTCTTCCTCACGTTTCCCCAATCTGCAACAAAAGCTGCTTAACCTAAAAGCTACGATCTGCGATACGAGTAGAGCTCCACAAAAGTCATATTTACGTATTTCTAACTATTCCAGATGTTGAACTTATTGGTCTCCGGTGCTTTGATTCGAACATATTGAAAACAAAGGTGTCTTGAGTAAAGAATGTCTGGTTGCCAATTGACAAAGGATCTGAACTATGCTAGAAAATGCGCGCTCAAAATCAGGTTTCATGAGCTATAGGATTCCTCTGTGGATGTCCGCTTGAGCCTAAGAGCTGGACCAGCATAGAATGCGGATAGGGTGATGGGGAATGTGAGGAATCTGAAAGCTCTGGTAGTGAGTCATAAAACTGTGAGGAAAACCTATAGGGATTTTCTCTCAGATATCAATCAAGGAATCGCAATTTCGGCACTTGCCTGGTTGCTGGTGGCTCTATTGCCGACACTGGCCGTAGCAACCCACGATGCGGATCATAGGTTTACCGTTGAAGGTTATGTTTGCGGGGCTGATGGGAGTGCCGTTTCTGAAGAAAAAGTTATTATAAAAAATACCAAGGCCAAGGTCAGCAAGGCCGTGTTTACTGATGGTGAGGGGTATTATAAGGCAACCCTTCACCTGCATAATGATAATGTCGGCGATCCGTTACTTATTTCAGTAAAAGGCCAAGAACAAAAAGCAAAAGTAGAGTTTGACCCAAAAGACCTGGAATCAGAAAGAGGAATTCAGGTCAATTTCGGTCAGGGTTGTGAAAAAGAAGGGGTAAGCCCGTCCCTTTTGATTGTTCTTGGTCTAGTGGGTGTGGTATTAGCGGTAGGGATTACCATGCTCAAGTTAAAAAAGAAGCGGCCTCAAGGAAAGACAAAGGGTAAAAGGAAATAGGGCGAGTTGTTCTTGTTTGAAGGTCCGCAGGTTCCCGAAGAATTGCCTTGCTGGATCAATAGACAAACAAGGGAAATGTCAGCAAGGCCTCATAAGAATATGAGGGCGTTTTTGCTGGGAGTGTGTACTCCAGTAAAAGCGTTTTTTTATGTAGGAATGTTCGCAGACGGAAGAGGTCGTGACTCAGGGCCGTGAAGGGAATAAGCATGACGAAGCAAGGTACAAAGAATGAATTATGAGAAAGGATGGGTTCTATATGAAGCGTGATCGCTTATCTCATGCAGTTGTAACGGGGTTGACAGTTCTAGGGTTTTCCATAGCGATGACTGCTTGTGGCGGTGGCGGAGGCGAGGGGCCAATTGTCCCACCACCACCAGCTCCACCTGAATATGCTGATAAGCATATGCCTGAAGGCTGGTGGACCGATGAAAAAATTATCCAAGAAGGGCAGGATATTTATACCGGGAAAGCCAACATCGATGTGAACTGTGCAAGTTGCCATGGAAAGAACGGAAAACCTGTGAAAGCAGGTGCTCGGGATTTTCGGGTTACAGAACGCATGAAGCTCTATTCGGATTCTGTCTGGTTTTGGCGTATCTCTGAAGGTGTGAAAAATACCAAGATGAAAGCCTGGAAGAGCAAACTTTCCGAAGAAGATCGCTGGAAGGTGATTGCCTTTGAACGAACGTTTGGTCTCAAGGGACAAGAATACGATACGGTTAAGAAAGCCTGGGTCCCCAATGGAACAGCTACGAAATCTGGAGACGGCGCTGCTCCAGCCGCAGAAGAACCTGCTGCTCCTGCAGAAGGGAAATAATTTTTACTCATAGAGGAAACTTCAATTTAAATACCAACACGTTTGAGTAGGACTGGTGTTGGAAGCCTGAGGGGCAACGGGGAATTATGAAAACGTGGCAACGTGCTCTCCTTATCATGTTCGGTCTTCTGATGGTAGGCAGTGCGGTGGCCTATGCTCAGGCCCCCAGTGCTCCTCCGGCTGAGTTTCCCTACACGGGAAATCGGACGGCGGTGTGGATTGTCGCTCAGCTTCACATATTATTCGGAGCATTTATTTTAGGGGCACCCATTTTTGCAGTCACCTGCGAATGGCTGGGGCATAAAAACCAGGATCCACGTTATGACCGCCTTGCTAAAGAGGTCACCAAGGTCACGGTCATTCTTTATAGTATGACGGCTTTGACGGGTGGGCTCTTCATCTTTGTCTTATTGGCCACCTATCCGGCATTTACCACCTGGCTCATCAATCATTTTTTCCTGATTTTTGCTGTCATCTATCCCCTCTTGTTTATTGCAGAAACCATTGTCCTCTATACCTACTTCTATTCGTGGGATTCTCTGAAAGGCGCAAAAAAAGCCAGGCATATTGCGCTTGGCGTTCTTCTGAACATTTTGGGAACCGTGACCCTCTTTGTCATTGACGGTCCAACATCCTTCATGAATAGCCCCGGAAGCGGGACCGATGGTGGGTCGCTCACCGACTATATTGCCCAGGCGTCTCTCTGGGATAAGGTCTACAATTTCACCTGGATGCCGCTCAATCTGCATCGTTTGGTAGGGAACGTGACCTTTGGTGGATTTATTGCCGGATTGATTGCGGCCTATATGTTTATGGGGGCCAAGTCTGATAAGGAGCGTGCCTATTACGATTGGATGGGATTTGTTGGCAATCTCATTGGAGTTGGAGCCCTTCTCTTCCTCCCATTCATGGGATACCTCCTGGCCTATGAGTTATGTGACTATGATGCCTCCATCTGTCCCTACATGATGGCGGATCAACTCTCGATGTTCTTTGAAATGCAGGGGGCCATGATTGGGCTTATTTTCTTGGCCAGTAATTATTACATTTGGCTAAGCATGAAGCGAATTGAAGGTGTTGAGCGAGTGAGGATGTCTTTATTGACAGTTCTCGTCATGGTCTTGTTACCCTTTATCATGACCTATGTTTGGACCATTATGCCGGTACCAGACCCTGCCTCCCTGGCTGTCCTGATACCGCTTTTGCTGGCTCCAGCTATTCTTGGAAAACTAATACCTCCATTAGGACGAATAACTCTTTCGTCAAGAACCGTCATAAAAATAGGGTTTTTAATGGTGGTTATTGGTAATGCGATTTGGTTAACTCCCCATGGGTTTGTCGCGACACAGGCCATGGCTACGGAGGAGTTGGAATTGCCTATGGCCTGGGACTTCTTGGCTCTCATGCCGGCGAAAAACTCAGCAGCCTTTACCTTGGTCTTCGTCACGGTTGTCAATTATATTTTATACAACCGTGGAATTAGGCAAGGGACCATTGTTTGGGGCAAAATTGATTTTGCCTCACAGTTTGTCCTGATCTTTTTGGCATTCAGTGCGATTTGGACCATGGGACTTATGGGAACGGTTCGATCCCTGTTACGGAAATATTTTCACACCTATAATCTGCTTCCCGATTTTACGGCTGAATCTTTTACACCGACCCTGTCCTATTCGGCTTGGTGGATTACGGCCATAACGCTGACGTTTTATGCCGTAGTAAGTTTCGCAATTGTTATCACACTGCGTGCCGGAGGAACAAAAGACCAGGCAGCAGATGCGGAGCCTATTCCGGCTCCCGCCAAATGAAGACGCCTGTGAACTTTTTATAGAGGAGTGTCTATGGCTGAGCAACCGAGCCTGATGAAAAATATCTTAAAGAAAGGCGTGATAGGAGTTGTTGTCGGCATCATTCTGTATGTCGTGAGCAGTGCACTCGGCTTTCCGCCACTCTTCCAAGTGATGTTCTTTGCCTATGCCATGTTGGGGACAATTGTATTTATTCTCTTAGATGCCCCGGATATGGGTCGCCTGGAGGGATTTAAGGCCTTGGCGGCATTGATTGCCTTCTATTTTGTGTTGTCGGTTGTCTATATCGGTGGAGCATCCCTTTGGCCACAATATGATCCCGAAGTAGAAAAGGGGAAAATTGACAAGCTTCTGAAGCGCAGAAAAGCGATGACCGAACAAGGGAAGTCGGAGGAACTTTTGGCCCGAGCTAAGGCCTTATCTGAAAAGGCTGAATCCATTATGGAACGATTGAAAACGGCAAAAATTGGTGAGGTGCCCGTGGCTGCTGGGGATGCTAAGCCAGCGGCTGGTGCCCCTGCAGGAGATCTCATTGCTCTTGGAAAAGATCAATGGGAACTTCAGGAATGCTATAACTGCCATACGATCTTGGGGGTAAAGTCAAAGAAAAGAGGGCCCAATCTTGACAATATTGGGACCGTGATGACTCCTGAGCAGATAAAAGAGAAAATTATCGACCCCAAGAGTTGGATGGCTGAGGGATTTGAAAAGCAATATAAAAAAGGCAAGATGCCGGATAAATATAAAGACTTAATGTTTGATGACGAAATCGCGGCATTGGTTGCGTTCTTAGCAACGTTAAAAGACCCATCCGCACCAACACCTAAAGCCATTAAAAAGAATTAACGTGCAACCAACACTCAAGTCCAAAGTAGCCTGTGGAGACCAAGAGGTCGGGGAGATCACTCGGATCATTATGGATCCGATCTCCCATGAGATCAGTCACATCGTCGTGGCATCCAATGGTTTTGGTGAGCGTCAGGTACCTGCCGATGTCATGCAGAATGTGGAAGAGGGAAAAGTCACGCTTTCAGTAAATGCTGAAGAGCTACAGCAGTACGAAGAATTCAAGCGGGATGAATTTGTCACCATCCACGATGTAGAAATTGCCCATCTGGAAGACAATTTACATGTTGAAGCTGGAGAAGTTCTTGTCCCACTTCCCCCACTGGAACGGGATGTTAAACGACGAACATTCTTTACCAATTTAACCCATGCAATTGGGGTGTTGCTAGGACTTCCGTTTGTGTTTCCTGTCGCCAAGTTTCTCATGAAACCCATGTATGCCCCGTTTGACAATCAATGGTTGGAAATTGGGTCAACCAGTAAGATTAAAAAAGACGATATTGGGTACCAATATAAATACAAAAAAAAGGTCAAGGAAGCCTTCATGCCCGAGGCTGAGATTGAAAAAAATGTATGGGTGCTCAAAGCCACACCGGATGTCCTGAATACCGTGTATGGGGGACAGGACATGAAATTTTATGATTCCAAGGGGAAAGTGGTATGGACCAATAAAAAGAATTTTCCCTATGTGGCGTTTTCAGGAAAGTGCCCTCATTTAGGCTGTGGGTATAAGTGGCGACGGCATAAAATCTTAGGCGAAGTGTTCCTCTGTCCCTGTCATTTAAGTATCTACGATGCGGGTGGCAAGGTGCTTGATGGTCCGGCACCTCGTGGTTTGGACCCCGTGCCCATTCGGCTTACTGCTGGAGGGAAATTGGAAATTGTGGATGTGGAATATAAAGCTGGAACTAAAGGAAAGACTAGAATCATCTAATGAACGGACAACCAACTGCAATTGAAAAGGTTTTTGAGTTTGTTGATGAGCGGGTTGGCCTGAAAAAAATTCAGGCTAAAATGCTTAATGAGCCCTTACCTGGCGGGTCACGATGGGCCTATGTTTTCGGTTCAGTGCTCCTGTTTATTTTTATTCTTCAGGCCGTGACCGGCGTGCTTCTCATGTTTTACTACGTGCCGACTGCGGACCATGCGTACGATAGCACCCAGTACATTATCCATGAAGTAGATTATGGATGGTTTATTCTCAGTTACCACTTCTGGGGCTCCTCAGCCATGGTGGTCACGGTGTTTGCCCATATGTCCCAAGTCTTTTTATGGGGTGCGTATAAAAAGCCGAGAGAGCTGGTGTGGCTTGTCGGACTTGCCCTGTTCGGACTTGTGATGGCTTTTGGATTTACTGGATATCTCCTTCCCTGGGATCAGCGGGCCTATTGGGCTACGGTCGTAGGTGTAGAGATTATGGATAAGACTCCCGTCTTGGGAGACTTCATGGCCAGGTTTTTGAAGGGCGGACCTACAGCGGGGCAAATGACCTTAAGTCGATTTTTTGTGATCCATGTCATGGTCCTCCCAGCCGCACTTATGGGCTTGGTCGGACTTCATATTTTTCTCTTTAGAAAAGCTGGGCCGGCCGGTCCTTTCCGTGGATCCACCCAAGAGTTAAAAGCCAAAACGGATTATTTTTTCCCAAGGCAAATTTGGAAAGATATTGTCGCGATGGCGTTGGTCTTCTTAACGGTCGCGTGTCTGGCCTTTTGGGAACCGGTAGTGTTGTTAGAGCAAGCCACCCCTGACCCAGGAGACTATCATCCTGAACCAGAATGGTATTTCCTCTTTCTCTTCCAATTACTTCGATTAAAGATGTTTGGTGGTGAGTTTGGCCAGTTTGTCGGGGCCATGGCACTGCCAGGTGCCTTTATGGCACTATTAGCGGCGTTGCCGTTTATTGATAAAAGTCCTGAGAGAAATATATTTAAAAGACCAGTGGCCCTAATCGGATGGATTGTCATCATGCTGGTTATTTTGGTCTTTACGGTATCAGCGATCATCAATCGGGAGTTCTTGGACTAATGTCAACCGAGACTGCCCCAGTGACCTCACCCTCGCCCATTAAGTTAGGTCTATCGACCTTTTGGTATGCCTTTTGGACTGGGGCGCCAATCAAATTTGCCATTGCTCTGTTATTTATGGCTATGCATGTTCACCCCTGGAAGGGGGGGGCGTTTATTTCCTTGATGCTCCTCTCCATTCCTATTGATATCTGGGCCTTGGGTATTGTGACCAAAACCACGTTTTTGGAAAAGTTTCGCTTGGTAGCGCCTGAATCAGTCGGGAAAACCCTCTATGCTCAAATCGCAGCGATTACCTTGGTCTGTTATTTTGGATTTTCTTTTATCCAGTCGTTCGTCGTATCGATTGCTAAATCTATAACGCATTCGATCCTGAGTTTCTTTGAACCGATTCCCATTGCTGAAAAAATAACACTTGAATTGGTCATGTGGGGTACCCCAGCTTCTATCACCTTAATTATTTTAATTCTGATTTGGCTGTTCCTCATAGGGACAATGGTCAAACGGCAGATCCCGCTCTCTCAACCAGCAGAAGAAGATTATCAAGGGTTGATTACCCGTTGGGATCTGATGAGGGTTCCTGCAGACCAACCGTTAATGCTTACGGCGATGACCGGGGTTGGGGTACTTATGGTGTTTTTATTTTGGGGCCTAATGCCGGTTACGACTCCACATCCCCATGAAGAATATCCAGTTAAAAAGACCGTGGTGAAAAGGATTAAACCAATCGAAGTCTTGGATAGCGTCAAGAAAACTCTGGCACAGGCTGAAGCCACTATAGATGTCATTGAAAAGGAAAAATCAGAAGAAGACGGCAAGAAGGGTGGAGAAAAGGCGAAGGGTGAAACCGCTCCTAAAAAAGCGGAAGAGGTGCCTGCAAAGAAGGGCTAAGGTCTACTGGAAATGGGTATTGAAAAACACATGTTGATTGCAAGAGATTTTGGGGAGGGAAGGAGATGACCAAGCAGACTATTGAGAAACATGACTGGTCTCTCACAGAATTTGTGCAAGCGCACAAATCAGTCCTGATGGGACTGTTCGTTCTCATTGCCGCCGTAGGTCTTCCAGCGCTAGGCTTTGCGGAAGAGGCTGGTAGTTCAGCGGGTCCCACCGAATACCGAGACTTTCCACAGGCTGGAGGTAGTCGCAATCTCATTTGGATTATCGCGCAGCTCCATCTCTTACTTGCAGGTTTTGTATTGGGTGTTCCTATCTTTGCCTGGATCTGCGAAGTGGTAGGTTGGAAGACCGGGGAACAGCGGTATGATAAATTAGCAAAGGAATTTACCAAACTCCTCACTTCTTCTTATGCCACCACAGCCCTGTTTGGCGGGATCCTGCTGTTCCTACTTATTAGTTTCTATCCCAAGTTAATGAACTATTTGTCCGATATCTTCTTCCCATCATTCCTGGTCTATTGTGTCTTGTTCCTTTTAGAAACAGCCACCCTCTATCTCTATTGGTATGGGTGGGACAATATGCAAGGGAATAAAAAAGGGTTTCATATCTTTTTAGGGTTCCTCCTCAATCTGTTTGCCTTCTTCATCATGATCGTTCCAAATTCCTGGGCGACCTTTCAAGCCAGTCCAGTGGTAATAGCTGAAGGGACCGCGATTGAGCGGGCCTGGGCAGCGACGTGGAATGCAACCTGGTGGCCGGTCAACATTCATCGACTGATAGCGAATGTGGTGCTTGGAGGGTTTATCTGCGGGGCCTATGCGGGAGTTCGCTATCTTTTGGCCAAGACCCAAGAAGAAAAAGAGCATTATGATTGGATGGGCTATATTGGAAATTTCATCGGTGTGTTTGGAATGTTGCCCCTCCCCTTCGCAGGCTATTGGTTGATGCGGGAAATTTACCAATATAATCAGCAGATGGGGATTACCCTGATGGGAGGATTTTTAGCCTGGCTGTTTATTCTCCAGGCCATGCTAATCGGGGTCTTGTTTTTAGGAGCCAATTACTATTTTTGGTTAGGAATATCTCATCGTGTTCCAGGTGTCGCTCATAGTTATAAAAAACCGATTATGGCCATGTTGGTGGTGCTCCTAGTGTGTCTCGGTGTGTGGATGACACCTCATACCCTTGTGGCGAGTTTGGAAGAGGCCAGGCAAATGGGAGGGACCCACCATCCCCTGTTAGGTGTGTTTGGAGTTATGTCCGCCAAAATGACGGTTTCCAATCTTATGATTCTTGTAACATTTATGAGTTTCATTATGTATTGGCGTGCGGGTAAAGAAGAGACGGCTGGATGGGCAAAGATTGCCAAGGCCGTGATGGGAGCCTTGCTGGTAATAGGTGGTATTGCCGTGGTGGTCCTTGGAGTGTGGGGGTACTTCGTCCCGGCCATCATACGAATTAATTATTTCTCTGTGGCACAAGTACTCATTGTGCTCTTTATCATGGTGACCTTTACCCCCCTCACAGCACTACTCCTAAAGAGCTCGAAAACAACAACCGAAATGGTTTGGGGGAAAATGCCCATTCGAATGGGTTATACCTTGGTGTTGAATGCGGTTATGGTCATTCTTCTCATGACGTTAATGGGATATGCACGATCTGGCTCACGGGTGCATTGGCACATTTATGGGGTCATGAGAGACACTTCTGAATATGCCTATTCGCCGGCATTAGGGTATGCCGCGGCCTTTATGTCCTTAAATACATTTTTGTTCTGTCTATTGGTGTCATTTATTTTCTGGGTTGCAACAATGGGTGAGAAAGCCAAAGCCGGTGGAGGTGATAGTAGTAAACCACCTCTACCCCAAGCGGGTGCGGTTCCCGCTATGGCTGGGGGTTCTCAGTCACTGGATCAACCAAAATAATCGGTCTGGGTGGTTTAAATAACCTCATATAACCGAAAGATTGTCGGAGGCACATGAGCGAAGTAGCCATTCTCCAATTAGGTGGACTGTGTGTGGTGGGCTTTGGTGCGTTTGTTCTCTTGTTCATCAAGGCAAAATTCATGCGGGTGGTTGCATTTGTCATGGTCGTCCTTGGGGGGTTCAGTTTGATAGCCTTGGGCGTGCCGCAGGTTGCCTCTATTCCTCCTGCTGTCGAGACCTTCGACTTGACAAAAATTAAAAAGAAATCAGATCTCGCCTCAATTGGACAAAAAATATTTTTTAGCAAGGGGCAATGTGCCTTATGCCATTCAATAGGGCCGAGTCATACCGCTCGCTGTCCGGACCTGAATGGAATAGGTCAAAAATTAACGCGGGAATTTATTTTTGAAAGTTTAACGGATCCACAAGCTTATATTTATCTCGATTATCGTCATGAAGGTCCGCCCAAAGAATATCCAGCTCGTATGCCGTACATTCATAAGGACCCAATTGGATTAAGCGATAAGGAGATTCTGACGGTTATCGCATTCTTGCAGCAAATGAGCGGAGAGCCCGTCTCCATTGAGGTAGAGGAAATCGTCGGTTCGCAGCCGGCTGAGGAAGTGAAGGTAGCATCATTAGTAAAGACGTTTGGCGAGAATCAATAGCTCAAGTCTCACGGTTACGTTATTGGGGGAGATTGACCCATGAAAAGTCCATTAGTTAAAGCTCTCATTGTCCTGATAGCCGTGTATATCAGCTTAAAATTTGTGTTACCCCTCTTTACGGCTCCTCTACCTTCCAGTCTAATTTTTCTGTATATGGCCATCACCTTTAGTGGAATCATGTTATTTGCCACATTTAGTGGTGTCGGGATGGAAGAGTTCATGGGGCCCATAGTGAATTTTCTGACGGGGAAGGATCAGGTTGGAGTCCTGAAGTCGGCTCGCATATTGGTCCTCCTGTTGTTTCCGTTCTTAGTTGGTTGGCAAACATATTCTCGTTTGGTGCCAAGCGATCAACCGCCGGCAGAAAATCGTACCATCCATCCTGCACCACCGGGAGAGTTTGTGGGGTTGGCCAATCCCTTACCAAAAACAAAAGAGAATATTACCCAAGGACAAGGACGCTATTTTGCTCTCTGCTTCCCATGTCACGGAGCGTTTGATGGAAAGGGCCCTGCGGCTATAGGATTTAATCCTCCGCCTGCCGACTTCAAGGATCCGGGAACCATTGCACAACTTCAGGAATCTTTTTTATTTTGGAGAATAAAAAAGGGAGGAGTCGGGCTACCAGTGGAGGGTATGCCGTGGAAGTCCGCCATGCCGCGATGGGAGTTTGAATTGTCGGATGAAGAAATTTGGAAAATCATCATGGGTGAATATGCTGGCGCTGGTCAGAAACCACGGACCTGGGAAGAAGAAGACGAAGAGGAATAAAGGAGCATGGAGCGACCAGAACTGTTTAGTCGAGCACAAGGTCTTATTACGGTGAAAAATATGCTACGCCATATCTTCCTCGCAATGTCTCTTACCGCCTTCGCATTTGGTCCCCTATTTGATGGACTGGGGGCCGAGTGGATTTCAAAAGCCTGGGCAGAAGAAGAAGCGGCTCCCGAGGGAAATGAAACCAAAAATGGGGAAGGGGAGGATGCTGCTGCAGGATTTTCCGTTCGGCTTCATTTGCTAGAAGGAGAATTACCTTCTAATGATCCGATGGACCCGGTTTGGGATAAGGTTGAAGAGGCAGAGTTTCCCATGTCCCCTCAGGTTCATTGGCCTGATAGATTGTTGGACGCCACCGTCAAAGACGTCAAGGTTCGTGGTTACCACAATACCGAACAGTTGGCAATCATGGTGGAATATCAAGATCCCACAGAAGACCCTGCCGATGCGGCCGCACTCGAATTTATGGTGGGCGACAAAAAAGCCCACTTTGCTCATGGGCAGGAAATGCTTCAGGTGGAGGGCGGTCCCGTCAATATTTGGTATTGGAAAAATGAAACGGGCAAAGCGGTTGATATGACGGCAAAAGGATTTGGAACCTTAAAGCCACAAGCTGAACAAGATGTATCGGCCGTCGGTGCCTATAACAATGGCACATGGCGCGTTGTCTTTTCACGGCCTCTCGAGACGAGTGACAAGGAAACGGATGTCCAAGTTGTGCCGGGTATCTGGACGAGCGTAGCTTTTGCCATGTGGGATGGTGCTCTGACCGGAACTGGAGAGCCAAAAGAAAAGGGGTCGCAAAAAGCGATTTCTTCCTGGTGGTCCATTCGAGCGGAGCCACCACCAGACAATTCGATTTATCTGTATGCCCTTTTAGGGTTAGGGATTGCGGCGTTCTTTGAATTAGCCTTGATCTGGAAGTTACGAAAGGGGCAGGCGGCATGAAGCTCGTAAGAAGAAGACAAACCTGGATCGTACGAGGAATCGTCGCCCTCATTGCCATAGGCTTTGGACTTGCCAGTTGTGCCGGTGGTGGCGGAGGCGGAAAAGGAAAGAAACTCTACCAACATTATTGCATGCACTGCCATGGAGAAAATGGGCAACAGAATGAGGGATTTAACTGGGCCAGCATGCCTGATCCCAGACCGAAAGATCTCTCTGCCCAGTCAGAAATGGGTACATTCTCGGATGAAGAAATATTCCATACGATTTATCGGGATATGAAAGATACGACTCCTGAAATTGGCGATACCATTGGAGATGATGAGTTTGCCGTACCGACGATGCCGACGTTTAAGTTTACCCTTTCTCAAAAGGAAATTTGGGCTATCGTTGGATATGTTCGATCCTTACATGGCATGTCCTTAACCTACGATACGGAAGGGCATCTCAAAGAATTGCAAGGGAAGGCTGCCGAGGCTCAAGCGGCCTTTGACCAAGCCAAGAAGGCCTTAGAGGAAGCTCAGGCCAAGGCTGATGCCGAAGAAGAGGCGCGGATAGAAGCTGGCGAAGAAGATTATGAGGCACCGGAATTGGTCGAAGAAGAAACGGCGGCAAATGCCGAGGTGGCTTTTGAGAAAGCGAAAAAAGAACTCGAGTCCTTTAAAAAACGACCAAAGCAAGCCCATATACAACGGGAAGAGTTTAATGTATCTGAAGAGGAAGCAGCGGCTTTGGCTGAAACAGGCAAGCGACTCTACGAAAATAAATACGGTTGTAATGGATGTCATGCCATTGGGGGAACAGGTGGCTTAGTCGGTCCACCCTTGGATCGAGCGGGTTTCCGACTCAATGCCCCATGGATCTATAAATGGATAAAATATCCTCAGTCTATTAAAAAGAAGACGCGTATGCCTAACTTAGGCGTTACGGATGAAGACGGACGTGCCTTGACGATGTATCTGAAGACACTTCAAGCTCCAAAACCAACCGAGCCCGCGCCGCCTCCTGAATAATGAATTAGGCGAGCGTTCCGAGTAGAAAACCCCCTAGGATAAGTAGTCCGATTCCGACGTGTTGTTGAAAGAGAGCAAACGCTCTCTTTGGAACAATCGGCCCTCTGATTTCCCATACCTGAATGCCTAGCCAGATCCCACTTGCGCCCAACGAAAGATAGGCCAGGGGATGGACTTGACTCATCCACATGCTTGCAGACAGGCACACGAGCATGAAGAATGAACAACCTCCCACAGCGACCCATGTCCAGGATCCAAAGAAGATTGCAGAAGATTTGACGCCAACCTTCAGGTCATCTTCCTTGTCCTGCAATGCGTAAATCGTATCATAGGCAATTGCCCAACAAATGGTAGCGGCAAAGAGGAGCCAAGCTGGAGGGTCGAGTGAGTTTCGTACAGCGGCCCACGCCATGATACTTCCCCAGCCAAACGCAATCCCAAGAACGGCCTGAGGAATGTGAATAAATCGTTTGGAAAAAGGATAGACCGCGGCCAGAAGAACGGCTATAGGGCTGAGACTCACAGCAAGCCGATTAAGAAAAGGAAGAAGGGCAGCTGCCAGCATGAGCAGGAAGACAACCACCACCAGCCCTGTTTTGACGGAGAGGGCACCACTGGCAAGAGGGCGGGACTGGGTTCGGGCGACTTGCTGGTCGAAATGTCGATCAGCGAGGTCGTTCATGCCGACTCCAGCACTCCTCATTAGGAAGGAACCCACTACAAAGATACAAAGATGGAGGAGGGAAGGAACTCCTTGGGAGGCGAGCACGAGGGCCCAAAGAGTCGGTAAGAGGAGAAGAAGGGTCCCCGTTTGATTGGGGAGACGAATCAGTTGTGCAATAGGTGGCCAGATCATACGCTGGGCATTATAATACAGGAAGTATATTTATTGGCCAGGCTGAAAATACGAATCTTGAGCGTAAACATGAAAAGGGCTTTCCGTTGGAAAAAATGATGAGGACCGCAAATATTTGGAGTAGATGGAGAGATTGTTGTCAACCCATCATTTATTCTGTCGTGATGGGATTCGTTGCCATAGGGTTAACGGCTTGTGGGGGAATGAACACTCAGCCATCGGAAACGCCAAAAGGTCTTCAGTCCCTGGCGGCTGGGTTTCAGTTTCGGCCCACCACGGTGGATAATCGAATTCGTTATCGAGATGCCTGTGGCGATACCCAGGTTATCGACCTTGAACCGCTTTTGACGAATGCACTCACTCAGGAAATGAAAGCCCTCTTCGCGTTTGTGGAAACCTCATCCCACGGCAGTTCACCAGCGGTGGTCGATCGGGTCATACAAGCTGAACTTAGTGGAAATGACCTCATTGTATTCGTGGCCGGAAAAGGACCGCAGGTATATCCTGCTACCTTAACAATCGGCACAACCGTCTCTTCTTCTGATGCAGGGGGAATGGTCCTGGATCGGACTCAAATACAAAGTCAGGTAGTGGGTTCCGTCAGAACGGAAGGGGATCACTGTCGAGTCCTGGGAGTTGAAGCCTTAGCGCAAGAAGTTGTATCGCGACTGGCTGAGGATTTTACGGCTCATTTGCAATCCTCAACCTCCTTGCTTTCTGGACAACCATCTTCTCTTGGAGCTTTTTCGGCTAGCAATGACCATCGTGGAAGACGGGGGAAAGAGGAGGGACCTTCCACCAACGACACGATAGCGGGCACTTCTAATACAGAAGGAACCCTCGTATTTAAGGCCCTTGTCATGGACCACAATCACAACGACATCCTTGAAGGTGGAGAGAGTATGGTCGTGGAGGTCGAAGTGACCAATAACTCTGCCATTCTCCTTCAGGCGGTGCAGGTGGTCGTGACGGGAAGTTCATCCTTAACCAGATTGATGACCGATACGATACAAATTGGGACGATTCAACCCAGGGAAACCAAGCGGGTAAAAGTACGGGGTCGGGTCGGGGCGGTGTCAACCATGTCCGAAGGAGAGTTATTACTCTCCCTCACGGTGGGAACCCCTGGAGTACTTCAACCGCCAGCCAAGCGCTATGTGGTGACCGTAGGGCCCAGTCAATCTTAAGAATTAAAAGAGATATTGGTGAACCGTTGACAGGTTGGCATCCCCTGGGTAAGATGCCAAGATTCTTGAATATACAGACAATCTGCTCTTGTTTCCTCATTTCCCATCTGTAGAGCCGGCGTAGCTCAGTTGGCAGAGCAGCGGTTTCGTAAACCGCAGGTCGGTGGTTCAATTCCACTCGCCGGCTCCAGTATTCTCGCGATTCTACTTCCTTAAAATGAATAAAGCCTGGTCCTGTATAAGTCGCTAGCTCTGGGAATACTGCAAAAAGAGTGATGAAGGGTCGGGATGGATCAGGATAATACGCCATCTTGCGGTTCTAACGCAGGCGGTATTGTCGTCTCACCAAGTTGTTGGCGAAGATCGATTTCGATCGTTCGGCAAATGGAATCCATGGCAATATCCTCAAACTTGCGTTCAAATGGATCTTCAATTCGGCTTCCCATTCGTTCGGTGACCGTGAAAATGATGGCCAAGATCACATAAATCGGAAGCGTCCCCCACCCCAAATGTTGAATAAGACCAAATGGAAGCAGGAGCAAGAATATCCAGACAAAGGCCTTGGTAAAAATTCCATATTGGCGAGGCAGAGGGGTGTTTTTGATTCTTTCGCATCGGCCCTGGCATCCAAAAAAATCCTTGATGGACTCCATTAATCCCAGAACGTAGGCCTGTGGCTGAATCCATCCAGATGCAAACAATTCCTGTAAACGCATACTCTGGCGATGATTGAGTTGCGTTGCTTTATTGACGGCTTTCGGCAAATCATTAAATTCCCCATCTTCTAAAAACGGTTTGAGTTCGTCCCACGTTTCCTCATCTCGCAGTTGGATGCGGAGGGCATTCACATAGGCAAGATGACGATAAATCAGCTCTTGATAGATTTCTTTCACCTGAGGAGATTGTTGCGGGTTGTTGGAAGGAGCGTGAATATACGCCATCACCTGTGAAGCAAAATTTCGTGATGCATTGGTTAAATCGCCCCAAGCCGTTCGCGCTTCCCAATATCGTTCATAGGCGGAGTTGTTTCGGAACCCCAACAAAATAGCTACGGCCGTTCCGAAAAAGGTGATATCGGTAGAGGGGAATGCCAAGGCCTCGAAGAAGAACTGTAAATGAAGGACGCAAACCAGATACCCGTAAATAGTGAAAAACAGAGTATTCCAGCCGTCAATTTTGAGGAACCATGTAAGCCGAAGGGTGCGCCGAAGAATCATACAACTGGCGTTTTCCGAATAGAAAGCGGGGACCTTTTACTTAACCCAGTATCTGTGGTCTTTGTGAGAGTTTGTTTCTTTTTCAAATTAAACCAGCGGAAGGTTAGGGTGTGAGATAGATTATGCGTCTAGCATCGTGCCACGGCAATCACCAGCTCCACAGCCACAAGCATAGAGCCGCTTACGCCTTGCCGAAGCGCCCTCTTCGATCTCCAGGGAGTAGTCATAGGTTAACTCAACCCCGGGTTGGATATTCTTAATAGCCTCAATAAAGATCTGATCGTCCTCTATGATGGTTTGACAGTTTGGGTCGCAGGAGTGATTGATGAAGCGAGCATCATTACCGCCAACAGAGGCATCAACATACCTGTTATCCCTGACCCAAAACAGGAACGTATGGGGATTTTCCAACTCATCTCCGTTATAGCGTTTCTCAACCTCCTCTTCGGTGAGGCGTTCCCCTTCATATCCTATAATTCGCTGTCCTGGTTTGATCCTTCTAACGGCAAACATTCCACGTCCATGGATCGAAGACTTCCGTACTTTGGCTAAAGGCTGTTTGTTTTTCATAGATAACTCGGCTCCCTCCTTCCGCTGCATTATGCCAGAAATTGTCTACGGTTGTGCAATAAAAAACTTGTTCTGTGAAGGTTTGGTTGAATTGGGCGGTGGAGGGAGGAGTTAATTGAGTGAAGATACGAAATGGGAAGCGGAAGATGTGCGTCTTTGAAGTTTCGAACAAATGTGACTCTCTGGGGAGAGCGAGATGTCAAGGTGTAACTGGTGAGAGCCACTTAATTGAAAGCTCTTGGAAACATTCCTTTGTGGCAGTCGGATCTCTAAGGCGATGGGTTTCGGAATGTTCTGAAGGTTTAGGTTGGCCGTCTGTCTTGGTGAATGGGTACTCACATTGAACATCCGGCAAGATTCAGATCCGTTGATGAGAATCTGTACTTCATCGTTGGAAAAGCCTTCCTGAAACGCGATGGCAACTGATTCCTGTTGAGTGAGTAATCGATTCATAGATGTACCTCCTAATTTATGTTTCTGTTTAAATAACCTCTGTAATTGATGTAAGTCTTTTTCTTCCATCTCTTTCTTTTCCAGTTCTTTCTTCATTTGTCTCTAAGAATAAAGTGGGAAGGTTAGCTTAGCATTACGGCAATGCTACATATCTGTAAATTTTTTGGGTCAAAAATTGTCATCAATTGGAAGGTGCTGTTTAGGCACGTAAAGTTTTAGGAATGGGAGGCCCCTTTTGAAGGCTTTACCGCCCTATCCCTTATGGACTATTATTTCTAATAAGGGAAATCCTCTCAAACTTTACCTGGACATACATTAAAACCTGTCTGATTGTCTGCAGGGGTGGTGTGTAAAATGGCTGTACTATTTTCCTATCGGGCGTGGCTTGTCATTCTTGTAATGTTAGGGAATATTTCGTCCGCTTGGGGGACTACCTATTTTGTGGATGCCACTCAGGGACGGGATTCTAACAAGGGGACAAGTCCTTCAAGCGCCTGGAAAACACTTCGTCAGGTCAACGAATATCAATTCCATCCAGGTGACGATATTCAATTTAAGCGGGGTGAAGTCTATCAAGGGCGGCTAGATTTGCATCCCAAGTCGGAGGGTGAGTCCGGACAGCCTATTACCTTCACGACCTTTGGGGAAGGTTCTCTTCCGATCGTGACGAGTAAAAGGACCTTAGGGCGGTTCGAGTCTGCAGGTCCGAACCGGTGGGTCATTCCCTTGGAGGGTAGGTCCCAGCGAAGGCATGTCCTCATTGCCCGTCGTCTTTCGGATGGATTTGTCTTTCGAAATGTAAAAGATTCGCCAGAGGAGGTTCGCCAGGAAGGAGATTTGTTTCATGATCGAAGCCATCGGGACTCAGATAGACATCGATTGTACTTGTATGCTCGAAACAATCCCTCCAACGACATTGAAGTGCCGACCGACAACATCCTGTTTTTAGCTAAAAATAGTTGGATCGATGTTGATTCCATCCATTTCGACTTTTCGAATGGCCAAGCGATTCTTACCAAGAGTCCAGCCTCCCATCTCAATTTTCGCAAGATTGAAGTCACCAATACAGGCAAGGCCGCTCATTCAACCTCGGGAAAGATTATTCGATATGTCACGTTCGATCGGGCTCTCTTCCATCATAATAATGGCCACGGGATTCAAATAAACGGGAAGGGGAAAAACCGAGACTTTTGGACCATTCAAGATAGCGAGTTTCATCACAACTGTTTAGATACCCATGATACCAACGAGGATATCCAAACAAATGCATTTTGTGCAGCCATCAAAGGCATTACACAACATGGCTCAGGAAATCAATTCCTCGTGGAAGGAAATCATGTTCACCACAACGGTAATACCGGACAGCAAAGCAAGCGAATAAATAAAGGGGTTGGCATTTGGATTGATACCTGGGAGTCTGGTCAAGCCGTGGTTCGTCGGAATACCGTTCACCATAATATCTTAGCTGGGATAGAGTTGGAATTGACGCTCAAGCAGACGGTCGAGGGAAACCTTGTCTATCGAAATGGGCAGGGGGTTCCCCATATTGATTACTTGAATGGGGAATGTGGTATTTCTGTAAATCGTGGTTCCCATGGCAACCTGATCAAGAATAATTCCGTGTATGACAATAATGGGTTCCAATTATGTCTTGTTGGTCCAAGGAGGTCTGGACGTTTTTCGAATCATAACTTGGTGCAAGGGAATCTCTTGATTCCAAAAAATCCATCGCAAGCTTGTTTGTTAGTTCATGGAAGGAAATTAACAGACATCAATGAAAATAAATTTGAGTCAAATAATTGTGGACGGCCACAAGCGAACTTTATTCGGTGGGGGGTGAACCCTGGCCCATCAAATAATCCTTCGCGGATTCCTGGATTTCACACCTATCAAGATTGGATCAATCAATATCGGAAGGATACGGGACGAATGCCTAAGGACATGAAAGCATCCGAGTATACCCTTCCCACATCGGAGCCTACTGCCAAAAATGGAGACAGGAAAAGATAGTAGACATCGAGGGTGATAGGGCCTTAAGGTCACTACTGGTTGTCACCAGGGGCAATTTCGATTGCCAGTAAAGAAATTCTGTTTGTTATTTCTTTGAGCAATGCGCCACTCTGAATAGCATCCCATTTTCCATGGATTCACCATTCTGTTGAGAATGAGCCCCTAAATAGGATCTTCTATTCTTCCATGACAGGCTGAGAAATGAGGGGCCAGAGACTGGTCATCCCATATTCTCCCTTCTCCTCTACCATTTAGGTGTTCTTAGGTTCGGTTGGTTGCGGGTGTGGCTTCAGGTTGAATTCCTGCTCTAAACTTTCATTTATTAGAAAATTCAACTATTTTTGGCTATACTTCTTTCAAGTGCACGTGGAACTACTCATAGATCAAAATGATTCCCATCAGGTTAGCCGTCTCAGGATTGAAGTATGAGGAGCCCACATTCCGATTGTTTTGTTGATTCACCAACCTAGCAGGTTGATGGAGCGTTGATGCGTGGATAATGTTGAAGCCATTAAAGTCTTACTCGTTGAGGATAATCCCGTCGATGCTCAATTGGCTCGAGATTTCTTGGATGACTCCAGTCCTAATCAGTTTTCCATTGATCATGTGGAGTCCTTGGCAGAGGCCCTGAAAAGTCTCAGTCGTGATAGATATGATGCCGTGCTCCTTGATCTCTCTCTCCCTGATACCAAGGGGTTGGATACCGTCTCCCATATCCTCGCCACGAGCCCTGGTGTCCCTATTGTCATTTTAAGTGGGTATGATGATGAATCGGTTGGTCTCCAAGCTGTTCAAAAAGGAGCCCAAGATTTTCAAGTGAAGGGGCAAGGAGATGGGGCTATTCTCGCCCGCTCAATCCGCTATGCCATTGAACGAAAACGCGCAGAGGTTCAACTTGCTTATGTTGCACAGCATGATTCCCTGACAGGTCTTGCCAATCGAATTTTGTTTCGTGATCGTCTCCATCAAGCGTTGGCTCGCAGCAAACGGACTCATCAACCCCTGGGGCTGATGCTGATGGATTTAGATCGATTTAAGGCTGTCAATGATACGTTCGGCCATGAGGCGGGTGACTATGTTCTCAAGGTCACCGCAGTTCGACTTGGAGGGTGTGTTCGTGAGGCTGATACCGTCTCTCGATTGGGAGGAGATGAGTTTACGTTGCTCCTTGAGGGATTTTCTCATAAACAAGACTTAATCGTGATTGCGCAACGCATCATTGATTCCATCGCCATGCCCTTTGTCTTCCATGGAAAGGAAATACGGGTTGGGATCAGTATTGGGGTCACGACCTTTCCTCAGGATAACCAGGATATGGATGGTTTACTCAAACATGCAGATGAAGCCATGTACCGCGCCAAAGGGCTGGGTGGTTTGCGGTATGAGTTTTATCTGAATGAGGCACAAGCTTCGTCTACCCATCGTTCGTAAGGTCTCGTTCTTCAATCCTCGTCCGGCTTGCCTTCCCTGTCCCATCGACTGAATCGAATCGATCGGAGTCGTAACCTATGGTGATGGAGTTGGTTGTATGGTTTTCGGCGGACGGGGCCGTTTAAGGTTCAGGGGAGGAGGTGACGAATCTGAGAGGGTGGGAGGTGTTATGGGTTTAAGCGGTTCGGATCCTGGGTTCTTGGCTTTTTCCCATTCTTCCTTTGTGATCATTCCCTTTTGGATCAGAAGTTCCAAGAGAGTGTGAAATTGATCCTGGTTTTTCTTCGGGGGTGTACTGGGGATTTGAATCTCCCGTTGGCGGGGGGCTTCTTCTTTTTTCGGAACACGAATTGTGCCATAAATGCGAAATGAAGGGGTGAGTCCAGTCACATAAGAAGGGTTTCGAATCCGTACGGTTACGGAGAGGCTTTGTGCTAAAGGGGGTAGATCTTTCTTCCCACCTGTTGGGATATAGAAGTAAGATTTTCCCTCAGGGGTCGATCCATCTTGGTCGAGAATTTCAATTTGATCAATAATCGGTTCTTTCTTCAACGCTTCCCGTTCGAATCCCCCAATATTGGTCACTTTATCGAGTACCAGAATGAGAGAGTCTGCAATAAACGGGGTGCTGGAGAGATTTTTAATCTTCACTTCATAGACTAACTCATTCGAAAAGTTATCTTGAGACTTTAACATGACGAGGGGCGTCGCTTTTCCGGAAAGGTCTTCGATGGTATCGAAAGAGGCGGCTTGGATTAAACTAGAGGTGCGGATGAAAAGGAAAAAGGATAGGACCGCAAGACCCAATTTGAGGAATGTTAGGGGTTGCCCGAATCGTTTGTTAAACGGTGTGTGGGGGTGCATAGCATCATACTATACTACCTCGCGATAAACTCAACTTGTTTTGAAGAATCCCGTTTTGAGAAGAATGGTAATCAGAAGAACGCAGGTGAAATAGTGAGTCCTGTAGTTGTCTTGACAGGTTTTGGAGGCAAGGCTATGCTAACGAACTTTTACCTTATTCATGATTCCACCGCAGTCTAATTCATGTCAACGCCTTCTTTACTCAAGAAGAGCCCTCTTGCCATGTCCGGTTCAGGAAACTGGCCAACGAAGACTCGGTTTCTTTTCCCACGCCAATTAGTCTCCCAACTCCTTCGTCTTTATGACAAGCCTGACCCCAGAAACCCAAAGCGGATGATCCGAGGATATGACAAGGCTCACGCCCGTCGGACTGCCCTGATGTGCGGAGCGGTCGCCTTGGGACTTGGTCACCCTATTCAACGGGTAGCCAACTATCAAATTGCTTGTCTGTTACATGATTTGGGAAGAGCGGGATTGGATCGTGAGCTGTTTGGTGCCATTTGGTCTTGGGCCAAAAAACGTAATATCCCAACCAGGCCGCGGGAATGGCGAGCGGTCTATCCCGACACTGCCTATGGGCGTGAGACGGAGGCCTTCTTGGAGGCATTCGGTGATGAGCTTCAGCGGTCAGGGATACCGATGGATGCTTGGGCGAAGGAACAGGTTGAAATGCGTTTAGGATATGCCAGGAGGCTTACTCGTCAGCTTCGGACGGTGGTCCCCAGATTGGAGGCCTTGCAGGTTCGTTGGTACCCCTGGATGAAACGTGTCATGCTGTACTATTACTATCCTGAACAACTAAGTCGGTCCCCACAGTGGGTTCGGCAATTGGGGGAGGTCCTTGTGGCCTGTGAGCAATTTGAGGCCTTTAGTAATCGTCAGCGGGGGAAGGATTATTACCGTCGGAAAGAGGAGTCCTTTACCGAGGCCTTTGCGTATTTAGGTCGTTTGAAGGGTGAGGGAATTCTCACGGCCCCGGTGTTGGGTACCTTACAACAACTTGCTGCCCAAGGGGTTTTTGACCGGGTACTGACCGAAGCACGAGGGCGGCCTCTTTCAAAACAGGACCTAGTCATACTGAGAGAGACTACAAGGAGAGGGACATCATGGCAGTAAAAACCGTACCCATTCACGTGGCCATGAAGGGCCATGGGCATATTCAGAATATCTCCGACCGAGTGTTGGAAGCCTTGGCTGCTTCACAGTTGCAAGCCGGAATCGTGACGGTCTTTATCAAACATACGACGGCTTCGGTTTTGATTATTGAAGATGAACCTGGCCTACGAGAGGATACGCAAGTGATCTGGGACCGACTGATTCCAGCTGACTCTCAATGGCGGCATAATACCCTCAATATGGGGGAAGATAATGGGCATAGCCATCTTCGTGGCCAATTGCAAGGGCAGTCGGTCACCATTCCATTTCAGCAAGGTCGCCTGACGTTAGGGACATGGCAGCAGATTGTTGTGATTGACTTTGACACTCGGGCACGATCGCGAGATCTCATTCTGCAATTTATGGGTGAATAATGTCACTCCTGAAAATTAGAAATTATACTTATATTGTGGCTTTTCTTTGTTCTTGGCACCTCATAGTCTTTGCCAATGATGTCGATGCGACTTCAGACCGGAAGTCTACTTCCTCGCATGCTTCTGTCGCTCAGGGAGTTCAGGATCTTAGTGATGAAGAGAAAAACACCATTTCCGTATTCGAACAAGCAACGAAGTCCGTGGTGTATATCACCAACACGAGTATTCGGCGTGATCCATGGTCTCTCAATCTCTTTGAGGTGCCTCAGGGATCCGGAACAGGTTTTGTGTGGAGTCGTCTCGGACATATCGTCACCAATTTTCATGTGGTGTATAACGCGGATACCATCAGTATTACCACAGCCGATCAAGAGGAATACCGGGCCAAAGTTGTGGGAGTCGATCCGGATCATGATTTAGCCGTATTGCAAATAGATGTGCCAAAAAAAGGGGTGCCTCCCATTCGGCTTGGCAGTTCCCAAGGATTACTGGTTGGGCAACAGGTCCTGGCCATAGGGAACCCTTTTGGTCTGGACCATACATTGACGACAGGGGTCGTAAGTGCTATTGGCCGTACCATTAAATCCATGACGAACCGGACCATTGAGGGCGTGATTCAAACTGATGCTGCGATCAATCCGGGAAATTCCGGTGGGCCCCTGTTGGATCGAAAGGGACGTGTGATAGGGATTAATACACAAATTGTGAGCCCGAGCGGGGCCTATGCGGGAATTGGGTTTGCGGTGCCCGTCGACACCATTAAACGTGTGGTGCCGGATCTTATTCGCTATGGAAAACTTCGGAAACCAGGGTTAGGTGTTCGGTTAGTGGCAGATGCTATCGTCAAACGGTGGGGGCTTACGGGAGTTGTCATACGACGCGTTGAGCGAGGGAGTGCTGCGGAGAAGGCCGGATTGCGAGGCGTGCGTGAAGGCCGATTTGGGAAATTCATTCTCGGTGATGTGATTGTTGGATTAGCGGGTACTCCTGTCAAAAGTCTTGATGAATTTTTAACGACTCTCGATAAATTGAAAATCGGGGCCACTGTCACGGTGGATTTTCTTCGGGATGGACAGCAAAAGCAAACCCGCGTCATTCTTCAAGAAATAGACTAGAGATGTCCAAAGCCCTCACGCCCTAGATTCTTAAAACAGCCGAGCGGTATCAGGTTTCAGTATGGTAGGATAGTCACCTAACGGCAGGTTGAATCCTACCGTCCACCGAGCCAACTTGGTGTAAGACTCTAAAGGTTATACTGCATATGAGTGACCATCGCGATTCTCAGGGCTCCTTTGACCAGAAGAGGAGCCAGCGACCTCAACAGTCTTCCACGGAAGAGCAACAGAAGGCTGCCCAAAAGGATCGGCAGGACCCCTTATCCCTCATCGATGAATGTTTGGCTGCCTTCCCTTCCGATGATCCCCGTCAACAATTACTGTACAAAGTTCGGCACCTCATCCTTCAAAAGACCATCGCCTTTGAACAACGTGAAGCGGAATGCCAAAAACTCAATGATGTAGTCGAAAAGTTAACAGCTCCAGCCAATAGAATAGGAACTCTGTTAGAACTTCCAGGGGAGGGTGTTGCTCGTATTGTTGTCGGTGGGGCTGAATATTTCACGAACGTGGATAGCCGTGTTGACCCCTCGAGTTTAACGATAGGCACGCAAGTGCTTGTGAATGAGGCCTTTGCGGTGATCAAAACCATGGGGTATGACCGAAGCGGTCCTATTCTCAAAATAGGGGAGGTCTTATCCGATGGACGCCTTCGATTTGAACAGGATGCCGGTCGGCAAGCCTTGATTCTTCCACGGTCCAGTGCCTTGGAAGGGGTGGAGCTCCGTCCTGGCGATGAGGTTCGATTAGATCCAAGTAATAGGATGGCCCTTGAGCGATTCGAAAGTCGGGCGGGAGAGCGTCATCTCCTGGATGAAGTGCCGACAGGCTCATGGGATGAAATTGGAGGTCAGGGGAAGGCCATTGCTGCTATCCGAAAAGCGATTGAATATCCGCTCCTCCATGGAGAGACCTTTCAGGCCTATCATTTTGTTCAACCAAAAGGGTTTTTGCTCCATGGTCCTCCTGGTTGCGGTAAGACTCTGATTGGTCGGGCGACAGCCGCAAGTTTAGCAAAATTGATGCAAAATTGTTCTTCGTCCTCCTCCGACCGGAAGCCTATTACCCACGGAGTGTTCCTTCATGTCAAGGGACCGGAAATTTTGAACATGTGGCTTGGGGAATCTGAACGGATGGTTCGAGATCTGTTTGCTCAGGCACGAGCCAAGCGTGCCGAAGGAGCTCTCCCGTTTATTTTTATCGATGAGGCCGAGGCCATTTTAGGAACGCGAAGGGCCATGCGATCTTTTAATATTACCAATACCGTCGTTCCCATGTTCTGTTCTGAGATGGACGGGATCCAGTCTCTGCAAGATGTCGTGATCATTCTTGCGACCAATCGACCCGATCTCATCGATCCGGCAATTTTACGGCCTGGTCGAATTGATCGAAAAATTAAAGTGAGTCGGCCAGGTCGCAGTGAAGCCAAGGAAATTTTACAGATCTACCTGAAGGAGGATCTTCCCATACATCAGGACCTTCTGGCCGGGAATAATAGCGATGTCTCTCAGGTTCGTGAACTCTTGATAGAAACCGTCTTAGAAAGTCTTTTTACCCGATCCGAGGAGAACCAGGTCCTCTCGATTCGTCTTCGTAATGGACAACGGTCTACCTTGTATCGGGGAGATCTGGTAAGTGGCGCTCTCTTAGCCTCAATTATCCAGAGGGCTAAAGAGCGAGCCATCGAACGAACTGTGACTGTGTCGGACGATCAGCGAGCCCAACAGGGGCTGATGCTCGAAGATCTGCGCCATTCTGTCGAGGCAGAGTTTTCTGAGGGGGATCTGCTCCCACCAGACGATGCAGCGGAAGAATGGTTGCGGTTACTCGATCATCATCCCGAACAGGTTGTGGGCGTGTCTTCCCTCAGAAAATCCAGGAAAGAGAAAACAGCTGCTCGTGGACATATTATTTGATCGCCCAGTTTTGACTGGAGGAAGAGGGCTCATGATGACGCGAGAAGCGAGCCTTGAGATTAACTATGGTGACATCATCTGAACAGATTGTTCGAGCCCGAGTGTTTGGCATAGAAACGGAGTATGGCATCACTCGTGAAGATCAAGAGAACATGGACCCTGTCTCCGAATCGATGTTGTTGGTCCGTGCTCACTTAGAAAAGGCCTTTCGTCGGACATGGGACTACTCCATGGAAGATCCCCATCAAGATGTGAGAGGGTTCCGAGCCTCAGGACTTCAGCAGGATAAGGAGGAGGACGAATTCTCTCGGCTTGATGCGCAGCGCCCCTTTTCATTTCATGAGATGAAAAGTGATGTGGTCCTTCCCAATGGTGCGCGGTTTTATAACGACCATACCCACCCCGAATATTCGACCGCAGAGTGCAATTCCTTACAGGATCTGATTGCCCAGGACCGGGCCGGTGAACGAATTCTTCACCAAGCGGCGCATCGTCGGAATCAAGAGCTGGGCGGCCCCTTCGTACAGTTATACAAAAATAATACCGATTTTCATGGGCATAGTTATGGCTGCCATGACAATTATCTTGTCTCTCGAGGCGTGCCCTTTGAACGGCTCGCGTCAATGCTCATTCCATTTTTAGTCAGCCGACAACTGGTTGCTGGCGCCGGGAAGGTGGGCGTTGAGCGACAGGAAGGAGAGTGGGCGTCTGGCGGGTTTCAGATCTCTCAGCGTGCAGATTTTATGGAAACCGAATTAAGTGTCGATACGATGCATGACCGACCCATTCTCAATACTCGGGACGAACCACATGCCGAACGAGCACGCTATCGACGTCTGCATTTGATTCTGGGCGATGCCAATATGTCGGAATATGCCACGGCATTGAAAGTCGGTACGACCAAGCTCGTCCTTGAGCTCCTTGAGGAGGGCGTTTCCCTTAATATGGCATTAGAGAATCCTGTGGCCGCCATTCGAGATCTTTCACACGATCCTGATTTACAGACGGTCGTTCGATTGCAATCAGGACGGTCAATTTCGGGTCTGGAGTTACAACAGGCCTACTGTCAGGCTGTCAAGGAACGGTTGGCTGGTAGAGATCGGGAGACCGACTGGATTTTGCAGGAGTGGGAAGAGGTTCTCGCTCTCCTGGGTCGCGAGCCCAGTCGTCTAGTCGGTCGTGTGGATTGGATCACAAAACGATACTTGCTGGATTTGCTCGTAGAGGAAGAACAGATTGAATGGGACAACCCCTGGTTAGCCAGTGTAGACCTGGAGTACCATAATATTGACCCTGCACGGGGACTATTTTTAGGGCTGGAAGCTGATGGAAAAACAGTAAGAGTCTCTTCGGAACGTGCTATTCAGCATGCTCAAGAGATGGGACCGGAGCAAACCAGAGGGGGAATTCGAGGTGCCTGTGTCCGGCGTTTCCCAGACCAGATTCATTCCGTACAATGGGAGCGAATTTGTTTTGAACGAGAGGGACAGGTTGAGAGCCTCGAGTTAGGGGCTCTCTTTGAGCCTCAAGCTGTTCAGGAACTGTCGACGATTGTTGAACAAGCCGCTAATCTTTCTGAAGTGTGGACCCTCTGGTGTGATCGAAAGGAGAATATGGTATGAACGAGATCGTGAGCTGTGAACGACGGGAAAAGCCTTTTGATCCCATGCCACAACCCACTCGTCCTTCACCAGGTGGAGATGGTCCCAAACAACCTGATGTGGGATCTCCCGAGAAGGATAATTTATTGAAACGAATGCGCAAGGTTGATCCCAAGCAAGCCGAACGGTATCGTCAGCGTACAGGCGAATAAGACCAATTGCGTCAGGGATGGACCTCAGACAGTGAGTAGGAAGGACCTAAGGTTCATGGAAATGCAAGGAGACTTTTTTCAATTATTAAAGGAACACGGGTACCGACTTGGCCTCGGTGATCAGGGGGTTGCCTCCACCCAAGCTAGGGGTGGGGAACTCACACAGGGGACCACGATTTTGGCGATGCACTATCGACAAGGCGTTCTTGTTGCCGGAGATCGACGGGCCACGGCTGGGAATATGGTGATGTATGATCGGACTGATAAGGTCCTGGAAGTTGATAAATATTGTGTAATGGCCATTGCAGGGGTCCCTGCCACCGCCTATGAGATGGTTCGCGTTCTCGAGCATTCTTTTAAGTACTACCGACGGACTCAACTGCAGGAACTGAGTTTCGAGGGGAAGTTACGTGCTGTCTCCAAGTTATTAAAGGATAATGTTGCGGCAGCCTTGGCAGGGACTGGTGCGGTGGCTCCTATCTTCGCCGGGTATGATCCTGTTCATGAATCAGCGAAAATTTATTTTTATGACATTTTGGGTGCGGAGTTCGAAGGGGTTGAATTTGCCGTTTCTGGTTCCGGGGCACCCACGATTCGTGGAATTCTCCATTACTTAAATGTCTGGGGCGAGCGACCCTTAGCGGATCTCGATGAGCCCGTCGCTGCGGCTCAAGCCTTGCGGTTATTGACTTGTGCCGCGGAATTCGACTCCGCGACCGGCGGAGTCAATTATGATGCCAATTTGTATCCGGTGATAAAGCTCCTTACGAGCCAAGGTATTCGAACGATGAGTGATCAGGAATTAAAAACCTTATTTGAATCGGATGTGGTGCGCCATGTTTGAAGAGCCCTACCGATGGGTTGAAGCTGTCGGCAATCGTCGTCAATACCTTGATGCACAATTTGCTGAGGGGAGTCCTGTTATCGGCCTGTCCTATGCCGAAGGCATACTGCTATTCACGGTGAGCCAGGGAACCGGCAAACTATATGAAATTTATGATCATCTTGCATTAGGTGGGATGGGACATCCGGCCGACCTTGAAAGGTTACGATTCTCTTTATTGGAAATGGCTCATCTGGAAGGGTTTAACCGTTCTCCCTCAGATGTTACGGGGGCGCGACTGGTCAAGTATGGGATGGCTCCGATGGTCAAGCAGGCCTTTGAAGAGATTTACAAGGCCCCGTTCATCGTGAAAATACTTTTGGCCCAGGTCGGTACGAAGCCGGACCTGGATACGTTTCTGACCATCGATTATGATGGGACCTTTGAAGAAAGAAAGGATGCCGCGGTCTTGGCAGCCTTTTCTGAGAGCCATACGGCTATGTTGGATCATGTTACCCAACAAGGGGCTCAAGACCCTGGCACACGGTCTCTCTCTCAAGCCGTGGAGACTGCCATGTTTGTTTGGGCCCGGGGGGCTCAGGACCAATCTCGTCGACGACAAGCCCTGTCAGAATCGGAGAGCCAGGATGATAATCAGGCCGAACAGTCTAAGCATACGTCCACTCCAGATAGAACCGCCCTGCTTGAGCATTGTCGCCTGGCCATGGTCGATAAGACGGTTGAATGTGTTGTGTTGGAGCGGAAATCTTTGCCGGCATTAGCCTATCGACACCTCCCTGTAGAGGAGCTGTCGTCTCTTCTCCCTCCTGAATGTCGATCCATATTACCCTAACATGCTGAACCGTATTTTCGGCATTGAAACTGAGTATGGATTGCTGGTCAATCAGGATCAGCCGGAACATTCACCTGGTTGGTTTGCCCATGCGATACGGGACCATATCTTTTATCAGCAAAAAAAGGGTCTGATCGATCTCCACCATCGTGCCCATGATGAACCTCCGGGGAATGGCGGGTTTCTGGCCAATGCAGGAAGAATCTATCTGGACATGGGGCATCTGGAGTTCGCCTCTCCGGAGTGTCATTCCCTCTTAGACCTGGTGGCCTCAGATCGAGCTGGAGATCAACTCATTCAACAGGCGCTTCTCGACCTGGGCTATGGTTCACAACTCTCACTTATCAAAAATAATATTGATCACGAAACGGATGCAACCTTTGGTTGTCACGAAAACTACCTGGTCACTCGGCGATTTCCGTTTACACGAAGGGGACTCGAAAAACTCATTCCCTTCTTGGTGACTCGGCAAATATTTACCGGGTCGGGTCGGATTGGCTCAGCGGCACCCCAGGACGAGTGGGTGCAACGTGGCACCCTCATCATTCCTCGCTCGAATCTTCGCTCGAGTTATCATCAGGACAGAATCCCTTATCAAATCTCACAACGAGCGGACTTTATCGTCAACGATTTTTTCGAATGGGTCCAGGGCAACCGTGCCATCGTGAATACGCGCGATGAACCGCTGGCGGACCCCAATGAGTTTCGTCGTATTCACCTGCTTCTAGGGGATTCGAACATGGCCGAGGTCGCGACGGCGCTCAAATTTGGAACGACGGCACTTGTGCTCCAACTTATCGAAGAAGGACATGTACCTACCGGGTTAGAGTTGGTCGAACCGGTGGAAGATCTTCAAGACATTTCGCGAGATCAAGAGCGTGCATGGATTATTACATTACGCTCGGGTAAGTCCATGTCCGCGATCGACATCCAAGAAGAGTTTCTTGAGGCAGCCTCCCGGCAGTTTCAGGGGCAAGATGATGAAACCGATTGGATTTTACGGGAATGGGCCTCTGTCCTGGAGGACCTTCGTGGTGACTACCGCAAGCTCGTGGGACGTGTAGATTGGGCCTCAAAGCTATGGTTGTTGGAGACATTTCAAGAGGCTGAGGGGTTAGAATGGGATGATCCCTACTTGAAGAGCCTCGATATTGAGTATCATAACCTCAACCGTGAAAGCGGTTTGTATTTTGGATTAGTAGAAGAGGGGCGAGTGTCTCGAGTGACGACCGATCAAGCCATTCGTCTGGCTGAAGATCGACCACCACGAAATACAAGGGCGTTTGGACGGGGAGAATTAATTGCCCATCTGTTGAAAGATAAATGGGAGGGGCCAGATGTGCTGGATGAAAGGGAACGAGCCTCGCCTGACTATATAATTAATTGGTCGATTTTTAAACTGCGTGGACAACTTCCTTTTCTTATGTCCAACCCATTCCATACCTATGTCCAGGAAATACACGAGCATGTTCATGTATCCTAGTTGACGCGATTCATCACGTTTTCCTCCACTCTCGATTTTGGCCTCCCCATAACGTATTCTACAAAATCTATCACTCGATTTTCGACCCAATAGGAGTCTTCTCCAGCCGCAGCACGTTGAAAAAATCCGCAGTGGCCTCCATGGGTAGGAGCTATGAGGGTGAGATTGGGATTTCTCTCAATGGACGCGGTTCGAAACATCGAATAGGGAATAAATGGATCGTCTTGTGCCGTCACGATGAGGGTGGGGATTCGAATGTGCTCCATGACTCGATAGGCACCCGCCTGAGTATAGTAATCGTCTGCATCCTTAAATCCTCCATCTGGTGCGGTGTACCTGTCATCAAATTCTCGCATGCCAGAAATCTGATCCAAGACGGAGAGGTCAAATTGGCCAGGGAATATCAGAGCCTTTCGACGTAATCGAGCCTTGAGTCGCTTGAGAAAATATTGCTGATACATCCAATTACTTGGGCGCTCCAGTGCGGTCACACAGGTGCCCGGTTCAATATTCGGGCAGACGGCCATGACACCTCTCAGGGCAGGCAGGGTATTTTCAACCTCACCGGCCATCTTTAATGTCAGGTTGCCTCCCATGGAGTAACCTGCCATCCAGATGTTTTCGAGACCATCCTTTTCAGAAAGTTCTTGGATAATGGTGGAATAATCCTGACTGAGGCCACTATGGTAAAGGGTTGGGGTCAAGTGTTCCGTTCCTCCACAATTCCGTTGATTCAGGCGAATAATGTTATATCCAGCCTTCCATCCCTTTTTGGTGAGACCAAGAAGATAGTGCGATTCACTGCATCCTTCGAGTCCATGGAGGAGTAGGAGGGTGGGGCGATGCATTCGATGTGGCTGCCAGTGACAGACGGCACGGATTTGGGTGTGGGCGCCTATGGCAAACAGTCGTTCTTCAGAAGGAATCCCCTCAACCGATTTGTCTCGCAACCATATCCTGGGAATGATGGTCATCGCGTGACCATTTCTCAGAAGGAAAGGAGGGTGGAAGGGGATCGAGGGAGAATAGGGATTGGGCATCACGAAAAAAGGCTGCCTTTCATGGAAAAGGCAGCCTTCGCAGGTAATTGGCTCCTCGGGCAGGACTCGAACCTGCGACCATTCGGTTAACAGCCGAACGCTCTACCAACTGAGCTACCGAGGAACAGATGGTTCATGTGCAAAAATAAGAGACGAAACTGATATTGAGTCAGTCAGACCAGCGGATTTTAACACATATTTGTTAAAACGGAACCCTCTTTTTCTTAGACCACGTTAGGACTTACCAGCCAAAATCCTCGGATTCATCCTCGTCGTCGGCCGCATCGGACGTGCCTTCAGAGAGGGCCGTAAAGTGTCTGGCCCAGGTAATATACAGGTTGCCGCTATCCCTCATGGCATCGGCCCCTTTTATCAGTTTCTCCGCGAGTTCAGGGTCTTTTCCAGTTTGGTGAATGGCTGCCGCTTTCTTTTCTAATTCTTTTGGAAAATCCTGAAGACGCACGGCAATGTCGTTTAAGAGTCCGCGTAATTCGTTGTCTTCTGATTCCATGGGGCGCTCCGATTTCCAATCGTGATGGTGGAATTCATAAAAAAACCCCACAGCTGGGTGCCATGGGGTTTTTTTTAACTCTATACCTGACCGTTAACCCTGATAGGCTTGCCCTAGTTCGGCCGATTCGCCTTTCTCGCTCATGAGGGTTCCATCGGCACTCACCGCTTGCATCTCAATGGCTTGGTGTTTCGCTGCATCACAAACGACGACGCAGAGTTCGCATCCTTTGCAGCGTGAAATATTCACTTCAGCGAGTACCTTTTCCACATTAAGGTCAAGGCAATTGGCCTCAGGGCAATACATAATACAGAGGCGACAACCTTTTTTCGCGACACATTTATCTTCTAAGACTTGTGCGACATTATACATGCGTTACACGTTCCTTCCTTGCCCGATTAAACCGCAGCAGCGTTCCCGACGCAGAGTTCAAAATTATTCTTTTCGGCCCATTCACTGGCGATATCATACGCTTTTTTCACGGTCTCATAATTCTTCTTTAAGAGCATTTCCTTCTTGGCAAATTTCTTTTTGATTGCTTCGTCGAGCGTAGCCGTGCCACCTGAGGCGACAAATTTCTTCCCGAAGCGTTCCTGAAGGGCGCCTTCTAGGCCCTCCATTGTGACGCATTTGGTGATCCCGGCTACCGATCCAATCATCGTCATGTTGGTTGAAAGCTCGGTGCCAGCTACCTCCAGGGCGATCTGAGTCCCAGGAATGTAGAAGACTCCAACATTTAAATCCTTAAGATCCTCTTCATTCTCTTTAGAGAGAAGGGGGACGTCCGAATTGATGATGACCAACCCACCTTCCTTAATCCCGGAATAAAAGGGCATCGTATAACTTTTTCCCATGGTAATGACTTGAGGGTGGAAGACTTCAATGACATCTGGAAAGACCAACTCTCCGCGGTCATAAATTCGTTCTAACCCGATACGACAATAGCTTTCAGCTGGGGCCATCCGTTTTTCAGCACCAAAAAACGGATTCGAAATGGAGAACCGATTGTCACGTGATGCAGCCATGGCCATCACATGTGCAGCCGTGACGGCTCCTTGTCCCCCAAGACCGGACATTCGAATATTTAATCTTGATTTGATCATGATAGGTCCTTCTCTACATCAAGAATTGATGGCTTATGCGTTTTGAGCGGCAAGCTGTTTCTTCGCCTCGGCTTTCTTTGCCTTTTCTTTTGCTGCAATGTCGGCCAACAGTTCTTTGGCTTGGTCGCTAATATATTCCTTGTAAGCAAACCGTTCAGTTGGCTTCTCGGAGTCACGCATCTCCTGCAACCCTTCCATACTGTTTTTCCCAATTTCAAGGATGCAAGGAGTATAGAGTTGAAGGTAAGTCGGCCCAATTTCACGTGCAACATGTACCGCGTTGCGAATGACTTTTTCGACCAGAGACGGTTTGCTGACGGTGCAGTTCACCACGTAGTGACAACCTGACTCACGAGCAATTTCTGGGAGGCGTACCTTCTCAAATGATTTACCGACTGGGGCCATCTTGGCGACAAACCCTTTTTGCATCAGTCCGCTTTCTTGTCCGCCAGTGTTGGCATAGAGCTCATTATCAAAACAAATCGTGGTAAATTTCTCTTGGCGGAACCAGGCTTGGAGAGTCATGTCCAAGCCAATATCAACGGTCGCTCCATCCCCAGCCAGCACCACGACATCTTTGACTCGGTCTGGAAACCGAACCGTTAAGGCGCGTTTGAGACCGGAGGCCACCGCGTTTTGGTTTCCAAAGAGGGAGTGAATGTTATGGACGGCTACATGGGGAAACACTAAGCTGGTGCATCCCGTTGAACCAACCATGACGGTGTCTTCAGGTGCGGGTAAGGAGGCCAAGATATATCGAAAGGCCATGGACTCTGGACAACCGGCACAGAGTGAATGTTCCTCGATTAACTCTTTTTGTGTCCCGATATCCTTCCACCCTCGCCCCTCGTTGCCATAGGTGGCACGAGTCACAAGATCCTGATACTCAGGAGGCATAATATCGAATAATTCTTCCGCGATTTTGATCCGTTCCTTGCTCATGGACAATCTCCTTCCAAGTTTCTAAACCAGTTCCACCAAGGGACTCGATGGCAGTCTGGAGTTGGTCTCAAGACATCAGCCCCCTCGTCCGGCCAGGACGGTTGCTCTCGGGACGTTCCCTTTTCCTGCTAGGGCATTCTTTACTTCGGAAACGATAATTTCTGGCGGCATGGTCATCCCACCACAGACATGGGGGCCGGCCACGACCCGGTCACTATTTGGGATCGTTGCTCGTACTTCACGTGCCAGCCATCCGGTGACGTTAAATTCAGGGATAATAATATGCTTCGCATTTTTGGTCGCTTCTCGAATTTCTTCATGGGGCCAGGGTCTAAGCGTTTTGACCTTTACCAGTCCAACTCGAATTCCTTCGTCACGAAGAAGACGAATAGCTTCTCGACTTTGAGAAACTGCAGTCCCTGATCCTAATAGAAGGACTTCCGCATCGACGTCTTCCGTATCAATGAGTCCGTCGAGCCAGGAAATAGAATGTTTTCGTGATCGTTCAATGGCAGCCCAGACTTCCTGTTGCCAACTGGCGTGGGTGGCATAACTAATGTAATTACTTTTCATGACGAACGGGTCACGCATCATTCTGACTGGCGGGCATTCCATGTCCATACAAGGAACAGGGGATCGATAGGGATCATAGGGAGGAAGGCACATTTCAGTGGGTGTTAAGTTAACCACATCTTTTGTGTGGGTAACAAAGAATCCATCGCAACACAGGGCTAAGGGTAAATGCACATCCGGTTCTTCGGAAACAAGATACCCTTTTAAGATCCAGTCATAGAAATCTTGAGCCGTCTCAGCATGCCACACCAACATTCCCGTTTGGAGAAGGTAGGAAATCTCCAGGGTATCCGGTTGAATAGAGAGGGGTGAATTAATCCCTCGGCAGGTGACAATGACTTGAATGGGAAGTCTGGCTCCAGCCCACATGGGAAAGTTTTCCATGGCGCGCATGGTTCCTGGTCCTGCAGTGGTCGTAAAGACCCTGGCTCCTCCGAATGCTGCCCCCGCACATTCAGACATAACCGCGAATTCACTTTCTCCCCTGAAATAATCTCCAATATACCCTTCAGCGAATAACTCACCGATGAGGGCGGCTGCCTCACTCTGGGGTGTAATGGGATAGGCAATCATGACATCGACGCTTGCGCGACGAATGGCTTCTTTGATGACCTCACTTCCCGTAAAGAATGACGGCGTACGTTCAGCCTCAAAGAGAATATGTCGGGGGTCGGTGAAGGTTTGGTTTTTCTTATTCTTACTTCCGATAATGGATTTGGATTCCATAATGGACGGCCTCCTTGGGTACCGCGAACTTTAAGAACGGGGGCGGTTGAAAAAGTTTCTAATCATTGGACCATCAAAATGATCATGCTTGGGCGGTTCTCTTCTTACTCGGTTCCGGTGGTGGTACGGTTCCTTTTAGTTTTTTCACCCAATCTGCCAACCGAATAATTTTGTCATAGGAGGCATCACGAAGTGAGGCCATGGCATCTTCATGCCCAGCCTGGGCACACATGGCAATAGTATAGCAAGAGGTGCCCCCACGAATAATTTTGAGAGAAAGATTAGCCTGGTGGCAATGAACTCCTACAAACATGCAGGCATCAATTTTGTTGTGCCAAATTGTGAGGTTCGGGTGATTCGGGTTTATTTCAATTTCTGGATTAATCTTGGGGTATTTGGGGCGATAGTCAGGCATGGGAATGAGCATAGGAGTTTGGAGTTTGGGATCCACACATTCTTGTATGGTTGTAAATAAATGCCTAATCGCTTTAGCCTTTTTGGCTGCCTTTTCATTCCAGGCCCACAGTACAAGGGGGCCGGGAAATATGGTGGGAACTCTTGCCATCAGAAATTGCTTGGCGGCTTCTTCGTATACCTTTTCTTCCGGCAAAATGGTTCCATGAATATGCCCTTCGCCTGGATTGGGTAGTTGGATTCCCATTTGGGCGGCAGCTGGTGGTAAAAAATGCTCTGGTCCTCGCAACACTTGGTATTGGCTCATATTATTTGTTCTCTCAATTGAAGGGCAAATTTGTGAAAAAATACTTATGTCCTAAATAGGAAAAAGTGAGGCCCATAGCCCTGCTTTAACCCACTATTACTTTATGCTTTTTCCCCTTCCTGTGCAAGTTAACAGAAGCCCCAGCAAGGCTGAATGAATGGGGTATGGAAAAATTGACCATCTAGGTCTTTCGAACTAATGGATCTAAAGTTTCTTGCCCCCTAACAGTAGGGAGGGAGTTTATTTGAGTATAGCGATAAACTTTTAGCTTTGTCAATGGGTTATGGCATTTGATGCCTTATTTTAAGCACTTAATTTTCGGCCAAAAATTGACCAAAATCTGCACTTTTCGAATTTACCAAAACAGCGGATATGGGGCACAACCCTTAACCTTTCGGGCTTCAGCCTCTACGGAGGTAGAAATTAAAAAAAGAGAGGAGTGAGCTTAAAAATCGAACAATGTGAGTCGTGTATTTTGGTGCAACACATAGAATGAGGGGATTAAGAAGCAGTAGATTGTCCGGTTTCAGGTAATACTTGTTTAAAAGGATGGACTTCCACTCGTTCAAATACTCCTTGAACCACGTAGGGATCTTCTTGAGCAATTTGTTGCGCCTCTTGGAGGGAGGCGGCTTCTATCACAATGAGGCTTCCCGTTTTATCAGTTAGAGGGCCGGCTAATATGACCTGGCCTTGTTTGTGCAGGATTTCTAGTTTTTCTAAATGAGCTGGACGGTGAACTTTTCGCTTGGCCTCTCCGTCTGGACCATCGTAGCCCAAAATGACAAATTTCATGGTCAATCCGTGAATCGATACATTTATGAAAAAGAAAATGCGGAAGCTGATTGCATGAAGGGTGAAGTTCGGTCAGTTAGGGAATCTCCCTTAGGACTTCCTTCTATTTATTCCTCAAGTAATTGCCTATCGCGGTAGCCGCTATTCATATCATGCCACCACCGAATCTCAGTTTCGCCAATCTTCCAACATAAATAGACGATCCGGTCTTGCAACTGGTAGGGAAAGTCACAAAGTCCTAGGTCAAGGTCCTTTACATGGACCCCTAACTCTTGGATTTCATGGAAATGTTTGGTCACTTCTTCTAAGGCACGAATATAATGTGGTCCGGCAAAACTGCCACCGTTTAACTGGGCTTTGGCACTGGCCTTTTGGATTTCAGATTTGGTTTGGGCCAGAATGGCCTTACCCTTTTTGACAGCCTTTAAATGTTTCTCAAGCTGAGGGATTAACTGATTGGCTTCAGACAGGGTGAAAATTTTATCCACAGGCAATTTGAGAACCTCAATAGGCGAAAATCAAAAAAATACGTAATTTTATTTCTTTAACATAAACCAGAATCGTGGCGCAATGCGATCATGAGCCTGGGTAGAAAATGGTTATGAGAGAACAGGATGGGCGAGAATTGGATACGGTTGGGGCATGAAAAAAACCCTGGCATCCTCTTGACAATTTTTTAAACGGGAGATATTATTGATCCATCTTAATTTCTCCACAATTGTCAGACTGTACGTACTGCCTCTGTACAGCCTCTCGGAGCGTAATCTCGTATCAAGATTTAAGGCCTTATAAAATACTTTGGTAATGTCCTTCCGTAATTTTCAATTCAGCTGAGGTGGCTGAAATTGAGGGAGGCGGATCACGGAAGGCTTCTAGGTTCGACGATCACCCTACTCAGGAAATCTCTCCAAATTTAATAAACCCTTCAGCATCTCTTACATGAAAATCCATCAATTTCAGTGACAGATTGAAACTATAGTGGAGCGCCTCACGTTGCCTGCCAGAAATTTTTAAGGGAGACGAGTCTATGCACCTTG
The DNA here is from genome assembly GCA_965223605.1 of Nitrospirales bacterium. Classification (GTDB taxonomy): domain Bacteria; phylum Nitrospirota; class Nitrospiria; order Nitrospirales; family Nitrospiraceae; genus CBDCXA01. Next base: position 65,218 of record CBDCXA010000001.1, read on the forward strand.
CCGAATTGAAGCAGAAATCCATTTCCGATCTCAATGACGTGGCCAAGGAATTAAAAATCGAAGGGGCCCCCAATTTACGTAAGCAAGAACTGATATTCGCCATACTTCAGGCACAGACTGAAAAAAGCGGTGTCATTTTTGGTGAGGGGGTCCTGGAGACCCTTCCAGATGGATTTGGATTTCTACGGGCTCCTGACTCCAATTATCTTCCAGGTCCGGATGATATCTATATTTCACCTTCTCAAATCCGCCGCTTTAACCTGAGGACAGGCGATATTGTCTCAGGCCAAATTAGGCCGCCAAAGGAGAGTGAGCGGTATTTTGCCCTCTTAAAAGTGGAGAAAGTGAACTATGAGGAGCCTGATGTTGCTCGGGATAAAATCCTTTTTGACAATTTGACCCCTCTCTATCCCGAAGAGCGCATTAATTTAGAATTTGATTCGGAAGAATATTGTACCCGTGTGATGGACCTCATTACTCCCATTGGCAAGGGGCAACGGGGTCTCATTGTGGCGGCTCCTCGTACCGGCAAAACGATGCTGTTACAGGCGATTGCCCGCGCGCTCATTAAAAATCAACCGGAAGTCACTCTTATTGTCCTGTTGATCGATGAACGTCCGGAGGAAGTCACCGATTGGCAACGGCAAGTGAAAACGGCGGAAGTGATTAGCTCCACCTTCGATGAGCCAGCCCAGCGTCACGCTCAAGTTGCCGAAATGGTCCTTGAAAAAGCTAAACGCCTCGTCGAGCATAAAAAGGATGTGGTGATCTTGCTTGATAGTGTGACTCGTCTGGCCCGCGCCTACAATACGATCGCCCCACCGAGCGGAAAGGTGCTCTCAGGCGGATTGGATTCCAACGCGTTGCAACGACCGAAACGCTTTTTTGGAGCGGCCAGAAATATCGAACATGGGGGAAGCTTAACCATCATGGCGACATCTCTGGTGGATACAGGGAGTCGAATGGACGATGTCATCTTTGAGGAATTCAAGGGAACGGGCAATATGGAAGTGCATCTCGATCGCCGATTGGCTGATAAACGAATTTTCCCTGCTATCGATATTAGTAAGTCAGGAACACGGAAGGAAGAGCTGCTGGTAGAAAAAGATCGGCTCAATAAAATGTGGATTCTTCGGAAGGTGCTCAGTCCACTCGGTACCATGGAAGCGATGGAGTTTCTCATGGATAAAATTGGGGGAACCAAATCCAATCAAGACTTTCTGCTTTCGATGAATCGCTAATTCGGAAAGAACTATTGGCTTGACCGTGCATCCCGGAAAGCCAACTCACCCATGCCTGATTTTACAGAATCGATTTATTTGGGAAAATGGAAAGCGGCCGCGTCTCGGTTTGAAGAAATTAATGCCCAACTTGTTGATCCCTCCACCCTCGCGCAACCCAGTCTTCTGGGAAAGCTGAATAAAGAACGACAAGATATTGAAGAGCTCGCCCAACTGTTTTCTTCCTATCAAGATCTTCTGAAGCAAATACAAGAAACCGAACAGATGCTTCAAGACCCAGGGGTTGAAGCAGACCTCCTCTCGATGGCAAGTGAAGAGGCTGAGGCTCTCAACCAGCGTCGCAAGGACCTTGAGTCTCAGGCGGTCTCGCTCCTCTCTCCACAAGATCCCCAGAATGAAAAAAGTACGTTTGTAGAAATTCGAGCTGGCACGGGTGGCGAAGAGGCGGCTCTCTTCGCAGGGGTGTTGTTTCGGATGTATGTCAAATTCGCCGAGAAAAAGCGTCTACGAGTAGAGGTTGTCAATAGTAATGAAACAGGGATGGGCGGATATCGAGAGGTCGTGTTCCTCGTGGAAGGAAAAGGGGCCTTTGGACTGTTTCGATTCGAAAGTGGCGTACATCGAGTGCAGCGCGTTCCAGCGACAGAAGCCAGTGGACGGATCCATACGTCGACGGTTACCGTGGCGGTCATGCCGGAAGTCGATGAAGTGGATGTCCATATTGAACAAAAAGACCTGCGAATCGATACCTTTTGTTCCTCAGGGCCTGGTGGCCAGGGGGTGAATACCACCTATTCAGGTGTACGAATTACGCACCATCCAACAGGGGTGGTGGTGACGTGCCAGGATGAACGCTCACAGTTAAAGAATAGAAATAAAGCGATGCGGAATCTTCGTGCTCGGATTATGGAAGCGGAACGGGAGAAACAAGAGGCCGTGATTGCCCAGGATCGAAAAGCTCAGGTTGGCACCGGAGAGCGGAGCGAGAAAATTCGGACCTATAACTACTCTCAAAATCGAGTGACAGACCATCGCATCGGACTGACATTGCACAAACTGGAGCAAGTACTTGAGGGTAACCTTGAGGAGCTTGTGGACGGGCTGCAGGCCGCTCAATCTGACTCCGAGGCGTCGGAAGCAATGTGAGAGGCTCGTTTGTGACGACATCAACCGGTACGGTTGCCGATCTCATCCATTTTGGACAACGGGTGCTCTCGGAGGCGGGAATTCCCAACCACAGTCAGGAAGTCCTTTGGATTTTGGAAGAAGCTCTGGGGCAATCACTCCTCACGCTTCAGCTCGAACGCGATCGCTTCCTGACATCCGATGAATGGGAATGGGGGCAGGCGCAGCTTTCGCGTCGAGCCACTCGAGAACCTCTGCAATACATCCTTGGAACCCAAGAGTTTTATGGATTGGACTTCCAGGTCAGTCCCTTTGTGTTAATCCCTCGACCGGAGACTGCCCTGCTTGTTGAGACGGCTCTTCAGCAATGTGAGAAGATCTCAACTCCGGAAGTGCTGGATATGGGTACGGGGTCAGGCTGTATCGCTGTTTCGTTAGCGCACAGGCTTCCTCATGCCACGATTTATGCCAGCGATCTTTCCCCGCAAGCCATCACAGTGGCAAAAAGGAATGCTCGAGGGCATGGGGTCGAGCAACGGATCGAATTTTTGGAAGGAAACCTTTTCGCCGTACTACAGGGGAGGGTGGAACCTGAGTCCCTCCCCATCATTGTTTCAAATCCTCCCTATATCGCGAGCCGGGATTGGGAGGGACTCCAACCAGAAGTCCGCCAATATGAACCA
>CBDCXA010000002.1:0-48584 GCA_965223605.1 Nitrospirales bacterium
ACCAGCGACATGATCCTCACAATCAAAGACCTCTTTGATTCGATCGATGAGGATGCAACGGCCTATGCGGCGGATGTAGAACAGTATCTCCCGGCATGGCTGTGGGAGCATAGAACATGCGCTTAATGAGACAGTGGTGCTCTTGACTCGAACGAACTCTTTTGTGGAATGGATTCCTCTGTATGGTATCCGTGATCATTCCCACCTTCAATGAAGAAGTGGCACTGCCTCGTACCTTGCGGAGTCTCTTGTCTCAACAAGGAGGGTTTGAGGTGATTGCGGTAGATGGCGGAAGTCAGGATCGAACCAAGGAAATTCTCGAAAATGAACCTCGAGTCGAGGTGGTCCTGGCTTCCAAAGGTCGTGCGTCACAAATGAATGGTGGAGCAAAACAGGCTCGTGGCGAATGGCTGTTATTTCTTCATGCCGATACGATGTTGCCTGAGGATGCCATTACACGACTGAATAGGATGGTCGGGGACGACTCGGTTCAAGCAGGCGGTTTTCTCCATCAATTTTCTGGAGATGATTGGCGTCTCCGTATGATTTCGTTCCTCGATAATTATCGATGCCGAAAATCAAGAATAATTTATGGTGATCAGGCTATGTTTGTTCGGCGGAGTCTCTTTGAGCGGTTGGGAGGATTTCCTGACCAACCAATATTGGAGGACGTGGCCTTTTGCGAACGGCTGGTTCAACAGACAACACCTGTCCTGCTTTCCCCACCAGTGGTCACCGATGCCAGGAAGTTCTTGAAGATGGGCGTCTGGCGAAGTTTTCTTCGAGTTCTCCTCATTATTCTCCATGTTGAGCATGGGTTTCCTTACCTGCCTCGACAATTCTTCCAAGAGATTCGCTAACAAGTTGTGCCCCTGCCTCATCTACGATTAATGGTTATTTTTCAATGGCTTGGATCTTGCTTTTATTAATGTCAACCAATAGGGTCCCCTTGCGTTATATCCAGTAACAGGAAGCGTTAGGAGTGCCACGAACGACTACGGCGAAAAGTGGCAATATCATGATGGCTGCCACCTCGTTCATCTAAGTGAACCATGGTTGGGAATTACACAAGGAGGACTGTATGAAAAAGGTAATTGGACTTGTGACCGGTGGATGCCTATTAGTCGGATCTCTGGCGTTTGCCGCCAGTAATGAAACTCCTGGGATTGATAAACGTCAAGCCAATCAGGAACGGCGTATTCAGAAAGGAATTGACAGTGGACAGTTAACCGACCGGGAGGCTCGCCGACTGAATAAACGTATGAATCGACTCGATAAAATTGAAGCCCGAGCCAAGTCAGATGGAAAGGTAACTAAAAGGGAGCGCAAACGTATGCATAATGCTCTGAACAGGAATTCGCGTGCTATTGCCAAGCAAAAACATGACCGCCAGGCCAAACGTAGACCCTAATCGTGGTAATGGTATTTAATGAGCAGGGGCTAAATCTCACCAAGGGTTTGGCCCCTCACCTCGCTCGTATTTCCCACCTATGAGAGTTTCCCTTTGTTTTTAGTGAGTTAAGTCATTGTCAATATTGAATTGACAACAATTTAGTTATCGACTCGACGAGTTCGTTATCCAATGCTACATTTTTTAATGAAGAAGGATTGGTTGGGAAAAAACTCATCGCACTTCCTTCATGTGATTCCTCATGACATACGATTCCTAAGCGGTTGTAAACTTGTCTAAAGGCCATTTTTGACATTTATGAAATCCTCTGAAAAAGATTTACCGCATACCATTCTTGCTGTTGACGATTCTCCCCCTATTTTAAAATTGGTTTCGGAAGCTCTTGAAATCCAGGGTTATAAAACCTTGTTAGCCAGTAATGCTGAAGCAGCATTGCGGGTATTCCAGAAAAATAAAAAAGGGATTGATCTGGTCATTACCGATATGCTGATGCCGGGGATGAACGGCTTGGAAATGGTGAGCCGAATGGTGTATCAACGTCCCGACCTTCGAGTTTTGTATATGTCGGATAGTGGGGTCTTGGCTTCAGAATTTTCGGATAAAGGCGAGGTTTCGTTCCTTGAAAAACCTTTTTCAATGGGAGCCCTAACAGTCACCGTCAACCAGCTTTTGGCGTTAGGGGCCGAAAAACAGGCTGCCAACAAGCGGAAGTTCTTACGCATTCCCGTTAGCTGGACAACATTCTTTTCGGAAGAAACTCAGAAGATCATCGGAGAAGGCCAAATCATTGACTTGTCGATAGGTGGATGTTCGATTGAAACCAATGTGAATATTCCATTGGAGACTCAGTTAACCATGGAAATTTGTCCGCCTGTCTTTGGGTTGCCGATTCAGATCGAGGCAGCTCGGGTCCAATGGACCACAGACACACGATTTGGGGTGGAGTTTATTGGGATGCAGGAGCTGGATCGCGAACGATTGCGGCGGTCTGTTGGAACCTTGCTCTCTCAGCCGGTAGATGGTACAGATGGAAAGCAATAGTTGAATTTCTCCATGATGCGGAATTAACTCTGCCAAGCAATTCTCTCACTCACCGAATAAGCTCCCTGTTTCTTCATTTCAACTCGCGTCGGTTAGTAAGGTGCTTGATAGGCCAATTTATGCCGAGGCAATCCCTCCGATAGGAGTTTAGGTGAGGTATTTCTGAATTTCTGTGGGATATTCGGGAAAATACCGTTCAATGACGGGGAGTTTAAAGGATCGTAAAATGGACTCCTTGGATTCGCGTTCCAATAGGAATTCAAAAGAGGCTTGAAGAAGACGTTCTGCAGATACCCCTCCTCCATATTGTTGCAATTCCGCCTGGGTAGCCGTTACCTCATGAGTCGAGGAACCGGACTCATCCTTTACTGTGATCCGGTAAATGTCACCTTCTAAGGTTTGAATGCCAATTCTCGCCATCACCCCTCAAAGAGCATTCTGGAAGTCTGAGATGTTCGTAGGGAAGAGGTACTGTACCCGAATCCATAGCTGGAATGGAACCCTTCGCGGTATGTCCCACATGCTGTTTACAAAATCTTTCTTTCTTCGTCTAACTCTATAATTAGCACCTTATGTGCACCCTGGGTCGTATTGGGGTTTCTAGGACTCTCCGTAGGTGAAAGGAGTTGCTATGGTTAACTTCATGACAATATTAAGGGTTTTTGTTTCGTTGACACTGGTCCTAATACTGTCTGTCGGCTGTTCAACCACTCTGGTGAACGATGAGATAAAAAAGGCAGAGGTCGTCCAGACCCATTGTTCCGGGGGAAAGTGGATTGATGATTCTTCAATTGCCGTACTCCCCATTCCCGTTGTCGCCTTTTTCGTTCCCCATGCAGACCTTCGGGAACACAGTGCTGAACAATATTTAAATCGATGTGGAGTGGCATCTCAGTTGTCAAACCGAAAAGTCTCTGTGAGTAAGGCTGCCTGTGTTCCTGCGGGATTGACCAGAATCCTTACGTTGGGAATTTTCCAATGGTGTCCGGCTCATGCTACCTGGGAGGCTGATGTGGAGGTGTCTCCTCGGAGAGATCAAGCCCTCGCCGACCCATTTTCCAAAAATCTTAAACATGGTTTGGCTGGAGTTAGCAAAAAAGTGAAACCTAGGAGAGGTGGGTAAGGAATTAATGGCGCGAATGAATAAAGAAAATTTCTTTGATATACTAAGCGTAGTTTGTTGTCAGTAGGATCTAGGTACTTTAACTATTAGGAATTTACCATGTTACATCTTCCACGCCAGACTATCCTGTTGTTAGTCATGATGATGGTTGGTATAAGCACGGGCTATGCAGATATGAAGCAAGATGAAGCCCATATTCAGACCATTCAAGATAATGTGAGCGAAGACTTTAAATCTGTAGGTAAAGGAAACCATGCCGAAACACTAGCCAAGCAGTTTGGCCTCCCTCAAGAAGATGTCCAAAACATTCGAAATAGCGGAAAGGGGTGGGGGGAAGCCACCATCCAGCTCGCAGTTGCTGAACGATTATTTGCGGAAGATCAGAAATTGATGGAGCCTCGGTTCAATAGTTACTCCGAAGCCGTGAATGAAGTGAGTCGGCTCAGGCAGGAAGGAGGCGGATGGGGGAAGATATCAAAAGATTTAGGCTTCAAACTTGGACCGGTCATTCGTGATGCCCAACGAACGAGGAATGAAATTCGGCGGGAGTTACACCTTTCAGACAAGCAAGAACGGAAGGGAACTCGGGCAGGTCAGGTTCCAAGCGACAATAGGGAAAAGCGGGTAGTAGGAAGCGGTAACCGTCCTCAGAAGCCAGAGCGAATAGCAAAACCTGAGCGACCGCAACGTCCGGAACGGCCTGCCAGAGCCCAGCGCCCCGATCGTCCTAACCGTTCAAATCGACCAGGAAGATAATCCATCGACCCTAAATCAGGAGGGGAGGTGACGAAGGCAATGGCTAAAGGTGTTCCGAATTGGAAAGGGGCGTGTCATGTTTGGTCATTTCCGAGACAGTTTGTTTCGTCTAAGTCTTCTCTATCTGTTGTTCCTCATACCCCAAGTGGCCTTGGCCCAGGACGCCCATGATCCTACTCAAAATAAACCCCAGCCAGAGAATGTAAAGACCTGGCAATTCAGTTCTTCCATTTCCTATTCCAGCGGAGATTTCGGAACTAATAGCACGACCGACTTTATCTATATTCCTTTTACCATGAAACGTTTATTTGAACGGGGAGATATTTCCTTCACCGTGCCGTTTGTCAGTTCGACGACCGACGGGCAGGTTGTGTTTGTCAATGGGGCCCCCACTCAAATTGAAAATGATAATAGCGGATCCGGGAGCAACAATAGTGGATCAGGAAGTAGTGGATCGGGAGGCAGTGGTAGTAATAGTGGAAAAGGCTCGGGAAAGAATAAGGGAAGTACCGAGTTAACTGGTCAAATTCCAGGAACGTCACGAACGGAAAGCGGTCTGGGGGACCTTGTCCTTCGTGGACGCTATTATTTAGTCGATGAAGCAAACTATGTTCCACTCATTGCAGTGACGGGGCGAATTAAATTTCCAACGGCTGACGAAGATCGTGGCCTGGGAACGGGTGAATTTGACAAGGGGTTTGGATTTGAATTTTCTAAATTTTTTGGGGACGATTGGATTGGTTATGCCGATGTAGGATACACCTTTATCGGGGACCCTCCAGGATTAGAGCTGCAAGATCAATGGTATTTTGATTTCGGGGCCGGCTACTATTTTACGGATTTTCTTATTGGAGATGTTCTGTATGAGGAGCGACGAGCCCTGGTGGATGGTCAATCCAATCCGCGCGACTTCCTATTTTCTCTCTTTTTGATTGCGGACTCCGCCTGGCGGGTGAACACTTCTTTCATGGTAGGGCTCTCGGATGGTGCCCCAGACTATGAACTCACTGGGGGTCTTGGATACCGGTTCTAACTTCCCTGTGTCTTTGTTTGTTCCCATTGAATGGCAGACTCGACGATTGCCTCAATGTCGGAATATTGGGCCCTCCATCCAATTATTGATCGTAGAAGTGAAGGGTCGGCAACTAGACTTGGAGGGTCACCCGGCCGTCTTTCCTGGGTCAGGATGTTTGGGGAAAGGTTTAAATTCTTTCCTATGGCTTGAATAACCTGTAGGACGGAATGGCCTTGTCCTGAACCAACATTGAAGCTATGCTGTCCGGACAGATGATCGGCCTCAAGTACTCGGACATGGGCATCGGCGAGATCCAACACGTGAATGTAGTCTCGGACGCAAGTCCCATCTGAGGTTGGATAGTCGTTCCCATAGACTTGGACGGGCTCTCCAGCTTGGAGAAAACGAATGACTCTGGGAATCAAATGCTCTTCAGGGTCGTGTTGTTCTCCCACCCTCCATTCGACATGGGCTCCTGAGGCATTGAAATAGCGTAGAGCGATAGTTCGGAATTTCAAGGCGGAACCAGCGGAATGTAAAAGATGCTCAAATGCCAGCTTGGAGGCACCATAGGGCGAGGTGGGTTGTAGAGGCACGGTTTCTTTGATGGGACTCTCCTTGACATCACCATATACCGCGGCGGTAGAGGAAAACACAAACGCTTGAATGGGGTATTTCGCACAGGCTACGAGTAGGTTCGTACTAGCCCCGAGATTATTATTCCAATATTTCGCTGGATCTCGAACCGATTCTCCGACACTGATATAGCCTCCCAAGTGGATGACAGCCTCTGGCCGGTGTTTAGCAAAGACATTGATCACCGCACCGGTTTCTTCAAGTGCTATCGCTTCATAGGGATAGTTTCCCACGCGGTCCTTGGATGAGGATCGAAAGTCATCAAGGATGATGGGAGCGTGTCCTTTTTCAGCCAGACATCGAACAACATGAGCCCCAATATACCCGGCACCGCCAACCACAAGAACTTTCATGCTTCCACCATTTCCTACTTAGGTTAGACCTTAACCGAGGGCCGTACAGACATTAAACTCATGCTAACTGTACCATAGAGGCTTACCCAATAACCTTGTCCCAAAAAATTCAGGGGAGGGAGTCCTCGTTCGGGGAAAAGAGCCCTGGATCGAGCCATACTAAAAGAAGAAGTATCAGAACTCCAATATTTCCACAAAAAAACAAGGGGGCGCTGATGGATGTCAACCATTCCAACAGTGGTGCAAGAGAGGGAAGTGGAAGGGCTAGGCTTGAAAGAAAAAGTGTGCAGGGATATAAGAAGGCACCTAAGCCGATGGCCAAAGACAATGAGCCCTTAATGTAGCGGGAAATTTTCAAAAGTGCTAGAGTCAGGGACATACCCATTCCTAGCGCCCCCCACTCCTGTGCCACGGTATAGGCTCGGTGGAAATAATGCAAAGACAGTAACGTTTCTTCTTCGATGGAAATGGTCGATCGAAAGGGTTGTTTGTATTTCCATTCAATGCCATCCTGCAAAAATATTTTCGTGTCTTGTACTCCACCCCCGAGTGCCAACCCTGCTCCAATTCCTATTAAAAGAGCGGAAAGCGAAAAAAGGAGACCGGGAATGACAGGCTGAATAACCGTTCGTTTCATGTCATGCTGGCTCCGAACACGTCCGGTCCGTTTTGAATGACGGTTTATCTTTGGGTTGGAAAAAACGGGATCGCCCGGGGCTCAGGAGGTGGCCCCGGACTTTCCTTGCTCCCGTTACCTTCGTCCACTCCGGTGGCTTCCGTGACCGCTATTGTCGTGCCTGTCGGAATGGCTTCTGCTTCTATGGGCCAGTCGGTCGTTGTTTCGACGGGAGTAGTCCCTCACGTCCCCTTTATTTCTCCGATTCTCCCTCCGGTCCATTTTCCGATCTGCCTGTCGTTCAAACTTTCGGTTGTCGCGGCGGTCCTCTCGACGATCCATTCTTCGGTTGGTTCGTCGGTCCTCCCGGCGATCGAATTGGCGGTCTTCTCGCCGGTTGTCCCGTCGATCCATTTGTCGGTCGGCTCTTCGATCTTCACGGCGATTGAATTGACGATCCTCACGACGATCTTCCCGTCGATCGGCGCGTCGTCCCAGACGCCGGTCTTCTCTGCGATCTTCCCGCCGATTCAATTGCCGGTCGGCTCTTCGGTCTTCCTGGCGGATATCGGCCTGGGCCACCAATATTCCCGATTCCAGGTGCCCGGATCCCCCTGATGGAGGATTTACGGTCCTTGTCTTAATGAAATCTGTTTTTTGCCACAAAGGGGTCATCTGGCCCGAAGACAGAATGTCTGTTGCTCCGGCAGAATTCCCCATTGCGATAATAGCTACGCTGGATACGATCCATAGCAATCGTTTCATAAGTTGCTCCTGGTTGTGAAAATGGGAAAAGATATGGATTCTTTATTTCACCGTATAATTTCGGGCCTCCATGCAGACCGCATACGCTCGCTCATACCCTCCTTTCGTTTTGACATACCATATGTCCGTCGATTCCTGCCCCGCCGATTCCGCCAACGGCCGCTCCAACCGTTGCTTGGTCGTTGTTTGGATACCCCACGACATTTGGTTTTGTAGAAACGGTGCACCCGGGCATGATCGATAGGCTGAGGGCCATGAACAATAAAAAAGGTGTTTTTCTCATTCTGTCCGTTCCGGGTTAAACAGGATTTTCAGGATCATGTTTTGGATTTGCTTAAAAAGGCCGAATGCTTTTCAAGATTCCCCGGATCTAAAAACATAGTTCTGTTGGTAAGACGCCGACCCGTGGATTTTGTAAATAAGAAACAATAGCTGAAGAAAATTGCCGAGGAAATTTAAGGAAAAAATTGAACGAAAGGGGTCAGATAAATATAGAAGGCGTTTAATGAACCATGTTTTTGGGAGGAAGGACTCTCAACAATAGAGATCGGGGCCTGGTATTAAAAAATAGTACAATCTCCGTTCTGGGTCGTAAAATGTCTCCAGAAAATAAATCTTGATGGAAAGACTAACATATTGAAATTATAATGAATTGTGGAAATGGGAACCATTTACTACAACAGGTAGAACTCGTCTAAATGAATAAGGGGTTTTTCTTCGTCAAGGAAGGTTGCTGCTCGAGTCTCGGGCTTAGTGTGTAATTGATGGCCGAAAATCAAGAAACACCAGAGTCCGAATTACTGGTACGAAGTCAAAAGAAGGACCTGGATGTTTTTGGTGAATTGGTTGAGAGATATTCCGGGACCGTCTACAACGTGGTGGCACGGATGGTCGGTGATCAGGCTGATGTTGATGACCTTGTCCAAGAAACCTTTGTTGCAGCTTTCAAGGCGTTAGCCGGCTTTCGAGCGGATTCTCGATTTTCCACATGGCTATATCGTATTGCGGTCAACAAGAGCAAGGATTGGCTCCGATCACAATCCAGGAAATCTGAAAGACTCGTAGCGGGGACTCAGCACGAATCCGAAGCGGATCCTCTCTCTCAAGTGCCTGATCATCATACACCTGAGTCGTTTCTTGAAACGAAAGAGTTGGGAGACCAACTCGACCAGGCCATTCTTGCTCTTCCCGAGCTGTATCGTGAAGCCTTTATTTTAAAACATGTCGAGGGGTTGGATTACGAAGAAATGAGTTCAATTTTAAATGTAAACCGTGACACCTTAAAAATGCGGGTGTATAAGGCCAGAACGCAACTCTCCCGTGAACTCGCTTGGATGAGGGAATCATGACGAAACACGAGACAGGTCCTTTGGATCCTTTTCTTGACGATCGCGAACTGTTACTGCATCGGTTTCTCGATCATGATTTGGACCCGGAAGAGCGGATTCGGTTTTTAGAACTTTTAGATCAGGATGCCGGATTACGTCGCGACCTTGTTGACATGGAACGTCTCTTCCTGAAGAGTTCACAGCTTAGGCGATTGAGTCCTCCCGGAGATTTGAAAGCACGGATTCTTGGACAATTGAGAGGCGAATCCGAAACCCTCTGGCAATGGTTCACGCACAGACTCTTTGCCCCACAGATCTTACATTGGAATCCAGCCTCTGCCCTTGCGGTATTGGCGATGCTCCTTGCCTTTGTTTGGGGCATTGGGACCTTTCCGGGTGGACACTCCCTTACTCCACCCGGTTCGCTCGTTTCGATAGACGAACAAGAGTCTCCCGTCTTGGTTCGATTAATCTTGGTGAATGCCCAGGCGCAATCTGTTTCGGTTGCCGGTGACTTCAATGGGTGGACTCCGGAGAAAACGCCCCTTCGACAAACCCGGGATGGTGTGTGGGCGGTTACCCTCAAGGTCCTTCCAGGCCGATATCAATACATGTATGTCATTGATGGGAATAAGTGGGTGACGGATCCTCTTGCCGTGGAATATGCCCAGGATGGATTCGGGTCGAATAATGCTGTCTTGGATGTGGAGTATCAATTATGATTCTCTTCCATTGCGTGCATGGCCAGCCTTCGTTACACTTCGGGGAATTGAGAACCTTCCGGAGAAGCGATGGCTGTCAGATTGTGGACAATGGTATTCGGTCTTGTTGTGGGGATTGGATGGGGATGTTCTCACCAACCCGCTGCGGTTCCCCCGACCATATTGACGGAAGGCGTGGAATTTCGGGTTATTTTCCCGAACGCATCTTCAGTGGCCGTGGCGGGAAGTTTTAATGGATGGTCGTCAACCAAACATCTCTGTGTGCGTTTAGGGAAGGGAGAGTGGAAAGTGTTTATCCCCATGAGTTCGGGAGAATATCATTTTATGTATGTGATTGATGGAGAAGAATGGGTGACTCCCCCTCTTGCTGAAGATTTTGTTTCTGATGGGTTCGGGCAAGAGAATGGGGTCGTGAATGTTCCGTAAAAAGCGCTTGGTGAATGAGGAGTAAAGTTAAACGGATGCCTGCCGATTACAAAATCTGCCGGAAAAGAGAATTTTCTAGAAGTCTTTTGGGGATTGTTCTCCTATGGTGTCTTGGATGGGGATCTTGGCCAGGGGTCGTTGGGGCAGAATCACTCTCAGCCCGTGACCTATCGGATATCCAGCGTTTAGGCAAGGCTCGCGGACACTCCCAGCAGGATATTGAGTCATTAGTCGATCGAGCCCGGCACATTGAAGGGAGCGGACTCCCCCACGAACCGATTGTGAACAAAATCAAAGAGGGCTTGGCCAAGGGAGTGCCTCTATCCCGGATATCTCCGGTTCTTCGGAAAATGGAAGGAAATTTGCGCGAGGCCCACGACATTCTTGCTGAGCATCGCGGACGAGACAATAGGGAAAATACGGAGGACCGACGCGCGACCGAGGTGTTAGCCGAAGCCTTGGGGCGGGGAGTGACCAGAGATAATGTCCGAGCTCTCAAGGAATCCGGTCGTGGTGGCAAAAGGCGTCTGGATTCCAGCAGCCTGGCATTTGGGGCGAAAGGCTTGGCTCTCACCGGAGAAGGCGGGGTTTCGCACCAAGACGGTACCCCATTGGTTGGGGAAGCCATTCGGCAGGGATTTCAACCTCATGAGTTATTGGATCTTGGGCGTGAAATGAAAAAGAGGGGTCGTGAACTCAAACAAGATCGGATCCGCTTGAAGGATATTCAAAAGGCCCTGGCACGCGGGGAACGGGCCGACCGAATTTTTAATGATCGCCGTGGACGGGGGTCTGGTCGGGGGGGCGGTAATCGTGATCGAGACCGTTTCGATGACGACAACTCTGGAAAGGGAGATCGAGGTGATCGATCTCGAGGACGGGATTCCCGTGGAGATCGCATAGAGCGCAGCGATCGGAGTGGTCGGGGTGGCGGTGATGACCGTTCTGGGCGTGATAGTGGACGGGGACGTGGTCGCAGTGGACGTGACCACTGAGACCCTTTTGTGCAGAGTGAAACACTCAACCCTTTCGCCAATCAGATTGACCTTTCTGTTCGCACTATTTTGTACTCTACAAGGTTACTGATCGCCGGCCAGGGCTCCTCTCTTCTCACGCAAACATTCGTGTCAGGGTTCTGGACCATTCCGAAAGTCCCTTAACGAAGGGAGGGCATCCTGCTACAATAGCGGAGTGCAGCTGATTACGACACATCTGAACGCTGATTTTGATGGCCTGGGGTCCATGGTGGCCGCCCATAAATTATTTCCTCACGCCATGTTGGCTTTTCCCGGGGGAGCCCAGGAGTCAGTTAGAAATTTTCTTGCCACCCACGATATTCCCATTTCCAAAGTGAATGATGTTCCACTCGAGAACATCACCGATCTCATTTTAGTCGACACTCAGGAACCGGAGCGGTTAGGACCGTTTCAACCACTCTGCTCCCGTCCGAATGTTCAGATTCATGTATTCGATCATCACCCCGAAGAAAGTGGTACGCTGGGTGAGGCGTTTTGCCCGAAAACCAAACATGTGAAATCTGTCGGAGCGACCGTGACCGTAATGGTTCAGGAACTGCAAAAAGCAAAGGTAGAGATCAGCCCCTCTGAGGCCACCTTGCTTGCCATTGGCCTGTATGAAGAAACAGGGTTCTTTTCCTACTCCTCAACGACCGCCGAGGATCTTCAGGCAGGGGCCGTGGTCCTTCAATGGGGGGCAGATCTGCGAGCGGTCGCTGATCTGCTCAAGAGCCCGGTCAAACCGGAAGAAATCGAGTTGCTCCACGACCTGCTTCAATCGTCTGAAACCTTATATCTGGATCAGTATAAAGTCTTGTTAGTCAGCGCCACTTCCGAAGCGTATCGAGGAGATTATGCCGATGTGATTCATCGATTAGCGGAGCTTCCCGAAATTGATGCCGTCATCTCTGCTATTGCGATGGATGAAAAGGTGTCGATTATAGGAAGGAGTCGAGGCTCTCACGTCAATGTGCGTAGGGTGATTGAGGAGTTTGGTGGTGGTGGGCATGATTCTGCGGCTTCCGCGAGTGTTTCAGGGAAAACAGTCATAGAGGTGAGGGAGCAGGTTCGGCAATTACTCCTTGATCGGTACCGACCTGGCCTCCAAGCTCAAGATGTTATGAGTACCCCGGTTATTTCACTCCGCCAGCAAGCAACAGTCTTAGAGGCAGAGCGAACCCTCACGCAACATCAGATTAATGTAATTCCCGTTGTTGGAAGGGGAGGGAAGTATTTAGGACTTGTGACACGCGAAACTGTGCAGAAGGCCCTCTTCCATCAATTAGATCGCCATCCTATTCTAGACCTTCTTCAGACAGAAACCTATCATGCCACAGGACAGACTCCCTTTCATGAAATACAAGCCCACATGATTGAGCGCAATCAACGGTTCGTTCCGATTCTTGAAGGCTCGAAGGTGGTTGGAGTGATCACCAGGACAGATTTAATCCGGGCGCTTCATCAGGATTTGAATATGGGTGCTTTCCCAAAACAACCAGGGGAGGCCTTGCCACCCGCGAAAGTGCGACGGAATCTTCGTGGAAAGTTGAAGCAAGACTTACCCAAAGACTTGCTCCACATATTACAACAATTGGGAACGCTTGCTGACACGATGGAGCTCCCCATGTTTGCAGTAGGAGGATTTGTACGTGACCTCTTGTTGGGGCGTGAGAATTTTGATGTGGATCTGGTTGTAGAGGGAAACGCGCTCGCGTTTGCCAAACAAGCCGGAGCACATCTTAAGGGGAAGGTGAAGGTTCATAACCGGTTTGGGACGGCTCAGTTGTTGTTAGGCCATGGATTGAAAATTGACGTGGCGACCGCTCGGACCGAGTATTATGAGTACCCAACGGCTCTTCCGACGGTGAAACAGAGCAGTCTTCAGAAGGATCTCTACAGGAGAGACTTTACAATCAATGCCCTGGCAATCTGCTTGAATAAGGGACGGTTTGGTGATCTAATCGATTTTTATGGAGGTCAGCGGGATCTCAATTCAAAAACCATTCGTGTACTCCATAGCCTGAGTTTCGTCGAAGATCCGACGCGCGTATTTCGGGCCATTCGTTTCGAACAGCGGTTTGGATTTCGCTTAGGAAAGGAAACCCTCTCCTTCATAAAGACAGCGGAGAAGATGGACTTGTTTCACCGGCTTTCTTCCTCTCGGTTGCTCCAAGAGCTGGTAATATTGCTTTCGGACGAGGAGCCTCGAAACGCGCTACGTCGATTAGGGGAATTGAACTTGTTGCGATTTATTCATCCCGAATTTAAAAAAGTTAAGATTTCCACGAGACTGTTAAAGGCCACAGAGGATGTGCAGGATTGGTATCGATTGCTCTATTTAAAGGTTCCAATCGATACGTGGCTGGTCTACTTGATGGCGATTTTAGATGGTCTTTCCAGCAAGGCGGTCGGGGAGATCCTCCGCCGTTTTAAAATTTCCAAACGCCAGGAAGAAAAGTTACGGGCAAGCCGATTTCAATCATTGCCTGTCCTCCAACAGCTCCGTCAGCGGCCGGCGCTCTCTTTATCAGCAGCCGGACATATCTTGGAGAGATATTCGTTGGAGACCGTCCTATTTTTTCTCGCGAAGGCCCCGTCTGAATCGGTCAAACGTCAAATCTCAGCATTTGTGACCACCTATCAAAAGACCCATCCAACTTTGACGGGCACGGATCTGAAGGGTTTGGGATTGAAACCCGGGCCGACATTTAAAAAGGTCTTGCAACGGTTGCGTGATGCATGGATAGATGGGGTAGTGACATCGGAGAAACAGGAACGTGAATTGGCAAGGCAACTGATTCTGGAACAGAAAGGAAAATCGGCATGAGTGTCCCCTGGGCTATCGCAAAAGCTATTTTCAAGGTGGTTGCTCCCAATATCCCAGAAATTGTTTCAACCATCTCGAAATTAAAAAATCAGCCAGGTGGGACGGTCAATAATGAGCCAGAGGACGATCCCTTGCTTGAGAAGGTCGGTGAATTAGAAAAGACAGCGACCGCGCAATTACAACTGATCGAGCAGCTCGCCGTACAAATTCAAGCGTTGCAAAAGATGGTGCCCTTGGCTATTGGGTTAGCTGCAGGGGCGGGGGTTTTGGCACTTATTTCCATAATGCTCTTTCTCTTTCGTTCCTAATGCTGCCTTCCCTATGGTGCGTTTCTTTTCTTCAGAGAACATCTGCATAGTGATTTCCCCTTCCTCAAAATAAAAAGTACTTAATTTTCAACCTGTTTGACGGGTTTCATTGGGAGCGGTACCCTTTCAAGAGTACTCAAAACGCTTCCGACTTGAGCCATCCTGACCTTCTTGATGAGGGGAAGGTAGGGACTTGGCCGGCACCCGGTCGTACGGTACTCACGTGAACTCTCCGAAAAAAATAAGATGATGCGCCAATTTCTCATTTTGTGTGTGCTCGGTACCTGTTTGGGGCTGATGCAGGTATCGTGTAGTTCAGGAGATGAAATCACTCGCCTGGAATCTCCTGCTCAGCCATCTTCTGCCCTACAGCTAGAACAAGCTGAACAACCTGTTCTTTCTCTTCATGCTGTGAGCCATCCGTTGGTCTTGCATGACTTGAGCGAATTTTCCCTCGACCTGTTCGTAGAAAATCTTAGCCAGCGGCCGGTGACGATTTTCCCTTCGTTCATTCAAATGGAGTTTCGTCCTCTTGAACGAGGAACTGTGTCCTTTCGCCCAATGGAACAGGAGCCTGTCTCCATTTGGGAGGATGCCTTTGTGCTGATGCCTGAAGAGGTGAGAACGATAAATGATATCAGCCTGAAAGGTAGACAGGGAACGTGGTCATTAGAGCGAGGCTCCTATGGGCTCTCGATTCGATACTATGTTGAGAACGATCAATTACCCTTAGACCGGAGTGTCGGGGTCAAGAGTCCGTTCAAGGAGAGCCACCTCTGGGTTGGAGATCTACAAAGTCAGGAAGTGACGATTCACTATGTTCCGAAAGGGACAAAGAGTCTTCCCCTTTCAATGAACCGGTAAACGAGAAATATCTTATGGAGCGGGTCGCTTACGGTATCCTCGCAGTCCTTGCCTTAATTTGGCTGGCAGTCACGATATTGGGTGTGGTGGCAATTTTCCCTTTTGGGTTGCTTGGGCTGGCTGTACTCATTGCGATAGGGCTCTTGTTTGCCACAGCGGTGCGGGATCGACTGCGCAATAAGGAAGATGATTATTATTCGGCAAATGTGGATCAATAGAGGAAACAGATGTTGGTGACCACTCAAGAATCGATTGCCACGCACGATATTACGGAATGTCTTGGGTTGGTGCGCGGGAATACCATTCGATCCCGGCATATTGGAAAGGATATCCTGGCCGGATTGCGAACGTTGATTGGAGGAGAAGTTATCGAATATACCAAAATGATGGCCGAAGCACGCGAACAGGCTTTGAATCGAATGATTGCCGAAGCCAAAAGAAAAGGTGCCGATGCAGTGGTAGGCGTACGATTTACGACGTCGGCCGTACTTCAAGGGGCTGCTGAGTTATTGGCCTATGGCACGGCCGTGAAGATTCAGAAACGATCCGTATGACAACGTGGCTCTGCTCCCTGTCCTCCAGAGTAGAGTTTTTACTTGTTGTCACGATAGGATTTGGATATTTCATTTGGAATTCTTTCCTCCAGGTACTACTCACCTATTTTTCTGATAGCCCGCCAACACCAGTTATTTATTCAACCCAGGGGCTAAACGGTATCGTTTTTTATGAACTATTTGCGCTTAGCCTTATCGGATGGTTTCTCTCTCGTAGAGGGTGGACTTTTCGTGACGTACATTTAAATTTTTCTTGGGCCCAATGTGGGGGTGGGATTTTACTCGTAATTGCAAGTCACTTGTTGTTTATACTCTGTTCTTCAGTCGTAGAAGCTTCTTTTGCGGAGACGGAATCTTTTTCCCAAGGCTATCCTCAGCAAGTTCTCGCGATGAGTTTAACTTCTATCGTAATGCTATCCCTTGTGAATGGATTTTATGAGGAAATCTTGGTTGTAGGTTATGTGGTAGAGGTTTTACAAAAAATGATAGGGGTGAGTGGGGCTGTTTTGGTCAGTGTGGGGCTTCGGGTTCTTTATCATCTATACCAAGGGCCCTATGCAATTATCGATATTCTTCCATTAGGTGTTCTCTTAGCTTATGTCTACGTTCGATGGAGGAAACTTGGCCCTCTGATTATGGCCCATAGCATTATGGATCTATACGGTCTATTGGCGCTACAGCTTGCCTAACTTCTTTCTTTTTGAAGGAAATAAGTTAGGGCAGAGTGATTGCCGGGAGAGCTTTGTCGAGAAACTTGCGTTGCTCTTGGAGTAGAAACTGTGCCTCCTGGAGATCAATCAATTGAAATTGTATGGATTCTCCCGGCATCAGTTGTGCTACACGAGGAATGTCCGCGGACATCACAACTGCAAGGATGGGATAGCCGCCGGTCGTTTGACGGTCAGCCATCAAGAGAATGGGTTGTAGGTTCTCGGGAACCTGTAGAGCGCCCAGTGGCACAGCTTCTGAGATGATGTGAGAAGACTGAAGGTGGGTCAGAGACGGACCCGCAAGCCGGTAACCCATACGATCTGACTGTGGCGTCACGCGGTAGGTACTTTGTTGGAGTACATCTACCGCATCCGGTTTGAAAAGGTTAGAATGCGGTCCCAAGATCACCCGAATCGGGGAAATAGATTGGTAGAGATTGAGAATACCAAGTGGAATGGTCCCGTTTTGTATTCCATCCAATGTCCGTTGGGAAAGTCTAGAACGAAGGACATCCTGTTTTCGTAACGCTCGCCCCTTCAATCCTCCTGTGTGACTACGAAGATGTGTTGAACGACTTCCCAGTTTCATAGGAACATCCAGCCCCCCGGGTAATGCCAAGTATGAACGAGCTCCATGTTTCCGTGTTCCAAAAGAGAGCGTATCACCTGCTTGAATGGCAAACGGTTTCCACATGGGAATCGCTTTCTGATTAAGAGTCGGAGAAAGGTCACCCCCGGTAATCGCACAGATGGAATCGGTTTCAAAGAGAAGTTCCGGGCCTTGAAGGGTGATTTCTAAGCATGCCGCCTGGTCGCTGTTTCCAACCAGACGATTGGCGATGCGAAGGGCAAGTGGGTCCATCGCTCCGCTAACAGGCATGCCAAAGCGCTGATACCCAGTTCGACCAAGGTCTTGAATGGTGGTCAGAAGACCGGGACGTATGACAGAGAAGGTTTGTTGGCTATTCGGCGTCATTTGCCAAGGGCCTGACCATGATGCCTGCTTTGGTGAGACCCTCGCGGACCACCTTGACAAGATGATCCGCTCCCGGGGTATCGCCATGGATACAGATCGTGTCTGCTTGGACCAGGATGGGTTCTCCGTTCAGTCCGCGGACTACCCCCTCCTGTACGAGGGTTATTGCTCGATCTACTATAAATATCGGCTCAAGAATAACGGACCCTTCCCGCTCTCGTGAAACAAGGGTGCCGTCCGAATGATAGGCACGGTCGGCAAAGGCTTCTTGTGCAACGGTCAGTCCCATCCTCCTCCCAGCCTGAATCAGTTCCGATCCGGCCAATCCCACCAGTGTTAACGCTCGATCTACCAAAATCAAAGATCGAGCAAATGCTTCCGCGACCTGTCGGTCGTGGACCGTCAGGCCGTATAAAGCTCCATGAGGTTTCACATGAGCCAGGGCGACCCCTTCCATTGCGGCTATGGCAGCTAAGGCACCTACCTGATAGGCAACGAGGTTTTCAATTTCTGAGACCGAGTGAGGCAACACTCGCCGTCCAAAATGCTCTGGGTCGTTAAAACCTGGATGGGCACCGATCGCGACTCCTTTTTTTCGGGCACAGGCAATCGTCCATCGCATGAGCTGTGGATTTCCGGCATGAAATCCACAGGCAATGTTGGCAGATGTGACGTTTGAGAGCACCCCTTCAGCCAAGTCTCTTCGTTCCTGGTCGTCAAATTCTCCCAGGTCAGAGTTCAGGTCAATGCGGCTGTTGTGATCAGAAGAGGCCATTGCTGTTATGTCCGTAGTCGTTCAAATTCTTTCATGGTGATCGAACGAAATCGTACTCGATCACCGGCCTTCAGTAAAAAGGGATGTTTATCCGAGTCGGCATACAACACTAAAGGTGTTTGCCCAATAATTCTCCATCCGCCCGGACTGTCTTGGGGATAAATTCCTGTCTGCTGTCCCGCGATGCCAACTGAACCTGCCGGAACATGCAAACGAGGTTCAGCGAGTCGTGGGAGGGCGATGGCTTGAGGGACCGAGCCAAGATAGGGAAAGCCAGGACTAAATCCAAGCATGTAGACTCGATACTCTATAGAACAATGAAGACGGACCACCTCTTCAGTAGAAAGATTAGCTTGGTGCGCGAGTTCGATCAAGTCCGGCCCAAAGGCCTCTCCATAAAATACTGGAACTTCTATGTGACGATACGTCTTTTCAGGGAGGGCAGATATGGTTCTTATCTTGTCTTCGAGTTGCTTCGAGAGGGTGTCCATCTCTATCAGTAGAGGATCGTAGTAAAGGGTGAAGGTATGGTATGTGGGAATGGTTTCCAGAATACCTGGTATCGGAGATCTAACAAGATGTTCGGAAAAAGCATGAACACGTTCATTAATAGTAGGAGATATCTCATTTCCAAACTCAATGGTGAGGCCGCAGTCACCGACAGGTACGATACGTGGGTACATCGCCATCACCATTCTGTAAGTTTATTGACTAGGTTCATGAACGTGCTACGGTGGTGCAATAGGTGAGCATGGATTCACGTTGTCGATTTTAACTAGTGGGAAAACGCTATGTCTATCAAATCTAAGACTCTGACAGTCATTGGGATTCGGCCATTGGTATTGTATCTTGTTATCGAAAGGAGCCCGTGTGAGATAAGCCGCGACTTGGGTGGTCGTATTATGCTATGACAGTAGTCACAAAAGGCATTGTTAGGAACTCTCTATGCTCATTATCAATATTCTTCTGCTGACAACATTTGTGGGCGTCGTCCTGTTATGGGGCTTCAATTGGGTGACGATTTGGTCGGGAGTCCCACTCCTTTCGGCAGCCGTATTGTCTGAAATATTTCTTTCACCCACGAAAGGAGATTGGCAAAAGGCAACAATTAACCAAAAGTTTCGCATTATGGGAATGGTCGGAGGGGTAATATTGCTAAGCCTGTACTTCCATCTGAGTTTGTACTTTGGATGGATCGAGTCCGTGTCATTACGGGCGGGTCAAAAAATGATGATGGTTCCCCTCTATGCCTTCGCCGGGGGAATTTTTGGCTATGCGGCCGGGCATATTTTAGGAAATATGAAAAATCCTCACGAAGAAGTTCCTCAGCCTGAGAACCTTCCGACTGAAGAGGGTGCAGATCAATCGCCTCCACCATAATCACGCTTTTATTCTTCTTGGTTGTTCGCCCCTTCTAATTGATCAATGACTCCGGCACCGACGGCATCGCCCCATACATTGACGGCGGTGCGACAACGATCCAAAAACCAATCAATGATGAGGAGCAGTGAGAGTCCTTCAATTGGAAGGCCCACAGCTTTCAGGACGATAACCATGGTGACCAGTCCTGCCTCTGGGATGCCGGCTGCACCGACCGCCGCCAGGGTGGCCGTCAGGCAAACAATAAGAAGCTCTCCAATTCCAAGTGGGATTCCGTAGACTTGAGCGATAAAGACGGCGGCTACTGCTTCGTAAAGAGCGGTGCCATTCATATTAATGGTAGTTCCCAATGGTAAGACAAAACTTGCTATTCGGGGACGGACGCCATTTTCTTCTGTGACACCCTCCATGGTGAGGGGGAGGGTGGCGGAGCTTGAGCCAGTTGAAAATGCCGTTGTGAGCGCTGGCCCGAGGTTTCGTGCGTAGGTCCATACCGAACGCTTCCCTACAAAACGAAGCAAAAGGGCTAGGGTTATAGTTGCATGTAAGGCTAGGGCAAGCAGAACCGTTCCCACATAAGCACTTAATTTTGCAAGCTCGTCACCAAAACCGCTAAAGCCGCCAGCTTCTCCTAATTTCCCTGCCACCAAACATCCAATGCCAATCGGAGCGGTCAGCATGAGAAGGTGGACGATTCCCATGATGGCTTCGTTCACGACTTCAAAGAAACGAATGACCAATTGACCTCGCTCTCCCATCGTCGTGAGGACGCCACCAAAGACCAAAGAAAAAACAATGAGAGCTAAGACATCGGTTTCGGCCATGGCGACAAAAAGGTTTTTGGGAACGAGTTTGACCAGAACTTCCTTGAGCAGAGCCCCAATGGTTTGAGGCCGTTCTTCATGATCGGCTTTAGAGGATTCGGAGGGAATAGGTTGTTCGATGTTGGGTTGCGGTTGATCGTGCCCACCCACTCCTGGCTGAATAATAGAGACGAGGAGAAGCCCGAGAATGACCGCAAGGCCTGTCGTCATCATGAAGAACAGAAAGGTTCGGAGGCCAAGTTTTCCCAGTTTTCGAACATCGCCTAGGCCGCTTATCCCTACGATCATGGAAGCCATGATTAATGGGACGACTAACATCATGAGGGCTTTTAAAAACAGTTCACCGATGAAATGGATTGAGGTGCCGACTTCCGGGAACAGACCCCCAAGGAAAATGCCGACAATGATGCCAAGGATCATGGCATAGAGGAGTCGATTGGGCTGTTGTTCTGACATATGATTATATTATGGAAAAACGGGGTGGTAGTACTTGGTAAGGCTGGTCCATTTTCCCGTTATTTGAAGAGACTTTCAAGTAATAAATAGTCCGGTGATTCACGAGTGATCGACTGCCAGTATGAAAGTTTCGTTTGAATGGTTTTGCAGCCGTTTTGATTGGGATGGTATAGTCTCAGCCGTTATGCCGAAGATCGATTATTACCAGGTGTTAGGGGTGACCCGAGGTGCCACCGATGAGGAGGTCAAAAAGGCCTATCGGAAGCTGGTCTTTGAATATCACCCGGACCGAAATCCTGGGAACAAAGAAGCCGAGGACAAGATTCGTGAACTCAACGCCGCCTATGAAGTCTTGGGGGATTCTGAAAAACGAGGGACCTATGAACGATTACGGTGGGGAGATGAACCGAGGGATGTGCCCCCGGACCCAGCAGATATCCTGCATGAAATGGAAGAGAAGCTTCATGAAGAAGGGCACAAGGAAATTTTTCAAATGCTCATCAAGGATGTGAAGCGAACCAAATCCGAATTGGCGCTCATTCGGGAACGGGTCGTGGAGGAGCAAGGCTACGATACGTTCTTGAAAGAATCAGTAGACAGCCGCGCCTCGGAGGTCATGCATGAGTTTGTCACTCCGGAGATGGAAGAACGGAAAAAACGTTTGCTGGATGTAGCCCTGCAAATGATGGTTTCAGCCAAAGTCGCCAAAGAAGATGATGACGATCGAATGAAGTCGGTCAAGGATCTCCTGAATGAGGTGTATCAGCGTGGCCGCTTTAGCGGGTTTGCCGCAGCCTTAGAATTGTTTTATGAAAGAAGATGAATTTCTTACCTCGGAAAGTGAAATTTACCCAGCAGACAGCCTTGTGACATCAAAACGAACATTCCTTGTTATCTATGGTGCCGAGTACAATCTCGTTCTCCTGATTTCCTTAAATGAATGCCGTTCCTAATTTTGCTCGGTTGGCATCTAATCCAATCTGGTTTGGCTGAACCCCCCTCTTCTTGTTTATGTTAATTCATGCTCCTTCACAATGAAGGCTGACGATTGGGAGTGATTGATAAAATTCCCTTCGTCCTCCAGTAGGGCAGCGCTTAGTTTCTGCCCCTCTGCAGTTTGCATGGCCTCCATGAGGTCTTGCTCTGAGTCGAACCACACTTCTGCGACGCCATCATACTCCGGCAACATGCCTCGCGATGTTCTGAGCTCTTCATTTAACGGGGTGTCGACGGTCAAGGATTGCACATATTTTTTGGCTCTCATTGTGCTAGCATTTTTCATAAAAAACGGCCCATGACTATTTTCCCAATAATCTTGAAACTGCTCCCGAGTCATTGTTGGGTGTCGGCGTAGGCACATCACAAATTTAATCATTGCCCTATACTCCCTGGTTCGTACGGTTTATTTTGAAAGGGATCTTCTCATTATTTGTGGACACATTCAAGAACTGCTATTGGTAGGAAGATTTCGTAAACACATAGGGCAAAAAATACGGGCATGATAGCTAAATCCGACCCAAGGCCAGTATTTGCATAAGTGTGGTTTAATGTAGATAAATGAATATTCGAACCGAAACTGAAAAAGACCAAACGGCTATACAGGAAATAAATCACTCGGCTTTCGAAACTTTTGCTGAAGCTGTTCTTGTCGATACCCTTCGCGAACAATGTCATCCCATTATTTCTCTTATCGCAGAAGAAGGTAGGAAACTTGTTGGTCACATTATGTTCTCGCCTGTTACGCTCACGGGGTTTTCCAATCTTAAAATTATGGGTCTGGCCCCTATGGCAGTATTACCAAATTACCAACAAAAAGGTATTGGATCTGCTCTTGTGCAAGCAGGCCTTGATAGATGTAAGAAGCTTGGCTTTGGTGCTGTCGTTGTGCTCGGCCATACAAATTACTATCCCAAATTCGGATTTATTCCTGCCGCACGATTTGAAATAGATTGCGAATATGATGTGCCAGAAGACGCTTTCATGGTTATAGAATTACAACCAAGCTATTTAGCCGGCGCCAAAGGTAGGGTTAAATATCATTCTGCTTTTCGTAATGTTTGACCGCTTCGGGCCGTAAGGAGGATGACTTCTTGTAATGATGGCAGAGTTTCTAGCTAAGTCTCTTAACTGTTTGCACTCTTTAGTGGGCCACTTACGAATTGTCCTGCCTGCATGACGCCGACAAGTTTGTCACGATTGAGTAGGTGCCCGATTTTTCTTATAGGGTTCCCATCGACTATCACCAGGTCGGCTTCTTTTCCCACTTCAATCGTTCCGACTCGGTCTTGAATGTTTAGCAGGTTGGCGGCCTGGCTTGTTGCGCTTTGAATGGCTTCCATCGGTGTCATGCCTAAGGCGACCATTCGTTCTAATTCCTGAGCATTTTCACCGTGAAAATTAAAGGGCGTCCCCGCATCGGTTCCCATGGCGATCTTGATGCCCATTTGATGGGCCTTTTTAAAACTCGCTTCATGTTTCGCTCGCATGGATTGGGCTTTTCCGACAACCGATTCGGGAATTCCGCATTCGAGACCGTTATCGGCCGTAGTTGCTAATGCGGACAGGGTCGGTACTAAAAATACCTCATGCTCAAGTATGAGGTCTGCTGCCTCGCGGTTAAGGAGCGTGCCATGTTCGATGGATTTGACTCCAGCCAATATGGCGTTTTTCATGCCTCGTGAGCCGTGGGCATGGGCAGCGGAATGACGGCCCGCTCGAGAGGCTTCACCAATACCAGCTTGTAATTCTTCTATGGTCAATTGTGGGCTGTCTGGTGTGGTCCCGGGTGTGAGGACTCCGCCGGAGGCAATGAATTTGATGGCGGTCGCTCCCGCGGCGAGTTGTTCTCTGACCGCTGTGACAATGTCTACGGGGCCATCGGCCTGTCTTCCAATAAAACGCGCATGCCCCCCGGTCATACAAATGGCAAGTCCCACTGCAACGATCCGAGGGCCTGGGGTGAGATGAGATTCAATGGCTTGAATGAGAGAAAAAATTGAATGGTCGCGGTATCCGAGGTCGCGAACAGTGGTAAATCCTGCCTCCAAGGTTTTCTGCGCATAGTCAGCGGCTTTTAACAAGGTCATTCCAGCAGCATCTTCCTGGATGGTACGGATGACATCCGCTTCTCCACCCAGTCCAAGGTGCACGTGGCAATCGATGAGTCCAGGTAAAACCGTGAGTCCTCGTCCGTCGATTTTTTTGGTATCCCGTGGGATAGACACCTCTCGTGCGTCACCAACTTCAACGATCTTTCCTTTATGAATGATGATGGTTGCTCGATTGTAAGTCTTTCCCCGTCCGTCAATAACGGTGGCTTGGGTTATGGCCTGTTTCATACAGAGGTACTCCCACGTTTGTAAATGTGTGATGCCGCAGATACTGCTTTGCCAGTTTGTTGACACCATCCTTTGCGGCGAAAGATATCTTCTAATACGTTCAGGAGTTTACAAACATTTTCTTGGGTTGCCGACTCGCCCATGAGGCCAATGCGCCAGACCTTGCCTTTTAATTCTCCGAGGCCTCCTCCGATCTCAATGCCATAGTCCTTCAAGAGAGTGGTTCTCACCCAGGTTTCCTCAATATGATCTGGCAATTTGATGCAGTTCAGGCTCGGAAGACGATGTCCTTCTTGCGCATGGGGGAATAGTCCTAGGGTCTCCAGGCCTGATAGGAGCGCTTGGCTCTGCAACTGGTGGCGATGCCAGCGTGCCTCAAGCCCTTCTTCCTCAATCAATTGTAATGCTTCGCGCAAGCCATAGAGCATGGAAATTGGAGCAGTATGATGATAGGCTCGATTGGAATCTGTCCAATAATCTGCCACCAATGCAAGGTCTAGGTACCAACTGCGGCAGCGCGACTGACGAGTTTGTATGACCTGTAGGGCTCGCTCATTGAATGTGATGGGAGAGAGCCCGGGGGGGCAGCTCAAGCATTTTTGGGTCCCACTGTAACATGCGTCGATTTTCCACTCATCAATTTCGAGGGGGAGTCCGCCAAGGGATGTGACGGCATCGACAAGAAAAAGCGTGTCATGTTCTCGACAGAGATCGCCGAGTTCTTGAAGTGGCTGCCAGGCCCCTGTTGAGGTTTCGGCATGAACCAAAGCCACGGCTTTGATACGAGGGTGTTGCGAGAGGGTCTTGCGAATAGCGTCTGGTTCAATGATCTGTCCCCATGGCGCCGAGATTGGAATGGGTTGCCCTCCGCAACGTTCAATGACCGATTGCATACGGGTTCCAAATAACCCGTTGACTCCAACAATGACCTGATCGCCGGGCTCAATTAAATTTACAAAGAGGGCTTCCATTCCCGCCGATCCTGTTCCTGAGATAGGAAGGGTCAGCTTGTTGTTTGTTCGAAATAACCTGCGTAACTTTGTTTGGAGGTCATCCATGAACAATAAAAAGGCAGGATCCAAATGTCCGATGAGCGGCGTAGATAGTGCCTTCAAGACTCGAGGGTGAACCATACTGGGGCCTGGTCCCAACAGCAATCGCGGTGGGGGGCTGTAGGTTTCTGGGGATTGAGGTCTCATATGATTGTGAGTCACCGGATGGCGAATGGGATTGCTGGAAGTCTTGAGTATAGCGAAGTGATGAAAGGCCTGTCACCGAGGAAAATTCCTTCTGGCTAGGGAATAGGGAAGAACATGCTATACTCAAACCCTGCGAGATTCTTGTGGAATTAAAACATCCTACTGACGAAAACGTACTAGGTTCTTCCTCGTCACCTACCATACCTCTTTGGAACGAGGAGGACCTTAAATCAGCTCCCGATCAGTCCCCCTTCTCAACTATTGGAAATATTATGGCTGCCATTATTTTTGCAGCTGGAATGTCGGGGTTTTTCTACCTCATACTTTCAACCCCTCCCCTTTCGAAAGTTGATGATCCAAATCTCGCTCTTTCCCTCACTGTCAGTCGGGCCCTTGATTTAGAGGCCGCATTGGAAACGGTGTCGCCTTGGGAGAAGTGGGCCTTTGATCTCCTGACCGGCGGTGAAAGCTCTCTGGATCAATCGATCATTTGGTTCGAAGAGCTGGCAGGGGAATCTGATGATTCACTCACGCATATGAATTTGGCCATTTTAAGAGGGGAAGCCGGACAACTCGATGGCATGAAAGAACAGACAAGGAATTGGGTGCAACGAGAAGACCCCTATCCGTTGTTTCACCGAATTCTGCGTGCCGCCTATGGTGGCCAACCCATGATGTCCGAGGAAGGTTGGAAGCTACAGGCTGAAGTGGTTGATGTGCTTCCGACCGGGTGGTTTTATGATCAGGTGGCGTTACGAATAGCCAGGCAGGCGAGTCAGGATGTCTTCATCGAAGCTACCGAACAGGCCACTGCGGCGCGCGTTGGTTCCCATGTCATGTATGCGCGCCAATTAATATTTACAGAATGCGCGATACTCCTGTTGGCGCTACTAGCCATGGTGGTCATGTGGAATCATCGAACGCACCTTTCTACGGTGCTCAAAATTGGAGCCTATCCCTTGCCTCCTCCATGGACGGGTCGGATGGGGGCGCTGGTTTTTCTTCGAGGGGGAGCTGGAGGGATTGTGATGTTTATGGCGCTCCTCATTGTTGGGTGGAGCTTTCCTTTTTTACAATTTATTTCCTTGCCGCTTATTTATCTTCCCTTACTTGCACTGACCTCTTGGTACCTTCTTCACCCTTTTGGACGAGGTCTGATTGATGGCTTTGGATTGTGGCCAGTACCAGGCGGATGGAAAGGATTAGTGCTTGTCACACCGTTTCTTGTGGCGGGATTGCTCATCATCGAGTTGATGCTTGGCTACGGATCGGAATTTTTAGACATTTCCATTCATTGGACCGAATGGTTCGATCCAGACCTGGCCTGGGGGGATTGGACTCAAGTTGGAATTACGCTTATTGAATATGTCTTGTTCGCACCCTTGTTGGAAGAAATTGCCTTCCGAGGGGTGTTGTTCGGACTGTTTCGACGGCAATTTCGATTCGCACCGGCCGCAGGTTTCAGTGGACTGATTTTTGCGGCGGCCCATGGGTATGGGGTTCTCGGATTTCTCAGCGTGTTTCTCAGTGGATGTCTCTGGGCTTGGGGGTACGAAAAAACGGGCAGTTTATTGCCCGGAATGTTGGCCCATGCTGCAAATAATCTTATAGTCTGTGCGTCAGTGTTACTGTTAGTGCGTTAAGGTGTAGTGAAAGGTGCTGGGTGCGGACTGCGCGCAGTTTGAAAACCAAGGAGTCACAGAAGGATCAGGATGTTGCTAATAAAAGTTGGAAGCTTCATGCGAGGTAATGAGAGGGAGTAGGGAGAACAATGCACCACGTTTGCTAGTGGCGGCAGAGTCCCATGCCTGGGTGACTACTTACCGTTTCCTGCGTTCATGCCATCGGGTTGGCTGCATGACGGTCGAAAAAGCAGCCAAGGCACAGATAAACGCGAAAAAAGCGAGGCTGACTATAAGAAAAAACCAGCCTTTCATTTCATCTGGAATGGGAAGAGTACCTGGTACCATACGTCCCTCACACGTAAGGTTTAGTTAGTGAATTCCCCATCCTCGAATTGACCCAGAAACGATACGAACTTTTTTCGTGCCGCCTGGAACTTTTCGAACCGCACCTCCCGTGAGAGGTTTGTTAGGGAAACCTGAGAGAGAGCCAGAACTCTCTAACACTCTTTCTTTTTCGGTCCTGAGTGTCTGTTTGAATTCTACCATGATCCCTCCCGTCTTTTCCAAGTATTACTTGGGGGAGAGAAAAAATCTATGCTGCTTAAGAGGGGCTCAGGTTATTTTTCTGGACAAAATTTGGTTCTAATTTCCTAAATTCAGAGAAAAACGACATATTTTGGCAAAGCTCTCTTATTTGTGCTTTTTAACGAGGGGGGTCACCCTAAAAAAAACGTTTTGCCACCATGCCAAGGAGATCATCGGCAATTGAGCCGTCGTTGTCAAAGTCCAGAAAAGACGCAAACCCACTAAGCCCGGTGGAGGCTGGTGCCGAATTTCCATCTCCCAAAACGCCGAGGTTGCCGGCTTTTTTCCCAAGTGCCCCCATAGCCAGCGAGGCGGCAACCGGCAGCATTTTTTTTAAAATATCGGTACCGATTCCAGTTTTTTCTGCTGCGCGGGATGCGACATTTCGACTGACATCCTTACTGCCAAAGATATGGCCGAGGATTCCGTTGCCTTCATCTATGGCAGATTGGTCTGTGAGTTGAGATGGGTCGTCCAGGTATCTTTGGTGGTTTCCTTTATTCAAAGCCCCTAGGAGGCTTGACAGGCCGTCGGAAGAAGAGGCATTGCGGGAAAGGCCTCGGGCCAACGCTGGTAACAATTGCCCCAAAGCTCTTTGTGCCTGGGATTCCCCCACTCCAAAGTTTTTCGCAAGTTGGTGGACAACCGAACCGCCTCTTGCCTGCATAACCGTTTCTAAAATATTCATGATGACGTCTCCTTCGGTAGGTAGTCCGTGCTATGCAAGAAAAATATTTTACGAGTATAGCCCAGGGGGATGGGTTAAAGGCAACTGGCCCTATTCGGGGCCATATGGATGTATTGGATAGGCCATGTGTATTTCACGTAATACCGGAAACAAGGCACTGATGCCCAAGGTCTAGAGTATCATCATGGGAATTGTACAACTGAGATGTATAGGGAGTGTGGAAGGAGGATGAGGAAGTGGTAAATCTGTTATGACTACTTCTCCAGTTGTTCGAGGGCGTCGTAGAGGTTTGGGTGTCGAAATGAATAATTCAATTCGCGACGTAATTTCTCGATTGATATTCGCTTTCCTAATTCCACATCCTCACATTCCTGTTGTATTGGAATATTCCATCGTCGGCTGGCTTCGGTACATATTTCTTTCCATTGTCTTGGTGTGCCATCGCTCACGTTATAGATGGCACCTGAAGATCCCCGTTCCAAAGCTGCCAAGCAAATTCCAGCGAGGTCTTCCACATGGATCAGATTCACATATTTCTTGCTGCTGGCGACTCGGCCTTCTCTAATCCACTTCAAAACGTTTCGGTCAGGGCCATATATGCCTGAAACGCGGAGAACGGTTGCCCCTAACTGAGAACGCAGAAATTCTTCTCCCGCCACTCGGGGAATCTCCAACTTCACGGGGTGGGTTTCCTCAATCCAGGGGGGGGAGTCCTTTTCCCGCATGCTACCTGACATGTCATATGCCGACGTGCTTCCCAATACGATCAAGCGTCTTGATGAGGAGAGGCATCGCTGAGAAAAGTTTTGAACGAGTTCAAGAGGTGTGGCCGGGAAACACCAGATGATCGGACCTTGTTTGGGAAAATTATCCCAAGTTTCTTGACGGTTGAGATTAAAACAGAGGCGTTGATGTGGAGCCAAGTGCGCCAAATGTGTCTCCGGATCGCGGCTGGATGCGAGGAATGGTTGAAAAGACTGGTTCCATATCCGGCATAAGACCTTTCCTGTGTAGCCTGAACCCAATATAATAGGGGGAGTCTGTTGATTAATGTGGTTTGAAGTCATAGGCCTAATTATCCTAATCGGTTGTCATGGGAAAAATGCGACAGACTTCTCCCAAAAAACCATGACCCTACTTTCTTTGACATCCTCATAGGACGACGGCATGTCTCTTTCAGCATTTCATCCCATCATCGCCCAATGGTTTCAATCAAAAATTGGTCAGCCCACTGATGTGCAAGCGAAAAGCTGGCCGGCCATTCGATCTGGGTCACATGTATTAATAGCAGCTCCTACCGGTTCTGGTAAAACCCTAGCGGCTTTTCTCTCTTGTATCGACAGTCTTTTTCAGCAGGCCCTTGCCCATGACCTTCAGGATAGGACTCAAGTAGTCTATGTCTCACCATTAAAGGCCTTAAGTAATGACGTGCAGAAAAACCTTCAACGGCCCCTCGCCGAAATAAGTGAAGCAGCCCTGGCACAGGGTTTTCTTCTCCCTAAGATACGCGTGACTGTTCGAACTGGCGATACCCCTACCTGGGAGCGTCAGGCGATGCTTAAACGCCCGCCACATATTCTCATCACAACTCCAGAGTCACTGTACCTGCTGCTAACGGCGGAAAAGAGCCGAAAAATATTACGAGACGTTCGGACTGTGATTGTGGATGAAATCCATGCCGTGGCGCCAAATAAACGAGGATCCCATCTTAGCCTTTCATTAGAACGGTTAGAACAAGAAGCCAATGGATCGTTAACAAGGATTGGTCTGTCCGCCACCCAACGGCCTATTGAGACGATCGCGCAGTTTCTTGTTGGGCAACGGAAACAACAAGAGGTCCTGCCCTTCGAACAATCTGTTCCTGAACATGGTTGCCACATCATTAACGTTGGGCATCGGCGAGAGATGGATATGGCGGTGGAAGTTCCAAAAGATGAATTGGGAGCCGTAGCCACGAATGCCATATGGAGTGATATGTATGATCGGGTGGCCGAACTCGTTCGAGAGCATCAGTCGACCCTCGTGTTTGTCAATACCCGCCGGTTAGCCGAACGTGTTGCGCATCATTTAGAAGAACGTCTTCAGGATCTAGGGTCCAAAGTGGTAGCAGCACATCACGGGAGTCTTTCTCGGGATATTCGTTTGTCAGCGGAGGAGCGCCTCAAAGAAGGTCAAACCCGAGTGGTGGTCGCGACGGCATCTTTGGAACTTGGTATCGATGTGGGGACCGTTGATCTGGTGTGTCAGATTGGATCGCCCCGGGCGATTGCTGTGGGTCTTCAACGAATTGGACGGGCCGGTCATTGGGTTGGGGCTATTCCAAAAGGACGATTGTTCCCCTCTACCAGAGATGACTTGATGGAATGTGCCGCCCTCATTCGATCTATCCGCAACGGGCTATTAGATCAGATTGAGGTTCCCTCAGCGCCTTTGGATATCTTGTCCCAACAACTCGTCGCCTCTGTGGCAACGCAAGAGTGGGGAGAGGATGAATTATTTGAAATGGTCTGTCGGGCCTACGCCTATCGGGATTTGAAACGGAAGGACTATGACGCCGTGATCTCAATGCTCGCCAACGGGATTGCGACAAGAAAGGGTCGCGGCCTGGCCTATCTTCATCATGATCGGATCAATAAGCGCTTGCGTGCAAGGCGGGGTGCCAGGCTTGCGGCCATTACGTCCGGAGGCGCCATTGCAGATACCGCCAATTACACCGTCATTGCCGAGCCGGATGGGACGATGGTTGGAACGGTTGACGAAGACTTTGCGGTGGAAAGTCTGGCCGGAGATATTATTTTACTGGGCACGAGCTCCTGGCGCATTCGTGGAGTAGGGAAGGGGACGGTGCGGGTTGAAGACGCACATGGGGCGCCACCGACCATACCCTTCTGGCGGGGAGAGGCACCCGCCCGTACAGCCGAACTTTCTGCCGCCGTGGCAGAGCTTCGTGGATATTTGGAAGGTTTGCTTGTTCAGAATTCTGATGGCCCTGATCAGCCAACGGTTTGGCTCCAGCAAGAATGTCGGCTCGATCGTCGAGGCGCCGAGCAGCTTGTAGACTATCTTCGAGAGGGACGTGCCATTCTCGGGGTTGTCCCGACTCAACGAACCATTGTCGCCGAACGGTTTTTTGATGAAGGCGGAGGGATGCAACTGGTGCTGCATACACCCTTTGGGGGTCGGATCAATCGAGCCTGGGGGTTGGCACTCAGAAAACGGTTCTGTGTGAGCTTTGATTTTGAATTACAGGCTGCGGCCACTGATGATGGTATGGTGATTTCCCTTGGTGAGCGACATAGCTTTCCTCTGGCAAGTGTCTTTCAATTTCTACAGCCAAGGTCGGTACAAAATGTTCTCAACCAGGCTATTCTTGCCGCTCCTATGTTCGCGACCAGATGGCGATGGAATGCAACACGTGCCTTAGCCATGCTCAGATTCTCCCAAGGGAAACGAGTGCCACCACAAATTCAGCGTATGCGGGCAGAGGATCTGTTGGCAGCGGTTTTTCCAGCCGCGGTGGCATGCCAGGAAAATCTGAAAGGAGAGGCAGCCCAGCGTACCATTCCCGATCATCCTCTCGTAGCGGAGACGGTTCGAGATTGTTTGACAGAGGCCATGGATATCGTGGGTCTCAAGCGGGTACTTGAACAGCTAGAAGAGGGAACGATTCACTGCGTGGCTATCGATACCCCTACCCCCTCCGCCTTTTCCCATGAGATTCTGAATGCCAATCCCTATGCCTTTTTAGATGATGCCCCGTTAGAGGAGCGTCGGGCTCGTGCCGTTGAAATGCGAAGAAGTCTCCCTCCCGACCTTCTGGATTCAATGGGTACGTTAGATGCGTCGGCTATTATCGAAGTCACCGAAGAGGCCTGGCCCGTTGTTCGGGATGCGGACGAATTGCACGATGCATTGTTGACATTGATATGGGTTCCTGAGTCATCGATGACCACATGGCTGAGTTACGTGTCTCCTTTGATACAAGAAGGGCGAGCGGTAAAGGTGGCCATTGACCGAAACCAATTGAATCAAGATGAGGACAGTCCTGGGAAGGCCTTGGCTCCAGAAGGGAAGGAGCAAGTCGGGTATGTGTCTACCGAATTTCTGGGAGCCGTTCAGCAGGTATTTCCAGGCTGTCTGGTTTCCGCTCCGCTTTCAAAGACAGCCAATGCTGCTCCTTTTGATCGAGAAGAAGCAATTTTTAAAATAATTCAGGGTTGGATGGAGTCCATTGGGCCTACAACGGTGGATGAACTTGCAACTAAGCTAGGACTCTCTACGGAGGACGTGCAGACGGCTTGTCTTCGGCTGGAAGCTGATGGGCAAATCCTTCGTGGATGGTTCCGACAGTCTCCCCAGTCTGATTCCGAGAAAAAACTAGAGGAATGGTGTCATCGGCGACTCTTGGCTCGCATTCATCGACGTACGATCGGACGGTTGCGAAAAGAAATTCAACCCGTCACTGCACAAGACTTCATGCAGTTTCTCTTTCAATGGCATCATATTACACCTGGGACTCGGTTACATGGAGAAGCTGGTCTTGAGGCCATCATTCGACAGTTGGCTGGATTCGATACGGCTTCTTCGGCTTGGGAGCGGTTCATCTTGCCGTTACGGCTGTCAAAGTATAGTCCAACCCTTTTAGATCAATTATGTCTGAAGGGTGTGGTGGCATGGGGGAGATTAATTCCGGTTCAGCGCATGGAGCGAGAACGCGAAGACGTTTCCCGCGACAAGCCGCGGCGAGTCAATCCCACGAGCCTTGCTCCTATTAGCTTTTTCCCTCGGGAAGATGCCGCTTGGATGCTAGGGTTGGTCGCCTCAGCTTTGCCGGATTCTCGATCAAGACAGTTGGACGTTCCCATGATTAGTTCGATTGCGCAGGATATCGTCGCCTATCTTTCGAGTCGCGGCGCCAGTTTTTTTTCTGATATTACTCAAGGCACTAGCCATCTAGCCTCAGCGATTGAACTGGCATTATGGGAGTTGGTGGCAGCGGGACTTGTTACTTCCGATAGTTTTGATAATTTACGTGCCCTGCTGGATCCTCGTCGTCGGAAAGGGCAAGGGAGTGAGCGGACCAGACGCCCCCGGCAGGGAACGGGACGCTGGTCCCTATTACGGACAGACAGGGACCCCTCGAACGATATGGATGGAGATGCCTTGGAGCTGGCTGCATGGCAATTGTTACGCCGGTATGGAATTGTCTTCCGTGACCTGCTAAAACGAGAAACGTTAAATGTCGGGTGGAGAGATCTCCTCGTGCGGTACCGTCGCATGGAGCTTCGCGGAGAAATTCGTGGCGGACGTTTTGTCGAAGGGTTTACCGGAGAACAGTTCGGGCTGCCTGAGGCATTAGAATCACTGCGGTCTATTCGTAAACAAAAACCTGAAGAAGAGGCACTTGTCCGGATTTCTGCCACCGACCCATTAAATCTTGTTGGAATTATCCTGCCTGGACAGGTAGTGCCGGCGGTTCCTTCCAATTCAATAATTTTTCAATCTGGACTAGTGCATCAAATCGATATAGGCCGAGACACCCTTCCCTTTCCTTCCGAGATCCATTCTATCCGTCTGACGCAGAAATGACCTTGCTATCTCTTCCTAACCCCTTGTTTCCCCTTCGTTCATGAATTCGTGACCGCATAAAATAAAAAATCCATTGCCATTTTCTTCATCTCGTTGTTTGATCCTCTATGACGTGGCTGCTTCCCCCTTTTGGTAAAAAGTGAAGGTGGGCACGATTCACAACAGATCTACAACGGAGGATGTTACATGGGAGTACGTTATAGCGTCATTTTGCTGGTCGTCATAGGTTTATTGAGTGGGTGTTCGAGGTTCAATGATTCGACTCTTGGTCGATACTATCAAGACTGTGGAAATTTTGGAAACTACTATGGTGAAGTCTGTGATACCGAAGCCCATGTGGAAGGGAGCTATGCGGCCCTCGAAAGACCTGTGGAGCGAGATTATTCATCTGAGGTAGACGCTTTACAGTCAAAGATCTCCGACCAAGAGAGTGAACTTGCACGGCTCCGGTCTGAGCTGCAGAACACACAACAGCAATTAGCTGACAAGGAACAAGCCTTGGCCAATGCCCAAGCGAATCAATCGGGGTATGATGACACAGATGCTGAATTGGCCAGGTTACAACAGGAACGCGATGAGCTGAAGCGGCAGCTCGCGAATCTAGAGTCTGAGAAAAACCAGCTGAGCCAACAGGTTGCGGAACAGGATGCCACGATTGCCTCATTGCAAGCCGGACAGACGGGTAGGACCGTCTCGGAAGAGGAGCGGGCTCAAATGGCAAAAGATTTAGCCGCGCGAGACGCTGAACTAGAGAAGTTGCGGGAACAAATGGCGGATCAGAAGAATGAGCTTGATCAATTACGTATGCAAATGGCAGCTCTTGAGGAAGAAAAGGCACGACTTGCGGCAGCGTTGGCCGAGCGCGAGTCAGCCCTTGCGAGTTTGCAGAGTCAACAGGGCATGATGTCACAACTGGAAGGTGATAAGACGCAGTTGGCTCAAGACATTGCGAGCCGGGATGAAGAGATTGCTCGGCTCCAGGCGGCTCTTCGTGCACAAGAGGAGGCGAACGGCAATTTGACACAATCGGTTGCCGATCGTGATGTGCAGTTGGCTGCATTGCAAGCCAAGCACGATGCCCTTGCAGAAAAACTGAATATCAATATTGCGCAGATGACTCAAGTGCATGAGGATCTCTTTCAACTACTCAAACCACAAATTGAAAAGGGAAATATTAAAATTCAACAGGCCGGAGATCAGTTGACCATTAATATGGCGGACCGATTGTTATTTGATTCAGGGAAAGCCGAGCTGAAACAAGAAGGGGCCATCGTGCTGAAGAAAGTCGGAGAGATTCTCAAACAGGCCTCCAACAAGCGAGTTAAGGTGTTGGGACATACGGATAATGTTCCTATTCGTGGTCGTCTGAAAAAACGATTCCCAACGAATTTAGCTCTTTCTGAAGAACGCGCGACGAATGCCGCCCATTACCTATTAGAAGGTGGAGTCGATTCCTCAAGAATGACGACGGAGGGAATGGGGGATACAAAACCCATTGCGAGTAATAAGTTGGCGGAAGGGCGTCAGAAGAATAGACGAGTTGATATCCTGGTCACCAATTAACAGGTCGGTTAGATGTATTGGGACGAGGTGCCTTGTCAACGAAACCTGGCACCTCGTCTTGGTTCTAGAGTGAAGAATAGGCATTGCCGATATTGACTGGAAGAGGCTCGATCTGAGCTAGTGTGAATGAATGGTAAAGACGGGGCAGTTACTATTGCGTAAAACTTGTTCCGAGGTGCTTCCAAATAACAGGTCAAGAAAGCCTTTCGGTCCTTCAGTGGCCATGGCAATCAAGTCCGCGTTGAATTCCTCTCCCATTTTATAGATCCAGTCGACCACGTCTCCTTTACAGTTGGTTCGATGCCACTCCCAACCTGGCTGTTCGACTTTTTGTATAGAAGGCATGTCCCGAAGATCTCCCACATGAATAAGCTGAAAGGTCAGCCGATCGCAGCCGAATAGGGTGGCTATATTCGTAACCGAATCGATGGCCGGTTGAGGGTTGGGGGTACGATGGATAGGAATTAACACCGTTCTGAGAGTAGGTTGGCCAGTCTCGGGAGAAATAAATCCGTGCTTGTTCGAGGGAAAGAGCAACATTTTGGAATGGGTCCCCCTGGCAACCGGTTCGGTTACAGTTTGTTGAAACCACCGTTCCAGACCTTTTTTTTGATGTGTGGCCATAACAATAAGATCGGTGGTATGGAGATGAAGGTAGTCGATGATGGCCTTTGCCGGGTTGTCAGCCACGGCAAGAATTTTTTTGACGTGAATACCCGAGTCGGGTAGGGCTTCTTTCGGGCTGCCTTCCGGGAGATAGCCCCATTGGGTTAAGAGTGATCGAATGCGGGGAAAGTCTTTGAAATTGGGGTCTGCCTTGTTGGGCTCGATATGCATGATGGTGAGTTCCGCTCCGGTTAACAGAGCCAGTTTAACCGCATGCACAAAGGCCACATGGCTTTCTTGTGAAAAGTCCGTCGGATGAAAAATTGAAGTATAGGGTCGTGTCAGAGACATGAGTCAGTCACAGATATTTTAAGCAATGTAAGAGAGTTATTTTACAGGGTCATCTTCCTAGAATTCAAGGAAGGGGGGCGTGCGAGTTCTTCGAAAAGATTTCCCATGAAGGTTTCGGGAGTTGTCTTGGGTGAAGTGATCAACTTAGCGTAACGAGATTGTACCATTGAAGTAAATTCATCGAGCCGCGCAGTCTTGATAGACAACAATTCTGCAAAGGACGTAAGGTATTCCCCTCCACCTTGAGCCATGTCACCTTGTAAGTTTTCAAAATTCATGGAAGCAAATGCCAATGCCTCTTCGCCTTTTCGCACCAATCCGTCTTCGGTGAACCAAGATCGTCCGGTAGTAGAAGACAGGACATTGGAGATGGCATCTGAGGTTGATTTGAGTGTGGCCTTCACGGTGCATCCCGATATCATGGTAGTGAGGAAGATGAAAAGAGCAATACGTAAGATGCAAATGGATGAAAAAGTCATACATGCCTCCTGGTAAAAGGTAGTTCGGACGTCTTCAGCTATCTTGCCCTCATTTTAGTCTTCTAGCAAGAATCTCATTTGTTCAGTACTTGGTTCAATTGTGTTCTTGCTGGGAGCCCTGTTTCTTCAGTTTGACTAGGACTGTTTTGGGAAAATTATGGGGACTTCTTCTAAGCTTTAGGATTTTAAAAATGAATTACTCAATAATTTCGGTTTGTTAGGAATTCTAAGATGCTTAAAGGCTGGGGAGCATTTTTCAATCTCTGGTATCTTTATACCAGTACTGAAATTTCCTGACAGCTGGAGGAGCCTCCAGCTAAAGCAATATAAATGACGATCTGAATATTTACGGAGTCTCATCCCTTGAAGCGGATACCGTCCCAGCTTTGGGTTTTTTTATTATGTGGAACGGTGCCGCTCGTCCTATTGGGATACTATATGGTGACCATATTCCCGCAATTGCCGGAACGGGTGGCGGTACATTTTGATTGGCAGGGGCATCCCAATGGGTGGATGGTACGTGATCGATATTATTTGTTCCTTGCCGTCTTCATCGGTGGCATAAACCTTCTTCTTTCTCTTGCCCAATGGCTTCCCGAATCCGTTCATCAATTTCCCTTCAGGAATGCAAATCTGACCCACCCAATCGTAAAGGCAGAAATGACCACCCGTCGAGGTCTGGGTATTTTGATTGGGATGATTCTCGTCAATTGGATTGCCCTTGCGGCCTTTCATCTGACTGTTTCGCAAAGCATCCCTCATGTGACGCCATTCTTTCCTCTCTCTGTCGGATTGTTTCTGGTCTTCTGCGGGGGCGGGATCCTCGTCTTTTTAATTTGGTTTTATAGGTTTACGCGGTTTCCTCATGGGAGGCAGAAGGTCTGAGGGTTAGACAGGGTTTATCGCTCCTTCACGGTTTCTGTAGTGGGAGGGTAACCTCAACTACCAGTGAAGACGCTTCAAGTGATGCTGAGGTGATGATATAGGTGGCTTGTTCTGTGGCTTGTGATACCCGCTCCATTGTGTGTGTGTGCTTTTTAGATGTCGTCCTTACCTGATCGATAAATGCTCTTGCTAGATTCTGTCCTCCTTCGTTCTGTAATTCTTGAATGTCCAGAGGTTCAGATTCAGATACAATAATAACTATTGGTAGGGGGCTCCGAAGACTTGGGATAGGAATCTCTATCCGACGAAAGGGAGCAAGGGGTTCCGATTCAGATCTACCTTGTTGTGTCTCGAATGTCGGATAGAGTAGTAGCCAGGACTCCCCTTCGCGTTTGTTCAGGACGTAAACATATCCTTCGCGATTGAGTTCAATCGTGAAGTGAAGGGTATCTTCGGGGGAAAAAGGGCCGTTTGGACTCACTTCCTTGAATTGACCCTGCTGGTCACGCTTGAGAACAGTATACCGTAGCCCCAAAGCTCCAGTTGATACATTGTTAAGGTCGTCCATCTTTGATAATGAGTCCGATAAGTGGTCTTCCTTTTTCATTCCTGCATAAAACTGATCTCGGGCCTTTCCTATTTTTGCATATTCGCTTGCCCGAGCTTTGGCTTGGCTCTCTTGAGCTGACCCCACGCCCTGAAGGTCTGTTTCTTGTCCCTGATAAAGATTATCTTCATGAAGTTCTGCATAGCCGTTCGGAGCAGGCATTGGTTTGATTGTTGGGCTTTGTTCTAGAGGAGGGGCGGTAGCAGACGGGAGGCTTTTCTGAGCCGCTTGTAATTGGCTGGTGAGTTTTCTGTCTGCAGCAGGTGATTGAGGGACATCCTGTGAGCGAGTCCCCTGTGAGCGTTTGCCGAGTGGCTGATTCCTATTGGGAGATTTTGGCAACCCGTTGGATTGTGTTTTTCGGTGAGATTCCTTCTTCTTTTCAGGAGTATCCTTGTCTGTTCGAAAGGAAGAAGCAGAAGATGGTTCAGCCTCTTGCATTATGGGTGGTGCTGAAGGGGACTCCAATGGAATGGAGGAGTCCTTCATCCGAGTTTCTTGATCATCATGTAGCTCCTTCCTCTCTGACCGAGAGCCTGAAGGTGGGGGAGGTTTCTCAGCCTCCAACGTTTGTTCTTCAAGAGACTTTTCTTCCGAAGTGGGAAACTTGGCTTCTTCCCAAAAATAGTTCACAGCCAGGACTGCAATCAGGACAGTAGCAAGACTGCCAGCCCATCCGAGATTGGTCGGTTGCCGGAACCAATTGAAGATTCCGGTGAGGAAACCGGGACTTTCCCCCTGTGCAGAAGAGGCTTCCAGAGCAGCTACAATTCTGGCTCGTGCCTCTGCATCTTCAAGAAGCTCGCGCAAGGCATGTTCGTTTGCAAGAGCATCAAAGAGTTGTTGATCGTGTAATGCTGCAGAAAAGAGCGCGTCACGTTCTTCCTTGGTTAGGGTGTTAGTGGCGTATCCACCCAAGAGAGTATGTAGGTCTTGATCCGACATAAATTTTTCTATAGGGAATCCCAACGCCCCCCTAAGGCATCAAGGAGTTGTTTCCTGCAGCGAGAGTCCCAGGTATAAATCGTATTAATGGAGCGTTGTTTCAACTGTATCTGGATTTCGGGAAAGGACTTCCCTTGGAGTTTCAATCGAAACAGGTTTCGGCAGCGCTCTCCTAACTGCTGAATGGCATGAAGAAGGCGGTCGACAGCTTGCTTTCGTGCGGTCCGGGTTTCAGGAGAATCCGCTGGGTCAGCCAGGGGGAATTCCTCGATGGAGGCTGGGTTATATTCCCCACGTCGAAATGTTTTGCGATGGAGATCCAACATTTTATACCGCATAATTTGAAACGAAAGGGGAAGGAGCTCGGAGAGGTCTTTGGTATCTTGATATTTTTCCTGTATGACGATCAAGACCTCCTGAGCTAAGTCTTCAGCGACGTCCCTTGATAGACGTGATGTCGCGAAAGCCACCATCCTTTCACGTATTTTTTGGAGAATCTCGTCTCGTTGCATCGTCCCTAGAGTCAGGCTGCGTGAATAGGCAATGTCTAGCTATGATTGTATCAAGGTTGGTGAACTTTGCCAGTACTTGTTGGTATGGAAAGGGGACTTAATTATTGAGATTGTTAGAATAGACAGGTAGCAGGAAAAAGCTTTGATAGGGTGCGGCGGCTTCCTCAGCTATGACCTCTAATTCCCAATAGCGGGCCGGTCTTGCACTCGGTGTACTGGTGAAGCGGTCGTCGGATGGTAATGTCCAGGACACCTGAAGCCCGCCTGTGGGTGGGATTTGGGTACGGTCAAAGGTTTTTGAGGCTTTGTACAGTTGGTAGCATTTGACGACGGACTCGCTTTTGGTTCGTCCTCTTGCCCCTTTTCGCCTCCTGACCTCATAGGCTTCTTCGATGCATCGGATATGAAGATGAAGCTTCTTGGCGGAATGTGGAAGCGTTTGAAGTGTGAGTGCGAGGGAATGCCCCAGATAAAAAGGGAACGTGTGAAAGGTGAGAAAACTCGTGCCATAGGTCACGTATTGCCGAAATTTGCTGCTAATGAAACCACCTATTCCTAGAATGACGATAATGTCAAACAACCCAACGATCCCCTTCCAAAAAAAGTCACCCTTGTCAGAGAAAAACGCGATCCAATTAAAGGGCGCTAGAAAAATAACCATAAAGATCATAGCGACAATCCCTCGAATCATCCCTTGAACGGTTGAGTCGGAAATCCCTTTTGCATTCCAGGGGTAATCCCATAACCACGGTTTCGTGGGAAGATGGCGTTGCCCGTTGTTTCTATTCCATGCCCGATGGAGTCCTCGGGTCCCATGTAGAGCCAGCCAGAAACCCACAGCGAAAAA
Source organism: Nitrospirales bacterium (assembly GCA_965223605.1). GTDB lineage: Bacteria > Nitrospirota > Nitrospiria > Nitrospirales > Nitrospiraceae > CBDCXA01. The sequence goes on from CBDCXA010000002.1 coordinate 40,702, forward strand.
AACTCCGCCGATAATCCCTATAACCCAGAGTGGGGCATGAATCGATGACCGAGGTGTATCTGTCCATCCAATGGCAATCAAGAGAAAGAAGAGCCCAAATCCAGCAAAGGGAAGTCCAAAAAAGATGGACGGCCATCCTTGAATCGTGGTGTGGCTCAGGGGAGTATGGCCTTCGAGTGGAATACGCCTAGGGGAATCGGTTGTATCAGTCGGGCTCTCAATGATGGTCCTCATGCTGTATACGGTACTATGAACGGGGGTGATCACCCAGGAAAAACCTGTTTGGAATCGTAAGAGGAATACTCTCTGCTGGAGAAGCGGTATCGATGCGGAGGCTAGAGTATTTTGTCAATGGAATTGAAGGAAAGACCGAGTCGATTGCATACCAGGTACTGTCGATCAAACCGATTCGTGGTCGACATCATTTCCCGTAAGGAAGAAAGGCCTACACGACCCCATGCTGGAAGGTGAAACACGGAGAGGGGGTAATCGGTTCCAAACAACAAACGTTCCTGGAGTTTTGGTTGATCGCGTAAGCGGAGGAGCATCTTAAAGCGATTGGGAAGGGTGAGTGCTGAAATGTCTGCATAGAAATGCGGATACCGCTCGACAAGATTTTGAAAGGTTCGAAAGAATTTCTCATAAACCATGAGTCCATAACTGCATCCGTGTGCTGCGATGACGGTCGCACCTTCTTCTAAGGCGACCTCAAGACGATCAGGATTTCCGACTGACTGATCCTTGCCGATTAAACTGAATTCATATCCGACGTGGCTCAGAAAAGGGATCTTTCTTTCGGCGAGAGCACGATAGAATTTTTTATATTGCCTATTGGCGGGATTGAATTGCTGAGAGTTGGGCAGGACCTTTACCAGAGTAGCTCCCGCATCTGCACAACGATGGAGTTCTTCGACGGCATCCCCACGTTGAGGGTTAATGGAGACTCCGGCCAGACACTCGTTTGGAAAGCGTCTGGCAATGTCGAGCACATAGTCATTACTAATAAGAAATTCGGTATGTGCTTTCTCCAAATGACCCTGTTGGTTATAGACACCATCCATTCCCAACAGAACCACTTTTTGAACATATTGTGACGCTCTGAGTTCTCGCAACAAGTCATCAATATATTTTTGATTGGCGAATTGGGGATTGTCTTTAGGGAGTTGGTGCTTCCACAGCAGAAATCGAAATAGCGGACTCCTCAACATTTTATTGGAAATATAACAGCCATTGTTCCCATCAGGGAGTGCGGCCAAGTGTACGTGGCAATCGGTATGGGCGGCAGGGGAGATAGGAGAGGTCGGTCCGACCGGCTCGGTCACGGGTAATCTCCCATTAGCGGTGGCTCGATGGCAATGCTGAAAGCTGTTGCTGATGCATATTGCGAAAAAGAAGCTGAGCTGTCAAGGCACCAAGGAGTGCTAAAAACATGTCCCATTGGGTATCCCATACATCGCCTTGTGTTCCCAGAAAGGCTTCGGCGGCTTCTCCAGTTAGTACCGCGGTTCCCCATTCAAATAGTTCATATAAGGCACTGAAGGCAAGGCAGACGGCGGTCACAAGAAAGATCGTCCATTTTCCAGGTACCAGGGGGGAACGTCGTAAGAGTATTTCCCTCGTTAATATTGCCGGAATAAATCCTTGGGCGAAATGACCAATACGGTCGTAGTGGTTTCGTGCGAACCCAAACACATCCTGGAGCCAGAATCCAAGCGGGACCTCAGCATACGTATAATGACCTCCAAGTGCGAGGATGGCAGCATGGAGAGTCAGGAGTCGATAGAGAAGTGGAGTCAGTGGAAAAGCTGTCGCCGTCAGGAGTACCAAGGGGAGCCCAAGCAAGATGGGGCCGATTTCAAGAAACCATGTGAAGCGATCGTTGGGCTGAATGCCGGAGAGGAGGAGTACAACAACGACTGTTCCTAAAAGAATGTACCGTTCGAACGATGAAGCAGCCGTTCCTACATCATGAGACATGTGCTTGTAATTGTTCCATGGCTACCCGTTTGATTTCACGAAGATCGAGTTTGCCGGTCCCCAAAACTGGAATGGTCTCAACCTTTACAAAATGATCTCGACGGGGCAAAAAAAGATTAGGTAGGCCCATGGTCGATAAGGTTTCAAGGATTTCCGGGATGTTGTCGGGATCCAGTGTATGAAGAACAGCCAATTGTTCTCCCTTCTTTTCATCTGGGACTCCTGTGACGGCGAAGACTTGGGTTTCTGATTGTATGGTCTGGTGAAGGGATTCTTCGACTGTACCGTGAGGAACCATCTCGCCTCCGATTTTGGAAAAGCGGGATAACCGGTCCGTGATGTGAAGGAAGCCCTCTTCATCTACGAAGGCAATATCACCGGTGATATACCATCCTTCATGCATGGCTTTGGCCGTTAAATCCTCACGATTGAGATACCCTTTCATCACATTGGGGCCTTTCACCAAAAGCATGCCGGCTGTGCCAGCCGGCAAAGGCTGATAGGTTTCAGGGTCGACAACCTTTGTCGCCACGCCAGGTAAAGGATATCCGACTGTCCCGCGTTTGCTCGCCGGTTGATAAAACCCTGCTGCGCGAAAGTCAGGACAGTTCACCGAAATGACTGGGGAGCACTCGGTGGCCCCATACCCTTCAATCGGTCGAATTCCGAACTGATCCTCGACCGCCTGAGCCAATCGCTCGGAGAGTTTTTCTGCGCCGGTTAAGAGAACGCGAAGTGAGCCAAATTGATCCGGGGTACATCGGCGAAGATACAGTTGGAGAAAGGTTGGAGTCGTAATTAAGATTGTGACACGGTACTTGTGAATCTGTTCACCAATCGGACCTGCGTCTAAAGGGGATGGGTGGTACACAACACCGACCCCTTGAATAGCGCTTAACCACAAGGTTGCTAGGTACCCAAAGGAATGGAAGAAAGGGAGAATGCCGAGCATTTTATCGCCAGGTCCGACATGAAGGAGTTGGACAACCGCTTGGAGGTTGGAATCGATATTAAAATGGGTCAGCATAACCCCTTTAGGGGTTCCTGTACTCCCACTACTAAAGATAATCGTCGCCACATCATCCACGTTCGATGTTTTGCGATTGCCCACCAGGCGTTCGATGAGTGAGATGGGAGCGAAGATCGTCAAAAGGATCGCGATGACTTTACTGCCGGGACCAAGGGTTTTTCGAATATCTTCGAGCCAAATGGGAGTGACGCCATCAGGAAATTCAAGTTTGGCTTTCTTGATAAAGAGTTGACTGGTCACAACAGTCGTTAGCCCAGCCTGTTCGGCCGCAGCCTCCATTCCACTTTTCCCGGCCGTGTAATTTAAATTGACGACGGTATGGCCGGCGATCGTTGCGGCAAAATTCACGAGTGCGCCCGCAACACTTGGGGGAAGAAGAATGCCAATGGTTGGTTGGTCTTTCCATGCAGATTTCAGTGCTCGGGCTAGGGACAGCGACCCGACCAAGGCCTGCCAACAGGAGACATGCGGTTTGGTTTGATCACCGAATGCGAATTGAAATGGATGCCGTCGCATCGCTCGAATAAATGAATGGTGGAGAGGTCGGCACTCGGATCGTCGTAGCATCCAGGCTTCTTCACCAAGTGCTTGAACAGCAGAGCGAACCTCGGTGGCTGAAGTTGTGGCTGGAAGTGGTTGGCCGAAGGAGACGGTTACCGGAAAGGGTATACGATCGGGCCACTTGGTAATAAATCGTCCTTTGATGAAACTGAAAATGCTCCCCCACACTCTATCCAAATGAACGGGAATGATGGGCGTTTCTCTTCCTTTGAGAATTCTCTCGAAACCGCTTCGAAAGGGGAGGAGTCCGCCCGTTCTCGTAATTTGTCCTTCAGGGAAAATGCAGACCACTTCCCCTTCATCCAGAAGGCGGCCAGCCAGTCGCAAGGCATGCAGAATCTCACGAGGAGCACCGGAAGAGGAGATAGGGATTGCTTGCATGATTTTAGCAAGAGGTCTGAGAAGAGGGTGGTGATAGTATCGGGAATCGACAATGAAACGGATTGGGCGATCCAGAGAGGTCACGAGGAGAAGACCATCGATAAACGAGACGTGGTTTGGAACGAGCAGAAATCCACCTTCGGTGGGGAGATGCTGTTGGCCGACAATTTTGAGTCGATAAAAGGTATTCGTGAGTAAAACAAGGCAGAGTCGAACAAAGGCTTGAGGCATAAGCCACAAGGCCCACAGCGTGAGAGTTCCCGTTCCCACAGACGCGGCCAGCATGATACCGGCTGAGCTAAACCCGGCATGGGCTAGGGTTCCGCCGCTTAGCGACCCAATGAGTACCCCGGCAAAGACCATCGTATTGGACAGGGCTATAACGGCACCGCGTCGATCTTGTGGCGCTCGCCATTGAATCAGGGCATTGATTGGAACGACGACAAGCCCCCCACCAATTCCTAACAAGAACATGCAGAGCAAGGTCCCCGGTAATTGAGGCGTCAGCAGGCCGATGAGAAGCATGGAGAAGGTTAAACCGATGGCACCAAGAGGCAGGAGGCCATACTCAACTTTGGCCGAAGATAACCGACCAGCCAGAATGGAGCCTGCTCCAATTCCCATGGCAAGGACGGCCATGGGAATGCCTGAAGTGGAGTCCGACAACTTGAGTACGGCTTTGGCATATACAAGAATGTCCTGTCCGACCAAACTTGCGAGTGTCCAGAATAAGATGGCCCCAATGATGGCCAAGCGAAGAATCCGGTCCCCTCGAATCGCACTCCACGCACCGGTCACGGTATAGAGTAACCCACCCTCCGTTCGAGCGACGGGTACGGGCGGAATCATTAATGATGCGAAGAACCCGAAAATCGACATGATAGTAAGTGATAAGCCAGCCAACCAGGTAGAGTGACCGGAGAGGGAAAGAAGAGGGCCGGCAGCAGCCGTTCCGGCGATGATGGCCACAAAGGTCCATAATTCCAAACGTCCATTTCCTATCGACAATTTCTGATGGGGTAAAATCTCGGGAAGAATTCCATATTTTGACGGGCTAAAGAGCGCACTCTGTACACCCATGAGTGCCAACACAACCAGGGCAAAAAGGTCGCCGGCTGGATGGGCAAAGAGGGCCATGGTTCCGGCCGCCATGAGCAAGACCTCAAGCCCTTTCATTAAGATAATGATTGTTCGTTTGCTATTACGGTCAGAAAATATTCCCGAAAAAAACGAGACTAGCATGAGGGGTAAGGTGAATATGACAAAGGTCTTGGTGGTTTGAGCCTGGGCGGCAGTCTCGAAGGCTGGACCAGGAGGGATTTCAAGAGATATTTGGTGGATGGCAAGAAGAGCGACGATCAGTTTCCAGGCATTGTCGTTAAAGGCGCCACAAAATTGAGCGACAAGGAGGCCCAAGAGTGAATGCTTAGGGGATGGAGTCATAGGGTCAAAAGCGAAGAACGTGAGTATTTTGGCTCTGCCTCTTTTGAGGGGAAGGCCAAACTTAAAAGCGTAAATGGAATCAATTAGTTAAGCTGGGTTGTCTTTAAACTCGAAGATAGGGCATTGCTTGACAGTTTAACACGGTTAGGAGGAATTGGGCTAAGAAAGACGGTTATCTGAATCGGATGGAGGTCGTACAAGTGGACAATTGTGTGGGGGCGTCCGTTAATGTTTTACGATGCAATTGATTGGGTTAAATTACCTATTTGAGTTCTATTTTTTTAGGTGGGGTGACCTATCATTTTCGATAGGTTTTTTTATGATAAAAGAATCTTTATGAACCTATTCGTGTAGAAGGTAGATAAAGACAAGGTACCTTGCCACACAAAATTTTTCTGATCCTCTTCCTGTCTTGAGAATTAATCCTTTCAGGCAATAGTACGTAAACAATCCTATGTCTGGTAGGGGAACCTGTATGGTTTCTCCTTTAGCTGCAAGGTGTTTTCCTTCAGCTTAATGTTTCACAGTATTCCCTTTCCATATTTCTTGTTGACGATACAGTGACTTAGAAGAGTGACAGCTCTTTCATGGGGTCTTCCTCCTCGGCATATCTGTTGCAAATTAATTACGGTTAAGAACTATCATTGCCTACACCTGTACATCTGGTTCAAGACCTTTGGTTTCTGTGCGGAAGACATTGTTGAGCATTCCTACATAGATAATTCATAAAAACTGTGCTAGGATTCGCTCGCGTAAAGTAAGGTAATATTACGTATTCCATATTTTTTCTTCTTCAGAAGAAAGGATTTCATATGAATGAGAAACAATCCAAGCGTGTTTGGATCACTTGCATGTTGGTGGGCTGGTTAAGTGTTTGTTCAGCCACGGCAATGGCTGAGCTGTATGTGGGTGGCCAAATAGGTGGAAACTTTCCTCAGGACCTTACGGGTGTAAATGGGATTGAGACGATACAAGGCGTGGATGTTAGTGGAGTCACCTTCTCTGATTTACAACTTGAGAATGGACCAGCATTTGGATTAAAGGCAGGAGGATATTTCCCAGGGTTTCTCAGTTGGCTAGGCCTTGAATTGGATGCCTACCATGCTATGGCGGATATCAAAGCCCAGCCATTCACGGCGAGTGTCCCGCTTTCCTCGCTTGGAATCAATGCTCCTGGAACGATAGCCGGGTCTGGCAATACCAACACGATTGATTTTTCTGTTACGACCGTAGCCTTAAATGTGATGGCTCGCTATCCTGGATCTTTGCTACAGCCTTATGTTGGGGCAGGAATAGGAGGAAACGTTGCTATTATGAAAGAAGGCAGTAGTAATGTGAAGGATGCCGATTTCGCGCCAGCCTTCAACGCGGTGGCTGGGCTCAGGGTGAAGGTCATTCATATGGTAGGGATTTTTGCTGAGTATAAATACAATCGAAATTTAACAGAGTTTAAATTTAAAGATAATAATTTTGCGGCGGACTATTCTTCCAATTTAATCATGGGAGGCGTCTCGATCCATTTCCCGTGACCATCCCATGGTTTCTCTCGTGGACAGGAATTAAAACTTCTCTGGGACGGGGAGGCCTTCGAGCGCCATGATGCGGAGGGCATTGGTCGTAGGGCAGGGGCCTTCTCGTAATTGATAGTCAAACGTCAAGGCGTTATTCTCGACTCCTTCTCGAAAATGGGCATTGCTGGCAGTCGGGATATCTTTTTCCAATTCCGCCAGTTCAAGGTCATGGGTGGTCACGAGCCCGAATCCATTGCTGGTCGAAAGGGATTGAATAAACGCTTTACTGCCAATCACGCGCTCTCTGTTATTTGTCCCTTTAAAAATTTCGTCTATTAAAAAGAGAACCGGTACCGTTGAGGTGTCCTGTGCGGCATCGAGTAGCCGCTTGAGCCGTTTGACCTCTGCATAGAAAAACGACAACCCCTCCTCCAAAGAGTCATCGACCCGAATACAACAATGTAGGCGTACCCAGCTTGCTTGAAATGTCCTGGCGCAAACGGGAGCTCCCGCTTGGGCCAAGCACATGTTAATCCCAATTGTTCGAAGAAAGGTGCTCTTCCCAGACATGTTAGAACCGGTAATAATCATAATACGTCCAAGACCTTGAAGTGTGGCCTCATTCGTGACGCGCTGAATTGGTGGGATGAGGGGATGCCCCAGCTGGGATGCTTTAAATGTAGCGGCCTGTCCGTTCGATCCCGGAGTCACCATGACCGGCCAGGTATAATTCGGGTTGAGATAGGCAAAATTTCCCAAAGCGACTGCTGCTTCCAGTTCGGCCAAGACATTCAACCAAATCGGAATTTCTGGCATGACCTCCTGTTTGTAATCGATCAAGCCGAAAGGCCCAATAGAGATCCCAAGGAAGAAGCGCATTCAACCCTAAGTGAATTAAGGCATGGGCTCTGATGCTCAGGCTATGAGAGATTCGGGCGAATTGTTTAATATAAAGATGAGGGTTTTTGGTGCCTTCAAGA
>CBDCXA010000003.1:0-235000 GCA_965223605.1 Nitrospirales bacterium
AATTTAATCATGGGAGGCGTCTCGATCCATTTCCCGTGACCATCCCATGGTTTCTCTCGTGGACAGGAATTAAAACTTCTCTGGGACGGGAGGCCTTCGAGCGCCATGATGCGGAGGGCATTGGTCGTAGGGCAGGGGCCTTCTCGTAATTGATAGTCAAACGTCAAGGCGTTATTCTCGACTCCTTCTCGAAAATGGGCATTGCTGGCAGTCGGGATATCTTTTTCCAATTCCGCCAGTTCAAGGTCATGGGTGGTCACGAGCCCGAATCCATTGCTGGTCGAAAGGGATTGAATAAACGCTTTACTGCCAATCACGCGCTCTCTGTTATTTGTCCCTTTAAAAATTTCGTCTATTAAAAAGAGAACCGGTACCGTTGAGGTGTCCTGTGCGGCATCGAGTAGCCGCTTGAGCCGTTTGACCTCTGCATAGAAAAACGACAACCCCTCCTCCAAAGAGTCATCGACCCGAATACAACAATGTAGGCGTACCCAGCTTGCTTGAAATGTCCTGGCGCAAACGGGAGCTCCCGCTTGGGCCAAGCACATGTTAATCCCAATTGTTCGAAGAAAGGTGCTCTTCCCAGACATGTTAGAACCGGTAATAATCATAATACGTCCAAGACCTTGAAGTGTGGCCTCATTCGTGACGCGCTGAATTGGTGGGATGAGGGGATGCCCCAGCTGGGATGCTTTAAATGTAGCGGCCTGTCCGTTCGATCCCGGAGTCACCATGACCGGCCAGGTATAATTCGGGTTGAGATAGGCAAAATTTCCCAAAGCGACTGCTGCTTCCAGTTCGGCCAAGACATTCAACCAAATCGGAATTTCTGGCATGACCTCCTGTTGTAATCGATCAAGCCGAAAGGCCCAATAGAGATCCCAAGGAAGAAGCGCATTCAACCCTAAGTGAATTAAGGCATGGGCTCTGATGCTCAGGCTATGAGAGATTCGGGCGAATTGTTTAATATAAAGATGAGGGTTTTTGGTGCCTTCAAGAATGGGGGCACAAAGCTGAGCCAGGGCTGGCTGTTTCGTGTAGCGTCGCTTCCCTAAAAATTGGAAGATGGCCCCTAGTTGTTCAAGTTCATGGTGAAGGGAAAGCGCACGACTAAAAGCGGGGGCGGCTTTCCCGGCGGTTAAAAAGTAAATGATTGCATACGGGGTAAAGGAGAAACCCCAATAGGCCGGAATCCATCCGAGAATATATCCCACCCCAAGGATCATGGTGCAAAGTGCCAGGAAACTTTGGAGCGAGAGCAATGGGAGAAGTCCTGAGAAACCAGCTGGGGTTTCAAGAGTCGTGAGAATACGACGCCCATCTATTTCGTCTTCCCCAATTATAGCTGCCTCAAGGGCCAAGCGGTCGCGAAAATTTGTTAAACGGGATATCTCTTTCACCAGTCGCTGCCGTTGCTCCCATGAGGATACGTTTCCCGCTGGGATCTCCTGAGACAACAGCCATTCGGCAAGGCGGTCACGACCGTTGCAGGAAAGGGTCGTGTTCAGGAGTGTAAACAACGAACGCGGTCCCACGAGATCTAAATCGGTTGCATAGGGATGGGTTGGAATGGTTGGGGTGGAACTCTGTGGGATTTCTGGCCAATCTAAGGTAATCCGAGCGACATGTCTGCGTTTGATGCGGTTCCATAACCGAAGCCGAAGCATCCCACCTTCCAGCCTGTTATGATACCAAGCCACGATGATGAACGTGAGGGAGAAGAGGAGAAGCACTAGGTTTCCCAGATGAAACTGCTCTAATCTATAGAGCACAATAGCTGTGATGACTCCGACCAAAAAAATCGCGAGACGTACTTGCGAAAAACGATGACTGACGGCTGTTGCTCGTTCAAGCATACGTTCTACCCGTGCAATCATCCTGGTGAGGAGTTGTTCTTTTGTCATGTCGTCAATTGAATTAGTTGGAAGTTATCCAATTGAACTTACCTGCTTGAAGTCATTGCGTCAACAGAAAGCCTGAAGCCATGAAGGATGGTTGGGTGCAAGTCTCCATTGTGACAACGATGGATGCATCAGAGCTGCTCGGAGCATTGAGTGATCGAACTGTGTGCGGTGGGTGGCACGATGGCGCAGTCCTCCATCTGTATTGGCCCGCCCGTCATTGGCAGGAGTCCAAAAGTCGCCAATTGCGAGAAATGATGGTGGCACTTGAAGGAGCGGGTGATCCTAAGATAACTGTGACCACAGTTTCTGATGAAGATTGGAATGCGAAATGGGCGGAGTCGGTTGAGTCGATTTCTGTTGGCAATCGAATACACATTCGGCCCAGTTGGAAACCGATCTCTATCGATCCGGAGACGATCGATATTATTCTGGACCCCAAGCAAGCCTTTGGGACCGGACACCATGCTACCACCCAACTTCTGATCGAGTGGCTAGAGTCTGTTGTTCATGGAGGAGAACGGATTGTAGACATCGGGACAGGTTCCGGCCTTCTTGCGATGGTGGCTTTACGGCTTGGGGCGGCTACGGCCCTTGGAATAGATAACGATCCAATTGCCATTGAATGTGCTCGATCCTATGCCTCTCTTAATGGGTTTGGTCCAGAACTCGAACTTCGGGTTGAGCACATTGGACCGCCAACTCTGCAATCCCAAGAGCAATTTGATATTATTGTGGCCAATATTGATGGGAATACCTTCAGGTCCCATGCCTCTGACATTCTGTCGATGATGAATAAGGGCGGACGTCTGTATATTTCTGGCCTTTTGGAGGAGGACGAACAGGAGATTTCCACCCTATTTTTGCGGCATGGAGCATTGCCGTTAGGCAGCCGGATGAAGGACGGTTGGGTGGCTTTGGGATTTCACGTTCGAATGAATTTGAAGAAATAGAAAGCAATGGCCTACTTGTATCAAATAAATGTTTCAGATGGTGGAGTGCCAAAAACTTCGATTCCAGAGGGCAAGATCACCGAACAGGGCTTGATAGGTGATCGACAAAAGACCCCCAAGATTCATGGCGGGCCAGAACGGGCGATCTGTCTCTATTCCCTTGAATTGATCCAAGCACTACAAGCTGATGGGCATTCGATTGCGCCCGGGTCATCGGGAGAAAATCTGACCCTAGCGGGTGTGAATTGGCCGCGGCTGACACCTGGGGATCACTTGCGAATTGGAGAAACGGTCTTGCTTGAGGTGACGAGCTATGCCGTACCCTGTAAAGCCAATGGCCAATGGTTTCGGGATCGAGACTTTAAGAGAATCTCTCATAACCGATATCCCGGTTGGAGTCGTCTCTATGCACGTGTACTTCAGGAAGGGGTGGTACGACCACATGATCGTGTCATTGTCGAATTTTTAGATGTCGTCGATCAGGAATTGACCACATGATGACACGGGTGCTTGAACCAGAATTGATGGACGATCAAGCGCAAGTGCTAGCCTATGCCGGTGCTGACTTTGACAAAGAAAATCAAGAATTTGTGGATCGGTTTCGAAGAAGTTTTCCGGAGCTTGGGTCTGGGCATATTCTCGATCTTGGCTGTGGTCCCGGCGATATTCCCATCCGACTGCTGCGGGCGTTCCCTTATTGTAGGGTGACGGGGATCGATGGCGCGGTCCATATGATCGAATACGCTACCCAGGCGGTGCAGAAAGCAGGAATGGAGGGGTCTATTGATTTTCAATGTGTATCTCTTCAAAATCTAAAATTACGGGAACCCTCGGATTACGGGATTTCCAATAGTCTCCTTCATCATTTACCCAATCCCTTGATCTTTTGGGTAGGGCTGAAACAATGGGTGAACACAGGTGGAGGGGTGTTCGTGATGGATCTCCTTCGTCCTGATAATCCATCCATGGCTCGAGGTCTCGTCGAACAATATGCATCGGGTGAATCCCCGATACTCCAACGAGACTTTTTTAACTCCCTCTTGGCGGCTTTCACAATTGAGGAAATAACAGAACAACTCCTTGAAGCACAGTTGGACCAGTTTAAGATTGAAATCATCGATGACCGACATTGGATTGTTCATGGGCGGATCTAGTACAGATCAGATATCGTGGTTGTTGTAGAGGAAGGATGATTCTATGGTTCAGGGCCGGAGACAAGGTATGGTATGGCAAGTAACAGCAGGTGTGTTGGTCGGTGGAATCCTGGCTATGGCTTCGCTTGCGTTTCCGCAAATAAGTGATCTGCGAAAACAACAGGAGGCGCAGGAGGGCACAGGAGCGACGGTGGTGATAGATGATGCGCCGATGGTGCTCATCCCCAAAGGAGAGTTTTGGATGGGGGTGGATGGAAGTATTGGACTGGAAGATGAACAGCCACGCCATGAAGTGTGGACTAATGAATTCTATATCGATAAATTTGAGGTGACCACCGAACGCTATGCGAACTTCTTGGCCGCCGCTCCACGAACCGCGCCCCTCTTTTGGCGAACGGTTGATTTAGAGCTCCACGCCAACAGACCTGTGATAGGGGTGACCTGGTATGACGCGCAAGCCTTCTGTCTGTGGGCTGGAAAACGACTGCCGACCGAAGCGGAGTGGGAAAAGGCCGCCAGAGGAAGTGATGAACGTCGTTATCCATGGGGAAATCAATCTCCCAATTCCGATCTCGCAAACTTTGCTGTGGGGGCTCGATTTAGTTATAGCCAGGCGCTCATGCCCGTTGGAAGTTATAAAAAAGCCAAAAGCCCCTATGGTGTCATGGATATGTCAGGGAATGTATGGGAATGGGTTTCGGATTGGTATGATGGCCGGTATTACGAGCGAAGTCCGGTGTTCAATCCGACTGGCCCGGAACAGGGTGAATTGAAGGTCCTCCGCGGAGGGTCTTGGTCGGAGTTGCCAAGCTATTTATTAACCTACGGGCGATTCAAGCTTCCTGCTGATACCAGAAATAGTTTTACTGGATTTCGTTGTGCCCAGTCGCGGTTGACCGGGAAAGAGGGGTAACCTTACGTCTCGGTTCCGGCAAGATAGAGCCAAATAGTTGCAGGCTCAGGTATTTCATGAGGAATTGGAGTCAGGCCTTGCCTGGAGATGCGATGGAGAGGGGCTTTTCTTCCAGTGTCAAGAGTGTTCGAAGCTGTTCCTGAATCTCTCGTTTGATTCGAATAAACTCCAATCCAAATTGACGGCCTTGGACCCAACGCACCGCAGCTAAATCTATCTTGACAGGATCTTCCTGTTGTGGAATATGCACTGAGAGATCAATATAGTCCCCCCGTTGCACCAAAGTTTCACTCCTAATCGCACATCCTGCCGTTGAAAGGTTTAGTACGAGTCCGGCCCCACAGGCGGCATCCCCTTTAAAGGTGACGGCTCCATCCAAAATATATCGAGGCGATTGGCGTGAATCCATAAAGCCCTTTATTCCTATGCAACCATGAGGGAGTTACGTGTGTGTACAGGAGACAAGGCCGAGCCTATTTTGGAAAAACATTTCTCAAATGAACTATTAAGGCGGTCAGGACCCTTTTCCCATGTTTGACCTGAAAAGAGTCCTGCCAGTTGGTCCGGAGGGTACATCATGCACAATCCTGAAGCTGGTAAATTCAGCTTTGGGGATTCGGTCATGACGGCCGAATTGGAAAATGAACGAAGAAATAACAAGCGACGCTTCAGGTGGCGGGTAGGGCTCAGACTATGAATTAGAAATTGTGACGTTGTCATTTGTGTCCTTTTGGCTTCTCTTGCTATGGAATGGCAAACTTCATGCCTTATTGATGTCATTTGAGGTTCATTGCTTTCATCACAAGAAACATGAATAAAAACAATATTTTTTCTGATTTTTAATGAAAGTTGCAAAGAGGGAAGGCCAAAGTATTCTGAAGTACACATTTCGAACCAAAGGCATGGATGGCCATTTTTGTGCCGAGTCGTTCGAAAGTGAACGCCAATTTAAGGGAATTGAAACCTTAAAGGGAAGGGGGAAGGGCCGCGGTTACCGCAGAAGAAGAGCGGTGAGAACGAGGAGCGTGAGAGTACCTAAGACCGTGAGATAGATAAGGATGCTCCAATCTTTGGTCCAGTCTGATTGCCACTGGATGGGATATAACGTGGATTCTTCCAGGTAGAAACCCTCTTCATATAAACCGAGGGCTCGTTCAATTTCTATGAGGGTCTGTTTGGCCATGATATGTCGGGCACGCTGTTGAAGAATAAAATAACCAAAAAGACCTGAAAAAAGGATAACCCCCAAAAGGGCGAATATCATGTGGAGTTGATCAGCCGAAAAAGATGCTGGAATGAAAAGAAAGCCAACTAAGAGTAGGACTAAGAAGGCACAAGAAAAGGCCGTGAGCCGAACCATGTGTTCCCTGCGTCGAAAGACTTCTTCCTTATACCAAGGGTAGAGCACCTGCAACACCTCTTGTTGCGAAACGTCTTGGTGCTGGGGTGTGTGAGGGTGACCACTCATGTTCACATACTAGGTAGAGGGAGTGGAAGACAGAAGATGAGAAGAAAGCCAGTTTTGAATCAGGTCAACCATCTCGAGAAAGTCTTCCCGCTTGCTAAATTGGTGGTCCGCTTCTGGGAGCAGGTGGAGAGATTTTTCCGTGTTGACCAGTTCAAAAAAGTGTTGGCATTGATGGATGGGAATAAGTTCATCTCGTTTTCCCTGGACGATAATCGTGGGGGCGGTAATGGACGTGGCCACCTGATAGCCGACGTGTCGTAAACAGTCTTCATAAAAGTCAAATGAGAGTTTCAAGCGCCCGGGTTGACCGGTAAAATTCGGAATGGTATTCGTATTTTTCCATTCAGACATCCCGCTCCTTCCTAACTCCAAATTCAGTTCTTCCGGGAAGTCTACCACCGGACATTTGAGTGCGAGCGCAGAGAGTTGGGAGTACCGAGAGGCTGTGATGAGTGCCACAAGCCCCCCGAAACTGGACCCCATGAGGGCAATCTTGGAGAAGTCTTTCCCGGCCATATAGTGGATGAGGTTCAGGGTTTGTTGGACCGCACGGGTGACGGTCAGGTCAGCAAAGGGGCCATCGCTTTCTCCATGCCCAAAAAAATCAAATCGAAACGTGCTGATATCCTTTTCAAGCAACAGCCGGGTCAGCATGGTATTTGTGGTACTCTCCTTGGATGAGAGAAACCCATGACAGAGTATTGCCAATGTAGTTGACTCGGGGTCGGGCATGGTTAATATCCCAGAAGTACGGTGTCCCGTTGAGTCGGTATAGGTGATCGGCTCTTCCATCGGGAGCCATTGTAACAAAAATAGCCCTGAGTCGTGCGAGGTATTTGGTCAAAAATTATAGGACGGACTCGAAGGGGGGGGAACCCGATGGCTTCAATTAAAAAACGATTATCCGAGAACGTCGAGGGCCAGTTTTACGTCGATTCGACCTGCATCAATTGCGATACGTGTCGGCAACTGGCCCCAAGGTCTTTTCTTGAACAAGGTGAGTATTCTACGGTCTATCGGCAGCCCGTGACAGAAAAGGAGACCCACGAAGCCTATCAGGCTCTGTTGGCCTGTCCGGTGGGGTCCATTGGGACAATCGAGTCGGAAAAACGACGATTACAAGAAGCCCAGTCTAGCTTTCCACTGTTCATCGACGGTCCTGTGTGGTATTCCGGATTCAATTCTGAAAAGTCTTTCGGAGCCCATAGTTATTTTTTTGAACATCCAGAGGGGAATTGGTTGGTTGACTCGCCTCGGTATATAAAATATTTGGTTGACCAATTCGAGCAACGAGGTGGAATCAAATATATATTTCTGACTCACGAAGATGATGTCGCTGATGCCGATCGATATGCTAGGCATTTTGGAGCCACTCGGATTATCCATCGTGCCGATATGCAAGCCCAACCCCAGGCGGAATGTATCATTGAGGGGCAGAACCCGGTGAGGGTGAACAAGGATTGTAAAATTGTGCCTTGTCCCGGGCACACCGATGGGAGCATGGTTCTCTTGGTTCGCGACCGCTACTTGTTTTCCGGGGACCACATCTGGTGGGAGCCGGAAACAGAGAAGCTCGGAATTCCTTCCCGGCTTGTACAGGATGAACAGGCCCTTCTCCAGTCAACTGAACGGCTTACAGAATATACGTTTGAATGGGTCTTGCCTGGACACGGGCAACGTGTTCACCTGCCGACAAGTCAGATGCAAAAGAAATTAAAGGAACTACTTCTCGCACGGCATTCAATTACTAGGGTATGAAGTACCATCGATGCATGGATAGCTTTGTGTGAGAGGCAAGGGTGGAGCAGATCCAAAAAAGATTCTACACCCGCCGGATTCTGACAGGGAAGTCCACTGTCTTCTTTAACCAAGTCCAAAACCGTTCCTGTTTGGAGAGGGTAAGATCTTTCCTAAGATAGTTAGGCCATTGGGTCATTTTTTTGATATTGCCGGTCCACAGGCGGACTCGTTGTCGTGAAACCTGTGTCTGCCATAGTTGGCCAATGGGGGGTGTGACATAAGCCAGTCTTAGCGTGATGTTTCGTGATAAATGTTCCAAAGGTTGGAGATCGATGCGTTGGTATTGTCTGTCTTGGGTTTTCTTTGGTCCAGTCCCTTCTGAAAAGCCTGGAAGTCCATCGCTGACGATCATCACGGTAATGGGGGAAAGGGTAAGCTGTTGATCCTCAGTCTTGTGCGCCACTTCTTTAAAATAAGAATTGAAGTCAGTCAAGGTATCCTGATTTCTGAACCAAGCCCTAAGATCTGACTCAATGGCTTTCGCGGTTTTTCCTTCAAATTCCTGGATGAGATGGAAAGACTTTGGTTGGTTGGCAGATGTGCCATCCACGCTTCCAACAAATAGAGCCTGGGGTTTGCGAAGACCGCCGAGTTCATTGAGATGTCCGTAAATATAATGGGCGAGGAAGGCGAGTGATTCTTCATAATGTTCAGAGGCTTTGAATGACTTACTAGCATCAATGCCAACAAACAACGTGGGTGGAGAGGAATGATTGTTTGGCTGAATAAGACATCCAGCAGTCGTGAGCAGGAGGCCCACAGTGAGGCCTAACATCCTCCTCCGTGACCGGGATTTTCTCACAAGTCTGCCTTTTTGGGTTGAAGATCTGCCATCGGCAGATGTTCTCGCATCAACAGGGCTTCCTGTAGGCTTTTAAAGGGTATCGAGAAGACCGGGCGTCCTGTCACAAGGATCATGGTGAAGTTAAAAAATGCCGCCAGAAGATGAATGAATGGAAGGGTAACAAATTCCAGTAACTCATTCGCCTTCAGATGAAGCCACTCCGTTTCCCCTTTAAAGTCTCTGAGTGGAGCATGCCACCAGAGATCCTGTGCCCTGGAGGGAATAAGAGCCGGTAGATTACTTGATTCAGGATGAATGATGGGTTGCCGAGAGATGAGGGCGAGCAAAGGAGGCGTCCCGTATTGAGCAAAGAGAAACCAGGTCATGCTGCGAACCGCAAGCCACCCCCCCAACGCGAGTGAAAGGGTAAACCCCATACCGGGTTGGATATCTGAATATTGAGCAATCCAAGGGATCATGGCATCAATGAGTTCTCGGTAGAGATACATCACTTCAAACGTCATCACAAACAATACAATGAGGATCATCTGTATCAGATAGGTATAGGTCTTCAGTTGTATCGCCTCGACGAATGCCTGGAAACAGGCAAAACTTCCTAAAATTAAGAAGAGTAAAAATAAAAATAACACCGTGCCTGTGATGGCGGGAGTTTCCTGACCGACGAGGCCGGAGAGAACATCCATGACAGTAGGGAAGAGGGTATAGGTAAAGATCATGGATTCTATAATTCCCCAAAAGAGCAACATTCCCAGGGCTAACCAGGGAACCGCTGGTCGAGCATAACTCTCGGTCTTGGGGTCGGAATTGAGAAAGGGGCGAATAAATATTTGACGAATGATCTCCATTAACATATGGATCGCTAAGCGGCTGAGCGTGAAGATCCACCCGATAATGACCATGGCAAATCTCCCCAATCCAACCCAATACATCCAGATGGCTAACATGGTATCCCACCAGGCCAGGAGGAATGTTTTCACAAAGTCAACCCGTCCGGCTCGGAATGGTAAGGTATAGAGAGAGGCTGAGGTACAACAGATTCCTCCCAGTAACAAAATGGTTGGGAAGAGAAAGAAGAGGTACATGAGACCGGCCGTCCATCCTGTTGGCTCTAGAAAGAATTCGATGAGGGATTTGGCAAAATCGGGGATCCAGGCAATCGGAATGCTCAGGGTTTCGATATACTGTTCATATTGTTCCGATTGCACGGGAAGTAATTCGCCAGCAGGTTCGGGCATGGAGAGTACTCCAACTCACCAAAAATGGTTTCATAAGACCAGGCTGTGGATATTGCCTGCTACTACTCTATATTCATGTGAGTATAGCAAACGTTTACTCCTACATTTTCAATAGTTTAGGTCAATAAAACCTTCCAATTTTTGGCAAAAATTTCTGTGGATAAACTAGCTAAGTCACAAAGGTAACCAAGGGGTTTCCTTGAGGAAATGTCGGAACTCAAAGGAGAGGCGGTGCGGTCGAAAGGTAAGGGGCAATTACTTAGAAGGATGTTTGCTCCAGAGTACTCCAATCTTTACGGAGAAGAGGAGAAAGCTGAAGAAGAGAAACCCTATCGTGCCCCAGGTCGCATACTTGACCTCAGGGGAATAAAGTGGGAATTGCCAAAGTAAGGTTGCGACTAAGGCAATACCGAGCGTACCCATGGTCAGAGTGGTGACCTGGAGACTACGCCATTGTTCAACCGTCTGCATAAGCTGGGCGAGGTAAGATTCCCGTGCGGTTGGGCTGGATGCTCGAATGGAGGCGAGACTGGTGGGGAGCACATAGGACAGGGCTCCAAATATCGTATGCAGCATAAACCCAATGAGTGCTAAATGGGTATAGGCCATGAGATGAATCGTTCCCATGGGAAATTTGGGAGGGTCCCATAAGTAATTAAGGCTCACAAGCACACCGGTAATGATGGAAATGACCAAAAACAAGGTTGCGACCATCAGATGGTCGGAGGCAATACTTTTGGGTTTTCCAGCCTGACTCCATGTCTGAAAAATGTTGTAGGTATAGAGCAGTGTCCCAGTCATTAACAGTGCGCCGGCCCCGATTTGCACCCAGAGAAAGCTTCCCAGGAATCCAACGATAAGTGCCAACACGCCTGCCGGAACAAGGAAAAACGTCAGCCGCCCCAGGAGTGCGCTATGTAAGGGAGCCTTGAGAATCGTTGGGAAAAAATGATGCATCGTCCCAATGATGGCCAAGGTCACAAATCCCAACACATTAAAGTGAATGTGCGCCAGTCTGGCCGAACCCATATCAGTTAAGGAAATAAGGCGAAGGGCCATGGCCTCGCCGATGCTCAGACCGGCTAAAAGGACCAGTAAGGCGAGTCCATAGATCCAGAGACTGACCGGAATGGAACTAATTTTGGTTTGAATAAGTTTCAAGCTTTGCAGGAGAGAGGGGAGAAACGCCAGAATGATAAAAAGTCCACCCAGTCCGATGATCATATCCGAATGCATAGTGAATCCAGCAATCATACCGACCGTGCCACCGTTAAATGCGAAGTACAGACCTGGATAGGACTGAGAGGTGTCGTCTTCCTGTGACAGGAGTAATGGAGGTACGAACGATAAAATCGCACCCAGAATCATTTGAGCGACTCCCCCAACCAGTGCGCCATGGACATGAACCGATCGCAGGAAGGAAGGGAGGGGAGAGGCAAGAACCATCCCGAAAAATAACCCCAGCCCAAGGAGGGAGGCTAGAATAAGCCAGACGAGTCCGGTTAGAAAGAAGGCTGATGCTCGAAAACTTCCACCCATTCTTGTGCCCCGCTGCTACTCAGTCATTTAAAAAATAAAAGTGGTTGGTTGGCCCCTTACCGTGACCGATCGCCAATCCATTGCGAATGGCTTCGGTAATGTAAGTTTTGGCTACCTGAACGGCATCAGGTAGAGACTTGCCCCTTGCTAGATGCGCTGCAATCGTCGAGGCAAAGGTACAACCTGTTCCATGCGTGTGAGGGGTCTCAAAATACTTACTTTTATACATATTGAAAAACTTGCCGTCGTAAAGCAGGTCAACTCCCTTTTCTAAGAGGAGATGTCCGCCTTTAATCAACACATATCGGCAGCCTAGCTTATGTATAAGTTTAGCAGCTTGTCGTGCGACCGCAAGTGTGCGAATTTCCAGCCCGGAAAGGCGTTCAGCCTCCGGAATATTCGGAGTGACCAGAAGGGCCATGGGTATCAGGGTTTTCTTAACTTTTTCCACAGCATCGGGCTGAAGGAGGGTATGACCACTTTTGGAGACCATGACTGGGTCGACGATCAGGTTGGTGACATTGGATTTCAGCAGCCGTTGGCTCACGGCTTCGACTATGGTACTGGATGACAGCATCCCGGTTTTAATCGCATCCAAGTCAAAATCATCGAAAATGGCATCTAACTGTTGTTCAATGATGGAAACCGGGAGATCATGTATGGCGGTGACCCCTTGAGTATTCTGTGCCGTGACAGACGTCAACACGGACATGCCATAGACGCCATTGGCGGACATGGCTTTGAGATCGGCTTGAATTCCTGCACCTCCACTGGAATCCGACCCAGCGATACTTAATACCAGTTTTAATGTCTTGTTCGTAGTCTCGTTAACCATAGCCTCTTTCATGCCATTCCCCTATGTATTCATGGTACTGCGAAACGTTGTGATAAGATCGGTAAATATTCTGGTTTGAAATGGGCCGAACCTGCCTGTCTTGGATGGGCCAGGCCCTACTGTATAGTGGACGGGTAAAGGTAGGCAAGTGATGATGGATTGTTGACTTGAGGTCCGACGTGTCCGTCAAACTAACGGTCCTAAAAAATTTCTTTTAAATATGATTAGCCTTGGTTGTTCAGAGAGTAGGAAACCATCACGACCAATTCGCTATACGGGCCAGACTTCCTCCCGCCAGGCCATTTCCCAAAACATCCATTCATAACGAGAACTGGTGACGAAGGATTTGAGCATCCGTTGTTTTTCATGCTCGCCAGCCATGGACACCCATTTGTCAATCTGATTTCGCATCCATTGCTGCACCTCTGCAAACTCTGGAGAGCTATACATCATCAACCAATCTCGATAGGGATGTTTGGAAGAAGGGGGACCGGACTTAAGGAGATGTTGTCCAACCACACAATATATCCAAGCACAGGGAAGGGCAACTACCGTAATTTCTGCTGCCGTCCCTGCGTGAGCTACCTGTAACATATGTTGGGTATAGGCATAATTAGTTGGGGCCATCGTCACCTTCGCCATTTGTTTGGGGGTCATCTTCCACTGTTTCCCGTATTGTTCATGCAGCCCTCGTTCGACCAGAATCGTATCTTCAAAGAGCTTGCCGAACTTCAAGGCGGAATCGGCGTCTGGAGCCTTCTGGGCTGCAGCGGCAAAGACACGTGCGAGTTCCCCTAAAAACAGAGCATCCTGTTGAATGTAGTATTTAAACTTCCGTTTTGAAAGGGTTCCTTTGCCGAGGGCCTTTACGAATGGGTGGCGTAGCTGGGCATCCCAGATTGGCTTGGAAATTCGGTGGAGTTGTTTGCAAAACGACATACAGCTTCCTCTCTTGATGGTCCGGAGGGACCATGTGGTAAAGATGTCGCCGGTCTTATCGTGGCAGTAGTCTTCGAGCTGCCTGAAAGGCGGCTTCCATGTCCGGTAGATGTGCTAAATCTGGAGTCACCTGGAGATACCGAATAATATTCTTGGCATCGACCACCATAACGGTTCTGGCAAGGAGATGGGGCTCTTTTAAAAGTAACCCATAGGTCTTTCCAAAAGCAGCATCACGGTAATCAGAGAGAAAGGTGATGTTCTTAATATCAGCTTCCTCGGCAAAACGCGTTTGGGCAAACGGGGTATCGATACTAATCGTCACAAGTTCCACCGATTGATCCAGGCCTTCGTTCCGTTCACTTAAGACATGAGTTTGTTGTTCGCAGACCGTTGTGTCTAACGATGGTACGACGCTGATAATTTTAACGGTACCTGGTTTGGAGGCTAAGTCCGTGGGAGAAAGGTCCGCTTGAGCGAGATTCACGGATCGCAAGGAATCTCCAATGGCAATGCCTTGTCCCTCGAGAGAGAGAGGAGCCCCTCGAAAGGTAATGGTCTGGCCATTTCCCGCTTGTGCAGATCCTTTAGCCAGAGGAAGGTCCTTATATAAAAAGGTGGGCTTGGCAGAGGAGGTAGGTGGTGTGGCGCATCCACCTACCATAAGACCGCTGCCTAAAAGAAAGACGATGATGACTCGCAGGTTCATAGGGACTCCTTACCCGGGTCAGGGCTTTAAAAATTGAAGGATGTGGGCATTGATCGTTTCGGGTTCTTCCCACTGAGGAATATGCCCCGCATTTTCGATAAGAGTCAATGAGGAATGGGGGATTTTGGAATGGAGATCCTGTCCCACCTCCGGAAGAAAGATTTTATCCTGTGCTCCCCAAAGCAGAAGGGTTGGATGAGAGATGTCCTGAAAGCGCATCGCAAAACCCTGCTCCCACAAAGGAATATTTTTAGTTAAGGCGAGGAGAGGAGAGATGATACCAGGGCGCTCACGGTTTCTGGTCGCCCGATCGATGACCAGGGGGGTGAGCTTCTCATGGTCATGCACCAGTTCTTTCAGAATTCTCTCGGTGGATCCTCTTCCCAAAAACCAACTCCCAAGACGAGCGAGCCAGGTAGGTGGATGAAGGGACAGGGCTTGCTTCAACAAGGGACTGGCAAGGCGTTCTTCAATGTGGTCCGGGAGTCCTCCAATAAGGATAAGGCGATCCACACGTTCTGGATAGGTCAGCGCCATGCCAATGGCCACACCCGCTCCTAGACTGTTCCCAATTAACGTCGCTCGCTCAATGTGAAGGACATCCAGAAAATCACGAAAGAAGTCGACAAGCTCCATAGGCGTGTATTGCCAGTCTGGTTTATCGGACCAACCTGATCCGATCATATCCAGGGTAATGACCCGGTGGGATTGTGATAAGGCAGTTTGTTGATATTCCCATTGCCAAATGGATCCGCTAAATCCATGTATCAAAATCAGCGGGGGGCCCAATCCATGTTCGACATAGGCAACGGTCTGCCCCTTTACCTTGATTTGGTTGACAGGCTGGCGATGGATGGCATCAAACCACCGTGGAATCGGGGGGGGAGTTGAGCAGGCACTTAGGCAAAGTAGCATGAGTAGGAAACAGACATGAGCAGGTGTATATCCGAGGCGGGGGCTTGCAAGCAAGGCAAGGCCACGCACGGATCACTCCAATTGCACGAGGGTTTCATCGGTTTTTACTTCATCACCCTCCTGAATATAGACCGCGGTTACGCTTCCATCGATGGGCGCGGGGACACGGTTTTCCATTTTCATGGCTTCCACAATGAGGATTGGGTCGCCAGTTGTCACTTGATCGCCGACTGCGACAAGTACTTTGATGATTTTTCCAGGCATCGGAGAAACCACATCGCCTGGTTTACTCGGTTTCGGTCGCTTCCCGGCCGCCTCGGTCGGGGAGTCGGGAGGTTCGGGTACACCCGCCAGGACTTCGTGTAACGTTTCTAGGTAGACCTCCTCCAATTTCTCATTGACTCGAATGTAATAAGGCGTCCGTCCATCCTTCTTACGTCCAGAGCCGGAGACCTGCACATGAAAGGTTTCCCCATGGAGTGACAGGTTAAAGTCAACAGGGGCCAGGTGGAGTTCTTGGGGTGGTGCAGGGGCCTTATCTGGTGGCGGCTCCAACTTTTCAGGCTTGAACTCGCCAACGGCCCGTTCCTCAAAAAATTCACGAGCGATTGTGGGAAACATCGCAAAGGAGATGGCATCTTCAACGGAGGCCGCGATGGATCCTAATTCATTTCGTGCCGCACTGAGCTCTGGCTCCAGATGATCGGCCGGCCTCCCTGAAATAGGTTTTTCGTCTCCAATAGCCCTTGCTTTGACGTCACTATTGACCTTTCCTGGCGGGCTCCCGTAGAGGCCAAGAAAATAATTTTTTACTTCTGAGGTTATGACTTTATAGCGTTCGCCGGTGACCACATTTAAGGTGGCTTGGGTCCCGACAATTTGGCTGCTCGGGGTGACCAGAGGGGGATAGCCCATATCTTTCCGAACCAGAGGAACCTCGGCCAGGACCTCCTTGAGTCGGTCGAGGGAGTCCTGTTGTGCCAATTGGGTCACCAGGTTGGACAACATGCCCCCTGGAATTTGAGAGGCGAGGATGTCGAGATCGACGCCCGTCACATCACTCTCAAACTGATGGTACTTTTTACGAACCTTTTGAAAGTGGTTGGCAATTGGTTCAAACCCTTCGAGATTGAGTCCCGTGTCGAAAGGCGTATTTCTAAAGGTCGCGACGGTCGTTTCCGTCGTCGGATGTGACGTACCTCCAGCCATCGGACCTATGGCGGTATCCAACATATCTAATCCAGCCAGGACCGCCATGATCGCTGACATCGAAGCCATGCCTGAGGTGTAATGGGTGTGCAGATGGATAGGCACCCGCACCGTTTCTTTCAGGCGCTTGACCAAGTTGTAGGCATCAATTGGCGCGAGAAGGCCGGCCATGTCCTTGATGCAAAGGGTATCGGTTCCGAGGTCTTCCAATTTTTTGGCGAGCTCTAGGAAGTTATCCAAGGAATGGACTGGACTTACGGTGTAGCTGATGGCGGCTTCTACATGCTTGCCACAGGACTTGACCTCCCACATGGCCCGCTTCATGTTTCGGACATCATTTAAGGCGTCAAAAATTCGAAAGACATCGATCCCATTAAAAGCGGAGCGTTCAATAAAGGCTTCCAGAACATCATCGGCATAATGCCGATATCCGACAAGGTTTTGACCGCGTAGGAGCATTTGAAGTCGGGTATTGGGCATCGCCGCTCGAAGAGCCCGTAATCGCTCCCAAGGGTCCTCCTTGAGATATCGCAAGCAAGCGTCATAGGTAGCCCCGCCCCATACTTCTAAAGACCAATAGCCTACTGCATCGAGTTTTTCTGCGATGGGGAGCATGTCTTCCGTCCGCATACGTGTTGCCAGGAGAGATTGATGAGCATCACGTAAAACGACATCGGTCAGTTGTAGCGGTTTTTTAACGTTTGTCGTTTGGATATTGCAGGGGTCTTCGGTGGAAGAAGACTTTGCGGTCGGCCGGGAGATGGAGGCCGCAGGTTTCGACTTTTTTTTGACGGGGGATTTCCCCTTTTGTAATTTTTTTGAGCGTTTTATCATAGGATATCTTTCCTATAATCCTTCATAGGCAGCAATGGAAGCTGAAATTGCCACCACTAAATCTTCAGGATTGACCGTGGTTTCATAATCAAAGAGTTGCGGATGGGTCTCGATAAACGAGGTGTCGAAATTCCCGTTTTGAAAGTCTGGATTCTCCATAATTTCCATCATAAAGGGAATCGTGGTTTTGACGCCGCGTAGGGTGAACTCTTCCAGGGCACGATGACTGCGAGTGACAATTTCATCCCAAGTACGACCACGCACAGTTAATTTGGCCAGCAGGGGATCATAAAAGGGCGTAACGATATAGTCCTTGTAGACGGCTCCATCGATCCTGACGCCAATGCCGCCAGGGGAAAGATAAGCGGTGATTTTACCCGTCGAGGGAGCAAAGTTATTTTTGGGATCTTCCGCATTAATGCGGCATTGTAGGGCATGCCCTGTAAGGGTGACTTCATCCTGACCAAAGTCTAACGGAAGTCCGGCCGCAATGGTAATCTGAGAGCGGACGATATCAATCGTCGTAATTTGTTCCGTGACGGTATGTTCCACCTGAATACGGGGATTCATCTCAATAAAGTAGAAGTTGCCTTTTTTATCGAGTAAAAACTCCACCGTGCCGGCGTTGTCGTAATCCACGGCTCTGGCGATTTCAACCGCAGCCTCACCCATTTCCGCGCGCAGCTTGGGAGTAAGAATTAAAGAGGGCGCAATTTCGATAAGTTTCTGATGTCGACGTTGAATCGAACAATCCCGTTCCCCCAGATGAACGACGGATCCATGACGATCGGCAAGAATTTGAAATTCAATATGGTGTGGTTTCTCGATATATTTCTCAATAAAGACGGAGCCATCTCCGAAGGCCGTTTCAGCCTCGCGAGCACAGGCCTCCATATTCTCCTTTAATTCGTTTGCCGCACGAACCACACGAAGCCCTCGGCCTCCTCCCCCAGCGCTGGCCTTAATCATGACAGGGTATCCAATGGTCTTACAGAATGCGGCGGCTTCCTTGACGTCTGTAATAGGTTCTTCGGTGCCCGGTACGATGGGGACTCCTACTTTTTTGGCGATTTCCCTGGCTTGGACCTTACTCCCCAGAAGGTGGATGGCTTGGGGGGACGGACCAATAAAGGTAATATTATTCACCTTACAGAGATGCGCAAATTCGGCATTCTCCGCGAGAAAACCGTACCCGGGATGAACCGCATCGGCACCAATTCGATGGCAGAGGTCAACCAACTGCTGCATATCCAGGAACCCCTTGAGGGGACCAGGCCCAACCAAGTAGGCCTCATCTGCCTTCTTCACGTAGATCCCGAAGGTATTATGCTCTGAATAAATCGCAGCAGTTGCTATGCGTAATTCACGACAGGCGCGAATAATGCGCATCGCAATTTCACCTCGATTGGCTACAAGAATTTTCCTAAACATCATCCTCTACATGGGTGAAGGAAATCGGTTCGATCTCGCCTGAGAAGAAGGAGAGCCCTTACTAAAAGCCCCGTAAGGTAGCATAGGCCTTTTGCGCCTGTCGAGAGGCTCAATGGGCAGGGGCCAGGTGGCATTGAGCGCAAACATACCGAAAAATAGGCGATTATTTAGATTGTATTTGGGTACGAAATTAACGAAACGAAATGGGGAGGCCAAAGGCCTCCCGTTATGCGATAGAGAGACAGGCGAGTTTATTTCGTAACCAAGACCCCTTTAGACTGTGCGCTTCCTGCTCCAGTTACTGTAATGACAAATGTCAGCCCCGCGGGAATATCGGCAGGGACGGTTGCCTTGATACTTGAGGTACTGACATAAGTATAGTCGGTTTTGGACTTTGAGGCTTTACTAAAACTGACCCCATGGAAACATTCTTTTTTTCCAAAGTTTATGCCCTTAATTTCGACCTGATCGCCTGGTTTGACCACATCAGGTACAACGGCATGAATTTTTGGACGTTTACTTCGATCGCATACCGGGTCATTTTGAATCTTTTTTTCGTCATGGCCTTTAATGGCATCGGTTTCAAAGGCTCCAAAACCCGAGCCTGCCATGGATTTAATATCTGATTCAGCGAGAGCCAGCGTCATTGGAAGAAACGTCAATCCCACGAGGGCGGTAAGAGCAATCCAACGAGGAGTCATACAAAGGCCTCCTTAAGGTGAAGGTTTGGTATCAAATGGAGAATAGGTTGTGCTGATAATGTCCTGCCCATCCCGGGATCGTGCGAAGGCAATAAAGGCTTCAACGACCGGAGAAAGGTCTTTTCTCGTCAGCAATAAGACCGGGCGTCGGAATGGATAGCGTCCATCTCTGACCGTAGGGAGCTCTGGCTCGACTTTATCAATCTGAAGGAGTCGGACGTTCACGCCGGATTTTACGGCCGCAAGGGCGGGCGTCAGTGACATGTAGGTGACAGCGGAATAGGGGGGGATGGTGCCAACGACGGCATTGGTCGCCTTTTGCTCTGGCCCTATGACTTTGGCCTCCGTAGGAATTTTCCCCTGAATCCCGAGTTGCTCTTCAAAGGTGACCGTAAGGTGTTGAGTCGGGTGACGATTGATGAGCCGAACGCGTGAATCGGGCCCTCCAATATCAGACCAAAACCGTACTTTTCCTGAAAAGAGGTCAGCAATATGTTGTTGCGTGACGTCCTTAATCTTGTTCGAAATACTTACCATGATGGCAATGCCATCCCAGGCAATTTGGTGAGGCGTCAGGTCAGGCTCGGGAGTTCCCGCCACCGCAAGATCGGCTTCTTGGTCTTTGACTAATTTCAAGGTCTTCGCATACTTGTTCCAAATAAAATCGACATAGGTGCCGGGATATTTCTTTTCAAAGGCTCTGGCAAGGTCTTCCATCACAACACGCTCTGGGCCGTTGCCGGTGATGACTAATCCGCCCGATAATGAGTTGGCCCATACCAGAGAGGGAAAGGACAGTAGACCTGTCAGGAGCAGGAAAATCAACGAACGCTTCATGTAAGTCCCAAACCTTGAGTTCATGAATATCTCATGGGTTCCCGTGTATAGCATGAGCAGGGAAGAGCACATGGTTACGAGATTAGATGGAGGTGGCTTTCATGAGCTGGCCCCGGTTGCACCGGGAGATCCAGGGCCTTCTGAGCCAGGAGGAGGATTGTTGGGGGAGGCTCGTTTGCCCATGATGGGAGGAAGTTTTCCTAATTTATTCATGCGGGTGTTCAGCATGTCGTACGCCTTCATTTCTTGAAAGCCGGGTTTGTGATCCCCGACAATCTTGGAGGCAAAGGCCGATAAGAGGCGTGTGGCTTTTTTGGCCTGACATTGCGGACAGACCGTGTCTTCAGGGTCTGCATGAAGGGACTGCATCACTTCAAACTGTGCTTCGCAGCCTCCGCATTGATATTCATACATTGGCATGGCAAAATCCCCCTCAAATCCAGTTAGTTTGGCTAGTATACCCGAATTCATGGCCAACTTGCGACCCGCTAACAGGGCATCAAAAGCCAGAGAGATACTGGTTGGGTAACCCCTTGACCCTAAGGCTGGTTTTTTATTATGCTACCTCTCTTATGCAGCCGGAACTATTATAGTTTTCGGTACAAGAGACGAAAAGCTGATTGGACGGAGAAAGGGGAGATGCCATGCCAGTGTTGGTGAGAAAGTATAAGTTGACGAGTGGACTCAAGCAAGAAGAGCGAATCGACGATCCTGATCGGATTGAGCGGTATATGAAGCTATTCGAACGCGATAAGGTGAAAAAGCTTGAGACGGGTGTCCCGGTGATCATTGAAAAAGATGAGTGGCAACTGCTTCCCTAGGCATTTCGGAGATCCCTATGTTGTACTGGGTGCAAATTGCGCGTCAAAATGATAAATCCATTCTTCATCGTGGAAGATGTTCCGAAGTGCCATCCAATGTGACTACGACGGATTTTTGGGAAAGTTCCTGGTTTGACTACCCGGACAAAGAACAGGCCTTGGATGCGCTAGAGTTATCTGGTACGACCCTTCAGAGAAAATGTCCGCTCTGTAAACCCTAATCTCTTACATTCTTCACGATTCATCCTTCAACAAGAACAAGGAGCCAATGCCCTACCTTGCGTTGATCGTCTGTACGGTCATCTGGGGAGCCACGTTTCCTGCGACGAAAGTCGTCCTCGAGCAGACCCCGCCCTTTACCTTTTTATTACTTCGTTTTTTTCTTGGTGCGGTCCTTGTCTTCATCCCATTGCTGCTTGTCTTTCCAGGAAGATTTCAAGTCGACAAGGCGGTGTTGCGCATGAGCGTCATCACCACCGTGTTTTTATTTCTCGGTTACGCGGCGCAGACCGTGGGGCTTCAATATACATCGGCCTCGAACTCCGCCTTTATCACGGCTCTTTATGTCGTGTTGGTGCCGCTCTTTTTACAGCGGTTTACGTTTCGGATATGGATATCGGCCGGAATCGCCTTGGTCGGGCTGTGGTTTCTGGCCAATCCTACGGTCTCGATGAACCAGGGCGATCTCTGGTCGCTTCTTTGTGCCGCGGGATTTGCCGGACATATCGCCTGTCTGGAAACCTTTGCTCGGGCTGGCCAGTCCCCTTCATTTTTAGCCTGGCAACTCTTGATGATGACCCTCTTTCTGATTCCCGCCACTGGAATTGAGGGGCCGGCACTTGCGAGTATCGATCCCACCGCCTCACTTCTCACAGCCCTATTTATCTGTGGGGTGTTAGCGACAGGGGCGCTTGCGTTACAAATATGGGGGCAAAAGTATATTCCTGCTCAGCAGGTGGCCCTCATTTTTATTTTGGAACCCGTGTTCGCAGGGATCATGTCCTGGTTCTTTCTTAATGAACAGTTGGGACCAGGGGGATGGATGGGTTGTAGTCTAATTCTGCTTGCGGTATGTCTTGGATCTCTCCCCACGCAAGGTCAGGAAAAGGGAGAGGCTCAGCTTTCATCGGCAAGGAATTAAAAGGAGTAAAAAAAATATGGCACAAAAGTTTGGCAATGGACGTTGGGTGAAAGAGGGGTTTCTGGATAATCGAGTAGAGGGAACCGTGGTCGGACGGATTACTTTTGCGCTGCTAGGCCAAGTCGATATCTATCTCAAAGGCGATTTTCGCGGTGAAATAGCCGGAAAGGCGTTCCGCTTTACCAACCAGAAATTTGAAGACGATGAGATGGCTGGTCATGCCTTAGGAGATTTTGAAATTCCACAGGTCGGGGAGGTCAGTCTCATTTCCTTTGACCCGCATCCGAACCTCACCCCGCATCCCTATATCGAGTGGTTCTCGGTGAACAAAAATCATTATCGATTTGAACTAGCTAATGAAGACGCTCAGATTCTGTCAGATTCGGAAGCCGCGAGTTTGGATAGCGAGAGCCACGCTATTCGGAAGGCGCTGGCGAGCCAATCTCGATCGACCAGGGATCGGGAAGAGTCGGAGTGGGTGTGAAGAGTGGAGCGTGATTCGATTACGTATATATACTTGAGGAATCAAATAGGTGTATCACCCTATTAATCAATCGCAGGGTCATAATCTCTCCCCGTTGAGAGATGTTGTTACCATTCTTTGCAGGGCTTGAGCTGTCAGTTGTTCACTGTAATGGTGAGGCATCAGATCGGTATATCCGGGAACAAGGTATTTATCAGGTTGGAGAATTGATTCGGTAATATATTCCTCTACAGATTGTGCCGAGCCTTTGTAGGTGGGATCATTGAGACGTTCTGTTCTCATGGATTTCCTCAAAAGAGGAGGACCAATTTCTCCAAATGAGAGAGAGATTCCAGGGATACGATGGCACACGCTACATCTTGCCTTGGAGAAAAGCTGACCCAAGGTTTCATCTCCTTGAACCACTGTCCTAATTTCTAATGGTAATTCGTCTTTTTCATCCTCTCTAGACTCTAGTAAATCGGGAACCATCTTTCGATAAGCGTCGGCAATATCATAAGGGGAAGGTGGAATCTCTCCCTCCCGAAAGAAGAACCAGGTGTCGATTGCAATGAATTCTTCTAATGTAAGGCTGATTGGTGCCTTATGAATCGCGGGCATATAGCTTTCGATTGGACAGGCAAATCCTGCTACAACATAACAGTTAGGGCACGTGTGGGATTCAGCAATATATTCAATTGATGTGGGTTTGAGACGTTTGCGTGCAGTGATTCCCCACAAATTGGGTGCCCGCTCGATTGAACCGCCTGGTTCAAATTTATGGCAAAGAGTGCATTGACCTTTGCCAATTGCTCCCTGTTCCCATCTTTTCCCAATTCCTCCGAAAATAATAGTCTCACCCATATCTGCAAGTTGTTGGGCTGACATGGAGTAAACATCCAGTTCAAACTCGGGTGGTGGCTTAGCGCCTTCAACTTGAGGTAGCCAATTGCTGTAACCGGTGGTTGCGGTGGTCATCAGCAAGATAAACCCAGCAATTCGAAAGAACGATTGGGTCCCTGCATACTGTAGGGCGAGAAAGAAAAATGTCAGGGAGAAAAGGCCAAGCCCCACCGGGATTAAGAATGGTTGGGCGTACACATTATCTTTGATGGTGATGCTTGCAAGAAGGACGAGAAAAAGGGGGATGGCAATCTTCAGAAGAGCTCGACACATAGGTTCCTCCTTGAAGTGATAGGAAACCCATTCAGCGTAGTTGTAATTGTACTGCGAACAATTACGTAAAAAATAGATACCCAAAAGAGGGGAGATTGTTTTAGTGGCAATTCCATCATCTGTTGATTGTTTAGGTTCTCGTTTTGAAGACCGACACCTTCGGCTCTCGTCCAACTCCACAAGAATCAAGTGCCCTCACCTCATTCTCAACGTCCTAACCAGAAATTCCTTTCTTTCCCAGCTCTTTGTTTGACACCCTTGCTGACCAGCCTCTAAAATGCCACCCATGAATGATCGATTTTTGAAGGCCTGTCGTCGGGAACCGGTGGATTGTACCCCCGTCTGGTTTATGCGCCAGGCCGGTCGGTATATGAAGGAATATCAAGCGGTTCGCGCGAAACACAGTATCCTTGAGGTCTGTAAAACTCCTGAATTATCTGCCGAAGTCACCCTTCAGCCTATCGACCGGTTTCCTCTTGATGCGGCCATTATTTTTGCCGATATCCTCCTACCTTTAGAGCCTATGGGGCTTGAACTGGAATTTACCGAAGGGGTGGGTCCGGTCATCCATAATCCGGTGCGAGGTCGGGCGGCAGTCGATCAATTGAAAATGATTGATGGGGATGAGCTACGATTCGTGGAAGAGGCGATTCGGCAGGCTCGGAAGGCCTTAACTGGGAAGGTCCCTTTGATCGGTTTTGCTGGCGCTCCCTTTACCTTAGCAAGTTATGCCATTGAAGGGGGAGGGTCTCGGAATTATATTCATACCAAACAATGTATGTATGGCGATCCGGATGCCTGGCATCTTCTTATGGATAAGTTAGCCCGTATCGTGACTGGGTATCTGCGAAAACAAATTCATGCGGGGGCACAAGCCGTACAGCTATTTGATAGTTGGGTTGGGTGCCTTTCTCCAAACGATTATGCCGAATATGTCATGCCGCATGTCCAACTAATTTTTGATGGCCTCAAGCATGAAGACGTGCCGTTGATTCATTTTGGCACGGGTACGACCACCTTACTTCCGATGATGCGGAAGGCTGGGGGAACGGTCCTCGGTCTGGATTGGCGCATTGCCCTTGACGAAGGATGGCAAGCGGTAGGACATGATGTGGCAGTTCAAGGCAATCTGGATCCCGTGACCCTCTTTGGTCCGGTTCACGAAATAGAACGGCGCATCGAGGATATTTTAGGTCGCGCAGCAGGTCGTCCCGGTCATATTTTTAATCTCGGTCATGGTATCCTCCCACAAACGCCCGTCGATCATGTCGCGGCGACTGCCGAACTCGTACACAAACTCAGCCAACGTACCTGATCCTCTCATGACTCGCATTCTGCTAAGGCGAGAGTGACCATCGTGATACCCCTATGACCATGCAGCCCAAACAGGTCGTCATCGTTGGTGCTGGTATTGCCGGCCTGTCGGCGGCCTATGCCGTTCAGCAACGCGCGAGGGAAAAAAATCTACCGGTGACCTGTACGATCGTGGATGCCGCATCATATGTGGGTGGAAAAATCCTCACACACCATATTAATGACTATGTCATCGAGGCTGGTCCCGACTCCTTCCTTTCCCAAAAACCCTGGGCCTTGGAACTCTGTAGAAAATTAGGCCTGTCCGATCAGATCATCAATACCAATCCCACCGAAAAGAAGGCCTTTGTCTATTCCAAGGGCCAACTTCGAGAACTTCCGGAAGGGTTGGTGGTGATTCGCCCGTCAAATGTTGGCGCCTTTCTCAAAAATGGATTGGTGTCTCTTCCAGGTTTACTTCGGATGGCCGGCGACTATGTGCTCCCTGTGAATCGTTCAGACAAGGATGAGTCTCTAGCAAGCTTCTTTTCAAGGCGGTTGGGCCGGGAGGCCTTTGACCGATTTATTGAACCGCTCATGGCCGGAATATATGCCGGTGATGCCCAGCAGATGAGTCTGCGGGCAACCTTTCCTCGATTCTATGACATGGAGCAACAGCAGGGGAGTCTCATTCGCGGAATGATGAAAGGGAAAAAGCCTGTCGGGTCTCTGGGAGGAACTTCCCAACCCACTCACACGCTTTTTGTGACCTTGCGTGATGGATTAGGGACGTTGGTCGATGCCATGGTTTCAGCCCTGAAACAAGGTGGATGTCATTTGCTCTTGGGAACTCCGGTCAAGACGGTACGGGCATTACGCAGAGGAGCAGATATTCCCGAGGTAACTGGTGAACAGGGAGGGCCGCAATCAGAAGCTTCTTATCAGGTTCTACTCGAATCAGGTGAGAGCCTTCCCGCAGATGTGGTGGTTATGGCGACACCAGCCTTTGTGACGGCGGATTGTTTAAAAGGGTTAGACCGATTACTCGCCGAGCAATTCCACTCGATCCCCTATGCGTCCACCGCGACCGTAGCTTTGGTCTACGAAAGATCCCTATTGAGTAAGGCTGTTCAGGGGTTTGGGTTCGTGGTTCCTCGTATCGAAGAACGGAGAATACTCGCTGCAACCTGGGCCTCGAATAAATGGTCGCATCGGGCCCCCTCCAATCATCTATTAGTCAGATGTTACTTGGGAGGGGTTGGTCGCGAAGAGGTCCTACAGCGAGATAATGAAACCTTGGCCTGGCTCGCCCAGGAAGACTTGCACGATCTGGTGGGCCTCTCGGCCAAGCCATTATATACCGAGGTCAATCGATGGAATCGGGGGATGCCGCAATATACCATTGGCCATCTTGACCGCGTTGCAGAAATCAAGCAGGGTTTGGCAAAATACCCCGGTGTCGTCGTAACGGGTGCGGCGTACCACGGAATAGGCATTCCAGACTGTATCAGAGATGGAACAGAAACGGCCCAGAGCATTCTTTCGATGTTAGAGCCGGATCACCGAAAAGAGGCTCTATCGTAATGGGATTTTCCTTATCCCTCTTGAGGGTGAGACCATGATACTGTTATATCCATTTGCGAATTTGTTAGAAAACCTCAAGGTAGAATAGCCAACATGACAATGCTTTGGATCATGACCGTTGCGGCGGTGCTTGTCGCCGGTTTTGCCTTGCTTCATTCCATACGGCTTCGAAAAGAAGTGAATCAACTGAAACACCAACAGTTTGAGTCACGTGGCCTCCTGAAGCGGATGGAAGAGGATTTTTCTGCCGCGATACAACCGATTCGATTTCATTTAGCGAAAATCGCCTCCGGGGGAGCCGTATCTCCAGAGTTGGTTCTCTCAGGGAAAGCGTTTCGTGAGCTCTCAGGGGAACAGGTGTTGGAAAAAATGCGCCAAGTCCAGGAGCAGGGTGGATCACCATTTGTCGTTATCGATGTCCGGACAAGACGTGAGTTTGCCGAACGGCGTTTGCCCCAGGCGACTTTGGTCCCATTTGAAGATCTGGACAGACTGTACGAATCTCTCATTCCGGAGCAGGCCGAGAGAGTGCTTGTCTATTGTTCTGCCGGTGAGAGAAGCCGGATGGCCTGTGAATATCTCAGTCAGAAGGGATACACTAATTTGTTCCATCTACGTGAGGGACTACAAGGATGGTCGGGATCGACAGAAGGTGAAGGTCCCATGACACCCCTCATTCAAATAGATAAAAAACCTGTCTCATCACTTCAATAGGCACGACATAATGGCTATGGAAAAAAAAGTTACGATCATCGATGTCTCAGGGCCCTTTCGCGAGCCTCGGGATTTTATCTTTTCTTACGATTACTCTATTCAGCGTCCACAATGGCCGACACCGCATGGGGTGCGGATAAAAGTCTCTATTGCCGATGAACTTGACTACCTCAAAAAGACGATTCTTGAAATAGGGGACCAAGGGACGGGTGGGCAGCAACTCATTCTCTCGCGAACCTTAACTCGCCACATTGCAGATCAAAAATTCAAGATAGTTGATGAGGAAGGAATGCTCAATGCTCGTTTAGATGTCTTAATCGAACCATTTATTGGGGAACTGGCTCATCTGTTTCCCAAATTGGAGCAATGGATGATCGAACAAAAGGATGCTCTTCGCTCAGAAATCCGTGAACGTATTGGCCTCTAAAAAAATGTCCCTTTGTTGGCCTCGTCTCTCCCAATCTTAATTCACCCTGCCCTCTTGTAACCCTCAGGCTAAGCTCTGTATTTCTTCAATAAAAATAGCCGGTTTTCTCGATTTTAGTCTCTCATTTCTTAACCCCCAGAAACTGTGGATAAGTCTGTGAGTAAGTCTCCTTCTAGACCATGATCAACCTGTCCTTTCAGGTAGGGTAACATCCTGCCTAAATTTTAGGCATGGTGCCTGTGGTACTTAGTCCACTACAAGACCTTGGGGTTTTGGTACGGAGCCTTATTGCTCTGTTATTTATCTGTTGAAAACATGTGT
Source organism: Nitrospirales bacterium (assembly GCA_965223605.1). Lineage (GTDB taxonomy): Bacteria > Nitrospirota > Nitrospiria > Nitrospirales > Nitrospiraceae > CBDCXA01. The sequence continues at coordinate 28,119 of CBDCXA010000003.1, forward strand.
GACCAGTACGGGTCTTCATCAGATGAAGCCTATTAACTTCCTGATAAATATAATAATCTTAAAAATAAACAATTGAGGTAGGGGAAATTATTAGAATAAAGGCTGGTAATGTTTGGAGTGGACCCCAGAATCATCTAAAAATCCAAGTGACGCCTGGTCTGGATGGCCCGGGTCATTCATATCGATACGATAGTGGCCACGAACTTTCTCCATGGCCACCTCGAAGGGGATAGCCTGTGGATAGAGGTGCCCTGGAGCATGTGCCCCACGCGCAAGAACCTCTACAGCCTCGGGTTGAGCAAACGAGGCCTCGGAAAAGACAAAAATATCGGCCGTGGAATGGTTTCCTAGTCGATGCCCCGGTGTCGTTGGGGGAAGCAGGTCGACCAGGGTATTGTCGAGCCGGCTCTTCTTAAACCGATAGAGCAGCCCAGCGACTTGGCTCTCCGTGGCTTGTTTGGGAACCACAATCGTAATGACATGTAATTCTTTCAGGGTGGCCTTCACATGAAACATAATGGGCGTTTCGTCTGCCCCTTCAAAATTCGAAGAGGGTGGGGGGAGCCCAGCTTTTCCCTCCGTATGTTTCGAGGTGGGGATATAAAGCCAGAGCAAGAACCACAGGCCAAAAATAATGCCCATGACCACCACGACCGGATGGGCTCCAGCTCGTTTCCCTTCCTCATACACGATTGAGGACGAGTACTCACTTGCCGGTGGCTCCGTTGGGGTTTGTTCCTTTTCCTGCGGGTCTGTCATGGATGGTTGCCTATCTTCAGGATGTACCAAGCTGGGCCTTCGCGATCTCCCATAATTGGTCCATCTCGGCCAGAGAGAGATCTTGCAATGTGCGCCCAGATTGTTGAGCCGCTTGTTCCATCAGTCGAAAGCGTAACATGAATCGGTCTGTGGCCCGGCGTAGCGCATCTTCAGGGTTCACCTTTATCTTGCGAGCAACATTGACGAGAGAAAATAGCACATCACCCAACTCATCTTCATCTGCACCAGGGTGGGGGGTGGAAGCGGCTTCTGTTGAAGTTTTGCTGTCGTTGGGGGAACCGATATTCAAGGCTTCTCGTAATTCTTCAATTTCTTCTGAAATCTTATCAAAGGCTTGGTCGAGTCCTTCTTGATCGGCCGACCAATCAAAGCCCACCCGAGCCGCACGGGCTTGGATTTGATAAGCCTTGAGGAGTGCAGGGAGAATTTGAGGAACCCCATCCAGGGCGGACAATGACTTGCCTGCGTCTTGACGCTCTTTTCGTTTTATTTCTTCCCACTTGGTATACACGGTTTCAGCATTGAGGGGTTCATCCGAGGACTCTTCCGTCGAGAAGACGTGGGGATGTCGGCGTATGAGTTTTTCAGCGAGGAAGGTCACGACGTCCTGAATAGTGAAGGCCTTGGCTTCTTCAGCAATCTGTGCATGAAAGATGACCTGAAGTAACACATCCCCGAGTTCTTCTTTAAGTTGGGAAACATTGTTCTGATCGATTGCTTCCAGCACTTCATAGGTCTCTTCGAGTAAATAGGGCTTGAGGCTCTCATGGGTTTGTTTCCGATCCCAGGCACATCCGTTTGGGGCCCGGAGGGTTGCCATCAACTCCACTAAGGCGGAGAAGGAGTAGGGTTGAGGTTGCGCGTTGGGCACAGGGGGTTTTGTCCTATCCATACATCGTTGGCCGGTTGCGGTGTCCGACACCTGCAAACTCCTATGAACCTGACGGTTGTGCTGGGCATTATACCCAGTTTTTGTCGTTCTGTAATCCTCTCTGTGGTTGCGAATAATTCGACCTGTATGATAGCCTACGACACTTTCCGGTGTAATGTAGATGGAGGAGAGGTTGTCCAATGGGTGATGAAGAACAAGGATTTGTCATTCGCGATAAACGAGGACGTGGAGAAGAGAAGCCTGCGGTCTCGGCTCCGGAATCTCCCCCTCCCTCTTCTGCCACCTCCGACACGGCTGCTCCATTAGGCAGTCAAGCCTCCTCACCCGGAGAAGGCGCTGCACCGCCTCTTTCTTTTTCCTCTTTCATCTTTTCACTTGGGACATCTTCCCTGATGTTGATGGGAGAACAATTGGATCCCTCTCAACCCAAAACCCAAGTGAATTTACCTCAAGCAAAGGAAATTATTGATATCCTTTCTATTCTAGAGGAAAAGACTCGTGGAAATCTGACCTCTGAAGAAGAGGGGGTGATGAAAGAATTACTGTATGCACTGAGGATGAAGTATGTGGATCTCACCTCAGGCAAGTCCGGAACCCCATCTTCCTGATTTTCGCTCTCCCTTGGCGAACTGCTGGTCCTCCTGTATTCTAAGTAGATCTGGAAACCATTAAGAGCGTTCTCGCTCGTAAGGGATTTGAGCGTTCAGCAGGAGTCTGCACCCGACCCATCCATGATGACCATGTGGCCTACAGTAGGGATCTTAAGCTATGGCCCCTCTCTTGTACTCGTTTCCCTAACCTGTCTTGCCGCTTCCACTGAATTGGAGGCAAAAAGCCCAACGGGTCCAGGGAATGCCTGTCACTCAAGAGAGGGAGGAGGTCGTGTGTGTGGGATGACCCAATTACCACCGGTTTTCGTTTCCCTTCCTGTACAGACTGTTGGGGATTCAACCGGCTCCCACCCAACCACTCTTTCCTTGCAACAAAAAGCTACGATTGGCTGGCAGCTCATTCACGCGGGTTCTTTTGAAGAAGCACATCGAATATTTGCTGAATTGGTCAAAGAGAATCAGACTCACGTGCCTGTCTTGTTAGGATTAGGCATGGCCTTGGGAAAACTTGGCCGAGATGAGGAGGCGAGGGAAACTTTTCAACGTGTCCTTCAACTAGATGAACGGCAAAGTCTTGCCCATGAAGCCCTTGGGGATATCCTTGCCAAACGGGAGGCCCTTCCGGAGGCGATCGCCCATTACAAGCGGGGCTTGGAGTTAGATCACCAGAATGGTGACTTGCAAAAACGTTTCCGTAGGGCGCAACAGGAATGGGAACAGGATCGTGCATGGGAGCGTTTGACCAGTGACCATTTTTTAATAAAGTATCGAGCCGTTTTTACCTCCTCACAACATTTAGAAATTCTTGTCAGGGAATTAGAGCAGGTCTACGTACAACTTGGTCGTCTTTTTCAATACTATCCTCAACAGCGGGTGACGGTGAGGGTCTATCCGGGTGACGAGTTTTGGGGGATAACCAAAAGTCCTACCTGGGCCCAAGGACTGTATGATGGAACCATTCATTTTCCTCTGAAGTTACTCGAAGCTGACCCTCTGATTTTAAGAGGGTTATTACGGCACGAATATACCCATGCCGTCGTCGATCGTCAGAGTATGGGGCGGACACCGGTTTGGCTGACAGAAGGATTGGCCAGTCACTTTGAAAAGGCGATTGATCAAAATAGGTGGTTCGAAAACTATCATGCTAGAGAGGGCGCAGACCATATTTTCCCACGCTACGACCAGTTTTTTGTCGAACTTTCTCCTCAAGCGGCACAAGCTGCCTATGGAGCCGGGCTTCAAGCCACCGAATATTTACTGGAGACCTATGGGGTGGAAGGCGTCACTCAATTGTTGAGAGGATTGTGCAAACAGGCCAAGTTTTCGCGGGTATTTGAAGCTACCTTTCAGGTCCCTTATACTACCTTTAAGGACCAGTGGTTGCAGCAGGAGCAGGTACCATGAGTGGCCTTTCTCATTCCGCGGATTCTCCTGAACCCGTGCCATCGGTCGAGGACAGTCTGTCCCTGACGGATGAAGCCCCATTGGGAGGATCTCAAGCCGGTTACAAAAAGAGAAAGCGTAGACGCATACCCTCTTCAGACGGGGGCCGGCGACTTCCCTACTTGCAGCCCGTATGGATTGTCCTGCTCTTCCTCATCCCCTGTCTGGGACTCACCATTTACTATTCACAGTTTGCCTTAACCGGAACGGCCGGTTCGGACTCGTATCTTCCGACACCCAGCTACGCGTTTGTGCTCCTGTTAGTCAATCTGGATTTGATTGGGCTGGTGGTACTCACCCTGCTGCTCTCACGGAATCTCATCAAGGCCTATTTTGAACGTCGACATCGACTATTAGGGTCTGGGTTTCGAGCAAAGCTCGTTGCAGCCTTTATCGGGTTTGCTTTGATTCCTACCGTCCTGTTGGCGGTCGTGGCCAGTGGACTGGTTAATAAAGCCGTAGACTTTTGGTTCAATAGCCAAATTGACCAGGTGTTAACCGATTCCCATGAGATTGCCCGAATGCATCATGCCGGACATGTGGCATTGGCGATCAATAGTGCACGGGCCATTAGCCGCGAAATTTTTCGGGAAGATATGCTCACCCCGGAAGAACGAGATTTATTGGTGGCGGCTATGGCGAGAAAACGATTGGAGCATAATGTGGCGGGAGTGGAGGTGTACTCCTCCAAACTGGAAACCTTGACCAAGGCCGTAGATTCGTCCGTGCCTTCCTCCGTGCTAAATTTGCCGATAGGGCAACTCGTGTTACAGGTGCTCAAAGGCCAGCAAGAGCTTACGTCGGTGCAAGAGGCCCAAACCGGGCGTTTGATTCGAGCGGGGGTTCCGATTGCGTCAAATTTGAAGCGAGGAGGCGTGGATGGGGTCGTCGTCGTAGATGCCTATGTCCCGGAGTCTTTGCTCACGAAAATGGAAGGCATTGCCACCCAATTTAATGAATATCGGCAAGTCAAGACGATGAAAAATCCTATTAAGGCCGGTGCGTACCTGTTTGTGGCGGTTATCACCGTTCTGATTTTATTCGGGGCCAGTTGGTTTGGATTTTATGTGGCTCGCGGTATCACCGTGCCGATCCAACGTTTGGCGGAAGCCACAGAGGCAGTGGCGCAAGGGGATCTGAATGTCAAGATTAATGTCAATGCAACGGATGAGATCGGCACCCTGGTTGAATCCTTCAATCGCATGACGGAGGACCTACGGACCAGTAAGCTGACGGCCGAGCAGGCCAATGCCTCGCTACGGCACTCGAACGTGGAGCTTGATCGACGACGCGCCTATACCCTGGCCGTGGTGGATACGATGGCGGCTGGAGTTCTCTCCATTGACCGCCAGGGATTAATCACCACTGTCAATCAGGCTGCGACAAGAATTTTGGGGGTGTCGGGCGAGCAACTCTTTAATCGACCGGTCAGCGAAGCTTTTAAAGAATGGCAATTGGATTTATTTCAAAATGCCTATGACCGGATGTTGGCGGATGGCCGGGATAGTTTGTCTCTTGAAGGACAGATGGAGGTGGAGGGAAAATTTCTGACGATTGGGTTGAATTGTTCCCGTATGCGTGATGAGGCCGGGAAGGATCTTGGGTTTGTGTTGGTCTTTGAGGACTTAAGTGAGCTGATCAAAGCGCAAAAGGCAGCGGCTTGGCAGGAAGCGGCCAAACGCATTGCCCATGAAATTAAAAACCCTCTCACTCCCATTCAGTTGTCGGCCCAACGGTTGCGCAAGAAATTCATGGAGAAATCTGGAGACTTTGACACTATTTTTGATGAATCCACCGGCGTCATTATCAATGAAGTGACGAGTCTCAAGCGCATGGTCGATGAATTCTCTAAGTTTGCCAGAATGCCAGCGCCACAAATGGCCAAGGGAAATATCCATGAGGTCATCCGTGATGTGTTGACGCTCTATAAAGGAGCCCACCGAGAGATAGAATTTATTCTGGATCTCGATGAAACTCTGCCGCCTATTAATTTTGATCGAGAGCAAATCAATCGAGTGTTCGTGAATCTTTTTGACAATGCGATCCAGGCCATGAATCAGAGCGGACGACTCTGGGTGACCAGTCAATTTGATACGAAGCGACGGAAGGCCGTTCTCACCGTGGCGGATGAAGGGATAGGGATCAATCCAGAGGATCAGGATCGACTGTTTGTGCCGTATTTTTCCCGAAAGCATACAGGTACGGGTTTAGGGCTGGCCATTGTGCGACGGATTATTACGGACCATGATGGACAAATACAGGTTGCGAACCATCAACCAAAGGGTGCGATCTTCACTATTGACCTTCCTGTCTAGTTCTTCAACGGCTGGCATGAAATTGGCATTGATTCCGATCGATAATGAGCGGTGAATAGCGTCGCAGAACCATCCTGAGAGGCAATGATGGCAGAAAGTATTCTCGTTGTTGATGATGAGGAACCGATTCAAAGTTCGGTTCGGCAAATTTTAGAAGATGAGCGGTATGAGGTGTCGGTCGCCCCGAGTGGACCTGAGGCCTTGAAGATCATTGGGATGGACCCACCGGATTTGGTTCTCCTTGATATCTGGATGCCGGACATGGACGGGCTCGAAACCCTGCGTCGGCTTCGGGAGCAGTCGCCCCACCTCACGGTTATTATGATGTCGGGTCATGGTTCGATAGAGACGGCAGTCAAGGCGATCAAGCTTGGTGCCTATGATTATATTGAAAAGCCCCTGTCCTTGGAAAATTTAACCCTCCGGATTCGAAATGCGTTGGACCAACATCGCTTGGAACGGGAAAACCTTTCTTTGCGCAGTCAAGTTGAACGACGATTTGAATTAGTGGGGGCCTCTCCTCCTATGGAACGACTCAGGCAAATCATTTCCACCGCTGGACCGACCGTAGGACGAGTGCTCATTGCCGGAGAAAATGGTACAGGGAAGGAACTGGTCGCGCGGGCCATTCATGGAAAAAGTCCCCGAAAAGATCGGCCGTTTATCGCCGTTAATTGTGCGGCGATTCCGGAGACGCTGATCGAAAGTGAATTGTTTGGGCATGAACGCGGATCATTCAGCGGTGCCACAAGTCTGAAACGCGGTCAATTCGAGCAGGCCGATGGCGGCACCTTGTTTTTGGATGAAATCGGGGACATGTCGATTAATACCCAAGCCAAGGTGCTCCGTGCGCTCGAAGAGCAGCAGTTTACCCGTGTGGGGGGCACCAAACTCATTAAAGTCGATGTGCGAGTGATTGCGGCCTCGAATAAAAATCTGGCTGATGAAATCGAAAAGGGGCAGTTTCGAGAGGATTTATATTACCGCCTTAATGTATTGCCGATTGAAGTGCCGCCCCTCAAAAAACGAAAAGACGATATTCCACTCCTCGTCCAGCACTTTGTTCGCGTCTATGCAGAAGAGCAGGGGGTGAAAGTCAAAGAGGTTAGTCCGGATGCCATGGAGACATTTCAGCAATATGAATGGCCTGGCAACGTCCGTGAGTTACGGAACCTGATTGAGCGATTGATGATTATGGTCCCGGGACCGCGTATTGAGGTGGCTGACGCAGTGGCCTTTATCCAACCCCGAGGGGCAGCCTCGGCTTCTCAAGACCAAGGGGCGCCGTCAACTCCGTTAGTTAACCAAGCGTACGATTCCCTCCGTGATGCGCGCAATGCCTTTGAGAAGGAGTACATATCCCGCAAGCTTCGAGAAAACGGCTGGAATGTGTCCCGCACCGCCGACGATCTTAAAATTGAACGCAGCCATCTCCATCGGAAGATCAAGTTGTTGGAGGTGGAGTTGCGTCCCGAAAGTTAAGAGTGTGGGCAGGGAAGGTGCCTCCCTTGCTCGCACACCGCGCACCTCAGAAGATGCTCGGCGCATGCGCGCAGTCGGAGGCACTCTTCCTACTCACGTTGAGGGTTTAAAGTAAGAAGAAAGCTGAGGAGGGTTTGACAGTGCTCTCTGCTTTCATGCCTCTCAGATTGACACTTCCCGCCTTAGCCACAAGGAATCCTTCCGGAATTCCTTCGGGTAACCTCATTTCACCAATTCCCTCAGTCAGTTCCGGCTTTCCTTTTTGTGGCTAAGCCTAGGTGGGTACCCCGATCTTCCAGCAAAGTCCGCGAAGAGTTCTGCGAAGCCCATATTCATAGATCTAGGAGAAGAATGTGTTGGAGTTTTTGAAAACTTAACTACTAAAGATGATTACTCAAAGGAGGTTTCACACTGGGAGCATTTTTTGGGAACGGAGAGAGTATTATATTTTAAATATTCTTTGTTAAGAATTTTGAATTTTCAAATAAAATTGGCCTATCGCAATTTGGACACCGAAGAGACCAAAGGAAATATCCAAGATGCCGGCCAAAAATACCATAGATAAAAATAAATGCTCCTAAAAGTATAAGGCTATTTGTGAAATATAAAAGAATTAGGAAAAGGAGTGTGCCAAGGATGAGTTCGGAATAAATTAGTAATTGTGCTTTTTTTCTAATATCCATCAATTAACTTTTTGGGATGGTGATTTTAGCGGGTTCTTCTCTAAGTATAGATCAGGTGTTGGGCTTTGTCTTTGAGCACGGCAACCCAAATATCCCTATTGAATTATAGCTAGTCATTTTGAGGAATTAAGGAGGGAGGTAGGGATCGGGAATTCATCGGCAATATGTGGCTGGAGGCGGGTGATATGTGCACCCCACATCAATGCCGGTAAAAGGGATTAGCGGTTGTCGTTGAGAGCAGCTTACGGTGTATATTTGGAGTCTTCTAGGGTCGTGTCTTGATCGAGACAAATGGTGAGTTCTTTTAATCTTGTGCTTTCTGAAGGTTGTTCATGATTGCTGCTCTGTTTCGAAAGCAAGGCGCTAATGGCCTCCATCAAGTCTTCTGCTTCTCCCTTTTTTAAATACATCGTGACCTTGTCGAGTCTCCGATCCTTCACGTCATCCAGTATTCTCATGGGTCAAGTCCTCTGTACAAAATTTTTAAAATGGCGTTTAACTTTTTTATTAACAGTGTTTAAGTTTTAGAAAATTTACCAGGTGAGTTGGCGGCAAATCTCTTTAATACGCTTTTTTGTATCAGGCCGGATTTCGGAGAAGACCACACCGAACTCGTCCTCCTTCACCCATTGCACGGTGGCTTTATCAATAATGAGAGGAATGGCTCCGTCTTCGGGATGGATACAGAGTTCCAATTGAGCGCCGACGGGGGGAATTTCTACCTTGGAAGCTAGACGGCATCCCGTAATGGAGATGTCGCAGAGTTCACCTTCCTGGGACATTCGATCCCCTTTGACCGTGTATTGGACTTCATAGGGAATATGGGCCCGAGCTTGTGTCCGATCTTTCATGTGATAGCCCTCAAGGGGTTGGCAAGTGATCTAGTAATTATATCATAGGCTTGGAAACTGTAGGGGGGAGGTCTCGCCCTATTACGAATTATCTAGGTCTTTTGAAGGGGTTCTGGGTTGGAGTGACCGGTACAGGAAGAATCCAGATGCCAGGGGGCAAAGTAGAGAAACTTCCATCCACCAGCGTATGGCGTTCTCTGAGCTGAGGACTTTGTCAAAAAAGGATAGCCTGATGGTGGCTAGGTCCAATAGGTTGGCCAAGCCTGCTGCTGCAAAGAGGAGTGACATGAAGATCGCGGCCACGAGTGCAACTTCTGGATGCCATCCCGATTCATCTGGTGAGATTTTGTCATTCAACTCGCAAACTCCTTAGCATCGTTTCTAGAGCGTCGACGGCTTTTTTATTTGGATCCGCCCCTCGACTGGTCACATGCCAAAATCCAAAAAGTTTTTTCAATGAAGGAGACTGGAACACGATGTAGTGCATGTCCCCGAAGGGTGATTTTCTAAGGAATCGAATAGACTGAATATTGTTTCCAATTGTGAGATGGGATTCCGTCACTTCATGTCGATACCCGCCCTGTTCTTGATTGCCTCTCTCCTCCTGAATAAACGTATCAAGTTTCTCATGTTTCGGAATTTCTTTGAACAGAATATGGAGGGCAAACGGAGGCGTTCCATATTGAAATGCTACCCTTAATGGCTTTTGAGTACTTTGTTTGTGGTCTATGGCTACTGTTGAAGGATACTGAAATGATACGCCTATGTCCGGATTTTCGTAAACAAGATGGTCGGCAGCCATTGCCAGTCCAACATTCGAACCCAAAATTAAGAGGCATAGACTAAGAAAAAAGATTTTCATATCGATGCTCCAATCTGAGCTATTGAATGTGTAGCAATATAGTGGATTTGAGGAGTCCTTCTACAAGTATAGATCAGGTGATGGAGGTTGTCTTTGTGGTAGGATCTCATTGTGATGACCGCAGAAGATGTCAAAAATACGGTAAAAATTGAGAAATTAATTGAAGGCGGGCGCGGGTTGGCCCGGGTCAATGGGGAAGTACTCTTTGTGAAGGGTGGGATCCCGGGCGAAGAAGTATTGGTGGGCGCTGGAGTAAGGCATAAGGGATACCGTGAGGTAGAAATTCAAGAAGTTCTCTCTACATCCCCGCATCGAATCGAGACTCCCTGTCCTGTTTATGGGCAATGTGGGGGATGTCAGTTGCAGCATCTGCAGTACCAAGAACAACTCAAACAAAAACAGGTCATGCTGGAAGAAACCTTGAGGCGGGTGGGGAAGATTGATTCAAGTCGTGTCCTGCCAACCATTCCTTCTCCTGATCCCTACGGCTATAGAAGTACGATTCGATTCGTTGTCTTTCGGGATGAGAAAGGGTTTGGCCTGGGGTTTCATCGACAAGGAACGAAGGTCCCTATCCGGGCATCGGTTTGCTTGCTTCCCCTGGATGAAATCAGAGAGGTTGTGCAGCAGGTCCAAGAGCGGCTGGAGGCACAGACCGTACTTCCTGGTCGATTGGTATCCATTGAATTGCGTTCTTCCTCTACAACGGGAGAAGTTTTATTGATCCATCGCCTGCAGGCTGGCAAGGAACAGCAAGTGGCACGATTACTTGATATGTTCGAAGGGATCCCCAAGCTCGTAGGCCAAGTCGCCCTTCTGGAGAAGGGGCACCGGGAACGCCGCTGGGTCAGGGGGCAAAACTTTATCACGGAACAATTGCAGGGGCTGTCCTTCCGGGTCGGGGATTGGTCTTTCATGCAGTCGAATTGGCGCTTGAATCAACAGATTTCATCAACACTTATTAAATGGATTCAACCGACTCACGGATTGAAGATTGCGGAGCTCTATGCCGGTATCGGCACGTTGGGGTTGCCTCTGGCTCGGGAGGGTGCCTATGTGACCGAAGTCGAGTCCAATGCCCAGGCCTTGACTGATGCACGCGATGCAGCGAGGGCCAATCATATAGGACGCACGCGTTTTCGCAAACAGAATGCCGAAAGGTTTCTTGAGACGGCCAAGAACGGTGACTATGATGTGGTGATTGTGGATCCACCGAGGACGGGGCTCAGCTCGACATGTCGAAAGAAACTGACGGGACTCGGCTGTTCCAAAATTTACTATCTCTCCTGTGACGCTCCAACGCTGGCACGAGATCTCCACTATCTCACCACCCGTGGTTTTTCCATTTCACGAATCCAGCCGTTTGATATGTTTGCTCAAACGGCACATGTGGAAACACTTGTTGAGCTTGTGACGACAAAGGAAAATGGGAAGGGCATATCTGGTTCGGATTCCTCTTCTTGATTGACGACCTTGTCTTGCTTCAGTAAGATGCCTTCGCAATGACGAACTACCGAGAATCAGGTGTCAATATTGAGGCCGGCAATGAACTGGTCCAGCGGATTAAACCGTTAGTCCGAGCCACGTTCCGTTCAGAGGTTCTGACCGACCTTGGAGGATTTGGAGGACTTTTTAATTTCCAAGCTGGACGCTATACCGACCCGGTGTTGGTGTCCGGTACCGATGGCGTTGGAACCAAGTTGAAACTCGCCTTCATGATGGATCGCCACGATACCATCGGGATAGATCTGGTGGCGATGTGTGTCAATGACGTATTGGTGAGCGGGGCGGAACCCCTTTTTTTTCTAGATTATTTCTCAACGGGAAAATTGTCCGTTGCCAAGGCCGAGGCGGTGATCACGGGGATTGCTGAAGGATGCCGTCAGGCTGGATGTGCACTCATTGGGGGAGAGACGGCGGAAATGCCGTCCTTTTACCCTGATGGGGAGTATGATTTGGCAGGGTTTACCGTGGGAGCCGTCGATCGGTCCAACCTCATCGATGGCAGTACGATTGTTCCTGGTGATGTTCTGCTAGGGTTGGCTTCTTCAGGGTTACATAGTAACGGATATTCATTAGCCCGAAAGATTCTTTTTGAGCAACAGGGCTTGCAGCACAGCAGCCAACTGACTGAGTTGTCTGGTACGGTGGGTGAAATACTGCTCACGCCAACCCGTATTTATGTAAAACCAGTTTTGTCTCTCATATCGGAATTCTCTATTAAAGGGATCGTTCATATTACTGGTGGGGGATTGACCGAAAATCTTCCCCGCATATTTCCTGATGCTTGTTCGGCTCGAGTACATCTCGATACCTGGCCCGTCCCCAAAATTTTTTCAGTGATCGACAACCTGGGTGAGGTTTCTGACAAGGAGATGTTCCGGGTTTTTAATATGGGGATTGGCTTGGTATTAGTGGTATCAAAAGACTTTGCCGATCCCATAATTGAAAAGGTTCAAGATTTAGGGGAACAAGCGTTTCGCATTGGGGAAATCGTTCAGAAAGATCAACAAAAGCAGCCTGTAGAATATGTCGGAAAATCCCAATCCACATAAGCCCAAGATTGCTGTCCTGGCCTCTGGTCGCGGCTCGAACCTTCAGTCCCTGATCGATGCTATCGAGCGAAGGGATGTGTCTGCCACGATTGCTCTGGTAATGAGCAATAAAGAAAAGGCGCCGGCGTTGGAACGAGCTCAGAAACATGGTCTCCAGTCCATCTTCGTCGATCCGGCCCCCTTTAAAGGACAGCCTCAAGCTCGAGAGTCCTATGATCAGGCAGTTTTAGAGATACTCAAAAAACATAATATTGAACTAGTGGTGTTAGCGGGATATATGCGGATCGTGACACCGGTTCTCATCAACGCCTTTCCCCATCGAATGATGAATATTCATCCATCATTGCTCCCTTCTTTTCCTGGGCTCGATGTGCAGCGAAAAGCGCTTGAGTGGGGTGTCAAGGTGGCAGGTTGTACGGTCCATTTTGTGACAGAAGGTGTGGATGAAGGGCCGATCATTCTTCAAGCACCGGTCCCGATATTGGAAGGGGATTCCGCAGAATCGCTTTCAGAGAGAATTCTGAGGGAAGAACATCGAATTTATCCAGAGGCGGTGCAACTCTATGCAGAGGGGCGATTGCGGATAGAGGGTAGACAGGTTCATATCTCACCGACAGCCACGGCTCCTTCTTGAAGAAAGCTTCAGATGTAAGCCGTCATGAAAACTAGAGTACTCGCCAGGGCTTGTGTATAATGGCTTCACCGCAGACCAACCGGAAAAACCTTCCGTGCGGGACTTACCAAAAAATTGGCGAAAACTTGGATGGGGGGCTAGCTCAGTTGGGAGAGCGCAACGTTCGCAACGTTGAGGTCGGGGGTTCGATTCCCCTGCCCTCCACCAAACAGAGCTAGCTCGTACCGGTCCTACTAAAGATTTGTAGGACCGGAGAAATACCTCAATTTATTTCCTTGAAAAACCTCGCTCATGGCAGGCCAATACAGAAGGTAAAAATCTAATTCCTGAGTCGAAAGGTGCCCCGAACAAGCGAGAGTAACGAGCGCGTCGAGTGGCTGTCAGTAAAGAATGCCTATACCGGTCGTACGTATAATTATTCTTAACGACCGGATAAGTCCCTCCTGTGAATATTTTTCTCATCTCAATCTTCTCAGCTGTCCTGCAAGTTCCCTCCTTAAACGAAGGAATCCATTTTAAATTTTATGTCTGTGAAGTAGATCATCCCTGTCATTTGAAATGTGTGTTACATGGTTAAAGTAGTAAAGGTGTCTTTGGAAACCGAGTGAATCAGAAGGTAGGTATAGTCATGGAAAGCACGTTGTTTTTACTAGGAATTATTCTCTTCATGGCACTGATGGGGGGAGGGTTTTTCCTCATTTGGCGGTAATAGGGATATAGCAATGGATACGGAATGGGGAATGATCTTCATCGGCTTCCATCTGATCGGCCTATTGGTTCTGTTCATGGCGGGAATTTCGTCGGGCGAACCGGATCGCCCCATTTTACGCCATGAAACAGAAGTAGCCCCAAAAAATAATCCTGATTTGAAGAAGGCCGCTTGACCGGAAAGCGTGCACTGTGCCGTGATGGTATGCTCAGTCATTTTCTTCTATACAAATATGATTGAAGTCGATAATAGGTTGACCCATCCTCAGTGCTTAGGCCACCTGTATAACACCTTGAATTTGAAAACGGAGGGTAGGTATCAACGACGGGCGCATTGTCTGCCCTCCACCATTCGACTCACTAGGGAAACCATTTCGTAGTTTTCCTCGTTCGCTCATGGCAGGCCACCATTAGAGAGGTGGAAGAAGAATCAACCTAGTCGAATGGTGCCCCGAGTAAGCACTCAATGCGCATCGAGGGGCTGTCAATAATTAATGCTCCTACCGGTCCTACCCAAAAATTGTAGAACCGGATTAGTTCCTAAATGTATCTCCTCTTAACTTCTGCTCGCCAAGTTGAGGGCAATTCAATAGTTCTTCGCGGAAAATTAAAACACCTTATCATTTCAATAACACTTTCACTCTTTTCCTCAAGACAGGTAATACCTCTTCTGTAAACCAAGGGTTTCGTTTCAACCAGAGATTATTTCTGGGACTAGGGTGGGGGAGTGGCAGGCGTTCGGGCCAGAAGTCTTTCCAGGCTTTGACGGTTTCCGTGAGGTTGGGATGGCTGGATTCAGGTAGATGGTAGGCATGGGCATATTGACCGATCACCAGGGTCAATTGCAGATTCGGTAATTGTGCGAGTAACTCCTTGCGCCAGGCTGGGGCACATTCGGGCCGGGGAGGGAGATCTCCAGATTTACCGGTTCCTGGAAAGCAAAATCCCATAGGAATAATGGCAAATCTTTTTGCATCATAAAAGCTTTCTCGATCTACGCCCAACCATTCCCTGAGGCGATCTCCACTAGGATCATTAAAGGGGAGACCGGTCTCATGTACTTTACGTCCTGGCGCTTGGGCGGCGATCAGGATAGGGGCTCGAGGATCAAATTGGAGGACTGGACGTGGTCCGAGTGGGAGGTCAGGCTGACAGATGTCACAGGCTCGAACCTGTTGTAGAAGCTGAGCCAGGGTATCGCGCTTCATGTCGGCTATGTGTAAGTTGGCTCCGGTGTATGCTTATCAAGCTGACAATTTCGTATTGGTCAGTCGGTCTTGAGATCTATACCACACCATAGGCGAGCATCGCATCAGCAACTTTGGTGAATCCGGCAATATTGGCACCTTTGACATAGTCCACGGAGCCATTCTTTGTTCCATGGTTCACACATTGTTGGTGAATGCCGGTCATGATGTTGCGTAAACGGCCATCTAATTCCTCGTCAGACCAAGACATGCGAATGCTGTTCTGGCTCATCTCCAAACCAGAGACGGCGACGCCACCGGCATTGGAGGCTTTACCTGGAGAAAACAAAACCTTATTTTCTTGAAACAATTTTATCGCTTCAATCGTTGTTGGCATGTTGGCTCCTTCGGCGACTCCTAGGATGCCATGTTGGATGAGGCTTTGGGCATCTGAGGTATTCAGTTCATTTTGCGTGGCACAGGGGAATGCTAATTGACAGGGAATTCCCCATGGACGTTTCCCTTCGTGAAAGTTAAGTTGGTATTTCTTTGCGTACTCTGAGAGGGACTTCCTCCTAACGGTTTTGATTTCGATAATGTCGTTGAGTTTCTCTTCGTTGATTCCGTCTGGGTCGTGCACAAATCCAGAGGAGTCGGACATCGTAATGACCTTTGCTCCAAATTGAATGAGCTTTAAGGCTGCATATTGCGCCACGTTTCCCGCTCCAGAAATGTTACAGGTTTTTCCGTTCAAGCCCTCCCCATGGTGTTTCAGCATTTCTTGCATAAAATACACGCATCCGAATCCTGTGGCTTCTTTTCGAATCAAGCTGCCTCCAAACTCCAGGCCTTTTCCTGTTAGGGCTCCTGTGAATTCGTTTTTCAGGCGTTTATATTGCCCGAACATATAACTAATTTCTCTGGCTCCTACTCCGATGTCGCCTGCCGGGACGTCAATGTTTTCTCCGATATGCTTGGCAAGCTCCGTCATAAAGGCCTGACAAAATCGCATGATTTCTGCATCCGATTTTCCTTTTGGATTAAAGTCAGCGCCTCCTTTGCCTGCTCCCATAGGAAGAGTCGTTAGGCTATTTTTAAAAATTTGTTCGAATCCCAAAAATTTGAGAATGCTTAAATTCACAGTTGGGTGAAATCGAAGCCCTCCTTTGTAAGGCCCAATCGCGTTATTAAACTGGACACGGTATCCTCGATTCACCCGAATATCCCCCAGGTCGTCTTCCCAACAGACTCGAAAGATGAGGATCCTATCTGGTTCTGTTAATCGTTCGAGAATACGGGCCTTCTTATACGTCGGGTGTTCATTCACATAAGGAATGAGGTAGGTCGCGACTTCTTCAACCGCTTGATGAAATTCAGTTTCCCCAGGATTTCTTCGCCTTAACCCCGTCAGGAAATGTTCGAGTGAGAGTTCCGGTGAGGACGTCATTTATGTACTCCTTAAGATAATGAAAGGTCATGTCTCGTGATTGCAGGAATCCAAGTTTGAATAAGCTTCCCTTAATGTGTGGTGGATCGAAAGACAATCATCTTCTCTTCTGTCATTTCCTTCATCGTGGAAAGGATTCCTCCAACCCCTAATCCCGAGACCTTTCGTCCGGCAAAGGGCATCCAGTCCACACGAAAGGCCGAATGGTCGTTCACCATGACCGTGGCGGCATTCAGGCGTTTGGCCGTATCAAGGGCCACATCAACATCTTTGGTGAATACGGCCGCTTGGAATGAATAAGGAACGGTATTCGCTCGCGTAATCGCCTCGACACGATCCTTGAAAGAGGAGACAGTGATTACCGGTCCAAAAATTTCCTGTCGGGATACCTTAGCCGAATCAGGCGGATTGACAATAACCGTTGGGGCGTAGCAGGTTTTTCCGATACGGCTTCCACCAGCTTGAACGATTCCTCCCCCTGAACAGGCTTCGTCAACCCATTGCGACACGCGCTCGACTTCCTTTTCGAGAATCAGTGGGCCGATTTCTGTTGTTTCTTCTTTGGGGTCTCCTACCATCATGTGGTTAGCACACTCGGCTAAACCCGCCGCAACCTCTGCGGCAATCGATTCATGGGCAAAAACACGTTGTACTGAAACACAGACCTGTCCGGCGTGGTAATAGCCTCCCTTGGCCAGTAAGGGAACGGCATCGTGCAAGTCGGCCGTTTCGTCGATAATGATGGGAGCGGCTCCTCCATGTTCGAGTAGGCATCGTGTGCCGGCAGCCACCTTGGAACGGAGCGACCATCCTACTTTGGCAGATCCGATAAAGGAGAGGAGGCTAACTCTGGGGTCGATGACCATGCGTTCAGCCAGTTGATTGTTACAGAGAGCAACCTGACACCATTCTTTGGGGAGACCGGCCTCCCGTAAGCAATTGACCAGATTGAGACAGGAAATGGGGGTGGTTAATGCTGGTTTCACAATGACAGGGCATCCTACGGCAATCGCCGGAATGACCTGATGCACAATGAGATTAAACGGGTGGTTAAAGGCACTGATGGCGACAACTGCTCCAATGGGTTCTCTGATGGTAAAGGCCAATCGATTTCTCGATGAGGCACTTAAACCCATTGGTATTTCACGTCCGACCATCTGGGGAATAGCGCGAGCTGCTTCTCGAAGCCCCTGGATGGCCCGCTCAAGTTCAACCCGAGAGTCTACAAGCGGTTTGCCGCCTTCCTCTGCCGCTTGTTGGGCAAATTGCTCAGCCTTGGCTTTCACAAGGTCGGCGGTTTTTTCAAGAATTGCGATGCGTTCATAGGCTGGGATTACTGGCTGAGAGGCGGTGGCTATCTGTGCCGCGCGTTCAATAGCCTTCTCAAGTTCCTGTTCAGTCGTACTCTCCATTTCGGCAATGAGGTGGCCGTCATAAGGAGCATATACGTGTATGGGTTGTATCATGGCTGGCTAAGGTTTCATCGGATGACTACAGTATGCAAGTTTTTTCATTCAGTTCGGCAATCAGCACTTGTTCGTTCTCAGAATAGTCAACAGGGACTTCAATAAGATGAACTCCTGTGGAGGCCAAACACTTGTGAATGGTAGGACCAAGCTGTTCTGCCGATTCGATCAAGTGGCCATGTGCTCCATAGGCTTGGGCATATTGAACAAAATTTGGGTTACCATAATCGAGTCCGAAGCTTTGAAATCCCATTCCGGCTTGTTTCCATTTGATCATGCCGTACGCATTGTCCTTTAAGATGAGAATGACGAGGTTGAGTTGTGTGCGAACGGCTGTCTCCAGCTCTTGAGAATTCATCATAAATCCTCCGTCCCCACATATTGCGAGAACTTTCTTGTTGGGATCGACCAAGGCCGCACCCATAGCTGAAGGGAAACCCGCTCCCATCGTCGCTAGGGCGTTGTCGAGCAGGACGGTATTGGGCGCAAAGGCTTGGTAATTACGGGCGAACCAAATCTTGTAGATGCCATTATCAAGGGCAATGATGCCATCGTCCGGCATGATGGCTCGAACCTGGGACACTAGGTATTGAGGTATGATTGGGAAACTATCCCTTTGGCTTTTGTCCTGTATATGGAGGTCGATTTCTTTTTTGACTCGAAAAAAATACGCAAAGTCCCAATGAGACGGTGCGGTCACCTTGTCAGTCAAGCGCTCAATACTTGAAGCAATATCACCAACCACTTCCAGTTGAGGAAAGTAAACCTCATCGACCTGCGCAGAAAAATAATTGATATGAATGACTTGGGGCCCGCCCTTTTCCATAAAGAAAGGTGGCTTTTCAATTACGTCATGTCCCACATTCATGATGAGGTCGGCTCGGTCAAGGGCACAATGCAAGTAGTCTTTGGTCGAAAGGGCGGCCGTTCCCAGAAATCCGGCATGTCGTTCATCGACTACGCCTTTTCCCATTTGGGTGTTAAAAAAATACAACCCGGTTTTTTCAAGGAATTTGGTTAAGGCCTGTGATGTGCGATTTCGATTGGCTCCCGCCCCGACTAAAAGAAGAGGTCTCTTGGCCGTCTGTATCATGGCGACTGCCTGTTCAATGCTTTGTTCATTAGGGTGAGGTCGTCGCGGCGAAAGAACTTCATAGGGTTCAGCTGAGCAGTTTTCCGCTGCAATATCTTCTGGAAGCTCAAGGTGGACTGCCCCAGGCCGTTCTTCTTCAGCAATTCGCACCGCTTCGCGAACGAGTACTGGGATACTATTTCCGTGCACGATTTGTTTGGTAAATTTCGTGATTGGACGCATCATCTCCACCACATCTAATATTTGAAACTGGCCTTGCTTACTTTTTTTAATGGGTTTTTGCCCGGATATCATGAGAAGAGGCATTCCGCCTAATTGGGCATAGGCACCTGCGGTGACGAAATTCGTCGCACCTGG
This sequence comes from Nitrospirales bacterium, assembly GCA_965223605.1. Lineage (GTDB taxonomy): Bacteria > Nitrospirota > Nitrospiria > Nitrospirales > Nitrospiraceae > CBDCXA01. The sequence goes on from CBDCXA010000003.1 coordinate 47,485, forward strand.
GCCGAGCGTAGAGAGACATACTCCTACCTTGCCGGTTAAGCGCCCAAAGGTTGCTGCCATAAATCCAGCGGCTTGTTCATGCCTGGTTACAATCAACCTGATGGTTGAAGATCTTAGGGATTCGAGGAAGTCAAGGTTTTCTTCCCCTGGCACTCCAAAAATAAATTTGACACCTTCCTGTTCAAGTGCGCGAACAAAGAGATCGGAAGCCTTCATCGGGTATCTCCAGGATAAAAGGATCGATAACGGTCCAGTCCAATTGTAATTATTATACGTATGTCGACAGGTTCTGGTAAATCTTACACATGTTTTTCTCCTTCTTCCAATTAGAGGCGAGGGTGCTATTCCTCGGTCGTCACAATTGGAGAATGGAAACCAAAACCTGAGAAGGAACCGGTAAACTTTTAACTAAGAACTAATGAGAATAGAAATGAATAGATGTTTTGATGACGTTCAGGTGGTCTATCAAGGAATTGAAGGGACAATCTATGAAATGCCGGAGTTACTAAGAAAAAGCTCAATTTTTCGGCAACAAGGTAGTAAAGGCTTAGTAAATGCTCTTGCTTATTTCCGAAAAGTTACTTTCGTTGCCAGAGTCATCGAGTGCAGTCACACCAAAATAGTAGGTTTGGTTTTGTGGAAGTCCTGTCATCGTGAAGGACGTGGTGTGTTTGTCGAGAGTGGCTATTGGGGATCCAAAGGGTTCCCCGGGAGATGCCTTTTGATAGACCTTGTATTGGTGGAGGTCTGGTTCTGTGTTAGGAGCCCAGCTTAGAGTCAGGGAAACCGTTTGAGTGGGTGAAGTGCTCCCGCCTGTTGTCGATCCCTTGGAAGGGGTAGATCCATTTCCGTTTGGATTCGTATTTCCTGAAGAAGAACTTCCTTTGCTTGAGTTGCCGGTAGACTTTGTAGAAGTGGGTTGTGTTGTCGCCACTTGAATGTCACCCCCCCTCCTTCCGTACCGTAGACGTAGAGCAAAGGTATCACGATTATTTTGAGAAATGGGTTGTGCAAAGACTCGACCTTGTAACATGAGGAGGGCGAGGGATTCCTTGCTGTGGGAGGTTTCCCGATCGCGCGATTGTTCTTCTTCGAGTTTGAGTTTAGCGTTGGCGCCTCGAACGGGAGCGAACCGGTGGGTGAGCGTTAATCCACGACGTTGATAGGTATACCGTGTATTCTGAATTTCGAGGCTCCCGGAAGACTTCTTATTATAAATAGCCACGTAACCGATTTGTTCGGAAGGATGGCCGTTTTGTCGACGTTCCTCTTCATAGAGCGCGACTTGAAAACCTGACTTTGTCACACGACGAGCATGTACTGTAATGGGGTCACGGTTGTTGGCTGTTTGACTGGTCAGAAGAAGTGTGGGTGTTTCGGGAAAGCCCTTCGAGAAGCGATACGTTTTCCAGCGGGCTGTTCCGTTCAGTGAGAGGGTGCCGACTTCCCAGATACTGCCGTCACTCATCCGGTGGCGTCCTTGATCCAAAACCAGATAGGAAAAGGTTTCTGCCCTATGCCCTCCATCCAGGTATCGCCATTCTTTGAACCGGAGTTGAAACCCTTGGCGAGTGATCTTCTGAAGCTGGACGACCCCGGGATCGTCTTCGTTATACGATGGTGGTGTGACAATGACGACTGGTTTCTTAAAGCCAGATGGTAGCCTGATTCGTTTCCAGACATGATTGGTTTGTATCGTGCCAAGAACGATTTGTGGGCGGCTCGAAGGTGTGGGTCTCCTTGCTTGTTGACGTAGGGCGAAGGTATCCCGATTATTTTGAGAAATAGGTTGAGCAAAGACCCGGCCTTGTAATGTGAGAAAAGCGAGCCTTTCTTTGCCATGGGAGATCTCACGATCGCGCGATTGTTCTTCCTCAAGTTTGAGTTTGACGCTGGTGCCTCGAACTTGCGCGAATCGATGGGTAAGGGTCAACCCCCCACGCTGATAGCTGTACCGCACGTTCTGAACCTTAAGGTTCCCGTTGGAGCGTTTACTATAGATGGCCACGTAACCGATGCGTTCGGACGGGTGGCCATTTTGTCGACGTTCTTCTTCATAGAGGGCGACTTGAAACCCTCTTTTCGTCACGTGCCGAGCATGCACCGTAACGGGGTCACGATTATTCGACGATTGACTTGTAAGGAGCAAGGTAGGGGTGCCTGGAAAAGACTTGGTGAATCGTCGAGACTTCCATTTCCCAGTATTGTTTAGGGAGAAGGTACCGACTTCCCAAATACTGCCGTCACTCATACGATGACGGCCTCGTTCTAAAACCAAATAGGAAAAAGTTTCAGCAGGATGACGTCCATCCAGGTAACGCCATTCTTTAAAGCGGAGTTGAAACCCTTTGCGGTGTATCTTCTGAATTTGGACAACTCCTGGCTCGCTCCCATTGTAGGTCGGTGGTGCAATGATAATGACTGGAGATCGAAATTTTGAGGGAAGCCGGACCTGTTTCCAGGTATGGTCGGTCGTGATTTGACCCGTGGTGAATTGTGTGGCGGCTGATACCGAATTCGTATTCGTTGAAAAAAGAAATAAGAAGAAGACGAGGAACGCAACGTTTCTCGTCCGTGTACGCACTTGCATCATGATACAGATTGCCCATCTCTACACAGCGGTCTGTGAGGGGTAGAAAAGAATCCTTAGGCTACGAAATATGACCTAGGTACAAGGAGCAATGTTTATGCCGAAATGCAATGCTCCCGTTTGTGATGAAGAGGAGCGCTTCGCCTCATGAGTTTCGTAACTCAATACAAGTACTTATGTAACTGGAAAACTCAATGGTGAAAAAGTTAAGGCGAGCAAGTAAACGCAGGTTGCGACTATTTTGTTCGTCTGCTGTACATTCTCGATAACTTTGGTTGCGGGATGTAGACGGTTTCTACGAATTGAATTGGTCGGGAGCCTCGATGTCGATGGGAGATCGGAACGATGAAGGAAAAGTATTAGTGGTGCAACGTAATAATGAAGGGTGATATACAGGTAATCTACGTAGGTTTCCGTTCAATGATTTCAACATTGCTTAAGAAATCCTCAAGTTCTTTAAGGGCTTGGGTGATTCCTTGTTTATTCTTCATGTGAGAGGCTTCTTCCATTGCCGCACCTATGTCTCCAATTCTTTGAAGACCATACCCTCCACCATCTCCACTCATGCGATGTCCCAGGATTTGTATAGTTTCAAAGTCTTCTGATTCAAGGGCTTGGCGAATGCTGTCGACATCCTTTTTACGGTTATTCAAAAATCCTGGAATAAGAGCAATGAGGGCGGAATCTACCTCGATCTGGATGCCAGCCGGTCTTGTCTTAGCCGGAGGAGCCTCTAGGTTTAGAGTCGTCGTATGCTGGGTTAGGACATCAAGAAGTTGCGGTTTTCGGATCGGTTTCGTCAGGTGAGCGGTACACCCTGCTTGAGCACTCCTGTCTTTTTCTTCTTGTAAAGCGTAAGCCGTGAGGGCAATGATTGGTTTTGGAGCGACCTGTTGTTGGTGTTCCCACTGTCGAATGACTTTGGTGGCAGTGTAACCATCCATGACCGGCATTTGCATATCCATGAGGACTAGATCATAGGCCGCCGTCTGAAATTTTTGCACAGCCTCCTCACCATTGGCGACCAGATCAAAGGTGTGTGGGGTAGCCTCCAGGTAGGCCCTAATTAAGACCTGATTGTCAGGAGAATCTTCCGCAACCAAAATGTTGAGTGGTTGAGGTGGCGGCATCTGGATCATTGGAGTTTCCTCGGACACTCGATACCCGTTGGCCTTATTGAGCGCTATTTGAACGGCTTGCAATAATTCGGGTCGTTTGATCGGTTTGACCAGGTAGCCCGCAATTTCGAGATCGTAGATTCTTGAAATGTCATCCGCCCAACTCTCTGCAGTGAGAATGAGAATGGCCAACCCTGAAAGCATCTTCGTATTTTTGATGGACTCGGCAATGTGAAAGATATCGGTTTCGGGTAGCGCACGATCCAAAATGACCAATTGATAGGGTATCTCCATTTCCGCGGCACAGGACAATTCAAACAGGATGTTTTTCCCTCGCTCCAATTCAATCACCGTTGCGCCACAATTCCTAAGGGATTCCTGAATGATCAAACGATTCGTGGTGTGGGGAACGACAACCAGCGTTTTCAGGTCTGCAAGCGACGGGTCTTCTGTCGGGGGTGTGGGCTGATCAAAGGGCTGTGGTTCTAATTGGGCGGTGAAAAAAAAGGTGCTCCCAGCTCCCTCTTCGCTCTCCACCCATACGGAGCCATTCATCAAGGTGACTAACTCTTTCACAATTGAAAGGCCCAAGCCTGTCCCGCCAAACTGATTATAGGAGTGTGCTTGTGAAAAACTCTCAAAGATCGATTCTTGTTGTTCGCTGGGAATACCTATTCCAGTATCTTTTACCGAAAACAGAAGTGTATGTGGTTGGGAAGATTTGGTGTATTGTTCGACATGAATAGCGATTTCACCCTGTTCACTAAATTTAATCGCATTGCCGATTAAATTCATGAGTATCTGCTCTAAGCGGGAATGGTCCCCGATTAAGTAGTGGGGGACGTCCTGTGCAAGATGACATGCCAAATCCAAGCCTTTCTCTTGCGCCCTCATGGTCAGAATTTCTATGGCCTTGTCCAAAAGGTCTTGTAAATTAAAGGCCGTGGCTTCAAGGGTCAGTCGGCCGGCCTCCACTTTCGAGAGGTCGAGGATGTCGTTAATAAGAGATAAGAGCGTACCGCCAGCACGTCGAAAAATTCTGACATATTTACGTTGTTGATCGTTGAGTGGCGTGTCCCACAGGAGGTCGGCCAGTCCGATAATGGCATTCATCGGGGTTCGGATCTCATGGCTCATACTTGCCAGGAAGGAAGACTTTGTCTGACTACTCACCTCGGCCATTTCTTTGGCCTTGTTGAGCTCGGCCTGGGCTTCAGTCCGTTCTGTAATATTTCTGGCAAAGGTGCAGCAATATTCGCTTCCGTCGTACTGTAAAAAATTCACGGAAATCTCAACGGGAAAGATCGTGCCATCTTTTCGCTGATGGCAACTTTCAAAGGTGAACGCCCTTTTGGTTTTGATGGATGCCCATATCTGAGGCCATTGTGTGTCATCAATATGGGGAGCAATGTGAGAAACGGAGAGTTGAAGTAATTCTTCGCGTGAGTAACCGAGGGACCGGCAGGCCGCCTCATTCACATAAAAAAAACACCCATCGGATTGATACCAAAAGGCAGGATCATTGGAGCGGTCGATGGCAAAGGCAAAGAATGCCGGAGGAATATTACAGGGAAGGGAGGGGAGATTGGGGGAAGGGGGGGAAGTGATGTTGACGCTTTCTGTTTTGGCATCCTCGGGCATGTTTCCTGTCCCAATCTTCTCGTATGTTCAGAACCTGTTTTCGTTCTCACTCCAGTTTTCACGGGTTTCTCACGGGGACGTACCCCTAGAGGGGCGTCATCGGGAGTGAGGCCGCATCAGGTCGATGGAGTATTCTTATCTTTTGATGTGTCAGCTTCCCATTGGACGACTCGATTTCGTCCAGCTTGTTTGGCTTGATACAAGGCTTGATCAGCCATTTGGAGAATCTTTCCAGGAGAAGAATCTTTTGAAGGGAACAGGGTGGCGATCCCAATGCTCGCCGTGAGATTTCCCGTTAACGTAGGATGGTTATGTTCGAGACCCAGGCCGAAGACCTTCTCTCGAATGAGTTCTCCAACCTGATAAGCGCCTTCTTCGGGAGTGCCGGGTAAGACGATGACAAACTCATCCCCTCCATATCTCGCGACCAGGTCTCCAGGTCGATTGAGTGCTTGCGAGATAGCCTCCGCCACTTGTCGAAGGCAATCATCTCCCGCTTGATGCCCCTGGGAATCGTTGTATTCTTTGAATCCATCAATATCCAACATGATGAGAGAGAGGGGCATGGCTTCGCGAAGCGATCGTCTCCATTCTTGATCAAAATAATCATCAAATTGACGGCGATTGGTTATGCCGGTGAGCCCATCAAGTCGTGAAAGCCTCAGGAGCATCTGGTTGGCTTCTTCGAGTTGACGCATGACCTCCAGAAGTTCCTTTTCGCGAGCCTTCCGACTATGGATCTCATGTAATAGTCTGAGAACGGACCGTACCCTGGTCAGGAGCTCCACTTTATTGATGGGCTTACAAATAAAGTCCATGGCTCCCGCTGCAAAGGCCAATTGTAAATCGACGGGATCTGTTTTGACCGTAACCATGATGATGGGGATCTCACGTAAATGTTCAACCGCTTTGATTTGGCGGACCGCTTCGATCCCATCCATTTCGGGCATAATAATATCCATCAGAATCAAGTCAATTGATGCCGGTCGGGTAGGAGCTTGATGCATGCCAAGGAGGCGAAAGGCTACTTGGGCGGAGTCCGCAACATGGACCTCCCCATATTTGGCCGATTCTAAAATCGACTGTAGGAGAAGACGATCGTCGGGAGAATCGTCAACAATTAATATGCTCACATTGTTCTCATCGTATCAGGTTGGCGTGTTTCAGTGGTCCTCGGAAGGATCGAGGCGACCAACTACTCTTTATACACTCCTGGGTACAAATTCTTAATACACACCGCACAAAGTCCGTGACTAAACTCGGCATCTGAATGTTCATGGAGATATTCCTCAAGCCGTTGCCAGGCCCCTTGATCATTTCGAATTTTTTTACATGAGGCACAAATAGGAATAAACCCGCGCAATACCTTGACGTCGCGTAGAGCTTGCTGCAAGGCCTCATTGCTTTCCCGTAGTTCCTGTTCCCGCGCTTTTCGCTGATCCGTTTCTTTTTTGAGGGCGAGGGCTGAATTGACCCGCGCCAGCAATTCTATTTCGTGCAGTGGTTTGGAAATAAAATCCATCGCTCCTGCCGCAAAGGCTTCCTGGAGGCTACCCATCTCCGATTTGGCCGTCACCATTATAATAGGAATGTCTTGAACAGATTCTTGGGCTTTGATCCTACGAGAGGCTTCAATTCCCGTGATGCTGGGCATAAGAATATCCATGAGGATGAGATCTGGTGGGGACGGCTGAGGGGTTTCACCCTCTAAACCTAAATATTCGAAAGCCGAACGAGCGGAATCCAAAGCAACGATGTCATGGTGATCGGCTGATTCAAGTAGTTTTGAGACTAGAAGGCGACTATCTTCTGAATCGTCAACAATCAATATTTTCATAAAAAAAATAAAAAAGAATTGTCAGATTGACGCATTGGTTGTGTCAGTTGATAGACCTCACCAGAAGAACGGGCTTCTCATGAAGATGGCTCAACTCTCAATGTATCAGAAATTATTGGAATTCAAGGGATCTTGGCCCCTTTATAGAAATACCAGGAGACGTGAAAACCGTCAAATAGGACAACCACTTCGGGGTTTCATAAGGGAGAATATGCTGTGTAAAACGAGGGTTTGTGCATAGGGTCTATTGTAATTTGGTTCTGACGAGTGAACTGAGCTGTTTCCCGTCTACAGCCTGTCCGGCTAGTTTACCCATGAGGACTTTCATGACCGCGCCCATATCTTTTAGGGTCGTGGCTTTGGTTTCGGCAATAGAAGCGTCAATAATTTCAAGTACTTCTTCCTCCGAGAGGGCTTGAGGCAGATAGCCTTCTATAATAGAAATCTCACGAATTTCCTTGTCGGCAAGTTCTTTACGATTGGCTTTGTGATAAAGCTCTGCCGCCTCTCTTCGTTGTTTAATGAGAGTCGTCATGACCTTGGTCATTTCGGCATCGTCCAATTCCCTTTTAATTTCAAGCTCTTTTACTTGTATGGCGGCCTTAATCATTCGAATGACATCTATTCGAAGTTGCTCTCTGGCTTTCATGGCTTTTTTTAAGTCATCCGTCAAATGATGTCCTAGTGACATTGGGCTCCTTTAACAAGGCTAGTGGTGGGAATTTTGGGTCAAGCTTAGCTACTTGCGAGAAGTGAGTCAAACATTATTCTCTTGATGAGTTTACTCTGGGACGAATGGTATTTATCGTTCATCCTTTCGTACAATGGGAGCCAGGGGGAGCCAGGCTGAAAAGATCAAATCGTTCGACAGGTTTTTACTGGGAAACAGGGTTCCTGTACTCTTGGGGCCAATTTGTTTCCGGGGTATTTCTTAACTCCTACAAGGGAGGGTGATATGTGCGTAGAGATTCAAAAATTGGGAGGAATCGGTTGTATCCTTGCTGCTGTCGTATTGATCGTAGGGTGTGCGGGAAAGCCTTCTTCAAAGTCCGCTCATCCGACTCAACAAGAAGTGCAATCCGATTCAGATCGGTTTTTCGATCGATTAGAGGAGGAAGAACGTCATCGATAAGAGATCATGTTTCACTCTTGAATGGAGCCGTTCTTGGAAGTTGCGCCGCCAAGTGTTTTCACGGTAACTTACGCATCTTGATCTCGTTGGAATATCGTGGGAAATTGTTGCGGGTTAGCTGATGCTGTAGGAGGAGATCATGGAAAAGAAGAACCTACCCCATAGATCTATAGGGATGAATCGGTTCTTGCGAGGAGTCCTCACAGGGCTGCTCTTGTGTTTAGGTTACTGGGGAATACTCAACGCTTCTGTACATGCTGGGGATGCTCTCCCTCAAAAAAAACAAGAGGTCACACAATTCGGGGAGATAGAAGTTTCAGCGTTGGATCAAAAAAACTGGAATCGTCCTCAAGGTATGTTCTCTTGGATTGCAATGTCCTGTGGATGGAAGGTTCCTGATGATACCTATGGTCGAACGGGTTGGTTTCGAGATGCCAGAATTCGACCGGTTGATCCGGGAGTGTCTCGCTTCTCACAGCAGCAACAAGAAATCTATGTTGTCTTTGAGATTCCATCTCTTGATGCGCCAATGCAAATGAATGCGGATTGGTTTAGGCTTGATGAAAAGGGGAAAACTGTAGGTAAGGCCCTGGGGCAAGACTCACAATTTATGGATATGAATGAGGGCTATGGCTATTTAGAAATTAGGCCCTCGGAACAGGGGTGGGCCCTCGGACAGTATCTCGTAAAGATTTATATCAGCAGCCCTGGTCAACAAATTCATGCCTTGAGTCAAGTTGGTACCATGCAATTTACCATTGCGGCGGAAGAAGAGGGACAGGCCTGTCAGGTGGCATCTCGACAATAGGCGACAGTCGTCATCCCTTCGGAGTTTCATGATGAAAGCGAGGTCAGGCTGTTTTTGTTATGAAGGATGCATCTTCGGCCCTTATCCTGTCCTGGCTGAGCGATGAACCTTTCGCGTTACACGAGATCTGGATCACTTGACGACAAGGGCTCTACATAGAATGGAGTGTTAGAAATGGAGGCGAAACACAGGCGATGAAAGTAACGAATCCTGAAAAGTTGGCTCTGCTGTATGAACGATTAAAAGACGTCTGTTTGGTGGAAAAAGAAGTCTGGCATGAGATTTATATGCCACGCGAAAATGAGAACGGAATGGTCCTGACCAATGTTCAAGATATTTATGAGGTCGTGATCGATGAAGAGGCTATTGAAGATACCTTGGAGGCCAATATCCCACTTGGTGGAAGTGCCTTAGGTGCCGCCATTCAACAATACCGGGAACACATTAGTTTCATTAAAAAAGCGTAACTTGTTGATTATCTCTGTAGGTCGACCAGTAAGCGATAAGGCTGTCAAGGCGTTCCCAAGACTCGCTCTAGATCCTCAATAATTTCAGGTGAACGCGGTTTAAGACTTGGTCGATATTTCGCTACCACATTCCCCTTCCGATCCACCAAATATTTTTGGAAATTCCACTCGACCTCCCCTGGAAAGGGACTTTTTTGAGTGAGGTATTGGTAGAGGGGATGGGTGTCTTCTCCCTGCACACTAATTTTACTGAAAAGGGGAAAGGTAAGACTATACTTGGTAAAACAGAATTGCTTAATTTCATCATTGGATCCTGGTTCTTGCTTGCCAAAATTATTGGCTGGAAAGGCCAAGATTTCAAATCCTTGTTGATGGTATTTATCGTAAATGGCTTGTAGCCCTTCATATTGTGGCGTGTTCCCACAAAAGCTTGCCGTATTCACAAGAAGCAAAACTTTACCTTGATAGTTTTTCAGGGGAGAGGGTTTCCCGTCGATGTCATCCAACGTAAAGTCATAGATTGTGGGTGTGGCTGTAGCCATGAGGAAGGGTTCTCCTGTATTGGTAGTTGAGCCTTGGTGCATGTCTCCGGCGAGAAGGTTACCTGAGGAGGCAACCAATATTACAAAAAAACAGACAAGTGTTTTAAACAAGATGTTCATGTGAACCTCCTTACTGGATGTTAAGTCAGAAGGGGTATTCCTTATCTTGGATATTCTAAATGGCCTGGTCCTCTTCAAGCAAGTGTTACCAGGTTTTCCTTTTGCCTTTGTCCGATTAACTCCCATCTTATCGTGAACCAGGCTCTCACCTGGCAGAAGATTGACCCACTCCAAAACACATGATAGAAGGGTCATATGTTCACGTCTGTCTTCTCTCTACTTTTCAGTATCCTATTGATTTCAGTCGCAGCTTTTCCTGGGCTTGCTCAAGAGACTCAGATGAAGAGCGAAAAATCTGTCGTCCCCGTATTTGCCGAAGTGGGCGAAGATGGGATCCAACGGGCTACGATTGGAAGTGCGTGAGTGACAGAGACTCTTCAGCAAAATATTCTTTCTAGAGAACAGCTTCTGACCGACGTTCTCCGGCAAGTTTCTCGGTCGTTCTACCTCACCCTTCATATTTTACCGGCTCCCATCCGCGATCAAATTGGGCTCGCGTATCTGTTTGCCCGTGCGGCCGACACGATTACCGATACCGACCTATTGGAACAGGCTCAACGATTGGAATTTCTGAAACTCTTTAAGTCTCAATTTGAACGGGATAGCCCATGCGCGACCGATATTGAATCCATACAAGCTGCAATGCTCCCTCATCAAGCACAACCTGGAGAGCAGGTCTTGGTGAGTCATCTTTCCGATTGCTTTTCCGTGTTCCAAAGATTTCCCGTAGAGGATCGTCAAAAAATCTGCCATCTCATGCAGACATTAATCCCTGGCATGGAAATGGATCTTACGGTCTTTTCTCAGCGGGAGAAAGGTTCAGTGGTATCGCTGAACACTTTGGAAGATCTTGACCGGTATACCTACCACGTGGCCGGTTGTGTCGGGGAGTTTTGGACTAACATGATGTGTGCCCACCTGCCCTCTCTGGCTGGGTGGAATGTTAAGGAGTTGTCGAGAGTCGGCGTGCGTTTTGGAAAGGGCTTACAATTGACCAACATCCTGAAAGATCTTGGAAGAGATCTGGCACGAGGGCGATGTTATCTTCCTCATGCCCTGCTTCAAGAAATACCTTTGGAGCCGGAAGATCTGTTGAACCCTGAAAATCTTCCCAAGATTCGTCCCCTTGTGATGCAGTTGATCGAAACGGCGATTGACCACCTCGATCAGGGGTGGATGTATACGTTAGCCATTCCACGAACGGAAGTTCGGCTTCGATTAGCCTGTATGTGGCCGATCCTTTTTGCCGGGCATACCCTGCGGCGAGTGGCCCTGTCTCCCGATCTTCTTGATCCAACGGTGAACGTCAAAATTCCAAAATCCCAAGTGAAACGAATCATGGCTGGAACCACCGCAACCCTGGCTTGTGGATATATTTGGACCGCCTACTGGGGTCACCTCCGCAAACGTATTCTCTAGCCGTTATTTCCCCGGCTCTTTTGTTTGTGGCTCCAGCAGTTTATTGCCTTTTTTATAGACCGCATAAATCGCCTGCGTGGGACAGGCATCTAGGCAAAGACGACAACTTTCGAGGCATCGCGAAGAGTCAAACTTGAAGGGTGGGGTAGACAGCCAAGCCCCTGTAGGGCAAATAGGAATACAAATGGCATTATGTGTACATCGATCTGGATGTCGAACTAAGTGATCTCGTATAACCATCATAGGTGAAACTCCCTCAAAGAGACCTTGGGAAAACATTTCAAGCATGTTCATGCCAGATCTCCTTTTTTGCTTTTGTCCCATTCCTGAACCAGTAGACGTATCATGTCTTGAAGCTCAGGGATTTTTTCCATGTTGTTTTCAATGGCTCCGATAATTTTTTCTGCTCTAGCGGAACGTAGTGCCTCTTGGTCGGTTTTAACCAACTGATCATAGGTAGCATAGGCCTCTGGGTAATGGGGCTCCAACGAGGCGCGTGCAACGGTGAGGCCTTCCGTCAGTTCCCTGGGTTCGGGAGCAATAGGGTGGGCGATGGTAAACGATCCATCCGAGAACAGTATCAAGGCCGCCGTGGGTTTAGACGGTAATGGGGTAATGGATTGAATCGTTTTCCCTGCGGTCTCTTCCCAACCATTTAAAAGCCCTGGGAATTGTTTCATGAAGGCAACCTTAGCTAGATTGGCCTTCCACTTTTCTTCTACGGGCATACCGGACCTCACTCCATGGTCGCTATGGTCAAGAGAGTTATGGCCGACCTACCATTAATTGTTCATCGGCAGAGGCTGAGATTGGGGTGGATGATCAGGCATGAGTAGTCGTTCAACGATCTTACCCTTCAAAATATGACTTTCCATAATTTCGGTCACATCTGTTTCAGAGCCAATCCAATACCACACCCCTTCCGGATAAATAACGACACTCGGGCCATATTCACAGTGATCGAGGCACCCAGCCTTGTTGGCTCGAACTTTTCCCTTCAGACCTAATCGTTCTACCTCTTTTTTAAAAAAAGCATGCAGGCCGACCGATCCTAGGTTGGCACAGCAGCCTCGTGGATCTCCTTGGGGACGTTCGTTGATACAAACAAATATATGATGGGTAAAAGTAGACACAAGTTAATTGTGAGGGGCCTGAGGTGACGAAGACTTCGACAGCAGGAATGGTTGAATATCCTGCATGGCTTCTTGAACCTGTATCAGGTCTAAGAAGGGAGAATCTTCCTCACTTTTCGAAAGAATGAGAGCGATTTCTTTGAGCCGAAGATGAGCTTGTTGACGTATTGTCGTTTCCTGTAACTCGGATTCTTGCCCCTCTTTGAGGGGGGTGAGTTCTCCTAAAATATCCCGGAAATCTCGTTGTAAATTTTTATGCATGGAACAGGTGTCACAATACCACTGCGGACTGGTGTCGGCGGAGGGTGAAAGCCTGTCATAGGGACGCCCAAAAAAGTCCTTCCCCAAAGAGATTTTTAACAAGGGTTCACGTTCCTGGCCGCAGGCATCACATTGGCTAGGTAATGTGGATTCTGGATTTTCCATAGGAATGAAAAGCCCCCCAAGACCCCAATTCTACACGATGAATTTATGCACTGTCCACCGTAAGGCAAATTGAGATCAAGGGAGAGACGGAGGACTTTTGGAAAGTCCATTAAAAAAGAGTAAGGTATACTCATTAGGAGTGATGAGCCTGTTGACAGGAGGAAGGCCAATGCAAGTTGGGGTCCCCAAAGAAATCAAAGACCATGAATATCGTGTCAGTATCACCCCTGATGGAGTACGCGTACTCCGTGCACACGGACATAATATTTGGGTGGAGTCATCTGCAGGACTTGGTAGTGGATTTACCGACCAAGAATATTTAGCTGCCGGTGCTCAAATCGCCCAATCGAAGCAACAGGTGTTCGATCAAGCTGAACTCATTGTGAAGGTGAAAGAACCGCTACTTGAGGAGTGCAACTTTTTTCATCCTAAACAAACATTGTTTACGTTCTTACATATTGCAGCCCTTCCCGAATTGACCAAACGGTTTCTTGAAAAGGACATTATTGCTATCGCCTATGAGACAACGACTGAAGGAACCCGGCTTCCCATGCTCCAGCCTATGAGTGAAATTGCTGGGAGGATGGCGGTTCAGGTCGGGGCTCAGTATTTAGAGCGCACCTATGGTGGGGCAGGAGTTCTACTTTCCGGCGTCCCCGGAGTCTCCCCTGGCAAGGTGGTTATTCTCGGGGCCGGGTCGGTTGGCTCTTCAGCCATTCGCATGGCGGTCGGCCTGGGGGCACAGGTCACCGTACTTAATCTTGAGTTAGAACGGTTGCGAGAATTAGATGCTATATATCAAGGACGAATACAAACCCTAGCCTCTCATCAACCCTGGATTGATCGAGAGGTCCTTGATGCCGACTTGGTCATTGGAGCGGTATTATTACCTGGTGCCAAAGCGCCAAAGTTGGTATCTCGACAAATTGTCTCCCAAATGAAGCCCGGTTCCGTTGTGGTTGATGTATCTGTCGACCAGGGTGGGTGCTTTGAAACAACCCAAGTCACAACCCATTCCGATCCCATTGTTACCGTCGATGGGGTATTGCATTACGGGGTGGCCAATATGCCCGGTATTGTGCCACGCACCTCTACTTTTGCCTTGACCAACGCAACCCTACCATTTATAGTCCACATCGCCTCAGCTGGGGTCAAACAAGCGATTCAATCCGATCCCGGTCTTGCCAAGGGTGTCAATATTCATTCTGGACAGGTCGTGTGTCGCGAGGTCGCAGAGGCACATGGGATGGCATACGTTCCCTTGGCAGATGTGTTATCGTAGTGGGAACATTGTGTAAGGACTGACATCGGGGCGTAGCGCAGCCCGGTAGCGCACCGCGTTCGGGACGCGGGGGTCGGAGGTTCAAATCCTCTCGCCCCGACCACAATTTAATTACCTCTTAGAGAGATTTGAAGCGAGCGAGCGCCGGACCAAACCAAGCTTGCTCGTCCCGGTCTTTCTCATAATTTGAAAGACCGGATAAAAACCGCTATTTACTCTGTCCTGCGAGGTTGGCTGCCTCAAGATGTTGGCAGCCAAGTAAGGGTCTAAACCTTTTTCCCTCCTTACCGTCTGAAATAATCTTCCTTGGTCGTCCCGGTCTTTCTCATAATTTGAAAGACCGGATAAAAACCGCTATTTACTCTGTCCTGCGAGGTTGGCTGCCTCAAGATGTTGGCAGCCAAGTAAGGGTCTAAACCTTTTTCCCTCCTTACCGTCTGAAATAATCTTCCTTGGTCGTCCCGGTCTTTCTCATAATTTGAAAGACCGGATAAAAACCGCTATTTACTCTGTCCTGCGAGGTTGGCTGCCTTAAGATGTTGGCAGCCAAGTAACGGCCTTAACCTTTTCCCCTTCTTACTTTCTGAAATAATCTTCCTCGCTCGTTCCGTTCACCACCTTTTCTGAAAGTTGCGAGAAATCTTTTTCTTTCCTCCTCCTTTGGCCAAGTAAGGTTCCCCTTGCATTTTGCAAAAGCCCCCCTTGGATTTGAAGTATGATTAAGAGGGATGTTGATAGCCAGGGTAACGGTCATTCAATAATCTACCTCAATTCCCCTGATTTCCCTCTGGCCCCTTCTCAACCGAAACGATCGCGAATCAATCAATTTCCAATGGGACGGCAAGCCAAATTCTCGGCCTCTTACTTTCTGTTGAAGAGGCGTAATCAATGGAGCCTAAATAACCGTCGTCAAGAAAACCCAAGATGTATTGTCTTTCCTTTGAAGCCCTACAACCTGCTGTATAGGTACTATTCCTTGGAAGTTCTTTTCTAATACTGCTCTCTTGCCCCGGATCAATCCAATCTTTTCAAAACCGCTGAACGAGAAGACTGGAGAGCCGTTTCTACATTGCCATTCCCACGATTGAGTAAAAAATGAACCCCTTCATAAAAATGGAATACCGTTGCCGAAATTTAAAATTGATGCGACAGTGATCACACAAATGAGGGATCCAGATCAACGGCATCTCAGAAACATGGTCGGTCCTGTCTGAATTTTTTTGTTGAAGGCAAGGCGACGTCATTTCAGAAAGACGTCATTGGGATTTAAACGTACATTGAAACTGCACATGGACAATCCACAGACTATGCAGGCTGCACATTTTTTCATTCATGGAAGGGTGCAAGGTGTTGCCTTTCGTGCCTTTACCTTGGAGACTGCAACTCGTCTCGGTCTCTGTGGGGGGGTGAGGAATTTACCAGACGGTCGGGTGGAAGTTGTTGTGGAAGGGGATCGCACGGTCCTTGATAAATTTGTCGATGCCCTTCGGGTAGGGCCGCCTCTTGGACGAGTAGATGGTATCCATTCCGACTGGGGCAACTACACCGGTGCCTACCGCGATTTTCAGATTTGGTATTAAGGGGTAGAGAGTTATAAAGGCTTCTGGAGTCACCTATGCCGAAACATGAACAAGATCTGCAACTCAGTGATGTAGAAGAAGAGGAAGAGGGACATAGCGTCTCTCGTCGAAAAGGCAAAAAAGGGGTGGCCCTCAAGAAGAAAAAAGAAGGGTTTGCCGAGGGGCTTGATACGGTCAAAAGCTATCTCAAAGAGATTCGCAATTCGACACTTTTAAATTTCGAACAGGAACAAGAATTAGGGAAGCGGGTGATGGAGGGCGACCAACAGGCTCGCCAACAGATGATCGAGTCCAATTTACGGTTGGTAATTAGTATAGGCAAACGCTATATGAACCGAGGGTTTCCGTTTTCCGACATTGTGGAGGAGGGAAACTTAGGCTTGATCAAGGCGGTCGAAAAGTTTAACTATAAGCGAGGCTTTCGGTTTAGCACCTACGCATCTTGGTGGATTCGACAGTTCATTGAACGGGCGATTATTAATCAAAGTAAGCTGATTCGGCTGCCAGTTCATGTCGTGGAACGATTGAATCGGTTTTTGTCGAATGTGGAGGTGTTAGGGCAGGAACTCGGAAGAGAACCAAAAACAGCAGAAATTGCTGAAAGAATGAAAATTTCCGGGCAAGATGTTGTAAATCTCAAGCAACTTGTCCGGACCACCTGTTCCTTGGATAGTCCTATCGGAGATGGGTCTGACACATTCTTGAGGGATGTGATTGAAGATCCCCTGAGTATCTCCCCGGCTGATACGGCTGAAGGGGTTCTTCGGCGTGAGGAATTGCTTGGTTGGGTTCGGGATTTGCAAGAAAAGGAAAAAACAGTCATTATACTGCGCTTCGGATTAGATGGAGGTGAAGCGCAGACCTTGGAAGAAATTGGGCAGAACCTTGGATTAACCAGGGAGCGTGTTCGCCAAATCGAAACCGCAGCACTCGTCAAGCTACGAGGCATCATTCAAAAAAAGACGATGACGCAAGATGATTTGCTGTAGGAGGCAAGCGGTCCCATGGATTATAAGGCCCTTATTCGGGAGGTCCCCGACTTCCCTAAACCAGGCATTCTCTTCTATGATATCACCACCCTGTTAAAAGACCCCCAGGCTTTCCACCGGATCATTAATGATTTTGTTCAAACCTATCAGGGGCAGGGAATCCAAAAAATAGTCGGCATTGAGTCCCGAGGCTTTATTCTTGGTGCTCCGATGGCGTACCATTTGCAGAGTGGATTTATTCCCGTACGAAAGCCAGGGAAACTTCCTGCAGATAGTATCGATGTCAAATATGAGCTTGAGTATGGATCCAATACCCTGGTAATTCATCGTGACGCTATTGACAAAGGTGAACGGGTCCTTATTGTAGATGATCTCCTCGCGACGGGGGGAACGGCTGCCGCCACGGTCCAGTTGGTGCGGCAACTGGGAGGAGAAGTAGTCAGTCTGGCAGTCCTAGTGGAATTATTAGGACTGAAGGGGAGGGCCCTGTTACCGGATTGTCCCGTTCATTCGTTGATCTCGTATTCCTAACGTGTGTTGACCAAGATAACTTGGAAGCCGTTGGCTTCGAGGTGTTGAGTGGCAGAGGAAGATTCTATTGGAGGGTCTTCTCTGTTGCGTTTTTCCCTAGTCCCGCAGAAAGGGGGATGTCCCGCATGGTGCAAAAGGTGAAGGCGAAATCAAAGGTGGCTGTGAAATCGAAAGCCAAATCAAAACCCAAAACGACTACGAAGCCTAAGGCCAAAAAAGCTGTGAGTCCCGCGAAGCCCAAGCGAGCTGTGGCGAGTAAAAAACCCACGGTCATTGTGAAATCGCCAGCTGGTGCTGTAGAAAAGGCCGGTCAGAATGGGACAAAGGTTTCCCGATCTCCCTACTCTGGACGTCGTGAGATACTCCGGAAAATGCTTTTGGGGAAGCGACAAGAAATCATTCAGGAAATTCAAGAGGATCTTGGGAATTCTTTGACGGCCGACCAACAGCGACGACTTGAGTCTGGGATGGACTCAGGGGATCAAGCCCTGATGGATTTGGACCGCGAGCTTGGAATTTCGCTCCTGGAAATGCGAAATCGGAAGCGACAATTAATTGATGAGGCCCTCCTTCGAGTTGAAGAGGGGACCTATGGTATATGTGCTGAATGTGAGATTGAAATTAGTGAGAAACGGTTAGAGGCGGTCCCGTTTGCGAAGTTATGTGTCGAATGCCAATCGAAACAAGAATTGCTTGAAAAGATTGAACGAGAAGAAGATCGAGATTAGGTTAGTCACGAGCGATCTTTGGATGAAGATATTCGGATGAGTGGGCGAGGTAATGGTGAAGGCGGTTATTTTAGCCAGTGGTGGGTTAGACTCAACGGTTACAGCCGCCTTGGCTCGTCAGGAGGGATATGACCTCTACTTTCTGACCATCACCTATGGCCAACGGAATCACATTGAAGTGACTCGGGCTCAAGAAGTAGGGAAAGCTCTCAACGTATCCGAACATCGATTTCTCGATGTGGATTTGGGTGTGATTGGCGGTTCGGCATTGACGGATGAGATCCAGGTACCCAAAGACCGAGTGCCCTCGGAACGGGAACAGGGCATTCCGGTGACGTTTGTGCCTGGCCGGAATAGTATTTTTCTTTCTTTGGCCTTGGGGTATGCTGAGAGGATTCAGGCCTCTGCAATTTTCATCGGCGTCCATACTTTGGACTATTCGGGCTATCCTGATTGTCGCCCTGAATTTTTACAGGCATTTCAAGAGATGGCTCGGCTTGGGAGTAAGTTGGGAGAGCAGGGCCAACCTGTGAAAATTTGTGCGCCCGTTATTCATATGACTAAAACGGAAATTATTCAAACAGGGAATGCCCTCAAGGCTCCTCTGCATCTCACCCATAGTTGTTACGATCCTCTAGCCAGTGGAGTCGCCTGCGGTCGTTGTGATAGCTGTCTGATTCGTCTAGAAGGGTTTCGTGCCGCCGGACTTTCTGACGCCATTCCCTACGCCATTTCTGAAGAAAGTCGAGTATAACCATGGAAGACTTTTTCATGTATCTCACGATTGCGTTGGTGTTTCTCATTCCCATCTCTGTGCGTGTGCAGCGGTATCTCGCCAAAGATCGTACTGCCCGCATGGTTCGTGAACAATTTGGCACCATTGAGTCCTCCAATAAGACCAACCAGCCTACTCCGTAAGGTGAGACTAGAATTTATCCCCAGGAGCCATAGATGACTGCTCGAGATGTTTTCGTCGTGCTTTCCCTTTTCGGTGTTATCTGTTTTTTCCTGATGGGGGGATGTGATCAAGCACCAACGGTACCGGCCTCGACAGCGGGACTTCCTGCTGAGTTTAAGGGTGGGGAAGCCAAGTTTAATGCCCATTGTTCCAAGTGCCATGGTATTGAGGCCAAGGGGACGAATCAAGGTCCACCTCTAGTGCATAAATATTATGAGCCAAGTCATCATGGTGATGCCGCCTTTTTTCGCGCCGCAGCAAATGGGGTTCGTTCCCATCATTTTTCATTTGGAGATATGCCGGCTCTCCCTGACGTGACACAAGAAGATTTGAGAGCCATCGTTCCTTACGTTCGTTGGCTGCAGCGGCAAGCGGGGATCACCTAGACCGTTCTGGGGTCATGCGAACGGTGACCGAAACACCTTTGAGGGGCACTCTTATCATCGTTGGTTGATGGTGTGGTCTAGGGATTTTTCATGATGAGGAGGCCAATCATGGCCGTAAGTCCTCCGGCTAAGGCAATGGTAAAGGCGGAGGCACCCAAGAGGTACCACGGGCGAATTTTGGATAACTCCTGTTGTGCTAATTGAATATGATAGTCCGTCGGAGAGAGCCACCATTTCCTTGGCACTTGAACTTTCGTAGTGAGTGCGCGATAGAGTTCAAGGTGATACCAAAATCCACTCGGAATCCCCACCAATAACCCAAATCCCAGACCAAGAAATCCTAGTTCCACCATTAGAGAGGTGGGAAGTAATTCCATGAGGGGACTAAACAGCCCCAGGAGTGCAATGGTTAAAAGAACCCAGAGGACCTCATACATAGTACAGAGTATATTCGACCGAAGAGTCGTTGACCAAGAGGGAGACACTGAAAGTAAAAAACTTTTAACTATTCAATAGATACAAGCGGTAGACTTCCTAAACCTTATGTGGAACCGAGAGACTTTAACACGAAGATTTTGTCTAAATACTCAAACCAGATATTTTGGGAAATCAGCTAAAAATGAGTTGGAGAGGTCTGAGAAGGGGGAAATTATTTTTGTAACTGATACACCAGGTGGGTATCTGTTTGAGCGACCCCCGGGATGGCATGGATCCGTGAGAGGACTAAAGAGGTCAGGGCGTCCTGATCGGGTACTTCCACCGTCACGATAATATCTGGTTTTCCCCAACAAGGATCAATAGTGGTTATCTCTTTGATATCGACTAAGGACTTGACCACTTCGCTCGTTTGACCTGGTTGAACATTTATTAAAACATATGCTCGGTCGGACATTAGGGCAACTCCCTCCATGTGCTCATCAGTCTTAGTATATCACGGGATACAGACCAAACATTAACATTAGCGGATAGTACCTAGGCAAGTCAACGGTCCCTGTGTGTTGTCTCCGATGACAAATTTCTCTTCTAGTCAGGCTCATCGTTCAATCGACTGTTTGGAATCTTAACCTTTACTCCCGCCTTTTCTTGCCAATCGCTCATCGTGACGGGTTGCGTTTCCAGGTCCATTCGGATTCACGTGAACACCAGACTGACTCCCAGATGTTAAATGGATGGTTCAAACCGATACGGGTGGCTAGCTCCGTCTGTCACGCTTTCTTGGTTTCTCTACGATCATTAATGATTGAGAAGGTACACAACTATTCTGAAGAGAGAGTCTTGATATATTGCCGAAGCCGTCCTTGGGCTTGCTCGGTCATGGAGATAAATTCCACACCAAAGTGATCGCCCTTGGCCCAGCGAACGGGGGCCACATCGACTTGGAGTGCGACATTGTCATCCGGCAGATAGAGTCGAATTTGCAGATAGTCTCCCTTTGAAACGGGAACGGAACAGCTAATTTCTGCTCCTTCAATTGACAGGTTGACCAATTGGCCCTCACCGTCGAGCGTATCTCCTGTGAAGGTGACCACATGATCGACTGGCAGACGTACATGTTTTCGTTTATCCATAAGAAGTCCTCTACCAGTTTTTTGTCATCTATGAGGCAGGATAATTATCCTGTGGTTTTCGATCTAAGTTGCCAAGGTTTATCATCTTTGATTCGCAAGGCCTGTGAAGTACCTCACAGGTCTTGTTTTGCGCGGCCATTGTCACTATAGAAAAGGTACCATATGTCCTGGAAAATATTAGGTTGGCTTATAGGTTTCCAAAGCAGTTGAAAAAATTGAAGAATTCTAAGTATAAAATTTTAGTAAATATCATAAAAGCCTCTCATGCAAGGTGAGGATCTCGATGAGGACTTATCTGGGGTGAAATATGGTGACTCAGGAGCGGAATGCTCTTGAAGGAACATGTGTTGATGAATGTTCTATTTTAGAAAAGAAAGAGATGGAAATGTGGATTTTTTCAAAGGAAGAATAGTGTAAGGTCGTAGCGAATTTCAGTACAATAGGAAGGAGTGGGGCCAAAACAAAGGTGGCGGTTTGCCGCTGACCTTAGGATAATGTGGGGAGGTTGCTGATGCGCGATTTTTTCCCAGGGCTGGCCGGAGTCCCTGCTACCAAATCAAAAATCAGTTTCGTGAATGGTCAAGAAGGAGTCTTGGAGTATAGAGGAATACGAATAGAAGAGTTAGCAGAAAGAAGTACATTTTTAGAAACCACGTATCTTCTGCTCTTTAACCATTTGCCCACCTCCGGAGAGTTAGAGCAATTTACCACAGATATCCTGCATCACCGCCGTATTAAGTTCCGAATAGTTGATCTGATTAAATGTCTGCCTGAACAAGGACACCCAATGGATGCCCTACAGGCAGCCGTAGCTGCTTTAGGAATGTTTTATCCGGTGTCTGACGTCCGAGATACCGAGGTGCGTTATTGGGCTGCTGTTCGGCTCGTGGCGAAACTCCCAACGATCGTGGCCGCCATTGCCAGGATTCGGCGTGGAGATGATCCTATTCAACCTCGGGATGATTTGGATCATGCCGAAAACTTTTTATATATGCTTCTTGATCGAGTTCCAGATCCTCAGATGGCCAGGGTCTTGGATGTCTCGTTCATTCTTCATGCCGAGCACACGATGAATGCCTCTACGTTTAGTAGTTTAGTAACAGCCTCAACCCTCGTGGACCCCTTTTCCGTGATCTCGTCTGCTCTT
This sequence comes from Nitrospirales bacterium, assembly GCA_965223605.1. Classification (GTDB taxonomy): domain Bacteria; phylum Nitrospirota; class Nitrospiria; order Nitrospirales; family Nitrospiraceae; genus CBDCXA01. Next base: position 69,887 of record CBDCXA010000003.1, read on the forward strand.
GGGACATTGAAAGGTCCATTACATGGTGGAGCCAACGAACAAGTACTTTACATGCTCCAGGAAATTAGTACCCCAGATAAAGCAGCAAGGTATATTGCAGATAAGCTGGAGCGTAAAGAGAAGATCATGGGGTTTGGGCATCGGGTGTATAAGGTAAAGGATCCTCGTGCCTCTATTCTTCAAGGGCTGGTGCAACAATGTGTCGATAAAGATAACACGGATAGCCTGCTGGTGGTTGCAAGAGCAGTTGAGGCGGAAATGGAACAGCGTTTGGGAGGCAAGGGAATCAGGCCCAACGTAGATTTTTATTCAGGGTTACTCTATCACCAGATGGGGATTGAAACAGATTTGTTTACTCCGCTATTTGCCTTAGCTCGTGTGGCGGGATGGATGGCCCATTGTTTGGAACAATATCAAGAAAATCATTTGTTTCGTCCGGGTCAAATTTACGAGGGTCTCCATAATCGTGGGTATGTATCTATTCAATCCAGGCAGTAGGGCTTACGAAAGCTTCCTTGAATGACGCAAGTCTATTCCTATGACGTAGTGGTAATTGGAGCCGGTCTGGCCGGAATGCGATCGGCATTATCCGCCCATCAACAAGGCGCATCCGTGGCCGTCCTGACGAAAGTTCATCCTGTTCGCAGCCACTCCAATGCGGCACAAGGAGGGATCAACGCGGCCTTGACAGATCGTGGTGATGCTTGGGAAGAGCATGCATTCGATACCGTAAAAGGAAGTGACTATTTAGGCGATCAAGATGCCGTAGAAATTTTAGCGGAAGAGGCCGGCAAGGATATTATTGCCCTCGAACATATGGGGGTGATTTTCAACCGCAATGAGGAGGGGCGGTTGGGCACGCGTCGTTTTGGCGGGCAAAAACGTGCAAGAACCTTTTTCGTTTCTGATTTTACTGGGCAGGCAATGCTGCAGGTGTTGTATGAGCAAGTCTTAAAAGCCCGCATTCCGGTATTTGAGGAATGGTTCGTGACCTCTCTGGTCAAGAATGACAATGAACATTGCGCAGGCGTGATTGCCTTTGAAATGCGAACGGGAGAATTTTCGTTATTCCAAGCGAAAGCGGTGATTGTCGCCACGGGTGGTTTGGGCCGCGTCTATGAGCCCAGTACGAATGCCCTGATTTGTACTGGAGATGGAATGGCCCTGGCCTATCGCGCGGGGGCACCGCTCATGGATATGGAGATGGTTCAATACCATCCCACCACCATAAAAGGGAAGGGGTTATTGATCAGTGAGGCGGCACGAGGAGAAGGGGCGCATTTGTTAAATCGGGATGGCGAACGGTTCATGCAGCGGTATGCTCCGAATATGATGGAGTTGGCCAGCCGGGATGTTGTGTCCCGGGCCGAGCAGATTGAAATCAACGAAGGCCGTGGGGTCGAGGGCTGTGTGCTGTTAGATTGTCGGCATTTAGGAAAAAAGGTTATTCACGATCGTCTTCGGCAAATCAATGAGGAAGCCAAAACGTTCGTGAACATTGATTTGAGTGAAACGCCTCTGCCCATCAGGCCTGGGATGCATTATCAAATGGGCGGAATTAAAACTGATACGGAGGGTCGGTGCTGGGACACCAAGTTTCAATGGAAAGGCGTTCCAGGTCTCTTTGCGGCAGGTGAATGTGCCTGTTTGAGCCTGCATGGAGGGAATCGACTTGGGGCGAATTCCTTGTTGGACACAATCGTCTTTGGGAGAAGGGCTGGTGCTGAGGCTGCGGAATATACCAAGTCTGTTTCCGGGATGCCTGTTTCCGATTCCCTGGTCACACTGGATCGTGAGAAGGTTCAGAATATTTTGAGGCGACCGGGAAATGATGATCGTGTCGCCTCTATTCGATATGATATGGGTGTAACCATGCATCGGCATCTTGGAGTCTTTCGAGATCAAGAGGGGATGGAAACGGCCCACGATCGAATCAAATCCTTGCGCGAACGGTGGAAGCATGTTGGAATTCAAGACAAAGGACAGGTGTTTAATACTGGTCTTCTCTCCGTGTTGGAATTAGACCTCATGTTGGAGTGTGCGGCTGCCATTGTGGTGGGAGGTCTCACGCGTGAAGAAAGCCGTGGAGCCCACTTCCGAACGGATTATTTAGAGCGAGATGATTTTCAATGGCTCAAGCATATTCTTCTGTATCATAGAGCAACGGCGGAACCGGACATCGGGTATCTACCGGTCCGTATTACCCGATGGGAACCCCAAACGAGAGTGTATTGATGCAGACGACCTTACACGTTCGGCGCTTTAATCCAGAACAATCTAATCCATCCTCTTATTTTCAGGATTACCAGTTAGACGTTGAGCCATCCGATAGCATTTTGGATGCGCTGATACGAGTTCGCGAAACGCAAGATGACTCCTTGACGCTCCGATGTTCCTGCCGAGGTGCCATTTGTGGCTCCTGTGGAATGCGCATCAATGGGCAGGCGGGCTTAGCCTGTAAAACAAAAATTCTTTCCGTACAACAGGAAGACCGGCCGATTCAGGTAGAACCGATGAACAATATGCCGGTGATCAAGGATCTCGTCACCGATATGGGACCCTTTTGGGAAAAAATTCGTCAAATCGGACCCTGGTTGCAGCCGCCGAGCCCTCCACCTGCGGGAGAGTATCAGGCCTCTGGTGACTCCATGAACCAATTATCCGGGGTGATGACCTGTATTATGTGCGGGGTCTGTGTCTCGGATTGTACAGTTCTAGAGGTTGATTCAACGTTTGTCGGCCCTGCCGCCTTAGCCAAAGCCTATCGTTTTGTAAACGATCCTCGGGATACCGCTGAGGCAACGAGACTGCGGGCTTTGAACGAGCCGGGGGGCATGTGGGATTGTACGCGTTGTATGGAATGCATTCAGGTCTGTCCAAAAGGCGTCGGTCCGATGGATCGGATCATGTCGTTACGAGCGAAAGGAATAACTCTCCCAGTTACATCAACCTGTGGATCCCGCCATGCTGAAGCGTTTACGGAAATTGTCAGGCAGAAGGGGACGTTGGATGAACCCATGCTGGCCGTTCGTACCTTTGGAACCCAGAAGCTTTCACGGTTACTACGGATGATTCCGATGGCCGCCCGTTCGTTACTGCATGGAAAGATTCCATGGTCTGGCCCGTTCCATCGACCTATACCTGGAGTAAGTCAAATTCGTCGATTGTTCAAGGTAGTAGAAAGGGACACATGAAGTACGCCTTTTATCCAGGGTGTGTGGCGAAAGGAGCCTGTCCGGAATTGTATCAATCGGTCATGCAGGTCTATCCTAAATTAGGAATCGAACTGGATGAAATGACGACCGCAGCCTGTACGGGGGCAGGAGTTCTGCAAGAAAAAGATCCCAAAATGGGAGACGTGCTGAATGCCCGAACCTTCGCGCTTGCAGAACAACAAGGGCTACCGATCATGACCATCTGTAGCACCTGCCAGGGAGTGATGAGCCAAGCCAATCATCGGTTTCAACGCGACGCTGACTATTTAGCCGACATTAACACGATTCTAAAAACGGAAGGATTAGTTTATCGCGGCACGACTCATGTCCGACATTTTCTTTGGATTATGCTAGAAGATGTCGGGGAGGAGAAACTCCGTAGACACGTGACGCAGGATTTGAAGGGTCTAAAGGCAGCACCCTTTTATGGCTGTTATCTCAAAAGACCGACGGAAGCCTTGGGGTTTGAAGAACATCCTGTTCGGGATACGGCGTTAGAGCAAATCATTTCGATCCTAGGAGGGGAGGTTGTAGATTTTCCAGGCAAGGATCGTTGTTGCGGCTTTCCCATCCTGACCATCAATGAGACCAATTCACTCAACATGGTAGCCACGCACACGATGGATGCAAAATCTCATGGCGCGGACATGATGGTGACTCCCTGTCCCTTGTGTCACTTGAATCTTGATGGGATGCAAGAACAGGCTGGGCAGCAAACTGGCCAGTCGATTCACTTGCCGATCCTTCATTTACCGCAGTTGGTAGGACTCGCGATTGGCCTGGATCCTCACCTGTTAGGGCTGAAGCGAAATCTCGTCTCCACGCAAACGGTTCTTGCGAAAATGGGGTTGCAATAACGAGGAGCAGACGGTTCCTTCTCACCTATTCTTTTAATTAGATCCTTAGTCAATTTCTTTCGAGACGGATCGAAAGTACCCCAGCAAATCTCTCACAGAGATAATGCCTGAAATCACTCCATTTTTTGTGACCGCCAAATGTCGGATGCGGCGATCGGCCATCATGTCTCGGGCAAGGGGCGGGGAGCAGGTATGGTCGACGGAAATGACAGGACTGGACATAATGTCCTTGACCATCACTTCAGACAAATTGGGATGTTGGGATATGGCTTTGAGAAAATCGGTTTCCGTGATGATGCCTGCATAGGCGTTGTTTTTTTCGACTAATAAAGAACCGATATGGTGTTTATACATTTGTTGCGCGGCTTCTTGGACGGACTGCTCCTCGGCAATGGTCTGGATTTTTCGCTGCATAAGTTGTCCAACTGTCGTCATGAGGTCCCTCCTTTTCGGCTAGGACGATCGTATACGCTGAATTGTGCAACAGATCGAGCAGGTTGGTCCAGTGTCATTCTTCATGAAACGGATGTCAAGCCACAGGAAAAGTTTTGGGCCATGATCGAGTCGTGGTTTTTCATATTTCACGAGCTGTTTTTACCTAGAGAGAAATTATTAAAGGAAGAACAACCTGAACTTTGAATGGGAGCTGAGTTCACTTGTGGATGGTCACAATACCCGACATGCCTTTCTCAATATGTTCTTTCTTGCCACAGATAACCCGATACGTCCCTGGTCGTGATGGGGCTGTAAAGGAGCTCTGAACGGTTTTCCCAGGATCTGCCTCAATTTCCCAGAAAATTTTTCTTTCATCGTCCTCACTAAATGGAAGACTCACGTCCTGACCGAGTTTGAGAAGGACCCATTCATGTTCTTCTATTCCGTTATTCGATAAGGAGAGAGAGACTTCTTCTCCAGCCGGGATGGTCCATGTGTGGGGTTCAAATTGAAAGTCGGAGGCAACAACAGAAATTCCGTTTCCGGTAGTTCCTCCCGTTGGAAGCAGGAAGAGAAAACTGACCCCAACGAACATCATTGCTAAGAAGACTCGAGACATAAAACACCCTTTCAAAAAGATGTGAAAAGAAGAAACGCACAAACGCTATCAAAGCTATGCGACGAACATCAAGAGCAAGGCGAGATTTTTAGGAAAATGACCAAATGGTTGCTGTTCGGAGAGAGAAACCTTACACTCCCTACAGTGTCCCGTACGGTTGCGTGAAAATCCCTAGCGAGATGACAGGAGATAATCGGCATCTATGACCTTTGAACAGATGGTGTTGTTGGGGCTTTTGGTGGCGGTGCTGGTGCTCTTTATCTGGGAGCGCTGGCGCTATGATGTTGTGGCACTTGCGGTATTGTTATTCGGTACGATCGTTGGGGTGATTTCCCCAAGTGAGGCTTTTACGGGATTCGGGCATCCCGCGACCCTGACCGTGGCAGCCGTCCTGATAATCAGCCAAGCCCTTGCAAACACGGGAGCCATTGATTTTGTGGCGAACTATGTCCGGCTGGCCATTGGCTCTCCATCGTTGCACATTGCGGTATTGGCAGGGCTCGGAGCGCTTTTGTCTACTGTCATGAATAATGTGGGTGCGTTGGCGTTGTTGATGCCGGTGGCCATCCAAACGTCTGTGGAGGCGAAACGTTCACCGGCCATCGTGCTGATGCCGTTGGCTTTTGGCACGATATTAGGGGGCATGATCACCATGATTGGGACGCCCCCGAACATTATCGTCGCGGCCTATCGAGGTGAAGTGACGGACACGCCATTTTCTATGTTTCACTTTACTCCAGTCGGAATGACCGTCGCATTGATCGGGGTGATCTTTGTTACTTTGGTTGGCTGGCGTCTGATTCCTGCCGCAAGGCGAGAGCAAAGCCCCCCCCAGGAACTCTTTCATATCGAAGATTATGTGACCGAGGTCCAAGTGATAGAAGATTCCAAGGTCATCGGAAAGACGTTAACGGAACTAGAGGAGGAAACAGAGGAAATGGATGCCCTGGTCGTTGGGCTCATCCGAGGGAACCGCCCTATTCGAAATGCCGGGGCGCGTGAACCAATTCAAGTAGGCGACATTTTAGTCCTGGAGGCTGGTCCCGCCGGAATCAAAAAATTTGTCGAATCGCTAAAGTTAGAGTTTACGGGCACGCAACTCAAGGAAGAAGTCCCTGAAAAACCTGATGCCAAACGTGTCATTCCGCAAGACGAAGTACTCATGGAAGCCGTGATTTTACCGAACCGTTCCTGGTTGATCGGGCGCATGGCTCGAACACTTAAGTTACGTTCCCGATATGGAATATCCCTGTTAGCGGTTTCGCGACAAGGGAAACCCTATCGGGGACGGCTCAAGTCTTTTCGGTTTCAAGCAGGCGATATTTTATTGCTCCAGGGCGAAAAGGAGCAGGTCGTGGAAGTGATTTCCTCCTTAGGCTGTCTTCCCTTGTACGAACGTGGCTTGCGGATTGGAGGAAAGACTGGAGCATGGCTGTCCGTTGGCATTTTTGCGCTCGCGATCCTGTGCGGCACGTTAGGGGTCATGTCCCTTCCCGTGTCGTTACTTGCGGCTGCCGTGATCATGGTGATGATTAATATGGTTCCACCTCGAGATGTCTATGACTCAGTTGATTGGCCAGTGGTGGTATTGATCGGAGCGATGATCCCCATCGGAAACGCCTTAGAAGCAAGTGGTGCAACTCGACTCATTGCAGAGACCATCGTGAATTGGACTGCCGGACTTCCGTCGGTGGCGATACTTGCTATCTTGATGATTCTGACAATGACGTTATCAGATATTATGAATAATGCAGCAACAGCTGTGGTCATGGCTCCGTTAGGATGGGCCTTGGCAGAACATTTAGGCGTGAATCCTGACACCTTTCTCATGGCCGTCGCGATAGGCGCCTCCTGTGCCTTTCTTACACCCATCGGGCATCAAAATAATTTATTGGTAATGGGCCCGGGAGGATATCGGTTTGGAGACTATTGGCGGATGGGTTTGCCCTTGGAAATCCTAATAATCCTCGTCTCCATTCCTACGCTCATGTGGTTTTGGCCCCTCCATCCCTAAACGTGAAGGGTAGAAGGAGCCTTTGCAAGAAATTCATGATGCGAAGAGTCGCCATCCGTTGTCGATGAGGACAAAGAGCCCAGTCAGGCCCACAAGAATCGCAAAGATGGTTTTCAATGTTGCCTCAGGAAGCGTCTTCGCAATCTGAGCGCCTACCAGCATTCCCACTAAACTTCCGGCAATCACCAACCCTGTGAGCGGAATATCTAAATGATCGAGATCTAAATGCCCAATAATTCCTCCAACGGACGTTAAGGCAATGATAAGAAAGGAGGTGCCCACCGCCATCCGCATAGGAAAACCTAAGACAAACATAAGGGCTGGGACCATCATAAAGCCGCCCCCGATACCAAAAAATCCGGTAACCAACCCGACGCCGAATCCGATGCTCGTGGCCTTCAGAATTAAAGTAAAGGAAACCTCTAAATTCGGTCCCTCAGAATTAGTTCTTCCCTCACCGTTGGTTGGTGTTTGAGAACACAATGTCCAGAGAGAGATTGCGATGAGGAGGAGTCCGAGTAGAAAAAGAATCCAGTCGTGAGGGACAAGTCGATGCCCTTGGGCGCCAGCCCAGGCCCCAACCATGCCCGTACTACTGAAAATGAGGGCCATCCACCCCTTCACTAACTGTTGGCGGCTAGCCTGCCAGGCACCGAACAATGCGGAATATCCCACCACGATGAGAGACATCGCGGTGGCATGTTGCACAGGGATGCCTACGAGATAAACGAGGAGAGGAAGGGCAATCAACGTTCCACCCCCACCGGTCGCTCCTAAGAGCAAGCCGATGACGCCACCTGAAAAAATCGCAAAGATCGTTTGTGACATCATCAATGAAAAACTCAAGAGAGAGGGGTCACACAGCCACACAAGGAGGGAAGATACCACCGTCGCCTATGTAGAGAGACCGTTCACGCACATGTTTGTCGTATTACGTACAATGTAGCAGACCTTTCGTCCTTATTCTTTACTTTTTTCATTCTTGAAAAAACTGAAGCGGTGCTGGAAAAAGCCACTGTACCCATGGTCATTCCATCCAGTAAGATGGAATGATAGTAACCAAAACTTTTTTCATACCTAGGGAGGGATACCATGTCGATAAACAACCAAGTCCAAGCCGTCATTGATGGGATCTTAGGTGGGAAAATCTTAGAGACATTCGATGCCTATTATGCCGACAATGTCGTGATGAGTGAAAATGGAAAGGATGAACGGGTTGGCAAGGAGAAAAATCGCGAGTACGAAATACAGTTTCTTGAGAGCGTGCAAGAGTTCCACGGAGCCAAGCCAGGGAGAAAAATTGTGGATGGTAACCATGCAGCGGTGGAGTGGACATTCGATGTCACCTTTAAGGGAGGCAACCGCGTTCAGATGCAACAAGTGGCTGTGCAGACCTGGAAAGATGGAAAAATCGTTCGCGAAGATTTTTATCACGGGTGACGGAGGATTAGAGAATTGAGTACTGATGGGAGGGGGCTATGGCATCCTTCACAAAGAGTATCACCATTCAGGCTTCAAGGACCGAAGTGTGGACTGTGTTATCGGACATTGGAATCATTGCTCAATGGAACCCAAGTGTGGTCAAGTCACGAACCACAAGCACAGAGGAAGTAGGCCTTGGAGCTAGTCGACGTTGTGAACTCGGAGGGAAAAACTATTTGGATGAAGATGTTGTAGAGTGGGAGCCAGAAAAAACTTTGACCATGCGCATTATAGCAACCAATCTTCCATTCAAGCGAGCCGATATTCGATTTAGCTTAGAAGAACGAGGACGGGATACCGTCGTTTTGGTCTCACCGGATTATGAACTCAAATTTGGTGTACTTGGACACATTTTGGATCTTTGTATTGTACGTCGACAGTACCAAAAGGGAATGAAAGATCTACTTTTGGGCTTGAAGCAGTTTGTGGAAAACACAAAGCGTAGCTAAGGGAGATGAGCAAGGGTATTTGCTCCTAGCCTGGAGGAGCCAGGGGAGTAGGACGTCTACGTGGAAAAATTTGATTCGCTGATGCTTCTGGTGCGTCATCTACGGGGAGGCATGCTTGGTAAGAATGGTTGAAGCCTGATGATCTAACTGTTGAAAGAGGTTTGGTAGTTTCTGTTCAATGCGCCAGGTTGGACCGTTCACATACAGGGGCCCCTCAAAGGCTGCAAAAACCGGAATGTCATCTGTGTAAAACCAAACGTGATAGTGGAATTCTAATGGCAGTTTGCCGAAAAGGGTTCCCACCAGTCGGGTGATAAGCCCAATGGTAGGCTTCAATTTAAATAAGGTCACCGGCTTCGGGCTCGGTCCCATTTGTACGGTGAGATGTTGGGTTGGTCTGAGTTGCACCGGGTAGAGTTTCGGTTGTGGTGTAAAAGCGACATAGTGAACTGTGTGGCTTTTGCCGGGCCGCAAATTTTTGAGAAGCGTAACGAGCATCCCATTGTAGGCATCATCTGGAAGAGGAAAAATGCCCTCACGTGAAATAGTCGTCTCACCTTTAACCCATGAACGAAATGAAAATCGTTGAGATTTTCGATTGAGGGTGACCTCTTGTTGAGTGGGAAAGGTTTCTCCGGTTTGAACAAGGTGATATTTTTCCATTCGAAAAATCCGATGCTGGGAATAGGTCACTCGTTCATCATGCAACGACCCGTCTTTAAATCGAAAGAGAAGTCGGGCGTTAATGGTTTTCCCCCGAACTGTCTGGATCAATTCTCCCTGCGCAATCTGTCGACCTTCTACCGTTTTTAATGAAAGGTAGGCATGAGTCGTGCCTTCAGGAAAACGTACGGGGACTGGCTCAGCGTTTGCGACAGAAGTCGTACTGAGGAGAACAACACAAAATAAAGACATGTAAAAGCTTCGCATAGGTCTTTGTTTCTTACTCCTAAGAAGAAGAGGGACTCCGGCCATTCAAAAGAAAAAGGCAAAAGATGTGCCTTTTGGGTGAAAGTCGTAAAATCGACGATTTACTGAGCATCGAGACCAGAAAGTAGGTAAATAGGGAGAAAAATGGCGCGAATGAGGAGTTTTATCTAATCAGGTAGATCGAGTAAGAGAAAAAGGAGAAGAACTTTTTCCCTATTTTGGACGGAACGAGCAAAATTTGGTCATCAGTTATTGAGAAACGGCCGAAGACGTAGGAGGGGTTGAGGGTTTATCAGGAGAGCCAAAACAACGGCCTAGTACTATTTGAAGTTCCTCAATAGTAAAGGGCTTAACAATTAAGTTGTTGGCGTTGGCTAATAGGTATCGTAACTCGTCTTCAGAAAGACTCCAATACCCACCGGAGATAATGAAAATGGGAATTGTCTGATTCGTTTCTCTGACTCGTTGAAGGGTTTCCAGGCCTCCCATATAGGGCATGATGATACCAAGTGTCATCCCGTCATAGTGAGTTTTCTTCATTCGTTCAAGTGCCTCGATCCCGTGTTCGGCCGTATCAGCCTCATATCCCAAATGGGTAAAAATTAAAGAGAAGCCTTTTAAAAAATTTTTGCAGTCATCAACGATTAAGATCCGTTTTTTCATGACGCAAGTTTCTGGTTTGTGGCAACTGCCCTATGGTCGTGCACTGGTTTGGTTGATCCATCGTAATTGAGATGGGGACAGTTTGGATACATTCACAGTATGAATCACGGAGGCATTGGAACTAACCTTAAGCCCTGGGGCAAGTCCCATTCCAGTCAGCCAAGCCTTCTGAAAATCTGAACTCACGGTGTAAAAAATTTCTCCCGGTCGCCCTTCATCGGGTTGGGGTCGATAGGGAGCCATGTGGGAGGCGATATAGGTAAGTTTATACGGGAGCTTCCGCGGATTATTTTTTACTGCGAAGGCATGGGGAGGTAGTTCAACTCGGGAGTCACCGTAGAGACTTACGGCCTTGGGGGAAGTTATCTTGCTGGTAGCAAAGTTTACTTCTTTTTTCGTGGCTGGGTACCGGCCTTGCTTTTCCCTCCATTGTGTTAAGGCTATCTGGACCGACTCCATTCTTTGCATAACTCTGTGTCGAGCATTAATGGGAGTGCCATACTCGGGAGCCATCGGAAGGAGGACAAATGGGGTGAACATCCCAAGAAGAAGACTGGTTATCCCAATGAGTGTTCCCTTTTTAGTGTCATACTTTCGGAAGGTTAGGTAGATGGCTGCCAAGATGCCTAAGATTCCTGCCCCTCCATAAATAAGGAGCATTTCCATAAAGGGGAGAATCACATAATAGCTATTCCCTTGCCGGGCCTCCATTAAGATTTTCGTAACCCCAACTGTCCGCAAAATTGAAAAAGCTGGTAGTAGTGATGCAAAAAAAAGAAACCCCAAGGATGAGATGGTGAGGCGTTCCCGTAGGAATATACGAGAAAAGAAGAATTTAATTCTTTCCTTGAAGAAGGCCAAAAACTTTTTCGAGGAGGGAATTCTCGGGGCGAGGTATTCCCGAAGGACATCCAAAAGGCTTATCTCTTTCGTAACATTATCTGAAGGTGTGCGAGTAAGAGGAGCGGGTGCAGGTGTTAGGGTTAACAGAGCGATAACAGGAGCAATAAAGCCGAAAATACGAAGGGAGCCGTATCCATAAGGCGAGAGATATAGAGTCGTGGCTGCTAGGCTCCAGAGAGGAGATCGCCCCTGGGCTGTAGAGAGTAAAAGGAGCCCAAAGGAACAAAGCACGATGCTAAGGAGGAGATTCTCAAGGCCATCAGCATAAAACCAGTTAAATCCAAAGAAATGACGTTGGACGAGGCGTGTAATTAAGTGTGAATCCCATGCCATCAAAAGGGAAAGGATTGTGACTCCTAACCCGAAAGGTGTTCTCCACCCTGCCATGAATGCTCCTCACTCTTGAGCTCAGCATAGCCTGTCACCACGTTTTCGACAATGAATTCAAGGTTTCAGGTTTACGGTATCCCTCTTAAGAAAAACCTGGTCTTTTTCAATTCAACAAGGTGCAAGTTCCTCCGGCCAGGATAGGGAGAAATTGTCGTATAGCCTTGCTGGAGTACAAGGTTTTGGGTAATAGCTAGAAGGGGAGGGGGACAGAATTGTTTCGCAGAGGGTACTGCGGTAAAAGGGCTTGATAAATCGACGATGAAAAGTGTTTATTCTTGGGCTTCTGTGGATTCCAATATCTCAGTCCTATGCAACATACCCCGCGCTTGCAATTCTAAAAAAACTTGCCAGGCCCCTTGTCAGGAGTAAGTATTGATAGGGCAAGATGACGAAATAGGAGGGGCCCAAGACTACTTTCTCGTTCTCAGGACCATCTCTGGTGATTCTTCCAGTTCCCACAGGTGTTTGTTCGTACTCGTACTAATTCCCGACAGGCTTATCTTGGTAGTCCATATACTGTCGAATATGCTGTATAAGGGTTTAGAACAGTGAAATCAGTACCCTTTACTCACATATTCAAGTAGTTTATAGTTAAAAGGTTTAGATAAACGTTAGCCCGCATAAAACTTCCACATCCCACATGTCATGTAAGACTGCATTCTTACAATAGGGAATGGCATTCACGTTGAACGGACTTCATACGTAAATTTCATGTATGAGGTCATTAAGCGTGTCGTTTCAGTAAAGCCGTTCATCGAAGGCCAGGTATTCGTTGTCAGCTAATTTAGAATCCTTCCACGTTTTTTTGCTCTGCTAAAGCCTACTCGTGTATGGCTTTTAGGAACTAAAATTATGAGGATGCCTTGCTTGTCATGGGAGTCTTGAGAGGAAATGGAGATCAATAAAAATGTCAGTTCATAAGGCCAGCGCATCGACCGGAGTCAAGACCGAATTTATTCGGATGGTTCGCTACAAAAGCAAAAACCAAGTTGGAGTGCTGGCAGAGTTTGTATCAGCGATCGCAAGTGAAGGTGGCAGCATCGGTGATGTCAAAACGCGAAAGCTGGGGAAGTTTTATATCTGGAGGGATGTAACGGTCATCGCCAATGATCGAGAGCACTTTGCGCGAATCCTGAAGGCAATCAGAGCTTTAAAAAATACCAGCATTGAGCAAATTGTCGACGAAGTTTTGAAACGGCACCAGGGCGGTAAAATTAAAATGGATTTGAATCATCCGATCGAGACGCTTAATGACATGCGGGCGGTGTACACCCCAGGCGTCGCAGATGTGTGCCGGCTTCTCCAAAAAGATCCGAGCGAAGCATACAACTATACCTGGGTGCATCACACCGTGGCCTTGTTGACGAATGGGAGTCGTACCCTGGGTTTGGGAAATATTGGTCCCTTGGCGGCCATGCCTGTCATGGAAGGGAAAGCCGCCCTGTTCCGAAAGTTTACCGGCTATAATATGGTTCCCGTACCGATCAATACCACCGACTCGCAGGAATTTATTGACACGGCCTTACGCCTCGCGCCTGGTTTTGGGGCCATTCATTTAGAAGATATTTCAGCACCCGAGTGCTTCGAAATTGAAACGGCCTTGATCAAACAATTGAATATTCCCGTCATGCATGATGACCAATATGGAACGGCTGTCGTCTGTCTGGCTGCAGTTATCAATGCCTGCCGAATCGTGAAGGGAGATTTGGACTCGGTACAGATTGGCCAGATTGGGCTTGGGGCAGCAGGGAGCGCGATTGCGCGATTGATTATGGCGTTTACGAACCGCAGTGTTCTCTGTTGTGATAAAAATCCTGCAGCCGTCGACCGTCTCGACATTTTCCGTCAAAACAAAGCAACATTGGAAGAAATTATGGACCGTTGCGATGTCGTGATTTCAACCACTGGCGTAACAGGATTAATTGACCCCGCAATGGTAAAACCGCAACAAATCATCTTAGCCTTGACCAATCCGGTGCCGGAGATCACCGAGGAAGAAGCACTCAAAGCCGGGGCTGCGTTCTATTCGGATGGGCGGTATGTCAACAATTTGTTAGCTTATCCTGGTATTTTCAAAGGGGCATTAGAAACGCGAGCGACAAAGATCAACGACCTCATGATGCTTGCGGCGGTGCAAGCGATCGTCGACGCGACCCCTTCAGGCGAAATAGTGCCCAGTCCTCTGGATCCCTTCGTTCATGTCGCTGTCACAAAAGCGGTCGCGAAGGCAGCGATGGCGAGCGGGGTGGCACAAAAACACCTTGACGACGAATACTTTGATATTGGGGAAAAGGTCTAGGCTGCGATCTTCCGGTTGGGCGATTGAGAAAAGCTCACCGGAAGTTTTGTACAGGCAGCGGTCTGAATTTACATGGACCCCTGTTCTAGCTGACCCGATACCAAGCCTTTTTCCTCTTTCCCGTCATCCACGTCCTTACCGTTCTTTCAGTTTTGACAGTAAGTGTAGAATTTCTAAGTAAAGCCAGATCAAGGTAACAAGAAGGCCAAAGGCTCCAAACCACTCCATGTATTGAGGGGCACCCTGTTCCGCACCAGCCTCGATAAAATCAAAATCCAAGACGAGGTTGAGAGCCGCCACGACGACCACAAAGAGGCTGAATAGAATGCCGAAGGTGCCCGAAGAATGAATCAAGGGAATGGAGGACCCAAAAAATCCCATGACGAGGTTAATGACGTAGACAATCATTATTCCACCGGTGGCCGCCACGACCCCAAGCTTGAAATTTTCAGTCGCCTTGATTACGCCTGATTTATAGGCAAAGAGTAAGGCCCCCAAGGTGCCAAACGTCAAAAAGACTGCCTGACTCACAATGCCGGGATATTTCATTTCGAACATGGCTGAGAGGCCCCCTAGAAACAGGCCTTCGAGGGCGGCATAGAGAGGGGTCGTTGTCGGAGCCCAGGTTTTCTTAAAGATCGTCACCATGGCTACAATAAAGCCCCCAATGGCGCCACCCCAGATATAAAGAGGAGATAATTCTCCCTTCATACCCATATTCCAGGTGATACTCGCCATAGCGACCAGGATTAAGAGGGATAACCCCGTCTTATTGACAGTACCATTGATAGTCATGGCTTCTTCGCCATGAGCCCGTGGTCCTACTTTAAACGTGTCCGCTGTAAGAGTTGGATTTCCAGATCGTAAAGCAGTATGTGCGGTCATGAGATCTCCTTCTTATGTCAACTTCCTAGGCCTGGGAAAATCTATATTCGTTCAGTTTATCAGATTGTTGCTCAATATATATCTATACCATACTCTTGTTTCTTTTTTAAAATTTTCCATTTTTCAAAAAATTAAAATGTATGAATTGAAAAAGGTACTCAAACACCTAAACATTGAAAAGACATTCCTACGCTTTGCTGCCAAGTGTTCGTGTCGTTGGATAGTTGAAAGAGCCTGAGATGACTAAATCCACGTATTTTCCTATTATCAGTAATTTGAAAGAGTTACGCAAGGAGTGTGGGGTCCCCAGGTATAGATTTTGTTGTGTGGAAGGAGTATACTTTTTCTACCATTGAAATGGATGAGGCCGGCCCTTCTAGGTAGTTCAGGGAGGGGTAGAAATTGAGTCTCGTACCAACAAGACGCCAATCAAAAGGCCCTTTGGGTTTCATCATGCCCAAAGGGCCTTTGTGTTATCTGCCCCTTTTATGATCGGAAGGATGTGCTCGTAAAACTTTGGTCAAGGAAGTTTAGTGTAACAATTTACCAAGGAGGGTACTTTTGGTCGAAAATAGGTCTGAGGGAAGGTGAGCGGGTTAAGAAAAACTCCTGACATTTTTAACCTGCCCACCTCAACATTGGACAAGGAGGTATACCATGAGACGTGTAGATTACATGGTAGGGACTAGAGATTTTACAACCTTGGTTGCCGAACAATTTATGGAAGATTCTGTGACCTATTTTCATAAGGATGAGTCGGCTGGAAAACTTGCCGAGGCTATGACTCAAGGAGGGTTTGGAAGCGTTCCCATTGTGGATCATGAGCTTAGACTTGTTGGGATAGTTTCTGAATTTGATTTATTGAAGGTGATCATGGAGGGAAAGCCACTTTCCACGGTTATGGCTGGGGACATTATGACACCTGCTCCTATTACAGTGTTACCTGATGCCCCGGCAATGGATATTATCTCTCTGCTAGAAGGGAAACATCTGATCAGGGTGCCTGTGGTAGATGTGCAAGGTACGTTAATCGGGGTCGTATCCAGGCGTGATATTTTGGAGGGGTACATTCACGCTTCAACCCCACTGGGTGGATTATAATCTGGGACACAAAGAGATGAAAGCCTGTTGCGATTGGCCGGAGTCGCAACGGGTACAAAGGTTGAAAAAAGACTCCCGAGCCCCGATACAACCTCATATAGTTCTCACATCAATACCACAAGAAGTGTCTCCTTAGAAAAATTTTGTAGCCCAAAAAATTTTCAAGTTTTTCGGACAAAACGAGGTTTGTTTGAGAAGAATATTGTGTGGTCGGGCAGGAGAAGAGGACAGTATTTTACCAGAGATAATAGGTCACGCTTACCATGGCCAGGAAATTGACGAGCATATGCATGCCGCTGGTGATGTAGAGCGAGCCTGTTTTGACCTTAGCCGTCCCTAATAGTATCCCAAGGACAAAAATACTCGTGAGGTCGAAGAGATCATATTGTAAATGAATTCCAGCCCATGCCAGGGAGGTCAGTACGATGGCCCCAATGGGACCAACAACGGACGCCTCTAATCCCGAAAAGAGAAATCCACGAAATACCACTTCCTCAAAAATAGGGCCAATTACGACTATCGCAATCCATAAGAACAACGGGGTGTCCACAGAAACATAGGCGTCCTTGAGGAACGCGGTGACTTCGGGACGATCAAAGGCTATGCTTATAGTTATCAGGATAGCTTCGAGGATAAGGATCGCTCCAAGCCAACGAAACGAGTCTTTTCCTGATACAGCCTGAAGACCGAGGTATTCCTTTATCGAAGCCATTTTTCGGAGTCGAATGAAGAAGAGGGTCAGGATACTGCACGCAATGCTTGATGCACAGGTCGCTAAGGAGATGAAATTCCCGCTGGTAGCGATAGACATGGAGATGGTTTCAGGGTCTGCCGCCTGATTGTGTTGCAATTCCATGACGGTCATGATGATGAGGAGTCCAATTTGCACAACAAAAAACATCAACACAATGAGCAGGGTGAATCCCAGGGTGGCCCACAAACCCCATGGTGTATGAGCTGGTAGTTGGGGGAGGGTTATTTCGGCAATGGGAGCAGGCGCAACGTCTTCAAGGAGTTCGGATTGTTCCATGCAACAAAGTGTAGCAGGGAAATTGAAAAGAGCCTGGTCTGCCTAGAAAGGTTATAAAAGCAGAAACTTAGGAGGCGTTTAGTTTGACCATGCCATGGGCGGCATCCAGCATCTTTCGTAAATATTTTCTTTCATTATCCCCAGTGGCCGCTGATCCAGATTCCAAGAATAAACAATACAAGGAAGCCTACCGTTTCCGTAAAGAGTTCTTGTTTCATAGTTGGAGGATAATCAGGATATCTGCCTAGCGTGCAGAGTTTAACCAGTGGAAGGCCGACGTAATAACAGACGATCTCCCAAATTACTTCAATAAGGAACCGACCGACCATACGAAGGAAGACTTTGCCCACCTATTCTACTATTTCATCTGCTGGCATGCCGGGGGCTCCTAAGAAACCTCGTTGTTCGAAGTGGGCAAACGACCTTGGATGGTGTTGAAGGTGAATTTGATTTCAGCTTCATTAAGTCATATTCCAAGTTTAAAAGTCTTCGTTCCGTAGTCAAACCCAAGGCTCCCACTTGTTTTTTCCCAATAAAAGAGACCAGCCATTCTTATCATCTATTGTAGCAGGAGATAGAGGAGGAGAACTGGGTGCCTTTTACTACAAGCTATTCGGCTATGATGAGTAAGGGGCTCGGGGGTTTCTTGGGATTCACATAGTAGGATGTGGAGTTTTTGGTCTTAGGGAACCCCATTGGTAAATGCAGAGTACGGAACCACTCAAGAAACTCTGCAAGAGGAAACCGTTTCGATTTGTGGGGGGAGTCCTAAAAGGCTATATGAGAGGAAAGGGTCGGCGAGATTTGTGAGTAAGGCTCCACCCCACAGGAGGGAGGGGTGGAGCCAAAGGGCCAGCTTGGGGTGAATGACACCATGAAGACTGGCTCAGCCTGTGGTAATTTCACCTTCTTCGAACAAGGAATGTGTTAGCGGGTACATTTCTCCGATAATTCATGGACCGAGATATCCGTCGTTCCTTTTGCAAACCACCCAGTTGAAGATGGTTTGTACCAGGCATATTCAAACTCACAGACTCCGCCATTCGTTAAGGTAAAGAGCCAGCGTCGTTTCACATTACATCCCATGGACGCCTTGTAGAGGTATTCAAACGTAGAATTTGCCTCAATCCGCAAATTATCATCAGTGTCAAAAATTTTCTTCCACGTACCCCCTTTAACTTTGACCTTGGAGTTATGATAGGAAAGATAGACCGGAGCGCTGCTGTCGTTTCTTCCTTTGATGTTAATTCGGCAGCCCGCTGCGGCTTCGTCCACTTGAAAAAACCCACCCAACGTGAGTCCAAGCGTGATAGCAAGGAGACCCATTGTCGTTTTCATAACACACCTCCCGAAGAATTAGTTGATTAACAAGCTTGTGCCTAGCTTTCATTTTCTGTCACCGCATGCTCAGTCTGCTGACTGAGTTACAGGTCATGGAATGTAAATCTATATCCAAAGTGTATGGGTGTCAGTGAAGTAGGTCACAGCCCTGAAGAAAGTGAATGCTGGGGTGGTAAATAGGAGAGAATTTAGTGAATTCAGTGGAGTTATAAGAGATTTTTCCGAATAAATTTTTGGGCAAAAAAATGACCGAATCCCATGCCGACCATGCTGAGGAGAAAGCCCGTCATAAGTCCCACCTGTGCTCCCATCCACCATCCGATCCAGCCACCGAGCGAGGCGCCTATGAGAATAAGGAGTAGACGCAATGAGATAGCCTCACATGAAAGAATCTTTACCCGAGAGTACCGCGCTTTTTTAAATTGTAAAGCCGTCTGGATATTCGAGCGGGGAGAAATTGAAACGATTGTGCCCCTTAGCGAGGAGGCAGGACAAGCACTTCGATCATACTCCCTAAGGTGGTGACCTTGAGTGTATAACCAGGAGAGCCTTTTCGGAGGTTCCCCGCGCGAAGGACACGTTCGACGGTATGACCCTTATCGGTAAACCCGACGAGTACGAGTCGGCCATCACGTTGTGAACCTATATCTCCATTCCCATAAAAATCAAATCCGAAACGGAGGGTGCCAATCTTCCAAAACATGGTTCCGACTGATTCCCCCGAGGCGTGCTTGGTCGGTTTTTTGAATATATCGGGTGCTCCATGATCGGCCTTCATCATCTGTTTGACCTTATGGGCCGGCAGGCCCAACAATTCAGGAATATCGATTTTATAGGCCGTCAGAGATACCACGCTTTGATGGACCCATTCATCTTGTCCCAAGCCTGTTCGTAGGTGATACCACCCACCTTTTTTTTCATCGTAAAACAACTGTTCGCCTTCAGCAGCTCTCCGCACGACAGGGGTCGAGGTGCTGGGACCACTTCGAATATTCAGGTCCGTTTTAGCAAAGACTGATGGCCCCTCGATGGTTGGTTGGGAGAGGGAAGGTGCCTGGTCTTCTGCGGGAGCAGGCATCTTCAGGTAATAAATGAGCCCAAGGAGAATGGCGATACAGGTAAGGGCGAGCCCTAGCCAGATGTTTAACAGACTCGTGTCCCCACTTCTCCTTCGATTACGCACGGGGCTTTACCTCTCGTTACAATTCTAAAGGGACATTGGGATGAAGAGTGAAGCAAAAGGGTAGGCTCTCCATGAGAACCTGTCAAGGGGGATATGAGTGAATTCAATGCATCTTCTAAAGGCTGAGACAGTTCTCAAACGTATTGGCTTGCTCATCGAGGAGGGTTGATAAATCATAAGAAAAGCGAGCGAAAACCGTTCTCGTGATAGTAAAAATCAAGATGAATGCTACACTTTATGTATGGCCTATCTCCATCATGTGATCGTGCGTCGAGAAACGCAAGTTGAGGATACCGCCTGTGAATAATGAAAAGATGACTGAACAAATTGGAGAAAGGTTAGCGGTAAAGGAAACCCCAGAGTTATGTGAAATCTGGGTAGACAATAATCGGGCCCAATGGTCGGACCAGGCCTTCGCGGCCATTGAATTGATTCTCAGGGAGCGGGGGGTAGCCCTTCCTGTCCAGCGAGAACCCCACTACCAGGCTCTTCACCCTGAAGGCGATATAGCCCAATCAAAGAACAAAATAATGTCCGTTGGGGGATGGACCCTATACGGAAGCTTCCTTGTCTGGGTGTTGTTGCTCGCTCCTTTAAATGAGTTAGGCCATGTGATGACGCCTCTCACCATGTCTGAGGAGTTTTTCCTGAGTATTTGGATGGGCATACACGATATTGAGACATTTCAACGGCTGGTGATGGGAATGGTCGACGTCAAGTTTCTGCTCACCTGCTTTGGAATGATTACCGGCGTTCTGTTGTTGATAGAGAACCAAAAAGCCATAGTATGTGCCAAAGGGTATCTCTTGAGTATGACTCTTTGGACAGCGCTCTTTATCGGCCTAATTAATGTGTACCCGTTCGCCGAAATTTATTGGCAAAACCAGAATTCAGTGATGGGACTACAAGGCAATTGGGAGTCCATCCTGAGTGGATATGCGGTTAAGCCGGGGTGGGAACTCTTGACATTCACGTCAAAGAAGTTCTGGCCTGTATTCATCTGTGCGTTAGTTTGGTTCCTCTTCTTTCAACGATCCCAATGGGTAAAGGGACGGTTTGGTGCCAAAGAAACAACACAAAATACTGTTCAATCAAGGGGACAGTGAATTGTGAGTTTTAGGGCGCGAAATGGGGTAGTGTTAGAAAAGTGTAAGAAAGGTCGAGAAAAGATTGCCTTCCAACAAATGCAAGGGTATTTATAAATTGATAAGAGATTGAACGTTCCTAAATTGACAACACCTTCACAGAAGAAAGAAGGCCTCACTTGGAACTTCGTCAATATCCACGTTACATCGTCGATTTTCAACTGAAGCTCTTCCCGGAGGGTGGTTTTGAGGGGGAACCCTTCGGATATGGAAGGATTTTCAATCTGTGTGAATACGGCTGTAAGGCCAAAAGCGAAACAGTTTTTCCCACTGGAAGACATCTTACGATCGAGATTGCTGATCCTTATCAGAATACGCCAGTTCAAGTTCAAGTCGCGGTCGTAAGGTGGGCGATGGAGTATGATCTTGGTCTTGAGTTTCTGAAAATGGAGGCAGTCGATCGAAAACGCCTTGACCAGATTATTCAAGGGCTTGAACAGGAATCTTCGCACGATCCTGAGCTGTCACAATGGTGACCTCCTCTTCTTTCTTCAACTACTTCGTTCTCACCAAATGCGCGGGCCTCGACTGACATCCATCTTGTCGCTAAATAAAAAAGACTCCCGAACCCCTAATCGACCCCCTAATTACATGCCTAGCGTTGTATCACTCCGGAATTTCCTGGCAATACGGTCGCACCCAGTCAAGGGAAGAAAAGTTGACCGTGGCACAACGATTTTCTCCTTAGCCTTGGTTTGGCATGTTCGGGATAGCCAACACTTCCTGTTATATCCGAATCATAAAATACTTCCCATAGTTTTCCTGTGGGGGTCTTCGTGTAACCCAGCCAAAGTCAGAGTCAATTCCCTGCTGTTGAATTCCTAGGTAAAACGGCTGTTCCGACGAAAGAGTCTCTTCGGCACATCGATAGGCCGTCCGTGGATTCTGGCCTAACTCAAAAATGCCGCAGTTTTTTGCATTTGGGCCTGAGAGGTGCTGGAGTTTGTTAATAAACGGTTCCCGAACTGCAATTGGATCGTAGGGGTGGGGGGTAGAGGAACAGCCAAAAATGAGGAATTGAAAAGTTCCTATGAGTAAACAGGTCAGGAACGTAAGAATTCTCATAGGGGGGAACCCTCTCAGAATAGAAAGTGATTTGATGGTTTTTGGGTAGAGCAGCTTTCGATACTCGTTAATCCACTTCCTCGGTGTACCCCTTTTCTATAGCCTCGTTGATACAAAGCTGAAAGGATTCATGGGGTGAGATAGGGTAGGTAACGTGGTCGAGTTTCTTCAACTCGCAAACCCAAATAGCTCCAGTCTTAGGATGTCTGAGTCGTTTTGTCGGGTTCCCCACACAGTTGTTGAGAAACAAGAAGAGGCTGCAAGTAGTCACGATTACTGTGAAAGGCCTGCTCATTTCACCAATACTGTCTTTGCAGAATAATACCCACTCTTTTCAGGATATCATTTTTTTTCAGGCCACTCTGTTCGGCAGAAGCGTGATCAATTAAAAGACTGCCTTAGACTTTCCCCTAATCGGACCTCTCCACAGTTCCAGCATTGGTCGAACTGGCCTTCTATGACTTCCTGGCAGGAAGCGCATGTCCAAGACGGACGACTCTGCAAGGTCATCTGTCTGGGACTTGGATTTCGAGAGGATATCCTTAGCTTCTTGTTCCTTTGCATCATCAAAAACATACAGGGCATGGAATGAGGTTTTGCCTCGAAAAGCATTTGGAAAATCGCTTTTAATTTCGCAGGCGATGCCGTAGCTCTCTAAGATGCTTTTAAAGGTAGCGACTTGTAGCCAGTCCGAGGTGCTGTAGACCTTGGTCATGAGGGTATTGTAAACCTATTTCCTCTTTCTGTCCTGTAGCGGCCTTCATGTGAAAATGAAATGAGTCGAGAGATATAGGAAGCGGTCCCAATTTACCGGGAGATTCGAACGGTTTCCGTTCTTGGCAGGGGATACTGCCAAGACGGAAGCTGATAAGCTTGGTCAGGTGGTTTGAGACCACAATCTTTGATCAGGGACAAGGTTAGCTTGATGCCACGACAATATTAGGATCTTCTTGGATTGTTTCCTTGCCTTCGCCACCAAACCGAGTGGCGAAATAGCCGATGATGATTCCCGCGATGGCTCCTTCGAGTGCAAACCAAAAGGGTGAGGCAAGGGCTCCATTCATGCCAAATCCCTCTACCATGATACTTTTAAAGTCGTTATAGGCGAAAAGGGTGAGCACAGGTTCAATAACCTGTTACTGTAAATAAAGGAAAATTAATTCAAAAACCAAAAAATGATATACTCATTGTAGAGGTTGAGGGAAGTAAGTGGCGAAGTCTTGGAGAGGGAAACCTCGCCTCTCTTTAATGACCTGAAAAGTTTTTCCTCTATCCACGCTAAGGGTCTTTTATAACAAAAAATGGAGGAGTGAATGAAGTATGCGAGTACTCGGTTTGTAGTGTTAGTCACGGTTCTTGCCTTTTCCCTGGTCACTTTCCAGGGATCTTTTGTGGCTGCCTTTGCTGATACGAAATACGATTTAGAAGTTGTCGTGAAAGTGAATGAGAAGGGGTTTTTCGATGAAAAGGATAAATTACTTGGAGCTCGAAATCCTATCAAAGTTCCTAAAGGCAAGCGTGTAAAACTAACGTTCGTGTTCGATGAAGCCATGAATAGTCTTGCCATCGGGGACGTGCATCAAATGACGATGGTAGCTAATGATGGATGGAGTATCGAGAGTAAGAAGATATGGGTCTTCCAGCGCAAAGCGACAATTTCCTTCCTAGCGGGAGAAAATGGAAAGACCCAATACAGAGCCTATTGCATTATTGACTGCATTGGAATGGACCATCTCAATAACTTGGTTGTAAAGGTTGTCTGAGGACAGCAGTCATTTCAAGGCTTCTTTTGAGTAGTGCCTTTGGTCAGGTATCCTCGCATCCTATTTGCTCTTAATTGGTTGAATCCAAGAGCACACTTTGGTCTGAAGGAATAAGATTGGACCGTGTAGTACGCTGTGTTTTGACCGTGTTCTTTGTCGGCACCATCCCTCAACGTTACTGTGCCAGGTTGAAGGCATGTTCTTGATTGAGTAGGCCGAGAACACCCTTCCAGGACCTGTGTTACATCCTTAAGAACCCCTCCAGCCAACCTTCATTTCTTTTTCTTGAATTGTTTAATGGTAGGGCGGGGACTGGCAGCCAAAAGTTAGAGTAATTCTCCGATTGCCGAGAGCTATTGTTGTGGCAATCGGTACGCAGCCTCATGATTAAAGAAAAATTAAGGGTTTTATCCCGCCGTTAAGAACCTTCATATGAACAGCGGGTCGAGCAAGCTCTGTTTGGTGCCCCCGACACGAATCGAACGTGCGGCCCGCGGTTTAGGAAACCGCTGCTCTATCCTACTGAGCTACGGGGGCATTGAGGCTACCTTACTGAAGGATGCAGCGAATGTCTAGCGTTGAGGGAATGGAAGAAGAGTGACCAATACAGATAGCCGGAGGCAAGAGAGTGCACTCTCTTGCCTCCGGCTATCATGCAGAAAAAATGTAAGGGGTTTATTCTCCGGGAACGGCTTGGATGGACATGCGATTGGCTTCGTCGCGTTCGCAACTTTGTTCTGCCAGCATACGCTGTCCGGACGAGGCGTCGCTGGGTATTCTGTCCAGGCACGCCTGTTTGGAATCGCCAGTGGTCCCGTAGGCATAGTCGCCAGGCTCGGCTGCAGCTTGGGTCGAGTTCCCTGAACCAGAGGTAGAGGACTTACCACCGCTTCCATCGGTGGCACAGGACACTCCAAAGGCCAGAGCCAGACAGGCCAACATGCTAATAAGATACCGTGTTTTCATGTAAAAACCCTCCTTGATCATTGCGTTCATTACTATAAAGAAGCTATGTGAAAAAGGCAAGATGTTACCAAGAGTTTTGCACAGGGACCTTCTCCCTCTGAAGGTCGGTTGAAAAATGCCGCCAGCGGCGTTCTCACCATTTTTCCGTGCTCATGTACTGCATGTACGCCATGCGCGAAAAAATGGCTGCGGCCCTTCCCTCAACAACGCTCAGGACGAGGCTGGACGAACTGTTTTGAACCGACCAATTATCTGTTCTCACTGACAACAACCCGATGAGCGTTTCTTTCTTGAAGCTTGGCAATCTTCCACATGTCTATTGAGTAAGGTCAGATGGCCCTGGTATCTGATCGAGAATATCGGCTCGCACTTGATAGGTTCCAGGCAGTCCTGATCCTTCAGCGTAGGCCAATCCCCCTTCCCTGGTTCCAATGGTAATGGAATGGGCCTTTCCTCGCATATCGGTTGCCCTAAACATGGCTGAGGGTTTGGTCAGACCATAGGATGGCTTCGAGCTCTTCTGAGGAGAGATCATTAACTCGGCCGGCAGGTTGATTACTCTGCTTAAAAAGAGGTCCAAGGTCTGTTGATTGATCAAGGCTTGAGGCTGGTTTTCTAGTATCCAGTCCTGTTGTTGCCTGGCTAGGATGTACGAATGGGCTTCACTTTTTACCTCTAGTAGCGCCACCTGCTCTTCATCAAGCCCCAGGAGTCGCTTGTTTCTCATTCGAAAAAGATCTCGGGTCAAATCCTTGATAACAAGCGGAGTAATTCGATAGATTGGGGTTGCCTGCCCTGTGATCGCAAAGGCTTCCCCGCTGGACGGGTCCGGCTGGTGGAGTTGTATGGTTCGGTCTTGGCCTTGAAGGTCGAGGGTGATTTGGATATCAGGTGTGTGGAATGTGCTCTTTGTCTTCGTCAGGTCAGGTCCTGCATCGACAAATCCAATCGCTTTGAGTTCCTGAATTTTCAGGAGCAACACTTTCATTTCTATTTGGTCCGCGTCGCTCTCCAGTGGGGCTCGAAGTTTCCACCAATCTTTCCCGTTTTTCTTGCTGCGATAAAAAACCAATTCTTCCTTGGGGTAGGTCAACTTTAACCGGTTCACGTGGTCCTGGTCGAACTCGAGAATATCTTTATTCCGAAACGTCATCAGGGACTTATTCAGAAAGTCTTTGGGTGCCAGATTGGTCAGGAGAATGTTCTTGCTGTCCTTTCGCATGGCATAGAGGGTTGATGAAATGGGACCGCTGTCTCCAATGGTGATGGTTTCGGAGTTGGTCTCACTCTTGACGGTCACCACCAGGGTTGGTTGTTCCAAGCCAAAGGGTTGTAAGTCCGACGGAGTTTCTTCCAGGGTTCTTGTTACCCGCCCAAGAATCAAAGCCCGAAGCAGACCCTGGACTTCTTGTTTCTGCGCGTCAGCCTCTAAGGGAGCGGTAATTCTCCATCGTTGATCGGCCTGTTTTTCTAATGTGATATCCGGTGGAAAGGGAGAGCGAATCGTGAGGCCGGAAATGTCTTCTTCCGGAATCGTGACCAGTTTGAGTCCCTGCCGTTCTTCCTGTTGCTGTGCCTCCTCTTGTGGGAGTTCCCAGAAATACAGATAGGCGCCCAGCCCTCCCAGAAGAATGGCCATAGCAATGGTTGGGGTTAACCGGTTCATGAGTTAGAGGTGGCGGCGTTTCCGCCACACGGTAATTCCCCACAAAAAGGTGATGGCGGGAAGGAAGAGGACTTGCACATACAGGATAATGCGTTCTTGTGTGGCATTAGGAATAAACGGTCTGAATGCTGGTTCTTTGGGTGTAATGGACATGAGGTTTCGTTCTTCGGCCAACCAAGCAATCGTATGGAGGAAAAAGTCCCGGTTTCCGGGAAAGTTAAGATAGGTATTGCTGGCAAAGGCAGAGTTGCCCACCACGACGACACTCCCACGCGGTTGTCCTTCGGGTGGCGCGGCTTTGGGAGTGAGTGCGACCGCCACAGAAAGCGGGCCTGGAATGTCGACCTCCAGATCTTTATTCACGACCTTTCCGCCTTCCAATCGCATTTCCGCCCAACTCTCTGGAGAGGTGCGCGCGAGGGGCACGCCATTCCAGGTGACGTCTTCCCCGTCATTAAGAGACACGTGACGTGAGACGGGGAACAAGACCGGTGTTTTAAAGTCATGCGTAATTTCATGTTCGGTAAATGTTCGGACGAGGAGGGC
The DNA here is from genome assembly GCA_965223605.1 of Nitrospirales bacterium. Classification (GTDB taxonomy): domain Bacteria; phylum Nitrospirota; class Nitrospiria; order Nitrospirales; family Nitrospiraceae; genus CBDCXA01. The sequence goes on from CBDCXA010000003.1 coordinate 96,834, forward strand.
TGTCATATCTCCTTGGGCGAGTTTGTCTTGTAGGTCGATCAGCGTGCCGGCCCCTAAGGTCACGCCCCATTGGTTAAAGAGATGATTGAGTCCCAATGAGGTTTCGGGATCGATGAGGAACAGGGCTCGGCCCCCTTGTTCCACGTAGGCTGCGATCCGCTTTTGTTCGGCCAGTGTAATCGTTTGTTGTGGTCCTGCCACAATTAACACCGAGGTGCTTTTTGGGATCTGTGACTCCAGCAGAAGCATGAGGGTGTCCACTTCATAGCCCTGGTTCACGAGCGCCTCTCGTACCAGGGAGTACCCATCCCGTTCTTCGCTCAGAAAATCCCGCTCTCCATGTCCCTCCAGAAAGACAATTTGTTTTCGTTGATCTTTTGAAACACGAATCAGGGCACTGGTGAGTTCCGCCTCCGACGGCCCCGTCACACGGGACGTGTTGCCGCCACTTTCAAAGACGGCGGTATCCAATTGCGAAATGCCATAGTCCCGGGCTACCGCCGGTCGCTGTTCGGGGTCGACGTACTCCACCTTTAATCTCGTCGTGGCTTGCTGGTAGCTTTCCAGGAGGTCGCGGTAGGCTTGAAACGCCGGACTGCGTCCTTGAGTGAAGATCGTCACTTTTACATCCCGTTTTAATCCCCGCACAACATCATATGATTGAGGGGCGAGGGTAAAATGTTGCAATTCGGACAGGTCCCAACGATAGGAGTGCCTGGAGGCCAGAAAATTGACGATGATTAAAATGCCAATGAATAGGATGACCATGAGAATGCTGTTGAGTCCAAGCCTGGTTGACCGTTTCGCGGAGAAGGTCTTGACCGTTTCGAAATGGTACACAAAGAAGCCCATTAAACAGAGGAGGCCTAGGGCTTCACAGAGCGTGACGAGCCACAGTTGGGAAGGCGCCAGGCTATAGAGAATGAGTCCGCCAATAGCCAGGCCGGCTCCCAAGATCCCGATAAAGGAGGTCAAGGTCTTCATTTCCACCGTTGCGATTCAATGACGCGATGGGTGAGAAACAGCATAAGGATAATCCCCGAGAGGTAATAGACGAGATCTTTCATATCCAGGAGTCCGCGAAAGAGCCGGTCAAAATGTTCTAAGAAAGAGAGATAGGCCACAAAGTTTCCAACGGGTGTGTCACCCAAGATCGCACCCAAGCCGCCAAGGAGCCAAAAGCCCAGCAAGATCCCAAAGCTGAGGAAAGCTGCGATGATTTGGTTTTCTGTCAGTGCCGAGGCGAATAGTCCGGTAGCGATAAAAAGTCCTCCGACCAGAGCGAGGCCCACATAGGACGTAAAAATGGGGTCCCAATTAAACTCACTAAAAACGGAGAGGATGAGTGGCACACAACCGGTCATGACCAGGAGGCCAAGGTAAATGCAGTACATTCCCAAAAATTTCCCGACCACAATTTCCGTAATGCTAATAGGTGAGGTCGCCAGTAACTCAAAGGTTCGTAATTTCCGTTCTTCCGAAAACACCCGCATGGTGAGCAGGGGAAGAATCAGGATGAGCAGGATGACGGTGGTATAAAAGGTCGGACGAAAGACCAGGTCATTGAGGTTGAGTTGGGCGGCGGCCTCGGAAAATTGCATTTGTTGTAAGGCAATTTGCCCGGCAGTCACGACGGCCATGTACGAAAGGACTCCGAATATCAGGAGAAAGACCGACGCCACGACATACACAATAGGCGAGACAAAGGATGACTTGAGTTCTTTAGCGATGATGGCGTGAACAGGTGTCATGTGTTGGCCGATTCCTGGATTGAACGGGTTGGAGGGCTGGGCTGATCTTCTCCCGAGTTCTGAGTAAGACCGCTTATCTCACCTTGTTCATCTTGTTGGGTCAACTCTAGAAACACATCTTCGAGGGACATGGAAATCGACTTGAGCTCCAGGAGTCCCCAATTCTTTCTCACCACAAAATTGGCGATGTCTTCGCGAAGGTCTTTTCCCAGGTCGCACTCCAGGAGATAGGACCCAGGTTGTGTTGGGGTGAACACGTTGGATATTCCTTCAAGCGACCGGAGTTGCTCTTCGATGTCTGCTGGCGGATGTCGGACGGTGACCGTAATCTTCTCGGAATGGCGCAGTCTGGCCGAGAGGCGATCGGGCGTATCCTCTGCGACAATACGACCTTTGTTGATAATCACCACCCGCTGACAGAGGGCGGTGGCTTCAGGTAGTACATGGGTACTGAGGACCACCGTGTGCGAAGTGGCCAGCTCTTTGATCAGCTCTCGGATCTCGATGATTTGTTTCGGATCCAGTCCGACGGTGGGCTCATCAAGAATGAGCACCGGAGGATCGTGAATGAGAGCCTGGGCTAATCCCACACGCTGCCGGTAGCCTTTGGAGAGGTGGCCAATAAGCCGATGGCTGACATCCTCTAAAGATAATCGCGTTAACACCCTTTCCAGTCCTTCTTGAAGGGCGGAGGCTCCCAGTCCTTTGATTCGCGCGACAAAGGTTAAATACTCCCGAACGGTTAGTTCTTGATAGAGGGGTGGCGATTCAGGGAGATATCCTATTCGACGTTTGACTTCGCTCGGTTGTTCAAAACAGTCAAATCCGGCGACTTGAGCTGAGCCGTCCGAGGCAGGCATGAAACAGGTAAGGATTCGCATGCACGTGGTTTTTCCAGCGCCATTGGGCCCTAAAAAGGCCACAACTTCGCCTTTCGCCACGGAAAACGAGACGCGCTCTATGGCGGTAATGTCGCCATATCGTTTGGTGACCGATTGAACTTCAATCATGCATGATAAGGGAAAAGAAGAACGGTGTGTCGCCTAAGCGAAATTTGCTACTCACTCTTATGACCCGGGCTGGACCAAGCAGTGAGTGAATACGCCGATATTACAAACTCCTAGGAAGTTTCGTCAAGCATCCTCGCCTTTTCTGAAGGGGACAATCCTTTTATGAAGGACTGCAGGAACCTCTTGCTTGATTTCACAAATCTGTTATATTCCACCTGTTAGGGGCTAAGAGGGCATGTTTATCCCAAACCTGAGAGTACGATTCTCATGAACATTCGCTCATTCATTTCACTGATGGGGTACGCCATTGTCATCGTCTTGGGAAGTATGTGTCTTTCGAGTCTTAGTATGGCCGATGGGCAGAGTACGATCAGTATAACGGGGACTCTGGTAGCCGTGAATATTATTGATACCCCCAACGCGATCGTTCTGAAGACTCATACTAAGGCTAAAGAAGAGTTAATTGTGGGAGCTACCGTGCATCCAGAGGTTGAGGTGTTACGAGGAACCAAGAAAGTTTCCTTAGGTTCCCTCAAAGTGGGAGAAACAGTTCGGTTAGTGTATTCCAAAACCTTAGAAGGCCTTGTGGCCCATTCTATTCATGTTCGGTAAAGGGGGAAGGTTCATGTTTCATTGCGGTGTGTTTCGTGGAATGGTTGGATGTGTAATGCTCTCGGCCACCCTACTGCTTAGTGGGTGTGGAGGACAACAAATATCCTCATCGGCTCAAGATCGATCGCTGGAGGAAGGCAATGATGCCGAAATGGCTCGGGCCGTAGAAAAGACCCCCGACAATGCCGGCCTTGGAGAAGAAACGCTTCCAGTGGGATCAGCAACCGGTTCAGATTCTTCGGCCTCGTCTTCTGCATCCTCCTCTGATATGGCCTCCGAAACCGAGCCTGTATCTGAGACGGCCGTTGCGGATACCAATCTCGATGCAGGGGTGGTTCCTGAGACTGAAACCGTTCCGGAATCTGCGGTTGCGGCTGTGCCTGGTAGTGACTCGACGCCGGAATCTCCGGAATCCATGGTGGGTTCCGATCCCACGACGGGAACGATGGACTCTGCTTCAGATCCGACCACCGAGGAGCCGCCGATGGTGGCCGGTCTCATGCCGGAAGACCCTTCGGCCTCGAATGCCGCGGCGGCAACAGAGCCTGAAGCTGCGGCCTCCTCGTTTGGAGATATTGTCTTAGAGGATATTTATTTTGACTTTGACCAATTTGCTCTTCGAGAAGATGCGCGTGCGAAGCTGGAAGCTAATGCAGACCAACTTAAAACAAATGAAGGGTGGAATCTTACGATCGAGGGACATTGCGATGAGCGTGGGACAGAAGCCTATAACCTGGTACTTGGCGAGCGCCGCGCTTCTACGGTCAAACAATACTTGGACGAGCTTGGCGTGCAAGTTGCTGACATTAAAATTATCAGTTATGGGAAAGAGCGACCCTTTTGTACGGACCATAATGATGAGTGTTGGAAGAGCAATCGGCGGGCTCACTTCATCATTAAATAACCATATGCCTCGGATGTTCTATTCGACGGTATGTGTTTTTTGACAAGTCTGAAATCCCAATTTATTTCAAGGAGGAGCCTGTGAAAGGACATTTATTGTTGCTGGCCTGCTCAATCGGCCTGATTGCAAGTATCGGGTGTGCGGGAAAAGGTGATATTCTGCCTTTGAAATTACAGGCCAACCAAGACATAGCCGAGTCTGCCAAATCCAAGGCTACGGATACTATCTCCGTGGCGGTGAAGCCGTTTCGCGATACTCGAAAAGTCGGGAATCGCCTAGGGACAAGAGAGAGTTTTTGGGGAAGCACGGATACGTTTTCTGTGGCTGGGGGAAATACGGGCGGGACGGCCGCTCGACTCATGGCCGAGTACTTACAAAAAAGTGGATGGGATGCGAAGCTGGTCGATGAGGGGACGACCAACTCGACATCCGATGTCATTTTATCCGGTGAGATTAAACGATTGACGGTGGAGGCGACAGGAGGATGGTTCTCCTCGGATGTCACCGCGGCCAGTAAGGTAATTGTCGAAGGCCTCAACGTGAAAGACGGTAGTGTCGTGAGAATGACCTTAAGTGGTGCCGGATCCGAGGGCGTGTTCTGGTTTTCTCCGGACGATGCTGAAGAATTGGTCAACGGAGTTCTGGCGCAGAGTTTTGGAAAGTTAGTCTCCAGTACGACCGTCAATGATGGGACTCTGCAGCTGAAAAAATAACTCGTTGCTCTATCGACTTATCAGTTTGATCTGAAATATTGTCAAAAACTAACTGAAGTGTTTATTGGAAAAGGGAGCCATTAGTATGGCTCCCTTTTTTTGTTGTATCCCCCGATGTTCGTATGGTGAACGGCCAAGAAACTGTTGGTGCTCACCCGTTGAGTTTATCCATCGGAATTGGCTTTTCCTGAGGGGGATATCTGGTGGACCTTGATGTTGACAGTCTCTATTCATCTCGAATAAACTGCACCATTCATCTTGTGAATGGCTTGGTTTGTCCTTGATGAATCTACAAAGAATCTTCCTAATGTTGAGAGGTAGGAGCGCTCATGGCTAAATCTGACCGTCGTGCTGATGAGAAGACTTTAAAGGAAAAAATTCAGAAACTGCGTGAAGCCGAAGATACGTCTGATGGTTGCGCGAAAGCCCGGTCTTTGAAGAAGCGTCTGAAACGTTTGCAGCGTCGTCGCCGTGCTGTGGCCGCCCGTCTTCGGCGAGCGGAAGGCAAGAAAAAGGCAGCTCCCGAGGCCAGTTAATAGGAACCACGATTCACCCGGTTTTCATTAGCGAGGAATTACCATGAGTGACGATACCAACGAGAATGCGACTCCACCCGCCTCCGAGGAGGGAACCTCGGCAGAGCGTGAAGAAGATTTTTTCGAAGAGGAAGCGGATCCCCTTGTCGATCAAGTTTCGGACCATTTGACCCAAGGAATGGGGCAAGAGGCCGAAGAGTCAGCAGAGGGCCAGGAAGAAGAAGTCTTAGAAGAGGAACAGGTCAAAGATGAAATCGATATTCAGATTGACCTTTTGAAGGATCCGGATTGGGTGGTTCGTCGTGAGGCGGTGATTACGTTAGGGGAAATGGGTGATGAGCGTTGTGTTGCACCGGTGCTTAGTGCTCTGCGGGATGGCGATTGGCAGGTGCGGGATGTGGCGATTGAGGCTCTTGGGAACATTGGTTCCCCCGCCATTGAAGGGCTTGTCCGGCTTTTACGTGATTGGGATATTCGACGCTATGCCTTGGCGGCTTTGGGAAAAATCAAAGATGAGCGGGTCTTGGATCCCATCATTACCCATTTGAAAAGTGATGAATTTCACGAATACGCCACCGATGCTCTCGTTGAAATAGGGGAGCCGGCTCTTGAAAAACTGATTCCCTGTCTCAAAGACAAGGATGAAATCGTCAGACAGCAAGCGGTGATTGCTCTGGGGCGAATAAAATCTACAGAGACCGTAGATCCACTTATTGAAATGCTAGAAGATAAAGATTGGTTTACCCGTCTTTCTGCGGCTGCCGCGTTGGAGCAAATTCGCGATGAACGGGGCCGTCAAGCCATTAAGACCTTGCTCAAAGATCCAGACTTGGTTGTGCAAATGCGGGCTGAGCGCATTTTGTCCGCCTGGAAAAAGGAAGCAGCTAACGCCTAAGCGGTAGGCGTTAGTTTTAGTTTTCTAACAGGCCGTCCAAATCCTGCTGAATTTCATCAAGCTTTGACCGTGGTAGCACGGTACCCCTGCTCATTTGCTCATGTGTGTCATACGTCTTCTTGACAATTCGTTCCGTTGCCTGCTTTTGGGAGGACTCTCGTTGGGCATGGCTAGCCTGCTCTAAAAGCAGAAGGGCCTTGGCAACTTCCCGCGTGGCATTTCCAAAGTTTTTCTCGAGCAATTCAGATTTGGCCTGAAGTATCCGTGACTTGGCTTCAAGCAGTTCGACCCGTCCTGCCCCAGACTTCTCCTTGCCCATCCCGAGTGCTGTATCCAAGGCATACTGGGAGACATCTTTAATGGCTTGTGTCGCATTCGGGATAGGTTGTTGGCCGACGTAGAATCCCAACGCAAAAGACCCGGTAACCACAAACACAAAGCCGATAAATCTAAACATAGCGTTTCCCTATCCCTATCCTATTGACGGACGGTTCCGCTTCTGAGTTGTTGATACAGGCTGCTTGCCGCGACAATGGAGACGGCAGGTTCTGGATCCTGTAACGCTTGGGTTAAGAGAGGGACCACCTTATTGCTCCTGAGGGTGGCAGCTGCTTTGGCTGCCGTCAACCGTACTTGTGGGTGTGCATCCTGGAGTAATTGTCCGAGAATGGATATTCCCTTGGAGCTTTTCGCCTGTCCTAAGGATTGTGCTGTCGCACTGCGAATGGTGGGATTCGGGTGTTTCGAAAGTTCGGTGGCCAGGAGGAAGGCCTCCTGGTCCCCACTCCTCACCAGTCCTTCCACCACCCCGGTTTGAACCATGGGGTTGGGGTCTCGGCTCAGAGGCCAAAGTAGGGTTCGGGCTTGAGGGACTTGTAGCCGTCCCAGACTGACGGCGGCAATACGTCGGACTTGTGGATTCTCATCCCCAAGCGCATGGGTCAGTGCGGCGGCGGCATCGGGATTGGCCAGTTCCCCAAGTGCACCAGCGGCAAAAGTCCGGACTGCCGGATTCGGATCATAGATGGCCTGACTCAAGACTCGAAAGCTCGCAGGCTTTTTGAGTTGGCTGAGGGCTCCAATAGCTGCCATTCGAATATCCGGCTCTGGCAGGGTGGCGGTACTTAATAACTCCTGGAGTGCTTCTGCCGAACCTAACCGCACCAAAGCTGCTAAGGCAAAGACATGTTCGGCTCCTGTCCCCGATTGGGCTTTCTTGATCAGCTGAGATTTGACGGCTGAAGTTTGGATATTTCCAAGAGCGTTGATTGCAGCGATTCGAACGGCGGAGGCTGGATCCTTCATGGCTTTGGTCAGGATGCGAGCTGTGCGTGACGAGGTGGTCCGGCCAAGCCCTTCCGCCGCTCGAGCACGAACCATGATGGATGAGTCGAGGAGGCCATCTTCCAGCATAGGAATGGCTTTGGGGTCCTGTGTATCAGCCAATGCCGAGATCGCTGTCACTCGAATAAACTCTTGGGCATGCCGGGCTTGTCTTGTCATAAAGACCCAGGCAATGCGCTGGAGCAGTTTGGGTTGCGGTGACCCCCCTTTTTTGACCATGTGTTGATACGATGTAATCGCTTCTTTGGGTTTCCCGAGATGTAAGGCACTTAAGACACCCAATTTCAAGGAGGCCGGGGTTGGTGATTGCTTTGAGGGATAGGACTGAAGAAGTTGCAGTACCTGATCATATTGCGTTTGAGAATAGGCTTGTTTGATCTGTTCGGATAACGTGGGCGCAGAGGAATCCGCCAAGGTCGGTGAGATGACGGTGAAGATCAAGGAAATGAACAAGATTCCACTCAGCCATCCAACCAAGATGCCAGGGGATAGGGGCATGGTCAAGAAGCCTTGGGAGGGCGGAGTGGGGGAGGTGATCATAATCTTGCCTGTGCAATCAGCATCGTCATGGTTCGTTGTTTCGTATTGAACCATGCTGGGGTAATTGGATCAAGATGTCCGTTGTTGCGATGCTGGTGCGTAAAGACGGGTCATATAATCTTTGACCATTCGCCGAGCACTGTATTGAGGCACAATCGTCCGGATAGTGTCCTTCACCATGGTAATCCATCCACGTGGGATGCCATCGCGATCTCTGTTGTAGTACAGAGGAACGAGGTCTTGTTCCAAAATGCCGTATAAGTGTTCAGCATCTTGTGCATCTTGTTCTTCTGGATCAATCGATTCGACGGGATTGGGAATGGCCCAACCATTTGCCCCGTTATAACCCTCTTTCCACCATCCATCAAGGACGCTCAAATTGGGAATCCCGTTTAGGGCGGCTTTTTGTCCGCTGGTTCCACATGCCTCTAAGGGAAAGCGAGGGGTATTGAGCCAAACGTCCACACCTTGCACGACATGTTTTGCTACGTGCATATCGTAGTCTTCTAAAAAGGCAATGCGTCCCCCTAAGGCATGGTCTTGGCAATATTGGTAGACGTCATGAATAAACTGCCGTCCTGGATCGTCAGCCGGATGGGCTTTCCCAGCAAAAATGATTTGAATCGGACGCCATTGATCCAGGAGAAGGCGTTTGAGTCGGTCAAGTTGACGAAAAATTAACGTGGCTCGTTTATATGTCGCAAAGCGTCGGGCAAAGCCTAAGGTCAGAACGTCTGGATCCAAAAAGACACCCTCAGCCAGTGTTTGATTCCATTCTTGGGGACGAGCGATCCACCTGGTTCTTGCTCGTTCCCGCATGAGATTACGAAGCTTTCTCTTAAGCTCCTGTCGCACCACCCATAATTCTCCATCGGGGATATCCGAGACCCGGTGCCAGATTGCGGGATCATCGCACCGATGAACCCAGTCGGGGCCGAGATGTTTTGAAAAGAGGTGGTGAAATTCCCCGGCCACCCAGGTGGGCGTGTGGATGCCGTTCGTGATACTTCGAATGGGTATCTCTTGCTCCGAAATATCGGGCCAAAGGCTCCGCCACATGGTCCGTGAAACTCTCCCATGTTCTTTACTCACTCCGTTCTGGTGAGAGGACATACGAAGGGCCAGGGCTGTCATATTAAATCCAGGGCGCTGCCGGTCTGGAAAGTCTCCCAAGGCCATGAGGCTGTCCTGTGTGAGGCCAAGGTCCCGCGTGAAGTGAGCAAAATATTTTTCCATCAATTCTGGGGGAAATACATCATGTCCCGCTGGAACAGGGGTATGGGTAGTAAAGACCGTCTGTTGCCGTACGCGATCGATCGACTCATCGAGTGAGAGTCCCGATTTCACGAACTCTCTGGTTCGTTCCAATGCTTGAAAGGCAGAATGCCCTTCATTGGCATGCCAGACAGTTGGGTTGATGCCCAGTGCGCGTAACGCTCGAACGCCCCCCATGCCTAAAATGATTTCTTGTTGGATCCGCGTTTCTTGATCACCTCCATACAAGCGTGCGGACAGTTCTCGGTCAGCGGGGGAGTTCTCGGGGACATCCGTATCGAGGAGATAAATGGGGACGCGGCCGACCCAAACCATCCAGATGACCACAGTTACGGTTCGTTGTGCCAACTTGACTTGTATCGTACAGGCCTTTCCGCTTTCTGTCCTAGCCGGACAGATTGGGGATTCTCCTGGGTTAAATTTGACGTATTCGGCCTCTTGCCATCCTTCGGGGTTAATGCGTTGCCGGAAGTAGCCTTGTGGGTACATGAATCCCAGTCCGACGAGTGGAAGCCCTAAGTCGCTGGCTTCCTTGCAATGATCTCCTGCGAGTATTCCTAACCCTCCGCTATAAATGGGAATAGAACTATGTAGGCCAAATTCAGCTGAGAAATACGCAATGGTGCCTCCGGGCCAATGAGGAAAGGTCGAAGCAAACCAACTTTCGCGAGCCTCCTGATATTCATCAAAAATCTTGAGCAAGGCAGAGTATTGTCGAACAAACGAGGGGTCGTTCTCCAAGGCGAGCAGGCGTTCGGGTTTAATATCTTGTAATAACCGAACAGGATTATGTCGGGTTAAGTGCCAAAGGGTCGGGTCAAGCTGTTTTAAAAACATTCGGGCTTCCGGTGTCCAGCTCCACCAGAGGTTATTGGCAAGGTCCTGTAGGCGTGCTAAGCCTCCTTGCGAGGGCGATGAATGGGCTACATTTGATGATTGTTCAGCCACATGGCCTCCTTAGGATGAAACAATACGTGGAAGACTACGGTCACCTGAGAAATAGCCAGGCTCATAAAGCGTGACAGTTCTCTTGCGTCTCGGATCTGATGGTTGAGTTGTGAAGGTTAGGCATGGCCAGGATGATGCCATGAGGTCCATTTTTCTGAGTAGGCCACGGATGCGTACCGTTCTCCTAGGATTTTCGTGATGCGATTCATCAACCGAGACAGGTCGCGCGTATCCTGTGCGTTGAGGTCCCGACGAAATTGAGGGTGCAGTCCCCAGGTGGTTTCAACTTCCTCGCCTCGAATCGTGGACATGACACTGACGAGTTTAATTTCATTTCCGATGGGCGGGGTAGGTTGCTGGTGTTCGAGGACTGTGGAAGATACCCTTTCCTGTGATGGTGCCGGTTCTTTAGACTGGGTGAGATCTTCAAACAGGGATTTCATGGCTGGGACAACAGCCGTGATACATAAGATCGCAGAAGCGGGGATCTCTCCGGTTTGTGAGACTCCCATCGCGTCAGCCACTCGTTCTCCCAGCAACGCGAAGCAGGCTTCTTTTTCTTTATGTTCTTCCACCACATTAAAACGAAACCGTTCATAGATATTTCTACTTTCTGCTACCGTTTGTCCCACGGATAGGACAATTTCCATAGGGTCGCCACCATCTCCAATAATGGGTTCCATGGCGGTCTTTAACTGATCAGCCACAAGATCTTCTAATTGGTCCATAAACTCCGGCTGTTCCTTGAGAGGAAGGTAGAGGGCCGAAAAACGATCGGCCAGATTGAATAACACCTTAAGAAATTCGAGGTAAATCTCCCACTCGTCCTTAGGCTTCAGTTTTATGGCACGTTCCGGGTCACTACGCTTGACCACGGAAACCGACTCCCCAGCGACACCTAACATCAGGGTTGCGAGATCTCGCATGATTTTGTTTTGTTGCGATTTGGTCTGGGTCACTGCTTGTCTCCTTCGTTCCTTCACGTACGGCCATTATATACAAAACTTTCTGTGGGTCCAAGAGAACTGTCGGTTCCTGGTTTGCATGGCCAAGGAGCCTGTGTTATACACCCATCCGTTTGTCTGATATTGTGGGATGAGTCTATCGAGTGGAGTAAAGGGGCTCTTCCCCTATCCAAGCGGCTACATTCTTCAGTCTTGCCGTCTTTGACCGAAAACGTGAGTATCTGTTTTTGCCATCATGGAACGCTCTGTTAAGCCCTACCACCTGAAGCGACCGGTCCCTGACAAACGTCGCCTGTCCCTCGATTATGCCCAAGAGCTCAATCCTCAACAGTATGCAGCCGTGACGGCGCCGGATGGCCCCTCTCTGATTATTGCTGGGGCTGGGAGCGGTAAAACACGTACGTTGGTGTATCGGGTGGCCTATCTCATAGAATCCGGTGTTGACCCGGAGACTATTTTATTACTGACATTCACGAGAAAAGCCGCTCAGGAAATGTTGCAACGGGCCAGTCATCTGATCGGTTCGCAATGCGAGTTGGTCAGTGGGGGTACGTTTCACTCTGTCGCCAATATGTTACTGCGGCGGTATGGACGTCCCGTTGGGGTAGAGTCCAACTTCACGATTTTGGATCGTACCGATGCTGAAGATTTGGTGAGTTTACTCCGTACGAAACAAGGGCTGCATGAAAAAGGCCGTAGATTCCCCCGAAAGGGCACCATATTAAGTGTGTTTAGTAAAGCGGTAAATACAATACAGACGCTTGATGACATTGTGTTGGAGGAATATCCGCAGTTTTCCGATCATCTCGAAGACCTGAAACAGCTATTCACGGCCTATGTTGATGTCAAGGCGAAACGGCAACTTCTGGACTATGACGATTTACTCGTGAAACTGCTTCACTTGTTCTCCGATCACGAAGACATTCGTGAACGCATCTCAAGTCTCTATCGGTATCTTCTGGTCGATGAGTACCAAGATACCAATCGACTTCAGGCTGAATTGGTTCGCCATATTGCCGTCACCCACCATCATGTGATGGTGGTGGGTGATGATTCCCAGTCGATTTATCGGTTTCGTGGTGCAAACTTTCGGAATATTATGGACTTTCCGGATCTCTTCCCCGGTACCACGATCTACAAATTAGAAGAGAACTACCGGAGTACCCAACCGGTGCTTGCCCTGGCCAATGCCCTGATTGAAGGTGCCAATGAACGCTATAGCAAGAAGCTCTTTACGCAACAGAGTACAGGGCCTCTGCCCGCGCTGGTGGAGGGGGAAACGGAGAATGCCCAATCCCGATTTGTCGCACAAAAAATTTTAGAATTACGTGAAGAGGGAGTTCCCTTACATGAAATAGCGGTGTTGTTTCGTTCGAGCTTTCATTCCTTTGATTTAGAAATCGAATTGGCTCGGTGCGACCTCCCCTTTATCAAGCGAGGAGGGTTTAAGTTTGTCGAAACGGCCCATGTGAAAGATGTCGTGGCCCATCTCCGGGTCTTGGAAAATCCCCTCGATGCGGTGAGTTGGAATCGGTTGTTATTATTAATCGAGGGGGTTGGCCCCAAGAAGTCACAAGATCTTATTACAAAATTGTTGCAGGAGACGCAGCCTTTCGGCCTCTTGCGTCGTGCAGAAGGACGGACTGGCGCGGCTCTTCGAGAGTTAGGTGCCATGCTGGAGCAGGCCTCGGAGGCTCCCACTCCGGAAGAGCAAGTTCGGGAGGTTATTGAGCACTATCTTCCCATTCTAAAAGAACAGTATGATGATTATCCCAAACGCATTCGCGATGTCGAGCATTTAGGTGCCATTGCTGAACGATATGAGGGCTTGGATGCGTTCCTTGCCGATATGGCGTTGGAACCTCCAGATCCGCAATCGGATCTTGAGGGGGAACCCAGGGATGAACGACTGGTGCTATCAACCATTCACTCTGCAAAGGGGTTGGAGTGGCAATGTGTATTCGTCATATGGTTGGTAGATGGGCGGTTTCCTTCTGTCTATGCCTTTTCTGAGGATGAAGATTTAGAGGAGGAGCGTCGGTTGCTTTATGTAGCCGCGACCAGGGCCAAGAAGTATTTATTTCTCACCTATCCCATCAATATTTATGATAAAGCAACCGGCTCAATTTTTTCTAAACCAACTCGTTTTTTAGATTGTGTGCCTGATCATTGTCTTGAATCATGGGCTGCTATTGATGAAGATGTTGGTTCATCCTTTGACCGAGACCCCGAGGACTTTTATTAAGGAGTGTTTCCATGAAGAGTAGGTGCTATGAGTATTACAAGGGGGTCTATGGCTTATGGCAGGGCATTGGCCGGACATTATCTCAAATATCAATCCTCGTGATTGTCTGTAGCGTGATCCTAGTATTTCCGATTTTCCAAACGGAGAGTTTGGCAGAGGTTGAGCCGTCTTCAGTTTCTGGGATTGAAAAGGAAAAATTTTGGGAAAATTTAATTGAACAGGCTCGCTCCCTGGGGTTGCCGACTCGGTTTCTTTCACATATTCAATCCAATCGATTGTCTATTGAGTTTGAAGACTTACGAGCTTTTGCGGCGGAGTACCATCCTGAAGACCACCGAATGGTTCTAAATCGCACCCTCTCCCTGAATCATGCGGGGGGAGTCCTGGTGCCACTTGAGCAACTAACGAATCATGAATTAGGGACGGTGTATCACGAATTTTTCCATGCGTTTTTGAACATGGTGAGCCGGGCGGAGCAGGGGCAATTAAGTGCCCCGATTCAAAAATTTGTGACATTTGCCAAGGAGCAACAAAATTGTCGCTATCAACATGTGTTGATCAATCCCATTGTTCAGCGAAAATCGTTTACAGAAGAACGATTTCTAACCGAACAAGAGTCCTGGGAAGCTGTTCACGAAACCTGGGCGGTGTTTGTTGGGTGGGGGATATGGACCATACTGGAATTAGATTCTCGCCAAGCCCAAGGAATTAAAGAGAAATTTTCCAAGGACTGGGTTGAACGAATGACCGAAGCCAGGCAAGCAGGAGCGTTAATCGGGTATTATGAGCCAGAAAACCCTGAAGAACGGGCGTTGACACATAAGCGTTACCTTGCTCCTTCGCATGGAATTAGTGCTCCCGAGGTAGCGACACTCCTTGAAATTATCTTTGAGGAGTCCCCTGAGTTAGCCGGAAAACATGCTAAAGCGTTGATTTCAGGAAGTCTTGGTAAACATCTTCCCTCATCTTGTCCCGAAAAATAGGCTTGCTGGGGAGACTGAGAAGAATGGGTCGTTAAAAATTCAAGGTAGTTAATCCAAGTCAATCCAGTCATCACCGGCACCAATGGAAAAGGCAAGGAGGTTGGCGTAATGCCACGTGCCCAAGCCAAGAGTCGCTCCTCTTCAAAATTGTCTGGCGCTTGATCTCTTCAAAAAAATTACTTTCTCCAAATGGCTGTTTTGATTAACTTTTGCTTGACATTCCACAGCCTAACCAATAGAATCTGACGTTTCCAAAAAATATTTCGGTTCGCTATCATCAGTTTTCTTCACTCCTCTGAAGAGATTGAGACAGAGGAAGTGTGGGCGGCTTTTTATGCGTTAAGATAAGCCCGCCGTTTTTTGATTTATCTTGTTGCTTTATAGAAACATATTCGTCGGCCTGCTAGTTACGGAGGCTTCAGGAACCAGATAGAGGGCAGGTACCCAAGTGGACAAAGGGGGCAGACTGTAAATCTGTTGCTTCGGCTTCCAAGGTTCGAATCCTTGCCTGCCCACCATTTGTCTGGGAAATAGTTTGGAGCAGACAATACGGCATCCTGAATTTTGGCGGGCGTAGCTCAGTGGTAGAGTCCTAGCCTTCCAAGCTAGTTGTCACGGGTTCAAATCCCGTCGCCCGCTCCAACCAGGTACTCGGGCTTAAGCATGGAATCTGCTTGTTGTGATTGGGCATAAATTTTCGGTCTACGGTTTGAACTGCAGATCCTCCCAAGAGCAAGGGAAGAGATTCAGGAACATTCATGGGGTTTAATCTAGGGGGTCGCGTGTTACTCCACAGTGAGGTAACTCTCGGCCGGAATCAATAGCGGATGCTTGGCCCACGTAGCTCAGTTGGTAGAGCACGTCCTTGGTAAGGACGAGGTCACGCGTTCAATCCGCGTCGTGGGCTCCATTGGCATTGCTGTGAGGTGCTGTGTCTAAGGAATTCGGTTCGGTCTCTAGGGCGCGCACGACAGCCATTCCTCCCTATCCCTATTCGTTCATATTGTACCAAAAGGTGAAGCGACTGATTCTTGTGCGATTGTAAGGAGGCAAGATATGGCGAAGGCGAAATTTGAGCGACGCAAGCCCCATGTGAACATTGGGACGATCGGGCACGTCGACCATGGGAAGACCACGTTGACCTCGGCTCTGACGAAAGTCATGGGCGAGAAGGGGATGGCGACCTACATTAGCTATGATGAAGTGGCCAAGGCCAGTGAGTCGCAAGGGCGACGGGATCCGACGAAGATTCTCACGATTGCGATTTCGCATGTGGAGTATGAGACCGACAATCGCCATTATGCGCATGTGGACTGTCCGGGGCACGCCGACTATGTGAAAAACATGATTACCGGAGCGGCCCAGATGGACGGGGCGATCTTGGTGGTGGCGGCCGATACGGGGCCGATGCCGCAGACGCGGGAGCATATCCTGTTGGCGCGGCAGGTGGGCGTGCCGTATGTGGTGGTGTTTCTCAATAAGGCCGATCGGGTGGATGATAAGGAATTGCTGGAGTTGGTGGAATTAGAGGTGCGGGAGTTGTTATCGAAGTATGATTTTCCGGGAGATGAGATTCCGGTGGTGACGGGCTCGGCGACCAAGGCGCTGGAAGGCGATCCGGGGGAGTTGGGGGTGCCGTCGATCATGAAGTTGTTGGAGGAAGTGGATAAGTATATTCCGACGCCGACGCGGGCGATTGATAAGCCGTTTCTCATGCCGATTGAGGATGTGTTTACGATCAGCGGCCGGGGCACGGTGGTGACCGGGCGGTGTGAGAAGGGCGTGGTGAAGGTCGGCGATGAGATCGAGATTGTGGGGTTACGCGACACGCAGACGACGGTGGTAACCGGGGTGGAGATGTTCCGGAAGGTGTTGGATGAAGGGCAGGCCGGGGATAATATTGGCGTGCTGTTGCGAGGGACGAAGAAGGATGATGTGGAGCGGGGGATGGTGTTGGCGAAGCCGAAGTCGATCCCGCCGCATAAGAAGTTCAAGGCCGAGGTGTATGTGTTGACGAAGGAAGAGGGAGGTCGCCATACGCCGTTTTTCAACGGGTACCGGCCGCAGTTTTACTTCCGGACGACGGATGTGACGGGAGTGGTGACGTTGGATGCGGGAGTGGAGATGGTGATGCCGGGGGATAATGTGACGTTGACGGGGGAATTGATCGTGCCGGTGGCCATGGAAGCGGGGTTACGGTTTGCAGTGCGCGAGGGAGGCAAGACGGTCGGCTCGGGCGTGGTCACGGAAATTATTGAATAACGTGCCTGACATGGATGTGTGTCATATTCCTGTTTAGGACTATTGGGAGAAGAAAATGCGGGATATTATTTCCATGGCTTGTTCTGATTGCAAACGGCGGAACTATTCCACCATGAAAAATAAAAAAAATGACCCTGATCGAATTGAGTTAAGTAAGTATTGTCGCTTTTGCAGGAAACACACGTCGCATAAGGAAGTTAAGTAATCTTTTGGTAGATTTGGGTTTTATTGGATAGTGGGCCGAAGGGCGGTTGCGAGGGGTTGGATCGGTAGTGAGGGACTTGTTCCGCTGGCCTGGTGCCCGTGAAGGTATGACATAGGGGCATAGTGTCAACGGCTAGCACGTCGGTCTCCAAAACCGAAAGTCCGGGTTCGAATCCTGGTGCCCCTGCCAATCTAACAAAGAATGTTGTTCGCGTAGATAGAAGAGGGGCCTTGTGTTTAGTAAGCTAGTTACGACCGTCCGTGAGTTTTTAGGTGATGTCAAGGCTGAGCTCAAAAAAGTGACCTTTCCCTCTCGTCAGGAAACGCTTGGCTCTACAAGTATTGTCATTATTTTTTGCATCATCATGTCTTTGTATCTTTCTTTAGTCGACTCCATACTTATTTGGTTGGTCAGTAAGGTGGTCTAGGTGGAAGCTCATTGCCGGGGGATGGGTTTTTGCTCCTGCTGTGACTGTTCTTAATAAGGTTTGAGGAAAAATGATGCCTATGCAGTGGTATGTCATTCATACTTATGCCGGTTTTGAAGGGAGAGTCAAAGCTAGTATTTTGGAGCGAGCCAGTCAATTGGCTCTAGAGGAAAAGGTTGGGCAGGTGTTAGTTCCCACTGAAGATGTCATTGAGATTAAAGATGGGAAAAGGAAGACTTCGAGGAAAAAGTTTTTCCCAGGGTATGTATTGGTTGAGTTAGATACACCCATTGCCGATGACATGATTCAAATGATTAAGGATACGCCAAAGGTAACTGGTTTTGTCGGGGGAGGCAGTCTGCCTATCCCATTAAGTGTCGAAGAGGCCGAGGCTCTCCTGAAACAAGTGGACACGGGTTCCGCAGGGCCACGTGAGCAGGTTCGGTTTATTAAAGGGGATAATGTACGAGTGGTAGATGGCCCCTTTATGGGTTTTAACGGACAGGTCGAAGAAGTCGATAATGATCATAGTCGTGTCAAGGTTATGGTGAGTATTTTCGGTCGATCGACTCCTGTTGAGTTGGGATTTCTTCAAGTTGAACGTTTATGAGGTAGCGGAAGCTGCCTGTAATAAGTGCGTCCAAACATTTTTTATAGCATAAGGTGAGGATTCGATCATGGCCAAAGAGGTAACCGGTCAAATCAAACTACAAATTCCAGCCGGCAAGGCCAATCCTGCTCCTCCAGTAGGCCCGTCCTTAGGTCAGCACGGCGTAAATATCATGGAGTTTTGCAAGGCCTTTAATGCGAAGACCCAAAAACAGGAAGGCAGTATCATCCCAGTTGTGATTACGGTCTATAAGGATCGGTCGTTTACGTTTATCACCAAAACGCCTCCTGCATCCGATCTCTTGAAGAAGGCGGCTGGTGTCATCAAGGGGGCCGGAGTTCCGAATAAAGAAAAGGTGGGGACGCTCACGCAAGACCAAATTATGGAGATTGCCAAAATTAAAATGACGGATTTGAACGCATCGGATGTTGATGCTGCCGCAAAAATTATTGCAGGAACGGCCCGCAGTATGGGGATCGCGGTGAAGTAATTCGAGATCTAATTGAAAGGTCCCCGGTTCAACGGGTGAATTAGTTAGGGAGTTTGTCATGGGTAAGAAATTAGTTGAGGCAAGAGAAAAGGTTGAGCCGCGAGCCTATGGTCTTCGTGAGGCTGTTGACTTGGTCAAGAAAATCTCCTTCGCCAAATTTGATGAAACTGTCGATTTGGCCTTACGCCTTGGAGTTGACCCGAAGCGCGCCGATCAAATGGTGCGTGGCACCACGATTTTACCCTATGGAACGGGGAAGAAAATTCGTGTTTTGGTTTTCGCCAAAGGCGAAAAGGAGAAAGAAGCACGGGAGGCTGGTGCGGACTTTGTTGGAGCCGACGACCTGATGGAGAAGATTAAGGGGGGGTGGCTAGAGTTTGATCAAGCGATTGCCACGCCTGATTTAATGGGGTCGGTCGGGAAGCTTGGAAAGGTTTTGGGTCCTCGAGGACTGATGCCTAACCCTAAAACGGGTACCGTGACCTTTGATGTCGGAAAAGCGGTGACGGAAATTCGAAAGGGACGGGTGGAATATAAAGTTGAGAAGGCTGGCATTGTTCAGGTGTCAGTGGGAAAGGTGTCTTTTGAATCGGATGGACTCTTTCAAAATGCTCAAGCGGTGCTAGAGGCGGTCATTAAGGCTAAGCCTGCCTCCTGTAAAGGGCGTTACCTCGCGAGTGCCACGATTTCAACGACAATGGGGCCCGGTGTGCCATTGGATTCGGCGGGTCTCCTCAAGGAGTTTGCCTAAGGGTTCCTTATCGGGAATTCGCGTTTATAGGGATTCAGGGAGAGCTTATGAAACTGGAAGAAAAAACGGCGGCGGTCTCTACGCTCCATGAAAAATTTGACAAGGCCACCCTTGCTATTTTGACGGAGTGTTCGGGGATGCCTGTGAATACCTTGTCTGAGCTTCGAAAGAAGCTGCGAGGGGCGAAGGCGGAATATCGAGTTGTGAAAAATACGATGGCGGCTCGTGCAGTAGAGGGGACTTCTCTGGCGGGCGTTGCTCCAGAGTTCAAGGGGCCTCTTGCCATGGTCCTTGGGTATGACGATCCGGTTTTACCGACCAAGATCCTGCGTGATTTTATTCAGACCGAAAAACATAGTGAAAAAATGAAAATGCGGGTTGGAGTCTTCGAAGGAAAACTCCTGCAACCGGCAGATATTGCAGCAGTCGCAAACCTGCCCATGAAGGAAGTGTTGTTGGCGATGTTGCTCTCTGGGCTGCAAGGGCCAATCCGTGGGTTAGTGTTTGCGATGAGTGGATTGTTACGAAATTTGGTTGGAGTTGTTCAAGCTATTAGTACTAAAAAAGGAGAGGGAGGAGACGACATGGCTACCACAGCTGGAAAAATGAGCACGGAAGATTTAACAAAGGCCGTTGAAAGTATGACCGTGCTGGAATTATCTGAATGGGTCAAACAATTAGAGGAGCGGTTTGGTGTAACTGCAGCGGCTCCCGTGGCCGTAGCCGCAGCCCCAGGTGGTGGTGGAGCGGCTGCCGCTGTTGAGGAAAAAGATGAATTTGATGTCATTTTGGCCAGTGCACCAGCTGACAAGAAAATTCAAGTGATCAAGGTTGTTCGTGAGTTGACCAGTCTCGGGTTAAAAGAAGCCAAAGATCTTGTTGAGGGAGCTCCCAAGCCCGTGAAGGCTGGGGTCCCCAAAGAGGAAGCCGAGACCATTAAGAAGAAGCTTGAGGCGAGTGGGGCGACTGTCGAGGTTAAGTAACCGACAGGTTGTGCGTTATTGGTCAGGAATGGCGGTGAGAGTTGGAATGCTCACCAGGTTCGTTTAATCGGGGAGGAGCCCGCGAATGTCCGAAGCCAAAGTTAGCGGAATGATCGAACGGAAAGATTTCTCACGCATCCGAGCTAGCCTTGAAATTCCGGATTTGATCGAAATTCAGAAACGCTCGTATGAGCAGTTTCTGCAAATGGAAAATCAACCAGACCGACGGGAAGATAAGGGGCTGCAAGCTGCCCTCACCAGTGTCTTTCCTATTGCGGATTACAACAATACCGCCGTGTTGGAGTTTTCCAATTATAACCTCGGGACACCCAAGTATGATGTTCGGGAGTGTCTTGAGCAAGGTATGACCTACGCCGTTCCTTTGAAAACCCGCGTCCGTCTTATCGTCTTTGATAAAGAAGATAAGTCACCGAAGAAAAAGGTGCTGGATGTTCGGGAGCAAGAGGTCTACGTAGGAGAACTGCCTCTCATGACCGAGCGCGGCACCTTTATTGTTAATGGAACGGAGCGGGTGGTGGTGAGCCAGTTGCATCGTTCTCCTGGGGCCTCTTTTAGTCATGACAAAGGACGAACTCATGCGAGTGGAAAAGTCCTGTTTTCTGCCAGAATTATTCCCTACCGAGGATCGTGGTTAGATTTTGAGTTTGATGCACGGGATATCTTGTACGTGCGCATTGATCGCCGCCGAAAAATGCCTGCCACGATCTTACTGAAAGCCTTTGGGTTTAGTAGCGATGATCTGCTCAAAATGTATTATCCCGTTGAAGAAGTTCGTGTGGTGAAGGGGAAGTTTATGAGAAAACTTGACCCTGAAATTCACCATGGGGTCCGCTGTCCCGTTGAAATAACCGAAAAGGGGAGTAAGGATCCGTTAGTGCGGGAAGGTGCAAAGTTGACCAAGACGGTCATTGGACGGTTGCGTTCGGCTGGGGTAAAGGAGATCCCCATGAAGTCGGAGGACCTGTTGGGGCGAGCCGTGCTGACGGATCTTGTCGATCCGAACTCCAAGGAAACGATTTTGGAAAAACAGCAACGGTTGACCGAGTCCTCTATTGAAAAAGTCCTCGAGAGCCATGTGGAAAGTTTTAAGGTGATCTATCTCGATACGGCGATCGCGACACCGGTCATCCTTGATACCCTCGACATGGAACGCACGGGATCCAAGGAAGAGGCGATGGTCGAAATTTATAAACGATTACGCCCAGGAGAAACGCCTTCCGTCGAGACTGCCAAAGTGCTCTTTGACAATTTATTTTACAATTCCAAACGGTATGACCTCTCTCCGGTCGGTCGTCTCAAATTAAATACAAAACTTGGCTTGGATTTGCCGCTTGAACAACGCACCTTGTCTGCACAAGACGTGGTTGAGGTCATTCGGTACCTTGTCAATTTGAAGATGGGGAAAGGCGAAATTGATGACATTGACCATTTAGGGAATCGCCGTGTTCGATCTGTTGGGGAGCTCCTGGAAAATCAATTCCGGTTGGGTTTAGTACGAATGGAGCGGAGTATCAAGGAGCGGATGAATTTGCTGGATATGGAAACCGTGCTCCCCCATGATCTCATCAATGCCAAACCAGTCGTCGCTGCGATCAAAGAATTCTTTAGCAGTAGTCAGCTCTCTCAATTTATGGATCAAACGAATCCGTTAGCTGAAATCACACACAAACGACGATTGTCGGCATTAGGGCCCGGAGGATTGACGCGCGAACGGGCAGGGTTTGAAGTGCGGGACGTGCATCCTTCCCATTACAG
Organism: Nitrospirales bacterium; assembly: GCA_965223605.1. GTDB lineage: Bacteria > Nitrospirota > Nitrospiria > Nitrospirales > Nitrospiraceae > CBDCXA01. The sequence goes on from CBDCXA010000003.1 coordinate 119,059, forward strand.
TCGGATTTGTCCAATTGAAACGCCTGAAGGTCCTAACATTGGATTAATCACCTCTCTCGCCACCTATGCCCGTATCAACGACTTTGGATTTATTGAGGCTCCCTATCGGAAGGTACGAAAGGGAAAGGTGACCGACGAAATCGAATTTCTCTCGGCCATTGAAGGCGAGCGATATGTGATTGCGCAGGCCAACTCCCAGGTAGATTCTAATGGGCGGTTTGTCTCTGAGGCGCTCTCGGCTCGGAATCATGGCGATTTCGTCACGGCTTCCCCGGATCGCGTCGAATATATGGATGTGTCGCCCAAGCAGGTGGTCAGTGTGGCCACCGCACTTGTGCCTTTCCTTGAGCATGATGACGCCAACCGTGCCTTGATGGGCTCCAATATGCAGCGCCAGGCGGTGCCGTTACTGAAAGCTGATTCTCCACTTGTTGGGACGGGTATGGAGTCCGTAGTTGCCAGAGATTCGGGCTATGTTGTGCAAGCCTTACGGGCAGGGGTGGTGGAAAGTGTCGATGCGACCCGAATTGTGGTGCGGGCCGATTCTTCTAAAAAAACAGAAGGTAAGCGAAGAAGTGGCGTCGATTTGGATGTCTATGAGTTGGTGAAATTTCAACGGTCGAATCAAAATACCTGCATCAACCAAATCCCCACGGTCTCATTGGGTCAGCCCGTAAAAGTTGATCAAGTTCTGGCAGATGGTCCGGCCATCGACCATGGCGAGTTGGCGCTCGGGAAAAACATCCTCGTCGCCTTTATGCCATGGGGAGGCTATAACTTTGAGGATGCCATCCTTCTGAGTGAAACCCTTGTACAGGGAGATGCCTTTACTTCAATTCATATTGAAGAGTTCGAGATAGAAGCTCGAGACACGAAGTTAGGGAAAGAGGACATTACCCGCGATATACCGAATGTTGGTGAAGAGGCTCTTCGAAACCTCGATGAAAGTGGAATTATTCGTATCGGGGCGGAAGTGAAGCCGGGTGATATTTTGGTGGGAAAGGTTACCCCGAAGGGTGAGACTCAGCTTACTCCGGAGGAGAAACTCTTGCGGGCGATTTTTGGAGAGAAAGCTGGGGATGTAAAAGATACGTCCCTCCAAGTGCCTCCGGGAGTCGAAGGTATTGTAGTTGATGTGAAAATCTTCTCTCGGAAGGGACTTGATAAGGATGAGCGGTCCAAGAGTATTGAGACCGAAGATACGCTGAAGCTTCAGCGGGACCATCAAGATGAGCTGCGAATTATCGATACCGAGAAGAATAAAAAGATTCGCAAGACCCTGCTTGGGAAAATGGTGGGGCGGGATCTGATGGATCCTGAAACCGGAGATGTCATTCTTAAGAAAAAAGGGAAGTTGACCGCCGAAATCTTAAAGCGGTTATCGGATGATAATATCCGGCATATGGTGTTGAGCGATGCCGACGAACAAAAAGAACTGGAAGAAATTGAGCGTCGCGCCAAAGAACAAGCAGAAATTCTCCAAAATATTTACGATGAAAAAATTGGAAGACTCAAGCGTGGAGATGAGTTGCCGCCAGGGGTGATCAAGCTGGTCAAGGTCTATATTGCCATGAAGCGGAAAATCTCAGTCGGCGATAAAATGGCTGGTCGGCATGGTAATAAAGGTGTAGTTTCTCGGATCCTTCCACAAGAGGACATGCCGTATTTACCGGATGGTACACCGGTCGAGATTGTGTTGAACCCTCTTGGGGTGCCTTCACGAATGAATGTCGGACAAATTCTTGAAACCCATTTAGGATGGGCAGCCAAGGCTTTGGGTATGAAAGTGGCTAGCCCGGTGTTTGATGGGGCAACAGAGCAAGAAATTAAAGATATGCTTGCCGCCAGTTCGTTACCAACCAGCGGGCAGACGACCCTTTATGATGGGCGCAATGGGGAGGCCTTTGCCACACCGGTAACTGTCGGATACATGTATATGTTGAAATTGCATCATTTGGTTGATGACAAAATTCATGCACGTTCCATCGGTCCCTATTCCTTGGTCACGCAGCAACCATTGGGTGGAAAAGCTCAATTCGGAGGCCAGCGACTGGGAGAGATGGAAGTGTGGGCATTACAGGCCTATGGTGCCTCATCAACGCTTCAAGAGTTTTTGACGGTTAAATCCGACGATGTGCCAGGTCGATCACGCATGTATGAAGCTGTGGTGAAGGGCGAGCCATTTTTAGAGCCAGGATTGCCTGAGTCTTTTAATGTCTTGGTCAAAGAACTCCAAAGTCTTGGATTGGATGTCGAGCTTATTAAGTCACGCGATTAACCGATTGCTCGTATTAACCAGCGGTTAATGCGATAGCAAGGGAGGAAGCCTTGGAAGGTATCTATACCTTATTTGAAAAGCCGCGAGACTCCGTTTCGTTTGATGCCATGCGGATTAGGATTGCCTCACCGGAAAAAATCCGCTCGTGGTCTTATGGGGAAGTGAAAAAACCAGAAACGATCAATTATCGATCGTTTAAACCCGAAAAGGATGGGCTGTTTTGTGCCAAAATTTTCGGCCCCATTAAAGACTGGGAATGTAATTGCGGAAAATATAAACGAATGAAACATCGCGGAATTGTTTGTGACAAGTGCGGTGTTGAGGTGATCCAATCGAAGGTTCGCCGTGAGCGAATGGGGCATATTGAATTGGCTGCACCAGTTGCCCATATCTGGTTTTTAAAGGGTGTTCCCAGTCGAATTGGGACCCTTATGGATATGAGCCTGAAGCACCTTGAGAAGATTCTTTATTTTGAAAACTATGTCGTCCTCGATCCCGGCACGACCAGTTTAAGTGAAAAAGAACTGCTGACGGAAGAGAATTTGCGGACCCTCCAAACTGAACATGGCGCAGGTGCGTTTAAAGTTGGAATTGGAGCAGAGGCCATTCGCCACCTTCTCCGGCAAATTGATATCAATGCGCTGTGGGCCGATGTGCAAGCCAAAGCCAAAGTCACCACCTCTGCAGCGTTGAAGAAAAAATATGCGAAACGCTTGAAGGTGCTTGAGGCGTTTAGGAAATCTGGTAATAAGCCAGAGTGGATGATTATGGATGTTATTCCGGTCCTTCCTCCTGAACTTCGTCCTCTTGTGCCGTTGGATGGCGGTCGCTTTGCGACTTCCGATCTCAATGACTTGTATCGGCGTGTGATTAACCGCAACAATCGACTGAAGCGCCTCATGGAGTTAAAGGCTCCCGGGGTTATCATTCGAAATGAAATGCGCATGCTCCAAGAGGCTGTGGATGCACTCTTCGATAATGGTCGACGGGGAAGAGCCATTCGTGGTCCGAATAAACGCCCATTGAAGTCTCTTAGCGATATGCTCAAGGGTAAGCAGGGGCGCTTTCGACAGAATTTATTGGGCAAACGTGTCGATTATTCGGGACGGTCGGTTATTGTGGTGGGGCCAGAGCTTCGTCTCCACCAATGTGGCCTTCCCAAGAAGATGGCGCTGGAGCTGTTTAAGCCATTTATCTTTCATAAACTTGAAGAGCGTGGTGCCGCCACGACGATTAAAAGTGCCAAGCGGTTGGTGGAAAAAGAGCGACCCGAAGTTTGGGATGTCCTCGATGAGGTGATTCGGGAGCACCCTGTCTTATTGAACCGCGCCCCAACCCTCCATCGTCTTGGTATTCAGGCATTTGACCCCGTGTTGGTCGAAGGAAAGGCTATACGGTTGCATCCCCTGGTCTGCGCGGCGTTTAACGCAGACTTCGATGGAGACCAAATGGCTGTCCACGTTCCACTTTCTTTGGAGGCACAAATCGAGGCTCGCGTCTTGATGATGTCGATCAATAGTGTTCTGTCCCCTGCCAACGGAAAGCCCATTACCGTGCCTTCTCAGGACATGGTGTTGGGATGCTATTGGCTTACGAAGGTTCGCCCGGGAGCGAAGGGTGAGGGGAAGGTCCTCTCCTCTCCTGAGGAAGTCCACGTGGCCTATGATGCCCAAGAAATTGAAGAGCATGCCAAGATCAAGGTGCGAATAGGTGGCGAGATTGTTGAGACGACGGTGGGTCGTGTGCTTCTCGGGGAGGTCCTTCCCAAGGAGATTCCGTTTAGCCATGCCAATCAATTGATGACCAAGAAAGAGGTCACAAAGTTAATTGATACGGTCTATCGACAGGCTGGTCACCGTGAAACAGTTACCTTCCTCGATAAGATTAAGGACCTTGGGTTTAGGTATGCCACCAAGGCGGGCGTTTCAATTTGTATTGATAACATGCACATCCCCACCAAGAAGGAAGACTTGATTGGGAAAGCGCAGCGGGAAGTCAATGAAATTGAAAAGCAGTATGGCGAGGGGCTGATTACGAATGGTGAGCGCTATAACAAGGTTATAGATATTTGGGCTCATGTGACTGAACAGGTTGCCAATGAAATGATGAAAGAGTTGGGACTGGGTGGGGAGGACATCACGAAGGAAAGTTTCAACCCCATCTTCATGATGGCCGACTCTGGAGCACGTGGAAGCTCTCAGCAAATACGGCAGTTGGGCGGAATGCGAGGATTGATGGCTAAGCCTTCCGGTGAGATTATTGAAACTCCTATTACCGCGAATTTTCGAGAAGGTCTAACTGTTCTCCAGTACTTTATTTCAACACATGGTGCTCGAAAAGGTTTGGCAGATACTGCTTTGAAAACGGCCAACTCTGGATACCTGACTCGGCGGTTGGTGGATATCGCCCAAGATGTGATTATCCGAGAAATAGACTGTGAAACTACCGACGGAATTATTGTTTCGGCGCTCGTAGAGGGCGGGGAAATCATTCAACCTCTAGAAGAGCGTATTCTGGGTCGGTTAGTCGGTGAAGATGTCCTGGACCCGGTGACAGGTGAAGTCATTATTCATGCCGATGAAGAAGTCACGGAGGAGCGTGCGAGAAATGTTGTTGAGGCTGGTGTGGATCGTGTGAAGATACGCTCTGTGCTTACCTGCCAGTCAACTCGTGGTGTCTGCATGAAATGTTACGGACGCGATTTAGGACGCGGACGTCTGGTAGAAAAAGGAGAGCCGGTAGGTGTCATTGCAGCACAGTCGATTGGTGAGCCAGGGACTCAGTTGACGATGCGGACGTTCCATATCGGAGGAACGGCCAGTAAGGTCGTTGAGCAGACAGTATTAGAAGCCAAGCATAACGGCACCATTAAATTTATGAGTTTTGATGCCAAAAAGAATTCTGATGTTCAGAATAAACATATGGCTGTCAAAAATAAAGAGGGTGAATGGGTGGTCATGAGCCGCAATGCCAAAATTGCTATCCATGACGAGTCCGGCCGCGAACGTGAAAAATATCCGGTTATGTATGGTGCGAAAATTAAGATGAAAGATGGGGCCGAGGTTGTGAAGGGGCAAAAGTTGGTGGAGTGGGACCCCTATTCCTTATCTATTCTTACGGAAGTCGGTGGGAAAGTGGCCTACGGTGATATCACGGAGGGTGTCACCATGAAGGAAGAATTTGACGAGGTTACCGGTCTTTCTCGAAAAGTCATTGTTGAGCAGTCAAGTGGGAATCTCCGTCCACGTATTTCGGTGAAAGATGATGGCGGGAAAACTGCGAAGACCTCAGGCGCCACGGCCGTCGCTCGATACTTATTGCCGGTAGGGGCCAATCTGTTGGTGGAAAAGGGAGCCACGGTTTCCCCTGGAGATGTGCTCGCAAAAATACCACGCGAAACCACAAAGACGAAAGATATCACCGGAGGACTTCCGCGGGTTGCTGAGTTATTTGAAGCTCGTAAACCTAAGGAGCAGGCCGTAATTAGTGAAATCGATGGAGAAGTAACCTATGGTGGGTTCGTGAAGGGCATGCGAAAGGTTCTTGTTGATAATAAGGTTGGGGACATCAAAGAGTATTTCATCCCCAAAGGGAAGCATGTGAATGTGCATGAGGGTGATTGGGTTCGGGCTGGTGAGCCCTTGATGGATGGGTCGGCGAACCCTCACGATATTTTAGACGTACTTGGCCCTAAAGAATTACAAAAATATTTAGTGGATGAAGTTCAGGATGTGTATCGCCTCCAAGGTGTGACAATTAATGATAAACACATCGAAATTATTGTTCGGCAAATGTTGAGGAAGGTTCGTATTGAAGATCCCGGTGATACGGAATTTCTGCCAGGAAGTCAGGTGAATCGATATGCATTTGAGGCCGAAAATGAACGAGTCTTAGCCGATGGGGGCCAACCGGCCATGGCCAAGCCGGTGCTCTTGGGTATTACCAAGGCGGCTTTAACCACGGATAGCTTCATTTCGGCTGCATCCTTCCAGGAAACGACCAGAGTGCTGACCGAAGCGGCTATTAATGGTCGTGAAGACGGCCTTTTGGGATTAAAGGAAAACGTGATTGTTGGACGATTGATTCCTGCGGGAACCGGCTTTGATGAGTATCGAGAGACCTTTGTGCTCACTCCTCCCCAGGAAAATCCTGAAGTTGAACTTGAGGAGGAGTCTGTAACTATTGGGCAGGCGGGGGATACTCCACAAGCCCCTGAAACGACAGGGACCTAAAGGCTCCCTTGCTTGACAGAGTTATTAACATTCCCTATAATCCGTCGGCTTTGGTTCATAAAAGCCAAAGTTCGCTTTTTTCATGTTTGCTGACGATTGAGAGGTCGAGGTAGTACCGAATGCCTACAATAAATCAACTAGTTCGACATGGTAGAAAGGTAGCCAAGTTAAAAACGAAGAGCCCTGCTTTGGTGCGATGTCCTCAGCGACGGGGAGTTTGTCTTCGGGTCTACACCTCTACTCCTAAAAAGCCTAACTCAGCCCTCCGTAAAGTTGCCAGGGTGCGGTTAACGAATGGCATGGAAGTCACAACCTATATCCCAGGGGTTGGTCACAATTTACAAGAGCATTCCATCGTATTGGTTCGGGGAGGAAGGGTAAAGGATTTACCAGGTGTTCGATATCATATTGTTCGCGGTGCATTGGATACGGTCGGTGTCGCGAATCGAAAAAAAGCCCGTTCCAAGTATGGGGCAAAACGGCCTAAGTAGAAGTTAGGACTTTTATACAGCGAGAGGATACGTTCAGCTTATGCCTAGAGGTCAAGTTTTTCAGCCGAGGTCCGTGGCTCCTGATCCCAGACATCAGGACAGGTTAGTAGGAAAGTTTATCAATATTCTCATGTCTGATGGGAAAAAGAGTACTGCTGAGCGCGTCTGTTATGGTGCTTTTGACAAGATTCAGGAAAAATCAGGCAATGATCCCTTAAAGGTTTTCCGCGCCGCTATTGATAATGTGAAGCCGGTAGTGGAGGTAAAGTCCCGAAGGGTAGGAGGGGCTTCCTATCAGGTTCCAGTAGAAATTAGGCCCAGCCGCAGGCTTTCCCTAGCTATGCGATGGATCGCCTCTTATGCACAGGCAAGAAGCGGTAAAAGTATGCCGGAAAAATTAGCCGGTGAATTACTTGATGCCGCGAATAATACCGGTGCCTCTGTAAAGAAGCGTGAGGACACCCACCGAATGGCTGAAGCCAATAAAGCTTTTGCCCATTATCGTTGGTAATCCGAGCTCATCTGTTCAGGGAGTGGTTCCGAAGGCAGAGAGGATTAACCTCTGTCCTTTTGGAAAATAGGTATGAGTTTTTCAAATAAAGTTGGAGGTTAGGTAGTTGGCTAGGCAGATCTCATTAGAGCGAACGAGAAATATTGGCATCATGGCTCATATTGATGCTGGGAAAACGACGACTACCGAACGCATCCTTTATTATACCGGCGTCTCGCATCGTATTGGCGAAGTGCATGATGGCGCAGCCACGATGGATTGGATGGAACAAGAGCGGGAGCGGGGCATTACCATTACCGCTGCTGCGACCACCTGTTTCTGGAAAGATTACCGAATCAACATTATTGATACCCCGGGCCACGTAGATTTTACGATTGAAGTAGAACGATCCTTGCGGGTTCTCGATGGAGCGGTGGCAGTCTTTGATTCCGTTCAAGGGGTTGAACCACAATCAGAAACGGTGTGGCGTCAGGCAGATAAATATAAGGTGCCTCGTATTGCCTTTATGAACAAGATGGATCGTATCGGTGCCGACTTCTACCACAGTGTTCAAACGTTAGTCGATCGATTGGGTGCTAATCCTGTGCCCATTCAGCTTCCGATTGGCAAAGAGGCTGAATTCCGTGGAACGATCGACCTCGTGACGATGAAAGCCTATATCTACAACGACGAGTCTTTGGGGGCAAAATACGAAATCGAGGACATCCCGTCGGAGTATGCAGAACAGGCCAAAGAATATCATGAGAAAATGGTCGAGTTGATTGCAGAGTATGATGATGGGGCAATGGAGAAGTACCTCAATGGCGAATCTCTCACGGTTGATGAGATGAAGGCTTGTATAAGAAAAGGGGTCATCAGTCTGAAAATGACTCCGGTTCTTTGTGGTTCCGCCTTTAAAAATAAAGGCGTACAACAACTCCTTGATGCCGTTGTGGATTTTCTTCCCTCTCCCCTTGATGTTCCTCCCATTGTTGGATTTGATCCTGAGACAAATGAAGAAGTGACCCGTCAAGTAAGTGATGATGAGCATTTTTCTGCACTGGCGTTCAAAATAGCCACGGATCCCTTTGCAGGGCAGCTTACCTTTATTCGAGTCTATTCGGGGCAGCTCAAGGCTGGGACTCCTGTCTATAATGTTACCCGTGACACGAAGGATCGGGTAGGGCGTCTCCTGAAAATGCATGCCAATAAGCGAGAAGAAATTGAATCCGTCTATGCTGGAGATATTGCGGCAGTAGTAGGCCTGAAAGGTGCTACGACGGGGGATACCCTGTGTGGGGAAAAACATCAAGTGCTGTTAGAAGTGATGAAGTTTCCCGAGCCGGTTATTTCCATGGCCATTGAACCCAAGACGAAGCCGGATCAAGAAAAACTGGGTTTCTCGCTCCAAAAACTTGCCCAAGAAGATCCCTCCTTTCGAGTTCAAACAGATGAAGAGACAGGTCAAACCATTATTTCCGGAATGGGGGAGCTCCATCTCGAGGTCATTGTGGATCGCCTCGTTCGCGAGTTTAAAGTGGAAGCCAATGTTGGAAAACCCCAAGTTGCGTATCGTGAAACGATTCGTTCCGGAGCAGAAGCTGAAGGAAAGTACGTCAAGCAATCTGGTGGTCGAGGGCAATACGGACATGTTGTCATGAAGGTGGAGCCCTCCGAACCTGGCAAGGGATTAGAGTTTATCAATAAAATTGTTGGAGGAACGATACCTAAGGAATATATTCCGGCCATTCAAAAAGGAATTGCTGAACGGATGGAAACCGGGGTCTTGGCAGGGTTTCCGGTTCGGGATGTCAAGGTGACCCTCTTTGACGGCTCGTTTCATGAAGTAGATTCCAACGAAATGGCTTTTAAGATTGCCGCTTCTATGGGATTCCAGGAGGCTTGTAGGAAAGCTAGCCCTGTTTTGTTAGAGCCAGTTATGAAGGTGGAAGTGGTCTGCCCACAGGATTTCATGGGAGATGTCATTGGGAACTTAAACAGTAGGCGTGGGAAAGTCCAAGGCATAAAAGCTCGAGCCACTTCCCAGGCCATCGATGCGATGGTCCCCTTGCAGGAAATGTTTGGGTATGCAACGGATCTTCGTTCTCGGACGCAGGGCCGGGCTACCTATAGTATGGAATTTGACCAATATGAACAAATTCCTAAACAGATTGCTGAGGCAATTATTGCAAAAAACAGAGGAGAATAGGTTCTCCAGATTAAAGATATTTTAAGAGGTTCCCTCTCGGGTTGGTGAAGGAGGCAAGATATGGCGAAGGCGAAATTTGAGCGACGCAAGCCCCATGTGAACATTGGGACGATCGGGCACGTCGACCATGGGAAGACCACGTTGACCTCGGCTCTGACGAAAGTCATGGGCGAGAAGGGGATGGCGACCTACATTAGCTATGATGAAGTGGCCAAGGCCAGTGAATCGCAAGGGCGACGGGATCCGACGAAGATTCTCACGATTGCGATTTCGCATGTGGAGTATGAGACCGACAATCGCCATTATGCGCATGTGGACTGTCCGGGGCACGCCGACTATGTGAAAAACATGATTACCGGAGCGGCCCAGATGGACGGGGCGATCTTGGTGGTGGCAGCCGATACGGGGCCGATGCCGCAGACGCGGGAGCATATTCTTTTGGCGCGGCAGGTGGGCGTGCCGTATGTGGTGGTGTTTCTCAATAAGGCCGATCGGGTGGATGATAAGGAATTGCTGGAGTTGGTGGAATTAGAGGTGCGGGAGTTGTTATCGAAGTATGATTTTCCGGGGGATGAGATTCCGGTGGTGACGGGCTCAGCGACCAAGGCGCTGGAAGGCGATCCGGGGGAGTTGGGGGTGCCGTCGATCATGAAGTTGTTGGAGGAAGTGGATAAGTATATTCCGACGCCGACGCGGGCGATTGATAAGCCGTTTCTCATGCCGATTGAAGACGTGTTTACGATTAGCGGCCGGGGCACGGTGGTGACCGGGCGGTGTGAGAAGGGCGTGGTGAAGGTCGGCGATGAGATCGAGATTGTCGGGTTACGCGACACGCAGACGACGGTGGTGACCGGGGTGGAGATGTTCCGGAAGGTGTTGGATGAAGGGCAGGCCGGGGATAATATTGGCGTGCTGTTGCGGGGGACGAAGAAGGATGATGTGGAGCGGGGGATGGTGTTGGCGAAGCCGAAGTCGATCCCGCCGCATAAGAAGTTCAAGGCCGAGGTGTATGTGTTGACGAAGGAAGAGGGCGGCCGCCATACGCCGTTTTTCAACGGGTACCGGCCGCAGTTTTACTTCCGGACGACGGATGTGACGGGAGTGGTGACGTTGGATGCGGGCGTGGAGATGGTGATGCCGGGGGATAATGTGACGTTGACGGGGGAATTGATCGTGCCGGTGGCCATGGAAGCGGGGTTACGGTTTGCGGTGCGCGAGGGCGGCAAGACGGTCGGCTCGGGCGTCGTCACGGAAATTATTGAATAACGATTCATCTTTTTTGATAGAGAGTAGGAGATTGCAAGCGTGAAAGTGGATCAACGAATACGAATTCGTCTTAAAGGTTTCGATTATCGAGTCCTAGATCAGTCGGTTGAGGAGATTGTGGAAACCGTAAGACGTAGTGGGGCTAAGGTCGTAGGGCCGATCCCTCTCCCCACTCGGATTGAACGATTCACAGTTCAGCGAGCAACGCATGCCGATAAAAAGTCTCGGGAACAATTTGAAATTAGAACCCATAAGAGGCTTTTAGATATTCTGGAGCCAACTCCGGAAACAATGGATGCGCTCATGAAATTGAATCTCGCTGCTGGCGTAGATGTAGAAATAAAATTATAAAGCAGGAAAGTGTACAGATTATGGTGAACGGGCTGTTAGGTAAGAAGCTGGGAATGACGCAGGTATTTGATGAGGCAGGTAATTTGGTGCCTGTGACCATCATTGAAGCAGGTCCCTGTCGAGTGGTAATGGTGAAAACCAAAGAACGTGATGGGTATGAGGCCGTTCAGGTTTCTTTTGGCGAGGTTCCCGAAAAGAAATTAAATAACCCCGAAAAAGGGCATTTAGGTAAGGCAAAAAGCGCCCCGAGCCTTCATCTTAAAGAATTTAAAAAAGAAGGTGAGGTGGAGGTTGGGCAAGTTATCAAGGCCGATTTATTTCAAAAGGGTGATTGGGTGGATGTTGAAGGGACCTCCAAGGGAAAAGGTTTTCAAGGGGTGATGAAACGTCATAACTATGGCGGGGGACCGGCTAGTCATGGCTCCATGTTTCATCGTGCTCCTGGATCAATTGGTCAAAGTTCGTTCCCTTCCAGAGTTTGGAAAAACAAGGATCTTCCAGGCCAGATGGGAAACGAAAAGGTAACCGTTCAGCGGTTAAAGATAGTCGAAACCCGTCCAGATGAAAATATTTTAATGGTGAGAGGGGCCATTCCTGGGGCCAATTTGGGAATGGTTATTGTCCGAAAGTCTAAAAAGTCCTAGGTAACGAATATGCCAGAAATTAATGTGATTGATTTGAAAGGGAGTAAGGTTGGGTCCGCTTCCCTCGATGAAAAGGTTTTCGGTGTGGAGCCAAAGTCGGGTTTAGTCCATGAAGTTGTGATCATGCAGGGAGCCTCTGCCCGGCAGGGTACTGCATCGACCAAAGGACGTGGGGAGGTTGCTGGTTCAGGGAAGAAACCGTGGAAGCAAAAGCACACTGGCAGAGCGCGTGCCGGTTCTGTTCGGTCTCCAATATGGCGGACAGGTGGAACGGTATTTGGCCCGAAGCCTAGAAGTTATGGGTTTACCTTGCCGAGAAAAAAATATCGAGCCGCTCTTCGGAGTGCCCTCTCTTCCAAGGTAACGAATGGAGAGCTGTTTGTCGTGAAAGAATTTGTCTTGGATCAACCTAAAACCAAGTTGTTCCAAGAAGCCTTACGGAATATTGGTATTAAGAAGACGGCACTGGTGGTTATCGGTGAGGGGAAGGATGACCTACACATGGCCGGTAGGAATATTAAAGGCGTGAAGGTTATCCGAGTTCAGGACTTAAATGTGTACGATGTTCTTCGTTACGAGGCGATTCTTATTCCTGAAGGGGAATTGGGGAAAATTCAAGAGGTATGGTCGTGAAAAATGAACAGCATAACGTCTTGATTCGCCCGCTGTTAACGGAAAAAATTACATCTCTTCGCGAAAAAGCCAATCAAGTAGGGTTTTTAGTCAAAAGAGATGCGAATCGCATTCAAATTAAGAAGGCCGTTGAGTCGGCATTGAAGGTAAGGGTTGAGCGGGTCAATGTTATGACGATGAAGGGTAAGACCAAACGTTTAGGGAAATTTGCCGGAAAGCGATCTGATTGGAAAAAAGCTCTTGTCACCTTGAAGGAAGGTGAGAAGCTTGAGCTGTATGAGAGTGTGTAATAGCTGCGAAAGAGTACAAGATTACCCTGCTTGAACGATTTGTATGAATTAGGAATGTAGATATGCCGATTAAAAAGTACCGACCAACTTCACCTGGACGTAGGGGGATGACGGCCCTTACTGGTGAAGATTTGGCAAAAAAACGTCCCGAAAAAAGTTTGAGTGAAATTCTTCCAAGAACTGGAGGGCGCAATAATCGTGGGCGGATTACCAGTCGTTTTCGTGGGGGCGGACATAAACGGTTATATCGCACGATAGATTTTAAGCGAAACAAGCTCGGAGTGCCTGGAAAGGTTTCGGCTATAGAGTATGACCCTAATCGGTCGGCACGCATTGCTCTCATCCATTATCGAGATGGCGACAAGCGGTATATTTTAGCTCCAATTGGACTTCAGGTGAACGATGTCATTGAGGCTGGTCCCTCCGTTGATATCCGTCCAGGTAATGCGTTACCGCTCCTCAGTATTCCTCTGGGTACGGTTGTCCATAATATCGAGTTAAGACCCGGAAAGGGTGGGCAGCTTATCCGTAGTGCCGGGACCTCGGCCCAAGTGATGGGGCGTGATGGGGCCTTTGTTCAGATTCGACTCAGGTCGAGTGAAATGCGGAAGATCTTAGGAACCTGTATGGCGACGGTGGGACAGGTTGGAAATGTAGATCATGAGAACCTCTCTATTGGTAAGGCGGGAAGAAATAGATGGGATGGGAAGCGTCCTGGTGTTCGGGGTGTTGTCATGAATCCTGTTGATCATCCACATGGTGGCGGGGAAGGAAAGGCAGGGCAGGGAAACCCTCATCCTGTTACCCCCTGGGGAGTTCCTACAAAAGGATTTAAGACGAGGAAAAATAAGCAAACAAACAAGTTTATTATTTCCAGGCGTTCAAAGAAACGTAAAGGATGATCGTATGCCAAGGTCAATAAAAAAGGGCCCCTTTATCGATGAGCACCTCTTAAAAAAAGTGTCTCAAATGAATGACGTGCGGGATAGAAAGATTATTAAGACCTGGTCGCGTCGATCAACCATTATTCCAGATATGATCGGAAATACCTTTGCCGTGCATAATGGCAAAAAGTTTATCCCAGTGTTTGTGACGGAAAATATGGTTGGACATAAGTTAGGGGAGTTTGCTCCCACCAGACTTTTTAAGGGGCATGGGGCTGCAAAAAGTGAAAAGGCTGTGCCCTTAAAATAACCAAGTTCATTCTTGAATGGTGACACGAAGGTAATGGTGTAGAACGTATGGCAGAAGCAAAAGCAATATTACGATACGTGAGGGTTTCCCCACAGAAAGCCAGAATTGTAGTGGATATGGTTCGTGGAAAGGATGTGCCATACGCCTTTACCGCGTTGAAATATACGCACCGAGCTGCTGCAAAGATATTAGAAAAATTATTGAAGTCGGCTGTGGCGAATGCCGAACAGCAAGAAATCGGAGACCCCGAGGATTTAAAAATCTCGAAAGTCTATGTCGATGGAGGGCCTGTGCTCAAGCGTTTCCAAGCACGGGCACAAGGAAGGGCTGGTGCTATCCATAAAAGAACCAGTCATATCACCTTGTTTGTGGCTCCTAAAAATAAAGTGGCCTCATAGCGTATGACACCTATTTTGTGATGTAAGGAGTAAAAGGAAGCCTAATGGGACAGAAAACACACCCGCTTGGATACCGATTGGGATACACGTATACATGGAATTCCCGTTGGTATGCCGAGAAAGACTATACGAAGTTGCTCCATCAGGACATAAAGATCCGAAAGATGGTCAAGTCCCGTTTGTACCACGCTGGAATTTCAAAGGTTGAAATTGAACGGTCGGGCGATCAAATTCGAGTCATCATTCATACCGCTAGACCGGGCATCATCATTGGCAGGAAAGGAGCCGAAGTCGACAAACTAAAGGCTACCTTGGAGAAGGACTATGGTGGTCAAGTCTATATCACGGTAAAAGAAATTAAAAAACCAGAGATTGATGCCCAACTCGTGAGTGAAAATATTGCAGTGCAATTAGAAAAACGTGTCGCCTTTCGGCGAGCCATGAAACGAAGTATTGCGGCGGCCTTGCGATTGGGGGCACAGGGTGTCCGAATTACGTGTGCCGGTCGATTAGGTGGGGCGGAAATTGCTCGAACTGAATGGTATCGAGAAGGGCGGGTTCCTCTGCATACGCTTCGTGCTCTTATTGACTATGGGTTTGCCGAAGCGCATACCACCATGGGACAAATTGGAATAAAGACCTGGATTTATAAAGGGGAGATGATCCCTGGGAAAAGTGACCGGAAAGTATAGTTCTTATTCATTGAATTTTTAACTGGAGTGATACGTTGTTAGCTCCCAAAAAGATAAAATTTAGAAAAGTTCAAAAGGGCCGAATGCGGGGAAAAGCCTTTCGTGGTGGAAATATCACGTTAGGAGAGTTTGGTCTGAAAGCTCTGGAGCCGGGTAGGATTACGAGTCGCCAAATTGAGGCCGCCCGGATTGCGCTCACCCGGCATGTCAAGCGAGGTGGGCAGGTATGGACTAGGATTTTCCCTGATAAACCCATAACCAAGAAGCCCGCAGAGACGAGAATGGGTAAAGGTAAGGGAAACCCTGAGTACTGGGTGGCAATCGTGAAGCCTGGACGAATTCTCTACGAAATGGATGGCATAAGTAAAAATGTTGCGAAGGAGGCGTTACGCTTGGCTTCCCATAAATTACCCATTGCCACGAAGTTTGTCGTTCGTGGGGAGATGTTTTGAATTTCAGAAAAAGGTGAGATGGTCATGGCGTTGGATTTAAAAGAGCTGAGAGACCTGACAGATGCTGAACTGCTTGATAAGGAGGCACTCCTTCAGCAGGAATTATTTAACTTTCGTTTTCAGCTGGCGACAGGACGTATCGAGAATGCCATGAAGATTCGAGAGACTCGTCGCGATATCGCACGAGTAAAAACTATTCTTCGCCAGTTAACCATCAAGTCAGCGCAATCCTCTGAAAAGGTAAAATAATCTACCATGACAGAAACTGAAAAAAAACGAAGAGCCTGGTTCGGTAAGGTCGTCAGCAATAAAATGCAGAAAACGGTGGTTGTCGCCATCGAGCGTTTTGAAGCACATCCAATGTATCGAAAAATTCGGCGACGTGTTACGAATCTGAAGGCACATGATGAAGGTAATATCTGTGCGGTTGGGGATCGAGTGAAACTCATACATACGAGACCATTGAGTAAAGGGAAGCATTGGCGAGTGGTGAAAGTTATGAAGCCAGGCGAGCAAGACGGCTAGGATTGGAAAAGGAACGGTCATGATTCAGAACTACACATATTTAGATGTCGCCGACAATTCTGGGGCCAAGCAGGTGATGTGTTTTCATGTGCTTGGAGGAACAAAGCGACGCTATGGGTCTTTGGGCGATATTGTTGTGGTGGCCGTGAAAGAGGCTATTCCAAAGGCATCTGTTAAAAAAG
The DNA here is from genome assembly GCA_965223605.1 of Nitrospirales bacterium. Taxonomy (GTDB): domain Bacteria; phylum Nitrospirota; class Nitrospiria; order Nitrospirales; family Nitrospiraceae; genus CBDCXA01. The sequence continues at coordinate 135,386 of CBDCXA010000003.1, forward strand.
GGGATGTCAGCAAAGCGGTAATTGTCCGAACGACTAAAGGAGTGCGTCGAGATGATGGCTCCTATATAAAATTCGATCGAAATGCTTGTGTGTTAATAAATGCTCAAGGGGAGCCAGTTGGCACCAGAATTTTTGGCCCCGTTGCCAGAGAGTTGCGTTGGAAAAAATTTATGAAAATTATTTCCTTAGCTCCTGAAGTTATTTGACCGAGTGGCCTTAAGATAGGGAGTGTACCTGTGTGGAAGCCGAAAATTAAAAAGGGTGATACCGTCATGGCTATTGCTGGGCGGGAGCGCGGGAAAACAGGGAAAGTAATGTCCATTGATGTGGGCAAAAAACGAATTGTTGTTGAAAAATTGAACATCATTAAGCGTCATACCAAGCCCAATCAAAAGGCAAAACAAGGCGGAATTTTTGAACGCGAGGCATCCCTGCCTTACTCCAACGTCATGTATTATAACTCCACTATTCAAAAGCCCGTACGTTTAGGCGTTCGTGTATTGGAGGATGGACGTCAAGTTAGATTCTGTCAAAAAACCAAACAGACAATTGATTGAAATGGTTAGATTTTAAAAATGGAAAAGGCCAAAAAAACATCAAAGTCCACCCAAGGTTCTCGGAAAGCCGCTTCTGAAACGGGAAGTTCCTCCACAAAAGGAAGTGCGCAGGAAGGAGCTGGCAGCAATCCACGCCCTCGAATGAAAGACGTGTATCGAGAAAAGGTCCTTCCTACGTTAATGAAGGAGTTTTCTTACCAAAATCCTATGCAGGCCCCTAAACTGGATAGAATTGTTCTCAACGTTGGAATGGGGGCCGCTCTACAAAATGTCAAGGTTTTGGAAAGTGCCGCCCAAGAATTAACAGCCATTGCCGGGCAGAAGGCTGTGGTTACCAAAGCTAAGAAGGCTATTGCAGGATTCAAGTTGCGGGAGGGAATGCCGATTGGGGCTAAGGTGACCTTGCGAAGTGATCGAATGTATGAGTTTTTCGATAGATTGGTAAATGTTGCCTTGCCACGGATTCGTGACTTTAAAGGAATTTCTCCTAAGTCTTTTGATGGACGCGGGAACTTTACCCTTGGGTTGAAGGAACAGCTCATTTTCCCAGAAATTCATTATGATTCGGTTGCGTCAATCCATGGAATGGATATTACGATTGTGACAACGGCAAAAACTAATGATGAGGGAAAGGCCTTGTTGCGTCACTTAGGCCTGCCCTTTAGTAACTAAGTGGCAAGTATTACGGGAAAGATAATTTTCAAAGAATTGTCTTACGAATAAAAGGGAGTCTTTTGTGTCTAGATTAGCCTTACGAAATAAAGCTGCCAAAACACCGAAGTTTGCAGTAAGAAAGTATAACCGGTGTCCTTGTTGCGGTAGAGTTCGTGGCTTTCTTCGTCGATTTAGAATGTGCCGAGTGTGTTTCCGGCTGTTGAGTCTACGAGGGGAAGTGCCAGGGGTTATTAAAGCAAGTTGGTAGGCATATACACAGTAAGTAGGTTGAAAGTTTAAAGCAGCTACTTACATGGCAGATGTTTTATTAAGGGCGAAAGAGGTTTTGTTATGATGTCCGATCCATTATCGGATCTTATGGTCAGATTAAAAAATGGAGCCATGCGGGGGTTTGATACTGTAACAACCCCGGCTTCCAATCTGCGGAAGCGAGTATTAGAAGTCTTGAAGGATGAAGGCTTTATCCTGAACTTTTCGGATGAGAAGGTCAATGGGCATCCTGCCTTTGTGATCCAGCTACGATACGTCCAAGAAGGGAAGCCGATGATTACGGGGATGAAAAGAGTCAGCAAGCCCAGTTTACGTGTCTATGTAGGAAAAGGTGATATTGGTCGCGTAAAAAATGGGTTGGGCATTGCCATTCTTTCAACTTCTAAAGGAATCATGACTGATAAATCATGTCGGGCCGCAGGAATTGGTGGAGAGGTTCTCTGTCAAGTTTGGTAACGATCCAAATGTGGCAGAGTCTATAAGTTAGAAGAATTTTTCTGTCTTTTTTTTAGGATTAGAGGGAAATTGTGTCAAGAATAGGACTAAAACCCATCCCAATCCCAAATGGTGTAGAAATTAAATCGTCAGGTGCAACCGTTTCAGTGAAAGGCCCATTAGGTTATTTAGATTGGAGCTTAGATCCAGCTGTTCAGGTTGCGGTGAAAGATGGCCAGGTTCAGGTCTCTCGCTCATCAAACGAGCCTCGGGTTCGGGCGATTCATGGATTGGTCAGAGCCGAATTGAGCAATATGGTAGAAGGGGTAACCAAGGGGTATGAGCGAAGCCTTGAAATTACAGGTGTAGGATATAAAGGACAAGTTCAAGGCAAGGTAATTAGTTTTAATGTGGGGTATACCCATCCCGTTGAATTTACTCTCCCAGATGGCATTGAAGCCAAAATTGATAAGCAGACGTATGTCACGATTAAAGGGATTGATAAACGAAAAGTTGGACAAGTAGCTGCGAATATTCGAAGTATAAAACCTCCTGATGTCTATAAGCAAAAAGGCATTCGTTATGCCGGTGAGAAACTTCGGAAAAAAGAAGGTAAGACAGGAAAGTAGGTAGGTCATGGCAAGCCACGATAAGACTAGAAATAGAAAACGGCGACATTTTCGGTTACGACAAGGAATTACTGGGACCCAATCTCGCCCTCGTCTGAATGTATTTCGAAGTAGTAGCCATATTTATGCTCAATTGATTGATGATTCGAAGGGTAATACCATCGCCTCAGCATCCACTCTTGACCCGGAAATTCGAAAATCTGGGAAGTCCAGTGGGAGTAAAGAAGGTGCCTCTGCTGTAGGTGCGCTGCTGGCCAAGCGAGCGAAGGAAAAAAAGATTGTTCAAGTAGTCTTCGACCGTGGGGGATGGGCCTTTCATGGAAGAATTCAGGCGTTGGCCGATTCTTGTCGTGAAGCGGGCTTACAGTTTTAAGTGGGCAACCGCTTGTTGCGCATAAAATAAAATATGTAACCAAGGGGAGAATAGGACACTGTGCGAATAAACCCTGAAGAGTTAAATCTTAAAGACAAGGTCGTGTTTATTAATCGCGTGGCCAAAGTGGTTAAGGGCGGGAAACGTTTCAACTTTTGCGCGTTGGTTGTCGTTGGTGATGGGAATGGTTGGATTGGTATGGGAAAGGGGAAGGCTGCAGAAGTACCCATTGCCATATCCAAGGCCGTTGAGCAGGCGAAAAAAAACCTCATTCAAGTTCCGATTAAAGAAGGAACCATACCTCATGAAGTTGATGGGCGGTTTGGAGCGGAGCATGTGCTCCTGAAGCCTGCTTCAGGAGGAACGGGAATTATTGCAGGTGGGGCCGTTCGTGCGGTGGTGGATCTGGTTGGCGCACATAACATTATTGGTAAGACTTTGGGAAGAGGAAATCCTTTTAATACCGTTCGTGCCACCATCGCTGGTTTAACGCAACTCCGCGATCCGGACGAGGTAACCAGAGTTCGACGTGCTACCGAAAACTCTAATCTTGAACCTGTTGGGTGACATCTGTGGTAAAGAAGAAAGACAATAATGCATCAACCTTATCCATCCAGTTAATACGAAGCACTATTGGTACTCCGTATAAACATCGGTTGGCCTTGCGTGGTTTAGGGTTGCGAAAAATTCGCCAAATTGTTTCGCGTCCCAATACCCCACAGGTACGTGGACTGATTCATAAGGTCTGGTATTTAGTGAAAGTCGAAGGGATATGAAACTACATACATTATCACCCTATCCGGGTTCCAAGAAAAAGCCAAAGCGAATAGGACGTGGGCCGGGTTCGGGGCATGGAAAAACAGCAACAAAAGGCCACAAGGGTATCTTGGCAAGGGCTGGAGGTAAGAAGCGTCCTGGTTTTGAAGGTGGTCAAATGCCACTCATTCGACGAGTCCCCAAACATGGATTCTCGAATCCTTTCAGAGTTGAATATGCCATTGTGAACCTGAAAGGCCTAGAAACGCTAGGAGCCGTGGAGCAGGTAACTCCGGAGGTATTACGAGAAGCCGGCCTAGTAAAGCGCCGCTCACAGCCAATTAAAATCCTCGCCCTGGGAGAGATCACCAAGCCATTGGTCATCCAGGCCCACAAGTTTAGTAAGGCTGCTATGGAAAAAATCCAAGCAGCAGGTGGGAGGGCTGAGGTGATTCAAGGTGCTTGAACGACTCTTTACGAGTTTTCAAAATATTTTCAAAATACCGGAGCTACGAAACCGGGTACTCTTTACCATCACCATGTTGTTTGTGGTAAGGATTGGAGCGTATATCCCGACTCCTGGGATTAATAATCAGGAGCTATTTAAATTTCTTCAGGATCAAGGAGGTGCACTGCTCGGGTTTTTGGATATTTTTTCTGGAGGAGCTCTTTCCCGCGTTACCATTTTTGCATTGGGCATTATGCCCTACATTAGCGCGTCTATTATTCTCCAACTCCTGACAGTGGTTGTACCCCATTTATCCAAACTCGCTAAAGAAGGAGAACGAGGCCGCAAACAAATTATAAAATATACTCGAATTGGGACCATTGGTATCGCCCTCATTCAGGGGTTTGGGATATCAATCGGTATCGAGCAAATGAATGGGGGGGCCTTTGTCATTGATCCGGGATGGCCCTTTCGCTTGATGGCAGTTATCACCCTCACCGCCGGGACGGCTTTCCTAATGTGGTTGGGAGAGCAGATTACTGAGCGTGGGGTCGGGAATGGAATTTCCCTCATCATTTTTGCTGGAATTGTGGCCCAATTGCCGAGTGCGGTTGTCCAGACCTTTGAATTATATAAAGTAGGCCAATTGAGCTTTATCCTTTTGGCTCTATTGTTTGTAGTCATGATTGCCGTAGTAGGGGCCATTGTTTTTCTTGAGACCGGTCGAAGAAAAATTCCCGTACAGTATGCCAAGCGAGTTGTGGGGCGGCGTGTCTATGGAGGGCAAAGTACTCATATTCCACTAAAAATTAATACGGCTGGAGTTATTCCTCCAATTTTTGCGTCTTCGCTTATTGCGTTTCCAGCAACAATTGCGGGTTTTATTCAAGTGCCTTGGGTGCAGTCTATTGGAAACTCACTTGCACCTGGTTCGATACTCTATACGGTTACCTATATTAGTTTGATCATCTTCTTTTGTTTTTTTTATACGGCCGTTATCCTTAACCCAGTGGATATGGCTGATAACTTAAAAAAGTATGGAGGCTTTATCCCTGGAATTCGTCCGGGACAAAGGACCTCCGATTATATTTATAAGGTTCTCACAAGGATCACCTTTGCCGGATCAATTTATTTAGCAATAGTCTGTGTAATTCCGGAAATTATGATTTATAAATTGAATGTTCCCTTTTACTTTGGGGGAACATCTCTCCTTATTGTCATTGGTGTTGGGTTGGACACGGCACAACAAATTGAGTCACATATGTTGATGCGAGATTATGGTGGATTTCTTGGGCCGGGCGGTATGAAAGGAAGAAGGTAATGGGTCACGAACCCTTCCCAATCGGGTATTGGGTGGGGGGTGAACTATTATTGTGATTCCTTAATTCTCTGCGAATTTTATGATTCAGTTGAAGACGCCAGAAGAAATTCAAACGATGCGAAAGGCTTCCCGCGTCGTCGCTGATACGCTGAAATTGCTCATACAAGAAATCAAACCAGGGATGACGACTCAAGACCTAGATAAAATGGCAGAAGATTCCATTTGTGCAAAAGGAGGCATCCCGGCCTTTAAAGGGTACTTAGATTTTCCCAAAACGCTCTGTGCCTCCGTCAATGAACAGGTGGTCCATGGTATCCCTGGAAAACGAGTTCTGAAGGAAGGGGATATTATTGGGATGGACCTCGGTGCCATTGTTGATGGGTTTTATGGTGATTCGGCCGTAACCGTAGCAGTGGGTGAAATTCATCCACGGGTGCGTGAACTCCTACGGGTTACCGAGGAGGCCTTGTTTAAGGGGATTGAGCAGGCGGTCGTAGGAAATCGTTTGTCGGATATTTCCCATGCCGTTCAGCAACATGCGGAGGCTGCAGGATTCTCAGTGGTCACCGAATTTGTGGGGCATGGGATTGGAAGAAAATTACATGAAGAGCCGCAAATTCCGAATTATGGGAAGCCTGGGCAGGGCCCCAGACTCCAATATGGAATGGTGTTCGCCATCGAACCGATGGTAAACATCGGAGGGAAGGCGATAGAAATTTTAGATGACAAATGGACGGCAGTGACCAAAGATCGAAGCCTTTCTGCGCATTTTGAACATACGATTGCCATTCAACCTGAAGGGGCGCCTCAAATTTTAACGGCTCGAAATTAAGCTGATAAGGAAGAGGTAGGAGTTGATTCTGTAAGATGTCAAAAGAAGATGTTCTTGAAGTGCAAGGGACCGTCACTGAAACATTGCCCAATGCGATGTTTCGCGTCCAGGTAGAGAGTGGGCACAAAATCTTGGCACATATTTCAGGGAAAATGAGAATGCATTTCATACGAATTCTTCCTGGAGATAAGGTAACGGTGGAGATGTCGCCGTATGATCTTACGAGAGGAAGGATCACGTATCGTTTTAAATAAACGAAGGGTAATGTTGGAGAGCGGAGAGGGCACTCTCCTTCTTGACAGATAAAGGTAGGGAAGTATGAAGGTGAAGTCATCTGTAAAACCCATATGTTCGAAATGTAAGGTGATTCGTCGCCGCGGGGTTGTCCGTGTGTTATGTGAAAACCCACGCCATAAGCAACGCCAAGGATAAAACGGTGGGTTGGCGCCGAAGACCAAAAAGGAATGAAGCTTCCCCTGTTGAATGTGTAATGGGGGTAAGGGGCAAGGTTAGAAAGAGGGAATGAAGGAGGGGGCATGGCAAGAATAGCTGGGGTCGACTTACCTCGAGAAAAGCGGATCGATATAGGCCTCACCTATTTGTTTGGAATAGGTCGGGCCACGTCTCGGAAGATCCTAGAAAAGTCTGGCGTTGAAGGGAAGACCAGAGTGAAAGATTTACAGGAACATGAAGTCCTCAAATTACGTGATGTGATTGAGCAGGACCATCAAGTTGAGGGAGATCTTCGAAAAGAAGTCTCCATGAATATTAAACGTTTAGTGGATATCGGTACCTACCGGGGGCTCCGACATAGAAAAAGTCTTCCCGTTCGTGGACAGCGGACTAAAACCAACTCGAGAACAAGAAAAGGTCGGCGGGCATCGGTTGGCAAGGCGAGAAAGCCAAGTGGAGGTGGGAAACGTTAAGTGAAATCCTCCGGCTGGCCTAAAAGAATGATTCACAGGAGAACAGGTTCATGAGTGTGAAAAAAGGGAAGAAAAAAGAGCGGCGTACCGTTCAAAGTGGGATCGCTCATATTCAAGCCACGTTTAATAATACAATCGTGACAATTACCGATTTAAGTGGAAACGCCTTGGTTTGGGCGAGTTCTGGGAATCAGGGATTTAAGGGATCTCGAAAAAGTACCCCCTTTGCGGCTCAACGAGCTGGAGAGACGGCTGCCCGAAAAGCCATGGAACATGGGATGAGGCAGGTTGATGTGTATGTGAATGGGCCCGGCGCTGGAAGAGAGTCTGCCATTCGCTCACTTCAGGGAGCAGGGCTTCGGATTAATCTCATTCGTGATGTAACTCCCATTCCCCACAATGGTTGTCGTCCTCCAAAAAGAAGGCGTGTGTAAGGTGAAAGGGTTGTTCCTCATGGAAATCAATACATGAATATGCTTGACGGTCTGTTTCAACCGAGGAGGGTCTAGTGGCAAAGTATCGAGGTCCTGTCTGTCGCTTATGCCGACGCGAAGGCGAAAAGTTATTTTTAAAAGGTACACGGTGTATGACTGATAAGTGTGCCATTGAACGGCGTAGTTATCCTCCAGGTCAGCACGGACAGGGGCGACAACGAATCTCGGACTATAGTGTTCAGTTACGCGAAAAGCAAAAGTTAAAACGCATCTACGGTCTGCAAGAAAAACAATTCCGCGGAGTTTTCGAAAAAGCTGAACGAAAGTCTGGAGTGACAGGAGAGCATTTATTAAAGTTGTTGGAATGTCGATTGGACAATGTGGTGTATCGTTTAGGGTTTTCTTCTTCACGAAAACAGGCTCGGCAGCTGGTAAATCATGGACACTTTCTCATTAATGGACGCAAGGCCAATACCCCTGCTCGAACGGTAAAGGTTGGGGAATCGGTTGAGGTTCGGGTGGGAAGTCGCGAGATGCTTCCAATCCAAGAAGCCATAGAATCTGTTGATACCAGAGGAATACCGACCTGGCTGGAATTAGACAAGGGCTTGTTTAAGGGATTAGTTCGCGGGCTCCCGACTAAAGAAGATAGTGGTGTGCCGGTGAATGAACAAATGGTCGTTGAGTTGTATTCCAGATAATTAGGGGACAGCTTCTAATTTCCCAGAAGCGAATAAGTAGGAAATAGGTAGGCCGTCAACTGAATTGAGGAGCGAAAAGGGGGATACATGATAAAGGCGATGAAGGACTTTCAAGTCCCCATGCGGGTGGAAGTCGATAGGGATACACTCTCCAATACATATGGAAAGTTCACAACAGAGGCTTTCGAGCGAGGATTCGGAACCACTCTGGGCAATTCCCTTCGCCGAGTTTTATTGTCTTCGCTCATGGGAGCGGCAGTGACTACGGTTAAAATTGAAGGAGTGCTTCACGAGTTTTCCACTATTCCCGGAGTCACAGAGGATATCACAGGAATCGTCTTAAATATTAAGACGCTTCGGCTCAAACTGCATAGTGATAAGCCGAAGACAATTTTCCTGAGGAAAAAGGGGCCAGGCGCAGCGACAGGCGCTGATATTACGCATGACCCGGATATCACGATTCTTACACCTGATCTCCATATTGCCACTCTGGATAAAGAGGCCTCTCTTGATATGGAAATGACCGTCAAATCTGGCCGGGGGTACGTGCCGGCTGAGAGAAATAAAGAGGAAGGCCTTCCGATCGGGGTACTGCCGGTGGATTCAATTTTTTCGCCGGTAAAGCGTGTGAATTTCCATGTGGAGAATGCGAGAGTGGGGCGTGTGACGGATTATGATAAACTCACGCTCGAAATTTGGACGGATGGCAGTATTGTCCCAGCTGATGCACTGTCCACCGCGGCGGGAGTCCTACGCGAACATTTGGATATTTTCATTCATCCAGAGGATCTTGCCGAGTCGTCTCCTGTTGTGCAGCCAGAAGATCAGGGGCAGGAACTCAATAAAAATCTCTTTAGAAGTGTCAACGAATTAGAACTATCAGTTCGGGCCGCGAATTGTTTAAAGAATGCCAATATTAAGACCATTGCAGATTTGGTGCAAAAGACCGAAATGGAGATGTTAAAAACCAAAAACTTTGGAAAGAAATCGCTTAACGAAATCAAAGAAATCCTGACCGAAATGGGATTGGGCCTTGGAACAAAAATAGAATCCGTGGCCACCCTTGCCGAGCCGAGTGAACCTGAAGAATCGACATAGGAAGAAGAGGGAATTGTGAGACACCGTAAAAAAGGTAGACAACTAGGTCGAAACTCTAAACATCGTTGGGCATTATTTCGAAGTTTAGTTACGTCGTTATTGGACCATGAGCGTATTGAAACGACCGAAGCAAAGGCGAAAGCGGTACGTGGGTTGGCAGACCACATGATTACCTTGGGAAAGCAAGGAAGGCTTCATGACAGAAGGCTGGCTTTGAGTTTTCTCCGGAGTAAAGGGGTCGTATCTAAATTGTTTGATGATGTCGCCGGTCGTTTTTCGAATAGGCCAGGCGGGTATACTCGGATGGTCAAGACCAGGCGTCGTGTCGGTGATGGGGCAAATATGGTGGCGCTCGAATTAGTGGTTCGAAAAGATGAAGCTCAAAGCTCGGCTTCCACGACTCCTGCCGTAACAGAAAAGTCCTAATACGCACGGGGATTCATCAGTCGCGATGAGTCCCCATTTTCCCTCAATGTTCTTTCCTTCTTACCTTTTCTTTTCTTTAGATATTCTCCCAACACATTAAGTTTTTTGAAAGCTTTGTTTACTTGTCCTGTGCCTGATGCTAGAATCGTGCCAGGTGAGGTGCCTAAAGTAGCCCTCTATTTGTCCAAAAAGGGAGTTTGAATGTGGGTAGTCTGGTTTCGACGAACCCTTTTAGCACTCAGTATTTTTTTTGGTATTTCTCTTCTGTATGTCCTGTTGACTCGTCCCGATTCAGAGTCCCCATCTTCCATGAACAATACTAAGGCTCTGTCTGAAGCTGATGGTGGCATGGAGGGCTTCACCTTCTTTCACTCGGAAGAAGGCGCCATCAAGTGGGAAGTAAAGGCTGATAGTGCTCAAGTATTTGAAAAAAAACATGAGGCGAATTTAAAAAAAGTTACCATAAACCTGTTTGGCCGCAATGGAAAAGCAATGAAACTTCAAGGGGAAGATGGACATATCAATACTGCGACCCGAAACTTTACCATTTCTAACCCTGCCAGTGATTTATCAATCGAGTTGGAAGGGGGATATGTGGTGTATACGAACCATCTTTCTTGGACGGATGAGTCCCGTCTTTTATCAACGAAAGACCCCGTGAGGATTGTTGGTAAGGGCATGATCGTTACAGGGGTTGGGCTTCTCGGAAAGTTAGATGTCGAAGAGTTTCTGGTGCAAAGTCAGGTCGAGGTGGATCTTGTTCAGTAGAATAATCGTGACAGGCTTCCTGCCAATTCTGCTTCTCTTTACGTCAGCAGTTAAAGTCAGTTATTCGGAACCGGCGTCTTCTCCTCCTACGAAAATCACCTCGGATACCATGATGGTACGCAATCAAGACTCCCAAGCCATTTTCCATAAAAATGTGGTGCTGACAAAAGGTTCATTAACCGTACAGTCGGATAAAATGGTGGTATTTTATAAAGATAAAGGCAGTCAGGGCTCTCCCCCAGCACCCTCAACCAGCAGTCCAAAGGGAGAAGGAAGTAATAAAGTCAATATTGAAAAGATTGTGGCCACAGGCCGTGTGGTGATTAAAAAGGAAAAAGGAAGAGCAACCTGTCAAAAAGCAATCTACTATATGGATGGGCAAAAAATTGAATTGATGGGAAGCCCGAAGGCCTGGCAGGAAGGGAATCAGGTTACGGGAGAGAAGATCATTATGTTCCTAGATGACGATCGGACGATCGTTGAAGGCGGGTCGCAAGTCATTATTCAATGACATTGAAGGGGATGCCCAATTGATGGGGTTGTGCGTTATGGCGAAGACAGAGATGAGAGGGGCCCCTATTCACTCAGAGTATCCTGAGAAGGAAATTCTTCAGGGGAAACATTTAGAAAAAAGTTTCAAGGGACGTCAGGTCGTTAAAAAAGTTTCGATTGATGTGGAATCGGGGGAGGTTGTTGGACTCCTTGGTCCCAATGGGGCGGGGAAGACTACCATTTTTGATATGGTGGTCGGTCTGTGCCAACCTGATCGAGGAGAGATTTGGCTTCACCAAGATAACATCACGAGTCTCCCCATGTACAAACGAGCCAGGAAGGGGGTCGGCTACCTCCCTCAAGAGTCATCGGTGTTTCGGGGGCTTTCGGTGGAAGAAAATGTCATGGCGGTCTTAGAAATGATGGGGCTACCTTCTAAAGAGCGCAAACAACGACTTGAGGTATTATTAAGTGAGCTGGGCTTAACTGGACTTCGGAAGAGCAAGGCCTATGCGTTATCTGGCGGTGAACGGCGCCGTCTAGAGATAACTAGGGCTTTGGCCTCCCGCCCGAGGTTTTTATTGTTGGATGAGCCCTTTGCAGGTATCGATCCGATTGCAGTTGGTGATATCCAAGAAATTATTACTCAACTCAAGGACAAAGGCATCGGGTTGCTGATTACCGACCATAATGTTCAAGAAACTCTTTCTATCACCGATCGGGCGTATATTATTAATGAAGGAGAAATTCTAGAGGCAGGGCCTCCCGATGTGATCGTGAATAGTTCAACCGCTCGGGCGGTTTACTTAGGAGAACGTTTCCGTCTATGAAGATTTTAAGGCAAGGGATATACGCAGACCTATGAAACTGAGACTAGATTTACGACTTAGCCAAAAACTGATAATGACCCCGCAATTGCAGCAGGCAATTAAACTGCTCCAATTGTCACGGTTGGACCTACAACAAACTCTCAATCAGCATTTGATGGAAAATCCTTTGTTAGAAGAAGTTTCAGTAGAGGCCGAGGAAGCTGAAGAGTCTCCCATTGAAGAACTAGGAGAAGACAGCAAATTGGCTGAAGGGAACCAGGAGTCTAGTTCCGGCGAGAGTGATCAAGTAGAGGCACAGGAAACCCCTGAGGAGCTCTCTCCGACTTCTTGGGAAGATTATTTTGAAAGTGATCGACGGGTAGGGGACAGTGAATATTCTGGGGGACAACAAGAAGAGCTGCCCTCCTATGAACAAACGGTTGTCAAGCCTATGTCTCTTGAAGAGCATTTGCTCTGGCAGTTGGGGCTATCGGGTATTGCTGAAGAAGAAAAGGTGATTGGCCGCATCATTATTGGCAATTTAGATGACGATGGTTACTTGCGTACCCCACTGGAAGAAATTGCGACGGATGCCCGATGCACCGTGGAGCAAGTTGAAGGCGCCTTAAAACATGTCCAGGACCTCGATCCTTCTGGTGTGGGCGCGCGAACACTGAGTGAATGTTTGTTAATTCAATTAGCACATTTACACTCCGATTCAGGGGAAGAGCCTGGGCCGGCCGGAGAATCGCTTTCTGGGTCATTAGTTGAAAAAATGGTCACTCAGCATTTGAAGGATTTAGAGAAAAAGCATTATGACCGAATTAGTAAATCATGTGGGGCCACCGTGGAAGAAGTGTTTCAAGCGGCCCGTGTCATTGAGGGGCTTGAACCGAAACCCGGTCGACCCTACTATTCAGAAAATAATCCAGTCATTACTCCGGATGTCTTTGTCGTGAAAAACGAAGGGGAGTGGGTTGTCCTCCTTAACGATGATGGATTGCCGAGGATGCGAATTACTCCCTATTACAAACAGATGATGCAGAACCAACAAGGGAATGCTGAAGAGACGAAAACCTATCTGGACGAAAAGCTTCGGGCCGCACAATGGGTCATTAAAAGTATCGAACAGCGAAATAGAACCATTGTGAAGGTTGTCACGAGCATAGTGGCCTATCAAGAGAAATTCTTTGAAAAAGGCATTCAGTATTTGCGTCCCCTGGTTCTCAAACAAGTGGCTGAAGATATCGGAATGCATGAATCGACAATTAGTCGAGTCACGGCGAATAAATACTTATATTGTTCACAAGGAATGTTGGAATTGAAATTCTTTTTCAATACTGGAATTCAACGGACGGATTTTGGAGCGGAAATGCTCTCGTCCGTGACAGTCAAAGAAATGATTCGAGTGATGATTTCTGAAGAGGACCCCAAGGCTCCTTTAAAAGATGAAGAAATCGCCGCACGGTTAAAGTCACGTCAGATTATTATTGCAAGGCGGACAGTAGCGAAATATCGTTCAGAAGAAAATATCCCATCAGCCAATCAGCGGAAACGTTTTTTCTAGCGTTCGCCGTTTACCTGCACTTGGCAGTGATCCCATGTTGAAGTGCCAGTCCTTCAACTTCGAGCATATGGTGCAACTGCTTTAAGCCTATAGAGGTGAGAAGAGTCGTGGGCTTGGTTGTGATGGAAGGAGGAGTGAAGTATGAAAATAAAGTATACGGGTCGGCACATTGTGCTCTCTGCCGCCTTAAAAAAGTACGTCCAAGATAAACTAGAGCGACTTGATCGATATGGAATTGCCATTCAAGCGGCGGAGGTACTATTCGAGGTCCAAAAGTCACGTCATATTGCCGAAGCTCAGATCCTGGTGAATGGAAGAATTGTCCAGGGGAAGACTTCGACGCGAGAAATGTATCAATCGCTTGATGTCTTGTTTGAGAAACTTGCGCGTCAACTGAAAAAACAAAAAGAAAAAATAAAATCGAAACGGTCTGAACCTGTGGCCCCTCCCAGGCAAAAGAGCGCCTCTAAAAAGAAAAAAAGAGGGGTGTCCCTTCCAACCATTCGTCCGGTGCTTCAGCAGTTAACCGTCGATGAGGCAGTGACCCAATTGCAAGAGGAGAAAGAAGCCGTCCTGGTTTTTATGAATGCCACCGTTCACCGAATCCAAGTTATTCGGCAAATGGAAAGCGGGCATATACAATTGATTGATCCCAAAGTAAGGAGTGCGGAAAAGTCCTAATGGCCCTTGGCGAACTGGTCATTATTAGTGGATTATCGGGCGCAGGGAAAACCCATGCTCTAAAGTGTTTTGAGGATGCGGGCTTTTTTTGTGTGGATAATCTCCCTCCTTCCCTTATTCCCATCTTGGCTGATTTGTGTAGTAAGCAGGATGAAGAAATCAAGCGAGTGGCGTTGGGAATTGATCTCCGGGAACGTGGGTTTTTTGGAGACCTCCTAGGCGACTTAGAAAAATTAAAAACGCTTGGGTATTCCATGGAACTGATCTTTTTCGAAGCGAGAGAGGACATTCTGGCCCGGCGCTTTTCAGAGTCTCGTCGACCTCATCCCGTTCTTCCCCAGCTTCCGGTGTTAGAAGGGGTTCGTTTCGAGCGGGAGCGATTGACAGAATTACGACGTCGCGCCGACCGAATAATTGATACTTCCGATCTCAATGTACATCAGCTACGAGAGATTCTGACGCGGGAATATTTTAATCAAGACCAAACGCATACGACCTCGGTGACGCTAGTCACGTTTGGATTTAAGTTTGGTGTGCCCTTTGATATGGATCTACTCTTTGATGTTCGGTTCCTCCGGAATCCACATTTTGTCGAGGACTTAAAAGCCTTGACCGGAGAAAATGAGCGTGTCCGAGCATATGTCCTTGACGATCCGGATGGTCAAAAATTCCTGGATCATCTTCAGCGGTTCCTTGCCTTTGTCATTCCACTCTATGGTCGTGAGCGCCGGAGTCACCTTACCGTGGCCATTGGTTGTACCGGAGGTCGTCATCGTTCAGTGACGATGGCAATCAATCTTCAAAACCATCTTCTTCAGCAAGGATTTGAGGTTGGTCTTGTCCATCGTGATATTCATAAGCCCTTGTAACTGTTTTTAAAAGTTAAGCTTCCCCACACTTTCTTCCTGGCCAACCCAACTTGACAGTCCGAATATACTGACTATACTTGATTTTGATGCTCTTTTTTTGCAAATGAATCGTCAAAACATCAAGATCACGCGTGAAACACTCCAAGACCACAGCACAGAAGTGGTACAAGACCAATCAGGTTTGTGAACTTTTTGATGTATCTCGAGCCACACTCTTTCGTTGGGAGCGCGAGGGGCTCATTACGGGCCCATCCCGAGATTGGCGGAATTGGCGGATTTACTCTGCGGATAATGTCGAGGAAATAAAACGATTGATTCAAGTGCGAAACGTTTCTCTCTAAGCCGTAAAGGGTGACTATGCTTCCCCAAATTCAAGATCTGCTGGCCTTTGATATTCAATCTCTTCTTGGCGGGAAGGGGCAATTATTAGGATTGGATATTGGGTCGAGCTCGATCAAGCTTGTCCAACTCAAGGAGACAAAGAGTGGCTATGTCTTAGAAAAGTTTGGGGTCAAGCCCTTAGAGCCGGAAGTGATTGTGGACGGTACCGTGATGGATGAAAGTCGTGTCGTGGGTGCGATTACCGAACTATTGGAAGAGCATGATGTGAAGTTGAAAAAAGTCGCGATCTCGATCTCTGGCCACTCGGTGATCGTCAAAAAGATTAGCCTTCCTCCTATGCCCGATGATGAGCTTGACAGCCAAGTCAAGCTTGCAGCGGAACAGTACATCCCTTTTGATATCAATGAAGTCAATTTTGATTTTCACGTGTTGAGCACCAATCAACAGGGGGATGATGGGGAGCAGGAAATGGCTTTGTTATTGGTTGCCGCGAAGAAAGATAAAATTAATGAATTGAGCGAGATCGTGAAAGGGTCCGGACTGGTCCCGACCGTCTTGGATGTCGATGCGTTTGCAATTGAGAATATGTATAGCTTGATTCAAGGCGAGGCAACCGAGGAAGTCATTGCTCTCCTCAATGTCGGAGCGAGTGTGATGAATGTCAACATTATCAAGGGAGGCACTTCGGTGTTTACCCGGGATATACCCATTGGCGGCAATCGGTATACCGAAGCCATTCAGCGTGAAATGGGCATGACCTATGAAGAGGCTGAAAGTACCAAGAAAAAAATTCCTCCCGGTGAAGTTATTGAGGAGCCGTTATCATCGGTAATTGAGGGGGTCAATTCTGAGATTGCCTCAGAGATAGCTAGAACGATTGACTATTTTAAATCGACGGGGAGTGATGAGGAGGTACAGCAGGTCGTCTTATGTGGCGGAGGAGCCAAAGTTGCTGGACTCGCTCAAACCTTAAGTGACCGTATGGGAATTCAGGTGGAGATTGCGAACCCCTTTGGAGAGTTGGACACCACGCTCCTTGAATATGATGGGGATACCCTACAAGACTTGGCCTCAGAGGCGGGTGTTGGAATTGGCCTGGCCCTTCGTACGGTAGGTGATCGATGATTCGTATTAATTTATTGCACGGGACGCGTCCCCGCAAGGTAAGCGGTCAGCTCGATGTGCGGGTTGAGGCTGCCGTGGCGGTTGCGTTGCTTGTAGGAGTGATTGGGGGCTGTTGGTATTACTCGGACTCCCTCAGTTTACAGATTGCCGAAAAAGAAAAAAGAAAGGCAGAGCAAGCCACTCAAATTGCTGCATTAAAAAAAGAGGTAAAGAAAGTAGAAGATTTTGAGAAAAAGAAGAAGCAGCTAGAAGCCAAGAGCAAAGTGATCGATGAGTTAGAGCAAAATCGGGTGGGACCGGTCAAGGTCCTCGATCGGATAAGTAAAAGTCTTGATCCGTTGAAGTTATGGCTGACAAGTCTCAAGGTGAAGGGGAAGAATATTGAGCTTAACGGGAATGCCTTATCGAATGACGATGTGGTCGGATTCGTTAATAATCTTCGCCGAGGGGGAGAATTTAAAAATATAAACCTTGGGGAGATTCGTTCAAGTAGTAAGAGTAAAAGTTCAACAAAGGTTTTACAGTTTAAACTAAAGATGAGACTGAAAAAATCGGCTCAACAGAATAAGGGGAACAGTGGAACTGCCTAAAGTTGACTTAGACGTCTTGCGTACGATTCCAATTGCACAAAAGGTCGCCCTTGTGGTGATCGTGCTGGGCCTTATTTGGGTGATGTTTTATTTTTACGATTTCGAACCTCAAAATGCACAAATTGTTCGGATGGATAAGCAAATTTCCCAATCCGATAAGGAAATCCAAACGCTCACGCTTAAGGTGAAACATTTGGATGAAATTATTGCGGCGAATAAGCAGTTGGAAATAGAAATTGCGAAAAAGAAAGAACGCCTTCCACCCAAGGAAGAAGCCATCATGTTATTAAAACAACTGACGGATTTAGGGATTCGTCTTGGGTTAGATGTGAAGGTTTGGAGGCCAGGAAAGCCAAGCCTTCATGGCTCGAAACTTTATATGAAAATGCCCGTTAAAGTCGAAGTGGCCGGAGGATATCATACGGTTGCCATGTTTTTTGATCGAGTTGGTAACCTTCCAAGAATTGTCAATGTGTCAGACTTGAGAATGGGGTCTCCCAAAGAAGAAGATGGCCGGGTTGTCATTCAAACTGTGTTTGGGCTTACGGCCTTTGCGGCTCCCTAGTCAAGGGGTACGGTATAGTTGGAAGTAGCCGGAGAAATTCCCTCGTGAGAAAAGGGTGGGACAAGAGCAGATGAAACAAGTACGGGTGTGGATAGCAGGAGGAGTAATGGTCTTGGTCGGAAGTCTCATCCTGGATGTATGTGGGGTTATCAATGTGCCATCCGCCTGGTCCCAAAGCCAATCACAGGCCGCTACCCCCACGTCGGAACCTACAGGGCAAGGTGTTGGAGCGGAATCTGCTCAATCGTCAGCCAGTAATGGCATGGGTGCCGATGTGACACCTCCACCTGGACTACCTGGACCTGAGGGCAGTGTAAACTTAGCTGACGGGTCTCAAGATGCCCGGCCCTTATCCTATGATCCAACAACTCGACGTGATCCCTTTACGGCACTAATAGATATATCCAAAGATAAAGATGGGAAAAAAACAAGTCTCCCACCATTACAGCAAGTCGGTCTGACGGAGTTAAATATCATTGGGGTGATGTGGGGAGGTTTTGGCTTTACCGCTATGGTGCAAACACCAGATGGGAAAGGTTATTCCGTCCGGCGTGGTACACTCGTAGGACCAAATAATGGTGTAGTGACGAGCATTACACAGAAGGGGCTAGTTGTGACGGAGCGATATACGGATATCTATGGCAGGCAGAAAGAACGTGAACATATTAAACTTCTTCATAACGAAGAGGAATTCGAATGAAACCCACTACTTTTTTTAAAACAATTGTGACCATACATCTTTCTGTACTGGCTTGGACTGGGTGGATACTTCTTGAGCCTGCCTCGGCCAACGGGAGGCCAGCTGTTGATAGGATTGAGGGAACTCCATTTCAAGATTTTGGTGAAAGAATTTCAAGCACCGGGAATCCCTCTGCGGTGATGAGTAATATCGAAGTACTTCCTAACAAAACAGGCGCCATGATTCGTGTGGGCGGGTCAGGGATTACGCAGTTCAAAACGCATGTGCTCAATCGTAAGAGACTGATTGTGGACCTGTTTAATGTGTCCTCAACATTTAACAAGCAAAATTTGGTGGTTGGACACCGTATTTTGAAGCAGATTCGAATCGGCAAACATCCGAAAAAAGTTCGACTTGTGTTTGACCTTGCTCGACCCGCAGATCATCGGGTACAGCTACAGGGGCACGACCTTATTGTTCGGTTAAAAGAGGCCGGAGCAAAATCACAGGTGACCAAGCGGTCCCCTCGGAAGGTATCCCAGGTGTCCTTGAGAAACCAGTCGCGAGATATCAGGGTCGCGAAGCCCTACCGGAAAGAACCAACTGCGAAACAGCCTATTCATCAGGTCAGTTTGTTCAAGCCTCGTCCACAATTAGCACAAATGGGCTCCATCATGGCCGAGGGGCCAAGCAAAGAAGAAAGCCCTTCCTTGCAGTCTTATAAAGGTCGGAGAATTTCACTGGATTTCCAAAAAGCGGATATCAGCAATGTCTTGCGGTTGATAGCCGAGGTGAGCGGCCTCAATGTTGTGGTGGGGGACAAGGTTAAAGCCAAGGTCACGATGAAATTGGAAAATATCCCTTGGGATCAAGCCTTGGAAATGCTCCTCAAAACAAATAATTTGGGTATGGTCCAAGAAGGGAATATTGTTTGGATTGATACCTTAACGAATATTTCTAAACAGCAAGATGCCGAGGCCAAAGCCCTAGAGTCACGATCAAAAGCAGAGCCTCTGGTCAGCAAAATCATCTATGTGCAAAATGTTCCTGCGGATAGTTTGTTAAGTACGTTAAGTTCTCAACTCAGTCCTCGTGGTCGTGTGAAAGTTAATAATATTACGAATTCTCTGGTTATAGAAGATGCGGAGTCAAAGGTTGCCAATTTTGTAAGTTTAGTTCGACAGCTGGATTTGATTGTTCCCCAAGTCCAAATTGAAGCCAGAATTGTGCAGGCTGACACCTCATTTGCAAGATCGTTGGGCGTTCAATGGGGGTTTGTTTCCGTAAGAACGGGAACAACCGATACGTTTACCTCCGTGGGAAATTTGGCTGGATCCTTCGCGGAGCCAATCGAATCGGGAAATACCAATGGTGTCGTGACTAGTGATTTCATCGTCAATCTTCCTGCTGCAGTAACAGGGTTAAGTAGCATCCCAGGGTTTGGGTTTGTCACAGGGACCTTTAGCGGTGGGCGAGCCCTGGATATGAGAATATCCGCCGGTGAATTATTAGGTCTTACAAAGGTTATCGCTGCCCCTAAAATTCTTACTTTGGATAAACAGGAAGCAAAAATTGAACAGGGAGAGTCGATTCCTTTCCAGACGACCTCGCTCCAAGGGACCCAAACCACGTTTGTGGATGCCAATTTAACTTTGGAAGTGACACCACAAATTACTTCGCGTGATCCTAATGAAAAAGCCAAGAATATCCTGTTGAAGGTTAAAGCCACCAGGAATGCCGTTGGTGCGAGAAGTAATCCGGCTGGACCAAGTATTGATAAACGAGAGGCCAATACTCAGGTGATGGTCCGCGACGGGGAAACCATGGTTATCGGTGGAATTTTCGTTGATAACCAATCCAACAATGTTGGTGGTGTGCCCTATCTTTCACGAATTCCTGTCTTAGGATGGTTGTTCAAAAATAAAACCGAGTCCGTATCCAAGCAAGAATTGTTAATCTTCCTTACCCCAACTATTGCTTCTTAAACACGACCTTGGGGCTTGAACCCACTGAAGGATCATGTCCCAGGGTGCCACTTTTTTAATTATCCTCTCTTCACAGCTTCTGATTATTCCATAGAATTTTCCTTAGAAAACTAGATGTGGAAGAAGAATTCTCCCTTCTGAGGCCTTTCAGTCTTTTAGTTTTTTTCACCGTATGCTACGATTCTTTCCGCATAATTCCAGTGGGTTAGATGATGAAAGGGAGGGAGAAGTATATCTTGAAAAAACCTAAGGTTGAACAACGCCAGAAGGGAAAGAAGGGGGTCACGACGGTTTCCGTTTCGCTTGGCGCAAGGAGTTACCCTATTCAGATCGGTTCTGGAATGATGAATCGAGTGGGGGCAATTCTTGGCCAAAAGGGGTTTGCCGGAAAAATTGCGGTAATCACGGATTCCAACGTCTATAGAATTTATGGAACGGCATTTGTTCGAATGTTGAAGGAAAGGGGATTTGAAATCACCAAGATCGTTTTGCCGGCCGGTGAGAAAACGAAATCGTTGTCTCATGTGGAAAAAATCCTTGATCGCCTAGTCCAACAGAAGTTTGAACGACAATCCCTCCTAATTGCCTTAGGTGGTGGTGTGATAGGCGATATTGCAGGATTTGCTGCCTCTATTTTTGTGCGCGGCATCCCATTTATCCAGATTCCCACTACCCTCATTGCCCAGGTGGATTCCAGTGTTGGAGGAAAAACGGGTGTGAATCACCAGCTCGGAAAAAATTTAATCGGAACGTTTTATCAACCCGAGATGGTTCTTATGGATCCTGACACCTTAGGGACACTCTCGAAGAGGGAATTTACGGCAGGCATGGCCGAAGTGATTAAGTATGGAATGATAGCCGATGCCACATTCTTTAAATTTCTGGAAAATTACTTCTCTCGTTTCGGGAGCCAAGCTGGTGATCCCAATGAATTAATACAGATGATTCGGCGTTCCTGCCAACTGAAAGCCAAGGTGGTAGGAGAAGATGAACAAGAGGCCGGGCGTCGTCGAATATTGAACTATGGGCATACGATTGGTCATGCCTTAGAGGCATTGGGGAACTATACTACGTTAATTCATGGGGAGGCCGTGGCTCTAGGGATGTTGGTGGAGGCAGAACTGGCTCACCATTTAGGATTATGTTCACCGCAAGTGGTTACCAGACAGCAGGCTCTAGTGGCCCGGGCTGGGTTGCCGACAAAACTTCCTAACGTGACGGCGACTCAGGTGTGGAATGCCATGATGCGAGATAAAAAAGTTGTTCAACGACAGGTTCATTGTGTGTTTCCCACGCGTGTCGGAGCCGTTACGATTGCTCCGATACAGGCTTCGGTTTTCCGACCTTGGTTCCAGCGCCGTATGAAATCAGAAAGTAAGAATAAGAAGCCACGCAAGTAATGATAGTGGGTCTAAACGGTAGAGAGGGCAACGCTTCGATAACAACCTGGGGTCAGGAAAGGTTTGTGTGTCGTGTCAGGAAAATTAACGCTACCGCAACTTAAAAAAGCCTATCAAGAAAAAGTTCGTGAAGTAGAGATTCTTCATAGGATTAGTGATTCCATTAGTAATACGTTAAACCTGGAAGCTATCTTACATCAAATTGTGGATATTGTGGTAGAGGTTACAAAGGCCGATGCCTGTTTGATTTATTTGCTTTCCGAACGGCAGGACGAACTCATTCTGCAAGCCTCCAAGAATCCTCGGCCTAAATTAATAGGGCGAGTTAGCCTGGGCATTGGAGAAGGAATCACCGGGTGGGTGGCTCAACAACAACAGCGTGTCGTGATTCCAAGTAATGCAAGTGACGATCCACGTTTTAAAATATTTCATAAACTTCCCGAAGATCGCTACCAAGCCTTTGTGTCGGTCCCAATTCTCTCAAAAAAACAGGTGGCAGGAGTGATCAACGTTCAGCATAAAAAGCCGAAGCGGTACCGTGATGATGAATTGACCTTATTATCCACCATCGCCGCACAAGTGGGAGGGGCGATTGCGAATGCTCGACTGTATGACCAGATGAAAGAAAAAGCACTTCAACTTGAAACGTTATCTCAAGTTTCGGAGACGGTGTCGTCGCCAAGGTTGATTCAAGATGTCTTACAACTGATTGTGACCATGACCGCCCAACTTATGAACTCAAAGATTTGTTCTATCATGTTATTAAACACGGTGAATAGTGAAGAGTTGGAAATTGCAGCCACTCAAAGTTTAAGTGAAGAGTATAGACGAAAACCAAGCGTGCGCGTGGGGCACAGTATCAGTGGGCGCGCTGTTAAAGAACGTCGCCCGATTGTTGTCTATGACGTCGGAGACGAAGTTGATTATATGTTTCCGGATATTGCCAAAAAAGAAGGGCTCTGTTCTCTCTTATCCGTTCCCATGTTGAATCGGAACGAAGTCGTAGGGGTCATTAACAGTTATACTTCTGAGCCTCATGTTTATACTCCTGAAGAGATCAAAGTCATGCAGGCGATAGCCAATCAAGCTGCTATTGCCATTCAGCATACGACATTGGTTGAGAAATCCTTTGAAATGCAAGAAGCCTTGGCGGTGAGAAAATTAGTTGAACGGGCTAAAGGATATCTGATGCGTTCAAAAAAGCTTTCCGAAAAAGAAGCCTTTCGTTTAATTCAAAAACGTAGTATGGGCATGAGAAAGTCTATGAGGGAAATCGCCGAAGCTATTCTGTTAGCCGGCGAAATCGATGAAGAGGGTAGTCCCTCGTCTTAGTCGCCTATGATGAATGAGTGGCGTGACTATTCAAAATGAGCCATGCGGCCGTAACGTTTAGGGAGAAGAGGGACGTGGCAGATTTTGAAGGTCTTGCTGAATTCGGTGTAATTCTTGCCTCAAGTCATGGATTTCCTGCTGTTGCTGTCTAACCACCCCCTGAAGTGATTCCGAAGATTTAGCATCAGTATTGGTTGATGGCTTCTTGCCAGCGGTTGGAGGGACCTGCTGGTTGGGATCCTGCGAAGAGTGTTGAGTCGTTGATGATGGAGGACTCTTTGTCTTTGAGAGAGCGGCATATCGAATGATGAGGGTGTTCTTGGATGTTCCGTTTGGAAAAGAAACTGGGTGCGAGGGAGACTGTTGGGCTTGTTCAGGGATAAACGTGAACTCAATGTTTTGAAGGTGATTGATATCGGTCAGTTGTCTCTTTGTGCGCGAAGGAGAAGATGGGGCTTGAAGGGTCTCTGGAAGTTTGGTGAAGGTGATATAGAGGTGTGCGTCATGGTGGAAGATGGTCCCTTCCAATGTATCATGTACCCCGTGAGCGCCCTCGTATAGCTTGAAATTGATAATTTCATTTGAAGTGGCCTTCTCCAAAGCGGTTTGGACGCCGTCGGCTAAAAAGGTAAGACTTGTCCCTGTGAAAATCGGTATTTGGGGTGAAGGTCCTGAGAGCAGTTTTTGAAAGAGTTGCTGTTGAGTTCTAATGTGAACTCCTGACAATACATTGTACAGGGTGGGCCGAGATAGAGAGATGGGATGGGTTGCTTGGAAGTCTTGTTGAGAAACCGATTGTAGGTATATCCCTCCAGTGGAACCTTCTAAAACAGGTATCAGTACAGATGGAGTGGGTTGGCATCCCAACATCCAGAGGGGAAGGAGAAATAAAAAGGTGAGAGGGGAAAAGTTCTTGCCCTCCAACCTCCTATTAAAAGAGGCGTGATTTCTGTGGTTTCTGATTGTTCGCCGTCGTGGTTTGAATAGGTATTCTTCGGACTTGGCTGGCTTTGTAGTGGGGATAATGTTGAAAAGGGGCAATTTTTTGGTGTAATTGACAGGTCGCATTGAAGGTGTTATATATCACGGGACAGGGCTGGGGACAAAGATGTTTCCCTGATCTGTACTTAGATTGGATATTTTTTGGACAAAGGCGTCCTCTTTTCCCAGGAAACTCATGGAGTTTCTAGGGGAGAGGGCGCCTTTTTTATTTGGTGCATTTCTGCAGGGACGGCATGCGTATTTTTAGAATAGCATTAGCCCAAATGAATTCTACGGTTGGGGATTTATCTGGGAATGTGCAACAAATCCAAGAATGGATAGGGCAGGCGAAGCATGCGAAGGCCGATCTAATTGCCTTTCCGGAGTTAGCTCTGACGGGCTATCCACCTGAAGATCTTCTGTTAAAACAGAAGTTTTTGGATGAATCGGAGCGAGCGCTGGATGAAGTGCGTAAGATGGCCAGCGGCATTACCGTGGTCCTCGGGTATGTTAAGCAAGGGAAAGAAGCTGCCCCACGGACTGGTTCTCTGACAACTGATTCCAGAGACTTCCCCGGACGACTCATTCTGTATAACGCTGCTGCGGTAATCGCCAATAGGCGAATCCGAGGGGTTTATGCCAAGCGCTGTTTGCCAAATTATGGGGTATTCGATGAAAACAGGTATTTTCATCCAGGAGATACCCTTTCAATTTTTCGAGTACAAGGAACATGGATAGGGGTGAATATTTGTGAAGATATTTGGCATCCGGATGGCCCCACCAAGGCTCAGGCGGAGGCCGGCGCAGATGTGATTGTCAATATAAATGCCTCGCCATTTCACGTGAATAAAAGTCGATTTCGAGAGCAAATGCTAGGGACGAGAGCGAGAGATCATGGAGTGATTGTGACCTATGCCAACATGGTTGGTGGACAAGATGAACTCGTCTTTGATGGAAATTCCGTCATCGTCGATCAGCAGGGTGAGACGATTTTACGTGGTCGGGCCTTTGAAGAACAGCTGTTGTTGGCCGATCTTAACATCACGGCTGTTTCACGGGCACACCTGACGCATGGACGCAAGAAGACCGGTCTGGGACGTCAGAGTAAATCAGTTCAACGCATAGAGGTTCCAGCGACGACTTCACCAAAAAAACGATCGCCCCTGGTTGAGGAGGTGTCCCCATCTCTCGAACCCTTAGCCGAAGTATATCAGGCATTGGTTCTTGGTGTTCGAGACTACGTGAAAAAAAATGGATTCCGACAAGTTGTCATCGGTCTGAGTGGAGGAATTGATTCCAGCCTCACGGCTGTGGTGGCTGTTGATGCCTTAGGGGCTGGGAATGTTTGGGGTGTCAGTATGCCGTCACCTTATACCTCATTAGAAAGTAAACAAGATGCCGCCGAATTGAGTCAGCGACTGGGGATACGATTTCTAACGCTTGAAATCTCGGGAATATTTAAACGGTATTTAGAGGTGCTTGCTCCAGAGTTTAAGGGGTATCAGTCCGATCTCACCGAAGAAAATCTTCAGGCAAGAATTCGTGGAAATTTACTTATGGGACTTTCCAATAAGTTTGGGCACTTGGTGCTCACGACAGGGAATAAAAGTGAGATGAGTGTCGGATATGCGACCTTATATGGGGATATGGCAGGAGGCTTTGCCGTTATTCGTGATGTGCCCAAAACTATGGTGTATGACCTGGCACGGTTAAGAAATACACAACAGTCAACGCCTCTGATTCCTAAGCGCGTATTGGATAAGGCCCCATCGGCTGAGTTGCGTCCGGATCAACGAGATGAGGATTCATTACCTCCGTACCATATCCTGGATCCTATTCTTCAGGCCTATGTAGAGGAAGATCGTTCTCCAGAGGAAATTGTGGCATTAGGTTTTCCCGTCAAGATCGTTCACAAGGTTATTGGCCTGGTTGATCGAAGTGAGTATAAGAGACGGCAAGGCCCGATAGGCATCAAGATCACGCATCGGGCCTTAGGAAAGGATCGGCGAATGCCGATTACGAACCGGTTCCAAAGTTCATGAAGGTAGACGTTTGGATTTCGTGAAGTCAAAAATGCACAACGGCGTGCAGGGTGACAATGTGGTCCCTATTGCGGATAGTGAATGTGAACGTGTCCGCAGAAGAGTAAACCCCATGACCTGGTATAAGGAGACAAGACATGCACGCCGATTTTATGACCCGTATGATCACACGGCATATGCTCGTAGCCGTAATATTTTTCATCTGTTTGATGTTCGGCCACACCTATTTGAGTCATGCTCAAGGTGCGAGCGGTTCTGATGGCACGGCCACAAGCCCCTCGACGTTAGAGAGCACGATCAACTCTATTCTTGATCAACGTCTACTCTCAAAGACCTCCGGCCTGTCTCTCTATGGATATGTCGATACATCCTATACGTATAATTTCAATCAGCCCCAAAACGGCGTGAATCACCTCCGGATATTCGATGTCGATAGCAATGCCTTTCGGATGCACATGGCCCAGGTGGTGTTGGAGAAGGAAGGCAAGACCGACGGTAGCCATCTGGATCGAGCTGGCTTCCGCGCCAAGCTCAATTTTGGCGAAGACAGCCAGTTCACCGGAGGGAGCGATTTCAACGACGAAGTTGACTTCCAGGAGGCCTACGTCCAATACATCGCACCCATTGGGAATGGGTTGGATCTGCGCATGGGTCGGATGAACACGCTGATCGGCTACGAAGTCATCGAAAGTCCCTACAATCCCAACTTCACCCGTTCCTGGTTGTTTGGGCTTGGAGAACCGTTTACGACCACGGGGGCACGAGCGGCCTATCAATTTAATGACTGGGTTGGGGTGGCCGTCGGCGGGATTAGTTCCTTTACGCAGGGGCCGGGAGATAACAATGCGAATTTGTCGGTCGAATCGGCGATCTACCTGACGCCGAATGACATGGTGAGCCTGACGGGGTTTTTCTTCTATGGGGCGGAAGGCAACCGGAACGCCGCGACGGGAGATCTGACGTTATTTGGCGGAATTGCGTCCTTACAGGCGACGGAAGCGACCTCGTTGGTGGTTGAGGCCTATCTGGCGAATCAAGCCAATGCGAGCACGATCAGTCCGTCGGGGAATGCGCGATGGAATGGGGTGGCGGCCTATCTGATTCATGATTTCACCGAGCAATGGGGGGTGCGATTCCGGGGCGAAATCTTTGAGGATGCCGGGGGCGCCAGGACCTGCGGAGGCACGGCTGGGACGCGACCGAATGCAAATGTGTGTTTTGGAGCCACCCCGGTGGCGCAGACCTTGTGGGAGGGGACGGCGACGTTACAATTCAAGCCGGTCCCGTCCCTCATTACCCGGTTAGAGTTCCGATATGACAAGTCGGATAAGAAAACCTTCCGGATTGGCAACCGAGGCGCGAATCATCAGGAAACCTTGGCCTTTGAAGCCATTTATTTATTTTAAAGTTTGCTCGGGACAGTCAGGTGATGAAAACAAATAACGCGCTCAACGGGGGAAGATAAATAGAAAAAATTATTTGAAGAAAGCGTGAAGGCAGAGTTTTGTGAAAACGGAAAAAATTAGATCATTTTCACTAAAATCTTACAAAGGTTGCGTTATGAAAACATATATTCGAGCTTTGACAATAAGTCTAGGAACAATTGGTCTCTTGATGAGTCATGCTTCTCCCCTTATGGCGCAAGAAGCATCGGCCATAGATACTGGTGACACGGCCTGGTTATTAGCCTCTTCGGCGTTGGTGCTTTGCATGGTAATCCCGGGGCTAGCCCTATTTTATGGCGGCCTTGTGCGCAGTAAAAATGTCTTGGGTACCATAATGCACAGTCTCATCATTTTAGCCGTCGTCAGTCTGGTATGGGTGCTCTTTGGCTATAGCTTAGCCTTTGGCCCGGATGTTGGTGGTGTGATTGGAAGTTTAGCATGGGTTGGATTGGCGGGAGTTGGTGTGGAGCCACATCCCACCTATGCATCAACCGTCCCACACCAATTGTTTATGGTGTTCCAATTGATGTTTGCCGCAATAACGCCTGCCCTGATAACTGGCGCGTTTGCTGAACGGATGCGGTTCAGTGCCATGGTCATGTTTTCTGTCCTGTGGTCTATCTTTATTTATGCACCCTTGGCGCATTGGGTTTGGGGAGGTGGTTGGTTAGGGGCGATGGGAGCCCTCGACTTCGCTGGCGGAGCAGTGGTGCATATAAGTTCAGGAGTGGCTGCCCTAGTCTGTGCCGTTGTTCTAGGCCCGCGAAAAGGGCTTGGGACCGATTTTATGGCGCCTCATAACCTTCCGATGACGGTACTGGGTGCGGGACTCTTATGGTTTGGGTGGTTTGGATTTAATGCGGGGAGTGCGTTAGGGGCCAACGGCGGTGCGGTCAGTGCGTTTGTGGCAACACATGTGGCTGCTTCAGCTGGAGTCGTAACATGGACAATGGCTGAATGGGTTCATCGTGGTAAGCCTACGTTGCTTGGGGCTGCTAGCGGAGCGATAGCTGGATTAGCGACGGTCACACCTGCCGCTGGTTTCGTAGGGCCTTTGTCGGCAATGTTCATCGGTCTTGTCGCTGGAGCTTTGAGCTATTTCGCCGTTGTCTGGAAAAGTAAGATTGGCTATGATGACTCGCTGGATGTGGTGGGTATTCATGGTGTTGGCGGGGTATTTGGCATTCTTGCCGTCGGACTGTTCGCCTCAAAAGCTGTAGGTGGAACCGATGGATTATTGTTTGGTAATGCATCTTTACTCGGTGCTCAAACGGTTTTGGTACTCGCCACCGTTCTCTTTTGTCTGGTAGGAACCTATGTCATTTTAAAAATTGTGGATGTTGTCGTCGGTCTTCGGGTGGCCGCTGAAGAGGAGTCTACAGGTTTAGATTTGAGTCAACACAATGAGCGGGCCTATTCGTAAAGAGACCTGATAGAATTGTTGTAAGGGGTTATCAAGGATCGGCGGTCGTATTTGATACAGACAAGGAGGAAGGCTGATGAAATTGGTTGAGGCTATCATAAAGCCATTTAAATTGGACGAAGTAAAAGACGCCTTATTGGAAATAGGCGTGCATGGCATGACCGTGATCGAAGTGAAGGGGTTTGGTCGACAAAAGGGACATAAGGAAACCTACCGAGGGACAGAATATACCATTGAGTTTGTCCCAAAGGTCAAAATGGAAGTGGCGGTTTCTGATGGGCAGGTTCAAAAAGTGGTTGAGGTGATATCTCGTGCCGCAAAAACAGGAAGTATCGGTGACGGGAAGATATTTGTACATGATCTGCACGCCGCTCTTCGAATACGAACAGGGGAAACAGGAGAAAATGCTTTGTGACTGACTCTGACATGGGTCTGACCGAGGTCAATCCGGGGGATCGGAAGGATACGGAAGTTCTTGGGAAGGCCTTGCAACAGAAACGAGAGAGCTTAAACCAGCGCTTGGTCGGTGGAGCGCTTGGGAGTGATCTTATTGCGTCCTTTACCGAATGGGTAGATGCGCTCATCATCGGTCGCTATCGAAATGAGGTGAGCGCCCAGGTTGAACAGGGGGTTGGGAATAGTCGTTCACCCTGTTGTGTCTTGGCTCTAGGCGGTTATGGACGGCGGGAGTTAGCCCCCTACTCAGATATCGACTTGATGTTTTTATATCACCCCGACGGAAAAGACATGATGACGGGGATCTCCCGTGGGGTCTTGCATCACTTGTGGGATCTTGGATTTCAGGTAGGGTATAGTCTGCGATCGATTTCTGATTGCCTACAACTTGCACAAAGCGACTTGCCGATACGGACCTCCATGATGGAGGCTCGGTATTTGGCGGGTGATGCCGGGTTGTTTCAGAGTTTTCAACGAGAGTTTTGGGGAAAGGTGGCCAGGCGGCGGACCGATCTTTTTATTCAAGATAAGGTCCATGAACGACAGAAGGAGTATGAAAAGTTTGGAGAGACAGTCTATCTTCTTGAGCCGAATGTGAAGAAAAGTCAGGGTGGGTTGCGGGATCTTCATCTGATCCAGTGGATTGCGATGGTGAAATATCGGGCCCAGACGATTCAAGATCTCGCCGATAGGGGAATTCTTTCCAGGCAGGACTATACGACCCTGGCCAACGCGCAGGAGTTTCTCTGGCGAGTGCGTGTGGCGCTGCATCTGCATGCAGGTATGGCCCAGGAAATTCTATCGTTTGATGAACAGGTATGGTTAGCAGAATTATTTGGCTTCCAAGATCGTCCGAATTTGCTCGCCGTAGAACAATGCATGCAGCAATATTATCAGCATACACGTGGGTTATATGAAATCTTGAATCGATTCATCGAGCGGGCCCGAGATATTTCTTTTTTGGATAAACTTCGGTCCTGGCTTCCAGCGACTACCATTGAAGGGCATTTTCAAAAACAAGGACAATATTTAACGGTACCCTCTGAGCACCTCACCGCGGTATTAGGACATCCAGATCTTCTCTTGCGGCTGTTTGAGCTTGCGCAATCATTACGCCTTCAAATTGAGACGACTCTCCTTGACGAAATTCAACAGCATATGTCGATGATAACAGACGAGGCCTTTTTGACCGAAAAGACCAGTGTCGTATTTCGGAGAATACTGAGGAGTTCTTGGGGTGTGGCCACGACGTTAGAAGCGATGCACCGTGCGCATGTGTTGGAAAAAATCATTCCGGTCTTTTCACGAGTGCGTGGTCTGATGCAGTTCAACCAATATCATAAATATACGGTTGATGAACACAGTTTGCTGGCGGTTCAGCAAGCCGAGAATATAGGGCAACCAGAATCTACCGTGCAGCAAGTCTATCAGGACATCAAACACAAAGACGTCCTGCTGCTCTCCATTCTGCTGCATGATTTGGGGAAGGGAGTTGAAGAAGACCATAGTGAGGTTGGGAAAGCGATCGCGCAAGATACCGCGATTCGACTCAATCTGAATCTTCAGGAACAAGAGGCCTTGGTGTTCCTCGTTCACCGGCATCTTTTAATGGCACATACGGCCTTTCGGCGAGATCCGTATGATAAAAAAGTGCTTCTTCCCTTCACCCGAAAAGTCCAAAACTCCCAACGACTCAGAATGTTATTGATTCTTACGATGGCGGATATTGCGGCGGTAGGGCCAGGGGTATTGACCAAATGGAAAGAATCCCTTCTTATTCAGCTATTTACGCAAGCGCTCCCGGAGCTTACTGGCAAGGGAGGGGTGGAAGGTGGAAAAGAGGGGCTGGAGCGAGTCGTAAAAATGGTCTATGAAGAACCTATTCTGCGACAACGTTCTGAACTCACGGAGGGCCGACTTGAGGTGGAATTGAACGAATTCCCCCAACGCTATATCTACGGGACTCCTCCCGCCAGAATTGCCGCTCATTTTTCTGCAATAAAACGGTTGAAACAGGGAGCAGTGGTAGTAGAAGATAGCTACGATTCTGAAACGGGCACCTCGGAATACACCGTGATTACCCATAGTAATGTACTCCCTGGATTGTTCTCAAAGCTTGCCGGGGTGATGGCCTCCCAGGGATTGCAAATATTAGATGCGCAAATTGTCACCACAAGTGACGGGGTGGTTCTAGATAGTTTCCAGGTGAAAGATCCTGATTACTCGGGTGAGCCGCCTGATGAACGCAAAAATGAAATAAAAGAGGTGCTGGAACGGGTGCTGTTGGGAAAAGACCGGGTTGAGGATCTCCTAGGTCGAAATCGCCGATTGTCACTGGAGCGGTCACTCCCTTCGGGGCAACAACCGGTTGAAATCCATATTGATAATGAGACATCAGAAGACCACAGCATTCTTGATGTTTTTGCCGAAGACTGCCAAGGAATTTTATACACCATTTCTCACGCAATGTTTCAATTGGGATTGTCGGTTCATCGGGCGAAAATTTCTACAAGATTGGATCAAGTTGCAGACGTTTTCTATGTCACTGAAGTAGAGGGGGGAAAAATAACTGAGTCAACTCGGATAGAGCACATTCGGACGACGATTATACGTGCCATCGAACAACGCTTGGAAGATATGCGTCGTCAGGAAACTTGTCTTTCTTAATTTATTATATGGTTTGAAAGGAGGAGTGGAATGGATGCCCGTGGAGTTATTGCGTTTGCGAAAAAAAACAAGGCCCAAATTGTGGACTTGAAATTTTGTGATTTAGTCGGAAGTTGGCAACATTTTTCCATACCGGTAGAAGAACTCAATGAGGGACTTTTTAAGGATGGGTCTGGGTTTGACGGTTCCTCAATCCGTGGGTGGAAAGCCATTAATAATAGCGATATGTTGGTGATGCCCGATCCTAATACTGCTGTCATGGATCCATTCACTGAAGTGCCGACCTTGAGTATGGTCGGGAATATCATGGATCCTATCACCAGACAAAACTACGATCGGGATCCTCGATTTATTGCCCAAAAGGCCGAAAAGTATTTGAAGAGCACGAAGATCGGAGATGTGTCGTATTGGGGTCCGGAAGCTGAGTTTTTTGTCTTTGACCATGTCAGTTTTGACCAAAATGCCAATAGCAGCTTCTACTTTGTGGATTCGGAAGAGGGGGTATGGAACTCCGGACAAGAAGGGCACAATTTAGGATTTAAGCCACGACATAAAGAGGGCTATTTCCCGGTATCCCCCACGGATTCTCAGCAAGATATTCGAAGTGAAATGATTTTAGAAATGCAAAGAGCGGGTATAACGGTTGAAAAGCACCATCACGAAGTCGCGACGGCGGGACAAGCTGAGATTGATCTTCGCTATGACTCCCTCTTAAGCATGGCCGATAAAATGATGATGTATAAATACATCGTCAAAAATGTGGCCAAACGACATAATAAAACGGCAACCTTCATGCCCAAGCCCGTCTACGGCGATAATGGATCCGGGATGCATACCCATCAAAGTATTTGGAAAGATGGGAAGCCTTTGTTCGCGGGGAAAGAGTATTCCGGCGTGTCTCAGTTGTGCCTGTACTATATTGGTGGCATTCTGAAGCATGCCCATACCATTGCGGCATTTTCAAATCCTACGACGAATTCCTATAAACGGTTGACTCCTGGATTTGAGGCTCCCTGTTTGTTGGCTTATTCCAGTCGCAACCGGTCGGCAACAGTTCGGATCCCTATGTATCAATCCAGTCCCAAGACCAAACGAATTGAAGTCAGGTTTCCGGACGCGACCGCAAATCCCTATCTGGCCTTTTCTGTGATGATGATGGCCGGGTTGGATGGGATCGAAAATAAGATCGATCCGGGTGACCCGATGGATAAAGATCTTTATGACTTGCCGGCTAAAGAGGCGGCAAAAGTTCGAAATATGCCCGCAAGCTTGGATGAGGCGATACATGGCCTGGAAAAGGACCATCAGTTTCTTTTGAAAGGTGGGGTTTTCACGGAAGATTTCATTGAGAACTGGATTGAGTATAAGCGCACAAGGGAAATAGACCCCTTGCGCCTTCGGCCTCATCCGTACGAGTTCTTCATGTACTATGATGTGTAAGTGAAATGACGATGAGATCTCTTATTCTTAAGGAGATCTTGTCTTTTTCATGACATGATGCCGAGTGGAGGGAACCGGTCAAAGCCTCTTCCTTCCATCTCGGCATTTTTGTTTAGGGCCGTTGAGCGATAGGTGTTGTCACTGAACCTGTTTGAAATTGCTTCGCGAAGAAATTTTTGACAAAGCGCATATGGCGGTGGAGTTCCTCTTCGAGACGTTTAGCACCTTCTTGCCAGGGATCGTTGATATATCCCACCCGACGTGCGAGAAAGACGAAGGCCTCCGAATCGGATGGGGGAAGGACTAAGTCCTTCGCATTTCCGCGAACAATTCTTAATCCATCAATTAACAGACGAAGAGTAATGTACGCTTGAGTCAGCTGCTGGACATCCTCAAGAGGGAGAACACCTGAACGGGCCAGCGCTTTAAGTGCTGTCAGGGTATTCGGGGAGCGTAGAATGCGGAGACGATGTCCATGAATCAATTGAAGGTACTGAGTCGCATATTCGATATCAATAAGGCCACCCGGACTATATTTTAAGTTGATATCTTCAGGAGAGACAAATTCTTTAATTTGTTGGGCTCGCATTTCAAGTGCCTGTTTAAGATCCCATTGGGAGGAGTGATAGGTCACGGTATTTCGAAGGTGCTCTACAGACCGTCCAAGGGATTTGTTCCCGGCCACCCATCGGAGTTTGATAAGGGCCTGTCTTTCAAAGGGGGCACTCATTCCAGAAGGGCCATAGTATTGCTCAAACTCGGAGAGGCTGTTGGTCAGGGATCCCTTACTCCCATTCGGTCGTAAACGAATATCGATATGGAAGATCCCTTCTTGTTTGGCCTCAATCCATTGGAGAATCGCTCGAGCTAATCGTTCGAAGTAATCGCTCGTCTCGATCTGATCACGACCGGAAGTGTGTCCACGTTCTTGGTAAATAAACAGGACTTCAATATCGGAGGCATATCCAAGTTCGCGTCCCCCTAATTTTCCCATACCCAGAATGCTAAAGGGACAGACCTTCCCATTTTTCATGAGCGGTCGGCCATGTTGTTGAGTGAGAAGCTGTGAGTTTATTCGGATGGCTTCATCGAGCACAATTTCTGCTAATTCAGTGAGGGCAATAGAAAATGGATTCAAGGTGGAGGATGGATCTAAGAGGTGCTTCATATCAATGCGAAAGAGTTCTTGGTCTTTAAACGAATTTAAGGCTTGTTGTTTTCCCTCCGTGGTTTTCGCACGTGACACCTGGGCACGGAGTTGTTTTTTTAGGGCGGCACGTGGACGCAAGAGGGGAAGACGTTGATAGGACTTGAGAAGGGGGAGAAGGTTGACATGTTGCTTCCTCAGGAAATCCTCCCAAAGAAAATCACTAGTTCCCAGAAGTCTGGCCAGAAGTGAAAGGGAGTCTTTTTTATTGAGAAAGGCCAAAGTCTTTTCATTGGTTCCTTTTTTGTTTTCATTGAGGATGAGGTCAAGAAATTGATCAAAATGTTCCAGTGCCTTGGCCGGGTCGGGGGCACCCCGTAAAAACTGGGTAAATTGCTTAATGAGGGCGGCGGTTGTTTTCAATTCATGCAGGACCTGAGGTTCTGTGATTTTTTTGCCATAACGACTTTGGATATGGAATTCGTCATGGATGTTGGCGCCCATGGGTTTCAGTCGAGCTTTTCGAATATAGACGCCCCGCATGGCGAGTGCGTTTGAGAAGGCATAGAGAAAGGCCGGAGTATCTCGTGATCGAATGCTCATGAC
Organism: Nitrospirales bacterium; assembly: GCA_965223605.1. Taxonomy (GTDB): domain Bacteria; phylum Nitrospirota; class Nitrospiria; order Nitrospirales; family Nitrospiraceae; genus CBDCXA01. The sequence continues at coordinate 170,678 of CBDCXA010000003.1, forward strand.
CGTATCTTGAGCTTTTTTCGCGTTACGAAATTGAATCTGGACAGGTTCGAGGAGTCGTGGAACTTGTTCCTGGGATTTTGAGAGGACTTCCACGAGGCGTCGATTTACGCGTCGACGCACCTCCTGGAAGCGGTTGATTTCGAGTAGACGGAAGAGATCTGACAGGTTTTCAAAAAACTCTTCTTGACCGGTTTCGGTCCAGGATGTTTCCTGGAGGGGACGGAGGACAAAGTGGTCGACAATTTTTTTCCGTCGAGGAGAAGAAGAGGGGTGAGGAGCCGCCTTTCGACGTGAACCCGTGGAAGAGTCAGGTGGAAGCGAAGGGAGGCTATCAGAGAACGTATACAGGCTGCCTTCCCGAATATCCATGCTGAATACCGATAACAGTCCGCAAATAGTCGAGAACTCTGAAAAGTAGTCGTACGCGACAATGACAAGGTCGTAGTATCCTGTTGATGCTTGCTCTTGTATTGTCAGTTGACAGGGTTGGTCGCTATCAAGTTGATGGGCGAGCTGGAGATGCTGGGCAATCTGTTCTTGGGAGAAATGTTCAAAATATTCGGGATCCATTCTCGTAAGAAAGTCTTGAATGAAGTCTTGAGGGAGATCAGTGCAGAGCCGTTGAATGCGTTGGTGAATGGTCGAGGGCATCATGCGTCCTTGCGTAATGAGTAATGACGAACGAGTGCGAGCTCGTTGTTGGCCTGGACAGGCCTAGGTATAATAGGAATTATGGCGAAAAAGGCCCCATCGGATCAACGAAGAAAAAGAAATAAGAAAATGGACGAGCCAGTAAAGAAGCTCCGCCCAGGTGACCTCTTATTGGCAGAACGCCTCTCAGATGGTGAGGTGGATAAAATTTTGAGGCCGTATGGATTCCGAGATACGAAAGGAGCCGATGCGAATCTACAAGGTATGGCAGAGGATCCACGATTTCGCCGTCTCTTGGCCCTATCCCTTGAAGAATTCTTGGACGCCATTGCCATCACGGCCGATCCTGACCAGGCACTCAATCATTGGGACCAGTATCTGCGTAGCGGCATTAATCGTGTCCAGCTCTTTGAGTATTTCCAGCAGTCCCCACGTATGCGTGATGTCTTATGCTCGGTATTTGGAAATGTGCCGAATTTAGCACAAACCCTTATACGAGACCCTCTCCTGATCTATTGGCTGGCTGATGAGCAGGTGCTCACAGATCGTCCCACCAAGCAATCATTCGAGATGGGAATACAGCAGATGTTGACGCATCTGAACACGGATGAGGTGAAGCTCGATGCATTGCGTCGATATAAACGTCGTGAAATTTTGAGGATCGGGGTCCGAGATCTGTTGAGCCTCGCTTCGGTAGAGGAAACGATTGCGGTCCTGTCTGATTTGGCAGGGGTTCTTTTACAGGCAGCCCTTGACATTGTCTCCGATACCCTTCAGAGGCAATACGGGAAACCCGTTCACCACTGTCCAAAACGAGGAGAGGTGGAGACAGAGTGGGTCGTCATGGCCATGGGGAAACTTGGTGGAGGTGAGTTGAATTTTAGTTCGGATGTCGATTTGATCTATGTGTACGAGACGGATGATGGAGTGACTCAAGGGATTCCGCGTTCGAAACGAACCTCAAGGCCTTCTCCTGATACCGTGCTGAGTAATGAAGAGTACTTTGAATATTTAGCACGCGCGTTCACCAATGCGGTGGATGAGATTACTCAGGAGGGATACGTCTTTCGTGTGGACCTGCGACTTCGGGCCGAAGGATCTGTCGGGAAACTGGCCCGGTCCCTGAAAGACTATGAGGAGTATTATTTCTCTCGAGGACAGGTGTGGGAGAGAATGGCTCTGCTCAAGGCTTTTCCTATTGCGGGATCTCCTGCTGTTGGGAAGAAGTTTCTCAAGTCGGTGCGACCCTTTATTGTTGGAACGAAGAAGGGAAAAGGGACGGCTTCGGATAGGGATGAGATTCTCTCGGAAGTTAAAGCGATAAAGGGCATGATTGATGAACAGATGGCCCATCGGAAACAAGAAGTGCGGAATGTGAAACTGGGATTCGGGGGCATCCGCGAAATCGAGTTTACCGTTCAGACGTTACAAATACTGTATGGAAAGACCTTGCCAGCGATTATCAATCGAAGCACCTTGGCTACCTTACGTAAGTTACGTGAAAAGGGAATCCTTTCCTTACAGGATGAGAAGCAGTTACGAAAGAGTTATCTGTTTTTGCGAGATATCGAGCATAAGCTTCAAATGGTTGATGATCTGCAGACGCATGCATTACCAACTGAGCCTGAAGACCTAACGCGCACGGCCATTCGACTGGGGTATTTCACAAAGAAAGGAGATCGAGGTGTAGAGCAGTTCCTCTTGGAGTTTCGTCGTACCAGGACCTTTGTTCATGCGGTGTTCTCGAACTTAATGGAAGTGACAGAAGAGACCGATTTGGCCTACAAGCCAAAATGACAGATGAGGCGGGGGGTATAAAGAGAAAGGCGTTATCAAGAAAAAGGCCGGAACGCCTGTGGCGTCCCGGCCTTTTTTGATGTCCGAACCTGGTACGAGAAGTCAGGCTTAGTACATGTCGTGCATGTGTCCGCCGTGTCCGCCCATGCCGCCAGGGCCGGCAGCGGGTTCTTTCTTCTCTTCAGGAATGTCGGTGATCATGACCTCGGTGGTCAACATCAATCCGGCCACACTTGCCGCATTTTGCAATGCACAACGGGTGACTTTAGTGGGATCGATAATTCCACTATCAATCATGTCGACATATTCTTCAGAGGCGGCGTTAAAGCCGTAGGATGGTTTGTTCTCCCGTCGGATTTTATCCACCACGACGGACCCCTCGACGCCAGCATTCTCCGAAATTTGACGAATGGGTTCTTCCAAGGCTCTCTTGACGATATTCACGCCGATCTGTTGTTCTGGTGAAAGTTTGCATTTTTCAACGGCGGGGACGCAACGCATAAGGGCGACGCCTCCACCAGGAACGATACCTTCTTCCACGGCCGCCTTGGTGGCGTGCAGCGCGTCCTCTACGCGGGCTTTCTTTTCCTTCATTTCGGTCTCGGTTGCCGCACCAACGTTGATGACGGCGACACCACCGACGATTTTTGCAAGACGCTCTTGAAGTTTTTCTTGATCATAATCTGAGGTGGTCTCAGCAATTTGAGCCTTGATCTGCTTGACGCGGGCTTCAATTTGTTTTGGATCACCATAGCCCTCGACAATGGTGGTGTTGTCTTTATCAATATTGACCCGTTTGGCTCGGCCGAGGTCAGTCAGTTTGATATTCTCCAGTTTCAAGCCCAATTCCTCTGAAATGACCTGGCCACCGGTGAGGATGGCAATGTCTTCCATCATGGCTTTTCGGCGATCACCGAAACCAGGAGCCTTCACGGCTGCCACGTTCAAGGTGCCACGAAGCTTGTTGACCACCAAGGTGGCTAAGGCCTCACCTTCGACTTCTTCGGAAAGAATGACGAGAGGTTTGCCCATCTTGGAAACTTGCTCCAGGACGGGGAGGAGGTCTTTCATGCTGCTGATTTTCTTTTCATTAATGAGGATCAGTGGTTCTTCGAGGGACGCTTCCATCCGCTCGGTATTGGTGACGAAGTAGGGAGAAATGTATCCGCGGTCAAACTGCATTCCCTCAACGACATCCAAGGAGGTCGACATGGATTTGGCCTCTTCGACGGTAATGACGCCGTCTTTGCCGACTTTTTCCATGGCTTCAGCGATCAATTCTCCAATGGTGGAGTCATTATTCGCTGAGATGGTTCCGATTTGGGAGATTTCCTTCTTGGCCTGACAGGGTTTACTCATCTTTTTGAGTTCTTCGGTCACGGCTTCGACGGCCTGGTCGATACCGCGTTTTACTTCCATAGGATTGGCCCCAGCAGTAATGTTCTTGGCACCCTCTCGGTAGATGGCCTGTGCGAGTACGGTGGCAGTGGTGGTGCCATCACCAGCGGTATCACTGGTTTTGCTGGCGACTTCCTTCACCAACTGAGCGCCCATATTTTGATAGGCGTCATTAAGCTCGATTTCTTTGGCGACCGTGACCCCGTCTTTGGTGATGGTGGGGGCACCAAATTTCTTATCCAAAATGGCATTTCGGCCTTTGGGGCCCAATGTGGCCTTGACGGCATCGGCTAACTGATTCACTCCCTTGAGAATAGAAGCTCTTGCTCCTTCACTATACAAGAGTTGCTTTGGCATCGTGGTCCTCCATGGTTGATTCGAATTTCAACAAATAACAAGTGATTGGGATAAGAAGAAGCGCAATTATACGAACAATCCCAAAATATCTTCTTCTTTTAAGATCAAACAATCTTCATCTTCAATCCGAAGCTTTGTCCCGGAATATTTATCAAAGAGGACCTGATCACCCACTTTTAAGTCCCGGACGTCTTTTCCTGTTGCTTGCACGGTTCCTCTTTGTGGTTTCTCGCGGGCGGTATCGGGGACATAGATGCCTCCAGCAGTCTTTTCCAACTCTTCCGTATACGTCACAAAAATACGATCGCCGAGGGGTTGGAAACCTTTGGCTGATGTTCCCGCCTTCTTTTCTTCGGTCTTAGTCGCCATCTTCTCTCCTCCTTATGAATAGTCTTTGTAAATGACCTGTTAATGGGTTTCAGAGCGTATGATTACGTCTCGGATTATGTCCTACGGACCGATAAGATAACCCCGGGATTGTTCAAGTCAAGGGCTGGTTGGAAAAGAATTTTTTGGTAGAAATGGGGCCGACCCTCTCAAGGGAAGTAGACGGATGATCAAGGGAAATACCTCCTAGGTTTGGATTAGAGCACATTGTCAAAGTCCTTGATTTCATTAATCATATAAGACTTTAAACGTTTAATAATCTTAGCTTCCAGTTGCCTGGTACGCTCCTTCGTGATGCCATATTTGTCACCAAGGTCCTCCAGGGTTAACGGCGTTTCCGATAAGATTCGATTGCGAAGGATATCTTCTTCACGCTCATTGATGGTCTTAGTGAACTCCACCAATTTCTTTCTAAAAATGGTTTTGAGTTGATGGTGCGAGAGCTGATCATCAATGCTTTGTTCTTGTGTCGGAAGCACGTCGAGAAGCGTTCCTTCAGTTTCAGTATTAAAAGGCTGGTCTAAAGAAAGCTCCCAGCTGCCAAGGCGCTGGTCCATTTCAACGACGTCTCGCTCGCTGACATTGAGCCGATCCGCGAGTAGCTTGGCATCCGGCGTGAAACCTTGGCGTTCCAGTTTGGCTTTTTCTTTCTTAAGGTTATAAAAGAGTTTTCGTTGGTCTTGTGTCGTCCCTACCTTCACCAAACGGAAAGTGTTCAATAAATACCGTAAGATATAGGCTCGAACCCACCAAGCGGCATAGGCATAAAACCGCACATTTTTTGAAGGGTCGAACTTTTTTATGGCGTGCATGAGTCCGACATTCCCTTCTCCAATGAGGTCCAATTGGTCAGCCCCGGTATGCTGATATTCTGAGGCGATGGCCACAGAAACACGAAGATTGGAGACAATCAGCTTCATGGCGGCTTCCCGGTTTCCATGAGCCTTATATTCTTGAAAAAGTTTGAGTTCTTCTTCCTTGGTGAGGAAGGGATACCGCCGGATTTCCATTAAATACTGTTGCAGTGCCGTAACCGGTGCGACAGGAACCGGAAGACTAGCCTGCTCTTCTTTATCGGTCGATGTCTCTACAGGGGCCGGTTCTTCATGAAAGGATTGGTGAGGAATGGGAACCAGGTCATCCTTCTCAATAAGTAGGTCAATTCCACTTTCATCGACCTGCTTGGCCTTAGAATCTTTTTTACGTCTTTTTTTCATAAGGTTAGATGGTCTCTTGAAATAATGAGCCGTTACGAGAGATTCGGCAACCAACCATTATAGACTGAAATGAGTCTTAGCTCAAAAGTCTAGGTTGAGTCAGGTGGCTAGGTCCTATCTTGCGCATTTTGAAAGGCCTAGACTATAGTACCAAGCTCATTTCATACCGTTAAATTAATACTTACGCAGGTTTTTCCGTTATGAAATCGCTGTTATTGGCTCTCAGGTCCGGACATTGGCCTTCCCTGTTTGGGGCATGGCTTCATTTTGAAATAAGCTTCATGGTGTGGCTCCTGGTGGGAGCTCTCGGCGTACTTATAGCCGAGGACTTCCGTCTCTCCCCTTCTGAAAAAGGCCTGTTAGTTGCCATTCCCCTTCTTGGGGGAGCCATTTTACGGATTCTGATAGGTGTTTGTAGCGATACCTTTGGAACCAAACGGACGGGGATGGCCTTGTTGATCGGGGAGTGCCTGGCACTTCTTTGGGGTTGGTTAGGAGCAACCAGTTACCTCCAAATTTTAGGCGTGGGCTTATTATTGGGCGTAGCTGGGGCCAGCTTTGCCGTAGCCCTTCCCATCGCTAGCAAGGCCTATCCTCCAGGGCATCAGGGGTTGGCCATGGGAATCGCCGCATCTGGAAATAGTGGAGTCGTATTAATTGCTTATTTAGCACCACGGATAGGCGAGGTTGTGGGATGGCATGGGGTATTTGGCCTCATGGCTATTCCGGTGATGATCACTACTATTGTTTTCGGCCTCATGGTTAAGGGGCAAGACAATACCCAAGTTTCGCAAAGAGGGATGCGGAAATTATTTAGGGAGGGGTTACGAAACCCAAACATGGCTTGGTTATGTTTGCTCTATGCCGTGACGTTCGGTGGATTTGTTGGTTTGCTCAGTTATCTCCCCATTTATTTCCATGATCAATATGGGGTGAATTCGGTGACAGCCGGTTCCCTCACCGCCATGTGTGGCCTTGCAGGGAGTGCCATTCGTCCTCTTGGCGGATTTTTGGCTGACCGCATTGGGGGATTAAAAATATTGTGGGGCCTTTTCCTTTTGATTGTGGTGTTTTCTATAGGGATAGCCCAATTACCACCAATTGCCATCGCCACGGGAGTGGTCCTGGGGCTGATAACAACGATGGGGTTCGGGAACGGTGTGGTCTTTCAGGTGGTGGGTGAACGTTTTCCCCAACAAATTGGGCTGGCCTCGGGGTTAATTGGCGCTGCTGGAGGAATTGGGGGATTTTTACTGCCTTCCTTTCTTGGGATCATGAAAGAGGTCACTGGAACCTATGGGTCGGGCTACTTGCTATTTGCCGCTTGTGCCTTGGTGGCCTGGGCGACTGTCGCTCGTGCATCTAAACGTCAAGGAGTGACAGCCAATTCCGTGGGCTAGAGTGAAAGTAATTCCCCATTGACACGTCAGGGAATCCGTCTTACCTTTGAGCATGGCTATTGTGAAGAAAAAGAAAACGCCCTCACCGAAAAAACTACCATTTGATCCGATTGAAGATGCCCTTACGGATATCAAAAAGGGCAAGATGGTGATTTTGGTTGATGACGAAGATCGTGAAAATGAAGGCGATCTCGTGATGGCCGCTGAAAAGGTCACTCCCGATGCCATTAATTTCATGGCCACCCATGCTCGGGGGTTAATTTGCTTGGCTCTGACGCCCGATCGAGTGTCGGAATTACAGCTTCCTCCCCAAGCACATGAGAATACCGCTCAGTTCGGAACGGCATTTACGGTCTCTATCGATGCCCGAGACGGGGTGACAACGGGCATTTCGGCGGCCGACCGGGCGACGACGATTCGAACGGCGGTTGATCCACGTTGCCACCCGGACGACCTTGCTCGACCAGGCCATATCTTCCCACTCAAAGCACAACAAGGTGGTGTGTTAAAGCGAGCTGGCCAGACCGAGGGATCGGTCGACTTGGCTCGATTGGCGGGGCTACAACCGGCTGGAGTGATCTGCGAGATCATGAACTCTGATGGGACGATGTCCCGTGTACCGGAGTTGGTAAAGTTTGCTAGGCGGCATAAAATCAAGTTGATCACCATTAAGGCCTTGATTGAATATCGTCTGCGGCGAGAAACCTTTATCAAACGTGTGGCAAGCGCTCCTCTCCCAACTCTCTTTGGTGAGTTTGAGGCGGTTATTTTTGAAAATGAAGTTGATAGTGGAAAACATGTGGCCTTGGTCAAGGGCCGACTAGATGATCGAAAACCAACGATGGTGAGAGTCCATTCTGGTTGTTTAACGGCCGATGTCTTTGGGTCGTTGCGATGTGATTGTCGTGAGCAATTACACAAAGCGATGGAATTGATTCAAAAAGAAGGTAAGGGAGTCTTGTTGTATCTCAACCAGGAAGGGCGAGGGATAGGTTTGGTGAATAAGATCAAGGCCTATGCTCTGCAGGATCAGGGTAGTGATACGGTCGAAGCCAACCTCCAGCTTGGCTTTAAACCGGATCTCAGAGATTATGGCGTGGGAGCCCAGATATTGGTCGATTTGGGTGTGCGACAACTTCGTTTGATTACCAACAACCCACGAAAGATTGTAGGGATTGAAGGGTACGGACTTCAAGTCGTTGAACGGGTGCCTATTGAAATTACTCCACAAGAGTCAAATGAACGGTATCTTCGGACCAAGAAGAACAAACTAGGTCATATCCTCAAGAAGGTCTAGGATCTAACCGGGTTAGAGATATTCCTCATAGGCCATTCATTTCCAGAAGAATGAGAGTCGGTATCGGCCCAATGGCGGTACCTGACTGGGCCCTGGGCTGAATGGGCCTCCGGAACTCGTATCTATCCGAATACAACTTGCAACCTATTGCCGTCTTCCTATACAAACTGGGGTATGAAAGTACGTGAGGGAAGCCAAAATGGTAAGGGACTCCGGTTTGGACTCGTTGTAAGTAAATTCAACGAAATGATCACGAATCGCCTATATGCTGCCGCGATTCAGACATTACAAGATGCCGGAGTGCAGGAAGCGCATCTGGAAACGGTAAAAGTGCCTGGCGCGTTCGAGATTCCCTTGCTTGCCAGACGGTTAGCCCAATCGGGTCGGGTTGATGCGGTGATTTGTTTGGGCGCTGTCATTCGAGGCGAGACTCCGCATTTTGACTATATCTGTGCAGAGGTGAGCCGTGGGATCGCAGAGACATCTTGGGAGTCTGGTATTCCCGTTATCTTTGGGGTCTTGACGACGGAAACGGTGGACCAGGCGTTGGCAAGGGCCGGCAGCCTAGAACGAAACCGCGGAGCAGAGTCAGCTCGAACGGCCTTGGAAATGGTCACCCTCTTGCGGCAGGTGACGACTCGGAAAAACCCATCCTCTCTCAAGAAGCGGCCTAAGACATCTACCAATCGGAAAAAAGTTCAACGACGTTCATGAAATCGACGCCTCCAGATTATGCAAACAATATCTTGGCTCTCTTCTCGTCGTAATCCTATGGGAACGAGACGAAAATCACGCGAGTGTGCCCTCCAGGTACTCTTTCAATGGGATATCCATGGGCATACGGAACATGGAATAGAAGGGTATTGGGAGCAACAACAGGTTGCCCCAGATACGAAGGCATTTGCCGATCGTTTGGTCTATGGGGTGATGGCACATCATGAAGAACTGGATAACCTGATTGAATCCCATGCCACCAATTGGTCGATTGAGCGAATGCCGGTGGTTGATAGAAATATTCTCCGACTCAGCCTGTATGAGTTGCTCTGGGTTCCAGATATTCCCGCAAAGGTAACGGTAAATGAAGGTCTGGAGTTGTCTAAATCATTCGCTGATGAAGAAGCCCGCCGGTTCATTAATGGAATATTAGACAAGGTGTTCAAGGAAGATGCGCGTTTGGATAAAAAACGAACGGAAGTGACGACAGACTCATCTTCTGAAGAAGAGGTTGAAGAATAAGATTGTAGGAGTGAGTGATGATTGAGCGGTATACGCGTCCGGATATGAAGCGGCTATGGGATCTTCAGCACAAGTATGAGGTGTGGTTGGAAGTGGAGCTTCGCGCCTGTGAAGCGTTGGAACGTGCCGGGAAGGTGCCTCGTGGCGTGTCGAAACGGATTCGAAAAAAAGCCAAGGTCAATCCTCGAAAAATTGCGGCTATAGAAAAAGTGGTGAAGCATGATGTGATTGCATTTTTGGAGTCGTTGATTCCATCGGTGGGTCCCGAAGTACGATTTCTTCATATCGGACTCACGTCGTCAGATATCATCGATACCGCGCTCGCGGTGCAAATGACCGAAGCCTTGGACAAGATCCTCAAAGATGTCGAAGGACTGTTAGCCGCCTTGCGGGCAAGAGCCATCGAACATCGAGAGACCATGATGGTTGGTCGCTCCCACGGCATTCATGGGGAACCGGTGTCTTTTGGGTTTAAGGTTGCCCTGTGGTTTGAAGAAGTGAAGCGGCATGTGGTCCGATTACAGGCTGTCCGGAAGGAAATTGCCGTCGGAAAATTATCGGGTGCGATGGGAACCTTTGCCCATCAAGGACCTGAGGTAGAAGCCTATGTCTGTCGACATCTGGGGCTGAAGCCTGATCCAATTTCTAGTCAGATCGTACAACGTGACCGACATGCTGCCTATCTCTCGGCTCTTGCCCTCTTGGCGGGCACCATTGAAAAAATTGGAACGGAAATCCGGCATTTGCAACGAACTGAGGTGTTGGAGGCAGAAGAGTACTTTTCTTCCGGGCAAAAAGGGTCTTCGGCCATGCCACATAAACGAAACCCGATAGCCTCGGAGAATCTCTGCGGACTGGCCCGGCTCGTTCGTTCCAATAGTATAGCTGCCATGGAAAACGTGGCCCTCTGGCATGAAAGAGACATTAGTCATTCCTCTGTAGAGCGGGTGATTATCCCCGACAGCACGATTCTTATGGACTACATGCTGGTACGGTTAACGGGAGTCATTAAAAACCTGATTGTGTACCCCAAACGTATGCAACAAAACTTAGACATGACGGGCGGACTCGTCTATTCCCAACGATTATTATTAGAACTCGTCAATGCTGGAGCTCAGCGGAAAGAATCCTATGAAGCGGTCCAACGTCATGCCATGACGGTCTGGCAAGGAAAAGGGTCGTTTGAAAAACTCGTGAGCAAGGACCCCTTTATTAGTAAGCACCTCACTCCTAGGAAAATCCATTCCTGTTTTGATCCTAAGTATTATGTGCGAAATATCGGGAAAATTTATAAGCGAGTTTTTGGAAATTCTAAAAGGCGAGTTACAAGAACACGCAAATAAAAGAGTGAAATCCTTCCACAAAATTTTTAGGTAGGAATTGTGGCCATAAAGGGCGAACTGCTTTACGAAGGCAAGGCTAAAAAGGTATTTGAAACGGATCAAGCCGATTTGGTGATCCAATACTTTAAAGATGATGCAACGGCCTTTAATGCCGAGAAGCGTGGGGCCATTACCGGAAAAAGGGGTAATTAATAATAAGGTTTCAGAAACCTTATTTCGCTTATTTAGAGGATAATGGGGTCCGCACCCATTTTGTAGAGCGTCTCTCTGACCGGGAAATGCTCTGTAAGCGTGTCGTAATTTTTCCCCTTGAAGTGGTGGTGCGCAATCGCGTTGCCGGCAGTCTCGCCAAACGGTTGGGATTAAAGGAAGGCGACACAATCCCATCTCCCTTACAAGAGTTCTATTATAAAAAAGATGAATTGGGCGATCCGTTAATTACGGAAGATCACGTACAACTGTTAAATCTGGCTCCTCCGAGAACCGTTGCCTCAATCAAGAAATGGGCGCTTCGTGTCAATGAACTACTTGCCCCATTTTTCTTATTGAACGTAAGATGATTCTTGTCGACTTTAAGTTAGAGTTTGGTCTAATGGGGGATGAATTATTGTTGGCGGATGAAATTTCCCCTGATACTTGCCGGTTTTGGGATCTTCAATCCGGGGAGTCCATGGATAAGGACCGATTTAGAAAAGACCTGGGAAAAATAGAGGAAGCTTATCAGGAAGTGTTGAGACGGGTGGTTGGGGATGGCTAGTTGCCCGACGTGCTCACGCAAACGAGCGAACTGAGAAGGCCCTCGTTGGACCTGCGCAATCTCGGGCAAGCCAGCCTTCCCTTTAAGCAGAGCGCGCAGTGAAATAAGGAATGGGAAGTCAATAGCTCCCTAAAGTTTGCTCGCGCAGTCAAGAACGCAGTCTCAGTCAACTCCTTAACCAGTCCTCAGGTTTGGGATAGAGTTGGAAGAATAAGATTAGGACATCAAATGGAGAAGAGTCGAGATAGCTCGTTGCTCGATGTGCTCGCGCAGACGAAGAAAGGGAGTTGAGCCTAGGCCCTCGTGCTCGCAGAGCGCGCAGGTTCGGAAACCTGCTCCCTCGATGCGCGCAGTCAAGGACCATCCGTCATCTCCTTTTTTATGTGTAGGGTAGGAAGACGGAAAGTAAGAGGAAAGTAAAAGGAAAGGTGGGGACGGTGAAGGCGAAGATTCATGTGACATTGAAAAGGGGAATTTTGGATCCGCAGGGAAAAGCCATAGAGCATGCCTTGGGTACACTTGGATATACTTCGGCCAACAATGTACGTGTGGGAAAGTTTTTGGAAATGGACCTCACGGAGACGGATAAGGGGAAGGCCGAAATTGAAGTGAAGGCGATGTGTGAAAAGCTGTTAGCCAATACCACGATTGAAGACTATCAATTCGAATTGCTTCCTTAAATTACCGTTAGCCAAGAGATTATAGACTATGCATTTTGGGGTGATCGTTTTTCCAGGTTCCAATTGTGATCATGATTGTGTACATGTGCTTTCGGATGTGCTGGGACAGCGGGTAAGCACCATTTGGCACAAAGAGGATTCTTTGCAGGGTGTCGATGCGGTCATCATACCAGGGGGATTCTCCTATGGAGATTATTTGCGAACTGGCGCTATTGCTCGGTTTTCTCCCATTATGGAGGCGGTCCGTAACTTTGCCGATGCTGGAGGGATGGTCCTGGGCATTTGTAATGGCTTTCAGGTACTTTTGGAAATGGGCTTATTGCCGGGAGCCATGCTGCGAAACCGGTCACTCTCCTTTGTCTGTAAAGATGTGTATGTGCGGGTTGAGAACGCCGTGACCCCTTTTACGGGACGGCTCAAATCCGGACAGGTCTTGAAAATACCGGTCGCGCACGCTGATGGAAATTATTATGCCGATGAGGTTGCCATTTCCCAACTGAAGGCAAATGCGCAAGTGATTTTTCGCTATTGTACTGAAAAGGGCCGAATAACTGATGAAGCCAATCCAAATGGGTCGCTTGACAATATCGCAGGTATTCGAAATGCGGCAGGGAATGTGTTAGGGCTCATGCCGCATCCTGAGCGTTGCGCGGAAGAGGTGCTTGGGAATGAGGATGGACGGTTATTGTTTCTTTCGATGATTGATGGGCTCGCTCATGCCAAGAATAATGCCGTTGCGCCAGTCTCAACCTAATGTCAGAACAATTGATCTAGGGTTTGTCCATTTATACAAAGGGTAGTTCTTAAGGATTGACAGGTATGAAAGTTTCTTCGGATTTGATTGCTCAACATGGCCTTTCTGAGGACGAGTATAAGAAAATTGTCGATATACTTGGACGGGAGCCGAACCTCACTGAATTAGGAATGTTTTCGGTCATGTGGAGCGAGCATTGTTCCTACAAAAGTTCACGAGTGCACTTAAAGAAGTTACCAACAACCGGTCCACGCGTGGTGCAAGGTCCTGGAGAAAATGCGGGGGCCGTGGATATTGGTGATGGATTGGTTGCGGTCTTTAAGATGGAGTCTCATAATCATCCCTCGTTTATCGAGCCCTATCAAGGTGCGGCGACTGGAGTCGGAGGTATTCTCCGGGATATTTTTACCATGGGGGCACGTCCTGTGGCGCTGATGAATTCGCTACGCTTTGGCATGTTGGACCAACCATTGAATCAGCATCTCCTGAAAGGAGTTGTGGCAGGTATTGCAGGCTATGGAAATTGTATGGGGGTACCAACGATTGGAGGCGAAGTCGTCTTCAATGAAATTTATGAGAAAAACCCCCTTGTGAATGCATTTTGCCTCGGTATTGCCCCTAGGGACAAAATTTTTAAAGGGCTCGCTGTCGGAGAAGGTAATCCGGTGATCTATGTCGGGTCGAAAACGGGTCGGGATGGAATTCATGGGGCGACGATGGCCTCAGACTCCTTTGATGCCGATTCCGATGCGAAACGACCAACTGTGCAGGTTGGCGATCCCTTTACCGAAAAGTTGCTCCTTGAGGCCTGCCTTGAACTTATGGAGGGCGACCTCTTGGTCGGTATTCAAGATATGGGTGCGGCGGGGTTGACCAGTTCTTCCTGTGAGATGGCCTCCAGAGCCGGAACGGGTATTGAGTTGGATATGACACATGTGCCACGGCGAGAGCCAGGGATGACTCCCTATGAGTTATTGTTATCGGAGTCCCAAGAACGCATGCTCATGGTGGCTCAACAGGGTCGTGAGCAGGAGGTTATTGATATCTGCAAGAAATGGGACCTAGATGTATCCGTTGTGGGACGTGTTACAACCGATGGACGTGTTCGCGTGATGGATCAGGGAGAAGTGGTTGCCGATATTCCTGCCAAAGCCTTAGCCGATGATGGACCAAAGTATGAACGTCCCGATGCGCCACCTGCTTACCAGGAGCATTTACAAGCCTTGAATCTTGATAGTCTGCGCGATTGCCAAGACCCAACTGCCGCGCTCTGTTCCTTGCTCGCCACGCCGACGATTGCCAATAAGGCATGGGTCTATGAACAATACGACCATATGGTTCGAACCAATACAGTCGTACGACCTGGTTCAGATGCCGCGGTTATTCGGATTAAAGGAACCGAAAAAGGGTTGGCGATGACCACAGATGGGAATGGTCGGTATTGTCTTTTAAGTCCCTATATTGGTGGCTCCATTGCCGTTGCGGAAGCGGCACGGAATCTTGTTTGTTCCGGTGCGGTGCCAATAGGGGCTACGGATTGTTTGAATTTTGGAAATCCGGAACGACCCGATGTGATGTGGCAGTTTATTTCTGTCATTGAAGGCATAAAGGATGCCTGTGAAGCCTTACAGGTTCCCATCGTCAGCGGAAATGTGAGTTTTTATAATGAAACGAATGGCCTTTCTATCTACCCGACTCCTATCATTGGAATGGTTGGGTTGATTGAGAATATGGAGCACCTCACCACGCAAGGATTTCGGCAGGATGGTGACAGTATTATCCTTCTCGGAAAGACAGTGGAGGAGTTAGGTGGCAGTGAATATCTTCGCGTCATACATTCCCGAGAGTTGGGGTTTCCTCCTCACCTGCTGTTGGAAACGGAAAAGACATTACAAGAATGTGTATTGGCTCTCATTCGAAAGGGAGGAGTGCAATCAGCCCATGACTGTTCGGATGGCGGATTAGCTGTGGCACTTGCCGAGTGCTGCCTGACGAGCTCCAATCAGTCGCTTGGGGCTATGGTACAATTGGAGCCACAAGGGATTCGTCGAGATGCCTTGTTGTTTGGGGAGAGTCAATCCCGAGTTCTTCTTTCTGTTCGACAAGAGGATAAATCAATGGTAATTCAACAGGCAGAAGAAATGGGCGTGATCGCCCTTGAGATCGGGACAGTCGGCGGAGATCGACTCATTATAGAAGTACCAGAGGATCGATTAGGACCTGGCTGTCGAATTGATGAAACCCTCGAAGTACTTGAACGACATTGGCGGACCAGCCTTGAGCGAACCATGCAGACGGCTCGATAAATAGGACTTTGGTCAGGCAAGTCCCTTTCATAAGACGAATTGAAATTTGAGAACCGACAGGATTTGTAGAGGCTACTGTAGGTAATATGGACCTAATCACTCCTGATAAATTTCACGATGAATGTGCCGTTGTTGGTATTTATGGGCACAAGGAGGCGGCAAACCTCGCCTATTTAGGACTGTATGCCTTACAGCACCGTGGGCAGGAAGGTTCAGGTATTGTCTCCGGGAACGGAACGGAATTCTTTTCTGAGAAAGGATTGGGCCTTGTTGCAGACGTCTATTCGAAGTCGGTAATCAAGCGTTTGTCAGGATCTATGGCCATTGGCCACAATCGTTACTCCACCGCCGGGGGCAACCATATCTATAATGTTCAGCCGCTGACGGTAAACTTTGCGTTTGGAAATTTAGCACTGGCTCATAATGGTAATTTAATTAATGCCAGTATGTTACGGAATGAGTTGGAGGCCTATGGTGCCATTTTTCAGTCTGCTTCGGATAGTGAAGTCATCATTCATTTGATCGCGCATTCACGCGCCGACACATTATTAGCCCGTGTGATTGATTCCCTGAACCAGGTCCGTGGGGCTTTTTCAATTGTCCTGATGACGGATGAAGGAGTTATGGCTGCAAAGGATCCACATGGGCTCCGACCACTTTGTCTCGGACGGTTTAGGGATAGTTATATCGTTGCCTCGGAAACCTGTGCCTTCGATCTGATCGGGGCCGAATATATTCGAGAGATTGAACCTGGGGAATTGGTGGTCCTCAATGATAAGGGTGTCACCTCTTATTTTCCTTTTCAGAAAACCAACCAAGCCATGTGTGTTTTTGAATATGTTTACTTCGCCCGCCCGGATAGCAAAGTATTTGGTGGGCATACCGTCTATAGTACGAGGAAAGAATTGGGTCGCCAGCTTGCCAAAGAATCCATGGTGCCGGCCGATGTGGTGATTCCTGTGCCTGACTCCGGGGTGGCTGCTGCCTTGGGATTTGCAGAGGGGGCAGGGATTCCTTTTGAGCATGGGTTGATTCGAAACCATTATGTCGGCAGAACTTTTATCGAACCGCAACAGTCTATTCGCCATTTTGGCGTCAAAATAAAACTAAATGCCGTACCGGAGATTTTAAGAGGAAAGCGGGTGATTGTCATTGATGACTCGATTGTCCGAGGAACCACCAGTCGGAAAATTGTAAAAATGATTCGACAGGCTGGGGCCAAGGAAGTGCACATGCGGATTAGTTCTCCTCCCATTGTGTCTCCCTGTTTTTATGGTGTGGACACCCCTACCAAAAGTGAACTCATCGGATCAAGCCATTCCGTGCCTGAAATTAAAAAGTATATTACGGCCGATAGTCTGGCCTATTTAAGCCTCGAAGGGATGCTCAATGCAGCTCCCGGCCAAGCCGGACAATATTGCAATGCCTGTTTTACCGAGCAATATCCTATTTCCTTTACTAAGGCGGAAGAACTCCAATTGGGATTGTTCGAATCCACTCCGTAATCCCTACTCCGTTCTATTCTCACCATTCCAGAAAGGCAGTACCTCTGTGCACCTTCCGTTTCTTGGGGTGGGAAATACCGCCATCGAAGATATTCCCGATACTTGTCGGTGCCTGGTTGCTCCAGAAAAATTCGCCATGGTAGGATGGATCAAGGTTTTCTTATCATTAATTTTTGCAAACGTAAGGGAGGCGGTCATGAAGCGAACCATCACAGTACTGGGTATAGCGGTTCTGTGTCTTGGATGGGTGATGTCCGTGTCAGCTGGAAGTTTTTTTAAAGTTGGAGAGCCTGCACCTTCCTTTACCCTCACCTCTGTTACGGGAGAAACCGTGGCATTGGAGAGTCTTCGTGGAAAAGTCGTGGTTTTAGGCTTGTTCCATATATGTGAACCTTGCCTCATGCAGGGCACAAATTTGCAAAAGGTCCATGAAGCCACCAAGGGAAAAAATGTTGCGGTGGTCGGAGTGAATTCCTCGGGTGATTCGAAGGCTGATATTCAAGAATTTTTATCGGCATTCCCCCTTAAGGTGACCTATCCCTATTTGGTAGATCCCCAGAAAACCACAGATAAGCTGTACGGGGGAGGACGGTTTATTCCCAATGTCTATCTTATTGACCAACAAGGGGTAATCCGTTGGCAACGAGTGGGGAATATGGACCTGGCAGGACCGGAAGTCATGCTCCAAGAAATCGAAAAATTATTAGGGGCCTCTTCAGGTCCTAGCACATTGTAGGACCTATTTTTGTAGACGGGAGGACCGTAGGGTTATGGAGGAATGGGATTCCGGAAAAGAAAAGTTTCTTGAAATGGTAAAGGCTATTGATGCGGCCATCGAAGTTGTCGTCCCCACAGCACCGTCCAATGGGATGTTTCTTATTTCCCTGACGAAGGGACCAAACCGAAAATTTTTAACGGTGAGTGAAGACGATATGATTGATTTGTCTTCAGAGCCAGATATCGTGGAGTCCGTAAACAAAACGCTCGTTGATGCGGTCCAGGCATTATCCTGAGAGGAAGCTAAAGAAATGATGAAGCCCATACTCCCAGGTATTTGGCAATGGTCCTGCTTTTCAGAAGAAAAACAGCTAGACTTTAATGGATTGTTGCTCACCGTCGGAGAGCATAAGATCCTTGTTGATCCACCACCCATGGGTGAAGAGGAAATGAGACAATGTCGTCGGGGTGAGGCGGTTGATTATATTCTCATTACAAATCGCGATCATGTCCGTGAGTCAGCAGGGTTGAAGGAAGAGTTTCATTGTAAACTGTTCGTCCCTGAGGCCGACGTTGAAGAAATGGATGTTCCAGTGGATAAGACCTATAAGGACGGAGAGTTGTTGCCCGGGGGAATATGGGCGATTCATTTACAGGATCAAAAATCTCAAGGAGAATCCGCACTCTTTATTCAACAAGGAAAGGGTATCATGATTGTGGGTGATGCCTTGATCGGCAAAGTCCCAGGAACGGTGACGATGCTTCCCCCGGAAAAATATGCCGATGCGGGAAAGGCCAAACTCGGACTACAACGATTGACGAAGTACAGCTTTGAAACCCTCTTAGTCGGGGACGGAATGAATATCATGACAGGAGCCAAGTCTCTTGTTGAAGAGTATCTCCGAACGTAACGTATCAATTGCCATGATCCAGTCAAAGTCGGCTCAACTTAATCAGCGGGGAAATGATTATTTCTCTCGTGGATGCTATACGGATGCCTATACCTGTTATATGAAAGCTCTTGAGTGTGATCGGTTGAGTGGCGATCAGCGGGCTTTGGTGGCAACCTTGGGAAACCTAGGGAATATGTGTGCCGTAAGTGGACGTCGGGATCAGGCCCACTCTTATTATCAGGAAGTGTTAGAGCTACAGAAGCTTGTTGGGGATGAGCGAGGGATTGGAACCACCCTTGCGAATTTGGGAAATTTGAGTGCGGATGCTGGCCAATGGGATCGAGCTAGAGCCCACTATCTAGAGGCGTTGGATATTATGAAACGTTCGGGAGATATCGTTGGACAAAGTATCCTCTATTCTGATTTGGGGTTTGTGGCTCGAGAAACGGGAGCATTTGGGGAAGCGCATGATTGTTATGAGCGGTCTGTCGCGCTCATGCGACAAACCGATAACCCAGGAGGGCTGGCCGATACCTGGCGCATGATTGCTCGGACCTATGTGATGCAAGCAAAGTTTGAAGATGCGTTGGCCTGTTGTCGTACCAGTTTAGGGATTGCCGAGCGCCTGGGAGATGAACTTCGTATGGGTGGGGCTTGGTTTTTGATGAGTCATTGCTATGAACAGTTACAAGACCTTCAGAAAGCAGTGATTCTGTTGGAGAGAGTTGTAGCCATTGACAAAAAATATGCCTTGCCAAAATTAGAGGAAAATCAGAGTCGTCTCACAACCTTGCAAGGACGATTGCAGGGACAACACACGGCGTCATGTTCTTCCAGCGATGGAGTGTCGGGGACAGGTCCATGAGCCAGACGCCACCACCATGTTCAAATTGGTCCAGTATCCGGGAGGAGCTTCTAAAGACCGATAGGAATTTTTTTGAATTGGAGCCCGGAGGGGCGCTTGCGTTGCAGTTAGATCACGAGGATTGGTTATTAGAGGTCACCCCCGATGGTCGTGTCATCTGTCAAACGGGTATGGATATGGAAGATCTCATGACGCTTATGTCCGATGGGACCCCGGAAGATTTAGGAACAGATGAAGTGGCCAAACAGGCGAAATATTATATTCAACCGGCGGTGGATCAATTCAAGCAGGTACTTCTGCTAGAAGGATTTGAATATCAAACCGACATGAACGATGAATTCGTTGCCGCCACGTTTCATCGGACCTTTGATTTTTCTTCTTTTGATGATGTGAATAAACTTGTTCAATGGTGCAAGGCCCGCATCACCTCCTAATGCCAGTCACCTTGTCGGATACCCGCGACGCTTCTATTCATTTTTTTCATGTCATTGAGGACTTATGCCGACCGCATCGATAAAAGATTTTGAAGCCTTTCGTGAGGCCATTTCAGCCTACCGACTCCCTCGAATCATACTTACAGCTTTAGACCTCGACCTTTTTACCGTGATGGGGACAAAGGCCTGGCACCTCCCCAATTTGGCAAAACGACTCAGGGTAAGTGAGCGCGGCCTAGACATTCTTTGCCGGAACTTAGCTTCGGCAGGATTGTTGAAAAAAACTAAGGATGAATACCGGAATAGTAAGTTGGCACAAACTGAGTTGAATCAGAAGAGTCCGAAGTTTCGTGGAGCCTATGTCGATCTCTTACGTTCGCAATGGGAGGATTGGTCTCAATTGACGATGTCGGTGAAAAATGGTCGGCCCGTTGACCGGGATGAACCAGATAATCCTGCCCATCGACGGAGATTTAGTTGGGCCATGCATCAACGTTCACGAAAGACGGCTCCGGAAGTGGCCGCACAATTACGGTTTCGAGGAGTGCGGACCCTCCTGGACTTGGGGGGAGGTCCAGGTACCTATGCTCTAGAATTCTTAGCACGGAATCCTAACATGCATGCGACAGTGTGTGATCGATCTCCAGCCCTCTCGGTCGCGCGTACCATTGCTGCCTCTCTCAAGCATGGAACACGATTGTCTTATTTACCCTTAGATTTTATGACGAACCCGTTACGGGGAGTCTTTGACGTAATTTGGTATTCAAATGTGCTTCATATATATTCCCCGGAAGAAAACCAACGCCTCTTTAAACGGTTAGTAAAGAATATGTCCCCTAAGGGGCGACTTTTCATTCAGGATGCCTTCACCCTGGATCGACAAGGCTTGGAACCCTCTGAAGCCAATTTATTTGCCGTGACGATGTTGCTGTTCACAGAAACTGGCAATACCTATTCCATGGCTGAGACGACACAGTGGTTGCGTCAGGCAGGATTTCGGAAGGTACGACCTGTTCCACTTCGAAAAGGTACTGGGGATTGGGTAGGTGGAATAATCGAAGCCTCCCATCCAACCTTACCTTAGGCTAGTGAGAGGGTCGTAGTCGGTAGGGAATAGGTTCCTTGTACCTTCTTCTTTTTTCAAGAAGAACCTGGTTTAGGTAAGAGGAAGTCCGAGGCCTATTTTTTCTTAGCGAGTTTTTGGAGAAGATTTTCTTTCCAGCGTTTTTGAAAGGAGTCGTAGGAGATCATGAGTTTGTCATGAATGGCGCCTGCAATGGTATCTCCTGCCTTGAGGCGGCTCAGTATGGCACGTACCTTATCCATTCCATATCGCTCGATAAGATATTTCGTAGCAGAGTTGGCCTCAAGGTAAGCGACCGTTGCAGCCTCAACGGGGAGCTGGCCCCACCAGCCTTCCAGTAACTGTAGCGGAATAATTTTTATTTTGCCTTCTCGGGTCATTTGATCGAGATCTGGCCAGGGATCTCCAGCCAGTTGCATGGCGAGGCCTTCATTAAGCCAGCGAGGAACACGACTCGCTTCTATCCCCATCCGCTCGTGAAGGAGGGCATGAACATATTCATGTCGGAGCACCTTGGTGAGCCAGGCCTTTTCGGTTAGGGCGCCTTGGGTCGGTATTTTAATTCGTCCCAAGACTGGATCAAATAAGGCATCTGCCCATGCCGGGGTGCCTGAGTCGCTCTGGAAATGTTCTTTAGTCATGAGAACAACATGAATCGGTTCCTTGGGAAAATAACCCAACGCTTGTCCGATTTCTCGATAAGAATTTTCAAGAATTCGAAGGACTTCCTCCCAAATTTGATAATCTTCCGTTCCATCAAACTTCACGACAAAGTGGCTGCTTTTTCTCGTTGAGAGCTGCCGTTCAATTTTTTCTTCACCTTTGATTTTGGCGGTGACCATATCAAGATAGGCTTTAAGTCCTGGGTCTGCCTTGGCCCGTTGGGTGGCCATTTCTAAGTGTCCCGTAGCGGCGATGAGGTCGTCCTCCCCGTAAAGAAGGTCGGCTAAGGCCAAGTGGGGGAAAGGGTCATCGGGTACCAGTTTCGTGAGGTCTTCTAAATAGGTTTTGGTTAAAGCTGGGTCGTGGGTCTCCCAATAGGCATGGGCTAAATTCAGGTTGAGCGCTGGACCTTTGGGATTGAGCGACAACCCTTTTTTATAGGCAGAAATCCCGGCTTCAGGTCCGCGAAGCTTTGTTTTGAGGACCCCAAGGTTGTTCCAGAGGGTGGCGATATACAGTGAAAGCTCAGGGTTACTTGTGATTTCAGGAGCCAGTTCGCCGAGCATGGCTTCCGCTTCTGCCCCATGCTGATCTTTAATCAGGTGGTTTATTTTTTTGAGTTGTTCTGAATGATCAGTCTCAGGAAGGACTTCATTCTCAACTACCTTCGCACTCGGGGCGGTAGGGAGTGGGGTCCCATCGGGAACTGGAAGGGGGCGAGGATTAGCATTCTCTTTGGTTATGGGAGGTGAAGCATTCTCTTCCGAGGGTTCCTCA
Organism: Nitrospirales bacterium; assembly: GCA_965223605.1. Taxonomy (GTDB): domain Bacteria; phylum Nitrospirota; class Nitrospiria; order Nitrospirales; family Nitrospiraceae; genus CBDCXA01. Next base: position 193,196 of record CBDCXA010000003.1, read on the forward strand.
CCTTCATCTTCGTTGTTTTCTGTTGATACTTTGGCCGGAGGGTTTTCTGGCAGCGGAATTTCGGGTTTGACCCAAGCGTGGTACCCCACAAAACATAGTAAAATCACGCCCAAGAGGGCGATTGCATTTCCCAGGTCTCGTCGTCTTGCTGCCATCCGTTTCTCCTCTAGGTTCGAAAAAAATTGTACCATTGGTTGGGAAATTGTCCATATATTTCCAAAATTTAGCGTTACGGTCTCGTTCGGACCTTAGGAGAGGTGAGATGGGGTATTCGTAGTCGAGTGGTCTTGAGTCGTGCACCTAAGAGGTCACGTAGAAAACACTATCAGGCGAAAAATTCTAGTGCGAACAGGATGTTAAGAATAGAAAACGTCCGGTCATAAATCCCTGGATGGCGAGATTCTCGTGGCCCTGCCACGTTGAGAGTCATAATTTGGTGATCATGGATCCAACACTGTATGTTCTTTGAGTCAACGGGGTGGTTCAAATTAATCAACAAATAGGGCTTCTGGAGTTCTTGGGCAACGGATAAAGTCAACGCGGTTCCTTGGCGAGGAGGACCAGGGGAGAGCAAAAGAGTTCCGGAGGAATCACGCACATTCCATGTCGTGCGTTCCCGGTAATGTGCGGTCGGTGTTTCCTGCAAGGGATATCGATGAGCAAGAATTCCATCTTCAGCCTTCCGTCCTTTGGGGCACCACCCACCACAGGGAATGTTGTGGTGTAACGCGAAGTCGAGGGCAGCACGGTCCACACCGGTTTGACCACCGCTGATGATTTTTTGTATGCGTGAGGACATGGTCGTACAGGTTCTGCCTGGTATCCGGACTATCTGTCTTACAATACGGCTTAGGAGAAGTCGGAGGCGCCACATTAGGCTGGGAGCTATTCATTGTTCGTCTATGTCGCCTATGCTACCATAGTCAATCCGTGCAGCCTCATTCTTCATGACAGGCATGGCGTATAACATGATTGCTCACACCGGTTCATTCCGAACTCGCCTGTGTGATTCCTCAAAGGCTCTGCGTGCCTATGCCGCCACTTCAAGAGATTCTTCGCCTATTAACCCAGCCAATTGAGTTTGCTTCAAAAAACCAATCTGCTCATTTATCAAGTATCCAAAATTTAGGGCCCTTTGTCACTCGGCAAGTTTTGACTGCCTTAACCGAAAAGATCTTTGTTCCTGCAATCGAAGCGGACTTATTGGCGCTGCGTCAATTATTTAGCGACTATCACAACGGATTGTCCTTCCAAGAAAGAAAGCGACGTCTTTCTGATGCAGCAGAAATCCTGAAGCGGCTGAAGGGATATCAGGATGAAAGTGTTCAGCGAAGCGACCCTCCGTCTGCCGTTTCTCGACCACAGGGAATCATGTTCAAAAAGAAACCAGAAAAAGAGACGATCCATCGGGACCTCTGGAACCTCCCGATTCAATATGCGAAGGGCGTGGGCCCTAAGCGGGCAGCCTTGATGGAGCGAATTGGAGTCAGGACGGTGGAGGATGCCCTCTGGATGCTTCCTTGGCGCTATGAAGATCGATCGCATGTGACGCCTATCGGACTGGTGAAACCGAAGAGTCGAGTCACGATTTGTGGAGTGGTGACAGGGGCAAAACTGACAAGAACAGCTCGCAGAGGAATGACTATTTTCGAAGTAGGTATGGAAGATGAGAGTGGGACGGTCTCTTGTATCTTTTTTAATCAACCCTACCTGGCGGATCTGATTAAGACGGGTATGAATATGATGATGAATGGGGTTGCCTCTGAGGGCAAATTTAAGGGAAGGCGGGTGCAATTGGATTCGCCGCAATATGAGATTCTTGGAGAGAGAGAAGAAACCCCTCTTCACGTCGGACGCATTGTGCCTATCTATCATGAGACCAAAGGACTGACCTCCCGGCAACTTCGAACAATTGTGAAGGGATTATTAGATTCCTATCTCCTGTCAGTCGAGGAGGTTTTGCCGCCGGCCTTGATAGACCGACAACGGTTATTAACGCTGAGGAAAGCGATCCCTGAAGTACATTTCCCCGAACAACAAGCTGACCCCGAAGCCTTGGAGCGCGGAAAAACTTCTGCACATGAACGATTAGCCTTCGAGGAATTGTTTCTTCTGGAACTCGCGCTCGCACTCCGACAAAGAACGATCAAAGAAGAGCAAAAGGGTATTGCGTTTAACGGGAACCATTCACTGGGGCAACGTTTGCGAGGCAGTTTGCCGTTTCAACTCACCGAGGCCCAAGAGCGTGTGTTGGAAGAAATTGTAGGAGATATGGGTTGTGAGACGCCCATGAATCGCTTAGTGCAAGGAGATGTGGGATGTGGAAAGACGGTCGTGGCTCTCTATGCCATGGTCCTGGCTTGTGGTTCTGGGTATCAGGCGGCATTGATGGTACCGACAGAAATCCTCGCAGAGCAACATTATCTCAACATCCGGCAGACCCTAGTGCCGTTAGGCCTAAAAGTGGGGTTGTTAAAAAGTGGCCTGAAAAAAGCACAACGCGTTTCCTTGATGGAGCAGATCAAAACTGGGCAGGTGAATGTTTTGATAGGGACACATGCGTTGATTCAGAAAGATGTGGAGTTTCAAAAACTCGGTCTGGTGGTTATAGATGAACAACATAAGTTTGGGGTTCTCCAACGCAAACAATTACTGGAAAAAGGATTTACGCCGGATATTCTGGTCTTAACGGCCACACCCATTCCGCGAACCCTGGCCATGACGGTATATGGGGATTTGGACGTCTCAACGATAGATGAATTGCCACCAGGGCGAAAACCGGTGGAAACATCGATTTGCACCGAATCACAGCGGAAAAAAGCCTATCGACTTGCAAAACGAGAAATTGATGCGGGCCGGCAAGCCTATATCGTCTATCCATTGGTGGAAGAATCAGAAAAGGTTGATTTGCGAGCTGTCCTCGAGGGAGCGGAGCAATTGCAGGCGGAAGAGTTTCAGTCCTACCGAATTGGCGTTCTACATGGAAAAATGAAGACAGAAGAGAAGGAGGCCGTGATGGCTGCCTTTAAATCAGGAAACGTCGATATCCTTGTGGCCACGACCGTGATTGAAGTAGGAGTCGATGTGCCGAATGCCTCTGTCATGTTGGTGGAACATGCCGAACGATTTGGCTTGGCACAACTTCACCAATTACGTGGTCGGGTTGGGCGAGGGGCGGAGCAATCCTATTGTTTGCTCATGACCAGTGGTCGGAGTAGGAAAACACCTTCGGCTGATGAACCCCAAAACCCTGGCTTGTGGAAAAATCTTCCCATTGTTCAAAAACCACTGACTCAAGCCAAACAACGATTGGAGGCCTTAGTTCGAACCAACGATGGGTTCCTCATTGCGGAGGAGGATTTGCGAATCAGAGGACCGGGCGAGTTCTTTGGGGTGCGGCAATCTGGGATCCCTGTGTTTCGTGTGGCGAACTTAATGCGGGACGTTCAATTATTAGAACGGGCGAGACAGGAGGCCTTTGCCTTGATTGAACATGATCCGCAGTTGAGCCGTCCTGAACATCGGCTATTGCAGAAGGCCACCCTCCGACGATGGAAGTCGAAATTAGATCTTGGCTCTGTGAGTTAAGATTGTTGTGTTGATCAAACAGGTTGGAAAGACATAGATGTGATGGGCGAACAAGCAGGAAAGATATTGGCTGGAATTGATCTTGGAACTCTTTCCTGTCGAATGCTGGTCGTTCGCCTCTGCTCAGAAGGACAATGGGAGGAACTCTATCGGGACCGAAAACTTCTCCGGTTAGGCGAGGGGGTGGCTACCCATAAAAAGTTAAGTCCGCAAGCCATGACGAGGGTGGAAGACGCTATGACCGGATGGCGGAATGATTTAAGCCGTTATCAGGTGGATGAGGTGGTCTGTGTGGCGACGAGTGCTGTCCGAGATGCTCGCAACCGGGATCAATTTATAGATCGAATCAAGAACAAGACAGGTTTGGAGATAGAGGTGTTGAGTGGGCCCCATGAGGCTGCGTTAACGATGGAAGGAGTGCGTTCCCGCCTTCCTCCAAATATCCTGCATGTCGTAGCCTTGGATATAGGTGGAGGCAGTACGGAGTTTATGTATTCGACTCCCAACAAATCTACCCAAGGGTTTTCTGTAGATATAGGGGTTGTTCGATTAACAGAATTGTTTTTTTCTGAGGACCCACCCAGTCGAGTAACCGTTAAAAAGATTCGAGCATGGATAAGACAAAAGACGCAACCGGTTAAAGATCAATTGGGAGATGTCTCCCAGGTTGAGTTTGTCGGAACGGCTGGTACGGTGACCACGTTGGCGGCGATGGCTCAGGGCCTTCACCTGTATGAGCGAAAAAAAGTGCAAAATTATATCATTGACCTGTCAACCATATGTGAGTTCGAAAAAACATTCCTCGCAACTTCAGCCAGTGGGCGTGCTGGGTTGCCAGGTCTTGAACCAGGCCGTGAAGATGTCATTTTAGCTGGTACGTTAATCCTTCATGAAGTCATGGACCTCTTCGGATTTACCAAGTGCCGCGTGAGCGATTTTGGGTTGCGGGAGGGAATTATCTTGCAACTAGCCAGAAGAGGAGGGGGTTCCGAATCGTAAAACATTTGCACTCAACGAGGATACAACTTTCCTCAAGCGTCCATGACATATTAGATAGGAGTAAAGGGTTGGATTAAAGGCCAGGGTAGCACGTAGGTGTAGATTTCCATCTATTTATTCTTGCCCCGAGTGGGTCGAAAGGGGGAGATAGCTTTAATAAGTCATCAATGGTGAAGGAAATCTGCTCCTTAATGAAAAAGAGCCTTCGAACTTCACCCCGAAGATCGGAATAGGTTCGCTGGTAGCCGAGTTTACTCTTTATTTTTTTAAAGTCACTAGGCTTAAGAAACATGGCATAGGCAAAACGAATCCAATAGGTATTCAGCTTGCCTTTCGTGACTGCTGTTTGTACTTGACCTATCGTGAAATATTTCGAATACCCATAATGGGTCACTAAGAGTCTCGATAGCTTGAGCGCATACCCTTTTAAGGCTGATCGTTTGGTGAGTCGTTTGACCAGTGGATGTTTCATTGATGATTCTCCTCTTAAAAGGATCTCATGTAGGAATGACTTATGCAAGAGCGTTAGGACAGACATACAGCAAGAATGTAATAGGTGACAGTTAGGGCATTGAGTTCAATAAAAGGAGGATGAGGCCATGTTTGGTCCTATTACCATTCCATTTGGCGCCAAGATGTTGTTTAACACGGTCACGCTGAAGCCCGGGGTAACGTTTGAACAGGTGGAGCGGTCGGTTGGGGAAATGTGTATGGTGGTGAAACAGACCTATGGTGGAGACAAGGGTGGCTTCATTGCCGGACAGGTCTTTAAATTCACTGGGTTTGTGTCAGCCGAAGGGTCTGTCAATGCATCCAAGGGTGCCGACGAACATTATGCGATTGTGACTTATTGGAAGTCGTTCGAGGAACATGAAAAATCTCACGCCGATGAAGTGTTCAATAAAACCTTTGGAGAGTTGGCAGCCATGTGTTCGGAGACTAAGGAGTTAGGTTATGACATGCTCTGGCAGGGAGAAGCGACGAATAATTAAATATATGTAAGAATATTTTTTAAGTCCCTTATTGTGTGGCTAATAAAAAGTGCTGGAATAGTTCTGTTCTTCTGAGTCAAAGGCTAGGTTAGTTGACGGGAAACTGTTCTGATAAGGGTTGCAGAGATGTACTTTCCTTCTCGTCCAAATTGAAAAATGTAACTATTTTTAAGGCCATCCATTGGGTAGAAAAGTATGACATCTTTCATGGTGAAAAATTTAGGCCAATCCTTGAATTTTGGACTTTGTAGAAAATTCGGTAGACTGGAGCCTTTTAGAAATATTTGAATAGCTTGCTTGGGTGATGGCCCACTAACTTGGGTGATATAACGTTTATCACTGACTTCAACAAGAAGAGTCCATAACGCCATAACTAACTTTTTATAGCTCCCTAATATTAAACAACAGGTAAGGAATTATTGCCGAAAGGGTTTTATTAAAAAAAACAGTTATCTAAACGTTTGCCTTGAGTTAATTCATTCCACAGCATTTCTTAAATTTTTTCCCACTCCCACAGGTACATGGGTCATTACGCCCAATTTTTGGGGAGTCCCGCACGACGCTCCGTTGCGAAGGGTCTTTACTGTCCGTATAGAACCAGACACCGTTTCGCTTGGTAAAGTGGCTTAATTCGTGGTGTGTTTGCGGGCCTTCTTTGGAATCATACATGGCCTTGAACTCAACCATTCCGACGGTATCATCTGCCCCACCGCGTTCCGTCTTGATTATTTCGAGCCCTAGCCAGGTTGTGTTCTCAGCCCATTCACGATTCGACCGCATCTCTGATTTACGTTTTGTCTTGGGGTCATGGGTTTTTTCTACAAAGTCCATAAGGACCTGGGTATGGGCGGTATATCGTGCCCGCATGAGCTGTTCGGCCGTTTCGGCTTGTTTCTGTTCTGTAATAATCGGTTCGCAACAGTGACTATACGAGGATCCACTTTGGCAAGGACAATCCATCACTCACTCCGTAAAAAAATGGAAAATGATTATTACTCTTTTACGTGGGCTTGGAAAGGGAAGTCAATGCTCAAAGGGCAGGTGTGAGACCGGTGGATTCCAAGCTCAGGGTTTTCGGAGGTGGCGATAGAAAGGGTGAGGCAAGAGAGTTGATCTTATCCTTCACCGTTTATGACTAAATCGTAAAACTTTGAATGAACAGGGTCATATCGTAAATTAAAAAAGCAGGATCCGCCATCGAGCGCAAAGAGCATGAGTTTATTCAAGGGACGGTCATCGGCTTCAATGCAAAAGGCGTTGATAAAAATTGAACGTTCTCCATGTTTGAATTGTCCCTGGTATTGGAAGGTATAGCGATCCCAATCTTGCAGGTGGCGCTCTTGGGCCATGGCTTGGGTGTTCACATAGGTCTGGAGTCGCTCTTGAATATCCAAGATGTCATCGGTGATGGGAGGCCAATTCCCTCCTTCGACTAGTATCCAACGATTCTCGGCCACAGAGACATTGGTCAGGATTATGCTCCAGAGTGTAATCGAAAGTAGGATGGCTGTAGCCTGTCTTAGATGGGAATAGGACATCGACCATCATTCTTGCAAATTTGGTAGAACCGATAAAAACTGGCAAATTCGAATCCCATGCCAGCTCTATCTGTGGAGCCTATCAGGAAATGGGTTTGGCACCAAGGAAGAAATTATTGCTGCATTTCAGGATTTGCTATGAAAAACAGATGGAGGTTACCTCTGCGAATACCAGCGGTAGCCTTGGGCGTTGGTGACCGTGGGTTGTGGGGCACCGCCGGGTTTGCGGAGGAGCATGACCTTGAAATCCCAGAGCCCGAACCAAGCGGGGTCAATGACGTCATGGTAATGACAGCCCATGATTTTGGGTAGAAGATCGCCAAGTGCTTCTTTGAGTTCTTTTTCCGTATAGGCTCGTATGGCAAAGGGTTTGTTGAGAGCCTCGCAAAACCGTTGGATCGTATAGGCCGCACCGGTGCAGAGTACTTGAGTTTTTGGAGGAATCATCAGGAGTTCTGGAAGAGTCCCGTATTGTTCTTCAAAGCCTAACCATTTGGCGGCTTGTCGCATATGGGAATATTGCACTTCATATTCCGTATGACCGGGTAGTTTTACAGGGGCGGGCCACCCTTCTTCGATTCCAAATTCGACCAGTACGGCCCGGCCTCCTGGTCCCAGGACGCGCCAGACTTCTTCTAAAAACCTCATCGGTCCTAGATTGAAAATACAGGTATCTGGGAGATCATCTCCCAGATGTAGTCTAATTCTTCTGATCCAATCCAAGGCTTCTTGATGTTGAGGTGTCTCCCCCCGGCCTTCGGTCAGTTCTTTTTTGGTCAGTTGGACCGGTGTCATGTCTGCCATGTTTTCATTATCGATTAGCAAATCAACGGATTGATTGGCCAGTGGAAGATATTCCCCGTTGGCTTGGACCCCCTGGTTGTTCCATCCGCCATCTCTTCCACGCTTCAATTGAAAGTTTAAAAACTGTCGAGTGATATCGAGGGAAATATATCGGATGCTTTGTCGTTCGAATGGCAACATCTCCTTGCCCAGTTCCCGGGCGACATACCCTAGCCCCCCACCAATCTCAACGATGGTTTTGGGTTTGGGACGGAACCACCCCAATTTGCGAAGTTGTTGGAGCAGCTTTCTTCCGTAGGTCGATCCTTCCAAGGCTTCGCTGGGGTCGCGGAAGAGATGGGAGACGGTGGTTTCGATTACATCAAAATGTCCGTCATCGTCGTAGGTTTGGTCTTTCAGCTCATGGACGTGAAAATCCTCGAGGTGATCTTCTCCCTCGAAACCTTCCTGGCCAGACCAGCCTTCTCGAATTTCCTGCAGCAGAATATCCCACTTGGCTTTGTGACGATGTCCGCCGGGGGCCTCGCTCCCAAAGTAGCAGAGCGAATAGTTAGGGAGGGACCATCGCTCAAGGCACCATCGCCCATTATTCCCATCTGGTCCGCAGATCCACTTTTCATATTTATGGAGTAAGGAGGCCACCGGAGTATGCCCGTCCATCGACGTGAGTAATTCGAGGCCGGTCCGATTCAAGCGGACGATAGGAAGGTTATCGTCTAGGGGACAGACCCACCATTCGTTGGAATCATGTTGATAGGCCACCATGTCGGGCATCCGCCAGGCGCGCAATTTAAGAATGTCTTCAGTGAGTTCCAGCGGGTCTCTTAAAAGGGCGGCAGGTTTCATGGAAATTTAGATTGTGGGGCGGTTTGTTGATGAATTTACCCAGGCTGACGCGAATTCCCGCTGGGTAAAGAGAAAGGTGGCTTGATCCATTCCGAGCCAAAAGGAATGCCATGCATCTGCTGCCGAGCGAGCCCCTAAGGCGACACGTTCATAATCTTCGTGGGATTCTGCCGTGGCTTCCACTGCGTCCAAGAGCCAGGACTCATGCTGGGCTTCTTCTTCCAAATGCAATCGGAAAAATTCAAGGTCCTGTTCTTGAAAGAGATCGTATCCACTCAATCCGGGATAAAAATATCGAAATTCTGCTTCTGCGGTGACTTCCACGGCCAACTCGGCTCCCAAGGCACGGAGAAAGTCTGACTCCATAAACAGTCGTTTCAAGGTTTCCAAATAGGTTATGACGGAGGGGAGGGGTTCGGTCTCTTGTAATTCTTCTTCCTTTATCCCCAATACCTTGGAAAAGTTTGTCAGCAAGGTAATATGGGCTCGGCTCGGTTGCCCGTTGCCTAATTCGGAATAGAGAGTTTTCGTCAACTCTGTTCGCATGTGAATTTGGTCTACAGGCGTTCGATAGAGGAGGCCTTCCAAAAGCTTCACGAAGTGTTTGCAAAAATAATGGTACTGCTTCAGAAACATGCGAAGTTGTTGTGGTGATAACGATTGATTCAAGAATTTTTGAAAATAGATATTGCTGTTCACAGGGTGTTGTTCGAGTTCCTGTTGCAGGTCTTGAAGGAGGGGATGTCTACTTGTCTGCACGGATGACTCCCAGTGAAACCTAACCGCCATGAAAAACAGCTTAGCCTACACGATGGTGAATCGCCAGACAAGCGTCATAGGAACCAAACTGTGTGGGTGCAGAGAAACAACTAAAAAGCCAGTCGGTTAAAGATGGATAAGCCTTTGCAGGAATCGGATGTTTCTAAAATATTGAAAATGCTGAAATTTTTGTATTGAGGGCATTTGAAACATGGCCGTACCCTGGTGAAAAATATTATTTGTGGATAAAGTACTGGACCAATCAGATGTTGGAAAATTAATCGTCAGCTTTTTTTGTTTTCTTGAAAAATGAGCCTGCATTATTTATTCTCCCCAGGTATGAACATTCACAAGACTCCCTTCATTTTGGGGGTGTTTGGCGTCCTTGCCTGTTTACTTTTCTCCCCTCCTCAATTGGTTGCCTTTTCTATTCTCCAGCCTAAATCTGGCCAGCAGACAGCCTCAGGCGAAACCATTTTGGTTAAGGTGGATCTTGGTGACGAAATTGGAATTCATGCTGTCAAATTTTATTGGTACCGAGAGGGTGAGGTTCCGATAAATGCTCAACAGGCGGAACCCCAATTGGTGGCTACGGGGCAGTCATCCCCTCCCTTTGGTGGTCGGTTGGTCGTTCCGAAAGAGGCCATTGGCCGCATGCGTCTTTTGGCCATTGGGGAGAGTTCTGGAGGCCGATTAACTGGGAGGATGCGGGAAGAGTTTGACGAAGTTCTGCTCGATGTACAGCCCAAGGCGGAATTACAAAGAATTACTTTTTCAACGGAACAGCCTTGGCGTCTGCCCACCATTGGGCAAGTATTGAACATCCCTGTCGTGGGAGAATTTTCAGATGCGGTCACTCGGTCTCTCGGTGGGGAGTTTGCTGGAAGTCAATTTTTATCTTCCGACAAGGAGGTCATCCTGGCTTTACCCTCTGGGTTGGTGCGTGTGGTTGGACCAGGCAAGGCCACCGTGAAAGTTATCAATCGGGGGAAACAAGGGCATCTAGACATTTCTGTCGTGGGGATCAATGAGGAACCGAATGAATGGCCAGTCGCTGATGCGGGGGAGGATCTCACGGTTAAGTCAGGCGCTCCGGTCGTCCTCAGTGGGTTAAAGAGTTTAGATCCTGATGGCGATCCCTTGAGATATGAATGGAGCCAAACCCGTGGGGTGACCGTCTCGTTGTTAGACCCGTGGACCGTTCAACCGTCGTTTGTGGCACCAAAGGTATCCGCGAAGCGGTTATTCCAATTTCAATTGCGTGTCACTGATATGGCCGGATCTGATCATGTGAAGGGAGCCGATAGCTTGGTGGATACGGTGAAGGTCTGGGTTGTTCCTTGACCCACTATTCGTGACCAGGATTTTTTACGGTCGGAAATGAGGTGGCTAGGTAAAAGTCTTGAGCGTTGTCTGAGGCCCTAGGAGCCTGTGGATAACGTAGTTTGATTTCTACGATCATACGTAGTAAAAGGGGCAATACGTAGATGGATTTTTTCAAGGGCAAGATTTCTTTCTTGTCTTGCACGGGATCATCAATTCATGATACATCGGGTTCTTATCATTTCTGAAACGAACAGATGCATTTCTTTCAGCAGGAGGACGAGTCATGGCGATCAAGAAGAAACCTGTTAAAAAGAAAAAATCGGTAAAAAAGGGTAAGACCTCGGCTGCAAAGAAGAAAAAGACCGCAGCCTCTCGAAAAAGTAAAGTCAAACCAAAGGCTAAGAAAAAGGTTGCGGCTAAAAAGAAGGCGAAGCCCAAAGCAAAGGCGAAGCATAAGGCCAAAACCAAAACAAAAGCCAAACCGAAGCGCACTTCGAATGCGAAAGCAAAGAAAAAACCTGCTAAGGTGTCGAAAAAGTCTAAGCCGTCACGTCCTGCAACTGCTAAAAAGAAGAAAAAGACAACTTCTGCCAAGAAGACTTCCCCGAAGAAAGTTCCAGCGACGGTTACAACCCCGGTTGCCGTAGAGCCTCCAGCTCGTGTTGAAGAAGAATATCGAGAGCCAATGGGTCGTGAGGAAGAGGACATGGAGTTTGAAGAAGAAAAAATGGATGAGGAAGTTGAAATGGATGAGGAGGGTTCCGCTGATGAGATGCAGGAGGAGTTGGATTTAAACGGTGATGATGACGATGACTTACCTTTTCTCGACAAGGCCGGGGATGGGTTAGATGACGATGACAATTATAATCGTTAAAAACACATGGAATCCCCATCACATTTCTTATTTATTGAAGGTGCGACTCCCGAGCGATCCTCCCTGGAAAGCGCTGAGCGTCAACTGAAGCACCAGCTTTGGGGAATGCGTACGGCGCTCATCCGAGATAATTTGAAATCATATCTCCGTCCGGACTCGCATGGGTTGGTCTATGTGTTGAAGGTGGGCATCTGTGCGGAGTTTCAGATCCTCTCCGAAGTGTGTCCTCTTGATTCATTGGATGAGTTTTTACAAGATGAATTGCGGAATGAAACTCGGTATGGGTTTGTGAAAGTTCGACTTCTTCGGCAATGGACATCATCTACTGAAAAAAGCCTTGAGCTCTTAACTCGAATCTTAGAGGTTCCAGATCGGGCTGAGTTAATCAGACGTTTAAACTTGGGTATGCACGGGTTGCGTCAGCAGCAGTATGAACAGATTGTCGCAGGACTTGAGGGGGAAGGTCTGGAAAAAAACGGTGGTTAAAGCGAAACGCCTGTCATATAGCGGTAGGCTTCATCAATGGTACTTACTTCTTTGACGGAGACATTGAGTTCGACCTCTAAAGCTTGAAGATTCCACTGTGACTCATAATATTGTCCTTCTGGAATAAGGATGAGGTGGTAGCCTTCCCGCGCTGCCGCACGGACCTTCCCGCGTAGCCCACCGACTGGGCCTATGTGGCCATCATGCTCAAGCGTGCCCGTCATTGCGACACCGCGTACAAGCGAGTCTCCTCGTAATAAGGCGATAAACCCCACCGTCATGACTGCGCCGGCACTCGGCCCATCCACGTGCATTGATCTATAGGCGATCCCTTGAACATTAATCGTTCCAGTGTGTTGAACGTTTGGGGTGCGTTTCATTGCGTATCGTAAGGCTCGGGCTGTGGTATTTAATCCATTTCGTCCCTGTCCAATTCTCCCATATTGAAAGGAATTGACCGTCCCTTGGCCGTACTGTAACGATAGGGGATCTGGTTCAGACTTTTGGTCCCACCAGACCATGCGTATACTAAAAGTACCTGGTTCGTCTGGATGGTTACTCCTAACTGAAAGGGCAGGAATTTCAACACCCCTCTCAGCTAGGACAGGGAAAGGCCATGTACAGAGAATGAATGTGAAGAGGGTCCAACTGAAGAGCAGCGCAGCTAGAAAAGGGTTCTTTGTCATGGTTCCTCTTCGTTTTTCCACGATGATTATGATGTTTAAAGTGTAGAAAATAGTCCTGGATCTGTAAAGAATCGTACGTATTTCTGTGAATATAAAGAACTTTTTGATGGCCCAATATTCTTTCTTTTCAATACAGAAGAGACCGACTCTCACTGGGGCGAAGTTTACCTTTTTGGTGCTGATTCCGTGGCTTATGCTCTTAGGAGAAGGGGGCTTCTCCTGGGTCTTTGGGGACTGTGTGGTGGAACGATCATCGACCAAAGAGGAAGATATCTTTCTCAGGCATGTCAGTGAGGGCTGTAGGGTTGCGGGAAATGGAAAGGGAAGTCTCGATGCCAGTGAACTGGTTGAAGCCGTTCGAGCAGGCAAATCTTTAGATTTACGAGGGGTTGTCATACAGGGGGACTTGGTATTCGACAATTTATCACCTCTCTCTGATGACGCATTGAGCCAGTTGCGTCGGAAACGGGAGCAGGTAAAGGAGGGGGTCAAGTCAGATCAAGTGCGAGTGATTCCTGGATCAATTTCTATACGACATTCCCATTTTACCGGGGTGGTGGGTACCAACTTGAAACAAGGTGATTTGATAGTAGAAGGAGCCCTTCTATTATCAGATAATGTGTTTAAGGAAGCCGTCGACTTTTCTCGTACCCTCTTCTTAGGGGAGGTTGATTTTTCGTCCTCTCATTTTCAACAGGGCGGGTATTTCGTTCAGTCACGATTTCAGCAGCTTGCTCGATTTAATCAAGGGCTGTTTGCCGAACGTGCAAGATTTCATAAGTCGCACTTTTTCCAAACGGCACATTTTTCCGATGTGAATTTTTCCGGTATGACGGAATTCCTCGAGGTGCAATTCCGCCGAGAGGCCATCTTCCAAAAGGCGGTCTTTCAATTAGGAGCCGGGTTTTCCGGAGCGCACTTTCAGCGTCTGGCAAATTTTACTCAAGCGACCTTCCAGCGAGAAGCGTTTTTTCTCTATACCCGGTTTGACCAAAAATCGCTCTTTTCCGATGCAACGTTTCAAGGTCCTGTAACCTTTGACAAGGCACAATTCCAAGGAATAGAAGATTTTTCTTCAACGACCTTTGTGAAGGGTTCACCATTTGCCAAGCAACCCCTTCGCCCAGCTTCCACGAAAAAGCAGGAACCATTCGGATCCCTTATTGCTTATGGTATTGCCTTGGCCATCCTGATGGTTTTTGTCGCAAAGGTGTTGGTGGATAGAAAGCAGAAGGGTCGCTGACCACAATATCTTGAATTACTCTTGCCTGACTCCACATAACTTGGTATAAGAGAAAAATACTCTATTCTTAAGGATTTGCTACCGTTGGAACAGACTGAATTGCCCTACCAGGTGCGCCTTGAGCATTTCGAAGGTCCTCTCGATCTGCTGCTCCATCTCATTAAAAAAAATGAAATAAATATCTATGACATTCCTATCGCGTTGATTGCTTCTCAGTATCTTGATTACCTCAATATGATGAAGGCCCTCAACTTAACGGTGGCCGGGGAGTTTTTAGTGGTCGCGGCTACCTTGATCCAAATTAAATCCAAACAATTGCTGCCAGTTGAGGAACAGGAAGAAGATGAGGATGAAGGGCCTGATCCGCAAGAAGAACTCGTCCGACGTCTGTTGGAGTATAAGCAGTTCAAAGAAGCAGGCATGCAGCTCGATCATCGAGAGCGATTGTGGAGAGACTTGTATAACCGGGAGTTGGCACCTGTAGAGCCCAGTCCCGTAAAGGAATATTCCATAGATGACGTAACATTGTTTGACTTGGTTGATGCCTTGCAAGGGGTCATAGCCCGGCTTCCCGCTCAGCGGGTCGTTGAAGTGATTCCAGATAATTTAACGGTGAGAAGTCGTATGACAGCCATTTTGGAACATCTAGAGACGAAAGACTCTGTGACCTTTTTAGCGCTGTTCGAGGAATTAGAAAGTCGAATGGTTGTCATTGTGACGTTCATGGCATTGTTAGAACTCATCAAGATCAAAGTGATACGAGTCATTCAGGGAGAAATGTTTGGTTCCATTCTCGTGACCCGTTCATTTTCGAGCATGTCTGGGGATGAAATAGAAGAAACCATGGAATCAATTGAAGATCTCAGTGGAGGATTGGAAGCATGAGCCACGCTGCGACAGAGGACAGTTCGTTTAGTGAAGGGACCGGAGTGTTGGTAGAAGATGAAGTGGAAGCGTCGGATATGCCTGACGTGGCGGTCTCAGATTCGGAGGAGGCGCGGGAAGAGCGGCCTGCTGAAGAGGCTCTCGAACGGCAAGAATTAAAGGCTATTTTGGAAGCCTTGCTGTTTGTCTCGCAAGAACCCTTCACCCTCGATCGCCTTGCCAATCTGCTTGGGGAGGTCTCCAAGATGGAATTGAGGCAAGCCATTGAAGAACTCACGCAGGACCTTGAGATGCAGGGACGGGGGCTGCAATTGGTGAAGGTTGCGGGTGGCTATCGATTCGTCACGAGGGCCGAGTATGCTCCATGGGTCAAACGGCTAGAGAAGGTAAAGCCCGCCCCCAAGCTTTCACGGTCGGCGTTAGAGGCGCTTGCTATTATTGCCTATAAACAACCAATTGTTAGAAGCGAAATTGAAGGAATTCGTGGGGTCGAAACATCGGGAGTACTTCGTACCTTGCTTGAGCGAAATCTCATACGTATGGTGGGTCGGAAGGATATTCCCGGAAGGCCCATTATGTATGGCACCACAAAGTTTTTCCTTGAACATTTTGGACTCCCAGATCTTTCAGAGCTTCCCCCCTTACGAGAATTCAAGGAATTAGGAGAGCCACAGCAAACCGATTTACCCATTGGAGAGGAAACTGTCCTTGTGGGAGAAGCTGAGTCTGATTCGCCAGCCGATGGCGCTGCCTTAGGAGGGGAGGTTCAAGCAATCGATGCCAATGCAGGACCTGAAGAAAGTGTTGGTGAAGCAAATGTCGACAGTGAAGATGACTACGATGATGAGGATGCGGATGATGAGTTCGACGATGATGAGGAAGATGAGTATGACGAAGATGATGAACAAGGTTAAAGTTTTCGTCTCTTAGTCGTAAGCCCTTTCCTGGGCGGTATTCCCATTCGGTTTCCCGGTCAAGATTTTACCTTCGTCCAATTCTACTGACATTCATGAAGAGTATTTCGAGGTTAAGGAGGAGAGAGTAGGCAGTCCTTCCCTTGCCTACAGTCCTGTTGTGTCTTAGCGGTTGATCAAGGCCAAGACACAAGAAGAAAAGGCTTGTCGTCTAGTTAAGCCGTATTTGTAAGTTACTTGGAGGATCAGGCTGGCTGTTAGTGGGTGGAGGTGTGCTCCCTGTTCCCCCGCCGCCTGTTGAAGTGCCACCCGAGCCCCCTCCGCTTGAGCCCGCACCTGGAGGTCCAATATAGGAGGTGGAAAAGACGAGATGGTCAATCAATGAATACGCACCATTCGGTCCAGTAGGTTCCTTCGCACCAAGGTATCCGTCAAAGAAAAAATCGGTTACGACGCAATCGCCATGGGTGGTGACGGGATGGTTTCCGCAAGTATTAATGTCATTGTCATCGTAAATGAGCACACCATCAATCCACATCTGTATTCGACCATTAAACTTTCCTTGCTCACTATGTTTCACTGCCCATTCAATCGAATACCATTTTCCCTTTTGAAATCTGGTGACTCTGCCGGGTCGTGGCTTATCAGCATGGCATCCCATAAAATTGCCAGGGCACGTTCCATTTACTTTCTCGTGAGTGTGGAGCATTTCTGAGGGAGGAAGACCCGCTTGAATAGCTGGTTTTCCTTGTCCTCGACAATATTCATCATGAAAAAAGGGAGAAGGTGATCCCCAGGTACTGTTAATTTTTCCAGGGTATTGATTAAACCCAGCTCCATTGACCAGGAAAGAGAACATATCCTCATGGTCTGTCCGTCCACCATGCGCTGTTCCTCCTGAATTGCAATAGCCAGAGGATTGTTGGAAAGAGTGCCCAATCTGCGCATTGGCTGATGGATTGTCGAGATATCTCTGAGGTTGCAGGAAGAAAATCTTCTTGTCCGAAGTAAGTGGGAACGTCATATTGGTCGACCAGTAGTAGGCATAGCGGACATGGAGTGTTTCATTGGCATTACCCCGAAACGCCACTTCCTGTCCGTTCACATACTTGGCTCCAACTGGGCTTTCATAGGTCGATCGGCTACAATCTGACCAAAGACATCCTCTAGTCGATCCATTATGGCTTCCAAACCCTGGTTCGGGACGATCATAGGCCGTTAATTTTACATGATCCCCTGATGACACGGGCCAGCCAGCTGGCTTTGCTGGTACTCGGGGATCAGATATCGGGACATAGTAGGCATTTTTACAGTCCTCCAGGCCTGGTCTGGTTTTGGAAAATTCTGACCCTGGAGGTAGCCCGGAATTATCCCAGGTGAATGAACAGGCTCCACTTGAACATGGAGTTGTGCATTGAAATGCATGAGGGTTATCAAAGGATTCACAAAAAATGACGTTCGGGTCATCCGTGCAAATGGCTTCAGTGTAGGGTGATCCTGTTGGTGAGAACGGGGGGGCTGCTGCTTCACTTATTGACAGGTTCAATACCCCGAGGAAACAAAGTAGAATAAGTGTAGTCCACTTCATGAGCAGCTCCTTTTCCTGTCAGCTTCTTCCTAGTCAAATCAGATTTAGGTCATCGAGTCGGACATTGCATTCTCCTTGCCAACGGCAACAATGGCAAGGAGAAATAATAAATTCCATTGAATTGGTTGTTTTGTCTCAATAAAAAAGCCTTTATGACTCTCAAAAGTATCGGACCTCTTCTTCACAATAGACCAAATTTAAGCCTGCTTGTGGACCTTTTTGTACGATGAGGATACCTTGACTTGATTCTTAGCCGTTTGCTAGGATGCCTCCTCTAACTATTTGAAAGAAGTCGGTTTATCGAACATTTCCCTTAATTTTCCCAAGTTATTGAAGGGTGAGGTTTATCATGAAAGAGTTTCAGGGTGATGCATGGAAGAGAAGCCTGGTCGAGAGCCGTTGGGGCCTTCATGTCGGAGGGGTGGATGATGAATGGGGGGCCGACGGAACGGTTGCTGCGGAAGATCTTCCTCCTGCACCACAAGGTGTGGTTGCGAAAGCCGGAAATGGCATGGCCATCCTCACCTGGGAGCCTGTTCCCGACGCGCTTTATTATAATGTGTATTTCCAAACGACAAAAGGGGTACAAATAAATTCTTCAGACTTAACCCGCCCTATTGCTAGTGCAGAAGACTTCAATCCCAAAATTGGTGTCACAAAGGAAAAGGGAACCTGTATCGAGGGACCCTCTTCTCCGTACCAGCATGAGGATCTTGCCAATGGCATTTGTTATCACTATGTCGTGACCGTGGTGACCGAAAAAGGGGAAAGCCCCGAGTCCGACGAAGTGATGGTGGTCCCCTCTCCGTACCTGTTGGCCATGCGATTTGGAGAGTCGGGTGTCGATGACGGCGAGTTTAGCTCACCTACCGGAATTGCGATTGATAATGATGGCAATATTTACATTGCCGATACCGATAATCACTCCATTCAGAAGTTTGATAAAGACGGGAAATTTCTGAGCCGTTGGGGAGGGGATCCTGGAACGGAAGAAGGGTCATTCTATTATCCACGGGGGTTAACCATCGACCCGGATGGATTTGTATACGTGGCTGATAGTGGGAATAACCGGGTTCAAAAGTTCGATTCCGAGGGAAATTGCCAACAGGCCTTTGGAAAATTCGGCTTCGCTTGGCGAGGGGCTGAGATGGGAGCCTTTGATGTCCCTTGGGGGATTACAACTGATCGCCAGGGTAATCTGTTTATTACTGATACGAGTAATGCTCGGGTTCAAAAATTTCAATCTGATGGAACTCCCTTGCTGAAATGGGGGAAAGACGGAAGTTATGATGGCGCCTTTTTCTTCCCGCGTGGTGTGGCTCTTGATTTTGTCGGGAATGTGTTTATTGCCGACGAGGGTAACAACCGGATCCAAAAGTTTGACGCGCGCGGTAGTTTTTTGACCAAGTGGGGGCGAGAGGGAACGGGCCCGGGACAGTTTAAATCTCCTTGGGGGGTGGCCTGTGACGCCCTTGGGAATGTCTATGTGGTGGATAGTGGAAACCATCGGATTCAGAAGTTTGATGGGAATGGGACCTTTATCTGTGCCTGGGGAAATCGTGGACTGACCGATGGCCAATTTAATTATGCCTCAGGTATCGCCCTCGATAAAGAAGGTGGGGTGTATGTCGTCGATAGCGGTAACAATCGCGTGGTGAAATATACTCCGACCCCTGAGGAACTTGAACGGCAAAAGCAGGAGACTGCTCAGACCGTAACAGGGTTGGTGCCACCCGGAGAATTGGTTGTAAAGCCAGGTGACACAGAAAATATTCTGAGCTGGTTGGAAGTGCCCGGGGCGGTTGGCTATAACTTGTATTTCCATACAGAATCCGGGGTAACCGCAAAAACAGGAACGCGTATTGAAGGAATTACCAGCCCCTTCGTACATTCCGGATTGACGAACGAAATGCCTTACTACTATGCCCTTTCCGCTGTCTATGGTGATGAGCAAGAAAGTGAATTATGCGAAGAAGTCACGGCCACTCCCTTACTCATTGATATGACGGCCCCTCAGAATCCCTATGCGGTGATCAATAACTTTGCGTTTATGACCAACTCGCCCGATGTGGCGATTACGATTTCGGCCAATGATTTAGATACGGGTGTGACCGGGTATTATATTTCTGAAAATCCCATGACGCCTCCAGCGACGATGCCTGGGTGGGTGGAAGATCCTCCGGAAACGCAATTCGGACGAACTGTTCCCTTCACGCTTTCACCAGGTGATGGCAGCAAGACGGTGTATGTTTGGTTCAAAGACTTTCAAAATAACGTCTCCGTACCAGCCAGTGCGACGATATTAGTCAATACCTCGGGATATATTTGTGTGGCCAAATGGGGGAAACCCGGTCGCGGTGCTTCTCT
Organism: Nitrospirales bacterium; assembly: GCA_965223605.1. Lineage (GTDB taxonomy): Bacteria > Nitrospirota > Nitrospiria > Nitrospirales > Nitrospiraceae > CBDCXA01. The sequence goes on from CBDCXA010000003.1 coordinate 213,091, forward strand.
CTTGCATGGGGGTGAATTTGTTAGCCCCATGTACGGACTGGCGATTGACCATCAGGGTTGTTTGTTTGTGGTCGATAACGGGAATAACCGAATTCAGAAGTTCGATAATAATGGAAACTTTATCGTCTTGTGGGGAAACTTTGGGGCGGCCAACTCGAATTTCCATAATCCAACGGGCATTGCCTGTGATGCAGACGGAAACGTCTATGTCGCGGATACCAATAACCATCGTGTCCAAAAATTTGATGGAAAATTAGGCCAATATATTTTGAAGTTTGGCTCACGGGGAAATGGAGAAGGGCAATTTAGTTCTCCTTGGGGTGTCGCGGTTGACCGAGTCAGAGGGTATGTGTACGTGGTGGATAGTGCCAACTTCCGGGTCCAAAAGTTTGACTCCCAAGGCGAGTTCATCATGCAATGGGGAAGCTTTGGCAATAACGATGGACAATTTTACTTCCCTCGTGGTATCGCGGTTGATCCGGCTGATGGCGCAGTCTACGTCGTTGACATGGGCAATCACCGTATTCAAAAATTTGATACAAGTACCAACGTCTTGCCACAGTTATTGACTCGGTGGGGTGGATCTTCCGAAGCTGGACATGCCAGTAGTCCCCAAGCTCAGGATGCCGGACAGTTGCGTTCTCCCTGGGGAGTCGCAGTCGATGGAGTGGGAGATGTGTATGTCTCTGATACGGGTAACCAGCGACTTCAAAAATTTGACCGAGAAGGGAACTTCATTACCCAGTGGGGTGGATTTGGGAGCAATGAAGGGCAGTTTAATTTCCCTTTCGGTATTGGCGTAGACCAACGCGGTGCCGTGTTCGTCGTTGATAGCGCCAACTCTCGTGTTCAACAATTCCTACCAGCTGAAGAGGGTAGCGAGCGGTTGCAGGAAGAGGAGAAAGAAGAAGCCGAATCGATGTCGGAGCAAGGTCCAGACGCCAATTAGACCTCGGTCTCAGCTATTGGCAAGTTAATGCAACGTTTCAATTGGAAGCGTTTCTGATCTCAACTGTTTTATTCCCGAATGAAACGCCTTTGTCCTTGGGTTAGGTTGATTCTTAAATGCATACCGTAAAGGAGGGCTGCGTATCCCATGCTGGATGACCAAGTCCGCGTTGGGTTGACTTTTGATGATGTCGTCCTTGTTCCCGCAAAGTCTGAAGTCTTGCCTAATGAGGTAGATGTTCGGACCCTAGCCTCACGCCACGTTCCTATTAACATTCCTATAATAAGTGCCGCGATGGATACGGTGACTGGAGCGAGGTTAGCTATTGCCCTCGCTCGCGAGGGTGGGGTGGGGATTATTCATCGAGTTTTTACCCCTGAAGAGCAAGCCAGTGAGGTGGACAAAGTTAAAAAGTCTGAGAGTGGGATGATCCTCGATCCGATTACCATTTCCCCCGACCATACGATACGAGATGTTCACGAGGTGATGGCGAAGTTCAGGATCAGCGGAATCCCTGTCACGAATAATGGGAAACTTGTTGGGATTCTGACAAATCGAGATCTTCGATTTGAAACTCGTATGGACTTGAAGGTTTCCCAGGTCATGACCCGTGAAAAATTGGTGACAGCTCCAGAGGGGACCAGTCTTGAAAAAGCTCGAGAGATATTACACGAATGTCGAATTGAGAAACTTCCTGTTGTGGATAAAGACTTTATTTTGAAGGGGCTAATTACTATTAAAGATATTGAAAAACGAATTAAGTATCCCAACTCCTGTAAAGATGATCATGGGCGGTTGCGTGTTGGAGCGGCTATTGGCGTTGGTCCTGATTCCGAAGAACGGATGGAACGTTTGGGCAAGGCTGGGGTCGATATTTTGGCAGTTGATACTGCGCACGGACATGCAAAATCCGTATTGGAGATGGTGAAGAAAATTAAACGGCAGTTTCCTAAAATGGAAGTCATGGCTGGGAATATTGCTACCGCTGAGGCGGCCAAGGATTTAGTCGATGCCGGGGCTGATGCGGTAAAAGTGGGTGTGGGCCCGGGGTCGATTTGTACCACACGTATCGTTTCCGGTGCAGGGATGCCTCAATTAACTGCTATTAAAGATTGTGCGGGGGCGCTCAAGGGGACTGGTATCCCTTTGATTGCCGATGGAGGGATCAAGTATTCGGGAGATATATCCAAAGCACTGGCCGCTGGAGCCTCGGCTGTGATGGTCGGGAGTTTGTTGGCGGGAACAGAGGAGTCTCCTGGAGAGTCTGTGCTCTTACAAGGTCGAACCTATAAGGTCTATCGAGGAATGGGCTCGATTGGAGCAATGGAACGCGGTGGAAAAGATCGATATTTCCAGGCAGGGCAGCCTACCGGAAAATTGGTTCCCGAAGGAATCGAAGGACGGGTTCCCTATAAAGGGACCTTGTCAGGTGTTGTGTACCAACTCGTAGGTGGTGTGAAGTCCGGTATGGGCTATTGTGGTTGTAAAACCATTCCTGAGTTGCATGCCCATGCGCGGTTTATCCGACAAACTTTGGCCGGTCTTCGGGAAAGTCACGTCCACGATGTCATTATTACGAAGGAAGCACCGAATTATCGAACGGATTCCCAATAAGACAGCCTGTGATGTGTGAAACGTGAGGTGTGAACTACTCAGAGTCCTCCCTCCTCATCCTTTCCATCAACGCCTCAACCCTGTCATACATTAAGACACTCTAGTCATGGAACATACACAAGATAGCATCCTTGTTTTAGACTTTGGGTCGCAGTACACCCAGCTGATCGCCCGGCGAATTCGGGAGGCTCGCGTCTATTCTCAGATTTTGCCTTGCACCACCCCGCTATCAACCGTGCTCGCCTCCAAACCGAAGGGAATTATTTTGTCCGGCGGGCCTGCAAGTGTATTTGATCGCAAGGCTCCTTTCGTCCCAAAGGCGTTATTCGAGCAGGGCATTCCGATTCTTGGAATTTGTTACGGGATGCAATTGGTGACCAGGTTATTTGAAGGAAAGGTGGCCAAAGCCAGTAAGCGAGAGTTCGGTCGGGCGGAGCTCACGATCACACAACCGACAGATTTATTCTATGGAATTGGAAAAGAAGCAACCACGACGGTGTGGATGTCCCATGGTGACCGAATCAACGCTTTGCCAAAAGGGTTTCATGCGATCGCCAGAACGGAGAATTCCCCCGTTGCCGCCATGTGTTCGGAGAATACAGAGCATCGTATTTACTGTCTTCAATTCCATCCTGAGGTGGCCCATACGAGTGAAGGAACGGCCCTCCTCCACAACTTTGCCTTTCGAATTTGCGGGTGTCGCCCTACCTGGAATATGCGGTCATATATTCAGACGGCCATGGAACAGATTCGCGACGAAGTTGGTAAGGGCAAGGTGCTGTGCGCCTTGAGTGGCGGTGTCGATTCTTCCGTAGCCGCGGTGTTGACTCACCGGGCGATTGGAAAGCAGCTGACCTGTGTCTTTGTTGATAATGCCGTGTTACGCGCGGGGGAGAAACACCAGGTTCGGGAGACCTTTTCGAAACAATATAAACTGAATTTACGTGTCGTTGATGGGACAGTTGATTTTTTGAATGCGTTAAAAAATGTTGTCGATCCTGAGCGAAAGCGAAAAATTATAGGGCGCCTCTTTATTAAGAAATTTGAAGCTGCTGCAGCCAAAATTGGCCGGGTGCGATATTTGGTGCAAGGTACCTTGTACCCCGATGTTATTGAAAGTGTGAGTTTCAAAGGGCCATCGGCCACCATTAAATCCCATCATAATGTCGGGGGGCTACCGGCCAGAATGAAATTACGTCTTATTGAGCCCTTACGAGAGTTATTTAAGGATGAGGTGAGGCAGTTAGGGAAAGAATTAGGGATTCCAGATGAGATTGTTTGGCGGCAGCCATTTCCAGGACCGGGCTTAGCCATTCGAATCTTAGGGTCTGTGACGAAGGAGCGACTAACCATTTTAAGGAATGCCGAAGTGATCGTTGACCAGGAAATTCGACGGGCTGGGCTCTACCATGATGTCTGGCAAGCCTTCGCGGTGCTGTTACCCATTCGAACGGTGGGAGTCATGGGTGATCAACGAACCTATGAGCATGTCATCGCGATTCGTGCGGTGACCAGTGTCGATGGAATGACAGCGGACTGGGCGAAATTGCCCCCTGAAGTGTTAGGCGTCATGTCAAATAGAATTATCAATGAGGTACGAGGCGTCAACCGGGTCGTGTACGACATTAGCTCCAAACCACCTGGGACGATTGAGTGGGAGTAAGTTTTCAAGATAGAGATTCAAAGTAGTATTCCAGATTCCCTTACTCGAAAGGGTGCAGTTGAGCATGTATTCATGATGGAACGAGATAGTCATCAAATACGTTTACAAAAAGTCATTGCCGACTCGGGGCTTGCTTCGCGTCGGAAAGCCGAGGAGATGATCCGGACTGGTCGTGTGACGGTGAATGGCCAGGTGGTGATCGAACTTGGGACGAAGGTGGATCCCGTGCAGGACCATGTGAAGGTCGATGGACGGCATATCAAGCCCGTCCCGCCTCAAGTGTTTCTGTTACTCAATAAACCCCCAGGTGTCCTCTCCTCGTTGCATGACCCTGAAGGTCGGACGACGATTAAGGATTTAATCAAAAATATTCGAATGCGACTCTTTCCGGTTGGACGATTAGATTATGATAGCGAAGGGTTGGTCTTACTCACGAATCACGGAGAACTGGCACAGTCGTTACTCCATCCTCGATATCATGTGCCCAAAACTTATTTGATTAAAGTGAAGGGAATTCTGACCGATGAGGAAGTGGCCTTGTTGGAACAGGGTGTGAAACTTCGTGATGGGAAGACGGGCCCGGCCACCGTCAAAAAAATTCGTAAAGCTGCCGCGAACTCATGGCTCGAAGTGACGATTCATGAAGGTCGCAAACATCAAGTCAAACGAATGTTAGAGGCTGTCGGCCATACAGTCATTCGACTCACTAGGGTGCGGTTTGGTCCCTTGGCCTTAGGGCGGCTCCGATCAGGGGGCTTTCGGTATGCGACCGATCGAGAAGCCAATGCCTTACGTGATATCCTGAAAGGACGAAAAGACACCGACGCCAGGGCGAGTGGGAGAGAGCCAGTCGCAAAACGTAAACCCAAGCTCTCTCGAAAGGGTTGGGCTAAATCATCAAAGGCAGGAGTGCGATGAACATTCGAACACATCGATGTGGGGAGTTGTCGAAATCCCAGATCGGAAGCTCGGTGGTGCTACAAGGTTGGGTGCAACGACGACGTGATCACGGCAATCTTATTTTTATTGATTTACGTGACCGAACAGGGGTGACCCAAATTGTCTTCAATGCTGAGCGTGCCCCTCTCGTGCATGAAGCAGCACACGTTCTTCGAAGCGAATATGTCGTATCGGTCTCTGGGACGGTCGAAGCGCGACCTGAAGAATCACTCAACCCCGAGTTGCCCACCGGGGAAATCGAAGTCTTTATCGAAACGCTTGTTATTCTGAATGAAGCACACACGCCACCCTTTATGATCGAAGATGAGGCTGACGTGACAGAGGCCTTGCGATTGAAGTATCGCTACCTCGACCTTCGCCGTCCTCAGATGCAACAACTCCTTCAACTACGTCATGAAGTGGTCAAACAGGTACGAGGGTTTTTAGATGGCGAAGGGTTTTTGGAAATTGAAACGCCCATGCTGACCAAAAGTACCCCGGAAGGGGCAAGAGACTATCTTGTACCTAGTCGGGTCAACCCTGGTACCTTCTTTGCCTTGCCTCAATCACCACAATTGTTCAAGCAAATACTCATGGTGAGCGGAGTCGATCGTTATTATCAAGTCGCGCGTTGTTTTCGTGACGAAGACCTGCGTAATGACCGGCAGCCAGAATTCACGCAAATTGACCTTGAGATGTCCTTTGTGGATCGTGAACAGGTCATGAGCCTCATGGAACGGATGATCATTGACCTGTTTCGTGACCGCGGGAACATTATCTTACCCGCTCCTTTCCCACGGCTCTCCTATGCCGAGGCGATAGGGCGATTTGGATCTGACAAGCCAGACTTACGGTTTGGGATGGAACTGCAGGATGTGAGTGACTTCGCCAAGGAGTCCGAATTCAAAGTATTCAAGGATGCCGTCTCGAAGGGTGGCCTCGTCAAAGCGATGGTGGTGCAAGGTGGGGCTACGATACCGAGGAGCCGAATTGATGCCTTGGGCGAAACCGCGAAAACGTTTGGTGCAAAGGGGTTGGCCTGGGTGAAAATTGTTGAAGGAGGACAACTCGAGTCGGTCATTGCAAAGTTTCTGGATGCTCAGAAACTTTTTGCGGCCATTCCCAATGCGAAAGTGGGAGACCTTATTCTTTTCGGAGCGGATCAACCATCAGTAGTTCATGATGTGTTGGGACGAGTACGATTATTGCTGGGCGAAGAGCTTCAGCTTATCGATACCAAGGCCTGGTGCCCGGTGTGGATTGTTGATTTCCCGCTCCTGGAGTTTGATCCGGTTCAAAAGCGACATGTCGCTTTGCATCATCCCTTTACGGCTCCTCGTGACGAGGATGTTCTATTGTTAGATTCCGAACCGCAGAATGTCTGTGCCAAGGCCTATGATCTTGTTGTGAATGGCAGCGAGATAGGTGGAGGGAGTATCCGTATTCATCGACAGGATCAGCAAAAGAAAGTATTCGACCTGTTAGGGATAAGCAAAGAAGAGGCATCTGCCAAGTTCGGCTTTTTATTAGATGCCTTGAACTACGGGGCGCCTCCACATGGAGGAATCGCCTTTGGGTTAGACCGGCTGATTATGTTGTTAGGGAAGGCTGAATCCATCAGGGATGTGATTGCCTTTCCCAAAACACAAAAGGCCCAAGATCCCATGACCGAGGCTCCCTCACGGGTTGATAGCGAGCAACTCAGCGATCTCCATATTAAACTCGATCTTGTAGAATAATTGAGAATTTTCTTTCTCGACCGTAGCGATAGGGTAGACTGACAGAATGGCTGGTAATACATTTGGCACAATCTTTTCTCTTACCTCATTTGGGGAAAGTCATGGTCCGGCTATTGGTTGTGTGGTCGATGGTTGTCCACCCGGACTTGTCTTGTCGGTTGAGGACATTCAACAAGAGTTAGACCGACGAAAACCGGGAACCTCCAGACATGTCACGCAACGAAAGGAATCCGATACCGTTGAGATTTTATCGGGTATCTTTGAAGGGAGGACGACTGGAACACCGATCGCGTTACTTATCCGAAATGAAGATCAGCGGAGTCGAGACTACGGGAATTTGATGGATACCTTTCGACCTGGCCATGCTGACTATACCTATTGGCAAAAGTATGGTGTGCGTGACTATCGGGGGGGAGGCCGGTCATCTGCCCGTGAAACCGCGGTCCGTGTGGCTGCGGCAGCAATCGCCAAGAAGTGGTTGCATGAAACCTATGGTGTGGTGATTCGTGGGTATCTGTCACAATTAGGACCGCATGAACTTCCCTTTCAATCATGGGAGGCGGTGTCTTCGAATCCATTTTTTGCAGCCGATCTTGCGAAGGTTCCACAACTTGAGCATTTTATGGACGAGCTCAGGAATTCAGGGGATTCCGTTGGTGCGAAAATTACCACCATTGCTGAACAGGTTCCGGTTGGGTTAGGCGAGCCTGTGTATGGAAAGCTCGATGCTGATTTGGCAGCGGCCATGATGAGTATCAATGCGGTGAAGGGCGTGGAAATCGGTTCAGGCTTCGCGTCAGTCCGTCAGCATGGATCGGAGCATGGAGATGAACTGACCCCAGAGGGGTTTCTGACGAACCATGCAGGAGGAGTCCTGGGTGGTATTTCAACAGGACAAGATCTCTCGGTGACGATTGCCATCAAACCGACGTCAAGCATTCGGCTGCCCCGTCGCTCCATTGATAAAGCTGGAAATCCAGTCACTGTCAAAACAGAGGGTCGTCATGACCCCTGTGTCGGAATTCGAGCGACTCCGGTTGCAGAAGCCATGGTAGCGCTAGTACTCATGGACCATGCCTTGCGGCATCGTGGGCAAAACGCCGATGTGTCATGTGCCACCCCAAAAATCTCGTCGCGTGGAAAGAGTTCTGGATCGCCTCGCACGAAACCCACCTCTTCAAAATCCAATCCCCAACCGGACGAAGCCTAGTAGCCAGATCTCTGTCTTACATAAAAGATTCCCTCCTGGACTTTCATGCCTCTCCTCTGGCACGATAGAGAAATGATTGCCTCGTTGTTTTTCTCCCTACTTGTCGTCATGATGTTTCTGTCTGGATGTTCGACCTCTCCGCCGGTAGTGCCGGAAGCCTTGGAATCCCAAATAGAAACCGATCTTGCCTTCGACGAGGTTAAGCGTAACCCGGATTCTTCTGAGGGGAAACTCGTGGTGATTGGGGGACAAGTTCTCTCGGCCAGAAGACTGCAAACAGGAACTCAGCTAGAGGTGCTGCAACTGCCACTCAAGAGTGGAGAAGAGCCAGTTAGACAATTAACGCAGTCTGGCGGAAGATTCCTTGCCCTCGAAAAAGACTTTCTGGATCCGGCGCAGCTTCCGCCCGGGACGCGAATAACGCTCGTGGGACGTGTGACGGGTTCGACAACCCAAAAGCTAGATGAAGCCGACTATCAATACCCAACCTTTGATATTGAACACTTGCACGTCTGGCAGCCAGATCCGTATGAAGATCAGTATGATCCAGGTCCACGCTGGAGTATTTTCGGAGGTGGTGGCTCCGGGGGACGTGTCGGTGGAGGGGTTGGTATAGGAATCGGCTTTTAATTCTTATTTTTGTTTCCTTCTTTCTCATCACTCCTACTTAGCTCTTGGATAAACAGGTCACCCGGCAGGTTCTCCATGCCTGTTTGGGGCAGGTTCGTTTTGCGGCTGGAGTGATGAGGAATCGGGGGGAAGGAATAGTGGCTACAATCGGTCGGTTGAAAATGTGTCGCAAGATTGAGGGTCGCCCGTTTCCATTCCCCGACGAAGCCAGGTCATGCGTTGTTGGGAGGACCCATGCGTCCAGCTTTCCGGTTGAACATGTCCTTGAGATTTTCGTTGGAGTTGATCGTCACCGATAGCAGCCGCTGCGCGTAACCCTTCTTCAAAATCTCCTGGTTCAATGAGGTTTCGTTCACGCTTTGCATGGTGTCCCCAAACCCCTGCAAAACAGTCGGCCTGGAGTTCCATACGAACAGAGAGGGCATTGGCTTGAGCCCGTGAGCCGCGTTGCTGGAGGCTCCGAACTTTTTTAGCAATGCCCAGGAGATTTTGAATGTGGTGTCCGACTTCATGGGCGATGACATAAGCTTGGGCGAAATCGCCTGGTGCTCCAAGCTTTCTGTCGAGTTCCTGAAAAAACTGTAAATCAAGGTAGACCTTGTGGTCCCCTGGACAATAAAAGGGGCCGACGGCCGAAGAATTGTACCCGCATGCGGATTGCACGGCTCCAGAGAAGAGCACCATCCGTGGATCTTGGTAAGGACGGCCCATTTGAGGCAACAGGGTTTTCCACGTATCTTCCGTATCCGCGAGGACGACCGATGCAAATTTACCAAGTTGGTCGCCAGGTCGACTCGTAGCAACCGGACGGTTATTGGCCGGTGGGCCTGACACGCTTTGCATACCACCAATCATATTCAACAGAGTAAGAGGATTCTGGCCGAGCAGGACACTTCCAACCAATACCAGAAGAATAGTACCCCCGCCGATAGCCATGCCGCCCCGGCGCCGTCCGGGACCTCGTCCACGAATATCTTCAATGTTGCCGCTTTGTCTTCGCCCTTCCCAACGCATGAGCCACCGGTTCCTTTGAAAATTGCTGCTGATTCAGGGGTAAATGGAAACACACTTTCCCTTACCTATTCAAGCCCCTGACTTCTGGATTACTTTTTTCGAAAGCCTAAAAAGACTCCAGCAGACCCTGCACCTGCTGAAGGTAAATACCCCATGAGAATCTGTTTTAGGCCATCTGCACCTTGCTGAAGTGCAGCGAGGCTTTGAGTGATCCAGGATTCGATGCCTGCCCAATCGAGGGAAATCCACCCCGTACTCTTCAGCCCACCTACCAACAGAATCAGGCCCCCGGCGATAACCACGGCCGTTTTTACAAATCGCCGAAAAATCCAACCAATAAAAAATCCCCCGAGATAGCTCCCTCCAAAACGAAGAAGGGCTGGAGAATAATCACCCATCCAAGCAAAGAGTCCCGCAACCGAAGTGATGCCAGCTGCGATAACCGACTTTGCATGCCACGGTGGTTCCGAGCCGAGTAGGGTGCCATCAGGACCCGACACCTTGCTCTTTAAAAAATTCCATAGAATATCCATGAGTACCTCTTTGTTACCGCCAATCTAGGCAATCCATGAATCTAGGTGAGGATAGGGAAATAGACGGGAAAAGAAAAGCCTTCATTAAGGATATGAAGTAATATTAACACGTTACCTTTTGATTTCATTCAGTTTTTCATAAATAAAACTAAATATGGTTCAATGCAATTTGTTAAGGGAAGTTGTTTTAATCGCACTTAAAGAATCGAGGAGAATTTATGACGTCAGCCATCTTCGTGAAAGTAGGTTTTTGGGTAATCCTAATTCTTGGAATCGTGCCGTCACTTTTTGTCGTTGGGGGAATCCTATTCGGTGCTTGGAAGAATAATGTAGATGTAGATCTGTTAGTGAAAGGTGTGTCGAATTCTCAAGAAGAAATGTTCGTCGTAACTCGTCATGCAGGCTGGTCGATTGGCCCAATCGCATTAAATTTTCATCCAAGAGTTTGGGCAGCTGGCCTAAGTGCCGTCGGAATAGTCTTTCTTGTCACTGGCCTTGTCATCTTGCTACACGTACCTTTTTCTTCAGTGGAAATTAGATAGAACATTTCTATTTAATTGGAGAATTGTGGAGAGGAGATATGGAGAAAAAATTAGGAACCGTCATCGCTACCCGAACCTTGAAAATATCAAAAACAGGCAAGAAGGTTCTTGTAAAAATAGGGCAACCTAGGAGGGGTAAAAAATGTTGGTTTTGCCCTTGCAAAATTGCCGGAATTAAGAATGGATTTACGACCTATATTTATGGGGAAGACGCGATACAAGCACTCATGTTAGCTCTTGAATTTGTTCGAATAGTGCTTGAAGGTAGTCGGGAGAAGGTTACTTGGGCCGACTTTGACGATGGTTTTACGGGTTTTCCTCGGTATGTGAACTATTCATTTGGGATGGATTTATATAAGAGGTTAAATCAAATGTTAGACAAGGAAGAAGAGCGGTTTCATAAGGCCATAAAAGCAAAATATGCTAAAAAACGAGCGAAGCCTCATCGCTAGTATGTATGAAATTGCTCTTTCTGAGCAGTTTTCTTGCTTATCCTTTTTCCCACTTTCTTGAGGGGAGTAGCTAGATGGTCGTTCCCTGCGCGCATCGAGGGAGCATGTTTCTGAACCTGCGCCGCCTGCGAGCAAGAAGGACCACTGTTTCCTTTTTTTTGTTTCCTCCACTTCCCCCAGGAAGGAGGTTGGGTTGTCATGGCCTGCGCACGTCCACCGAGGGCTTTCTGAAGCCGCGCGGTGCGTGAGCACGTAGGGCCCCAACCTTCCACTCTTGCTCTTTATCTTTCACCCTTCTCTCATGAGGTGTAATCGGAGAGTCCTTAACTGGGCGCATCGAGGGAGCACTCGTTTTATCGTGCGCACTCTGCGACCACAAAGGACTTCCGATTAGGCCTCACTCCCTTTCCAATAGACCGCCACCCACACTGTCTCTTTATTTTCTTCCGTCCATTCAACCCGATGTTTCATGTGGGCCGGGATATGTAACGAGTCACCTGCTTTCATCGTGATGATTTTCGGGGAAGTATGGAATCGAAGCCCAGCCGATCCCCTTAAGAGAAGAACCCATTCTTCTTCCTCTTGGTCGTACCAAAAGTCAGGAGGGGAGGCTTGTCCTTTCGAGACAATCCGCTCAATGCGAATTGTCCTATCTTTTATGAGCCCTTCCAGACATTCCTGTTGAGAAGCGTCAGGATAGTTTGTGAGCAGGTTTTTTACATCCACGAGGTTTCCTTTCAGACATTCTAAGGACAATATTCATTGGTAATATACTATTGGCTAGATTTTTTGGAGGTGACGGTCTAATAGCTATTTGAATAACCGGTTACCGAAACATGTAGGTTTTGGCCTCCCCTTTTTAGGGCATTCCACATAAATAGATCTAGTCTGACTCGTTTTATTCCGGCATTGCGAATAGGCTGTGCTTGCTGCGTTTATTGCATATTGTTTGAAGGGTATTTATTCATGTTGTCTCGGGTTGTTTAAGAATTTGGCGGTTGTTATGCTGAATTATAATGAGTTATGAACGACTCCATATTTCTATACCTAAAAGGTTGAAGCGATTCCTTGCTATAGCTATTGGGATTGCTGCACTTGTCTTTCCCTCTTCCGCGTTTTCTGAAAGTTATATTGCCGTGCAAGGTGGAGTCAATTTTGCCGATCGCCTCGAAGAAGTGGATGGCACTGGAAGTTTGATCGGGCTTCAAGCTCCAGATTTTGATTTAAAAAACTCTTTCACCTATGGGGGCAAGGTTGGTCACTTTTTCAATCATGGTTATTATGGCTTGGAAGCAGATATTTTCCATACCACCCCCCATATAAAAAATTTAGATGATGTGCCGGGAATCCATTTCCGGGTCACCTCCGCCATGGTCAATTTCATTCTGCGGTACCCTGGAGCGACCTTCCAGCCTTACATTGGGTTTGGAGGAGGTCTTGTCTTTGCTCATATCGGTAATTCGGCCACGACCAGAAGCGAATTAGATGTGGCAGGTGGTTGGAATTTACTCGCTGGGATGCGGGCATTTTTGACTCCCACGATCGCGCTGTTCACGGAATATAAATATACTGGAGCAACGGTGCAATTTGAGGAAACATTTGCCCCCAACCAAGGTTTTCTTGCCGATTACCGGGCGCAACATGTCATGATGGGGGTGTCCTATCATTTTTAAAGAATGGCATAAAAGGCATTCTCAAGCATGGCCCCTAATACTGCTGGTCTTGTTGAACGGGTATTCAGGTTGTGCTCAATCCGCCCATCAACTTCAACGTAATCCTGCTCTGGCAGAAGTTCCCAGCCAATTGGAACAGTCGATCGATCGTTCTTTTTCCTTTACAGAATTGAAGGCGTCACCATCCACCTTTTTAGGAAAGGTCGTCGAGCTTGGCGGGATTGTCTTGCATGCTAAGCGTGCCAAAGAGCGAACCGAAATAGAGGTCTTGCAACTTCCCCTTACAAAAGTGTCGGATAGTGGTGAAATCCGAACCGCCTCTCAGGGTCGTTTTATAGCTATTCAAAAATCCTTTCTCGATCCAGCCACTGTTGAAGTGGGTAGCCGGATTATAATAATTGGGGAAGTGGCTGGTGATGTCACCAGGCCGCTGGATGAAATTAATTATGCCTATCCACTTATTGATATGAAACACCTCGTACTGTTAGCCGGTTCTGCCACCTCTCCAGCGCAGTACGGGACCTACTATGACCCCGGTTATTACGGAGCGTATGGAGCGGATCCTTACTGGGGTGCCCCTTATTATTGGGGAGTTCCTTATGGCTATGGAGGTTATTATCCCTACTATCCCCGGAGGCGATTTCTTCCGCGTAGACCTCATAGATCTTTTGCTCCATCTCCACCAGCGCCTCAAAATATTCCTCCTCAGTTTAAGAAAAAAAAGTAAAAAGGCATCATTGAAGAAGCGCGGGTTTTCTGCTACGGGGCTGTCTGTTTTGAGATTGACCTGCGTTTGGCGGTCGGACTAAAGTAACAAACTGCTAAGTGAATGATACCTCCCATGATCTGATAGCCACAGGCATTCCATGGAGGTTACATACCAAAGGGGGACCATATGAAAAAAGTAGCGGTCATACTTTCAGGCTGCGGGTTTTTAGATGGTGCTGAAATTACTGAGGCAGTGAGTACTCTCATTGCGATTGGGCAAAATGGAGCAAGCTACAAGGTATTTGCCCCAAATAAGGATGTTCCCGAGACGAATCATCTTACCCAGCAACCTACCGGGCAACAGCGAAATGTGATGCAAGAGGCTGCTCGGATTGCTCGAGGAGAAATTCAGTCGTTGGAAAAACTGAAGGCAAAGGATTTTGATGCCCTTGCGTTTCCTGGGGGTTTCGGAGCTGCCTTACACCTATGCAATTTCGCGGAAAAAGGAAGTGGTGGCGCCATTGATCCGCAGGTCGCAAGAATTGTGACGGAATTTCATGAAAGCCGTAAGCCCATTGCAGCCATTTGTATTGCACCGGCCATTATGGCCTTAGCCTTGGGTCAGAAGGGTGTGGCCGTCACAATAGGTGATGATGCCGGAACGGCCTCCGAGATTGAAAAGACAGGAGCCAAACATCAAAATTGTGTTGTTGAAAAGTTTGTCGTGGATGCAGACAAAAAAATTATCACCACGCCCGCTTACATGTATGGGACCGCCAGTCCCCATCAGATATTTGAAGGGGTTAGTGGTGCCATTACCGCTCTCCTGAAAATGACATGAGACTTCCTTTTGCCATTCGAGCGTGCCTGTGGGTAGTCATAATCATGGGCGTGCCCTCAGTACTTCTTGCTCAGGATGGAATCACACAACCTCCCATTATTTTTTCAGCCGAAGACTTCTCATTTTCTGGACCCACAGAAATCTCCGGCGGCTGGCAAACCATCAAATTGGTGAATAAAGGGCGAGATGCCCATCAAGTCCAATTCCTCAAACTCCCTCCCGGAAAGTCAGCTGTCGACTTTCGACAAGCCATGAGTCGGAATAATTGGCGGAAGTTACCTGACTGGGTGCAACGACATGGTGGTGTGAACGCCGTACCTCCCGGTCAAGAAGCGATGGTGATCATAAATCTTGTGCCAGGCGAATATGTTCTCATTTGTGGAATTCCAGATATTCGAGGACGTCCTCATGTAGTAGAGGGAATGATCAGTTCCTTGTTGGTCAAGCCTCCGGCTGCGCCGACTCCTACGCCTTCAGCTGATATCGTCATTGTGGGCAATGAATTTTTTTACCAAGTGAAAGGCTCTCTTAAGCCTGGGGCACGAATCCTTCACTTTCGGAATGATGGGGAACAACCACATGAAGTTGTTCTGATACGGTTGCGCCCTGGCGCATCGACGCAACATTTCCTTCGTGCCTATAGGCCTGGTGGGGCTCCTAATCCTGCCGGAGAAACGGTTGGTGGGGTGGTGGGGCTTGACCCTGGACTGGAGAGTTATATTCTCTTGGATGTAACAGCAGGAGGGTATGGGCTTTTCTGTTTTTTAGGAGATCCAGTAACGGGAGCCCCTCACTTTTCCCGGGGTATGTGGATGGATGTAGAGGTGCGGTCTGAACAAGGGGCCGATCCGTGACCTATCAGGACCTCATGCAGCTTGCCAATGGCTATGCCGAGTCCAAGGTATTACTGACAGGTAATGAAATTGGAGTCTTCACGGCATTGGGGCGTTCCAAGCAAACAGCATCAACCCTATCCAAGAGGTGTCAAACCGATCCAGAGGGAATGCAACTCCTGCTCAATGCGTTAGTGGGTCTGAAACTCCTTCGAGTTCAGAAGAAACTCTATTTCAATTCTGAGTTAGGACGTACCTATCTCGATGCGTATAGTTCGAGATCGATTACCAACCTCCTATGGCTTCTTGGTCACCATTGGTCCAATTGGACGGATATGCCTCGGGTCATCAAAAATGGACGGCCTGGGTGGGCATCTATTACGCAATCAAAAGAATTTCGCCGTCGGTTTGCCTTAGCGATGCATGAACGGAGCATCGTTCTCGCACCGATGACCATTCAAACCTGTCGAATGCCACGTGGGGCTAAAAAGTTTTTTGACCTGGCTGGGGGATCGGGGTCCTATTCCATTGCCCTGGCGGAACGTAATCCTAAGTTATCGGGGATAGTCCTTGATCAATCTGTTGCCGTGGCACGTCGGTTGATTAAACAGAGCGGGCTGCAGAAACGACTGTCTGTCAAAGAGGGGGATGTTTTTACTGCCTGTCTACCGGAAGAAAGTGATGCGGCCTTGGTAGCTAATATTTTTCATGACTTTAATGCCAAGGAAAACCGATTGCTTCTTCGGAGGATTCGCAAAGCGGTTAGACCTGGTGGGAAAGTATTTATCGTGGAGTTTTTTCTCGATGATACAGATACGAAACCTGTTGACGCCGCCGTCTTTTCTCTTCTCATGTATGCCTTTACTGCGACTGGTCGAAGTTACAGTTGGAGGGAAGTAGAAGGGTGGTTAACCAAAGAGGGGTTTGGTCGGTGTCGACGTCATGTTGTTGCAGGAAGTATTGGGACGCTTGAGGCTACTCGCCTGTAGAAAAGTAGAAAAATTTCAGACAATTGGAACAGACCCGATCCGGTGGTGATACCCTTGTAAATGGCGTCGGACCGGTATTAGCAGGCTCGGTGGCATGTTCGAACATACCTCACGTGTGAATGAAACAGGACGCTGATACTTTCGAACACCCAACGCCGTTTCAGCAATCCCCCAGTAGAGATTTTCAATCCATTTTGAGGTTCGGATTAAATCCATGTAGTGATATAGGACCTTCCGTTCCCTGATCGCTCCGCGGAAGGCATCTTTAACCTCATCCAATAAGGAATTCTCGGCAGGTGTCCGTTGATAGGCTTCTTCAGTGATATGACTGAGAGACAAAAAGTCTTGAAGGTCGAACCGCACATCAATGTCTTTTGTTTGTTCTTTGTAGGTGTCCCAATCGGTGGTGAATTGCAGTCGCTCTAACAGGCCGAGAAAGTCATGCAGCGTAATTTCCTCAACCGTCTCATAGGCACGGGAGAGTCGAATTTTCACGAATGACCGGCGATCGTAGGTATGGTTGGGAAAGTGATAAGTGCAGGAGAGCTCTTGTAGTATTCCCGAATCATCATGTTTGTGATGTTGATAGGTAAACGCATTCGGAACCACTTCTCCTGCTTCCTTTAGGGCCTCGAGATATCGCGGAAGAAAATCTTGGTAAAAGGGGCCACCTTGTTCCTCAAGCGGTGTGCTTGGCAGACTGCCGACGGCCATAGTAAGCCGAGCAAAGGGCATCCGCGTATAACCATCATCCTGAACGGCGAAATTAAAGCCGCCCCAGGGATTGACATCGAGTAAGGTCTCATATCCTTGCTTGGCAAGCTCGTCTTCCGTCTCCAGAACGAGTTTTCGCCACAAACGAATCAGGGTCCCGATATGCACGTGACGATCACGGAAAAGTGCCACATTCGGTACGTTCTCTGGGCTCGTGGCTGACACGATGCGGGTCTGAAGTTTCAGCGTTTCCCACTCAATCGCCTGCGCTAATGTTCCGTGACGAAAAGGAATCTTGGCAAGTTCTTCACATTCCCCACGAAGCTGTTCCCAATACTCACTCCCTTGTGTGACTAACTGGACTTTCGATATCAAGGAATCAGCTAGCCCCTGAAGGTCTTTAGGGGCATTGGCCAGGAGTAACTCCTCCACTGCCGAACGAAATCGCCGAAAAGCCCTGTGTTTCCTCGCGATTTTTATATCTGCAGTCTCATCCATTTTTTAGTCTTTTTAACGAGAGAGGCTGTTTCAAAAGTACGAATATGAAAAACTCTTTATACCATAGTGATACAGCATTTGGGCATGTTCGAGACAAGCCAAATACCATGCTAAAGGTTAGAATAAATTCATATAGAGGTGAATAATTGAGGGGACGATACGGGTTGCAATTTGAGATTCTAATAGATTGGGTAGGGGAATAATGGGGAGGATTGGCAATGTACTCTTGCCTTTCTTTTTTGGTTTGTGGGGAAATAGTTTCCAGCCTTTCATACTGCCTTTTAGTTAATCACCCACCTGCCTGAATTTTTGAAAAAAATTGTTGGGTTTTGGGATTCACCTTATAATCACTTAGGATGAATAATCTTAAGCGACCCTTTGTAATAATCCTCCTTGTAGCTGGATTTCTCGGATTCCTCGAGGCAACCTCCGCACTGCTTTATCACCTGAGCCGCTCCGAAAAAGAGCGACAAATTGTTGAGCTGCTTCTTGGGATAAGGGGAACGGGCTGGAACCTCACTACGCGATATAAACCGCACCCCTATTTCAATTTTGTGTCTTATCCGGAGTTCCTTTTAAAGAATGGATATAAACCGCACAACCAGATGGGCCTGAGAGGTCCTATCTGTTGTACTGAACCTAAGTCGCCGGATCTCGTTCGCCTGGTAGCTATCGGAGGCAGTACGACCTATGGAGCCTATTTTGGCAATGAAAAAAATGTTTGGCCCGCCCTACTCGAAAACCAACTTGTGAAACAATTTGGACAAGAGCGGATGGAAGTGATAAATGCCGGGACGCCGAATTATACGACGTATGAAATGTTAGGTTTGTTAACCATGCGGGTTAGTGAGTTTGCCCCGAACGTTGTACTCATTCATGCGGGGGCGACCGATGCCTTTGCAGTTGGCTTCCCGGATGAAGGAGGCCCAGACAATACGTTTTTCCGGCGTGCCTACCAACCGCAAGAACCGATCCCGAGTTGGCTGAAACCTTGGATGAGGGGAAGTTATCTTATTCGGTTGATTGGGATGCGACTCTCCATTGCAGAGGGATTCATGATTGGAGACGTGGCAGAATATATTCAATATGCCCCTCCCTCTGATGATCAAGTTCGGGAGAATGCCAAGCGGTACACCGGGAAGTACTTTCGTCGAAACCTGAAAATGTTAGCCGCAATCTGTCAAAGCATAGGAGCGACGCCAATTTTTGTAAACGAGCCATTAAACCCAGCGAAAGAGACTGGACAGACTGTCTATGCAACGGAAGTCGCGAAAGTGATCGTCCGGCACAATGAGATTATGAAAGAGGTGGCTCAGGAGAACGAGCTTCTGTATGTGGATGTCTATAGCCAGATGCGAGATCCCAAATATTTCCTTGATGCCGTCCACATGAATCAGTCCGGTATGGCTCAAAAAACAAAATTGATTGCCGATCAGATCAGTCCTTTTCTTTCTGAACTGAAACTCACCACCATAGCCGGAAAGATGTGACGATTGAGAAGCCCAGCAGAGACTGGCAACTGCCTTTTCAGGCAGAACTACCCCTTTCTTCCTTCAAAGTTTTCCCCAATTTTTGAAACGGGCAATGTGACACATGCTGTTTAATTCTTGGACGTTCGTTATATTCCTGGCCTTGTTCCTCCTGCTCTATTGGTCGATCTCAGGAGCAACCTGGCGTGAATATCTACTACTCTTGGGCGGATATGTGTTCTATATGGCCTGGTATCCACCTTATGGTTTGCTATTAGCCGGATTCACGGTCTTTGCCTATGTAATGGGCCTAGCCATGGAACGGTTCCCTGCTCGGAAAGCCCTATTGGTTACGAGTGGCATCACTTGTCCACTCCTTCTCCTTTCCTACTTTAAGTACGCTGATTTTTTTTTACAAACCTTGAACCAGGGCACGGCCTATTTCGGGCACAACATGTTTCCGGCCGGGATTGGAGGGATCTTACTTCCATTGGCGATTTCGTTTTTTACATTTGAGGTGATCTGTTATCTGGTGGACATCTTTCGTGGTCAACAAATACCTGTTCGAAACTTTCGACAATTTGCAATTTTCCTCGCCTTTTTCCCCAAGCTGATCTCCGGTCCCATTGTGAGGCCACGTGAATTCTTTCCTCAGCTAGAGGCCACGCATCAATGGGATTCCGCTCTCTTCTACCAGGGTATCCATCGATTTCTCACGGGACTCTTTCTCAAAATAGGAATTGCCGATACTCTAAATCCCTATGTCAGTGAGGTCTATAGTCGACCAGATGCCATGCTTTTTCTTGAATCATGGATCGCAACCTATGCCTTTGCTATCCAGATTTTTTGCGACTTTGCCGGATATACCGCGATGGCCTTAGGTACAGCCTTGATGCTGGGTTTTCGATTGCCGGAGAATTTTGACGCCCCCTATTTCGCAACGTCGATTGCCGATTTCTGGCGCCGATGGCACATGACCCTGTCTCGATGGTTACGTGATTATCTCTATATTCCGCTTGGAGGATCACGTGGAACGTTCAGTAAGACATACCAGAACCTATTCATTACCATGACGTTGGGTGGACTTTGGCATGGAGCGTCCTGGACGTTTGTCTTCTGGGGAATGCTTCATGGACTTGCGTTGATTGGCCACAAGGTATGGGAAAAGTTCACATCCGTGAAGATGCCTGATTGGCTCGGAGTGTTCCTCACATTTCACGTGGTCTGTCTTGGATGGGTCTTTTTCAGGTCTTCAACAATTGGGGATGCTTTCAAAATGCTGAGGAACATGGTGCAACCTTTGGAAACTGGCCAGTCCCTCTCCAAGGAATCAATCCAAGCTTTGGTCATCGTTGTCCTTTTTTTTC
This sequence comes from Nitrospirales bacterium, assembly GCA_965223605.1. Lineage (GTDB taxonomy): Bacteria > Nitrospirota > Nitrospiria > Nitrospirales > Nitrospiraceae > CBDCXA01. The sequence continues at coordinate 233,468 of CBDCXA010000003.1, forward strand.
TGGGACATGGGTTGATACGATACCTCAAGAATTATGAATGGGCGCCTTCGACTCTTTTAGTGAGCCGAGTCGCCTTTTACGGATTCGTCCTCGTAGTCCTGCTAGCGGTCGCAAAACCAGCCCAACCCTTTGTCTATTTTCAATTTTAATAGGTCTGGAGATTCTGGATCTTGTAGGGAACGAAGGCGTTACTAACCGACCAACTTCTCTTGTTGCAGCTTTTAATGGAGTGAATGTAATGGTCATAATGTTTAGTTTTGCCGGCAATGCTAACCTTCACATCATTCCAAAATTCAATGGAGTTACCAAGGTTTGTTGAGATAGCTTTAGCACCCGTGATGTTTGTATTACAGTTTGTAAGCTTTACGTTTCCCAAAAACTCCGCTACTTTGGGCCGTCTATTTTCAAAATGATAGAATAGCCTGTCTGTTAAGATTTCGGTTTGGTCGTATTGAACTTTGACTCCACCGTTCAAAACTACATAACTTCCATCTTTTTTTACAGTCATAGTTTCTGAAGTAATGGTGAGCTTACTTTTAGCATTGGAATTAAATCCTCTGTCTTGATACGAGTAAACAGTTTGAGTCATGTAAGAGAACGTGAAAAAAGTGGAGAAAAGCGTTATGCCTATCATTGCTAACTTTTGATGGTGTTTTGCATGGGGATTCATAACTCTTATTGCCTCATGCTCTCTTAGGTTTAGTGGCCCTCGAAGGGGCACTCGTTTTACCGTGCGCGTTTCGGGAGTAAAGAGCCAACGTCGGCCTCTAATTATTTCTTCTCCATCTTATCCTCACCCAAAAGATTAGGACAATATGACTTCCCTTTATTGTGTGTATCAAGGGAGCATGTTTCTGAACGTGCGTACTCCGTGAGAAAAGGGCCAACTTCGGCCCTTGGTTCTTTCATTTTCTTTCACCCTACACAAAGATGTAGGCGGTCTTGCTATCCCTCACTGCGCGCGTCCAACGAGGGCCTTCTGAGGCCGCGCGTTGCGCGATCACGTAGGGCAAGTAGTCCACTTTTTCTCACTTCTTTCTTCTTCCCACCTCCCTAGAGCTAGTTGGGCAGTCTGATTGCCTTTGACTGCGCACGTCTTTTTCTTCCACCCCCCATCCTAGTTTAGGGGCTGGAGGATTGGCCCAACTGCGGCCGTCGAAGGAGCACTTGTTTCATCGTGCGCGTTCCGGGAGCACAGGGCCAACCTCCGACCCCTTAAATTTTAACCACATTTGCCACAATCATATGCAGGCCCGATGCACCGGCCGGCTGTGGTCTGACGATTTCAGAGGTTTGGACTTTTCCGTTGGTATCGATGGCGCGTACGGCTATTTGATACTTCCCTGACTTAGGAGGCTTCCAGGGGTAGGACCAGATGACCCAGGAGTAAGGGGAGAGGGGTGTTTCGAGGTCAGCATATTTCCAGGTTTTGGCTCCATCCAGGCTGATCTCCACTTTGGAAATACTATTAGGGCCGCCAAAGGCAATGCCTTTAAACATTTGGTCGGGGCCTTTAAGTGATTGGAAATGGCC
>CBDCXA010000003.1:240000-434090 GCA_965223605.1 Nitrospirales bacterium
CCGTACCGCAAACCGACACAGGTAGGTGGGTGGAATACACCAAGGGGCGTGAGAGAACTCTCCCTAAGGAACTATGCAATTTAGCCCCGTAACTTCGGAAGAAGGGGTGCCTTGGTTGGTGAAGGGATTCACTCCCGGAGCTAACTGAGGTTGCAATAAAGTGGCTCTAGCGACTGTTTACCAAAAACACAGGACTCTGCGAACACGCAAGTGGACGTATAGGGTCTGATGCCTGCCCGGTGCTGGAAGGTTAACCAGAGGGGTTAGTCGTAAGACGAAGCTCTGAAGGGAAGCCCCAGTAAACGGCGGCCGTAACTATAACGGTCCTAAGGTAGCGAAATTCCTTGTCGGGTAAGTTCCGACCTGCATGAATGGCATAACGACTGGAGCGCTGTCTCGGGGAGAGACTCAGCGAATTTGTTGTTCCGGTGAAGAAGCCGGGTGCCCGCAACTAGACGGAAAGACCCTGTGCACCTTTACTACAACTTGACATTGGGTGTTGGACGGGTATGTGTAGGATAGGTGGGAGACTGTGAGACGGGGGCGCTAGTCCTCGTGGAGTCGTCCTTGAAATACCACCCTTACTTTTCTGATATTCTAACCTAGCCCTGTCATCCAGGGCAGAGACAGTGTCTGGTGGGTAGTTTGACTGGGGCGGTCGCCTCCCAAAAAGTAACGGAGGCGCTCAAAGGTTCCCTCAGGCTGGTCGGTAATCAGCCGTTGAGTGCAAAGGCAAAAGGGAGCTTGACTGCGAGACTGACAGGTCGAGCAGAGACGAAAGTCGGACTTAGTGATCCGGTGGTTCTGTGTGGAAGGGCCATCGCTCAACGGATAAAAGGTACGCCGGGGATAACAGGCTGATTTCCCCCAAGAGTTCACATCGACGGGGAAGTTTGGCACCTCGATGTCGACTCATCGCATCCTGGGGCTGAAGCAGGTCCCAAGGGTCGGGCTGTTCGCCCGTTAAAGCGGTACGAGAGTTGGGTTCAGAACGTCGTGAGACAGTTCGGTCCCTATCTGTTGTGGGCGGAGGAGATTTGAGAGGGTCTCTCACTAGTACGAGAGGACTGTGAGGGACGGACCTCTGGTGCGCCGATTGTCGTGCCAACGGCAAGTCGGGTAGCTATGTCCGGTTCGGATAACCGCTGAAAGCATCTAAGCGGGAAGCCAGCCTCAAGATGAGATCTCCCGGAGGGTAACCTCCCTAAAGGCCACTCGAAGACGACGAGTTTGATAGGCTGGGTGTGGAAGCGCTGTAAGGCGTGTAGCTAACCAGTACTAATCGGCCGTGAGGCTTTACATCCTTTGCTCCTGATAGACGTGGTCTTTAATTTTACGCTAAATGCGTTGTGATTTCTTTGTCATGCTAGGAAAATCCTAAAAGGCTAAACAAAGAAAGTTTCGAAGTGTTTTAAAAACAAGAAATAGAATTCCCGGTGGCCATGCCGGAGGGGTCGCACCCGTTCCCATCCCGAACACGGAAGTTAAGCCCTCCAGGGCTGATGATACTTCTGCCGCGAGGCAGTGGGAAAGTAAGACGCTGCCGGGTTATTTTAAAAGCCCGCTGATCGAAAGGTCAGCGGGCTTTTTTGTTTTCTAGGGTTTAGAATTAATTGCAGAATCAATAAATAATTGGGGAAAGAGGGGGATCCTCAAGATAAGCTCGTGTGTGGTTATGTGAGGTCAAGGTCCTATTTGCGTTTGTCAGTTTTTTATAGGTATTCTTGGCCCTAGTCCTATTATTCGAGTTCCTTTCATTGTCCGTTATAGGAAAAATTGTCCGAACCCGGAGACATAAATCATGATGCGCATTGGTTTGTTTTTAGCCACGAATCTGGCGGTCCTTTTCGTATTAAATCTGATCATTACCTTTTTAGGTCTGAATCAGCCGGGGATGAGTTGGACACCTCTATTGATCATAGCGGGAATTTTTGGAATGGCGGGATCCTTCATATCGCTGATGATGTCAAAGTCATTGGCTAAGCGATCTTCTGGAGCTAGAGTCATTGAATCACCAAGTAGTGAGACAGAGAGCTGGTTGAAACATACGGTTCATCGACAGGCTGATCAGGCGGGAATTGGACATCCAGAGGTTGCGATTTTTGATTCACCGGCTCCCAATGCCTTTGCCACTGGTGCCAACAAAAATAGTGCATTGGTGGCCGTTAGTACCGGGTTGTTGAATACCATGGACAAGGACGAGGTGGAGGCCGTCTTAGGTCACGAAGTCAGCCATGTAGCCAATGGGGATATGGTGACGCTTTCATTGATCCAAGGTGTCTTGAATACTTTTGTAATTGTTTTTGCACAAATTATCTCGACTATGGTGGATCGGCGGGGGGAAGGGGATTATCACATGACCGGCTATGGGTATGGTCGGGGGCTTGGCTTTCAAATGACGTATATGGTGACCCAAATGGTTTTAGGGTTTTTAGCCACCTTGATTGTACGGTGGTTTAGTCGGTGGCGAGAGTATCGAGCTGATGCCGGCGGAGCAAGTCTGGCGGGACGGCAAAACATGATCCGAGCTTTAGAGCGATTGCAGCAACTTCAGAGACCAGCGCAACTGCCAGCACATATGCAGGCTCTTGGTATTAATGGAGGACTTTTGGGGGTTGCTGGCCTCAAAAAACTTACCATGACGCACCCACCTCTTGAAGAAAGGATTGCGGCTCTGCGTAATGCCGTTTAATGAGAGGAAAACTCGGTAGGATAGTCAATCCCTTAGTATGACTCAATGAAAGTAAGGGGCTTATTGTTGTGTTAAGAAGTAGCATTATATCCCAAAAAACATGAAATCGAGACGAATGTGAGAGTTTTTCTGCTAAAATCGAGATTGAACCTAGATATTGCTAATTGAAATAAGGAGTTTAGGAGATGCCGAGTCCGAAAAAAGAAAACGTTGTACCTATTTTAAAAGAATCACAACCCTTAACTCCGGAAGATTTCGAGAGCCTTACTTCAAAGCGGGGGTTGCTTCAACTTCTCAAATCAAAAAAAATTAGTATAAAGGCAGCCTTACGCACACTTCGCTATGAATCCGAATTAAGAAAATTGCAAATCGAGTTAGTTAAGTTGCAAAGAGATGTTCAACTTACCGGACGGCGAGTAGCTATTATTTTTGAAGGGCGTGACGCTGCTGGGAAGGGTGGGGCCATTCGTCGTTTTACTGAACACCTGAACCCTCGCTCAATGAAGGTTGTTGCTCTTCCAAAGCCAACAGAAGAAGAAAAGGGACAATGGTACTTCCAGCGGTATATTAAAAACCTTCCCAATCCTGGTGAAATCGCTTTTTTTGATCGCAGTTGGTACAACCGTGCCGTTGTTGAGCCAGTTATGCAATTCTGTACCAAGAAGCAGCATCAAGTTTTTATGCAGCAGGTTCCTGAGTTTGAGCATATGCTCTATGAAGACAATATCGAATTTGTGAAATTTTGGTTTTCAATTTCAAAAGATGAACAGGCACGACGATTTGAAAGTCGCGTTAAGAATCCATTGAAACATTGGAAAATTAGCCCGGTAGACGAAGAGGCCCAAGCGCATTGGGATCTGTACACGATGTACAAAGAGGAAATGTTTAGTAAAACTCATACGTCATATTCCCCTTGGGTTATCGTTAAAGCCAATACGAAAACCAAAGCTAGGCTTGAGGCTATCCGTCACGTATTAAATATCCTTCCCTATAAAGGAAAGAGTGAGGCCGAAGTCAATCTTCATCCAGACCCTGATATTGTTTTACGATTTCATCGTAGGAGTAAGGTCGTTGATTAGGCGATGGCCTCAGCCGAGTATCCAAATACAGTGTCGAGCTTTTCGACCGGCTTCAGAAATGTTAAGTCATGAGGTCTGATCACCAGGATCTGTAAATAAGGATTAAGTAGCGTACTTTATTGAAAAGGGGAAGGGAACTAGCTTGGGATTGCTGGGGCCCTGGGATTTCTGTTCTTCGCAAAAACGTGCCCGTCGAGAAGGTTCTCTTCGACTTGTCGCCTTGTTATTTACTGCTCTGTAATGTCTCCACGCGTTTTTTCGCTTGCACGGTATCTAAATTAAAAAACATCTTTGCAAGTCCAATTGCTTGTACCGTGGAGCCCATTTGAGCCAGTTGCAAGACCTTGGCTTCTTTCTCTCCATCCGACTTATCCCTATAATTATTGAGATCGATTGTAAGGGATTCTTCTGCTCCAATAGAAAGTTGGGTGCCTAACAGCTCTAACGCTACCTTAATTCCAGGAGCAATTTCTTTACATTCGATGAAGATCAGTCTATCAGAGGATAGACGAACTGGGTAATGTTGCGTCCAACTACGAGTGGATCCTTGTTTCGGTCCTTTCTTAAGACGTTCTTCTTGTAAATAGGTGGCTAGTCTAGAGGTGTCCTCTTCCTTTAAAGTTAACTCTAAATATTCATTTTTCATATTGGGTTTGCTCCCGTCAGAGTCAAACCCATGGGGAAGCTGGATCTCTTCAGTCACTCTTCGTGCCGACTGAATATGTGAAAGGGGAATTTCAAAAACTTGTATGTCATTTGGATCAAAGTGGGCATTCAAGTAGGAGCGAAATTTAATGGTAATAGTCTGACGGTTAATTTTCATTAGCCAGTTGGAGGGTTGTAGCCTGGCGCGTGTGAGGGCTAGGGCATATAAAGCGAGCAACGAACAAATAGCTCCGATCCAGTAAGAAAGCCAGGGGTGGAGCCTGACAGACTCCATGACCCATCCTCCTTTAGCTCCAATGATCAGAAAAAACAGGCTGCAAAGAGAAAATACACTCACCCAGAATATCTGTTGAGCTGAGGAATGCTTAAAGACAACATCGGTGGGGTGGTGAGGGACAGTATGTAGATTGTAAAAGTGCATGGACATAAGTTTAGCATGGGGCGTAACCAATTGAAAAATATGGGAGAGGTAATCTAGGTACGTGTCGTTCCTTTTAAAATTTGGCTGCCGATTACAAAAGTGGAATTCTTAGCCTTCTGTATTAGGGACCCCTTGTCATTTAAAGGCGGTTGAAGGTGTGAGGTAGTTCATAGGTAAGAAGTCAAGAATTCTATACTGTTTCTTACGAATAAGGGCAAATGGAAACGAAGGGCTGTCCCGACAATAGTGATTCTTGAAGAGGGAGAGGTATATGGCACTCTATGCCTTTGATGGGACCTGGAATGAAGATGAGGAAGATAATTTAAAAAACACGAATGTCCTTAAATTTTGCACTTCCATGCCTTCCGATATGAATGTGTTTTATGAAGAGGGTGTGGGTACCCGTGGACACCTTATAGGGAAGATTCTTGGTGGAGTCACTGGGCTTGGCGGAAGAACCCGGATTCGTGAGGCATTGGATAAACTTGATAAGTTTTCAGCTGATGGTGATGACGTCATTGACATTATTGGGTTTAGTCGGGGGGCTGCCCTGGCTCTACATTTTGTCAACCAGATTCACAAAGAAAAGCTTGGCATGACCGTAAGGTTTCTTGGACTATGGGACACGGTTGCCTCTTTTGGTATACCTGGCAACAGGATTAATCTAGGCTGGGACCTGAAACTTCCAGATAATGTCCTGATTTGTTGTCACGCCATGGCTTTGGACGAGCGTCGTGGAAATTTCCCTTTGACAAGGGTCAAAGCGTCTGAGAGAGGTCAATCTCTGGAAGGAAGGTTGCAGGAAGTCTGGTTTCGGGGTGTGCATTCTGATGTAGGTGGAAGTAAGAGCCTTGGATTGTCCAGTATTGCTCTCACATGGATGCTTCGACGGGCGAAGGCAGCAGGGGTGCCGGTCGTCGATGAAAAGTTAAAAGCGCAGGAAACCTTAGTTGATGCAGAGGCTCCCATCTCAGAAAATCTCGATCCCAAAAAAGACCCACATCGAATCATTCATCCTGGTGACTTTATTCATGAGTCAGTGACCCCCCGAGGTCATAGAGACGGAATTGCTCACCATGATCCTCATTCGGAAGTACAAATTTCTCATGGGTAAATACCTTTGAAGTAGTCCAACATGTTTATTATCTTAGACGCATCCTCTTAAGAGAAATTCACCCGCGGTTTCTTGCCTACTCATCTTGTCTATGGCATCATCTATTGATGTGTTTTCTGTCCAAGTCAACGGAATACTTTTCTAATCTGGAGGCCGGGTTAGGAGAAACCATGATTTACGACGTGACTGGTGATATTCTGCTTTCTGGTGCTGCGGCGATTGCTCATGGAGTGGCTCCAAATGATAATTTTTCGTCTGGACTGGCGTTGAGTCTACGTGAGGAATGGCCTGGCATGTATAAAGATTTTCGGCATTATTGTCAGACGACCAATCCAAAACCAGGTGGGCTCTGGATGTGGGGTGGTCCTGGAGGAAAACGTATCGTCAATCTATTGACACAAGAATCGCCAAGCCATCATGGAGGACGGCCGGGACGAGCATCGACGGTTTTTGTGAACCATGCGCTACGTGAGTTACACAAGCTTATTGATAATGAAGGGTTTTCGTCATTAGCCCTGCCACGTTTGTCCACAGGGGTAGGTGGTTTGCCTTGGGGCGAAGTGCAACCACTGATATTGCAACATCTCGGTAATTTAGATATGCCTATATATGTCTACACGACCTTTCATAAAGGAATGAAGGCGACCGAACCGAAATGAACTCTTGGATATCCCTTTAACGGGCAATCATCCAAGAAGGAGAACGTTCTGGTGGATATTTGTAAGGATTCTGAGGGAGCACCTGGCCTGCCAAAACTGTCCCACCTCGTTAAATTTTTCTAAGCTAGCATGCTTTTATAGAACAGGAATCCAGAGACTCGATTCCTTCTGTAATGTTATGGCTGACTTAGGGTCCAGGGAAATGTAGGGAGTATCGGACAATGGGGCTTCAAATTGATCGAGAAGAGTTTGATGAGAGAGACTACCTGCGATTCTCAGAGCGACTGAAAGAAAATCTCGTTGAATTGAGGGAGCTGTTGTCCCAGCCGGGCTTCGGAGAAGGACCCTCTACCTTAGGTGCTGAACTTGAGTTTTTTATTATCGATCAAGCTGGACAAGCCTTTCCGATCAACCGAACCTTGCTTGCTGAGAGCCTTGATTCCCGTCTTCAACTTGAACTTGATCGGTACAATATTGAGTATAATTGTTCTCCTCTTGAGTTAGCTGGGACGCCATTTACTAAAATGGAGACCGAACTCCTGAAGGCTATCCACGATCTCAATCATGTCGCAAGCGAACAAGGAGGCCGAGTCGTTCCAATAGGGATACTGCCAACGTTAGGTCCAGAGGATCTGCACCCGTCCATGATATCCGATCTCCCTCGTTATCGAGCCCTTTCTGCAGGAATACGTCGTTTGCGGAAAGAACCCTTTGAAATATGTATTGATGGACCTGAGCCTCTTACGGTGTCTTGTGGTGATGTGGTTCTTGAAGGTGCGAATACCTCTCTCCAGGTACATTTACGGGTCTCACCTGAAGAATTTGCTCCTGTGTATAATGCTGCACAAATCGCGACCCCTATAGCACTTGCCATCTGCGCCAATTCTCCGACATTTCTGGGGCACAGATTGTGGGATGAAACAAGGGTGTCCTTATTCAAGCAAGCCATTGACGTGCGACCTTCGGATCAAGGCCAATGGCGACGACCTTCAAATGTGTCTTTTGGACATGGGTGGTTGCGAGAGGGAGCCTATGAACTGTTTGCCGAAGCAGTTGGGCTTTTCCCTGCTCTCATACCGGTTTTAGATTCTCAATGCGGAGATGTTCATGATGGCCCTCCAAAATTATCAGAGTTGCGTCTTCATAATGGGACTGTTTGGAGATGGAATAGGGCCGTGTATGATCCTCAAATGGGTGGGCACCTCAGAATTGAAATGAGAGCTCTTCCGGCAGGACCCACTGCCAGAGACATGGTTGCCAATGTCGCGTTTTTAATTGGTTTAAGTATTGGGCTGCGGGAGCAAATACACGATCTTCTCGCCACCTTTCCTTTTGAATATGCCCATTCCAATTTTTATCGGGCAGCCCAACATGGGTTAGATGCGATACTGCTTTGGCCGTCAGATGCCTATCCTTCTCCTAGAGAGGTTTCAGCCCGGCAACTTGTAGAAAAATTACTCCCGGTTTCTGAGAAGGGTCTGATTACCCTAGGGGTTGATCGTGCGGAGGCCAATAAAATGTTGAGTGTTATCCGTCACCGTCTTAAGACAGGGATGACTGGTGCCCGATGGCAGAGAGCCATGTTGGATCGCTTGGAAACTGACTGGTCTCGAAAGAAGGCTCTTCTTTTCATGCTAGAGGCCTACCTAGAAAATATTCAGAGGGGAGATCCTGTTGCAGAATGGAGCACGGAACTGTGATGCCGGAGCAGACGTCCATCCGTGTGTGGGAGGACCCAGCAAGGGATGATGTCGGGGAGACTGTTGGGGAATTTCTTGCCCGTCTCGGGGGGCCAACCTGTTTGTTTTTCCCAGGGAATGATAGGACGCGAACTCGTGCCGTTTCCACCTTACTCCATGGAAATGAGCCTTCAGGAATTCATGCGATTTTTCATTGGATTCATTCCGGCAAAAGACCTCTCTGTAATCTATGGTGTTTCATTGGATCTGTGAATGCCGCTCTTGCTCCACCAGGATTTGCTTATAGAGCTTTGCCGGGTTGGCGAGATTTCAATCGATGTTTTCGAGAACCCTTTGAAGGCGTAGAAGGGAAAATAGCCAAGGATGTCCTCAGGCAGCTACGTTTCCTAAAGCCAGAGGCTTTATTGGATTTGCACAATACGTCGGGAATGGGACCGTGCTATGCCGTCAGTACTCGTCAGACTGATAAGCACATCGCCCTGACAACAATATTTTCTCAATTTTTTATTCTCACAGACCTTCGGCTTGGGACCTTAATGGAGGCCACCGAAGATGAGTTCCCGACGGTTACTGTTGAATGTGGTGGAGCAGCGGATCCGCTTTCTACAAACATTGCGGTGAAAGGTCTGGAGCAATACGCAACCATGGGTTCAATTTTTTCATCTGAGGAAACAACGGCCGGTGTGACCGTTCTCAAGCATCCGATTCGGGTAGAATTGTTTCATGGAGCTCAGGTGACCTATGCGTTTGAACCCATTCCAGAGGTCGATCTCACCTTTCGGCCGGATGTTGTTCAGTATAACTTTGGTGTAGTCCAAGGAGGGCAGGCAATTGGGTGGCTCGGTGCCCGGGGACTTTCAGTTATTCGTGCCCTGGATGGTCAGGGACGAAATCGAACTCTGGAAATTTTTTCTGAACGAAATGGATGTTTGATCGTGATACAGCCAACACAGTTTTTTATGATAACAACCGATCCGGACATTGCCCGCAAAGATTGTTTGTTTTATGTCATTCCTAGGGTTTGAAATTGTAAGAGCCAATGAAAAGGAATCCTAGGAAAAGAGAGCCAAGGCTTTAGGATTAAGAGGGAGATTGTATCTGCCAGCCGGCTTATTTCAGAAATGAATGAAGGCTTTATCCTTGGTTGCTCCCACCATGAAGAACCAAGATAAAGGATGGCCCTGGGAATATTCCTCCCAAATCTATTTTATCGCAACGGCCTTCACTTGTTTTAACGTCGTGAGGCCTTCCAGACACTTATGAATACCGTCTTGAAGCAGGGTCGTCATGCCATCTTCCAAGGCCAATTTCAACATGTCCTCTGTCTTGGATTTTACTTGAATCGCCCGCTTCATGTCTGGCGTCCCGAGCAGCAGTTCGTGTAGGCCCACCCGTCCTCTGAATCCCGATCGATTGCAATTGTCACAGCCTTCAGCTTTATACAAGGTAAAGTTGTCATCGTAGGGCTTTCCGAGTTTATCCCACTGTTCCGCCCCATATGCACTCCGGACATTTTCATATTCTTCTTCGCTGGCATGATAGGGTTCTTTGCACTCCGCACAGATTCGTTTGCATAATCGCTGGGCGAGTACCCCGAGCATAGCATCGGCAAAACTAAACGAGTCACATCCCAGGTCCAACAGTCGAGTAATCGTCTCAACGGAACTGTTCGTATGCAAAGTGCTTAAGACCAAATGGCCTGTCAAAGAGGCCTCAATCCCCATCTCGGCAGTCTCTTTATCCCGCATCTCACCGACCATGATGACGTCGGGGTCGGCACGAAGAAAGGCGCGCATGGCGGCCGCAAAATTAAGCCCAATTTTATTATGCATTTGAACCTGACGGAGACCGTATTGCGTGATTTCGACTGGATCCTCCGCTGTCCAAATTTTTCGTTCAGGCGTATTGATATGCCCGAGCACGGAATGGAGCGTGGTCGTTTTTCCCGACCCTGTTGGTCCGACGCATAGGATAATGCCGTACGGAACTTCGGCAATCCGTTTGAGCTCCCGTTCATTCCGTTCGGAAAAGTTCATTTTCGCCAACGGAAGCGGCTCGCTACTGGCTAAAATCCGCATGACGATATCTTCGTTATAGCCAGCGGTAGGAATGGTCGCGACACGCAATTCTATTTCTTTTTTATTCCCGATCTTGAATTTGATTTTTCCATCCTGGGGTTTTCGCCGTTCCGCAATATCCAAGCTGGCCATAATCTTCAAGCGAGACACAATCGCCCGGCGGAATCCGGGGGGAATTTTCATATATTCGAAACAACTTCCATCAATTCGAAACCGTACCACTGTATCTTTTTTCTCGGAATAGGGTTCGATATGGATATCAGAGACTCCCTGCCGATAGGCTTCGGCAATGATGCGATTGGCCAGCCGGACAATGGCCCCATCATTTTCGTCGATATTGTTTTCGCTGGCTTCGGCCTGCGCTTCTTGCTGCGCCTCACTGACAAGTTCTCCGAGAATGTCAGAGATGTTCCCGTCATCATCAAGCATTGTGCTTGACGAGTCGTCAGCATCGCTCTCTCCAGTAGCGGTCGCAATAAACTGCGCAATATCTCGACGCAGTGACACCGAAAACTTGAGGGTTTGTCCAGGAAAGGTGCGCTTAATGTCTTGACTCTTGTCGAGGTCGCGGGGATCGTCGATAAGAATCTCTATGCTATTTCGATCTCGCTTTAAGGGCATCCAATGGTTTTTTTTCAAATAATCAAGGTTCAGATTTCTCATGAGTTCGGGGTCAGGAATCGTGCGGTCGTTGAATTCAATATAGGGGCAGCCATAAAAGAGGCTTAGCGATTTGCCCATATCGGCCTTGAGGACTTTGTACTTATCAATGAGAATGTTCTCGATATGATTTTGACCCTTGCGGGACTCAGCAATAGCATCGTCTAGTTCTTTCTGGGTAATTTTTAAATTAGCCACCAGGAAGTCAAATTTGGTTGGAGCTTTCTTAGAGAGTTTCCTCAGATTGAAGAAGGCGATCCCCAAAGCCTTGGCAATTTCGGCAACGGAGTCTTCATCCTTCCTCGTAAATCGGGATCCACTTTTTTTATTCAGTAACTGCATTACGCCCATAAGAAATTTATTGTCCGCCACGATGGGGTAGGTCAATACTTGTTTGGTCTTGAATCCGGTCTTCTTATCCCAGGTCGTGTCATGAAGTAAGGCTGGGTTAATTTTTTTTAATTCGGCTTGATTGTAGGCATCGGTAATATTGACAGGACGGAGAAATTTGGCTGCAAACCCTGCAAGACTTTGTTCGGTAATGGGCAATCGGAATTCTTCCACGGAATCCACGCCTGGAACCTTGGAAAAGATTTCCTTTTTTTCCATATCGACTGCAAAGAGGGTGACCTCTTCGGCATCAAACAAGCTAAGGATATCGTTGTGCAAGTCTAGGAGGATGTGGTCGATATCACTGACCGCATGGATTTGGTTGGTAATACGCTTAACCATCTCAGCATATTCCACCTTTTGCTGTAACTCCTGCACATTGTCAGGCAGGACCTTTGATTGCATGCGGAAATCTCCTTATCTTACTGCTTTATAAGGGAAAATTTTCATTGTCTAATGGAAACGTCTACGATGTTGCAAATTACTTCGCTGTTGAGCGAGTGATCCCTTCATATAAAAGGGTAGCGGAAATCTTGGTTTCCGCAAGTCGATCCGTGAGGCGAATAATGAGCAGCTGAAGGGGAGATCTATGCTAAATAAAAAAGAAAAGGTGAGAGGAAATAAATATAGCGTTTACAGGGGTTTAGGGGAGAGTTCGGTGGCAAGTTTTTCCTGAAGGTGACGGAGGGCATTCTCAGGAGAAATTTGAGTCACCGCTCCGGTTTTTCGGTCTTTTATTTCAATAGTCCCCTGCTTCAGGCCTTTTTCCCCAATTATGACGTGATAGGGTACCCCAATGAGGTCCGCATCGTTAAATTTTACTCCAGCACGTTCGTCACGGTCATCCCACAAGACTTCAATATTGTGTTCTGTCAATTGGGAATAGAGAGACATGGTCACATCGGAGACCTTCTCAGATTGGCTCAGGGGAAGTAAGTGAATTTGAAAGGGGGCTATTGGAAGAGGCCATATAATGCCCTTTTGATCATGATTTTGTTCAATGGCAGCAGCTGCTGTTCGGGTCACTCCAATTCCATAACAACCCATAATGGCAACCTGTTCTTCTCCTTGTGAGTCCAGAAACGTCGCATTCATGGTTTGGCTATATTTCGTGCCCAACATAAAGACATGACCAGTTTCAATCCCGCGAGCGACTTTCAGAGTGCCGTCGCCACGGGGAGACGGGTCACCAGCCTGCGCGGTTCGGAGATCTGCTACGGTATGAAGGGTAAAGTCCCGATCGAGATTCACATTACAATAGTGATGATCGGCCTCATTGGCGCCCACTACGAAATTTTTCATAACCTGAACGGCATGGTCTGCGACAATCCGAATCGAAGAGAGCCCAATGGGACCTGCAAAACCAACTGGGGCTTGGGTAAGACGGGTGACTTCTTCCGGGGAGGCTAATTCCACTTCATTTACGTTTAACAGGCGAGTCAGTTTTATTTCGTTGAGTTCATGGTCTCCTCGAATCAGGACGGCCATGTATTCGTTTCCAACTCGATAGAGGAGGGTTTTGACAATCTGATCGGCAGGAATGTTGAGAAAAGCAGACACGGCTGCGATCGTAGTCGTCCCAGGGGTAGAGACCTTTTCAAGGGGACGTTCAGGTTCGGTTGAGGAAGATGTTGGCGGGAGCACTTCAGCTCGTTCGACATTGGCAGCGTATGTCCCTTGGTCTGCGTAGACAATGGATTCTTCTCCTGTCTCGGCCAGCACCATAAACTCATGGGACGAGCTTCCGCCGATCAGGCCGGTATCGGCTTCAACCGGTCGAAAGGTAAGGCCACAGCGGGTAAATATCCGTATATAGGCATCATACATTTTTTGATAACTTTGTTTGGCTCCCGCTTCATCCACGTCGAAACTATAGGCATCCTTCATGATAAATTCTCGACCACGCATGAGTCCGAATCGTGGGCGAATTTCATCTCGGAACTTAGTCTGTATCTGGTAACAATTGAGGGGAAGTTGCCGATAGGAGCGCACTTCTCGTCGTATCAAGTCGGTGATGACCTCTTCATGGGTGGGGCCAAGACAAAAGTCCCGGTCGTGCCGGTCTTTGAATCGAAGAAGTTCTTTCCCATAAAAGTCCCATCTGCCCGTTTCTTGCCAGAGCTCGGCTGGGGAGGCAATGGGCATCATGAGTTCCTGAGCCCCCGCCCGGTTCATTTCCTCCCGGATGATCTGTTCCACCTTGCGAACGACCCGCAATCCAAGAGGGAGATATATATAAATACCTGCTGCCACCCTGCGAATGAAGCCGGCTCGTAACATGAGGCGGTGGCTGACCGTTTCGGCTTCACCTGGATCGTCTCGGAGGGTAGGGATCAGAGCTTCTGAAGTTCGCATGGTTCGTTAATTGGAGAGGAGCCGCTCGATATCATTCCATAAGGCCAGGACAAAAATACCAATGAGTAACACCAGACCTACCTGTTGCGCAATTTCCCGTTGACGTTCTCCGAGAGGCTTTCTCAAAATTCCCTCGAGTCCAAAAAAGAAAAGGTGTCCCCCATCAAGAATGGGGATGGGCAGAAGGTTTAAGACTCCAAGATTGATGCTCAGGAGGGCAATGAGCCATATGACCGCTTCGACCCCTTTTTCTGCGGCCTGTCCAGAGATCGTAGCAATGCCGAGGGGGCCCGCTACGGCTTTTCTTGAAAGTTCACCGGAGAGGAGTTTATAGAGGGTGTAGCCGATGAGTTTGGTGCCGATCCAGGTGGCGCGCGCCCCTTCAACCACAGCCTCGGGAAAGGAATCTGCGTGCAGGGTTTGAAAAGGACTGCCGGAAATCCCAATCGTCGCTCGTGTCTTGGTTTCTCCATTCACGACATACTCGTGGCTTTTCGGGGTGGCCACTAACGTCACGACCTTTCCCTCTCGTTCCACTTCAAATTCAATCGGGCTCTCCGGATGCTTGCTGACGATGGACGTCATATCGGCCCAGGTGACAATATCTTGTTGGGCAATACGCAGGACTCGGTCTCCCGGTTCAAAGCCTGCCGTCATGGCGGGGCTGTCGTATTGCACGGAGGTTATCACGGGAGGTGGCTCTTCAATACCCACCTTATAAATGGTTTTCTTTTCTTCGCCGAGGGTCAGGATGGTTTTAGCTGGGGAGACGATAAAGGTTTTCAATGTCTGCCCGCGTTGAATATCAATCGTTACCGAGCGACCGTTACTTTTCTGAACTTCGTCAAAAATTTCGTCATGAATCGTAATCTCGCGGTCATTAACTTTGAGGACCTTATCTTGAGGAAGGATGCCTGCCGCCTGAGCGGGAGAGTCCGGGACGACAACTTTCACGATAGGTGTAAGGTCAGGGAACAGGGGCACCAACAGCTGCGATCCGGTGGCGAGCCAACCAACAAAAATGAGAAAGGCCAGGAGAAAATTAAACCCTGGGCCGGCAGCAACAATGAACATCTTTCGGGGAATGGACTTATGATGGAAAGATCGTGCGCGTTCTTCGGAATTGGCGGCATCCGTTTCTTCCTCACCGAACAATTTGACATAACCACCAAGTGGTACTGCAGAAACCAAATATTCTGTCTCTCCTATCTTCCGTCCAAAAAGTTTTGGACCAAATCCTAATGAATATTTGAGGACACGAACGCCAACGGATCGCGCTGCGAGCAGGTGGCCAAACTCATGAAAGGAGATTAGGACACCAATGACGAGAAGAAACCACCAGACTTTTTGGGCAAAGACCCAAATGGCATCAGGGGAGAGTTCGAACAAATCAAGACTCCTTAGGATTGTGTGACATCACTGTGCTAACGAATGGACAAGGGCATCCGCCTTCTCCCTCGCCCAGGCATCTGCGTCCAAGGCCGATTCAATTGATTGAAGTGGCCGAGTCGAGTGCGCCTCCATCGTCGTATGAATAATTTCTGCAATTTCTGAAAATCGGATGCCGTCTTGTAAAAATGCTGCGACCGCAACCTCATTGGCCGCATTTAACACCGCCGGCATGGTCCCCCCAGTTTGCAAGGCGTCATATCCCATTTTGAGACATGGAAAACGCGTATGGTCTGGCGGGAAAAATGTCAGGGTACCAATATCCACCAGATTAAGAGATGGAAGGTCCAACGGGATCCGCCCAGGATACTGCATGGCGTACGAAATTGGCGTACGCATGTCCGGAAGGCCAAGCTGGGCGATCACGGACCGATCTTTATATTCTACCAGAGAATGCACAATGCTTTCCCGGTGGACGAGGACATCGATTTGGGAAGCCTCGATATCAAAGAGCCATCGCGCTTCAATAACTTCGAGACCTTTATTCATCATGGTCGCTGAATCAATCGTAATTTTCGCACCCATTTTCCAATTGGGATGTTGGAGGGCGCGTTCGGGGTTCACGGCATCGATTTCGTCCTTGCTCATATTCCACAGCGGGCCGCCAGAGGCTGTCAGAATCAATCGAAGGACATCTTCCCGGCGGTGCCCTTCAAGGGATTGGAAAATAGCACTATGTTCGCTATCTACCGGGAAAATTTTCACCCCGTGTCGCTCAGCCTCTTGTTGCATTAATTGACCCGCCATCACCATCGGTTCTTTGTTTGCCAGCGCCACATGTTTACCGGCTCGGATGGCAGAGAGCGTTGGTAAGAGTCCTGCGCCCCCTACGATGGATGAAATAACGAGGTCGGCAGATGAAATTTTGGCCACGGTCTCAATGCCCTGGGTGCCGGCAAGGATTTCGACGGAAAGATCTTTACAGCGACCACGTAGCTCTGCGACCGATGACTCATCCTCAAGAGCCACCACGTCCGGATGAAATTGTCGTATTTGTTGTTCAAGTTTTTGATGGCTTGTGCGGGCAGTCAAGCCGACTACTCGAAACTGATCGGGACATTTTTCAATGATGTCGAGCGTATTAGTTCCAATGGAGCCGGTGGATCCAAGAATGACGATATGTTTCATGGAGTAGCTGCTCCTTTCAAGAACACCATATAGTAGTAAAAGCAGGGGGCTGTGAACAAGAGGCTATCAATGCGATCAAGCATACCACCATGCCCGGGCAAGATTGTCCCGGAATCTTTGACCCCTGCACTTCTTTTCATAACCGATTCTACTAAATCTCCGAGGACTGCCACGCTTGAAATCAAGAGACCCATTGCCACACAGTCCACCATGCTAAGAAATGGCAAAAACCAGGCCTTCGCAAGGAAGGCCATGAGGATGGCAAGGAACAGGCCCCCAAAAAGCCCCTCGACCGTTTTATTAGGACTAATCGTTGGGGCCAACTTCCGTTTACCAAGGGTTCGACCGAACACAAACCCTCCCGTATCAGTACTCCAGGTCACAAGGAGGAGAAAAAAAATAAGATAGATGCCTTGATCGAGCGCGCGCAATAACAGAACATGCCCGAGGGGCAGGACAATATAGGCAAGCCCCAATGAGAGTACCGCGGCATCCCGTAACTTATGGGATGTGGATTGAGTGTGAAAGAGTCTGGAAGACAGAATGAGTAGGGCAAAAAAGGTCAGGATCAGACTAGTTGGGAGTAATCCCGGCCATTGGAGTGATGTCAACAGACCGAGGGGGGCTAGGAAGATAATCCACCATTCACGATTCAACTGATCGGGGGAAAAGTGCAAGGAATAGAATTCGTGGAGGGCTAACCCGGCTGTTATGACGACCAGAAGATACAAGCCGACTGGATGGACAAAACGAACCAGGGCATAGAAAAGAGGGATAAACACGACCGCGACATATAGCCGAGCGGGATTAAATGATTTACTTGTCATAGTCAATAATTTTGATGGCTCTTCTGTCGCGTGTCCGACAGTCACCGAGGCATACCTTATAGGAGATGGTGTGAGGAGACGGTACTGTGGACTCGGCCGAATCGACGCTCGCGTTGTTGATACTCCAAGAGTGCAATGAGGGCATCACAGCGCCGAAAGTCTGGCCAAAGTGTTGGAGTGAAGTACAATTCGGTATAGGCGAGTTGCCAGAGAAGAAAATTGCTAATTCGTGATTCTCCGCTGGTTCGAATAAGTAAGTCTGGGTCCGGAAGCCCGTAGGTCCGAAAGTTTTGTTCAAAATGAGATTCATCTATCTGGTCAACTGAAAGTTTCCCCTCTGCGCAATCTTTTACCATCTTTCGAGCCGCATCCACAATCTCCGCGCGCCCTCCATAGCTTAAACAGACGGTCAGTACGATTTTATTCAAGTGGGCCGTTTGTTCTTCCGTGACTCGAATGGCTTTCGCGATCGCGGGGGGTAAAAGATCAATGCGACCATTGGCACGAACCTGGACTCCTTTTTCAATAAGCGTATGCCGTTCGGCTTCTAGAAAATGTTCGAGCAACTCCATTAAGGCGGCAATTTCGAATTGTGGCCGGTTCCAATTTTCTAGGGAGAAGGCATAGATGGTCAGGGCTCCAATCCCTAGATCCCCACAGAGCCGGAGCAGCTCTCGAACCGAGTTGATGCCTTCCCGATGGCCGGCGATACGAGGGAGGCCGCGAATTTCTGCCCACCGGCCGTTTCCATCCATGATCACCGCTACGTGTTTGGGAAGCAGTTCTGTATCGAGCTGTTCCATAAGCTCGGATTCTGAAAGGTGGTTCAGGTCGGGGGAGCTATCTTTAGACATGTAGAGGAAATCGGCCTTTCCTAACCTAAAAGTGGGGGGAGAGCCATTGTTGAGTCTAATAATGGGGTATGGAAATGTCAAACAAATTCTATAGAATCGCACATTCTGGAGGGGCTGGGAGAAGGGAAAGACATTGCGGCAATGAAATTGAATCAGCTATACTTAAACTCTTATGAACCCAAGGGAAATTGAAACACGATGTCTGAAGATGCTGCGGTAGATCTTGCGCGTTTTGGCCTCAGCGAGGCGGAAGTCCAACATGCCATGGGACACCTCAAGGTGCGGGATGTGGATTACGCGGATTTATATTTTGAGTCCACTATTTCCGAGTCCGTGTCTATGGAAGAGGGGATCGTCAAACGGGCCAATAAGGGTATCTCTCAAGGGGTGGGCGTTCGAGCTACAGCTGGGGAGAAGACCGGGTTTGCCTATTCGGATGAATTATCTAAAAAAGACCTGGAAATTGCCGCAGATACGGCTCGATATATTGCCCAATCCCCTCAAGGTGAAAAAAATATCCCAGTGACCCATCGGAAGACGCTCACGCATAATCTTTATCCAGTTAAAAAGGAAGCATTCGATGTCGCGACGCCGGATCGAGTGGACTTGCTGAATCGGATTGATGCCGAAGCACGAAAATATGACCCCCGTATCAAAAATGTGATGGCCTCCTTTAATACCGAATATAAAGTGGTGTTAGTGGCCAACTCGGAGGGATTACTCGTTGGCGACATTCAGCCACTCTCTCGTTTACAAGTGACCTGTATTGCCGAAGAGAATGGAAACCGTCAAGTGGGCACCTTTGGAGGTGGTGGACGGTTCGAGTTTGACTATTATTTGAATGAAGACCGGTTTGCCAATTTTGCTAAAAATGCGGCACGGCAGGCTATCGTGAACCTTGGAGCGGTGGATGCCCCTGCTGGACCCATGCCCGTAGTCTTAGCTGGAGGATGGCCTGGAATTTTGCTGCATGAAGCGATTGGACATGGATTGGAAGCTGACTTTAATCGGCGAAAAACTTCTGCCTTTAGTAACCTGATCGGGAAAAAAGTAGCGGCTGAGGAATGCACTATTGTGGATGATGGCACGATTCCCCTTCGACGGGGATCGCTCAATATGGATGATGAAGGGATTCCAACTCAACGGACCGTTCTTATTGAGAAAGGTATTCTACGCGGCTATATAACTGACAGGCTCAATGCACGATTGCTTGGCATTCCCGAAACCGGAAATGGTCGTCGGGAAAGCTTTCAAAGTGTGGTATTACCACGGATGACCAATACCTTTATGCTCGCGGGGCAATCTGAACCTCAGGATATCATCCGTTCAGTCAAGCGCGGGCTCTATGCGGTGGCCTTTGGCGGAGGGCAGGTTGATATTACCAACGGGAAGTTTGTCTTTTCGGCTAGTGAAGCCTACCTCATTGAAGATGGAGTCGTCACCAAACCGGTAAAAGGTGCCACGTTGATAGGCAGTGGCCCGGATGTGCTCACCAAAGTTTCTTTAGTGGGACATGATATGAAATTAGATGAAGGGGTCGGAACTTGCGGAAAAGAGGGCCAATCGGTGCCTGTTGGTGTGGGATTGCCGACAATTAAAGTTGATGAGATGACCGTTGGGGGAACCCAAGGATAGACCTCCCGGGCTTCTGCCTGTTACCCTACCCATGTTATGGCGTCAATACCTACAGAAAAGTTTTCCGATATTGCCACCCATCTCCTAGCGAGGGCCAAGGCACAAGGTGCGACGGAGGCGGATGTCGTCGTGGCTGATGGAGAGACCTTTTCCGTGCAGGTTCGTCTTTCAGCCGTCGATCGTTTGACGAAGGCTCGGGAAAAGCGGCTGGGGCTTCGTGTCTTTATTGGGAAGCGTAGTGCCTGTACCTCCACCTCTGATTTTTCTTCCGATTCAATTGAAAAACTTGTTGATGATACCTGTGCTCTTGCTAAGGCGGTCGTGGAAGATAAAGACTCGGGATTGCCTGCAGCTGATCTGATGACCAAAGACTTCCCCCAACTTGATCTCTATGATCCAACTAAGTTGGATACCGAAACCCAAATTGAACTAGCTCGAACTGCCGAGGCCAGTGCCTTGAATGCCGATCCACGAATTACTAATTCCGAAGGGGCCGACTTTGATTCGTCCTCCGGTCGTATTGTGTTAGGAAATTCTCATGGATTTCTGGGGGAATACCAAAGCTCAAGTTTTTCAATCGCTGTCATGCCGGTGGCGCAAGAACCGGATTCCGGGAATATGCAACGAGATTCCTGGTATTCCGTGAGTCGGAAATATTCGCAATTAGAAAGTGCCGACTCGATTGGGAAAGAAGCGGCCCGACGTGCGCTCAGGCGGTTAGGGTCGAGAAAAGTATCAACCAAGCGAGTCCCGGTTATTTTTGATCCGGAAATGGCATCCGGGTTGTTGGGAAATCTTTGCAGCGCAATATCCGGATATTCTTTATATAAAGGCGCCTCGTTTTTAATGGATTCGCTGGGTGCGACCTTGGCCCCTGAATGGGTTACCATTATTGATGATGGGCGATTGGCGGATGGCCTTGGATCGCGGCCATTTGATGGGGAAGGGGTCCCAACTCGGAAAAATGTGGTTGTCGAGAAAGGCGTGCTCAACAGTTATCTCTTAGATACGTACTCTGGAAAAAAACTTGGGATGACGACAACGGGAAACGCCTCACGGGGAGTAGGAGATAGCCCATCTGTGGGTCCAACAAATTTTTACCTATTACCTGGTACAACGAGTCCAGAGGCGATGATTCAATCGGTGAAGGATGGATTGTACGTGACGGAGCTCATTGGATTTGGTGTCAATATGGTGACGGGAGACTATTCCCGCGGTGCCGTCGGCATGTGGATTGAAAATGGGGAGTTGGCCTATCCTGTTGAAGAAATCACGATTGCAGGAAATCTTAAGGATATGTATCAATCCATTGAGGTTATTGGGAATGATCTCCAGTTCAGAAGTAGGGTCGCAAGTCCGACTCTGAAGATTGCAGAGATGACCGTCGCTGGAAGTTGAAGAAAGTTGTAAAAAAGAGTCGACGGGGAAGGACAAGGATATGAGCCCACGTCGAACGCTTAAAGAGATGGCGGACGAGGTATTAGGTCTCGTCTATATCGCGGGCAATGTCACCGAGGCACGGAAAGCTGAAGAGTTGCTCACGGAGTGGCGAATTGACTATGCCTTAAGTTTGGAAGCCTTTACCTCGGGATTTCCTATCTTTCAAAGCGCCGAATATAAAGGACTCTTTTTCTATGTGCCGTCTGGGAAACATCGGTTTTGTAAAAACCTCCTCGAGTCCCAGGGGCTGAAGGATACGATTGAGTTAGAACCTGAAGAAACCTCGGAGTTACCACATGGCACTTGACGTTGAAGAAGGAAAAAAACTACTCCAATTACTGACTTCTCGCTATGACGATTGGCGATGGCGGAAGAAAATTGAAAAGACGTTAAGCTTTCCTGCCATTGGGTTGGAAGAGGAGTTACATCAAGCCATTTTTCTGCACCTCAAAGAAAAGCTCAAAGGGTACAAATCTTTTCGCGCCGAACCAGACTCTTGGATGGTTGGAGGGTTTACAACTCGAGAAGCCATCGAGCGGATTAAATTCCAACCATCCGTGATTGGGGACACAGTCACGACCGATCAGGTTGCCTTTCTCGGGCAAGATCCCGGTGAAGATATTACGGAAGCCTGGTGGGAAGACATGTTAGTCTTGTGGTTTGATCGGCCTGACCTAGAACCACCTCCCTTGGAAAAGGAAACCGAAGAAGACTCGGAACATGCTGAAGGTAACGAACCCGAGCATGGCGAGCAGAAGGATATGGCCTCTTCCGAGGTGTCTTCGTCGGCTCCTTCTGAACCAACCTAGCCAGTGTGACTCCTCGGTTACTAAGGTAGGTTCGTCTCTGCTCCTACCTTTTTCCATAAGAGGTTTCGTTTACGGTAGGCCTACGAGCCGAAAAGATCCATCTGGGTTTTTTGCGGTGAAGCAGGCTGTTGAGTCTTCGGAGCGGCGGGAACTGTTGTGGCTGCAGCAGCGGTGTTCAAAGAGGTATCAAGATAGGCTTTGAGTTTTTGAAAGTCTTCTTTCAGGGGTTCCATAAGGTTGCCTTGGTGCAATGCGGCAGCTGGATGAAATAAGGGAAAAAGAACAAAGTCTTGAAGCGGTATGACCTGCCCGCGAACCTTAGAAATCCCGATCTTTTTCTGAAGCAATGTTTGGGTGGCCCAGTTTCCCAAGGTACATACTAACTTGGGTTGAATGAGTTGAATCTGTTGCATGAGGAAGGGTTTGCACGTGTCGACCTCATCCGGTTCCGGATCTCGATTATTCGGTGGTCGGCATTTGACCACATTGGCTATATAAATATCCTCCCGTGAGAGTCCCACCGACTCCAGCAATTTATTGAGTACCTTGCCCGCAGCCCCGACAAAGGGCTCCCCCTGTTTGTCCTCATGAAAACCTGGCCCCTCACCTACAAACATGATAGATGCCTCTTCATTTCCGACACCAAAGACTACCTGCGTGCGCCCTTGTTTGGCGAGTTTGCATCGCTGGCAATCGTGAAGTGAGGTTTTCAGTTCTTGAAGAGTCATGGGAGACGCGCTGTGGGTACGTGGATGAGGGGTATCTTAGGAGGGTGGAGGGGGGAAGTCAATGGTTAAGGGGGGAGCCCTCCGTGCTCGCGCAACGCGCGGCCTCAGAAGGCCCTCGTTGGACGCGCGCAGTTAAGGGCTCCCCCCTTTACGATTGACCTGTTTAGGAAGGGATGGAAAAAAGAAATAAATAAGGTCTTGGCAGTAGGCCCCTGCTCTCGGAGTGCGCAAGAAGAATGAGATAAGGACTTTGGGGTGGTCTTTGCTCCCGGAGTGCGCACGTTCGGAAACATACTCGCTCGACGGGCGCAGTCGACCAATCCCAAAGTCCTTATAGTAATTATTAAAGAGTTTCCTGATTAGCTGGTGCTGGGTGTTCAGGGATAATTTCATTAAATTGAACAAGTATTAGGATTAAACAGTTTAAGAAGAATCCAGTGGCCATCGCCCATGGAATGCTAATTGGTCCAACTATAGTGATTGCGACGGATGGATATAAAGTAAGCATAAGCATGGCCTGGAAATTTTCGATGAAAGTCCCACCAGACCAAAAGGTTAATATGAAAAGAAGAAAAGGGAGGACAAAGAAAGTAACCCCTATATGCCAAGGTCTCTTTATTGAATTTCTTGGGAAGCCGCCTGCGATCAAAAGACCGAATGCAACCCATCCAATTAAACTACCAAAGACTGAAAAT
This sequence comes from Nitrospirales bacterium, assembly GCA_965223605.1. GTDB lineage: Bacteria > Nitrospirota > Nitrospiria > Nitrospirales > Nitrospiraceae > CBDCXA01. The sequence goes on from CBDCXA010000003.1 coordinate 263,380, forward strand.
ACAGCTAATGCCCCATATGTGAATCCTGCGAGTGTGCAAAAAAAAGATACGTAAACAAGATGATTCCAGAGATTGAGGAATGCGACTGTTGATATCCCAATGGAAAATCCAAAAAAAGAAAAGCAAAGTCCTTGGATTATTATCGTTACAAAAAGTGATGGGTCTACTGTTTTAAGGAGAGGGAGGCCGATGTAGGAGAGGCATGCGATCGAAGTTCCAGCGCCAAGTGCGCCAATTAGAGAAAGGGTGAATATTTGCCTATACTTATTACCCATAGTTTCTTGACGAAGTGCTAATTATGAATAACCTACATTGATAAATATCGAATCACTAATAAAACCGGTTTTTGTGCCCAGTTGTTCGGTAGGTGAGAAAAGAGTCTCGAACGCCAAGCCTTGTAAGAAGAAAAGGATTAGTGGTTAAAGAAACGGTGTGTGTTCGGCTTGGTGGTGGAGGGTTTCGATGAACTGGTGGAGGCGTTCTTGGTTGTCTGCCGTGAGGATACGAAACTCCAGGCCACCTTCGACTTCTTTGGACCACCGAACATAAGACAGGTTAATGTCCAATGGCTCTTCTTCAAGGGGAAGCATGAGTTTCACGCCCACAAATTGCCCTCGAGGGATTTCTATTTCGCTCGTGAATTGACATCCCTTGACTGATAGATTGTAGACGTCGCCTTCGCAGAGGAATTGTGGCACGCCTTTGTCCTTTCTGAACAACGTAGCCATTAAGCAGACGGCATATCGATTATGTAACCGTGCGATTGTTTTGAGTTTGAGTGGTGGCATAGGTTATTTCCACTGTTTGGGTAATAAATCTTCTACATGAAAGGAGGCATAGACCTCTTTCAGGAGATCAATGTCTTCGGGCTCAAGGTCGGATTGCTCGATAGATTGAGCGGCTTGCTTCAGCCAAGCTCTGGTTGTTTCATTGTCGGGAGAGTCGGTTTCAATCATGGCATTCCTTGTATATTCAAGAACGACGGTGGCTTGTCGTGTTTGTGGATGTTGGACGAGTCGAATAATGAGTCGCTCTAGTAGGTCGATTTGTTGGTAGCGTTTGGTAAATGCTGGATCCAGGTAAACCTTACCCTCAGTTGAACAGGATTCTCCTGCAGCAGATTTCTGCTGGATTGTTGTATCCGGGAGAGGATCCAATGGCTTGGTGATCGGTATCGGGGAAAACCCTTTTTCGGTTATGGTCGTGAAAAGACGATGTATTGTGCTTTGATATTCATCGGCCGCGTGAAAGGCCTTCTGGATGCGAATGAGATGTTTCTTGAGCAAAACGTCTTGCGTGACGATTCTTTCAGGATCCAGAAAAATAACCTTTGTGTCGAAGTCTCGAAAGGAATGAATTCGATCAATGTAATCTGCAAAGTCAGCCTTCGCTTGGCTCGCACTCACACCAACGCCTGCGAGGCCAACGGTATATTTAAACCCGATTTTATTTTCAGGGAAGGAGTGAAAAGAGAGAAGAGACTGATAGCCTCTTAATTGTGAAAAATGTTCGAAGCCCTGTAAGACGTCAAGAAAGATAGTCCGAAATAAGGTGGGGACCGATAAAATAAAGAAATTTCTAACATCGACGGAGGTTTGACTCGAGAGAATGTGCTCGAGCTTTTCTAGGTTTTCTTTTGTTTGTGCAAGAACGGTTGCTTTTTTTCTTCGACGTTGAATCCCTTTTTTGAGTGCGACCAGGCCAATCGCAATCGCACAGAGTGCCAGGCCCCCTAGTAGGATATAAATAAACGAAATGATATTCCCATCGGAAAGGCTTTTGGATTTAAGCGAGTCCAGAATATCTGGCATGCTGCTCGCCATGAGTATGAGACTGCTGCTATTTGACATCTTGCTTCGAAAGTAAAAAGTATGGATTTGTGGAAAGAGAGGCTCTTCAAGGAAGCCCACTTACCCCTGTATTACTTTTAATTTGACTCAGTTGCCGCCTGCTATCCCCCCAATGGAGGGCAGGAAGTACATTCAGGGCTCGATGGCCAATAATTGTCATTTCTTTATATGGAAACAGCATCGATTTGAGTGCTATTTCCTATGTTTTCTAGGGTTGGAGAGAAAAGTCGGATGTGGGGAGTTGATTCACGGAAAGGGGCTGGATCGACGGATGAGGACTTGCGTGAGAGCCGAAAAGGCTATTGAGTAGGATTTATGGTAGGAGCATTTTTGAGGTCCACATACCCAGTCCAGTCATAATCAAAGTGCCAAATACGTGGACGCAAATGGTGAGGGCGCACCACAGATAGTCTTGCCGGGAAATATGGAACAACGTTTCTGCCGAGAACGCTGAAAAGGTGGTCAGTGACCCGAGAAAGCCCGTCGTAATCATGAGGACCAATTCCGGGCGAACCGGGCTATGGTCTAAAAGAGTCACCATTATGGCCCCCATACAAAAGCCCCCCACAAGATTGGCAGTGAGTGTACCAAGTGGAATGAGTGGAAAGATGGGATTGAGGAGCATTCCCAGGCCCCATCTCGTCCAAGCTCCAAACATGGCACCAAGCCCTACGGCAGCGATGGACAGGGTATTCATATTTTCTCCTTTGAAACAGGTGAGTAGGGAAAACGGTTCCCCTGATATGATTAGGCCAAAAATACCCTATTCTTTCACAACTGAAAAGGAAAGAAATCAAACTCAAAGGGAACATCTGATAGGAAACGTATGGAGCAATGGGTGAAGTCGGTGAATGGAACTGTACGAGGATGGAAAGCCTCCTGTGAAAATTAGAAAGCAAGAAGATAGAACAGGCTGTGGGTTTGCAGCGGTTGCCATGTTGGCTGGTGTTCGCTATGCCCGAGTCAAAAAGGAAGCTGCCCATTTCGGGATAGATGTTGAGGACGTCCGTCTTTGGTCGGAAACTGCCTATGTCCGAACCTTGTTGGGACAATTTGGAATAAAGGCAGATTCAAAGGAGTCACCCTTCATATCTTGGGACGCTCTCCCCTCTCATGCACTTCTTGCTATCAAGTGGCACCGAGAGGGGCGTCATGCGGCTTGGCACTGGGTAGTCTTTTGGAGGAGCCCTCAAGGTCCGGTGGTTCTTGATCCCAAGCAGTCGCTTCGAAACAATATCCGAACAGATTTTTGGAGAATCGCACCCAAATGGTTTATCCGAGTAGAAGTACCTCATTAACTTCTCCACTTGCTCAAGGAGAATGTGATCTGTCTTACAGAATAATGGGAAACGGTTTGGGATAATAATAGAAAAATCAATTGGGGCGTTTGTCTTTCAAGAAGGAGTGCTACATATGGGACATTGTTATAATTCTGCTGTTATAGGAGCAACTTCTTCCACCGTTTGGGATACGATTCGAAACTTTCATGATATGTCTTGGGCGGAGGGCGTTGTGACAAAAGTGGATGTGGTGGGAGTGCTTCAAGGAGATCAGGTTGGGGCTCAGCGCATTCTCAATGGGGTCTTTCATGAAACCCTGCTCTCGTTGGATGATTCTTCCCATACCTTCACCTATCGTATTGATGATGGACCTGGCCCCGTGTCCAAAACAGCAGTTAAAAACTATATCGGTCAGGTGCACATCTATCCCATTACTGAAAATAACTCCACATTCATTGCCTGGGAATCCACCTATGATTCACCTGCTGATCAAGAGGTGGGAGAACTCTGTAATCCGATTTACCAAGCCCTGTTGAAGGCCTTACAGAAAAAGTTTGCATCAGGGGTCAACGACTCAAAAAGGTGAGGTAATGTACCTAAAGGGGCCTTCGCGGGGGTGCCGTTGTATTAGTTGGAGGAGGCAGGTTGGAGAATACCTTGAGTCGAAAGGTTTTTATCTAGCGCCCGATGGATAAGCACAGCCTTCATGGCCATCCCACGTTTACTTGCATGGGCGGCATCGGTAAACAAACGTGGATCTCGCATGCGTGTGTACAGGTCGATATAGAGCAGCCCTTCTTCTTCTGCAACGGTCTTGCTGATTTCATTGTTCCGCAAAACGGCCTTTGTAATTCCGCTATGGTAGATATCTTGTCCCTCTTCAAATTGAGGGTTCAGCGGCATATTGATAAGGACTGGGATGGCTCCCAAGTGTTTAGCGAGTGCTACCATGGTCTTCAGGTTGCGATGAAAGTATTTCCCAGTGGCGGAGTGAATATTCTGTTGGAGTTGTTCCTGTGGTGGAACGGGGTATTGGATGACTGTGGCCAAGTCGCCTATTTGAGCCCCTTTCGGTGTGGTTACCCGCATGCCAATGAGTCTGAATAGGTAACTTGACTCCATGGCGGTTTTGGTCCAGCCTTGAATCGGTTTATAGCTATAGGCATGACGGAAAAAACGATTGTCTGGGCCTCCTTCGTCTTGATATCCCACCGAGAAAGCATCATTTAGACCCATATGAAACAAAATAATATGAGGGGAGAACTCCGGTGCGAGCATTGTGAGTACCCCAAGCTGTTCAAACGTTGTGTAAAAAGGCATTCCCATATTAATCACTTCAATGGGATGTTTTCGTGAGGCTTCGAGTTCGGTCTTAAGAATGGCCGGCCATACACCGTTGGGAAAGGAAAAGCGCCAGCCAAAAGTCGTACTTCCCCCCATGGCAAGAATGCGGAGTAGTCCTTCAGGTGGTTTCCCGGTACAACATTGCTCATTGCGGAAGCCTAAGGCATTATGGGCTTGGGCTCCATTCGCGAAATGAAAGTCTGGATTTCCTGTAAAGTTTAGGTAGGGATGTGCCTGATATCGAAGAAGGCTGTGGTCATTGGTCTTTGCGCCAAGGGCGGTTTCAATGAGGTCTCGCTGTTGTTGAGGGATTTTCATGAAATAAATCATGGCAGCCCCGGCTTCGAGTATTCCGATAAGACCTATCAATAAAACAAGCCAGAAAATAGTTGGGTTGGTGAACCATCGAATCTTTGATAATGTGGGTTCTGTGGATGGGTTTTCCGGTGAAATCATGATGAGGGTTTGTAAGTGAAAGTTGTCCGCCGTTATCGCAAATCATCCAATTTGAGAGTATCGAGCTTGGTGAGTTTAACCTACGAAACATCAATGACTTTTTCAAGAAAATGTAGTTTTTGTTCAGGCGCGGGTTGAGCTTTTTTGAATGTGTATCCGAAACTAGTTGTCTGTCTTTTTTACTGTGTAAAAATTGGGGCTCCCTTACATACTCACTCTTGATTTAACCAAGGGGATTATTTAAGTGAAACCAGTTTGAGCAGGTTGTGGATAGTAGGAGTCGTTTTATCGTGAGATCGTCTATTCAGACACTTTGTGTCATCTTTCTTCTGGCTCAATTGGCCTCTTTAGTAGAGGCAAGGAATGTGGAACTGGTGGAGAGGGGTTCCAGTAAAGAAAGAGTTTGTCCTGTCAAGGGAGGCTGGGAAGGTCTCGCACAGCTTGAAACGAGAGGATTGTTACCATCGGCGCTTGGTCCTCAGGATCAGGTAAAGGGTTGGTTAACGTGTGGCCGGTTTTTGAGTCAGCAAGGTGATCCGGATCGGGCGATCACTGCCTTTCGTTCGGCACTCCAACTGGAACCGACCTCTGCTGTTGCCTACCGGGAATTAGGGAAAGTTTACTTAGACAAACATGAATGGAAAAAAGCGACTGATGCATTCCAGCGTAGCATTCGACTTCAACATGAGGATAGCCAGACCTATTATTGGTTGGGGCGTTCCTTGTTAGCCCAACGGGATGTCGTAGGAGCAGAACTGGCATTGGAGCAGGCCTTGAACGGCTTTCCCCAGGAAGCCGAGACCCATTCAGATTTAGGACTGGCGCGGATGGCACAAGGAAAGTTAGGCAGTGCGAAGGAGGCTCTCCATGCCGCGATCCAAATTCAACCTGACTATGCTGAGGCCCATGCCTTGCTAGAAATACTTCAATCCAATCCCGAGGCGGTGGATGTTGTACAAGAGGCAGCTGCCACCATTCTTAACGATAAATTTAGAATACAACCGTTTTGAATGGTTATCCCCAGGGGGCACTATCTGGTCCATTGAGATGAGGTCGTCTTGTGAAGATGATATTCCTAAAATTTACTTGCAAACCTTAGGATCATGTAGAGTTTTAATTGGAGAATTGGTACCCAATTCCCCAAATGAATGCCTGATCTGATTCTTTCCTGCCTGGTTCAGGGTCACTATTAAATCGAAAGTCGTATTCTAATTTTAGGTAAAGATCTGTATAAAGTTTGATCCGAATCCCCTGTTCAGCGACCCATCGAAGGGCATTGGTCCTTTCTCCGGCAAAGTCACGAGAGCCGAGTTGCTTATGGAAGGTCGTCACGTGATTTGACAGGAGGTCAAACTTCCATTCCAGAACCCAGGTGATGGTGGATGTTTTGGTCGCTCGACCTTGTTGATACTGCTCGTACACAAAGGCTGGTCCGACATATCCACTTAATTGATGTTCAGGCCGGTCAAAAAATTGATACCCACCACCAATACCAGTGGTGCTGCGAATATCGAGTAGCTGTAATTGATCTTGCTCAAGAAATTCATTGAGCGTGACAAAGAGTTTTTTGGTAAGAAAGTAATCATACCGCAATGTCCCTCGGGCATTGTTAGCCGTATCGGTTCCGTCAGCATGTGAGAAGGCATACTTGCCTGTGAGATCAACCCTATGTTGGGAGGCTTGAATCGTCATCTCCGCCGAAGCATTAAAGGCAGTGGTGTCTGTATTTCCCGTGGTTCGATTCCCTCCTATATCCGTTGCCCCTGCATACCGGTATTGGGAAATATTAATCCGTTTAATATCTTCCTTGGCAATGCCTTCTCTTCCAGGAATGGTATACGTTTCCATCCGCCTTGTTTTTGGAAAGGCTTCTCTGACGGACTCGTTTGTTGATTCGAGTACTTCTATGGTGAGAGGAGCTTTTGACATAAGGGATTCGACGTCCGCCCAGTTGATGATGACTTCGCCTGCATAGTCGGTTTTTACTTTTAGCTGTTGCTTTTCCATCGAAACGACGGATCCGGTAATCCGATCTCCATTTTTTAGAATAATCTGATTCTTCAGGACCTCAGCCGTCTGTGATTGTTGGAGGGAGGTGTCGGTCGCGGTAGGTGGGGCTAGTTCTTCAGCGCAGAGGGCATCGCGATAACCAAACAGAGAGAGAAAGAGAGTGGTCACAATGAGATAGTGCTTCAAGGAGTCTCCTGAATCAGAAAAAAGTAAACTTAGAAGATAATAAATGCCGGCCTCAGAGTCAAAAGGTTTAGGCCGTGACGTGACAAAAATTGAAAAAGAAGGAGCGGCTTAAACCGGCGAGGTAGGAAAAAGGATTGACTATCTATCTATAGGTAGGTATATTGTCTTTTATGAAAGATACCACAAGTGAAATCTTAGATTTTGCACAAGAGCTGACTCAAAAACGTGGGTATAATGCCTTCAGCTATCGAGATCTTGCCAAGGAAATTGGTATCAAGACATCCAGCATTCACTATTATTTTCCCACCAAAGGCGACCTGGGTAAGGCATTGGTCGTACGATATCGAGAGTCGTTTCACGTGATGCTGGCCGATATTGATGCGTCTATGACTGATCCTAAGAAGAAGCTGCGAAGGTTTGTGGAGCTTCTCCAAGAAACCTTGGAGGGGAAGGGGCGCGTCTGTTTATGTGGGATGTTGGCTACTGATCAGGCGAGTCTTCCCAAAGAAGTTCAGAAGGAACTAAAAAAGTTTTTTAAGGAACTCGAGGAGTGGCTCGGGCATCTCTTACGAGAGGGTCAGCGAAGTGGAGTCTTTCATAAGCAAAAAGATACCGCGGTTGCAGCCTCGGCTCTTCTCTCTGGGCTGGAAGGTGCCATGATTATCGCATACGGGTTATCCGATTTTCAGTATTTCAAAAAAACAAGTTCCTGGTTGGTTCGAATGTTTGATGTGTGAGTTTTTTTAATCGTTGCATCTATCTATGAATAGATAGGTATAGGCGTTATCTGTAATCTGAAGAAGGGAGATGTCATGTCGTTTCAAAACAAGGTGGTAGTGATAACCGGTGGCGGGTCGGGTATTGGGAAGGCCACGGCTCGAGGGTTCCTCAATCGTGGAGCAAAGGTGGTGATTAACGGACGAAGAGAAGACGTTCTCATGGAGACCGCACAAGAATTGGATCCTTCTGGAGAACGGATCACCACGGTTTTGGGCGATGTCGGTGAGGTCCGAGTCGACCGCCAACTCATTCAAACAGCTACTGAACGGTTTGGAGGGGTGGATATTCTCATTAATAATGCAGGAATTTTTAAGCCGACCGATTTTCTTGAACATGAAGAAAAGACCTTTGACCGGTACATTAACACCATCCTCAAGAGCACGTTCTTTACCTCACAGGCCGCCATCCCAGTTATGCAAAAACAGGGGCGGGGTGTCATCATTAATGTTGGGTCAATGTGGGCTATGCAAGCTGTCGGTGCGACGCCATCAAGTGCCTATTCAGCTGCTAAGTCCGGAGTGCATGCCTTAACCAAAAATTTAGCGATTGAATTCGCCAAGGACCATATTCGGGTGAATGCCGTGGCTCCGGCGGTGGTGGAGACTCCAGTCTATGAGACCTTTATGACTGCCGAAGAAGTGGAGAGGGTTCTCCCAACCTTTCAATCCTTTCATCCTTTAGGCAGAAATGGAAAGGTGGGGGATGTGGTCGATGCTATTCTTTTTCTTTCTGGCGAGGAGGCCGGTTGGATTACGGGAACTATCCTCCCGGTTGATGGTGGCGTAATGGCAGGAAGAAATTGAGTGTGCTTAGGTAAGGAGGACATAATGTCAACATATGTACTAATCCATGGGGCCTGGCATGGTGGATGGGCATGGAATGGGGTGGAAAGTGTCTTGCGAAGCCAAGGGCATGACGTGTTCACCCCCGACCTTCCCGGGCATGGGCCCCAAAGGATATCCCTCGATCATATGACGATGAAATCTTACGTAAAAACGATAGTTGAAATTGTACAAAATCAACCAGAGAAGCTAGTTGTAGTCGGACATAGTATGAGTGGTGCGGTTATCAGCCAGGTGGCAGAGCAATGTCCGGAGAAGGTCAAGACACTTGTGTACGTGTGCGCATTCCTATTGCCAAATGGTGGGAGCGTGCTCTCCGCAATGCAAGAAGATTTTGATGGGGAATTTCTTGCTCGATTGCAATTTACAGAGGATCAGAAAGGTGCGATCTGTGATGAATCCACCTTGCGAGAGGTATTCTATAATAAAACACCGAAAGAACGTATTGCCTGGGCTCAACCACAATTGCTTGAGGCTCAACCAACAGAGCCATTTTATTCAACGATTTCGATTACCGAGCAGGGCTTTGGACAAATTCCTCGAGTATATGTGAAATGTCTGTCAGATAAGGTTTTAAGCCCGACAGCACAACAACGAATGATCGATGCCTTCCCTTGTCAAACAGTGTTTTCTTTAAAGTCAGACCATGCTCCATTTCTCTCTCAGCCTGATGAACTTGCTCATGTACTTCTTTCTGCATGATGTTCTGAAAAGAAGATGTGTTTGTCTTGGTGTTTGTATTGACATAATATTTGAGAATGAGCGCTTGGTTACGAATTCAAATACGTTTTAAGCAGTGGAATAACGTCGGTGGCCTGTTGTTGTTCTGCTTCTTCAAGAGGGGTAGCGCATTCGTCAATTCGTGTTTTGGCAAGAGGGTTGGCTCCATGGGAAAGGAGGAGCTCAACCGCCCTCACATCATTACCTGCCGCTGCATAATGGAGAGGGGTGTAGTCATTGATCCCTCTCTGCTCGATATCTGCACCATACGAAATCAACAATTCTAAGATTTGGAAGGTATCCTCTCGCCCGGACGAAAGAGCGGCAATCAGAGGAGGAAATCCATCAAGAGGTTCATAGTCTTGTTTCGCACCTAATTCAAGCAAGGACCTGATGAAACCCAATGGACTATGATAGATAGCGTATTCTAAACAATAATTTCCCATGGCAAGTTCCATTGGGAGGATGGTGTTGGGAAAGTCTGGAGGGTGACCTAGGGTACTTTTGAGAGCCTCAATGTCTCCCTTTTTGAAGGCATGATGGACAGAGAGAGGGAATGAGTTTTGTGGTTTTTGGTTTGACATGCCTATCTTAGATCATAACCGAGATCCCCCAAAAAACAATCCTAATTGTAAAATCTCAGAAGGTGGAGATATTCCAGATCTTCTATCAGAATGTTCCCTGCTTGGCATTCAAGGTCTCTGGCCTCGTTACAATTTGTTACAAAGATTTACGGAATAGAAAAGATCTCCTTCCTTTGCCGGTGTAGGGTGAGGCTTAAGAAAAGGTTTTCCATCTCAATCCTACAAAGGAGAAATGAGCTATGAAATATAAAAAACTATTCATCATTGCTGCGATTGCGATAGTGGCTTTTACCACCCTTGCATTTTCCGGATGCCATCGCTACCGATCACCGGAGGAGAGAATGACCCATAAGTTTGACCACATCTCTTCTCACCTCGAACTCACCGAGCCACAAAAGATGGCACTTGGCGAGGTCAAGGGTGAGCTCCTTCGAGCAAGAAAAGCCTTGAAACAAGATCATCAGGTGATCTTTGATGAATTGCTAACGGAAATAAAGGGGGAGAGGATGGATCAGACGAAAGTCGTCGGGCTGATTGAGCAGCATCAGGCCCAACTGGTGAAAGTTGCGCCACCAGTCGTGGCGAAGGTAGCTGAGTTTCACGCGAGCCTCACTCCGGAGCAAAAGGACAAGGCTGTTGAACGTCTAGAGTGGTTGCGTGACAAGATGACCCGACACAGCCATGATGCTAAGATGTAAAATTGAAAGAGGTAGCGGTCCATTGTGGTGGACCGCTACCATGTTTTGAGCATTGTACATTTTATTTCATATGGCGATGGCTACCTCCGTGCTCATAATCGATGATGACCGCAAGTTGCAGGAACTGCTCACACAATATTTGAGCCAGTTCGGAATGGAAATTCTGACTGCGGGACATCCGGATCAAGGCCTGGCGATCCTGAAAGAAAAATCTCCTTCGCTTGTGATTCTTGATCTCATGTTGCCTGGCCGAGATGGCTTCACGGTCTACCGAGAAATTCGGCAGTATAGTGAAGTTCCGATTATCATGCTTACCGCGCGTGGAGATCTGCCGGATCGAGTGGCCGGCCTCGAGCTAGGAGCGGATGACTACCTTCCCAAACCATTTGAGCCTCGCGAGTTGGTTGCAAGAATTCAGACAGTTCTGCGGAGGAGTGGGGCAGATTATAGAGTTTTGGCCCTTTCAGATAAGGTCCAAGCTGACAAGCTCACCATCGACTTTCGAACGCGAACGGCCCTACTTGAAAATTCTCTACTTGATCTCACCACCATGGAGTTTGAGGTCCTATCACTGTTCCTCAAACATCCGGGAACGGTCTTAACGCGTGAAGAAATCATGGATCGCATTCGTGGAATTGACTGGGAGGCTTTCAATCGTTCGATTGATGTGGCGGTTAGTCGATTGCGGCATAAACTAAAGGATGATCCTAAACACCCTCGTTACATCAAAACCATCTGGGGAGTAGGGTATCAATTTTTGCCTGTGCCGTTTCCGTTACAAGAGGACAAGGCCCGTGGCTGAACTCCTACGTGGATTAAGAAGCCTTCCCCAGCGGTCTATCTTTTTTAAGCTGTTCCTCATCTTTCTTGGCACTGCGCTTCTTTTAATTCTAGTCATCCGCGGTTTTTTCCATCTCGCCCTAGATCGGAATCAGGCCTTTAAGGCCGACCTATTCCGAAATTTATCGAAATACTCGAGACAATTAGTTGAAGAGCTTGGCAATCCGCCAGATCAGGAACGTGCTCGTTTGCTGGCAAAGGAATTGGGAATTCAGGTAATGGTGAAAACCCCCGAAAGCATGTGGGCGACGGATCCATACTTGCCACAGATCACGGACTTGACTGTTGATGGAACTTTGTCAAATGGAGAGTCTAAAGTTGGTCAATACCGTAGGCATCCATTCGTAATGATCGAACGAGACGAGACCCAGGTGATTCTGTTTTTTCTTCGTCGTCCTTTTGGTGATTTACCGACGTGGAGCTTTGCCCTGCTTGTTGGTCTTGTCGGGCTTATCCTTGGAGGAGGTTATGCAGTTGCGCGTTGGTTGTTTCGCCCTTTGAATTGGTTGACAGCAGGAGTAGGGGAAGTTGCGAAGGGGCATTTCGACTATCGGGTTCCCATTCGGTCGTCAGACGAATTTGGTCGGTTGACGGAGTCGTTTAATGAGATGGCCAAGAAGGTACGAGAAATGATTCGTACCCGGGACCGACTCTTACTCGATGTCAGTCATGAACTTCGGTCACCACTAACTCGGATGAAGCTGGCTGTTGAGTTTGTTCAGGAAGAGTCCACCAAAGAAAAGCTTCAACAAGAAATTCGTGAATTAGAATCCATGGTGACCGAATTACTTGAATCAGAGCGCCTCGATAGTGAAACGGGCGGTCTGACTCGGACGGTCACAGACCTAATCCCAATGGTCAAGGAAATTGTTGAATCCTATGCTTCTGGTGATCCAGCGGTTCATCTTGTATCAGCCCCCGAGCATATCTTTTTACCAATGGATCATCAGCGAGTCCATATGGCAATACGAAATCTGGTCGAAAATGCCGTGAAGTATTCTCGTCCCGAATATGGCCCGGTTACGATTCAAGTTGAGCAGAAAAATGATTCGGTCTTTGTCTCGGTTCAGGATCATGGCCCCGGCATACCTCAAGAGGAGCACGTGCGAATATTTGAGCCATTTTACCGTGTCGATCCCTCACGAAACCGGAATACCGGAGGGTATGGGCTTGGGCTGAGTCTGGTGAGGAAAGTTATGGTTGCTCATGGGGGAGAAGTTTTATTACAGAGCGAACTTGATCGCGGGAGTATCTTCACCCTTCGATTTCCGGTTCAAGGAAAGAGTATCTCTGAAGAGGACAGTCGCAGATAAAATGCACTGCAAATATTGGTACTTCATGATGTTGATCCAATATCCTTTTAAAGTAGAAGGATATTGCGGCCGTCAATATGAAGGTACGTAATGCAAGAGGAGGGTAAAGGTAAAGGCTTCATGCTTTTGGGTGGGAGCCCGCTTATGCCACCCTCCGGTGTTTGGGAGTGGTCATATTGACAGTATGCTGTCAATATGACAAAATGTTTGCAATATGGCAAAGTTGGTAAAAGATCACGGCCGGCAAGTCCATACCCCTTCGGGGGCAGCTTTCACCGATCTTCTTCTCGAAACGTTTCAGTTAAATGGACGCTTATTGGTTGAGGGGGATCGGTTGGTCAAACATCTGAACCTCACAAGTGCTCGGTGGCAAGTATTGGGAGCTATTGACCTGGCATACGTCCCACTTACGGTAGCTCAGATTGCTCGGAATATGGGTTTGCAGCGCCAGAGTGTTCAGCGGCTTGCCAATATACTTTCCAGTGAAGAGCTTGTTGTATTTGTCGAGAACCCACATCATAAACGGTCAAAACTCATTCAGCTAACCAACCGCGGTCAGGCAATTTTGAAGAAGGTGAAACGTGTGCAGGTTAAGTGGGCCAATCGGGTTTCGTCAGGACTACGTGAAGGTGATTTGAGGCAGGCGGTGGGCATATTACGGGAAATCAACTGCCGTTTGAAAGGAAGGTAGGTCAAGAAGACTATGACGAATATTCACCGTGCTCACGCGATTGCGGGTGTTGTGGGCTTTTTCACGATCCTGACCTTCTGGACTTCAACTGCATGGTCAGAATTATTTGGTACACACGAAATGATCGCTACCGTCAAGCGAGGAATCCTCTGGGGCATGTTTATCTTGATACCTGCAATGGCAGTTGTTGGTGGTAGCGGGTTCAAGCTCATGGGGAGAAGAAAGGATCCACTCCTGTTAGCAAAAAAGCATCGAATGATGTTCATTGGTCCAAATGGGATGTTGATTCTCCTTCCTGCCGCCTTCTATTTGGATTCCCTGGCCTCACAAGGAGTATTTGGGACATCTTTCTATGTTGTGCAGGCTATCGAGCTTATGGCAGGAGCGGTCAATCTCACCTTAATGGGGCTCAACATGCGTGACGGTCTTCGGGCAACGGGTCGCCTAGCTTAGAGTATCTTGAAATGATAGAGGTAACTTCCCCCATCCAGCCTTTTGAGGATTGACTTAAGGAGACATAGAGACGTGGTAACGGTGTGTACATGGATACATGTATTTCCTTATTCAGGCAAATAGAGCGGAATTGGGTATATCACTGTCTTGACACCCTTAGGGAAGGGGGCTAGGCTGTTCCATCCCAGTTCAGAGGCCGGAAAAATCGATTCCCCATCTCAGGTGCCTGAGAGATGGGAGAGTTTTCTGTATTTGCCCAAATCTTGACGTTGAAGGTTTAGGACATCCCTTGTGTTTTGGAGAAACAGGAAGCTAAGAAAATGAAAAAGATTTCTATTCCGATAAAAATGCAGGTGTCCTTGGTTACCAGGGTACTTCTTTTTAGCCTGGCCTCTTCTTTGGCAGCCTGTGTCGTTGTCGTACCTCCTACCGAAGATCCATCAGAGATGGATAGAGAAGTAGTCCAGGTTGGGGAAACATCCAAAGAGGAGTTGCAAGAAATGTTGGGGGAGCCTTCTGAGCGTGCAATTCTTGATAAAGAGACGATGTCTCTTGAATCCTGGAGCTATGTGTATGCGGATGTTCCCTCAAATCCCATTCGATTTTTCCCCTTGTTGGGAGCCGCAGGGTTTGCCTTTCAAGACTTTTTAGAAGATCACTCTTTCGCGCTTAATTTTTCTCGTAACCGTCAAGTACTGGGAGTGACTTCAGGGTATCTTCGAACCTATGGATATTCTTCTATTGGGTCGAGTCGCAGTCAGATGGTCCTCCCGTATGGTTCAAAAAATCTAAACGCGATCACGGTGTATTCAAACCCTAACACATCCATGAAAAGAGAGCGTGCCATTCCATGAGACGACCCCGGACGAACATTTCTAGGCCATGGTTCTTCTTCACCGTTATCCTCAGTCTTGTCCTGGGATGGTGTGGGGATACTCTATGGGGTGACTCGTTAGCCTGGGGAAAACCTTTACGAATTATTAACATCGGGATTGTGCATGATGGCCCTTATAGCAACGATGGGATGGGGGTAACTTTTAAAAGAGGAGTGATACAACGGGAAATAATTAACCTGACCAAAGGGGAGTTTACCGTACGCTTTCCCAAACGTTTTCGTCGTCATGGAAACTGGACCAAAGGGGGAGTGAGGCAGGCCCTGCAGTCTCTTCTCCGAAACTCTGAGGTCGATTTGATATTAAGTCTCGGGGTAATTGCGACCCACGAAGCTTTGCAGCAACGTATCTTTTCGAAACCAGTCATCGCCCCATTCGTGATCGATGCAGCCATGCAAGGCGCCCCTATTCAGAATGGGAGATCTTCGGTTCGTAACCTGAATTTCCTCACATCGTTTAAAAGCTTTGAGCGGGACCTCAAAACATTTATGGAGATCGTTCCGTTTTCCCATTTGGCGTTACTCGAAGATGAAGTCGTTCCAAAAGCGATACCGCAAATAATAAAAAAAATTGCTCAAGCGGCCCGAGAGAACCATATCACCATCTATCCGATTCCCATCGGACACACCGTGGACAACTTACGTGACCGGATCCCAGAAGATGTCGAGGCGGTGTTTGTCGTACCCCTGTTTCGATTGAATCCAGGCGAGTTTGACCGACTGGTTACCATACTTATTGAACGGCGGTTGCCAAGTTTTTCTCTCGTGGGTCGGACAGAAGTTGAGCGAGGGTTGTTTGCGTCCGTTGCACCGGAGACCGATTATTTTCGATTGGCCCGGCGGGTGGCTTTAAACGTTCATCGAATTCTGCTCGGAGAGCATCCTGAGGATTTGCCTGTCACATTTTCTGAAGGAGAACAATTGACGATCAATATGGCAACAGCAAGGGCGATTAATGTCTGGCCAAGCTTTCGTGTTTTGACCGAAGCCGATTTGCTCAATGAAGAAGAACCAGAAATTTCAAGGAAAGTATCTCTGTATCATGTGGTGCGGGAAGCCGCAAGAGTGAATTTAGATTTGGCTGCGGCAGACAGGAAAGTTTCTGGAGGGTTGGGAGATGTCCTGAACGCCAGATCCTCCCTGCTGCCTCAGATAAATATTGGAACCTCTGCACGCATCATCGATCAGGACCGAGCGATTGGCGGATTTGGCAATAATCCCGAAAAGGCGGCTTTTGCACAAGGAACTTTGAGTCAGCTGATTTTTTCCGATCGAGCCTTATCAAATTACACCGTAGAACAACGCAACCAAGAATCACGCGTCGCCGAACGTCGACAAGTTGAGCTTGATGTGATTCAAGAGGCCGCCGTCGGATTTCTCAACATTCTTCGGACGAAAACGATTGAGCGGATACAAAAAGAAAACCTCAAGCTTACGAGATTAAATTTGGACCTAGCTCGTATGCGCGAATCTATTGGTGCAGGTGCGCGGGATGAAGTGTATCGTTGGGAAAGTGAAATTGCCAATGGTCGCATCGAAGTCTTAAATGCTCAAGCTCAACGACAACAATCCGAAGTTGCGCTTAATCGGACCCTCCATCGCCCGTTGGAAGAGCCGTTCCAGACCGTCGAAGCCAGTCTTGACGATCCTCTCTTGTTCCATGGTATCGAACGGATATTCGCCTACGTCAATAACCCTCGAAACTTTCAAGCCTTTCGTGATTTTCAGGCTGTGGAAGGTTTGCAACTGTCTCCAGAAATTCAACAATTTGACGCACGAATAGCCGCACAACAGCGGATTGCTCTTAATGCTCGAAGGAATTATTGGGCGCCAGAGTTAAGCTTGGAAACTGATGTGAATCAGCGTATTGGGCAAGCAGGGCTGGGGCAGGGTAGTGGGATAGGAAATATCCCGGCGCAAGATCGAACAACGTGGAATTTAGGAGTCGGGCTCACGTTTCCGCTATTTACGGGAGGAGGAAAGGATGCCACACACCTGAAGGCGGTGGAGTCTCTCCGACAATTACGGTTGGAGCGGGAGGCGACGGTCGGACGAATAGAAGAACGGATTAGGGCTGCCAATTTTCAGGCTGGCGCCTCTTCTGCAGCTATTCGTTTGTCACGGGAAGCCTCTGCCGCAGCACAAAAAAACCTAGAGTTGGTTCGGGATCAATATGCACGGGGCGTGGTGGATATTATCAAACTGCTCAATTCCCAAAATGCCGCCTTGACTGCAAAACTGAATGCGGCCAATTCAGTATTCAATTTCCTGATCGATATCTTTAACATTCATCGAGCCACCGGATCTTTTACGTACTTTGAATCTCCTTCGGCGTTGGAAGAGTGGCATCAACGACTTGAGAAATTTTTTGCTCTTCGTGGGATTGATATCACCAAGGAACTTGTGAGGAGCCCTTTTCAATGAAACCTCAGTACGGTCTTTTTTTTCTCGTGTGGGGCGGCCTGTTGGCTGGTGGATTGTTTGCCTGTCAATCAGATAAAACTCCTGAAGGAGCAGAGATCATTCGACCCGTGCGTACGCAAGCAGTTACGCTCACCAACTCCACCCAAGTCCGAACGTTCTCAGGATTTTCTAAATCCGGACTTGAAGCCAAGATGAGTTTTAAAGTGCAGGGAACCGTGAAGCGATTGAATGTGAAGGTCGGCGACCGTATTCGTGGAGGCCAGGTATTGGGTACATTAGATGCGAATGATTATCGGCTAGAAGTCCAGCGGGCGGAAGCGGCTCTCATTCGCTCAAAAGCACAGGAGCGGAATGCCCGCGCAGAATATGATCGAGTGCGAGCACTGTATGAAAACCGGAATGCTTCGAGAAATGACCTTGATCAAGCACGGGCGGCGGCTGAGTCATCAAGGGCATCCGTTCAGTCTGACATGAAGGGACTTGAGATTGCACGGTTGCGGATGAGCTATACCAAGTTGATTTCACCCGGAGCCTGTTCGGTGGCAGCCGTCCCAATTGAAGTGAATGAAAATGTGCAGGCCGGACAGACGATCTTAGAAGTCGTGTGTGGTTCACGGTTAGAAATTGAAGTGGCGGTTCCAGAACTGTTTATTGCTCGTGTGGTGAAGGGAAGTGATGTCTCGGTTGCCATTGATTCGATGCCTGGGACCACTCTCTCAGCCGTGGTCACCAAAGTGGGAGTGAGTTCAGGACGCAGTGCCACGACGTTTCCCGTGACCGTCCAATTACGGGAGAAGGTGTCTGGCTTCCGATCCGGACTTGCTGCACAGGTGACGTTTGTCTTCGCAGGAAATACTGATCAACCTCATATTCTTGTTCCTTCGGTTGCCGTTGGCGAAGACCGGGAGGGACGGTATGTCTATGTTGTTGAGGCCGTAGAAGAGGGAATTGCTATTGTGAATCGGACGTCCGTGACGGTCGGAGAATTGCGGCCTGATGGCATTGAAATTCTCGATGGCATTCAAGATGGTCAACGAATTGTAACCGCCGGGGTTCGTCGACTCCACCACGGCCAAAAAGTGCGTATTCCTCCACCAGCAAACTCCTCTACATGAATATTACGCAGGCTGCCCTCCACTATCATCGGATCACTGCTGTCAGTCTCCTCATCATTATGTTGTCAGGGATAAGTGCCTATAACAACCTTTCTCGGAATGAGGATCCAGGCTTTACTATTCGAACGGCCTTGGTCATGACCTATTTTCCGGGCGCCAGCCCAGAACGCGTTGAGCAATTGGTTACCGATAAATTAGAGAAAGCAATACAGGAGATTCCCGAGCTGGATTTTGTGAAAAGTGAATCCAAAACAGGGGTTTCGCTTGTCTATGTCAATATTTTGGATAAGTACACCAACATGCGTCCCATTTGGGACAATGTAAGAAGAAAGGTTGAAAAGGCTACCCCAGATCTGCCCACTGGAGTGTTAGGGCCTTTCGTCAATGATGAGTTTGGTGATGTCTTCGGCATCGTGCTCACTTTGATCGGTGATGGGTTTAGTTATCGCGAGATCAAGGATGCTGCCGATGATCTGAGAGATGAATTGTTACGACAAAGTGAAATTGCCAAAGTTGAAATTTATGGGGATCAGGAGGAGCGTGTTTTTGTTGAATATAATAATGCGCGACTTTCCGAGTTAGGGCTCTCCCCCCTCCAACTCCAACAACTTTTGGCTGCCCAAAATATCGTGTTGCCGGGTGGAGATATTCGAACTTCTGACGAAAAAATAGTCCTAGAACCATCAGGGAACTTTGAAACGATTGAAGAAATCAGGCGTACGGTGGTGAATGTGCCCGGTTCGCGAGAATTATTATTTCTTGAAGATTTGGTGACCATTCGAAGAGGGTTTATCGATCCCCCTGATACCCTGATGCGATCAACTGGAGAGCGCGCCTTGGGAATAGGGGTGTCGATGCAAAAAGGGGGGAATATTATTCGCCTGGGAGAACAAGTGAAAGAGGTTTTGGCTCGATCCCAGGCCGAACTGCCGATCGGTCTGGAGTTTGATGTCATTCAATTCCAGCCCGATGTCGTTCAAAAGAAGATAAAGAATTTTACTGGAAGCCTCGTGCAAGCGATTGTCATTGTCACGGGGGTGATGCTTATTTTTCTGGGGATTCGAACAGGGTTTATTGTCGCCAGTCTTATTCCTATGGCTATTCTGATGAGTCTGTTCTTTATGTCTCTCCTGGGGATAGGGTTAGATCAAATGTCCCTGGCGGCGTTGATAATTGCCCTGGGGTTACTCGTTGACAATGCCATTGTGATGTCCGAGGCCACCATGGTGCAAGTGACGAGCGGAAAGTCCGTGTTTCAGTCGGCGATCCACTCAGCCAATGAGTTAAAAGTCCCTTTGCTCACCTCCTCATTAACAACTGGAGCGGCCTTTCTTCCTATTTATTTAGCAGAATCAAATGTGGGCGAGTATACCGCCCCCATCTTCAAGGTGGTGACGCTCACTCTGCTCTGTTCCTGGGCTCTGGCGTTAACCATGATACCTGCGTTATGTGTTCTTTTCCTGAAAGTCCCCGTTCAAAACCTGAAGGAACCGTTTCAGTCCTCGTTTTATCAGGCCTATCGTTCGACGCTTCTCTTTTTGGTAAAAAGACCTGTCATGACAGTTGTCGGAGTAGTGGTGATGTTTGTTGGTGCCATGGTTGCCTTCGGAAAACTGCCTGTGTATTTCTTTCCGGCTAACGATAAACCCACCTTTACCGCTAAATTGGAGTTTCCAAGTGGAACGCCCATTGAAAAGACAGATGCCATGGTAAGAGAAGTGGAAAGTTTTATGAGACGGACACTTCAAATTGGGCCGGAGCGATCTTCAGGAATCGTAAATTGGGGAAGTTTTGTGGGGGAAAGTGCTCCACGATTTGATTTGCCGTTTTCTCCCATTAACGCAAGTCCAAATTTTGCGTATCTTCTCGTCAATACGACCTCTCGAAGTATTTTTGGCGAAGTAATACCACAACTGGAACAGTTTTGTATGGATCAATTTCCAGATCTCAATGCCACGATTCGACCCTTGGAAACAGGGCCTCCGACCTATCCACCCATTGTGGTGCGAATTTCAGGGCGGGACACGGATACCTTATTCGATATCATGGAGCAGGTGAAAGCCAAGTTGCGTGACATTCACGGGACGAAACTGATCGATGACAATTGGGGGCCACGTTCAAAGAAATTAGTCGTACGGGTGAATCAGCCGCGTGCGCTTGGTGCGGGCGTCACCAGTCAGGACGTAGCCACCTCCCTTCAAGCCTTTCTTTCCGGTCTGACGATCACGGAGTTTCGCGAAGGAGATGAACTTATTCCCTTGACGCTTCGTTCTGTTGGTGCAGAGCGTCAGGATATCGCCAAATTGGAGAGCATAAATATCTATGCGCAAGCAACGGGAAACTCTGTCCCTCTCAAACAAGTTGCAGATCTAGAAATTGTATGGCAACCCGCGAAGGTTCATCGGCGGGACCGGTTACGAACCGTGACGGTGGAGTCGGCCTTGGAAGAAGGAACGACGGCTACCGAGGTAAATGCTATCCTCAAGTCCTGGTTGCAGGAACAGGAAAAGACCTGGGGGCTTGGATATTTTTGGGAGTTTGGAGGAGAGGCCGAAACCTCTGGGAAAAGCAATCGGTCTATTGGTGATAAGCTTCCTATCGCAGGTCTTATTATTCTCTTCCTCTTGGTCGCACAGTTCAACTCTATTCGAAAGCCCCTCATTGTACTGCTCACCATCCCCTTGGGAGTGATTGGTGTTGTCATAGGGCTTCATCTTATGGGTTCTTATTTCGGGTTTATGACCTTGTTAGGCATTTTATCCTTAGCAGGGATTATCATTAATAATGCGATCGTACTGATCGATCGAATCAATATTGAAGTGACTGAGAACCAGCGTGACCTGGCTTCAGCGATCATTATGTCAGCACAACATCGGCTCCGACCCATCTTGCTGACGACCATAACGACTATCGGAGGGCTGATTCCTTTGTACACCGGAGGAGGACCCATGTGGGAACCGATGGCCATTGCCATCATGTTCGGATTGGGGTTTGCTACCCTGCTGACATTGGGTGTTGTCCCAGTTCTATATAGCCTGTTTTATAGGGTTAATTTTAAAAACTTCAATGAGAAGCTCCTGTCGAATGCGGAGAGTTCCTCCATGCCTGCATAGACTCTCATCGAGGCAATCCCTCCCTATTTGTTGGGCGTGAAATATCCTGGCGGGTAAGACAAGGTCTGAGGGGCTAACGTGCCCGCCAGTAGCTTTCCATTTGAATGAAAAGAAAAGATGCGGTCCAGGTAATAAGTACTAACCCTGTTAACGCTTCCATCCCTGTCAAGAAACGTAGGCCTTCTGTTGGAGTAATATCCCCAAATCCAAGGGTGGTGTAGGTCACAAAAGAGTAATAGATACAGTCCGCAAATGTTTGGGAAAAGTCCCCGTTGAATGTTCCCGCCCCACCATACTTTATTAATAAAAAATATCCACAAGCAAAGAGAATGATTTCCACTATATGTGCCGTCAGTGCTCCTAATACGCCAATAACGGTTCGGGATCGGTCCTTGATGTGAAGACTGGGAAGGACTTTCGAGAGTCCTCTTAAGGTCTCGTAGTGAATACTGACCACCATGGCAACTAAAATGGCTGTACCAACAAGAGTGACAAGCATAAGGTCCTAGCATAGACCAAAGGATAGACAGTTTATTAATAACATGAAATTGAAAGTGGGAATAGACGGAGTCACTCAGGGAAGGGATTCAATAGAAATTGAATGGAGAACTGGTTTTGATATGCTGTTATCTGGAGACCGTTTGGACAATATCCGGACGGGCTTCTTTGATTCTAGCCATCATGGCTTCAGCTTCGGGAATGAGGTCTTGAAGATCTCTCTCTTTTGCGAATTTCATCGCGACCTGGGTGAGTTGATAGGCTTCCTCATATTCCCCTCGGTCGGCACAGGTGAGTGCCAGTGTAAGTCTGGCGCTTACTGATTTGGGAGCACGCTCTAAGACCTTTCTCAGCATCGCTTCGCCTTTTTCTACATCTCCACCAAAAATCCAGGGAACCTTGACAAGAACGGTGCCTTTTGAGGACAGGGCATCCAGATGGTCAGGTGCAAGTTCTAGAGTGCGATCCAACGCTTCTACGGCTCGTGGGAATCCAAACACAGAAACAAGGCCTTCTCCGTCAATTCGAAGCTTTTCGCCATAATTACAAAATATAGCAAAATGTGCGTCAGCATGGTTTTCGTTCAATTCTACCGCACGTTCGGCTAATACTTGCCCCTTATTAAAATGTTCCATTCGAACGTCCCGTTCTTGAGCTCTTCGACCCAAATTACATTCCTGTAATGCGCTTTTGCTTAAAGACTCTGCTGTATCTTCGGCGTGACCCACCTCTGTAAACAGTCCGAGTAGGGTGCATATCATCAATACTTTTACGATCCAACGAATCATATTACCTCAATCACATTCCATAAAAGAGTTTTCGTTTATCCCGACCTGGGATTACGAGCAAAGTCAGTGCCATAGGCACTCAGTTTAAAAATGGCTCTATCATGGCTTAATTGTTTGAAATATTAGCTCATTCATAATGAGACAATTTTTGGCTTAGGATGATGGGTGTCTCATTTGTGAAACAGATGATCAAGGAATCAGGCCTTTTGGTACAGAAAATACCTTTCCAGTAATAAGAGGGTCGACGAATAGTAATACAAAATTTTGACGCTATTCAATCAATTTTTAAGCAAACATAGAAGAAAAATTTCAATAAGAAAGGGATAGATATAGATCCTCCTCTAACTGTGTGAGGATTCGAGAAAGACCCTTGTTCAGTCCTTCAATTAAGGAATGGGGGCTTGTGTCTGAAACTGAAATTGTCTGACGGTAATCTCTTTGAAAATGAATGACGGGAACGGTTGTTCCTTCCATAAGTAACAGGGCCTGCAATTCTAACACAGCTTGAGGCTGTTCCGGATTTCGAAAATCCCCATACATAGAGGTAATGGTTCCTTCCAAAATGTGGGTGGGGTCTATGTAACTTGCCCGGTCGATGACATGTTCAAAAATTTTTGACTGTTTCAACCACTGGGTTACTTGTTCGGTCAGCATAGCACGGGGAGATATAAACCATTGATGGTAAAAGTCTGACCGGTACTCTACCTCGCTCGTCCGATACACTAATTCCCGGCCCTCATAACGAGGAGCCAGGACAAGTCGCCGTACCTGTAACCTGGTATCAACGATTGAAGACTGGATGGCTTCCGGGTGTGAAGCCTCTACCGTGTAATACCGAATTTCGGGGTACGTCTTGTTCAAATTGACACAACCAGCCACCAATGAACCCAGGAAGAGCAAGGTTATACTTTTCATTAGGGATTTCAAAAAGGTCATGGCGAAGGAGACTCCGAGAGGGGTGGGGGATCTCCAAGAATAACGTGAGCGGGATATCGTTTTGCGCGATCCGTGATTTCTCGAAGGTTTTCAGAAACCATGCGAAGGTTGTCCATCGTTTCTTCAAAGTCTTGACTCCTACTGGCAACCAGCCGATCGATTTTTTTAATGCTGGAATTGAGTCTCGTCATCATGATGGGAAGATCCTTGGCGGTCGATCTAAAAGATTTTGATGTGGTATCTAAATTTCTCATGGCTGCCTTAGCGCTGGCAGAGGCTGTAGCGGCATTGGCAAGTAGCGTGGTCATCTCTTTGCTGTGAACGACTTCCCGGGTTTCCCGAAGTGTATCCTGTAGTTCAGCAAGGGTTTGGCTCACCTGGGTGCTGACAGTCTCGATATTCGTGTCTGCAATCAGTTTGGTGGTGGAGGTAATGAGTTTATCGAAATTTCCCACTGCTTGATGAATTTCGGCTTGTTCGAGGTCTTTGGCGATTTTACTGAGTGCGGTTCCCAAGACGGTCAGTTTGCTTGGTGCTGACGGGATATACAAGGCCTTTGGTTTCCACATCATTTTAAGGGGCGGATATTCTTCTGGTTTGAGATCGACGACCTCAAGATGAACGACCCCGGTGACTCCCTGAGTGGCGAGTTGAACTCGAAGGCCATGATCGACAGCCATATTGAGGCCAGTGGTAATCTCTTCTTCGGTCAGGCCAATGCGTTCAGGTGAAACCAGAGAGGTGACCACGACATAACTGCCATATTTCTGGGCATCATTTGGACTCAGAATATTTCGATAGGTGTTTCGCACAAAATCGATGGCCTTCACATTTCCTATTTTCACACCACGCCGTTTTATTGGTGCTCCGACATCGAGTCCCTGAACGGATTCGTCGAAATAGGTTTCGAGGGCAATCGTATCTTGAAAAATAGCGCCGACACCCAAAATCACAATAGCGCCGATGGCCAACATCATGGCGACTACCACGAAGACGCCTATTTTAAAATAATTGGCTTTGGTGCCCATAGCGTATTTCTGCCCTGTGAAGGCTCAGGTTATTGGTGTCACGCCCTGATCATGTTTTTGCCGAGGCTGCTCGATTAAAAAATTGTCTAACCCATGGAATTGTGGCTGTATCGCGTAAGGTCTTAGGTGGTCCGGTCGCGACTATTTTCTTGGTTTCTTTGTCAAGCATGATTACGCGGTCGGCGATCGTGAAAATACTGGGGAGTTCATGCGTGACGATAACAAAGGTGATATTGAGCGTTTCGGCTAATTGCAAAATGAGCTGATCGAGTTCTGCTGATGTGATGGGGTCTAGGCCTGCCGAAGGTTCATCCAGAAATAAAATTTGTGGATCGAGGGCCATGGCCCGGGCAATGGCCGCCCGTTTTTGCATGCCACCGCTGGTTTCCGTCGGTTTATAATTACGGAATTTACTGAGTCCAACCATGGAGAGTTTCATACAGGCAATCATGTCCATTGCCTCTGAAGGCAACTTGGTAAATTCTTCGAGTGGGAGGCGAACATTTTCCAAGAGAGTCATTGAACCAAACAACGCTCCTTGCTGATACGCCACACCAATTTTTCGCAGGATGCCTAGGCGGGCCTCGCCTTCAGCGCTCACAATATCCTCCCCCTCAATATAGATACGTCCTGAAGGTGGCGAATACAGGCCGATCATATGCTTAAGCAGCGTGCTTTTTCCACTCCCGGATCCTCCGAGAATAACAAAAATTTCCCCGCGTTGAATCTCAAAAGAGATGTCATCAATAATTAGGTGACGTTTGAAGGCCGCGGTAAAGTGTTCAACGCGGATAATGGGATCAGCCAGGACAGACATGGGTCGAAATCCTTTTAAATTCCAAGAGCATAATACATGATTGCAAAAATTCCATCGACCACTGCAATGAGAATGAGTCCACTGACGACCGCACTCGTGGTCGAGTCTCCTACGGCACTAGCTCCACTTGATGTTTGCAACCCACGTAAACAGCCAACGCCGGCAATGACGATGCCAAATACTAAGGATTTCACCAGACCGCCAATCATATCTCCAGTCGTGACAGCGGTTTGAATTTGATGGACATACGTAATCAAGGGGAATCCGAGTGAGAGCATGACTATCGCCCCTCCGATAAGACCAAAGAGGTTGGCAAATAACGTCAGCAGTGGAGTGACGGTGATGGCTGCAAGCACACGTGGAACGATGAGAAATCGAACAGGCTCTAACCCCATCGTAGTGAGGGCATCAATTTCCTCCCTGACCGTCATGGTTCCCAGTTCCGCAGCAAAAGCTGAGCCCGAACGTCCGGCTAAGATTATTGCCGTCATCAGGGGGCCAAGCTCCCGTAGCATTGAAAGGCCGATCAGATTGGCAACAAAAATATCCGCACCGAATTGGCGCATAGGAATCGCGGATTGAAAGGCCATGATGAGGCCTAACAAAAAACCAATTAAGGCAATAATTGGAATGGCATTGACCCCAGCTTTCTCAATAGTCAGCAGAACGTCTCGCCATCGTATTTTCTTCGGATGCTGAAAGGCATACAGGAGTCCTCCCGATATCTCCCCAACAAACATCAGCAATCGTTGAAAGTCTTCCCAGAGTTGTAAGGAGGCACTACCTATTTCTTCAACGAAGTTGGCACAGCGAGACTCTTCAACCTTGAATTCTTCCGGTTTCGTCCGACCGGCTAAGTCGAGTAGTTGTTCATATTGTGGTTGGAGGTGGAGAATGGAAAAATCGCCTTCTCGTTCGAGTTGATCTTGGCGGAGTTTTAAGAAAAGGGCAATGCCCGCACCATCGCAGTAGGTCAAACGAGCAGCGTCAATGACGACCCTCTTTGGTTCCTCTTTGGAAAGGATGCCCATGCATTGACGCCAAATGGGGGCGGTGGATTGGGAGTCAAGCCGGCCATGAAGAGAGAGTGTCAACGTCTCATTGGACAACGTAACATTGTGGCTGGCAGATCCAACCATTCTGTTACCTGATGGTTGTGCTTTTATTGCCATTGATTCCCTGTAGAAAGGGGGAAGGACTGTACAATACAGAAGCCGTTCTATAGGGGCAAGTCAGGGACGGTTAGCACGTTGGTTCTGGTAGGGTGGCGAGAATATGCTTGGCGCAACGTTCCCCACTCAAAATAGCACTCTCTAAGGAAGAAGGGAGGCCTGTATCGGTCCAATCGCCTGCAATAAGTAAGTTTGAGAGAGGGCTTTGTGCGAGTGGGCGATTTAGGGTTGATCCTGGAACAAGGGAGAGGAAACCGTGAGGCTCTCTTGTGACCCTTGCAGAATAAATGGATGTTTTGGAAAATTCAGGGAGAACATGTGTGAGGTCTTCTTGAGCCAACTTCAAGAGGTCTGGATCTTCGTAAAATGAGAGCTCTTTACGACCTGTCAGGACACAGGTAATGGTGACCTGTGGGGGAGAGGATGTGTCGGGCCCGGAACAGACAATCCAAGCAAAGGTGCCTTCGGAAAGGAGCAAAAGGCGCGGTTGGCTGACAAAGGAGGACACCACAAATTCAACAATCAAAGTTGGAATATCGGTGAGTTGGGAGATATGGTCAAAGTAGGCGAAATGGGTCAAAGTCCCTTCGGGAAGTAATCCCGTAAGGCGTGAATGTGGGATTGCTAAGATATACCAGTCAGCCTGTTCTTGAACTCCGTTATTCAGGCATACTCCTTTCACCAGTCTACTCTGAACCCGGAGCTGTTCTGCCGAGAGGTTCGTGTTCACCGTGCCTCCCCATTGTTGTAGGAGAGAAAGGGCCGCTGGAAGAATGAGAGTGGAAAGTGGGGTGGGTGGAATGACTAAAAGAGAGTCTGAACGACTTGATAGAAAACATCGAGTCCCTATGCGGACAAGGTAATCTGCCGAAACCCGGGATAGACTATCTCCCAATAAAAACCGAGAAAGAGGGTTCCAAACCCGTTGTTGTGCCCCTGAAGACTGACCTCCGTGAGTGAGCCATTCCTTGGCGAAACGAGTATCGAGGTCAATAGGCAAGGGAGGGGTCCCTTCCCATGAACGTTCAATGAGATTCAATGCACGAAAGCGGTCCCGAACGGAGAGACCCTGAAAGAGTGCCAGACCTAGGAGGCCGTGGAGGGGACCCGGGATCGGTGGCGATCGAAAGGTGCTCGCACGGACTCCCGTAAACTCAATTGTCAGGTCTTTGGACGAAGAGAGAATAGATGGAAGATGGAGTAACTTGAATAGAGATTGGGTGTGTTGGTGCCAACCAAATACCAGATTGGGAAAGTTATTCAGGCGTCCGCCTACATTTGTTCCTTTTTCAATAAGGCGAACCTGTGCGCCAGCTTTACTCAAATGAAGGGCAGCGGTAAGTCCTGCCACTCCTCCACCAATAACTAAGACCGAAGGTTTCATGTTCTCTACTAGGGGCGTGCGGTTCCTGAAGGGAATTGGGCTCGGAGCCAAATTCCGCATGCCAGAAGCAATCGTTGACTTGATGGAAGACTGATGCGAGGGCCAAATATCTTATAGTTCGAGTCTTCAATTTGAGAAAGGATGCGTGAATAGACTCCGCGCATGATTTCTGCTGCGGTCAAAGCTTTTCGATCCGTGGTTGGCAGGTTTTGAATGATGGCCTGGGCTTGTTCATAGTAGTCTCGAGCTCGGGCGCATTGAAACTTTAAGAGTTGCACCAAGGCCGGTGTATATTGTTTCTCCAGTAACGTTGATTCCGGACAGTTAAATTGAGCCAGTTCTTCTTGTGGAAGATAGATTCGTCCTCGGTCTGCATCAGCACCAATGTCGCGAATGATATTGGTAAGTTGGAATGCCTTCCCAAGGGCAATGGCGTACTCCTGGGCTCGGGGGCTAGTCGTCCCAAAGACTTTCAAACAAATCAATCCGACAACCGAAGCCACCCGGTAGCAATACAGAGCGAGGTCATCAAATGTTTGATATCGGGTCGTGGTGAGGTCCATCTCCATGCCTGCGATCAATTCCTCAAAATACTTTTGAGGAATCTGTAGTTGCTGGGCATGCTTGGCTAGGCTAATTGTGACCGCATGAGTTGGGTGCCCCTGGTAGGCGGCGGAGAGTTCGGTTCTCCAGGCATCGAGTCGTTCTTGTGGATTTTGACCTGGACCTGGGTCATCAACCGCATCATCAACTGCATGGCAAAAAGCATAGACGGTATACATGGCCTGGCGTTTGGGCTTGGGGAGAAATAAAAAGGAGTAATAAAAATTGCTACCACTCCCCTTCGTCAAGGATGAACAATATTCTTGGGCTTCCGTTGGGGTCATGCTGGCCTATGTTCAGTTGGAAGATTGATGGGTTGGAGTTGTGAGATGGGTCGAGATCCAAATTCTGTGGGATGAAAGGTAGAGGCCAAAATCTCTAAACCATCAATGAGTCGTGGACCCGGACGACTGAAATAGGATGATGCATCAACAAAAAAAGCCTGATCAGCCTGTATCGCCGAAAGGGACGACCAATCAAAAGCTTTTTCAGCTTGGTGGAAGGCTGAACGGCTCCGGTCTATGGAAAAACCACAGGGCATGAAGACAATGATGTCCGGAGAGGCTTGAATCAGTTCTTCCCACTGAATGATTCGAGAAGGCTGGCCCCTTTTCCCTAGCACGTCAATACCTCCGGCTAGGGCCACCATGTCTGGGACCCAATGACCGGCTACATAGAGCGGATCAAGCCATTCAATGCAGGCGACCCGGGGATGATCAAGGTGGGAGATCGTTGACTGGACCTGTTGAATTCTTCCCGTGAGTGCCGTGCGTAGGGCAAGGGCTTGGGCCTTCCGGTTTGTGGCCGCCCCAATGCGGTCAATGTCATCAAGAACTTCATTGAGGTTCCTCGGGTTGAGTGTGATGAGTTGAGGCTTCGAGGATAACCCTTCAATGGCCTCATCGATTTGTTTTGGAGTGAGGGCACACACCTGGCAAAGTGCTTGAGTGATAATGACATCTGGTTTGGCTTGCTGTAATAAATCCTTGTTGAGGATATACAGGTTCTTTCCCGATGTGACCGTGGCTCTTACCTGCTCGTCAATTTCTTGAGAAGTACAATGGTCAGACAAAATAGCAGGGCTGACCATCACAGGTGTGGTACAAACTTCAGGCGGAAAGTCGCATTCGTGACTCTTGCCAACCAGCTGTTCAGCGAGTCCCAAGGCGGCTATGATTTCGGTTGCGCTCGGAAGTAAGGAGCAGATTTTCATATCCTGCCCTTTGGATAGGAGTTCTGGCCCACATTTCTCACTCTGTCATCCATAGCTCATGTTCTAGCGCGGTCAGGTCAAAGTTGGCCAAAGATGTGGTGATAGAATGAGCGATTCCTAATTGTTCGGCCGGATGTGTATTGGTGACCGCTAAGACTTTCATTCCGGCGGCTCGCCCCCCTTGGATACCAGGTAGAGAGTCTTCAATGACCAGGCAATCGGCGGGCAGAATGGGTTCTACGTCAGGATTACGTTGATGGTTGAGTGCAGTGAGGGCGTGTAAAAATCCCTCGGGATTTGGCTTCCCCCGGGCGACATCTTCAGCACTGGTAATATGAGAGAACTCTTTTCGAATGCCTCCTTGATCCAAAATGAACTCGATTTCATGTCGGAGGGCTCCCGATGCTACGGCCAGAGGTAAACGTGTGGCCACCCCTCGGATAAATTCCGGGACTCCAGGGTAGGTGACAGGGTGGTCACGGATATACTCTAAGAATACTTGTGCCTTACGTTCAATGAGGTCGTTGATAAGTTCAGGAGAACGGGGGCGCTGATGAGTTGCGAGAGCAGTCTCAAAACACCCTCGATCATCAAACCCTAAATACGAGGCATAATATTCTTCTCGACTGAGGAATATTCCCATTTCACCTAGAACTCGTTGAAGCATTCCACAATGAATGGGTTCGCTATCGGCGATGACTCCGTCGAAATCAAAAATAATGGCCCGAAGCATGACCCTCCTGAAACTGAAAGGAGTGCCATTATACCATGGTCATGCTTGTGGATCGAATCGTTGAAGGTAGGTGAGGTCCTTGAAGGGCAAGATGGAGGAGAATATCCAGAAAAAAATTACGGTTTGGCGAGTAATTGTTTTCCTGATATCCACCCGGTCTCTCCCGCTTTGGTCTTCACGAAGTAGACCCAAACATTATTCTCAAGGGAACCATCCAGTACGGTGACCATAGAGCCCGGTTTGACGCTTGGCCCGGCTTGTAGTCCAGACGCGTCCTTATGAAGAGTGAGGGGGCCACCTGCTCCAGCCTGTCCCGCGTTGACCGAGACGATTTGTCCTTCGTTAAATTGTGGGGACGGAATTAACGAGGGGGCAGGTTGTATGGGCGTTACTTTAACGGGGGCTGCTGGTTTAGGCTGTGTTGCCACTGGAGGTTTAGGAGCTGGTTTCACCACCATTGGAGGAGGTGGGGCCGTCTCTCCCCCAAGCATATCCATGACCATGTCTGGATTCATGGCGAGGTAGCCTCCGCCAGCCACAATTAAGAGAATGATGATCCACATCAGGGGGCTCTTGCCAGATTTTTTCCCAGGCCCTTTCGGAGAATAGCTATGCGAGGGAGAGTCCTCGAGTTCGTCAAGATCTTCGTCGAAATCGAGGTCTGGTTCCGTTTCTCTCGCAAACAAACGCGTGAAATCTGGGAAAGAATTTGGCGGTGCTAAGAGTGCCGAGAGCGCAGCCATTAGGAAACCTCCTTAGTGGAACACACGGATGCGATATTTTCTGCCTGTATTTGTAAATAGCACCAACCTCTTAAACTGTCAAATAACTGATGAATTATCCTCATGAGGTCGAATTGTCCGAAAAGATAAATCCACCATATCCTACCACACGTTGTAGGTCGCCATTAATGTCTCCTGAGGTTCCATAGCGAATAAGGGTTCCTCGAGTAAGGCCGACGGCTCGGGCGAGGTACAGGGTGGCGAGGGTGGGGCCTAATCCACACATGGAGATGTTCTGGGAAGTCACGGCATTGTATAAACCCGGTGGATCGAGTTGGGCGATGGCTTCTAGAGCGAAATGATCCTTTTGTCGGGTCACCGCATCGGATTCATAGTGATTAAAATCGGTTGTTGCCACGAGTAAAGGGGGCGTAGACGTTGGTGAGCTTGCGGTGGCTTCGGTAATCAATGTGGTCAGGCATTCTCCTAGTTCCTGACAGATAGAGATACTGCGGTGGCTCACGAGAAGCGGGAGGATACGAATGTTTGGACGTAAATAGCAAAGAAAAGGTAATTGCACCTCAAGGCAATGCTCATCACGGTGAGCTCTTTCATCAGAGGTTATATTTGGCATAAGAGTAAGAAGGCGTTGGGCGAGGTCAGTGGCAATGGAGATCTTGGTCCCGGGAATATGCCAGTTTCCCTCTGGAAAGAGAGCGAGTGGTGCTCCCGTTCCTCTATGGTTGGGACCCAGGAGGATAATGGTGTCAGGGAGGGTGAGGGACGCATAGACTGCGCCGGCTATGTTTCCGGAATAATGAAGGCCTGCATGAGGGATGAGGACCGCAGTTGCAGATACCTTTTCCCTCGTGGGGGGAAGATAAGAGGCGACTTGCTCACGGAGTGCTTCGGGGCTGTCTTTATAAAAAGTTCCTGCAATCGCTGAAAGTCGCTCCGGCATAACCTATCCCTACAAAAATGAAGGTGGTCGTTCAATTAACTTATACAATATTGAGTGTTGGTACAGGAGAGGACTTGGTTGCCCCGACTCCCCGTTCGGTAAACCGTAATACCTTTACAGCCAAGGGTGTAAGCCAGTTGAAACGCTTCTCCGACGTCTTGTACGGTGGCGTGCCGAGGAAGATTAATCGTTTTGGAGACCCCACTATCGCTATGTCGCTGAAATGCGGCCTGCATGCGAACATGTTGGTGGGGCGATACGTCATGAGCGGTGACAAAAAGGCGACGAATCTCTAGTGGAATGCGTTGAAGGTGCTGGATTGATTCTTGAGCAGAGACTTCTCGAAGTAAGGTGGGAGACAGGATCCCCGCTTTCTTCACTTTTTCTAGGAAAACCGGATGCATACTGTCCAGCTTGACGTCTTCCATAACCGTTCGTGCAAAGCTAACAGCATAGAGTGGTTCAATGCCTGGGGAACAGTCAGCGATAATACTAATCGTGCCAGTAGGGGCAATGGTGGTTACGGTGGCATTCCGCAGGGGGTGCCTCTGTCGCGCATGCTCGCTTCCTTTGTAGAAGGGGAAGACCCCCCGTTCTTTTCCAAGGGCGAGAGATGATTCGTGGGCGTGGTTTTTTATAAATTGCATGAGGGTATCGCCAAGAGTTAAGGCTTCCTGACTGTCATAGGGGATATTCAGGTTAATGAGAAGATCGGCAAATCCCATGATCCCCAGGCCCACTTTTCTCGTGCCTTTGGTCCGGGTCTGGATCTCAGGGAGTGGATAATGGTTGACTTCAATGACATTATCAAGGAATCGCACAGCAAGAGGAATAGTGGAGGCCAGTCGTTCGTAGTCAACGCATCGCTTGCGGGGTGCCCCAGTCAGAAACCTTGCTACGTTAATTGATCCGAGCGTACAAGATTCATAGGGTAAGAGGGGTTGTTCACCGCATGGGTTTGTGGCCTCAAAGGGGCCAAGGTGTGGCGTCGGGTTATGTTGGTTAATCGTATCAAGAAAAAGGACACCTGGTTCTCCAGTTGCCCAAGCAGCCTTGACCAGGTGATCAAATACCTGTTGTGCCGGAATTCGTTTCACGACTCGTTCAGTCCGGGGATTGATTAAAGGATAGGTTTTGCCCTGCTGTAAGGCATTCATAAATCGTCTTGTGATGCCAACCGAAACATTAAAGTTGGTCATGTCCCCGAGGTTCTGCTTCATTGCAATGAACTCCAGGATGTCAGGGTGGTCGACTCGTAAAATCCCCATGTTGGCACCTCGCCGGGTGCCTCCCTGCTTGATGACTTCGGTCGCGGTGTTAAAGATTTTCATAAAGGAGACCGGGCCTGACGCGACTCCGTTGGTGGAAGCCACCGGATCATTTTTGGGCCGGAGATGACTGAAGGTAAATCCCGTTCCTCCTCCGGATTGATGAATCAGGGCTTGATGCCCGACCTGGCTAAAAATATGCTGGAGTGAGTCTTCAACGGGCAGTACAAAGCAGGCGGAGAGTTGTTGGAGATCACGTCCTGCATTCATAAGCGTGGGAGAGTTAGGAAGAAAGTCATGGTGATGCATCAACGTAAAAAACGCGTTCGCCATCTTTGTTGAGCTGGTCCGTGCCTGACGGTTTTGATGGGAGGGTCCTCGAGGCTTGAACAGGCGTTCTGCTCCTGCAATATTATTGGCGACCCGTCGATACATTTGTGCTAGGGGATTCGACAGGTTTCCCTGCTGAGTTTTTTTTCAGATACCGTCGTTTGAGGACGGTGAGGGCGTTGGCAGAGAGTCCGCTTGTCTTTTGGCGGGAAGGTCGCATGAAAAGATCTCCCTTCGGACCTACTTGACCTCTAGTATAAAACATTTCTAAGCTGGGAACTATGGAGAAGATAGTCATGGGCAAGGGCCCATTCTTAGTCTCTTTGGAGTCTCCTTGGTCTTTATCTTCGAGTTGCCGTGTGTAAGTTCGTGTAAACGATTGAGAGGGGAATCATGAAGTCCTATCGTGAGGAACTGTTCTTTGAAACCACAAACAGGCGAGCCTATATTAATATTACTCCGAAGGTCCGTGAAGTTGTGGGAAAGAGTGCCATACGGGAAGGGCTCGTGTTGGTCAATGCCATGCATATTACCGCCAGTGTATTTATTAATGATGATGAACAGGGGCTCATACAAGATTTCGACGAATTCTTAGAGGGTTTGGCTCCCTTTGGCAAAGAGTATCGGCATCATCAGACGGGAGAGGATAATGGTGATGCTCATGTGAAGCGGCAGATAATGGGGCGGGAAGTCGTTGTGGCCGTTACCAATGGTGAGTTGGACTTTGGTCCATGGGAACAAATTTTCTATGGTGAATTCGACGGGCGTCGCCGTAAACGTGTCCTTGTGAAGGTTTTAGGGGAGTAAAGGCACTTCATCGGGAAAAGGACTCGGTCGTATCTGCACCAATATGAAAAAGATTCTTCGAAGGCTTGCCTCTTGAAAAAAACTTTGGCAACATGGGGTAGGATACATGTTGGGGAAAGGGGTCGTCAGTCGATCCCTCGATCTTAACCAAAACGAGTTGTGTACCATGTCCGGTTGGCATCGCCCCGATCCATTAACAAGAGACCTCATTCATCTCATCAATGCGCGTCGGCATGACCACGGTGATGCTGAAGTTGCCGTTGATACCCTTCAAGCGTTTCTCGAGCAGGATCGTGAGCAAGATCTGCTCACGGTGCTGGCTGCGTTAGACGAGGAAATGGCCGAGTGGCTATTCGACCTGTTGGCGGAAGCCGGCTGCTCGGTCATGTTAGAAGATTGCCCTGATGATAAGCCAGCCTACGCGGTTATGGCTGCATTGGAGTTACCACTTCAAGCCAATCTTCCCCTGCCTCTCGGATTAAAAATTGATCCGGTTGCGACCGCTAATCTTCTCCATGCCCATTTGCATTTACAACCAGGAACCGTTGTCACGGTTGAGTCTCGGCTATTAACCGATGCGACCTTAGAACTGTTTACCCTGCATGGAATTAATGACCATCTCGCCACACTTGCCGAATCTCAACGCCCCCAGCCTATTGCGGCTCGGTTGCATCCACCCGTAGAGTCTACGGCCTATCTGATTTTTCAGTTAATTGGGACTCCCGATCCCGATTTGCCAGAGTCACTCGAAGATGAAGACCGGTTAGCCCTGTTAGAGGGATTGCGGAATCAATGCCCCGAATTAGCCCAAGCCCCCAACATGTTGCAGGCGCCGGTTTATGCCGCCTATGCCATGTTTGATGCCCAAAATGCAGTTCGATTGCATCGGCTTGCTGATGAGACGGCTGCAGTATGGCGTGATCTCGATTCCGCCGTACGTGGGAGGGTTATCGTCCATCTCCACACCCAATGCGGGAATGGAGTGTACATGCCGGTGTGGACGGACCTATTTGACCCTGAGCTTCCAGAAGATCATGGTCCCATCTGGACTTCACCTGATGTCTGGGTCTTTACTGCCGACCTCCCGATTGAATGGCCTGGGGAGATGCTCACCAACCGTCTGCTCGCTGAAGGATGTACACGTTTCGAGAACCACATCGTCGAAGCCCCAGAAAATTGACCCTAAGGTTGCAAACTCTCAACCTTGCTTCAAATAAACACCTCCTAACCAGCGTTCTTCCCTAAGAATTTCTTATCCTTGCCTTGAGTAGGACTACACCTCTATTGGGCGATAGTCTGGATTCAAATTCATTTACTTTAATGCTCTGTTAATGGAATGCCCTCTCTCAAGTCATTAATGAAAAGTTATTGTTGGTTTCAGGAAAGGAAGGGCCGATATGACCGGTAAGTACGTACTTCAGATTGTAATGGGATTATTTATTTGTGTTGTATCCACCGGCGTAGCCATCGCAGAAGACTCAACGCCAAGCCGTAAGTTTATCGTCTCAGGAGGTGGCGGAATTTTTGTGCCATTCGAGGGGACAACCGGGTTTAGCGGATTAGCCCAAATGTTGTTTGCCGTGTCTCCGCATGTTCGATTGGGTGGAGAGTTTGAATTTCGAGATTATGAGACAAAATTATTTGATGTGAATGATGTGGGCGTTCAGACCTTTAACTTTCGTGCCATCGGTATGTATTTGTTCCGTCCCGAAGGGATATCCCCGTATATCGGCGGAGGCCTGGGGTTTTCTATAAATTCGTTTGATGAAAATAGAGTTGAGCAAGCCAATCCTGCAATCATGGTGAAAAATGATATTGGATTGGGTTTTGGAGCCCTCGCCTTACTGGGCGTAGAAGCCCCTCTGGGGGATCGAGTTGCCTTATTTGCCGAAGGACGCGCGAGTGCTGATGTTCAAGTCACGGAAACCGAAGGACCAGGAGGGACGTCGACCGACTATGAAAACATTGGTGGAATCAGCGGTATGGGGGGAATTCGAGTTAAATTTTAGAAGCTATGAAAGTATTAATGGTTAGAGTATTGGAGTATGTCATGGGAAATAGAAAGAACATTTTGCAGGTTGTTACCCTACTAATGCTCACTTTATTAATGTCTGCCTGTACTTCTTCCGTAGAGAGACTTGATGAAGAGGCCAACTATCAGTATCACAATGAAAAATACCGTTCGATAGAATTACAAATTAGTCCAGATGCCACAGATGATCCTGATGATCTTGTGCGATTTAATGAGGAGGAACTTAAAAAAGTAATTGAAAAAAGATTAAAGGTTCATAAGGTTTTAGATCCTGCTTCCCAGAATATCATTAATATTGAGATTAATGATATTCGCTTTCGATCTGAATTTAATGCATTTATGTGGGGGGCGATGGCAGGGAATGATCAGCTTCGAGGAGATGTTCAGTTAATCGAAGAGAACGGTCGCCCCATACATACATTTCATATTTCTACTACCTACGCATTGGGAGGATTTATGGGAGCGCAGGGAACCCGCGAAGACTGGCTCTACGAGGCATTTTCTAAACTGATGTTAGAGGAAATTCTAGGTGAGAATGATTGAAGTATGTCCCTGGAGGTGTTGGTTGACGACTGGGGTGGGTCATTAGAAAAAAGAGGTCTCAGTTTGTATAGTAAGGGTTTAAACAAAGGAGAGGGTTTATTTATATTGGCCACACGCTATTAGTTTTCTGAGGCAGCTTTCTTGAGCGGTTCCAGGAGGGCTGCTGGTACCTCCAACCCCCCTTTTCCAATTCCCACCTCGATATCCGGTTTGGTCACTCCGTGATAGTCGCTGCCACCTGTTACGAGTAAATCGAGCTTTTTGGCGAGGCTCAAAAAGTCTTTAGTCTGTTGCGGGGTATGCGTACTGTAATGCACTTCCATGCCACCCAGTCCTGCGACCTTCAGTTCCTCGCAAAGGGTGATGAACGCATCGCCACTGGCTTTCACCCATAAAGGATGGGCCATCACAGGTATCCCTTTTGCCTCGCGGATCCAACGGACGGCTTCTTCGGGTGAGGGAAGATCTCGTGGAACATGGGCCGCTTTGCCATCAGCGAGATACTTGTTAAAGGCTTCTTTGGAAGTTTGGACTACCCCTTTATCCATGAGTACCCGAGCGATATGTGGGCGTCCAACTGAGCCCTCTCCTGCTACGGCTTTGACTTCTTCGTACGTGATATCGAGTCCCAGTTCTTGAAGTTTTTGTACAATGAGTGGGTTTCTGGTATCCCGGCTGTTTCGAAGCAGCTGCATGCGTTTGAGGAGGACCGAATCATTTCGGTCTAAATAATATCCAAGCACATGAAGCTCGCTCCCATTAAACTCTGTGCTGATCTCCACGCCAGGGATGACCTCAATACCTAATCGTTCGCCCGCTTCAAAGGCCTCCGGGAGTCCATCGACAATATCATGGTCGGTAATGGCCAGTGCGGTGACACCGACTTTGTGCGCCATTTCTAACACTTCCGTGGGCGTCTGGCTGCCATCGGAAAAGGTGGTATGCAGATGTAGGTCAAGCTTGGACACTGGGGCTCTCTTTCTGAGCGATTAGTTTGGCAGTATATGTTGAATGAGGCTCATGACTGTTTGACTGTTCGCCCTCGTGATAGTGCAAAACTCGCATGCCGGAAACGAGTTGTAATAATTCGTTGTGCTGGAGGCAGAACTCTTTTCTGCGTGGATGGTTATGTTGAATATGGTTGTCGATAAGAAAGGTTTCATATACGAGTAAGCCGCCTGGCTTTAGAGCCGAGCGTAGACTAGAAAATATGGGCCGATAAAGATAAAGAAACACTATAATCGCATCGTAAGAATTAGGGGAAAGTTCTGGAAAATGTTGCGAGCCGGATTCTAAGTCTACGCTCCTGGTTGAAACCTGCCTTAGATGATGGGCATTGGCCTTTTCCTTGAGCACATCCAGCGCCTCTTGGTCTCGATCAATCGCAGTGACGTGATACCCTTGGGTGGCCAAAAAAATGGTATTGCGTCCCGTGCCGCAGGCCAAGTCCAAAATGTGTCCATGTGGAATACGTTGCACATTTTCTAGGAGGAACTTCGCGGGTTGGGGTTCTGAATGATTTACGGAGAGGTGCTCCTGCCTCGATCGGTTTATCCGAATACCTACCGAACCTTGAATATTCTTAATAGGAGGATTGATTTTTCTCAGGTCAAGATAAATCCGAGAAGCGGGATAGACTTCAAAAATCTGAGAGACCATGTGTTCGGCCATGGTTTCCAAGAGGACAAACGACTGGCTGGTTCCAATATGGGTCACGGTCTCGGCAATGTGGGCATAATCAATAGCTTGATGTAATTGGTCAGTTGCTGCAATGTGGTGAATGCTATTGAAAGGATAGTCGACTGTGACATCTACCGCGAGCGGTTGGGGGGAGAATCGTTCTGTTTCTGTAACCCCGCAATTCCCATCAAAAATCAGCTGCTGGATATGAACCTGTTCGAGCATACTACAGAGCATCTCCAATTCGTCACATTCTCCTTTATATCATCCGCTCCGTCAAGAATTCCCCACTCTTTCCCAGCCGTGACTCCCTTGACTCTAGTTCTACCCGGACCCTATAATCCCTTGTCCTATTTAGGAAATTTCACATTCTCTATTTCTTCATGGCTGATTTTACGCACTTTAATGACGCGGGAAGAGCCCGAATGGTTGATGTGTCGGCAAAGGCATTAACCGAGCGGGTGGCGACTGCCCAATGTTGTGTATATATGAAGCCTGAAACCCTGGAGCGTATTCAACAGGGGGGTATGGCTAAAGGTGATGTCCTTTCTGTTGCTCAAGTCGCAGGCATTATGGGTGCGAAGCGAACCCCCGATCTTATCCCAATGTGCCATCCTATGCTCCTTTCTGCCGTCGATATTGATTTTAAAGAGGAGACGCAACCAGACAGTAGGGGTTGGGCGAGCATTACTGTGACTGCGACTGCAAAAACGACCGGTCCAACGGGAGTAGAAATGGAAGCGATGACAGGGGTGATGGTGGCTGCCCTGACAATTTATGATATGTGCAAGGCCGTGGATAAGGGTATGAGCTTTGGGGAAGCCTATCTTCTCTCAAAGTCTGGGGGGAAATCGGGAACCTATCTTCGTTCTGAATCCGACTCCGCCCAACAAGTCGGTTAAATTTTTATGCTTGTCACGATTAAACTATTTGGTGTCACTAAAGCCTTAGCCGGGAATCAAGGTGAATTAGCGCTGTCCCTCAATGGTGCACATCAAGTCAAGGACCTGGTTACGGAACTTCAACAGAGCTACCCCCAGCTCAGTGAGTTAATTCAATCTAAAAAAGTGCTGGTGTCAGTGAATCACGAAATAGCCCATGAAGAGTTGAACATTCACGATGGGGATGAAGTTGCCTTGCTTCCCCCTTTTGCTGGTGGAGCAAACATGGAAACCCACATATCAGAAGATTCAATGTTGGTTCGAGTGCAACGTGAGGACTTTTCGGTTGATGAGGAAATAAACAGAATCCGAAATCGCTCGAAGCGCATTGGGGGAATTTCCGTTTTTTTGGGTACGGCTCGTGATTTTTCGAAAGGCCGGGATGTGAGTGGAATTACCTTCGAATATTATGAAGGGATGGCTCAAAAGAAACTTCGTGAAATTCGTGAGCAGGCACTCAAAGATTTCGATGTGATTGAGGTGCTGATTCTTCATCGGTATGGAGCGATCGATATCGGTGAAAATATCGTGTTGATAATCGTGGGTGCTGAACATCGTGCTGAAGCCTTTCAAGCCTGCCAATGGACGATAACCGAACTCAAACGAATTACCCCGATCTGGAAATTAGAGCAAACCCCAGCGGGTGAGGTGTGGGTGGAGGAGCATCCATGAGTCCTTCTTCGTTCAGCCAGTCTTCCTCTGCGGTTCAAGATGTATTTGGCCGCCCGTTAACGAGTTTACGCCTTTCCGTGACTGACCGGTGCAACTTGCGGTGTCAGTATTGTATGCCAGAAGAAGAGTATACCTGGCTACCTCGCGAAACGATCTTGAGCTTTGAAGAAATGGTGTCTTTGACCCGCATCTTTACGGACTTGGGGGTGGATAAAGTTCGTTTGACTGGTGGCGAACCTCTCTTGCGACGAGATTTACCGTCATTCATTGCCATGTTGCGGGAAAACTCCAATATTAAAGATTTGGCCTTGACCACTAATGGCATTCTGCTCGATGAGCAAGCAGAGGCCCTGCACAAAGCCGGTCTGCAACGGTTTACCGTGAGTTTAGATACCCTTCAGCCAGAGAAGTTTCGATCTCTTACTCGTCGCGATACATTAGGCCGGGTCATGGCGGGAATAAACATTGTTCATCAAATGGGAGTGAAAAATTTTAAAATTGATACTGTGGCCATGAAGGGGTTCAATGATGATGAATTTATTGATTTAATAGAGTATGGCAAGACGGTAAATGCCGAAGTTCGATTTATTGAGTATATGGATGTGGGGGGAGCGAATGATTGGTCCATGGACAAGGTAGTGTCCCGTGCCGCTATTTTGAATCTTTTTTCAGCACATTATGGCCACATTCAACCTCTTGTCCAATCAGACTCGGCTCCGGCTCAACGATTTCGCCTGCCAGATGGAACGATTTTTGGTATTATACCTTCAACCACTACCCCATTTTGTTCGACCTGTGACCGGAGTCGATTGACGGCAGATGGATTATGGTACTTATGTTTATATGCGAAAGAAGGGCTTGATCTCCGGCAGAGGTTAAGAAATGGTGCCACCGTTGAAGATCTTCAAGAGTATATCTCTTCCGTCTGGAATCAGCGTCAAGACCGTGGAGCGGAAGAGCGAAAAGAACTTGAGCGAGAAGGTGCCCGGCAACAATTTATTGCCATTCAGCGATTACGACAGGATCCTCACTTGGAAATGCATGCACGCGGAGGGTAGTCGGTAAAGCCGCTACTCTAACACGCTATCAAGAAATCCTACATCCATCTCCGTTCTCAGGATTCTACAACCCGACATGGCC
The DNA here is from genome assembly GCA_965223605.1 of Nitrospirales bacterium. GTDB lineage: Bacteria > Nitrospirota > Nitrospiria > Nitrospirales > Nitrospiraceae > CBDCXA01. Next base: position 305,239 of record CBDCXA010000003.1, read on the forward strand.
GACCAGCAATTTCTTACCATATTGGGATTGGGCTTTCTCCTTGGTCTACGACATGCCTTGGATGCCGATCATGTTGCAGCGGTGTCTACCCTTCTTTCCAAGCGACCTCACCTAAAAACGTCTGGGTTTATAGGTTTGTGCTGGGGATTGGGACATACGCTCATGTTGATGCTGATCGGTATCGTCGTTATGGTCTTTCAGCTTCAAATTCCTGAGTCCTGGGGGGAAGGCTTGGAGATGTTGGTGGGGGTCATGCTCGTTGCCATGGGCTGTTCCTTAGCGTGGACCGTCTATCGCGAACAGTGGCATATTCATGTTCATCAGCATGAGGGGCGGTCTCATTTCCACTTTCATAGTCACCGGGATGAACCGGGCATGCACATACCCACTGGTTTCATTTTTCCCTTTCTTCTTTTCTGGTTGGAATGACCCATGGATTAGCGGGGTCAGCCGCCATGGTTGTTTTGGTCATATCAACGACCCAAACGATTTGGGAAGGCATCATGTATATTCTCGTGTTTGGTGTTGGATCAATTCTTGGGATGCTCTTATTAGGATTGGCGATTACGGTTCCCCTGATTTGGTCAGCGCGGTTCGGTCAGACCGCCCTGCGGTTTCTCCAAGGAGTGGCAAGTATTTGTAGCATTGTGGTTGGTGGTTCAATGGTTACTCATTTTATTTGGTCCCTCTCCGGGAGCTAGGCCGTCCCACTTTGAAAAAGATAAAGACAATATAGTGAGAATATATTTTTAACCAACTGGTAAAACCTGTGTTATGCTTAACGTATTCAAGTCTTTCCTCTTGGGGACGATGTTGACGCTTGGACGTGGGAGCAGGCAAGCAGAATGAAAATTAAAGTGTTGGGCTGTCATGGTTCTCATCATCTTCTTCATGAAGACGGGGGGACTCGGGTTTGTAAACCTTGTGGACTGCTAATTAACGACACGGTGCTGGTTGATGCAGGAACTGTTGGATCAGCCCTCTCGTTAGAGGAACAACGACGGATTCGATATGTGCTTTTATCACATCTTCACTTTGATCATATTCAAGGGCTGCCGACTCTAGCAGATAACCTCTCAGAGGATCATCCGAGTACTGTTTCGCTTTGTAGTATTCCCGAAGTCCTGGATGGTCTGCAAACACATATTTTTAACCATTCGGTATATCCCGACTTCACCCAATTACCAGAGGGGAGTCGAACCTTCTTCCATCTCATGCCTTTTGAGGTAGGAAAGGATATTCAGCTTGGGGAGTTGCGGGTGCGAGCGATCCCTGTGAACCATTCTGTTCCAACTGTGGGTTTTCTCATCGAAGACGGAACTAGCGCATTTGTCTATAGTGGCGATACTGCGAAAACAGAAGAACTTTGGATAGCGGCCAAGCAACATCCCCAATTAAAGGCCGTGTTTCTCGAGTCGTCTTTCCCCAATCGTTTGGCGGAGTTGGCTCAAAAGACATTTCATTTGACGCCGGCCTCCTTTGCGGGGGAATATCAAAAACTCGGTCAAACGCAATTGCCGGTGTATGCCTATCATCTCAAACCACGATATCGAGATGATATCATCCGTGAGCTGCGTGCCTTGGGGATCCCGCAGCTTTCGATTTTAGAAGAGGGCCAGGAAATTCAGGTATAGGCATGGGTTGGTTTAAGAAACAAAAATCTTCATCTGCTGAACAGTCCAAGCGATCAAAGGTGGTGGAAGGGCTCTGGCTAAAGTGTAACCACTGCCGTGAGATTGTGTATCGTAAGGAGGTCGAACGCAACAGCAAAGTATGCCCCAAATGCCAATATCATTTCCCGATTTCTGTTTCGGAGCGGATTGACTTATTGGTAGATCTAGGAACGTTTGAAGAATGGGATGCAGAATTAGAAGCCAATGACCCGCTTCAGTTTTCGGATACGAAACCCTATACGGATCGGCTTAAGGCTCAGCAAGACAAGTCCAATCGAAAAGATGCCATGGTGATTGGGCAAGGCGCCATTCATGATCACGAGATCGCTCTGGCATTTTTTGACTTTTCGTTCATGGGTGGCAGTATGGGGGCAGTCGTGGGAGAGAAGTTTTGCCGTTCAGTAGATCGGGCGTTAGCGAAAAAAATGCCCCTCGTATTGATTACAGCGTCGGGTGGCGCACGAATGCAGGAAGGAATCCTTTCTCTCATGCAAATGGCAAAAACCTCTGCTTCTGCCGCCAAGCTCCATGAAGCCCGGTTGCCGTTTATTTGTTTGTTGACCGATCCTACCTTTGGTGGAGTGACGGCCAGTATTGCGATGCTGGGAGACGTCATCATTGCTGAACCAAAAGCATTGATTGGATTCGCGGGTCCTCGGGTGATTGAGCAAACAATCAAGCAACAACTTCCAGAGGGATTTCAGCGCTCAGAGTTCATTTTAGAGCACGGCATGATTGATATGATTGTGCCAAGAAAAGAGTTGAAGGAAACGCTCGGAACGCTTCTCGGCCACCTCTAGGGCCCTGCCCATGTTCTCCTTTCCGTATGACACCTGAGTACTCGGCTACCATTGAATACCTCTTTAACCTTCAAAAGTTTGGAATCAAATTAGGCCTGGATACCATTCGCTCCTTTTTGAAGGAGATTGATTCTCCACATCGGCAGTACCCCGTCATTCATATTGCAGGAACCAATGGAAAGGGCTCGACCGCGGCCATGGTGGCTTCTCTCTTTCAAGCTGCTGGGTATCGGGTGGGGCTGTATAGTTCCCCACACCTCGTCGATTTTCGTGAACGCATCCGTATCAATGGGAATTGTATCTCTGAGGAACATGTCATCGCCTTGACGGAGCGGTTAAGGCAGATTGTCCATGGAGCCTTCACGCCAACCTTTTTTGAATTTACAACAGCCATGGCCTTTTCGTATTTTGCTGCTGAACAGGTAGATATTGCGGTTATTGAGGTGGGATTGGGTGGTCGGTTTGATGCCACCAATGTGGTGGAGCCCTTGGCAACCTGTATTACAACGATCGCCCTGGACCATGAACAACATTTAGGGTCAACCTTAGAAGCTATTGCCTACGAGAAGGGGGGAATCCTGAAGAAAGGGGTGCCTGCAGTTATTGGGCGAATGGGAGCCGAGGCCATGAGGGTTTTCCATACTCTTAGCCAAGACTTGGCAAGCCCATTGTATGTGTTGGAGGCGGACTTTGCCTGTAAGGTCACAGGCCCTTCAGGCTGGGAATATTCTGGCCTCGCACAACATTATCAGAATATACAATGTCCGTTGATTGGAACCCATCAATTGGATAACGCGGCTTGTGCTCTGGCCTTGGCTGAATTGGCAAGTCGTCAAGGATTTCTTATTACCGAATCTCATGTCCAAGCCGGGTTTGAGTCGTTGCGATGGGCGGGGCGATTGGAGATTGCGGAAACCCAACCACTTCTGGTATTGGATGGTGCACACAACCCTGCCGCGGCTCAGGTGGTTGCCGACTTTATTGATTCCTTTCGGCATGACCACCCGCACTCGATCGTCATTTTAGTGATTGGAATGATGCGTGACAAAGATCATCAAACGGTATTATCGACTCTCGTGCCTCATGTGGATCGCGTGATTGTGACTCAACCGAGCCTCCCACGTGCTGCGACCGTGAAGGAACTGAATCCTCTTGGGCATTCGGCCCCGGAAGGCTGGGCTGACATTCCCAAGCCGTCTGATGCTCTTCAATATGCACGGACCCTGGCCTCCCCTCATGATCTTATTTGTGTGACAGGATCTCTGTTGTTGGTGGGGGAACTCACATCCCATATGCGAGGGGAGTCCCTGTCTCCCCTTAGGGATTAATATGGGGCAAAAAGGGGTGGAGCGTTTTGGATTGGTGCTTCTGACTCTTCTGATCTTTCTTTCCTTTATTCGGCCTTCTGTTCTTGTAGCGCAAGAAAACCTTCTGCCAGGGCCATCCGGGAAGAGGGATGGTGATACGGGACCCGTGATGACGTTAGACGCGGACCGTATTACCTATAATCGAGAACAAGAGCGCTATGAAGCAGATGGTTCCGTTGTCTTTGTTCAGTCAGATACGCGACTTACATCCGACCATCTGACGATTAATATGTTAACCGGAAAAGCTCTTGCAACGGGTCAGGTTCATATCACCCAACAAAACTCTGAGATCTGGGCTGAAGAGTCAGAAGTGAATATCAACTCAGAAGCCGGGATCATTACCTCTGGTCGATTATTTAACCGGGAAACGAATTCCACGGTGACTGGCCGAGTGATACAACGCTTTTCAGAGGATCATTATCGCGCCAAGGATGGATCTTTTACCAACTGCAATGCGATGGAAGGGGACATTCCAGCTTGGAAGTTTACCTTTAAGGACGTAGAGGCGACCGTTGGCGATAGTTTGTATTTAGAAGATACATGGTTTTGCGTTGCCGATATTCCTATCATTCCCTTGCCGAGCTTTAATTATCCCTTTGCCTTGACCAGAAAAACCGGACTTCTCTTTCCGACACCCGGCTATAACTCTCAGTTTGGGTTTACCTACCGGCAAAGCTTTTTTTGGGCTACGACTCCAAGTCAAGACATCACCATAACTCCCCAAATTCTCACCAATCGAGGATATGGAGGAGATTTGAAGTATCGATATTTACTCAGTCAGCAAAGTAAAGGGGAATGGTTGCTGAACGCCCTTCACGATACCGACCAGCAGCGAGGACGGGGGCTGTTAACGGGGTACCATACCTCCCAGGTGACTCGAACCCTTTCGGTTCGTGCTAATGTTTTTTTAACGAGTGATAGGACGTATTTGCAGGATTTTGGGACATCTGGAGCCGTGCGGGCCTTGCCGAGCGGTCAATCATTGTTGGATGTTCGACAACAATTGAAGAGTGGATCCCTCTATTTACTCGGGCAGTATCTTCAACCCCTTGATCAAGGAGGGACCGAAACGTTTCAGCGCTTGCCGGAAATAGGTCATCAATTCTATGAAGTCCCCATTTTTCAGACCGGTTTCGCGGTTCGAAGCGATACGGCCTATGTTCACTTCTTTCGAGAGAAAGGGTTTAATGTCAATCGTATCGATTTTGTTCCAAGTCTATCTTATAAGCCCGTGAGTGTGGGCCATGTACTAACCGTCGCTCCAGAAGTGCGACCTCGTGTGGTGTATTACTCCAGAGGAGTGAATACCGAAGATGTCGTGGGGCGGGAAACCATTTGGTCCAGTCTCCGTACCAAATCTCGACTTCGACGACGGTATCGGATGGCTGAAGCTGGGATTCTGTCGCATACCATAGAGCCGGAACTCGTGTATGAATATGTTCCGCATACCCGGCAGTCTGATCTTGTTCAAATTGACAATGTTGATAATTTACCGAAAAAACATCTGTTAACATATAGTTTACAGAATCGACTGACAAGCTATGGTAGCCAAACCGATCCTCTCAATCTGCTGAACCTGAGACTGTCCCAAAGCTACCATCTGGAAAGTCCACAGGGTGGCGTTGTGGCAACCCAAAGTTTGATTGATACACAAAGTTCCACGGGGCTCCTTAACACGCTCAGTCCCAGTACGACACAAACATTTGCCACACGATCAAGTCGACGTTTTTCAGATATTTGGGCCAGAGGAGTGTTGGGAAACGTCACCTACAATGTGGAAACCTTTCAGACCACGGGAACGTTTCTCACCCTTGATACATTTTTTGACCCCTATCGAGCCGAGATAAGCCAAATTAATACGGATTTACGATACCAATATCAAAGTCAGTGGTATCTGCAGGTCGGACAACGGTTTGCTAGAGCTGGGGATCGAGTGCAGCGAGGTGATATCTGGAATCCACTTTCTCTGGGTGATACCTTTGAGGCGACAACGAAAATACAGTTCCTCACCGCAAGCGCTGCGGTGAAACTACCTTTTGGATGGACAGCTGGTGCTCGTATCTTTCGTGATATTGAAACAAATGAGACTCCGGAGTTAGATGTGGTTGCCCTTTATCAGAATCCTTGCCGATGTTGGTCCGCAGGCTTGTATTACATCCAATTCCCAGATCGAAACCAGGTGAGTATTGTCATCAACTTAACGGGCATTGGCAATACTGATAGTTTTGGTACTCAATTACTTCGATTACTTCTTGAACCTCTGTTGCCTGGAGAAAAAGGGCTACCTTGGGTGTCCGACAACCGGAGTTCCCCTTACGAATAAGTTGTACTCTGACGGTACATGATGGGTGAGTCCTGCTCAGCTATCCAACATTCTTAAACCGATCCCCTCATCCTGCGGCTCTATCTGGAGGTGAGATATGAAGCCTGCTATGTATTCTACGGCAAAGAAAAAATTTCTCTCTTGGTTTCTTGGTATTGCGATAAACCTATTTTGCATTGGATGGGTATTCCTGCCCCTTGCTTACTCAGCTTCGGTGGATAGCCCAACGAATCTTCAACGTGCCAAAATATTTTTGGCAGCTGGAGATTTCAGGCTGGCCATACGCGCCTGTACCCAAGAGGTGGAGCACGCTCCTTCTGTAGAAAGTTATGTCTTTCTTACCTATCTGTATCACGCTCTGGATGGATATCTGGAGTCCCTCTCCCAGCAAGATCATTGGGTTCAAGTCGAACACCTGTATTTAAATCTAGCTGGAAGAGGGATAGATGATTTAATCGATCCTCCTGAGGTATTGGCGCGGATTGCTAAGGAAATCATTCAAGGGGGGGCGAGGCGGCAGGCAGATGTAACTGCAAAATTGGCGGCCCGTCTCAATACCCAGCGTGTCAATCAACTGTGGGAGCAACAGACGAGATGGCGAAAGGTGAGACCAAACGATTGGTGGTTTGGGGTACCGGATGAGTGGAAGTGGTAAGCGAGCGCAGTTGAATTTTCTTCTACGGTTGACAGTGAAAAGAACAGTGGTATACGATAGTAAACATCTTTTTGATCAATATGTTACGTGGTTTTGCTAGGTACTGAAGGAGGGGCATCCGTGGGAAATGAAGCACTCAAAGTTGATGAAAGCAATTGGGAGACCGAAGTCATTCAATCTCCCGAGCTGGTCATGGTAGATTTTTGGGCTGTTTGGTGTGGTCCTTGCCAAATGGTGGCCCCCATTATGGAGGAATTGGCCACGGAATATGCCGGAAAAGTCAGGGTACGAAAGCTCAATACGGATGAAAATCCAGAGGTGTCTGGACGTTTTCAGGTCATGAGTATTCCCACTATTTTATTTTTCAAAAATGGACAGCTCGTTGAAAAAATAGTTGGAGCCCGGCCCAAACGTCAGTTTAAAGAAGTGATTGATTCACTGTTGGCCCAATCCTCCCCAACGAACTGAACCGGTAATATCAGGTTCGACCTCCTATGCTTCGTGAGCTGCGCATTACGAACTTCGCAGTTATTGATTCCCTCACCGTTGAATTTTCAAACGGATTTCAAGTTCTTACCGGTGAAACGGGAGCAGGAAAGTCTATTCTGATTGATGCGATCGCCTTATTAATGGGAGGGCGGTCTTCTCCCGATCAGATACGTGCACACTTTACTGAAGCAGAAATTGAAGGAGTTTTCACGATCTCGGAGGACACCCCTGTCTGGAAACATCTTCAAGCCTTAGAGCTTGGCAGCCAAGACCAAGAAGTGCTCATACGAAGAATCATCTCCCACACTGGTCGTAACCGTGTGTATGTGAATGGGCATCTCTCTTCCCTTTCCATGCTCAAACGTCTTGCCGGTGTACTCGTGGATATCCACGGTCAGTACGACCAACAATCCCTTCTAGCTTCTTCAACCCAATTAGAGGCCCTCGATTCCTTCGGGCATTTACATGCTCAACGTGAACAGTTTAGGGAACAATATCACGGTTGGCGGGATCAGGTTCAGGCTTTCGCACGACTCCAGGCCGAGGTTGATCAGCAGAAAAAACAACAGGACTTTCTTGAATTTCAATTTCGGGAAATCTCCGAAGCGAATCTTGTCTCTGGTGAAGAAGAGCATTTAGTTCATGAACGAAATAGACTCATGCACACGGTTCGATTGGGCGAACTCGGGGCTCAGGCCTTTCAGTCCCTCTACGAGAGAGATACGTCCATATTATCAGAGCTGAGTGCGGTCAAGGCCCGGTTGCGTGACTTGCAAGATATTGATCCCAGTCATGAAGAATGGGTACAGGTTTGTGAAGGAAGTATGGCTCAACTCGATGAGTTGGCCAATCATCTACGTGATTATCTTCATGGGTTGGACCAGGATCCCGAGCGACTCTCAGACGTTGAAGATCGGCTTGACCGTATTCAGCGTTTGAAAAAAAAATACGGAGGAAATCTTGACTCAATCTTAGAGGAAGCCCAGGACCTTAAGCAGCAACTGGAACAATTAGAGGATTCTGGGAAAAGTCTTGAGGATTTGAATGCAGAAATTATGGAGCGACTTGATGAATTGCGAGGTCTAGGTGACCGGCTTTCACGGCAGAGAGCCACCTGCGCCGAACAATTCCAAGAACAGGTTTCACAAGAACTGGGTCACCTTTGGATGAGAGAAACCCAGTTTGTCGTTCACTGTCAAAAGCGTGAGGGTGACGAATCTTTTGAGGAAACGGGCTATGATGATATTGAATACCTTTTTTCTGCGAATAAGGGAGAGCCTCTTCTTCCATTATCACAGGTTGCCTCTGGTGGGGAGATTTCCCGTGTCATGTTAGCATTGAAGACCGTATTAGCTGGCCGAGATGTCGTTCCGATCTTGGTATTTGATGAAGTCGATTCAGGATTAGGTGGCGCTGTGGCTGAAGTGATGGGCCAACGGTTGAAAGCCCTTGGGGCCTATCATCAAGTGTTATGTGTCACCCATCTTCCGCAGGTTGCTGCTTATGCCGATCATCACTACGCGGTGGAGAAGTTAATGAAAAAAGGTCGAACGGTAATCGGAGTCAAGGCTCTTGATCAAAAGGGGCGAGAAAAGGAAGTGTCTCGGATGTTGGGAGGGGTCAGTATTACAAAGCGAGTCCGGGATACGGCTGAAGAGATGTTAGGTGAGGGCCAGGCAAAAAAGAGACAAGTACGAAAAGGTTAAATACGATCATCGAGGTTCGGCATTGTCACGGGGTTACTTGAGAGGGCTAGGGCGGGCAAAGAAGATTTACATTGATGGATGACCTTCGTAAAGATGTCAACCAAGTTGCTGTCATAACGGATGTCTGAATACAGTTGAATTTGCTGGATAGCATCTACAATAGAAATGGCGGGTTGAGTGGGCTGTTCCACCGTCAAATGGTCGAAGGTCTGCGCAATTGAAACAATCTGGGAAAGTTGAGGGATGTTCTTTCGTTGGAGGCCAAACGGATAGCCGGATCCATCGAGCCATTCATGGTGATAAGAAATGATTTCTTGGATTTCTGTTGAAAGCCCGAGAGGGGCAATCATACGCGCTCCGATTTCTGGGTGACGGGTACGGGCTTGTGCGGTGGCATCTGAGGATTGGTCAGAGTCAAGTGGTGAAGGTTCGTCAAATGCAAGATGGCCTATATCGTGAAGAAACGCTCCAATGGCAAGCGACTTTTGTTGCTCAGGAGTGAGATCGAGTTGGTTTGCCAGAAGGGTTGAGTAAAAACTCACGCGACTGGCATGGTTATAGAGATGTCGACCCTTGGCCTCAAGAAGATCTGACAGCAAAGGGACTAACCCAAAGCGCTTTCCTAAGCGGGCATTCATTTCCTGCTTTTCTTGAGTCACAATGGAATAGTCTTGACTGACTCTTTCCCATGTTTCACTCAAATTGGTTTCTTTTGTAAATACTCCCGCAGACTCCTTGAGAAATGATCGTAGGAAGTCTAGGCGTTGTTTCTTTTCGAGTGTCTGATTGATCAGGGTAATCAGTTCTGTAATATTAAATGGCTTCAATAGATACCCAGCAGCTCCGTAACGAATCCCTTCCATCGCTGACTTCAAGCTTCCATATCCGGTAATAATAATGACCTCAACATTCGAGCGTTCTTGTTTTATATTTTGGAGTAGGTCGATTCCTCGAACGTCAGGGAGTTTTTGATCGAGAGTGATAAGGTCTATGGGGTATGTGCGTAAGGTCGATAAAGCCGTTCGGCCATCTTCTGCTGCAAAAATGTTAAAGAAAGGTCGAAGGATTACTTTAAGTGCATCACGAGGTCCGGGTTCGTCTTCAACGATTAGAACAGAGGGTTTTGTTTCGGTTGCAGTCAATTGATTCCTACAAGAATGCTAAAGTAATAGTGGAGGAGGTAACGGTTGAGTAACTCAAATTCAATTCCTCATTCAAACTAGGTGGAGAGTTCAAGGTGCATGGAATATAGATGAGGAATAATATCTAGTGGCTATGGGGGCTACCATACCACATATCGTGGGTGAATTAGTAGGGGTAAATTTGATGTTATATAGCAATATATGATGTATTTTTTATCATTACTGGCCTAAAGGTGAAATAATGATGCAATAATATGCATAAGGTGTCAAGTTTATTGAAATTAATAACACAGTAAAATTAATTAATACTTTCAATATTATATTAATAAGTTGCCTTTTAATTTGTAAGTAAAACTTTCTTTTTTTAAGCAAAAAAATGTATAAAAATTAATTTAGTAAAAATAAAACAGTATCTTATGTGGTAAACATAAAGTTAAAAGTGTGATTAATGTTTTTTGGGGGCTTAAGTATGATGCTCTCGGTATTGTTAGAGTGGGAAAGATTCTTACTCTTAATTCTGGGAGGAACCGGATTCCAAGGCTTTTATGAAGTGTTTAATAAGGAAGGGGCTAAATCGGGTGTCTGAGAAGCTCTTGAGTTTTAGAAAGGCTTCTTTGACAGAAAGGCCGGGTCTCCCTGAGTGTTCCATTCTCAGGTGATCAAACACATTTGCGATTCCAATAATTTGAGCATTATAGGGAATTCCGCCTCCTCGTAATCCATGGAGAGATCGTGACCCATCAAACCATTCATGGTGAAAAGATATTATTTGTCTAACCTCAGCTGACAGATGTAACGGTGAAGTAAATTGTAACCCAATTTCGGTATGATGAATTCCTTTTTTACTCTCCGAATGGGATGATTCGTCAGAGCCTGGTTCCCATACCCGCCCATCCCCAAGGTAGCCGATATCATGAATAAGCCCGCCCAGGGCTAAGGCCTCTTGTTCTGCTTCCCCAAAATTTAAATGATTTCCTACGACGGTCGAATAAAAGCTGACGCGATTGCCATGATGAAAGAGGTCGCGGTTAAAGGCTTCGATGAGTTCGGAAAGGAAGGGGGTGAGCTTGGACGTCAACCATGGTGGCTGAGTAGTGGAGCTGGTCTTTTCAGCAATAGAAGTGTATTGGGCCTCCATCTCCCTCCAGAGTTTCTGTACCGAGTTCTGATCTTCCCATGAATGCTTGGAATGCTGTAGGGCTTCTCGCAGCAGATCGAGCCGTGTTTTTTTATCCAAGGTCTGTTGAATTAAACTTGTCAGCTCGGTCACGTTGAATGGCTTTAACAAGTAGCCGGCAATGCCAAAGCGCATGCCTTCCATCGCTGATTGCAGGCTTCCATACGCGGTAATAATGATCACTTCTACATTCGTTCGTTCCTGTTTGATGTTTCTCAGCAGGTCGATGCCTTCCACGTCTGGTAATTTTTGGTCCAGGGTTATGAGGTCAATATTATTGGTTCGTAACGTGTTGAGGGCCTCTTGCCCAGTACCTGCTTCGAATATTTGAAATCCAGGTTGCAGAATTTGTTTGAGGGAGTTTCGGGAACCAAATTCATCCTCAACAATGAGGACGCTAGGTTTGTCGGAAGGTATTACCACCAACAGCCTCCGACCATGTTAGAAAACTGGATCGAGGTTTCCTGAGGCTGATTCGCCACCATAGTCTAAGGAGTTTCTTGTGGAACCGAAGAGACTTCGTTGATGTTTTGTGTATCTGGACGGGTAATGTCGAGGCTATCCATTCTATATTTGAGCATGCGTCGACTTATCCCAAGCAGATTAGCGGCATGAGTTTGAACGTAGTTCGTTCGTTTTAGGGCATCAAGAATGATTTCTTTTTCGAATTCCATGACGGCTTTTTCAAGGGAGAGGCGTCCTGCTAATGTATCCTCTCGTAAGGAGGAAGAGCGGGTATCATTTCTAAGAATATTTGGAAGGTGCTCGGGGCAGATAATTTCACCCTGAGACCAGACCATGGCCTGCTCGATAATATTCTCCAATTCTCGAACATTTCCTGGCCATGGATATTTCTGTAACAGCTCGATCGTTTCTTTGGAAAATTCTTGGGGTGCACGATTGTCGTCTTCAAGTTTTTTCGATAGAAAATGTTTGGCCAGAAGGGGAATATCTTCACCACGGTCTCGTAATGTTGGGAGATAGATTGAGAGTACATTGATACGATAGTACAGGTCTTCCCGGAAGGTCTTTTCTTTGACCAAGTCCTCAAGGTTTCGATTGGTCGCAGCAATGATGCGAACATCCACTTTAATAGGCTTGACGCCACTCAGTCTGGTAAATTCACGTTCCTGAAGGACTCGTAGGAGTTTGGCTTGAGTGTTCGAACTTAAGTCTCCCACCTCATCAAGGAATAACGTGCCCGTATGGGCAAGTTCAAACTGGCCAATGCGCCTGGCTTTGGCATCGGTAAAGGCACCAGGTTCATGACCAAAGAGTTCACTTTCGATTAAGGTTTCCGGAATCGCAGCGCAATTCAGAGCGATAAATGGGCGATCCTTTCGTGAACTGTTGTAATGGAGGGCCTTGGCAACCAGTTCCTTCCCCGTGCCGCTCTCACCAGTAATTAAGACGGTTGTTCTGCTGTCGGCAACCTGCTCGATTTTGGAATAGACATCCTGCATCACTGGGCTTTTTCCAATAAGGTTGTGGAAGGAGTATCTATTGGAAATTTGAGCTCGGAGATAACGGACTTCTCGTTCTAATTCATGAGTTTCTAGTGTTTTCCCAATAATCAAGCGGAGTTCTTCAATGTCAAAGGGTTTGGTGAGGTAGTCGGCGGCGCCGAATTTCATGGCGTCAACCGCGGTTTTGACCGTTTTGGCACCGGTCAGCATGATAACAGGAACCGTACGGTCTTCATTTCTGAGGGTTTGGAGGAGGTGTATCCCCTCATCTGCTCCTGGAAGCATGACATCCAATAGAACTAAATTTGGCGTCTCGCGGCGAAATACTTCCAGCCCTTCTTGCGCATCTTGGGCACAAATGACCTCGAAGGATGGCTCCAACACCATTTTCAGGGAAGACCGAACCCGGGACTCGTCGTCAACAAGCAAAACCAGTTTTTTCATGTTCCTCCCATAACCGTCTGAGGGGTTGCGTGACAAGGGTTCGCCGGGATGTCGACGAAAAACGTTGTTCCTGAGCCAAGACGACTCTCTACATGAATTATACCATGATGTTCTTGAATGATTTGATGGACGATCGCTAATCCTAAACCGGTCCCTTCATGCTCTCCACTTTCATGCTTCGTGGTATAGAAGGGGTCGAATATATGCTCCAGGTTCGTTGGGGAGATTCCTGGTCCTGTATCTGAAACCTTGATTTGAACCCACTCCTCTTTGGTGTCTTTAAAAAGCCGATGGGTACTAATTTTAATTTTCCCGGGGGTTTTGGCAATGGCTTCTAGGGCATTTAACAGTAAATTCAAGAGCACTTGTTTAAACTGCTGGCGGTCGACCATGACATAGGGCAGATCGGGTGAGAGATCTTGTTCCAGGGTGATACCTAAATTTCCGGCTTTGACTTGTACAAAATATAAACAGGAGGAAACGATCTCGTTAAGATCTTCTTCTGTCAGGCGGGGTTTCATGTATCTTGCGTAGTCTAAAACCTCCTCAATAAGCCGTTCAATTCTGTTGACGTCTTCATTGACGACTCGGCTAAAGTCGGTAATAAACTCCCCATCGTTTCGACGCTCAGGGGCCAGCTGAATAAACGTTTTAATGGACGTTAAAGGATTGCGAATTTCATGAGCAAACCCGCCAGCAATGGTTTCGAGGGACCGGAGGCGATCCGTACGTTTCATCAATAGCTGTGATCGTTTCCAATCCTCATACAGAAGAGCATGGTCCAAGGCTAGGGCTGCATTTTGTGCGAGAGCCGTCAAGAGGCTGAGCTCTTCCTCCGAGTACATCTCACGACTTGTCCTCGGGCCAAGGTTGCAGAAACCCACGAGTCGGTCTTTATTGATGAGAGGCAGGCAAAGTTCTGCCTCTAATAGGTTCAAGGCTTGGAAGAGTTCCTGTTGGTTCTGGAGATGCTGGATATTCTCTAATTCTTCTCGAATCAGGATGGAAGAATGTGTATGAAAATAGTTGGGAAGTACATGTTGAGGAGAGAAGGTCTGGTCTTGGATGGAATCGGCCACCATACCATGGGAGGCCGCTAATGAGAAAAGATCTTTTTCTTTTTCGAAGATAAAGAGCGAGAGAGCTGAAACTCCTAACGCTCGAGAGAGGGTGTGAAGAAAACGCGTATTTAAATCATTGAGGTCAAGTATGGCGACGAGGTCATGGCTAAAGGTCGTTAATGTTTTCAAGGCGTCATTCCGTTGTTTAAAAAAAGTTTGTCCAATGGCCCGTTCCATATTCTTTTGAAGCGGCAATACCAATTCAGAGAAGATGGAAAAAGATGCCAAAAGAATCGCAGTTAAGACAAAGTGCTTCGTCCCGGTAAATGACCAGATTATGGCAACTATGGCAAAGTAAAATATGAGAATAATCGCAAATTGCCGCACGTACCAGAAAATTGTGTTTTTTGGTAAGGTCAGGGGAATTTCTAATACTTGATATTTAGCGGTGGCAAAAGAAACCAAAAAAATCCATAAGGTTATAAAAATAAAGCCAATTGGGTACAACTCGACTTTATAGGTTTGAATAAAGTCAATGGAGGCAGCAAATCCGGTAAGAAACGAAAAAAATACGTATTTTATTCGGACTCCTTCATTCGGATTAACCCGTTCTCGAGATTTGTATCCGTCATAGAGTCTTCTAAGCGAGAGAGCAGCAGACGAGTAAAAATACACAAGAAATAGAAGGAAGAGAGGACCAGCTTTTGGATAATTGCCCCAATAATAGGTATGCTGGCCATTTAAGAAGTAAGGAGTCGGAAGGAGTAGCAGAAATCCAGTGCTGAGGAGATATGGGGTCGTTGTTTGTAGCCGACTACCAGTAAGTTTTAAAAAATTCCAGACAAAATGGGTTACAAATGCAGGAATATAGATAATACCGACATACATAACCTGCGTCCAGAACAATGTCGCCTTACTATTTGGCTCAGAATAAATCATGAAGAAACTAAACTGCCAAACTGAGCAGCTTAGTGATAATAGCCAGAGTGTTAAGTTTGTGACGGAACGTGGTTTTTGAAGAAAAATCCATAAACCAAGGGAAAAAATGATGGTTGCGGAAAATAATGGAGGGAGAGAATAGGTCGTAGCCCGTTGGGTAATTGTGACTCCGATATATGCAGGAATTAGGGTCCCACAAAGCAAGATAGAGTAGGTAAGCCCCTTGTGCATAACCACCTTGATATCCATGAGGCGATGTTTCGCTATGGCATAGGTGATGGTGCCTGCAAATAAGATCAGTAAGAAATCATGTGGGAAAGGTTCAACATGAAAAAAGGTGCCAATAAAATGCATAAGCCCTGCACTGTAGGCAAAAGCAAAGGAAGTCAGAACATATTTTATTTGGTTTTTCCTTGCACCGGTGGACTGCCGATAGCCCATAAAGCATTGGTAAAAAGCTAATCCGCACACCACTCCAAAAAAGAGGGAAAAGTAGAGATAGAGCGGTCCAGGTATGGGAGTGTACAGTCCTTCTTCACGTCGAATTCCTTCAATAAAATAGGGATGAAATGAAATAAAGGCGAAGAGAAGTGAGATGAGTAGAAACAGCCTGGCGAGATTTTTTTCTTTTGAGTTCTTGTGAATGTGTAAGAAGACACCAACAAAATAGAAGAATGCGGTAGGAACAAATGGGGCAAAAAGATAGACAATCTTTCCGATCAGAAAGGCGTTCTCGTATTCTTCTGGTAGCCAGATGAGAAAGGGAAAGGCAGTCCAAATCCCAGCGAATATGGTGATGAGGGAGAAAGATTGATTGAGATGGTTATTCTTATCCTTGAACAGGACAAAAAACGCTACGGCAAAACAGCAAAATAAGGCAAGGAGTGAAGCAATGGGGGTTATAGAGACAGACGTGATATTCACTTTTCACGCTACGTACTTTTAACGGTGACTCCTTGGAGGTGTGATGTTTTCTGCCAGATATAGTTTAATTCACCATAGGGTCCTCCAGACTGTTTGGTGCCACCATGGGTGGCAAGAAAGGGTGAAAAGCCAATGTGGCGGCAGTTAATTTTCAACAATCCGGAGTTTTGGAGCTGATCCATGAATTTTTCTTCAAACGTTTTGGACCTCACCCAAGCTGAGATTCGTAACCCATAGGTATTGTTGTTAGCGGTTTCTATCATGTGATGGAAAATTTCATTATCTTTTTCGGTCTCCGTCGCAGTACTGCGGGATGTTCCAATTTGGACTAAAGGAATGAGAGGGAAAAAGTTTTCCTCTTGAATGCATTTCATAGTCTTTGCTTGTTCAAGAGAAGAAATTCGTAGTACGGTCGGAGTGATGAACCGACCACTTTCACATTCTTTTCCCATGTGATTTACCCGCTTTCCTCCGCAGAGTAACTCTGCTCCCTTTTCCAGGGCATCACCTAAAAAGTCAAAAAATTCAGAAATTTTAGATACTGGAGAGAGGTTGACGCGCGGGTCAGAAGGCAAACCGATTCGCAGGGTTTTAATTTTTTCTAAAAAGAGGGCTTCAAAGGTCGGATAGATATGTGAGTGGATAAAGGCTTTCTTAGGAACCATGCAGATTTGGGTCGAGCCAAGAAATCCATCTGCTAGAGACTGAACAGAAGGGATGAGGTCCGCGTCTCGCCAGACAAACATCATATCATTGCCAGAAAGTTCCAGGACAGTCTTTTTCCCTGCTTGGAAGGCTCTTGAACCAATGTCTAAGCCAACTTTTGTGTTGCCGATGAACAAGATGTCATTCAAGCAGGGACTTGAAATCCATTCCTCAATAACGTTTGTAGAATTGCCAAGAACAAGATTTAATGTGCCAGGAGGGGCACCATTTTGATCCAAGGCTGTATGGACAATATCTTTCCACAAAAATAAAGTGGAAGTTGGGTTATGAAGAGGCGGTTTGACAACCAATGCATTTCCAGCGAGTAGGGCAAATCCACCGATTAATGAACTACTGCATGGGGCATTGCGGGGAGGGCATACTCCAACAACACCATCCGGTCTTCGAATGAGGTACTGTATCTCCCCCCTATCGCCTGGAATTTGTCTCATGATTTCTTTTTCAAAAAATTCTAATGACGGTTTACGATACGCTTGCTCCATTCCGAGAAATTCCCACTCCGATAATTTTTTTGGATGTCCCTCTTTGATCATTAGTTCTATGAGCAAGTCTTTTTTTTCTAGAAGAAGCCTATGGATGTCACTTGCGATTTGCATCCGTTTTGAGAGGGGAAAATAGCGGTAGGTTTTACTTGCACAGGCTGCAGCTTGCAGAGCTTGACGGTTTAATTCTTTTGTTCCTGTGCAGTATTTAGCAAATACATATTCTTCGAGGTTTGGTGGAATAAATCCTGCTCGTAGTTGTCGAGATATCTTAATAGAGGTTCGGGGTTCTTCAAGTAATTTATCCGCAAGAAAACAATATTTATAATTTTGGGTATCAATTTCCTTTCCGTCAATCATTAGCGGGTAAATAGGAATTTCAGCAGAACTCGAGGTCTTTTCAGGGCAATGGTTTTCTAGTGAGAAATGGGATTGTTCAGGAGAGGAACGGGTGGGAAGATCAATTGTCTCAAGGTCTTGAGGTATGGGGGGCGGGATGGAGAGTTGGGGTGTCTGTGGTGATGTCAGATCTTCATCCACAGCGGCAGAGGGGGTATCAGTAAAACTGGAGGCTTCTAAAGCCACTTTATCAGGAGAAAGAAGGATCGTGACGACCGATTTATCTCGAGTTGCCGCGCTACCCTCAATTTCTTTTAAGGAAGAAATCAAAATTAATTGTTCCCAATCTCTAACTCCGGAGAAGGCAATCCCAATGTGGTTGGGATAAAACGATTGACCTTTTCGGGTGCGACAGTAAACAACTTGACCCGAAAGGTTAAGATAACAAACGCCTCCAAATGAAAGCTTTAAGTTAAGAGGAGTGCCAGGGATCAAGCTGAGTTTTGAGTAGAGAGATAGCCCTCCAGGGCTTACATCAACAGTTGTAGATGAAAAAGGTTCGTTTCCGAGTTGAAGGAGGACTTTGAGAGGTAATTTACTTCGGAGATGTTGACGGTCAGGACAGGTAACTCGTTTTACATTCCTTTGTGCGCCGTCTGTTCCTTTTGGGGATTGAGTTGGAGAAGATACGACGGAAGGGAGTTTCTCGTGAAAATTTTTATGAAGAAGATTTCGGTTTGAGTTACCCATGTGAACTCTCCCAAAGAAGATCTAAGGAACTATCTTGGAATATTTGATTCAATCATAGCCAAGATCTACCCCTTATAAAACAGAAAGCGGTGAGAAATGGAGACCAAATTAAAGAATGATGAAACCTTGATGAAATGTCAAAAGAATAACGAAGTCGATCTTGATAATGCCAAAGGCAAAGAGGACTGGCAATAATTCCCTATTCGAGCCGGAATTCCTGAAAGTGTTGTAGTCATGTTTCTTTTTCCGGGCAATGAATAACAATTGGAATGAATGGAATGTCGACCGTCCGAGATTGAAGGATAGTTAAAATGTGAACTATTAGGAGATTGGATGAATTTTTCTTTTGCCTAGAAATAAAAGCCAGGGTACTTGTAAATGATTTGTATCTTTTTTGTTAGGGCCATATGGACCTACTCCTATATCCTTCCTGAGTAAGACCTGAAGAAAATAGAGAAAAAAGGAATCCGTCCCCTAGTACCATGCATGAAAGTGAGAAGGGTTGTGAGCGAAGGGAAGGTGTGCGGCGGTGAAGGGTGTTTCTTGGGAATAGGCCATTTTGTCGACCATTGATTGATTTAATAGATGGGCAAGGGGAGTTGGCTTTTGCTGAGTGAAGTTAAGAGCTCGTCATTGGCGGAGTTGTGAATGAGGTAGTCTTCAGCAAAGAGAAAGTCCAAGTGTGAGTTGGGTGGTGGCGTTTGTGATTGAGTCTCTTCATGAAGCAAGGTTGCTTCTATGAAAAACGAAATGCCACGTTCTTGATAGCCCTCAATAAGTGACGCGAGTACCCTTTTTTCTCTTTCCGAAAGATCAATGAACTTAACAGCAAGATTCACAATAGGAGGAGATATGGTATCACTTTTTGGATTTTCTATTTCTCTCATGCCAAGGGCCATACCTCTGAGGCAGAAATAAAAAGATTCATTCGCCAGGCAAAAGTGAAAGGTTTGCATGATTGAGAAGTAAGGAGGGTCTTCAATGTTAATGGAGAGCCCGGATGTGGTGATATTTTTGCCACGCCCCCGTAACATTTCGCCATTAACATTTAGGATTGCGCGAACGGGGAATGATTTCCTTCTCTCTTTACGTCGTTCGAGTGAATAGAGGTTAGCCGTGGACCTTGAAGAAAGGAATAGGTCCAATTGAGGAAGAGCGTGAAAGTTATATGTTCCTTCGAAAAAAGTCAGCATGTGCGAAAAGTTAAAGTGGGAGAAATGAAGAAGAATAGAAATTGAAGATCGTAATTATAATAAGAAAAGAGAAAATAATCTATAGAGGATTTTTAATTATTTTTCAAAAACTTGATTGTAGAAATTTGGGATTCGTTCTGAAATGAGAGACGTGGGAATAATTGAATTGGGAAAGAAAAGAATAGTTAAGGGATGCGCTTGTTACAACGTAGAAGAGGAGGCCTCACAAGTCTTATAAGGAGGCCTCCCCATGATAAAGTTTTCTTATGTCTTGACCATAAACTATTTTAAGGTGGCAACATTGTTGTCAGGGCAAGTGCCCGGTGTCATATATAGCAGGTAGTTGCCCATCCCATGGTGCTCATTTTTATTTTGTAATGGATGATGGTGAACCATGGTCATTTCATAATCATCTTTGGTGTTCACCGAAAATCCCTTCCCATCCTTATAGACCTGGTGAGGTTGAAAGGCCAGGAATGTTCCATCCTGACCGACGTCTGGAACCGTTCGCAGGAGGGTTTGATTGGTGGTTTTGTTATCAAGGGTGATGAGGAGAAGCTCATCGTGTCCATGTGGATAGGCAAACTTTACGCAACCATCCATTTTAAATTTTAATGGAGCCGTATGAACAGTAACACCAGGGTTAATTAAAATGCCTTCATCCGTTTGATCCGGTCCGCGCTCTTTAAATTTGCTATAACAAACAATATTGACCCCGACCTGATACACATCCATTTCTTGGATTGGCTCTCCTTTTGGAGCCATTTCCATGGTAAAAGTCGCCATGACATCTTTGGTGGGTGGGGCCTTATGGTAAAAGGCCACTACTGACATAAGCCTTTTATCTTTTCCCAGCTTCACTCCATACCCTTTCGGAAACTTTGCTTCGGTCATCTCCAGGCCTGCCCCGGCAAAAAAGAGAGGTTCTCCATCACATGAGACGCTCTCCTTACCTGTATTGATAAGTAGAATATGATGGAGGTAATTTTGGGGTAAAGGAGTACCCTCTTTGGTGAAGACAGCTGTTTTATAGCCGACCATGTACATATCTTCCGGAAGTTTAAAATAGTGCTTCGGCATGCTGGCAGCGAGATCTCCGGCATGGCCAGCTGGAAGGTCAATGGGGCCAAAGGTCATGGTGACCTTGTTGTCTTGTATCGTGACGGTCGTCGTGGTTTGATTTTTTAAGGTAGGAACTTCGTGATGATGTCCTCCATCAGCTAGGCTGACACCTGAAAATACCATGACCAAAAGACTTGCCCCTACACTTGCTTTGGTCCACTTCATAGTTCCTCCTTGCGCTCCTTAAACGGGCATGGTTAAGTTTTTGTTGAATGATGGGGCAGAGCAAGCAGCGAGTTTACGGCGATGGCTGGCGTTTCCAATAATAGGTTCCGCCATGCTCCCTCGGTGGGATATTGTCTTGGGTGCCGACTCGGGTATACCACCAAATTCCACGTGCTTCGTTTCCATCTTCGGTAAACACGACTTCAAAACCACCTTCTCGATCGTTTTCAATTTGTTTCCAGGTTCCTAATAACTTTCGATCCTTGAATTCAATGCCGGTAAAACTACCCTGTTTTCGCGTATAGGGTCCGCTTCCGGTTTCATCCAATGTTGCGTAATAGGTCGTATCTTCTTCTTCGATATACCAGGTTCCGCGTAAGTCAATAGATTGAGGTGAAGGATTGCTCACCAGTGAAGATGGCTGTTCGCTCGATTGCGTTTTGTTGGTGACGGAGGTAGCGAGGGAGGAAGTACGTGAAGATTCGTGCCAGGAGACGAGTAGCCATTGACCCTCTCGCCGCTCTAATACACCCGACTCTCTTAATTCCAGTACCATCGGAGGATGGGTGGGGTCTTTGTCGATATACCGAATATAGTCCAGCTCCATGGTGAACCAGGAAACATCGCCTCGTTCCCACACCAACAGTTCCTTAATAGGAATCTCCAATCGTTCTACTGCATCGAATTCAGCTTGCATTTCTTTTTTAATGGCTTCCCATCCAATATACTTTCTCCCACCAATGGTATAGCCAATGGCATCATTGTCATGCGCCATTAATGTGGAGAGGGTAGAAAGGTCCTGGTCAGCATTGGCTTGAACAAGAGCACGAATGGTTTGCTCGGGGGTTTGAAGGGTATTGGCAAAGGCTGGCACTCCAATCATAACGAACAGGAAAAGACTGTTGGCTAGAGCATAGATTGGATGGCGCATCGCAAACTGACCTTGTCTTGGGTATCTGGTTCTCACATAGGGTAGGGGGACAATTTGTCGAGCCTACACAAACCGTGCGAGGCCTGTCAATGGCATAGCACTTAAGAAGCACGAGGGTCGTAGTCCGCACATAGGACCACCGTGACATTATCGGCACCGCCTTTCTCAAGCGATTCACCAATTAACTGTTTTCCGGTTTGTTCCAGGTCCGTGCCATTTTTCTCAAAAATTTGGCAAATCTGGGATTCGTCAAGCATTTTTGTCAGTCCGTCCGTACAAAGGAGGATGAGATCATGGGGCTGTAGTGAATAGGTGTTCACCGTAGGATTGAAAGGTTCTTCTACGCCGATGGCTTGGGTAAGGACATGACGGTGGGGATGGATCTCAGCTTCCTGTGGAGAAATCTCTCCCCGTTCTACGTATTGCTCAACCAGTGAATGATCCCGAGTGAGTGGGGTGAGGTGTTGTCGACGATAAAGATAGGCGCGACTGTCCCCTATATGACCCACGATGGCCCTTGGCGCGGGGGTGAGGAGAATCTGAACAATGACCAGGGTAGTACCCATTCCTTGTAGCGAAGGATTGTGTCTCGCATGGGATAATACCTGCTTCTGGGCCTGTTCGAAGGCACGATACATCTGAATTTCTTCTTTTAAATGATGATCTGCTTGCTCACCCATGTTTTTGATCTCTTGAAATGTTGCGTTGACAGAGTCGATGGCAAGACGACTGGCTACTTCCCCACCCGCATGTCCACCCATACCGTCTGCAACCGAATAGACATTGACATGCGGAAGAACCGTATAGGCGTCTTGATTGGAACGTCGTACCTTTCCAATATCCGTGACACCATAACAGGACCATTGTTTAGGATGTGGCATCGTCATTGGTTGTATGGTGAAGGGTAGTAGAGAGCTTGGTTGGAGGACCTAATTGGTCCCTCAATCTTGAGTAAATCAGTTTGGCCAACGGCTCCAGGTTCCGGGTGTCTGCCTCATTATAACGGAGGAGTGTCTCTAATGCGGCGGAATTCCCTTGCGTCCACTTATTCCAGAGCTGGATGGCTGCCATGCCATCTAATCCAATAAGGTCTGTGGCACGTAAAAGTCCTAATTCGGATTCTATGTGTTTAAGTCCACCTGAAATGCCTAGGCGACGGGCGGCGAAGCAGAGGTCAAAATGGGGAAGATGATGAGGGAGTCTTGGAAATTTTGCCCGAAGAAAAGGAAGGTCAAACACGGAACCAAAAAAGGTAACGAGAAGATCGGCCTGTTCAAATTCCTCACAGACCCGTGATTCGGTTAAGTTTTTCCCTTGGACAAGACTGGTCATGACGCCTTGCCGGTAAAGGCCTACAACCGTAAGGTCGCAGGTATGAGCCGATCCTCCCGTTGTTTCAATATCCAGATATAAAGCATTGTGCCCAAACCGATCATAGAGTCGCCAATGGTCTTTTTGCCTGAGCTGTTGCTTGAAAAAGAGGGACTGGCCCGTAGATAAATGTTGTTGGGCTTCGAGGATGTGAGAATCATACTGGCCTTTTCGAGTCAGAGAGATACCCGGTAATTGAGGAACATTTAAAAACGAATCCCAGGTCAGAATTTGCTCATCCCATAAGCGACGTTCTCTGTAGGGGCCAATTCCGTTTAAGAAGATGAAGGTCGATTCAAGCATGATTGCGAGCCATGGTCATTGAAAAATCAAAGGATTCTAACCTTGCTTTCAAGTAATAAACAAGCTACATTCCGCAGCAAATGTCCCAGGCATAAGGGCATTCGTCTGGTTTGGCAGGTCGTGGACTTGATGAGCTTGGTTATCGTACTGTTGAGCATCAGTCGGATATGGTAACAACTGCACGTAGGTAGGTGTCATGAGCGAAGAGCTTCGAAAGATCAAAATTTCCGTTGGGTCCGTGAATCTGCAGGTGGAAATTAAAAATAATAAAACGGCTGACCAATTGTATGACGCCCTGCCTGTCGAGGCGCCTATCAATATGTGGGGGGAGGAGTTTTTTATTAAAATCCCCGGGGTGAAAGATTACCGTGAAGTCGCGACGACAAAGGTCAAAATTGGAGATGTCGCGTTTTGGGGCGCCGGTGAAGTATTAGCCGTATTTTTTGGTCGTACGCCCATGAGTTTTGGTCCGGACCCGGTCCCTGCCGACCGAGTGAATGTCATTGGTAAGGTAATTGGTGATGCCACACAGTTTCGAGAAGCCATTGGAGCGACGACTATGAAAATCGAAAAGGTATAGTTGCTCCATCTCGTCGATGTGAAAGGTTTCCCTGGGAGTTGAGGTCACTATTCCCAGGGTGAAAGGAGATGGGTGAAGCTTTCAAAGGAACGCGTACAGCACATGGCACAGTCTATGGTTGAAGGCCTTCGCGCGGCTCATTTGTTGGACGTGGATACTCAGAAACCGCGAGTCATTGAGGAATTGAATCAAGCGATTCTACACGAATTACAGGCTGAGGATCGTTTGCATGCGGAAGTGAAACAGCTCATGCAAGCTTATGAGGTGGAAATTGAAAAAGGTAATGTTGACTATCAAAAAATGTTTAATCTCATTAAGAAAAAACTAATTCAGGATAGGGGGATCATACTGTAGAAAAAAGTCGATACAGGCGAGGCCCTAGAACGTTCTGGTCGGCCTGATTCCATTGATGACCTCTCTCGTGTGACCAGCCATTTATGATACTCTCCGATGAAAAAATCAGTCATCTTTCACATGTGATTCTCTCACATTTAAAAAGTAATAAAAACGCCCGTCTCACGGGTGACGAGGTTCAAGCGCTGAAACTTATTAAAAAGGTATTAGCATCTGAATTGACCCAAGAAGAGGAGGTTGGACGCCTGGCACGGGCTCGGCTGGCATCCTATTCCAGGTCCATTCCAGAGGGTAGTCAGGAGTGGGAAGTCCTCTATCGGAAATTCGTAGAGGAAGAAACACGAAAGAGGATCAAGTCGTAAATCTTTGACAGGAGACTATGATGTTCGGATCCAAGAAGGAGGAAGGATTGTGACGACAGAACTTGTTCCACCCAAAAAGGCTCCGTCCTTTTCTTTGCCCAATGAATCAGGGGAAAAAGTGGCATTGAAGGATTTTAAGGGAAGCCAAGTCGTGTTGTATTTTTATCCCAAAGACAATACTCCGGGTTGTACGAAAGAGTCATGTGATTTTCGTGATGCCCACCAGGCGATTAAAAAAGCAGGAGCGGTGGTATTAGGGCTGAGCCTCGATGGCCAGGAGGCGCATCAAAAGTTTATTAAAAAGTTCAATTTCCCATTTTCCCTCTTAAGTGATGAAGAGGCCAACGTTTCAAAAGCCTATGGGGTCTATAAGCAAAAGAATATGTATGGTAAGAAATATTGGGGAATTGAGAGGAGTACCTTTGTTATTGATGAAGCGGGGCGTCTCAAGGCCGTATTTCGAAAGGTAAAGGTAGATGGTCACGTCAAGGAGGTCTTGAAGGTTCTACAGTCATAAACACGAGTGGGACTCTGCCTGGGGGTGACGGGTTGGGAAATCAGTTGACATGGAGATTCACGAAAAAACATGGCTCGGTATTCAAGCGGCATCTTTATCCGTTTTCCCAGGAGTCGGACATCTTTTTTTAGGTGAAAAAAGAGGCTATTGGCTTTTGGGGGTGACGGTGTCCATGATTCTGATCTGGAAATTATTCTGGCGGCCCATGGAGCTTTTGTATTTAAGCTATGCGATTTTTTCTGCGGTTGATGCCTACTCCTTTGCTAAGCGAGGACGTGGCTTGATGTAATAATCGCGCCTCCGCTCTGCAATCAATGGATTGACAGGACTCTCTGACAAAATTTTTTTATCCCGCCTACGAAGAACCTGCTTCTCAATGGAATGAGTCGTCTATGTTAAAACCAAACAAAATATGGCCTGCCAGGCTCATTCTTTGTGTTCTCCCCTTATGGTTATGGGTAGGTCTTTGGGAAACAGGTCTTCTGGATCCCACACCTGTATGGGCTGACGAGAAGATCTCTGCCAAACTTTGGGTCCAGGATGTCCTCACCATGCCCAAGAAGCCGATGACGTTGAAGGCGCATCTTTCGCGGACTGAACCTGTTGAACGTGCGGGGCTTGAAAAGGAAGAGGTCGAGTTTATTGTTGGTGGCGTGTCGGTTGGAACCGCGGTCACCGGGGACGACGGGTGGGCCGTTTTAGAATATACCACCAGAATGCGAGGCAATTTACTGCTAAGAGCAAAAGTGCGAGAAAGCAAGCGGGTACAAGATGTTGAGGCAACTGGCACCTTATTTAGTTGGGAGCATCGACGCCCGATTCTTTTAATTGAGCTGAATGCATTGATGAAGCAAGGCCCTGGGAGGACAACGTCCAAATCAGGATGCTCGGGACCATGGGTGGGCAGGATACCATTCCTGGACCATTGTCCGATGCTTCAAAGGAATTGGGACGACTGACGACCTATTATTTCAATGCGGTTTACCTATGGAGAACGTCTCAGGGCAATCTCAAAGACTTGAGTTTATGGCTATCACAGCATTCCATGCCGAAGGGATATCCCCTCCTTATTCAAGCAGATAAACCGTCACTTGAAAAACTTATCGAACAATATAAAGAAGAGGCTGGAAGAATATTGCTGGTGGTATTGGGAGGACGAAAGAGTTTGCCCAAGCCTTTGCCGAACGACGAATGAAGGTTGTGATTGTGTCGGAATCAGGGAAAGATTCTTCCTATCCTCGAAAAACTAAATGGGCTCACAATTGGCTTGAAGTACGCCGTCAGATTCAGTAGTTCTTCCTAACTTGGAACTATAATACTTTGCCTAACTTTTAGTAATTCACCTCACCCGACGCTTCGCTTTTCTTTCCCAATTGCCGAACCTAAAGAGCTCTGGTGAGTGGTATGATTTACCTTTGAATAAAATGATTTTTGTCAGAGGATGAGAGTTATCGGGACCTATGGAACCTAGTTAAATGCTTCCCTTCGGGCCATTGGAAGAAAGGATTACCGAGAGGCCTGGAGTAAAAAAATGCTTAAAGAGGGGGAAACAAATTTTTCCAATGTATTCTAGGAACTATTGTATTGTTATCAATCGTTAGATTACACGAATGTTCCCTATGCGAAACATCCTTGCGTATGATTGAATTTCATATGTTGCAAATTGTGATCAAGTATTATATTTCCATTGCATCATGAAACATATTCTGCAATATGTCTGGCGCTTCAGCATGCTCCATCGGAGAAACAGCATCGACCGCAATATATTTTTTGGATTTTACGGGCTTTGAGTATTTTTCCAAAGTTCAAAAATCTTGACAAAAAAGCGACTTCTGATTTTGAGGCCTTTGATGAAAATACTCGAAAATGGATTGAATGGGCAAAAGATTGGAAGCATTGGTATGAAAGGACTGAAATGTCTGGGGGTACTCAATTGAATTAGTTGCCGTGAATTTAGACTCCATTAAAATGGTCATATTGGATTGAATCTTCCTCTGACCTTTCCTTTGTATTTTCCATTCTGTTCCTATAAAATCTGTTTTTACCCTATTGTCCTATCCAACAATTTCTTCTAACCATGCCTGCTAAAAAAACCGTGTTTTCCTGTCAGGCTTGTGGGCATCAAGCGCCTCGTTGGATGGGCCGTTGTCCTGAATGTGGACAGTGGAACTCCTTCAAAGAAGAGCGTCTTGCTTCGACTCCAGCCGGACGTCGTTCGGCTCCAGTTGGGTCCGCCGCACCCCCGACTCCAATCCACGACATTGAGGTGATTGGGGAGAGCCGTACCCCGACAGGGATCGAAGAATTCGATCGTGTCTTGGGCGGTGGGGTGATTCCTGGTTCGGTGGTGTTGATTGGTGGGGATCCGGGGATCGGTAAGTCTACCCTGCTCTTGAAGGCCCTTCCGTTCTTAGCGGGCGATGGACACGTGTTATATGTCTCTGGTGAAGAATCTCCACAACAAATAAAAATTCGTGGCGAGCGAATGGGTATCCAAAGTCCAGATCTCCTGATCTTTTCAGAAACGTCATTAGAAGAAATAGTTACAACCGTTCAAGCATTGCAACCGGTCGCACTTGTTGTTGATTCCATCCAAACGGTTTTTACCGATCAAGTGACATCGGCCCCCGGGAGTATTAGTCAGGTACAGGAGGTGGCGGCCCAGCTCATGTTATTGGCAAAGCGAACTGGCCTCCCGGTGTTTATTATTGGGCACGTGACCAAGGAAGGGGCCATCGCCGGGCCGCGGCTTCTCGAGCATATCGTCGATACGGTTTTGTATTTTGAGGGTGATAAGCGTCATCGCTATCGGATTCTTCGGGCGGTGAAAAATCGGTTTGGATCGACAAATGAAATCGGTGTTTTTGAAATGAAGGATACAGGGTTAGAAGAAGTAGAGAATCCTTCGGAAGTGTTTTTGGCGGAGCGTCCCGAACATAGTACAGGGTCGGTTGTTGTTTCGAGCTTAGAAGGGAGCCGTCCCATTCTCATTGAGTTACAAGCCTTAGTCACCACAACAGGGTATGCCATGCCGAAACGAATGGCGAATGGAGTGGAATTAAATCGGTTGGCCCTGTTGATTGCGGTAATGGAAAAGCGCTTGGGTGTTCATCTTTCCGGGCAAGATATTTATATCAACGTCGTGGGGGGGATGCGGATCGAAGAGCCTGCCATTGATTTGGGTATAATTGTGGCCGTGACCTCCAGCCTGCGAGACATCCCCGTTGATGCAGCCACCTTAGTATTGGGTGAAGTCGGCTTGGGTGGGGAAGTGCGGGCGGTGAGTCAGGCTGAGTTGCGTCTTCGTGAGGCTGCGAAAATGGGATTTCAACGTTGTCTCTTGCCTGAAAGAAATTTAGAAAAGCTTGGATTAATAGAAGGCATGGAGTTAATCGGAATTAAAGAAGTGACCGAGGCATTAGAGGTTGTACTTGCATAGTCGGAGAGAGCACGTTCGAGTCAAGGCCAAAGCCTATGGTTGTCGATTGCGGCTTGGTTTGGCCTTATTGCTTCAATGTCTGCTGTTAAGCTGTACAACCGTACAGTCTCCTGTCCACCATGGCCCCATGCTGACGGCCACAAGCGATGAGTTATTAGATGTATTACAGAACAGAAGGGCGGCCCTTCATACACTCAAAGGATTGTTTTCCGCACAGATACAGGGGCCTGGAATCCCTATTACCCAAACTATACATGGCACCATGCTCTTTCAGGATCCACACCGTTTAAGGGTCAAGGGGTTTACGAGATTTGGTGGAGCCTTGTTCGATTTTTCCCTAGGTCAAAATCGTTATGTTTTATCCCTGCCTCGGGACGGTAAAGTATTGTACGGAAGCATGGCCGAGCTACGAGACGATCCAGAAATTCAACGGCCGATCATGCTCACGGTTTTGGCCATGAGTGGGGTCGTAGGGATTGAAACCAAGGCCACTTCAGAACATGCCATTCTTCTGGAAATTCAGGATCAGTATCTTCTTGAAATCAATGAACTCGGTCAGGATGGGAGCTCTGGCATGATTCCCAATCGACGTTTGTGGTTTGATCGAGAGAATCTCTATGTCGTGAAAGAGGAGCGGATAGGTCCGAGGGGAGCCCTTGAAGCCCTGCTGGAACTGGATGATTTTCGACTTTCAGTTCCACCCGTCTTCGTCGCACAGTCTGATACCGGTAAAGGAAAGCTCATGATGCCCTTTCACGTCATGGCAAAAGATGGTCAGGGAGATGGAAAAATTTCAGTCAAGTTTTCTGAATTACAACCCAATGTTGCGGTCACGGGAGAAGACTTTTCCCTTCCAGACTCGGTGCTCCAACGGTAGAAAATGATGAAGATCCTTGCGTTAGATACCTCAACCTCCTCTTACACCGTGGCTTTAATGGAAGGGACTCAAGCCCTGACATGCTTGGAAGCTGACTGTAGAGAAGAGCCCTCCAAGAACATTATTTCAACCATACATCAGGTCTTGCAAGATAGACAGGTTGCGTTGTCGGATTTGGATGGATTGGCCGTGGCAATTGGGCCAGGATCCTTTACCGGATTACGGGTAGGACTGGCTACGATGCTTGGTCTTCGAACGGTTTTGCAAAAACCGCTGGCCACAGTCTCCTCGCTAGAAGCCATGGTATGGGGTTATTCTTTAGAAACGACTCCTCTCTGCCCGATGATTAAGGGACGTCCTGGAGAAGTCTATTGGGGAGTATATCAATGGAAAGAAGGACGGGTTCTCAATCTTGTTAATGAACGAGCAGGTTCTTTTCGAGATGCGGTGGATTCGCTTACCCAGAGGACTCTGTGTTTCGGAGGGGGGTGGGAGGCCTGCCGCGATTCACTTGTCGAATCGTTACCAGACCATATCTGTGAGGTCTCAAAATCATCCAAGTCGCCCTTAGCCATTAATGTTGGATTAGCCGGACTTGCGCGTTTGACTGTCGGTGAAGTTGCCCCAGTCGGCGTGGCTCCGCGGTATGTCCAACGGGCTGAGGCCGAAGTTATGTGGGAAAAGCGGAACATGAATCATCAGGTGTCTCACCAGGTATCGAGAAATGTTAGAGAGTCTCCTTCCCTCCAGGAGTAAGACACGTGGTTTTGTCTATGATGCTCGATCAATCAAATTATCTATTGGTTCAGGCAACAGAAAAAGACCTCGAGGCCATTCACCAAATTGAAGTCGCTTCGTTTTCATCCCCGTGGACGCATAAAATGATTCATGCTGAAATTGTTGGAAATCCCTTTGCTTCTTTTATGTTGGTGCGCAGGCAAACAACATCGAAAATTTTAGGGTATATTTGTTATTGGGTGGTGTTCGAGGAATTACGAATTCTTAATATCGCTATTCAACAGTCTGCCCAACGATGTGGTCTTGCTTCCATGCTGGTCCGTTATGCCTTACAAGATGGAAAAGAACGCGGCGCGGTACGCGCCAATTTAGAGGTTCGGGATTCGAATCATGCCGCACAAGCTCTGTATCGTGGGTTAGGATTTGTGAGATTAGGAAAACGACCGGCATATTATGTCAATCCGGTAGAAGATGCTCAACTGATGGAATTACCGAACATCGCTTGAGGGACCCGACCAAAACCTATGCCATCATGGGTTGCATGGGTTAAATGGTACGCACCTTACCGAATATTCATCTAAAGGAGGCAAGCCATGTCAGGTGAAGATCGCATTGCCGAGCAATTGCGTAAATCTAGCTATGAATTTCGGGAGTTAGAAGCTGCCCACCACAATATCGACGAACGAATTGAGGAATTACAGCGTCGCCACGTTTTGACCCCTCAGGAAGAAATTGAGAAAAAACACCTACAAAAGGAAAAATTGGCCAAAAAAGACCAAATGGCACAACGTATTCGCCAAATTCAGCTACAAGAAGCCGATGCGAAGGCCTTGTAATACACCTAAATAACCTTTCCTAGCTGTCGACCGTTTGTTATGATACCTCCGGATTTGTCTGCTGGAGGTCTATCGCATGCAAAATGTCCTTGCTCCACTCAATCAGCATATAGGTATCGTCAAACGACGATTGCTGATTATTGGGGCCACCATCTTGGTCTTTTTTGCAGCAACATTTACCTACGCAGCCGACCTCATTGAATGGCTCAGTCGACCCTTTGCCGACGATCTGATTTTCTATGGGCCGACTGAAGCTCTTTTTGCAGCGATCAAAGTTTCCTTTCTTTCGGGAATCGTGCTAAGCCTGCCCATGATTTTTTATCAGGGCTGGAAGTTTATTCAGCCTGCCCTTCTGAAACAGGAACAACGTTTTGCCATCCCTATTTTTTTGTTAGCTGGTTTTTTGTTTGTTCTTGGTCTTACCTTTTGCAATCTCGTGATCCTGCCGCTCGTTATACAATTTTTCGTCGGGTTTGGGGTGGACCGCGAATTGTCCCCTCAACTTGCGGTGGGTGTCTTTGTCGATTTTAACGTGAAGTTTTTATTGGTCATGGGGTTTGCCTTTGAGTTGCCCCTTGTCTTGACCCTTCTGGCGGTGGCTGGCTACCTCTCAGCCGCGGACCTCGTTCGGTTTAGAAAAATCGCTATCCTCTCCATGCTTATTGTGTCGGCTATTGTGACCCCGGATGCGACCTTTTACACCATGTTGCTGATGGCAATTCCCATGATGGTCATGTATGAATTGGGAATCCTTGGAGCACGGTATTTTGGTCGTAAACGTCCGTCGCCCTCATCTTCTTCGGATATGGATAAAGATGATCCGGATCTTGGAGGGGATGATCATGGTTCTCCTCAGGCTGGTGTACGGTTGAGATAACCTTTTCATAGACGATAAGGAAACGGCATATGCCCATCTCCCCATGGCAGAAAAGAGGCCTGCTTGTATTGTGGGTTTTAATTATTCATGCCCTTGGATTGTTGCCTGTTGCGAACTCGACCTCTTTTGCAGCTCCTCTCACACGTAATACACAAGTCCCTCAACAGGGAGGAGATTCTCCCCATACAAGATTTTCCCTGCCGATGGGGTTAAGCATCCAAGCCTTTGCGACTGTGAGTGAGCAGGTCGTGGTGGCCGGAACCTTTGGCCAGGGAATTTATCGTAGTGAAAATCAAGGTAAGTCATGGAATCCTTCGGGAGAGGGGCTTACCGATCAATTTATTCTTTCCTTAATGGTATCCCCTCGGGGAGTCATTTATGCCGGTACGTTCCGGAGTGGCGTCTTTCGATCAGATGATCAGGGTAAAACTTGGAAGCTGTTTAGTCAGGGCTTGCAAGGGCTTCAAATTAAAGCGCTGCTCTATGCCAACAAGACAATCTATGCCGGCACCGGGGATGGAGTGTATCAGTTCAGTCAGGCCAAAAAACAATGGGTAGACTTAACAAATGATTATGACCATTTGCTCGTCCATTGCTTAGTCATGGCACGTAACGGAACGCTCTATGCTGGAACATCTGGTAAGGGGATTTTGCAATTAAAACCCAAGGCTAAAGGATGGACCCGACTATCTGAAGGGCTCGTTGACCATGAAGGGATGGGAGAGAGTTTTATTCGGGTCCTTGTCATGGATCAGGATCAACTCCTCTATTCTGGTACCTTTGATGGCGGAGTATTCCTCAGTGCTGATAAAGGTCAGACGTGGCGTCCCATTAGTCGGGCCTTACCAAATGACTCCATTCGAGGAATCGTGACTCAGAAAGGGCGTCTGTTTGTCGCGACTGGTCGCGGGATTTTTCAGAGCCAGAATAAGGGGAAGAAATGGGTCCCCAGAAATGAAGGGTTAACCGAACGTTCGATCCAGGTATTGGTTGGCGATGCCCAGGGGGTGCTCTATGCAGGAACGAGTAGTGGGGCATTTCGTAGTGTCGATCATGGAAGCACCTGGGTGTCGATCAATAAAGGTATGGAGGGAACACTTCACTCACCGTTTGGGGGCTTTTCAGGAAAGGAATAAGGAATCATGGCCGAAGACTACTCCAATACTCGCGCAACAATTCGTGTGACCATGAAAGGAGAAGAGATTGGGACTATTGTGCTGAAGTTCCTTCCCGAGGTGGCACCAAACCATGTCGAGAATTTTATCTCTCTTGCGAACAAACAGTTTTATGATGGCACCACTTTTCATCGTGTGATTCCAGGTTTTATGATTCAGGGTGGTGATCCCAATAGTAAGACGGCGAATCGAGAAATGCATGGCATGGGAGGTCCGGGACATCATGTGAAGGCGGAGTTCAATAGTACCCCGCATAAACGAGGTATTCTTTCTATGGCTCGGTCCAATGATCCAGATAGTGCGGGGTCCCAATTCTTTATTTGTGTGGCCGATGCGAATTTCCTCGATTGGAAATATACCGCCTTTGGTGAAGTTGTCAGCGGAATGGAGGTGGCGGACACCGTGGTCAACGCAAAACGGGATGGCCGAGATAATCCATTAGAACGGGTAGAGATGCACGTGGTTATTTCCGAGGCATCATAGAATGTTCGGACGAAAACATGTCTGGAGAGGATGGTATAGACTTGGCCTGATGGTTGCGGTGTTGTTGGTAGGGTTAGGTTGGGCAGGATGTGCCACGCCTCCAGTTCCGGCCAGAGCCGTATATGAAGATCCGGTTCGGTTTATTCGGCTTGAGCGCGACCCTGATTCGTATGTAGAGCGCCCAACCTCTCTTCATAGTCACCCGGCGCAAATTTCTGTGGACGAGATGGTGCTCGTTCTCAAAGGCTTACAGGTTCGAGACCATCGGTTTTGGTTGTATGCCATGGCCTTTGGACAGGCCGAATGGCGTCCAGTTTTTTCCGATGACGAAGTGGCGCTCTTAGCCAAACAGACTACATTGGCCTTTGAAAAGGCCGATGCGACTGAGCGCATTGCCTATTATTTGAGCCAGCCTCAATCGTCGATCAAACGTGAGATTACGACAGGGGGCTTATACCTGCGTGGAACGAAGCTGCATTTCATCCTCAGCAACCATCATACTCAATATGGGGTGCCATCCTATGGGCTCATCTATGATCGGCGGTATCCTACCAAACCCACCACCCCGAAATGGTTTGATCTAACATTCCAACCTGTGGAAGCGGTAGAGTCCCGCTCGACAGGATTTTTTCAGTTCCTCTTCGGTGAAGAGAAGGATGAAATTATTATTGATCTGTCAAAGCTCGGGCATACTCTTCCAGTTGTTTGGCAGCCTGGCGAACAACAGTCTTCTACCTAGGCATTAAAAATAACTACCATTCACCCACATGTGAACGATAATGCTACAGGCATATCCTAAGGCAATAACTGGGCTCCACTTAAGGTGGTTAAAGAACGTATATTTTCCTCTAGCCTGTCCCATGAGGGCCACTCCTGCTGCAGAACCAATTGAGAGAAGACTTCCGCCCACACCGGCCGTTAGTGTGACAAGGAGCCATTGCCCATCGGACATGGGTGGGTTCATGGATAAGACAGCGAACATCACCGGAATATTATCGACGATGGCAGATAAGATTCCGACCATAATGTTCGCAAAAGTTGGACCCCACTGACCATACATGACCTCTGAGGCAACGGCGAGATAGCCCAAAAATCCAAGGCCTCCTACCGCTAACACCACTCCATAAAAGAATAGCAAGGTATCCCATTCTGCGCGGGCAATGCTCCGAAAGACATCGAAGGGCATGATGTCTCCCAACGCTTCTCCTGCCTTTTTCTCGCTATAGGGAACCTGAGGGTAATAGCGGGAGTGGGTTTGTTGAAGATAATACCCAAATAACTGCAGATAACTCAGTCCGGTCATCATGCCTAGTACTGGCGGGAGGTGTAGAAAGTTATGCACGCTTACAGCGGTACAGATGGTGAGAAAAAAGAGAAACATGACGGTGGTGGCTCCTCTTTTCATCACGACCACCTCTGTTGAAGGTGAGGGAGAGACATCTGGTATGGCAAAATGCATAATCATGGCCGGTACAAGATAATTAACAACAGAAGGGAGGAACAAAAGGAAAAAGGTAAAAAAGTCCAATATTCCCTTTTGCCAGACCATGAGGGTCGTAATGTCGCCGAATGGACTAAAGGCGCCTCCTGCGTTGGCCGCCACGACAATGTTGATACAGGCTAAACCGATAAACCTGGGGTTCTCAGCGCCCACGGCCAAGACAACGGCACACATGAGTAGAGCGGTGGTAAGGTTGTCTGCCACCGGTGAAATGAAAAACGCCAGAATGCCAGTAATCCAAAATAATTGGCGATAGGTGAACCCTTTTCGAATGAGCCAGGCCCGTAAGGAATCAAACACCAGGCGTTCTTCCATGGCATTGATATAGGTCATAGCAGAGAGAAGGAAAAGAAACAGTTCGGCATATTCCAAAATATTATGTCGAAGGGCTTCATTCACATGATGAGAGTCAGAAGAAGATGTGGCTATAGCAATGGAAATCCAGATAATTCCAGCCGCAAGAATGACTGGCTTAGATTTCCGAAGGTGGGTAAACTCCTCTGCCATTACGAGGGCATAGGCAATGACGAAAATGCCTATCGCAAATAGGCCAACCGGCGAAACTGTCATATCCCGTTGGCCAGCAGATTCCATGGCAAATCCCTCAACCGGGAACATTCCTAGGAAGAGGCAGGCCAGCCCTAACACTTTCGTGAACCCTAGGTTGTACAAATTACACTCCTTTTCAAAAAAAGATTTCTCAAAATACCAGGAAATAATTTCCATGCACAACCCAATCCGTACATTGAACTTTGGGATTGGGGAAGACCATTTGCTTCTCTTGTCACCTGTCTTGTCAGGACATCAGGAAAATTAGGGAGCGACTGGGAAAAACCGTGAGGTATTCGAGGAGGGTGTTTGTGGGATTTTTCTCGTCATTGTCCTGTCTTGAGCTACAATAATGGACAAGCTGTTCCTTCACCACTTAATTTATTGTCCTCGTAAGACAGAACCAAATGGTTGCATAAAGGGACAGCTCGATATTCCTTGTCTTGAAATTACGGGAGAGGAAGTAATATCTCTAACCCGCCCATAACATCGTTTAACTTAAAATCACGCTTGGGACTATGTTCATGGGCATTGTGACAAGATACACAAGCGGTACTCACGGCTCGATCTGGGTAGATGGCTTTATAATATTTTTCATCGTCGATGACAACAAATTCTTCAACCACTTCACCAAATTCGACTACCCGATCGAAAACCCGTTTTTCTTTGTCATTGGCTGGGCCATGGCTTGGTTCAATGGGCCAGGGGCTGACTAAACGATACCGAAAAGGTTTTCCTCGGATATGGAGGCCGCGTGAGGCTTCTTTTAAAAATTGAGCCGGAAGTGGCAGCGTTTGCTCCTTTCGCCACTTTTCAGAAGCCGTGACAATCAACATGGCTTCCATTCGTTCTACGACGTGTTGCGTATAAAATGTGCGGTCAGCCTCTATGACGGCATGGACATAATCTGTCGCCGTTCGTGGAGAGATTCCTTCCACTGGGGCGGTGAAGGTTGCGATGGCCCAACCCATCCCTGCCGCGACAACGGCAACCAGTAACACGAAAAAAGGTGACTTATAGTTCATGCAGTCTTCGCAGCTGTCTCACCTGGAAAATAGTCCCCATATCCTATTGGCAGATCAGAGAGGTATGGGGCATCCAGGTTTTTTTGGTATGGACATGTTGACTCAGAGTGGAGATAATATTTGTCGCCAGTTACGATCCAGTGTAGCCTATTACGTTATGAGAAGGGAAGACTAAGATCAGTTATGCCTCCCCTGGCAAGAAACCCGGTTTCTTGCTGTGGACATGGGATCATATATTGTTGATATGAAAATATTTACCAATCTTCCCATACAGCGAAAACTGCTGTTGGTCTCGGTAATTCCCGTGGCGGCACTCATCGTGTTGAGTTGGGTGACGTTTACAAGTGTTCAGCATTTCTCAGATGATGAGGATCGCCTCAATAAGGTCTACCACATTCAAACGACCGCCGCCGAGTATATGCGACTGGTTGTCGATTTAGAAACGGGATTTCGTGGCTATGTTTTAACCAAGCAAATAAGGTTTCTTAAACCCTATTTAGCCGCAAAAAGCCGAGTACTTTCTGTTGGAAAATCTCTCAAACAAATGGTCGCGGAAGTTGAATCGCAGGTGATCCTGGTAGACGGCGTCCAAACTCTTATTCAAAAACTCTTGTCGGATAAGGATCGTCTTATTGACCGGGTGAAAACAGGCCATGCTGATGAAGCCTTAGAGTATATTGAGTCAGGAACGGGCCGGACCTTTATGTTGAGTATCCGGGAGGAGATGGCCCGTTTTGATCGAAACGAAGTGGAATTGCTTCGGTTGGCCCTCATCAATAGTTCGGCCGATCGATCTTTTCTCATGGGGGTTATTTTAGGCGGTGGGCTATTGGCCTTTATGCTTATGTTGGTGCCACTTCATTTAATCGGTCGTTCTATTACCGGCCCCTTGGTGACGTTGGCTAAGTCGGTGACCAACGTCACTGAGGGTGGAGTTCCTGATGTTCCTGTTGTTGAGCGAGGAGATGAAATCGGAAGCTTGACAAGAAGTATTCATGCCATGAGTGTCGAGATTAAAGAACATATTCAGCGTGTTGAACTGTCCAAAACCGAATTGGCGAGTTTGAACCAGAGCTTGTCTGAATCGGAGTCCAAGTATCGAGGTATTGTCGATAACGCACCCTTCGGCATTTTTACCACGGTGGGAACCACGATAATTTTTAGTAATCGGCATAACTGGTTTTTGGCTGGTCAAAATCCTGATGAAAAACAAGATCCTGAAATGTTATGGGAGTTAATTCATGGCGAAGATCGGGAACGTGTCAAAGAATCCTTTATGAAAGCGGTAAATAATCGGTTGCCCTTTGAGACTGTGTTTCGGTTTCTTCACGACAATGGGACAATTCGAAAGGTGTTGGCGCGGGCGATTTTACTCGAAGATGCCAAGGATCAGGAGCCGATCTATCAAGGGTTCAATGTTGATATTACAGCCTTGGAGCAAATGCGAGCCCAATTGAATCGCACAGAAAAATTAGCTACCCTCGGCCAAGTTGCTGCAGGCATCGCTCATGAAATCCGTAATCCCCTTGTCGGGATTGGATCCACCGCGTCGATTTTATTAGAAGATATCCCCGAAGAGGATGACAAGCATCAAGATATCGCCACTATTTTAAAGGAAACACGCCGGTTAGATAGAATCGTCAATCAAATTGTCGATTATGCGAGGCCTCGAGAGTTTGTCCCAGGCTCCTTTTCGATTGCCGATTTATTGCAAGAAGTGCTCGATGTGTTACGTGATCCAATCAAACTAGGAGATGTACACCTTGAGGAGAGTTATCCTGAGCAAGGGCTCAGTATTGAAGGGGATCGGGACCAATTGAAACAAGTGTTTTTGAACATCATTCAAAATGCTATCGAGGCCCTCCCAGAAGGAGGGACCGTGAAGTTAGCGGTGACCCAAAGGAGTAAAGAAAATCTGCCGGGGATGGAACTCCTGGTTTCTGACACGGGGAAGGGAATTAAGCCGGTCGACCTTCAGCGTGTCTTTGAGCCATTTTTTACGACTGGCAAACGAAAAGGAACCGGCTTAGGATTAGCCATTTGTCGAAATCTCATTGAGGCCCATCATGGTGAGATTCAAATACAGAGTGACCCTGGAAAAGGTACTCGTGTGTCGATTTGGGTTCCCTTGTCTCACCAATCCAATCTTTCGAGGACATAAGCTATGCGTGCAAATATCTATGTAACTGATGACGAACAGGCGCTTCGGTCAGCCATTTCAAGAAAGCTCGGGAAGAGCCGCCATCGAGTGACAACCTTTGAGTCCGGAGAAGCGTTATTAGAAGGTTTAGAGCATGATACTCCCGATATCATTCTTCTTGACCTGAAGATGGGCGGGATGACAGGAATTGAGACGTTGGAGAAGGTCCGTGTTAAAGCGCCACAAATTCTGGTCATCTTACTGACCGCCTACGGCACCGTAGAAGATGCGGTCGCTGCTATGCGTCTCGGTGCCTATGACTTTCTCATAAAAAGTATCGATATGGGCGGGGTCGAGCCAGTTGTCAACCGCGCCTTGGAATTTTTGTCGCTCAGGCGTCGTGTGGCTCAGGATAATGAGGAAGTGACGAGCCGGTTTAATCTGAATACTCTTATTGCCGAAAGCCAAACGATGCGGGATTTGGTTGGGCAGATCCAAGAATTATCCCAAAATCAAAAGTCTACGGTTTTACTGTTGGGGGAGACAGGAACAGGGAAAGAGTTTATTGCGCGTGTACTCCACCATAATGGATCCAGAAGAGATTCGGCGTTTGTGGGTGTCAACTGTACGGCCATCCCGCGAGAGTTATTTGAAAGTGAATTGTTTGGGTATGAACGGGGTGCCTTTACTGGTGCCAATCAGCGGAAAATTGGTCTCTTTGAGCAAGCCGAGGGCGGCACCTTGTTTTTAGACGAAATAGGAGACTTGGATGGAAGTATGCAAGCCAAGTTGCTGAGGGTTCTTCAAGAGCGTTCCTTTCGTCGGGTAGGAGGCGCAGAAGATATCGAAGTGGATTTCCGGCTCATTGCTGCGACCAATAAAGATCTCAAAAAAGAGGTGTCGAACGGGACCTTTCGCGAAGACTTATTTTTTAGACTCAATGTGGTGTCGCTCGAACTGCCACCCCTTCGGCAACGGGTAGAAGATATTATTCCATTATGCATGCAAGCGCTTTTACAATATGGAAAAGAGTTTGGGAAGGATATTGTCGATATTGAACCGGAGGCACGAACACTCTTGGAGCGGTATACCTACCCAGGAAATATTCGAGAGCTTCAAAACATCATTGAGCGAGCCGTTATCTTTTGCCATGGCAAAACATTGTCAAGTGGCGAACTGCCGCGTGATATTCACCAGGCCTCGGAATTGCCGGTCTCCACCTCCAATAAGGGGGAGGAACCCGTGATACGTGTCGAAATGCGATTAGGGCAGCATACTCTTGCAGAGATTGAAGCCTCGATCATTCAAGAGGTGATGTATATTTCTGACCAGAACAAGAGTTTGGCCGCGAAACATTTAGGGGTATCGCGATTTACCCTGGATCGTCGATTAAAGAAAATCTTGGACGATGAATAGCGGGAGTGCGTGTGACGTGAACATTGAATACTCAACTCTCGCGACGTCAGGATGTAGCGTTCGAGTCGGTGGCTCCTGCTAGTGAAGCCGCTTGAGTGAGTGCATCTAACCGATACGCAAATTGATGGCCCGGACGAATGAGTTGGAGTACGCCAAGGCCATCGAGGACATTCTTCACCGCCGGTTGCATGCCAACGAAAAACAAATGTTGTTTGTGACTCTTCACGATTCGTAACATATCCTCCACGGCTAACGCAGCCGTTCCATCAATAACTGGAACATCGGAGAGGTCGAGGACTACGGCCGAAAAGGATGAAAATTCCTTGATGCCTTCCAGTTGCCGCACCATATTCTTGGCAGACCCAAAACTCATTGGCCCATCGACATGGATGAGAACAAGCTTGCCTTTGTTCTGATCGAGAATCGTGTTTTCTTCCCGTGTGAGAGGAGCCTCATGGGTGCTACCAGTAATAATACGCATATTGGCTAACTCAAGGTCGGCCATTTCTTTCACAAATAACAGGCTGGCTAAGACCACTCCGACACCCACAGCGGTGATGAGATCGACAAAGACGGTGACCAGCAACACCATGGCCATGATCAGGACATCGGCCCGAGGGGCATCAAAGATATGCCGCAGCAGTCTCCAGTCAATAATATCGATACCGACCTTCAAGAGGATGCCTGCCAGCACGGCAAGGGGGATTTTCTCAGCGAGAGGGGCAAGCCAAATCAATGTGAAAAATAGAAAGACGGCCATGAGGCTGCCAGAAAGTGGGGTGCGGCCACCACTTCGAATATTAGCCACGGAACGAACGGTGGCACCTGCTCCTGGCAATCCGCCAAAGAGACTTGAAACCATATTGCCAATCCCCTGTCCAATGAGCTCTCGATTACTGTCATGCTGTGTGCGTGTCATGTTATCGCACACGAGAGAGGTTAACAAACTATCAATGCTGCCGAGCACAGCTAGGACACAGGCCGTCTGAATGACGATGAACAAGGTATGGAAATGGAGGGGCGGGAGAGAAAAGGCCGGCAGGCCTTGTGGAACCTCTCCAATGACAGGAGCCGATGGGAGAAAAAAGTAGGCAACCAGTGATCCGGCGAGTAAGGCCAGGAGGGGCGGAGGAATAAATTTCCCAATTTTGGCTGGAGTCAGGTAAACCAGGGCGACGGTGAGCGCAGCGATGGCTACGGCTGGAAGATGTGGATGGCTCAAAAAATGTGGGAGGGCCTGAATATTTTGAAGAACATTGGATTTCGCAGCATGACCCAGCAAAGGACCAATTTGAAGGAGGAGAATAATGCATCCAATCCCACTCATAAATCCGGAGATCACAGGGTAGGGGACAAGGGTTATATAATGTCCCACCCGAAACACGCCAAACAGAATTTGAATGATTCCCCCAATGAGGACGGCCGTAAAGGCCAGGGCTGGTTCGCCTGAAAATTGAGCGACGGCTCCGGCAAAGACGATGGTCATGGGTCCGGTGGGACCCGAGGCCTGTGCAGGCGTCCCTCCAAACAGCGCGGCAAAAAACCCAACAAATATAGCACCGTAAAGACCGGCGATGGCTCCGGCTCCCGAGGCAACACCAAAGGCAAGGGCGAGTGGTAACGCAATGACCGCTGAGACGATTCCTCCGTAAAGATCACCATGAATATTTCGAAAATGTAATCCGTGGATAAATGCCATGGCGACCCAGTAGAAGGTGTGTGGGAGTGAAAAATGGAATTGAGGTATAGGGTAAAAGAAAGAAGAGCTTTAATTCAAGAAAAACGTTGAGTGAAATTTATGGTTTCTGGAGATAGGTTCTGGCTTCCTTGAGTTCGGGTAAGTCTTGATCTGCCATGGCCCACACATGAAGGAATTGAGTATAGGCTTGGATAGCCAATTGCCGTTGTTCCATTTTGGCGAGGGCGCGTGCCCGACCAAGGAGTGATCTGTGCCCGATTGGCATAGCGAGATAATGACTGGTCGAACATTTCTTTCGCGCCTTGTAAGTGGCCACTTTCTAGGAGAATTTCCCCAAGGAATTCATGTGGAGGTTTGATGGTATCAGGAGGTCCGGAGGGGTAGGGCAGAGCGTTCTCTAGTTCGATAGCCTTTTTGAGAAGTGTGATGGCGTTATCATGTTGTCCTTGAGAATATTGAATAGCCGCTGCAAGTTCAAACTTTCTAATATCCTGGATTGTTTTGGGGTGATGGGTGGATGTTTTGGAGGCGGTGGGCTCTCCAATGGGCGGAAGAATTTCGAGCAGGGCCCTGGCCCCCTCACTATTTTTCGTCATGGCCCCGGCAAAACCCAAGGTGAAATTCGAGAGAGGGCTTGGGGGTGGTACCGTTTCTTGAGAAGAATCCATCAAGACTCCAGCCAATTCCCATTGTTCCGTGTTGATGATGTAGGCAGCAATCATTTCGTCATAGTATCGGCTGACATTTCTGGTCGACGCTGACTGATTTGTCTTCGTAGTGATCCCGGCGTTCTTCATATCTTGGCGTTTGAGTTCTATTAATTCCTTTGCACCTCGAAATCGTCCCTGTTGGAGATAGGTGTAATGCAACCAATAGAGGCTGTGGTAGTCCCGAAAGCTGAGGGGGAGCCCGGCTTTCCTTGTCCAGGCGACGGAATCGTCCCAACCTGCTTGATTGGACCGAGCCGATTCTGGCCACATACCCAGTTGTAAAAAAATATGGGCGGGCATGTGTTGTGCGTGATGGGCTTCCGGGGCAATTTGAGCATACTGCTGCGCAGCGGGAAGCGCCAGAATGGCGTGCAAGGGGTCATCGAAGGCATGAATAGCGTAATGGGCCGCACCGGGGTGCTGAGGATTTTTTTTCATGATTTCTAACGCAAGGGCCCCAGCTTTCACGTATGTCTTTGATCCACGTTTGTGATGTTGGGCGACCCCGAGCAAGGCCAAGGTGTAAAACGTAGCGGCTTCCAAATCTTCTGGATACTTTTGGTGGATCTGCTCCATGGCGGAGGCGTAGGCCCTGTCTCGTATTTCTTTTGATCCTTCCCCGTATAAGATTCGGACGGCATTGATATAGGCATGTTCCCGAGGGGTGGCTTTAATATTTTTGGGGATTCCTTCTAAGACTTTTCGGGCCGCCTGCAGATCTTCTTCCTGCCATATCGGGTGGTTGTAGGTCATCGCTTCGCCCCAATATCCCATTAAAAAATCTGGCTGAACTTGGGTCGCTTCTCGAAAAGCCGATACGGCTTCTTCATACCAGAAAGAATGGAGGGCTCCGACGCCACGATGAAAATGGGTTTGGGCTTCGACGGTCCCGGAAGTAGGAAAGCTAAAGACTCCCAAGGATGAAGGAGCGGCAGCCTCTACCGAAGGGCATGGACAGAAGAGGGCCATAAGGATCAGGAAAGGAATGAGTCGTTTCAAGGGAGTATCCTGTTTGATGGATGAAGAAGGATCGAAACCACAATTCAAACGAGGAATTGTACTCTTTTCGAATGGATGAGGAAAAGGGTAATTGTCTAATCCACAAGACGTTTTTTACAGGATAAAGAAAATAAATAAGACAGAACACTTGACAAAAAGTAATGTATTCTAGTATGTGGTGACCCTATGAAAAATCGAGGAACAGCCGACGAGGGGTATGAGGTCCGAAACCAATTAAAACAGGTTCGGGTGGCCCAAGGCCTCTCACAACAGGCCTTGGCTATGAAGGCCGGAGTCACTCGTCAGGCGGTTTGTGCCATCGAGGGACAACAGTACCTACCGACCACGAGCGTCGCGCTACATTTAGCCCAGGTGTTAGGTTGTCGGGTTGAAGACCTCTTTAGCCTGCAACCTGCTGGAACGATTATTGACGGAGAGTGGGCTCAGCCACGTGCTCCGAGGGAAACCTTCCAGCAAACGGAGCGGGTCAAGGTCGCACGAGTCGGTACGCGATTTATTGTACGCCGCGTCTCCGAATTAGGTGAAATGCTCAACTTTACGGTTCCTGCTGATGGATTAGTCCTCCCAGATTCTGTTGCACCGTCCGGTTCAAAGCGTACTCCCAAATCGACCGTTCAGGTTCAGTTATTACGAGATCGAGCGGAGGTGGAAGAGGAAGTGGTTGTCGCTGGTTGTGATCCTGCGATATTTCTCGTGGGAGAATATTTACGACGGAAGAAGTCCCATATGTCGGTGGTCGGCTGGACGAAAGGCAGTGTGGCGGCTCTTGAGGCC
The DNA here is from genome assembly GCA_965223605.1 of Nitrospirales bacterium. Classification (GTDB taxonomy): domain Bacteria; phylum Nitrospirota; class Nitrospiria; order Nitrospirales; family Nitrospiraceae; genus CBDCXA01. Next base: position 349,859 of record CBDCXA010000003.1, read on the forward strand.
CTCAAGTTAGGCGAAGTCCATATTGCCGGGTTGCATATCGTTGATCCCCAGACCGGGGAATCTAATGTTCCCTATATCAAGCGCAACCTCAAAGGGAAAAAGATTCATGTCGTGACCTTTGCCTCTTGGGAACAGGGATTGTTGGTGACGAGAGGTAATCCAAAAGGTTTGCGCCAGGTGGCAGATTTGGCGCAGAAAAAGGTGCGTTGCATAAACCGGGAGGCTGGAGCGGGTGCGCGTCTTTTGTTAGATGCCCACCTCGCGCGGTTTGGAATGCCTACACAAAAGATTCGTGGCTATCAAGATCTCGCTTTTTCTCATCTTGAGGTTGCCCGTTCCGTGTCGGAAGGACGGGTAGACGTGGGGATTGGAGTTCGGTCTGCTGCGAGGGTATGGGGATTAGATTTTGTACCGCTTCAGGAAGAACGGTATGACCTGGTTATTCCCGAGCATCTGTTGCGGGTCCATCCCTCGCTGACCGACTTTTTGGATACTCTTGTGAGCAAGACCTTGCGAACGGAAATCGAGGCATTGGGGGGATACGATACGAGAGAGACCGGGCGAGTCGTCGAATGGTCCTAGTTGTGAGCGAGAAAGGTTCGTAGACCAACTTGAAGGATGAGCCTGCCGCTCTGCTCTCTGTGTGAATCGGAAGGTACAAGTAGGAGATCCTGACCAGGCCTTTTAGTAGGAGCCATGAATGTCGGTAATACGAATCATACTTGTTTCGATCTGTCTGTGGGGGGTGGTGCCGTCCAAGCTCATGGCCGGAGAGGTCCTGGTGGCTGTGGCTACCAATTTTCTCAAACCCATGAAGGAACTTGCAGCGAAGTTTCACGAACAAACCGGGCATCAGGCGATACTGAGTGCGGGATCTTCAGGAAAACTCTTTGCCCAGATTCAGCATGGGGCGCCGTTCGAACTGTTTCTTTCAGCAGACAGTCTGCGTCCAAAGCTTTTAGAGGAGCGGGGACAGGGTATCAAGGATTCGCGATTTGTCTATGCGATCGGGCGACTCGTGCTGTGGAGTCGAGATCGTACGATGCTCAAAAAGCCATTTCCCCCCAACCTTCACGCCATGTCTTTTCGGCATATAGCCTTAGCAAACCCTAAGACTGCCCCCTACGGGGCCGCCGCCAAAGAAGTGTTGCAAAAGCTGCAAGTCTGGGACTCGGTTTCTGGCCGAATTGTACAGGGAGAGAATGTGGGGCAAGCCCTTCAATATATTGCTTCAGGGAATGCGGAGCTGGGATTTGTGGCCTTCTCCCAAGTGTTGCAACTGAAGGCTCATGATCAGGGAAGTTGGTGGGAAGTGCCAGCTCATTTGCATGCCCCCATTGCTCAAAGTGCCATCCTGTTACAGGCGGGCCACACCAACCCTGCCGCGAAGAGCCTCTTATCCTTTCTTCACTCAGTTGAAGGGCGAGAACTGATTCAAAAGTTTGGGTACCAAGTGGCTCGGGAAGAATAGCTAGGAGACGTCTCTCGATATGGATTTATCGGCGCTTTGGGTCACCTTGAAACTGGCATTGGTCACCGTCTTCATTTTGCTCCTCATTGGAACTCCCATTGCCTGGTGGTTAGCCTTTACCAGGAGCAAAGCCAAAATTTTTGTCGAATCAACAGTAGCCCTGCCCTTGGTTCTGCCGCCTACGGTGTTGGGGTATTACCTTCTTGTGGCCTTTGGCCCTCAAGGTATTGTGGGGAGTCCATGGTTATCCTTAACCGGAAGTACCCTCGCGTTTAGCTTTGTGGGCCTTGTCTTCGCATCGGTTCTCTACTCGTTTCCTTTTGTCGTCCAGCCCTTGCAAGGTGCCTTTGAATCGGTCGGGCGGAAACCGCTGGAAGCGGCTTGGTGTCTTGGGGCCTCCAAGCTCGATGCGTTTTTAACTGTTGCATCTCCTTTAGCCGTGCGTGGTTACCTGACCGCGACGGTTCTTGGATTTGCCCACACCTTGGGAGAATTTGGGGTAGTCCTCATGGTGGGAGGAAATATTCCCGGAAAAACGCAGGTGCTGTCAATTGCCATTTTCGATCATGTTGAGGCGTTGGAGTATCCGGAAGCACAAACGCTTTCGATTGGGTTACTTACTTTTTCGTTCCTCGTCCTGTTTCTCGTCTATGCCTTAAATCGTCGACATCCTATTCACCTGACGTAAGCTATGTTACGTGCAAACCTTGATCTCTCCTTTCCAGGCTTTCATCTCCTTGCCGACATTGAAATTCCTGCAACTGGAGTGACGGCTATTTTTGGAGCCTCGGGTTCCGGAAAAACGACCTTGCTGCGTTGCCTTGCTGGGTTGGAGCGAGCGCCTTCCGGCCTCGTCACCTTTCGAGGGCAAGAGTGGCAAGATGAAGCTCGTGACCGGTTTCTCCCTCCTCACCGTCGGGCCCTTGGATATGTCTTTCAGGAGTCACGATTATTTTCCCACCTACCTGTGCAGGATAATTTGCGGTATGGGTGGAAGAGGAATAAACAACGTGATCAGAAAATTTCATGGGATCATGTGGTGTCTCTCTTAGGTCTTGAGGCCTTGCTCGATCGCACTCCAGGGACTCTTTCTGGAGGTGAGCGTCAACGGGTAGCGATTGGACGTGCATTAATGACCAACCCACAATTGTTGCTCATGGATGAACCCTTGGCATCGTTGGATCTCCAGCGTAAACGAGAAATTCTTCCGTTTTTAGAACGAATGGTCCATGAAATAGGTATTCCTATCCTCTATGTCAGTCATTCACTTGCGGAAATTTTACAACTGACGAATACGGTGCTTCTGATGGATGCCGGCAAAGTCATCGCACAAGGCCCGATTCAAGAAGTTCTCACCCAGACACAGATTCCGGATTCGATGGGAAGGGATATGGCGGGAGCAGTTATTGATGCAACCATGGTGGAGCATGATGCCACCTATGGGCTGGCAACCCTGTCCTTTCAAGGAAAACAGTTAGTGATACCGCATCAATCACCAACCATCGGAAAGTCCGTACGAGTTCACATTTCCTCTAAAGATGTCAGCATTATTGTTGGCTCACCTCCTCAGCAGACCAGCGTGTTGAATGTGCTAGAGGCGACGGTGACCGCAATCGGTGACTCGCCTCGCCATGAATCCTCGGTCGACATTCAACTCGATATTGGTTGTCCTCTGGTGGCTACCATCACCAAGAAATCCCTGCACCTTCTTCAGCTCTACCCAGGTCAGCAGGTATGGGCTCAGATTAAAGCCTTGGCCCTGACAGATGAAATGTTGTCATAGTCAAAGAGGGAGAATGTCACATGCGTGGGCTAGGGGGTAGCTAAAAAGATCCCTTCGATCCCGTTGGTCAGTTGGGCAAAGAAGGCAATGGTATGGTTGTCATTGATTCGGACCCCTTGCATGAGCTGAAGGGAATGGACCTGGCTTCCCATCAGAGGGTCTCCAGTTTTAATCACTTGGTCTCTTACGGGATGGGGCCCTGTAAAGATTCCGGTAACCCCAGAATCTAAAGTTCCTACGAAGGCGACCTGCCCCTTGTTATTAATAGAAGGATTCCCAAATGCCCGAAAAGGTCCTTCGCTCGTTGCGACTGTTGTAATACGCCCCCCATTTCCAATAAACACGCCTTGCTTGGCGATACTGTCCTGAGGGCAGGAGGGTTGCTGTTGGTCCATGCAGGCCCAAAAGGCGACGGTTCCGCGATCGTTCACGGTTGGAGCGCCAAACCCTTTATACCTGCCAGAAGTTTCGACAATCGAAGTAAGGTGCCCATCCTTGCTGGTGTATATCCCCGTTTTTCCATTATGGAGTTTTCCGGTAAAGACGATGGTTCCCTTTTCATTGATCATTGGTTGCTCAAAGAATCCTGAAAAGTGCCCTTCGGTATTGGCAATAGTTTGAACCTTTCCCTTGTGGAGAGAAAAGATGCCTCCCCCATGTCCCTGGAGTCCGGCTAGAAAGACGACCGTACCTTGTCCGTTAATGGAGGGCTCGCCAAAATGGTGAAAAGGTCCATGCTCGGTCGCAATCGCTTGTGCCAATCCCTTGCCCTGAATAAACAATCGTTGAAAATGGTCTCGGTGGGTACCTAGAAAGGCCACCGTATTTGCCGAATTAATAGATGGTTTCGCCCCAAATTCAATGATTCCAAGGTTTCTGCTTTTACTCGTCGATAAAAAGGAGAGGGCGGTTCCATTTCCCGTAAAGATGCCTTGATGCCCATTGTCGAAGGTGCCCCAAAAGGCCACGGTATCTTGGTTGTTCAGTGAGAGGGTTCGCTTTTTATCAAATTGCTGAAACATGCCCCCGGTATCAGCGATCGATTTAAATGAAAAACCCGGAATGTCTTGTTCGGGAACGGGGTTGCCATTGACCCGAAAGGCTTGTCCCGGGCCATCCGTCTTCCCAACTGTCCAAGGAGTATCATTCACGCGTTGGGCTTTCCACCGTACGGACGAGCCAAGCGTGACCGAAGAGTCCCACCATTGGATGCCATCGGCCGGGACTTTTTTATCCGAGGTAAGTACGACCCAATAGGTCTCACCGGCGATCAAGAGCGGACCTTGGCCGGATGTGAGCGTGATCAGCGACTCTTCATTGGGAAAGCCAGAATAGGTTTGTAAAGGAGAGAGGGTCACGTGAAAGGTTTCAAGAATATAATTGTTCCATGGGGCTTGTTTCCGACCCTCCTGTTTATTTCCCAAAATTTGTACGGTGATTTTTTCCCCGAGCACTTTCGAGGTCAGGGCGATATCTAGAGACGTAAGATAATAATTTTTGGACGAAGGTACGGTAAAAGACTGGGCCTGGGAAAACTTGCCTTCTTGATGGGTAAACAATTCGCCACCAATATGAAGGAACGATGTCGCTTGAAATGTTCGACGATCCCCTAATCCATCATAAATGATAAGAGGTTCACCTAGGGCCAGGCCAGGTATCAAGAGCAGTCCGAGTAAAAAGCTATAGGTGATGTGATGCAATCGTTTCATAGCCAATTCCTTTACGACGGCGGTAGTTCAAAAAGTATGCTTGCCGGGGTCAAGAAGGGGTACGTAGTAGTTGCAGGCTATCTTATTGAAAAAATACGTAGTTTCTGCTGTTCAAGAAAGACCGAGAGGACGCAATTTTTGGTATAGAAAGTAGAGAGCCGCATTTCGATGTCAGGTCTGACAAAAATTGGAACGTGACAAGAAAATGGTTGAGGTTGGAGAGGGTCGAGGGAGGAGACAGACTCACTTTGAATGGATCGATTCTAAATTGTCTCTTTAAAAAATAATGGTGAAGGCTATACGAATTTTTTACTAAGAGTAAAACGGTATTGTAGAAACAAAAACTCTATGGTTAATTGAACAGTGGGTGGAGGTATTGGCCTTGGTTGTGCCCCAAGGATCAATTGTTCATTGATGTCTCACATCCTCCTGGGGAGATATCCCTTCACCCATGGACTTATTTTTATTCTTTTGTATGGCCAGGCGCTGTAAACAATGGTTAGTGGTTCCGAAAATTGAGAATAAGGTTTGCGGCACCCCTTTTGGGAGGTCCAGTGCTTTTCAGCTAGACAGGACCCCTGATTTGAGCCTCTCTTTTCCTCAATAAAGAATTTTTTATTATTCATTCAAGAAGCCCATTTTTACCCTATTCCTCGCCTTCAAACCGTCGCTGAGAAAACTCGACTCTTTCTTTTAGTTTTCCGTGCAAGCTGTCTTTTTTCCATGCAATACCATTTTATAAAAGGCTCTTGGTAACCCAAGAGGTCGGTATAAAGTGGAGGGTATTCCCTGCAGTCATACATCCATTTCCCTACAGCCACATGAATAGAAAGTTTATCTATCTACTTGATTTATTGGTGAGTTTATGTAAATTATCTCGGGTATAGCCCTTGCTGATTGCTCTACTGAGAAGCAGGGATTGGATTACAGGTTAGAGTCTCATGCACTCTTGCAATTCACCCTTTTCCTGTCCTAGGAGTGAGGTCATTATGCGACGAAAGAAAACATCCATTCTAGCTGTTGTCGCTTGTTGTATAGGGCTTGGTATGTCAGCGCCCGTTTTCGGATCAGAGCTCGTAACAGACCCGGGGAAGGGGATGGATATTCGCGCGGCCAAAAACTCCCAGTTAGTCGATGGTCGAATTCTTCGGATTGATGGGGAATACTACACCTTGATGGATAAGGCCGGAAAAGAAGTGCGAGTTCAGGTCGATAGCGAAACGAAAAAAATGGGTGGTGCGAAGCGGTCGGGCGATATGATTCAAGCAGAAATAACCAATGGCGGCCGTGCCATTGCGATCCAATAAGATTACGAATACCGCGACCCTTCTCTAAGTCCATCCCCCCATTCATTGTAGTTGGAATTTCCTTTCACAGCAGTTGAGGCATAACGTATGGCTTCTGAATCTTCCATGCTTACCGAAGAGAGGAACACCTCAGAAGCAAAGCTCAATCCTATCGAAGAGATAAAGGAAACCAGCCAGCAAATCGATAATCTCTCGGAACAATTAGAGGGCTTCTTTAAAGAATTAAAGGAGACCCAGTCAGTCTGTAAGCGCATGCAAGAAGAGGGGGTTGTTTTTCGGGAGAAACTAGCCAAGGCTTCGGATATTGCGGTGGAACTCGATAGAGTTGAGGCTGTGGCCCAGGGCGTGGCCGACAGTCTGAATCAAAAAACATCGCAACTGGGTTCCCTCTCCAACTCAATCAAGGAAGTCTCATCCGCCCTCCGTCGGTTTCTTCGCAGTTCACGCGTCTGATACATTCATTTTTATCCTTTCCGTTTTTCTCACTGCTCCGAGTTCTATCATTTTCCTTGTACATTCCCTATTCAAATTAATGCATGATGAAGGAATGGCCCAATATTCCTGCGAAGGATTTTTCTGTAGGAGGAAAGATGTGTTTTGTTGGCTATTGACGGGAAGGAAGAAGTGAAGTCTTGCTGAACGTTTGGAGGACTGCCACCTAGTGGAAACTGGTATTAAGAGACCGAACATATTGCGACAATAAGGTTTCGTCCTTATAGGTCATAATGATGAACTCCAGGCCGCATTGCCCACCATTGGTCCAGCGAATAGACGCCATATCAATTTGAACCGGAGTCTCATAGTTGGGAAGAGAGAAGCGTAGCGCGACAAATTTCCCACAGTCCAGGTCGACTTCACTACAAATCTGACAGCCTTTGATGGAAAGGTCGAAAATATCGCTCTCCCCGAGTACATGATGATCCGCGTAGTCATCCTTGAGGAGTGATCCCAATAAATATACGGGATATCTGGGATAGTGCCGAGCCTCTGGATGGTAGGCAGTTTGTTGAATCATGTGGAATCCCTTTACAACATATTGATGTATTAAGGCTACCGCATGAACGGGAATTGTCAAGGGAGAGAAAAAAAGGATTGAGGTGAGTGAGAACAAAGGAGATTACTTAGAGCCTTCCTTCCTCATTTACATCTCCAGATAGTGATTGGGGTGGGTGAGGCCTTTGGGGAGGATTGTAACACCATCAAGGAAGGCCTCATTGAGTTGTGCTTGGGTAAGTCATTTTACAAACGAAAGATCAGCCACGGTAAGTTTTGCTTTTAGAAGTCTGAAGCGTCGTAAAAAACATGCCCTATTCGAAGCTTAGAACTAACAAAAAAATAGAATGTCCCCTTTTTCATTTCAGACATGGAAAATTAAAGTTTCGTACCGGATACACAACATGTATCTCGCTGGGGTTGAGGTCGGGCATGTTTTAACCAACAGCGTGGTTTATTTCCTTGAATAGTTCTTGGCTTTACATAGGTCCATGCCTTGCATTGGGGGTCGTTCTTACATGCTTCTTGGCAACCTTTAGGATCGCTATTAGATAAATTGAAGTTTTGATAGTCCAGTCCCGCTCGATTGGTTTCCCAGTCCATACTGCTCATTTGAGCCGTGGACGTTTTTTCCGGTTCATCAAACGGCAGGGGCGTCTTAAAAAACGCGAGGGAAATAAATGCAAGGCCCGCAATCATTGCCACCAGCCTGGCCATTCCCGAAATTTTTGGGATTTTGAGTTCTTTGACTTCGAACCCCCCGCCTAAAATGCCAGCCAATAAGAGTATGGCTCCCAGAACAAAGGATAATGTTTCAAGCGACATGATAAACCTGCCTTTATTACCTTCGGAAAAAAACGAATAGACGTAATCACTAGGTAGACCATATCAAATTTTGATTAAGCTGGAAGTGATCTACTTCACAGCGATTAAAAAACTGTTACTGTGCTCTAATTTTTGAGATCAAAACGACGCGAAAGGAGAAAGTTTTATTAGGGAGAAAAAATTCAGAAAAGGTGAGAAGGTAACCATCAACTGATGGTTCAAACTACGTAATTTAGTGTCTCATCAAATTGGTTAAGAAGAAGGAATTAAAAAGTAGAATGTCCCCTATTTCCAAGAATTAAAACCGTTCAAATTCGAGAAAATCAGAGTGGGCCCAATAGTATTATTGTATGGAATAGCGACAATTTAAATGATTCCCCTGGTGGTCCCCTTAACCTCATTGATCGAGATCTTGAGGAAAGGTTTCGAATGCTTCATAAACCGACTGGTCCACTCGCCATGTCCATCTATGTTGAATTCACAGAGAATCATGGACAGGTCCAGATTTCTGGAGTCGGGACTGACCTCTCTGAACAATAAACACAGGCAGTGGTAGCAATAAGCGATTTGGGGAGTTTCTGGCGCTGAAACCTCAGGAAGTTTTTTTAGGGCTTTTGGGAGAGGTAATCGCATCCACCTTCCCCTTTTTTCTGCGGAGCTCATCAATCTTGGCGTAAACATCCTGTTTCGTTAAGATCCCGCGTTCCTCTAACAGTTCCACAAGCGCTGCCATCTCCCACATGTGGGAGATCACGAGTTCTTTGACAAAGACCAGCTCCTTGGGAACGAGTTTTTTAGCCCTATGGTCCTTCCTTATTCTTGGGCATGCTTTGGGCAATTCTTGGCCTTTCGAAACCCGGCCCGTTCCGCCTCTTCTGGAGTATCAAAGAGGACTTGGTTCCGGGGTGCTACATCATCATAGTTGCGACAATCTGGGAGATGGTAAATGTCACTGTTTTTATTTCCGATGATGGGCAGATCAGATGACATAAAGGGCAGAATGTTTGGTGGAGCCATCAGCTTGGGTCGTGTGGTGGGAACGGGTATCTCTCCACGTTTCAGCTTTCGATACAACCAAGGAGGTATGGGTTCCGGGTCACTCCAGAGTCCTAGTTTGGCCTTCTTGGCGGCATGCTCATAGTCCGCGAGTTGAAAATTGTCAGAGTATTTTCTGTACCACCAACACATGCCTGCCTTGACCAATTCCTCATTGAGGACACGACCATCTTCCAGTTGGACATCGACCAGTAATCGACCGTAGCGATTGGTGCCGTGTTCGATGACCTTCACCTCTTTGCTAAACACAAACCCTGAAGTGGCTTGCTTGGCACGCTTTCCAAACGCCTGGCCTTTCTCAGGACAGTCGATACCGTAGAGGCGGACTTGTTCCGGTTTCCCTTCACGTAGGAGATTAATGGAGTCGCCGTCGATGATGCTGATGACTTTAGTATGGTATTCAGCAGCAAAAAGTGGGTAATAAAAGAAAACAAGAAAGAGAAAGGTTAGGAGAAAACGCAAAAAGGGCTCCTTTGGCACTATTAATTTTCCTGGACAGGTATGAAAACGGCTTTATCGCGAGCAAGGATTCGGTCAACAATGGCATAGACGGCCCCATTAAAGGAGATATTTTCTTTTTCACATATTCTAAGTTGTTCTCGTAGGGTGCTGGGGCTGAGGATGGGCAACTGGCAAAAATGATATACGGAAAAGATTCGTTTTGAGACTTTTTCCGTTTCGTTAAGCTTCTCCTGTAATTGTTTTTTTTGGAAATATCGGCGAGGCCAAAGGACAAGACGCCCGAGCTGATAAACGGCATATATTATCCCTAGAGCCATTGCCGATTTTTCGAATTCCAAATACAGTAAAGTTCCGATCGCTGAAATTGGGATTAAATAGCGAAGCGCCCACAGACCTATTTCCCACTTCCATCGCATCCATAGGGATTTCTCAATATCACCTTCTGCCAATAGATAAAACCAATTGGTTTTGCCGGTCACTTCACCTTTATAAACTGATTCACGGAAGCGCTCTATTTCTGCATAGATTAACGAATCCAGAAAAATCCAATCAATTTCATCGTGCTGAAGCCACGGTCGCCCAAGATAAGAGGCCACTACATCTAGTAAAGACTCATATTGGATTAACATTTTATCAGTATTAAGAAAGGTGTAGTTGAGCCTCTCAGGTGGAGCCATGGTTTCTTGAAGAGATCGATGATTCCAAATAGCTCCCCGGAAGTCCTCATCAGAATTTGTGCTCCCAGTTACATTAATAAAGGGGAGCGAGAGTTCATTCAGAAAGTCTTGCGCTTGTATTAGGCGATCAAAATATTCATTTTCGCCTAAGTGATCTTTTAATGAACGGTCACGAATAACCTTCTGGAATTTGGGCCATACTCGGTTCTGGGTAGCCAAGCGGAGTTTCTTAACTTTCTCAGTAAGTAGGTCAGAATTAAATCGTTTCTCTGCTTCATCGTAGGCAAATTGAAGCCCTTCTGATTCCAAGCACACGGATCTAAACCTCCATTCCAGAAAGTATCTAAAGACTGTTTAGTCAACCACTTCTGCCAGAACTGTCATTCCCCACATGTGAGACACCACGATTTCTTCCAGCGAGACCATTTCTTTGGAGGTGAGTGGTTTGGTCATTGGATCGTTTCACCATCATCGTTGCGGCGCTTAATTTCAACCTATACACATTCCTAACTCCTTGGAGTTTCTGAAAAAGCATCTCTTATGCCTCGATCATTTCCATATGCTTCCATCGCTTGGTCAAGAAATGTTATGAGGGCAACTTGAAACCTAAAGATTTGCTTTGCAATTTTACGATCTTTCTCCTCATCCGGACCAATTCCAAATCCTGCGGCTTCTCGTAGGTGATCTGCTAGGAGGTAATAAGCCCTAACATTTGGCTCTTTTCCTTCAAAGATGAATGATGATTGAACGTTTTCCCCACGCTTTTTCTTAAATTCTTTAATCGCATCTTGAAACTCTTTCCGAATGTAATGAAAGGTTGTTTTATTTCGTATTCTGTCCATGAGTTGTAGAAGCGATTCTTCGAAAGGGTCGATTGCTTCGGTAATATAATCCAACGCATCTTTTCCAGGTTCAGAGAGTGTCGACCGAAAATTTTCAAACTCATCAAGGGATTTCATTTGCTTAATCACCTCGACGGCTTCAAGCAATAGGCTCAGAGATAACCGAAGTTGGAGGGAAAAGCGAGAGAGGGCTATCTTTCTTGTAGTCCCTTCTTTCTTACTACCTTTAAATGCCCTAGTCCAATCCATAATATGGATGAGATCATTATACGCGGCCATAAGTCTGAGGATATCCATCCCCAACAAATCAGACGGGGGAAATACCTCTTTAACCACGAAAAAAAGCTCCTTCCTGGCCTTTTTTTGGTTTTTAGGTTTTTTGGGCATTGGAAATATTGCACAATATGAATGATTGGGATCTTTGACTTTCCTGGATAAAACTCATCATTTAAGCTCTTTAGGCTCCTAATCGGAAGGTCTCCTATCTTTATGGAGCATGATTTTCTTCATGCCCATATGTTGGAGATAACAAGCTCTTAGAAAGTGAAGAGTTCTTTCTTGGGCCGAGGGAGTGGCCTTTAAAGTTTTTTGTTATGACGACTTAATAAAGATCGTTGCCAAGAGAACTACAAATGACATGGAACATAGAACCACTGGCAAAACAAAATCAAAGTTTTCATACCAACAACCTAATCGTGTCTTCCAGGAAAAGTTATTTTTAAGGGTGAGCTTAACACTTTGTGAAGGGTAAAATGCACTATGTAAATCTACCTTTATCCCGCCTGGTTGTTTTATTTGAATTTGGCCTTCTTCAAGAAAAGGGAAAAAGGTTCCAATTTGTTCCAAGAGGTTAACCACCTTCGTAGATGTCCCTTCGTTTAAAAAAATTGTTCTGGAAGGGGGCCATAACTATTCTCTCCCATTAAACTAAGTAATGCCTTGCGGATCTTCCAGGGAGGATGGCCATAACTCCAAGCAAAGTAAAAGTACCGAAAGCCTGAATAGAAGGCTAACATCAAAAGGGCAAGGTCTAGTATTCGAACGGGGAGCGGCAAAGATATCCCTAATAATTGCACTTCTATAGTTGTGCCGAAGCAGTGGCGGCGGAAGCTATAGAGGAAGAGACATAGACTAACCAAGATTGCAAATCGTCTAAGTGAAACAACTGTGGGGCGAAAACTCATTGTAAGCTCTTTTCCTATGGGTTGGAGCCGGGAAATTCATTTTCTTCGCCGCTGGTGCTTCTCTGTTAATCCTCGTGCTAGTGCAGCGACTTTAGCCGTTCGCTTATCAAGCAGTTCAACCAGTGTGTGTTCTATGATTTCAAATCCATCTAACACATCAAAGTGACTGACCTCTCCCTCATGGCTACTAGTATTCCCCAGCCATTTAAGAGCCATGAGTTGAGACCCTATGGACGGCTCATTCTTTTGAAAAGCCTCAATGCGTTGGTGAAGATTTAGCTTAATGAATTTTCCTTCTTTCTTTCGACGCTTTTTTACCTTCAAATGATCCAATAGGCACTCAAGAGAAATACGAATTTTAGTAGCCGATGCAGCTGGGTTACACCAGAACAATGCAAATGCAGCGCGCAGTTCGTTCTTGATGTGTTTCGGCCACTTGTGTGATAGTTCAAACATATCTGGCATCGGTGTACACCACACAGGTGAAAAATAGTAATCTAACCAGCTATTCTCATTTTCAGGATCGAATTGCTCCCGAACAAAGCCTTTTCCTGAAACGGCAACAGGCTGACTACAAGGGTCACGGTTACATTTCAGCCAAGCAGTGAATACATATTCAATCCATTCAGGGTCCCAATCCGGATGAACGTGGGCTAGTCTTGACTCAACAGTTTCCTTTTTGACGAGGGACTTGCGATCCAATGACAGGGTGCCTTTGTGACAGTGAGGGCAAGTCCATGAAGGACAGGTGAATTCGCTAATTTTCTCGATCCAAAGCGAGCGATTCATAGGAATAGATTTTCGCCTCTACTACTACTGCTTCCCCTTCGGCAACATCCCCTTTTTTCTCTAAAAAAGCCTTTATTCCTTTTTCCTTCTCTTTACCTCTAGACCTGGTGCGGAAAGAGTCAAACCCTTTCCCTCTAGTTCCTTTATGTGAGCTTCAAAAAGATCACGAATATAGATTTTGGCTGGTTTTTTATGAATGGCCGCGGCAGCTCGGATTTTATCCATGGTGTCTTGGGGGATATCCCGCAGCAGATACCCAATAAGCTTTGGGGTCGTGGAAGTTTTAGGCATCGTCTCCATCTCGTTTACGTATCGTAAGCATTATGTATACGGGATAGTAGCAAACCCAGCGAAAAGCATCAATTGACATCAAATGATAACTATGAAATCAAAAGTATCAACATGACTTATTTTTCTTGCGAGGTGATTTTGTGCGTATGGAACGCGTGATCATTCAATTACCCAGCTCCTTAAAACAGAAGGTCGATGTTTTAAAAACTCAAGGCACCACGGCCAGCGGCTTCATTCGTAGGCTGGTGGAACAACACTTTGCCCAAGCGGGTAAGAAGGGGAGGTGAGCCATGGAGGATCGATCGCAGGATTTAACCATCACGCTTGATGAGGGAGATGGTGACCCCATCATCTTTCAGGTCCCACCCGAGGTGTACTATCAACTCCAAGGTGCGGGACGTCGTGCTGGTCGGACCGTCGACGAGGAAGCCTATTATACGATCGCGGTGTTGGCCGGCCTGCAGTCGCCTGATCCAGGTGACCTTCGTATGGCCGGAAGGTTTGGGGAGATGGCTCAACAAGGGCGTGTAGACTCGCCAATCGATGGATGGGAAAAAGAGGAGGTGCTTGAAGATGAATCGGCGGAGGAAGCGTTATTCTCTACTCTGCCCACTTTCCCCGCTCACACAGAGCATCGTCCACACAATCGGAGGGGGGAACGGTATGATACTCCGGTGTGGCCCATCACACGGCTTCAGGCATCGCCGCGTGATGAATCAGACACACGAACCCACCCTCTCCGGCTGTATGAAGCGATGGAACTCCATATTGAGATCCATGTCTCGACGCTCAAGTCCTCTGTCATGAACAGTCGCTGTATTCGAAAATACCTGCCCTTGCTCGGGGACATCCCATTGGAATAGGGGACATTCTACTTTAATTTCTAGGTAATCTAACTCCAGGCAGGTTGGCGCAGAATATGCCACAAATTGCAGCCTCTTTTTGGGGCTTGGGAAAAGCTTGTAAGTCTTAGGACATGAATAACCTTTCTAAATGGGCATTACTTCAATTGCTGATCTGGTAATAGCGTTCGCCGACTGAGGGTCCAGCAATCCGTAGAATTGCGAGAGCTCGCGGATCGCAAAAGTGTTTTGGAATAAAAAAGTTGAATGAGGTAGCCCTATTTCCAAGCTACTAAAAAAAATTTTGAGAGGATACTAAGGATCTTATCCGCCCGCGAAGAGCAATATACGGCGCGGGCGGTCGAGCTAGAACTAATGAGGGAAGGGATAAAAGTTAAGGGGTTTTACTTGGGCACCGGGAACTATTAATATGGTGCCCAACCTCGCGAGCGATAAATGAAGGAGTAAATTGAGGGGTTTATCCGGTTGCGAGAAGTCAAGAGAAGAAAAGAAAAAAGATGTACTAGGGTGTTTACTTGAGCGACAAGAATTGTTTACAAGTCGCACAAGCGCCCAGATAATAGATTGAAAGAGAGAAGAGAAATTATGGAGTTTTACTCTCGGGACAAGAACAAGAATATGTCCCTCGACCTCGCGAGCCAATTGTAAAAAGAAATATTAAGGGACTTCTCCGACGGTGCAAATCTATAGCACCGCCGGTACGAGCTAGCTAATCTAAAAAGAGAAAACTTTAAAGGAGTTTTACTTGGGCACCGAGAACTATTGGTATGGTGCCCAACCTCGCTAGCAAATGAAGAAATAATAAGGGTTCTATCCGCCCGCGAGGAGCAATATACGGCGCGGGCGGTCGAGCAAGGTAGTTTCAGAGATGGGAGAAGTTAAGGAGTTTTACTTGGGCACCGGGAACTATTAATATGGTGCCCAACCTCGCGAGCAAATGAAGAAATAATAAGGGTTCTATCCGCCCGCGAGGAGCAATATACGGCGCGGGCGGTCGAGCAAGCTCTGTATGGTGGCGGTGGAGGGTTTCGAACCCCCGGCCCGCGGCTTATGAGTCCGCTGCTCTACCACCTGAGCTACACCGCCATATCTGTTGATTTGTACCAAGGGTTTCCTCACCTCGTCAAGTCGTAGGTCTTGAACACCTTTAGAAATCCGTGGCTTCGAACCTGATAAATGGGTACTTTTTTAAAGCCGGTAGGAGTTAGGTTATTTCGGTTATCCGACAAGATCGGTATGGAGGCGATCTAAGGTACGGATGAGATTGGCTTTGATTTCATTGGCGAGTGGGTTACCCTTGCCTCGACCGAAACGTCGGAAGATCCCCTCGACCATCACACGCTCTCCTTCTTTCACCGGGGCTTTCCCGGCTCCCACCACCTTCACGATGCTGTCGCCCTCCTTCAGAAGAAACCCATAGACCGTCTTTCCCTCGTTGATTCGTGGCGGTGCGCACCTTGGTTACTTTTCCGGCCACCGCGACTTCTTGACGATCGTAGGTTTCCGCCTCGGATTGGAGTTCGGCAATCTCTAACATGCCCGAAGCGTTCACGGTAAGAGGCAGGTTGAGGACTATAACGGTTCCGATGAAGAACAGCGTGAAGGCAATCAGGATATTGAGGCGAAACAAGTTACGCCTGAATGGGAGAAGAGCGCTGGGAGTAATCCTCATGAAGTCATTATACCGTCAGGTGAGGGAATTTCAAGGAAATAGGATGAAGGACCGAGATGGAATGAGGGGAAATTTATCCTCCCTTCAGACTACGTAAGACATGTTCAGCCATTTGACTTAATTGAGGAGTTCTCCACAGGGGCCTCTTCTTCCATTGGTTGGTCTTTTGGGCGTCGGACTAATTTTTGTCATCAGCTCTTCTTCAATGGCCTCATAGGAGAGGTCCATATCGAAAGGACTGCGGACAGTCGTTGCAGCGCAAAGAGGGATTGGCGTTTTCCCTGGCCTTCCACGGCATTCGGAGAATAGTCTCTCGAGACGATTTGCCAAAACCGACTCTCGGCATCTTCGGTCAGGACGCCTGTGGCAAAATTCGTGAGTTTATCGATGAGGGCCGCTTCGCTACCCTCTAATCCATCGTACACGGCTACGGAGTGCTTTAAGGGTTCTGCGGCAAGGACGGCAAAGGTTTCCTTCCACAAGTCAACGGGCGTTGCCAAGGCCTGTTGCGGCTTGCCATTCACCTTTTCGAGTCTTGCCTGGAGTGCCTGCAAGTAATGGTGAAGACTCTTCACTTTTCTAGCTGCCAGACTACTCAAGGGGATTCCCCAGATGTGCGCGATTTCATGGTCCTGCAAAGGAATGGACCCCATCAAGCCTAACTCTCGTTGAGCGATATCTAATCGGTTTCTCTCGCGGCCCAATCTGCGAATTTGCGTCTGATATTCAATAGGAAGACGGGCTTTTTGATATTCTTCTTGCGTGATTTCTTCCTTATCCCATTGTCGATCAAGCGCACGAATGGCAGGTTTTGGAATGGCACTTCTGGCTTGCGCTTTCATCTCTTGAATACTCGCTTTGTCGTACCCAAATTTCTTCGACAGCAGGTCTTCCGACACCTTACATATGATTTCACTGCGGGAGATTTGCTTTTTGGAACATTCCATTTGAAGCCACATCCGTTCGCGCTTTTGACGCACTTGATCGCGATATTGATCTGCCCGGTCGGATACCCGTTGTAAGGCATGCTTCGAGACATTTTGGGCCGTCACTTGAATGCCCAGTTGCATTCGAGGATCCGGGCCGTCTTTCATCATGTATTCAATGTCTGAAGGTTGGACGTCTAAATATTGAATAAGGAGTAAGCGAATCATGGCCTGGTATTGGGGTGGAAGGGTGGCCACGGTGTCTTCGATGAGTGATTTCGTTAATCCTGGG
The DNA here is from genome assembly GCA_965223605.1 of Nitrospirales bacterium. Taxonomy (GTDB): domain Bacteria; phylum Nitrospirota; class Nitrospiria; order Nitrospirales; family Nitrospiraceae; genus CBDCXA01. Next base: position 367,001 of record CBDCXA010000003.1, read on the forward strand.
GTGGTCATTGCCTGTTCCTTTGACGTGTTTTGATCGAGGGTATTAGGCATTTCCTGTTTCCTTGGCCTCGAGAATGGTTGCGACATATTCACGCACTTCTTGAATCGAGCCACTGACATAGAGTTCACGGGGAATTTGGACTTCCACTAAATGGGCGGGATCGACTCCTCGTTCAATGGCATATTCTTCGTCAACATACAAACTGACAGATCCGTCCCGAAATCGTATGGCATAGAGAGAGGTATTATCAGCCATATAACCCCTGAATAATTAATGATGAATGATTGTCAAATGTCTCAAATACGCTGCAAAGATATGGAATAGGTTTACTCTGTAACATAGGCCGGATGGAGGTGTCAAAGAGGCCCTTGAGACCCTTTCCTCTCCTGGTTTATGGCAAACCGGTGTCGTCGCCACCACAGATAGAGCGAAAAGAGCAGAAGGCTCAAGACAAGGACGGTTCGGATTCGTCCGAATCCGAAACAGGCATAATTTACAAACGCATTTATTAACCCGAGGCCTGCGTAAGCAAAAAAGAGCAGGAGCGCCCATTTCTGGAGTCTGAGGAACCCAAGCCCAATTCCGATATGAAAAACGGGGGATTGCATTTTGGCCAGCAAGCCTAGGGGGCCAGTGGGTTTGGTGCAAAAAAATGGCAGGGCGTAGGAGGGATTAGCCAAAATGATGTACAAATCCAGGAATGACGAGAGCAGAAACAGGGCTCCTAAATACCGAATATCATGTCCCCGAGACCAAACTCGTTGAAGGGTACTCTTCAAGGAAAATTGTGAAGATGGATAGGGTAGATAGGCATCGTACATTTGAATGATCCAGATAGGAAGCACGACCATGAGGAAGAAGAAAATCTCAGCTGCACGGTCTTGGGAGCGGCCGAGGCTAATCGCAACTTGGACAAGCAGTCCTATGATGAGTAAGACCAGAAGACCTTGGGCCCACCGTCCTTTGATGAGTTGCCCGAGGCCGGGGATAAACCCTGAGAGGATGGCTGCGAGGGGAAAACCGGTCTTATCAGCGGAATCCTGCATGTTGGGGAGAGAGGTTCAGGTAATAGGTATTCCCGTTCTTAACGAAAAGACTGGTTGTCCTAAAAAAAACGGCCTCCCATCAAGCCGATGGAAGACCGTTAATGGATTGCACTGACTTGAAAATTTGTTATCCCCCTAAGGAGTCCAACACTTCCTTGAGGCTCATTTTTATACAGGTAAAGATGGGAGTATCTCGCTCGGTATAGCGACTTCCCTCCGTCTCACGCAGGGCCATCACAAGATCTAGGAAGTCTTGAGGCTCATCCGTTTCGAATGCCACAACCCACTCTTGATCATCTAGCCCAAAAGAATAGGTGGTATTCAGCTTGACGGACGGGAACCGATGTCCCACTTCGATATGTTCATCCATCATGCCTTGCCGTGCAGCTTTGGTTAGCAGAAACCACCCGCGTGTTTTCACAAAGGGGTACACAAAGATATACTTCCCCTTACCCGGAACGATTCTTAACCGCTTGCTCTCTTGATTTTCGTGGGTATGGTTGTCGACATAAATGGACCGTTTGGTCATCGAAAGATAGGAATAGGGGGTCGTTAGATATTTCCCAAGGCCGGTTGCAAGAAGTTTGGAGGTCATTTCTTGAAACATTTCGAGTTCATACGAAATGCGCCAAAGCATGAAATCACAATCTCCACGGATGCCGACAGTGGTATAGGGGAGTAAGAGAACTTTTCCCTGGTATTCTTCGGCAACTCGAATGAATTCTTGCTTCCCTCGAGTTCTCTCATCTTCCGGGAGCCGACGCCAAGCAGGATCAACTTTATAATAGGCAAAGTTAACGTATTGTCGTCGCTCGCTCTTCTCTGGGCTGGCCATCACCGACCTCCTTGAAAAATAGACAGTTTTTCTTGTGAGCGAGAAGGAGTTTTTGTACCACTTCGTCCTTAAGCTTGTCAACTCAACGGGCTCGGCATCGACGGAACACATGTCGATTGAGAGGGGTCGGAAGATTAGTCACCCCAGGCTAGGGGATACTATGGCGAAATTGGGATGTTTCTCAAGCCCGATCAACTTGTAGCAATCTTCATCAGGGATCCATAAGATGGTATCCACTCCCTCTCCTTAGGTATCTTAGGTATTTTAGGAATCTTGGGGAAGGCATGACAAAGGAGGTAGATTCGTGCGGGCGGAAATTATCGCAGTTGGGTCAGAGATGCTGATCGGCGGTCGATCGGAGACCAATTCACAATTTCTTACTCAAGCGTTGGCTAATCTAGGCATTGAGGTTGGGTTCAAAACGATCGTCGGTGACCATCAGGCCGATATTGGTCAAGCTGTTCGTCAGGCCTGTGAACGGGCCTCGCTAATCGTCATGACCGGTGGGTTAGGTCCCACGCTCGATGATTGTACCCGCGAGGGGGTCGCCAAGGCGGCTGGGGTTCCGCTGAGAAGGCGGGTGGAGGCTATGCGCCTGATGCAAGATCGCCTAGCCCGATGGGGGCGAGTACCCGGAAAACATCATGAACGGCAAGGCCGTATTCCTGTTGGGGCTGAAGTACTAAAGAATCCGATAGGATCAGCTCCCGGCTTTATCATTCAAGTGAATAACTGTCCAACTATTGTTCTGCCTGGGGTTCCTTCTGAGGCCAAGCTCATGTTTCAGGAAGAAGCGGTTCCCCATCTCTTGAAGTGGAGGAGAGCGCAGAATCTTGACGTACCGATTCACTATCGAACCCTCCATACCTTTGGGATGGTTGAATCGGAGATCCAACAGAAATTGTCCAAAGTTTTCTCGCATCCCCACATACAATTTGGATTACTGGCATCTCCCCTCGGTGTGACAGTTTCATTGACAGGGAATCCATCCAAATCCCGGTCGAAGTCGCGGATTTGGGTGCAAGGGGCACCCCCCATCCTGAAGGTCCTACAGCAAATGGAGCAACAAGTACGAAAACGCTTAGGGACACTTGTCTATGGGGCTGGGACGGAGACGATGGAGGAGGTCGTCGGGGGTTTACTCCAAGACCAAAATAAGACCCTGGCCTTGGCGGAGTCTTGTACCGGCGGGTTGATTGGGCATCGAATGACGCAAGTGCCCGGCAGCTCAACATATTTTGAACGGGGTTTGGTTTGTTATAGCAATAAGGCGAAGCAAGACTTACTAAAGGTTCCAGCTTCTCTGCTACGAAAATATGGGGCCGTGAGTTCGGAGGTTGCTGCAGCAATGGCAAAGGGACTTCTGGCCCAGAGTGATGTCGATATCACCCTAAGTACCACAGGTATTGCGGGACCAGGCGGAGGGACTCAGGAAAAACCTGTTGGATTGGTCTTTGTTGGATTGAGTTCACGTAAACGCCCAAAAACCGTTTTCACCAGGAGATTTCAATTTCATGGGGACCGAAATATGGTGAAATTGCGTGCGTCACAAGCAGCCTTAAATGTTCTCCGTGAATTTTTATTACCATCCTCCAACAAATCGGCTCGTTCATGATCCGCGCCTTCATTGCGGTGGAAATCTCCGAACTGGTACGCCAAAACTTGGAGGTCGTCCAATCGTCCTGTCAGAAGGTTCTTGGAGCGGAGTGGTCCCCCAAGGATCCTGTGAAGACTATTCAATGGACGCGGACTTCTTCGCTGCATCTTACGATAAAATTTCTGGGAAATATTCATGAGGAACAAGTCCCTCACATTCTTGAAATTCTGGAATACGTAGGCCGCTGTCATGATCCTTTTCTCCTCCGACTTAAAGGGGTGGGGGTATTTCCTCACATTCGTTCCCCTCGAATACTGTGGATTGGTATCACTGAAGGGCGCTCTGTCCTTGAATCATTGGCCGGTGATGTTGATCTGGCGCTAGCTGAGTTGGGGTTTTCCCGGGAAGGGGGACCCTTTCGTCCCCATCTTACCCTGGCTCGGATTAAAAAAAATCACCGTAACGTTGGGTTGACGTTTCAGGAGACGGGGTTGCTTGAGCAGCCCCTCGATGGAGGAGAAATGCAAGTCGGGTCCTTCTCGTTAATCCAAAGCCTGTTGTCGCCTTCCGGGTCGACCTATCACAGGTTAGGCATGGCTTCTCTTCAGATTACTGGCTAAGCGATGATAAAGGCGTAGGATTAAAATGGGTCGGTAAAACAAGCTTTTTATTTCTCTTTTCCGCCCCTAGGCTTATATTGGGAGTTTAGATATAATAAACGACCATTTTACCGCGTGTACCGCGAAAAGGAGATCCTGATGGCCGAACGAACATCTGATAAAAATGAAAAGAAACGGGCACTTGACCTCGCTCTTTCTCAGATAGAGAAGCAATATGGCAAGGGGTCGATTATGAAATTGGGGACCAATGAGGCTCCTGCTGATGTCCCTGCCATTCCCACCGGATCACTGGCCCTCGATTTGGCTCTCGGGATAGGTGGATTTCCTCGAGGGCGGGTTGTAGAGGTATTCGGGCCTGAGTCCTCTGGAAAAACGACTTTGACGCTTCATGCCATTGCCGAGGCACAACGAATTGGCGGCATTGCAGCCTTTATTGATGCCGAACATGCGTTGGATTTGGGCTATGCCAAAAAACTTGGTGTGAATGCCGATGATCTCTTGGTTTCCCAGCCGGACACCGGAGAGCAAGCGCTAGAAATTGCCGAGACGCTCGTCCGAAGTGGAGCCATCGACATCATTGTCGTGGATAGTGTGGCGGCATTAGTTCCACGCGCTGAAATCGAGGGAGAGATGGGAGATTCTCACATGGGACTGCAGGCAAGGTTGATGTCCCAGGCCTTGAGAAAACTTACGGCTGCCATTGCCAAGTCTCATACGACCGTTGTCTTTATTAACCAAATACGTATGAAGATCGGTGTGATGTTTGGGAATCCCGAAACGACGACGGGTGGGAATGCGTTAAAGTTCTACTCTTCGGTGCGTTTGGATATTCGACGTATTGAATCTATTAAAGATGGCCAAGCGGTTATGGGAAATCGGGTTCGGGTGAAAGTTGTGAAAAATAAAATGGCGCCTCCCTTTAAACAGGCCGAATTTGACATCATGTTTGCCGAAGGGATTTCCAAAGTTGGTGAATTGATCGATTTGGGTGTTGAGAAGTCTGTTGTGGAGAAGTCTGGGGCTTGGTATTCCTTTAGTGGAGAACGGTTGGGGCAGGGACGAGAGGCCGTGAAGGAGTTTTTAAAGAACAATCCAGATACGGCTGCGACCATTCAGAACCGAATTCGGGAGGCAATTGGATTGTCTCCAGCCAGTCCCACCCCAAGCCCAGTGACGACCGCCAATGATAAGAAAGGCGAAGCGCGCGCGTCTGAAAAACGCTCGCTCGCTGGCAAATCCTGATGTCTATTGGGTTCCGTGGTTCCCGGGAAGGCCGTGATGTCTGGCGTCGTACCGACGGTTGAAAAAGCCGCCCTACGATTTTTGGCTCAACGAGATCGAACTGCCGCGCAGCTCCAAGCATTCTTATTGCGGAAGGGAGCAGAAAAGAGGCAGGTTGCAACCTTACTTCGACGGTTTCGGAAGTTAGGGTATGTCGATGATGAGGCTTTCGCGGTTCACTGGAGCCAATCGCGTTTACAGCGTTTCCCAATGGGGAGGCAGCGTCTGATTGAGGAAATGTGCGCTCAGGGAATTGATCGCGGTCAGGCTGAACGAGTTGCAGCCCCGCTCTTTCAAGGCGCATCAGAGCTAGAGTATGCTCGTCAAGTGTTACGCCGGCGTCTGCCTCATCTCGCTAGGGGCCAAGAGCGGAAGGCTATTGTATTCTTGCGGCGACGTGGCTTTGAAGAAGAGGTCATTCAGAAGGTTATCTTGCAGCAGGTCGTTGCGTTGCCCGACTAAATACACTTCGACAATTTGATCTCGGTTTGAACGATTCTGGGAAGGTGATCGCATTCATGGGAGTTTCATCACACGAGCTTCGGGAAGGGTTTCTCCAATATTTTAAAGGGAAAGACCATGCCATTGTTCCCAGTTCTTCTCTTATTCCTCAGGCCGATCCTACGCTCTTATTTACCAATGCCGGCATGAATCAATTTAAAGGCGTGTTTCTCGGAGATGAGCAACGCTCCTATCAACGGGCGGTGTCGGCCCAGAAATGCATGCGTGCCGGTGGGAAGCATAATGACCTCGAAAATGTTGGGTATACCCGTCGCCACCATACGCTCTTTGAGATGTTAGGAAACTTTTCATTTGGGGATTATTTTAAGGAAGAGGCGATTGAGTTGGGCTGGGAGTACCTCACGAAAACGGTTGGGCTTCCGCAGGATCGTCTGTGGGCCACGGTTTTTCAAGATGATGATGAAGCCGCCAAGATTTGGGAGAAAAAAATTGGACTGTCGCCTTCTCGAATCGTTCGATTAGGGGAGAAGGATAATTTTTGGCAAATGGGCGATGTCGGTCCCTGTGGCCCTTGTTCGGAAATTTTGATTGACCAGGGTGAAGCCTTGGGTTGTGGGCAGTCGACCTGCGCTGTCGGCTGTGAATGTGATCGCTATTTAGAAATTTGGAACCTGGTGTTCATGCAGTTTGATCGGGATAGTGAAGGGAATTTGAAGCCCTTACCTAAACCCAGTATTGATACAGGCATGGGGCTTGAGCGTCTGACGGCGGTTTCGCAATCAGTGACTTCCAACTACGATACCGATCTTTTTCTGCCTCTTCTGCAAGCTGTGGGCGAACATGCGGGAACGGGCTATGGAAAGGATCAAGAAAACGATCGTTCACTCCGTGTAATTGCAGATCATTTGCGAGCGATTACCTTTCTAATCACCGATGGTATTTTGCCTTCTAACGAGGGGCGAGGGTATGTCTTGCGTCGCATTCTTCGTCGTGCTGCCCGACATGGAAGATTGTTAGGACTTCAGCAGCCGTTTCTCCATCAGTTAACTCAGGCAGTGGTGACCCTCATGGAAGGCGCCTATCCGGAGTTGACCTCTGCTGCCGCCTCAGTGAAAAAGGTCACCCAGGCTGAGGAAGAGCGTTTTATCTCGACCTTGGACCAAGGCCTTCCCATATTAAATGACATGCTCGAGAAGGTGACGAAGACTGGGAAAAATCTATTGCCAGGACCTGACGTGTTTAAATTATACGATACCTACGGGTTTCCCTTGGACCTTATAGCTGAAGCCTGCCGTGAGCAGTCTATCGTGATGCATGAGGAAGGATTTCAACAGGAACTCGAGCAACAGCGCGATCGGGCCCGAAAGGCAGCCACATTTGAAACCTCAGCGGTCTCCCCGATACTCACCGAACTGGCCTCCAGGGTATCCCCTTCAGAGTTTGTTGGGTATGACCAGTCACAAGCTGAGGGAACTGTTCAAGCTATCTTGTTGAAGGGTGCAATGGTGGACGAGGTCAAAGAGGGAGACGAGGTAGATATTCTTCTTGATGTCACACCGTTCTATCCCGAGGGTGGAGGGCAGGTTGGTGACCAAGGGTTGTTGTCTGGTCCCTCTGGTCGTATGGCTGTCAAGGATACGACCAAGCCGGTCCCTGAATTATTTTTGCATCACGGGAACATCCAAGTTGGGTCGCTTCGAGTTGGTGATCGAGTACAAGCTTCGATTGATATCCAGGCTAGACTCTCGGCCGCACGGAATCATACGGCGACCCATCTGGTGCACGCGGCGCTACGAGAGATTCTTGGGCCCCATGTCAAGCAATATGGGTCTTTGGTGGCTCCGAACCGCTTGCGATTTGATTTTGCCCACTTTCAGCCTCTCTCGTCCCGCGATATTGAAGATATTGAACGTGCGGTGAATGAGGAAATTCGAAAAAATGATCCGGTGCAGACCAACCAAATGAACATTCAAGATGCTGTTTCGTCCGGGGCCTTGGCTTTTTTTGGTGATAAATATGGGGAGAAGGTCCGGGTGGTGAGCATCGATACCTTCAGCCGGGAACTCTGTGGAGGTACCCACTGCCTTAGGACCGGCGATATTGGGTTGTTCAAAATTGTTTCTGAAACCGGTGTGGCGGCTGGTGTCCGGCGGTTAGAGGCTCAGACTGGAAGTGGTGCCGCCGAGTATCTCAAAAAGCAAGACCTTGAATTGCAACACATGTCGGAACTCCTGAAAGCCAATAGAGGAGATCTCCTTCCTAAGGTTCGAAAATTGCTTCAATCTATTAAGGAAAAGGATCAAGAACTCGAACAACTTAAGACTCGGTTGGCCACCGGCCAAGCTCAAAGTGAAGAGGAGACGTGTCAGAACATTGCAGGGGTGATGGTCCATGCTCAGCTTATTGACGGAATGGATATGAAGGATCTACGGCATGTGGCTGATTCTTTGCGTGAGCGTGTGCCCTCGGGAATCGTGGTCTTGGGATCCTCCAAGGATGGGAAGGCCTCACTGCTCGTGCGAACGACGCCCGATTTATCTGTACGGTTTCCTGCCGATGAATTAATAAAACCCCTTGCGAAAGAGGTTGGCGGAACAGGAGGCGGACGTCCAGAAATGGCTCAAGCTGGAGGAAAGAATCCTGAAGGACTGGCGGCCGCCTTCAAAAAAGTTTCAGATGTGATCAAAGAGAAAGCGCAAGGGTAGGAACCACCATGTCTCAAGACAACAGTCGAGTGTTGGCGTTGGATCCCGGAACCAAACGAATTGGTGTCGCGTTAAGTGATGAGCTGCGCTGGTTTGCCCAGCCGTTAGAAACCTATGAGCGAAAGACGCTTCAAGAAGACGTGGCTCATATCCAAGGGCTGATACAAAATCATAACGTCAGTCAGGTTCTTCTCGGTCTTCCCATGCATATGGATGGGAAAATTGCCGGTCAGGCTCCCGACATGGTGGCCTTTCGGGAAGAGTTGGAAAAATGTCTTACGATTCCCCTCATTCCGTGGGATGAACGGTTGACGAGTAAAGCTGCAGAACATCTACTGATTGAGGCAAATCTCAGTCGGCGAAAGCGAAAGACGGTGATAGATCGAGTTGCGGCGGCCATCCTCCTGCAGAGTTACCTCGACCATCTTTCAACCCAATCATCCTCAGTGCCTTCGGAGGTACCTCTTTAACCAGGAACGATGCTTGTTGTTCTTATGCCCAAACGTACAGGCAGAACGAAAATAGCAGGGGGCGCATGATGGGGCGAGTGCTACGATGGTCCCCGGTAATTTTTCTTGTCCTGTTAGTGGGAATCGGCTATCCGATAGTTCAATGGATCCTACAGCCCAAGGTGGATCCAGCCCGTAACCCTCCCCTTCAGCTCATTGATGTTCCCGAAGGACTTCCCTTTCAGCAAGTGGCGGCCCAATTAGAAGAAAAGGGGGTGATAGAGAGCCGTGGAGTCTTTGTCCTGCTCGCGCAAATTACAAACACCGATCGGCAGGTGAAGCCGGGAGAATATGTCTTCCATGCGGGAATGGAGCCCCTCACGATCTTAGACGATTTACGAGAAGGAAAGACACTTCTTCACCAGGTAACCTTTCCCGAAGGGTTTACGGTTCGGCAGGTGGCGGCTCGGTTAGCCCGGCATGGGTTGGTAGAGGAAGATGCCTTTGTGGCGTTAACGGAGAATACTTCTTTTATCCAATCTCTGGGGTTGCAAGTCGCATCTCTCGAAGGCTATTTATTTCCCACGACGTACCAGTTTGAAAAGTATTCCTCCCCAAAGGATATTATTCGAACGATGGTGACTTTTTGGAAGAAAGCTTTCTCTTCTCAATTACGGGAACAGGCCAAACGTCTCAATATGTCGGTTCACGAAGTGTTGACACTGGCCTCATTGGTCGAAAAGGAAACCGGTGCCGCTGAAGAGCGACGAATGATATCTGGCGTTTTCCATAATCGGTTGAGTCGAGATATTATGTTGCAAAGTGATCCCACGGTAATTTATGCCCTAGAAAATTTCGATGGGAATATTCGAAAAAAAGACCTTTCGATCGATCATCCCTATAATACGTATCGATATAAGGGCTTACCCCCTGGGCCCATTGCCAATCCAGGTTTGGCATCGATTGAAGCCGCCCTTTCTCCAGATAAATCCTCCTATCTCTACTTCGTGTCGCGAAATGACGGTACCCATTATTTTTCTTCCAGTTTGAAGGAACATAATCGGGCGGTTGATAAATTTCAGCGACGCGGGCGGAAGGTGTCCTAAGTCTTTTGACTATGAGCCATTCTCACCGTTTCGAACACCTGCCAAGTCTGCTTGACCATACTCTTCTACGTCCTGATTCGACGAAAGACGAGATTATTCGCTTATGCCAGGAGGCCAAGACTCTTGGCCTCCAAGTCGTCTTTGTTCCTCCTTGCTTTTTATCAGATGCCCTGGAGGTTCTTTCCGGGACTTCAATCCGTCTTGGCGTGCCCATTGGGTTTCCCCTGGGGGCGGAGACGACGGCTGTAAAAGTAAAAACCGCCCTGGATGCCTTTGAACAAGGCGCTTCTGAATTAGATATGGTCATGAATGTGGGGCGTATGAAGTCTGGAGAACATGCTCGGGTGCTCGAGGATATGCGAGCCGTCGTCGCAGCTACATCAGGAGCAAGCCATAAGGTGATACTTGAGACCTGTTACCTCTCACAGGAAGAGAAACGAGTAGCCTGTTCGCTTGCCATCGAGAGTGGTATGGATTATGTCAAAACCTCAACGGGATTTGGCGCAGGCGGTGCAACGGTGGAGGATGTTCAATTTATCAAGTCTGTGGTTGGCCAGCAGGTGAAGATCAAGGCCTCTGGTGGTATTCGCAACTTGTCCACGACCTTGGCCCTGCTGGAGGCGGGCGCCGATCGAATTGGAACAAGTGCTGCGGTAGCTATTCTTCAGGAATGGAACATTCAAAGAAAGGATAGGTCTTAAGCAGAATGAACAGGTGATGCGGGTCGCTCCTGCATGAGTTTTGCCATCTCTTCCGCTGGAAGAGGCCGACTATAGTAGTACCCCTGATACTCCTGACAGCCCTCCTCCTGTAGCACCGTTAATTGCTGTTCGTCTTCCACTCCTTCTGCAATAACTTTCAGCTTCAGGGCATGAGCCATACCAATAATGGCTTTGACAATAGCACGGGAGTCCACATTCGTCGTAAGATCTCGAACAAAGGATTGGTCAATTTTGAGTCGATCAATGGGAAATCGCTTTAAGTAACTTAGTGAAGAATAGCCGGTTCCGAAATCATCAACAGAAAGTTGGAGGCCTAAGGCCTTTAAGGATTGAAGGACATGGACGGTTTTTTCTGTATCCTTCATGATCATACTTTCCGTGAGTTCCAGCTCCAGTAAGTGAGAGGACAGGTTCACGTCTTCCAACGTTTGTGAAACGAGGGTGACAAGGTCTTCGTCCTGAAGTTGCGGGGCGGCAAGGTTGACGGCAACACAGACAGGAGGGAGCCCCTGGTCTTGCCACTCCTTGACCTGTCTGCAGGATTCTTTGAGAACCCATTCGCCAATGGGGGCCACGAGGCCGGTTTCTTCTGCAATGCCGATGAACTGTCCCGGAGAGACCAGGCCGAAGGTTGGGTGTTCCCAGCGAATCAAGGCTTCCATGCCTACAATTTGTCCAGTGATCACATCGACTTTTGGTTGGTAATAAACTCGGAATTCGTTCCGGCCGAGGGCTTTTCGTAAATTGGTTTCCATTTCCAATCGTTGATAGTCTTGAGTTTCCATATCTGGTGAAAAGATTTGGTACCGGTTACGTCCTTGTGACTTGGCATAGAGCATGGCCGCATCTGCATTATTGACAAGTGCTTCTGCGGTAATCCCATCTTGGGGAAATCTGGCAATCCCAATACTCAGAGACATAAAAATTTCATGGCCGCGTATCATGAACGGAGGGGACATGGTGCGGAGAAGATGGTTGGCCAATTGAATGCTTTTTTGAGGGGACGTTCCGGTCCTCATGAGCAAGGTAAATTCGTCACCCCCTTCTCGGGCTAATGCCCGCCCTTTCCCGATCGCTTCACGTATGCGGTTGGTCACTGCACGGAGTAACAAATCGCCCACACGGCGTCCTAAAGAATCATTGATCAGTTTAAATCCATCCAAATTAAGAAAGAGGAGGGCCAAGGTATCATTTGATCGTTTGGCGCGCTCGAGCGCTCGTGAAACCATGGCTAGAAATTTTTGACGATTAGGTAACCCGGTGAGCGCATCATTTTCGGCATAACTTCTCGCCGCATCAACTGTCCCTCCATAAAAAATTGCCATGACAATGAAGAGGGGAATTCTTAGTAAGTGATGCTCTTGTAGAACTCCGGTTTGCTCTACTTCACGATAGAGCAGGGACCCGTAAAAAATGGACATGATGCCAAGGGAAATAAAAAGTTGTTTGGTGGTTTGAGCCATCGTGGCAATAAGAATAATAATAAAATAGGTTAAATAGATGTCCGAACTAGCTTGGCCAGACAGATAAATTAATATCGTCGTAATGGCCGTATCGCTCAGGGCGAGGAATCCCGGAAACCAGGATGATTCGATTAAATTGGGAGGCAAGATAATAATGGCGGCGCAGGTTAATAAGAGCCCCAGAATGGACGCTAACTGAACATCATGGGGTACCGAGAATTGTTGTCCGAATAAAACTTGGTAACTCAGAATGACAGAGACCAATGTTTGCAGCTGCAGAAACTTGGCGCGGGTTTGTGCCGCAGATGTTGAGTCACGGTGGAAGGGATCGATTAATTGGGGAAGGGCCGCAATCGACATAATGGTGCTGTGGCTTTCAGCGTAATGGTTTTAATAGAGCGAATCTAAATATTTCAACTATTTATAAGGATCTCTTAGATCATGAAATCTGTCAAATGTGCCTTTTGCCCCCAGTAAAATGAGATAGAACCGCAAGAGGAATATTTCCCCAAGCTTCTGAAAACCAACAAGTTTTTCTGTTTCTGAACCTTTTTCCTTCTGGTATAGTGGGTGACTATGATTCATAGGGTCATTATTCTCATATTAGATGGGGTAGGAGTCGGGGCTCTTCCAGATGCCGGCGAATATGGTGATGAGGGGAGTCATACCCTTGCGCATGTTGCGGAATCAGTAGGAGGGTTACGGCTTCCGACATTGGAGGCCTTGGGATTGGGAAACATTTCTTCTATTTCCGGCATGCGCGAGATGGGGCAGCCAGAGGGATGTTTTGGAAAGATGCAAGAGCGTTCGAAGGGAAAAGATTCCACAGTCGGGCATTGGGAAATAGCCGGATGCATTGTAGACCGACCTTTTCCCACATATCCCAATGGGTTCCCTGCAGAAGTCATCGAGGTATTTGAAAAGGAAATTGGTCGAAAAGTTTTAGGAAATTGTGTGGCTTCGGGCACGGAAATTATTGAAACCTTAGGGCCCGAACACCTTGAACATGGAAACCCTATTGTCTATACCAGTGCCGATAGTGTGTTCCAAGTCGCGGCACATATAGATCGAGTTCCTGTTCCGGAATTGTATCAATGGTGTCGTGCGGCCAGGAAAATACTCACTGGTCGTCATCAAGTTGCCAGGGTGATTGCCAGGCCTTTTACCGGAGCGCCGGGGGCCTTTGTTCGAACATCAGATCGAAAGGATTTTTCCGTTGATGTTCCAGATTCCATGCTACTTGATGTCGTCAATCGTGCGGGACACTTGGTCGTGGGGATTGGGAAGATTGACGATGTTTTTCATCATCGTGGAATTACGCGATGTACCCACGTGGGCAGCAACGCTGAGGCCATGCAAGAAACGATACGATCGTTGGCCAATCTTCCGCGAGGTCTGTTATTGGTAAATTTATGTGACTTTGATTCTTCTTTTGGGCATCGAAATGATGCAGAAGGGTTCGCCCAAGCGTTAGAACAGTTTGATGAAAGTTTGGCTCTTTTAATGAAAAAATTAAAGCCTGGTGACCTTTTGTGTATCACCTCCGATCATGGAAATGATCCGACCATGCCAAGTACGGACCACTCCCGTGAATATGTGCCACTCGTTGTGTATGGTCCCAAATTGGCCAGAGGAATAAACCTTGGAGTGCGTTCTACCTTTGCTGACCTTGGACAGACGGTGGCGGATGCCCTCGGGGTTCAGCAGTTGAGTTGTGGGGAAAGTTTTTTTGATGTACTCAATGCCCAATAAATTGTTGTGAGGTGAAATGAGTTTTGAACAACGACTTCAGCAGCTAGGAGTGGAACTACCCCCTGCTCCAAAGCCGGTTGCCTCCTATATTCCTGCAGTACGAGCACAAGGACTTCTTTACGTGAGTGGGGCCTTACCCTTTCGAGAGGGGGTTTTGGGTTGGAAGGGAAAGCTTGGGAAAGAGCTTTCAACTCAAGAGGGCCAAGATGCAGCGCGGATGGCGCTCTTAAACAGCCTCGCCATCATTCGAGCTGAATTGGACAGTCTTGATCGAGTTAAACAGGTGGTTCGTATGGTAGGGTATGTGGCTTCTGCAGAAGGGTTCCAGGATCAACCGCTCGTGGTTAACGGGGCCTCCGATCTCCTGGTTGATATATTTGGCGTGGCCGGACGCCATGCGCGTTTAGCGGTTGGGGCAGCCGAGTTACCCCTTGGTGCACCTGTAGAGGTAGAACTGATAATCGAGATTGTGTAAGGTAACACAACCGTGGTGCCTTGATTGTTGAGGAGTATATTCGATTTGAACCAAAAACTCTTCGTCGCGGTTACAGCTTGGCTTGTCTGTGGGTTGACTGTTTCGCTTCTCCTGTCTGGCCGGGTTCTGGCTGCACCAAGCGCTTTCCTGGCCTCTCAATCTCCAGCCTTGTCTCAGGAGCAACCTGCCATTGTGGTCGAAACGAAGACCACCACCTGGATGCCTCGAGGTCGTAATCTACAAGATGCCGGCCCCTTGGTACGTGAAAAACTCTCCACTGCGGGGTTCGTCATTAAGTCGGAACAGGAAGAGCCGCCAATTTTATCCATACGGGTAAACTATCAAGAAACCCGAGGGCTCCAATATTCCTTCGACTCTTTCGGTACGAAGATCTCCTGTCTGGTCGAATTGACCCATCCCTTAGACGGTACATTGTGGAAAATTCATATCCAGGAATCATCTGGGCAGCAAACTTTTGGAACACCTCCCTATATCGTCGCCTTACAGAAATTTCAAACCAACCCCTATATTTATTTTTTGGGGGATATCGTGAAGGCAAGAGCCAAAGCGGGAGCGAATATTCCTCAATCGCTCATCCAGGGTTTCCGTCGGCTTATGAAGGAGGGGCGGACTACCGTAGACCCACTTCAAAACCCCCATTCAATGGCGGAAGCAGAGTCCAGGTATGCTGTTGAAGCGCAAACCCGGGTCGTACAGGAATTAGGTTTGATGAAAGATCCCCATACCGTCCCGTTTCTTCAAGAAATGCTGGGCCATGGGGAGCAACGTATTCGGATTGGGTCTCTGAAGGCTCTTGCTGCTATTGGAACGCAGTCTGCCAAACGAGCTTTGCAAGAGGCCCGTGAGAGTCACTTCGACCAGCGCATTCGTCAAGAAGCTGCCTCGGTTCTCGAAGAGTTTTTCCCCTCTACTGCCTCCTGAATTCGCTACCTTGACATAAAAATTACCCCATTGTTATGATGCAACACGGGACTATAGTCCGAATAAAAAAAATCTGAAAAAACTTTGTTTTTCTATATGTTAGATCGATTTTTTGAAATATAGACTTGTTGATTTGCCACTTTAAATTGAATGGGAGTGGGACCATGCAGTTCTTGAGACTTTCCATAAGTTGTCTTCTCATACTTGTGATGGTATCGGTTGCGTTTGCCGAGCCGGTGATTTTCCCGGAAGCCGGGGCCCCGGGTAGTACGATAACGATAAGTGGAGAAACGTTTGGTGAATTTACATCAAGTGATGTGAATCGAGTGTTTTTTGGAACCGTCCCAGCCTTGGTTCAGCGATGGGACTCCGATCTCATTGAAGCGAAAGTTCCTTTTAACGTGTCGAGTGGACCGGTCTTTGTGGCTTCTGGAAAAAAGAAAACTGCCGTCGGTACATTTACCGTCCAATATCCCAAAATAACAAGCCTCCAACCTGCCGAAGTTGAGGCCGGGAAAGTTCTTGTCTTATCGGGGAAGAATTTTGGCAATACGGCTGGCCCCAAGGATCCCAACACCATGTTTGGAGTGAATGAAGTTATTGTAGGTGGTGTAAAAGCGAGAGTACAAAAGTGGCGAAACGATAAGATTGAAGTCCGGGTTCCGGCTACGGCAAAAACCGGTGACGTGATTGTCCAGTTGAGTACGTCAGATCCTTTACCTAATGGCTATTGCTGTGCACCTGTCAAGTATACGAAAAGTAATTCGTTAGCGGTAACTGTGCTGCCTTCTATCCAAGTCGATCCAAAATCTGGGCCAGTCGGAACGAAGGTTGTTCTCTTTGGTCAGGAGTTTGGAAATACACCTCAGCCTGGAGATATTATCACTCTTGGTGGAAAACCAGTTACGATGGCTTTATGGGAAGAAAGAAATATCGTGTTCCATGTTCCGCTTAACGCCACAACAGGTCCCTTGGTTCTTACTCATAAAGGAAAGAAAAGAAACCTCGGTGACTTTACCGTTGTCGCTCCTGTCGTCAAGAAAATACAACCAGCTGAAGGCCCCATCGGAAGTCTCCTCCGGATTTCCGGAGAAAATTTCGGCCAGTTTACGGAAAATGGTCCAAGTCCTTTTTCCTTTATAGATTTCGACTTTGGAGAAAACAGTGTCACGGTTGGTGGAGCCAAAGCCATTATTTATCGTTGGGATCAAGACCATATCGACGTCTGGGTACCGTTCAGTGCCAAAAGTGGTCCTGTCGTGATCAAACGGGGGGGATCCATCCCTAAGTCCGATGGAACCTGCTGTGCCAAAAAAGGGGTCATAACAATTGACGCCGGTAATTTCGACGTGGTGACTCCCAAAGTCACATCGGTTTCACCTCGGTCTGCCGGACTTGATGAAATCGTGACCATTAAGGGGTCAGGGTTTGGAACTTTTCTGAAAGGGCGTGAAGCGACGGATGGTATTCTGGGATCGAATGCGTTTTTGGGTAAACTTGAAATCCTTGGAGAAAATATCTCTCGGACTGAGGTTTTGTTTAACGGGGTGGGTGCGATCGTTACCGCTTGGACGGATTCGCAAATTAAAGTACGTGTCCCACGGCGGCATTTGTATGGAATCGGATCTCTCAATACCTTCAATACGGATTTAGCCAAGGGGCCTCTTCTCGTGCGACGGGGTTCTTGGGATCTGAAACCTGACGGTAGTTGTTGTACTCCTAAAAAATGGATAACCGCCGAAGCCGGTGAATTTACCATTCAAGCCGAAGGGTTGCCTGACCAAGGATGGTTTACCGATACGAATGATAGCGCTCAATGAGTCATCTTTTCCAACAGGGCCTCCTTCGACTTATAAGTCTCTTGCTGGTGTGCTGTATTGTTCAGCCCGGGTCACTTGGGGCTACTGAAAACCAGCTTGTCCAGTCTGTCCAAGTCAGTGGAGCGGAAGTTCCTCTTCTCGATATTTTTTTCTTTGATAATCAGCATGGTTGGGCGGTCGGCGATGGGGGGACCCTCCTGATGTCCGCCAACGGAGGAAAGCAGTGGACCAAGGTGTCCAGTGCGACGCGAGCTCTATTGACCGGTGTGTTTTTTCCGGACAAAGAGCATGGATGGGCAATCGGGTCCCAAGGAACCATTTTGCATTCCAAGGATGGAGGCCGTCATTGGCGACGACAAATGAGTGGGACAGAGGCTACCCTCTATGGTCTTCACTTTCTTACATCCAAACTGGGATGGATTGTTGGGGCTGGTGGAACGGTTTTATTTACCGAGGATGGCGGCCAGAATTGGGTTGATCAGAATAGTGGGACCCATACGATATTGTATGACGTTCAAGCACTTGATTCTCAGCACGTAATCGCTTCTGGCGCAGTGGGAACGATTCTTTTGACCTCTAATGGAGGAGAGTCTTGGAGTTACCAGCAGGTATCAGGTTCTGCTACCCTCTTCGATGTCTTTTTCACTGATATGCAGACCGGTTGGGCCGTAGGAAATCTGGGCGCGATGTTTTACACGACTGATGGTGGAGCCAATTGGGCAGATCGCACCTTGGCTTGTTTAGGTACCTGTGTGAAACCCTTAGACCTCATTCAAGTGCATTTTGTCAGTCCGACTGTCGGTTGGATTGTTGGTGAGGGAGGAATGGTTTACTCAACCGTCGATTCCGGTTTTCATTGGTCGCGGGCGCGTCCTGTCACTCAGGTCTCCCTTTTTGGGTTGACGTTTCCCGATGCGGGATCTGGCTGGGCAAGCGGTGAACAAGGAACTATTCTGCACCTTGCTACGCCGACATCGTAATTAAGGGGTAATCCTGCCTCTTTCTTCCATCTACCTTCAGGCGCATCCCCCAAGATTGCCGAGTCTATATTGAATGAGACTTATTGCGACTAATGCTGCGGTCTCGGATTTAAGAATTTCAGCACCCAACGATACGGATTGTAACCCCTGTTCTTTTGATAACTCCCTTTCCTGATTTGACCATCCACCTTCCGGACCTATCACGAGTCGGATCGTGCCCTCTTTTTGTGAAGGCAAGGTGAGGTCCGAAATTCCAGGAGCCTGCCCGCGTTCGCTTAGGAGTAGTGAATAGGTTTCCTGGGCTTCAGTCTTGATAAATTTGGCAAATGGCTCTGGCGGTTGGATTGATGTGAGCTCCCATTGCTCCGATTGTTGCGCAGCTTCTAGGGCAATTCGATTCCATCTATTGAGTTGTGTCTTCATTCTGGTGGGCTGGATCCGTGGTACCGTGTGCTGGGTTATGAGGGGAGTGATTGTTCGTACACCTAATTCTGTCGCCTTTTGAATCACCCAATCCATTTTCTCTCCTTTGAGGAGTGCGATACCAAGGTGTATTGCGGCGACCTGTCCTGGAGGACGAGGGTATTCCTCCACAACCTGTCCGATTATTTCGTCCTGCCGAACATCGGTGATTTCAACGAGTAAACGTTTCTGGTCGAGATTGACGAGAATGTGCTCTTGGTTCTTAATCCGAAGGCTTTTTGAAAGGTGATGTGCTAATGGACCAGAAAGGGTGACCTGCCTGTGGTCGACCTGCGAGGAAGTGATGAAGTACACAGACATGGGATTGGCTCAGGGAGCATTCGAAAGCGACGAACTCCAAAAGGTGGGGGATGACTATTCAAAAAACGTTTTCATTTTTTCAAAAAACCCCTCTCCATCTTTTTCCACCGTTAATCCACTTTCCTTGGCAAAATCGGTAAGCAGCTCTTTTTGTTTGCTAGAAAGTTTAGTTGGAATCTCAATCTTAATTTGACAGAGCTGATCTCCGGTATGTTGATTCTTCAGACTCGGAATTCCCTGTCCACGTAGTCGAAACACTTTATCAGGTTGGGTCCCTGATGGAATATTAATGACCTGCGTACCTTTTAAGGTAGGAACTTCGATCTTTCCTCCTAAGGCTGCCGTGACGATATTGATGGGGACCTTGCAGAGAATGTCGGCGTCTTTCCGTGTAAAGATGGGGTGAGGTTTGGTAGAGATGGCCACATAGAGGTCTCCAGGTGGTCCTCCATTGACGCCATGCTCTCCTTCATGGGAGAGGCGAAGGCGCATGCCGGACTCTATCCCTGCGGGAATATTCACCGACAGGTTTCTTTCTTTATGAACTCGTTGACGACCTTGGCAGGTATCGCAGGGATCGGTGATAACTTGTCCTTGGCCGGAACATTGTTGGCAGGGTCGGCTGATACTAAAAAATCCCTGTTGATGTCGTAACTGCCCTGCACCTTTACAGCCTGGGCATACCTTAAATCCAGTCCCGGCGCGTGCACCTGTTCCTTGACAGGGTTCACAGGTCTCCCATCTTGGGATTTTTAACTTGGCCTCTTTTCCAAAAACCGCCTCTTCAAAGGAAAGCTCAAGATTATATTGCAGGTCTGATCCTCGCTCTCCTCGTTGCCGGCCACTACGTGTTCCTCCAAAGAAGTCTTCGAAGATGTCGTTAAACATATCCCCGAATCCCCCTTGGCCGCCAAAGTCAAACCCTTCAAACCCTCCTGCTCCTGGCTGTGTGCCAGCATGTCCAAATGTGTCATATCGTCGACGTTTCTCTTGGTCGCTTAAGACTTCATAAGCTTCATTGATTTCTTTGAATTTTTCTTCAGCGTTCTTTTTTTGATTTTCCCCTTGGAGGTCAGGGTGATATTGCCGAGCGAGCTTGCGAAAGGCTTTTTTGAGTTCGTCATCCGAGGCCTTGCGGTCAACACCTAAGGTTTCATAATAATCACGTTTCGCCACGTTACCTTACCTTGTTCACAAGACAATGGGATTCCTCTAGAATAGAGAAATCCCATCATCATTTCGACACATATCTTATTTCTTGTCTTTGTCTACTTCTTCGAACTCCGCATCAACTACCTTTTCATCAGCCTGTTCACCACTACTTCCCGCGGCATCCGTTGTGTCGGACCCGGGAGGAGGGCTTGCCGCACTTGAAGCCTGCTTATATATTTCTTCAGCCAATTTATGGGAGGCGGTTGTTAAACTTTGCACGGCCGACTCTATAGCATCTGGGTCTTCACCTTCCATGGCAGTCTTTAGGGTCGTGATCGCCTCCTGGATTTTGGTTTTCTCCTCTTCTGGAATTTTATCACCATGTTCGGTCAGGTTTTTCTCAGTGCTATAGATGAGATTATCAGCTTGGTTTTTGGCCTCTGCAACACGCCGCTTGTTTTTATCCTCTTCGGAGTGGGACGCAGCCTCATTAACCATTTTCTCGATTTCTTCCTTGCTGAGTCCGCTGGAGGCTGTGATTTTAATAGACTGTTCTTTTTGCGTTCCTAAATCTTTTGCAGCAACATGAACAATCCCATTTGCATCGATATCAAACGTGACTTCAATTTGTGGCATCCCTCGGGGCGCAGGAGGAATTCCGACCAGATCAAATTGGCCTAACAGCTTATTGTAATTGGCCATTTCCCGTTCACCCTGGAACACACGAATGGTGACCGCACTTTGATTATCTGCTGCGGTTGAAAACACTTGACTCTTTTTCGTCGGAATGGTGGTGTTTCGTTCGATAAGATGAGTGAACACCCCTCCAAGGGTCTCGATTCCTAATGTCAAGGGAGTGACATCCAACAAAAGAACATCTTTCACGTCCCCCTTCAGCACACCTCCTTGAATACCGGCTCCAATGGCCACAACTTCATCGGGATTGACACCTTTATGGGGTTCTTTCCCAAAAAATTCCTTGACTGTTTCAACGACCTTTGGCATCCGGGTCATTCCGCCAACCAGGACGACTTCATTAATGTCACCAGGTTTTAGGCCGGCGTCAGCCAAGGCTTTTCGACAGGGATCAATCGTTCCGGTGATTAAATCGCCAACGAGTTGTTCCAGTTTGGCACGAGAGAGTTTTAAGACTAAGTGTTTGGGGCCGCTCGCGTCAGCCGTAATAAAGGGAAGATTGATTTCACTCTCTTGAGAAGACGACAGTTCAATTTTGGCGCGTTCAGCTGCTTCTTTTAACCGCTGCAGTGCCATGCGGTCATTTCGGAGATCAATGCCCTGGTCCTTTTTAAATTCCTCAACGAGCCAATCAATGATGCGAAGATCAAAGTCATCGCCGCCAAGATACGTATCTCCATTGGTGGATTTGACCTCAAACACTCCATCACCAATTTCCAAAATAGAAACGTCAAACGTTCCCCCTCCCAAATCGTAGACCGCAATCCGTTCATCCTTTTTCTTATCTAGGCCGTAGGCAAGGGAAGCCGCGGTTGGCTCATTGATAATCCGTAACACATTGAGCCCGGCAATTTGTCCAGCATCCTTGGTTGCCTGTCGTTGGCTGTCATCGAAATAGGCCGGGACGGTGATCACCGCTTCGGTCACTTTCTCCCCAAGGTAATCCTCTGCCGTTTGTTTCATTTTTTGAAGGATCATGGCCGAGACTTCAGGCGGGCTATAGAGCTTACCTCGAATTTCTACATGGGCATCGGCATTGGGTGCTTCAATGATTTTATACGGGAGCTTTTTG
This sequence comes from Nitrospirales bacterium, assembly GCA_965223605.1. Lineage (GTDB taxonomy): Bacteria > Nitrospirota > Nitrospiria > Nitrospirales > Nitrospiraceae > CBDCXA01. The sequence goes on from CBDCXA010000003.1 coordinate 388,959, forward strand.
ATGGCATCTTGGACCTGGGGACTTTGGAATTTCCGACCCATCAAACGTTTAATAGAGAAAATAGTGTTTTCGGGATTCGTAATAGCCTGCCGCTTGGCAATCTGTCCAATTAAGCGTTCTTCTTTATCATTGATGGCGACCACGGAAGGGGTGGTTCGGCTTCCCTCTGCATTGGCAATAACAACTGGGTCTCCACCACTCATAATAGAGACGCAGGAATTGGTTGTTCCTAAATCAATTCCAATCACTTTTCCCATAGCTGCTCTCCTTCTTCAAGTTTTTCAAGTATTTCCAAGGTACAATACTATCGTCAATTTTTTACAAAAACGATTAGTTGCCATTGTCAGATTCTTCTGTTGTTGTTTCAGGGGCTGCGACCGGTTTAGCTACTGACACCATAGCAGCACGAAGGACCCGGTCATGTAAAAAATATCCCTTTTGAAAGTCATCTAATACGGCATTTTCAGGAACCGAATCATTCTCAACTTGGGTTACGGCTTGGTGACAAGCAGGGTCAAATGGTTGCCCAACACAATCCATGGGTTTCACCCCAAACTTTTCAAGGACTTCCAGGGCTTGTTTGTGAGTCAATTCAACACCCTGAAGAAGAGCCGACCCTTCTGCCGTTTCCTTACCACTTTTTACCGCACGTTCTAAATTATCAAGGACCGGAAGCAATTCTTTAAGAAGCTGTTCGTTTCCGAATCGGACGTGTTCTCGTTGATCACGAAGGGCTCGCTTTTTATAATTCTCAAACTCTGCCGCCAAGCGTAAATATTTATTCTGAGATTCCTTCGCTTCCTCAATTTTGGCTGCAAGTTGGGACTCGGGATCATCAGGCGAATTGGTGATTGTTTCACCATTCTCGATTTCTGAAGATGCCTCTGTTGCGGCGGAATCTTTATCTAAACTATTAATTATATTAGGTATTTCTTCAGAGTTTTCCATAGTGTTTTCCCGCTAGGTGATAGGTAGCCACGTGGGATTTGAAAGTCAACCCACAGCGGCTGAATTTTCATATATTTGGACAAAATTTTGAGATGTTGAGGCTGTTAATCAGGGTTGGTAGCCCTTCTCAGAAAGGTTTTTGTAGATACAGGCCAAACCTTCAAGGGTAAGAAAGGGCCGCACTTCCTGAATTGTTTGAGATTCTTGTGCGATAAGGTTGGCCAAGCCACCTGTGGCGATAACTTTAGGTTGCCAACCGAGTTCCCTCTGAATTCGGCGAACTAATTCATCCACTAGACCAATATATCCAAACACGAGCCCTGATTGGATGCTTTCCACCGTATCCTCTCCTATGACCGATTTGGGCTTGGAAATTTCGACCTTGGGTAATTTGGCCGTACGAGAAAAAAGGGCTTCGGCAGAGATACCAATACCTGGGGCAATGGCTCCCCCGAGGTATTCGCCTGCCTGAGAGACCGCACAAAAGGTTGTCGCAGTCCCAAAATCGACAAGGATAAGATTCGTGGGGTATAGCGCAAAGGCCCCAGCTGCATTGACCAATCTATCGCTGCCAATTTCATCACGATTTTTTAACCGTATGGTCAATCCGAGGGGGAGATCGGCCCTGATAATCACGGCCTTGTGGCGAAAAAGGAGTTCGGACACTTCTTCAAAAACCGAGGTGAGAGCGGGTACGACACTCGAAATGATTACCCCGGTTATTTGGTACCCTTGAAACCCCGCCGCTCGAAATAAATCTGAAACAAGTATGCCATATTCATCAGAAGTTTTGATGGGGTCCGTGGCAACCCGCCAATGCCCCTTAAGGGTCAATTGTTCAAAGAGACCACAGACGATATTCGTATTTCCTATATCAATAGCAAAGAGCACGCGGATGTCTCCTTATTGAAGCTGTGACCGTCTCGACAATAGATGAGCGGTAAATGACAACTCATGTTGACTCTTTTTGAATTCGAAGGTGAAAAATTTCACCTGATCGGATAATCAAGGGAGATTTGGGGGTATGTGTTTGGTTTGGTTGAAGATGAAGGGAGCCTTCATCATCAATCTTCACAACCTCTCCTTCAACCCATTCTCCTGGTGTCGTTTCCACACGGACGAGGGATCCCAATGTCGTGCAATGTTGACGATAGGTTTCTAAGTTTGGGCGCGTTGGGTTTTGCTGATAGTGGATCCACTGTAACTCAATAGTATCCAGAAGATGGGCAATGAGTGCATTACGTTCTAGAGGTCGTCCTGCTACTATAGCTAAAGAGGTGGCTAGGCCACGAAGTTCTTCTGGAAAGTCTGTCTGGTCCATATTTATGTTTACGCCAAAACCAATAACGAGACAGGATTGTTGAGAAGAAAGTCGTCTTTGCTCGCATAACACGCCAGCAACTTTTTTATCTTGAAGTAATATATCATTCGGCCATTTCAGGGTAGGGGAGAGGCGAGTTTTGTCCTCAAGCGTTTGTCTGATAGCGACCCCGATGAGGAGTGGGAGGATGGAAAGAGAAGGTTGCTGGAACTCTGTTCCCCTTGTGGGTAGGAGAAGGATAGACCCGTACAGATTTTTTCCTGATGGGGAGAACCATCTTCGTCCATGACGTCCACGTCCTGCAGATTGTCGTTCGGCGAGGACAACGGTGCCGTCAGCAGTTCCGTGTTCGGCCAACTCAAAGGCTGTGCTATTGGTGGAGTCGGTGTCTTGGAGAATGATGAGGGATCGGCCGATGGAGCGTGTTGTTAACAGTTGAGAAATGCGTTCGTGGCTTAAAGCCTGTGGTGCGGGGGATATGACCATGGGTGTTTCACGCGAGGGAATCAAGGGGGATCAGGTCAAGGCTGAGGTCTGCTGCGGGCGCAGAGTGCGTGAGGGCCCCAATAGAAATGGTTTGCGCCCCTGCAGCGGCCATATCCACAATCGTTGTTTCATTGATGCCACCCGAGACTTCAATGATCGCGTGATGAGAAATAATTTTTACCGCCTCCTGCACTAACTCGGGAGACATATTATCCAGCATGATGACATCTGCCTTACCCTCTACGGCCTGTTGGGCTTCTTCAACTGTCTGAACTTCGACAATGATCTGGGTGTTCGGTGGGATTCGTTCTCGGGCGAGCTGACAGGCTTTGGTAATGCCGATGTCCTGTGACTGTAAGAGGAGGAGATGGTTGTCTTTGATAAGCACCCCTTCTCCTAAGGATTGTCGATGGTTATGTCCTCCTCCTAACCGCACGGCCCATTTTTCAATGGCTCGAAGGCCAGGAATCGTTTTCCTGGTATCGAAAATTTTCGTTGGGTAGGCTTGAATCGCTTGACCAAATTTGTGTGTCAGCGTAGCAATGCCCGATAAATGTTGAAGAAAATTCAAGGCGACTCGTTCACCCATAAGGATTGAACGAGCATCTCCTTCAATGGTGAGAATGCTGCTGTTAGCCTCAGCCTGTTGCCCATCTTGGACCGCGTGGAGTATCTGTAGCGATTCATCTAACTCAGTGAAGACCAGCCGTGCGATGGCGACCCCAGCTACCGTGATCGGGGCATGCGTGATAATGGTTCCTCTGCCTAAAATAGGATCGGGAAATAAGGAAGAGGTCGTAATATCTCCCATTGACAAGTCTTCATCCAATGCAGCTTGTACGGCGGCACGAATCTGTTGTGCGGGTGGAGAGGTCATCCGGTTTGTTCCTGGGCGATCGCTTCAAGTTGTTGTTGGCTTTGCCGTAACATCGACAGTTCATGCTGTAGGGTGTTGACTCTGGTTGTATGTTCCTCCACGACTTCTTGGGGAGCTTTGTTGGTAAAATTAGGGTTATTTAGTTTTCCTTGGATGCGTGTGACTTCCTTGTTCCCATCTTGTTGTTGCTTGGTGATTCGGGTTAAGGCCTTTTGTAAATCGACATGCCCCTCGACCAAGAGGCCAATGGTCAATTGTTCAATCGAAAAAGTTAGTGTTTGTGGTTTCGGCCAATGCTCGATGGAAGAAAGGGTTAAGGAGCCTTTCCCAAGATGTTCAATCGAGGAATGGAGTTGGGTTAATGTCTTCACCTCCTGATCGTCCAGGCTTGTGCCATAGAGGGGAATGCTTTGTCCCGGGGGAATGGAAAGTAGGGAACGTCCCATGCGTATGGTCGTCACGCAATGATTCAACAGCGTAAATTCTTGTTCAACTTCTCGCGATTCCCAAGAGGCCGAGCCGGAAGGATAGGGTTCGATCATTATGCTCTCTCCCTCATGGGGTAAACTCTGCCAGATTTCTTCCGAAATAAACGGCATGAAGGGATGGAGGAGTCGTAAAATCGTTTCAAAGGTATGCCGTAACGTATATCGTGTCGATTCCGCCTCGGAGGAGTCTTTTTGGAGGATAGGCTTAATGAGTTCCAGGTACCAATCACAGTACTCGTGCCAGATAAATTGATAGAGGGCACTTGAGGCCTGATCAAAGCGATAGGCTTCCAAGGATGTATTGATGGCTGTGATGCATTGGTTGAGTCGACTGAGAACCCACCGATCGGCAAAAGTCCGGTCGGGAACAGGAAGTTCTCGGCTAGAACTTTGTAGATGCATGTGAATAAATCTGGCCACATTCCATATTTTATTGGCGAAGTTTCGATAGCCTTCCACGCGCTCTTCAGCGAGTTTAATATCCCGTCCTGGAGAGGCCATTGACGCGAGGGTAAATCGAAGGGCATCTGTTCCATATTGGGACATGACTTGTAGTGGATCAATGACGTTGCCTTTGGACTTACTCATTTTTTGGCCTTCGGCATCGCGTACCAAGGCATGAATGTAGACATCCCGAAAGGGGACATCTCCCATGAACTTCAATCCCATCATGATCATTCGAGCGACCCAGAAAAAGAGGATGTCGAGACCCGTCACAAGGGTAGTGGTGGGGTAGTAGGTCTGCAGTTCAGCGGTGTCCTTGGGCCACCCGAGTGTGGAAAAGGGCCATAATGCGGAGGAAAACCAGGTGTCTAAAACATCCTCATCTCGAACAAGGTCGGTTGAATGACAATCGGGGCAGGCTGTCGGGGTGTGGCGGGTGACGATTGGGACCGCGTCGGGGGAGAATACCAGTTTGGAAGAAGCGGGGGAGTCAAGTACGGCGCCTGCTTTCTTATTACACGGAAGACAGTACCATGCTGGAATTTGGTGTCCCCACCAAATTTGCCGGGAAATACACCAGTCTTTTATTTCGCGCATCCATCCGAGATAGTTATTCTTCCAGGTTTCAGGGACAATACGAACCCGGCCATCTTCGACGGCTTGAATGGCTGGAGAGGCGAGCGGTTGAATTTTGACAAACCATTGTGGCGAGAGGTAAGGCTCGACGATGGTTTTGCACCGATAGCATTTCCCCAGTGCCATGGCATGGTCCTCTGTTTTCTGGAGATATTCGCGGTCCTTCAAGCGCTGTTCAACCCTGGCTCGAGCTTGTTGGGGGGTAAGGCCAGGAAGGTCATTTTGAAGAGCGGTTTCAACTTTTGCTTTTTGGAGCCCCTGAGCGTCAAACAGTCCATGTCGATCAAGGAGCATGAACCGGGAAAGATTATGACGTTCGCCTGCCTCAAAGTCGTTAAAGTCGTGAGCGGGCGTGATTTTAACCGCTCCCGTTCCAAACTCACGATCAACCAATATGTCATCAGCCACAATGGGAATGGTGCGCTCTGTCAGAGGCAGGGCAATCGTTTTGCCGATAAGATGAGCGTAGCGGTCATCTTCTGGATGGACTGCCACGGCCGTATCACCGAGTAGGGTTTCTGGTCTTGTCGTGGCTACAGTTAATCGGATCGTGGGATCTTCCTGTAAAGGATAGGCGATGTGATAGAGCAAGCCCTTTGCATCTTCATGCTCCACTTCAATGTCGGATAAGGCTGTGAGGCAACGGGGACACCAATTAATCAGGCGTTCCCCTCGATAAATCAATCCTTCTTCGTAAAGGCGAACAAAAACTTCACGCACGGCATCGGACAGTCCCTCGTCCATGGTGAAACGTAACCGATCCCAATCGCAGGAGGCGCCAAGTCGCTTTAATTGTTGAATGATCGTGCCTCCAGACTCTTCTTTCCATTTCCAGACACGCTCTATGAACTGTGTTCGCCCAAGATCGTCTCTGGTGAGGCCCTCTTCTTTAAGCTGACGTTCGACCACATTCTGTGTGGCAATTCCTGCATGGTCCATCCCAGGCATCCATAACGTATTCCGGCCTTGCATCCGTCGCCATCTGATCAGAATATCTTGAAGGGAATTATTGAAGGCATGTCCAATATGGAGGGAACCCGTCACATTCGGTGGCGGGATCACAATGGAATAAGGCGTTCCAGGATGGGAGGAGGAGCTATGGCCATATCTCTGTTGAAGCCAATATTGATACCAGCGATCCTCGACCTGTGTCGGCTCGTAAGTTTTTTCTAGTTGTCTGTGGGTCATGATAATGGTAGAAAATGTCAAAAAGAACCGTATTTTAGCATGTGATGCGTCACCCAGCAAGAAAGTCAGATTGGGGTGAGAAATGTAGGCCCTTGCTCTTATCGAGAGAAAAGTTGGTAAGATAAGGGCAATAAATTGTGAACATTCTTTGCAAAAAGGAGGCGAGGATCTTATGGCACGTGGGAGAGAGAAGGATCGGAAATTAAGTCGGACTCATCGTAAAAATGTTGCAAGGAAAAAAGCATTAGTTGCGGCGAGGCGGAACAAAGCCAAAAAACGGTAAGCGCTCATTGACTAGTCCTCAGGTTCCGTTAAGCGGGCAATCTCCTTTTTAATCTGTTCTTCGGCAAGATCAGGTACAACCGATTGTACCAATTCCTCTATTCGCCCTCCTGCTACTTCGCGAATGACTTGGTCAATTGAGCCAGATACGTGTGGCATGACCAATTCGACCGCGGTCTCTTTGACGAGCCCATCGACGTTATCTGCCTGTTCTTTTAATGCGTTTGGTAAATATTTTTTAATGGCCGGTTCCGTTAGGTCCTGGACAAGTTGAGGGGCTAGGGATTCGATTTGTTCCTGTGTATGTTGCCGAAGGCTTTCCTTAAGCAAGTCGGTATTGGTCTGAATTTGTTGAGCAATCAAATCAGGTAATTGAGTCTGAACGGCAGCCTGAATGAGTGTTTTGAGATATTCCTCATTTAAATGGGAAGTGATCGAGCTTTCAACCTCTTGCTTCACGAGTGCGGGGAGCTGAGTGGCAACCGTTTGTTTCACAAGGTCTTCGAATTGATGATTCTGGTCGGAGGACGACTGTCCAACGGTTTGAGTCAATTGGTCGAGAAACCCTCGCATCGCTGTTTCGAGTTGAGGCGGGAGTGCCTGAGAGGGGTCTTGAGCTTGTGCCATGGATGACCTTTCTGTTGGAAGTCGTTTAGGTTTTTTATGGAAAAGGGCGCCAGCTGCGGCGGTTGATGATGCCGCAGATTGTTTCCCGTCCAATTTTGGAAATGCGGATCCCAATCGTAAATTGGGGGTTGGAGTGGGAGGATCGGGAGGATCGGGAGGGACTGTTTCTGTATCGGTATGCTCTTTTTCCGCGGAAGATGGGGGTTGTGACTCACCTGTCTCTGCTGATTGAGTGGGGGATAACGCTTTGTCTGGAGCGGAGGGAGGTTTGATTTCAGCTGAATCTTGAGGGTTGTCCTCAGGAGATGCTACTGGGGACTGTGGCTTGTCTGGAGCAGTGGTTCGAGACATGACACGATTTCTTGCCTTTGATTTCTTAGGCGGACGTTCGCTCGGCTTCTCCTCAGCATGTGCCATTGGGGGTAATTCAGGTTGAATAATTTCTATGAGAATAGGCTCCTCTTCATTCTCATCTTCCTCGAGAAGTAAAGGATCTTCTAAGTCAGTCATGGTCGTTTCGGGTGGCCAGGATTTAGCTTTCTTGGATTTTTTCTTTTTTCGATTTTTCTCAGCTATCTCAAAGGCGACAAACATTTCAGAGAGATCTTCTTGTTTTATTGGTTTATGGAGAAATCCTTGAACGCCTCGGGTCAGCATACTGGCTTCATCGTATTGATCCGTCGATCCGGCCAATAGGACTAAATATGCCTTGGGAATGATATCCTGCTCCCCAAGTTTTTCGCAGAAAGTTGTGAAAGTCAGACCTTCAAGATGATAGTCGGCTATGATCATAGCCGGTGGGTGTGCTTGGGCTTCCTCCAGAGCTGTCAAGGCATCGGTAAAAGTTCGTAGGGTAAACCCTTCCTCCTGAGAAGCTTCTTCAAACAAACGGTGAATGGCCGGGCTTTCGTCTATGATAAAAAGGGTTCGTGACATGAGGCCTCTTTGAATGACTGTGATCGACGCTATCAGAGGGTTGAAAACTTGTCAAGAAAACAACGGGTTCTGTCATCTATGTCTTTTTTGACAGGTAAGACCATGGGAGAATATTATTTGAAACGCTAGGGGCGTTTGCCTGGAGTGACAGGATTCAAAATTGAATGGGCAAAAGTAATTTATGGGAAAGTGGTCTCCTTGAAGAGGAGCCATAAAAGGGCAGTGGAGGTGATGTGGGTAGAATAAAGGTCGTATTTTTTGATGCAGCAGGGACCATTTTTCACGTAAAGGGGACCGTGGGAGAGGTCTACCTCCACTATGCAGAAAAATATGGTGTGAAAAATACCCCGGAGTTTTGTGACAAGCTGAACGCCGCATTTTCTCGTGCCATGAAAGATGCCCCACCTGCTATTTTTGCTCAAGAAGATCCGGAAGACTTAAAGCGTTGTGAGCGTTTGTGGTGGTTTGATCTTGTTCATACGGTCTTCTATCGTGCGGGGATGTTTGAGGGGTTTGATGACTTTTTTGAAGAAGTGTACTTGGCCTTTGACGGGGCTAAACATTGGCAAGTTTATCCCGAAACTATGGAGGTTCTCCAGCATTTACGAGAGCAAGGGTATGAACTCGGGATTATCTCTAATTTCGATACTCGAATTTTTAATGTGTTGAGGGAATTAGGTTTAAAAGATTTATTTGATACCGTCACCATTTCTAGTTTGGCTCAAGCTGCCAAGCCGGCAAGAAGAATTTTTCACCTTGCGTTAGAGGAACATGTCGTGGATCCTCGGGAGGCGGCTCATATTGGCGATAGTCTAATTGAAGACGTACGGGGTGCGACGGAGAGTGGCCTGGAAGGTATTTGGGTGGATCGCGAATCCAAAGGCCCTTCGGCCCTAGAAGCTTTGGATGGGTTGGGACATTACACCCAAACCTTGCGGGATCTCCCAGAGATCCTCACCCAAGTTTCCTGAGGAAGCTGGTCTGACTGCCAGCCAGCAGACATGTTCTCTTTAGGTGAGAAGGGATGGCACAATATCTTTTGCGCGTCCCTGCAAGGCTATGTCGACAAAGTCAGATGGCGCTTGACTGTCCAGGTTAATCTCTACAATAAAGGCCCCGGATGATTTGGCGACGGGCCCAAAGGAGGCTGCTGGATATACGATCCCCGACGTTCCTACGATTAACAAAATGTCGCAATGATGAAGGGCCTTGTAGCTTTCTTCTAGGTTTTGAGGGTCTAACGATTCTCCAAACCAAACAATATGCGGTCTGAGGAGCGACTGGCATTGGGTGCAGGTGGGGGGAAAGATTAGTGGGATCGTTCGGTTTTCTTCAATGCGTCCGCATGACGTACATCGAACTTTCCAAATATTGCCATGAATTTCTGAAAGACGCTCGGTGCCAGCTGCTTGATGAAGCCCGTCCACATTTTGTGTTATGAGCCAAAACTGCTCGAATTGTTGTTCCATTTTGGCAAGAGCCTGATGCGCAGGGTTTGGTGATTTAGTTGCAAGGAGCTCGCGTCGCCAGTTGTACCATTCCCATACTAATCGTGGATCTCGCTCAAAGGCTTCCGGGGAGGCAAGTTCTTCGGGACGAAAGTTTTTCCACAAGCCATCTTCGCCTCGAAAGGTTGGCACCCCACTATCAGCGGAAATGCCTGCTCCGGTCAGAACGGTGACCGAGGTTGCTACCGCCAGTTTTCGTTGTATCTCTGAAAGTTTACTGTTCTGGTCCATAACTAACTGGATAGTATACGATAATCTGTGGTGTCTGTCAGAAAGAAAATGGCCTAAGTGAATGATGGCATTGTACTAATACGCTGTATGGAAAAGAGACGTGACGAGTCGAGGAGGATCTCTTGAAGAATATTCTTATTGTTGGAGCTGGCGCGGTAGGTGGTTATTTTGGGGCACATTTGGCCAAAGAGCATGATTCTGTTTCCTTTCTCTTGCGAGATGGAACGAGGAAGGCGGTTCAAGATCATGGACTCGTCATTCGCACGGCTTCGGGGACCTTTACCGTTCGCCCCAAGGTGGCCAGTAAGGCTCAGGAGTTACCTGAGCCGGATCTCATTATTTTGGCCAATAAAGTCTATGATCTTCCAGAGGTCCTCGATCAAATCACTCCGGTCGTTCAGCCGAAGACCGTTATTCTGACTTTGCAAAATGGAGTTGATATTGAGGATCGAGTGCTGGCCAGGGTACAGCGGGACTGTGTGGTTGGCGGCGTGGCCTTTATTTATTCACGAATAGTCGAGCCAGGGGTGATTGACCATTTTAAACGGGGAATGGTGACGATTGGAGAGCTCATGGGGAATACCTCGAATCGTTTGGAGGCCATTCAGGAACTTTTTTCCAAAGCCAAGATTCCTTGTAAGATTTCTGAGGATATTCGCCGTACCAAATGGGAAAAAATGTGCTGGAATTGTGTCTTCAATCCCCTTACAGTCGTCATAAATGATCGGATTGCACGAGCGCTTGATCAACCGGAAATGAAGAACGTCATACGTGGGGTAGTTGAGGAGGTTATGTCTGTTGCGGCTGGTTCCAAGGTGCCACTGGAAAATGATATGCCACAAAAAGTTGTGCAATGGTCCGAGGAAATTCGAGATATTCATACCTCCATGTATGATGATTGGAAATCTGGTCGATCAACGGAGATTGATGACCTCAATGGGTATATTGTTAGGCGTGGGAGTGAATTAGGGATCCCGACTCCCCTAAACGAGGCCTTTGTGGCTATGGTGAAAGTGATGATCAGTCAAGGCCAGGCAAGAAAGAACGAATTGGTGATTCAGGGGGATGTGATTCAGCCGTTACATTTCGATCATCAATCGTTGTCCAAGCTTTCAGATGAGTATCATGTTCAAGATATCGGAAGTGTCATGCCAGGTATGGAGGGAAAAGGGATACGTCTTCAAGGGCTTTTGGAAGTTCCAGCCTTGAAGGTTGGGGTCGATCATGTCACATTTCATTCCAAGGACGACCTCTTCTCCGCATCATTAACTCTTCAGCAGGCGAAAGAATTTGGGATTCTCCTGTATGAATACAACGACGGGCCCTTTCCCGAAGAAAAAGGAGGCCCCTACCGGCTTGTGACACCGGGCTTGGGGGATTTATGTGCGAATGTGAAAGGAGTGGTACGAATTGAATTGACGAAGGGAAAAGGGAAAGATACCCGGTCGGTCATGAAGGGAAGGAATTAAGTGCATGTGTGATATGGTTGTCTGTACCTGGAGTAGGTGCAAAGGGTTCTTAAGGTTTGTCGGGTGTTCCGTTCAGGTATAGGTCGGGAATGCTTCTTAAACCTGAAGGCTCATCCTATCAATACGCTCCATCCACTCGCCTATCCAAGTCCAAGTTTTTATCTGGGCTTCAATGTTCTAAGCGATTGTTTCTAGAAGTCCATTCTCCCCACCTTGCAACTCAGCCAGACGAACAGACTCAAGCCGTGTTGGATATGGGGACGTCGGTTGGAGAGTTGGCTCGTCAACGATTTCAGGGTGGCGTGCTTGTAGATGCGACCTACCGACAAACTCAATTGGCCCTTACGCAGACCCAGGAATTCATACAACAAGCCAACGTCCCAGCCTTGTTTGAAGGAGCCTTTTTTTTTAATAATGTTTTAGTTCGAGTCGATGTTTTGGAAAGAGGACTCACCAAAGAATCTAAAGAGCAAAGTTGGAAGCTTATTGAAGTAAAGGCTTCTACCCGGGTGAAGGATACTCATGTAGATGATTTGGCTATTCAAATGTACGTTTTGGAAGGAATGGGGCTCAACATTTCTTCGGCTTGTCTCATGTATGTCAATAATCAATATATCTATGAAGGGTCAGAGATTGATATTCAACGACTTTTTTCCATAGCGGACGTCACCATAGAAGTAAAGAGCCGCCTCGAACATGTTGCTCCTCGGCTAATAGAGTTACAGGATGTTTTACAACAGGCCTTTCCACCCGCAATTCGCCCCGATGGTCATTGCCATTCTCCCTATCGATGTCACTTTTGGGAGCATTGTACCCAGCATAAGTCCTCCCGATGGGTCTATTATTTACCGGGAAAAGGAAAGTCTCTCAACAAATTACTCAATCAAGGCATCGAGACGATTGATGAGATTCCTGAGAATTTCAGGCTGACACAGGTACAACGACGAATGAAGGAGAGCCGGGAATGGGTGGGGCCACAGCTCCAATCTCTATTAAATTCTGTGACCTATCCTGTCCACCATCTGGACTTTGAAACTTTCATGCCCGCCCTTCCAAGGTTTCCCAATACGCGACCCTATCAATCGATTCCCACCCAGTGGTCCAATCATATTCAGAGAATAAAGGGAGTGCTTTCCCATGAAGAGTATCTGTGCATGGAAGCCAAAGATCCCAGGGAGGAATTTGCTCAAACCTTGGTCGAATCTTTAGGGAGTGAGGGAAGTATCTGTGTCTATTCTAACTATGAACGGGCCATACTCGAAGGCCTGTGTGAGGCGGTGCCATCCTTAAAAAAAGAGTTGCAAGGGATCATTCGGCGTTTATGGGATCTCTTTCCCATTATACGTGATCACTATTACCATCCTGACTTTCAGGGATCCTTTTCAATTAAGTCAGTGTTGCCTGCCTTGGTCCCTGAGTTGGACTACCGTGATTTAAGGATTCAGGATGGGGGAACTGCGGCTCAACAATATGAAAAGATGATCTTTCACGAGATGGATTGGGTGGAGCGGGCCACCATTCGGGAGGCTCTCTTGAGCTATTGCAAGCGGGACACCCTCGCGATGGTCGAGATTCGGAAAGTGCTCTACGAGAAGTGTAAGAGAAGGGATTAGATACCCCTCGGAATATTGGGGCGGATACTTCTTATTTAATAAGTTTAAGATTGCCCTCTTGTTGTGAGGTCTTTCTGCGAAGCAGGCTATAAATACGTTGGGGTCGATGGAAGCCTTTGAGAGTCACCGTCCCAAGAGATTCACATTCAATGAGACTCTGTGTGGCTTGGTAGATACGCTCTGATATCAAGATTTGGCCATGTTGGGCGTCATTACAGAGACGAGAAGCAAGGTTTGTGACAGAGCCGATTGCTGCATAGTCCTTGCGTCCCTCAAATCCTACGAGTCCTAAAGTTGCATATCCTGAGGCTATTCCAATCCCCGCGCCAAGTTCTATTCCACGATGAGACCATTCTCGACATAAATGTCCAAGCTGTTCCTTCATCGCCAATGATAAGTCAATGGCCCGAGTTTCATGTTGAGACTGAGGAATGGGGTCATTAAAAAATACCATCATGGCATCACCGGAAAAGCGTTCCAGGGTCCCCTCAAATTCACTGATAAGTTTTCCCATTTCTCGGTGATACTCGCGTAGCACGTTCATTAAGTCTTCAGGTGCTGCAGTTTCTGCAAATGGAGTGAATCCGCGGAGATCAATAAATAACACGGAAATTTCCGTCCGATGGCCGTGGAGAAATTCCTCGGAGTTACCGGATAGAACCATTTCACTCACATGAACTGGAAGAAATCGAGATAATTTCTCTTGTTGAAGTTTGGCAACATTCCGTTCTAGCTCACGAGCTCTAATAAGATTGTTGACTCGGGCCAGGATTTCTTGCTCGTCGAATGGCTTTTGGATGTAATCATCGGCTCCCGCTTCAAAGCTTTCGATACGGGCTTCTGTTCCAACACGAGCCGTTAGAAAAATTACGGGGGTAGTTTTAAGTGCGGTATGGGAACGAATGGCACGAAGAAGATCTGGGCCACTCATATGAGGCATCATGACATCGCTCAGAATGAGATCGGGAGCAAGGGCCTGCGCCTTTTCTAAGCCGATTCTTCCATCCTGGGCTTCAACGATCTGATACTGTTGTTCAAGAACTCTTTTTAAATAAGCTCGCATATCTCCATTGTCATCGACGATAAGAACAACTGGACGTGGTGAAGCGGCATGTTCAGATCTTCCGCCATCTAATGGTTCTAATGGAGAGGGTAATTGGTCAGCTTGATAGATTGGAAGGGACTGTGAATCGTGTTCGATCGTGACCATGTTGGAAACGGTTGCGGTACCTCGCGGAAGGGTGATGGTGAAGGTCGAGCCTTGATTGACTTCGCTTTCTAGGTGGATTGTGCCCTGATGTAATGTCACAATTTCCTTAACCAAGGCTAACCCGATGCCAGTCCCCTCAAAACGTCTGGTCGTCCCGCCATCCACCTGTGAAAATCGCTCAAAAATAGCCTTATGTTCTTCTTGGGGAATACCTATGCCATTATCTTCCACCGCAAGTTCGATGGTAGATTCCTTCTCCCGTAGTTTTACGACGATTAACCCGTTGTCCGAATCCGTGAATTTAAAGGCATTTGAGAGGAGATTGAAAATGACTTTTTTTAATTGATTGGCATCTGCCTCAATAGGAATAGGTCGATCGATTCCACGTAATACGACACGTCGCCATATGTTCTCCTCAAAGTTTGATGCAATATCTTTGATGAGTTTTACCAAATCAAAACATTGTTTATGAAGGGTGGACCGACCGCTGTCTATTTTTGCCAGATCCAACAATTCATTGATGAGAAATAAGAGTCGAGAGGTATTTCTAAGTCCCTGGTCAATTCGTTCTTGAGCTTTTTTAGATGGGAACAGTGTTACGAGGTTATTAAAGGCACCCAGGGTAAGGGTAAGAGGCGTTCGTAACTCATGGCTCACATTGTTAAAAAAGTCCGTTTTGACTCGATCCAACTTTTGCAGTTTTTCATTGGCATGTTCTAACTCGCTGGTGCGGTCACGGACCTTATTTTCTAAGCTAAGATTTAAGGTTTCAATTTCCCGAAAGGCATAGGCGTTCTGAAGAGCGATTGCAATTTGATTCCCAACCGTCATGACAATGTGCAAGTCTTCATTCTTAAAGGATGAAGCTGCTGATTTATTGACAGTTAAGCAGCCAAGGACGATGTTTTTAACCTTCAGTGGTACCGAGATAAATGACTGTGTGTTGGTGTCGGTAATTAATTCCTGATGGAGCGGATGCAGTTTATCCCATATGTCATTGACCTCATTCACAATGAGAGGCGTACCTTCGAGGAGAACGGTTCCTTCAATGGTACTAGCGTCCGTGACGGGAATTTCTAAGGTCCGCACTTTCTGGGCTAGTTCGGGAGGAACTCCAAGAATTCGAAAATCATGACTGACCTGTCGAGTCGGTTCGTAACTAGCAATAAGAACCCGGTCATAGTTGAGTTTTTCAATAATCATTTCCATGAAATTATGAAGCAGAGTATCAAGGTCGAGGGTTGAGGCGCAGGCAATTCCGACTTCATGTAGCGTGGTGAGTTGATCGACATGCCGTTGTAGTTCAATCGCATATTCCTGTTGTTCGACATAGGCCTTATGGATTTCTTCATGGCGGGTTTCAAGAGCCTGGAATTGCTCTTCAATGACGCGTTCTCGTGAAGCAATTTCACTCTTGAGGACATACCGACTTATATTCTTAGGAAAAGCTAACGTGAATGAGGAGGCAGTCTGTTGCGACCACTGAACCTCCCACTCACAGAATTCATCTCCTTCGGCAAGGCAAGCGCGGTCAACGAGGTGGGCTGGTGGAAGGTTATGAGTGCGTTTAGGGACCATGGCAATGCCGGTCCTAAGTGCTTGGCACCAAATTTTTCCACATGCTTTTCGATAGGGCCCAAAATGAGTTGTGGCTCGTGTCGTGAGAGTCATTCTAAGGACGGCGGACTCTTTTGCGAGATGCTTAGTCTCCAGATGGTATGAGTTCTTGTTGTAATATTGAACGAAATGGGAGGCCATTTTGTATATCTTCTGGACAGAAAATGGCCGCATCAATGTCTGGATAACAGGGGGGACCATTTGCCGTTCGCCCATATGATATTGAAACTTTGGATCTTCTGATAGGTCAATGCAGAACTCTACGAGATAGGCTACGAATTCATTTGAATATCCAGTCCAGGGGTTTTGCAAAAACTTGCGGCTGGTATGATAGGTCTTGTCGGGAATTCTGCTATTTAAAAGGTTGACCAATTCCTCAACAATTTCTTTGCCAGCCTGAATGCCTTTTTTTTCCGTTATGACTTCCTGGAGGTAGGTTACGTTTTCACGAATGGAAACGCCCGTTAGATCTCGGATTGGCTCTCCGGTTGGTTCTTTCCCGAATGGTCGAAAGAGCATGTGGGGACGCTCAAGAATTCGCCTATCCACCGGATACAAGTCGTGCATTATTTTCCCCTGAATATCTGGTCTTACACTAAAAGACTAGACGAAAATTTAACACGCCAGCATGGAGAATATTTTCCCACCTGCCTCGCACAATAGGTCTAAAGTTAACATTGATCGTTCGAGATTCAAATATTTGATTCTTATAGGCGACATCGAGGCCTATGCCTTGTGTGAGCTGGTTGCTACAAGGCAACAGTCCTAGAAACATTCCTTGTTTTGTGCAGAAGAAACCTAATCCAACAGAGAAGGAGTTATAGTCAGCATCAGGTGTCGCTGGTTCAAAGAACTCCTCAGGAATTGGAGTTTCCGAGCGGATATATCCAGTTCTAACTGAAATTTTCCAATCTCTCATGTAGGGAATGTGGTGAAACGTAAATTCCGTGCCAACTTTAAAGATAAAAACGTTATTCCAATGGCGTGGTTCTAAGAGCGTGGTGCCATTAGAGAGTCTTATATTTAGGTCGTTGAAAGAGTTCCAGTCAACATAATCAACATCAAATTCGACCTTCCATTCATGATCAACATCTCGTATGGGCCAGAGGGCTATGCCTCCCGTAAAGATTTGGGGAAGTGTGAAATCGACAGCTGCATCCGCCGTTTTTAATCCATTAACTAAAAAGTCCCCCGTGAGATCTAAGGAACTCTCGCTGCGATAAATAAATGCGAAATTGAGTCGAGGAAGTCCGGAGGTCTGCCAGGCGGTATACAAAATACCCATGTTAAATCCGAGGGCGGTGTCGCGAGTATGAAGCTCAATATCAGTACTTGGAGGAGTAAAGGCTCGAACCTCTGCTCCCCCTTCTCCTGCAAAAGGCGCAAAGGTATAGATATCTAAACCTCCACCAAGGGAGAGAGAGTCGTTGATTTTAATGGCAATAGTCGGCTTGATATCCATGAGTGGGAGAGTCGCAAAGACATCTAGGGAGGAAAAGGGGACATCCTTGGGATAGTTAATAATGAGTCCAAAGGGTGTGTTTACACCGAGTCCTAGTGTAATTCGGTTTAATAGGGCCACATCGATATTGCTTAAATTTGCAGTAAGATAAAAGTTTAGAGGAGGAGGAATAGCGATGGTTTGATCAAGATCCGCACGAAAGGTGGATCCACCGGGACTCGAGTAGTCATAATATCCTCCCACGGCTAGGGCTCCAATAGATGTCTGGATTCCTGAAAGTTGAGTCATGCCCGCGGGATTATAGTGGAGTGCTGAGGGGGAATCAGCTTGTGCCGCGACTGCCGTACCTTGACCTGAGGCAGAAGCACCCTGATCTAGTATGCGAAAGGCTTCAGAATGGGCTACTTGGGGAAGATTGAGACATATGAGAGAGAAAAAAACTATTCGTAAAATACAACCAGGAGATGGCCTCTTGGACATAGTCCTCCTGCTTTACGGATCCCCAAAAACTGTCCATGAAGGTAATACTTGTACCTGAAAAGGCCCTATATTTTCTATAAAAAACGTAGGGCTTTTTCAGGAATCCGCTTGCAAGAGAAGATGTTTAGTTTCTTTTCAGAATTTTATAGGTTGAGCCTCATTTCTTTTTTGTTTGTGTTGTCTTTTTTCTTTTTTGACCCTGAGCCTCAAATTCAAGGTAAAAATGCTCAGGTAGTAAGTTCAATGGATCAAATTGATCCCCTCCTTTACTTTTTGGCCTTCGCTTAAGACCCTTAAGGGTCAAGACCTGCTTAACCAAAATGGGGATTTGAACGTAACTAATGTACTCACCTAAGCAGCTATGATGGTCATAGCCGAAGAACAAGTAATTGTCTGCTGGGCGGTTTATGCGAAATTCCTCGGGCTGCTCAATCTTATCCTTGTCGAACATGGCACCTAACGTTCCAGCAAAGACAAGCGAGCCGGGATGAACGACAGTTTCACGATCGGTATTTTTTGCGAGGACAATTTTCTTTGTGGCGACTCTGAACAGAACGTGATTTTGTGGATTAAATCGCATCGCTTCAAGGACATATTTAGAAAACTCATGTAGTTTTCTATCCTTTTTGTTTAGGGCCACTTTTCGAGCCTCTTCCATGATATCCGGACGGAGAAGAAATTGATCAACTGTTCGAGAAACAGCTTTTAAGGTTGTTTCAACGACACCAATCACCATGCCGAAGATATTTCTTCGGACCCCATCCAGGCCATCATGAAAGCGAGTGCTGGACTTTGTTTGCATCTTGATTAATCGTGTCAAGACGGTATCGGGGACCTTTTTAGTTTGTTTGATTTCTCGGTGGCGAAATTCAATGAGAAGATTTAAATACGAGTTCATAGCATCGACCGCGGTATTTGCGCGTCTGGTCCAATCGGCATCTTGGCGCAAGTTCAAGAAAAGATCGGTATAGATATCGCGACACCATCCTCGAAAGGTTTCCTCGTCCGGGCCGGATACGCCAAAATAGTCCCGATTGAGTCGGAGGGGAACGGTCCAAGCCAGATCCCTAATGACATCGATTTGGCCAGTTTTTCGGATCGGATTCATAATTTCTTCCGATAAGGATTCGATTAATGGTCTAATCTTTTTTTCCAAATCAGAATGCGGTACGGCCTTTTGGAGTATCTTCAATTCTTTCTTATATTGGGGATCATGATGTTCCATCCCAAGGATGAAGGGGCCGCGAGGAGGAATCATGCTTTTGGTGTAAATAATGACAGAAAGTGCTTTTTGCTTATCCTTTAAAATCTCCAGCACGTCATCATACTTGGTGGCAAGCACGATGGGTGGTTTTTTGAGATCTTGAAGATGTATGGGAGGCGTGATAGGGGGAACCGTAAAAATTTGTGGTTGTTTCAGGAGTTCATCGAACATTTCCTTTGCACGCCAGATTAACCAGTGGCTCACAAGTTGGTGCATAAAGGCTGGTGTTCTGAAGCTATGGGACATAGACTGTAAGGCACGATAGTCTGATAAAAAAGTGGAGCGAATACTGAAAGAATCTTCAGCAATGCCTCGCAAAGCAGATATTCCAGGATAGAAAAAATACTCTCCCCCTCTTTCGGTGACAAAGCGTTGAAGATTAAATGCGAAAGGGGCATCAGTTCCCGCAAGGGTAAACTTTCCATTTCCATCGGCATTTTGTCCGATGATGGGGTCACGGTCGTTCTTGTCCAGTCCCAGAAATCCCCCTTTGTTCACCCATTGTTGTTGGAGGAATTCAAATTGTCGGCTAATGCTTGCATTGATAGCCATGAAGATCACGCCACGCTCTTTGGTGTGATGGCTTGTTACGTGATAGGGGGAGCCGTAGGTCATACCACGACGAATGATTCGATGTCGGTTCAAGTGATATTCCTCTTTTTTCGTAATATCGAAGATATCCCGTGGGGCGGGAAGCATTTCATCCCGTGGGTTTGTTCGGCGTAGATGAGATCCAAGCGGGCATTTTAATCCATCTGGGTCGTCTTGATAGAGAAAATTATTGTTTTCTTCGGGGTTGCGTGCGAGGGCAAGATCATCTTGTTCAGGAGAAAGGGCCATGGGACAGCCACTCCTCCAGCGCCCCATAAGTTTTCCTGCCAGCAACTCTTCGTAGTAGTTTTGGTCTTGGCTGCACTGGTCTTTCCAAATGTGCTTTGCCCCTTCCGATAAGAATTCTTGAAACGCTTGAACGTCTTGCTCGAGTTTCCGGAAGACGAGATAGGTCCCGTTTTTTCGTAAATCGTAATGGAGGGGAGATTGTGCGACTTCGCCAAATTCGTCTTCATATCCCAAAAGGAATTCTCCCGGCTTGACGTTGTACCAATTACCTTTTGTGTTTGGTGTCCCTTGTCCTTTGAATGGAGGCCGAGGGGAGCGGTCTTCATAAAGGGACTCCGAACCCTCTAAAAAGGGTTGGCTGATACCGTCAGCATACCCAAAATGTTCGGTGCCGGTAGGAAGCATGTCGCCATATTGTCGAATGGCAATAATTTCCTGAACGTACGGGTGGTTCTTTTCCAGCGACTCGAGTTTTTTGACCATGGTCTTAATAGCTTCATCATGATCTTCACTGGTTGATAGGAACAAAAGCACACAGATTTGTTGGGATCTATACCCCGCCTCCCAATTTGTTGGAATAGCGTCATGCTGATTGTCCGCCTCATCTCCCAGTATTTCTACGGCACGCCTTTCCATTCCCTGTTTAAAGTCATCCGGGAAACTGTCTAAAATTTCTGGAGCTAAACCGAGTGCCGAAAGTCCTCGATGACTCAAAGCCACATTTAACGTGATACGCGGTTTTTGTTTGTTGCCATTGACAAGTGTCCAACGGGCTGAGGTCGTGACCCCAAAACCTTGTTTTTCATCTAAAAGTGTTGAAAGCCACCGTCGCCCGTCTTTTGCGTTGGTAATTTCATAGAAAAGATACGCAGTATGGGAAGGTTTATAACCTCTGATGACGTTTCCCTGAATATCAGAAAGGTTATGTTTTAATTCTTCGACTTTCGGCATGATTCCTCCTTCTGACTCAGCTTTTTCAAGACCGTTTCAGCAATTAAGCAATGTTGGCAAGTAAGGCTATTGGGATTTAGGGGACATCAGTTTTTGGAGTTGGCTTCGCGAGTTCATTCAAAAATTCTTTCAATAAGCGTTTCGCAACAGCTTCCCATTCGGTAGGTGGCGTATGTTCTAACTGAGGAATGTCTTGTTCAATAAACTTTTGCGTTTTTGTTTTCCAGTCGAGGGCTCGACGAACTTCTTCCACCGTCGTTTTAGGATAATTTGCATAAAAGACAGATGCAGAGTGGCGGTGCTCTTCCACATATTGAATAAATCGGCTTGCGGGTCGCGCACCAGGCCAGCCGACGCAATGGCCAAAGATTAAATTCAAGGGGCCTTCATCTACTGCAGCGAAATCCTCTAAATACTCGACCAACAGACCGTCGAAATTACTCGTAAAAAATACATGAGGACCGTCAATACCAGGTAATACATCATGATCAACAATGACCCATCGGGCATAGTGGATCGTTGTCATTTTTTTAATAGCTTCCTGGCGATGAATATGAGCCCAGTCTAGAACAGCTTTTAAATGTTCATGCCAAGTCATCTTTGGATGTTTGCCCTGCGTTTTGAGATGGTCCAGCCATGTTTTTTCGGGAATTTTTCCAGGAACATTTTGAGAGGCAAGCCATTTCTCATTCTTTTTTCCAGAGGATTCTGATGCGATTTCCACAAGGAGTCGTTCTTCGGGGT
Source organism: Nitrospirales bacterium (assembly GCA_965223605.1). Lineage (GTDB taxonomy): Bacteria > Nitrospirota > Nitrospiria > Nitrospirales > Nitrospiraceae > CBDCXA01. Next base: position 410,581 of record CBDCXA010000003.1, read on the forward strand.
AGAGTCCAGGTTTAATCCGCGCAATTGCTGTGAGCTCGGTAATATTGGGGTGAATACTTGGCAGTCGTTTATAGGGGGCTTTTTGTGATCTCAATCCGGCTGCAGCCATGAGCAACTCCTCTTTTAGAAATGAACGCCCAACGTCTTATAGGAACGTGAGGTAAAATCGGTATTCTTATTTGCAGGTAACAATACAAAAACTTCTTCAGAATTTCATGGGGTTAAAGGGACCTAGTCCATGGAATATTCAGAAACGAGCGAGACTATATCCTATGAAAGCTGGTCCCACCTATGAACTAGATCACATGTAGAGGATAGAGGGGTTTTCAGTTGGAATTTTTGGTGAATGAAAAATTGGTTGGAAATTATGCTTTTTTCATAGGCGTTTAGAACCTTTCGGAAAAAAAGCATCTTCGACAAGGCAGAGCGGGGCTTATTGAGAATTTGAAATTTTTCATGCTTTCTTTAATTGAGACCTAGGTCTATTTGAGGCATTAGGTTTGCCGATGGCCCTGATATTTTTTCATAAGTATAAAGCTTGTAAAAATTCCCTAAAGGTATATAATCCGACTCCTCCTAATATTAGGATTCCATTTCTGAAACTTCCATTTTTAGTGGAAGGTAGATGACCTGCCTGGCTTAAACTGGTCCAGTTCTTATGTTACATTGGGCCAAAAATCAGGAGGGCCAGATGGGACGGATTCGTTTTACCCCCGAGCAAATTATTCAACATCTCCGGACAGTTGAGATTGAGCAAGGCAAAGGGCTCACGCAGGAGCAAGCTGCCAAGAAAATTGGCGTGACCGTGACCACACTAATTCGCTGGAAGAGGGAGTTTGGTGGACTGAAGGTCGACCAAGCCAAGCGACTCAAACAGTTAGAACAGGAAAATCAGCGGCTGAAGAAACTCGTGGCCAATCAGGCCTTGGATATCGATATCCTGAAGGTGGCTGCCTCGGGAAACTTCTAAGCCCGGCGCGACGCCGGGAGTGTGTGCAGGCCAGTTGCACGCGCTTCCAGGTGTCCGAACGTCGGGCCTGTCGAGTGCTTGGTCAAGTGCGGAGTACGCAACGCTATCAGGTGCAGCCCAATCCGTGGCGAGCCGGATTACGTCAACGGGTGATTGACGTAGCCAGTCAGTATGGGCGCTATGGCTATCGCACCGTGCATCACCTGCTCGTGCAAGAAGGCTGGCGAGTGGGACGGGATCAGGTCTATCGGATCTGGCGAGCCGAGGGGTTGCAAGTCCCTCAGAAGCAGCCCAAGCGGGCCCGCTTATGGCTTCGCGAAGGGGCTTGCGTCCGACATCGGCCCACTCACCCGCATCACGTGTGGTCGTATGACTTCATGGCGGATCGGACCCATGACGGGAAGCCATTTCGAATTCTGAATGTCATTGACGAATAGTCTCGAGAGTGTTTAGCCACGCATGTTCAGCGTCGGATGAATTCGCAAGCGGTGTTGCTGGTCTTAGCCGATTTGTTTCTCCAACATGGGTGTCCAACATACATCCGGTCGGACAATGGGCCAGAGTTCATTGCCATCCGGCTGCGGCAATGGTTAGCGACCTTGGAGGTTCAACCCTTATTTATCATGCCGGGTTCGCCCTGGGAAAATGGTTACTGTGAATCGTTCAATGGGAAAATGCGATACGAACTGCTCAACGGAGAAATTTTCTACACCCTTAGAGAGGCTCAGGTGGTACTGGAAGTGTGGCGACGTCATTACAACACGATTCGACCCCATAGCAGTTTGGGCGGCAGACCGCCTGCTCCAGTGACGGTTCAACCAATGCAAAGGTCGTTTGCAACGGGAAATTTAACGTAAATAGTGGTCGTGAAACTTCAGGCTGGTCATAGAGATGAATTCTTTGGATTCCATTTCATTCCCAAATCTTTTTTCACTTCCAATCTACTCGGGAAGTTTTAACACCCTACATTTTTTTAATCCGAATTTTACTTGTTCCGAGAGTTTCTGTTCTCTAAATCTCCATACGTTACACTACATACTGTTCTTTGGTGCCAATTCGGAGAAGAGTATTCGTGGCATGCCGTGTCCTCTGTCAAAATTAATGGAGGTGTGATCTAGTTCATAGGATATAAGGGATGTAAGTGATAATTAATCAAGCAATTTAAACAGTATGTCCAGTAATAAAATTTCAAAATACGCAACCTATATTCTAATAAAATATATGTTCACGGCATTGAGTAAGCCTAAGTGAAATTTTTAAAAAAGATATGGGAAGACCTTAAATATAATTTTAACTATTTAAGTCAGAAGGTAAAAAATGAAGATTCAATCCAGGCTGTTATCTTTGCTTTTTGTTCCTATTGTTCTTCTTTTCTCTGGGTGCATTCATGTAGGAATTAATACTGGTAAGCCAGTAAAGAGGTTTGTAGGTAATTGTAATGATCATACAAAAAGATCGTTTATTTTTAATGTTTGGCGACATGAGTCAGTTAATATTGATGAGAATGAAATAGAAACTATACTTAAAACAGCCACGAGTATTGCGCAGCAAGATGAAGATGGCATCAAGAATAATGATGTAAAAGTTCTTCTTGATTTTTCAATTAATGGAAAGCCTGAAAGAATTCCCTTTCCAATGAAAGATGGAATTCTTAGCGCGGATGATTTCAATTGGTCGCCCTACGTAGGTAATTCTGGCACTAATGTTTTAGTTGTAAATAAAATACTACGGTGTAGAGGGCTTCCAGGTTCTTTTGATGGTTGTTCTCCAGGTGCCAATGCCTCGGTTTTTGCTGTTGTAAGGTTAAAGGAAAGATTAATTAACGATGTATTTCCCTCTATTGGAGTATCCGCTTCTGAGGATAAAGCACTGCAGGTGGAAGGGAATCTGTGGTTGCATGAATTTGCACATACTAAGGGACTCTGTCATGGTGATGAAAAATGTGGGTTGAATCAACATGCTCGAGCCGTAATGAATGTTCCAATATTTCCAATTCTAGAAAGTGGGAATACTTTTTTTAGTGAAAACGAATGTAAGGTGCTCCGTGGAGGACATGCTGACAAGGTAACCTTGAACGACTCTGGGAGCCAGGGAGAATCTCATACAAAGGTCCCAGTAGAAAAATTTGTACAACAGATTTTTATTGACAAGATCCCTATGCAAAAAATGTTGGCTTATGCAAAAAATGAGAAAGATATTGCAAGCTTAGTTAAAATTTTTAAAGAGGGGTGTAATCAAGGTGTCAGAGGAAATTATACATGTTCTCATATTCTTCCTATATTAGGGCTTAGTGGCAGGGAAGAAGTAATGAATTTACTTCTGAGCTTTATTGGAAATAAAAATATAAAAGACTTTAACCTCAAGGCGGATGCGGCAATGGCCATAGGGTTATGGATTAACCAAAGAAATGAGCTTGATTCACATGAGATAAAATATGGGAAAAGTATTGGAGTACAAAAAGGGTATTCCTGTCTTATTAATTTATTAAATCCGAAGAGGGCAGGCCATAGAAAAACAGAAGGAGAAAGGTTGAATAAAGAAAAATTGTGTATGGTCTCCCTGCCAGAAGAACATAACGATTATCAAGGGCGAGATAATTTATTAACGCAAGGGGCAATTATTGGGTTAGGTCTTTCTGCTTCAAGTGGTGAGTCCGAGTTTTATCAGCCAAATCAAGCACAGGAAGCGTTGGAGGCACTACTTTCTCATAGTGAAGAAGGAAGTTCATTTAGGGCATTAATACTAAGGTCTCTTAGAGACCAAAATAAAATAGCATTGGGTGGGCTTAATTGTCTCTTTAGCTTTGAGAGTAAACTTTGCAAAAGAGTAAGTAATGAAAAAAAGTTTTTTTCTGCTACTTCTGAAGCAATTAGTAGAAAAGAATTGAAGAAGTTTTTTGGCAGAATTATTAGCGAGGAATCTATTGAAAACGTGAGAGCGCAGAACTCTAGAGAAAAATCTTTAAGTTCTGAAACTATCTTAGATAGAGGTGTAAATTGTTATTATGAGAAAAATGGAAAAGGCTGCACGAAGTTTTTTGAAGTAGTTTTATCAGATGCAAAGTTAGGTACAGACGATAGAGCAAGAATTATCGAATCGCTTATTAATTTAAATGGAAAGGGTTTTGCATCATCCTATGGAGGTGTCTATTGAAAGGGTATAAGTATTAATTCTTTTGAAAAAAAGCGTGCCTTTTAATTGCAACTAACTTTGAAATCGAGGGGGGTAGCGATGAATAAAATTAAGGCGTCATTATTAGGTGTTGGGGCATTAATATTTCTATCCGGATGTCAAACTCCGTTTATCGATATAGACATTAACGGGGAGAGTGAATCTGGTTCAGGGACGGCTTGTCTATGGCCTGCAAATTGTAATAATGGAGGGGCGCGTGTTGCCGAACAAATTACCAAAGCCGAACTTATAAAAGTCGACGAGAATCAAACAACTTATACAATGGTAGATTTGGCCACTGATACCCAAATTCGTATAGTAGGGTCGTCCGAAAAATTAATTGATGGCGTTGCTCCAAAGGTAGGTGAGGTTGTTGAAATTGAGAGGAGAAACCAAAAATATATTATAAAGAGAAGTTCTTATTGATTGAAGGCTATCTAAAGAGCTCTGGAATGAAAATGTTTAAGGTGTTTTTTCTGTTTAGCTGTATGTTCTGCAAAGGGATTTTTCTTTCCCTTAGCTTTGCCCAAATTAGTACATCAGTTATATCAGATGGGACACTTGGAACAATTGTGCATCAAAATGGGAATGTTTTCACCATTACAGGTGGGAATAGGCCTGGAAATGGAGCAAATCTTTTTCACAGTTTTCGTTTATTAAGTGTAGCTCAAGGAGATACGGCAAATTTTTTTAACAACACGGGATCGTCAACTACAAATATATTTGGGCGTGTTACAGGAGGCCAAGTTTCAAATATTTTCGGAACCATTCAGACCACAGGTTTTCCAGGAGCAAATTTGTTTCTGTTGAATCCTGGCGGAATAGTTTTTGGCCCAAATGCAGCCTTAAACGTGAGTGGATCAGTTCATATTTCAACGGCCGACTTCCTTGAGTTGGTGGATGGGACTAAATTTGAGGTTAACCATAAAGGTGATTCACCCATACTGACAAGTGCCTCTGTCAAATCCTTTGGGTTTTTGAATCCGAATCCCAATCCTATAGAGATAAAACAAAGCCAGTTGCAATTACCAGAAGGGAAAACTTTTTCACTTATTGGAGGCAATATCAACATTTTAGGCGGTCAATTAAAGGCTCCAAGTGGAGGTGTTATCCTTGCCAGTCTCGCTGCGCCAGGAACTGTCGAATATGCTTCTCAAAATTCTTTTAAAGTTAATGCATCAAAGCTTGGCAAAATTGAATTGTCTAGGGGGGCCTCTATTAGTGCAAATGGAAGGTCCGCAGGAATAGTGAAGATTCAGGGTGGTCGTTTAAGGCTTGATCAAAGCACTATCTCAGCCAATTCTTCAGGTGAAAGTGATGTAATCACAAATTCAAAAACGTGGAAAGGCATTGATATATTTGCCAAAGAAGAGATTGCTTTCCAAAATGGTTCTTTAATTGAAGCGAATGTGGAAAGTGGCTCCATGAATGGAGGAGAAATTGTAATAACAACACCAGGCGATATTGATATTACAGATAGCACTTTGCACACCCTGTCAAATCCAGGTGCAGCAGGAAATGCGGGGGATATATCTATTTATGCCAATAAGATTTCTCTTTTATCAAATGTTTTTCCGGCCGTGCCAATTAACCTAATTGGGATATCTAGTATCACTTTTGGTGATGGAAATGCAGGTAATATTCAAGTTGCGGCGAATTCCTTGCATATGGAGGGAGGGTTTATTGCTTCTGTAACGATTGGAGGGGGAGATGCAGGTAATTTAACTTTTAGTCTGTCCGAAGACATGGCAGTCGTCGGTAACAGTTTTGGTGGGAATGTAGTCGCAAATACTTTTGGGAGTGGAAATGGCGGAATTGTAGATATTAGTGCAAGGAATTTATCTGTGGTGAATGATTCTCAAATACAGTCATCAACGGGTGGCCCCGGAAATGCTAAAGCTGTAAATATCAAGTTGACTGGTTTATTAGATATTCAAGAAAGATCATCTATAGATAGCTTTACGAACTCAGCTGGCGATGCTGGTGATGTAAATATAATAGCAAAAGAAATATTTATTAAAGGAGTTTCTAGTGGTACGGACCCAACCAGCATCGCGGGTGATTTCACAGGGATTAGCTCTGATTCTACCGGGCCAGGAAAAGGAGGAAATATTAGTATTACTTCTGGAAACCTTAAAGTTGTTGATAAAGGGTTTATATCTTCAAATAGCAGCAGTAGTGCTAATGCAGGAAATATTAGTATTGACTTATCCGGGGATTTAACATTGCAAAATGGGGGTCAGCTAAGAGCTATCACAAGAGATTCTGGAAATGCTGGAAATATTAATATTGGTGCCAAAAAAGTTTTAATTTCTGGTAGAAATTTAGTCCCATTTAGGGAATTTAATGGAAGTCAAAGGTTAGCAATTTCCCAAATTACAAGTGCTAGTGAAGGAGCAGGGAACGCTGGAGATATAAGCATAGCAGGCAATGAAATTACTATTGAAGATGGGGCAGCTATTGTCGTGACGAGTGATTTGTCAGGTAAGGCAGGAAATATCAAATTATTTTCAAATGGATCAATTAATCTTCAACATGGAACTGTTTCGGCAGCAGCACTGAATTCTGACGGAGGAAACATCAAGCTTACCGCACCGAATACCATTCGTCTTGTTAATAGCCAAATAAGCACCTCGGTAGGCGGTGGACCAAATACGGTTGGTGGCAATATAAATATCGATCCACAGTTTGTTATTCTCCAAAATAGCCAGGTGATCGCTCAAGCAGCACAAGGGCAAGGTGGGGCTATTGATATTACCACGCAAGCCTTGCTGACAGACTCAGCTAGTGTCATTGATGCGTCTTCTCAATTTGGAGTAAGCGGTACGGTAAATGTACAGTCTCCTACGAGCAATATCAGTCAGGCATTATCACCGCTTTCTGAAGAGGCCCTGTCTGTTGCGGCTCTATTACGTGCGCGCTGTGCGGCACGTAAACAGGAGGGGAGTGTGAGCAGCTTTACGGAGCAAGGGCGAGATATGCTTCCGGTCTCACCAGGTACATTGATTCCCAGCCCTTTATTCCTGGAAAGTGTCAGTTCAGACAATTCTATATCGGATCAGGTTGCTCAGGACCAAGAGTGGATGAAGACAGTTACTTTTGAGGAAATAAGTTCAGGGGATTCTGAACAATATGTTTTAAATGAGTTGGTCCAAGGCTGCTTGTCCTAGAGATGGCGAATCTGTTGAAGAGGGGCATATTTTCGCTTTGCAGTATCATAGTCAATCAGACATAATGCTGGCCTGTTTTAGGTTCTTGATATGAAAATCAGGTTTTCCCTTGAATGGCATAAGAACAAAAACATATTATCTGAAGTCCTCTCTTCTATGCCAAATGGTAGGTTTAGCACTACTTCTTTCGCAAGCAACTTTGGCGTTTTCGCAGGTTGCGCTACCCCCTGTCATTGATCCTTCCGGCCGATCAGGAGAGCCGGGGCCTCTTGAAGAAAAGACACCGGTTGTCCCTCCACCATTTCCACTTCCTACGCCCTCAGAACCCTCTCAAGAAACAAGGCCAGCACCAGGTCCAGTCATTCGGGTATTCGTTAAGAAAATTAACCTGTCAGGCAATACGGTGTTTTCCGATGAAGAACTTGCTTTGATCACCGAACCATATCTCAATCGGGAGTTGATGACCGAAGATCTGGAGTCTTTACGTTTAGCTCTCACCAAATATTATGTGGACCATGGCTATATTACATCTGGAGCAATAATTCCTGACCAATCTGTTACAGATGGAGAGATTCTTCTTGAGATCATTGAAGGAAAGCTTGCCACTATAAAAATCGAAGGAACTGAGCGATACGCTCCTTCTTTTTTCGAAAGTCGTCTAGCCTTATCGGCAGGGCCTCCCGTTAACATCACCAATTTGCAGGAGCGATTACAGCTTCTTCAACAGGATCCTAGGCTGCAGCGATTGAATGCCGAACTGAGGCCTGGTGTGGTGCGGGGTGAAAGTGAATTACATGTTACGCTCAAAGAGCAAAGTCCGTATAGGGCCTGGGTTGAATATAATAATTTTCAAACACCGGTTGTTGGTGAGCATCGGGGCCTCGCCACCTTTGCCCATCTAAACCTTCTCGGACTTGGCGATCCGTTCTCCTTTACCTTTGGTCGGTCTGAAGGTGTCAATCCACTCATCGATACGTCGTACTCTCTTCCGTTAACTCCTTATGATACGACTTTGATCGCGTCATTTCGTTTGAATGATTTCGACATCGTCGAAGCTCCTTTCGATGCTTTGGATATTCAAAGCCAGACACAGATTATTGGGTTCACGTTATTTCAGCCGATTTTTCGTTCATTGAACCAGCAATTCAATGTCGCTCTCAAAGGCGAGTGGGAATATAACAAAGTCGAATCGGAAGTTTTAATTCAGGGAGGGCAACAAGGTTTAATTTTTACTCCTGGGTCGACTTCAACTGGCGTCAATATCGTGAGTGCTCTTCGGGTGATCCCAGAATGGGTATATCGAACAAGGGATGCTGTACTGGCCTTACGATCACGTTTTTCGGTGGGGCTTGATGTATTGAATGCTACGACGAATTCAGGGTTTGTCGGAGGAGTGCCTGTTCCGGATGCTCAATTTTTCTCCTGGCTGGGGCAAGCGCAAGCTGTAAAGCGATTCGACAGGCTGCATGGTATTCAGGTCTTGGGTAGAGTCGACCTGCAACTGGCCAATGATCGCTTGTTTCCGTTAGAACAATTCCCCGTTGGGGGACGCTACTCCGTACGTGGCTATCGAGAAAATACTCTCGTTCGGGATAATGCCCTTTTGGCTTCGCTAGAATTTCGCATTCCTTTATGGAGATATGCCAGCGGGGAAGATCTCTTTCAACTGGCGCCATTTCTCGATTACGGGAATGGATGGAATAGTAAGGACGAGCCATTGCAAACAGGTCCCACACCGCCTGGGTACATCGCTTCCGTGGGTGTTGGGCTCCGGTGGGCGGTTCTTCCTGAAAATCGTGCTCGGTTCGAAGTCTATTGGGGGCATCAGTTGAAAAATCTTACTCAAGGCGATGGGATATTTCAGGATAATGGGATTCATATGCAGTTTGTCCTTCAGGTATTGTGATCGAGGATAAGGAGGCGTCTATGACATCCTTCATTGCCAATATTAATAGGGTGATTCACAGGCAAATATTCCAGTCTTCATTTTCTGTACGAATTGCATTTCCGTTCGTTCTTGTCCTCAATATCGTGGGACTTCCTGTTTTGGCGCTCAATCCAGTTTATGCTCAGACTGCGGAGAGTGGAGATGTCGCTTCTGCGGTGCATCGATTGAATTTGGGACTACAGCTGTATCAACAAGGTGCGCTTGAAGATGCGTCGGTCCAACTTGATAAGGCTGTAGATGTCTTTGCTAAAAAACAACAGCCACTTCTTCAAATCGATGGCTTAACAGCTTTGGCTCATGTTTATCGGGCTCTTGGCTACCATAGCAAAGCGGTCCAACGTCTTGATCTGGCTTTCGTTCTTTCTCAGAAAGTTGCAGATCGGGGCCGTCAAGCCGGTGTGATGGGTGCACTTGGACAGGTTTATTTAGAGGCGGGTCGGTATGATGCAGCCTCAGACTTCTTAGATCAGGGTCTCGCAATAGCACGAGAGGGTAATGACACGACACGTATGGCAATTATTCTTAATGAGCAAGGACGGCTGTCACTTCTTCAAGGGAATGATGAAAAAGCTCTCAGGAATTTTAATGAAAGTCAGGTACAAGCCGAATCGATCGGTCTACAACAGTTACGTAATGCAGCTTCATTGAATGCCACACAAATCTATTTAAAACATGAGCGATATGGGGAAACGCAATATGGATTAGAACGAGCCATAGAAGAAACTCGAACAATGCCAAATTCTCACGACAAGGCGTATGCGCTCATTAGTCTCGGTCTCATGTTTCAAAAACTTGGGCGTGCCGAGCAAGCCAATACATCTGATTATGATCTGAAAGCCGCCGACATCTTTGAAGAGGCAGGAATTGTGGGCAAGTCAATCGGAGATCAACGAGCCATGTCCTATGCTTTTGGTTATCGTGGACGCGTATATGAACGGCATGGACGTTCTGAGGAAGCGCTCATGTTAACACGATTGGCAGTTGCGTCTGCCCACCAAGTTCATGCACCTGAGTCTCTCTATCTCTGGCAATGGCAAACGGGCAGAATCATGAGGGCTATGGAACAACCTGAAAAGGCAATTGACGCCTATCAGCGGGCTAGTCAAACACTGACCTCTCTTCAGCCGGAACTCACTTATTCATCTTCACACCAAGGTTCATTCCAACAGTCGAATGGATCTCTGTTTTATGAATTTGCTGACCTGTTATTAGAACAGGCCCGTGCTGTCTCTGATCAGAAAAGAGGGCAAGCATATCTCTTTAGGGCTCGCCAGGTGATTGAGCTCAATAAGACCGCCGAATTGCGTGATTACTTTCGTGATGATTGCGTGGATGCGTTACAAGAACGTCGAACCAACATAGATGATTTACCGAGAATCTCCCCTCGCACCGCTATTATTTATCCTATTCTTCTTAAAGAACGAACTGAACTTCTTGTAAGTCTGCCGCAAGGTATTCGTCAAGTGACCGTTCCTATCGGTCAGGAGCAGATCGTTTCGACCACGAGAATGTTCCGGCGACTTCTGGAAAAACGAACAACTCGAGAATTTCTTCCACATGCACAACAGTTGTATGGCTGGCTGTTGCGCCCTCTTGAAGCGGACCTTACCGAATTCTCCATTGATACGCTCGTGATAGTACCTGATGGTGTGCTTCGCACGATTCCTTTATCTGCTCTCCATGATGGAAAGCAGTTTCTCATAGAAAAGTATGCGGTTGCGACCACTCCAGGGTTGGATTTGACAGATCCTCGTCCCTTAAAACGAGAGAACGTTAATGTGCTTTCAGCCGGACTGACTGAAGGAGTACAAGGTTATCCGCCCTTGCCCAATGTGATAGAAGAAATAAACGCCTTAGAAAGGCTGTACGGAAGTGAAGCGCTTTTGGATAAGGCTTTCTTAACATCTAGCTTAGAAAAGGAAATGCGAAGTCAGGACTTTACGATTGTTCATATTGCGTCCCACGCTGAGTTTATGAATCAAGTCGGAGATTCCTATCTCCTGACATTTGATGATAAGCTGACTATGGATCAATTGAATCAGGCTGTAGGGTATTTCCGGTTTCGGGAACAACCCCTTGAGTTGTTGACCTTGAGTGCCTGTGAGACCGCCGCTGGAGATGATCGTGCAGCGCTTGGGTTAGCCGGTATTGCTATCAAGGCTGGAGCCAGAAGTGCCCTTGCGACTCTATGGTTTATTAATGATCAGGCCTCTTCAAAACTTGTAGCTGAGTTTTATAAGCATTTGGGGAATGTTGCCCTTTCTAAAGCTAAAGCGCTACAACTTGCTCAAATTACCTTAATGAAAAATCCGTTGTACCAACACCCTAGCCACTGGGCACCCTTTTTGTTACTCAATAATTGGTTATGACCTTCTCGGGATTGTTGGCCCTGGTTTACCGGCGATTTGCACATCCGATCTCCTCCGTTTTTTTAATCAGTGCGCTACTTGGAATATTACTCCTTTGCATTCGTGCGACAGGTGTGTTCCAGCCTGCTGAGCTTGCTCTTTATGATTGGAACCTTCGGATGCGTACTTCGGTAGGTGTGCCCCGCGTTCCTACCGTGATCGTTGCTATTACTGAGGAGGATATTCAACAACAAGGCACCTATCCTATTACGGATGAATCTCTTGCTAATCTTCTGGAGATGATTCAGTCGTATCAACCCAGGTCTATCGGTCTCGATATTTATCGAGATATTGCAGTCCCTCCAGGAAATCAACATTTAAAAGAAGTTTTATTGGACAATCCGAATATTATTGGAGTCATGAAAGTGGCAGGCGGAAGGACGGGTGGTATTAATCCTCCTCCATCCTTGCTGGGTACCGACCAGGTTGGATTTACAGATATTATTGTGGATCCCGATGGGATAGTTCGGCGAGGATTACTCTATCAAGAGGGAGAACATGCTCCACTTCCCTCTCTTTCCTTACAGTTAGCCTTCTTATATTTAAAGAAAGAGAGTATTTTCCCCAAACCCGATCCTTACTATCCCGAACACCTCCGATTGGGGCAGTCGACCCTGATTCCCTATCAGAAAGAAATGGGTGGATACATCAATGTTGATGATAGGGGCTACCAGGTTTTTCTAGACTATTTAGAGGGAAATGATTCTGTTCCCCAATACTCCTTACGCGACCTGAAAGAAGGTCGTATCAGTCGCTCAGACTTACAAGACAAGATCGTCATTGTTGGTGTAGTGGCAGATAGTGTCCCAGACCTGTTCCATTTACCGGTGAAAAAATTTGCTTCCGGTGCTGAGGTTCATGCCGCAATGGCAAATCAACTTGTACGCGCCGCAATGGGAAAGTATTCTCCGATTACACCCTTGGGAATAGAGTGGGAATGGGCGGTAGTTTTGGCTGCAACGATATTGGGAGGTGGAATTGGCTGCTGGGTCAAATCACTATGGAAATATATGGTGGTGAATGTGGTTTTTATCTGTGGACTCTTGATTTTCGGTATCCTGTTGTTTTCTCAAGGACATTGGATTCCAGAAGTGTCTATGGCTGTAGGATTTATGGTTTCTAGTGCGGCATTAGTGGCATTTGAATTGGGTAGGGAAGGAGAGGAGAGACGGGTATTAGAGCAATTGTTCTTTAGATTTGTTTCTCCTGAGGTGGCTCAGTCTCTATGGGATCAACGGAATCAATTTTTAGATGGAGGTCGACCTCGTTCACAAAAGATGACGGCGACTGTCCTCTTTATGGACCTACAAGGTTATTCGTCAGCAGCCGAACACATGGACCCAAGTCAGTTAATGGATTGGGTCAATTCTTATTTAGATGAGATGGCCACCTGCATTATCCGCCATGGTGGCGTGATTGATGACTATGCGGGAGATGGGATTAAAGCCAATTTTGGCATACCGGTTCCTCGGAGGAGTGAATTTGCGATTCAGCAAGAAGCGGAGAGCGCGGTACGATGTGCTTTGAATATGGTGGAAAAATTTCTACACATGAATCAGGTACATGAAGAACAGGGCCTTCCTTCTGTCGGTCTACGGATTGGTATCGCGACAGGGTCTGTTGTGGCAGGAAGTATAGGGAGTGCACAACGGTTAAAATATACTACGGTGGGTGATACCGTGAATGTAGCATCACGTCTTGAATCTTTAAGTAACGATCAAGCTCCACTCAGCCATACATTACGATACCGGATCCTTTTGGATCAGGTCTCCTATCGCTATTTAAGCCCGGGTTGGTCCGTCCAAGAAATTGGGGAAGTGGTTGTCAAAGGAAGAAAGGAGCCGGTCACGGTGATTCAATTGTTCTCTCAGGTTGAACGTGTAGGATCGCTAAATCTAAACACGTGAGGGTAATGAAGGTCAGGATAACGAAATTTTCTACAGCTTGGAATGAGCCTAGGTGAGGAGGACTCACCTAGGCTCATTAAAATGGAACTATTTCGAGGCAAAGTCTTGATGGCCTGCTAACATGAAAAGGTGTTCCATTTTATGAATAATTAAATACCCGTGATCCATACTGGCAATTCCTTCCTGCTGCCAAAGGGCAAGTTGTTTATTGATGCTTTCCCGTGAAGTTCCAACCATATTGGCAAGTTCCTGTTGATAGAGATGAATTTCAATACGAGTTCCCTGAGGGAAGTCTTTCCCATAGGTTTGAGCGAGGATAGCGAGTTTTTGGCAAGTCGGATGGGAAGAGGCAAAAAAGAAATATCCTCAACAATTTCACTTGTTCGCCGTAGCCTTTCACACAGGATCGTAAGTAATCGAATGGCGATAGCGGGGGATTGTTCCAATAAAAGGAAAAAGTCACGCCTTTCAAGAATGGCCAATTCGGTGGATTCAAGAGCCGTCACGGTTGCGGTATGATCGGCATCTTCTAAAACACCCATTTCTCCAACTAATTCTCCAGGGCCAAAAATTCCAAAAATTATCTCTTTCCCATCTTCGGAGGGAGCACTCACCTTTACTTTCCCCGACAAGATGACAAAGAGTTGTCCCGCAGGGTCTCCTTTATAGAAAAGAATCTCTTTTGCAGGAACACGTTTGTATTCGAATTGAGGGGTGTAGGGTTTGGTTGATGTCGACGGAGGACAGTCTTTTCCTGTTTTAAGCCATGATAAAAACGGATTGGTCTTGGCGTCACATGAGGAGCCATTCTTTTTTTTCTGGGTAATGCCAAAAGTCGATGGAAGGCTAGCAAAGGATGTTGTTTCAGCTTCTTTTGGATATAGATTTGGCATGAGCATCCCCTCTAATTGAGAATTAATGGTTGGATGTTGTGAATGCGTTTAATACGTGTGTATTTTTTAATTGGTCAAAGTAGTCGGACTGAATCCCCTGAGGCTCATGAATGCTGAGTGGCCAGATGGGGTCCTGAGGCGAGTCTCTGGTTTTGTCTTTGTGGCGTTCATGAGCCTGTTGTTGGGTTCGGATGCATGCACGAAGTTCTTCCTCTGTTTGGAGTGCTGCGACATACCGTTCGAGTACCTGTTGTTCGGTTTTGGTGGGGACAAAATCACCTTGGAACACAAGGGATAAGCACCCGACCCACGTATCCCTCGTTTGCACTGCCAGTCCATAAAATGTAACAAGGTGATACTTTCTAATGATGGGATCGGTATCTGCATATCCTGTTTGTCCCACATTGCGGATCAGGAGATGTGCTTGTTTTTTCCTGGTTAGAATATCGGCAGGGGCGGTCCCTTCCGCCGGGCGTCTTGTTTGAAAATCCGTTGGGGTATGCCAATGACCGATGGTAAAGAGTGTGTCGTCATCGAGCCTTTCATAGGTTGCCCATAGGCCATGCACATATTGTCCGCATTTTTGGGTAATCTGTTGAATGTTTTCCTGAATGCGTGTCTCGAGCGATGGCTTATGGATTGACGCTTGTCGTTTTGCAGTAGTTCTCCAATTTAGAGAATAAGGCCCTCTTCTCATCTGTTGATTGAAGGGTTTTGAGGATATCGCTAATGGTTTTTTCTTCATTCTTAAAGACATGTGGTTTTCCCTAAACCGTAATGTTTATAAAATCTTAATAGAGCAACCGATGTGCCAATTTATGGATGGAGATAAAAAATTAAAAAAGTCTTTATATATTAATAAGTTATGAATCTTTGTGGTTCTTTAAAATATTCCTATTGCTATTCCTAGCCTTGTTGGTGGTCAATAACGTTTACACCTAAATTGAAAATATGATTTAAAAACAGATAGTTACAAGAGTTGATGCATGTACACGAAGTTTCGATCTGAATTTCTGATTTAGGAAGTATTTCAGAAGAAGAGAAAAAGACAGTGGAATTAATGTAGATGGAGCCAGGTATTGTTGAGAGTATTCTAAGGTGTCAATCTATTTAAGAGGAGGTAACTTAGTTGACATGTATATGGGGCCATGCTAAGAGGGGCATGATATCCCAGAGGAATTTGGATGGTTACCCCTAAAAAACCCTTAAAAGTCCATAAATCTTCAAGAGAACTCCAACTTCAAAAGATTACCGATCTTTGCAATGAAATTCATTCTGGTCAGGATATCCCCGATCTTTTATTAATGGTTGCCAGGGGAGGTTCTCGGTTATTGGAGGCGGAACGGGTCACCCTCTTTTTATTGGATCACGAACAAGGAGAATTGTGGTCACCGGTGACTTTAGATGGAGAGCCGATTCGTTTCGATGCGCGCCTTGGTATTGCTGGCGCTTCCGTCATGACCGGGGAGGTGATGAATATTCCCAACGCTCAAGAAGACGAACATTTTTATCAGGCTATTGATGCTCGAACAAAATTTACGACTCAGAGTGTGCTTGCCATTCCACTTTTTGATTCGAAGAGGGAGGTCATTGGGACTCTTCAAGCCCTGAATAAACGGGGCGGTGTTTTTCAACAAGAAGATGAGGAGGTCGCTAAGCTCATTGCAGGACAAGTTTCTCGCGCGGTCGAAAATACGACAACCCTCAACAATCTTAAGGCGAGACAAGAGAGGTTAGACCGAGAAAGGGCAAGCTTACTCAAGGAAGTCGAGTGTAAGTTTTCTACAAAAAATATTATTGGTGTCAGTGAGCAGGTTCAAGCCAATATTCGCTTGATTGAACAAATAAGAGATAGTGCCGTTAATGTATTAATCACTGGAGAAAGCGGGACAGGGAAAGAATTAATTGCGAAAGCCCTTCATTATAATAGTCCAAGAGCCGGGAATCCTTTCGTGGCGTTAAATTGTGCGGCCTTACCCGAATCGTTGATCGAGAGTGAGTTATTTGGTCATGAGTCGAATGCCTTTACGGGAGCTCAGAGAAAACGAATTGGGCGTTTTGAGCTTGCGCATACGGGCACCCTATTTTTAGACGAAATAGGAGATTTAAGCCTTTCAGCTCAAACCAAAATTTTACGTGTTTTACAAGAGCATGAGATTGATCGGTTAGGCGGTGAAGGGTCAAGGTCAATTAACGTGCGAGTCATTGCTGCCACCAATGTGAATCTTGAACAGGCAATGAAACAAGGAACCTTTCGATCGGATCTTTATTATAGGCTTCGAGTTGTTCCCATCCATACCGCGCCCCTTCGAGAGATACCTGAAGATATCCAGTTGCTTGCCGAATTTTTCTTACAGCAGGAGTGCGTAGAAATGGGACGTCAACCGATGCACTTGTCCCCAGAAGTGAAACAAGCGTTTATTAAATATGCCTGGCCCGGTAATGTGCGTGAACTCCAGAACGAAATTAAACGTTTGGCCGTGACT
Organism: Nitrospirales bacterium; assembly: GCA_965223605.1. Lineage (GTDB taxonomy): Bacteria > Nitrospirota > Nitrospiria > Nitrospirales > Nitrospiraceae > CBDCXA01. Next base: position 427,534 of record CBDCXA010000003.1, read on the forward strand.
GTCCGACGGGCTGTCATCGCGGAAAAAGATCTCCCACCGCACATCCAAGGTAAATCAACAGGTGGAGAGATTACGGGAGTAGGGCCTGTAAAAACCCTCAAGCAGTCTGTTGAGGAACTCGAAGTCAGAGAAATTAAGAATGCTCTTCGCCTATGTCAAGGGAACCGTGTTCGTACAGCAAAAATGTTAGGTTTGAGTCGACAAGGATTACTAAAAAAAATTGCCCGCTATACCATTAACTAAGGTTGCCCGACTTATAACAAAGTAGAGGCTCGTTCTCAACAGACAGTTATGGCGTAACAATATCCTTGAGACCGACTAGGTGAATAAGCTTTTTTCGTTGGGCAGTTACTTCTGCGTTTTGATTTTCCTCAATCTTCTCGGACAGGGCCTCAATTCCATCATACCAGAATCCCGATTCTAAATAAGTCTCTGCATCTGTTTTCTTCTTCAACACCTCTGAATCTTTTTTCCCTATTGAGTCAGAAATTCGAGCGATTCCACCCATGGCCACAATGTCTTTTGACCTGTGATTGGGATCCACAATTAAAGCAATCGACCATTGGTAGCGTTTCCCAATTTTCAGGTGTTGATTCAAATCATGGAGGCTTAGTTTTTGGATGCCAGGTTGTTGAGGGGCTTCCAAAGAACGTTCGATGAGAGGGGCAATCCCCTCTTCTTCAAGGAGCGTAAATACAAAGGTGCCAGGGCATATATCCGATACATACCAGTAGAGATTAGGCTGATGGGATTGGGTCAAGCCTGTATGATCAGCTGGTGCGAGAACAGCCAATTGTGGATTGCAGTTGGATTGGCTTCGTGTTCCTCCGCCTTGGGTTGGCCAAGGCCGACCCATTCCTTTTGGAGGCTTATATAGAGATGCTGTCGTTGGCTTGTTATTACCCCTATTCATAGATGGAGAAATTTTCTTTCCAATTCCATTGGGAACCGACTTTTTGTTAACAGGAGTCGCTACAGTATCTTTTGGGGTCGAGGGGGAATGGGTTAAGGACATATTTGATGCCAGTAGATCCTGAGGAATTGTTAGGATAAAAAAGCAAATCAGAGAAGTCGTGATATTGGAAATTGCAAGCATTGCAAACCCTCCTTTCTCCAGAAAGGACTCCCTATCATGTGTGCCGTCATTGGCTCTTCTTTCATTTACAGGTAGAGTATCTTATTTTTGCTACAGGGACTATGAAGTAGATCACATTATTCTTGAGGACCTATTTTCTATAAATATAATTATTTTCAATAAGTTAGGTATTTGAGAATTTCCTTTTTATCTAATATTTATTGGATAGGTAAGTCCAGTAATGTTCTAAAGGTTAACGCGAAAAAATTAAGGAGGATTCCAACCTAAAGCCTCAAAGGCCTCTGGGGAACTCGCATGGGGTCAGGAACCTGAGAAGGAGAGTATCTAACCTTGAGAATATAGTTGGCCTGCCTTTAAGCGAGACTCGTTCGCCTTCTCTTCAAATCCTAAATTGTCATAGAGTGAGGCAATATTGGTATGTAAATCCGAAAGCAGTCGTCGGAGGTCAGTTTCTTGAGTTTGAATACTTTTAGTCAAATCTTGGCTTTGTTCGGTACGTTCCTTGAGGCGAATTTCATATTTTTGAATGAGGTGAATCCAGCTTTTTACTTTTCCCGATTCAATTTTGGGAACCGCGGGCAATGCGTTTCCATTATCAAACGCTTGATGGGCATGATGAATCCATTTGATGAAGTGAAAGAGATCATTTAAATTTATTTTTAAGGACGAGTCAGAAAAGTCTGGCTCAATAGAGGTTTGATTCATGCTACATCCTCCTCTTTCCTGAAAATCGAGAATTCCTATTTTTTAAATGTCATTAGAAGAGGTAAAGAGGGCTCCTCAAAAAATTTAAGACACATTGCTTTCTATGCCCCGGAAAGTAAAGGTAAATATTGTAATATTTTGGGGGTAAGGTATGTCAACCGTGTCCCGGGACCTCTAACAAAAAGAAGCTGGATATCAATCGTAAGGGGCTAATCGCATTTTCATGGAATTTTCAGGGGAAATGGTAAGGGAAAAGAGGATCATTCAGTCGTAGGGACAAGAGAATATAGAAAAAACCGGTGAAGGGTTCTTGAGGGAAGCTCCATAAATATCGCGCTGGCCAACTTGGGGTGGGAGCATGATTATACCTAGGGAAGTATCAGTTTCTCATGATTATTACAAAGTGCTCCCTGGTGAACTGACCAGGTATCACCACTACTGCCTCTATACATATAGCGAATTCGAAAGCCCGCATGAATGATAGGAACTCGTTGATCTTTATTTAAGGTTCCCTCCCAAAGAAGTTGACCAAGGTCCGCGCTAAGGGTTTCAGCATGGATTCTCATGAGAGCCGGTGTCTTCTTTCCCCCAATGATTGTGCAGGTTCCCGCATGGGCTGCTCCTGTTTGGAGGGCCGAATATCCCAAGCCCAACATGAATATCAGCATATAAGGAATAGCCAATTTTTACTAAACCTCCAACGGGAAAAGTGAAGTCAGAATGTAATCGGGAGAAACAAATTGGCGGAGAGGGTGGGATTCGAACCCACGGTCCCTTTCAGGACAACGGTTTTCGAGACCGCCCGATTCGGCCGCTCTCGCACCTCTCCGTCTCTAATTCAATTCAAGGGATATTGTCTATTCACAGGTTATATCATTTTTGGGTACAGTCCGCCTAGGTTGGGAGATGGGAGAGCCCTAGGACCCCATCAGGCCGCCTTGTGTATCAAGGGACCTGATGGGCAGAGGGTCGCAAATGTATTGTCAGGAGAACGGATTAATAGGTCCAGGTCACCAATCCGGTGAAGACATTTTTGCTGTAGTCATAAACTGGAATGCTTGATTGGTTTCGGACGATTTGGACTTGACCGGTCAGTCTCAGATTCCACGGTAAGGGTTTGATTAATTGAATGAGATGCGTGTGCTGAGCATCATAACGACTGGCGAAGGTGCCGGCACGATCAGTAAAGAGTACTTGATTATTTTTATAATCTCTCCAGTGGATATCGTAGTCATACCGCAATACCATCTCTCCAATCGGCAGGGAGAGCTGGCCACCAGTTAGGAGCCGATTGCCGTTGTACGAAAATGCAGCACCATCGGCACTTTCGTTATCATATTGGTACCCAATTCTAATTATAAATTTATCTTCATTAAATCGAAAGGCATGAAGGAATCCCAACATATTATTAAATGCATCTCGAGATTCACTCCCAAAACGTGGGTCACTATTCGATGGTTCTCTGAAGAACTCCTTGACTTGATACCGGTACAAGGCATTACTGAGATTCCCCACTGTTCCCACGAGGGGCAGATCAAAGCTTGGAGGAACAAGTGTCAGATTGACCGTCGGAGTGTGACGCATCAGAAACCCATCCATATCTAAAAATAGATAATCAAAGGTATACTGAAGGCCTAATTGATAGGGAATTTCTGCAACCAATCCACGATAAAACCCTGAAACCCCCACAAGATGGTCCTGGATGTTGAAGTCATTCAAGCTATTTCCATTGAGAGTCTGGAAAAAGGAATAGGTGAGGGTGGCTTCCATTGGGCCATCACGGTAGAACGAATAGTCCGCTAACAATGAGGCCAGAAACCCAGGCGTAGAAGTATGACGTCGACGAAGGCTATCAAGGATCGCTTGTTGATTGCCTGGATCATTGGCAATGGTGGCCGGGTCAGGATTTATGGCGACGTTATCATCATAATATCCCCCCAAACTTAATTGGGCACGGAACCGTTTTGCTTCGGTCGCCGCTTGTCGATCCGCGAGGGCTTCTTGAGCTCGTTGAGCAGAACCGGTAATGGGAGAAACGGCTTGCGTTTGCTGTGCCGTTTTAAGCTCGGCCTGAGCTTGCTCAGATAATCCCAGCACTCCCAATGCGAGTCCTCGATAGAAACTGGTCAATTGCTGAATGTTAGGATCGGAAGTTTTGGAACTATCAAAGGCTTCTACTGCCTGTGTATATTCCTTCTGTCGATAGCGATTTAACCCAACGTAGTAGCCAAGATTTTCAGTGTCAGGGTTTTTCTGGTACACCTCTTCCAGGACAGGGGTTGCTTCATCGTATTTACCGGCCGAGAAGTAGGCCACACCAAGTTGATAGGCCACATCTTCGTCATTTGGGCGAAGCTGTCGAACTGCCTCTAACGGGGGAATGGCCTGATTGGGTTGTTTTAAGGCTTGATGGGTTAACCCTAAGTAGTACAACCCTCGGGGGTCATGTGGATCTAACTCCTCAGCCTGTTTCAAGAGATCTAGTGCTTTTTGATATTGTTGATTATCGTAAGCCAGGACGGCCTGTGCGACCAAAACGTCTGCTTCTCCTTGTTTGGCCAGCTTAAATTCTGGACGTTCGGCTTGAGCCATTGGGAGACAGACGCCTAATAGGAGATAGAGGCAGAAGGTCAGGGTGGTAAGGGGTGCGATCCCATTAGATGTGTGTCGCGCGAAAAGTAGTTTTCCCATTATGCGATCCTTTCTGCCGTCTAATAGGGACTCAAGAAATACCATTATTTCGGTTATATCGTAAGAGCATTGAATCGTTGGATTAAAAAGAGTTTCTACCTAGTTTCAATGAGGGGTGTCAAGTAGGTATAGGGAGGACAAGAGACATTCTTCTAAAGAGTTAGTTACGACTGGAATAAAAGAATTACCTGACAATATGTGAAACTATTTGAAAAAACAACATTCTTGGTTCGGGGAGGAGTTTGGTTTAGGTGAGACTCGGAGGTTGGTTGGTTTCTAATTCCTCCATGAAAATATTAAGAATGTTGAGATATTAAGAAAGGGGAGCGAGGAGGCGTTAGTTGCCTTTTATTGCCCTTTACTGGTATGAATAACTTTGCTCAAAAGGATCATCGTCATTAGATATAAGATGTTAGGTGCTTATCGAGAGGTATTAAGAGGTATACCAAGGGGTTATTTGAGGGATTTTAATACTGTGCACTATATAGGGCCATGAAAAATTGGCATTCAACCTACCAGGTCCTACAAGTCTCTGAAGAATCTTACTTAGAATCGTGGGAGTGCGGTCTCCGTAGAAAAAAAATAAAACGAGTTTTTCAAATTGTCATAGCTGTTGTTTTACTTCTTGGCTTTCAAATTGGATGGGCCAAGTCTACTTCTAAAGACCCTGTTGTTTTACATTTGGAAAGTCTTGGTTATCGATGTGATGTGTTGGATGAGGGGATTCGGGCTCAACATGACTCCAAATTACCGGTTCTTGTTCAATATTCACGGGGCGGCATAAGAGTACAAACTGGTTTTCGGGGAACCGAGTTAAAAAAAAGCGAAGTGACTCGGTTTGCCACCACGAACTTTATCAGTGCATTAACCAGAGTGAGTCATATTTATTGGAATGAAGAAGGGCATTTGTTCATGGATGCCTGGATGCCGGGACTGTATGAGAAATCCAGGTTTTCTGTTTTTATGGAAGCTTGGGAAATCGATGCTAAACAACTTCGAGCCAATGCCAAAGAACTTGAGCCGTATCTCATTGAATAAAACAGAAGGTCTCCGTGCTGGAGATATTCTTCTATGGAATATGATTCTAAAGATACAGAGGGAATGGCCGGCGGGCCAGAAAGGATAGGATTACCCATGAGTCGATTAATAGCTACACTGGTAGGCCTATTAGTGATGACGCAAATTTTAGGTCCAGTCAGTCTGTGGGCAATCGAGACGAAATCGGAAGTCCCCGTTGAAAAAACAAGGGATGGTGGCATCGTTGCTGCCTTGTATGGTGATGCCCAACGGAATATGGCAGGGGGGCCGGCCTCATCACAGCCCTTACAATTTCGGGATCTGGTCGAAAAGGGGGACTCGATTGTAACGGGAATGAGTAGTGTCACGGATGTGCTATTAGGGACTCATTCATTAGTGACGATTGGGAGTGAATCGGCAGTTAATTTTGAACAAGATGCGACAGGACAAACGATTGTCAAGCTTAATACCGGATCTGTCCAGGTGGCAGGGACCGAGCGTGTTCGAGCCTTGAACGAATTTGTCACGCTAGAAACATTAGACTCACGGGCCCTTGTACGTGGAGGGCTCATGAAGGCGACGGTCGGCTGGAATCAACGAAATAATGCAAGTGATACCGTCAATTCCCCTAATGCACCGACAATAGGCCTTGGTCGTGTTGATACCTATGATGTCATCGAAGGGGCCATTGAAGTTGAATCCCTAAAAGGGAAAGGGAAGCAGGTTGCTGTTGAAGCTGGACAATCTGTCCAAGTGGTCGACGGAATTATTGGCGAAGTGTATTCCACTCCTGCAGTCCAGATTGTTGGTGCCCTCCCGGCCATCCATGCCCATGAAAATATTCCCGAGCAAGGCAAAGAGTTTTTGGTAGCCAACCAAATGACCCAAGCACAACTCTTGGAATGTCAGTTATTTGGTAGTAATGAACATGGACAAGGTTGTACGGCCGCATCTGAAAATGTTTTAACCGGTCAAGAAAGAAATAATGCCAATGTGGTTCTATCCACCACTCAAGGAGTCCCGCTTGGAGGCGGCGGTACTGGCGGAG
>CBDCXA010000004.1:0-390771 GCA_965223605.1 Nitrospirales bacterium
GCAATTTTTAGTGGTTTCTTGCTCCTTTGGCATGCTGTTTTCTCCATGTCAAATCTGTATGACTCCAGGCGATTGTCTGCTTTTGGCGAGAGAGTTTTGATGTAGCCAAAGCCACAAGTATTGGTACCCTGCTTATAACGGGACCGGCGGTATTATTTAAAATTGATTTAATTTCGCAGTCTTTCCTTATTTATTTCTGGACCACCAGTTTACTGTTAGCGGTAGCGGTCCGCCTAACTCTTCGATTGGTTTTAGCGCGGGTAAGGAGACATGGAAGAAATTTACGTAGAGTATTAGTGGTGGGAACCAACCAACGGGCACTGCGATTTGCCCAGGAGGTTGAGAGGAGGTCCGAACTCGGATACCGCCTTATTGGTTTCATGGATGTCGATTGGGACAAAAGTCCACAATTAAAGAATTCTTCATATAAAGTTGTAACAGATTTTAAAAACTTTCCTTCGTTTTTGAGGGAGCACATCATCGACGAAGTTGTGATTGGGCTGCCTCTCGCGTCCTATTACAAGCAAGCTTCGGACGTGGTCGCATTATGTGAAGAACAGGGAATTTTGGTACGAGTGTTGGGAAGTATTTTTACAGCCAAACTTGCAAGTACCAATGCTGAAGAGTTTGGTGGACATTCTGTTTTGACTCTCCATAGTGGGCCAACCATGGGGCCACGATTTCTTCTCAAACGAGTAATCGATTTACTTATTACCATTCCTACTCTTATTGCTTTGATTCCTGTATTCATCGCCGTGTATGTGGCGGTTAAATTAAGCAGTGACGGGCCAGCCTTCTTTATCCAAGAACGTGTGGGCCTGAATAAACGTCGGTTCCGCCTTTTTAAATTTAGAACCATGGTCAATAATGCTGAAAAAATGCTGCAGGATATCGAGCATCTCAACGAAGTCGATGGAGCGGCTTTCAAGGTTACCAATGATCCAAGAATTACCCCACTTGGAAGGTTTATGAGGAAAACGAGTTTAGATGAACTTCCTCAGCTCTTTAATGTATTAAAAGGGGATATGAGTTTGGTAGGTCCACGCCCTCTCCCTGTGAGAGACTATAATGAGTTTTCAGAAGACTGGCATCGGCGACGATTCAGTGTCTTACCTGGTCTGACTTGTTTGTGGCAGGTAAATGGCCGGAGTAAACTTCCCTTCTATCGATGGATGGAATTAGATATGGAATATATCGACCGTTGGTCGATTTGGCTGGACCTTAAAATTCTCATCAAAACGGTACCCGCTGTTTTACGAGGTGAAGGTGCTGCCTGATCTCTTTTGAAATCAAATCCTACCTCTTTTTCCTCTCCAGAGAGTTCCTGCAGAAACAGGCAATTTCTTCTGAAACACCCTATTGTATGATAGATTTTTTTTGATCAGTGATGAATAGATACAAAACAGCTGTGGGCTCGATTTAGGCCTTTGGTCCTGTTCTCTGACATTGCTAAGGCCGTTCTTTTGCCATCGGTCTCAGGCGGGTTTTTTGGAGTATAGCATTGGAACATAAATCTGCCCTCACCCCTCAGAACCCTCTTTCCATTCAGTCCAAACCCTTATCGTTATTATGGTATGTAAAACGACTTGGGAAAATGTCCCCAAAGGAAATTTTTGGGCGGATTCGAGATCAAGGATACAAGGCCTACTGGCGAAAGAGACAAATCAAGGAATTGACAAAGGAGAGCCTTTCGGTCCCACATACGTTTCAAGGCTATACATTCTCATTAAAAGAAAAAAGTTATGCAGGTGATAAGGAAGTTGAGGAACGGCTAAGAAACTGTGCCGAATTATTATTACAAGGGCAGTGGAAGGTATTTGATCAAACCCGAACCGATATGGTTCCAACGCCAGATTGGTTTTTAGATGTCCGTACAGGGCGTCGGGCTCCGCAGGAAGTCTATGCTTTTGATATTAGGTACAGAGATGAAGAACAAACAGGAAATATTAAATACATTTGGGAATTATCTCGCCACCAATATTTAACAGTTTTAGCTTCAGCATATTATGTTACCCATGATTCACGGTATTCGGAGTTCCTTATTCACCATTTACAGTCTTGGTGGAAAGAAAACCCTTTTCTTTCGGGGCCCCACTGGATCAGTGGTATTGAAATAGGTATCCGATTAATTTCCTGGGTTTGGATTCGAAGACTTCTCCACTCCTGCCCCGCCATTGATCAGGTTTTTGAACATAATCCTGTGTTCATTCAGCAGCTTTATCATCATCAAGAGTATCTGAATGCCTTTATGAGCCATGGGTCCTCAGCGAATAACCATGTTATTGCGGAGGCGTCGGGTCTTTTTGCCTCCTGTTGTAATTTTCCCTATTTCAAGGAAACAGAGACCTGGAGAAGGAAGGCTTCGGAGGTTCTCAAAAAAGAAATACAACTTCAAACCTTTCCCGATGGTCTGAATCGTGAATTAGCAACCGATTACCACTGTTTTGTATTAGAATTAATGCTTGCAGCAGCTATTGAAGGCGACTTTTGCGGTCATCCTCTTAATGAGGAAATATGGTCAGTACTTCGAGGGATGATCGATGCCTTGGGCGGACTGGTTGACATACGTTATCAGGTGTCTCGACAGGGGGATTCAGATGATGGTGTAGGCCTTCTCCTTGATTCACCAGAAGTTCCAAGCGTCCAAGCTCTTTTGGCTACCGGAAAAATATTGTTTGGGGAGTCTGAATGGTGGCCATCGGTTGAGACCAAAGATTTCCGTACGCAATTATGGTCTCAGATGGCCACTAGACGAGTAAAAAATGAGGGACGACCCTTGAAAAGGCCTTCCTGTTTCCCGGAGGCTGGCGTCGTCATTTTTCGATTTCAAACCAAGAAAAATCAAGAAATATGGTGCCGATGTGATCATGGCCCGCATGGGTACCCACCATTGAATGCACATGCACATGCTGATGCTTTGTCTATAGAGGTTCGAGTTAATGGAGTCCCTGTGTTCGTGGATCCTGGCACCTATTGTTACCATGGGGACTCGAGCTGGAGATCGTATTTTCGTTCCACCATTGGTCATAACACCCTGGAGTTAGCGGGATGTAATCAGATAGAAATGAGTGGGCCGTTTATGTGGGACGGAAAAATTGAATCAACGCTGGTCAAGATTCAAGAAACGGCAGAAGGTGGAATTCAGCAGTGGAGTGCATGCCACAATGGATATCGACGTCTGAGTCCCCCAGCAACTCATTATCGTTCAGTCAGTAGAGACTCCCTGGGGGGGGGATTGTTGATCGAAGATAAAGTGACATGTGCCGGAGAGCACCCAGGAAGATTGGCTTATCATCTTGGTCCTTCGGTATTTTGCGTCTTACAGGAGGGCACCGCTTTTCTAAAATGGAATGATGAAGAAGGGGGTGGGGAAGCCCAATTAATGTTGCCTGAATCTCTTGAATGGAGTTTGGTTCGTGGTATGACCACACCACCACTAGGGTGGTATTCCCCGGCGTTTGACGTAAAAGTCCCAAGTAATACCCTGATTGGAACGGGATTATTTGGTGAGGGGAGAGCTGAATACACCAAATTGATGTTTCAGTAAGCTTAATTTCCCTAATGAGAGTGGGCGTGTAGATATCATGGGGCTGTCAAGGAGTAAGACATGAACATAAGCGTATTTGGATTAGGATATGTGGGGGCAGTTTCAATTGGATGTATGGCAAAGGAAGGCCACCATATTATTGGAGTCGATGCAAATCCAAAGAAGGTAGAGATTGTTAATAAGAAAGCATCGCCTGTTGTGGAGGAGTTTGTTGGGGAATTTATTGCCGAGGGGGTAGAGACCGGCCATCTCATTGCGACCTTGGATGGCACAAAAGCCATCATGGAAAGTGAGATGGTTTTTATATGTGTCGGGACACCAAGTCTTCCTAATGGAGACCTTGATTTAGGATATGTGAAACAGGTCATGGAGCAAATCGGGGAGGCCTTAAAGGAGAAACGTGAATTTTTTGTCGTAGTGCTACGCAGCACAGTTTTGCCTGGAACGACAAGAAATACTGTGATCCCCATTTTGGAAAAAACCTCAGGGAAAAAAGCGGGAAAAGATTTTGGGGTGTGCTTCAACCCTGAATTTCTTCGTGAAGGGAGTGGGGTTAAGGATTATCAAAATCCTCCCAAAATAGTCATTGCGTCAACTGATCAGCAGAGCCGAAAGAAATTGATGAATGCTCTTTCCTCTGTGAAGGCGCCTCTCATTGAAGCCGAATTTGAAATTGCCGAAATGGTGAAGTATGTCGATAATGTATGGCATGCGCTGAAGGTGGGTTTTGCCAATGAAGTTGGTGTCATTAGTAAATCGCAAGGGATTGATGGACAAAAGGTGATGGACATTTTTTGCAAAGATCAAAAATTAAATTTGTCAGAAAAATACCTTAAGCCTGGATTTGCCTTTGGGGGATCGTGTCTCCCGAAGGATTTGCGAGCGCTGACATATAAAAGTCGAAGTTTAGATTTGGATTTGCCAATTTTGAGTTCGGTAATGGTAAGTAATAAACAACACATTGAACGCGCCTTTCAATTAGTCATGGGACTTCGGGCTCGGAAGGTAGGGGTTCTCGGTCTCAGTTTTAAATCCGGTACCGATGATCTACGTGAAAGTCCCATTGTAGAGTTGGTTGAGCGTTTGATTGGGAAAGGGTATTCCATAAAGATTTTTGATCCTGACGTTAATGTGGCTCAATTATTAGGTGCGAACCGAGAATATATTCAGGAGCATATCCCCCACTTTTCCAACCTTCTTATGGAAAACGTTCACGCCGTATTAGATTTTGCCGAGACAGTTGTTGTCGCAAAAAATGGAGAGTGGGTGGTAGAGGCTCTTCAATCCTTGTCTTCCCAAAAATACGTTCTTGATTTTGTGAGAATGAACGTCGAGGAAAAGTTTGGAAAGAATTACCATGGGATCTGCTGGTAACCCCCGTCGAATTCTCATTATTGTTCAGAATTTACCCGTTCCCTTTGATCGTCGCGTATGGCTTGAGGCGACATCTCTCACCAAAGCAGGGTATTTGGTCAGTGTCATTTGTCCGAAGGCGAAAGGATTTACCTTATCACGAGAAACTCTTGAAAATGTTGATATTTATCGCTATGCATTGCCGATAGATGCTAAGGGGGCTGTCGGGTTTTTTTTAGAATTTGGGTGGTGTTTTTTGAGGACAGCTCTTTTGTCCGTTACCATCGCCCTTCACGGGAGAGGATTCGATGCCATTCATGCGTGTAACCCACCAGAGACCTATTGGGTACTTGGGAGGTTTTGGAAATTGTTTGGGAAAGAGTTTGTTTTCGACCATCACGACCTCTCTCCAGAAATGTATGAGGAAAAATTTCAGAAACGTCGAGGCCTCCTTTATAAAGGGTTGCTTTGGCTGGAAAAGCAGACATTTCGAACAGCCAAGGTGGTCATCACCACAAATGAGAGTCATAAAGAAATTGCTATTCAGAGAGGCGGTAAGCGGCCTGAAGATGTCTTTGTCGTACGATCTGGTCCAGATTTAAATAGATTGGTGATCTATCCACCAGATCATTCATGGAAACATGGGAAACAATATCTTCTGGTTTACCTTGGAGAAATTTGTAAACAGGATGGGGTGGATTATTTAATAAGAGCACTAAAAATATTGCGGGAAGGGGGGCGACAGGACATGTTTTGTGTCCTGGTTGGGGGTGGTCCACATCAGCCGGTCATTAAACAATACGCGCATGAAGTAGGAGTGGGTGATATTTGTCATTTCACAGGACGGGTAAGTGACCAAGATCTTTGTCGCGTGTTATCGTCGGCAGATATCGCGATTGACCCAGATCCTAAGAACGACTGGTCCGACAAAAGTACCATGAATAAAATCATGGAATACATGTTTTTTGGATTGCCCATTGTGGCCTATTCGCTGAAGGAAAATAGGGTGTCAGCTCAAGAGGCGGCAATTTATGCTGAAGCCAACCAGGAGTCTTCACTCGCTAGCCAGATTTCCTGTTTACTGGATGATCCAGAAAAGCGAGAAGTCATGTCGAAATATGGATCCAAGCGGCTTCGAGATCATCTAGCCTGGGAGCACTCCTTGCCTTTTCTGTTGGAGGCGTACCGTACCCTGTTTGATCACCAGGAAGGTGGAAAGCACTAAGAGGTGTAAGGAGACAAGGAGGTATGGATCCTAGAAGTGATGGCTCTGTATTCTGAAGTACTTTTAGGGATTCAGGAGGGGCCATAGGAAGCAGGCGGGTTGCCTGGAAAGGTCGACACCGTCTCTGCGTTAGGGCACTCATCACCTGAATAAACATTATGGATGCCGTGAAAAAAACCAAGGTTCTGATAATCAGTCCAGGAGGATTAGAAAATCAAGGTGGTATTGGACGAATGATTGGAAATTTCACTCGGGTGTGGGATTGCCAACCTGATGCTCCGAATTTTCAAATTGTGGATACGAGGGGCGTTCAAAGCTTGTTGAGCGCACAACTTGTTTTTATTCAATCCTTGGTCACTATTGAACGCGAGCTTTTTTCCGGGCGGACTGCCCTACTGCATATTCATCTATCTTCCTACGGCAGTACCTTGCGAAAATTTATTATTATTGTTCTGTCCAGATGGTCAAAGGTACCATATATCATCCATCTACATGGGTCAGAGTATAAAAAATTCTTTTGGGATCTCTCCTCACCATTAAAACACCTGGTCCGGTACATGTTTGTAAAAGCTGAGCGCGTCATTGTTTTGGGGAAGGCATGGCAGGAATTTGTCCATAACGAGATTCAGGTTGATGTGAAGAAGATCGTTGTTTTACCAAACGCCGTACAAGAACCAACCCCCATTGAAACGCGACGGTCAGAAAATATCTGTCAGATATTATTTTTAGGACGGCTAGGACGAAGAAAAGGAGTGCCTGAACTCTTACAGGCATTGGCGACAGGTCCCATTCGGTCTTTAAATTGGAAGGCGGTCCTAGCGGGTGATGGTGATGTGGAGGAATACCGAGCCATGGCAGAGTCTTTGTCCATTGGCGAGCGGGTTCTTTTTCCGGGTTGGGTTGGATCCGAAACCGTAACAAAACTGCTTGGAACATCTGATATTTTAGTGCTACCTTCATTTAATGAAGGTCTTCCCATGTCGATTATTGAGGGAATGGCTCATGGGCTTACCATTATTGCGACCCCCGTTGGGTCTGTCGCAGAAATAATTGAGACGGGAATTTCAGGAGTTCTTGTTCCCCCAGGAAATTCGGAGTTACTCGCCAATTCGCTTGAGCAAGTGCTTACCGATTCAAATTACCGGGAAAAGCTTTCCTCGGGTGCGAAAAAGTTTTTTAGGAGTCATTTGGAAATTAACCAATACGCAAGAAAATTAGAAGGAGTTTATGAGGAGTGTTTGCGAGTGTAATGGCCCCCTGTCTCTCATCAACAGGCGTGATTGCCCCAGTTATAGATTGGTGGTTTGATAAAGAATTGTACGGGCCAGAAGTTCATGAAGAACATACGCCATGACAATCGTATGTCTCAGGGTGAGATGCTAAAGGGCTACCTACGATTATGTCCCAAGTCCTCGGGAATTTCCAAATCCTCAATGTGATATGACCCTAGCCCTAACCCTCTCTTAGTTTACAAAAAAATTCTTACCATTTTTATTATCTTGTGACGGTCAAGGTCGTCTCCTTCATGAAGTTATTACAAGCGATATTAAAGAAAGAAGGACCAACCAGGAATCTTGCCCTGCTCGTCGGAAGTTCGGCAGCGGTAAACTCCATTGCGATTCTGTTTTCTCCAATATTAACCAGGATCTACTCTCCAGAAAATTTTGGAGTACTTGCGGCGTTTATTGGATTACTAGAAATTTTTTCGATCATCGCCTGTTTTCGCTACAACTTAGCCATACCCTTACCGGAGAGCGATCACGATGGCAAGATGGTTTTTTCGCTGTGCCTTGTTGCCATTGTCATCGTTGTTCTGTTGAGTGTGGCGCTCATTTGGGTATGGGGTGGCTCCATTCTCTCGAGTTTATCAGCTGAAGCCTTTTGGCCATATGTTTGGTGGTTACCGGTCGGAGTGCTTCTAGTTGGTCTGTTCGACGCGATGAATTATTGGGGGATTCGGAAAAACTCTTTTCAGCCTATTGCCTCATCCAAATTCGTTGCGAGTCTCAGTGCTGTTGGGATTCAATTAAGTATAGGATTCGGAGGGGGCGGAGCTTTGGGGCTGATCCTTGGCCGTGTTGTTGGCCAGGGGGTAGGAAGTCTGTATCTTGGCTACAAATTATTTTCCCACAAATGGAGGGCAGGGCCTTCACTCTTTAATGTCCAGGACATGTCTGCAATTGCGGTCCGGTACCGCCGCTTTCCATTGTTTTCCACCTGGTCTGCACTGTTTAACATCAGTAGCGGTCACCTCTCTACGTTTTTTATTTTATTTTTTTATGGTCCAGGAATTGCGGGACTCTACGCACTCACACGTCGTGTCATTCGTACACCATTGCGGTTATTTGGGGCCTCCTTGTCTCAGGTGTTTCTTGGAGCAGCGCCAGAGTCCCACAGGAGAGGACAATTAAAAGAACTTACCGAATTAGCGTTACGCCGACTTCTGGGATTTGGACTACCCGTTATCCTTGTTCTTGGGTTCGCCGCTCCAGAAATTTTCCACTTTGTCTTTGGTGCACAATGGCGGGAGGCTGGGGTGTATACCCAAATAATATCTCCGTATATATTTTTCCTATTTTTGACCTCACCCTTGGGCGTACTTGCCACGGTACTCGAAAGGCAAAAATTTGATTTATTTTTTCAAATTCTGCTTTTTCTGAGTCGGTTCAATGCCTTATTACTAGGGGGAATGTCTCAAAACCCTCGCATCACGATCGCGTTGTTTGGAGGGGTCAGCGCGGTATGTTGGTTTGGATATTTGCTCTGGAATATGGCCATAGGTGGACATAACCCCTATCATGTCTTGAAACTGATTGTAGAAGAAACGTTTAAGGTATTACCCCTCGTCTTTCCAGTGATCCTCATCAAGGGCCTCGAGTTGGGACTTGGGTTTTCCTCTGAACAATTTGATGTATACGTATTTTTAGCGGCAAGTTTCTGTGGAGTCTTAATCGCCCATAATTGGTTTAAAATCTTAAAAGTACATGTCAAGTCCTAAAGATGGCTGGCCTGACCTCCATCTTGTAAAACAGTAAATTTGTTTGGGCATCATGGACCCTTCCTGTATGGTCATACAGGATGATTGGAAGATCAAAAAATTCTTTTAGATGACGGTAGGTTGGGGACAGTTACCCTATTAGTTGCCTTCTGTGAATGCCCTGTTTTACGAGGTGGGTTTTCCCCTTATTCATTATCAGACTATTCGGTTCTTAGATTGAACTTGAAGGAGAATGATCGTGAATTCCTACGAGAGCTTTCTCAATCCCTCTGGTCGTCAAGAAAAAGGGGAGTCGGGAGAGAAAAATGGAAACTAAGAGTACGTTCTGGGAGAAATGGTTCTCAGGAATTGTGCTGTTTCTTTTTCTCAAAACTCTTCCCTTTTCTTTTTTCTTACAAGACTTTGATTTATTAGATCCTTCTGATGAAACCAAATCGATCCTCAGGATTTTTTGGTTCATTGCGGATACCATCGTCCTTGCCTTGGTCCTGTACCGCTGGAAATCTGTGGCATGGCTCTCAGCTCGAAACCCCTTATTGATAGTATTGATGGTTTTCATTGTAGCTTCAACAATGTGGTCAATATCTCCAAGTGATACCTTAAGGCGAAGTGTCGCCTTCATCATCTCCACTGTTTTTGGAATCTATCTCGCGGAACGATTCTCAACGGTCGATATTCTGCGACTCTTGGCCTGGGTACTTGGTATCACGATGGTCTCTTGTTGGATTGTGGCGTTGTTGATCCCTGAGATGGGAATCATGACTTCTAAAGATTCAGATGCGTGGAAAGGCACTTTTTCTCATAAAAATCCAATGGGTGTTGCCATGCTGGTTACATGCACGGTCTTGTTTTTTGTGCCAAAACTCTCCTCTCGATTACGGTGGACTCTCTGGCTTGGAATGTTGCTCTCTTTTTTACTAGTCCTCCTCTCTGATTCTAAAGCAGCTTTATTACTCGGGTTACTGCAGGTTCCTGTGTATGTTTTTCTTCATTACTTCCGAGGGAATTCACGGTTTTCCGTTCCCTTTGGAGTGCTGTCCATTTTTTGGTTTTGTTTTGTGGGGATTCTGGTGCTCTATAATCTTGAGTTTTTAATGGGCCGAATCGGAAGAGATTTCACGTTAACGGGGCGAGATGTGATATGGACAGAAATTTGGGAGATGATACAAGTAAATTTTTGGTTGGGATATGGCTATAAAGCATTTTGGCTAGCCAAGGGTGGGCCTGCAGAGGAAGTATGGGAAAGTGCAAAATGGGTTTTTATGGAGGCACATAACGGCTATCTTGAGTCATGGCTTGGCCTTGGGATCATTGGGCTCCTTCTTGTTCTCTTAATCTCTTGTCTTACAGTCGTAAGGACGATTCAGCAATATCGAGAATCCGAATATGAGTCAGGAATTTGGCAGGTATTGTTTCTCCTCATGTATTTACAAATAAACATTATCGAGAGCTACTATCTCAATGAACACAACCTATATTGGGTTTTGTTCGTCTTCATTGTGGCAAGCTCGAATCGAAAACAGAAAGTTTCTAACCTCCAATTTCCCAACGAGTAACATCTTTGGCATGACATTTGTATTCTTGAATGTCTCGAGGCACTTAGAGATTTACAATTTTCCAATAGAATGAATGAAAGTTGTCTGGATAGGTCATGGCTCAAATTCATGTGAACATACGTTTCCCACGAGGCTGGAAACAATCAGAAGGTTTTGCTTTGCAAGGTGCCCTCTTTAACCAAATGGAGCGGGTGCCGGAAAAAGCATTCATGGAGAAGGTCCGTCTACAGCCTACGGTCCAGGACCTCGCAACTCTCTTGCAGAAATTGAATGGATTTTTTTCGCTCATTGATCAAACAGAGGCACAAGTTGTGGCTGCGGTTGATCGAGTGCGAAGTATGCCATTATTTTACACTGTTAAGGATGGTGACTTTTTTATCAGTGATTCTGGAGCGTATATACGAGGACTTTTCCCAATACATGACAATGAGGACTTAGCAGAAGAGGAATTTTTATTGACAGGGTATGTAACGGGAAAAGACACCCTGTCTCCCAAGGTAAAACAAATCCAGGCTGGTGAAGTCCTGTCTGTCAAAATCGTGAATGGAATCTTACAAATGTCTACCGAAAGATATTATCGGTATCAGTCTGAACGGATTGAGGATCACGCCACCTATGAAGAGTTGTTGGAAAGTCTCAACCAATGTATGTTGCGGAGTCTTGAGCGCCTTCTTCAGTTTGCAGGGGGACGAAAAATAATTTTGCCTTTGAGTGGAGGATATGATTCACGACTCCTAGCTGTCATGTTGCGGAAAATGGGGCATTCAAATGTTCAGACATTCACCTATGGAAGACCTGGTAATAATGACTCCAAGGTCAGCCAAGAAGTGGCTCAGGCTTTAAAAATTCCTTGGATGTTCATCCCCTATGAGAAAGGTATGTGGAAACAATGTTTCCATGCCCCACAGCGAGAAGATTATTTTAAACGTGCACACAATGAGGTGTCAGTCCCGAATATTCAAGATTGGCCGGCTGTGATGAATTTAAAAGCCCAAAAGAAAATACCGGAGGATGGGATTTTTATTCCTGGTCATTCAGGAGGTTTAATATCGGGGGGACATATTCCTGAAAGTTTTTTTGAGAGCCGAGATATCACCAGTATGCAGTTTGTTGATGAGGTGTTCTCTCATCATTATAGACTTTGGGCTTCCGAGGAAGTGAATCCCGCCATTCGAGAAAAGCTCAGGGAACGTATTGCGCGCCTGGCTAACATTCAGGCGTCACATTCTCCGGAGGAAGCAGCTGACTTATACGAACGATGGGACTGGCAAGAGAGACAGGCGAAGTTTGTGGTGAATTGTGTTCGAGTGTATGATTTTTGGGAATATGACTGGTGGTTACCCCTTTGGGATTTTGAAATGTTGGAAATTTGGCGACGAGTCCCACTTCGCTGGCGGGCAAAAAGAAAATTGTATCTCGACTTTGTGACTCACCATTATCAGCAAGTTGGTGGCGTTTCCGTGCACGTGGCCACCAGATATAATAAAAATTCTCTACCAAGACGTCTCCGGCTCTACTTGGATGAAAAGGGAATCTTACCAAGTAGTTCCCACGTCATGAAGTTTTTGAGAAAATGTTTTAGGATCTATAAGTTCAATAAAAAGAGACGAGTGGACTATGACAGGGATGATATGGGGTGGTTTGAAATCATTGAAAAATCAACATTTAAAAAGTTTCATACTGGGCATCAACTCTTCCATTCCTATGTGGCAAGATATCTTGTCGGAAAGTTCCCGTTATAGCTGGGGTCAAAATGAGTAAATTTGTGAAGCTATGGAAATTCCCTGAAGTATAATCAAGAGACCTGGGTGGACAACTTGGCCCTTGGAACTCCTCTCGTTGAGGTTCTTGAGTCATTCAGAAGTCTTCTCAATTTTTTCACTTGTTTGGCTTGTCAAGGTGTTTCCAAGGAGAAAATACCCTGGGTGGTTCTGATGAGTGTTCGTAAATATTCGAGGCCTTTTCTTTTGATGTTGATAAGGCCCTTTCGAGGTTCACTCAAAAGACATAGCGTGGTCAGAAGTCGTTCTCTTTACCACAAAAGGAAATAGGTAGATTGTGCGTTCATTGAACTCTTGTAGTTTGACAATTGGGATTATTGCGAAAAATGGACTTCCGTTCCTGAACGAGTGTTTAGCTTCACTCCCTACCCATCTGGAGCCCATTCAATCCATTCATGTAATCCTTGTCGATTGTGTCTCAAACGATAGCACTCTAGAAGTCATGAAGGAGTTCTCAACGACCCACCGTCATGTACGGGTTTTTTCGATAGAAGGAAAGGCCAACGCTGCAGTGGCTCGTAACGTCATTCTGGAACATACCACGACTGAGTATCTTATGTTGTTGGATGGAGATACAATTTTGTCCTCCAACTTTCTCCTTGCCGGGATTGAGAGAATTCAAAACGGGGAGGCTGAAGCCGTTATTGGCAATATGGAGGAACAGCGGTTTGATGCTAACAATGAGCCGGATGGGTCGGTGTTTTGGCGATGCCGGGTCACCAAACCTGTTTACGTTCGTACCACGAATCGTTGTACAGGGTCTATCTTGTTAGGTCCCAAGGTTCTGGAGAGTCAAATTCGATACGATAATTTATTTCGGCGTGGTCAAGATCGTGATTTTGCATTATGTGTCAGTGCGACCTTCCGCATTCTTCACATTTCAGAACAGATGGGCAGACATCTTACGCATTATTACTTTTCGAAGTCACGCTTGAAAGAATTTTATCAAGCGGCCTATCCAAGACCCATTGGGTTGTTGTTACGGAAACACGGACTATATCCTGACCGACTTTGGCAAATCATGAAGGAAGAAAAAGGAGTGTTTGTAGGTTTTTTCTATCAGGTCCTATTCATCGTAGGAGTAATTTTCCTCAACAAAACTATATTAGGCATTCTTCTTTGTCTTATCGTCTTCGATGGGTTTCGGTTTTTGCTGAAAGGAGAAATTCCAAGATTTTTGGCATTGCGATTTTTCTCTCCAATATTAGTGATTCAAGGAATATTCGGCATGGGGGAACCTCACCCCATTTTTACGGTTAAACCGATTGTCTCATCCTAACGGTGCATCGTCTATAAACGTGAGACACAACAACTATGGCTGATGGTATGATGCAAAACAGTCAAGGGACTCTATCCACTCCTGAAACCGAAAACTTCTCGGGTCCCCTTTTCATCGTAGGACTCCCACGTTCCGGAACGAAGCTATTACGAGAACTATTAAACAATCATTCCCAGATAGGTATTCCATCAATTGAGACCGAATTTTTACCTTACCTTCACCTCAATTGGAATTCCTTTGGCGATCTTTCACAATATGAATCGTTTGAAGCGTTTTATACCCAAATGTTGAAACTTCCCTATTTTTGGTACCTCCAACGGGAAGGAGAGGTGATAGCTTGTCGTAGTTGGTATGACTCTTGTCCAAACTTTTCCGTATCCGGTGTCTTTGAAGCCCTAATCCGTCATGATGCAAACATTCCAACTGAATCCAAAAGGATATGGGGAGATAAATCACCTTCGTATGTTCGGCACCTTCTTCTTCTAAAAAACATTTACCCGACCTGTAGAATAATTCATATCACGCGTGATGTAAGAGATTATTGTCTCTCGATCCATAAGGCTTGGAAAAAAAATATGTTTCGTGCGGCCCAACGATGGTCAACCGATGTTACATCAGCCAAAGAACAGGGAAATCGAATTGGGAGAGATTATCTGGAGATACGGTACGAAGATCTAATAGAAACTCCGGATGTGGAAATGAAGAAAATTTGTCAATTTCTTCATATTCCCTTCGAGGCGGATATGGTAACTCTGTCCAGGCCCTCTGAAAATATTGGAGACGCGGCTAACCGCCTTTCTATTGTCAAGAAGAACAAGGGAAAATGGCAAACACAACTCGATCCGACCCGTCAGACCAGAATTGAAGAAATTGCCTGTGACACCTTAAGGGCCTGTGGATATGAGGTAGGTCCCGAGATCAAGTCACGTTCAATAGGAGTTGTGACCATGGTCTGGTATCAGTTGCTTGATGGTATTAATTTACTCAAAAGTCATAAAGATAGTACGTTTGCCGAATCAATCCGGTTTT
The DNA here is from genome assembly GCA_965223605.1 of Nitrospirales bacterium. Lineage (GTDB taxonomy): Bacteria > Nitrospirota > Nitrospiria > Nitrospirales > Nitrospiraceae > CBDCXA01. Next base: position 14,769 of record CBDCXA010000004.1, read on the forward strand.
ATTGGAAATATTTCAAAATTTCTGGAAACCGGATTCGATAAATTGAAGAGGAGGGATGAGATCTATCGAATGCTGAAACCGGAAATAAGTACATGGAGCCAATGGGACAGTCCCCTAAGGGTTAAAATTATTGAAGGCTTCTTCTTGGAAGACATCTCTCAGTGAATTCTCCACATCTTCTTTTCTCTCTAAAAAATAATCACAGGTAATAACAAAGAAATTTCTCCTGCCAAAAATTGGCCATCTACTGTTGTTTGGCTGGTCCAGAATTCGGTGTTTTAAAACTGATACAACATCAAGGGATGGAAGGGAGTTGCCTATTCTCTATCAGTTCTGTTTGTATATTTGGGATTTAGGCAGTAGGTCGACCATTCGTAAGGAAAGAATTATGCGAGGTTCAGCTAGTAAACGTACAGGAACTCACGCCTTGGGTTGGGTGCTACTGGTGATGCTCGGGGTTGGGACAATAGAGCTTATAGCGTTTGTAGCTCTTAATTATATCCTGCCAAAGGGGAAGGCTGGATTTCTTCTCTACTCGCCACCCACAAAGCCCACACAGGATGAATTTGAACGGTATTTAAAGATTCGAAATCCCCTCCTTGGATGGCCAACAGAAGAAGCCTTGGAAGCGAAGAAAATCGATTCGACAGGGTCTCGGCCAACTCCAAGCTATCCAGTTCCAGGGAATGAGTGTATCTCGTTGTATGGGGATTCCTATGTGTATGGTAACGAAGTCACAGACGAAGAGGCCTGGGGGAACCTTCTGTCCAGCATGAAAAAATGTCGGGTAGCCAATTATGGGTATTCTGCCTATGGCACGGATCAAGCGTTATTGCGGTTTTTGTCTATGAAACACGATGAAACGCCGATGAGCATACTAGGAATTTTCATGACAAATTTTAAAAGAAACGTGAACCAGTATCGCTATTATTTTGATGGGAGAGATTCCAGTCGGTTTCTTTTTAAACCTCGATTTCTTCTCTTACCGGCCGGGGAGTTGCAGCTCATTCCGTTGCCAGAGGTTACCTATGAGCAATATGACCAATTTGTGAAGCGTCCAGGGCACTTCTTAAACAATGAATTTTTTATTCCCGGTTCCACCTACGGACCGACTCCCTTAGAATTTCCTTTCACGCAAAGTATGATGTCCGTGATTATGAAACCAGAAATAAAGAATTGGATAATTGGAAAACCTGATTGGAGTGATTTTGTGGAGCCCGGTCATTCCTCAAAGGCTATGGAACTTATGGTGGCTCTTACCGCTCAATTCATGAAGGAGTGCAAACACCGAAATAAATCCTGTTTTGCCGTAATTTTTCCGTCACGAAGTGGATACGAGTATTATGTGAAAACAAGAAAGTTACCGGTGGAACTATTCCTTCACGCCTTGGAACAGCGTAAAATCCCCTATCTCCACTTAACCAGAAAGTTGAAGGAACGACTTCAAGATCGAAGAATTTGCGCCATTCTTGCTAGGCCGAACACCTGCTCCGGTCATTTTGGACCTGAGGGTAATCGACTAATTGCAGAAATACTATTTGATCACCTCCAACAAACAATTTCTCTTCAACAGGGGGTGCTGGAACAAGATGTAGGGTCTAGAATTGTAAACGACTAGTGTGGACTATTTCTCCAAAAGTAAGAAAGGTGAGAAGGCGATCTAATCAGGTTCTGAATGCTCACACAGGAATGAATTGAGATGTATTTGATTCGTTTTTATGTTTAGTAAAGTTCCATATTAGACATGTACATGCCTAACACGACACCGTGTTTCCAGGTCCTCGGTGTATAATTTTTAATTTTGTAAATTCACTTATTTCGTAAGAATTTAGGCTCAATTTTTGCGACATAAATATCGGAAAGGTCCATCAGGGGCTAAAGAATGCTCACCCTCCTTGCACAGTAGCCATTAATCAAAACAAAGGAAATGGCGGAAGAGTTGAGCTATGACCGGGTAAAAACAGGTTTTTCTGGCCTTTTGAGAGACTCTACCTTAAAAATAACATGGTCATAATTGGATGATTTGGAAGTCATTTATTATTTGGCACAGGTCGCTCAGTAATTGTATTTAAAATCAGCCAGTTCCTACGAAATCACGAGGATGTTCATCTAAACCCAATTCCAAAGTCTCAAAATTTTCTAACATAAGGTTTTTATTGGTCAATTTTTCTTAATTGCGGTCTAACCTTCTTGGGAGTTCGAACAATCCAAAAAAAAGAAAGTATTTTTTTAAGAAGGTATGACCTATGCTTATAGCGAAAAAGCTAACCTATACATTAGGGGTGAGAAATGATTATACTGTCTTTTCAGGGCAATTCCGTAACTAAAGAAAAGAAAAAAGGATTTATGGGTAGGTTAAATTCCGGTTTAAAGCCTGGTAGAACTACGCAAGTAATTACCGTAGTATTTTTCTTTATTTTTGCAACGGGATGCCTCCCCAATATTAGAGCCAACGATCCGCTCTCACCTGCATCACTCGAGAATAAGACAGGTGAAATACTATACGACGAATATCGTATTCAACCTGGCGACATTTTAGATATCAAGTTTTTTTACAATAAGGAGTTTAACGAAGATGGACTTCCGGTTCGTCCCGATGGACGGATATCTCTTCAATTAGCACATGAGATAATGGCAGCCGGGTTAACTCCTGAGGAATTAACAAAATCGTTGGCAAAAAAGTATGCCTCTGTTTTAAAAAATCCAGAAATTACCGTAATTCTGCGATCGTTTGCACATCGAATTTATGTTGATGGTGAAGTGGAAAGTCCGGGAGAATTAGAAGTGGCTGGTCCGGTCACAGCACTTCAAGCTATCGCACGAGCAGGAGGGGCTAAACAGAGTGCCCAAATAGATCAAGTGATTGTATTGCGTCGCAGCATTACAGGAAATGCCCAAGTTTTTGAGCTAAACCTAGAGGATGCACTCACCGGAGAAGATCTTTCACAAGACCTCGCCTTATTACCACAGGATATTGTCTATGTCCCACTGCTGGGCATTGCGAATGTCAATAAATGGGTTGATCTCTACTTAAGGAAAAACATTCCATTCAATGCTGGTGTGTTTTTCCGGTTAAATGACTAGGTGTAGGTCACATGCTCATAACAATGAGAGGTTGGAGGTGTGCGAAAGTTGTGTTCCCTATCGTACTGGTCTGGATTCTATTGTTGCTCGGGGGAGCAGGCTGTTCCCAAAACAAGCAAGCTGAAGGTTTGATAAATCCTGCCTTCTCGAAAGGAAGAGTCCTGTCAGTCAGTCCTCCTATATCATCCAAGCGGGGGATCTACTCGATATCAAGTTTTTTTATAACCGTGAGTTTAATGAAGAGAGGGTTCCCGTCCGACCGGATGGTCGGATTGTCCTCCAACTTGGCCAAGAGGTTATCGCCGCTGGTCTTACAACCGAAGAATTACGGAAAACTTTGGAATTAGAGTACTCAAAAACACTTAAAGATCCAGAAATTACTATTATCCTTCGGGAGTTTTCCAACAAGATTTTTGTTGACGGTGAAGTAAATCAACCTGGCGAATTAACAATCGTAGGCCCTGTAACGGCCCTACAAGCAATTACACGTGCCGGTGGAACAACTCAACGTGCCCAAATCCATCAAGTCATTGTACTTCGAAAGGGATTGGATGGAAAACCTCTGGTATATGAACTGAATTTAGAAGATGCTTTAACTGGCAGGGATTCGTCTCAAAATATCGATCTGGCCCCGCGGGATATTGTGTATGTTCCAGTCCTAGCCATTGCGAATGTAAATTTATGGGTGGATACCTATATTAGAAAGAATATTCCCTTTCGACTTGGCTTGACCTTTTTTGATTTTTGAAAGTTTATTAATCAGGCATGGCTTGTACATCGCCACTATCACTACTTTCTTATGAAAAGCCCAATTGCGGAATTTCATCACGACATTCGTTGGCTGATGTCTGGGACGTTATCGTAGAGAAGGGTTGGGGGCAATGGGGAAACAGGTGACATCAATGAAGTTCGTATGTGTGGGTATCGCCTTAATACTACTATGTATGTTGGGGCTAGGAAATAATGGTGATGCGGCTCAGTCCGGTGAGTCCACAAGTCAGATGGCATCTTCCGGTTCGGCAGGCGAAGTGCCCAGCGTGGGATCTGTGATGCAACAACAATTAGAGGCCTATCGAAAAAAGTTGGCAGACTCAGAAAGTCGCTTGCAGGCCTATCAACAAAAACATGGACTAATTTCCTTGGCTGAACAGCAACGTCTTCTCCTCGAACAGCGAAAAGAGCTCGATACCTCGATAAAGTTGGCCCAGAATAGAGCCGAAGGATTAAAAGAGAAGTTAGGATGGCTCAAGGGTCAGATAAAAGACATTCCGCCTGAAATTCCTCTCTCAAGCGTAACCGAACGTCAAAAAGTGATTGATGGAGCCAAGAATAATCTTTTAACGCTTCAACTCAAGAAAGAACAATTACTTGCCAATTACCGAGAAAGCAGTCGGTTGGTTCGAAGTATTAATAAAGAGATTAAATTAGTTGAGAGTTTTATCACGAAACAAGAGGCTCTACTGGCAGATACAGTCACCACGGGGAAGAACCCCGTTTATCAAGAAATGCAATTAGATATTGTTCGTACAGAGGCAGAACTCATCTCTGCCAAGGGACAAATTACTGTCATTAAAGGGCAATTAGCCGATGTAGATCAAGAGCTTAGCAGATATTCGCGTTTAGGGACTGAGTTGGAGGAGCTCCAGAGAGAGGTAAAGTCAGACGAGCGGAACTATGAAGAATACCTAAAAAGGGTGGGAGCCATCCCTCAAGAAGACTATAGAATTCAAGTGGGAGATCAAATAGATATTAAGTTCTTCTTTAATCCAGAATTGAATGAACAGGTCCGAGTTCGCCCGGATGGAAGAATTGCTCTTCAACTTGTGGGTGAAATCATGACTGCAGGGCTCACGGCCGAGGAGCTCAAAAAGATGCTCATTCAAGAATATGAGACTGAATTGAAGAATCCGGAAGTGGCCGTTATGGTTCGATCGTTTAGTGCTCCCGTTGATGAAAAAGGCATAATGAACAGCGCGACAGTTGAATAACAAAGCCTTAGAAACAAAAGGAAAATACGTTACGACATGGAACGAAACGCTTTAGGACATCCCATAGAAGGCAACTCCACAACCTTTGGTGTGCGAGAAGTACTCACAGTGTTGTTTCGGCATAAGAAAAAAGCCTTCGCGACACTAGGGGGGGCTGTTCTTATCGCAGTAGCCTTTGCCTTCCTGATGACCCCAATTTATGAGTCAACAACTAGTCTGCTGGTGAAAGTGGGGCGAGAACATTTATATCGGTCGGAGGTCGGTAGCACGAATGAACGGTCACAAGTTGCCCTTGAGGCCGAATCAATTATTCCATCAGAAATTGCAATTTTAACAAGCCAAGATTTGATTCAACGAGTGGTCCAAGAAATTGGGATACCAAGTTTATACCCTGAGTTAATTGAAGATCCCCCTTCCAATATGACACCACTTGAAGCTGCCATTCTGACGTTTGAAGAAGAGCTCAAAGTCTATCCTCAGGTCAAACATTCGAATGTCATAAAGGCAACGTTTAGACATGAAAACCCTCAAGTGGCCTCACAGGCTCTTACCCATCTACTTGAGTTTCTCAAAGAAAAACATCTCCAAATTTATAGTAATCCCAAATCTGCTTTTATGGAAGGACAATTAGCAGAATATGAATCTCGGCTTGTTGAAGCAGAATCTAAGCTTCTTCGATTTAAACAACAGCATGGAATTTCATCACTTGACCACCAGCTTGAGTTACTATTAAGCCAACGAAGAAACTTAGATTCCAAATTAAAAACGATTGAAGGGGAGCGTCACGGTTTACAGGGGAAGGTGGTGTCCCTAAAGCATCAAATTAAAAATATTCCCGAAGTAGTATCTCTGGCCACGGTGACGGAAGAGCAGCATCGTATCATCGATGAAGCCAAAAGTCGCTTGTTAGCCTTACAGCTTGAAGAGCAAGAACTCTTGGTAAAATACCGAGAGACGAGCAGGTTGGTTGTCAAGGTTCGGAAAGATATGGCTGTCGTTGGAGCCTTCATTCAAGAGCAGGAAGAAAAGCTCAAAGATAGAGTCACCAAGGGGAAAAATCCCATTTATGAAGGACTTGAGAGTCAGCTTATCCAGGCGGAAGCCAGTCTAAAGGGCGCCGAATCTGAGCGAGCCGCAATTCTTGCTCAACTACAATCCTTGGATGAGGATATTCAGGGTTTAGATCAGAACGAACAAGAGTTCCATGGATTACTCAGGGAAGTGGAAACCCATAAGGAGAATTTGCAGCTGTATCAAACGAAAGTTGAAGATGCGAGAATTTCTGAAGAAATGAATCGGTTAAAAATGGCCAATATTAGTATTATCCAACCAGCCACAATTCCAGCCAAACCGGTTTGGCCGAAGCCTTCAAGTTTATCCTGTTGGGTATTGCCGTTGGAGGTTTAGGAGGGGTGACCTTGGCCTTTATAGCCGAGTTCTTACAACGTGGGTACACGAGGCCTGAACAAGCTGCAGAAGATCTTGGTCTTCCGGTCTTGGTGAGTATTAGTCACAAGAGCTAAGCATTTCCTACCATGTATCTCCTATATTACGGATTTTCACAAGAACCCTTCCACACCACTCCGGACCCGGAATTTCTCTATCTCAGTCCCAGTCATAAAGAGGCTATCGCTTCAATTATTTATGGAGTTGAGCGCCGAAAAGGATTTATTGCGGTGGTCGGTGAAGTTGGGGTGGGTAAAACCACCGTACTTCGCTCATTCATGGAGAAAATCGATCCTGAACGAGAAAAGGCCATTTATCTTCTCAACCCACGACTCACCTTTACCAGTCTGTTGAAAAACATTCTTGAGGAATTCGGAGAAGAAACCAAAGATCTTCAAGATGATGAAATGGTGCGTATTCTTCATGAACATCTCATTGAAGAATATAAACAGGATCGGACAGTCATCCTTATTATTGATGAAGCCCAAAATGTCCCGATCCAGACACTCGAACAGTTGCGGATGCTCTCGAATTTAGAGACGTCCATGGATAAATTACTGCAGATTATCCTTATTGGTCAGCCAGAGTTGGATGGTATTTTACGGAGACATGAATTACGACAGTTACGCCAGCGAATTGCGATTCGATCAACCATTCGCCCATTATCTGAGAAAGAGAGCTTGGCGTATATTTTGCACCGTCTTGAACGGGTTTTAATTAAGGAGGCTCAGGTTTTTTCAAAGGGAGCCTTAAAGCTTGTTATTGATCAGGCTGGAGGGATTCCCCGTCGAATCAATATTATTTGTGACAATGCCCTCATAACAGGTTTTGGGGCGCAGCAGAATCCGGTGACGGCTCATATTGTTAAAGAAGTCATTGCCGATATTGATGGGGAAAGCCGCGCTCCGAAAATGGTACCGTGGGTGCCTATCACGGTGGGGCTGGCGACTATCCTTGTTTTTTTAATAGGGTGGCTGGTTTTGTTTAATGGGAACAGTACGTCTGGAAACCTATTTGGAATGAAGTCCAGGTTCTTCATGCAAGACAAGGAAGTTCAAATGACTTCGGCTCATTCATCCCCTGCGACAGGGGGCAATACCTCTGGGGATATGAGGAATCCTGTAGAAACACGAATATTTCGCCAAAAAGAGGATATTCCGTCTTTGCCATCTGGTGTAGAAAATACTCTCAATAAGACAGGGTCTCTTCTTCCTCAAGAGGAGAGGAAGGGAAACCTTTCCGGGTTGAATCCGGCTTTGGAGTCCTTTCCTACCGAAGATGGACCACCTGTCACCACCATGGTAAAGGGAGAGGGCCAGGAGCCATTCAAAAAAATAGTCAAAAAAGGTGATACACTGAGTAGACTTATTGAAAAGGTCTATGGTGCTTCAAGTCCTACGAGGGTAGAGCGAGTCATGAAAGATAACCCTCATATTAGGAACCCACGAAAAATTTTCCCAGGTCAGGAAGTGGTATTCCCGGAACTTGATGCAGAAGGTCATAACTAAAGTGGGTTCTGCCAATGTATGATAGGTGCCAATTTATAGACAGTTTGGGACGGTGGGGTTTGGGAGTCTGTCATGAGTAAAATATTTGAAGCCCTACAAAATGCGGAAGCAGATCGGAAACGGGTCAAGAAGATACCTGATCGTCCTCCGGTTGTAGAAATTCTTCCGCGTAATAGGGATATCTCGAATATTCCCTCGCTTCCCCTGGAAATGGAAATGCTCCAGCTTGCTCAAAGCATTTCCTCGCTGTTACCTGATCCCGGGAAAAACGTGATCCAGTTTATCGGGTCTCGGGAGGGTGAAGGTACCTCCACCATTGTACGAGAATTTGCCAGGGTTCTGGTGCAACAGGGACATAAAGCAGTACTGTTAGTTGATGGAGATCCGGTTCATCCAGACCAGCATCGATTATTTGGCGTGAAACCGAAGCCCCCCTTGGAAAAGAGTCTTCATGAAGGCCAAGAATTGGAGGATAGCATTACTCAGATTCCCTCCTCGAACCTTTTTTTAAGTACACTTTCTGGGGAAGCAGCGCCAAATCCAGAATTATTACCAGTCAGTCAGGACCATGATATCTGGGAGCCACTCCGGAAGAAGTTTTCATTTATATTGGTGAGTAGTTCTCCCGTGAGTGAAACTGTAGATGGACTTGCACTTAGTTCAAAAGTAGATGGAGTGGTCTTAGTGGTGGAGGCGGAAAAAACCTCATCACATGTTGCGAAAAAAGTAAAAGAGAAAATAACCCAAGCCGGAGGGAACCTATTGGGAATGGTCTTCAATAAGCAAAAATTTTACATTCCTTCTTGGGTCTACAAATGGTTATAAGCCTTTTTGAATTGGCGGTGTCTACCTAATCATCTCCCAGAAAATTCTTCAGCCTATCCTCAATCTTTCGGTTACTCATTCATCCACGTAAGACGGCCCCTCCTTTCCACTTCCTAGTTGGTAGAAAGGGTATGTCTTTAGAAAATAGGTAGAACCTGTTCTGCTGAAGTGGTGGAATACGGTGAATATTGAATTCCCCAGGTCACCGTGGTAAAGCAAGTATATGCGAATTGTCTTTATGGGAACCCCAAGTTTTGCAAAACCTTCCTTGCAAGGACTCTTGCAATCTCAACATGAAGTTGTCGGTGTCGTAACACAAACGGATAAACCAAAGGGCCGGGGAAGAGTGCTGACGGCATCTCCCATTAAGATTGAAAGTGAGGGGGCCGGAATTCCAATTCTCCAGCCCATGAAAATGAAAGACCCTCTGGTATTAAATCAACTGAAGGCGTGGCAACCAGATGCCATCGTTGTTGTGGCGTTTGGGAAAATCCTACCTCAAATCGTCCTTGATATTCCCACACTTGGTTGCATCAATGTGCATGCCTCTCTTCTGCCCAAGTATCGGGGTGCAGGACCGATTCAATGGGCCCTGATTCGAGGAGAGCAGGAGACTGGGGTCACGATAATGAAAATGGATGCTGGAATGGATACGGGTGGTGTCTATTGTCAGGAGCGCGTTCCCATCCAGGAGGACGATACGTTCGATACCTTATCCACCCGGTTAGCCGAGACAGGGCGTGCCCTTCTCCTCGCATCATTGGAAGGCATCCAAGATGGCTCCCTGCAAGCTAATCCACAAGACCATGAGGAAGCAACAATGGCTCCGATGTTAAAAAAAGAGGATGGGTTAATTCAATGGGACCAGCCAGCCAAGGAGATTCACAATAAAGTACGAGGAATGAATCCTTGGCCAGGAGCTTTTACTTTTCTCCAGAAAAAGCGGTTGGTGATTTGTCGCTCGGAAGTCTACACGTCCCTCACCCAAACCGATGCACCTGGAACAATTGTGGAGGTCACCAAGGATCGGATGGTCGTGGCCACGAAAGAGGGATGCCTCCTCATAAAAGAAATTCAACCAGAGAATAAACGGCATATGAAAGTTGAACAATATTTAATGGGGCACCCTGTCACAGCTGGGATGGTGTTGACGCCCAATCCTCTAGAACCATAGGGGGTGCCGCCATTCATGCTTCGCCGTGAATATTGTAGTAGGACACAATGAATGGTAAGAGAGGGGCACGAGCCATTGCTCATACTATTCTTTCAGAGGTTGAAACCCATCAATGCTTTGCCAATGAAAGGCTGCAATATTACCTGAATTGTTCGACATTAGATCCTCGTGATCGGGCACTCGTGGTCGAGTTAGTCAACGGGGTTCTCAGGCGTCGAGAAACCCTTGATTGGTATTTAGCGCAAGTCTCTAATCGAAAGATTCCTGGGTTGCCGATTTCGGTTCAGTCGGCCTTGAGACTTGGGACCTATCAGCTTTTTTTCTTGGACAGAATACCGGATTCCGCAGCGGTGAATGAATCCGTCAACCTTCTGAAGTCACGTCGACATGGAGGAAATCGATGGCCAGGATTTGTGAATGCCATCCTACGTCAACTCATTAGAACGGGGCGTCCTCTCTGGCCAGATATTAGCCACGATCCGGTCCGCGCGCTCTCGGTCGAGTTTTCCTGTCCGTCTTGGTTGGTCGAGCGCTGGTTATCGCGGTTTGGTTTGGAAGAAACCTCACGACTCTGTCAACATCTCTTACTGACGCCACCCCTGACCATCCGTACAAATATCCTGCAGATAACCCGTGATCAGTTACGAAAGAAATTGGACCAGCGAGGGATAAATACCTCTCCTACCACTATAAGCCCGGTTGGCCTTATTCTTCATAACCCAGGAAAAATTTCAGAAATTCCAGGTTTTCACCAAGGGTGGTTTTATGTAGAGGATGAAGGGGGACAGTTAATTGCCTCCATCCTCGATCCGCAAGCAGGTGAAACAATTTTAGATGCCTGTGCGGCTCCTGGGGGAAAAGCGACTCATATAGCTGAATTAATGAAGAGCCAGGGACAGGTTTTGGCCATAGAACCCTCGGACGAGCGTCTGGCTCTTCTCAAGGAAAATACGCAGCGGATGGGAGCATCATGCATTCAACCTCGGAAAGGCGATTTTTGGGGAGAGGAGGCAGAACGCACCATACAGCTGTTGGATGGATATCAATTTGATCGAATTTTAGTAGATGCACCCTGTAGTGGTACAGGAGTCTTGAAAAGACATCCCGAAGGGAAATGGCAGAAGGGTCTCTCCCAATTGGAAGAGCATCAGGCTCGGCAACTGGGAATACTCCACAATGTGAGCCTTCTCTTGCGGCCTGGCGGCACCTTAGTCTATAGTACGTGCTCGATAGAACCAGAGGAAAATGAGCAGGTTATTGAACGGTTTTGCTCCCAACATCAAGACTTTTTGCCCCAGAATGTCCTGTCCAGTCTACCTCCTGAGGGACGTGATTTGGTAACCGGTCAAGGCTATTTTTCCACAATGGGCCAGATGGCCCTTATGGATGGATTTTTCTCGGCGAAATTGACAAAGGTTCTACGATAATGTCCACCACCGCTGTGAAAATTGCACCCTCGATCTTGGCAGCCGACTTTGCCCGTCTGGCGGAGGAAGTAGCCCTAGTAGAAAAGGCTGGTGCAGATATGATCCATGTTGATGTGATGGATGGGCACTTTGTTCCCAATTTAACAGTGGGGCCTCCAATTTTGGAAGCACTTCGAGCTGTGACCAAGTTACCCTTGGATGTCCATCTCATGATAACCAACCCGGATGCATTTTTAAAAGATTTCGTCAACGCTGGTGCTGACTTTCTCACCGTGCATGTGGAAACATGCCCGCATCTTCATCGGACGATTCAATCGATTCAAGAACTTGGCGTGAAACCTGGCGTGACGTTAAATCCAGCCACTCCGGTGGAACACACGATAGAAATTCTTTCAGAGGTCGATTTAGTTCTCATCATGTCGGTGAATCCTGGGTTTGGAGGACAAGCCTTTATTCCTTCGTCTCTCCAAAAGATCCAAAAAACCCGAACGCTTCTCGAGCAAGTAGGGAGTCGTGCTCTCCTAGAAGTAGATGGAGGCGTAAAAGTGAGCAATGCCAAGAAAATCATCGACGCTGGGGCGGATATTCTCGTGGCAGGCTCTGCGGTGTTTGGCTCAAACAATTATGAAGAATCCATACGAGGGCTTCGACAACAATAGGAAAAAATAGGGCAGACAGTGGTGATAGTCGTTCGTCGACACCTGGTTGGTATCCGATTTCAATGATTAAATGAGAAGGTTAAGTCAGTTATGAGTGAAGACCGGACCTTGTTTGATAGGCTTCATCCATTGGAGTTGAAAGTTCTCCAGACCCTGTTATCGGATAAAAGCGATGGAGGGTTGGAAGACTCTCAGGTGCTTACCCAATCTGGATTGGAACCGAGCCAGCTTAGTATGGCAGTGGAGTGGTTATTGGCCAAAGGGCTTATTCAAGTGGCATCTGAACAAAGAACGTCTTTCGTGTCCCTGACCCCTATTGGAGAGCAGTATCTTGAAAAACATTCGCCCTTGGAAGAAGTCTTGTCAGCCTTAAAAGAAGCAGAAATTCAAGGTGTTGGCCTCACAATTCAATCCCTCCAAGCCGACAAGCATCTTGAGCCCAAGGAGGTAAGTACCGCTGTTGGTACCCTCAAAAAAGAAGGTGCCATCCAAATCGTTGCAGGTGGGTATATTGAGTCTACCGGGAAGGGAAGTCCTACGGCTGAGAGGCTTCGAACCGTGTTGGTGGAACTGAAGACGGCTCGGAAAGATATGCAGACATTTTCTGCACCGCTCCAGGAACTCATTCGAAAACATGCCATCAGGCGTGGGAATAATCATGAGCCCTTTCGAATTGAAGAACATTGCCGAAGGCAATATGCCTTGACCTCCATGGGAGAACGTGCCGCCAACGCTCGCGCTCAAGAAGAAGAAAAAGAAGAGGTCTCGCAACTCACAGCGGAAATGTTGAAAGATGGATCCTGGCGGAACAAGTCCTTCCGTCAATATACGATCAACCTGCGTGCTCCGAGGATCGAATCGGGACAGCGACATCCCTACCGAGCCTTCCTCGATCTTGTCAAAATGAAGTTAATAAGTATGGGATTTCATGAGATGCGAGGGCCATTGGTTGAAACAGAGTTTTGGGATATGGACGCTCTGTTCATGCCGCAATTTCATCCGGCCCGCGATATCCATGATGTCTATTTTGTGAAGAATCCGAAAGAAGCCAAAACCATCGCTGAGCCCTTTCTCACTTCTGTAGGGGCCACTCATGAACATGGTGGGACCACGGGGTCGACGGGGTGGGGATATCCTTTCGATGTGGAACGGGCTCGACGGTTGGTACTTCGGAGTCAAGGGACCGCTGTGTCAGCCAGAACGTTGGCTGGACAACCGGAGGTCCCGGGAAAATATTTTTCCATTGCACGCTGCTTTCGATATGACCAAGTCGATGCCACCCATGCCTCAGACTTTTTCCAGGTTGAAGGAATTGTCTTAGGTGCGGATATTACCTTTTGCACCTTGCTTGGGCTCCTCGACCTGTTTGCCAGGGAAATGGCCCAAGCAAAGGAAAGTAAATATCTCCCAGCCTATTTCCCCTTTACCGAACCTTCTGTTGAGTTGCATGTCCGTCATGCACAATTAGGATGGATGGAGTTGGGAGGCGCTGGGTTATTACGACCAGAAGTGACACTTCCACTTGGTGTAAATGTTCCCGTCATTGCCTGGGGCTTGGGGTTAGATCGAATGGCAATGGTGGCCTTGGGTATTCATGATATCCGAGACCTCTTTTCTACGGATTTGGAAATGCTACGAACGACTCGGGTACACTTTTAGGAAAGAATAGATCTCTCGCCCATGCCAACGATATCCATCAACTGCCAAGACTTTGCTGACCTGCTGAGTCTGGCCTCAGTTCCTCATCCGCAAATAACGGTTGATCAAATTGAGAGCTGGCTTCCACTCGTAAAAGGAGAATTAAAGGATCAGGATTCGGAGACGGGAGAATTGCGCATAGAATTACAGGATAGTAATAGACCGGATCTATGGTCGTGTGAAGGGATTGTTCGACAAATTAGGATCCATCTAGAAGGAAAAGGACGTCCCTATCCCTTCTTTGCGAAATCAAAAAAACCGGTGAACCGACTCAAGGTTGCACCTGCCTTGGAGACCGTTCGTCCTTTTGTCGCTGCCTGTACGGCGACAGGTTATGCTGTCACAGAAGAGGGATTGGTCCAACTCATTCAGATGCAGGAGAAGTTGGCTGATATATACGGAAGAAAACGAAAAACGGTATCCATTGGTCTTTACCGATTACCCAAAATTGAATTTCCTGTCACCTATGACCTCGCCAATCCAGAAACCGAACGGTTTACCCCACTGGGTTTTGATCAAAAAATGGCGCTCAATGATATCCTCACGGTCCATCCTAAAGGGTTAGAATATGGCTCAATTTTAGCCGATTTGAAAGAACTTCCCCTTTTACGAGATTCCCGGGGGGAGGTCCTGTCGATGCCACCCATTATTAACAGCCGAGAAATAGGCGAGGTTCGGGTAGGGGATACTGGCCTCTTTGTTGAGGTGACCGGGACTGATCTCATCATGGTGTTGTTAACTTTGAATATTGTGGCCAGCAATTTAGCAGATCGAGGGGCCGAAATTGGACGGGTCTCTGTTGAATATCCGTATCAAACTCCTTGTGGAAAAACCATACACACTCCCTACGATTTCTCATTATCAAAGACATTACCTATTCAACCCATTGAAGCGGCAATGGGACAAAAACTAGGTGTGAGAGAAATTCGAAAAGCCTTAGTCTCGTATGGATATGAGGTGAAAGGCACGGCAGGTAAACTTGGAGTCAAACTTCCTCCCTATCGTAATGACTTGATGCACTCGGTAGATGTCCTGGAAGATGTGGCGATTAGTCGTGGGTATAATTCCTTTACCCCGGTAATGCCTTCTGATTTTACGGTAGGAAGTCTTTCCCGAATTGAGTTGTTGTCTGATCGAACAAGAGACTTGATGATTGGCCTAGGATTTCAAGAAATATTTTCAAATATCTTGGGTTCACGTGAAGAACTGAGCGATCGTATGAGGATAACAGGTACTCCCTGGGATGCCATCGTTGAAATTGACAATGTCATGTCCCTGACTTTTGGATGCCTTCGCCAATGGATGACGCCCTCTTTATTGCGTGTGGAGTCAGCATCGACTCGCTCATTTTACCCGCATAAACTTTTTGAAGTGGGTGAGGTAGTCTGTCCAGATCCAACAGATGAGCATGGAGCCAGGACAGCAATGGTCTTAGGGGCGTTCCTTGCTCATGCCGAGGCAAATTTTTCAGAAATTCATTCTTGTTTAGATCTTATCTTGTATTATCTCGATATTCCGTACCATCTTGAGCCACTCGAACACCCCTCATTTTTACCGGGACGGGGCGGAGCTATAATTATTCATGAGGAACCCCATGGTCTCGTTGGAGAGCTTCACCCAGAGGTGCTAGAGGCGTGGCAAGTACGGATGCCAAGTTCGGTGTTTGAATTGGAAATAGGGAAACTCCTTGGGGAAGGTTAGCTCAGAGGCCTCTCATCAAGGAAGTTCGGAGGAAAGACTTTACCTGGGATGGTTGACCGAGGACCTGAAGGTCAGGACAAAAAACTTAGGCTTGGGCTAACTCCGCCAGCTTCGTGAACCCATCAGGATCCTTGATAGCCATATCTGAGAGAATTTTCCGGTCCAGCACGATATTGGCTTTCTTGAGGCCGTTCATAAAACGGCTGTAGGTTAGTCCCTGTTGACGAACAGCGGCATTAATTCTGGTGATCCATAACCGGCGGAAGTCTCGCTTCCTCCGTTTACGACCAATGTAGGCATAGACTTGTCCCTTATCCACAGATTCAGTAGCCGAACGAAATAAACGACTTTTCCCCCCGTATTGGCCTTTTGCGAGTTTAATCCGTTTTTTTCTTCGTTGCCGTGTTTTGAATCCGCCTTTTGCACGTGGCATGGTACGAGTATCTCCTTCAAACAGTTTTCAAGGTTAAATGATGATCTCGGTTAAAACAATAAACATTTTAACGTCATTGATTATAAGGGATTAACCGGGCAATTGCCACTGTCTGGGTGCTAGAGACTTCAACAAGGCCTTTTAAGCGACGTTTTCGGTCTCGTCTCTTACTTGTTAAAATATGCCGCGCGCCGGCCTTCCTCCGCATTATTTTTCCGGTACCAGAGCGTCGAAAACGCTTTTTAGTCCCACTGTGAGATTTCATTTTCTTCATGGCCATGGTTGCTTCACTCCTTCTTCAGATCTGACTGTCAGCTTTTCGGTGATACTATCATAATTAAGCTGCGGCCTTCCATTCTCGGGGAATATTCAATATTTCCGCAATCGGACAATTGTTCAATCACCGAGGTCATCATGGCTCTGCCCATTTCCTGGTTGGCCATTTCTCGTCCTCGGAACGTGACAGTCACCTTGGTTTTGTTGCCATCAGCTAAAAACCCTTTAATTTGACGGATTTTTATCTCAAGGTCATGTTTATCGGTTCGTGGACGAAGTTTAATTTCTTTAACCGACGTAGATTTTTGATGCCGTCGATTTTGGTGATCCTTTTTACTGAGCTCGTACTTATGTTTCCCATAATCCATAATCCGGCAGACCGGTGGCTGAGCAGTGGGGGCCACCTCCACCAAATCATAGCCTTGGTCTTGGGCCTTTTTTAAGGCATCTGGGGTAGGTAAAATACCTAGCTGCTCACCGTCTGGGCCAATGACTCGAATTTCCTTAATACGGATTTCTCTATTGACACGAAGTTTAGGGACGATAGGGCACCTCTGGTTTTATTATGGATGTCAATTGGCTCTCTTGATATCGTTGTGAATAAGTGTTTGTGCTTCAGAAAGGGTAACCGTGCCGGTTTTGGCTCCTCCTCGGCCTCGCACGGACACAGTTTGTGCCTCCATTTCGTTATCACCGACAATAAGCATAAACGGAATCTTGGCCTTTTCGGCTTCACGAATTTTGAACCCAATCTTTTCATTCCGAAGATCTGACTCTACACGAAGCCCTGAGGATGAGAGGCGGTCGGCCACCTGTTCGGCATAGGCTCGTTGACGGTCGGTAATACATAAAACTTTGGCTTGTACTGGAGCTAACCACGTGGGAAAGGCTCCGGCATAATGTTCGACTAAGATCCCAAAAAAACGTTCGATGGATCCCATGAGGGCTCTGTGAATCATGACGGGTTGATGGGATTGCCCATCTTCACCAGTGTAGCGAAGTTGGAATCGATCAGGATTGTTAAAGTCAATTTGAATAGTAGAGCATTGCCAGGACCGACCAAGTGCATCCCGAATTTTAATATCAATCTTTGGCCCATAGAACACCCCTTCACCAGGGTCGAGTTCATAGGGGATCTCGCGACTTTTTAAGGCGGCTTCCAGGGCTTGTGTAGCCTGTTCCCATTTGTCTTCACTCCCAACAGCTTTTTCCGGTTTGGTCGAGAGGTACACGTCGAATTCCGAAAAACCAAAACGGCGGAGAACAAAAAAGGTAAAGTCCAGGACGGCACTCACCTCTTGTTCAATCTGGTCGGGTCGACAAAATAGATGTGCATCATCTTGTGTAAAGCCCCGCACACGCAGGAGACCATGTAAAACACCCGTACGTTCGTATCGATAGACCGTTCCCAGTTCTGCATAGCGAATGGGGAGCTCACGGTAGCTTCTGAGGTGAGATTTAAAGATCATAATATGGAACGGGCAATTCATCGGCTTGAGTTGATATTCACTGGCTTCAACTTTCATCGGCATAAACATATTGTCTTGATAAAAATCGACGTGCCCACTGGTCCGCCATAGATCTAATCGAGCCACATGTGGGGAGTACACGATTTCATATCCCTGGAGAAGATGTTGTTCACGCCAGAAGTTTTCAATCAGTAAACGGACCAGGGACCCCTTGGGCTGCCACAATACTAAACCTGGGCCAATTTCATCTTGAATGGAAATGAGGTCCAGTTCCTTCCCCAACTTCCGATGATCTCGACGTTTAATTTCTTCTAGTTTATTGAGATGGGCTTTTAATTGGGCTCGGCTAGGAAAAGAGGTACCGTATATTCTTTGCAGCATGGGGTTTTGTTCGTCCCCGCGCCAATAGGCCCCACCTGTCGACAAGAGTTTAAAGGCTTTGATGGTTCCAGTTGAAGGGATATGCGGCCCACGGCATAAGTCGACAAATTCTCCCTGGCTATAGAGGGAGACAACATCATCTGAGAGCGATTCAATAATTTCAGCCTTGTAATGTTCGCCGCGTTCTTTGAAAAATTCAATGGCCTCGGTACGATTCATTTCCATCCGAGTAAATGGAGAGTCCCGTTGAATAATTTCGAGGGCACGTGCCTCAATCTTTTCTAAGTCGTCCGGAGTGAAGGGACGATCAAAGGAAAAGTCATAATAAAAACTATCTTCGAGGGCGGGTCCGATCGTAAGCTGAGCGCCTGGAAAGACTTCTTTGACCGCTTGTGCCATGATATGAGTGCTACTATGGCGGTAGACTTCCTGTCCTTCTCGCGAGTCAAAGGTAAGTGGTTCAAGTAAAGAGTTTTCCGTTAAGACGGTCTCAAGATCTCTTGGTATGCCATTGACTTTCACCGCAATGACGCTCTCCTTGGTCTTCATGCCTAAAAGTGCCAAGCCTTCCTTGGCAGTAATACCTGGGTTGGCTGGGCAGGTTTGGTCGGAAGAGAGACGGATCTCAATTTGTGAAGAGCTATTGGAGGCGGCCATGAGCATACTTTAGTGAAAACTGAAGGAGATAAATACGTTCATATTCTATCGGAAGAGGTGATCATACGGAGGAATGGGCTGAAAAACAAGGGGATAGACTGGAATAAGGGCATATGCCTTTGTTGAAAGACGAAACCGATGATAAGGGAAAAGTCAAAATAAATTAACTGGCTACGGACAGAATCAGATTCCGATAGTTAAGAGAAAATTGTTCCCAATCAAGTGGTAGGCGCGGACGGTCTTGAACCGCCGACCTCTACCGTGTCAAGGTAGCGCTCTCCCCCTGAGCTACGCGCCCAATACCTCTACGATGCTAATATAGCACTGCTTAATATGTCAAGAATAGCGCAGACTTATGTTCTAAAGACCTTCCCAGGACTCTTACTTTAAAGCAGACTTCAGTCCCTTTCCTGGGGAGAACTTGGCGACACGGGTCGCTGGAATCCGCAAGGGGGCCCCGGTTCGAGGATTCCGTCCCTTACGCGCTTTCCGTTTCCCAACCATAAAGGTCCCAAAATTTACTAAACTGACTCGCTTCCCTTTTTTGAGTGATGATGTCACGGCATCGGTAAAGGTATTAAGAGCGATCCCCGCGGCAACTTTCGTGACACCAGCCGAGGCAGCAATTTTGGCGATGAGTTTTTCTTTTGTCACTGGACTCCTCCTTTGGCAAGGGACAACATGAGGATCACGCTGACTTGACGTTTTTCAGACGTTTGATGGGAATCCGTAATTCAGTGATTTTCTTCCTCAAGGTATTTCGATTCATGCCTAAAAGATTGGCTGTTTTTATTTGGTTGCCGTTGGTTTCGCGTAAGGCATGACTGATCAAAGGACGTTCAACGGCTTTAATTAACATTGGGTGTAAATTCCGGGCAGACCCATTTTTCATCCCCTTGACAAATTCTCCGAGTTTGGAGTCGAGGTAAGTCTCCAGCGAACCTTGTTTAACTGAGGGGGGAGAGGAATTCGAATCCAAAAAAGGGGTTGCCCCAGATATTCGTTGAAGCACATCTCTGGTCCCAGATAGTAAAAACGTGTGGGATGGGTCAAGACATTCTTGAACTTGAAGTAACTCGTTGGACGTCCCTGCTTGTGTCTCAAGAATGACGACATGTGGAGGAGATTTTCCTATGGTCTTTCGAAGAGAGAGTACGTCCGTGACTGTGGTCACACAAGACGAGGGGTTGGTGTGTTTGAGGGTTCGTTCGAGTTTGTTCTGAAGGTGTACGTCCGAAGTAAAGACTACGAAACTCAGAGGAGAGGTTCGGTTGGTCATGATTTGCCAGACTGTAAAGAATGGAAAATGAGAATTAGGAGAAAGCGGGCGAATTATTACGCGATGCCTATTTCAAGTCAATGAGAAAATGTGGTCAAGTCGGAACGAGAAGAATTTTTGCTTTCACGAATCATCTGGATTTAACCTATCTTTCTCCTTCGGGTAACATTCTTTTATTTTTTTTGGCCGATTGGTCAAGTTTTCGTGATTGGAAGGTGAGGGGGGAATGAGTATCTAGTCTTGTATCTTAAAGAGAAAATAACAAGGTCGTATTTAATGATAAACGGAAATCCATAAAACGAGTCAAGATATGAACCCGGGGAATTGGTTCTTTGGAGGGATTTGGAAAAATGAAGAGAAAAATAAGGCAACTGACTGTTTATAAAAGAAAAATTTAATATTATTTGGTATGAAACACACTTGACAAGAAGAGGTTTTAGGCAGTACAAATAGACATAATGTCATATTCCCTACCGGAATACTGGGGTTTAAGTGAAGCCAACATTAAAAGCAGTATATGGAATTTTGGCCGCCTTGGACTTGGCGCTACATAATGGTGGCGTTCCCATACGATCCAAGGCGATTGCAAGGCGTCAGGATATTCCAGCCAGATTTCTTGAACAAATTTTAAATGGATTAAAAAAGGGTGGTTTAGTCGAAAGCCATCGAGGGGCACATGGGGGGTATGTCTTGCGTAAGACACCGGCAGACATTTCTCTTGCCGAAATTGTAGAAGTATTAGAAGGGCCGTTTACTCTTTCCTCGACCGCATGGAATGGGAGGGGACAGGAGTCGAAGTTTTCACAAAAAGAATTTGTGTTATCCAATGTGTTTTCTCAACTTCGGCAAGCCGAAATTAATGTCTTAAGCAAAGTGACTTTGAAAGATTTAGTTGAAAAACAGCAAGCGTTGGATAAGCAGTCAGCCTTGATGTATCACATTTAACGTCCTATTCCACATGGAATTATATTTCAATTCCAGATTATTGATGGAGAATTCGTTATGACGAGCCAAACCATAACCCCACAAGTGGAAATTGAAACATTGCCGATTCCTACCGAAATCCTACAAGAGATAGAAGCGTTTGAAGAAGAAGCCAATCGGTTGATTGCCGGAGAAGGCAACCAGGATATTTTTAAGCCGTTTCGTCTTCAACATGGCATTTATGGTCAACGCCAGCCTGGTGTGCAAATGGTCAGAATCAAAATTCCCTTTGGTGGGTTATCTGCCAATCAAGTCCGACGTATTGGAGAATTGGCTGATACCTATGCGACGGGGGTGGGCCACGTCACGACGCGGCAAGATATTCAACTCCATTTTGCCTTGCTCAAAGATATTGGCACGATAATGAGAAAGTTGGCGGAGGTAGGTCTCACGACCAGAGAGGCCTGTGCGAATACCGTTCGCAATGTCACAGCCTGTCATTTAGCTGGGGTATGTCAGGGGGAAGTCTTTGATGTGACGCCCTATGCCAAGACCGTCGCGACCCATTTATTACGCAACCCTCTAAATCAGAGCTTGCCGAGAAAGTTTAAAATTGCCTTTTCCGGTTGCCAACAAGACTGTGCCCTCACCCCAATTCATGATGTCGGGTTGATCGCCGTGAAACGGCAGGATGGTACACATGGATTTCGGATGACTGTGGGAGGAGGACTCGGGTCGGCTCCGCGAATGGGAAAACTTTTTCGAGAGTTTGTTCCAATGAATGAGTTGCTTCCCACCATCGAAGCGGTGATTAAAGTGTTTGATACCTTGGGGAACCGAAAAAATCGGCATAAGGCCAGAATGAAGTTTGTGATTGACAAATTGGGGTTTGAGGAATTTCAACAACGGTGGACCAAGGCCTATGCAGAGTTGGGGTATGCGGAACAGGTTTTGGCTCCTATGGAAGTATTGGAATATCAAGATAATCCGGTTCCTCTCATTATGCCTACCTCTGTAACACCAAAAAGCAATGGGGTTCACGGAAATGGCCAAGACAAGAGTCAAGAGTCTCCCTTTCGTATGTGGAAACGCACAAATGTGGTCACACAAAAACAGCCTGGTTATGTGGCGGTAGGAATAAAGTTGCCCATGGGAGATATCACCACCAATCAAATGTATCTTCTGGCAGATTTGGCTGAACGATTTTCAAACGGCAATGTGCGAACCACCATCAATCAAAATGTCATCATTCGCTGGGTTCCAGAGACTCAAGTGGAAGCTGTGTATGGTGAATTAGTTCGTGCCGGATTAGGTGACCCTGGCGCTGAATTGGTAGAGGATATCATCGCCTGTCCGGGAACAGATACCTGTGGGTTAGGAATCACTTCTTCCAAGGGAATCGCTCGGGCTCTTGCAGAGATATTCCCCCCGGGACGGGTGCCGGAAGATTTAAAGGATGTCACCGTCAAAATAAGCGGGTGTCACAATTCCTGTGCGCAACATCATATCGCGACGATTGGGCTTCATGGGGTGGGCAAACGTTTAGATGATCACATTGCCCCACATTATGAATTACACCTCGGCGGGGGAGTGAATGGAGATGCTCATTTCGGGAAACTTATTGTGAAGCTTCCCGCCAAGAATGTTCCCGATGCGATTTCTCATCTTTTGACCGTGTACCGACGTGATCGAACGACTGGTGAGTCGTTGCAGGCCTTTGTCATTCGAAAAGGGAAGGTGGCACTCAAAGAGGAGTTGATCCCCTATACGATACTTCCGGAATTTAGTCAGGATGCATCGTATTATTTTGATTGGGAAGGTGAAGAAGAATTTACCTTAGAAGATTTGGGACCTGGAGAATGTGCGGGCGGTGCCTTGGAAATGATAGACGACCGTATGCTTGAGGCAGAACAAGAACTCTACCATGCACGACTGTTATCGGATAAACAACAATATTCCGTCTCTCTGAACAAAGCCTACCGGGCGGTGATTGCTGGTGCCAAAGCGTTATTAGTCACCAAGGGGGTGGATCCGGCCACCGATGGAGAAACATTCTCTGAGTTTGAGCGCCTGATGGTGAGTCCAGGACTGGTACCCGATACCTATAAAAATTTGGGTGAGGAATTTGGTGGGTTTGGACCAAAGGAGACGACGGTCGAGTTTGCCACCAAGAAGATGGCATTTGCCCGTGACTTTCTAGAAACCGTTCGGAAGACGACTGAACGCTTGAGTCAGGAACTCAACCTGACGGCAGATAGTCAAACGAAAGAAATTGCTTCTGCCAAAGCTGATGCCGGAGCCAAAGCCTCTCTTGCCGCAACAGAAACGGCTCCCAAAGAAGCCGTCGTCTATGATTTGCGGGGAGTGGCCTGTCCCTTGAACTATGTGAAGACCAAATTGAAATTGGAAATGATGGACGTCGGAGATCGATTGGAAGTGTGGTTGGATGCCGGTGATCCCATTAAGAATGTACCCATGAGTCTTCGAAACGATGGACAACACGTGTTATCGGAAGAACCCTTTTCTCCAGAGAAGGCTCATTTTAAGGTCTTGGTGGAAAAGGCTGAATAATGATGAGAAGAGTTGAGAAACGATGACGGTGATGAACTCTGAAACCATGGCACTTGAGCTTCAAACAGTGAACAACTCAATGAAGTCTCACTCGGCTCAGGACGTGTTGGCCTATGCACTCGATCGGTTTGATGGGCAGATTGTTCTAGCCTGTAGCTTTGGTGCAGAGGATGTCGTCCTGGTAGATATGATCCAACGAATCAACAATGGCACCCCGTTATTTTTCTTAGACACCGATTTTCTGTTTACGGAAACATACGAACTCAAGGACAAGATCATAGACAGGTATAAATTGTCACCTGACCAAGTTATCCAGATGAAGTCCGAATTAACTCCCGAGCAGCAAGTTCGAGAATTTGGAGAGGCCTTGTGGTTACGTGATCCCAATCAATGTTGTCAGCTTAGAAAAGTCGAGCCGTTAACCAGAGTGTTAAAACGTTACGCTGCATGGATCACAGGAATTCGCCGGGAACAAAGTGCTGACCGAGCAGAGGCCCCTTTCCTCGAGTGGGATCAGCGATTTGGTTTGGTGAAAATCAATCCGCTTGTCAAATGGACGAGTGCCGATGTTTGGGAATATATCAAATTACATGACGTACCCTATAACCCGCTACACGATCAAAATTATCCCAGTATCGGATGTACGCACTGTACGGGACCAGTGAATCCTGGAGAAGATCCTCGATCGGGAAGGTGGCGGAATAGCTCGAAGACAGAATGTGGGTTGCATAAAAAAGATGAAAACAATGAGACTCAATAGGAGTCGAAGGAAATGGCCTCTTGAAAAAACTGGCTCTCATTGTCACCCGTAGCGCCTATAACAATGTCGTCCAGGCTTGTGAGCTGGCACGAGTCGCCGTAGAGACGGGAGCACAGGTGACCGTGTTGTTTCGAGATGAGGCAGTAGTTGGCATGACGAAGGAAAAAGTTGGAAACATGGTTTTATCTGAAGCGTTTAAGGGTCGTGAGTCGAAAGTACGAGGAATATTTCGGGAACAACAGCTTCATGATGTCTCGTTGATCCTGCGAAACATAAAAGAAAAGGGCGATGCCAAATTTTCCATTTGCCGAGACTCGATGGCCTACTTTGACATTCCGGTGGAACAGGTGATTGCCGAGATAGAAGAGGTGCAGGATATCAAGGCATTCTGGAAAGAGGAAATGGAAACAGCCGATCAGGTGGTAACGTTTTGATGCAAGCCTATATTGCAAAAGTTGGCCGGGGACAGAAAACTTCCAAGGATTTAACCTGGGAGGAGTCCAAGCAGGCCATGACGTTGCTGATAGAAGGGCAAGCCTCACCAGAACAGGTAGGAGCTTTTCTGGTGGCCATGCGCTTGAAGATGGAGTCCGTTATTGAGTTGGCGGCCTTTACGTCGGTCGCACGGCGATATGTACCACCCCTTCACCTGTCTGGCCCATTGCCATTAGTAGATGTGCCAATGTATTCGGGCAAGAAAGAAACGTTCCACGTCTCTATTGGGGCAGCGATTGTGGCAGCAGCGGGAGGCGTGGCCATCCTCATGCATGGGGTCGAGGCGGCTCCTGATCGTTCGGGTCCAACAGGTGTGTTGCAGGCTCTAGGAATTGCCACGGAATTGTCTGGACCGGCCCTGGAAGAACATGTCATGGCGACGGGGTTTGGGTACCTGAATGTAGCCTTATACCATCCGCCGGTGGCTCACTTTCTACAATTAAAGAGTGAATTGGGGCTTCGCAATTTTTTCCATCCTGTCGCCCGAATGTTAAATCCAGGTCGTGCGTCGGCCCAAGTTATTGGTATTTCCCATCCTCCCTATATGGGGAAGATCGCTGAAGCGTTGGTCATGCTAGGCTCCTCTAGAGCCTTAGTGCTTCGTGGAGTCGAGGGAGAGCCGGAATTATCTCTTGCCTCCCTGACCAAATTGGTAGAAGTGCGAGAGGGGCGTATCACACCATTAACGTTACATCCGAAAGACGTAGGGTTGACCGGTGGATATCATCGAGACATGGCAGGCTATCCTTCTACACAGGTAAAACAGGAAGCGACTCTCCTAGAACGCATCCTCCACGGTGAAGTGAAGGGTGGGCCTCGCGATTGGGTGGCCATGAATGCGGCACTCTTACTCTATACGGGAGGAAAGGCTCCCTCCATTCCAGCAGCCTTCTCACAGGCGATGGCTTTACTTGAGTCAGGAAAGGCGGCCAAAAAGCTTGAGGAATTACGACCGGGGGTTTCTTCCAGGTTGAAGGAAGGTCACATACAAACCATAACAGAAGTGATTTCATCATGAAACATTTACGTGAGCTCGAAAGCCAAAGTGTTTTTATTCTTCGGGAAGCCTATAAGCATTTTGATAATCTCTCCATGTTGTGGTCGATGGGCAAAGACTCCACCGTCTTGCTTTGGCTAGCCCGAAAAGCCTTCTTTGGACATGTTCCCTTCCCGTTGTTACATATCGATACGAGTTATAAAATTCCGGCCATGATCGAGTATCGAGACCGGCTGGCACGTGAGTGGCGGTTGAATCTGGTCGTAGGCCAAAACAAGGAAGCCTTAGCCGCCGGGATGAATCATGAGATGGGTCGGGTCACCTGTTGTACGGCCTTAAAAACGAATGGGCTGAAAAATTTACTGGCTGAGAAAGGATATACCGGGGTGATTGCAGGTGTTCGAGCGGATGAAGAGGGGACCAGGGCGAAAGAGCGGTACTTTTCCCCACGTGATAAAAATAATGATTGGGATTTTCGAGATCAACCTCCAGAATTATGGGACCAATTTAAAGTGAATTTTCCAAAGGGCACCCATATTCGAATACACCCTCTTCTCGATTGGACGGAAATAAATATTTGGGAATATATCCAACTTGAAAATATTCCCTTTATGGATCTCTACCTCGATCAAGGCAATGGGACCAGGTACCGAAGCCTGGGTTGTGCGCCATGTACGACTCCCATTAAGTCTACAGCTAAGACGGTTGGAGAAATTATTGATGAATTGCGTAAGACAACCGTTGCCGAACGGTCGGGGCGAGCCCAGGATGAAGGCCGGGGAATGGAAGAACTCCGCAAAGATGGATACATGTAGACATTTCGAATGTAGGAAACGTTATGAAAGCTGAATTGACCCAAGCCTCTGAGCATATGAACATCGTGATTGTCGGCCATGTCGATCATGGGAAATCGACGTTGCTTGGCCGACTCTATGCAGATACGGATTCTTTACCTGATGGGAAACTTGAAAAAGTTCAAGCCATTTGTCGCCAACAGGGGAAAGAGTTTGAGTATGCCTTCCTCTTCGATGCCTTCCTCGAAGAGCAAGAGCAGGGCATCACCATTGATACGGCTCGAACTTTTTTTGGATGGAAAGGGCGGCAGTACATCATTATTGATGCGCCGGGGCATAAAGAGTTTCTGAAGAATATGGTATCCGGAGCCGCACGGGCTGAAGCGGCGTTGCTCGTCATTGATGCACTGGAAGGGGTAAAAGAACAATCCAAACGACATGGATTGTTGCTTTCCCTGTTAGGCGTGAAGCAAGTTGCCGTAATCGTCAATAAAATGGATCTTGTGGATTACCGTCAAGATCGATTTGAAGCCATTGAAAAAGAATATCGTGAGTTTTTAGAAACCCTGGGCGTAAAGCCGGAGTGGGTCGTTCCAATTAGTGCGAAACTGGGTGACAATATTATCAAATCCAGCTCAAATATGAATTGGTATCAGGGGCCTGCCGTTCTGGACACCTTGACAGGGTTTCATAAAGAAACGGAAAAACAGGAGAAGCCTCTTCGCTTTCCGGTTCAGGATGTATACAAATTTGACGCTCGACGCATCATCGCTGGGAAGGTTTCTGATGGTCGCTTACGGGTCGGGGATCGATTGGTCTTTTCCCCATCGAATAAAAAAGCGGTGGTGAAATCCATCGAAGGGTTCTCTGTCGATCCTCCCCTGACCGAGGTGCAGGCTGGGGAGTCTGTGGGCGTGACTCTAACGGAACAGATTTTTGTCGAACGCGGGGAAATCGCGACAAAAGAAGATGAACTACCGCTCGTTTCAACTTCCTTTAAGGCGAATTTGTTTTGGTTGGGGCAAAAACCGTTGGAAAAGGGGAAACTCTATCTATTACGACTGGCAACCAATCAGGTTGAATGTGAACTGTTGACGATTCATCGAAATGTCTCTGCCACGGACCTTGAAGAAAGTCAAACCCCGAATCAGGTTGATCGAAATGAAGTGGCAGAAATTACGCTCCGTGCCAAAACTCCGCTCGCGTTTGATTTATACCAGAGTTTCGAAACCACTGGACGTTTTGTACTGGTTGATGGGTATGATATCGCTGGTGGTGGAATACTCACTGAACTCGTTCATGATGAACAGGAATCTCTAAGAAATGAGGCGCGGGAACGTGATTTTGCTTGGGTCAAGGGAGAAGTGCTGCCTGCGGATCGGGCAAGACATTATGGCCATCGAGCTGCCATCGTGTTATTTACCGGGCCGGCTCATACGGGAAAAGCCTTTTTATCGAGAAAACTAGAGTCTCTGTTGGTGGCGGATGGGCGACATGCTTATTTGCTGGAGGGAGAGAACTTAAAACACGGACTGGATGCCGACCTCGAGGAGTCGACCAACCGCTCATCCGGTGAAGGGGTTCGACGATACGGGGAGGTCGCTCGTCTACTTATCGATACAGGAATGATTGTGATTTCGACTACCAATGCCTTTGGTGTGAATCATGAAGATGCGGCGGGAATCATACGGACACTTGTCCATCCAGCACCAGTGGTTACCGTTCGCATGAGCCAAGAGCAGGAGGAGGAAGGACGAAGAGCCGACTTAAGTTTCTTTGGGCCTGAAGACTTTGATGCGGCTGCCTTACAAATCATGGAGAAACTCAAGGAAACAGGCGTATTAGCTCGCAGTATCGGGCAGCAGCCTGTGTTTCAATACTCGATATAGTCTGGTTTGACGCGTTGAAAAACCCTATGGTACGGTACCTACGTCATCTCAGATCGTCCGTGTTTTACTGGACCTCTGTGGAATTAGGTGTTTAGAAAAGGATCTCTATGCCTTCTGAAAAAGATCTCAAGTCAATACTGAACAAGCTGCAATATAACGATGATGCCAAAGTCGTCCAGCAAATTACTCATTTGCAGCAAAAAGTTCAAACACGAATGGCTGGGATAAAGAACAAGCTTGTGGTGATGAGTGGGAAGGGTGGAGTCGGAAAAAGCATGACGACCGTGAATCTCGCCCTGGCGTTTGCCCGTAAAGGATTCCGCGTAGGCTTATTGGATGTGGATCTCAATGGTCCTTGTGTGCCGAGGATGTTGGGCATGCAGGGGCAACGTATGACTTTTACCTCAGAAGGTGCCTTGCCGTTAGAAGGGCCATTAGGAATGAAAGTGGCCTCGATGGACTTTTTTCTCGATGCGGCAGCCCCGGTTCGATGGAAAGGTCCCATGGATTTGAGCCCGGTATGGCTAGGTCTCATGGAAATGAACGTCATACGAGAGTTTTTGGCAGACATTATATGGGGCGAATTGGATTTTCTCTTTACTGATCTTCCCCCAGGTGCCGCTGCCGATAAACCTCCAGTGATTGCTGGTTTCATTCCCGACTTAGCTGGGGCCATTGTCGTGACGACGCCTTCAGAAGTCGCTTCGGATGTGGTGCAAAAGTCCGTGGCCTACGCCCGAGACCTTGGGATGAATGTGTTGGGCATGATAGAAAATATGAGTCAATATCGCTGTCCCAGTTGTGGCGCTGAACACGAACTGTTTGAAGGGGATACCGAAGCCTTGTGTGATGCACTTGGCCTTCCCTTACTTGGACGCATTCCTTTTGATCGGCAGTTAGCGAAAACGTTTGACAAAGGAGCCCCTCTCCTTGATGAGACGTATCCCACAATTGCACGATACCAGCAGATTGCAGGACGAGTGGAAACGCTCGTCGAATTCAAGAAAGTGTTAGCGGATAAACTTTGACTCCTAAACAGTCCACAAGAGGCTTCCCATGAAATTTGTATGTTTGAATTGCGAAACCTACATGAATTTTGAAAAGGTTGAACAGCCGGCCGAAGGGTCCTTGGGAGTCTTTTTCCGCTGTCCATCCTGTGAAGCAAAATTCTCAATGGTGACCAACCCAGGGGAAACACAAATGGTGAGTTCCTTAGGTGTGAAATTGGGAGGCCGAACCGTTGAAGCCGAACCATTTGAAATGACCCGTGGAACCTTGAAGGATGATGTGCAAGCCGGTGCGGGTCAAATGGCTGCCTACCTCAATGAAAAAATTCAAGGTGGAAAACCGGTTGAATCTTCGGCAGGTGTCGGTACGAGTTCAGCTCCAGGTGGTGAAGGGTCAACAGAAAAAAGTTCTGCAGGAAGTTGTCCATTCTCGGCAGTGGTTGCACAGATGGGCCTAGGCGGGAACGGAGCCAAACCTGGTGAATCTACCTCAGGAACCTCTGACCTGAGTTGGTCACCAGATGCTAAGGAGCGATTGGAGGGGCTACCGGTATTTGTGAAGCCAATGGTGCAGAGCAGCGTCGAAGCCTTTGCGCGAAGGAATGGATACAAAACCATTACGCTCCAGGTCATGGATGATTCGAAAAATGATTCGAACGGGATGGCTTGGTCACCCGATGCAGAAAAACGTCTTGATAATATTCCAGATTTTATTCGACCCATGGCTCGGCGCGAGATTGAACGAATTGCCAAGGAACGAGGGGCTTCCTCTATAACTTTGGAAATGATGGATGAAGCAAAAGATAAATTTATGAAATTTATGTAGGTAACTGTCCTAGAACGTTGCACGCTTGCAAATTAGATTATTGATAGGTTTAGGCCCCTTTGGTAATCCCCAAAGGGGCTTTTTTTTGAATCTGGTCTCTTTTGAGAGACAGAAGGGAGTGACAAGAATTTCCCCATTGCTTGACTGGACCAGAGCCTGATTCATAATAGAACGGGTATGCCGTTCCCAAGTTTGGTACAGAGCAGCATCCCCGTTTTATTGTCCTCGGTCTTTCCCGGGTTGGGGCAATGGTACAACCGTGAGGTAGGAAAGGGGGCAGCCTTTTTTTTAACCGCGCTTGCGCTACTCGGAGTCTTGTGGCAATACGTTGATCCAGAAATGGTTCAGCATATCCACGACACAGGGACGCCTCCCAACAATCTCGGACAAATGTTTTTCACCTTCCTCCTACTCCTAGGGGTTCTTCTTTGGAGTATGTATGATGCCTATCGTGGTCAGGAAGGCTCTAGGGCAGATGATACATCCGTTGGGACGAGAAACAAGAGTAAGAACAGCCAGTAGGTGCCATTTGAGAATCCCTCCCTAGTTACTGCCAAACTACGCGTTGACACTACAGTTAAACCTATGTTACATAAGCGTTTTTAGCTATTTTAAGTAAGAAAACTGCCAGATGATTGTATCGGCATTTCCGAACGATACGGTCGTGTCTGGAGATAATTGCTGAGTGCCTACATTTCTCTGAGGAAGAGGGAGGTTTCTATGGGGGGCCATAGTCATTGGGCCACCACAAAACGGCATAAAGCCTCTGTGGATGCCAAACGCGGCAAGATATTTACTCGTATCATTCGGGAGCTGACCATTGCTTCTCGAGATGGCGGGGACCCCGAGATGAATCCTCGATTGCGATTAGCCATCAGTAAAGCCAAAGATGCGAATATGCCGGCAGAGAATATCAAGAAGGCCATCCAACGTGGGACAGGTGAGTTGCCGGGAGTGACCTTCGAGGAATTTAATTTAGAAGGATACGGACCAGGAGGTACGGCCCTATTTTTAGAGATTACCTCTGATAATAGAAATCGTACGGTGGCGGAACTTCGAAATCTCTTAACCAAAAATAATGGAAATATGGCAGAAGCTGGAGCCGTGGCCTGGCAATTTCAGAAAAAAGGTCTGATCGTTATCGAAAAAGAAAAGGTTGATGAAGATACTCTACTTACCCTGGTTCTGGATGCTGGAGCCGAGGATATCAAGACAGAAGAAAAAGCTTTTGAAGTGCTCTCCGCTCCAGGTGATTTTGAAGCTGTTAAAAAAGCCGTTCAGGATGCTTCAATAGAGTTTTCCCTTGCAGAAGTGACGTTTGTCCCTCAAAATTATGTCAAATTGGAAGAAAAGCCTGCGGAGCAAATGCTCAAATTGATGGAAGTATTGGATGATCATGATGATGTCCATAAGGTTCACGCCAACTTTGATATTTCCGATGAGATCATGGAGAAAGTTGCTGCACTCACGTAATTGTTTCTTGTAGTCTAAGGATATCCCTCCCAATCGGAACGCATGATCGCTTCCTTGACTGGCCGATTGACTCGTAAGACACCGACCCAGATCATCTTGAATGTTCGAGATGTGGGGTATGAGGTGTTTATTCCTCTAAGTTCCTATTATGTGTTACCGGAAATCAGTCAAACGGTCGAGCTACATATTTATACGCAAGTCAAAGAGGATAGTATTCAACTCTTTGGTTTTTCTACCCAAGAAGAAAAAGACGCGTTTGTATTATTGACAGCTGTTTCCGGTATTGGCTCAAAGCTGGCTCTGGGCATTCTCTCCAGTCTTCCTGTGCCTGATCTCATCGCCGCTATCAAAAAAGAAGATCTTGAAGCTCTCCATGCGGTGCCGGGAATTGGCAAAAAAACGGCTGCAAGGATGGCGTTGGAGCTGCGGGATAAAGTAAATCGACTTGATCCGACCCCAACGACGAGTGAACAGGTGGTTTCGAGCCGAGTGGACGGGCTGGTCG
Organism: Nitrospirales bacterium; assembly: GCA_965223605.1. Classification (GTDB taxonomy): domain Bacteria; phylum Nitrospirota; class Nitrospiria; order Nitrospirales; family Nitrospiraceae; genus CBDCXA01. The sequence continues at coordinate 47,015 of CBDCXA010000004.1, forward strand.
AGGACGCCTTATCAGCCTTGGTGAACTTGGGATACCGGTCGCAGGATGGGAAAGCTGTTTTGCAGCGATTGTGTAATAAGGAACACCCACTCCCGCAATTACAGGAACTCATACGTGGAGCGTTGAAGGAACTATCAGGAGGGAAAATATGATGCCATACTCTTGTTCTCATCAGTCACACTCAAGGTGGAATGGGAAGTTTGCAGGATGGGGTCTTCTGCTATTTTGTCTGATGGTGATAGGGCCAACCCTCGTGTATGCGGAGGAGGAAGAAGCCCCAAAAACACCTCGGATGGTCTGCGGGGAATGTGAGGAGGGGTATGCAACAACCGGGACAACGTCAGCTCCCCATATATGTAAGGATGGTGATCCTACTTTAGTTCAATGTGTGCCACTTGGGTCGAGCCGATTAGCGGTCTGTGGTGATTGCCCCGATGGGTATACAAACGTTGGCTCCTCGAACGTTCCTTCCCAATGTGGAGATAGTGATGGTGGGCGTTTGAGCCAATGTCAGTTGCGATAAATGTTCACCGAGGTTCATAGTAAGCCTCGGTGAACATCTCTTTCCAGACAGTTTGGTCACTTCATATCAACAGAAAGTAGAGAAGCAATGGATGGTCGTCTCGTAACCGGCCAAACAACAGAGGATGAACGAGGGTTTGAGTCGGCCTTACGACCTCAGGTTCTCGATGAGTATATTGGACAAGAAAAAATGAAGGAGTCTCTCACCATTTGTATTCAGGCTGCGAAGCAACGAGGTGACTCCTTAGATCATGCCATTTTCTATGGTCCTCCAGGATTAGGGAAAACCACGATCGCCAATATTATCGCAAGAGAAATGGAAGTTGGTCTTCGGTCCACGTCTGGTTTGGTGCTGACCCATGCTGGCGACTTGGCAGCTATTTTAACGAATCTCCAGGAGGGGGATCTGCTGTTTATTGATGAGATTCATCGCCTTCCACCTTCAGTGGAAGAGGCGCTGTACCCGGCCATGGAGGATTATCAGCTGGATTTGGTGATTGGGCAAGGTCCCTCAGCTCGAACCGTCAAGTTAGACCTACCGAAGTTCACCTTAATTGGAGCGACCACGCGTGCTGGGGCTCTCACCTCGCCCCTTCGAGACCGCTTTGGGCTCGTGCACCGGTTGGATTTTTATAAGCCATCAGATCTGGAGAAAATTATTCGGCGTTCGGCCGAGTTGCTGACGCTCTCGCTTGATCCCGAGGGGGCAGAAGAAATTGCGTTGCGTGCGCGAGGAACACCTCGAATCGCCAATCGACTTATTAAACGTGTCCGTGATTTTGCACAAGTACGGGCGGGAGGTCATGTCACGCAGGAAGTGGCTCAACAGGCCTTGACGTGGTTAGGGGTTGATCAGGCTGGTTTTGATGACATGGACCGGAAGATTCTCTTAACGATTATTGAAAAATTTGGAGGGGGACCGGTAGGGGTTGAGTCCCTAGCGGCATCGGTGAACGAAGACAAAATGACCATCGAAGATTTGTATGAGCCCTATATGATTCAGGCAGGGTACTTGGAGCGTTCGGCAAGGGGACGGATGGTGACGAGAAAGACACTCGAACACTTTGGAAAGACAAAGGAATTTCTTGTGTGAGGGATTGCGGAGGAAACGATCACTTGTAATATGGATTGCCCAGGGAATAAAGGCCCAGGGAAAATGAACCATTTGCCCTAACTTCTCGAAAATACTTGCTTATATTCTTTTGGTTTAGGTAGTATTTTCTTTTGAGCCCAGTACCAGATTCCTCTCAGTTTTATCATGTTATTGAATCGATAGCCGAATATTTATGAGTGATTCGCCCAAAGATATTCCATATTATCGGTCGCAGATCGACCGAATGGATGACGAAATACTTCGTCTCTTGAACGAGCGTTCCCAATACGTTATTGAGATTGGGCATCTCAAGGTGAAGGCCGGTTCTGGAAACCACCTTCATACCCCTGGCAGGGAGATTTCACTCGTCGAACGCCTGAAGCGCTTAAACACAGGTCCCTTTCCAACTGAAGCGATTCGGTCTGTGTATCGGGAAATCATGTCGGCGTCCTTGTCATTAGAGGGGCCGCAAAAAGTAGCCTATTTGGGGCCAAAAGCCACGTTTACCCATTTGGCCTGTATTCACAAATTTGGGGAATCCGCTCACTATATTCCAGTGAATAGTATTAAAGAAGTCTTTGATGAAGTCGAACGCGGTCGTGCAAATTTTGGAGTAGTTCCAATAGAAAATTCTACGGAGGGGGTCGTCAATCATACTCTCGATGTGTTTATCGATTCCAACTTAAAAATTTATGGGGAAGTTCTGCAAGAGGTCTCGCATCACTTACTCTCTAAAGCGGAGCGTTTGGAGGATATCAAGAAAGTCTACTCCCATTCACATGCGATTGCGCAATGTCGAAATTGGTTAGAAAATAATGTACCGCATGTGACGCTTTCAGAAGTACCGAGTACAGCCAAAGCTGCGGAATTATGTGTTGATGATCCGTCGGGAGCCGCAATAGCCTCAGAACTGGCGGGGCAACTCTATGGGCTCAACGTGATCAAAGCTCGCATTGAAGATAACGTGAACAACTTTACACGGTTCCTGGTGTTATCTCAGAAACCATCCGATCGAACCAATAAAGATAAAACGTGTGTCATGGTTTCCGTCAAGGACAAGGTGGGAGCCCTCTACGACCTGTTGCGTCCTTTTGCCTCGCATGGCATCAGTATGACGAAAATCGAATCTCGTCCATCACGTCGTAAAGCGTGGGAGTATATATTCTTTATTGATGTGGAAGGGCATGTTGAAGAGGATCGTGTTCACAATGCACTTGAAGAGTTACGAGGGAGATGCCTCTTCATGAAAATACTCGGATCATTTCCCGCGTATCAATAAACCCCATGTCCCTAAAGGTTCCTTCCCACGTTGCTGCATTAGTCCCTTATGTTCCGGGGAAACCCGTTGAGGAGCTTGAACGCGAATTAGGTATCGCCAAAGCTATTAAACTGGCTTCGAATGAGAACCCTCTTGGACCGTCGGAAAGGGCCTGTTCCGTCCTAAACGGAAATCTCTCCCAACTTCATCGATATCCTGATGGGAGTGGTCATGCTCTACGATCGGCCCTCGCTGGGCGTTGCCAAGTCGCTCCTGATCAAGTCATTTTGGGTAATGGATCTGATGAAATCATTAGTTTGCTGGCAAGGGCCTTTCTGGCTCCACAAGATGAAGCGGTCATGGCTTCTCCTACATTCATTATTTATAAAATGGCTGTGGAAGGTGTTCAGGGCAAGGTCATTGAAGTGCCATTGCGGGAAGGAACGCATGACCTTCAGGCCATGGCTCGAGCGGTTACCTCGCGGACACGACTCCTCTTTATCTGCAATCCGAATAATCCGACTGGAACCATGGTCTCGTCGGAGGAAGTTGAGTCTTTCATCTTCTCTATTCCCGAGCATGTGATCGTTGTTTTTGATGAAGCGTACTATGAATATGTAAGGAGTCCCGCGTTTCCCAAGAGTCTTCGATATCTAGAGTCTGGGAGGCACGTCATTACCCTTCGAACCTTTTCTAAAATCTATGGATTAGCTGGGCTCCGCATTGGTTATGGGCTGACTTCGTTAGAAATAGCAGGGTATCTCAATCAAGTACGGCCACCTTTTAACACCAATAGTCTCGCGCAACGTGCAGCCCTGGCAGCGCTGGAAGACGAGGAACATGTTCGCCGAAGTCGTGAGCTGAATGCCGTGGAAATGGAAAAGATGGAGAAGGATTTGGTGAACTTAGGGTATCACGTCTTCCCGAGTCAGGCGAATTTTCTCTATATCGATCTTAAGCAGGATGGGCGGTTTGTCTTTGAACAATTATTAAAAAAAGGGATCATTGTTCGACATATTGAAGGGACAATGATTCGTGTGACAATAGGGTTGCCGGATGAGAACAGCCAATTTCTCAATGCCTTGAGAGAAGTCTGTGTTTCCAAATATTGAAGGCCAAGAGGGATGTATGATTATTGTACTGAAACCTGAAGCGACAGAAAATCAAGTTGACCATCTCCTCGATCGACTCCGAGAACTTGGGTTGAAGACGCACCTGTCAAAGGGGGAGGAGCGAACGATTATCGGAATTATTGGAGATGATCGAATTTTGCAAAACCAACCCCTCATTGCCTTTCCAGGGGTCGAGAGCGTAACCCCTATTTTAGCTCCATGGAAATTAGTCAGTCGAGAATTTAGAAACGAGAATACAGTGATTGATGTCAATGGAGTCAAAGTCGGTGGGAAAAAAATTGCGGTCATGGCCGGTCCTTGCGCCGTCGAAAAACTTGAATTGACAGTCGGTATTGCGCACGAAGTCAAAGCCGGTGGAGGGAGTATTCTTCGGGGCGGTGCCTATAAACCTCGTACAAGCCCCTATTCATTTCAAGGAGTCGGACGTGAAGGGTTGGATTATCTCCTCGAAGCCAAGAAGCAGACAGGACTTCCAGTGGTCAGTGAAATTCTTGATCCGCGAGACATCGAGTTGTTCTTAGCCAAGGCTGACATCATTCAAATTGGGGCTCGGAACATGCAAAATTTTGAATTATTAAAGGAGGTGGGAGCCTACGATAAACCGGTCCTGATGAAACGAGGTTTGTCGGCTACGATTAAAGAGTTCTTACTTTCAGCGGAATATATCATGTCACGAGGCAATAGAAATGTGATGTTGTGTGAGCGGGGAATTCGGACTTTTGAAACGCAATATCGGAATACATTGGATTTAGCGGCGATTCCTACCCTCAAGGAACTTTCTCACTTGCCAGTCATCGTGGATCCCAGCCATGCGACGGGAAAATGGAATCTTGTAGGACCAATGTCGAAGGCGGCAGTCGCGGCCGGAGCGGATGGACTATTAATTGAAGTCCATTCAAATCCCGAATGCGCACTCTGTGATGGGGAAGAATCTATTAAACCGACAAAATTTAAAGAATTAATGGTTGATCTTGGGAAAATTGCTGAAGCTGTTGGTCGAGAAGTGTAGTGCGTGTCTCTCACTGAACCTCTACTGTCTTCCTCTCGAAGGAGTGAGGGCCTGTAGGAACAATGAGGCAGGTTAAAGCTCCACCAGATTCTTCCAGACATTCTTCCGGCTTATCGTATGGCAAATCATTTTAAACAGGTTGCGATTGTAGGAGTGGGACTTATCGGGGGCTCTTTAGGCATGCTCCTGAAAAAAAGTGGGATGGCTGAGGAAGTCATTGGCATTGGCCGAACGGTCCAAAATTTAGAAACAGCCGTGCGGGTTGGTGCCATTGATCGGTTTGTTTCAGATTCACTTGCGGGAGTTGAACAGGCGGACCTTGTTATTCTTGCCACCCCGGTCGATTCCTATATTTCCCAATTAAAGGTTTGGGGGGATCGGTTACGTCCTGGCACCATTGTCAGTGATGTCGGCAGTGTCAAAGGCGCCTTAGTAGAACGCCTTGAGCAATTCATGCCTGATGGCATTTATTTTATTGGGGCGCATCCTATTGCCGGTAAAGAAAAAACGGGAGCGATTGCTGGGTCGCTTGATCTGTTCCAAGGGGCAAAGTGTATTGTGACCCCAACGAAAAGGAGTCATCCTCCCGCTCTTGAGCGAATTAAAGAAGTGTGGGAAATGACGGGGGCGGAAGTTCTGGTCATGGATCCCTATGTTCATGATCAAGTCCTTGGGGCAGTGAGCCACCTTCCCCATATTGTCGCCTATGCGCTCATGACCGCCCTCGGCGAGATCGGAGCGAAAATTGGTTCGTCCCCTGATGTCTTTGACTATGCTGGGGGAGGGTTGCGTGATACGACCCGTATTGCGGCCAGTTCACCAGAAATGTGGCGAGATATCTGTATGTTGAATAAAACCAATTTGGTGGAACTGATCGAAGTATATGAGCACCATCTCGCACAATTTAAACGTCTTATCCAAGGTCAAGAAACAGAGGGTTTGAAGAAGGAAATAGAACTGGCCAAACAGTTGCGGCATCGGCTTGATTAATTTTTTGGACAGATAAAAACGATGGCATCCCTAACCATATCGCCGGGCGGTCCTTTACGAGGAACCCTATCTGTTCCAGGGGATAAGTCTATCACGCATCGAGCCGTGATCCTCAGTGCCTTAGCAGAGGGAGAATCCTCTGTGAGGGGATACAGTCGTGGAGAAGACTGTCTTCGTATGGTGCAGGCGTTCAGGAGTCTGGGGGTTCCCATCGAAGAAGAGCCAGACTGTCTGAGAGTCAGAGGGAAGGGCCTTTGGGGGTTACGTGAATCCTCTGATTGTATAGATTGTGGGAATTCAGGGACGGCCATTCGATTGCTTGCGGGATTATTAGCGGGGCAAGATTTTTTTACGGTGTTAACGGGGGATGAGTCGATACGACGTCGACCCATGGGACGAGTGATTCAGCCGCTCCGATCCATGGGCGCCGACATTACTGGGAGACAAGGAGGGGAGTTGGCTCCGTTGGCCCTGGCTGGATCACGGTTAAAGGGGTTTTCCTACCGTCCTCCCATCTCGAGTGCCCAGGTGAAGTCCTCCCTCCTCCTCGCGGGATTATTTGCAGAAGGGGTTACTGAAATATCCGAGCCTCAACAATCACGTGATCATACGGAGCGGATGTTTCGATATTTGCAAATACCGTTGGAGGTGCAGGGGACGACATGTCGAATCAAAGGTCGACCGTCTTCTGGCTGGAGAGATTGTCGGATGACCGTTCCGGGTGACCTTTCCGCTGCTGCGTTTTTCATGATAGGCGCCACTGTAGTTCCAGACTCGGATGTGACGATTCTCAATGTAGGGGTGAATCCTACGAGAACAGGAGTCATCGAGATTTTGCGAAGTATGGGTGGGAACATCGAAGAATTTAATCCACGTGAAGAGTCCGGGGAGCCCGTGGCAGATTTACGTATCCGGTCCGCACCGTTAACAGGAGTCCATATTGATCCGGCTCTTATCCCACAAACGATTGATGAATTTCCAATTTTATGTGTAGCCGCAGCCTTGGCCAAGGGGGAAACGGTCATTCGCGGGGCCAAGGAATTACGGGTAAAGGAAAGTGATCGGATCCATACTATGGCCACAGAATTAGGGAAAATGGGCGTCAAAGTTTCGGAGACAGAGGATGGGATGAGCATACAAGGTCGAGCGGATGAATCTTCTTTGACTAGGGGTGCCCTACAGGGAGCACAACTCACGAGTTACGGCGATCATCGAGTGGCGATGTCTTTGGCCATTGCCGGGCTCAGGGCCACTGCTTCATCCCAGATTCAAGATACCCAATGCATCGACACCTCTTTCCCTGGATTTCATAGCAAGCTGTTGGAATTATTGACAAAATTTTGACTAAGGTTATAATAGGGGCCAAATAGAAGGATTCTATGCCGCAAGGTAGCTCTTCCCAGGGTTTATCGATTACTATTGATGGTCCTGCTGGAGTTGGAAAAAGTACGGTTGCAAAATTGCTGTCGTCTCGGTTGGGGTATCTCTACCTTGATACTGGGGCTTTGTATCGGGCTCTCGCATGGAAGATTCTTCAATTAGGAATCGATCCAGTTGACCAAAGACTGGTGAGTGCAGCCTTGGAGAACGTTAAAGTAAAGATGACATGCACTGAGGGGAAGACCCATGTCTTTGTGAATGAAGAGGAGGTTGGGGCAGAGATCCGTACCACAGAAATTGGTTCGGCTGCGTCAATCATTTCTGCCTATCCCGAAGTGCGAGCCTGGCTTCTACCTATCCAAAGAGAAGTCGCGCAAGGGGGCGGGATGGTGGCAGAGGGTCGAGATCTTGGGACCAAAGTGTTTCCCGAAGCTGATGTGAAGTTTTTTTTAGAGGCAGATATTGAGGTTCGCGCGGGGCGAAGGCATCGAGAGATGATGGCAACCGGTCGTGCTTCCCTTCTAGAGGAGACCAAGTTGGACCTCCAAGGCCGAGACCAACGCGACCGGTCGAGATCACAAGCGCCCCTTTCGATCGCTCCTGGTGCGCATGTGATTGATACCTCCTCCCTTGAGGTTGAAGGGGTGGTTCAACGGATGCTCGCGGAGATAGAACAAAAGCTGTGAGTACAGTTGTTTATGGTTTTTTGTGGTTCCTATTTAACGGAATTGCCAAAGTTTGTTTCTCGTTTCAAACGATAGGAAAAGAACATGTTCCCAAAGCTGGAGGCTTGTTAATCGCCGCCAACCATTCCAGTTACTTGGATATTCCACTATTAGGATGCGGAATTCCAAGGCGCGTAGCTTTTTTGGGGCGCCAAGATCTTTTCCCGTTACCTGGGTTGCGATGGATCTTACGGTGGTTAGCCTGGATTCCTATTCGGATTGATCGACTGGACCGCACAGGTTTTGGAACCGCGACAGGTCTGATCCAGAAAGGAAAAGCCGTTGTCATTTTCCCTGAAGGAAAACGTTCGGAAGATGGCCAGCTCAAACCTGGAAAACAAGGGCTTGGCGTGCTGGTCGCCGAAACAGGCTGTCCAGTGGTTCCCGTCTATCTAGAAGGGATTCATAAGGTTTTACCCGTTGGCGCACGATGGCCGAAATTGCGAACAGTACGGGTCATCGTAGGGGCGCCTATAGATTTCTCATCAGCCCAATCGCAATTGACGGGTAAGCAGTTTTATCGTCATGTGAGCAAAACAGTAATGGAACACATTGCAGCATTGGGTCAGGTAGCAACACCCAAGATGACCAACCATGTTGAACCAGGAAACGAAACGGTCACTCCATTGACCACTACCAAGACTTATAACGCTGAGTAGGTTTTGGTTGACTATTCACATTCAGCATTTGACTGCACAGTCGGAAGAAGAGGACGTCCGTTATGAGTATCGGAACTCAGCCAGAAGAAGAGCAACTTGATCGGAGTGCCTTAGAAGCACTCTATGAAGAAACCTTTCGAAATTTTGAAGAAGGAACCATCATAGATGGTGGCGTGGTTGCCATAACCAAAGAAAAAGTTGTGGTCGATATTGGGTACAAGTCAGAAGGGATGATTCCCAACGATCAATTTTCAAGTGATGACTTAAAAAACTTGAAAATTGGAGACCGTATCCAGGTCTATATAGAAGAGCGGGAAGACTCGGAAGGTAATCTCATTTTGTCCAAAGAAAAGGCGGACAAAATGAAAATCTGGGAGGAACTGGAAACTTCCTTTAAAGAAGAAGCCGTGGTGGAAGGTCGAGTCCTCTCACGAATTAAAGGTGGCATGATGGTCGATATTGGGGTGAAAGCCTTTCTCCCTGGTTCCCAAATCGATCTGCACCCGGTGAGAGATCTCGACGCTCTCGTGAACAAGACCTTCCAATTAAAAATTATCAAAATTAATCATCGTCGCGGCAATGTCGTTGTGTCTAGGAGAGTGTTACTCGAGGAGTCACGAGATAAGAAGCGGCAAACTACCCTTTCAACCCTCACGGAAGGGCAGCTCGTCCAAGGCACGGTCAAAAATATTACCGACTATGGAGCCTTTATTGATTTAGGTGGTATTGATGGTCTGCTCCATATCACGGATATGTCTTGGGGACGTGTTGGACATCCGTCAGAAGTATTTGTGGTTGGCGATAAAGTGGAGGTGGTGGTCCTAAAATATGACCGTGAAACGGGAAGGATATCCCTCGGATTGAAGCAAAAAACTGCTGATCCATGGACCAGTGTGGGAGAACGGTTCCCCGTCTCGAATCGGATTAAAGGTCGTGTGGTGAGCCTGACCGATTATGGTGCATTTGTGGAGTTGGAGCCTGGTGTTGAGGGGTTAGTCCATGTCTCCGAGATGTCGTGGACCCATGAAGTTCGACATCCTTCGCGAGTGGTCTCTGTTGGGGACCAAGTCGATGCGGTGGTCCTTAACGTGGATCCTGCAGGGCGAAAAATTTCACTCGGGATGAAACAAACCGCGCCCAACCCCTGGGATATGGTGGAATCGAAATATCCCCCTGGGACGCAAATTGATGGAAAGGTCAAAAGTCTCACAGATTTTGGAGCCTTTGTGGGACTCGATGAGGGAATCGATGGCCTCATTCATATTTCGGATATGTCCTGGACCAAACATATTAAGCATCCCTCGGAATTATTTAAAAAGGGGCAGCAGGTTGAGGCGGTGGTCTTGCGTATCGATAAAGAGAAGGAGCGATTGTCCTTAGGGTATAAACAGCTGACAGCGGATCCGTGGGAAGAAGAGATTCCCGCTCGATATCAGGCTGGTGAAGATGTAACCGGAAAAGTTTCAAAAATTACAGATTTTGGAGTATTTATAGAGTTGGACTCTGGTGTGGAAGGGTTAATCCATATTAGTGAGGTCGGGCTCGATTCCCAGGCGTCTCTGGAGGAAAAGTTTAAACCTGGTGAAGACGTGACGGCGAAAGTAATTCGCGTAGATCGAGAAGAACGTAAAATTGCTTTGAGTCTTCGAGAGCACCAATTAGATGCTGACCGAAAAGACTTGGATGAATTTCATGCAAGCCAAGGCAGTATTGACCAAAGTCTTGGCCGCTCTGCCAAGACAAGTAAATCGCCTGAGGACTCGGACTCGGAATAGATAAGGGAGAGGCACATGTCCGCTCGCCGACGGGGACCGTTCCGGATAATCATATGGATATTCGGGGCCCTCTTATTTCTGGTTTTTCTGGTGAACCTTTTTTCATCGGATATGGATTTATCCGGCGAGGATCGGATTGCGCTTGTTCGAATCGAGGGAGCAATTTTGGATGCTCAGGAAACGATCGGGGATCTCAAAGAATTTGGAAAAAGTCCGCTAGTCAAAGCCATCGTTCTCCGAATCGATAGTCCCGGTGGAGGGGTGGTCCCCTCCCAAGAGATTTATGATGCCGTCAGACGGGTAAAGCAGGAACAGAATAAAAAAGTTGTTGTTTCGATGGGCACGGTCGCGGCCTCTGGGGGATATTACATTGCAGCGGCGACTGATCACATTATGGCCAATCCGGGAACCTTGACTGGCAGTATTGGCGTAATTATGGAATTGGCCAACTTGGAGGGACTGTTTCAAAAAGTTGGTGTAAAAAGTGTCGTGGTAAAAAGTGGTGTGCATAAGGACCTGGCTTCGCCTTTTCGGGAGATGAGCAAAGAAGATCGGGCTATTCTCCAATCGGTCATGGATGATGTGCATCAGCAATTTATTCAAGCCGTGGCAGACGGACGTTCCCTTTCATTTAAAGATGCTGCTGCCCTTTCTGACGGACGAATTTTTACGGGACGCCAGGCAAAAGACTTGAAATTGGTTGATGAACTTGGGAATCTTGATGATGCGATCAAAGTCGCTGCTGAGATGGTTGGTATCAAAGGAGAGCCTAAAGTTATTGAGCCCAAACGTCGTTTTTCATTTCGAGATCTGTTAGAGAGTAAGGTGATGAGTCAATGGCTGAATATTGATTTTCAAAAAGGCATGAGCCTGAAATATATGCTGCCCTATTAACGTCACACGGAACTCAATATTGCCCTAACCTTATAGGTAGGAATTTACATGTGTTCACTCGGGCAAGTTGAAGGTAGGAGGAATGACGATGACCAAAGCGCAAATTATTGAGAAAGTGTCAGAAAAAGTTCCCACCCTCACAAAGCGCCAAGCGGAGGTGGTGGTGAATACCATGTTTAATAGCATTCGAGATTCTCTCAATAAGGGAGATAAAACGGAAATTCGAGGCTTTGGGAGCTTCCGTTTACGTTCTCGACGGATGAAAGAAGGACGTAACCCAAAGACCGGGGCGACGGTAGCTGTCCCTGCCAAAAAGGTTCCGTTTTTCAAAGCAGGCAAAGAATTAAAAGAATTGTTGAATCAATAGGCGAAGGAGAGGATAGGCTGACCAAAGAGCCGTCCGATCCCTCTGACCTGGATTTTGAACCATTGAATTGGAGGAGAAGTCCGTGGACACAGAAGTAATTTGGACAGGTGAGGCGCTGAAACGAATGGAGCGCGCTCCGATATTCCTCCGAGGTATGGTGAAGCGGTTAGCGGAGAAAAAAGCAAGGGAATTAGGCTATTCTGAAATTACCCCAGATATTCTTGATCAGTTTAAGAAACAAATGATGGGAACGATGGGTGGTGAGGCAGGAATGGCCGATGCCGCGGAAACGATGAAACAGGGAGGAATTCCCTGGACCGCGGCGGCTAAGGAACGCTTAGAGACCATTCCCGAGTTTATGCGTGGCATGATTAAGCAGATTGCCGAAGAAGTGGCGGTTGAACGTGGACACATGGAAGTCAATGTTGACTTGTTTGAAAAAGTTGAAGCCCTTGGAGATGTGAAGGAAAAGGTGGGGGCCCCCGTTGAATGGACAGAGGGGGCTCTTAAGAAACTCCAAGAGAAAATAAAAGACTCTCCTGCCATAGCCATGGAGTTTGTCTCCGACATGCTCAAGCATGATGCTGAGGATTTGGCCCGGGAACAGGGTATCACCTTGATCGATGAAGAGGTACTCCGTGAGTTCTGGGAAGCGCCGCAAGAGCACGTTCTCTGGACTGATGAGGCGTGGAAAAGGCTGCAAACCTCTCCAGATTTTGTGAGGAGTGGTATCCGAAAAGCGGCAGAGCGTCGTGCGAGAAAATTAGGTCTTAAAGAAATTGACTCAGAACATCTCACAACCTTTCGCAACGGCGCGATGATGAAAGCTGTCAAACGCATCCGGAGCTTTGGCTATCAAGAACTCACCTTCGATGCCTTTGAAGATGCACTTGAAAAAGTGAAACGTTTACAAGGGAACGATCAAGCAGAGCAGCGTCTTACAGAAATTCGGGAATATATGAAGACCAGGCCTGATGTAGGCGTATTGGGTGACGAGTTAATGGATCGATTTAGGAAGTACCTCAAGGGCGAAGGAACGCTTTAGCACGCACCTGCCCCCCTCCTTAACTCACAAGGGGGCCTCTCCTCTCTCACTGCTGTTCTCAAATCAGAAAGAAAACCTCTTCCCAATAAGGTTTCAAGTGAGGGGCCTTACGTTGTTGAGCAGAACGCTCCACAGTGTAAATAGGGCTTAGGCTTCCTGTTTGGGCCAAAATTTATGACGAATTTGTGGAAGTTGAACATTGTCGAAGTTTGGAATGTCGTACAAGCAACGGTCGATCGTTGTAATTTCCTCATTCGTCAATTCAAGGGTAACTTCTTTTTTCCAAAATTGATCGTAAGAGAAATAATCACCGGCCTTAGGACGTTCCGCAAGGAGCTCTTGCATGTGTTTGAAACCTGCGGTATCGACACCTGGTACGCGCCCCTGATTCTTATCAATGCACCACTTGACGATTTCCGCTACTCCGTACATGGTCATGACGACTTTTTCCGTATCTGCCATAATGTTGATCCTCCTTCTAAAAGAACGGCTATAATACCGTAGTTCTACCCTGTTCTTCTAGTGCCCAAAAGACCTAAGGTCTGGTTTGTCTTACGTCGTATAAGGGGGCAGGCCTAGTGGCATCTGGTCCCGTTGCGTAGGGCTTGAGGCCTGGGTATACTCTCAAGCGTTTAAAACGATTCTTTGGGATGTGCTCGCAGTGATGGAAATTCATAAAGCCTGTTACTCAGGATAATCCGAACCATGCGACGGATGTTGAATTTAAGGGTGAAGTGGGGTTGGCGGGGCAGGGGGCTGGCGACCGCCTTACTAGGAGGCCTGCTACTTCTCGGTTGTGAGGAGAGCGCCCCACCCTATGAGCCGCCAGACCTCTTGTATCTCTTCTCGACCTATAAGGTCGGAATTAATCCTACATCAATTAATTCAGGAGATTTCAACCAAGATGGGATAACAGACCTTGTGACAACCAACATAGGCAGTAGCACCTTGTCGTTGTTGTTTGGCAATGGGGATGGGACCTTCAGAGATCAAGTTTCCGTACCAGCCTGTAAAGAACCTCGCGCCTTAGTAACATCTCAATTAAATGGGGATACCTTGCTGGACCTTGCCGTAACCTGTTCCGGCAGCGATCAGGTGCAGGTCTTCTACGGCCACCCCAGTGGCATGTTTGGGTTGGGGCCTAGCTATTCGGTACGCCGCACTCCGGTTGCGATCACGGCAGGAGATGTCAATGGGGACTCTTTTATGGATCTCTTGGTAGCCTTGCGGAATGATAAAATTCAAATTCTTCTGGGCAACGGAGGTGGGTCCTTTAAAAAAGGGAATCAGTATCAGTATGGAGACACTCCCACGAGTATCGCTGCGATTGATTTTAATCGAGACGACAAATTAGATCTTGCTGTCACGAACGGGGGGCCCATGAGCAGTGCGGTCTCAATTTGGTTGGGGAAAGGGGATGGAACCTTTCAGAAACCAACCGATTATCGAACAGGGAAGCGGCCCCTCCTCGTCACCTTTGCCGATTTTAATAATGATAACCAGACGGATCTATTAGTGGTCAATGGAGAGCGGGATACGTTTACGGTATTTCTCGGAAATGGTGATGGGACTTTTCAAGATGCTCAAGATGCAGGAGCTAATGCGGGGCCAGTTGCTGGATTAGCTCGAGATTTTAATGGGGACCAATTAACAGATGTTGCCATTACCAATATTCAATCGAATGATGTCTCAATCCTCTTTGGAAAGGGTGATGGAACCTTTCGATATCCACCGAAAAATTATTTATCCAAGAGGGGGCCGTTTGCCATCACGACATTGTATCTGAATAGTAAAGAGACCGAGGTGCCAGGCCTGGCTGTGGCGAACAATGGTGAAGGGAGTGTCTCGGTATTTTTACATCGAGGATTACGGGGAGGGAATACCGAAAAGGCCGATCCTTCGTTCTAACGTCGTAAAAGGAGGTGAAAAGTTTTTTGTTAGGTAACAATTTCCTTGAGAATATCTAACCAATCTTGACACCTTTTAGGGGCTAGGCTAGATTGAAAACGTAGAGACAGCTCGGTCAGGCCTTTAGGCACATTTCAGTCGAGGGTGACGTTGCGAATATTTCTCTGGTGGTTTGGGGTGGGATGTCTCATGACCTTATCCGTGCTTATGGTTCAAGGTGGTGTCCGGGATCTTGTCTATGGTACACATCCCGTCGGTGATGGGAATCCCTATTTTACGTTTGCGGTCACCATATTTGGTGGCGGGCTTATGGCTGGTTGTATTGCTCTGATCATGAATCGACTTCGATAAAAATGTAAATTTTTTTCGAGAGATCGTACTGTGAGATATAGAAATGACTTGTCTGAAGTGCAAGGGATGTATGATGATCGATTACCATTACACCGTAATGGCTCGAAGGCTATATGCGCGATGTCTCAATTGT
Source organism: Nitrospirales bacterium (assembly GCA_965223605.1). Classification (GTDB taxonomy): domain Bacteria; phylum Nitrospirota; class Nitrospiria; order Nitrospirales; family Nitrospiraceae; genus CBDCXA01. Next base: position 62,257 of record CBDCXA010000004.1, read on the forward strand.
GGATTTTGGCTAGACCTAGCTGATTTATTGAGGTTTTTTCATAAGGTTATTGATAATGGAAATCGTGGGGAAACCATTCACGAAACAATTACCCTCTAAATAAATCCACTGCCTTCAGCCTTAATTCAGCTACCTCAATATCTTTTTCCCCCATTCGAAACGTGTGAATAATCAGAATATGAGAATGGCCTGGTGACTCGGTAAAGGGGAAAAATCTGGAATAGAGAAGGTGACTTCACGGAAGACTAAATTCTACGTTGACATCTTTCCCTAAATAATTCACGAGATAGCCACGAGTTTCATAATAGAGGACTGCTCCCATAACATTTTCGTCCCCAAAGTCTTCTTTCCCAAGATATTGGCGAATATCATCTGGGTTATCACTATTTAACACATTTCGAAATATTCCCCGGGTTTTATAGCCAAAACGTTTATTAATAAAGATAAGATCAACCCTCCCATCAATAAGACGGACTCCAGCCATCGGACCTGTCGGTTTTCCCTGATCGAGGAGAAGAATAAAGGTTCCCTCCTGTTCAGCTTTGACTCCGGCAATTTTCTCATTCACTAAAATATCCACGGCCGTATTCTCAGCATCTCCCAATTTAACCCCAAATAATGAGATATCTGTACTTTTGAAAGACGCGGGATCCATAACCCCGTTTTTGGTCAATTCATAGGGGGTGGCAGCGGCGAGCGAGGAAACGCTCATCCCCACAAGGATGAGGGTGACGATCAACAAACCACGCAATTTCATGAAGCCCTCCTTAACCGGAAGCAATAGTTTCTATCTATATGAGAAATAGAACAAAACAAACCCTTGTTATTGTAACCGGTCTCATAAATGAGTTGCAAGACGACTAAGGGGGAAAACAAGGAATTAAGAGAAGAGGAGGCTAAGGAGCGGAGAGCATAAGGGAAGCCAGGGTTTTTAATCGTTCAAAATATTCAAGAGGTTCTTCCGACAAATCAGGCAAGAGATCATTAAGTTCCTCCAGGCACCCTTCCACGATTTGGATACGTTGGGAATCTAGGCCTTCGGGATGATCCAGAAAATACACAACTGCCCCGCTGAGTACCGTATCCACAGTCATCAGTTCACCAACATGGGGACTGTCGAATTCTGGCCAATCGGCCTCGCGATGAGTATCCCAAAGTGACGTGATGTCAGACATGAGTGAGAGTCTTAGGATTCGGGTGAATAGGGTACCATCCGGTTCTTCCGTTTCTCATGGCAGTTGACGAAAGGTGTCAATGGTAAGATAGGTCGCAAGTCCTATTGTGACCAGTCCCATCACTCGGAACAGGATCAGCGGTACCTTCTCCCAGAGAGCGAGTAGTTGTTGTTTAAATTGATCAGTTGCTCCTAGGAATATGAGCCCCTTCAACATAATGAGACATCCTAGGGGCGCCCATAACCAAAAACCTTGATGCTGGGAAGTCCCTAGCACTAACAAGAGACCACAAAAGATTATCGTTTGCGAAATAATAAATCGATGGCGGTCCTGAGAGAGGAGGGTTCGTCCCCAGCCTTGATAACCATTGGGGAAGACTAGCATCGCCAATCCGAACCCGATCCAAAGGAGGCCAATTAGAAAAAAAATAATACCGGTGAGCATCTTTCTTCTTTCACGATGTCCATCGCAAGGCATCGAGTAATATCAACGCTAGCGCGCAGAGTCCAAGACCCCAAAACCGATAATCAATGTCCTCACGTGCAAGGCACCATTCTACCACGTGTTCACGGAGTTTTTCTGAACTTAAGGTCAATAAGAAGCCTTTTCCGACCATGGTACAGCCCAACAGGATCCAGAGATATGTATAGCGAAGGTTCCCTGAGCTCCATAGTAGAATCATCCCTAGTACAATCGAAAGCCCTTCCCATTGAATTATTGAGGGAGAGACGGTGAGAAGTTCACGTATCTGGGTAATCACATATCTGGGAGCAAGCAAGAGGGATAATCCATCCACTAGCCAAATGATGGCTATTCCAATGAGAAGGTGGTGCAAAACCGTTCTCCTGGTGGAACCCCACAAGACAACCAAAGAAGTGACATCAGAGTAGGGAGCCTGTGGCTGTTACAGGCTTTGGTAAGGTCGGTTGGAGTTTGATGTCCGAGGGAAAAGGGGGACGCTGGTCCAAAAAAATGTCATGGCTTGATTGGTTATTAGGGGAAGTCCATGACAGGTCAAAGACTTCTCCAAAGATGCGCGCAAGGTCTTGACGTAATTCAGCGAGAGGAATAGGTCGTTGTAACAGGTTTTTCATGGAAGTCATCTGACAATCCTGATTGCCGCAGGGGGTAATGCGCGTAAAGGGAAAGAGGTCGACATTGGCGTTCAGTGCAAATCCGTGCATGGTCACTCCACGAGAGATATGAACCCCGATACAGGCGATCTTTGCAGGCGAATCGTGTCCAACCCAAACACCTGGTAGCTGATCCTGACGTCGGCCTGAAATTCCCCATTGTGCCAGGGTTCGGATTAAGACTTCTTCTAACAAATGCACATAGTGCCGTGGGCCGGGACAAAAGTGTCGGAGGAACAGGATAGGGTACCCCATGAGTTGTCCGGGGCCATGGTAGGTAATCGATCCCCCTCGCTTAACATGATAAAAAGGAATATCCGTGGGGAGTAATTCCTCCGAATTAGGGAGAAGCGTCTGTCGAAAACCGGATCGACCGACGGTATAAACCGGAGTGTGTTCAAGAAGCAGGAGCATATCAGAATGCTCCTTGGCTTGGCGCTTTCGAACAAGCTGTTCCTGTAACGAACAAAAGTGTGGATAAGTAAGGATAGGAAGACTGATCAACTCCCCTTCGCGTGAATGCGATGGATGGGAAATAGTAGGTGATGGCATATTCTTACTTTTTTAAAGTGAAAAGGCCGCCTATAGGGAGGTCCAAACTTTTTGCATTCTTCGATTTCGAATGTATCATAGCAGCTGCAAGCCAGCAACAGGCATGACTTGCAGGGAATACTTATTGAACACGATAGTCCAAGAAGGAAGTCAGAAGCGACCTTTTGGCCTCTCAATCAAATCGTTTAAGGAGTGCTTTGGGATCGGGGAAGGGTCATTGTGAATGAGTTATGTTTCCGAAAGACAGAAATACTGGCTGGAGTCGTCACATCGGTTCGTAAAAGAAAGTGCCAGAAGTCACCCATATTATAAATTGGTCGGCGGTCCATGGCGGAAAGCACATCTCCGACTTGAAAACCCGCCTGCGCTCCTATCTTGTTTGGTTCAACTTGAGCGACGACGACCCCCCGATCGGTACTCAGACGAAAACTGTCAATAATACTTGGGGTGGTGGTGAGAAGAATCATACCGAGATCGGGTCTGGCGACTTTGCCCGATTTTAACATGGATTGGAGGTGAGGATAGATGGCATCCATTGAAAGAGCATAACTGATCGCTTGAGCTGAAGGTGCGATGGCCACATTCATTCCAATGATTTCTCCTGAACGATTGACGAGTGGACCGCCGCTATTCCCGGGATTGATGGCGGCATCGGTTTGAATGAGGTCGTATAACGTTTCCCCATTGGGGGCGAGAATTGCTCGATCCAAGGCACTCACCACACCCACAGTGACGGTTGATCCCCCTTTGAGAGAAAAGGGATTGCCGATAGCCACAACGGTTTCACCTATTTCCAAGGCAGAGGATTTGCCAATGAGGGCTGGGTTCAAATCATTCGCCGTAATTTTAATGATAGCCAAATCGAGCAAGAAATCCTGAGCGATCACTCGACCGGGGGTGAGGCGGCCAGATGGGAGGCCAACAACGACTCCGGTCGATCCGTTCATGAGATGATTGTTTGTGACAATATGCCCCTGGAGGTCGAGGACAAACCCGGAACCAGAACTACTCGAAGGAGTATGTTGAAAAGGGTGATCGGGAACACCTCGAGTAAAAATGGTAACGACAGAAGGGCGTACGCCTTGTACGACTTGAGGAACAGTTAAGTCTAGTTCTTCATGTGGGTGGGCGTGGAGAGTCCCCTGCATCAGGAAGGGAAAAATAAAAAGTCCCAGGAGAAGGCGCCCGAAAATGGTCTGTAACAACGATTGAGAAAAGGGAAGGCTACACCCTTTTGAAACATTTCTGAGAGATGGATCACGAATACCTGAGCAGTTGCGCAAGATGTCATCCATAGGGGGAGCCATAAAAAAACGGGCGAGGTAGATCCTCGCCCGTGACGTAAGCGGCTATGACCTCGTCCATTACATGAATCCGGCGAAAATTTCTTGCACACCGGGCGTTCGAAGTTTTTTCAAGGCCTTGGCTTCAATTTGTCGAATACGCTCTCGAGTGACTGACAAGCTCTGTCCGACTTGTTCAAGGGTGCAGGGCTCATCATATCCAATCCCAAAACGAAGACGGATGACCAATTGCTCCCGAGGAGTAAGATGCTCCAAGATCCGATCAACTTCCTTGTCTCGTTCCGTTCGATGGACATTGGCATCGGGAGGGGTGGCTCCGCGATCGGGAATTAATTCTCCCATAACCGTGTCTCCCTCGCCAATGGGCTTCTCAAGTGAGAGAGGTTCGAGAAAGGCCTGAACCGTTTCCTGAATTTTTTCCGGCCGAACCTGAAGCGCTTTCGCCACCTCTTCGGCACGGGGAACGTGGCCAAGTTGTTGGACCAAACGCCGGGAGGTTCGAGTGATTCGGTGGGACGCCTCCGTCATATGTACCGGGATGCGAATCGTCCGGGATTGATCAGCAAGGGCACGAGTGATCCCTTGCCTGACCCACCAGGTGGCATAGGTGCTAAATTTAAATCCCTTACGGAATTGGTAGCGTTCGGCAGCCTTCATGAGTCCAATGTTTCCCTCTTGGACTAAATCGAGTAACCCAAGTCCCCGTCCATGATACCGCTTGGCAATATCCACCACGAGGCGAAGATTTCTTCGCACCAGCTCTTCCTTTGCCGTTTCAAGTAGGAGACGGGATTGTTGAATTTGCCGGAGACATTGATTCAGTTGTCGTACCCGTGAGATTGCAACTCGGCTAGGCCCCTTGGCTTCTCCAATGAGTGAACGAAACGTTTCTTCCGCATGGTCTAGGGCCGTGGCCGAGTATCCGCTTAATTCATGGGTCGTGGTCAGCGATTCGAGAATCTTCTCAATGGCGTCGGTTTTTTTCATCCGAGAGGCAATACCCATCGCGGTCTTGAGTACTTTCCGAATTTCGTTTGTGCCTTGATCAATATCTTTGGCCAGAGTGATTTCTTGATCCTTAGTCAGGAGCGCACGTTCGCCAAATGACCGAAAATAAAGCAGTTCTAGAGGAAGTTGGCCAGCACTTTGAGAGGTCGAGGAAGCAGGCTTTTTTTGCTTCAGCCGACTCGAAGATGTACGGGATTCACGCTCAATGATTTCTAACAGATCACTAGCTTCTGAATCATCAGACTGTGGGTCGCGGGCCAGGGCTTGTGTTTGCTCCTGGTTCTCATCTAGCAAGTCATCTTTTTTCATAACACTCCAATTTTATTGAAGAATCAGGATCACATACTGTAACGTTTGAGGTTTTGGGAAACTACCCCCCCTTGGTATAGGAGACTGGGTTTCCGTAGAAAGATTCATTAATTTAATATTTTTTTATCAAAAAATAATGCCGATATTTTTACTTTACATTACGTAACGCATCATAAAATAAGAGAAAATATAAAAAATGAGCCCATCTACCCTTCCAAGCAATTTTGCCAAGCCACTTTGCATTGGTCAGGGAGGAGTATAAGTAAGGCTTGGTTCGGTGAAATCAACCCCCACAATTAAAAAAGTGATAAAGATCACAAAAATGGTCTGAAAAGGGAGGGGAAGTCCCAAGGGGGAGAAGAGGTTATTTCACTATTTTGGGAATGTATTGGGGCATTGGCCCCTTAAGATCGACCTATTCTGCCATCTATTTTGAGAACCATTGCCCAAAAAATTAGGAAGGCGGCCAACTCTTCGACCTAGGCGGAGAAATGGAGTAAGTCGCCTTGTAGGGTGGAGGGGTTCATATTGGATGGGGTGAAGATGACGGTATGGTATTGCCACCGAGTAACAACGAGAGTGAGAGAAATCATGTGGAAGACATTGGAGCGGTGGAAGGATAGAAGAAAGAATGGGAAGTAGAAGGACCTTTCACAGGTGACTATCATTAAGTGAAGTGGAGCCCTAAGTAAGATAAGTCCAGACCAGGGTGAAAGTCAGAATGTAAAAGGTCTAAGTATAAAGCACTCATGATTCTTGAAATACCGAAATACAATGGTCACGAAATAATAAGCCAGGGCCAAGTTGCAAAGGAGCCAAGTACTCTCCTAGAATGTGCCACCGATGCGAAGATTTCAAGATGGGGAACGAATTCATGTTGTTGATCTAAAAGGGCGATCCTATGCCCTTACCCTCAAAGCCGGGGACACCTTTCACCACAGTGGGGAGACGATTGCACATGATGCCCTTATCGGCCAAGAAGACGGAACCCTTCTAACCTTATCAAGGGGAAAGCGGATGCTGGCCCTTGTCCCATTGCTCAGTGAATATGTCGTCAAGATGCCTCGTGGCGCCCAGGTAATCTATCCCAAGGATTTGGCAATGATTACCATCTGGGCTGATATTTACCCCGGAGCCCGTGTCTTGGAAGCCGGGACAGGATCTGGTTCATTAACCATGGCCTTACTGCGTGCGGTCGGACCGGACGGGGCGGTGGTGACCTACGATGCCCGAGAAGAGTTTTCGAACAAGGCCCGAAAAAATATTGAACGCTACATGGGAGCAGTGCCCCAATTGACTATGAAGCTGGGAAATGTTTACGAAAACATTGCTCTCGATCCGGGTGCCACACAATTCGATAGGATGGTATTGGACTTGGCGGAACCTTGGCGAGTCGTTCCCCATGCCCTGCAAGTTCTGCGAAGTGGAGGTGTCTATCTCAGTTTCGTCCCAACAATACCTCAGGTTATGCAAACGGTTGAAGCACTCGAAAGTACGTGCACGTTTGCTCAAATACAAACCTTTGAAACGCTCTTACGCACCTGGAATATTCAAGGAAGAAGTGTTAGGCCGGACCACCGTATGGTGGCCCACTCAGGGTTTATTACGGTGGCCAGAAAGGTTGAAGCGGGTTTTCGTTCAGGCACTTCCAAGTCATTGTTGAAATCAGAAGACCAATTGGAACGTGATGAAACATTGTCTGGGGAAGAAGACGAACTCTCCATACATCAAACATCACATGAGGAAGGGGTTGAGTGACATGAAGCAATTAGAGGGAAAGGTGGCACTGATCTCTGGTGGCGGGGTGGGCATTGGAGAAGGTATTGCCCGGTTATTTGCCAAAGCGGGGGCGGCTGTCGGGATCACCGGACGGAGAAAAGAGGTGATCGAAGCGGTTGCGGCCGATATTACTCGCGAAGGAGGACAAGCCCTTGCCATTCAAGGATCGGTAGACGATGAAACCCATGCTCGAGCTGCTGTGACCCAAGTCGTCCAGAAGTTTGGAGGGCTGCATATCCTGATCAATAATGCAGGGGTTGGAGCCTTCGGAAAACGAATACATGAGTTGGATGATGAAACCTGGAATGAGGTGTTGTCCATCAATTTAACGGGAGTGTTCCGATTGACACGTGCCGCAGTACCGGAAATGTTAAACGCCGGGGGAGGGGCAATCGTCAATATTTCCTCCATTGCGGCCCATGTCGGCATTCCCATGTTACCAGCCTATGCGACCAGCAAAGGAGGGCTCAATGCCCTCACCAGATGCTTAGCCATCGATTATGCCAAAGATGGTATCCGCTGTAATGCTGTCAGTCCCGGATTAGTCGATACGCCGATGGCGACTGATTTGATCCAAGATCCGGAGCGATTAAGCCAGGTCATGTCGGTCTACCCTATGGGGAGACCGGGAACCCCTGAAGAGGTGGCTAAGTTGGTCCTCTTCCTTGCCTCGGAGGACTCCGCTTGGATAACAGGTGCGATCTATCCCATCGATGGCGGTATGACCGCACAGTAAAGGCTGTTAGCCCCAAAGTGCCAAATCTGGTTAGCGCGAAAGCATGAATGGAAAGTTGATGAGAAATCAGCCTTCTTCTTAAGAGGCACCAATTAAAAGTTAGATCGGATGAGAAGGGGATCGAATACATGGAACTAAACGCCAAGACCCAACTCTGCGGAGTCATCGGGAATCCGGTCGAACATTCCCTTTCTCCAGAAATTCACAATGCTGCCTTTCAGGCCTTGGGATTAAATGTGGTGTATGTGGCATTTCCCGTAGACGATGTGGCTGGTGCCATGCAGGGGGTACGTGGGTTGGGAAATATTCGAGGGTTAAGCGTGACCATACCTCACAAAGTATCCGTCATGGCCCATCTCGATGACATTGAAACCACTGCCAAGCATATCGGGTCGGTCAATACCGTAGTCGTGAAAGACAAGAAACTTATCGGTTACAACACGGATGCATCAGGGGCTCTTCAGGCCTTGCAGGAGGGAAGTGGGTCCTTGGACGGAAAGCAGGTAGTTGTCTTAGGGTCAGGTGGAGCCGCCCGTGCCATAGCCTTTGGGTTAGCCGGTATATCTGATCTGGGAGGGCTCACCATCTTAGGCATTGATGAGAAAGAACGCGAGGAATTGGTCCAAGATATACAAAAGAAAACAGGACGATCGGTAGAACAAGGCCCTCTTGATGACAACCATCTGGCAAGACATCTGGGCCAGGCACAGATTCTCGTCCACTGTACTCCAATCGGGATGTCCCCAAAAGTTGAGGCAACCGTCGTTCCCGCCAAATTTCTGCATCCCGATCTGACCGTAATGGATATTGTGTATAACCCCATGGAAACGAGACTACTACAAGAGGCACAGCAAGCAGGTTGTCAGGTAATCCGGGGGGTGGAGATGTTTCTCGCCCAGGCGGTTGGACAATTTGAGTTGTGGACGGAGCGTGCAGCTCCGAAGGAAATTATGCGAGCGGTACTGGAGAAAAAGTTTTCATGAATATCGTCTTAATCGGATATCGTGGGACAGGCAAGAGCACGGTGGCTCAGATTCTGGCTGAACGTTTAGGTCGTCAGGCGGTTTCGACCGATGACTTGATTGTCCAACAGGTAGGAAATAGCATCCCCGAAATTGTGAAAACACATGGATGGGAATATTTTCGCGATCAAGAATCTGAAGTCTGCCGGGAAGTGGCGCAACAAGATAATCTCGTGATTGATACAGGGGGAGGAGCGATTCTACGCCCTGCCAATGTGGAGTGGTTAAAGAAAAATGGGACGCTCTTTTGGCTGACCGCGGAGGTTGCGACCATTGCAGAACGCATAGGTGATGATACCCAGCGGCCGTCCCTTACAGGCACCCAGTCATTTGTAGAGGAAATTGCTTCCGTGTTAAAGGAGCGACAGCCACAGTACCAGTCTGCAGCCGACCATTGTTTGGTGACCGATCACAAATCTCCAGATGCCCTAGCGCAGTCAATAGAGGCCATTCTGAAATAGCTTCAGATATTGATATGATGTGGAGCCCGTGCTATGGTGAGAGTGCAATTCATCGCTACGGGGCCGAGTGATGGAGAGCCAAGTGGAGGAGGGCCCTGAAACGATATTGCCTTGTGAGAGGACGAGAGTTGGAACGTGTGCATGATCGGTGGCTGCCTTTGTTGGAGCACTTTTTCGCTTCAGCCCCCTTCCCCCATCCTTTTGTTCAAGACAATGTCATAGCAGTCGAGGAGGTGAGCCGTGGGAAATAAATTATATGTAGGTAGTTTACCCTATTCCACCACGGAGCAGCAGTTAAGCGAGTTATTCGCTGAACATGGATCGGTACAATCGGCCAAAGTGATCTCCGACCGCTATACCGGCCAGTCGCGAGGCTTTGGCTTTGTGGAAATGAGTACCGAGGAGGAAGCACAGAAAGCCATTGAGGCCTTAAATGGGACAGCCTTAGGTGGCCGCACTTTGGTTGTGAATGAAGCCCGTCCGCAGGAAAAAAGATCCTTTGGCGGTGGAGGCGGACAAGGCGGTGGAGGTGGCGGCGGAGATCGCTGGTAAATAGGTCCATCTGGATCTGCCGCTCTGACGAAGTTCCTCGTGAAAAAACAATGTAGAAAAGGGGATGGTTGCTTGCCAACCACCCCCTTTTTTTTTATCGTGAAACCAGGAAGTCCCAAGTCCGATTGAGCTGTCTTGAGCGGTGAGAACCGTGCCCAATCAAGTAACGGGATAGAAGCAGTGGGGGACAGATTTAAATAAGTAAGCAGCCTTTCCCTGTGCAGGGGGATAATCCTTGGGATCACGAGATTGTTTTTTGGATGGGCCTATGGGGTAAAATGAAAATAAGCACAAATCATTAAGAGGTAAACTCTACTTAAAAAACAAAAAGACATTTTCGGAACATTAATAAGGGCAATTCAACCGATAATTTGAAAATCATGAGAGCTTTTCATCGTGTGTGTTGGGTTGTAAGCGCAGGAGGTTTCGCTCTTGTTCTGCTTGCAATCGTAGCTGATTGGATAGGGCTGAGTGCCGCAGGTAGTTTTGGTGCCGGCCAGATCCTGTTGTGTATCGTCGGACTGGTGCTCGTATTTCTTGGTGGGTATCCCCTGTATGCCAAATTGGAAAGCGTGGCTCAATCGGGGCAAGCCATTCTTGCACTCTATCGTGGAATGGGAATTGTTCTCCTCAATACCTTGGTCGTGCTGGTGCTCCTCGAGTTTTTTGCGATTGTGTTTCTAAAGGTCGAGCGGTCCATTGAGGAACAGGTTCCCCTAGAAGTCAATCCTCGGAAAAAAGAATTCCAGCCATATTACCTGTCCCAAGATTGGAGCAAGGAGTATTGGAAAGAGTATCAACTGTCCTATACCAAAGCCTACCAACCTTACCTGGGGTGGAGCAAAAAAAGTTTTCAAGGGGCCCAGATCAATCTCGGGTCCCATGGGGTACGCCAAACTCCTGGAACGAATTGCCAGGAAGACTCGTATACCATTCTCACCTTTGGCGGGTCGTCGATGTGGGGAACGGGATCTCCAGACTGGGGGACAATCCCCGCCTACCTTGCCGAAGCCTTTCGGGATCTCAAAGAGACTCAGGTATGTGTCGTTAACCTTGGAGAAGAGGCCTTCGTTTCGACGCAAGGGGTGGTTCGCCTCATACTTCAATTGCAGAGTGGCGTGAAACCCGACCTGGTGATTTTTTATGATGGAGGAAACGATGTCTTTGCGGCGTATCAATCAGGCCGTCCGGCTGTCCATCAAAACCTCCATTCCATTGCCAATCGGTTTGAAGGGGGCAAAAATTTGAAGGAGGCTCCACTCATGGCCTGGGTCAAGTCGTGGTATCTCTCTCAGCTCGTCAATCGGGTCATGCCGCAAACCAACGCGCAAAGGCCCCAACTCATGACCTTTCAAAGTATGGGGGTTGATTCGGGCGTCTTAAGTGATCAAGTGGTGGCCTGCTATCTTGAAAACTATCGACTGGTACAGGGGTTGGCTCAGGAATATGGGTTCGAATTTCGATTTTTTTTGCAGCCGCTCATCTTTTATGGGACGAAGCCGCTCACCGAACTCGAAAAACAAAAGTCACGAGGAGCGCTGAACAAGGACAAGGCGTTGACGGAATTGTTTCATTCGATCTATGGGAAGATACAGCAAGCGGCACCAGACTATGATTATCTCTATGACCTAACAGACGTCTTCAATGACCAGGATACGCAAATATGGATTGACTATATACATGTCACTCCCGTTGGGAATAAGATCGTGGCGAAAGAAATGATGAAGACCGTTGGAATGCACTAAGTCATTCCGACTGACGGTACCGCTGACAAGCGGCCCTTCCCCATTTTCAGATCACACATTGACTCGCCAAACAGAACCTGTTAAGTGTTCCGCATGCGCCCGTAGCTCAATTGGATAGAGTATTGGACTTCGGATCCAAGGGTTGGGGGTTCGACTCCCTCCGGGCGCACCACCCCGCGCTAGCGAGGTCAGCTTCCCTAAAAAAATAATGGGAAGCTGAGTAAGTGCCTATATATTTCTTCAAATTCTGCTAGCCCGACCGGTGGTTTCTATAATTATTTAAAACCACCGGATAAAACCCATAATATATCTTTAACTTTGGCTAGCTAGGTTGGGCACCATGTGATTGTTCTTGGTGCCCAAGTAAAACACAGGAATATTTCCTTTTTCCCCCGCTCGACCCGCCGTTGGTAGAATTATTCTTAACGGCGGGATAAACCCCGAAATATTTCTTGCAGCTTTTTTAACGAGGTCGAGCACCATATAATTTATCTTGGCGCGAGAGTTAGACATCCTAATTTCTTCTTGACTTCCCCGCTCGGACCGCCATCCACTTCATTCTTCAACACTTCTGGCCTTTCCGTCTATCTTGTTTTTTTAAATCCTTTTGATTTTCATGTTTGTCTATTCATAGATAAGTAAAGCTACGTTAACATGCCCAATTTTTGTATAGGTTTCCACCCAGCCAGTGAACCTCTCTGCGATAAAGGGTTGCTATCCATAAGTTGATTGCGGTAAAAGCCCCCACGAGATCTGAAAGTAAGAGACCGTCGATTCACAGGACTTTAAAATGGTTTTCTCGTAGGAGTTGAGATAGGTTTTTACATGAAATTATTTTGAGCGAAGGTATTTTCTTGATGAAGGAGGAAACATCACCATGAGTAACCCAAGCAAACCTCAAGGACTCGGTACGTTGGCATTACATGCGGGGCAAGAGCCTGACCCCACGACAAAAGCACGCGCCGTACCTATCTATGCCACGACATCCTATGTCTTCGATAGTCCTCAACATGCCGCCAACCTCTTTGGGCTGGCGGAGTTTGGGAATATCTATAGCCGGATCATGAATCCCACCAATGATGTGCTGGAAAAGCGTCTCGCGTCGATGGATGGGGGAGCGGCAGGGCTGGCCTTTGCCTCCGGGCAATCTGCGATTACGGCTTCGATCCTGACTATTTGTCATTCGGGCCAGAATTTTGTGTCCGCCACAAGTTTGTACGGTGGAACCTGGACGCTCTTTACCCAGACATTTAAAAATCTTGGGATTGAAGTGCGTTTTTTCGATCCGAACAAACCCGAACAGATTCATGATTTGATCGATGAGAACACGCGGTGCGTGTATTTCGAGAGCATCGGAAATCCGAAAAATGACGTTCCCGACTTTAAAAAGATTACCGACATCGCGCATCAGCATAAACTTCCCGCTCTCTGTGACAATACCGTGATGACCCCTATCTTATTCAGGCCGATAGAATATGGAGTCGATATCGTCATTTATTCGACTACAAAATTTATTGGCGGACATGGGGTACATGTCGGAGGCGTGGTGGTCGATAGTGCGAAATTTCCTTGGGCGGATGATCCAGGTCGTTGGCCTGAAGTCTGTAGTCCCTCTCCGTCGTATCACGGCGTGGTGTTTGAAGAAGCGCTCAGGCCTATTGGCAACGTCTCCTACATCATGCATATGCGGACACATTGGTTACGGGATACCGGTGCGGCCATGAGTCCTTTTGCTTCGTTTCTCACGCTTCAAGGTTTGGAAACGCTGCATTTGCGGATGCCTCGACATTGTGAAAACGCACTTAAAGTCGCCAAGTTTCTTGAGGGGCACTCATTGGTAGAATGGGTGAATTATCCAGGCTTGGCCAGTCATAGCCACCATGAATCTGCCCGTCGATATCTTCCTGACGGGGCCGGGGCCATACTCGGGTTCGGGATCAAGGGTGGAGAGGAAGCCGGGAAGCGCTTTATTGAAAATGTGAAACTCGCCAGCCATCTGGCAAATATTGGGGATGCCAAAACTCTTGTGATCCATCCTGCCTCAACCACGCACTCACAATTGACAGCAGAGGAACAGGCTTCGGCCGGGGTGAGCCCCGAATATATTCGGATTTCCGCCGGAATTGAAGATGGGGATGACATCATCGCTGATGTCGATCAAGCACTTCAGGCCAGTCAATAGAATAGAAGCCGCCGAAGCGAGGTAATGTCTATGAAAGGTCGTAGGGTGAGTTGGCAAATATGACGGGAGAACAACGGGCTGAATCGTTACCCCATGCTCAGGTTTGGCAATCTCCCGATCCGCTAGAATTGGAAAATGGCGGACGCGTATCTCAGGTGAGTATTTGTTACGAGACGTGGGGAGAGTTAAATAAGGAACATTCAAACGCGATTCTGATTTGTCATGCATTGAGTGGGGATTCCCATGTGGCTAGGCATGACGAATCTGATGCGCCGGGTTGGTGGGACATTCTCGTTGGCCCGGGAAAACCTATCGATACCAACCGGTACTTTGTCATCTGTTCCAACGTCTTGGGTGGATGTCGCGGAACAACCGGGCCGAACTTTTCTGACCCAGATACTCGTCGGCCTTATGGTGCGAATTTTCCTGTTATCACCGTCCGTGACATGGTCGACGTCCAACGACGGTTGATTGACTATCTTGGCATTGAGCGACTCCTAGCCGTAATCGGGGGATCACTGGGAGGGCTGCAAGCGCTCACTTGGGCGATCGACCATCCTGCTCATGTTCAGTCCAGTCTCGTTCTGGCCGCCGCTCCTCGTTTGAGCAGTCAAGGGATCGCTTTTGATGTTGTCGGTCGAAATGCTATTCGGCATGATCCAAGATTTGCAGACGGGCAATATTATGAAGGCCCCGCCCCAGAAGCCGGTCTAGCTCTGGCACGCATGCTTGCCCATATCACCTATCTTTCGGACGAATCGATGCGCGCCAAATTCGACCCCACCAGACTTCAGCCGCGTGCCATTGAAACGGGGTTCGAAAGCGTCTTCTCCGTGGGGTCATACCTAGCTCATCAAGGTGACCGATTTGTTGAGCGGTTTGATGCGAATAGCTATATCACTCTGTCGACCGCCATGGATCTCTTTGACCTTGGTGACAATGAGGAAACCTTACGAACCGCTTTGACTCCGGCAACTTGCAAGTGGCTGTTTTTAAGTTTTTCCAGCGATTGGTTGTACCCGCCCTCTGCATCAAGACGGCTCGTCGATGCCCTCCTCTCTCAGTCAAAACCCGTCAGCTATTGCGAAGTGGAAAGCGCTGCGGGGCATGATTCATTTTTGCTGGAAGACAGTATGCAATTAGGAGGACGTATGATCGCGGCCTTTCTGAGCGGTCAAGCTGGCGAAGACCATTCGGAGCAAAGTACGAAGATTCGTCAAGACGTATCACCAGTGAATGAACCCACAAGTATTTTCTACGCTCAACGTGTTGACTATGAAATGATTCTACGGCTCATGCCGGATCGGGCTAGTGTGGTCGACCTTGGTTGTGGTAACGGGGAATTGTTGTCGGTGCTTCGGGATCGTGGGCATACCACCTTGCTGGGTGTGGAGCGGGATCAAGTACAGGTTGCGGAATGTGTCCAGCGAGGGCTTGATGTGATTCATGCCGACATTGACCAGGGTATTCCGGCTCTTCCAAATTTAAGCTTTGAGGTGGCCTTGCTCTCTCAAACCCTCCAGTCGATGGTGGGGGTGGCCCGCGTGCTTGACGAACTTGTTCGAATTGGACGTCTTGGGATCGTGAGCTTTCCGAATTTTGCCCACCGTCCTTTGCGTGAGATGTTTATGAAGGAAGGACGGTTACCGAAGGAAGAAGGTCTCTACGCCTATGAATGGCACGATACGCCAAATCGTCGATTCCCCTCCATCCTGGACTTTCAAGAATTGTGTCAGCAACGTGGCATTTGTATTCAGCAGTCCATCTTCATCGACTCACAGACTGGAAAAGAGATCTCCGACGATCCCAATCTGAATGCGGACATTGCCGTGATGGCTTTGTCGCGTTAGAAAAATTCTCCACGAGATACGTTCACGTCTGCCGACAGTGTTCTGCCGCTCCTTCTTCCCTCAATGTTCGCCATGTTTTCCGATAATGATATCCCGATTGAAACACCGTTGGTTCCTCGGTTTCCTTTGAGGATAGATGAAAAGTTATCGTCAATTTCGTCAAGAAAGCGTAAAGTTTTAGTCAATTATGTAATTGAACGAAAAATATTTCCTGGGCGCTGAGGAAGGCTTGAATGAAATGAAGGTGTGGATTGACGCGGCCAGTGCGGTGGTCTGGGGCCCCATCATGTTGACTCTCTTGGTGGGGGTTGGGATCTATCTCACGATTGGATTACAGGGAATCACGTGGCGAAGGGTGCCCTATAGTCTTAGGCTCTTTTGGCGGGGGCGAAGTGCCATCGCCATGGATAAGGGAGATATCACCCCGTTTCAATCGCTCATGACCGCGCTGTCTGCAACTGTGGGGAGTGGGAATATTGCGGGCGTCGCCACCGCAATTTTTTTAGGTGGGCCGGGTGCCGTGTTTTGGATGTGGATTACCGCTCTATTTGGGATGGCGACAAAATATAGTGAAGCGGTATTGGCCGTTCGATATCGGGAAGTGGATGAGTTAGGTCAGCACGTCGGAGGTCCGATGTATTATATCCAAAATGGATTAGGACCAAACTGGCGTTGGTTGGCCGTAGTATTTAGTCTATTTGGTGCCTTGGCCTCTTTCGGCATAGGTAATACCGTCCAGGCCAATACCGTCGCCAAGGCAGTAGAGTCATCTCTGAATGTGCCGACATGGATATCCGGTATTGCCATGGCCTTGCTGACCGGTGCTGTCATTATAGGAGGAATTCGCCGACTTGGGGTCGTGGCCGAACGAATTGTACCAATCATGGCACTCTTCTATTTTTTGGGAGCGACTGTCATCATTGTCTTGCATATCAAGGAGGTCCCTGGTGCCCTCGCAACGATCATCAGCCATGCCTTTACGGGAACCGCTGCGACTGGAGGTTTTGCTGGAGCCACGGTTCTCATGGGGATTCAGTTTGGGGTGGCTCGTGGGTTGTTTTCGAATGAGGCAGGGTTAGGAAGTGCACCGATTGCCCATGCTGCCGCAAAGACCAACAATCCTGTACATCAGGGTTTTATCGCCATGTTAGGGACCTGTATTGACACCCTGATCGTGTGCACTTTGACGGCGGTGGTCATCATTGTGACAGGGGCCTGGACGAGTGGGCAAACCGGTGCGGTGTTAACCTCCCAAGCGTTTGATCGTGGACTTTCGGAGTGGGGAGGGATGGTCGTGACGCTCGCGCTTATCTTGTTTTCTTTTACGACGTTGTTAGGATGGAGTTATTACGGAGAGCGTTGCACAGAATATTTATTGGGTATCAAGTCCATCTTCCCATTTCGCCTTCTCTGGGTGTTGGCCATTCCAATAGGGGCCATGGGAGATTTAGGGGTGGTCTGGACCATTGCGGATATCTTAAACGGACTCATGGCAATTCCCAACCTAGTCGCGCTCATCTTCCTTAGCCCGGTCATTTTCCAACTAACTCGGCAACATCTTGGTCCTTAACCATGGGTTTTTTAGTCTGCTTTTCTGGGAAGGACTTGAGTATCACTTCCCGAATCGATTCACAGACGAGGCGATAGTTTTTTCGGGTCCAGTTTTTGAGAAATAACAGCATGAGAAATATTCCTAAGAGACTCAAGAAAATGATCGGGCGTTGAAGAACCACTATAGAGATAAAACCATCGAACATTTCAGGTAACACATATTTCAAAATTTCAGCCACATGATTCAACCCCGAGCTTCCCCACCCAGTCCATGTCTCGGCCGATAACCATTTGAAGCGCTCGGGCCAAACCCAGATCGCAAATGCAGTACCGACAATAAAAAGTGTCAATTCCAGGAATAATCCGTAGAGCCAGCTCCGTCGAAAGGTCCATGTATCCAGCTCGTTTATCAGTTGGTCCCATTCCGTGTTAGCTATGGCTATTTCCTTGGAATTTGCGAACGTTGTACCTGGAGTTGGGGTTTCAACTAATGTGAAATTCTTTGGCAGATATCCGGGAGCATAATGTTCTGTGAACCGCTTAATACGCGCCAAGACACTTTGATGAATTTGAATAGTTCCTTGAAGTTTCCCTTTACAAAGGTCAGACAATTTCCTGGGATAGTAACGGTAGAAGACTCCAAATCCATCACGGGCATTATACATTCGTCCGTATGCATTTGCTTTGGCATTGATTTCATTCAGGGCACCTGGAAACAACCTTACGCCTAAGGGTAATATTTTGGATATCATCCATTGTAAGGCAATATACGATAAACCCGCTCGACCATAACCTCCGCCGACATTTGAATGGGCTCCACCAAACCATACCTGTTCCACACTTGTTTCCGCCCCCACCTTGTTTTCGTTCCAAATTTTCGGAGTGAAGGAAAGCCGTTCATCGTCTATTGCCAAGGCGTGATAGGCATGCTGCACGTTTGAGGTGAGCTCATAATTGTAAAAATTATGAGGAAAAATCCAATCGAATACATGATCTAACGTGTAAAAAATTAAGTTGAGCAGCCACATTCCAATCCCAGTCACTCGCCAGTCTTTGGGAAAACCTAAGGCGGACACCGTATCCCATACTCCAATACAAGTCAGCGTGATGATCCCGTGGTCCAAGAACAGGGGCCCAGTCCCCCCATCCCTATAATAGCGATAGGCTTTTTTTACATTCTCTTCGATGACTGATTCGGACTGTCCAGCTCCATTACAAAGGCCTGCACTAGCAATCATGCCGGACAGGGCTCGGATCTCTGCCGCTCCCCGGCTGAAACCAAATAGGAAAACCCTGTCTCCGTCGACATAGTTTCTTGCAAGGAATTCATACATTTCACACACGTTTCGCTTAAATCCGAACCCAAAGGCGCCCGACAACATTCGCCAATATTTATTGGCAGCCGTCCCTACGCCGTTGTCGTAATAGGTCATTTGAGGGTAATTAGGATCGTGGATATCCACCATGTTAAATAATCGATAGACATTCGTATCTGGAGTCGTTCCTCCAAGGTTTCCGGTTCCGTCTGCGCAAAGAATAATATTTTTGTTGCTCATGGCCACCTCGCGGTTTCTTCTGCGAAAACCCATTCCGTCAAAACAAGAGCGATTCAACGTGAATGTTCATCATGATCGGAGAAATGTTTTCTGTTATAAGGTCTTCAAATACTCGATTAAGAGGTCTTTATCCGATGGTGATAGTGAGACTCCGTACTCATGCCCTTGGTTGCCGCTGCCTCGTTCACTAACGTCATATCTTGTCCCGACCCGTTGTGCATCGGGGCCTGTGGTGACAAATCCCACCTTTTCTTGATCGTACACATCGTAGCCCCGATAAAATACCTTGGGGCGACTGGGAACTGGGTCCAAGAGATCGCGTAACGTTGGAACCGATCCGTTATGGAGATAGGGTGCCCGGAGCCATATACCATCCAGAAAGGACACGACATACCCATCGAGTGTCTCTTCAACCAGTCCTTTCCGTTCAATCCCCATCTCGGTGACGACGCGGTTGGCTTCAATGGCTGCTTCTTTATTCCAGGTACCCAACCGTTCTCGATCGGTACCGACTTGATCGACCGGCATCCGGGTTCCATTTTTACCACCAGGACCATGGCAGCCCCCGCAGGTTTGATTGAAGATGTTTTTGCCTGCCTGGGCTTTTGATTGGTTAATGGGAAAAGGATATTTGGGCGGAGGGTAGTTTCCCAGGTATTCTTCAAGCCAGTCGATATGCTGGAGAAAGTCTTCCTTGTCCTTCGGGGCGGCTCCTAGCAAACCTAAGGCCGAATCGATGATGACGGATCGGGCATTGTGACTATCGCCCGCCAGGTTCATGACCATTTCCTCGGGGGAGTATTTTTTCAAATTCCACACGGAGGGCATGTCGGTAGGGCCAATCGAATCATCCATGGGGACTTCGATCATAAAATATTTGGTCAGATTCATCGCGTCATCGCGGCCACGTCCCCATTCAGGGAAGTCTTTCCGATAGATCCAGGCGAATTGCTCTTCTCGTTCAAGCAGTCGTTTTTTTGTAATGGGAATAAGAAGAAATCGATATATAATTCGGTCCAGCCAGGAGAGGTCGGTCACCAGATTGATTTCCCGCATGAGATTGTCAGAATTAAATCGTGGATCTTTCGCGCAATCAATAAGAAACCTGAAAAAATTCTGAAGGTCTAATGTATGGTTTGGACCGGTCACCACGAAGGTTGGATTTTCGTTAGGTTTCGACCGATAGCTGGCGGTATGGCATGCCGCACAGGTATTGGCAACACGCGGGAATCCAATGACCTTCTTTGTGAAGCCGATAGGCATCTCCTGCCCCTGTTCCCAGTTCACGCCAAGTGCGGCATATCCTCCCGGTCCCGGTAATTTATCCGGGAACATGCGTGGCAACACATACCAAATCCAGTAAGGGACCCCTGCATCATGTTCTGCCCCGATGGATCCATATTTAAATCGCATATCTGGATCGGAAGTAATCCAATCCGGTTGCGGTTCCTCACGAAAAAACTTATACCAACCGACGTAGGCACCGAGTGCCCCCAGGAAAAAAAGAAAGGCCATGGAGACGATGAGGAATCTCTTGAGACTACTTTTTTTTGAGTCAGTCATGACGACTCCTTCATTTTATTTCTGTTGTCTGCCGGAACCCTTAAAAGGTTTTAAGGAACTCCAGCAAAGCGTCTTTTTCTTGATCCGATAAATGCGTTCCATACTGAGAGCCTTCATGTCCTGCATTTGAGTTACCCGGAATCGGTTGACCTTGGTCATCGACCGTCTTAAAGAGAAAATAGGACCGTCCTTGTTCCTCGGCTATCGTGGAATTAAATCCCACACGGATGGGGTCGTAGAGATCGTTCCCTCGGTAAAAACTCTTGGGGCGTTTATGACTGGGCTCGAGGAGTGCACGTAGCGTAGGGACTGCCCCATTATGGAGATAGGGTGCGCGCAGCCAAATACCATCCAAGGGCATATTGGCGTATCCAAAAGTTTTCCGAAAATGGGAAAAGCGTTCCTCGCCATAACCGGCATAGAGAAGATTCTGATTCACCGCGACCTCATAGGTATAGGACTCTAAACGGGCAGGATCGGTTCCGATGTCTTCAATGGACGTGACTTGTCCGACATGGCTCCCTTCAAAGTTTCTCCCGTTGATCCCATGGCAAGCCGCACAATACTGTTGATAGAGGGGCGCCCCCATTGCAGCCAACTGCTGGTCTACAGGAAAAGGATAGGGAGGAGGTTCTTTTTTGAGAAGCCAATCTTCAATCCGTTTAATTCGAGGACGATCAAGGGTTGGCGGAGTCGCTCCGGTTCCAAAAGCGGCACTTCGGTTTCGTTCCTCCACCTTGGTGTTGTTGCCATCCCAATGTAACTGCATCCCTTGTCGAGGTTGTTGGAGCCAAATTGAAGGAAAATCGGCGGCGCCGATACGTTCGTGAAGAGGCGCCTTCCCCTTTGGGAAAAAATTGAACAGTGCTTTGGCGGAACCAAAGGTATCGACTCGACCAGGGCCCCAGTCTGGGGCGTCAAACATAAAGGCAAACCGGCTTTCTAACATCAAAAGACGATCGCGCATAATCGAGATGGCCAGGGGATATACCAGATAGCGATCCAGAAGGCTGAGGGAGCCCTTTAACTGGTGAATGGTTGGAACCAGCCAATCGATGGAAAATTTTTCATCTTTGGCACAAGAAAAAAGAAACTGTTCAAATTCCATCAACTTAAGTGTATTGGCCGGCATACCGAGGTGTATGATCGGGGTGCTCTCCGGTTTCTCTCGGACCGTACTCGTGTGACAGCCTGCACAATTTAAAAAGACACGGTCTATTCCCATGTGCCGACGTTTCGACATTCCGATGGGAAGATCGTTGTTTCCTTCATAGATAAAACCGAACGCCTTATATTCTTGGCCGGGAGGATGTTGTCCGGGAGGGAGTTTATCTTCACAAACATGCGGGATTGCTTGCCACATCCAATAGGGAAAACCAGAAACACGTTCGCCGCCGGTTGATCCATATTTAAAATGCTCTTCGATATTGGTGTAGTTCACTGGACGGTCTGGTAGAAATCGTATGGCGAGGGCAAGTAGCGCCATACCCACACTCAAAAGAAGAAGTCCCAGTATCACCCAACATTTTTTTCGCTTCTGACTCTTGTCCATAGGCTATCCCCTACCGTGAAAAAGCTCTCAGCCTTATTTCAATAGGTTGTTTCGAACTAACTTGTCACCACAGCCGTACTCTTACCCAACGTGTTTCTTGAAGGCGTAAGACATTCTGGAAGATGGTCGTACCCCTGTGCCAAGAGCGTCTGAATATCAGCACCGTTCATTTCAGCATGTACCAGTTCCGTTAGGTAGGACAGCAAGATTTTATAGTCAGGATGGTTCCTCCAGGACTCAGCGGAGAGCTGTGCGCGGTTCAATGCGGTAAAGGGAGGCATCGGAGCTTCCTGTCGATTGGTTGGCGCGACATTCCACATGTGTAAACGTGTGAGAATCCGTGGAGAACAATTCTTGACTTGTGCCTGAACCTGTTGTGTTGACCCATGTAGGAAGTTGGGGGGAAACGGTTCTTCTTCATGATGACAGTCCGCACAGTACCGTTGCAGTAACTGAAGGCCTGGTGGCAAAGACTGCCTGTCACCTGTGGGAATGGTATTTTTATGGTCATGTGCAGTCGAGTTAAGAGGCGGTAGGGTATGCCCATCGACGCAACACCAGGAAAAAGACGGCATCCCTAATTGTTGAAACAGAGACTCTAAGATGACTGCTCGTCGAAACGGTTTGTAGCCCAGTGCGTCTGTGTTTCCAGAGAGAGTATCCTCAACTAAGGATGTAATGGCTCGGCGAACGGCGGAAAAGTCGTCAATGACCGAGGTCGTACCGTGTCCTTTGAAAACTGTGTTCGAGGTAGGACGGGTTACGGTGTGATCGGGGAACGTCAAATGAAGTTGGAAATTCTGAATGGCCATGCCATTGGCCTGTCTCCCAACTATTGCGCTGTGAGGCTGGGTTACGCCAAATTGAAGGTCCATTGAGTGTTTTGTTCGGTTGAAGGAGATCGGGGTGACTTCAAGTCCAGAGAGAGTTTGTCCATTGCCGAAGTGCAATTGTTCCAGCACCCCCTTCTGGAGGCGATCTTTATGAAGATAAAACACACCTTTCCAGGAAACAGGTCTTGGAGTCTTGTCTGGTTGCGAGTCGGATTCAATACATTCAACGATCAACCTATTATACGTTCCTGATTGTGCCCGTGCCGTCCCCTTGCAGGTTGTCTGTACACGCCTAAGCGGCTGACTGTTCTGTTCCCATTGTCTGCGTAAATGATTATCCAATCTCTCGATGTCTATCGTGGCTAGGAATGCTGAGAGACTATTGAGTAGGTAATGGCTGGTTGCCTTATCCTCTGTATGGAGTGGGACTTGATACGAATTTCGTGGTAAGGAGGGTTCAAAAATCGAGCGAATGACGGGTGTATTTGGCCTGCCTCTGAGAGAAATTGAGTGAACGTGTGAATCGACACCCTCCTTACCGATCTGAAAAAAATCAAATGGGTTACGATTAGGAATATCTGGAGTAGGAATTCGAAGTCCTTGTGGCCATTTCCAATTCCACCCTTCAGTCAGGGTGGTTAACAGCATCTTTCCATTGACTTGAGGCTGGGTATCAAGGTGCCGTTTTCCGTTGAGGCGATATTGCAAAAGAAGTCGTAGAAGGTTGCCTCGACATTGCACTGAGTCCCTGAGGGATGTTTGCATTTCGCATCCTTCTTTCCAAAGGAATTGGGCAATGGCGAACCTGTTCGCTTGATGGGTCGAATCGTCAAGTGCTTGGGAGATATCAACTGATTGGTGAACCGGGATCCCATACCGTTGTTGGCCATGGGTCTCGAGTAGTCTGGCGATTTCAGGGTTAGAATTGGTTTCTTGCCAGAGAGGTTTCGAGAAAATAGGGCTCTGGTTTTGGTGACAGGTGATGCAGAGGGTACGATTTGCATATTGAACTCTTGCAGTGAGACCTGGTCCATAGTCAGTGACAATTTGAAATTCAAATCGACCTACGGCTTCGTTATAACTGATGACTTCCAGGACGTTCGAGTTTTCTTGGTATCCAAGAAAAAGCCTGTCTTTCAGCAAGAGCCCACCTGCATCTTGTTGGACGGTGGGTTCGGCTACCACGCTCACGACGGCTCGGGGGAAGCGAGTATAGTCAGGTTTCGAGGCATGTCGTTGGAGTGATCGGTTATAGGGAATCAATACTCCTCGCCAGGGTACCTCCCCTTTTTTCGTCCCAAGGCGTTCACCAATATGTTTGAGTAAGGCCGTGAATGGAAAAGGGACGGGACCTTGGTGGTTGTCTCCACTTGGTGGGCTGATCAAGAAATCAAAAAGAGATCGGCCCTGGGGAGGAATGTGGGGTCCGGGGTTTGCGGGATTGACGACCCATGTCGAAGTTGGGGGAGATTCATGGATGAGGGGAGAGGCTTCCTTCTCAAGGTGGTTGGTTGAATACGGTGCCTCCCCCTCACATGAAATCAAGATGATGGTAAGAAAGGACAGGAGAAGATAACCGCAGCGTGGAAGATCTCTGGAGGTTTTCGGTTGAATCCCCTGCATGATCTTGTTAGGTTTTTCCCCTTTCCCCTTATGTCTTTTGCATGGCAGTCAACCGTTGTTGACCGATATAACAATCCTCTTTCGCGGGTTCCGATCCTTTAGATGTTTTCTGCGAAAGCACGAAATTTAAAATAAACGCCTTTTTTATATAGGCTCGCCCAAGATACAACCCCGGTCGAATCATTCGAATTTCATCCCGTATCTGCAGTCCTTCCCGTCCTGCAAGTTTATCCGGGATCTCACGATACCCGGGAAGGTCATCGGTAAAGGCATAGTCAATAATGATGGATTCACGCCGACTATCCAGTAAGCTTTGGCCACAATAAAGTTTCGCAGGGAACAATAACCAGGCATCCTTCCCATTCACTTCAATTTTTTCAATACTGTCGGTGTCGCCTCCCAGGAAAAGTTTGAGTATTTTGAAATCATTGATCCTATTCCGCAAAATTCCCCTTGAGCGGTCGAACACCTTCCCTTTCCATATGGCTTCCGCGACATGTTCTAATGTAAGGGTGGCTTTATTGGCGATAAAGCTCTTCAGCCGCCCTCCGACAATTTCGGCGGGTCGAGTCTTCCCGCTACTCCCCTTTGGAAAAATGGCCTCTCCATCGAAGGCACCATCGGGAATAGGACCAGCCGTTAATCGAGCGTAAATTTGATCGAGCTGCTCTTGGGTTGCGTTATTGAGGTTTTCAGGAGTTATTTTTGCGAGATCCGCGTCAGAAAGAGGGAGTTCATGTTCGAGTCGCGCCAAGTCGATTTTACTCTCATGGGACTCTCCGCTTGCTCCAAAAGGAATGGGAGGGGGGTCATCTGATCCGCAACCAGACAGAAGTCCGAGAACCATCATCGAGACTAAGGCCAATTGATGAAGGTGTGACATAGGGCAACCTCCTTCCTGATACCAGCTTCTCTGCATGACTAGAGTGTGGCGATAAATGCGATCAAGGCGTTTTTATCCTTGTCTGACAGGCCTTCACCAAATCGATGTCCTCCATTCTCCAAGATGGTAGGACTGTTACTGTAAAAGGTCCGTAACTCGGCTCCTATGTTTGGTAAGGAACTTGGATTGTCCTTTAACTCTTTCGCTTTGGATTTAATAAAATCCGCAATGGCTTTGCCTTTTTCGGCCTCTAACTTTTTCTCATTCACTCGAGCCAACACCAGATCCCTCACAAATTCTTTATGCCGAAAGTTTCCAAGTCGGGCTGAGGGAATATTCTCCGGAAAGACAATGGTCGTGTCCAGATACTTGTCCACCTTACCACTCTTCATTTTTGGGAATAGCTTGATATAAACCTTTTTATTAAACCTGGTGACTTTTGGTATCCGTTTCTCTGGATTTAATAAGGCGGTCATGGACGCTTTGTAGAGGCGATATCGTCCTTCCACCGAAGGGTCAAATTCCCAACAGGAAGGCGGACTGGATATGGATGTAGGCATTTGATCTTTCGCGTTCTTCACATAGGGAGAATTATAATGCTCGTCCTGTGGTCCACCGCAGAGTTCGGGCCCAATGGCATTGTTATGCATAAACGGGGCATGGGCCCAGGTGCTTAAGAGGGAAATGTTTCGGTAATATCCCCGACCGCCATCTGAGAGTTCCTTCAGCGTGGGATCGGCCTTTTTGGAACGAAGGGTGTCAGATCCATATTCTTCCCAAATGTGACCAGTCATGTGGTTTGAGTGAAGGGCACGTGCTGGCTTGGTACCAATTTCTGATACGGGATTGAGTTGATCATTGCCTAACCAATCGATTCGAATACCCTTGTCTTGGGGTTTGTCTGACACGGCACGGAAATCAACATTCTCAAAGGGAGGGTTTTGGGAAGAGTGACAACTAGCACAATTTTTTGCGAACAAGCGTTGTCCTTGTTTAACGGATCCCTCTCCAAACTCTTTGTCTAACTGCTCGATCAAATCGCGATTACTCTTCAGGCCTCGCGCCTGATACAAATCAGAGGGTCTCGCCGAGATCAGAAATTGAGCCAGTTCCCCTAAGCGATCTTCTATTGCACGAAACTCCGCGCAGTCACGGCGTAATTGACCGATATCGACGGGTGTTTGTCCGTAGCCGCGTTGCGTGGGGTCCAATTGTCGTAAATCAGTAAGGTGGTTGCCCCATGACTCTTCGGAACAGGTGCCAATATTAATGAACACGCGTTGGAGGGCTTCTAAAATGCCGATACTATCTTCTCCTCCTTTCAGAAGCTGATGGACCTTTTCCGTTTGTTTGGAACGTTCCCAGCACTTCTGATTACGTCCCGGTTCACACCAACATTGTCTCTCATTGCTACCATTGGGACATTGTGCGGTCTTTCTCCATTTCAGAATGTCATGCTCAAAGTGACTTGGCCGCTGTGAGAAATTAATAATGGCGTTGATGGTGCCGGCATTGTTGATCTGGTCATTCGGAAGGGCGGAGGTGTCAACGATTCCTGGTCGGGCATGTCCATAGATTTGATATTCAATGGTTTGAGGGTCCATCCCTGATCCCAGGATTTGGGAAAAGCGGGAGTATTGATTGCCAACCGTACCCGATAGGTTTTCCCATTGAGGATGTGCTGGGTTTTTGGGAGGATTTTCCGGTTTAAATGCAATATGGCAGGAGCCACAGGAGAGTCCGATCAGAAAGGGAGGTTCGACGGATCCATCAAGAATACGACTTGTTGAAGGTAACTCCGAGTCCATTGGCCGTACGCGTTCGTTGTATCCGGCCCAGGTATCCAGTTGTCCCTTATTCAGGTTTTTCCATTTTTCTTTATCAAACCGGGGGTTTGGAAACTTTCTGATACCCATGGCCCCCGTGGATGTGCCAAATCGTAAGTCACAGGCTGATTGCCGTTGATCGTTAGGGCCATGGGGGTCATTGGGATCAAGAGGGGCATCTATGAGATCACAAGCTGGATCCTTGTACGTTTTATCTCTTGCCCCGACATATTTGAGAAGAGTCTCGTCTCCTGGGCAGTAATCAAATCCATAGGTCTCCTCTAGACTTTTGATAGGACAATTGGGATCACCAGGTTTGCAACAATCGGGGTCATTAATGAGGCCCCATGTGTGAAACCGCCCTTCGCGTTTTTCTGATTGTAAAACTTTAAACCAGTCAATCAAAACCCCAAGGCGTTGAGGGTATACGTAAGTAAAAAAACGTTCGTTTCCGCCAGTGGCATTAAACCAAATTTTAGCTCCAACAAGTTCGGCTGGGGTGAGATCCCCTCCCCCATATTGCAGGCTGTTTGCAGGAGGTTGCTCAGAAGTCATGGCTTGTTCCCCTGGACTCTGTCCGTACGCGATTGCGACCAACCCGATGAAAAGGATCAGGCTCAAAAAGTATGCCGCAGGTTTCATACCCACCTCCTCTAATCGAAAGTCGTATTAATCTTTCCAGATAGCATCGGGATACGGAATTCGTTTGCTCCAAGTCCCATTCATGTCTTCAACGCACATGGAAGGAAAGCCAATGTACACCCTTCTTCAACAATCTACGTGGTCAACAAGCAATATGACCGAAATGAACCGTGGAAGGTCTTAAGGAATTTTTACGATCCCCTGCGGGATATACCTTTCCTCGATCCTTGTCAAGGTCCATATAGCCTTGGTACTACAATTACTTAACTCAGAAATCCGAACGTGGTGGAAGAGGGTTCATGTTTGCAAATCTGCCAGGTTTCTCCTGGAGTTCATGGCTTATCTCCTAAGAGATTACTGTCTGTTTGGGAAAGGTCCTATGAGCTACTTCACATCGGAGATAAGATGAGTTGTCGTGAAGTAACAGATTGAAATTGATGGGAAAGGTATTGTCGGTCGATCGAAAGGTCAAGGTGTAACAGGTAAAAACAGGTCTCTGTAGGCAATGTGAGAAGGATGTCTCAGCGACAGCTCGGGAACCTTTTCTTAAAAGGATGGCGATGGAATGAGGGAGCGTTAAGGTTGCGGGGTGATATCGTATCCCAGCGCAATAATGGCTTTTACTGTTTCAATGACGGTCTTGCGGTCGTATTCTTTTTCGGAGTCAGGGAGGTCGGCATAGGGGACGAGGTCAGGATGTTTCTTCTCTGCATCATCACGTTGTGACCCGTAGGACCATCCCTGCTGGAGTCGAAGTAAGGCCCAATGATCATGGGCGCTTTCCGCGAGTTTTTCCGTCAACTCCAAGACGTGGCGTGGTAACTCAATGGAATCTGTTTTAATGGGTGTAGGTTGATAGGAATGCATGATCACCTGTTTGGTTATGAAAGAGAAAAAGGTAATGTCCAGGATATTACCTTTTCGAATAGCCCTTAAAGCTTCGCTTTAATATTGATGACGGTTCATAGGATATCAGAAGATTTATGGGTAAAAAAGGCCAACAGGCCTATCATTTTTAAGGGAACCCTTTGGAGCATGGAGAAGTTGCGGGAAAGGAATTTATACCATAGGGCTGTCTTGTCAACGTGGGTCACCCTATGGTGATGAACAAGGAGGGAGACTTAGAATTCAGAGTGGAAAGAGAACATAGTCCTCATGGCTAGAAATATGGATGTAGGGGGGAATATCAACCCAGGGGCCTATACTACTTTGGGGGCATTGTGGGATGAAAGAAATGTTTCTAGAATAATCCTATTATTCATAGAACTTAGGTAGGGGTTTACTATGGAAACTCGTCAGGATCTCCGGCTTTCCGTTTCTTGTCCTATTCAATACTCTGGAGCTGGGGTACAGGGTCAAGGAACATTGTTAAATATTTCCACCGGTGGATATGCGGTGTCTGTTTCTGAGCACATTCCTCATGGAACCCAGGTTTCCTTAAAGGTCTGCCTCCCGGATGGACGTGAGCCCTACGAGATCGAGGTCCAAGCCATTTGGGGTGAAAAAGGTGGCGTTGTTGGTATGAAACACCTCACTCTCCCGGAAAAAGAAGGACAGCGACTACGACGATTTATTCTCTCTCTTGCCCAAAAAGAAGACCTCGTATATTTCCATCAGTCCTAGACCTAAAAGATCGTTACCTCTTGTCCAGGTGAAAGGGAGAAATAATTTTGGCTTTAGAACATGAGTGCCTCTCCCTGTCCCTTAGAAGTTGGTCCTTCCATCATCGTCTTCAAACTTATTGTATTGAAATGGCATATCCGTTTTCCGTAACTTGAGCCCGTACCATATCACCTGGCCGCTTTTCCCTTCCAAGTCGCTTTGTGCTTTGATCGACATGAATTTGATTCTCCTTCCCCGCGCGATCCAACAAGAGGAAGGTTTGTCCCTCAATTTTGAGAAGCATCCCGTCAATGGTTTTGAGTTGATCTGGGGCTACGGAAGTGGGTGAATGATGGTTAGATATATTCTCTGCAAAGCACAGCCCTGAGAACCAGAAGATAAAAAAAGTCGTCAGTAGAAACACCAAGCTTCTGTGTATCATCCGTCCGCTCCTTTCCAAATGATTGAGGCTTGTCAATGTAGGTCGCCCACTTTACATCTGGTTGATGCAAGGCAAGGCGCATGCCTCTATTCGATTATTTAATTTTCCCTCCTGAAAATCAGTACCTTGACCTGAGTTGCAGAGGAATAACCACCGTGGAATAGAAATATGATAGAGGGGGAGGCCTTCAATAGGTTGGTAGGAAACGGGAAACGGATGAGTTTTCTGAAAAGGCGGCAAAGGGGAGTACGTCACTTTTTTAAATGTTGGTGAAGAGGGGTGAATGGAAGTGATTAAGAGGCCGATTGTGGTTGGGTACGCAATGAATATAATTATCTGGAGACTGTTGGTAACGAGAATGATAAACGTACAGGATTCCTCGCCCACTTGAGATTGTGAAAGGAAGGCACTGGTGGCTCCTGTTGATATTTTCTCAGCAACAAAATTTTGTCAGGTGCGGCATATCTTTGTTTTTTATTGACCTTTTTTTGTCACTCGTGAAATAGTGTTTCTGTTGGAATTTTCATTGCCATTACAATTCAGACGGTTAGAGCGAACCGCATTTTCGTTGCTTGACAGATAGAAATTTAGGCTTACCTTTGAATATATGGAACCACGTGAACTCACACATGACGAGCGAAGGGCCGCCGAGGCTGCTTTTCGGGGAATGCCTCCTAATCAGAAGTGGTCGCAGTCGGCACAAAGTCTATACGAGCGTTTGACCAAAGTTATTCCAACGGTGGCAGCCCCCCTCATTCATGATTTGTCCAATCAGGAAGAAGGTTCTCCGCGGGAAATAAGTGGGCCTCAGGAGCAAGAATTGAAGGGAGCCCACCAGGCGGAGGGAGGACAGATTCCCGAGCGTCAAACTTCGATATTAGAAGAGACAGCCGGGACAGGATTTGCTACCCGCGCCGAGGCTATTCAAGCGGGAGTATTGGTTGATGTGACAGATCAAGCCGCCGAAATGGGCCTAACCTTGCCAGTGGGGATGAGTAAGTCATTGTGGGAGTTTGGCATTACAGGATCGGATACTATTCCTGAGGAGATGCATTCAGGTCGGCTGCGAGATCTCCTAATGGCCTTACGTATTCATTTAAGTTTGCATTCTGTCGTTCTTCCAATTAGCCAATTCCCCGCAGTCCTATCCTTTCCACCACAAACCACACCGCAAATTTGTGCTATTTCCGC
Organism: Nitrospirales bacterium; assembly: GCA_965223605.1. Classification (GTDB taxonomy): domain Bacteria; phylum Nitrospirota; class Nitrospiria; order Nitrospirales; family Nitrospiraceae; genus CBDCXA01. The sequence goes on from CBDCXA010000004.1 coordinate 93,329, forward strand.
AGTGGTCCAGGCCCATCTGTCCAATGAGCCTGTGATGACCCTCTTTCTTCCCTCGGAGTTAGATTCTAATTTGCCGCTTCCCCTCAATTAAGTTTTTGTGCCTCTCATAGCCGGTCTATTGAATAGCCAGCATAGCTTTGAGAAGAGAGCCTCCTTTCGTTGTCCAGGCCGGACTCCTCGATATATCGGCATTCAACATCCTGTTTGGATCGATGTCTTGGATTCTGAATAAGGGATTTATTGTCCTGGCCAGGGAGTGAGCCAAACCGGGGTTTAACTACGGGCCAAATCGAAATCCGAACAAGATGGCAATGCTGGTTCGGTCTCGTTCCACCGGAGCGCCTAGGTCGATGTCGTGAAGATTGACAAGGACGGTGGTGGCCAGTGAAATTTTGGGACTGACGGGATATTCTCCCGTTATTCCGAGGGGAATATAAAACCCCGTATCACTGCGATCAATGAGGGTCGAGCCTTGATTTCTCTCCAAACTCGAATGAATGAATCCAATCCCCGCAAAGGGGACAAGATGAAAGTTAGAGAAATATAGGTGATAGCGTCCGACGGGAGCCAAGGCAACTTGTGTCAGATCGCTGGTAGGGGTGAAGAGCAAGAGAGGGCCAATGGAAAAGGCTGGGTCAAAGTAGTAGTCAAAATGGAATGCCAGAGTAAAGTCAGTGTCATCTGTCGTTCCTGTCCATAACCCGATATCGGTGCCAAATCCTACCTGTGTGTCTTGAGCAAGGCTTCTAGTGGGTAGGGAAATGATAGCGAGGAAGAGCACCAGTAAGAGGTAACAACCTACTCGGCCTGGGGGATGGAAACGACACATATTCTGGTTCCTCCAAATAAGATGTCAGAACGGTTGAAGTTAGCAAAATGATTTCGTTGAGGTTATCACGCAGGTAACGACAAACCGTAAAAAGCCCTGCTTTCTCGTTGAGCCCACAAAATCATTTAAGGTATGCTGCCTGTTGTCTAACCGGTAAATGAAGTCTATGGCTGCCCAATCTCTAACGACGCAACAGATTTGCGATACGATTTATCATCAGATACCCCACGCTCTTTCGTTGGCGCATTTGGAGGAGTATGGGGTTCAAGCATCTGAGAGCCAAGCCCAGTTGCTGACCGAGGAAGTCTTATCACTCAACCTGTTTTGGGTCAAATTGGCTATGGATGCACATTTAACCGAATTAGCTCGAGATATTATTTACGAAATGTTTCTCCGTAGGGTCAAGGAAAATTGGACGACGGACTTTCACCTTGAACAGACCCGGCAAGATGATTCCTTCTCAGAGATGGTTCACCGGCATAAAGAATATTCTGTGATCACCGAGTCTGGGGGAGAACCCATCGCCTTGTTCACGGAGAGAGCGGCAACTATGGAATCCGATGGGGTGGTCCCGCCTGGAACAAGACTTCAACTTGTGGCGTTGCTATTTGATTGTGTGCCGGTTGATGCCTATGGTGAGTTGCTCGAAGATGTGACCATCCGTGAAGAATAGCATCCTTCTGCGGATGGTCCAGGTCAAAGATATCGATGGCCTGTCGCCTCTCCTTTTGTATTCAAGTCGTATAACAGTGGCTGCCCGGTTGGAATGTTCAGCTCAAGGACTTCTTCTTGAGTCAGGTGGTCTAATTCCATCACGAGTGCGCGCAAGCTATTCCCGTGGGCTGCAATGAGGACCGTTTTACCCGCCAGCAGTTCAGGTTTAATGCGACGGTTGTAATAGGGCAAAACCCGTTCGGCCGTGTCTTTGAGACTTTCTCCACCAGGAGGACGGACATCATAGCTGCGTCGCCAAATTTTTACCTGAGCGTCTCCAAACTTTTTTGCCGTATCAGCTTTATTAAGTCCTTGGAGTTCTCCGTACATACGTTCATTCAAGGCTTGATCTTGTTCGATAGGAATTTGGGTTTGATGGATGGTGGTCAGTACAATATTTAAGGTGTTGATTGCCCGAGCGAGCACTGAGACAAAAGCACAGTCAAAGGCGAAGTTGGTAAGTTTTTCCCCTGCCGCTTTGGCTTCCTCTTCTCCCTTGGGAGATAGAGGGACATCAACCCACCCAGTAAATCGATTTTCTAAGTTCCATTGAGATTCACCATGCCGTAATAAGACCAGTTGGGACATGCAGAGTCCTCCCCTCAAGAGAGATGAATGCGATGAAGTTGACAACACCCAATGAGATGGTACCTCATTGTCAACCTATAAGGAAATACAATAGAGTCAGCCAACTTGCAAACCGGTAGATGAGGGGGTACGATTCCCCACCTAGATCACGTCAACCTGTTCACGAATTCGCAAGAGTTTGATGGTCCCATGACTGCAAGTGATCCGTTAGATCCTCAAGAATGGCAAGCTTTACAAACTCGCTGGCTGTCCATCGCCCATCGTTTCGCATTACGAGAACGAACGCAATCCTTTTTTTCTCATGCGCTAGGTTCGAAGGGGAATTTAGCACAAATCCAAGAGGGAGGAGGGGATGTCAATTACATTCTTTTTGTGTTTATTCGGTATTGGATTCCTCCGGTCCTACCTCCTCCGGGACGAGAGCGCACGACAAAACATGACCCTGACTATTGGTTGGAGTCAGAGCAAATTCTTAAGGAAGCGGTCGTTCGTCTTCGGGAATTAAAACCTCTGATTGATCTTTTGACGACAGAGAGTCCTTTTGTGCAGCCAATTCAATCTAAGCCTTCCACCCAGCCCGTGGTCGAACTGGAACTAGCGAGTATGCTGGAGGGTATTGCCGAGGTGGCGGGAAGTTATGGCGGGCCCGACTATACCTCGGTCATTAAAAACTTTGACCCCATACCCTTGAAGCAAACCCAGCCCTTTAAACATAATAAAAAAAACAGCGCCGAGTTATGGGTTGTGTTTCTCTTACGGGAACATTTTAAGGCCTTGGGTCTTGGGAAAGATCGTTATTGGCCCCTTATTAGCGGTTTGATAACGGCAGCTGGCATTATGAATGCACAGGGAAATCAATATTTACCGGATGAATTAAAGTCCTGGTGGCAAAAAAACTGGCCACGAACCTATACCCAGTTTGATCAACCTCAGTCCCGAACCAGTTCATCTGAAGAAGCCTATACGCAAGATTTCGAATGGTTTCATGCCTGGTTGGTGTGGCAACAAACCCAAGTCTCCTCTTCTTCCGAATAAAATTGGCTCCTTCCGGCACAATCCAATCGCTTCTTGGTTGTTGAGAGGCAAAAAATTCTGTTACGGCTTCCGGCGGGTTCAAGAACGTACCCTTGTGGCGATTCGGAAAAGGTAGTTGGTGGATTCCTTTGTTACAGGGGTCGGCTTGATTCAGATTGAAGGCCATCCGGCACTTGTTCCGTTGGTGCCTGGGGAGGACCCTTCACGAGGAGAAATAAGACAAAGATATGAAGAAGAATGGCCAAAACGAACACGTAGGGTTGGACCCCGCCTACATCATGTAAGGCCTCTTCTGGGATGGGTTCGTTCGGACCTACCTGTTCACTTAATTCCTTCAAATGATCTTGGACATGCCAAAAATATAAATAGTTAGCTGTGGCTCCAGCAATGACTTGCCAGATGAAGGTCACAGTGGGATCGCCTGTTAAAAAAAAAGCCAGGGAGGGGCCCACAAAATATACAGCGGCATACAAATACATTTTTCGGTAAAGAAACCAGAGAAAGGGAGGAACAAGGAAAGCAGGCCAATGCCAGGTGAGGGCAAATTGGGGAGTAGACTCCGTCCGAAAGTTTTTAAATTGCTCAATATAATAATTATCGGAAGAGTCGATGGACCAACAATTTTTAAAAGATAATAGATTTTTGAGTGAGAAAATAAGGGTTTGAGATGAGCCGATAAAAGTCCGCCATACGGTTTCCTCATTTGAAGCACTGTCTTCTGCAGAAGATGAGGAGGAGGGGGATGGTTCAAATTCTTCCTTCATCTCCACACCGCATCGGTGGCAGAATGTGGCATCATCCGGGTTGGCTTGTTCACATTGGGAACAAAATTTCATACGTTGCCCTTATAACACTGATAGTCTGATGGCTCAAGTTATCTCCCGAGTTTGGTCAATTGAAAGTCTCTGATCCTGCCGCTCGATACAGGCGGGAGCCTTGTTGCATTCCACATAACCCCTATGATATTTTCACAATTTTATTGCTAGCTTAGGATTACTATGCCCACTGATCACCTGCGTGAAGAGGCAGAACGCTATCTCATGAATACGTATACCCGGCAGCCTCTTTCTATTGCTCGGGGACGGGGTGCCATAGTCCACGATTTTGAGGGCAGAGAGTATATTGATTTTGTGGCGGGCATTGCCGTGAATGTGTTGGGGCATTGTCATCCTGATCTTGTTTCAGCCATTCAAAAGCAAACACAGCAACTTTTACATTCCTCCAATCTCTACTTTACTGAACCACAAGTAAAACTCGCCAAAGAATTAGTCTCTCATTCTTTTGCGGACAAAGTGTTTTTTTGCAATAGTGGTGCAGAAGCCAATGAAACAGCTATAAAGTTGGCTCGGTCGTATGCCAAACAAAAGTATGGCCCCGATCGGTTTGAAATTATCACCATGGTGAATTCCTTTCATGGACGGACGTTGGCGACACTTTCGGCTACCGGTCAGGAAAAGGTTCAAAAAGGGTTTGAACCCCTGATGCCAGGTTTTCGACATGTTCCATTTAACGATTTGACGGCTGTGGAAAAGGCCATTAGCAACAAGACGGCTGCCGTGATGCTCGAACCCATTCAAGGCGAAGGCGGTGTTCAGGTGGCTGATCCAACCTACCTTCAAGCGCTTCGGGAGATCTGCAGCCTACAAGGTGTTCTCGTGATATTTGATGAAGTCCAGACCGGGATTGGAAGAACCGGAACCTTGTTTGCCTATGAGCAGGTTGGAATGACCCCTGATATCATGACCCTCGCAAAGGGATTAGGGGGAGGGGTACCTATTGGCGCCTGTCTAGCACCTAATGGTATTGCGGCGGCCTTGACACCTGGTTCACATGCCTCAACATTTGGCGGGAATCCCTTGGCCTGTTCAGCTGCCCTTGCCGTCTTGAAGGTTCTCCTTGAAGGAAAGGTGCTCGAACAGGGTAGGCAAATGGGGGAATATCTTGAAAAAGGCTTAAAAGATATTCAAGCTGGCCTACCCTATGTCGTGAAGGATGTTCGGGGGCGCGGGTTGTTACAAGGTATGGAGCTCGCGATCGATGGTGCTCCAATTGTCACCGATTGTTACCGACGGGGACTCCTTATCAATTGTACAATGGGGCGGACTCTTCGGTTTGTCCCACCTCTCATTATTTCTCAGGCTCAAATTGACTCTTTATTAGATGCCTTGACTCAATTGTTGAGTACTCGGTCTGAGCCTCGATCCCATTCCCACTGAGACCACCATGCCATCCAAAAAAGTCAAACCATCTCGAAACAATCGAAAAGCAGGAACAGGCGACAGCCTTCCCAAAGATTTTCTCACGGTGGCCGATATCTCCCGCTCGGTCATTGTTAAACTCTTGAGCTCAGCAGACTCTCTGAAACGGCAACGTCAAGCGGGTACGCAACATCAATATCTTTTAGGTGGGACATTGGGCCTGATTTTTGAAAAACCCTCGACGAGGACGAGGGTATCATTTGAAGCCGGGATGAATCAGTTAGGGGGACAAGCCTTGTTCCTCCCGGTCTCTGATATTCAACTGAGTCGTGGCGAGAGTATTGCCGATACAGCACGTGTCTTCTCTCTCTATCTCGACGGATTAGTTGTCAGAACGTTTGATCACGCCACCGTGGAGGAATGGGGGCGTGAATCACGAATTCCCGTGATCAATGGTCTGACCGATCAACATCATCCGTGTCAGGCTCTTTCTGATCTCATGACGATTCAAGAGAAAAAGGGGCGTCTTAAGGGCCTCAAGGTTGCGTACATCGGTGATGGCAATAACGTCGCGCATTCTCTCATGGAAGGAACGGCCAAAATGGGGATGGCAATGACGGTTGGGTGTCCCTCTGGATATGAACCGGACTCCCGCATTGTCGATCGTGCACGAGTGGATGCGGCCGCAAGCGGTGGTGTGATTGAAATTCATGAAGACCCAGCCGTAGCCGTTAAAGACGCGGATGTCGTGTATACCGATGTGTGGACGAGCATGGGGCATGAACGGGAGGAAAAGCGACGACTCAAGGTACTCTCCCCCTATCAGCTCAATGCTCGACTATTGAAAAAGGCAAATGCCCGCGCCATTGTCATGCACTGCCTCCCTGCGCATCGTGGTCAGGAAATTACCGGAGGAGTCTTAGATGGAAAGCAGTCCGTCATTCTCGACCAAGCTGAGAATCGGCTCCATATGCAGAAGGCGATTTTAGTCGAGCTGCTACGAAAGAAGAAGACCGTAGGGCGGGCCGCACGATCATAAGCGCAATCCCAAGACAGGGTTCCCATCGACCATTCAATATTGTGAGAGCAAATTGCTATGTCTGAAGATTCTGTGAATTCTGTTGTGTTGGCCTATTCAGGTGGCTTAGATACTAGCATCATACTCAAATGGCTAAAAGAAACCTATGGATGTTCGGTCATTGCCTTTTGTGCAGATCTGGGACAGGGAGAGGACCTGAAGGCCATTAAAACCAAGGCACGGGCGGTCGGTGCCTCCAAGGTCTATGTTGAAGATCTTCGTGAAGTCTTTGTGAAAGATCATGTCTTTCCCATGTTGCGTGCCAATGCCCTCTATGAGGGGCAATATATGTTAGGAACTGCGATCGCACGACCACTTATTGCCAAAAAACAAATTGATATTGCCCATCAGGAAAAAGCCGATGCCGTGGCGCATGGGGCCACGGGAAAGGGAAATGATCAAGTCCGGTTTGAATTGACCTATCTCGCACGGGATCCCAAGGTGAGGATTATTGCCCCTTGGAGAGATTGGTCCTTCCGTTCGCGTGGAGATTTGATGCGATATGCGAGGAAGCATGGCATTCCCATCACCGCGACGAAGGCGAAGCCCTATAGCATGGATTTAAATCTCTTCCATATTAGTTATGAGGGCGGAATCCTCGAAGACCCGTGGAAGGCTCCTCCTGAGAGTATGTTTCAGATGACCTGTGCCCCAGAACAAGCGCCCGCTCGGTCGAAAATCATTGAGATTGAATATGAACGGGGAAATCCCGTCGCCGTTGATGGCCGTGTTATGAGTCCGGCAAAATTATTGGCACATCTCAATCGTTTGGGTGGAGCCCATGCAATTGGCCGCGCCGATATTGTGGAAAATCGATATGTCGGGATGAAGTCACGCGGAGTCTATGAGACCCCTGGCGGTACCATCCTCCATTGTGCCCATCGTGCTCTCGAATCGCTCACACTCGATCGTGAAGTCCTGCACCTCAGGGATGGTTTAATCCCACGATATGCTGAGGCCATATACTATGGATATTGGTATGCTCCCGAACGGGATATGCTCCAGACCATCATGGATGAAGCCCAACAAGATGTCAGTGGCACCGTGCGGTTGAAACTCTATAAAGGGTCTTGTACCGTACTTGGGCGTCGCTCCGAGCGATCCCTGTATCGACTGGATCTTGCGACCTTTGAGGAAGATGATTCCTATTCACAAAAAGATGCTGAAGGATTTATTCGTTTAAATGCCCTTCGTTTAGCCATTCGCGCGCAACGAAAAAAGACCCGTTCTAAGCGGTCGTGACCCCAGGGGTTGTCCAATCACGGTACCAGGTCACGGACGACAAGAATCCAAGCCCATGAAGCAGCCTTCATCAAAAAAGAAAAAACGGCCAACATCCACCTCTATAAAAAAAGTCATGGGGAAACGGACCACTCCCCCTTCATCCAATACGAATTCAAAGAAAATGTGGGCTGGACGATTTGCTGAAGCCACCCAGCCCCTTGTCGAGGCGTTTACGCGATCCTTTGATTTTGATTGTCGATTGGCACCCTATGATATTCAAGGCAGTATTGCGCATTGCCGTGCCTTAGCCAAGGCGCGGGTGCTGTCTTCGAAAGAGTCCGCGCGCCTTATTCGAGGGTTGAACCAAATTCTGAAAGAGTTTGAAGCGGGAACCTTTCGCAGTTATCCAGAAGATGAAGACATTCATATGGCCATTGAACGTCGTTTGACGGAGCGAGTCGGGTCAGTCGGGGGCAAACTGCATACGGGCCGAAGCCGAAATGATCAAATCTCGTTGGATCTGCGTTTATATATACGAGATCAATTGGGACAATTAATTCACCAGTTGCGTGCATTTCAGATCGTGTTGTTGAAGCAGGCGTCCTCTTATCTTGATGTCGTGATGCCAGGGTACACCCATCTTCAACGGGCACAACCGGTCTTATTCGCGCATCATCTTCTGGCCTATGTAGAAATGTTCACGCGGGATGGTGAACGTTTTCAGGATGCCTTGGTACGGGTCAATGTCTTGCCTCTGGGATCAGGGGCTCTTGCTGGGAATAATTATCCTATCGATCGGGGTTTGGTCGCCAAGCTGTTAGGCTTTCCCGCCATTACTCAAAATAGTTTGGATGCGGTGTCCGATCGAGATTTCGTTATTGAAATATTAAGCGGACTTTCGATTCATATGATGCATTTGTCACGATTGAGCGAAGAGCTGGTCCTGTGGTCTTCTCAAGAGTTTCATTTCGTGGAACTTCCCGATGGGTTCTGTACCGGAAGTAGCATGATGCCTCAAAAAAAGAATCCGGATATTCCGGAGCTCGTTCGAGGAAAAACCGGGAGAGTCTTTGGACACCTTCAAGCCCTATTGACTATCATGAAAGGTCTTCCCTTAACCTACAATCGTGATCTTCAAGAGGATAAAGAGCCATTTTTCGACGCGATGGATACCACATTCCGCTCAGGCGAGGTCATGTTGCACCTCATGGCGGGACTGAAAGTCAACCGGGGCAGGATGGCGAAAGCTGTTGACTCTGGAGGCCTTTTGGCAACAGAATTAGCCGACTATCTGGTCACCCGTGGGGTGCCGTTTCGAAAAGCCCATGCCATTATTGGAAGCATCGTTCGGGAAGGCCAGGTCCAGGGAAAGGACATTCGTGAATTTTCCTTGAGGGAATTACAGTCCTTCTCTACCCATTTCGACAAAACGGTCATGAAGGTATTGAGCATTGAAGGTGCCATTCAGCGAAAAGCGCTAATTGGTGGGACCAATCGAACCCTTGTGGATCGGCGAATACGGAAACTGTTGAAGGCTTGGACGTGAATGGGGTGCAGGGTAAGCACAAAGGAATGTGGCCGCTCGAGCCAAGAGCTCTGTTGAGAATTGAAAATATTGGGAGCACCTTGATTCTCATCAGCCTGTGTCTTGGGGTGGCTTGTGGAAAGGTTGGCCCTCCACTGTATCCTGAAGAAATAGGGTTGGCGGTCAAACAAGAAGAGCATCGCAAACAGCAAGCCTTGGAAACTAGCGAGCCTAACTCCGATATTTCTCAAGCGGGGGAACCGAGGCGGCCTTTGTTGGATAATGTACCGGAAGAAGGAGATGTGGCCCTGCCTCCACTTCGTCCCCTCAGCTCCCAATAGGGATGGGTCATTCAAGGGGTTGGGAAAGGTTGTCTGGCAATAGCACTGATGGTAGACATCTATTGAAGGAACAGATATCAAGACCTGATTGTTTCAAAGAGAAGGAGAACCATATGATTGAACCATCTCGGCATGGTGAAAAAAATAGGCGTACCCTACTCTTAGTTGATCCCTATCCAAGGAATAATCCGTACTATCTGACCGCGAGTGAACGTCGGGCTGTGTGGTTCCCTAAACTGAGTCTTCCCGTGATTGCAGCCTATACCCCCAACGATTGGAACGTTCACTTACTAGATGAAGCGGTCCATGAAATCGACTTCGATCAACCCTGTGATTTAGTCGGGTTATCGATCATGACTTGCTATGCCCCTCGAGCGTATGAAATTGCGACCGAGTTTCGAAAACGAGGGAAAAAAGTGGTGTTGGGGGGCGTGCATCCTACCTATTGTCCAGATGAGGCGCTTCGGTATGCCGATGCCATTGTTTGTGGGGAGGCTGAAGATATCTGGCCCCAAGTAGTACGGGATTTTGAGACTGGCTCTATGAAGCGGTTATATAAAATGGAAGAGTTTCCCTCTCTAGAGAACTATATCCGACCTCGGGTTGAACTGTTAAGTCCTGATTCCTATATGACAAGGCAATGTAGTTTTACGACACGCGGATGCCATTTTGACTGTGAATTTTGCAGTGTGTCCCCCTTTAATGGAAAAACAACGCGTCGGCGTCCGGTGTCTGAGGTGATTCAGGAGTTATCGGAAGTCAAAAAGTGGATTTGCACAGAACTCGTTGGACGTATACGTGAGGGGTCGGTATGGGATGCCCTTGTCACGAACGTCAAGATAAAGTTAGGAATCGATGATGGGAGCATTGTGGCGTTTGTCGATGACCTGCATAATAGTCATCGACCCTATTGTCGTGAACTTTGGGAGGCCCTAAAAGCTTTGAACATAAAGTGGGGTTGTCAGTCGACTCTCTTCTTGGGAGATGACAAGGATATGGTCAAGCTCGCGGCTGATAGCGGATGTGTCTCGGTCTTTGTCGGTATGGAATCCATTTCGGAAGATTCCCTGAAGGAAACCAACAAAGGGTTTAATCAGGTCAAATTGTTTGAAGATGAAGTCAAGATGTTTCATGACCATGGGATCATGGTGAACCCGGGAATGGTCTTTGGTTTTGATAACGATGATGAATCAGTGTTTGAACGGTCTCTTGAATTTTTAACCCGAACCAACATGGAGTTGGCCTATTTTAATGTCCTCACCCCCTTACCAGGGACCGCCCTTTATGATCGCTATGAACGGGAGGGTCGAATTTTTGATCGAGATTGGGCCAAGTATGATGGAAAACATGTTGTCTTTCATCCAAGCCGAATGTCTGCAGAACAATTACAGGAAGGTTTCTTTTGGATCAATCATCAATTTTACTCTCTTCCCTGTATATGGAAGCGGCTCTCCTATACGACCCAACGGTTCTTCGCACGTTGGGAAATGAATCGGGAATTTCGAAAACTTGTCAAGCGGTCCTGTCCCAAGGGGAGTCTGTCGCCGGTGGCTTCGGTTCTAAAAACCATGCAAGCCAAACTTCCCACGATTGAACGGGAAAACTTAATTCCGAATGCCCTGTTGGCCCTGAAACAAAAAATTGAGGAGTCAGCCTCTTCTGAACTTTGGTTGAATGTGAAAACCCGCAGGCATGATCAATTTGTGGCATTATTTGTTGATTTAGAAGGTACGTTGGACCAACTGAGCGCCAAAGAGCTTCTGAAGCGCATTTCAAAGGCAGCTCTTAACGCAAAGATGGATATTATTATCAATTTTGAAAACATTCGTCAGGCCACGCCAGGAGCCATTCAGGCATTGGTGGATAGTGATGCACTGAAACATGTGACCCCCTTTGTGAAAATCCGATATCGGAAATTCAAAGCCGCATTTGAGGACGCATTGGAGGGCATGTCCGTATCAGGCTTAGAAATGTTGAAAGAAGATTGGCAAGATGCATGATTTTACGTATCAAAATGGAGAGTTATGGTGCGAGCAAGTCCCGGTAAAGCACATTGTTAAAGAAGTGGGAACGCCTTGTTATATCTATAGCCATGCCACGTTAACCCGCCACTTCCGGGCCTTCGATCAAGCCTTTAAAGACATTCCCCATATCGTTGCCTATGCCATGAAAGCCAATTCTAATATTGGGATCCTGCGGTTAATGGCGTCAGAAGGAAGTGGGGTGGATATCGTTTCGGGAGGAGAGCTCCAACGAGCCCTACAAGCGGGTGTGCCCCCGTCCAAAATCGTTTTTGCCGGGGTTGGCAAGAGTAAGGAAGAAATTCGATTTGCATTAGAAACAGGCATTCTCATGTTCAATGTAGAGTCTCCCGCCGAATTACAAGCGATTGACCGAGTGGCTGGAGAGGTAGGCATGACGGCCCGGGTTGCCCTTCGTATTAATCCCGATATTGATCCCAAGACGCACCCCTACATCTCCACCGGTTTAAAGAAAAGTAAGTTTGGAATTAGTGCCGACCGGGCGCTTGACGAGTTTCAATTCGCGTCAACGCTTAAGCATATTCAAGTTGTGGGGGTTCATAAGCATATCGGGTCGCAGTTAACGGAGATTACTCCATTTGTTGAGGCCCTAAAAAAGGTATTAGCGCTTATTGCAGAACTTAAGGCACGGGGCACCGATATCCAATATTTAAATATAGGTGGAGGGCTCGGCATTACCTATGAGAATGAAGCCCCTCCTCACCCCCAAGAGCTTGCGGAGGCCATATCACCCCATGTGAAAGATTTGAATTGCCAGCTCATTATGGAGCCTGGACGAGTCATTGTTGGTAATGCGGGAATTATGGTGACCCGAGTCCTCTATGCCAAAGAGGGAGAAGCTAAAAATTTTCTGATTGTGGATGCTGCGATGAATGACTTGCTCCGCCCGAGTTTGTATGATGCCTATCATGAGATCCGTTTGGTCAAAGAAGTGAGCAATGGGCACATGCAAACCGTGGATGTGGTTGGACCTGTATGTGAATCTGGAGATTTTCTGGCCAAAGACCGGTCTTTGCCAAAGGTTGATCCAGGAAGTCTCCTGGCTGTGATGAGTGCAGGAGCATATGGATTTGTCATGTCCTCGAATTATAACTCCCGCCCACGTCCACCAGAGGTGTTAGTGAAGGGGGAGACGACGCATGTCATCCGGACCCGAGAGACCTTCGAGGATCTGATTCGCGGGGAATCGATTCCTGCATTTCTATGAGGAGTCTATTCAAGAGACGGTTGGCTCGTTTCCTTAGTGATTCATAAAAGAGGTAGGCTATGTTTTCCGGTTCGTTGGTTGCCATTGTGACCCCATTTAAAAATGGGCGGGTTGATGAAACGGCGTTAGGAGATCTCATCGACTTTCAAATTACCAATGGGACAGATGGTATTGTTCCCTGTGGCACGACAGGTGAATCTGCTACCTTGTCACATGAGGAACATGACCGGGTGGTGGCCTGCACCATAGAAGCGGTCAAGGGGCGGGTCCCAGTCATAGCCGGGACAGGTTCCAATTCCACCGAGGAGGCCATTGAGCTGACGAAACATGCCAAATTGGCAGGAGCGCAAGGGGCGTTACTCATCACCCCCTATTATAATAAGCCGACACAGGAGGGGTTATACGCGCATTATCGAGCCGTGGCCGACGCCGTCGACCTTCCGCTCGTCCTGTATAATATTCCAGGGCGGACGAGCGTGAATATGGTTCCGGCCACTGTGGCCCGGTTGGCGTCTCATCCCAATATTGTCGGGATTAAAGAAGGAAGCGGTTCATTATCCCAGGTATCAGAAATCATTCAATCCTGTGGAGAGCAGATGGTGGTCCTGTCGGGAGATGACGCCCTGACCTTGCCCATGATGGCAGTTGGAGCCAAAGGGGTGATTACCGTCACCGCCAATATTGCTCCGGCTGATATGTCCTCAATGGTAGACGCCTGGGCCGAAGGAAATTTTGAGGAAGCCCGAAGATTACATTATAAAATGTATCCCCTCTTCACTTCGCTCTTCTATGAAACCAATCCTATCCCTGTCAAACAGGCGCTTGCCTTGATGGGAAAGGCGGATGCGTCTGTGCGGTTACCCCTCACAAGCATGGCGGCCGACCCAAAAGAAAAGCTTGCCCGTATCATGAAGGACTATGGTCTTATTTGACCAAGACGAAGAATTGGGTTCGAGCAAGTACCCCGTGAATCTATGAAAACGCGCAGTGATCAGGAATCTCTCTTGGTAAGATTCATATCTCAAGGGGCTTTCACTGAGTGAGGCCAGGTATGGTTCAGTTAATTATTACAGGTGCGGCCGGTCGAATGGGCTGTCGGTTGGTCACCCTGGCTACCCAGGACAATCGGTTTACGGTTATCGGGGCCACCGAACGCGAGGGACATCCTTCTTTAGGGATGGATGTTGGAGAAGTCGTGGGGTGTGGGACGCTTGGTGTGAATCTACAAAAGGCGCTCGCCTCCGTAATAGTTTCACAGGCTGTCGTCATCGACTTTTCGACTCCACAGGCCTCTCTTGAAAACCTAAAACTGGCTGTGAGCCATCAAACTCCCATGGTTATTGGGACAACTGGTTTTAGTGTCAATGATATACAACAGGTTCAGGAGTTTGCCAAAACCATCCCCTGTGTTGTCGCACCCAATATGAGTGTGGGAGTAAATGTGACCTTGAAGATTATTGCCGAGATGGCCAAGGCTCTTGGGGATGAATATGATATTGAGATAGTAGAGGCCCACCATCGATTGAAGAAAGATGCCCCTAGCGGAACAGCCTTAAAAATGGCTCAGGTTCTTGCCGATGCGACAAAGAGGGACTTGGATCAGGTTGGTGTATTTAGTCGGCATGGCATGATAGGCGAACGGAAACCAAAAGAAATTGGGATTCAAACAATCCGGGCAGGGGATATCGTAGGTGATCACACGGTATTCTTCGGTGGGATGGGAGAGCGAATGGAGGTGACCCATCGTGCCCAGAGCCGTGATACCTTTGCCGCAGGTGCACTTCGGGCTGCGGAGTGGGTTGCCACACAGCCACCAGGAGTTTATTCCATGCAGGATGTTCTTGGGATTACGTAGAGGGAAGCACCTAGGCTTCCCTCTTTCAACTTAGAAGGCAAGCGTTTAGATCATTAAGTAGGAAATGGGAATAAGCACGACAGCGGCAATGATCATGGCCATCTTCCCGAACGCATCATACGCACCATAGATCAGGATAATATCAATAAGGGTAAAATACATCGCCGAGATTCCCTCGTATCCACCACCTGGAGCATTCGCAATTGCCAGGGAAGGAATAAAGAACAGAACGAAAGCAATTAACAAGCGTTGCACCATATTCATTGACGAACCCTCCTTCTTACTTCAAATCCTAACAAACGGTGATTTTAATTCTCATCTTTGATGAGTCACGTTCAGGTCTAGGGTTTCCGGCTCCACCGTCACAACCGTTGATACAAGAGCCAGTCCCTAAACGGGTAATAGAATGCCCTGGATTCATAGTAATTGTCAATCTCTTCCTGTTGATATTTTATTCTTTCCCCAGAAACAAAGCCAAAGGCGCCTGTTGTAGAAGGTATTGAGAGATTAGGAGTATTTGATGGGGGGACGGACTGGAGTGCTACAGTGCAGACCAGGGAGCTTGTTTGAGCCAATACAACTAGATATGGAATTTAGCCTCGAGAAGTAATAGGTCGAGGTTCTGAGTCAGCTGGTTTTCTTCGGCCACAGTTCAAGCAGGCAAAAACCGTTATTTTCAGGCCTGAATCAAAATCAACCGCTCGCTCTAATAACATGGACCCTTGGCATTTATCGCAAGTTTTCATGGGGAAGAAACCTACCACGTATAGGTGCAAGAAGACATCCACCAAAAGGCCCTACATTCAGAGAGATAAGGCCTCATGTTTTTTTAGAATTTTTAGCCTTTTGGCCTACCACCAAGAATTTATATTTTTCCATTAATACAATTACTTGTGGGTAAAATTTTAGTAGAACAATAAGTAGTGGAACTCTTGAAGCAGGTCAATTTCTTGACAGGTGACAATTCTTATTCATAGGATAAGAGAAAAATGCAGGAAGGGCATATTTCCTCATGATCAAACTATTAGTTATTGTCGGAGTATGTATTTTTTTATATCTGGTGGTAAGAAGGGCTCTTCTTGGATTTCAAGGGCAGGAGGTCCCACAGCTTTCTACAAAAAAGGACCAGATGATTTTGGATCCTGTGTGCAAAATGTATGTGCCACGTAATAATGCGGTTGAGGAATTAATCGGGGGGCAAACCTATTATTTCTGTAGTTCAAATTGTGCCCAGACGTTTAAGAAACAATTGTCAAGTTAGCAGCCAGAATAGTCATGGTCTTCCAGTTTATCCTCCTCGTTAAATTCTAAGGTAATCTGACATTCATTTGGGGTGTAATTCCAAAATGGAGCACCCGTTTTCCCTCCGGCAATTCTCATGTAGGTCCATGTTTCTCCGCCAAAAAATCTAGGGGCTTTCCCGCTTGGCTTTCCCCAATTTTCGACGAACCAGGCCTTATCCCGTCCTGCCATTTCGGCTGGCTTGAGGGAAGCATCTAAATAGGGATTTCCACCACAGCTCGTGAGAAAAAATGACAACCCTAAGAGTAACCCAATGTGTTTCATAGAACATCCTCCTTGGGATGGAAGGGGCAAGTATCTGACTAACTGCGCAATACAATTCTATGCATGGCCTGGGTGCCTGTCAAATAAAGAAACGAAGATTAAACAAGCCGAACGTGTCAAGTCAGAGGACAAAAGGAATGCCTGATAACGTTGTATTGCCCTGAAAGAATTTCTTGGAGTATGGGAAGGCTAGGCTGGGGAAGGAGGGGGGCGGAGGTGGCTGCGAGCCTTCTGGAAAACCTTATAAAACATTGGACGAGTGAGTTTTCCGGTAAAGGTATTTTGTTGGCTGGGATGGTATGAGGTTAAAAGGGTAATGCCCCACGGAAGTGGAAAACTTTGGCCATGCGAAAAACGGGGAAGTGGTGTTGGTAATTGAAAACCCAATTCACGACAGGCCTGAAAATATTGCTGAAAAGCGATCTGTCCAAGTGCAAGGACGATTTGAAGCTGTGGGAGTAATTGTAAGTCGCCTACCAGAAAAGGACGGCATGATGAGAATTCCTGAACCGTGGGTTTATTGGCAGGTGGAGCACAACGAACAGCGGCTGAGATATAGCAATCCTGTAACGTTAGGCCATCCTGGCGGTGAGTGGATTCAGGTTGATTGGCAAATCCAAAACGGTGAAGGGCTTCATAGAGCCAGTCCCCGCTCCGATCACCGGTAAAGACACGTCCAGTCCGATTGGCACCATGCGCAGCTGGAGCTAAGCCCAAGATATACAATCGAGCCTTGGCATCCCCAAAACCCGGGACGGGGCGTCCCCAATAGGTCCAATCTTGAAATTGTCGCCGTTTGATCCGGGCGATCTCTTCTCGGTGGTGTACCAGCCGTGGACATTGCTGGCAATCAACGATCTGCTTATTTAGAAGAGAGACTGTTTTACGACTCATTATAGGTGTCGTACCCATAGGAAAAGGTGATTGCCTTGCCGGTTTTGAGAGTTGTTGATAGCATTAAAGTATAACTCGTTGCAAAATTAGTAACCCAAGGCTGTTGAAAACAGGTATCCATGAAAAGACTTATTGTCTGGTTTTCCCTCGTCGTTTTAGGATTGATCGTCTTATTTGTCGGTCCAATTCCTCTATCCTCACAATCTTTACAAGATACAGATAGAGAAAGCCAAGAGAGCTATCCCTACCCTGGGCTGTCCCGACCAAATGGGGCTTCCTATTCGGCGGGAGGAACATCGCCCGAGTTAGGTGGGGGGCGAATGTCTTTGGAGGAAACCAACAATGACTCGGTGAAGGATCATGGGTTGGTCAAAGGCCGAAATAGCAGAAATCATTTTTTAAGTTCATTTAAACTTCCTGAACACTTGGAGTTTGCGGGGCAGCGAGTTCCTCTCGACACGTGGTATGTACGGGAAAGAATTGAATATGAATTTTATCAGTTTTTAGCGGCCGAAGGAGACAGTATCATTATTGCCAAACGAACCGGCCGATGTTTCCCTTTGGTTGAAAAAAAATTGGCGGAAGCGGGATTGCCCGATGACTTAAAATACATGTTGTTGGTTGAAAGTAAGTGTGTGGCTGCCGCCTATTCTAGGGCGAAAGCCTCTGGCCCTTGGCAGTTTATTGGATCCACCGGAAAGCGCTTCAAGCTGCGAAGTAACCGGTGGCGTGATGAACGGCGCAATCTTGAGTTATCCACGAACGCCGCCATTAAATATTTACGACATCTCCACCAAGTGATGGGAGATTGGTATTTGGGTATGGCGGCGTACAATGCCGGTGAAACCAATATTAAAAAACACCTTAAGGCACAAAAGGTCGATGATTATTGGAATCTCCACTATGTTCGTGAAACCATGAGGTATGTGCCGAGAATTATTGCGGCAAAAGAAATCTTTTCTCAGCCTGAAAAGTATCTTGGGTTAACGCAAGAAGATCTGTATACTCCTGTGGCTACCAAAACAGTGTCCGTCCGTGTCAGAAAACCGAAGGAACATTTAGCCAATATTGCCGAACGGAATGGAACCTACTATCTTGAATTACGAATGTTGAATCCTGAACTCAGACGTGCCTATCTTCCTCGAGGAATCTACAAGTTGAAAGTACCCCAGTCCAATTGTGCCAGTCCATGTCTTCAGCAAGCCTTGAGTCCCTAATCGTGTAAATGTATGCAGTTGCAGGTGACGTCACGACGCATGCCCTCCCTCTTACGTCGTTGGCTCACCCAGGCCTTACAGGCAAGCGACCCCCTGCCTCTTATCCAGCAACATGTCGGAAGAATTGGTTCCGATCTCATTATTGGCCCTCGATCATACCCACTACATCCTGCCTCCAACATTGTTCTGGTCGGAGCAGGGAAGGCCTCACCACGGATGGCTCAAGGGATTGAAGCCGTCATTGGGCGTGAGCTTGACCGTTCAGTCATTGTGACAACATACGGGCGTGCGCTCTCGACCAAGGTGACGAAGATACGAGTGGCAGGGCACCCTTTTCCAAATAGAGCGAGTCAACTGGCAGGACAAGAGGTCCTTCGTGAAGTCGGCGGGCTTAGCCCGAAAGACCTGCTCCTTGTTGTCCTCTCTGGAGGAGCCTCAAGTCTTCTTACGGTTCCAGCTCCTGGACTCACCTTGACCGAAAAGCGACGAACGACCCACCTGCTTCTCCAAAGTGGAGCGACCATTCAGGAGATCAACACCGTGCGGAAACAACTTTCCGCGATCAAAGGTGGACGATTAGCCTTGGCAACGTCCGCCACCATTGAAGCATTCATTCTTTCTGATGTGATAGGAGATTGTCCTGGAGATATAGGGTCGGGCCCAACCCTCATTGAGAACTTGAACCCTTCTGAAGCTCAGGCTGTATTAATAAAATACGATCTTTTGCGTAAGGTTCCAGGTGCCGTCTGGCGGCATATTGCAGATAGCGAAAGAAACCCTCCGTCCAACCAGAGGCTAAATCTCCGGTCGGCTTCGGATCGAATTCACCACACTCTCATTGGGAATAGGTGTCTGGCTGCTGATGCGGTTGTGTCAGCAGTCCGGAACTCTGGTTTTCATCCGATTCTTCTTACCACCTCGTTAAAAGGGGAGGCGCGAGAGGCTGCAAAATGGTTTGGCGCAATGGCGCGGGAAATTCATTATCACAAACGACCGGTAAAACCTCCTTGTTGTCTCATTGCTGCGGGAGAGTTAACCGTGACACAACCAGGTCGCGGACTAGGTGGTCGCGCTCAGGAGTTTGCCCTAGCCGCAGCCCGAGAAATTGATGGGTTGAACAAGACATGGATTGTCGGGTTTGGCACTGATGGGATCGATGGACCAACGGATGTTGCCGGAGCTATTGTCGATGGTCGCACGGCCGCTCGAGCTCGAAAAAACTCTCTTGATTTAGATCAAGCGCTAACCCAGCATCGTTCCTATCAAGCCTTACAACAGTTGCATTGTCATATCCGGACTGGACCAACCGGGACAAATGTGAATGACCTCTATCTTTTAGTCATTCAATAGCGAAATGCGGTAGTCGTCATGTCTAGCTCTGAAATTTCCAGACAGCCTCTCATGCTTCCCCTTTCCTCCTGTCTCGACGCAGGTGTTGTCGGGGGCAAGGCTGCTGCCCTCGGACATTTACTTCGTGAAGGTTTTGATGTCCCTCCGGGATGGTGTCTGACCGTTCATGCCTATGAGGAAATGGAGGCGGCAAGCGGTCAAAAGTTTTCCTCGCTCTTTAGGACTCTACTTGAGAAATCAGAGCATGAGCGCCAAGAAAAAATTAAAGAAGTGCAGGCTCGTATTAAAGCCTGGTCATTGTTGCCACACATCACTACAGAGATTCATTCGAATCTGGAAACTCTGCAAGCGAGCTTTCCTGAAATGTCTGGTTGGGGGTGGGCGGTCCGCTCGTCAGCAACGGCGGAGGATGGACCAGGATTTTCGTATGCCGGGGTATTTAAAACCAGCCTCGGAGTGACCCAAGAGGAAATACCACGAGCAGTCTTGAGCTGTTGGGCGTCGGTCTGGAGTCTCGCAATGATTACATATCAATCGCTCCATCAATGCACCCAGGAATCCCCAAAAATGGCCGTCATTATTCAGCCAATGTTGAACCCGGAAGTTTCAGGGGTTGCTTTTTCCTCAGACCCAATGACGGGACAACGAGATCGAATTTTTATCGATGCGGTCTGTGGTTTGGCTGAGCCTCTTGTTGAAGGAACTATGAGCCCCGACCACTATGTTGTGGCCTGTGATTCCACGCGAGTAGAAGGAGAAGTGATAACCGAACACCTTGGGGCCAAATCGATGTGGAGACGAATTCGAAAAGAGGGATCGCGGATCGCCATTTCAGATGAACGACTTCCACGGGAAAAACAGTCAGCACCTGCCATATCTGAGCTGGAAATAAAGAATCTCGTGAAAGTCGTACGTGCTCTTGATCAAACCCGTGGTTGTCCCGTGGATGTCGAGTGGGCTTTTGAGTCCAATAAACTCTGGATTCTCCAAGCTCGTCCCATGACACAGGGTACTTCCAAGCATGCCGACCAGGCTAGAAATTTTGGCCGGTATACCTGGTCACGAGCAAATTTGAAGGAGACCCTGCCTGAAGTACCGAGTCCTCTTGCCCTTGATTTTTTAACTGAATACATGGAGTCCGCGATCATGCGGAATTATCGGGAAGTTGGATGTCGTCTTCCAACAGATGTTCCCACCATTCGAATTGTGAATGGACGTCCCTATATTAATGTGTCCCTCTTTCAGGTTATTTTGATTCAATTATGGAGTGACCCCCAACTCGTGACAGAACAAATGGGTGGGGAAAGGGTGACACCCCCTCAAGGAGCCCGTCCCTTGTCCTGGTGGCGATTGGCAGTAACGGGATGTCGAATCCTTTGGCGGATGGGAAAGGCCAGGAGAATGGCCACTCATCGATTTGAAGAATTACGAAAAACAGGAGATACGTTCAAGCTTCTTTTTCCACACAGGCAGGCGCAGGGTCAAATTTCCAGAATGATAGAGACCGTCCGAGAGCAGATGCCCAACGGCGACTTGACCTTTGCAATTGGGGCAGGAGTGTCACAATACCTGACGGTCATCGGAGAGCTTCTCAAAAAAAGGGTTCCTGAAGGTTGGAGAAGCCTCTTGAATAGGGCGACTCAGGGACTTGGAGGCATCATCAGCGCTCAACAAGTAAATTGGCTTCACGAGCTTGCGCGGAAAGCTCGTCATGATTCGGAATACTATCCTCTCTTGGTCGCGAACACTTGGCAGCCTCAACAGATTCTTCAGATGACTCTAGCCTCACCCTTTCGTCAATCGTTTGATGCGTATCTCTCGGAGTATGGCCATCGTGCTATTGGTGAGTCAGATGTCATGACTCCTCGGTTTTCGGAACGTCCAGAGTATATCCTAGAAATTATCCGAGGCTACCTCTTAGCGGGGGAATCCAAATCAGGGGAAGAGGTCATGGGCCAGCAGGCTCTATCACGTCAACAAGCGCTTAAAGAGATTCGTCAGGCTTTTGGGTGGCGAATACATGAATGGCTCTGGTTTCGGTCTGCACATACCCGGCTCTCGACCTATTGTGAGTTACGTGAAGCCAATCGACATTGGCTAATATATTATCTTGCTGGTTTCCGGAAAGCCTTAGGTCGGCTTGGAGAACTATGGGTTGAAGGGGGACACCTGGAATGTCCGGAAGACGTTTTTTTTCTCACCCAGGATGAACTGCTTGTGCTGTTGAAGCAGCCCAATCACGATTGGATGTCCCTTGTGAGAGAGCGACGGAAGGACCGGGAAAAAAATGTGGTTAAGAGAGCCCCAGATATGATTTATGGCCAGGAGGGTATGGGAAAAGATATCTGGAATTCACGCCCCGATCAACCAGACGTGTCTCATTTCGACCAATTACAAGGGATTTCTGTGAGTGCTGGGTATGTTGAAGGATACATCAAGATAGTGCAAGATCCCACCGATGTCAGTCGAATTGCTCCTGGAGACATTCTCGTCCTCACGGTGCTCGATCCAGGATGGGCTCCATTACTTGGATTAGCTCAGGGACTTATCGTGGAAATGGGAGGAACCTTATCCCATGGAGCAATAATCGCAAGAGAGTACGGTATCCCAACGGTGGTTAATGTTGCTAACGCGCCAACCCTCCTTCAGGAAGGGGAAAAGGTAGCTCTGGATGCGGCCAGAGGACTCGTGATAAGACTTCAGCCGTCATCTGAACAATGATTCTGCAAATGTGCCCTTTGAGTAAATGGTAAATAAGCCAGATGGATGGGGAGTAATGGCTCTAATGATCCTTAGGATACTCATGGGATACTTGCCCCCGACTTTTCATTGAGAGCCCGACATCAGGGTTCACAAGACCTATAGAGGGCCATAAGGATTTTGACCTCCCTGTATTGAGTAAGGATGAATGTCTATGAATCAATTCGTTTTGGTCTTTGAATCTCAATTGTTAGAGCAGATTGGTCATTTTGAAGGGTATTCCCACAACGTCAATAGTTACCTCCCGGTACTGTTAGATCCAACTCAGAATAAATTTTTGGAGCGAGAGTTGGCAGAGAAGGACCCCACCTATAAGCAGATCATTCCCTACATCATTCTACGCTATCAGGATACCGTCTTTAGTTATGTGCGGGGAAAGGCCTCCAGTGAGTCGCGTTTAATAGCCAAGCGATCCATTGGACTTGGCGGCCATATTGAACCAGCTGACCGAAATCTTTTCTCCTCAGACCGTGAAGCCTATTTACAAGCTGCCAGACGAGAGGTCGATGAAGAAGTGGCACTTGATACTATTTGGGTGGAACGGGTTGTCGCTGTCCTGAATGATGAAAGTACCGCTGTTGGTAGGGTTCATTTCGGTATCCTGCATATTTGGGATGTGGCCGAACCTCATGTCAAAAAGCGTGAAGGTCTCATCACGCAATCTGGATTCTTCCCTCTTGAGAAGCTGGAACAACAATGGGAAGAACTGGAGCCATGGTCTCAGTTGGCGTTGAAGGCTATCCAAGATTCCTCAGTCCCGTCCTATACCGGCATTCCTAATGTTTGTGAGGTGTATTAGCTCTGATTCATGGATCGAATCTTGCTATAAAAAATTTCTGAATAACCAGGGCGAACCTCGTTCGCCTTTTTTGATCATCCGATGATGTGAGCAGCAATGTCTTCCCACGTACGGGCTTCCTTCACAGCCGAGCGAGAAAGGGAAACAATGCAGTCCTCTTGTCCGGAATGCAAATCAGAATTTATCCAAAGGGTGACCCAAACGCATTTCGTCGGATCGCTGTTGAGCCGATTCAGCATTCAGCCCTTCCGATGCCAACTCTGTCGACACCGTTTCGTCAAGTTAACGACGGGAACTGACCGGAAGGATGATGCGAATGGGACCAGAGAATATAGACGAGTCCCCACACACGTACCAGCCACCTTAGTTGGAGATTTTCCAACCAGTCAGGAAGTCATTTCTGAATTATCCATGGGGGGGTGTACCTTGCACACTCCCACGCATCCGCTTAAAACAGGGTCTTTTATTCAAATGAATGTAAAAACATCGGAGACTGAGAAGCCAATTCGAATTGATACCGTGATGATTCGATCGGTTCGTCCGGAAAGTATTGGGGTAGAGTTTCTTGAGTTTCGAGAAGAAGAGAAAAAGCGACTCAGTTCCTTTGTCAAAGAATTATTACGCTCACAACCGACCGCTCCTTAAAAGTTCTGTTCCCGCCTGCCGAAACAATATACCTCAAGAACGTTACTCCAAAACAACTGGTGCGAAGGGGTTCTTGATTTTTCACATCTAGGGCGTAAAGAAAAATATCTTTAGAAGGTATTCCCTTCATGGTGACTGACCAGGGCGAATTCTAAATTCAGTCCCTTAAGGCTTTCCTACAAGAAGATTATCAATCAATCGGACGGACCCAACTCGAATTGCACCCAGTAGGACGGCTGAGGTGGTGACAGTGGGGAGGGGACGTAAGGTTTCTTTATCGCAGATGTCAATGTATTCGAGGTGAGCAAGTGGCTCTCGAGCGACTACCTGTTTCATCTTTTTCCGGATTTGGTGTGCGTGCCTGTTGCCTTGTTGAATGGCGGTCTGTCCCGCTTTAAGAGCTTGATACAGTATGGTGGCCGCTTGACGCTGGGGTGGTGAAAGATAGGTATTGCGGGAACTGAGAGCCAGCCCATCAGGTTCGCGGAAGGTCGGGCACATGATAACCCGACAGGAAAAGTTAAGGTCTTTCACCAATTGGTTTACAATTTGAGTCTGTTGGAAGTCTTTTTGTCCGAAAAAAACCTTGTCAGGTTGTACGAGCGAAAATAATTTGGTTACGATCGTCGTGACACCGGAGAAGTGCGTCGGACGAGAGGCTCCTTCCCATCGTTCGGATAAAGGAAGGACCTGGACCGTGGTTTGAAAGTTTTTCGGGTAGATGGTTTGAGGAGTCGGTGCAAAAATGACATCCACCCCTTCTCCTCGGCAAAGAGCCGTATCTTGGCGAAAGGGTCTAGGGTATCGGTCTAAATCCTCATGTGGTGAGAATTGTGTGGGATTAACAAAAATAGAGACGACTACGGCATCAGAGGTGAGGCGAGCCTTACGGATGAGAGATTGATGCCCAGCATGGAGAGCCCCCATAGTAGGAACGAAGCCAATGCGAACGCCTTCCCGTTGGAGACTTTGTCGCCATCGTACCAATGTGCGGAGGGATCGAATGATTTTCATGACGAGTGTTTACTCAGGAGCGGCAGGTGATGAATGACAGGTTGGTCGTGAACCGTATCGGGTGCTGGGTTGTGGGTCAAGCCGTCGAACCTGGGAAGGGTCATCTAATTGCCGAAGCAGAACTTCAATGGTTTGCTCGAGGATCGGATGTTTCCAGGTCGGAGTGATTTCACAGAGGGGTGTGAGTACAAAACGGCGTTCATGAAGTCGAGGATGGGGGAGGGTCAGTTGGGAGTCCTGCAAAATCAGCGAACCATACCACAAAATATCAAGATCCATAGGTCTTTCCCCATCTCGTGATTCGTCGCGCCGTCCGAGCCCTCGCTCAATTTCTTGACAGATCGTTAAGAGGCTCTGTGCGGTTAAGTCAGTTTCCAGACAGATCGCACCATTGTAGAACCATGTCGTTCCTGGATTGCAGCTGTCCTTGACGGGTTCGGTCTCATAGAGCGAGGAGATATGTGTTACTTGAGAATGGGGCAAAAGGGTCAATAGGGTAAGGGCACGGTCACATAAGTCCTGACGATTTCCTTGATTGGACCCAAACCCAATGCAGGCTTGTTGCCGCCCCACGACCAACCCCTTTCCTTCCTGGCAATTACCATCCGATTTTTTGAATACGTTCCACGGCCTCCGCGAGACGATCCTTTGAAGTTGTTAAGGTCATGCGGATGTAGCCCTCACCAGGCTCTCCAAACCCGTTCCCTGGTGTCGTCACAATACCGGCTTTTTCTAACAGATGTGCAGTAAAGGACGCTGACGTATACCCTTGAGGAACGGTAATCCAGACATAGAACGCTGCCGGTGGATTTTCGACCTCAAGTCCTGCTTTTCGAAGAGCTGGAACAAGCACGTCACGACGTTCTTGATAAGTTTTTCGAAGTTCTTCCGTTACGGAATCATCTAACTCCAGGGCCGTCATACCTGCTTCTTGAACGGCTTGAAACACCCCTGAATCAATTTGGTTTTTGACCTTACCGAGTCCCGTGATCACCTGTTTGTTTCCCACAGCAAAGCCAATTCGCCAGCCGGTCATATTAAAAGTCTTTGAGAGGGAATGAAATTCAATGCCCACCTCCATTGCACCATCGGCTTCTAAAAAGCTAGGGGGGCGGCGTCCGTCATAGTAAATTTCAGTATAGGCTGCATCGTGACAAACAATGATCTCATGGGCCTTGGCAAACTGGACCACTCGATTGAAATATTCTTTGCTCATCACCACAGATGTAGGATTATTCGGGGAGTTTAAAAACATCATCTTTGCCTTTTTGGCAATATCCGGAGGAATGGCCTCTAAATCAGGCAAGAATCCGTTTTTTTTCAGCAGGGGCATGATAAAGGGTGTTCCGCCTGCAAAAGAAGCCGCGACGGGATATACAGGATACCCTGGACTGGGCACGAGGACGATATCTCCAGCATTGATAAAACCGAGGGGGATATGACAAATGCCTTCCTTAGAACCGATGAGAGTAAGGACTTCGGAGGCGGCATCAACGGAGACCCCAAAACGTCGTTGGTACCATCCTGCGACGGACTGCCGGAATGTCAGCATCCCATCATAGGAGGGATATTGGTGATGGGCTGGGTTTTCGGCTGCCTTCTGTAAACGAAGAATAATGGACTGGGGCGTGGGGAGGTCTGGGTCTCCGACTCCCAAATTAATGATGTCTACCCCTCGTGCAATGGCCTCTTGTTTCATGGCATCAATGGCTGCGAAGAGATAGGGCGGTAATGACTTTATTCGTTCAGCATATTGACCAGTGAAAGACATTCGACAGGACTCCTTTCACACCTAAATGGATGACCGTTATGAAATACGTATCATATGGATATGGTGGTGACCCAAGCCTACAAATTAATGAGAATTGTGGCCCTAGAGTACTGCAGATAGAGGGCAGCAATCAACGGTTCTATGAGAGTAAATGATTGAGCAATTGCTTGGACCAGGTATGTAATTGGGGCAGATGAGGTGTGGCATGGTCGAGAATTGACGTAGCTGTGAGCCCAGCATTGATCACATCGTTGGAGCATTCACGACAAATCGTTTCGATGCCAGATGTTTCCATTTCAAGGTGAAAAAGAAGTCCATACGCTCGGGTGCCAAACCGAAAGGCTTGAACCGGTGCCAGTTCTGAACGTGCGAGCGCAACAGCCTCTGGTGGGCGATCATAAATTTCTCCATGCCACTCGAAAACCGAGAGGTTGGAAGGAAAGTGCCGAAACACGGGGTCCTGTTGCCCTTCGCTGGTGAGGGTAATGGGCGTCATGCCAATTTCAAGAGCCTGGCCTGGGCGAATCTGAGCCCCTAAGGCCTTGGCCATGAGTTGGCTGCCTAAGCAAATTCCCAAGACCGCTGTCCCATTCTGGAGGGCATCATGAATAAAAAGAAGTTCTTGCTGAATCCAGCCTTCAGGGTCATTCGCGGACATGGGGCCACCCATCACAATTAACAAATTTCCCGGATCAGAAGGAAGTCCCTCTTTGGGAACGAGATACTGGGTGAATTCAATCCCCAGAGACTCAAGGTGGTGAGCTAGGACCCCGGGGCCTTCAAATGGAACATGTTGAAGACAAACTGCACGTGGACTCATCGGAGAAAAACTTTCTCTAGATATGGGAGAACGAAGATGGTGAAGCTCGGTTACCCGGTCCTAACATGAGAAGAGGATCGAATGCAATGTAAAGAGTATTTGACCAAAATTCGTTTCTTGCATATGCTCATGTTGATCTCCTTTGAAAGACCTGTAACGCACAAATACGACTATCTCGCGAGGTTCCATTCCTCATGACCAGAAATTGAAATGTTGGAGGAATTCGTTTTCTTGAAACGCCATTATCTCTGGAAACTCCTTATGTTTGTGACGATGTTCTTGGTCATCGTCTTGGAAGGATGTGGTGAGAGTGGGGGCGGTAAGACCGATGCGCTTCTGACATCAGGGCCGAAAGTTCTTGATGCCTGTACTATTGTGACCCAGCAAGAAATCCAGAAGGTGTTCGGTGAAACGGTGCGGAGTCCTCGACTGACTTCCCCTCGGTATAAGATGACCGTTTGCACGTGGATGTCAGAAGGTAATAATACGAGAGCGGCCTTAACGGTGGTCTACCACACGGAAGCTCCGCTCATCACATGGGAGGAATTGCACAGTCAGTCTGAGGAGTACGATGTAGAAATTCAACAGGTCAAAGACTTAGGGGATCTCGCAGGGTGGACGGAGGCCACCGGAGACCTTCAAGTCTGGACATCAGGAAAGAAAATTCAAATCGGACGCACGATAGCCCCTGACCTTGAAAAGCAGCGAGCGTTAGTTCAAACTATATTGGCTCGAGTTCAACCAGGGTCTTGATGTTCGGAGAGAAAATTTTCCATAAACAAGGTCTGGGTTTTCGGGCGAGTTCTTATCAATATGTTATAGTTGCTAGCGTAATTTCCATATCGTTTCATTGATCGTTTAACCTGAAAAGGAGAATACACATGGCTAAGGCATCTGCACGGCACATTCTCGTGCCGACTGAGGAAGCATGTCAGAAATTGAAAGCTGATATTGAAGGTGGCGCTGATTTTGCCACTGTGGCCAAGGAGCATTCGACCTGTCCCTCAGGGAAGCAAGGTGGCGGTTTGGGCGAATTTGGTCCAGGGCAAATGGTCAAAGAATTTGATGAAGTCGTCTTTCGTGACGAAATTGGGAAGGTCCATGGTCCCATCAAGACACAATTTGGCTATCATCTAGTCGAGATTACCAGCCGTAGTTAATAGAGCCAATCTAACCCGGGCTTCTCTGTGAGGCCCGGGTTCCTTTCCCCCTTATCCTTCAGATTAAAGGTTCAGACCTGCCCCCCTCTTTTTGATGGGTGGTCGGCCTTGAATCGCTCCATCCCATCCCCCCTCTTTTAGGTAGGCCTCAAAACAGATAAATTTCATTTAACGCGTAAAACAATAATAAAATTAGCAGGTTGCAATTTTTTTGGCCATAGAGTATCAGTTTGTGGAGGCCCTATTTCCAGCCGGATTATCCCCAAAATGGGGTACTACCTCTTGGGTAGAAAGACCTTCCATCTAGGAATATACCAATTTTCGGTTCTGCGAGATAACTAACCTATCAGCAACGAGGACAGAACGAAATGTCGATTAACACACAACAGAACAATCATCGGGGGTGGGGGATGAATGTTATGAAAACAACCATACAAGTCGGAATGATCGTAGCCATGTTATTCAGTACAACCATGGCCTGGGCGGAACTGCCCCAACATGTGACTGAACAGTTTGGTGAGGTGTTAGAGACAGACATTCATGAAGTTGAGGGCAGTTGGGTAGATGTTTCACCAGAGAGCCGAGTTCAAATCAATACGATGACTCAGGAAGTCGGATTCCAAATTGTGGGATTACCAACTGGTACTAATTCCCTCGTCAAGGGAATTGTTGTTTGCCAAGCCGGTAATGAGGCGCACCGGGTTGATACTCCTGGCGTACAAGTGAATGCCAACGGTGTGGCCGAATTTAACGGAAGCGTCCAATTGCCTCAAGCCTGTGGGCAGGCACCTCAAGACCTTGCGTTCTTTGTCCGAACCTTTGCAGCTTCCCTATAATCGGTTATTTGTCACGAGCGAAGCTGCAAGTCCTGGAAGGAGTTTTCTTCACCAACGATTTTCGGCTCTTCTCTGAACCCACCCCCTCTGGGTTGAGAGAAGCGCCCCTTCCAGGCCCTTTCCTATACAAAACTTTTTCCCTGATCCCATCATGATCTCCCTACTCCCTTTCTCATCGCTCTCAGTCTGGTCTCATGTGATGAAGTAACATTGTGGCGCCTTGATCAAAGGGTGCACTATGGTATGCTCTGTGTACCCGGTATATCTGTACTCGAAGAATGCAATGTGGGAACTCTGTTGAGTGACGGGGTATTTCACCTTAGCATAGGGTAAGTAAGGTAACCCGATGAAAAAAGTATTTGAATCGCAGAGTCTTGTCGAGGTCGAGTCTCTTCAAGGTTTCCTCAGTCAGGCTTCCATTCCAACCACGATCAAGAATCAACAAACTTCGATGCTTGCCGGTGAGGTCCCATTTGCCGAAGTCTTTCCAGAGTTATGGGTATTGAATGATTCTGATGAAGAAAAAGCCTTGACCTTACTCGATGCATGGAAAAACGAGGAGCCCGACGAATCAGGGTCCTGGACATGTTCACGCTGTCAGGAAATCCACCCATTAAAATTTTCCGCTTGTTGGAAATGTGGAGATGAAAGGCCTAACCCATGAAAGTGACCCTAGGGGCATGCAAGAAGAAAATTCATCAAATAGATGTCTCAATGTCTTTAATTAGGGATAGGGCTGAGTGATGAAGCAGTTCATCATAGGTCTTTGTGTGATAAGTCTGTGTAGTCTTAGCGGAGTTCCTCGTGCCGAAATGGAATCGGACAGCACTTTTTTAAAGGCCGTGGCTGAGTCAGCCGTGGAGCGAACAAACCATCCCGTTCGATATGATGGGAGCTATCAACGAATTCCCTATCCCATGGGTGATGTGCCAAAATCTCAGGGAGTTTGTACCGATGTCATCATTCGGTCCTACCGAGCCATTGGTATTGATCTTCAGCAATTGGTCCATGAGGACATGGCCCAAAACTTTTCAGCCTATCCCAAACATTGGGGGCTACAGCGTCCAGATACGAATATCGATCATCGGCGGGTCCCGAACCTGGCGACATTTTTTACGCGTTTTGGGGAAACCCTTCCACATGTGAAAATTCCAGAGCAATATCAAGCAGGAGATATTGTGACGTGGATCCTACCAGGCAATCTTCCACATATTGGAATCGTCTCCAATGTGATGGTGCAGGGAACTCAAAGACGTAAGATTGTCCATAACATCGGTCAAGGACCACAACTTGAGGATCGATTGTTTGATTTCCCCATTACCGGGCATTTTAGGTTTATCCCACGTTCAGTGAATGACCAATAAGTTGTACGCACTTCCTCTTTTTCCGCTTAACATATATTTTCCTTCTTTTCTCCATCTCACCTGGCGTAGGAAGCGCTAAACGCAAAGTTTATCGTCTTAAATATCTCCCTTCTATTCTTCAAGCCTTCAAGGTTTTCCAAAAAAGAAAAATCAAGAATTAAGAATTTTTTATCCTCCTGTGAACTGCATCACAGGTATTCCCATGCACCTGCGATACAGTGAGGAGGAAATCAACCTAGAGTACTCATTGGTGACCGGCAGCCGTGAGGAGGGATCCCTCATAAAAGGAGAGAGCTGTGAATAGCGTTGGCGCAATCGAAGATAAATTGTCTCTTGGTTACAAGGAAGTATTAAACAGTTCCGAGTTTCAGTTGGCATTTTCTTTCTATCGACAGCATATTCCTTACCGAAACGACGCGCTATTTTTAGAGTTTCTCCCCAAGGGGTATTTGGCGACGACCCTAAATTCCGTACAAGAGGAGCGATCCCGGATGGTCGTGGTGGCAAAGATCCATCTCGGCATGTTGATTACCCTTTATGATGATTTCGCAGATAATCCGGCATTACTCAATCATCGGTTACTGGAAGAGCTCTATAAAGTTCCGTTCGCGATGGACCAGCTTCAAGATCAACACTTCGATGAAAAGGAGAAGGGCGTCCTAAAATTGGGCTCGTTTTTGGGCCAGCAACTGCTGGCCTGCATGAATGCCTTTCCACATTATCAGGTGTTATGTAAATTTTTTGAATTTGACCTCACCCAGTTTTATCAGGCCAATCGATTTGCTCAACTATTGACGACTTGCCCGTCTGCGGCAAACCGATTCGAATTGGCGCTATATGGTCCCCATAATATGGGAATGGTTGCAGCTGGGGTCATTGACCTCATGGCATCTGACTATATTGATATGCAGGAATTAGGCACAATTCGTACCGTCTTCTCCTATGGCCAACGGTTGGGAAGGATTTGCAATGTGCTCACGACCTATGAACGTGAACTTTCGGAAGGGGACATCACCAACGAATTAAAAGTCATGAATATAGAGAGTACTCGGGGTGCCTTTCACGAGCAGGGTAAAGAAAACGGTTCCCTTGACAAGAATCGATCTCATTCACTCCGTTCAATTTTGGAAAAAGAGCGGACCAATCTCTTCGCACGGATCATCGGTTTGGCCCCCTACGTTAAGTCCTTTAATGTTCATCAATATGTCAATGGTCTACGGTATCTTCAGGAGCTTCATGAAGGTCTTATTCATAAAATTTAAAATGGGAAAGTGACATGTCGTCGACCTTAAAACAGAAAATATTTGACGTCATTATTGTCGGTATGGGGCCAGCTGGTTCTACTGCAGCGAGAAAAATGAGTCAAGCCGGGCTATCCGTCTTGGGTTTGGAGAAGGGGCGACATCCTCGCTACAAAGTATGTGGAGGAGCTCTCTCGGCCCGTATCGATCCGTTTCTGGCCTATGAATATCAATCTGTAGTGGAACGAACGATTCATACGGTTCAGTTTACCTATGGAGGACATGGCGCCTTCCGTGTCCAATCCTCTTCTCCCATCGTCTATATGGTGATGCGAGAACATTTTGACCATCTGCTTTTGGACTGGGCGAAAGATACCGGGACGTGTGTGCGGGAAGGAGAACAGGTACGTGAGGTTCGAGAGCTGGATGATCGGGTGACCGTGAGTACGACAGAAGGGTGTTATCAGGGAAGGGTTGTGATTGGAGCTGATGGTGCAAACAGTGTTGTGGCCAGGTGTCTGTTCCAGGATTTACATCGGAAAAAACTTCCGGCTTTGGAGAGTGAAATCTTCACTGGCAACGCTCCTTCCTATCCGGATACGGGAGAGTTGATGATTGATTTTGGGATCAAGGGCAATGGGTATGGCTGGGTCTTCCCAAAAGAAGAGGGGTTGTCGGTGGGGGTGGCGGAGTTTTATGGGTCGAAGAAAAAGCCTAAAGGAATCTTTCATTCCTTTGTCTCTACAGAAAAGGGTTTAAAGTCGCTTTCGGTCCCTGCTCCGGTCGGACATCCGATCCCCGTCTATCGAAGAGGAATGAATCAGACGAAGGGAGGGAGCATGCTCGGCTTGGTTCAAAAGCGAGCATTGCTTGTAGGAGATGCGGCCTCACTTGTCGATCCCATTTTTGGTGAAGGTATTTACTATGCCGTTCGGTCTGGTCATTTTGCAGCCGAAACTATCTTACAAGCCTTTTCTGATTCCCGTCCCACTTTTCAGGAATATGAAATGCAAGTATCTCAAGAACTCATCCCAGAATTACGATTAGCCTCCAGATTAGTTCGGCTAGTCTATGCGTGCCCTCGTTGGTGTCAAAGGATCTTAGGGAGTCCGTTTCCTTCTTTCTTCCAAGAATTACTCGAATTGTATTGTCATAAGCTTCAGGGGACTGAAACTCATCATTCGTTTATTTCAAAAGCCGGGAACCTACTCGTCAAATCTCCATTTAAAGCTTTATATAGCTAGGTACTCGAGAGAAGATATGGTCTCGCGAAAACCTTGGAAGCTTCCCTTTTTCTAATCCTGTTTCTCCATTCGCCACTTCGTGCTTTCCCAGAAATTGTCCTTCAAGATCGGCCTCCCTTTCAGTGTGAGCCATTGAAAAGGCAAAGGTTTGGAGAAAATCTATTGTTTAGAATAAGTTAGGCAGGTGATTGCTGAGCAGA
Organism: Nitrospirales bacterium; assembly: GCA_965223605.1. Lineage (GTDB taxonomy): Bacteria > Nitrospirota > Nitrospiria > Nitrospirales > Nitrospiraceae > CBDCXA01. The sequence goes on from CBDCXA010000004.1 coordinate 126,846, forward strand.
AGATTAGCCTGTTCCGGACTATGGGAATCCTTACCTCGTTAGAAGTACCCCGTTTTGGGGGGAAGAGCCATCCATCATGGAATATCCGAATTCCCACTTCCACGAGATAACAGACGTAACAGCAATGGGATTGAGCATCAATGCTTTCAACAAAACAGCACAATGACCGTCGGGGGTGGCAGATGAAATTAGGTGGACTCGCAATTACCTTCGGAGTTTTTTTAGTAATGAGCATGACAGTGTCGGTCGCTTGGGCGGAATTGCCTGAACATGTGACCGAACGATTTGGGGAGGTGTTGAAAGCAGATATTGATGAAGTTGATGGAAATTGGGTCGATGTCTCTCCTGAAAGTAGCGTTCAAATTAATACCGTAACGCAAGAGGTCACGTTCAACATTATTGGTCTTACCCCCGACGCTCAATTATTGGCGAAGGGAGTTGTGGTCTGTCAGGCAAGCGGTGAGGCTCGTCGAGTCGATACACCAGGAGTGGCGGTAAATTCCATGGGAGTCGCAAGCTTTTCTGGAAAGGTCCATCTTCCTCAAGTCTGTGCGACCAGTCCTCATGATATCGCGTTTTTTGTCCGGACCTTTTCCCCTACAGCAACTACCTTCTTCGTTTCATACTAAATCGTAAATCTTGGAAGGGTATCGATAATGTGCCCTGGCTCTTTTCTTCACTCATCCACCTCCGAGTGGGGAGGAGAGCCGTTCCAAGTGTTTGCCCCTCGCCTAACGCTGCATCAAATTTTACGTCAAAGAAGAACGAAGCCGGTGACGAGGTACAGGCTGCCCCTTTATTTGGTTGGCCATTCCCCAGGCCACGTTTACATGTCGCTCCAGTCTGGATCTGAATCATCATGATCAGGAATAGACTTCTGGATCTGGACATCTTTGAGATTTCTGACACATTGTGACAGGGCTTGGGCTTCAGAGATTCCTTCTCCCCATACCTCCTTGAACTGTGACAAGAGTTGCAGTTGAGGCCTGGCAAAGAACTTCCCCTCTTGAGGACCATTCAAACATTCTCGAATTATGATCCGCACCGTGCCATCATTCCTATGGAGATCGTATTGGGATATTCGAAACAGAGAATCTTCACCAAAGGCTGAAGTTAAGACATCAGGTTCTTCTGTTTGCATAGTAACCTCACGAGGCGAAAAGGTGAAAGTTCCGTAGGTTCTACGGGATGGAATCAATGGAAGCATACAGGAATTGAAAAAAACTTTTCCCCTTCGTTAACCAAACGAGCGTTTTGCATTAGGTCACTCGGGCCTTTACAATAGAATGAGGGAACGAACGTTAAACTTTGCGGTTGAAAGAACAGGTTAAATATATAGCGGTTCCGCCTCATAGGCCTGTGTTTGTAGAAGGGCATACACAATGGCGACTTCATCACGAAAAATTGTTATTTATGCCGCATTGATAGGAAACACTCTAATTGCGGCTATTAAATTTGTGGCAGCCTTTCTCACAGGAAGTTCTGCCATGTTTTCAGAAGGAATCCATTCGTTAGTGGATACAGGGAACCAAGGACTCCTGCTCTATGGTCTTAAACGGTCTCAACGTCCTCCCGATGAAAAATTTCCTTTCGGGTATGGCAAGGAACTCTATTTCTGGAGTTTTATTGTCGCCATTCTGATTTTTGCCGTTGGAGGTGGCGTGTCGATCTATGAGGGGGGCAAACGATTGTCTCACCCGGAGCCTATGGAAAATTTTGTGTTGAACTATTCGGTTCTTGGTGCCGCAATTGTCTTTGAAGGGATCGCCTGGTTTTTGGCGTTTAAAGAGTTTCGGAAACTCAAAGGAACCCGAGGATACATCGAAGCCGTCCAAAAGGGAAAAGACCCATCTGTGTTTGTGATCCTTTTTGAAGACTCGGCGGCCATGCTTGGTCTCTTGGTGGCGTTGGCCGCGGTGAGTCTTACCCATTTCACTGGGTACACCTTGTTTGATGGGATTGCCTCCATCATTATTGGGCTTATCCTGGTCTGTACGGCCATGTGGTTGGCCTATGAAACCAAAGGGCTTTTGATCGGGGAAGGGGCCAATGTACATGTGGTCAATGGGATTAAAGCTATTATTGGAAAGGAGTCGTCCATCAACCATATGAATGAAGTGCTCACGATGCATATGGGACCGGAGTATGTCTTGGTCACCGTGAGTGTCGACTTTTCCGACCACGCGACGACAGAGGAAATTGAATCGGCGGTGGCCTATCTTGACTATGAAATTAAGGAAGCTTACCCCAATGTAAAACGAGTGTTTATTGAAGCAGAATCCATGACACAAAAAGAACCAAAGCCATCTCAGGAATAACCTGCCTAGCGAAAAATAGCGCAGAGTCTCTCCCTGGGATTTCGTAGATGCGTAAGAGGAAAAACCCTATGCATACTCACCGCAATGTCGAAGTAAAAAAACAAGGATTCGGTTGGTTGCAGGTGTTGATCATTGTTGGGCTGGTCGTAGCCGTCACAATGTTGGGGACCGCCTGGTGGATCACTCAGAATATTTATGCCGCTCCATTTCAACCAACCCATTTAAATATCGAAGAGCAAAAGATTTTAGATGCCAAAATTTCTAAAATCCAAGATACCCCGGTCAAGACAGAGCAGGTGCCAGAGATTCCTGTTTCAGATTCCGGTGGCCCCTTGGTCCCGGAGCCCTACAAAGAAGACCCAACCAAACGGGAGATTACATTGACCGAAAAAGAGGTAAATGCACTCGTTGCGAAGAACCCCGATGCCGCCAAACGAGTTGCGATAGACCTGGCGGACGATCTGGTCACGGTGAAACTCTTGGTCCCCCTAGACGAAGACCTTCCGATCATGGGAGGGACAACACTTCGAGTAAAATTAGGTGTCACCCTTCAGTACCAACATGGAAAACCCGTTGTGGCGATGCGGGGAGTGACCCTGGGAGGGGTGCCGTTACCACAAGCGTGGTGGGGGGAAATTAAGAATAAAAACCTTGTGGAAGAGTTTGGAGCAGCTGGCGGGTTCTGGGATCAATTTTCCAAGGGGGTGAACGACCTTCGGGTGCAAGAAGGGAAATTGTGGGTAAAACTAAAGGAGTGAACTCTAAAATGCGTATCAAGCCTTAGGGTGGTAATCATGAGATAACCCGAGATCAAATCGCAACCCCACGAATTATTCGCTTCACCAACCATCCTACGGCACGAAGGTTAGCCTGTTATATAAAAGAATTCCTCTTTGATAATTTTCCCATCCTCGACGGTGAAGAGACCCATCTCATCCATCGTCATACGCTTCCCGGTATGTTTGGGTGTGACATCAAATTTAAAATGGACAATAAATCTGTTCCCATTGGGAAACGGGCCTGTCACCTCTCCACCATGGACTTCATGATTAGCAACCCACCATTGATTCTTTCCCTTAATGGCCTCAATCCCCTGTTGCGTTTGTCCGATATTCGGCATTGCCATGGCTTCAACGCTGACAATATTTGGGCTATAAAGAGTCTGGATCGCTTCTTGATTCTTTCCTACTTTACACAGTGCAACAAGCTCTGTCCCAATTTCCATGGCTGATTTCATGCTGCCCTCCACGTTTGAGTCTTGAATACTATACCCATTGATGGTGATATTTTCCTGTAGAAAGGATAAAAGGGTAACATAACAAGGTTGCTTTGTGTAGGTGCCAATTTTGTAAGGTTTATGATACCCCTGTTGACTAACCCCTATAAGTGAAAGGCTGACGTGTCCTTGCTGAGGGAAGAAAACTGGCCCGGGGGGTAAAACGATTCATGAGAAAGCGAACGACCAGAACGGTGCAGAACATTGGCGAGGTAGGGCTGACAAGAAGGCGATTTTTACAAGCCACGGCGGCAAGTCTTGGGATGGTGTCCCTCCCACCATTGCAGACACTTGAAGCGGGGTTGATGGATACCCTCTTTGGGTGCGCAGGACAGAAAACGTTGCCTCTGACTCCCAATCGTGACTTTTATATTACCTCCTATGATCTTACTCCCTCAATTCAACTTTCAAATTGGACCTTGAAGGTTCAAGGATTGTGTCGTAATCCTCTTGAGCTTACCTTTGAAGACATTCTTAAACGTCCTCGCCAGGAAATAATTTCCACCCTGGAATGTATCGGGAATCCTGTTGGTGGTTATTCGATTGGCACAGCAAGGTGGGCAGGCATATCCATGAAATCGTTATTAGAGGAAGCGAAGATTGATCCCAAGGGAATCGATCTTGCCCTCTTTGGCGAGGATGGGTATTCAGATAGTATTTCGTTAGAGAGAGCCCAACAAGAGAATGTGGTGCTGGCCTATCATATGAATGGAGTTTCGCTGCCGCCAGACCATGGATATCCGTTGCGTCTAATTGTTCCAGGAATTTATGGGATGAAAAATGTGAAATGGATTAACAGGCTAGAGCTGGTTCCGTATGATTATAAGGGACATTGGCAACCGGAAGGTTGGCCAGATGAGGCTCCGGTTAAGCTTGCTTCGAGGATTGATCTTCCAGGAGACCGAGAAACCATTACAACAACTCCCTATCCCATACAAGGGATCGCGTTTAATGGTGTTAAGAAAATTACACAGGTAGAGGTGAGTACAAATGGAGGGAAAGAATGGGGTAAGGCCATAATACGTCCTCGACTCTCTCCTTTTGCATGGGTTCATTGGGACTTTCCATGGGAGATTTCTAAAAAGGGAGAATATACACTTCTCGTGAGGGCTTGGAATGAAGATGGAGCGGTCCAGACGATGGGAAGCCAAGCCCGTTCTTCGACCACAACGGAGATTCATGCGATAACGGTTTTGGTTTCGCGTTAAGAAAATATCCGGAGTAGGAGTTCATTCATCAGCCTTTTTCGGACAATACGAACTGTCTGATTGCCTTGTATGTGAAACTACTACCCAGTTGGAAAGGTGAAGAAAATGAATGTAATGCATTGGGACAGCAAGGGTGAAGGGCCATGTTCGGAAGAGGCCCTCCGAAGCAAAATGGAACGTTTGGGGTATGAGGTGACTCGGTATGTTTACCCAGCTGGAGTCACCTTCCCCATGCATTCTCATCCTGTCGATAAAATAGATGGGGTGGTATCCGGTCGATTTCGAATCGGGGTGAAGGAAGGGGAAGTTCTGTTAGAGGCGGGAGATATGATCGAAATTCCTTGTGGCCAGATACATTCTGCGGAGGTGGTCGGTGAGATGCCTGTGATAAGTCTTGATGGAATAAAGAAGGTCTAAGGGGTACAATGAGAGACAGGAAGGAGCTGTCCTGTTTCTTCGATCTCCATGCGAAGACGGTCGTAAAGACTGGTGGGCAAGAGTACCATGCGGCTGGTGTTATTTCTAATTGTACTGTTCATTTTGATTTTAGGACCTCAGTTATGGACCAAACGGGTATTTGCTCGATATGGAGCAAGTCGTCCGGATTTTCCAGGGACTGGGGGAGAATTGGCGCGTCATCTTCTCGATCGGTTCGAGATGGGACACGTCCAGGTAGAAACCACCCCAGGAGGGGACCACTACGATCCAGTGACCAAGGTCGTTCGTCTAAGCCCTGACCATTTCAATGGTATGTCGTTAACAGCCGCCACCGTTGCGGCCCATGAGGTCGGACATGCCATTCAGGATGCCACGGGGTTTGTTCCCCTCGCCGAAAGAACCAAGCTCATTCGCTTTGCGCAAGGTGCGGAAAAAGCCGGAGCCATTGTGATGATGTTGGTGCCTTTTGCAGCCATGCTCACCCGTTCTCCGGCAGGCGGGGTACTGATGTTAATGGCAGGATTAGCGACGATGGGAATTTCAACCCTTGTTCATGTCGTGACACTTCCGGTTGAGTGGGATGCCAGTTTTCGTCGAGCTCTCCCCCTTCTCCAACAGGGAAATTATTTATCGCCGGAAGATATGCAGGGAGCGAAAAAAATTCTCACCGCGGCGGCCTTGACCTATGTGGCCGCTTCCTTAGGCAGTCTCTTGAATCTATGGCGATGGATAGCCCTTCTTCGCCGATAAACACGTTGTGGAATATCGAGTTAATCGAGTTGTAAGGGTTTTGTTGGGGAGAGGACGGCCTTGGGATTGTTTTGCCAGATGGTAGGGTCTGCATCGACATACAATTCTATTTCATTTCCATCAGGATCGTGAAGATAGAGGCTTTGGCTCACGGTATGATCACTCATTCCTGAAATGAGGATGCCTTTTTCTTCAAGTTCCTGTTTGGCTGATCGAAGTTCCTCAAGGCTATCCCCAATTTTAATGCCGATATGATAGAGCCCTAAACGTTTACCTGTAGGAGGTGCAGGCGCCTGTCCTACTTCGATCAGCAAGAGTTCATGATGAGTTCGGCCGCTCGTTAACGCGGCGGCTTTCCCGTTAAAGATGGTTCCAATCTCCTGAAATCCCACCACATCGCGATAGAAACTGAGAGAGCGGTTCAACTCCCGAACGTAGAAGACCACATGCCCAAGACTATGCGCCTTCATGTCCGAGTCCCTTGTGGGAAAGAAAACACGTTGCCAAATGAAGATGCATACAAGTTAGGAGGAAGAGAGCAGAAGAATGGAGAGTTTCCAAGAGCGATGACCACGATACCTATCTATAAAAAGCGTAAAGGTTATCTGTCGCGCAAGTGCAACGGTAGTATGGGGAACGGGGACAAGGAATGCAAGGGGCCAAGATCACAGTGGCCTCGGAGGTCAGAGCTGCGTTACAATGCCGCATCATGATTCACAACATTCGCAATGCAGAAGATTTGACCTGGCTCTTGAACCATACGCAGCGATTTCAGGGCGGGCATGTCATGGATCTGCACATCCAGAAACGACGGCTCTTTGATGAAGGGACTGGACGGCAGGTGACGGCGGGCACCCAAATTTCCGCAGTCATCCGGTATGATATTTCCCCCATTGGACTAGAGGGGAATTATGGGGTGACCCGGGTGGCTAAGCTCAACCTGATGGGGGTGACTGACTTCTCTATTTTTGAACAAGAGGGCTCCGATTTTTCAGAAATCGGTATCATCCACGCGGAGGCACGGAGTGGACGGTTACGATTTTGGTTTGATCCCCAGGGTGAGCTGTATGTCATTTGTGAGGAGGCATTTTTAGAAGAAGTATCCATGCCCAATGAGGCTTCCTGGTCGGAACCCGGGATGACCCATTGGACGTTTCAAGCCCATTCGGATGACCTCCCTGAGATTGAGTGGTTTCTTCAACATCTCGATCAGATGGGGGTGCCTTGCGCCTGGCGTCCTATTAAGCGCACCATCAATCGGCATCCGGCCATCCGATGGGAGGGTCACTTTCTCTCCGTTGTTCTTCCTGAAGAGGGTGACGGGCGTCTCGTACACATACAAACCTATGGCTCTTTGGATGGGGCAGGATTTGGAGTGACCTTAAGGACCTGTCATTCTCACAAGCAGGACGCCGCCCGATTATTACGGGTCTTAGCAGAACTACTGTCCATGAATTTTAAAGGAACGTGCTTAATTGGCCGAGGATGTATTGAACAGAATGAGTGCTATCGTCCAGTCGCGGTTCCTGCCTGGAAATGGTGGGAAGCTTCACACGGTTGTGGGGATGGGTTCATTCAGCGATGATAAGCTGCTATCGGATTCCTTCTGATTGATACATTCAACAAGGTGCCAGAACCGCAAGGGATTCACTTTTTCTTTCCGCATGACTTGCAGTGATGTTCCTTCCAAGACCGTGTTGAGGGAAAGGTCTGTTCGAAACCCGATGTGCTTACATAAGGGGGAAATGACTCGTTCGACTGCCGCAATGACCTTATTCCCATTACTAAAATGGTTGAGCATAATAATTCTACCACCTGGCCGACAGACCCGAATCATTTCTGTCACGACTTTCCGGTAGTCCGAGACCGCGGTGACAACATAGGCAGCCATAACCGTATCAAAGGTATTCTCCGGAAAATCCATGGCACCGGCATCCATATTCATAAGGGTCACATGGCTGAGGTCGTAGGCGTCCTTGCGTTCACGAGCCTTATCTAACATCTCATCCGAAAGATCAATTCCGACAATTTGACAGTGGGAGGGGTAATAGGAGAGCGCTATTCCCGTCCCTACGCCAACTTCTAAAATTCGTTCAGCTTTTTGAATCTCCAGGTTCCGGACCACGGCTTCACGTGATTGGTGGAAGAATTTCCCAAAGGTATGGTCGTAGACACCGGCATAGGTCGAATAGGCTCGCTCCATCTTATCTAATTCCATAGCTTTTTCGTTCACTCGCACACCCTCCATACCCATGCTTGCTAGTCAAACTGGGATTTCTTGTGGATCTATTTGATATGGATGAGAATTTTCCTCAGGGGGAAGGCCAATGGTGGAACTGTCTCGCAGGGCTTTCCCGGCAAACTCCGTGCCTACTTTAGCGAATCCTCGATTATGAGTCAACTAGCGTCCTAAAGTTTCTCCCTGCTCCCATAGCAAATGAGAGGCCAGCCACCCCAAGTGAGGCAAACGACTAGCTGTTGAGCGTTTCTCCCATATGGTACAGTGCAGTTCATGAATACGATAGGCCTCTTTGCCAGCGTGCTTGTTCTTCTGCTAATTGTAGGAGACTGGATACACTTTGTACGGTTATCTGTAGATTCCGTCTGCTATGGCTGTCCCATTGGGTATTCCAAGGCCCAAGTCTCGGTTCCCGAATCATTATTCATAAAAAAATTCGACGCCAATGGTGTGTTGCCGCTGACCAACGGGGTTGCACGCTATTTTCAAAAAGATCATTTTATCCTACTGCGGCCGCATTATCGGGTGGGGGCCTATCGTTTCCCAACAGCATGGCCTCTAAAAGCTTCAGTCCAGATAGAGTCACAGGGAGAAGTAACCCAACTTACCTTGACAAAACGGACACCTTGGTCTTCGGCCCTCGTCACCCTTGCGTGGTTTATCTTGGTAGGAAGCGGGACCTTGGTGTTTCTGGTGACATATTTTTTAGAGGGCGGGATGGCAACCCTCGTGGGCTTGCTCATGGGGTTAGGAATTACCGCGGTTGGTGTGTTCGTGTTCGTATTCGGGGTCATCATGGTTTCCTTGGCTCACCGGCTTGAACAGGACCGCCTTCTCAAAACATACCAAGATTTTGAACGGACCCTTTCTTCTCCCCCTCACTAAGAGTTTCCGTTAAAAAAACAAGTCAGGTTGTTTTTTCATCAGAGAGCAAAGAGGACATTCTGGCCTCTCGACTTACTAGGATCGATTCACCGACCATTGATGGGACGCAAAGACGACTGGGGTGCCACACAGGCTATTCCTCCTGAGATTGGATAGAGGATGGTTCCTCAGAGATACTACGAATTTGTTGGGCCTCACGTTGCATTTCCTCCGCCTCCTGAGGTCGGCCCATTTTCTTGGCCAACAAAGCATAATGTTCGAGAGACTCCGCCATCTGAAGATGACGAGGCCCAAAATGTTTCTCTTGGATTTCAAGAACACGTTCATACAGTGGTTCAGCCTGATCAAATTGATCGTGATCTCGATATCCGTCTGCCATGGCTAAAAGACTGATGGCCACTTCTGGATGATCGGGCCCATAGGCTTGCTGACGAAGGGAGAGGCCTTTCTTGAGGTACAATTCCGCTTCGGACTGTAGCCCTCTTGCCGAAGCGATCGCGGCTAATTGAGTATAATCCTTGGCGAGTTGAGGATGGTGGGTCCCTAAGGCCCCAGCATCAATATCCAAAGCACGACGGACATACCCTTCGGCCTCATCATATTGTTCTTGGTGGCGGTGGAGTGTCCCTAGGTTTCTTAAGGTCACCGCAATGTAGGGGTGTTGCTGGTCCAGGTTCGTTTCCGAAATGGACAGTGCTCGCCGTAACACCCTGGCCGCATCATCATATCGTTCCTGTTTTGTGTACAGGATTCCTAGGTTATTGAGGCTGGTAGGGAGGGAAGGATCACCAGCCAATACTTCTTGATGATTCTCAGGGCTGACGATTTTCAGTTCTTCAGCTTCTTTCAAGGCAGCTAAGAAGTGCTGCTCAGCATCAGGAAGACGACCCTCTTGAACGGCAACATGGCCTGCCTCTGTGTGTAAATCCCATAGGGCGGCAGGGGGAAGTTTTGGGGTCTGACTACCCGGCTTCCCTGGTCCACAACTGATAAGGGATAGGAACGCAACATAGAAAATCCCAATCCACAAAAATTTATGGTAGATAGTCATCACCGGATGCTCCTTCTCATAGACACAACCCTATGGTAGAACAGAATCTTCATGAAATTGTGCCAAACTATTGCCAATCTACCAACATATTATTAATTTGAAGCAATCCACGGTCGAAAGGAGTTCTTAAGGTTTGTTGGAAGAGTAGGTATCAAGAAAGGGTTGATAGGGATCTGAGAGATGGGTTGTGCGGTTGGCGCGAATGAGCCCCAGAATAATTCCACGATGTTTTAGGTACAGGTGGGATTCTTGAAAGGCTTGTTGATAGAGGTCCCATTGACGGGCTCGATTGGAAGCAAGGTCATCGAGTTCCCCAGGGGATAAATTTTTTAGGGAATTCGTGAAGTGTAAGAGGGTCTTCTCGACAGAATGATAAGGGGGCGCTAATTGAAGCCCTGCAAAAAAAGATTCAAGGTGCTGGCGAAAATCGTCTCGAAGTGTTTGGATCGGTTCGGGTAGGGTTGCCATGAAGCGCAAGTCCTTGCCATTTGAACATAGCTGATAAATGCTACAGGATTAAGAGAAGAGAATAAGTCAAAGAAGTCTTTGGGGGCAAGGGGGAGGTCCGGGCTCCTTTCCTATGACGAAAACGCTTGCTCGGGACTATCAATAGGAGAGGGAGGGTGTGCCGATGTGTCTACGTCCTCATGTTGGGGGCGGGAACGCCTATATTATCAAAGGAGGATGAAATGCGAAGTCCAAAAATCTTGCTTCTATGCCTATTCTTACCATTAATAGGACTCGGCTGTTCCCATCATCACCACATGGGTCACCATGGTAAGGGAGGGAAGCAGTATGCGTTGACCCAAGCGCAAGGTGAAATAAAGGCGCTCATTGCTCGAACCGTAAAAGATCCAGGCAGAGCTCAAGAAATTGAGCAGGTGATGGAAGCCATTACCCAGGAGGTAGGACAGGTAGGGGTACAACAGCGTAAGGGACATCAGGCGTTGTATACGTTAAATGAAAACTACCATGCGACGCCCGAAGAATTTCTAAAAGTTCTCGATGAGATGAATAGTCGGCGATTGAAATCTGGAGGGAAGATTCTCTCGTTACGATTTAAAATGAAGGAAAAAATGTCCGAACAAGAGTGGCAGGAATTGACGGACGGTATGAAGGAAATGAGAAATCGCTATCGCTCCCATGGCAAGGGCCATCCAACCAGCGGGTCGCCCTCGTATTGAGGACGAAGTGTTGATTCTTAGACCATTCGTTCGGGAAGACTCCCGAGGGAAGGGGTGAAATTGACACAGAGGAGGTCTATCATCCCCTTATCGAGCCGAAGGGCGGTCAGGGAAGCGTGATCGATTCGAACTTCTCGAATCGTGGAAAGGCCCCACCCCAGGAAATGAGAGAGAATCGATCGAAGGACATCAGCATGGGAGATAAGGAGGATGATCTCCTCCCGTTCTGCGTTCCCCTCTGAATAGGGGGCCAGAATTTCCTCGACCACTCTCACCGCACGTTGTTGAACCTCATGAAGCGTTTCCCCGCCTGGGGGTCTGGCATGCTGTGGGTCTAGGTAGAAGTTTTGTTTGATGAGGTCTTCTGAGAGTTCCTGCCAAAACCGTCCCACCCATTCTCCAACGCGGATTTCTGTTAATCCATCATGTGTTTGGACGGGTTGATGAACGGCGGAAGAAAGAATGGCTGCGGTTTGTATTGTTCGTTCGACTGGACTGGAAACAATTTTGTGGATATGTCGTGTTCGTAAAATTGAGGCGAGGGCTTGAGCTTGTTGAACTCCCAGTTGGTTTAAGGGAATGGGCTGGTCTCCCATGATTTGTCCCGACCGATTCCAATCGGTTTCACCATGTCGAACAAGAAGAAACGTGGGCATGCGTGGTCTCCAGCGGTATTATGAAGTCGAGGACCCCGTTTGCGGAACAGATGGGGTTTCATTGAGAGGCAGAGGGGTCCAGGACGCTCCTTGATCGGTTGAACGATAGAGGCCGCTTCCATTTGTGCCCGTATAGAGGATGGAGGAGTTTTTCGGATGCTTCACGAGGATGCGAATGTTCAGAGTCGTGAGCCCCTTGTTCTTTTCCTGCCACGTGTCGCCGCCGTCCTCACTTTGAAAGATTCCGGCCGGACCTCCGATATACAATCTCGAGGATTGTTCTTGATCAATCACCAGAGTGCTGATGAATTGATCAGGCAGTGATGTGCCAATCCGTTCCCACGCTTCTCCACCGTTCGTGGTTTTAAAGAGCCCTTCTGTTGTTCCAGCATAAACGGTGTTCGGGTGATGAGGATCAATTTCGAGAATGTTGACTCCAAGGGCCATGGAGGCCATCAGAATATCCTCGGGAATGAGTCCCTTATTCACCATTTTCCATGAGTTGGTGCCATCAATGCTTTTATAGACCCCGCCGGTGGTTCCGGCATAGAGGATGTTGGCGTTGGTCGGGTGAATGGCCATGGTAATGACAATATGAACCTCTTTCATCCCTTTCATTTTTTCTTCCCATGACCGTGCTCCGTCCCGAGTTCGAAAGGCACCGACCGTCGTCGCCGCAAAAATGAGGGCGCTATCGTGGAGATCGAAGATGAATTGGTTAATAAAGGAGACGTGCTCCTTGAGTCCAACATTGTGAGGAAGCCATCGTTGTCCGCCATCAGGACTTTTATAGACGGCATCTCCCATGGTTCCTGCATAGATGGTCGCGGGAAACTTGGGGTCAATTGCGAGGGTGGTGACTCGTCTAGCACTAAAACTCTCAAAGCGTTTCCAGGTTTGTCCCTCATCTCTGGTTTTAAATACGGCGTCATTGGTTCCTACGTACATGATATGGGGCTTCGTCGGGTGAATGGCAATGGTGACGACCGATTCACTGTCCTTCCCACATCCCACAAGCAGGAATCCGGTCAAGATCCAACAGCTAGACAGGAGGGCAAGATGGAGAAACCTAATCAGGTTTGGAGGGATCAAGGTGACAGGTTGAGCGAAACCATAAAACCAAGAAGAGAAAGAAGCGTGGTCGGGAGGGGAGCAAAGATTCATAAGCTGAGGTTTGACTGTGCCTCTGGAAATAGATTCTAAACGGCTACGCCCTTCGTTACAGTGGTTGGTCAAAATGTTTCGCATACCCTGTGAGTTCAACATAGCCTTTCCCGCTCAGGGGTGTGTGATTGCGGTTTCCTGTTACAGCCACGGCACCCTCCCAGTAGATGACGCGGGTACTTTGGTCCGTATGAAGTTCTTGGTTATCCATCAGAGGACGGAGTGCCAAGGTCATGTTTAAGGGGCGAACCCTGATCGTCCAACGATTGGGATAACGCGCGCCACTCTCGGGGCTGACCCAGTGTTGGTCGACGACAAGATGAAAATCCTCTTTTCGAAGATGAAGGGGAGACCCGTTTTTGGGAATATAGGTTCCACTAGAAACAGCATGATCCGATCCATCCTTGCGTCGTAAGAGATAATACATGAGTTCACTGCCATCATCGAGTTGAATGCTAAACCAGTCCCACCCGGCAAGATTATCCGGAAGGTCAGCAGATCCGAATTCATGGTCCATCCAACTGCTCCCGGAAACCGTAAATTCTTCTTCCTGAATCGTGAGTGTTCCTTCTGTGTCAAGCCGGCTATAGGAGTAATAATGTGAGGATTGCCCGCGAAGGTCTCCTTTTTGACTCACCCCTCTCTGTCCATGAATGACAGGATCTTTTTGGGGGCTCAACGTCAGATTTAAGGAGACAGAATCGGTGGCGGCATAGAGCTGTTGCTCGGGGGAGTCCTTCGCCAATGCCTGTGCCTTCCAGGCATCAATCCACACGTGGAGATGGTTTGGAAGAGCCCCGGCTTTGCCCAAAGCGGCTCGGCTGAGTTTTTCCCCCACAAAAAAGGAGGACGTGCGAATATCAGAGACCGCAAAATGAGCCAGATAGAGATTGTGAATCGTCCATTGGGAAGGGTTGGGGGGAGTCAGAGTGGGAGAGACTCCCCTGCGAAAGAATGTGAGTTGATATCCAAAGGGTCGACCGGTTGAGGAGGTGAGGTGACCGGTGTAATACCACCATTCTGTTCTAAACTGATCATGGGTTCCGTGGTCTCGTGGAAATTGGAATTGGAATCCGGGGAGTGCCTGTTGAAAATCGGTTCGGTCTGCTTGAGGGGTTGTGGTTGTTGTCGAAGAGAGTTCCTCCTGACCGGCGAGTCCATGGAAGGTATAAGGCCACAGCAACAGAAACAGGATGATCACAAGTTGAAAAGTCCAGTGAATTCGAAGAAAGAAACCTGAACGTGGCTTGAGCAAGTCCAAGGTGATCGTCACTCCCATTCGTTTAACTAAGATGGCTTATATCATGCTGAGGGAACGCGTGCAATTTACTAGTCCTAGAGCGGGTTTTCTGCGCAAATCACGGAATGTTTTTTGCGCGGCGTGGCGTTGACAATCTTTGAGGGCTTCGGTTATCGTGCGGCATGCAATCAGACCCCGATCACGGTTTCTCACCACATTCCTCTCAAGGGAGGAGTGAATTTACGATTCCGGATCATATTCCCCTCTTTCCTTTGCCAAACCTTGTATTTTTCCCTAAGACCTATCTCCCTCTTCATATTTTTGAACCGCGTTATCAAGACATGGTGAGTGATGCCGCGTCTCGAGGACAATGTATTGGCATGGCCTTATTGAAGGAGGGATGGGAGGACAACTACTATGGAAACCCTCCACTCTACCCGCTTGGCTGTGTGGGGCGTATCGTGAGCATTCAAGAATTTCCTGATGGCCGATCCAATATTCTGCTCCAGGGATTGTCGCGATATGTCATTGAAGAGGAAATGAGTGGAAAGCAATATCGCCGGGCCAGGATCTCCTTAAAGCCACAGTCGCTTCAGCCAGGACTCAGTCCGGAGTTACAGGAATGCCTTGCGCAGGCGCTCTTTGAATTATTGGAACAACATGAAGAAGAGGAAAGTGTCCTTCAGGGATTCTCACCCCCAGACGGTAATGATGAAGTGTTGGTCAACACCTTGTCCTCTCACTTAGACTTTACCCCCTTAGAAAAACAGTTTTTGCTTGAAGCAGAGAGTCTCAACCAACAGGCCCGACGCCTCAGTGATTTATTGCAATTTAAACGTCATGAACGGGATGGGGTAAGAGGTTGGGGCTAATGGATTCGGAACCGAGTATCCAAACCGTTGGATTGGGAAAAGTATTTGATAAGACTCAAGCGATTTCCGATGTCACCTTTGACGTGAAAGCAGGTGAAATATTTGGGTTGTTGGGACCCAATGGAGCTGGAAAGAGTACCACGCTCCGAATTTTAATTACGTTGCTTAAACCTACCGAGGGTTCCGCAACAATACTAGGACATGATGTTGAAAAGGAACCCGACCAGGTCCGGCAACTCATCGGGTATGTTCCGCAGGAACGGGCCATTGATAGGTTTTTGACTGGGCGAGAACACCTCCATCTCTTAGCCAACCTCTATCACCTTCCTCAAGATGTCGCGACTCAACGTATTGGAGAATTGTTGGAACTTGTCGATTTAGAAGAGAAAGCCGATATCGCCGCAAAAACCTATTCTGGAGGCATGAAACGGAAATTGGATATTGCCTGTGGGCTCTTGCCGAACCCGAAAGTCCTCTTTTTAGATGAACCGACATTAGGGTTGGATGTGCAAAGTCGATTGCGCATCTGGGAGTATGTGCGAGCCTTGCGAGAGCGGGGCATAACCGTCGTCATGACGACAAACTATCTAGATGAAGCCGATCAGTTATGCGATCGACTAGCCATCATCGATGGAGGAAAAATTAAAGCACTTGGCTCCCCAAACGAGCTTAAATCGGGACTTGGAGGGGATATTGTGACCCTGACCTTGGGGGAGTCGAGTCCCGATCATATCGAGCTGCTTGCCGCAGGGTTAAAAAAGATTTCATCCATACGGGCCGTGTCGACGAATGCCCATCAGCTTGATATTCGAGTCGATTCTCCAGAGAAATCGTTACCGGCTATATTAGAAACGGTCAAGGAATTGAATTGCCGACTCGAGTTTATCGATTATCATCGTCCACGATTGGATGATGTGTTTGTATCCTATACGGGGCATACGATTCGTGGGGACTTTCCGGACAACGAGGAGTAAGGGCGGCCCCTTACTAAAAGAGTCATTAATAGTTTCAAATTAACCCCACCCTTTTAAGGGTTTCATAACAAGCAAAGCATGATGGCTTCACAAACCCCAAATTTTTCACAGACCATTCAAGAAATTCGCGCCTTAACGATGCGATGGGTGCATCGGTTGAGTCGTGAGCGGTTTAGTATGCTCTTTACCCTCGCGCAACCTATGATTTTCTGGCTAATTTTCTTTGGGAGTTTGTTTCAGCGTGCCGCAGATGTTCAGGTGTTGCAGGCTCCGAATTATATGAGTTTTCTGGCAGCCGGGGTCGTTGTGATGACCGTGCTCAATAATGGATTAAGTGGTGGGGTCGATTTGTTGTTCGATAAAGAGAACGGGTTTCTGGAGCGGCTCATGTCGACTCCTATTCGACGCACCTCTGTTATCTTGAGTCGATTTTTATTTGTCACAGCCATCACTTCCTTACAAGTATTGGTCATTTTATTGGTGGCCTTCTTTTTTGGAGTGTCTCCGGTAACAGGGCTGCCTGGAATCGCTGTCATTTTAATCATTGGGATGTTGTTTGGAGTTGGGCTCACAGCCATTTCCATGGCCATGGCTTTTTCGGTGAAAAGCCATGGGGACTTTTTCTCGGTGTTAGGGTTTCTGTCCCTTCCCATGATTTTTTTAAGTTCCGCGCTGGTCCCGTTAGATGCCATGCCTGGCTGGATGAGTTTCTTGGCCCTCTTTAACCCTATGACCTGGGCCATCGATGCCGTTCGTCCCTTAATTATTTCCGGCTGGGCTGCCGCGCTTCCAAAGGTTGGGATGGTGGTCGTCATCATGCTCGCCTTTGATGCCTTGTGTTTGTACGGCAGCGCCAAAGCATTCCGGCGAGCATTAGGATAGGTCATAGGATTGGTGCGTAACGTCAGTGCCCAATAAAAGGGGTTTCACCTGAGGTACGTTGTGGCATCCGTTCAACAGAGTCAAATTAAGGCCTTGATACGATTGCTGTCGGATGAAGACCTCCGAATTGCGCGAACCATTAGTGACAAACTCATAGAGATAGGCGAGGGAGCGGTTCCCTTACTTCAAGAAGCGGAAATAGAGCAGCCTGAGCTAGGACAACGGATTGCTTCGGTCTTGGAGGAAATTCGCGGAGGGAATCTCGAACGAGAACTCTGTTGTCTACTCACTCAACAGGAAGAGCACCTTGATTTAGAGCAAGGGGCGTTCCTGCTCGCAAAATATGCCTACCCCTCTTTGGATATCGCCCATTACCAACAGCAACTTGATCACATGGCCTCTGAAGTACAGGCACGCATTGGACATCGGGTATCAGGGGAAGAGGCCGTCAAGGCACTAGGGCGCTACCTCTTCACCGAGCAGGGATATCAAGGTAATACGAAGAACTATTACGATGTAGAAAATAGTTATTTAAATAGAGTCATTGATCGTCGGACGGGCATTCCGATCAGCCTCTCGATGCTCTACCTCTTGATTGCTAAACGATTAGAGTGGCCGGTCTATGGAGTCGGGATGCCGGGACATTTCCTCGTGAAGTATGAATCCCCGCGGTATACCATGTTTATTGATTGTTTTAATGGAGGGGCACTTCTCGCCCAGCGCGATTGCGCCAGGTTTCTTACCCAGGCGGGATATGGATTCGAAGAACGGTTTTTAGAGAAAACCTCAAACCGTACCATTCTGCTCCGTGCTCTCAAAAACTTGGTGCCGATCTACCATAAACTCGAAGACACGGTAAGGGAGTCGCGGCTCTGTCGGTTTGTTCAAATTTTGGAATGTCGAAATAAAGAAGACAATAATTAAATCTCTTCCGCCTCTCTCCTCCCATTCCTTTTCTCCATTCACTTTCCTTACATAGTTTTCTTTATACTGGTTCATGGTAACCATGTGTCTGTTTGCTCAAGGGGAAATTGAAAATTAATTCCAGTTTTTCTCGTAGGGCCTTCTTAGGCGAGGAAGGGGAACCTCCTTGAGCGCTTTATCTGGGAAGTCAAAATTTTTATTTGAAATACAGTATGTTATCTAGGTCGGAGTGGTGAGATTGTTTAAAAAACATAGGATGAGGCTCCCCAGGGAGTCAGGAGTGACTCTTGGAGGACCTCGGAAAGGAGAGAGGGATTCTTGACAAGACTGTCTCCCCGAACATATCATCCTCACACTTGGGTTCATACAAATTCGATGAAGATACTTCGAACATGCTTCACCATAGGGTTGGTACTCGTCCTTCTGATTATAGGAGGGGTCTTGTCCAGCCAAGCTGTGGCCCATTCCTTCCATCACTCCCATCATGAAGCCAAGCTTCATGCCACAGCGTTATGTGTCTGGACCTGTGCCGCCGCACATGGAGTTGAAGCGATCCATGTCCAAATTGAGGCCTTAACCACCCATAGTTATGAAACCCTCGCGATAACATTCCGATTCCTCCCTGGGTTCAAAATTCAACCAGTCTCTCGCGGGCCTCCTCGTTCTCACGCCTAATCCAATAATCCTGCATTCCCATGGTCATACGATCAACACATTTTCCTTGCTGGCTCGTATTCACCTGTGGGGCGGTGTTTATCGTTGAGTGAGAACATACTGATGTCTGAGAAGGCATTGAGAGGAAGATCCGTGCCTGTAACCCAAAGGTTACCAATCCTTCAGGCCCTAACTCTGAAGATGTTTCTACAGAAACCTATACTGACTGCGCTTGTAACTATCATGGGGATTGTCTCGTGGTTACCAGATGTCGGACAGGCATCTTCTGAGTCTATGGCTGGGGTTATCGAACAAGTGGAATCCCTTGATGCGTTCGAGGTGCCGGCCACGGTCATACAGGAGTCCAGCAGAGAAATCGTATTCCAACGTCCTTCGTTGAAGACGGTCCATCCACTGCCAACAGTGGGAGTGGTTCCCGTGCAGCAACGGGCGAGTCAACATGATGAAGAAATTCATAATCGAAATCGCCAGGATCTTTTGAGAGATCATCAGGCGGCTCGGGCAGCTCACTATGAGCCTTCTAGGCTCGAACAGGGGCCGCCGCCGATTTATCCACGTACGGCCCGGCTTCAGGGTTGGGAAGGGGCAGTCGTGATACGTGTTCGGGTCGGACGGGTGGGTGAGGTGATCGCCGCAACGGTTCACAAAAGTTCAGGGCACGCCACATTGGATGAAGCAGCGAGAAAAAGCGTGAAACAATGGCAGTTTCATCCAGCGAAAGATGGAGAAATACCCATTCCTTCGACAGTGGATGTGCCTATTAATTTTGCCCTTAAGAATATTCGATGAGAAGGAACGATACACATGCGTGGAGCTTTTAAGACCCAACAGTTTGTTCTGTTGTCTTGTCTCCTGATGGCAATGGGGACGGGATCGGGTGAATCGTGGGCCCATCCGGCTCAAGACCAGTACAACCGAAGCCTGGAATATGTTCAACAAGAAAACTTTCAAGAAGCTGCCGGGATGCTGCAGTCGGCCATCAAAGAATTTCCGCGATTTGCCGAGGCCCATCATCTCTTGGGGGTTGTACAGTTTAATGGGTTGAAGGTACCTGAGAAGGCAGTGGAGTCCTTGAAAAAAGCCATCACGTTACATCCGAACTTTGCCCGAGCGTATTATGATCTAGGGCTGGTCTATGAGCACCAACAGAAATATACAGAGGCCGAGCAAGTACTGAAGCAGGCCGTGGAAGTCTATCCACGATTTGCGGAGGCTCATTTTTCTTTAGCAAAATTATACGAGCATCAAGGGAACGCGCAAGCTGCCGCCCAGGCGTACCAGGGGGTATTGGCGGTTGAATCGGATCATACCGACGCGCAATTTGCCTTAGCCCTTCTTATGCAAGACCTTGGCAAGGCTTCCCGTGCCCAAGAATTGGCAGAACAAGTGACTGCGAAGGATCCGAAGCATGTTGAGGGATGGATGCTGTTGGGGCGTGTGGCCGAAACGGCCAACCAAACCAAGACGGCCATTCGAGCCTATCAGCAAGCTAGCGCGCTCGATCGCCCAACGTACTGAGGCCTTCTACGCCCTTGGATTTCCTTCATCAGGCTCAAGGGAATCAAGATGCCTCTGTTCAAGCCTTTCACAATGTGCTGAGAATAGAGCCGGATCATGCCGAGGCCCATCTCAATCTTGGCGTCCTCTATGCCAACCTCAATAAATTAGACAAAGCCGAACGACATTACCAACAGGCCTTAAAGAGTAAGCCCAACCTGATTGAAGGGCATTATAACTTGGGTGTCTTTTACGAATTTCATCGAAAGGATTCGAGCAAGGCCTTAGCCCAGTACAAGACCTACGTTGAATTAGGTGGGAAAGATGAGCGGATCGAGCGTTTGCTCGCGCGAACGAAACCATGAATGTTGAGAGATGCCAAATGCCTGAGTCGAATTTGCCCATGATGGCAGGTTGGGCTGGGCTCTCACTGATGATTCATGTGGGTGTGATTGTTGCTTTAGGTATGTTCCAGCTTACCTCCACGGCCTACCCAGTACCGGAAAAGATTACCGTGCAACTCTTAGAGGTTCCGCAAGTCGCTCCACCACAGGAGGTGGAGTCGACTGAAGAAACGCCATCAGTCACACCGAAGATGAAAGCGATCCCTCGAACGATGGTGAGCAAGCCACTCTCTCGAACGGTCAACAGTACAAAGGTCTTACCAATGCCGATGGCTCAACCGGAACTCAAGGTTGCGTCACCGACTCGACCTCCCCAGACGTCAATGCCTGAACCCAGAACGCGACGTCTCTTGGTTGATAATCGAGCCAGTAATGCACTGCAGGCACAAGATTTTTCGAAGATGATTCCCGCCAGAGCCAGTACCAAGGTGAGGTCGTCCCAAGAGGCTTCTTCCTCACATCGTCAATTGTCACTCGGTACTTCAGCATTGTCGACGGCCTCGGTGTCCATACGACCCGCCGAATCCCTTCAACAGGACACCTCCATGGCTAAGGCTGCGACACCGTCCAGAAAGACCCTAGCCATGGTCTTGCCCAACAAGACAGGAAAGATTGGAAAGACCGGTGCCAAGTTGGCAAGAAGCACCCCTCCAATTTATCCACGCCTGGCGCGAAAGGAAGGGTGGGAAGGAACCGTGGTCTTGCGCGTGCAATTACGGATAGATGGAATTCCGGAACAGGTGTCGGTAAAGCAAACAAGTGGGCATGACGTGTTAGATCAAGCGGCGGTGAAGGCGGTGTCTCGTTGGATATTTTACCCAGCCAAGGATGGGAATATTCCGTTTGCAAGTTTAGTCGACGTACCCATTCGATTCGATCTGACGAAGAGCTAACGTGAACTAATTTGAACGTGTAAAAGGAACGCCGGTATGTGGGAAATGTTAATGAAGGGTGGATGGATGATGATCCCTCTGCTCGTCTCTTCGCTCATTGCGCTGACACTGGTATTGGAACGGATCTGGTTTTTTTCACGTGGACAAGGTCAGGAGCAGGCAGAACGAATGGTCGCGCTGATCGGACAGGAAAAATATGCCGATGCCTTAGCGGAGGCAGAGAAGAAGCCCACTCGACTCACCAGGGTCCTCGCGGCTGGCATTATGGCTCGAGAGTCCACAGGATCGAAGGCGATGTTAGCTGCCAGTATCCTTGAGGTGGAGAACATGAAACGAGGGCTTCCCGTGTTAGACACGATTATTACCATGGCGCCCTTGTTGGGTTTGCTCGGAACCATTATCGGTATGATTGACTCCTTTGGCGTGATGGCAGAGGTGGGATTGGGACAACCACATGCTGTGACGGGTGGAGTCGCGGAGGCGTTGATTTGCACGGCCACCGGAATTTTTGTAGCCGTCATTACGCTTCTTCCCTATAACTATTTTTTGGCTTGTGTTGAGAAACAGACATCACAAATGGAAGTGTATGCCACGAAAGCGGAAGTGGTCCTTGAGAAATCAGAGGCAAAGGGCGAAACGTGAGAATTCAGCGAGCGGCCAGTAAACGGGCGAGGATTGAGATTATTCCGATGATTGACACGATGTTTTTCCTGCTCGTCTTTTTTATGATTGCGACCCTGTCTATGACTCTGCAACAGGGCCTCCCTGTGAATCTTCCTGAGTCCAAGACCTCAACGGACCATGTGGAGGAGGTGCTTACGATTACTGTCACGGAGGGAGGAGAGGTATTTCTCAATAAGCTACAAACCACCATTCAGAAATTGGCAGGGGAACTTCGATCAACCCTAGAGACGGGGGCCAAACCCTCTGTGGTGATCAACGCTGATAAAGCCGTTCGCCACGGACTGGTGATTACGGTGATGGATATCGTCAGACGTGCGGGAATCACCCAAATGGCAATTGCGACAAAGCCGGATGCGTCATGAATTGGATTGAACGTCATCGAACGGTGAAAGGAACATCTTCGATCATTCTCTGGGTCGGGGGGATTCTTATAGTCCATTGTTTGGTCTCTTTTTTGGCACTGACATGTCATACGGCGCATGCCGGACAGTCATCGCATCATTCCTCAAACTCCCTGTTGTGTTGGGAAGCCTGTCAGATGGGGTTTCCTCTTGGAATCCCGTCCTCTTCTACTGTTTCCCCTGGCGCACTTACCTTGATGGGAGAACTCCTGCCGGATGAAATTCTTTGGTTCAAGCTGGTCTTCAATACCTATTCGTCCCGTGCACCCCCCTTAACTTTATTCCTATTGTAACAATCCTATTGTAATCATCTTCAGCTCGTCATCGGGAAAAGTCCCGTGGTGCGAGGTATGGTCTGGCACCCAGTCCCTCTCTTCTGACGAAGGGGAGTCGTCGTGGGATTAGGCGATGTACGTGCAGGGAATCAACAAGACCGGCATGTCGGAAAGGAAGTGTGTCCATGAGGGAAAAAAACGAACAGGGGAAGAGGTTTTGGGGAGAAAGCACGGGAGGCGTACTCCTTGTGGTTTTTTTCGTTCTCCTCATTATGTGGTTACCAACGGCGGTTCTTGCAGGTGACAACAGCAAGGTAGTCTTGGGGGAAAAACAGATCGTTCATCACCAGATGCACCTGACGTCGGGACCAACCGTCAGCAGCGATGAAGCGGGCGGGCTCCATTTAGCCTGGATTCAACAAGATACTCAAAAATTGAACGTGTATTACTCTTTTTCAACTGGTGAGACCTTGTCTTGGAGTCCAACTCGTCGAGTCAATCCTGAATCTCATAAGGTCACATCGTTGCATGCTCCGCCTGCCATGGCCGTGGATCACCGTGGAGATGCCTATGTGGCTTGGCCCTCACCGCATCCCCAGGCCAAGGGAAAATTGTTTACGAACCTTCTCCAATTAAGTCGAGTGGCTCAGGGATCTCAGACCAAAGAGGGACAGGAACCAGTGCAAGTGAACGATGACTCCGTGGCAACTGGGCATTCCTTTGACAATGTGATGGTGGACTCAAGAGGGCTTGTGCATGTCTCATGGCTAGACGCACGGGAGGGGAAAAAAGACCCTGCTGTATTTATGGCCCATTCCAAAGATCAAGCTCGAACCATGACGATAAATCGGAAGGTAGATGAGGAGGCCTGTGTCTGCTGTCGAACGGCCATGGCTTCGGCAACGGATGGAACTCTCTATGTCGTGTGGAGAAAAGTCTACCCCGGCAATATTCGAGAGACGGTGATTGCACGTTCGACCGATGGTGGAACCACATTCACTTCTCCAGTGATTGTCGGGAATGATCGATGGGCTTTTAACGGATGTCCGCATCGGCCCGCATCGATTGGTGTGGACAACCAAGGACGAGTCTATGTGGCTTGGTATACGGAAGGTCCTAATGAGGTTCCGGGTGTTTATGTAGCGACGTCAGATGATAAAGGGCAGACCTTCACCTCGCGAAAAAAACTAAATACCTCCAAAGGAACTTTCCCCGATCACCCGCAATTGGCAGTGGATGGAATGGGTCGAGTGTTGATGGTTTGGGAAGAGCAGTCGCCCGTTCGCCTAGAGGTCGTCATGCGCTATTCGAGTGACCGGGGTGAGACATTTGGTCCGATTCGAAAACTCAATCAACGTAAATCCAAAGCACCATCAGTTTCGCTGAATAGCAAAGGTCAAGGACTTGTGGCGTGGTTAGAACAGGTGAACTTCCCAGCGTGGAGCACCATAACCCATCAGGTATCGATTCAAGAAACCGCTATGAGTGCAAGCAAGTAATACATCGAGAACATCTGATGAACAATGGTGGCGCCTAAGATGGGAAGAGAATATATGCAAGGGGAAAGGGCTTGGCTCTTAGGGGGCGAACTGCAGGTCGTGGGAGTCTTGTGGTTGGCGACGATGTTCTTGGGAATGTCGGCAACTGCCTTTTCCTGTGGCAGTTTTGTTGCCGTGACACATGGCGGTGGTCCGTCACACGACCATGCGGCTCCGGTTCTGTTCTGTAAGATATCTTGTCATCAACACCTGACCTCGTCTTCTGTCGGTCAAGTCCCTTCTTTTTCTTTTTTCCTGCCAGATCACTCAACACCTCTAGGCTGGCAGGTAGCCAGTCTTATGACAGGTCTGCCTGGCACCCCAATTTCTTCGAGAGGCCCTCCCCCATCAATATAAGTATTCCCTATTAATTCATACCTTAATCAAAATCCGTAGGATTGCCATGGCGGCCGTCTGTCCTCTTGTCTCGGCCTGGTACAGGAGAGAGCTGACCCTCATGGTTACCTTAATTGTGGGTGAAAGGAGTGAGTCACGTGAGGAGTAACGTACAGAAAGTCGTAACAGTATGGTTCTGTCTAGGAGCGCTATTAATGGTTGATATGGTTTCTGCGGTGAAGGGCCAACATGGGGTATGGGCACAGACGCAACGAGAACGTTTGGAGGAGGAGCGTGCGGTCCTTGAAAAACGCCTGAAAGTAATTCGGGCTCAGCTTCAATTACTCAATCAACAAAAGCAAGAAGGACAACCGCAAGGTTCAGCTTCTCAAGCGCAGTTAGAGGACCAAGAGGCGGTACTGCTCGAAGAAGTCCAGGTCATAGAGACGCGAATTGCAGAAGTTCCCTCAGGGGTTTCCCAGTCAACGGCACCTCGAGCTTGGATTGATAACCAATCGTCTAAAGACTTTAGGGAGTCCCTAGAGAGTCTGCCAGGAATTGTTCTTCGAAAGCGAAATGGTCCACGAGACTTCAGTATTTCAATCAGAGGGTTTGGTGCAAAACAAGGCTTCGGGGTGCAAAAAATAAAGATGTTCGAAGATGGGTTTTCCCTGACCCAGTCCGATGGCCTATCCAGACTTGATCTACCTGACCCCTGGTTTATGGAAGCGGTGGATGTCGAACGGGGAGCCTCATCGGCACGGAATGGGAATTTTGCATTAGGGGGTATCGTCAATTTCCGAACCAGGTCGGGACGGAGTATCAATGGGATTGAAACCTTTGTGCAGGGCGGTAGTTATGGGTATCAAAAGTATGCGACGGCCGTTGGGAAGGCCTATACGAATGTCGATGCGGCGGTGTTTTTCAGCCATGAACGTGGTGATGGATTTGTGGACCATAGCGACTTTGATACCACGACCGTTGATGCCAATTTTTTATTCAAAATAGATAAACGCCAATCATTTCGATTAAAGGCAGCAAATAATGATTTGGAGGTCCTGACCCCTCAGCGATTGACCCTTGGTCAGTTTCAAGCCAATCCCAAACAAGCAGGAACTGGAGCTCAGGCAAATGATCGATCACGTCGTGATCATCGAACAGTCATCGGAGGGAAGTATACCAATCAGATCACGCCCAATACGGAAGTTTCTCTGACAGGAGTCTATGATAATAAGGATATCAATCAGAAGTTTGGGATTACCCTGGATCAAGTTCAACCGAACTGGAAAACCAGAGCGGATGTCAAACATTACAATACCTTCCTAGACAAACCTCTCAGGAGCCACGTTGGTATCTTCTTTGACTATCTCGAAACGGAAACAACCAATTTCCGAAATTTGGCTGATTTTTTTGGAACAAAGCAAAATGCCATTAATAATCAACGGGGCTCTATTCGTAATCTTGGATTTCGATTACGTGAAGAATGGGATTTCCATCCTCAGTGGACCGTTGCTGCGGGGGTGGGCTATGAACGGTCACATATTTCCGTCGAGCAGACAAACTTTGGATTTATATCAGGCTCCTTTGCGAGTCGTGCCAATGTAAACAGGACCTTTCATAATGTGGCCCCAGAAGTGGCCCTTGCCTTTCATCCAAATCAAGAGTCTGAATATTGGGGGCGAATATCGGGGGGGTATGGGATTCCGACATTTGGAAATTTAACGACAAATGCTCAAGGGCTTCCTGGATCGAACTTCGCATTGGAAGATGAACGAAACATCAACCTTGAAGTGGGTGGAAGGCTGCAAATCCATCCCCGCTTCCGCTTTGAGGTCGTGGGCTTTTGGACGTTTTTCAAAGACGAGTTGATCGACCAGACCGTGGTGGGAACGAACCAAACGTTTACCACCAATGCCGATTCATCGGAATACCGTGGCATTGAAGTGGGATGGGAATGGTTACCCTTGGATGGGCTCACAGTAGCAGGAGCCTATACCTTTGTTGATGCTCGCTTTATCAATTTTACCGATTCCATTCAAGTCGGAGGAAATGGTGTGGCGGTGAATCGAGATGGCAATACCGTGCCGGCTGTAGAACCCCACGTCTTCAATTTACGCACAGCCTATGAACATCCTACCGGAGTGGGCGGTTGGATTGAGTTGTCCTGGCTGGACGATTACTTTGTCAACAATGCCAATACCCTAAAAGCGCAGGCGGCGACCGTGGTGAACATGAATATTCATTACGCGCGAGATGTCGACTGGAAATGGGTACGGTTCATTAAAATATTTGGACAGGTCGATAACCTGTTCAATCAAACCTATATGGCAAGCGGAGCTATTGTTTCCGATAGTACGGCGGATGCAAATAAACAAGCATTCTTACTGGCACCACCTATCTCCTTCTTCGGTGGTGTGACCCTCGGGTTGTTTTAACAAGAAAAACAGCCTAGGGTGATCGGGGAACGATTGTTGAGTGCCTCAGCAGTCGTTCCCTAGGTCTCTCTATGAGGTATCCAGAGAGAAGAGAAGCATGAGGAATTTTCCCTGCTGTCCTGGGCTATGTACCTATGCGTGAGTGGAATGCCTGTCTGAAAACACATCCAGGATCCGGGGGAGGATTCGGTAGGGAGGAGGTGTGAAAATTTTTCGAATGACATCATTATTCAACCTTGCTACAGTTCTTTTTCCCGATAAAATCAAAGCTCTGTTGATTACAGGAAATAGTCTTGAAGGATCAAAGGCTGATTATGGAGAACGCCTCTCTGCCCCCGGCCGACTCTCCTGTTCCCTGGCAAGCGACTTACCGGTATTTGTTTATTCTCCTTCCACCACTCTTTGTTCTGGGGTTGGGATCCCTACTTTTTGAGCTCAGTGCCACCTCGACTCTTTCTGAGATTACAGCCTCTTTACGAACTGTCGTTCAATCCCATGGTCCACACGAATTAGATCTACATCTTGCTGAAACCAGAGCACGCTATATTTGGTTTGCCACCGTATTACTCAACCTCGTGGTACCCATCTTTGCCATGATCATCTGCTCCCTTATGATCGTAAGAAATCTTACACGGCGGCAGGTTGCCATTTTAGGAATGCTCGGAAGTGGGATGATCTTGTTTGGCTTGCTGTTACTCGTCCTTGAAGTACGCAATCAGGGAGCGCTGTATCGACTGGTGTTTGGATTTACCTATTTGACGCTAGAGAGTTCCAAGGTGTTTTCGCCAGAGTTTTTAGGTGGCACTCGACTCGCCGTCTCTACGGTGAATGTTCTTTACGTCATCGCTCCTATTTTTGCCTTATTGGCGGCCAGCAGTACTTTTATGATGGGACGTGAAGAAACCGAGGATCCTATTCACCACATTGAGGACCAAATACGGCATCTCAAAGGGGTCCTGAACATCGGGTCCGCGCTTTTGGTTGCCGGGGTGCTCCACATGGAGGCATGGCTCAGTTGGCCGATCTCCTTGATTCACGACTCACCTATTGAAAAGGGTATGGCGGGAGTGGGCTTGGGCATCACGATTTATTGGGGGACGACCTATACACTCTTACTCATTGCGACATACGGGCCGGCTGCTGGAATATTATTCAGTCGACTTCGACATGTGTTGCAACAAAAAGTGCATCAGGGAACAATAAAAAATCCTGAATCGTGGCTAAAAGAACGAGGGCTCTCCTCTTCGGTTGGTGAACAATTGCCTCAAATTGCCGTGATGTTGGCCCCACTCTTGGCCAGTCCTCTGGGAACCTCCTTTATTTCTACCGTGAATCCTATGGGTTAACCTGGTTTTAGGTGGGAATTTCTTAAACTCTCCATACCTCTCCTTTATGTAAAGAACAGATAGGATGAAATGGTATCAAGCCGGAGGCTTGCCTTTCCAGGCTCGTTCTTGCAATCTCAGATATGGGAACCGGTAGTAGAAAAGTAGATCATGCTGAGGCAGACAAGACGAGCCAAACGTAATTCCATTATGAATGCACGATTCGTCAAAGAAAGGCCTTCTCATCATTGGCTCACTGGATTCCTCAACGCATTTCAACAGGACCCCCTTGCCTATCTGATCTCTTGCGGTTCTTTAGGAAATGTGGTGCCACTTCCCTATGGATTATTGGGAGACCTCTTTTCATGGCAACGAGGTTCGGGAGCCTACCTGCTCCGGCATCCAACCGACATTAAGCATGTGCTGGTCGCGAACCAAGGTAACTACCGGAAGTCGAAGGTTCCTTCCGCCGAAGTTCGATTGTTCGGAACAGGAGTTCTGCATCAGGAGGAGCCTATCCATCAGCATCAGCGGCGCATTCTCCTGCCAAAATTACAACCACAGAACTATGATCGATTTGTATCCATTATTGTGACTCAATCACAAAAGATGATCGGGGAGTGGATCGAACGGGAACAGATCGACCTTTTTTCGGAATGTACGAAACTGACCCTTAGAATAATCTGGCAAATTTTATTTCATCAGCCACTCGGATCGCAGGAAGCGGATGTCATAGATGCGGTGACGATTGCCCAACGGACCGTCTCGTCCCAATATCAATCGGTGGCTGCAAACGTTCTCCCCTTGGCTATTCCAACAGCAGAGCATGTCGCATTTAATCGAGCCGTGCGAAGTCTTAACGCGATCATTATGGATCTCATTGCCCGCCGTCGTCGTGATGGGGCGCCAGCCAATGAGCTCATCGGATTACTCCTGGCCGCACAGGATGTCGAGGGACGGCCACTGCAGGATGAGCAGATACGAGATGAAGTCGTGACATTGGTTCTTGCCGGCCATGAGACGACAGCCAATGCCTTAACCTGGATGTGGGTGCTCTTAGATCAACATCCTGAATACCAGGAGGGGCTGGCTCAAGAAATCGAGGCCGTCCTAGGGAAAAGTGAAGCCAAGTGGGAACACCTGGCGGAACTGGATCTAACCAAGCGAGTCTGGGACGAGACGCTCCGTCTCTACCCTCCAGCGTGGATTGTTCACATGCGAAGAGCAATAGAAGAAGATGTATTGCCGACTGGTGCGATTGTTCAAAAGGGAAAGGATCTCCTTCTGAGCCCCTATGCTGTCCATCGGGATGAACGGTGGTATCCAGAACCTGACCGTTTCAATCCGGAAAGGTTTCTACGGGAGGCAAAAGAGAGACGCCCGCAATTTGCCTACTTTCCCTTTGGCGGCGGCGGAAGGCGATGTCTCGGAGAAGGACTGGCACAACTCGAAGGGATTTTGATTCTCGCCACGATGATTCAGCGAATTACCGTGACGCTCCAATCGGATCGTCCCATATTCCCAAATCCCTTGTTTACCCTCCGTCCGGATTCCAATGTCCCCGTGCGCATCACCATCCGAACCTAAAGGGGTCGGGAGTCTTTTATCTCATGGCATTACTCAAGAATAGTAACTGCTAATCCATCGCCTCGGTTAAATTTTTCCCATGCATTAGAGATGGTTCCTTCATTTTTCTAAACATTTCCTGCGTAATCAGCACAAGAGTTGCCAGGATAGCCACATAAAAAAGACTCCCGACCCCTTTAAATATGTATGGAGGAGGGCAGAATGGACAAAAAAGAGGGCATTATGGACAAGTCAGAAAATATATAAAATCTTTATGCAGGAAAATACATTTTTATTTGACGGTGAAAAGAATAGGTCTAAGTTAAATTAAAATTATTTTTGAAAAAGATGTTTGAAAGAGAAATGTTTCTATCATTCACCACAAGCATGGGCTCTCATTGCAAAACAGACGTTCCAAGAAAGCCGCAAACGTTTTACTCCCTGCACAGATCACGTTTAAAAACATTGTCGGACTTTTACTCGCCCTAACCCTTCTCGCTGGATTAAGCCTTCCAGTTCAGGCCCAAGGCGTGCCCGATCAACTGATCTTTGGGCCCCAGCAATTTCTTCGTTCTAGTGGCGGGGCCCCAAATGAATATACGGAAACCTTCTCGGTGCCAACGGCTGTCGGGGAACCCTTTTGCTCCATATTCAAAATGGGAATCCCGATGGGACGAATCGACTGTCCTCGGCATGGATTGAAATAAACGGGGTGCAAGTCGCCGGGCCGGGAGACTTCAATCAGAATGTATTTATCGTCGATCGGACAATTTCGCTCAATCCCACTAATACTCTTGACGTAAAAGTGGCAAGCCAGACGGGCGGATTTCTCACGATCAGCGTCTTTGGGACGGCCATTCTTCCAACACCCACGGACCTTTCTCCAGACCCGTTGACCATCACGGTCGGATCGGCAGGGAATCTCACGGCCACCCTTGCTCCCACACCGACTGTGGCAGGAACCCTGACGGCCAGCAGTACGAATACAGGAGTGGCGACGGTCCCAGCATCCATTGCATTTGCGGCGGGACAATCATCCGTTCCTGTACCCGTCACTGCGGTCGGAGAAGGATCGACGTCGATTGCTGTCTCATTAAACGGTGGAACCGCCACAAGTACAGTGATTGCCACACCCCAGCCTCCGACGGTCACGAGTTTATTGCCGGGTACCTTAAGTATTACGCAAGGGGGCTCCGGAACCCTGACCGTCACCATTAGTGCCGCTCAAAGTTGAGGAGTCACGGTGACCCTAGCGAGTTCCGATGGGGTATTGCCGGGGTTCCAGGCGTCGTCACGATTCCTGCGGGGCAAACCACCGCACCGATCAGCGTCTCAGCCAACACACCCGGGACTGCCCAGATTACCGCCAGTCTCAATGGCTCTACCGCAAGTAGCAGCGTGACGGTCACGCCGAACCTTCCGACGATCGTGTCCCTCCTGCCGCCGACCAATCCGGTAGACCTTGGAGGCACCGTCACCTTGACGGCGACGATTTCGGCGGCGCAACCCACAGATACACCACTCACGGTGACAGCCACGCCCAGTGGCATTCTAAGCGTCCCGGCTCAAGTCATTGTGCTCTCGGGGCAGACATCTGTTTCGTTTGTCGTGGATGCGAGTGGGCCTAGGAACGGCAATGGTACAAGTAGGCCTCAACGGCACGACGGCCGATGCCGCGGTGCAGGTGACGCCGCCCCCGCCTGAAGTGGTCTCTCTCTTGCCGTCACCCTTGCCGATAGTGGTGGGAGCCACCGGATCATTCACGGTCACGCTGAACGTGGCGCAACTGACCAATACGGATGTGGCCTTTGTCGTGGATGACCCAGCCATAGTGCAGGTGCCGAATATCGTCACCGTGCCGGCTGGCCAGATTAGCACGACATTTACAGTCAGCGGGTTGCAAGTGGGCTCGGCCGTGGTGACCGCGTCGATCGGTACCAGTACCGTTCAAGCCACGGTGGATGTCCTGCCACAACCCCCAACCATCGTCTCACTGTTGCCCAATCCTTTAGAAGTACAAACGGGAGCCACGGGGCATCTGACGCTCACGATTACGGCGGCACAGCCAGCAGACACGACGGTCCCATTGACCAACAGCGCGCCTACGATTATCGATGTGCCGGTATCCGTAACCGTCCCAGCAGGGCAAACCACCGTGGATATTCCCGTCACGGGATTACTCGAAGGCAATGCGACCGTCACGGCCTCGTTAAATAGCAGTTCGGCCACGGCAACCGTCACGGTGACGGCACCACCACCCGTGGTGACCGCTCTGACACCGGCGACGCAGAGTTTAGCCAAAGGCGTCCCGGGTATTCTTCGCGTGTTTGTCTCCTCAGCCCCATTAGCTCCAACGCCCGTCACCGTGACAAGTAGTGCGGCAGGCATTGCCGCCGTGCCGGCGATGGTGACCATTCCAGCAGGAGATCTCTTTGCCGATTTCCCTGTGGTCACGAATGGAGAGGGAACCGCCGTGATTACGGCCAGCTTGAACGGAGGGTCAGCTACCGCGCAAGTGATCGTGACGCCAGCCGAACTGGTGACCTTGACCATTTCCCCACAAGATCCCTCGGAGTTTCTCGGGGCGCAGGTGCCCTTTACCGCCACCGGAACCTTCACCGATGGGACCACTCCGGATATCACCAATCAAGTGACCTGGACTTCTTCGGATGAGAACATTGCGACGATTGCCTCAGACGGAATTGCGTCCGCCCTTGCCGTTGGATCCGCAACGATCACGGCGACATCAGGAACGATTGCTGTCACCAGCATTCTGACCGTCTTGCCCACGCCGACGCTGACCATTGATCCTGCCACGGCCAATATGCAAGTCGGACAAACGGTAGCCTTTACGGTGACCACTTCTGAGCCTGCTGATGTGGGTGGATTGACCGTGACGCTTGCACAATCCGGATCCGGATCGGTCACGATTGATCCAATCTCAGTGGTGATACCAGTCGGTGATGTAACGACCTCTTTCAATGTCACGGCGGATGCTGGTGGATCGGTGCTACTTACGGCAAGTGCACCATTGAGAACCGATGGCACCGCGAACATCACGATTGCCTTGGGCCCACCAGCGATTACTGACGTTACGCCATTGACGGGACCAGTGGGGACGCCGGTCACGATTACGGGTCTGAGTTTTGATCCCACGGCCGGAAATACGCAAGTCACCTTTACTGGAGACAGTGGTCCGATCACCGCAATTATTACATCGATTACCTCCACGACCATTACCACTACTGTTCCGCAAGACGCTCGTTCGGGTCCCATCACCGTAACGACTCCATTAGGGAACGGTGCGAGTCCCCAACCCTTCACGGTCACCTTACCGGGTGATTTCACAGTAGCCATTGGACCGACAACTGGTCCGGTTGTCCAAGGAGATCAAACAAGTTTTGTCGTGTCGGTGGCTGGAAGCGGAACGTTTACCGGACTGGTAGACCTCAGCATTGTGGGGTTACCAGCTGGAGTAACCGCACAGGCTGTCCCACAGTTGGTCGCGCCCGGATCGCAATCCGTCGTGACGGTCAATGTCCCCCTCGCGACCGGAGTGGGTATCAATCCCTTTTCGGTGAATTTGGTGGGATCGATTGCCGGACAAACCATCACCAAGACGGCGACCGCGAATCTCAACGTTTTGGGAGTCGGTCTTACAACAGCTGTAGGACGTGTCCTCGGAACCGACCAGTCGCCTTTACCGGGTGTGGGTGTCACGGTAGCTGAATTCAATAATGGCAGTCTTCAGCTCGTGGGTCCTTCAACAACAACTGATGCGTCTGGAAACTTTCTCCTGCAAAATATGCCAGCGGGTCAACAAATCTTGTTTGTGGATGGGAGTACGGCGCAGGTTCCTGGAAAAACCTATCCGCCAGTGGATATCGTCTTAACATTCCCAGCCGGACAAACGACCCGTCCACCCTTTACCATTTATCTGCCGGAATTGGATGTCGCGAATCCGATCGACCTCCCACTAGATGCTAATGGTTTTACAACCCAAGAAGTCCGAGCCACGACGCCAACCATTCCCGATCTGGAAGTCATCATTCCAGCCAATACACGCATCTTGGATAATAATGGGCAAGTCGTCAGTCAAATAACGATCTCTCCGGTGCCGACGGACCGGGCTCCGATGCCGCCGCCCAATGGGGTGGTGGCCCGAATGCTCTTTACCCTCCAGCCGGGCCTGGCCAAACCATCAAATCCGGTGCCTATCTGTTTCCCCAATAGCAGTAAACAAGCTCCTGGGCAACAGGCCGCGATGTACTATTTCAATTTGGAGATTGCCGATTGGGACACCTGGGGAACGGGAACGGTGACGAATGATGGAAACCAAGTCTGCTCGGATCCTGGGTTTGGACTCCCCTCCTTTGCCTGGCATTTCCCTGGTGGCGAGCCAACAGAAGAAGAGTGTGATTGCAAAGAAGGAGACCCAGTTGATCTGTATTCAGGACAATTTGTCCTTGATGAGGTTGACCTTACCCTGACAGGTTTGCTACCTATTCCCCTCACCCGCCACTATGCTTCCAGGGAATCTACTTCTCGCGGATTTGGAGTGGGAACCACCCACAATTACAATTGGTTTCTGCAAAACCCAGTGGGGAGTGCTAACTCGGATTTTGCTGTGCTGGTTGGCCCAAATGGTCGGCAGGCGGTATTTGTCCCTGACTCTACGTCTGGGAATAGGGTGAATCGAACGGAGCCCTGGCTGGCTGGAGCGGTGCTCACGGGAGCCTTTACGAGCCCGCCTATGGCAATTCGCTTTAAGAATGGATTGGTGTGGGATTTTAATGGTGATGGGAATTTGATCGCTCAGCGGGATCGCAATGGCAATCAACTGACGATCACGCGTGAAGCGGACTCGCTCAACAATGTGGGACGGGTAACAGAGGTAAAGGATGAAGTCTCGGGACGGGCGCTCCGCTTTTTTTATGATTCGGGTGATCAGATCACTCAAATACTAGATCCCATAGGCCGGCAAGTACGCTATGCCTATGACGGGACAGGCCGATTAATCACCGTGACGGATCCCATGGGACATGTCACTCGATATTCCTATGATTTAGCGGGCCGCATGGAGACGATTACTGATAGACGAGGAAACGTACAGATTACGAACGAATATGATGGGGCGGGACGAGTCATCAAGCAAACGCAAGCCGATGGCGGGATTTGGCAGTTTGCCTATCAAGTTGACGGGGGTTTGGTGACGAATGTGGTCACCACCGATCCGAATGGAAACGTGACTCAACAGAGAATGAATAGCGCAGGCTTTGGATTAGACACATTAAATGGTCTTGGACAAGGAGTGTCAATAGAACGGGCAATTGGGACAAATTTTATTATCTCAAAAAAAGATCAACTGGGACGACAGACTTTTTTTGCACGAGACGGGAATGGGAATTTAACATCAATTACTGAGGCGGATGGAAATATAACAAGGCTATCTTATGAACCAGTTTTTAGTCAGGTGGATTCAATTACTAATGCTCTTACCCAAGAAATTAATTATGGATATGATGCAAATGGTAACTTGACGTCAACGGAGGATTCCAATAATCAACTTATAACTTTGACTTATAACGCCAAAGGGCAACGTTTATCAATTAAAGATTCCCTCAATAATACCACGACTTTTGAGTATGACATTCAGGGAAATTTAGTAATTATAAAGGATCCTTTATTAAACTTAACCAGTAGAGAATATGACTCATTAGGACGGGTGGTTAAACTTACTGATCCCCGTGGCATAGTAACCCAATTTCGATATGATAGTTTAGATCGAGTAACTGAGATTGCGGATGGAAAAAATAGATTAACTAAGTTTAGTTATGACGGAAATGGAAATCTCATAGAAGTTCTAGATGCAAAAGGTCAGATTACAAAATACACTTATGACCCCATGAATCGTCGCACTTCGCGTTCGGATGCGCTTGGTAGAACACAGACTTCTGAGTATGATCAAGTAGGAAATCTTAAAACTTTTACAGATCGAAAGGGTCAAATAACTCAATTAGATTATGACAGCCTCAATAGACGTACAAATGTTGAATATGGAGATGGCTCAACGGTATCGGTAGGGTATGATTCAGAAGGGCGCATGATTGAGGTAGTTGATTCAATTAGTGGATCTATTGAATTTAATTATGATGAAGTAAGTAGAGGAGTAAGCGAAATAACAGCACGCGGAGAAGTTACCTACGGGTACGATATATTAGGGCGTCGCTCTAGCATGGTTGTGAATGGGCAATTGCCAGTTACATATGAATATGATTCAGTTTCTAGGCTGACAAAGGTATCGCAGGGTGGTGATTTAGTTGAATTGGGCTATGATGTTGCTGGACGGCGGTCATCCGTGAGCTATTCCAATGGGACATCAATAACTTATACATTTGATAATGCTTCCCGTCTTGAGAATATTACTCATTCTCTTGGGGGAATTCCTTTTGAACTTATTAATTATCAATATGATGCTAATGCCAACCGTTCCACATACTCACGAGTCAATGGCTCTGCTTCCTTGCTGCCTTCTTCTCTTCAGGCAGCATATGATGCTGCCAATGAGCAAATCGTTTTAGACAGTTCCACTCCCAATCTAACCTATGACCTGAATGGCAACCTCATTAGTAAAGCTGATAGTAATGGCACTACGATATATGAGTGGGATGTTAGAAACAGGCTAGTATCTATTAGTGGTCCGAACATTGCTGCAACTTTTTCGTATGATTCATTTGGGAGAAGGATTAGTAAAACAATCAACGGGCAAAAAGTTGAGTATCTATATGATCGCCAAGATATTATTGGAGAAATTGAAGGCGGAGTTTTAACTACTACTTTTTTGAGGAACCTAAGTGCAGATGAACCTTTTGCTCGGCGGTCGAGTGAAACTGAATTTTTCCATAGCGATGCTTTGGGCAGTGTTTTACATTTAACGGACTCCACAGGCTCTATAACAACTTCTTATGAATATGATGTATATGGAAAGGCACAGCAAAGTGGCCCTTCGGTGAATCCCTTTCAGTTTACTGGTAGGGAAAATGATGGAACCGGTCTTTATTATTATCGAGCAAGATACTACGATCCTATCGCTAGAAGATTTTTATCTGAAGACCCTATTGGATTGCAGGGCGGTGTAAATTTTTATGCCTACGTCGGTGGAAATCCCGTGAATGCAGTTGACCCATCTGGTCTTTATGGAACTTCTGATTTTGTAAAGCATTACTGTAACGGAGGTGGGAGAGGTGTTGACTTGAGGCAACTTGGACTTCTGAACACCTATAGGAATACATGGGCCGTATCAAATAGAGTAGAGGAATTTAGGGAAATTGTTAGGGCTGCAGCTACAGAAGAGGCACTCGGATTGTGCAGCGAATGTGATACTGGAATAAGACGTACGAATTTAACTCTCTCTGATGTTGCAACTCCTAATGTTACGCTGACACTGTCATTGTCCCAACAACTTTTTTCGATTGGCCATTCAAGTCTTCGAAGATCTGCAAATTGTGATATTGAAGCTAATTGTACGGATAGGGAGTATTCCTATAGTTGTAACTTAGCATTTTCAATTCAAGATTGGTTTGTAGACCCCTTTGATATTGGGATAGAGAAGTCT
The DNA here is from genome assembly GCA_965223605.1 of Nitrospirales bacterium. Taxonomy (GTDB): domain Bacteria; phylum Nitrospirota; class Nitrospiria; order Nitrospirales; family Nitrospiraceae; genus CBDCXA01. The sequence continues at coordinate 164,551 of CBDCXA010000004.1, forward strand.
GGATGTACACCTTACCCGATCACAGCAACTTGGTTTGAAAGTCTTTCTGGAAGTGGTACGTTTTAAAATGAATGCCATGGGATTGACCTACATTAGAGTGCAGAGAAATTTTCGTGAGAATAGAATGGCATAAGAAAAGTCCAGGATGGAGAACATGGCACACTAGTTTTGTTCAAAGTGTTGGTGCTTTATTCTTTGGTTTTGGCGCGTATTGGTTGTACAAGTTGTTAGTGATAGCACAACCATTTGATTATGATATGCCTTTTACGCTTGTTTTTAGCTTTTTTTCGGTATTGTTCTCAATTGCTCTAATAAGGGTAAGCCGGTTTGCTATAGGTGCTCTCTTGATTGGTTGCAGTATTTATGTTGTTACATTTTTGAGTTTTATTACATTTTATAAAGATGAGCTGAGCCGAATCCAAAACGTTTTTCTGTTGATTGGAGTAGTAGGAGTAGTTTTTTTGTTGGCAATTGGCCCTCCTTACTTTATTGGGTTAAGGTTTTGGTGGAAAACATCAAAAAGAGTAGAAACTGACTAAACGGGTTCATTTTTAAAAAATGAAAATACAAAATCTAATAATTTTTTATTTTTCCAAAGGGAGGTCTCTTTTACTAATCGTTCTTCTTCTAGCTTTGCCATCCTTTTGTTTGGCCGACCAAGCCCAATATTTCTACGACGAGCTAGGTCGTCTCGTTGGTGTGGTTGATGGCAATGGAGATATGGCGGTTTACACCTATGATGAAGTGGGAAATCTCTTGTCTATCACTAGGCCGGGGCAGACCGGGTCGATCGGGCTGTTTCTTATAGCTCCCACCAGTGGGCTCGTTGGAACCTCTGTGACCTTACAAGGTTTTGGCTTTAGTACGGCGCCTGCCGATAATCAGGTTGATTTTAATGGGATGAGTGCGACCGTTGTCTCTGCCACTGTCAATACACTTGAAGTCACGGTTCCAACAGGGGCCACTACTGGTACTGTTACGGTTACCAACACCAATGGTACAGCGACCAGTCCGAATACGTTTACGGTCCTGGTGCCGCCTATCATTGTCGATATCGATCCCGAACAAATTCCACAGGGAATTAATACTCGAACGCTTATTGGCGGATTTAACCTCAAAGACACGACGGCTGTGACGTTTAATCATCCGGGAATTTCTACCATTATTCTTTCTGCGACGGAACAAGAACTTCTGATTCGAGTTACTGCTGATGGGACCGTTCCGCTTGGGACCTATAACTTTTCGGTCGTCACTCCTGTGGGCACAGCGCAGAGTGGCTCGGTGACAGTCTCCGTCACCGGTTCAATTCCCGGAATTGCTCTCGGGAAGGTCAGCTTCTTGCGGTCCTTACCCGCACAGACCCCTCCCTCGGGACCCTCGGCAGCTCTCTCACCACAGGTGAGTGTTCAGATGCCTTGATCTGATGGTTTGCGACTATTAGGTAGGCTCAGTAATTCGATCGGTAGCAAAAGAATAATTCATCTGAATCTAGGGCACGCATACTCTTAACGGCGAGGAGTCTGGTATGAAACGCTTGGTATTACGTAGCTGGGTGACGCTGTTAACCGTCGGTCTCTTCTTCATTTCTCCAAATCTCTCCCTGGCTCAGATCTTTAGTAGTGGGAGTACGGGAGCCGATGGAGCCTTCAGTCCATCGGCAGATATCACCGTTCCTTTGCCTCCTGATGGCATCTTCAACTACACCACAGTCAACATCCCCTCTGGCGTGACGGTCACCTATCAGCCCAATGTTGCCAATACTCCGGTCACCATCTTAGCCACCGGGGATGTGACGATTGCCGGAACCCTGGATGTCAGTGGTGGTGATGCGGTGCGGTTTTCGTCAAATACTTCTGATCCCGTGATTAATATCGGACAACCGGGAGGTCCCGGTGGTTTTCGCGGCGGCAATGGCGGCGCACGGGGAGGCGGAACCCCTGCGGGACCGGGTCAAGGTCTTGATGGCGGGGACATATTTACGGGGGTGAATTTGTTTGGGCTGGCTGGAGGTTATGGTCTACCCTCGACGTTTGTCTCTCTTGTGCCACTCGTCGGGGGATCGGGTGGTGCAGGAGGGAATGCCCACTTAGTTAGTACAACCCAATTTTCCGGATCCTCAGGGTCCGGGGGTGGTGGTGCCGTGGTGATTGCCTCGTCTACCACCATTACGGTATCAGGCCTCATCGATGCCCGTCCGGGAAAAGGCGTGGATCCCTTTGATAATGGGTCGCTGGTCTCTTGTGGGGCATCTCCCAGAGATCAAATTTCTGGAACCGGAAGTGGGGGCGCCATTCGGCTCGTCAGTCCGATTATCGCTGGAGGTGGAATCCTCACTGCGGAAGGGGAGCGAATCTGTAGTGAAATTGGAGGCAACGCCCCGATAATCTCTGAAGCCGGAAGGATTCGGATTGAAACTCTTACGAATAACTATACTGGGAATGCAACGCCTAGCCCTATGATTTCACCGGTCCTGAGTCCAGTTACCTCTGACAGCACGCCGGCCTTGGTGAATCTTCCAACCGTCACGTTCTCGTCCATTGGAGGAGCCGCGGCTCCAGTTGCCCCGAATGGGGACTTTGGTACGCCAGATGTGGTGTTGCCTCCGGGCTCAACCAATCCAGTGAATATTGTTATGGCCGCCACAAATATTCCTTTGGGGACTCGTATCACGGTACGCCTCACCCGACAATTAGTCGAAGCAACAACCGTTCTCAGTACCCCGCTGGTTGGAACCATAGCCCTGTCCAGTGCCATGGCTGACATGACCCTCCCACTTGGAGAGGTGAGTCTTCTTTTAGCCTTTGCCAATTTCACCCTTCCTGATATCGCCACGCTGTTCCCATTGATTGACGGAGAGCCCGTTGACCATATCATGGTGGCTGCCGCCCTAGGTCAATCTTCCACGCTGTCTCTGGTCACCAAATCCGGCAAAGAACTATCGGCTGATCACTTGTCGCCCCAAGACCGCCTCCTCCTGGCCCAAAGCTGGCAGACCCTCAGCACCACCCCCTAACCCCACCAGTAAGGAGCCACCTAAAGGGGGTCGGGAGTCTTTTTAATTTGAGAATTTCTTGACTCCATATTTTCAAGACCCTTCTGTTCTTTTAAATTGTCATATCGTGAGAAATGACTCAAATGGAATTTTTTTGACCTCAACTCCCTTTCTCTAGACTCCCCGCGTAGGCTACCTTAGAATAATTTCGTGCTATAGGTTAGAACGAATATTTCTTCTTAACCAAGAAAGAAATGGAAAAATGATGAATTGTCACATGCTGAAATGGAAGCAGGCGATCAAAGCGGTCCTCCTCCCAAGTTTCATTTTGATCGGGTTTTTCTTACTCCCAGGGTGTAAGAGCGGACAGGGGATGCCTGGTCTCGGGGAAATATTTGACTCGCTCGGTCAAAGTGGTCCGCTCTCGGAATCCACGGTGGCGGCGGGAATTCGAGAAGCGTTAAAGGTGGGCGCTGAACGTACGGTCAGCACGACCTCTCGTCCTGGTGGGTTTTTGAATAATGCTTTGTTGCGCATTGTTATGCCTCAGGAGCTAGAAACGGTAGCCGCGACGTTACGAACGGTTGGGCTGGGACATCATGTAGACGTATTGGAATCGGCCATGAATGTGGCTGCAGAAAAGGCTTCAGGGGAAGCGAAGGCGGTGCTCTGGGAGGCAGTGTCATCGATGACGCTCAACGACGCCCTTTCCATTTTAAACGGACATAATCAGGCTGCCACCGAGTATTTTCGATCACGTACGTCCGAGTCGCTGAAGGCTCGGTTTCGACCAATCGTTGATGAACAAATGAACAAGGTCGGTCTTTCTCGCCAATATCGAACCTTAGTCGATATGTATAGACAAATACCCTTTACAACCTTCCAGCCCTTTGATCTCAATAATTATGTCACCGAGAAGGGGCTGCAGGGTTTGTTTACGGTCCTAGGCAAAGAGGAAGAAAAAATCCGTGAAGATCCCATTGCCAGGACGACTGAGTTGCTCAAGCAGGTCTTTGGGGCACGAACGGTGATGGGACGAAGGTCACCCCGAACCTATTGATCTTTTTGAAGAAGGTTTTTATTGAAAGGCTCGCCCCTTACGAGACTTGCTTGTCCTCCGCCATTCCTTTAGGTTTGAATATATTCTACATGCGCTTCCCGGTACTCTCCGGGCCACCTTCTCGTTGTTGCCTTGAGCGTACTTCATGACCTTACCTTCATTGGCGAAAGGAGATCTCTATGGCCGTCGCAAGAGTTACCGAAATCATTTCTTCCTCATCTAAGAGTTTTGAGGATGCGGTTCAAGTTGGCATTGCCCGTGCCAACAAAACATTACAAAATGTGAAGAGTGCGTGGGTGAAGGATCAAAAGGTGATCGTGGAGAATGGAAAAATTACGGAATATCGCGTGGGGCTTATGGTCACCTTTGTCTTGAAAGAATAAAGACCTAGAGGAAATCCTCGTAGCTGAATGTGGTCTCACTTTCAAGAGGTTGCTCCTAAAGTTTCTCAATTGTTGAAATGGGGAAGGTCGTATTGGTTGTGAAATTGGACGGCTTTCCCCTATTTTCTCATTCGATGGCTACCAGGGTTGTTCCTCCATTCTGACTTCACACGGGTGATCAAGCTCGAAACCCTCCTTCCCCTTTCTTTCAACATTGTAATTCCATAACTCCTTGAAGTGAAAAACAATTTCTTCTTCAGCCTCCCGTTGACCAAGCGATCCGGTCCCTTTTATGATGCCCTGGTTATGAGACCTAGTATGAATCAACGAGGGCAGGCGAGTGTGATGACGATTCTCGTCCTTATAGGGACTCTTGTCGCCTGTGTCTGGACATGGAAAAGTCTTCATTACGATACCCAGGATTATATCGTTGAAGAAATTATTCCGCGTATTGTCGTGGCTCTGGTCCTGGGAGTTGGCCTTTGGGTCGTTGTTCGCAAGATTCAACATAGGCGAAACCTTCGGAAAAGACGGGAGCGGTTGATCGGACTCTTTCTTGTCGAAACCTCACCCGAAAAGCGTCGAGATATCGCCTGTCTCCTTGTCGAATTAAATGGATTTAAACCACAGGGACTTGAGAAGGTCATTCCAGCTATGGCTGAAATCTTTAAGCACACCCTCACAACCGCTCTTGGTGATAAGCAACATCGTGTACGAGGAATGGCTGCCAGTTATCTTGGTGCCATTCAGGATACCTCTTCAATACGCTTGTTGATGAGGGCGTTGGAAGATGATCATGCCCACGTCCGAAGTTGTGCCGCCTTGGCCTTGGGACGCATGCGCGTGGCTGAAGCCAAAGAAAAGCTCGCCTATATGATGAAAGAAGATTGGGATCAAACCGTGAGAAGCCGTTCACGAGAAGCGCATGAACGAATTGGGTAACGCTATTCCATGTTATTTTCTTGGATTGGTGAGAGGTTGTCCTCTAACCAGTCAATGACTAAAATTTCTGGCTTGCAATTAATACGTATCGGCAGCCACGACCACCCAAACCCTTGATTCACGTACAGCCTTTGTTCCTTTTCCCTATATTCCCCTTGAATACGTCCAATACATCCTGGTGGGAGCCAAAAGGGCGTGATGCCAGGAAAGACCCATTGTCCACCATGGCTATGTCCACAGAGAATGAGGTCGGTCGCATGTTCAGCGGTTAACGATTCCAAAATATTTGGTGCATGGGCGAGTAGAAGCGTAAAGCGGTTTGGGGCGGCTTGTGGAATGCATCCCACATCGGCCTTTCCTGTGCAGGGATCGTCCAGACCGATGATGAGAAATTCCCCTTCAGGAATTGGAACGAAGGTGACCTCGTTGATTAAAAGCGAGATTTTGTGCCGGTCGGACATTTCACGAAATTGGTCGACAGGGACACCGCTAAAATGGTCATGATTTCCCAAGATGGTATACACCGGCGCGATTTCACGAAGATTTGCCAGAAATCGGAAGAGATGGGGCATGCCTTCCGGGAGATTGAGGAGGTCTCCGGTGACAAATATCCAGTCAGGCTTCAATTGTTGTATCTCCTGAATAGCGAGATCGTGACGAGGCAAATAACTGTCCAAATGTAAATCGCTGATTTGGACGGCCCGCCGACCCGCAAGAGGGGTGTAGTGACATTGAAGCGTATTGTGATGAAACTGGCTCAGTCCGAATTCGAGCGAGGGAAAACGATTGGCAACATAGTGAAAGGGAATGCCTAAATCATGGCCGAGAAGAAGACGGATTCGATAAAGGGTATTGCGAATCACGCAAGCTTAACCTGATAGTTTCTGTAACGCGGCTCGATCATGGGGAGTGAGACGATACCCCTTTTCAAGAAGAAAACTCATTCCTTCAACGAGAATGTCCAGTTGACCCTGTTGATGGAGTTCATCAAACAGGTTGTTCAGCACCCTTGCATGTCTGGAAGGTGCCCACCCCATTTGTGCATGCAATCCTAGCGATTTAAACGTATCTTCTAGCTCGACGTCATTGTAGTCACCGTCATCGTTTTTGTCACCGATTAACGCAAATTGGTAAAACGTCAAGCTCAGAGCCAGGGTTGACTGTCTTTGGCTGAAGTCCTCTCGAGCCCCTTCCAGGCCATTGGGGTATTGGCTTGTGCAATTCAGTGAGATCAAGACCCGCTGGTTGGGGGAAGGGGAGCGATCTGGGAGAGGAGAATAGCTGATTCCCTCAGCTTGTGGGATCTGGGGCTTTTCTTTTAATCGTTTATAAAACCACTCGGTGCAAGAACTTGCGCGGGCGAATCCATGTTTGTCGGAATTGACCTGATTGGAAATATGTGTCGTGAATGACTGAAACACGTTGGTGGAGGGAGCGGCCATACCAACAGGCAGCGAGAGCAGCCAACTAGCGGCGAGGGTCGTGAGCCAAAAATAAGAATGTCGGGCTATCCTCTTCATAGGCTTCAGTATATCATGGACAGGACAGATTCCAATATGCGTTCCTTGTGATAAGGAGAAAGCCGCTTCTTCGCTGTCGGGGTGGATGAATGAAAAAACCGGTGTTGTTAGACAATCTTCCCTTTTTGACTGGAGACCTACCAGGAATTCAGGGAAAGATTCGTGTCTATCCGGAGGACTTCCAAGTTGAGGAATGTCCCCTGTATGAACCCTGTGGGGAAGGCGAACATTTATATATTCGAATTACTAAACGAGGTCTTGCCACCCCCCAGCTGGTGTCATTGTTGTCGTCTCGATTCGGAATTCCTGCTAAGTCTATTGGGGTGGCCGGGTTAAAAGATGCGCGAGCTGTCACGACACAATTTCTTTCGATTCAAGGCGTGTCTCCAGAGGTGATAGGAAGTTTGGTCCATGAACAGATTGTCAAACTCGAAATTTTAGGTTGGCATACCAACAGGCTGCGGACGGGTCACCATGCGGGAAATAGGTTTGTCTTGACGATTCGTGAGGTGGAGGCCCATGCCCAGGAAGTGGTACCCCAAGTCATGAAGGAACTATCTCGGCGAGGTATTCCCAACTATTTTGGGCCTCAACGGCAAGGCCGAGGAGGTGAAAATTTTGTCCTGGGTGCTCGTCTACTCAAAGATGAAAAAAAACGGAGTCGTATGCCAAAGGCTAAACGGGTGTGGTTCGTGAATGCCTATCAGTCGTTTCTGTTTAACCAAATTCTTGCACGACGCTTGCCACAACAGGACTGTTTAATGATCGGCGATTGGGCTATCAAGCATCTCAATGGAGCCTGTTTTCATGTTGAACAGCCTGAGGTCGAGCAACCACGGGCCGACTCCTTTGAAATTAGTCCTACAGGGCCCTTGTTTGGATCTCGAGCCTCGTGGGCCACAGGCGTCCCTGGAGAGATCGAGCTAGCCGCAATCCAAGGATTTGGTGAGACGAGAGAATCTCTGACGGAGGCCGGGCGTGCCTGCCGGATTCGTGGGGAACGTCGAGCCCTTCGAGTTCCCTTGAAGGAGTTTGAATGGCAACTTACCAAGGACGTGTTAGAACTACGATTTCTTTTACCACCAGGTTCCTATGCCACGAGCGTACTTCGCGAGTTGATGAAAGTTTCCCATCAGAAATCGGAAATGTTGCCGGTTCAGAAAAAGGAATAAAGTTGCAAGGAAGAAATATTGAGATGGCCCTTATTCTTTTTTTCGAAAGAGCCACGAAAAATAGAATCCGGCCGTGGCAATGGTAATGAGTGCGATTGTCAGCAAGAGTCGACTGACAACCCCTGGGCCTGAACTTGTTTGAGGTGGAGAGAGAACAAAATGAAATCCAAGAAAAGCCGGTTGGCTGTGTGAGGGGCTTTCCCAGGGTGGAAAGAGCGCAACCAGCCCGAGCAAAATGGTCATTACGATGAGGATGGGCATGTTCATTTCTTCGCGGAGGGAGCCTCGACCTTCAACTTGATCGGCGGGACCAGTGGCTTGAATCTCTAGATTAATAGGATTGCCGCATTTGGTGCAGAACCGACTTTCGTCGGGAATGTCTTGCTGGCAAAAGGGGCAAGTCATGTGTAAAGGGTCGAATGTTCAAGACGATGAAAGAAGTCACTGATGCTACCATAACGCAATTATTGGCTCGGTGCTATCGGAAAGAGCCACAATCAGGTAAAAAGAGAAGGCAGATTTGGGGAAAGTTCCTGGTTGAGAATTAGCAAAGTCAGGTTACTCGCATCAATCAAGAGGCCCGGTGTGTGCTTTAAAAATGCCAGGCAATGCCTGCGACCGTATGAATCGCGTTATATTTCCCATTAAAGCCGTCTAAATTGGCTGTTTCTTTAAATTTGAAGGTTGTCAGGCCGGTAAATTTCCCTTCAGCAAAAACGGTCCAATTCCTGGTGAGATAAAAGCGAAGGCCCGCAAGAGCGTTGATCCCAAAACGAGTACTTGTTTGTTTATCTTGGGTAATTTTATCTTGAAGGCGAGCCATGAGGATTGCCGCGCCTCCTCCAATATACGGCTGCAATCGGTACCCTGGGATGCGAAGCATGAGATTGAGCGGAGCAAAGTTAATGACTCTCAGGCTAAATCCGGCGACCCCGGGAATGGTAAGCGATCCGCCTGGACCGGAGAAGACCAAAGTTTGTTGTTGAATATTGGGGTTGGTAAGGAATACTTCAGATTCAAGCCCCAACCAGGGAACCGCTGAGAAATAATGCCCAATTTTTGCCCCATACACGAATGAGTTTTCCAAGTTAATATCCGAGACGGTGATATTCGAAAATCCGGTTGACGTGATGCGAACGTCTTCTAATTTTTGAGGAAAGGTTGCACCAAACTGTCCGGCAATGTAAGTTTCAGCCTGTGCAGGCTGCGGATTCAGACATGCAATGCTGCCGAAGGTCCAAACGATCGCCCACACAATTATCAATGCCCTGCTGGTCATGTTGGGTACTCCTTGAGTTCGGCGTTTGATGAGGAGGGAGTGCTGAGTTTAGGCGGAGTTTCGGAAAACACTCCAATCGGGGAAATATCGCAAGGAGTATGCCATAGGTATTTTTATGGATAGTGAGTCCAATCCCATTGATTTCCCATTAGGATTCTTTATTAAAAAATATTTTTGATTTGGAGGGATGTGCGGTGATCGTTCAACAAAGTTCATCAATGTGCACGACGGTCGATTGTCGGCCATGACTTTAGTTGACGGTCTTAAGAGGAGAGAGCCCTTCCAACGTATAGGATTGCGGTAGCGGTATCGCTTGTGGGAGAACCGAGTTCATGGAGCTTGAAATGGTGGAAAGCCAAAACCCCATTCATCAGGTCGCGCGGGTCGCGGTGGTAGGAGCCGGTGCCTGGGGGACCGCACTGGCCAAAGTCCTGGCTGAGAAAGGTCTTTCCGTTCGCCTTTGGGCCTATGAGTCGGAGGTGGTGCAATCGATTAGGGCCAATCGTGAAAATACCATGTACCTTCCCGGCATTAGGCTGCCTGAATTGCTTACTCCCATTGATGATGTGGGTGAAGCCGTGAACGGAGCGGACTTCGTGCTGTTTGTGGTTCCCTCTCAAGTCGCGCGGTCTCTTATGAAACAGGTCCTCACGTCTTGCTCGCAACCGATTCCTTTTGTCTGTGCGACGAAGGGTATTGAAGATGGTACTGGAAGGCTCATGTCACAAGTCTTTGACGAGCTGGCAGGCTCCGACTGGCATCAGAAGTTTACCGTCTTGTCAGGTCCCAGCTTTGCCAGTGAAGTGTCTCGATCGCTCCCAACTGCGGTGACCTTGATGGGGGAAAACCAGTCTCTGGTGAAACATCTTCAGCAAGCCATGATGACATCCTTCTTTCGTATCTATTCCGGCGGAGACCTCATAGGTGTTCAGCTTGGTGGCGCCCTAAAAAATGTCATGGCGATCGCGGCCGGGGTTGTCGATGGGTTACGTTTGGGGCAGAATGCGCGTGCGGCCTTGATCACCCGAGGGTTGACGGAGATGATTCGGTTAGGATCGGCCATGGGAGCCGATCCACGGACGTTCTATGGGTTATCGGGTGTGGGAGATCTTGTGTTAACCTGCACCGGTTCGTTAAGTCGAAATTACTCGGTAGGAATACGGTTAGGTCAGGGAGAAACATTGGAGCACATTCTGCAGTCCATGCAGGCCGTGGCAGAGGGGGTCAAAACATCCCGGGCTGCCCTGGCCTTAGCTCAACAGCATCAGATTGACATGCCGATCATCTCCGAAGTCTGTCAGGTTTTGTTTTCGGGCAAGTCCTGCCATCAGGCCGTAAGTCATTTGATGGAACGTTCTGCCAAAGAAGAAACGACTTGGTCGTATGGGGCCATGACGTGAACCCTCAACAATTGAGAAACATTCTTCAGTCCTTGCAAGCCGGTCGAGTTGATGTTGATGAAGTCATGGAGCGTCTTCGGACCCTGCCCTTTGAGAATCTTGGGTTTGCTGCTGTTGATCATCATCGTGCACTTCGTCAGGGGTTTCCGGAAGTAATCTTTGGAGAAGGAAAAACTCAGAAACAGGTGGTCGCGATTGCCAAGGAACTCCTCAAGAAGAAAGGTCCGTTGCTCGCCACCAGGATTGTTCCCTCCGTGGCCCGAAGCCTCAAAAAGTTAGACAAGCGAGCGATCTATCATGAGCAGGCACGAACCGTGGTGGTCCAGGGAAAAAATCGATCTCGGAAAGGTCACATTCTCATTGTGACGGCTGGTACCGCTGACATTCCTGTTGCGGAAGAGGCTCGGGTGACTGCCGAGGTGATGGGAAGTAAGGTTCAGGTTCTTTACGATGTCGGAGTTGCTGGCCTCCATCGAATCCTTGGAAACCAAGAACAACTCCGAAAGGCGCGAGTCTTGGTTGTTGTGGCCGGGATGGATGGCGTGTTGCCAAGTGTGGTAGGGGGATTAGTCGCAGGACCCGTGATCGCCATCCCCACGAGTCAAGGCTATGGTGCGAACTTTGGGGGGCTTGCAGCCCTTTTGACGATGTTGAATTCTTGCGCTTCGGGCGTTGGAGTCGTCAATATTGATAATGGATTTGGGGCGGGATGTCTGGCGCACCGAATTAACGCAGTTCCTCCTTCTTTGTAGGTATGCCGCAAGAGATATCAGAGATCAGAGGATCCCCTCAGGATGGCCCACCTCTTTAGTCTTCTGCCGTTTTTATCTTGAGATTTCCTTTTTTCTTCCAGGATACCATTTTGGTTCGAACCCCCGTATCCGTAATTTCTAACAGTTTGACCCGCGCGACGTAATCATAGGTTCCACCGGTGACAAGCTGCTGATATTGATCGGTTCCATCCCAACTGAGGACAACAAACATTCGCCTTGGGGTTTTCTTCAAGGCGACGGGTACAAGGGCAGGGGGCAAGTTCGGTCGGTCACCAATCTGTGCGGCGATTCCATCCTCTTCCAGGAGCTCGATGGGTTTACGTATGGATAGAAAACGAAAGTGGCGTTTGGAAGGTGAACTTAACAGAAATGAGACTTCGATGAGACTCGAAGGGTCGATCTGGGGAGGCAAACGGACTTCGAGTTCCATATCGAGAACTCCGTTCCCCGCAATATACGGCTCATTGGAGAAATTGATTGCGACAATTTGCAAGGCTGGCGGAGTGCGTCTGCGGCGTTTTTTGCGAGCGTCGGCGTCGTCAATTCCAATGACGGCAAGGAAGAACATGCTCGCCAGGAGCCAAATGCAGCAGGAGCTGAGTCTTGCGAAATAACGAGATGAAGTAGCTGGAGGGTTATTTATTGGAATTGGAAAAGTAGGTTGTGTCATGAAAATCAAGGATCGTTACCTCGTTGAACAAGAAGATACGAGGTCTACCCGTCTTTTGGAAATAGCATAGCTGTTCTGAACCTGTCAATGAAAAGGAAGATCGGAGACATCCCGTCATAAGGTTCGGCAAAGATTGCCGTGGTGAACATGGTTTGGGTAAGATATCGGCCGGCATTGGTCGTTTTGTGAAGAAGGTCAACAATACGTGGGCACACAACTGTATATTGATTGTTTCTCAGGGATTAGTGGGGACATGTTTCTTGGTGCCCTGGTTGATTCTGGACTTCCGCTCCAGGATTTAGTGAAGTCTCTGAAAGCGTTAAAGCTTAACGGGTATCACCTCACGGCTAAAAACGTAAAACGGTCCAGTCTTTCGGCCATGAAGGTCGATGTGGTCATTCAAAAAGGTTTTCGCAAACCACTCTCCCTCTCTCGAATAAAAACTATTATTTCCTCCAGTCGTCTGCCCAAGGAGGTCCAAGGTCTCGGGCTCGAAGTATTCGAACAATTAGCTCGCGCTGAGGGTAGGGTGCATCGTATGAGGTACGATAAGGTCCAATTTCATGAGGTCGGGGTGATTGATTCTCTCGTAGATATTATGGGTTCCCTAATGGGCTTACATCTTCTTGGGGTCACCAACATTTCAGCATCGGCTGTCAATGTCGGCGCTGGTTCAATTGCCTCCTCCCATGGAGTTCTGCCGGTACCTGGACCTGCCGTAGCGGCCTTAGCCAAGGGAATTCCTATCTATAGTCAAGGTCCTAGTATAGAAATGACGACACCCACGGGTATGGCCTTGGTCCGCACCCTGGTTGGTGAGTTTGGAATCTTACCGCCCATGCGAACCAAGACAATTGGCTATGGGGCTGGGACGAACAACCCGAAAGGTTGGCCCAATGTCGTACGATTGATGTTTGGGGACGCTCATGCCTCGGTTCCCTATCAACAGGATCGAGTTTCTCTGGTGGAAACCAATATAGATGATTTAAATCCTCAGGCTTATGAACAGGTTTTGGAACGACTGTTTCGCGTGGGTGCGTTAGACGTCACCATGACTCCGGTTGTGATGAAACGAGGCCGTCCGGGCATCATCTTACAGGTTCTCGTCCCTTCTGAAAAACGTGAGGCTGCAGCAACGGTTCTCTTGTCCGACACGACTGCCTTAGGTCTTCGGGTTCAAGAGGTTGATCGATGGATTCTCCCCAGACGTGTTCACAAGGTGTCGGTCCCAGGAGGGACCATTCGAATGAAAATTGGAAAACTAGCTGGTGGAAAAGAAAAAGTGGCCCCAGAATATAGGGACTGCTTAGACATTGCGAACAAAACCGATCGTTCCGTGTCTGATGTCATGGCCGAGGCGTTAAAACGTTATACCCGAACGACGACTCCCAACAAGTCAACCGCACGGTCCCCGCGGAGGAAGCGATGAGTGCCTCGCGGCGAGTGACCCAAAAGACCACCAAGCCTCTTCTCGGAATTACAATGGGAGATCCGGCTGGGATTGGCCCCGAAGTCATTGCCAAGGCTTTGGCCAGTGGTGCCATCCGAAAACATGGGCGTCCTCTCATCATCGGTTCTCTTCCCGTCATGGCGCAGACCATTCGTTCTTTACACCTTCCTCTGCGTGCCATCCCCGTTCAAGATCATGAAGGTCTTCCGGTGAGTCGAACCGATATCCCAGTACTCGACCCACTGATGAGACCTCTTGGGGCATTTACCCTCGGACGAGTCAGCAAGAAAACGGGAGCGGCGTCGGTGCAATTTATTGAGAAAGCTGTTGATCTCGCACAGGCTGGATGCATTGACGCGATGGTGACCGCTCCAATCAATAAAGAAGCGATGCATCTGGCGGGATATTCTTATCCAGGACATACGGAAATGCTGGCTGCCCTTACCAAGAGCCGAGAATCTGGAATGATGATTGTTGGCGGACCACTTCGAATCATGTTTGTGACGACCCATTTGGCTCTTCGGGATCTTTCCAGGAAGCTCTCCATTGGTAACATTGAGCGTGCCATTCGCTTAGCCCATGTCGCTCTCCAACAGTTCTACGGGATTCATCGTCCCAAGATAGGAGTGGCTGCGTTGAATCCTCATGCGAGTGATGGAGGCCTTTTTGGGGACGAAGAAAAACGTTTGATTCACCCGGCTGTTGTGAACGCCCGAAAACGAGGCATTGTCGCGACGAGCCCTCAGCCAGCGGATACGTTATTTGGCAAAGCAGTACGGGGAGAATTTGATGCGGTGGTCGCCATGTATCACGACCAAGGCTTAATACCGCTCAAATTAGTGGCGTTTGGAACCTGTGTGAATTTGACAGTGGGATTGCCGATTTTACGAACGTCCGTGGATCATGGGACCGCCTTTGATATTGCGGGGAAGGGCGTAGCCGACCCCGGCAGTCTCCTGGAGGCCATTAAATTGGCGGGGCAGTTGGCCCAACGAAGAAAGAAATCCCTATACAGGTCGGTTCAAAGAAGAAAAAAGTAAAGTCTTCAACCAAAGGAGTTTCAGGATGTCAGATGCCATACAAGCGGCACTCGCCATGATTGACGCGCAACTAAAAGAATTAGATGGAATTGTTGCCCAAACGGCTCAAGATTTGAATTATGCGGCAGGCAAAGAGCGGGTGGAAAAATGGAAAAGCCGAACGGTGCCACTTCTCGGAGAGCATATTGGAAAAGGTGAGGCGCAAACGTTCCTGCACACGGTACCCGGTCCTTCTTTTACCAATGATTTATTAGAAGAATTTGAAGATGAGGCGGATGTGTATCGGACGGCATTGCAAGAAATAAAGTCGGCCTATAAGAAGAACCAGGCGGGTGCTTCCTGAGCAGGGCCACGAGGAGGGCCTGGTTTCGGCGGTGCCATGGCCAGTAGGCTCCCTACTCCTTCCCCGCGAAAACGGCTTGGCCAACATTTTCTGATTGATCCCAATATTGTCAGGAAGACCATACGCCTTGCCGCTCTTCAGCCTCAAGAACCGGTGTTGGAAATAGGCCCTGGACTTGGAATTCTTACCCAAGCTCTCTGTGAGCAGGGGCGGGCCGTGACGGCCATCGAGATTGACCATCGCCTAGTTGATTACCTTCAGCAGACATTGGGCGATATTCCCCAATTAGACATTCGGCAAGGTGATGCCTTGGAATTTCCCTATCAGACTCTTCCGCAAGGCACCGTGGTGGTCGCCAATTTACCCTATTATATTTCGACCGCGTTGCTCTTCCGCTTGTTAGAATCACAAGGCCGGATAACTCGGATCATTGTGATGGTGCAGACCGAAGTTGCCATCCGCATGATTGCTCAGCCCGGAACGAGCGACTATGGGATTCTCTCGGTTCTGGTTCAATTTTGGGCCAAGGTCACCAAGGCCTTTTCGGTTCCAGCTACCTGCTTTCGTCCAAAACCAGAAGTTGCCAGTTCCGTCGTCCAGCTCATTCCGCGGCCTTTTGATTCAGACAATCAAGTAGCACATGCGCACTTCGTTCAAACAGTCCGAGCGGCCTTTGCACATAGACGAAAGACCATGAGTAACTCATTGCGTGATGCAGGGTACCCCTCCCGTGTCGTTCAGCAAGCCATGGAGAAGGTCAAACTCGATCCGCGTTGCCGGGCCGAAACCCTTTCTCTTCAGGAATTCTGTACACTCTCGCAGGCACTTCAAGAATTTGGCAGGGAGGCATAGGTTTATCAATATTGATAAGGGGATATCCGAGTCATTATTTGAAGTGCCTTTTCCCCTGTGATAGGGTAACAGGTTATGGGTGGACCTACCCCGTCAAAGCGTGGTGAGGCCCGTGGAATGTCCGATCAACCCTCTCCGCTCCAACATGAGGTGATCGGGGTTCTATTGGTCGCCTTTAGTTTATTATTTCTCCTCAGTCTTATTTCCTACTCTCCAACGGATGCGACCCTCTTTACCGCTACGGCGTCTCCTCCAAGTATGGCCTCAAGCAATCTCATTGGGGCTGTCGGAGCTACACTGGCCGGTGGTTTATTCCAGGCTATTGGTGGGGCGGCCTATCTCTTGCCTCTCCTGTTAGGGGGATTAGGAATTCGTTCCTTCTGGTACAGTACCTTAACGCTGACGCCTCGAAATCTATTGGGCTCTTTTGCGGCCCTCTTGTGCTTAAGCGGATTGTTGCACCTTGAAATTTTGGGAGTCCCCACGTGGTCAAGCGGCCTCGTCTTCCGCGGAATGGCGGGTGGAACCGGCGGGAAATTGTTTGCAGGCTGGTTACAGGGGTATTTTGCGAGTACCGGAGCGCATATTATTCTTCTGTCTGGCTTAGTGGTGGCCTTATTGTTGGTCACTCCCTTTTCCTTAGTTGGGATGGTTCGTAAAATTCCTGTGTGGTGGGCGTGGTGCTGGACCAGCCTACGAGAAGTGAAAGAAGGATATCGGGAGAATGTATCGGCTGATGACGAGCAGATGGCGATGCGAGACATTGCGAAGGCCCCTCCTAAACCGGTTAAAATTAATCGACGAGTCGCGGTTTCTTCTGAAGAGGAGATTCCGGAAGAAGCGCCTCGGCCAATCCGTTCGAAAGCTGGTTCTCGTTCAACCCCAACCGAACCTCCTGAAGAGGAGGTTCCTCTATATGTCACTCAGGAAGTTTCCACAGGGTATACCCTTCCCGACCCCACAGAACTCTTAACCGAGCCTTCTCACTCCGCAGCAAAAATGACGGATGCAGACCTTAAAAAACAATCCGATGTCTTGATCCGTGCATTGCAGAGTTTTGGTGTGGAAGGCAGGGTGACCGAAGTCCATCCAGGACCCGTGGTGACGATGTATGAGTTTGAACCGGCTCCTGGGGTCAAGGTGGCTCGTATTGTGAATCTCGATAATGATTTGGCCTTGGCCTTGAAGGCCATCAGTTTACGCATTGTGGCCCCTATTCCGGGGAAGTCGGTTGTTGGCATTGAAGTCCCGAATCCATCTCGCGAGACTGTTTCTTTAAAAGAAGTTCTGACCAGCGAAGGATTCGTCAGGTCTCGTTCCAAGCTGGCTTTGGCCTTGGGCAAAGATATTTTTGGGACACCGGTTCATGCGGATCTGAAAACCATGCCCCATCTTTTGGTGGCTGGAGCCACAGGGGCTGGAAAAAGCGTGAGTCTCAACACCATGCTACTCAGTATTCTTATGAATGCCAGGCCCGATGAAGTAAAACTGCTCTTGATCGATCCGAAAATGTTGGAGTTCCAATTATATGACGGTGTGCCTCATCTGTTGCGACCGGTCATTACCGATCCCCGTTCAGCGGCACGCGGGTTAGGATGGGTTGTTCAGGAAATGGAACGCCGCTACAAATTACTGGCAGAAGTCGGTGTCCGAAACATTGATGCTTACAATCGCTGGGTTGCAAAAAGTCAAGGGCTCACTCCGGAGCCGTTACCAACTGATTCACCTGAACAGGGTGAGCTGCCGGTTCAATTCTTAACAGAAGAAGAACGATTATCTGTTGGGGAAAGTGCGGTCTCGGAAGATGAAGGGACTGGACCGGTGACTCCCCCTAAGACACCTCCTGCCCCCTTGCCCTTTATTGTAGTGATGATCGACGAATTGGCAGACCTGATGATGGTTGCCCCGAAGGATGTAGAGGATAAAATCGCCCGATTAGCGCAGATGGCCAGGGCTTCCGGGATTCATCTGGTCTTGGCCACTCAACGTCCCTCTGTTGATGTGCTGACCGGTCTTATCAAGGCCAATTTCCCGGCTCGCATTGCATTTCAGGTGTCTTCCAAGACCGATTCACGAACCATCTTAGACGCCAATGGAGCGGAGACCCTATTGGGTAGAGGAGACATGCTGTATTTAGCATCAGGAACGGGACGGCTCACACGCTTGCACGGGTCTTTTGTGGCGGATGAGGATGTTCGCGATGTTGTGGAGTTTATAAAAAAACAGGCCTCTCCCTCCTATGGCGATGAGACCTTGTTCTTAAAGCAAGAGGAGTCGCGTGAAGAGGAGCAACGCGATGAAGTCTATGAACAGGCTAAAGATCTCGTGTTGACTTCGGGGCAGGCCTCGGCCTCTCTCATTCAACGCCGTTTACGTGTAGGGTATCCTCGTGCTGCCCGAATGATTGAACGGATGGAGGAGGAAGGACTGGTCGGATCTCCCGGACGTGACGGTCGGCGTGAAGTCATTGTGCGTCGTGGAGCGGTTGGTGCAGCCGAGTCTTCGGAAGAGGTCTAGGCACGGTTCGCTCTTGTGTCTTCTGAATAATAATGTGTCTTGGATGACGGGATGGAAGGAGTAGCAATTGCGTAAGACAGTTTGGATGAGACTTGTGTTGAGTACGATGTTGGTGATCACCTATGTTTTGGGCGGTTATGATTCAAGGGGAGAAGCGGCTTCTCCAGCGCCCACTCTTAAAGAAGTGCAGGCTGTCATTCAAAAAATGCAAGCCAGGTATCAAAAAACGAGTGATTTAGAGGCTGTCTTTGTACAAAAAACTATCATTGAGGGTTTTGATACTCCACTGCTTTCTCATGGTCAGGTGTATATTAAGAAGCCTGGCCGACTCAGATGGGATTATCATGATCCAAATGTCGAAGAAATTTATGTGAACAAGAACCAGGTGCAAATTTATGTGCCTGAACATAAGCAAGTTCTTGTGGGGGATCTCACAAAATTAACCGCATCTCAAGCTCCACTGGAATTATTGCAGGGCGTGGCTAATCTTGAGAAGGAATTCACGATAGAACCCACCAAAGGTAAGAGTCGAGGGGAAGGTGGGCTCCCTCTGGTCACCCTCATTCCTTCTAGTCAGGCTCCAGATTCCCGTCGGCAGATGAAAAAGGTTGTGATTGAGCTTGCTCCACAGACCCATTATTTAAAAACTGTTTCGATTTATGAACCTAGTGGAAATATTTCGCGCTTTGAGTTTTCGAATCTTAAGGCGAATACCAGTTTGGATGAGTCTTTATTTACGCTCAAAATTCCCAACGATGTTGAAGTCGTGGATGCGTCAGAAATGGGCGGGATGTAAGATATGACGACGAGCAGTCTACCTGAACAGAACCTGCTGGCTGATGCGATCGAACAGGCTGTGACCAACTTATCCTTCGAAGAGATTCAGCAGCAATATTGGACTCAAAATGAGTTGATTGTTCTCGAGGGCCTGTTATCGCCAGACCTTGTTGAACGTGTATTAACGCCTCGAGTTGAGAGTCTCAAGTCTTCCCTTAATCGGAATTTTATCCCAGGGCATAAAAAGGGCGGGAGTGTGAGCTACTTTACGGTTCGGGACAAAGGGCCTGAGTTTATGGCCTTGTATGAGTCGCCAGCCTTCCTGGATTTTTTGAGCCGCTTAGTCAAGAGCCCCTTGCTTCCCTGTCCCGAGAATGATCCCCATGCGTGCGCCCTCTATTATTATACGGAACCAGGTGATCATATTGGGTTCCACTATGACACGTCCTATTATAAAGGGGCACGTTATACCGTGCTCATGGGGCTTATCGATCAATCCCGGGATTGCCAACTTGTTTGTCAGTTATATAAAGATGATCCCAGTCGCGAGACGCAAGAGGTTCGACTGATCACCAAGCCTGGCGATTGTGTCATTTTTAATGGCGATAAACTCTGGCATGCCGTCACCCCGCTTGGTGATCACGAATACCGGGTCGTTCTCACCATGGAATATGTGACGAATCAAGGTATGAGTCCGTTCAAACGCCTGTATTCCAACCTGAAGGATGCCTTCGGCTATTTTGGCCTCCGTGCCTTTCTAAAAACTTCCTGAGTCCCTCCAGTTCCTGCAGAACTTTTCCGATCCATCTTTCCGCTTGGCTACCTACGTTCAGTAACGGTCCCTTGCCGTGAACATGAACAAGGCTCATTGGGAGGTATCATTCATTAGAAAGAGCCTGCGCATGTCATGGCGGATAACATGATCATGGAGAGAGGAGATGGTGAAGCGTGAGGGGTCTATGATGAATCCTTGCGGTAGCTGTCCCTACTGTTGCAGGGAGAAAAATCTTCATCAATCGTGAAGCTACCAGATGTTGCCCATCAGGAAGTGTCTAAGGTCTGTCATCGAGTGTGGATGGAAGATGGATTAGGGAGTAGATATTAATGTTGACAGTAAGTTCGAAACCCACCAGTGCCATCCGGCACAGTATTGCAAGGGGTTGCTCCAGGTTGGTAGGTTTGAATGGATCGATTGAATTCGTTGTAACGATCGAGACGGTATCCTGAGTAAATTCCTGGTTCGGGAGTTGGTGGAGGTATGTAGGTCTGGTCATTGGTTGGTGAGCTGGTGGCACATCCCAGCAACCCGAGAAAAAGCAAAGGAATCATACGATGAGGAAACTTCATGTTGGCACCTCCCACCAGCTATCAGCGATCGTCTCAATACGTGGATGTGGACTACCTTAGCACGAATTTCAACGGTAGGAAAAGAGAGGGAACGTAATTATCTTTATCGTGCCCAACTAAAGCCTGGCCATATGGGATCAGGTGTTTATTATGTCGAGGCAACAGGAAGGGTAAAGGTAAAGCATGTGCCTGCGTTGAGTTCACTTTCAACCGAAACGGTTCCTCCGTGAAGTTCAATTAAGGTTTTTGAAATAGCGAGTCCAAGACCAGCTCCCTTCTGGTCCCGACCTTGTCCCGATCCACGGAAAAAGGGAATGAAGATCTTAGAACGTTCATGGGATGGTATCCCCGATCCGGTATCGGATACTGAAATAGCCACGAAGTCTTTTTGGGGAGCGAAGGTATCGATGAGGACTGTTCCTCCTGATGGGGTAAACCGGATGGCATTGTGGATGAGATTGATGAGGACCTGATGAATTTTATCACGGTCACCTTGCACGAAAACGGAAGCATAAGGGACGTGGGAGGAGAGGCTGATGTGCTTGGTGTCGGCCATGGTTTGAAGTTCATGTAGGGCTTCTTGAATAAGGTCGGACAGCCGCAACGAAGATCGATGAAGAGGAACCCGACCCGTTTCAATATTCGAGAGGTCGAGGAGTTCGTTAATGAGCCGGGTCAGCCGTTCCGAATTATGAGAAATGCGCAGTAAATATTCACGTTGCTTGTTCGTCAGCGCTCCCGTGAGTCCTTCGAGCATGTTTTGGACATACCCTTGAATGGAAGTCATCGGTGTCCGTAGCTCATGTGAGGCAATGGAAACAAAAGAAGATTTCAGTTGGTCTTGCTCCGTGAGCTTGGCATTGACACGTTCTAATGCGAGGGTGCGTTCTTGAACCTGTGACTCAAGGTTTGCATTCATGGATTCAATCCGTTCGTAGGCCAGTGCATTATCAATGGCCATAGCCATGTGATTGCCAAGGGTTCGAATTAAATCGACGTCGTCTTGGGTGAGATCGGGTCCTGCCGTGCGATCGACCGTCAACGAACCAAACACCCGGTCGTCCATGACCAGTGGCACGATGATGAGCGATCGAGCTTGTGTGAGATTCACCAGCTGTCGATTGAGGGGATGAAGGCTGTGCCATTCCTCTCGAATATCCGTGAGGAGCAAGGGTTGCTGGCGTAGAAGCACCCTCCCTTCCAGGCTTGTGGGGTCGGTCACCGAGAAGGAAATGGATTGGGCGAACCTCTCAATCTCATCCGTCACGCCGTGGAGGCGTATTCCTGACACCATACCACTGGATTGATCAAAGAACGAGATTAAGGCGCGATCATAGTGCAGGTCTTGCACTGCGATGTGTAGCACTTGGTCCACCAAGTTCTCACGATCAAAGTTCGAACAAAGGAGTAATCCCGTATGGGTAAGACTCTGTAGCTGGGCGTTGCTCTGTTTCAGAGCGACCAAGGTCTGTTCCTGTTGCAGATAGGCCTCTCGCAGCTCCTCATGTTGTTGGTCGACTGTCAGGAGTTGGTCGTCGATTAGTTGTTTGTATGCACGATTCTCCCGATAGAGATAATACATGGTTGGGAAAATGACACAGAGAAGAACGGTCAGTACGGTGATGAGTAGGGTCGACGAATTGGACAGGGACATGGCGGAGGGGGGGAGGAGGGTCAGGACCCCAGCTCCTAGGAACAGCCCTATGGCCAGCCCCCATAAAGGCTGAAACCGATTGTCCGATCGTCCCCAGGTCAGTTCCCATTCACAACAGGCATCCCCTTCTGAGATACATGAACGAGTCAGGATATGAGCTGGTCTTAGGTTATGGATGTGATGGGGAACCGAGGCTAGTCCTGCTTGAGACGATTGGCAAATAAGTTCTGCACAACGTTTTCGCCAGGGGCCAAATTGTTCAGAGACATGCGGGCTGAGACTCATTCGAAGAACCGCTGATTGTGCCGTAACCTCTCCCACTTCGAAATGGAGTGATCCCTGCGCAAACTTCTCTCCGAAATGTGGGAACATGGAGTAAATTTTCGATACGGAAAAAGGCCGGCCTAACGTTCTCATCAAGGAAGGGATGAAGTAATGTTGGCCGACCTGATATTGAAAGGTTGGATCGTTGGTGATGATCCGACAAAACTCACCCATAAAGCAGACGAATTCATAGGAATAACTATTCCAGGTATTTTTGAGAAAAGTCGGGGTGACATGATAGGCGGGATCTTTGATCCGTTCGTTGAGGAGCCTGCAGAGTTCGATCGTTCCTCCTATTCCAGCTCCGGTTCCCTGTTGCTCTTCAACTGTATGTTCTAGATGCGTAATATTGGCGAGAACCGTAATCCCCGAGACATCACGTATTGGGCGGCCGTTTGCATCCAGTCCGAACGGAGGGTATTCAAGCTTTCCTTTTTCAAGGATCGAATGGCTTTTAGAAAATAGGGAACCCATGGATATTGCCGGGTGAATGTTAGATGGTCGTAGGGTTTCATTGTACTTAACCCGGAATCCTCCGAAATACCCAACGAGAGACTGACGAGCCCATACCTTTGGTGGCAATCACAGGCACAACGAGGACTTCTCACACAGGGAGGATGAGCAGAGAGGGTAGGCGATCAAAAGTGAAGATGTTTAAGGGCTGAGGCGCAGAGAATAATAAAAACACCCATCCAGAGGGCGGCACGTTGGTAGGGAATGGGTTCAAGACGTTGTTCGGCTTTTTCTTCTTCTGACTCTTCCCCCGTTTCTTCAGTGCGAAACAGTAAGGTGTAGAGGAACAGGGTCATCACGCCCAGGACGAGCGATAACTTAATAAAGAAAATTGTAAGGTACTTACTATTGTACGCTATCCCCACCTCAACTTGAGAGACCATCATTTGGTTGATGTAGTGGACGTTGATTCCACCCGTAAACAGAATGACAATGAGTAGGATCCCCACCATCTTCTTGTAATATCGATAAAACATATCGGTGATGGGCTTCACATATTCTTTAGGAACCGTTTGTTGGAGCCCAGGCGTGACGGCCATCACAATAAAAGCCAGACCGCCAATCCAAACAATGGCAGAAAGAAGATGGAACCAATGGTTAATGATGGGAATTATTTGATTGAGGTCAAGGAGGAATGATTGCCATGTACTCAAGGACTACCTCTGCGTTTGATGGGATCCTTAAAATTTAAACACGGGCTTTTCATTTCCAAAGCGTTTTTTTCGTAGTTCTTCCATGAGGTCAATGGTTATGAGAGTGATCCCTTGCTCTTGAGCGTGTCGCTCAACGCCTTTTTTGACCATGGCTCGAAGAAAATAGGGAATTCGATCTAATCGGGCCTGGGCAGCGTCATCCCATTTGGCTGATGATTCTTCCGGGGTATTAAAGGCGACTTCCACCTTAGGTCCCCCCTTGGGTGTGTAGAGGCACCATTCATCTTCATCCAGCCAGTCACCATGATCGACATAGGGGCGAGCCCGGCAGCCTCCACAAATATCCGTATATTCACAGTCCCCACATTTTCCTTTTAAGTGAGGATAGCGAAAGGAGTCAAAAATATCGGACTTCTCCCATAACTCGACAAAACTTTTTTCGCGCACGTTGCCGGCTGAGAGCGGCATATAGGGACAAGGCGTGAGTTCTCCATTAGGCGTCACGCGGGCGTAGTTGGTTCCTGCAAGACAGCCACCTCCCATGTAGCCTTGGGCCTTGGTAATCGGCGAATTGGGATCTTTCTCATAGGCTAATCGCTTAAAGTGGGGAGCGCATCGGGCCCGGACTAACATATCTTGGTAGCGAGATTGTGCGTCAATTAAAAAGCCTAAGACTTCTTCATATTGATCCGGCGTAATATCAGTAAGTTCTTCTCCACGTCCCGTACAGACCATAAAAAAGACATTCAGGACTTTGGCGCCTAGATTATGAGCCCATTCCAACACATCGGGGAGTTCCTGGTAATTCATGGGCTGGGCGCTAAAGTGGACTTGAAATTGAAGGCCATTTCGTTTGCAAGCCTCAATTCCTGCCACAGCTCCTTCCCACGCATTGGTGAGACCGCGGAAGGCGTTGTGTTTTTTAGGGTCTAAGGAGTCAATACTAATCCCAACTCCCATTACTCCAATCTCGACCAGTTCCTGCGCAACCTTATCATTGATGAGCATGCCATTAGTCCCAAACACCACCATAAAGCCAAGGGACACGGCATGCCGTGCGATATCCATAATGTCGGGTCGCACGAGGGGTTCTCCTCCCGTAATGACGAGGAGGCAGCCTTTGTTCACTTCGGCAATTTCGTCGATGAGACGGAAACATTCTTTTGTCGTTAACTCGTCCGATCCTCCTCCCGCTTTGGTGGTCGCGTCCAAGTAACAATGGTCACACTTCAGATTACAACGTTTGGTGAGATTCAGCGCGACAAGAAATGGTTTAAAGTCATCGACCGTTCGGCCATCGAGTGGAGCAGGTTGATTATTCGGACCTGTGGGAGAAATGAACTGGGTGACCTGCTCTTGGAGAGACCCAAGCATGCCAGACATTTTCGGGATATTAAGAATCGGGAGAGATTTACCCATTGGAACTCGATCCGGATTTAGCTCCCGTGCCGGTCAAGTCTGCGATGATATCTTTGAGGTTACCGCTCTTCAAGGCTTCCTCCATATATCCTTTCGCCTGGTCAATCCCGTTTTCAGCCACTTCAAGGGTAATGTGGGTCGTCCCTATTTTCTCTGCATGCCTGACGATTAGGGTTTTCGTACATTCCCTCATATATCCGGACGGGGCACGTTCTAATCGGGCGAGTGCTTCAGGAGTCCAGGTATAGGGAGAGTCGGAAGAAGTTTGATCGGATGACTCAGCCGCTTGTGGGGCATTTTCAGCACTGGTTCCATTTCCAGATTGCTCCTCGAGTTTCTTCAGGGCTTCTGGCGAGGTCCCGCTGCCTTTATTCCCAAAGATTGGAGTGTATTCTTCAGAGGCAGCCTCTTTGATGGTGGGCCCGGCATATTCAAGCGTAATGGTGGTCATCCCCAGTTTTCTCGCGGATTTTTCAATTTTGGCTTTGGCTCGACGTCGTTGGAATCCTGCGGGAACGGCACGAATAGCTTCCTTGGCCTCTTTCGTCCATTGCATGGGCACATCGTCATAGGCGACTTCTGTTTCCAGCCCGCCTTCATTTTTGGCCGCAGCTTCAAAAATCCCTTTATCGACTTGTTTAAATTCGTGACCTTCGGCGGCACAGACCGGACATTTTACCGGGGTTTCTCCCTTTCCTATGTACCCGCATCCATTGCAGACGAAATAATTTTGGCTCATTCGGTCAAGGTAGGCTTGTGTGCCAGGATTCGTGACGGTTGGTTTCTCTTCCACCACCTGATTCATCATGCCGCTTAATGTGGAGCCCATGAGGTCTTGGGTAACGCCTTCGTCTGCGGTCATGGTATTACGGTCAATACCGGCAGAATCGAGACCGCTACCAAGGGCTTTCATGGCTTCCATGGCACCGGCTGGAAGAATATGGCCAATGGCCGTATCGACAACGGAGTTACTAATAATCGTGTGTCCTTTTTCAATGGCATAGCGATGGATCGCCGTTTTCGCTACCCCGCGAGCAAAGATGGGAACCTTTTCCATGCGTTGCAAGGCTTCTTCTGTCCAGGCAATGGTATATTCGGCTTGAGTATCAATCGGCGGAACGTATTTACGATTGGAAACAAGAATATTGCAGTTGGCAATACGGAGAAGATTTTCCGTATTACTTCCAATATCCATATCTTCATCACTGTGAACGCCAATACGCCCCACGATTAAGAGCCATGGCTCTTCTTTCCTGACATATTGAATGACCTTTTCAAAGGCTTTTCCGTCAAGCAGGGTTGTTTTAATATCCGTATCTTCGGCTTGAGCAATTTCCCGAGAAATATCCAGATGGGACTGATAAATCTTGGCAAGCCCACTATCAATCACCTCTTCATGCAGTTTTTCCTGCTCCTTAAACCGGAACACTTTTCCGGCTTCCTCATTAAGTACGCCGGAAATGCTGTGAAAGGCGGCATAGTGAAAATAGGGATCAAAAGCCGAAATGGCTTCAACCGGAATTTCGAGCGCCTTCCCTAGAGCAAGGCCAGTCATGAGCCCCCCGAAAGAGTGGGGACTTCCATCGACGGCCACAACTATCTTGGCCCCACTTTTTGGAATAGGTTTGGTGTCTTTCACAATAAACATGTCGGAATTTCTGACACGACGAAGCACACGTTCAGTATTGCTGCCAATGACACTGTCCTTGACCGCGCCGACTCCCAATGCTCCCATGATGACAAGGTCATAGGCACTGGTATTGATGTCTTCAGCCAACACCTTCCAATTTCGGCCCTCAAGGGATTTGCGTTCCAAAGGCAGGTTGGTTTCCGTACAACGTCGGTCGACATAATCTAAGTAGGAATCGGTGATAATTTGAAGTCCGCGGGTAATTAAGGAGTCATGGATTTGCCGCTGCCGGTCCAACTCTTTTTCATCGTGGTATTCCTCAGGCAGGCCGGCTTCCATTTGTTTAAAGCGTTTATCGTGCATTTTAGCCGCGTAGACGTGGCTTCCCACGATTTTGGAACCAAAGGTCTTGGCAAGGGAAACCCCCACGTCAACTGCCATATTAGAATGGTCAGAATTGTCGACAGGGATATAGATAGTCTTATACATCTGGCCTCCTCATAGGAGTCGAATCAAGGTGCCCCTGTAGGTCCAGTTTGGAGCGATAAACGCGAGAAAATTCAAGCGATATCAGGGACCTCGGGCAAGCGAGCAGGAATATTAGCATCGGGTCTACAGGGAATGCAAGCAGCACGTAAGGGGGATAAGTCCTCCGCCCCTCTTAGTGAGCCCACGGAAGAACCGTCCGCTGCAGGGGGGAAGAATACCAGAGACCGTCAAAACTTGCTACCGCTTGTCCTATCAGGAAGATTTTCCAAAAATCAAGCCTTCAGGCTGCTAGCGGGGTTCCAGATGCATGCGCATCCCAAATTTTGGCCGAAGCGTCATGGAATGCTGCACTTGGACGGGATGGCCCGGTTCAAGGATGAGTCGTAGGCGTTGGGCGATCGTTGCCAGGAGGAGAGTTGCCTCCATCATGGCAAAGGCCTGTCCAATACAGAGTCTTGGTCCTCCGCCAAATGGAAAAAAGGTATAGGGGGGAAGCGATTCTAGAAATTCAGCATTCCAACGGTCTGGCATAAATGAATCGGGGTCGGGAAAGAATCGAGGGTCATGATGGACCACCCATTGACTCATAAAGACCGTGGCCCCACGAGGAATGTGGTACCCACCGATCAGACAGTCTTCGGTTGCCTCGCGCCCAATGACGTACACAGGCGGATAGAGACGCATGGCTTCCCTGACGATTTTTTCACAAAACGATAAATGTGGCAGGTCAGCGAAGGAGGGGAGTCTCCCTCCCAACACATCGTGCAGCTCTCTTTCAAGCTTGGATTCGATATCTGGATGCCGGGAAAGGAGATACCAGATCCAGGAGAGGGCAATGGCGGTGGTCTCATGGCCTGCCAAGAAGAGGGTGATAATTTCATCGCGAATCTGTTGATACGGGAGGCGATGTCCTTCAACGTCTCTGGCTTCTCGCAACAGCGTAAGAAGGTCGTCTCGGGTCTCCTTTTTCTTGTCATGTTGATCCATGATGGATCGGACCAAGTCATCTAACTTGGCCACTGCCCGTTTGTAGCGAAGGTTACTAGGAAGCGGAATGGCATCCGGAATCACAATCGGACGACGGATCCGTCCACGAATCTCTCGCAAGGCTTGATCCAGGGCTCGACCCACTTCGTCGAGATCCTGATGCACATCCGCTCCAAAGAGTGTGGTGGCGACAATATTTGCCGTGAGTTTCATCATCTCTTCGTGAATATCAATAGTGGTGCCTTTAGGCCAGGCGCCAACGGCTTCTGCGGTAAGGGATGTCATCGTTTGCCCATATCCATCCAGCCGATCTTTATGAAAGGCTGGCTTTATGACTTTGCGTTCCTGAAGCCACAGAGACCCGGTGCTGGTTAACAACCCGTTTCCAAAAATCGCTCGCACATGGCGCCAAAAAAAAGAATGTTTTACGAAGCCGGTGGGTTGGGTCATGACGGTCTCAATGTCGGTGGGGTGACTGATAAGGTAGGCTTGGCGATTGGCGAGGCGGAAGGAGACGATGTCGCCATAGTCACGCGCGCAAGATGTAAAAAATCCGAGAAGATCTTTTCCCAGGTCAGGCAGGCTGCCAAGGAGAAAGTGCCCTTTGGGGCCGGGGGGGTTGGTCGAAGAGGGCATGAAGTATGTCACTAGCAGAAAGAGGGATGCTTTGCAATCAAAGGTGAGACTGTAGATTAACGAGAAAAGTCTCTTGGAGTGAAGTGTTTAAGCAGGTTTCGGGGCGTTTCGACTGGCATACAGGGCGACGAGTGGTCCCCAGAACCAGAAGTAGGTGGCCAGCATGACAATTTGCCCGAAATTGCCGATGCTCCATGCGCCGGAAAACTTTAATGCGGTGTCAGGGTCTAGCATGGAGTTAATGATAATAGGTAGTAAAAATAAATAGAGGGCAAAGGCCAACATAAGATAGACGAAATGTCCGATAGAAGAGAATTGATATTGAAAGAGACGATTGCCAATATAAGCTAGAAGGATATTAAAAATAATTCCAACAATTGTCAGGGCGTAAAAAAACTGGAGAAATTCTGGAGAGTTCATCATGTCAGCCATCTGGGAGAAGTCGAGATCACGACTATCGGGGCGTTCCTCCTCGGGCATCGCTTGCAGGGCTTCTTCAATCTGCTGTTGTACCTCTGGGGATTCAAACATCTCTGGGTCGAAATTTCCTGGAAGGAGAAATAGGGAACCTAAGCCAAAGACTAGGCCTATGGTGGAATGAATCGCTGCGATAACGCCTATGATTCGAACGAGCGTATAGGCCAGCGGAGTCGAAATGTCGGAAGAAGGGGTTTCCTCTGCGGGTGATTCTTGGGGTTCGACGTCTACATCTTTCTCGTCCATATTTCCTAACTATCCTGATTACTCACAACCTTCAAAAATTGGTACACACCGTACACTACCTGGGCCATTTTTGGATAGTCCAAACGATCGGCCGTATCTTCAGAGGTGTGATAGGCCTTGTTTCGATAAAAGGCTGTGTCGGTCACCATTATAGCCGGATACCCCTCATTCCAAAAACTACGGTGGTCAGAGAAGTCCACTCCTTCTATCGCCGAAGGAGCATTGATCGAATAGGTCGGGATATCTGTAATCTCGGTGAACAGTTGTTTCATGGGACGAGCCTGATTAGAGAAGAGTTGGTCGACAATGGTTATAAAATTTCCCTTAGGCGGATAATAGAGGTGCAGAAGAGGATTGGGGTAGTCCTGGCTGTCTGGGGCTTCCGTGAAAAATCCAATCATTTCCAAACAGATCATGAGGTCGACGGTCTGGTCCTTTTTTTTTAACGAACGCGCATGGACTGCACTTCCCATGTTGTTGCTATAGAAGAACGGTGGCTCTTCTAAGGTGTAGGCTGCGAGGACAATACGGGTATCCAGTTTCGTCTGTCCGAGGAGTTTTCCCAATGCCAACAGTCCGGCGATGCCACTGGCATTGTCGTCGGCCCCAGGAAGTTCTTCGTAGGTATCGTAATGGGCTCCAACGACGAGAATATGAGCGGTTTCCGGTCCATATTCGGCTAAGACATTTTGATACGTCTTTCCTCCAACTTCATAAGATTGTGTCTTGATCTTTCCGCCGGTTCCTTGCAATTGCTGTTGAATGTAGTTTGCAACAGCCTGAAGCTTGGGAGGGTGGTTATGGCTTCTCGGAAATAATTGAACCGAGAGAGTTTCGACATGTTGTTGTAAGACGTGGGGATCAACGATTTTCTCGGGTTGGTAGCTCCCTTGGGCCGTGAAGATAGGGCGGGCGAGGGCAAGCCAAAGAATAAAAATGACGGCCAGCGGGGCCATAAGCAGAAGGAATACGATTGACCATCGCTTCATGTTAGGGAGGACCTCGAACTGCTACGTAGATCACGCCAGGCCTTTTCTCCAGATCCCCCTAAAGTTGTTGCAAAGCAACTGGTGGCTAATTTCATATAGCTACAGGACCTCTTACTCAATCATTCTTGCCGCAGTTCTTCCCACAGGACTGTTGTTCCTCTCGTTTGTATTTCCCCACTTTAAAAGAAAGATCAAAGATCACGGTTTCACTTAAAAATTGAGTTTATGTACCTTCTATTCTAGACTTTTTTAAGTGTGTGTTCGATCCTGCACCTTGATTTCATGGCAATCTTGTCGATTCTGTCAAAACTTTCAATGAGTTGAGCATGAAAGTGTGCAGGCCTAGGTAGGCGTAGACCTCACATGCAATTTGTCCGACTGAAAGGCCCATTTTAAAGAAAGAAGTTCTTCTTGGAAACCACGACGCTTAGCTTCAAGCAAAAAGTTCTTTCCTACGGTTGGTGCCTGCTCGGTAAGCCGGCCAATTCACTTCCCATGATCTTGTCTATCTATACCTTCTCCTTTCTTCTAGTGATCACAGGAATTAACGTTCTTGTATACCTATTCCACAAGGATGAAAGCACCGTCATTCAATTGGGTGGATTGGTTAGTAAGACCCAACATTACCTCTCCAACCCGTCGCAATATAATTTGATTTTCCTTGGCGATAGCCGAACCTATTGTGCCATTCAGCCGGATTTAGTGGATGCGGCAATGGGGACCAGATCATATAATCTCGCAAGGTTTTCGCATGGATTCCCTACTCAATACGCACAGGTCATGGATATTCTTCATGCCATCCCTCAAGGGACAATGGTGGTATGGTCGGTAGGGCATCAAAATTTTAATGAACCCGACGACATTCGGCGAACCTACCCTATTCACCTAGGACAAGTACCCGACTATCTCCACATGGGATTCAGGATCTCTGAACTCGTTGATAACGTCACCTATTTCAATCCTTTTACACATTTTTTTGCAAGGCGAGGTGAATTTCGTAAGTCGATTATGAAGGCATGGAAAGAAGTATTTCTGACATGGGACCAAGGACAGGGAATGGCATCCGATCCCACCTTTGATGAAAGAGGTCTTGCCCCTGAGGAGCAGCAAAAACTTCGTGAAGAAATGGGGTACCTGATTGGCCAGTATCAAAATGCACAGAGTTATGCGGTACGGGTGTTGGAGGAACGGGGAATGATTACCTCGGTGGTGCTGTATAAACGCCAAGGTGCCTATCACCGTATTGAGTTGAATAAGGAATTTTTCAGAAAGAAACAAGAAGAAGCACTGACAGCCTTAGGGGGTGCCCTGACCGGCCGTGACCTCACACAGGCTATAGATGCCGTTGGTGGAGAAGCGAAGTATTTGCGACTCTTTGAACAAATCCTACGTGCCTTTCAACAACGAGGGATACAACTTGTTGTTAATGAATTCCAAGAAGCGCCCTTTACATATAGAAGCCCCATGTATAGGAAAGCCTGGTCTGACTTTATGAAAAAACAAATTAAGCCCCTCGTGGAACGGTATGGGTTTGAATATACATCTGTAAATTTTGATGCGTTAGAAGATGAGCATTATTTCGATTCTCGGCATCTGAACAATCACGGCATACAGGCTTTTACCCCGATGTTGGTCGAGCGGCTCAACAAACGTCGGCTGTGATGGTCACGGAACAATCCTATGTTGTTTAATTCCCTCGAGTATCTGTTCTTCTTTCTGACTATTCTCGTGCTGACCTGGTCTACCATTGGGTTCCCAAAACTCCGCATCTGGATCCTCCTCTTAGCCAGTTATTACTTTTATATCAGTAACAATCACGGGCTCATTATTTTAATCTTATTTTCCACCCAGGTGGACTTCTGGGCTGGGAAATACATTGCAAGCTCCCAGGATCCTGTTGTGCGAAAGCGATGGTTAGCCTTGTCGGTTGTCGCGAATCTGGGCATCCTTGGGATCTTTAAGTATTTTAATTTCTTTGCCTCGAGCCTCTATGACCTCATGTCTGCAATTGGGGTTACGTTAGATTGGGTAGACCTCAACATTGTACTACCGGTCGGCATCTCGTTTTATACCTTTCAGTCGATGAGCTATACCATCGATGTGTATCGGGGGAAGATTCAGGCTGAATCGTCTTGGGCCAGATTCGCCTTCTTCGTTTCCTTTTTTCCGCAATTAATCGCCGGTCCAATTATCCGTGCCTCGACCTTTTTGCCGCAAACCTACCAGCGTCCGGTACTGACTATCCAGGAATTGGAATATGCCCTATTCCGAATTTTTCGAGGGCTCTTTAAGAAAATCGTATTGGCCGACTTACTCGCCATCTACGTTGACCAAACCTTTGCCAATCCTGCCTCAGTGGATTCGTTCACGGCATGGCTCGGGGTCTATGCTTTTGCTTTCCAGATTTACTTTGACTTTTCCGCCTACACCGATATTGCCATTGGCAGTGCGGCTCTGTTGGGATACAGGTTTCCCGAGAACTTCCATCGACCCTATGTTGCGCAATCACTCACCGAGTTTTGGCGGCGATGGCATATCTCCCTTTCGAGTTGGTTACGGGACTACCTGTATATTCCACTTGGGGGAAACAGGACAAAAACTCAGATGGGTAGGTACCGTAATATTATGGTGACCATGTTATTAGGTGGCTTGTGGCATGGTGCCGCCTGGAATTTTATCCTCTGGGGAGGGCTTCATGGAATGTACCTGGTTGTGGAAAAGTATTTCTGTGCCATGAAGCAATCGGTTGCCCATGCCGGTTATGAATTTCTCCGCATCTTGCTGGTTTTTCATCTGGTGCTCGTGACCTGGGTGGTGTTTCGAGCCGAAGATATGACCACCTTGATGCAGCTCGTGGAGAAGCTATTCTCGTTTGAGCCTCCGACTCACATCACCTATGGTATGTACAATTCCGTGATGATTATTGCGGCAGGGTGGCTGAGCCAGTATCTGGTAGAGAAGGGGTATTTCCGAAATATGGACTGGTTGTATCGCGTGCCGATCATGGCCAAAGGAGCGGCCTACGCGGCAGTATTCCTCGTCCTTGTTGTCATGAACAGCCAGTCAGCCCAACCGTTCATTTATTTTAAGTTCTAGTGTTTCCTTTTCTTACATCATTATGGATATAAAATTTGAACATACACAGTGAGTTTTTTCCGTGTAATTTTCCGAAATTTTTATTTTTAAATGGGAAATTTTAATAAATGAACAGTATCTTTTTAAAAGTAATGGTAGGAGTTTTAGCCATTTTATAGCTGGAGCCGTATGGCTAGGTATAGTGGGTTGCTATTACGTGTAGTAAGAAAGCTTGACGAAGATGTACAGAGAAAAGGTTGGATGTCTGCAGATGTCATGTTAACAGCATGCAACTTTTTAGCTGTTATTCTCTACGCCACCTTAGTATTATAGGTTGGGGTTTTTACGGTGTTCTCGTAGTCATAATATATAAACTCCTTGTGCGAAATCTGGTCTCCCCAATGGAAGAATAAATATTCAGGGAAAAGAAATATAACCCTATTCACCATTTCTATAGAAAAATCGAAATGGTCAGTGATATGAGAAAGCGGGGATAACCCAAAATTCGGTTGATGATTCTTGTTTAGCTCACACCTGTTTTTCGCGCACGTAAAATTTGTTCGAGGTTCAGGAGGGCATCGCGGCCGGAGTTATGCTCAACCGCCTTAATTAAGTTGCTGTCGGCATAGGCTTGGGTCGAGCTGTCTTTGGAGGCCTGTTGTGAGAGGGAACCGGACCAAGGGCGTGGGTCATGGCTGCCTTGTTTTTTATGCCAGGCCGCTAGACAGGCCTTGGCAATAAATTTATTCAGCGGAGCTGGATTGTAGAGCAATTTTCTTATGCTATTCGGCGTCAACATGAGTGGGTTGTAGCCGCTGGATAGGTATCCATTCTCTAAGAGCCGCTGCTCAAGGTCTGTGTTCGGTTGAATGCCCAGGAAAAACATGAGCGGGAAAACCCGCTCTTCACCGAGAATGGCCGCCACTTTTTTATAGGACTCGACACTTTGTAAGAGTGATTCTTCGGTTTCCTTCGGTGAATTGAGAGAGTAGTTCAAAATAATCCTACCTTTAAACCCTGCTTCGGCTAAATACCGACATCCATCATAGAGACGTTCGAGTTTGAAGCCCATATGGAGATTATTCAGCACCTCTTGTGACCCGGAGGTAATGGCAACCTCTAAGTCGCCTACCCCTGATCGCACCATCAGCTTGGCAAGATCGGCTGTAATCAAACTGGTGCGAATGTACCCGGACCATTCTATCTCCATCCCTTCTGAGAGAATACGCTCTAAAATTTCAGTGCATTGGGGATAGGCTTCCTTGCCGGTAATGAATTGTGCATCGGTAAACCAAAATTTTCTGGTCCCCCACGTATGATAATGTTGGGAAATATCCTTCACAACGGTCTCAGGGGTTCGGTAACGGACCCGTTTCCCTTCGATATAGGGGTAGAGGCAAAAGGCGCAGTCATAGGGACAGCCGCGTTTCGTTTGTACACCGACCGATTCCTCTCGATAGTCTTGGTGCTGCGGAAAGATTGATGTGAGGTATGGAAGATCGACTGGATGAGGATCCATGAGGACGGTCGTGTTTTGTTGTCCTTTTTTGGTTTCCCTTCCTTCACGAAGAATGTAGCGCTCTCCCTCTAAGGATCGGCCCTCTACCATTTTTAAAATGGCGTCTTCTCCTTCGCCGAGTATACCGATGGTGCCTTCGGGGAGTTTTTCAATTAATTGATCGGCAAAGGCCGTAAAAGCTCCTCCGCCTATCATAATCTGGGTCTTGGGGAATTCCTTTCTGATCTGCCAGGGATAGGAGAGATTCCGTCGAATATCGCGGTAATAGCGATAGAGGTGATTCAGCCCTTGAAAGGAGGCCGTAATTCGTTTGATTGGGTTACTCGCAAAGTAAAAGTTAAAGGCATGTTCTAGCGAAGAGTCTCCCTCGTGGGGGGAAAAAATTTGTATATCCCTCCAAGAAAAGCACACCATATCGGGATTGAAATTCTTTGCTGTGTCCCGAAGCGCTTGGTTTCGTTGCTCAAGGGGGTAGACAGACAGATCCAGGATGTGTTGACGCACCTCCGGGTGCCGTCGATGAATAAAGTCTGCCAGGTAGGTCACTCCCAGCGGATAGACCTTTTTGCAGGGGAGAAAGACATACAGGATGGAATTAGGTGGCATGGTCAGGTCATCCTATTTCGCTATTTCGTTGCGACATGGATAGCCACAATGCCGCCGGTCAGGTTGTGATATTCCACCTGTTGAAATCCTGCTTCTCGAAGCAAGGTGGCAAATCGCTCCTGGTCTGGAAAATTTCGAATCGATGCAGGCAAGTATTCGTAGACTCGTGTGTGATCTCCGGCCACTTTCGTCCCAATCCACGGCAGCAACGTAAAGGAATACCAATCGTAGAGGCGTCTTAGCCAGGTTGGGACCGGGCGGGAAAATTCTAGGCAAATAAACCGACCACCGGGCTTGAGAATGCGCTGGATCTCCAGGAGGGCGACCGGGAGGTTGCCAACATTACGCATGCAAAATCCGGTCGTGGCGGCGTCAAAGATATTATCTCCAAATCCAAGGTGTTCGGCGTTGGCTCGAAGACAGGTAATGCGGTTTTGTAACTGCTGTTTGAGAATTTTCGCTTGTCCTTCTTTTAGCATAGCCAAGTTGAGGTCGGTTGCGAGGATCCGGCCTTTGTTTCCCATTCGGCCTTCGAAGAGCAGGGCGAGATCCGCCGTGCCAGCACCAATGTCGATGGCCTGTCCGGCTTCGAGCCTAGGCACAAAAGAGACCGCACGTCGCTTCCACAGATGATGGAGCCCAAAACTCAGAATAGAGTTATTCAAATCATAAAAACGCGCAATGCCGGTGAACATACGTTGGACGGCATGCTCTCTGGCTGAACCAGACCATTGGGAGGCTACAGGCCCGGGAGTCGCCTCTTCTGTCGATAGATGAGCCTTTTCTTCTGCTTGGATCATGCCGATTGACGTAGCACCGGCTAGAAGCCTTTGTCAAGGAGGCGTCGGTAGATACTGGTTGGCCGTATCTCTCCAATGTTTCGGGTATCAATTCCCTTTTTCCATAAGATCTACTTTCCCCTGTTTCACCCTATGTTATAATTCGCCTCTCTATGGGAACGTCTATCGTTATCCGCGGGGCGCGGGAGCATAACCTCAAGAATTTAGATCTTGAAATTCCACGAGATAAACTGGTGGTTCTCACTGGATTGAGTGGGTCGGGAAAGTCCTCACTTGCCTTTGACACCGTATATGCAGAAGGACAGAGACGCTATGTCGAGTCTCTCTCGGCCTATGCCCGCCAATTTCTCGAACAGATGGGAAAGCCCGACGTTGATTCTATTGAAGGGCTCTCTCCGGCTATTTCCATCGAACAAAAAAACACCAGCCATAATCCCCGATCGACCGTCGGAACTGTCACCGAAATTTACGATTATCTTCGTCTGCTGTTTGCTCGAGTGGGCCGTCCGTTTTGTTTTCAATGTGGTCGCGCCATCACGGCTCAAACGGTACAGCAGATCGTGGATTCCATCATGACGCTCTCCGAAGGGACAAAATTCCATCTGTTGGCGCCGATTGTGCGAGAACGGAAGGGAGAGTACCGAAAAGAGTTATTGGCAATGCGACGGGCCGGATTTGTCAGAGCGAGGGTCGATGGAAAGATGGTCGATCTTGGAGAAGATTTAAAGCTGAATAAACAAAAAAAACACACGATCGAGATCGTGGTGGATCGCCTAATGATGAAACCGGGTGAGGCCCTCTCCCGACGACTTTCCGATTCAGTAGAAACGACAGGTAAGTTAACAGGCGGATTGGTCGGAGTGTTGTTAGAGAGTGGGAAAACCATGATTTTTAGCGACAAGTTAGCCTGTATTGCATGTGGGGTGAGTTATCCAGAAATGACGCCAAGGGTCTTTTCTTTTAATAGTCCTCATGGAGCCTGTCCTTCCTGTGATGGTATTGGGTATGTGGTCACGTCGTCCTGTCCTGAGGAACAAGACTTTACCCAGATGGAGCACTGTCCCGCCTGTCACGGGGCGCGGCTCAAACCCGAAAGCCTGGCTATCCGTGTTGAAGGAAAGTCCATTTCGGAGGTGACACAACTTTCTGTGAATAAGGCTGAGGCGTATTTTTCTTCCCTTCAGCTCACCGAGCGTGAAGCCTTCATTGCACAGCGTATTCTCAAAGAAATACGAGATCGCGTCGGGTTTCTCAATAATGTGGGCTTGGACTATCTCACCTTGGATCGACCCGCTTCCACCTTGTCTGGCGGCGAAGGGCAACGAATTCGCCTCGCCACCCAGATTGGTTCTGGACTTGTTGGGGTCCTCTATATTCTGGATGAACCATCGATCGGATTGCATCAACGGGATAATCGACGGTTGCTCCAAACCCTCATTCGACTACGAGACATGGGAAATTCAGTCTTGGTGGTGGAGCATGACGCTGAAACGATGCTGTCTGCGGATTGTATCTTGGATTTAGGACCGGGTGCGGGAGCCCATGGCGGTCATCTTGTGGCCCAGGGGACACCCAAGCAAATAATGAATCATACGAAGTCGTTAACCGGGCGGTACTTAAGCGGGGCGTTGCAAGTTCAACTGCCCAAGCGGCAACGGCAACCCAAAAAGTATCTGTCAGTGGTTAAGGCACACAAGCATAATTTGAAACAGATAACCACCAAATTTCCCTTGGGACTCTTCACCTGTATTACCGGTGTGTCCGGTTCTGGGAAAAGTACGCTCGTCTTAGAAGTTCTGTATCATTCCCTGACTCAATTGCTTCATCAGAAAAAACCTAAAATTGACGGATGTGAGAAACTCCACGGAGTCGATGCGATCGACAAGGTCATCGATATCGACCAAGCACCGATCGGCCGTACCCCTCGGTCCAATCCCGCGACCTATACGGGGCTGTTTACCTTGATACGAGACCTCTTTTCAAATCTCCCGGAATCCCGAGTGCGAGGGTATAAGCCGGGGCGGTATAGCTTTAATGTGAAGGGAGGACGATGTGAAGCCTGTCAGGGTGATGGACTCATCAAAATCGAAATGCATTTTTTGCCGGATGTGTATGTGACTTGTGAGGTGTGTAAGGGACAACGGTATAATCGAGAAACGCTAGAAGTAAAACATAAAGATCGCAATATTGCGGAATTTCTCAACATGACGGTGGATGAAGGGCTTGAGTTCTTCCAACACATTCCTCTTATCAAAACCAAATTGCAAACCTTGCATGATGTCGGATTGCATTACATTAAATTAGGGCAATCAGCGACCACACTTTCTGGCGGTGAAGCGCAGCGGCTGAAACTGTCTCGCGAATTATCAAAGCGTGCGACCGGGCGGACTCTCTATATCCTCGATGAGCCAACCACGGGGTTACACTTTGCCGATGTCCAGCGTCTTCTTGAGGTTCTACATCGTCTTGTTGATGCTGGAAATACCGTTCTGGTCATTGAACATAATCTGGATGTCATTCGCAATGCCGATTGGATTATTGATTTAGGTCCGGAAGGGGGTGATCGAGGTGGTGAATTGGTGGCGGAAGGAACCCCCAAAGATATCGCCAAGGTTAAACGATCCTATACTGGAAGGGTCGTACAAGAAGCTTTGCAAGAAATGTTGAAGACTTCGAAGAGAATCCCTAATGGTTAGAGTCAACTAGAACCTTTCCTGCCAATCATCATAGATGTGATACAGGTTCAACATGACTTGAACTCCGAAGGTAGGGCCGAAGTCTTTTTGATTGATGAGATCATTCCAATTTTCAAAGGTAACATAGGGGGTGGTTATTTTGATGGTGATATACCGTTCTTCCAGTGCGTCGCCTTTTAAATCAACAAAAATACCAGAATCAATAGTGGCCCCAAGTTCAAGCCCCCAACGAGGGGGGCAACAGTTCTGATTCCGAAAATCAGCAAAACTCAATGAAATCTGTCCGAGTATAGAGTGAGGGGCTAAAACGCGGTAGGCACTTCCCGTGAATAATCGGCCATACCTGCCCAACATCGATATTCGGAAAAAATTAGAAAAGCCCTTGACCAGATCGGGGGCTCCTCCAAACCAGGTTTGTGAAACATCTGCCAGCGAGACTTCTCGTAGCCCACCTCGAAAAAAGGGTTCGTGATATAGGGATCCCGTAGCCATGGCCAACCCGGCAAAGGCTTCTTCACGTTCTCCAAACAAACTGATCCATTTGGTGACCGATCCGGTAATCATAAAGTCCGTTTGGTCGCGCGTATTGCCCACTTGCACACGAGTGAGTCCTCGAAAGTCATGAACCACGTCATTTTGGAGGAAGCGCGAAAGCCCGTCACGTGTGGGCCCGGCTCCAATCGTGAGATTCGTGGTCCACCCGTAAAGATCCCACGAGCGAATCCGAGTCGGACGTGCGGTCCAACTTACGGTCGCGAAATTAAATCCAGATGTCTCTTGAATATCGTTAAACCGTCTCCCAGATCCATCGAATTCGGTGAATCGATTGACGACCAGCCCGGCTGTGAGAGTAGGGGTGGGTGATGGGAAAGAGATGGCTCCCCAATGATCACTCGGAGCTGGGAGTTCGGCATATCCCAAGTGGGCGGAAAATATCGTGAGACCAAGGAGGCACGTGAACCGTAGAAACGATCGAACCCATAATCCCATGGGCCCTATTCCTATATGAACCCAAAGGGTTTGTCTAGAAAATGACAGGAAAAACTTTGGAGAAGCATGGGCTCGGAAAACACGTGTGCCTGTTTCGACCTGCCGGTTTCTCCCTTGCAGTTCCTCCATGGCAAATCTACAATAGCCTCATTTATTGGTGAGAGAATAGATCTATGTACATGAGGATGGAAGGAAGACGTTTATGGAAGACTACGAAAAGCTAGGACAGTTTTACCTCGGGCGACCCTACGATCTTGAATCCAAGCAGGCCAAGCCCGGGCTCCTCCTGTATGATTCTAAAGACCTGGTTACCCACGCGGTCTGTGTGGGGATGACGGGAAGTGGAAAAACGGGGCTCTGTATTGGGCTACTGGAAGAGGCCGCCATTGATGGTATCCCCGCCATCATAATTGATCCCAAGGGCGATTTATCTAATCTATTACTGACCTTTCCCAAATTAACGGGGGAAAGTTTTTTGCCATGGATT
Organism: Nitrospirales bacterium; assembly: GCA_965223605.1. GTDB lineage: Bacteria > Nitrospirota > Nitrospiria > Nitrospirales > Nitrospiraceae > CBDCXA01. The sequence continues at coordinate 205,258 of CBDCXA010000004.1, forward strand.
AATGAGGAAGAAGGTCGCAAAAAAGGACTCTCCCCATCAGAGTATGCGGACGAACAGGCGGCCCTGTGGAAAAAAGGACTGAAAGCCTGGGGTCAGGATGGCAAACGTATCAAGCGATTAAAAGACTCCGCCGAGTTTTCGGTCTATACCCCAGGAAGTACTGCCGGTATTCCCGTGTCCATTCTGAAGTCCTTTGCCGTTCCGCCCCAGGAGATTCTCGAGGATACCGAACTTTTGGGAGAACGAATTGAGACGACCGTCACCAGTTTGTTAGGTCTCTTAGGCGTTGACGCGGACCCCATACAAAGTCGGGAACATATTCTCCTCTCCACGATCTTCGGTCATGCTTGGAAAGAAGGCGAGGACTTGGACTTAGCCCCACTCATTCAACATATTCAAACACCGCCGGTGGCAAAGGTTGGTGTGATGGATGTGGAGTCGTTTTATCCTTCCAAAGATCGGTTTGCCTTGGCGATGCGCTTGAACAACCTCTTAGCTGCTCCGGGATTTGCCGCTTGGATGGATGGAGAGGCCCTTGATATCGACCGGTTTCTCCATAGTCCGACGGGGACACCGCGTGTATCAATTTTTTCGATTGCTCATTTAAACGACAAGGAACGGATGTTCTTTGTGACATTGCTCTTAAGCCAAATGCTTGGATGGATGCGAGGCCAGTCTGGAACGAGTAGCTTACGGGCTCTCCTTTATATGGACGAAATATTCGGGTATTTCCCGCCGGTCTCCAATCCCCCGTCGAAACGGCCTCTCCTCACCATGTTAAAACAAGCGCGTGCGTTTGGGGTGGGCGTCGTGTTAGCGACGCAAAACCCCGTCGACCTTGACTATAAGGGACTCGCCAATACGGGAACATGGTTTATAGGGCGTTTACAGACGGAGCGGGATAAAGCCAGAGTGTTAGAAGGATTGGAAGGGGCGTCGGCTAGTACTGGTAAAAAATTCGACAAACAGGCGATGGAATCCTTGTTGGCAGGATTAGGCAGTCGCGTGTTTCTCATGAATAATGTCCATGAAGATGCGCCTGAGGTATTTGAAACACGGTGGGTGCTCTCCTATTTACGAGGGCCCCTGACTCGGACTCAGATCAAACAGTTACAGAATTTTGCGCCGGTTGATGCTGAGCCAAAAACCAATGTGTCGAAGGCGGCAAGCCGACCGGTTGCCTCCAAAAAAAGAGGGACCGTATCGAAGGTTCCGAAGAAGCGACGTCTTGGACAGCAACCTGTTCTCCCTCCGGACGTCCCACAATATTTTATCAGTCCGCGAGGCGCTCAAACTGATGGGATGAGTTTGGTGTATCACCCCTGGTTATTTTGTTCCGCTCACGTTCACATCGTAGATCGGAAAAAGGATATCGATCAGTCAGACGAGCTGCATCTGTTGGCTCCGATTTCTGGCGGAGCCTTACCGGTCGATTGGGATGCCGTCGAAATGGTTGACTTCGAAGAAACAGATCTCGAAACACAAGCAGAAGAGGGCGCCGGATTTTCTGATCTCCCTGCCACCGCAGGAAAAGCCAAGTCATATAACAAATGGAATAAGGAATGGAAGAACTGGGTCTATCGGAACCATGCTGTGGAACTCTTGAAGAGTCCCAGCCTTGGAGAATTGTCTCGCCCCTCTGAGTCTGAACGAGATTTCCGCATTCGACTTCAACAGCTTGCACATGAAGAGCGTGATGTCATGGTTGAAAAAATTCGGAAAAAATACGCGCCCAAGATTGTCACGCTCCAAGATAGAATCCGGCGGGCAGAATTGGCTGTGGAACGAGAGGCCGAACAGGCCAAGCAAAGTAAACTCCAAACGGTTATTTCCGTAGGTGCGACGTTAGTCGGGGCCTTTTTAGGACGAAAGGCAGTAAGTCGGTCCTCCGTCGGTCGAGCCACTACTGCCATCCGTGGTGCGGGTCGCGCCGTCAAAGAGGCGACGGACGTGGGCCGTGCTCAAGAAAACGTGAAGGCCTTGGAACAACGCCTCCTGGATCTCGAAGCCGAATTTGAGGCTGAGACAGAGAAGCTTGCCGGGGGGAATGATCCCCTCACCGAAACATTTGAATCGGTAACGGTTCGTCCTAAAAAAATGAATATATCGATACAGCTGGCAGTCTTAACATGGATGCCGTATTGGCAGGATGAACGTGGGGCCAGAACCCCAGCCTGGGAATAACTCCTTAAAAGTTTAATCGTAGGTTAACAGCACCAATGTGAATCGTTGTGTCGTAGGTGCCATTCAATACGCCGGGAATGGCTACGGGGTTCGTCGCCCCGCTCACGGTACGTTCTTCATAAAAAAGGAATTGGTAGGCCAAGTCGAGGCCAATACCTGTCGGCCAGAAGGAATTTCCACCCCCGGACCCACAAGGCAAGACTCCCCAAAACCGTCCCTGTCCCTTACAGAGAAAACTGGCTCCGATGGAAAGCGCGTGGTTATCGGCATCGGCTGGAAAGGTTGGATTGTAGGTGAGATCAGGCATGGGGGATTCTGAGAACCAATATCCACCCCGGACGGCAATATCCCAATGGGGGAGTATTGTTGGTTGGAGCCACCGGTATTCGGTGCCAAGCATAATGGTAAATGTACTTGACCAATTTTGTGGAAATTGTATCGTCGTCCCATTTGAGAGGTGTAGGTCAAGGTTACGAAAGGATTTCCAGTCGGTATAATCGACATCAAATTCTACCTTCCACTCTCGTTCGGTTGTTCGCACGGGCCATACGGCTATACCACCTGTGAAGACCTGAGGAAGAATCAAGGTCGTATTGCTGTCGGTCAGGACTCTCCCATTAGCTAAAAAATTTCCATCAAGCGACAGGTCCACCTCACTCCTATAGACCAGTCCCAGGTTCACGATCGGCTGCCCCTCGGCATTTCGTAGGGCGGAATAAAGAAGGCTGACATTAAATCCCAAGGAGGTATCGGATCCATTAACTTCTATATTCGTTCCGGCCGGAGGGAGTCCCGTCCCCCCCGATGAGACGAACGTCGTTTCTGCCTGGCCTTCTCCCCAAAAATTTAAGAAGGTATAAATGTCGAATCCGAAGCCAACCGAGAGGTCATCATTTACCTGGTAGGCGATTGTCGGCTTAATATCGATAAGTTCTAGAGATGTTCTGGTGGCTGCCGAGGCAAAAGGCGCAGTATTAGGATATTCGTACGTTATTCCAAATGGCGAGAGGACACCGATCCCGAGAGTCGTCTTTCCAAGGAATTCAACTCCCAAGTCCTGTAAATTGGCTGTAACATACAAGTTGCTGGCTGGCGGAAAGGCAATGGTCCCTCCAAAACTTCCACGAGTCGATCGACCTGCCGAATTGTTAAAGTCTGTACTTGCTCCTCCAATGGCTGTTCCTAAAGAGAGTTGAAGCCCAGGTAGTTGGGTCATACCTGCGGGGTTGTAGTACACCGCTGAGGCATCATCAGCTTGAGCCGTAAAGGCTGCGCTCTGACCTGTCCCCGTGGCACTCTGATCGTAAATCCGGAAGGCTGCCCCAAAACCGGTGGCTGGGAAGAGAAACGTTAGAATGAAGAGAACCAGGACGAAATGAGAGATGATCCAAGGTCCCAGTTGATGTTCGCTCTTGTTAAAAGGGAATGTGAATAACATGACATGACTGCGCATAAGGTCTCCTGAGGGTTCTGAAGGGAAGCCGTTCTCCTGTTCGTGATGGAAAATGAGGAACTGGAAGAAGCCTAAAAACGAGAATTCTTTCTTTGTACGTAATGCGATGTTCATTTTAGGGAATAAAGCGTAGCCATATTTTCAGGACCGGAGAAATGAGTCAAGATATTTATATATTATTTATGTGGTTGCAGATGGAGTTTTTCATTGAGATAAAGAATTCGCGCCCATTAACTAATTGATTATTAAGAAAGATTTTCGGTTAATATCATTTCCATGGGTGCAAAGCACTCGTTTGTGAATTTCAATCCGTTGGCTTGTGACAGGGTTCAAAAGGTACGTAGCCCAGGCAACCTCCCTTCACGAGGAAGGTTGCCTGGGGCATACCATTCGATACGTTAGTGGGTAGAGCCTACCGACAACATGTTCTGTATCTTCTTATAGGTTTTAGGAGGAAGAACTTTTTTGGTTTGTAGATCTTTAATTGATTGATAGGGACGGCTCGCGACAATCTTTTTTGAATACACCTTTCCAATCCCAGGCAGAGATTGAAGCTCGGTGAGGTTCGCCGAATTGATATCAATCCGGTCTGGTTGTGATTGTACGTTGCTTGGTTGAGTAAGGACCATATTGGTGCCAGACGCCGCTACGGCTGTCGAGACAGGAAGAAGACAGGCACAGAGTAAGGTCAACATGGTTCCGGTGGATAGGATACGCTTGGTAAGCTTTGGCATAGGACACACTCCTTGTTACGAATAATGTTGGTACTTTCGCTGCAAACCAACTCCTGGGACTTCTCCTCTCCTGAGGAATATCCGGTGTTTGTTGATCAGGCAAACCACGTAACGTTCCAGGGAAGGCCATATGGAAGTAGGGATTAGCGAATTCTATTCCAAACCACAAGTCTTTGATATATTAAGAGTACGTGTGACATTGGATTGGATTGTTATCGGAAAGGATAGGGATTCTTATCAAATCGGATACGTGGCATAGGAGGGCGGAGAGGAATATCGGGATCTCACCAAGCCCAAAATTTGGGGGATCTCAAATCCTATCTGCGGGCGTTTTCCTGTTCATGTTGATGGTTGGCTGTGTTGCAGGCCCTTCTCAACATGTGGGTTTCCCTCCTGACCTGACTCAGAATACAGAACCACAATCTTTGGTATTGAATATTAGAAAGAAGGTGGAAGGAGAGCTACTGCAAAAACTCGGTCCACAATATGCAGAAGCCATTCGAAGATTATCGCAATCTTCCTTTGGGCCAGCTCTGTACAAGGCTTCACCTATTTCTCAGGCTTTACGTGATCCTTGGTTTGGTCTGCAGCGATTAGAGCAACGAGGGCAGGAACTCGTTGCCCTCATTGAGTCTCGTAAACCCTTGGCCTCCCTGATCACGGTTTTGGATCACAGAGTTGAGTCGCCAACTGAATTCGTGGCTGTTCCACTCCCACCCGAACGTCTCCGTTTTGAAGACCAGTTTGAATTTATCATGGAGGTGTTAACCCAATCGCAACAACATCGGCACGAAGCCCTCAGTAAGGTGTCCCAAGCCGATCAACAGTTTGTCTATCAATTTGCCCCGAAACTGGTATCCACGTTCTTCCCTCAATCCTCCGCCAGGTCGGGGCCCGACTTGGTGTATGCCCAAGATGAGAAACGATTTGCGCAAATTATTGAAACCAGGCTGGACTACCCCAAACTCATTGCGTCTGCTGAAGTTCTTGCTGCCCTAGCCGATGCTGAATGGCTCACAAAGTTGGGGCAACTGTTTCAATCCCATCAGGTACCACCTAGAACGTTGCCATCTGTACAGGGTGACATCCTGAATATTCGAGATACCCCGTATGGATTTATTGTGATCGGAGGACCTGGACCAAATCGATATACCCTGGATGGCACGATTGCGGTGGTCATTGATGTAGGAGGGGATGATCAGTACGAAGGCAAGGTTGCCGCAAGTGACTCAACTCATGGAAATAGAGTTGTCATTGATCTTGCCGGGGCGGATATTTATCGAGGATCAGAGCTGGGTTTGGCGACGGGGCGATTAGGGGTTGGGCTTTTGGTGGACCTCGATGGTGATGACCAATATTTTATGGCCGACGGCTCCGGGGGAGCCGGTTTTGGAGGTGTGGGCCTGTTAATCGACGAGGCGGGGAACGATAGGTATGTCGGGAAAAAAATGGTGCAGGGGGCAGCCATTGGAGGGTTAGGTCTTTTGGTTGATATTATGGGAAACGATCGTTATGAAAGTTTTGGATATGCCATGGGGTTTGGGGGGCCATTGGGTGTTGGCGGACTCCTCGATGGGAAAGGAAAGGATGTCTATCAATGCGGGAAGACCTTTCCAAGTGTGTATAATCAGTTGGATGTCCCGTCCGGTGATAAGGACTCGCCCCTTTATCAATTTGATGGGTTTTGTCTAGGATTTGGTACAGGGAAGCGCATGTTTAACAAGGAACAGCTTCATAGCGACCTCAATCTTTCCGGGGGGTGGGGATTGGTAGTTGATGGAACCGGAGATGACCACTATTCGAGTTCCAATTTTTCCCAAGGAACTGGATACTTTTTTGGAGCCGGACTCAAGATTGATTTGGAAGGAAACGATGTCCATCAGGCAGCACGGTATGGCCATGGTTCTGCGGCGCATGCTGGGGTCGGACTGTTTGTCGAAGGGGACGGGCAAGATCAATATTTCTCAACCGGACCTGTGTTTAATGCGGGGACGGCTTGGGATCAAAGCGTGGCCTTGTGTCTTGATGCAGGAACGGGCGGGGATCTGTATGATTTTTCTCAGTCTGATGGACTGGGACGAGGAGTTGGACAGTCCTGGAGCCTTTTTGTTGATGAAGGCGGGGATGATCATTATCGTGCGCCACGTGGATTTGGGATCGCCACACAGAGGAGCATGAGTGCATTTTTTGATTTACAGGGTAGGGATCAATTTACCAGTGCAACCAATAAAAATAAATTAGGAAACGGATTGAATTTTTTGAATGAGCCGGCTGGTCTGTTTGTCGACCGAGTGGACCCTCAAGTTACTGAGCCCATTGCCACACGCTAGACACAAGCCACACGACCCCCGCGATCGCTGCAAGGGTTACCGCAAGTGTGGCCGCAATCATACCAATGACAAAGATCCAATCTCCTGCCGTGGACGATTGGCCTGCCGACGAACTATGGCGACGGAGCAACTGTGCATTTCGGGCATTGCTTTTAAACCACACAGAAAAGAAATCACCAAGTACCGGAATGGCCCCAATAGCACCATTGATCATCAGGTTGGCACTCATTCGAAATAAAATGATTTTTGGAACCTGAAGTCTGGAGGCCATAACAATGATGGTAGATCCGACAAAACTGGCCAAAGCGTCCCCGATACCTGGAATGAGTCCGATAAGTGGGTCGAGCCCAATGCGAATATTGGTACCGGGGACCTGGATCGCTGAATCAAGAATGTTGGCCAAAACTTCTGAAGCCTTGGCCAGAGTTTCTTTGTCGATCTGATTTTTGGGGTCTCCCATGAGGACTTCAGGGTCTAAGGGTTTCTGGGTTGCCACAATACGTTTTTCCTCCTTTGAGCGAACCCTTATTATGCGGGATGTCTCCTCCTTATACAAATAGCCACTTTGGGCTGAGCCGATTCAAGGCGTTAGTGGTGAACAGGACTGCTTTGAGTGAGGAGGAGTTTAGATTGCTTTCCCCTCTATGATCCGTCATCATGAACCATGAAGAGTCTACTACTTCTTGGACCATAGGTGAGGACATTTAATCACATAGGTCTCTGGATTCTGATAGGGGTCCTGGCCCTGTTTTTTTTCTTAGCTGGAGTGGCCAAGATAAGTAATCCTTCACCACATGCGGTAAGTTTTGCTCGTTGGGGGTATCCACCATGGTTTCTTTCTGCGGTGGGGTGGGCTGAGATGATCGGAGCGATCGCACTCTGTATCCCTCAAGTTTCGGGCTTGGCCGCTCTTTGGTTAGCCGTCATCATGATCGGGGCCTTTACAACCCATCTCTGGTTTGGGGAATTTACGGCCCTGCCCGTTCCTTTGATTCTTCTTGGTCTTTCTGCCGTTGTTGGTTATGCTCGTCGCCATGGACTCGTCTCCTTTGTTTATGGGCTTGACCACCGTCACAGGTAAATTCTACGTGGCGTCAACTAGTTAAGAATATTGCCAATTCCAGTATTGGCCTGGTTGACTCCGGGAGATCAATGGCTATTTCCTTCTAATAGGCAGAGTCGATTTGGCAAAAGGCGATATTTTTGTCTCAAAATGAACTCATATGTCACATGATATCGATGGATAGTCCCGGAGGAACCTATGAATGATGAAGCGGTATTGACAACCCTACCAGTTCTTCCTGTGAAACGGACGGTTTTGTTTCCAGGTGTAATGACTCCATTAACCATCGGAAGGGATCGTTCAGTTGCCGCAGTCGAAGCTGCATTTAAAAGTGAAGAAAAAACTATTTTAATTGTGGCGCAACGTGATCCCTCAGTGAAAGAACCCAAGCTAGAAGACCTGTATACCATCGGTACCAAGGCCGTGATTAAACAAATCGCTCACACCCCGGAGGGAACCATTCATGCCCTCATTCAAGGGGTATCCCGACATGTCTTGCTGAAGGTTGAACAGGTAGATCCATATATTTCGGTACGTGGCCGAGAACTTTCCATTCCTAGAGAGAGTAGTCCTGAGATTGATGCTCTTCGTCGAGCTGTTATGGAAATGGTGGAAGAGTTGCCGGCACTTATCGAATCCCCCGGCATTAAAGAAGCCGTGATAACCCTGGGAGAAGAGAAGGATCCGGTGGCGCTAGCTTATCGAGTGGCGTCTTTTTTAAATTTGACCATCGATGGCGAACAGACCTTGCTGGAAGCGCAAACACAAACAGATCTTCTTCGCGGCCTGTATGCTGCCCTCTCACGCGAGGTGCAAATTTTACAATTGCGCAACAAAATTGCCGGAGAGGTGCAGACCAAACTGACGAAGACGCAGCGAGAGTACGTGCTGCGGGAGCAACTTAAAGCGATTCAGGATGAATTAGATGAGGGGGAAGAGGCTGACGGGGATATTCTTCAGTTGAAAAAACGAATAAAAGAAGCCGACCTCCCTGATACGGTTCGTAAAGAAGCCGAGCGAGAATTAGCACGTTTAGCCAAGCTTCCTCCTACGGCCGGTGATCACCAAGTCATACGAAGTTATTTGGATCTTGTGTTGGAGCTTCCCTGGAAGACGTCTTCTGAGGACTCAGTGGATTTGTCCAAGGTGCGGACCGTGTTAGATGAAGATCATTATGGTCTTCAAGAGGTGAAGGACCGTATCGTTGAACATCTCGCTGTCTTAAAACTGAATCCGAGTGCGAAGGCGCCTATTCTGTGTTTAGTGGGCCCGCCGGGAGTCGGAAAAACCAGTCTAGGTCAATCCATTGCCCGTGCTCTTGGACGAACCTTTGAGCGATTTAGCTTGGGGGGAGTCCATGATGAAGCAGAGTTACGCGGGCACCGGCGAACCTATGTTGGGTCAATGCCAGGAGGCATCATTCAGGCCATCAGACGAGCCGGTGTGAACAATCCTGTCCTCATGCTAGATGAGGTGGATAAGATGGGACGAGACTTCCGTGGCGATCCGGCTTCTGCGTTATTGGAAGTATTGGATCCAGAGCAGAATCATACCTTTCGGGATCACCATTTAGACTTACCCTTTGATTTGTCGAAAGTCTTTTTTATTACGACCGCAAATACTTTGGATACGATTTCGCAACCCTTAATGGATCGAATGGAAGTGATTCGTATTCCTGGGTATACCGTGCAGGAAAAACTGGAGATTGCTGTGCGGTATTTATGGCCACGGCGTATGAAGGAAGCTGGACTGCAGGCCGAACAGGTACAGTTTCCCGAATCCGTGATCAAAGAAGTGATCGGTCGGTATACCCGAGAGTCAGGAGTACGGCAATTGGAGCAGATGCTCGGGCGTGTGACTAGGAAAGTAGCCTTGCAAATTGCCGAACAGCCTGAGGGGCAGAGTCCTGAGCCCGTCGTTGTCGATGTGGAGAGTTTGGAAACCTGGTTAGGGACGGAACGCTTTCAATTGGAAGAAGCGAGAAAGAAACTGCCGGCAGGCGTCGCAACTGGATTGGCTTGGACACCAACTGGGGGCGATGTGTTGTATATCGAGACAAGCTTGCTGCCGGGAAGTCATGATCTGACTTTGACAGGGCAGTTAGGAGATGTCATGCAGGAGTCTGCACGGGCTGCACGCAGTTATCTTTGGTCGCATGCAGAGTCCATGGGGTTGGATATTTCACGATTTAAGCGAAACGGGGTCCATGTTCATGTGCCCTCCGGCGCGACTCCAAAAGATGGTCCCTCCGCCGGAATTACGATTGCCACTGCCCTGGCCTCTGCCTACCTCGATAAACCTGTGCGGAGTGATACCGCTATGACAGGGGAAATTAGTTTGAGTGGCTTGGTGTTACCAGTGGGAGGCATTAAGGAAAAAATGTTGGCTGCACATCGAGCGAACCTTCGCCGGATTATTCTCCCAAAAGCCAATGAGAAGGACCTCAAGGAAGTCCCAGAGGAAGTCAGTCAAGACATGGAGTTTATTTTCGTGGACTCTATTGATGAAGTCCTTCGCGCAGCCTATCAACCGGTGAGTGACACGGAAAAGGTTTCTCCTATTGGGAATCAATCGAACTTCACCAATGTAGAAGTTCGAACGAAGGCACCCTGACGTCAAGGCCCTACCTTGGGCTCGTGAGTGCCAGATTCAAATAATAGAGAAGGGGTAAGGGACTCTTCTCCAACAGTGAGTCCTTTTCCGCTCATTCATATTCTGCCGGTTGGGTAAAATCTTATACCCTACCCATTTTCCTTACGATTTCTTCTACATAAGAGCATGTCAAACAAGGCGTGGTCCTCCCACTCATTCTCGGTCCATTATCAACTCCAAGGAGATGCCATCCAGGCTCAAGCACGAGCCAACGCCCTTTGTTTTGAGCAGACCGTTGAATTGCCTCAAGAATTGGTTCCTGGCGAACTTATGAACACGGGCATCATTGGTACGTTGGCATCATTCCGGGAGTGTACGTCTCATTTGTATGAAGCGGTCATCCAATATTCGGATTCCCTTTTGGGAGACGATATATCCAACCTGCTTCAGGTAACCTTTGGGATGGCCAGCCTTAGTCCGGGAGTAAGGGTTTTGCATTTAGACCTTCCCGACTCCCTCTTGAAAAGATGGTCAGGGCCACAACTTGGGCGAGCCGGTTTACGTGAGCGGATTGGGGTGGAGGCCCGTCCTTTAGTCTGCGGAGTCCTGAAACCCGTAGGTTTCCCTAATCAGGAATTAGCCAACCGGGCTTATGCCATGGCAAAAGGTGGACTTGATCTTATCAAAGATGATCAAGCGCTGATGGACCAACCGATTAGCCATTTTACTGAACGGGTGAAACATTGTGGGGAGGCTGTGGCAAAGGCCAATCAGGAAACGGGTCGAAGCTGTCTCTATGTCCCACATGTGACGGGCTCGGCGAAGGGAATCTATAAACGTTCGGTGCATGCCAAAAAGGCTGGGGCTGGTGGCGTTTTAGTCTGTCCTGGGCTGACAGGGTTTGATGCGGTGAGGATTATTGCCCAAGATCCTGAACTCAACCTACCAGTTATGACGCATCCCGCGATGTTGGGTAGTTATTTTGTGCATCAGGATAGTGGAATCGCTCCCTCCGTTCTATTTGGCCAGTTGGCTAGGTTGGCTGGCGCAGATGTGAGTATCTATCCGACCTATATGAGAAGCTATCCGATCACCAAAGAAGACTGTCGAAAGATTGGGGAACTCACCGGTCGGCCTTGGGGACATCTGAACTCCACATTTCCTACGGCTGCAGGCGGGATGACCAAAGAGGATATTGAAGAGACGACCGATCTGTACCAACAGGATGTGGTCATGATCGTTGGCGGCTCTTTGCTAAAAGGAGGTGTAGATTTGGAATCGGCCTGTCAGAATTTAATGCGTGGTCTGGAATGAAACCGATGAGACCTTCTTGCTCCCAACTTGATCCTATCCCCTGACGGTGAAACAGAGACGCTCCTCGTCCTGAGTCTTGTTTACCAACAACCCCCGTAATACGAACCAAAGCAAGGTGAGAAAAATCGTGGACCATATCCACGATAACCGTACTGACGGAACGGGTGGCGCGACCTTCCAAAGTTAAAAGAAAATCCGAGTGATGGAAGAAAATTGTAACGTGGCGCGTAGCGATACGCCTGGTCGCGTTGATTAAGACTTCTCCGCAGTTCTTCAGTCACCGTGGCTTGTCGGGTGACTTGGTTTTGTAGTGATTGTGTGGTGGATTTAACTTGGCTCAATTCATCCTCAAACTTCGCGAGTTTATCCTTTTGAATCTCAATAAAGGCATAGAGGCAATTGAGATGGGCGTCCCCTTCATAGGCGAGACATTCTGGTGGTGATTTGAATCCAGAGGCATGGGCGAAAGGATTCATCAGGGTTAGGACCGAGGTCATGAGGAAAAGAAGGCTAAGAAGAGAGCCTAAGCAAGTGGGAGGTTGATGTATTAAAGATGGTCGAGAAAGCATAGACGCACCTCCAGCGGAAGAAACAAGGGCTCTATTGCATCATCCTATAGCCTAAACCATCATCTTACCCTATTCAATCCCTCAGCATTCGACATTGGAGTAGGTCCTGAAGGCCCTAAACTTCACTCGGAAAGTATAGAATTTCTCTTCTAGTATCACGGGGTTATATTGCATGAACATTGATTTTGAAAGACAAACGTAGTATTCATTAGGCGTTTTGCCGGGAATGTGTTACCGCCAAAGTTGCAACTCTTGGTGACACATTACGAGGGATAATGGAACTGACCCCTTGGCTTTCCGAAATTGCTCTCCTCGAAGATTCCTGTGATGACAATTCTCTTCAATTTAACGTCTGTGGCGTAGGTCACAGCTTGGATTCCGCAACCTTGGTAGGGTGTTTATGGAACCAGAAAAGTTTTCTATTCACTGAGGCGGGACCGCGTTGTTGAAGCCACTTCAAGGGCAAAGGTTTGTGACATTATGCCAGGATTAGCCTTTACGTCTAGTGAGTTTAAAGGGTTGGTCGGGAGTGGCTTCCGTAAAGGGGGTGTCCTGGGCCTAACGGCTCTCGTATTCCTAGGCGTCTTGGCTGGTCTCTACTATGGATATATTTCTGAACGACGGGTCGATTTAGAAGAAAGAAACTTCAGAGTCCTCGGGACCTGGAGTAATGAATTGACAGTGCGTTTGGGGAGTTACAAGGATGCGTGGAGCAACCGACGTCCACAAACCTCCATTGGGATGACCTGTACGGGAAACGGAAAGATTTCCAAAAAAGGCTGTAGGGATTTTACAGCTGACGATCATGAACCTCCTACCTTATTCACGCATTTACCAGGCGTTGAACTGCTCACGGGTAACGCCAATCGAGCCAGCTCATCACAGGAGCTCATCGTGGAGTTGAATGAAGAGTCCAACGTGAAAAAGGCGAAGGAGGGAACGCGCCAACTCTCCGTGAAACCGTTATTACTGTTTCCTGAGATGCAAAGCGAAAAAGCCTTTTCGGATATCCTTCTCGTTGATTCCACCGGTACGGTCATTCTCCAGAAAAATCGATCCGGGATATTACTGACTTCGCTCGATGGAGCTCAACGTTTCCCTGAGTCGACGGGGTTAGGTTTTTTTTCAATGTTTTCCTCAGAAGAAGAACGGAAACCCGTTAAGCTTGTAACTCAAGGTGAGTTCCCAACCCCCGTACAAGCAACCATTTCCCTTGCAGGGTCTACCTTTCGGTTATTTGCGCAGCCAGTCACCATTCCGAATGGCGTATCCTTAGTCAGTGATCACAAGAAGACCTCACGAACGTTGGTCTTATGTGGACTTGTTCCCCTTTCAGAATTTGAACAGCAGTATCGTCAAATTCCATTGATGGGACTGGTTTCTTTAGTGTTCGGGTTGCTGTTCCTTATTGTCAGCCTGCCACTTGTGCAATTAGTCGTCATGGATGCGAGAGAATCTTTAACCAGAATCCATCTGATTTCCATTACGATGACGATCATCGTAGGTATCGCGGCCTTTTTCCTTATTCTCTTTGATTGGTATACCTATACCAAAATGAAGGAGGAGTTTTCACAAGGTCTCAAGATGGAGGCCGAACATATACATGACAATTTCACGACAGAGATTACTGATATTCTCACGCAACTCTCCCACTATTCCAACATTTCATTGTTGCAGGCTGATTTGAAGCAGCTTGATCTTGCCTCCACGGAAGATCAGGGGGCGAAATGGATTGCCAGAGGAGGGGCACCTTGCAAGGAGCCACAGGCATTACATCAAGAACCAGGATGTTCCTATCAGCATGAGGAGTCTCTGATCATGTTTCTCCTCGATGGAAATGGGAATCTTCGGCTGAATTGGACGCATCGTCCCGATCCGTATTTTAAGGGGACTATTAATGTGAAGGACCGTCTGTATGTGCGGCATGTGTTAGATCGTGAAAAACCTTTGTTTGTGGCGCCGCCAGATTCTGGGGTTCGCTCCTATTATATTGAACCTATTATTTCCAGAGACTCTGCGGATACGACCGTTGTGCTCTCCATCCCTTTTCCTATTACCAATCAGCTGAGTGACGCTGAGAAGAAACTCGTGTCCGATAAATGGGTAGCGGCGATGGAGCAAAAGCTTACCTCCGTCATGAGCCCCAATTCTGTGCCCCCTGGCGGAGGGTTTGCCATTATTGATAACGGAACAGGGCAGGTGTTGTTTCACTCGAATGTGTATAGAAATTTGCGTGAAAACTTTTATCAGGAAACGGACATGAATGCGGAATTGCGAGCCTTGGTCCATTCAAAGGCAGCCGATTCCTTCGAAGGAGAATATCGAGGTCAGGGCCAGCAATTTTATGTCCAACCAATTCAACATCTCCCATGGACGCTTGTTGTCTTCCGGAGTAAAAATGACCTTCGGGCATTCAACCTTGGTATTTTATTATTTGCGGGTAGCTTACTTCTGTTGTATTTCGTTTTTCTTACCGTCTTATTCGCTTTCCTGTTATGGGGGGTACGACGGGGCAATCAACGCCGGTATCTCGCCTACAATCCTTTTCAATGGTTGTGGCCTCATCCTTCATATACGAAGACCTATCAGATCAATAGCATCTTTAATCTGGTTCTTCTTGCAGTGGGACTGGGAGTGTATCTCTGGGTGGCCAATGGGTTTAACGGGGGGCGTGTGTTAATGGGAGTGGCCGTGGCCATCCCGTTGATGAGTTTTCTCGGATTGTTAGTATGTGGGTATTTCCCGGAAATGGAAAAAGTCTCAAGTCCTACAAGATATTCTTTGAAGCAGTTTTCTCAAGCACGTGGTTGGTTCGTAGGAATGGTGATGACCTGGGTGCTGATCCTTGCAGGGTTGCCGGCTGGAATGAGTTTTGAGATTGCCAAAGATAGAGAATTACGAATGTTTGTTTCCCGAATACTCGTAGGGGTTCAACATACCCTCAATGCCGCAAGCCTTCAGGCACCGAAGTTTTTTTCGTTAGACAGTCTGCTGCCAGGCGATGTTGAGGGAGAGAAGGTTGGGCGTGGGGAAGAGTCAGCTCGAGGGAATGAGCATCTCATAGATTTATTTGTCCACCAAATTCCAGTTTATTATGGAAATATAGTCTACCCGGTAAACCGATTCATCCTTGAGAAGATGAGTATTCAAAGGAAAAAGGAATCCTTAGGGCGACACGACAGAGTTGAGGGGTCATTTTTAGATAGGTACCACCAATTGGCCAGGAGAAAAGCTCTGAACTATCCACCCTTACTGGAAAGTTGGGGGCTCTTACCACCCGATAGGAATTTCTTCAAGGAGACGATTCTTGATTCAGGAGAGCCTCGCGTTCGACTCGATCAGGATTTTTTCCCTGTTGCTCTTCAGCATCAATCATCCCCAAACACCTATACCTATTTCCCCTTACGACTGGAAGCACCTCTTCCTGAATGGATTGGCCCTAACAAAGGGTTTTTCTCGCATATATCCCGGGTTCCTGCCATGGATTGGATGGGAAGTTTACTCGGGATGTTCTTCCTGCTCTGGTTGTTCCTTCGTACATTTGTTGGACGAGTCTTTGCGCTTCCTTATCCAGGGTCTCAGTTAGGGATGTTGACTCTTCTTCCCCCAGAGAAAGATCATCAGGACTTACAACACGTACTTATTCTTGGCCCTCCCGGTTCCGGTAAATCCAAAATACCTCAAGGTCTGAATCTTAACTATGCGGTAATCGACTGTAGAAAAATTCTCAATGAGATCGAGTGGTTTAAGGAACAGCAAAAAGGAGCATCCGATACGAAAAGTATTTTTATCGACAACTTTGAATATATGCTTGGTGCACCCAGGGTAGATCCCCTGAAGGCGGAGTTGGTGAAATACTTACTCGCGCAAGACAAATCAATCTATATCCTTTCAACGGTCAATCCTCTCAGTGGCCCCTTGCCAAGTTACGGTGTCTCCGAAGGGGTTCCAACCGCAGGGGTGTCCTTGGAATCGTATACTATTTCGGACTGGGCGAGTTTATTACGGGGATTCTCCCTCCTCTATTGTAAAAAAGGAACGTGGGATTCGCCTGCACAATCATTTGAACGAGTATCCAGTGATCCTCGAATAAGGGAGCAGGTACGTGTTCGGAAGTTAATTTGGGAAGAATCGCGTGTAAATGCCTATCTTGAAAAGGTTGGAACCTGGATTCTCGTGCGCGAAGAGGATATCAAAAACTGGAGTGTGGATGACGTCGTTCCGCAATTTCTCGGAATTGCGAAGCCCTACTATCAGTCGGTGTGGGAAACCTGTTCATTTGAAGAACAAATGGCACTCTACGAATTGGCCAAGGAAGGATGGCTCCATGCGCGACATCCCGAACTGCCGCGATTGCAGTTAAAGGGCTTGGTGTTACTCGATCCTGATGTGCGACTGATGAACAAGAGTTTTCGTCAGTTTATTCTGTCGGCAGGATTTAAAGCCCAGTTAAGCGCATCCCGTCGGAAAAAGTCTGATGGCACATGGAGTGCCATCAAAATGCCTCTGCTGCTGGTTGTGGTGGTCATCTTTATTTTCCTCTTTGAAACACAACAGGAACTCAAAAACTCGATGAGCGCGTTATTCGGGGCCCTGCCTTTTCTCCTTCCTATGGCCTCTGAACTCGCCGGAAGCCTCTTTCTTCGCAATCAGCCCTCCAAAGCCGACTAATCCAACCAACTTACTTAAGGGGTCGGGAGTCTTTTTTATTTTAGAGGTCTGGCGATAAAGGTAAGGCCTCTCATATAAAAACGGTCTTTTATTGCAATCTCTCTGGCTCCTGTTAGACTGCTTTCAGTTTCATGATCCCTCTCAGTATAGACAAGAGTGGTTGAGTTCAGATTTAGCTCAATCATGGGTCTCTTTTCTCTATGCCCTTTTTCATCCGATGGCCAAAAGTATTTGGTTGCTTGCTCCTTGCATTGTTGTGCTTGTCGAACCCCAACGTCTCTTCTGACCAAGCAAAATTTTTCTATGACGCGTTGGGTCGGCTGGGTGCTGTCTTAAATGACCAGGGCGAGATTGCTCTTTATTCCTATGACGCCGTAGGAAATCTTCTCGAAATTTCACGGAATCAAGCGCCCACCGTTGCGCCGACGATCACGGCGGTCACACCGAATATCATTCAAGCTGGTGCGACCGAGGTCGTGACGATCACAGGGACCAATTTGCTCCTTGCTTCGATTTCAACCTCCCATCAGGATCTAAAAATTTCGGCTCCGCAGGAATTTTCCGATAGCCTGCTCACGGTGACGATGACAGTTCCGATTCCCACCAACCTGGGTTCGACGGATGTGACAGTGACAAATGTGGTGGGCTCAGCTTCCGCCTCCCTCACCCTTGCGGCCGCTCCGCCTCCGGTAATCACCTTGATCGATCCTGATCGCGGGGGGCCGGGGTCGATGATACTTATCGAGGGGCGGAATTTTTCCTCAGTGACCGGACAAACGCAAGTCGCTTTTGAAGGGCTTGGCGGTACTCGGATTCCCGGCACTGTGTTGAATGAAAGTCCCGCCGCCAATGGAACGCATTTGCGTGTGGAGGCGCCCACCGGTATTGTCTCAGGCCCGGTGACCGTGACGGTCGGGTCGCAAACGAGTGCCGGCGTCCTCTTTACGGTTCCCACGCTGTCGTCGATTACGGCCACCGCCCAGGTCGGCAGTCCCGCCGATCCGACGCAACCGTCTACCAATATCGGGCAGACCAACTTACTGCATGGCGGATGGTTGGCGAATGGTGGGACGGTTTTTGTTCCCACGAGAGATGATGCGGGGGCGACGGGCACCGAGGCCGTGTTTCTTTCTTCGGTGAGTGCCGATGGCACCCGCGGAGTCATCAGAACGCCGGGAACGGCGACGACCGGGAGTCTCACGCTTCAAGGCAATGGTAGCGCGTTTCTTCAAATCGTGCCGACGGTATCGAACTTTGCGTTTCAGACTGGTGAGACCTGGCCTCCGCCCTCTCCTCTTGTCATTACAGGACTTGGGTTTCAAGAAGGGAATACGACGGCCTTGTTCTCCGGTACCTCCACTCCGGTTAGCGTTGCCGATGTGTTGAGTGGCAATACGACTCTTAGGGTGGCTGTGCCTGCCGGTGCGACGGAGGGTCCCATCACCGTCACCACACCTGGGGGCACGAGTCAATCTCTCTTGGTGCCACGGCTCGATAGTATTGTAGCCACCGCGTCGCAAGGGATTGCTGCCAATCCTGCGAACCCCTCTGCGAATATCGGCCAAACGATTGGGTTACGTGGAGCGTTTTTCAGCACGATCACGACCACGAACCTCGGGGGGGTGGGTGTGGTGGCGAACAATGGAACGGAAGCTGCCCTTCTTTTGACATTTCGTCCTCCCAGCGGCGCGATTTCTGTGAACGGGCCGGGGACGGCGACGGTTCAAATCGTTCCGACGGTTTCTTCGTTCGTCCTTCCTCCGGGTGGTACGTTTCAGGCAGGGACGGACGTGACGATTTTTGGGTCCGGCTTCAAGCAAGGGGTCACGACGGTCACCTTTTCCGGGACACCAACCCCTGTTCCGGCCAATGGGGTGTCCTCTTTAGAGGACCAACTGACGGTGACCATTCCTGCTGGGGCGGTCCTTGGTCCCTTTATTGTCAGTACGGATGAAGGTACGAGTAATAGTCTCGATATTCCAGTTCTTCAATCCATTGTTGGGGTGGCTGTCGATGGTGTGCCTACCGATCCTGCCCTGCCTTCTGGGAATGCCGGCCAAAAACTGGAGTTTCACGGATCGGGTTTTACTGCCACGACACAAGTTGGGTTTCCTCTTCCCGGTAATCCGACGGGGGCTCGTGTGAGCCCGCTTCCCGCTGATGTCAGTGCAGATGGTACCACGATGTTGATCGCCGTTCCTTTCAATGCCATTTCGGGGACTGTTTCGTTGACCAACGGTGTGGGGGCGGCCGACTACCAAGTGGTTCCCACCATTTCATCCGTCAGCTTTCCCCCTGGCACGACGTTCCAACCAGCGGTCCTCATGTCCGTGTTTGGGACCGGGTTCAATCCGGCTTCGACGACGGTCCAGTTTACGGGGGCGGCAGCCCGCACCACTCCGACCGGTCCCGTGACGGAAAATGATGCCGCGGTAATTATCCCTGCTGATGCCACGTTAGGTCCTCTCACCGTAACGACGGATGGCGGAACAAGCAGCAGTTTTGATATTCCTGTCTTGCAGAGCATCACGGCCACGGCTGCGCTTGGTATGCCGATTGATCCTGCCATCCCTTCGGCGAATACGGGGCAAACGATCCAGTTGCAGGGGTCCGGTTTTGGGGTCAGTACTCACGTGATTTTTGCCACGATCGATGGGATGGGCGCTGTTGGCACTCAATCGGTCACCATGAATGCTGCGGTTGGGGGTGCGACCGGTACGGTCTCTGTTCCCTTGTCGGCTCAATCCGGGACAATCATGGTCAATGGACAGGGGACCGGGGACCTTCAAATCGTTCCGACCCTTTCGTCCCTCGCCCTTCCCCCTGGGGAACCCTTTGCGGAAGGCACCGTGCTCACTCTGTTTGGAACAGGATTTATCTTCGGCTCGACCAGCATTCACTTTCCGGGTATTGCCTCCCCCGTTCCGGCAGAGACGATTATCCCGACCAGTGGACTGTTGACGGTGACGATTCCTGTCGGAGCGACGACCGGACCCATCACGGTGAGTACGACTGGTGGTACCAGCAATGTTCTGTCTCCACCGGTTCTCTTAGATATCGTTTCCACGGCGGTTCTTGGGACGCCTGCGGATCCCGCGCTTGCCTCGGTCAATGCGCCTGGTAGTTCCGGATCCACCACGATCCAAGTTCTTGGCACTGGTTTGACCAATCAGACGCAAATTTTCTTTCCTGCGCTTGATGCGACCGGTGTGCCTCAAGTTCTTCCTGCCACGTTGTTTAATGTGAGTTCCGATGGCACGCAGGGTTTTGCGGCGGTTCCTCGTACCGTGACGACTGGCGAGGTCACAATCAATGGTCTTGGCAGCATCCGGCTCCAAGTGGTTCCCAACTTAACCTCGTTCCAACAAGAGATTTTTAAGCCGACGGCTCAGGGGGTCTTGGTCGGTGGTGGTTTTCAGCCTCAGGGGACGACGGTCTTCCTCCCTGGAGTCGGGACCCCGGTTCCCGCCCTGTCGGTGACTGATGACAATCGCCGTCTTGCTTACACCGTTCCTGCTGGCGTGACGGGCGGGATGGTCCAAGTCACGACGTCAGGCGGTACCAGTAATCCCCTTGTTCCTGCGACGCTTCAGGGCATTACCGGGCTGTCGAGTCTTGGAACGCCTGCGGATCCTGCTGTCGCCTCCGTTAATGTGGGTGAGATTCTTTCCGTACAGGGACAGGGGCTTACTACCTCGACGGAACTTATTTTTGCCACAACGGATGCCGCTGGATTACCCGGCCGCACGACCGCTTCGCTTCATACTGTCAGTCCTGACGGATTAACCGGTCAGGTGTTCGTGCCTTCCGCCGCGACGACGGGTCCAGTTACGATTACTGGATTGACTTCAATTCTTCTTCAGATCGTTCCCACGCTCACGTCCTTCACTCTTCCACCTGGGCAACCGTTGGTTGCCGGGGAAGTGCTTGCCATTCAAGGAACTGGTTTTAAAGAAGGCGTTACGCTCGTCCAATTCACAGGGATGACGGCGCTCAGTGATGCTGAAGTCTCCAATGGCAATCAAAGTCTGACGGTGCCTATTCCACAAGGAATTGTGGATGGTTCCGTCACGGTTCAGACAGATGGCGGGACGAGTAATAGTTTGCTCGTCGCGGAACCGACTCTCCAAAGTATCTCGACCGTTGCGAGGATAGGCACTCCTACTGATCCCGCTTCCGCCTCAAGCAATACGTCTGAATTTCAGGGGAATCTTCGCTCCATCGTACTACAAGGCGCAGGGTTTACGACTGGGACGCAGGTCCTGTTTCCCGTGATCAGTGATGAAGGCGTGCTGTCCACTGAATTGGTATCCTTTTCTTCGGTCGATCCGGCGGGGACGGAAGGCACCGCCCGTGTTCCTGTTCATGCCACCACGGGTCAGGTTACGCTGAATGGGCAGGGCTCGGTTCTACTTCAGATTGTGCCAACCCTTACTTCTTTTGTTTCTGGAGACTTTCAGCCTGGGCAAGTGCTGACATTGGCTGGAACTGGGTTTCAGGAAGGCGGGACTAGCGTCTCTTTTGCTGGAGTAGCCACGCCGGTTCCCGCGACGGATGTGTTTTCGGATTGTGGGAGCCTGACGGGGCAATGTAGTTTTACACTCAATAATCGATTGTCTGTGACGGTACCTTCCGGCGCTATTGATGGCGTGGTGACGGTCATCACCTCTGGTGGCACCAGTAATGGACTTACCCTTTCGGGTACGCAACTGACGGCATTGCTCGGCGTGGCGGCGAAGGGCACGCCTGCCGATCCAACTCAGCCTTCCGCAAATGTCGGGCAGCGGATCCAAGCTCAAGGTGCCGGATTCTCTTCTTCCACGCGACTTCGCTATCCTACCCTTCAGGGAGATGGCATTCCAGGCTCCTTTACCGTTTCCATGTTTGGTATCAGGAATGGTGGCACCCTTGGGGATGTGACGTTTGGGTTTATCCCGACCACCGGTCAAGTTTCGGTTGAGAATGGAATCGGGAGCGTCTTCCTGCAAATTGTCCCCGACATTTTCGACATCGAGTTGCCTCCTGGACAACCCTTTGCTCCCGGACAAACTGTGACTATTTTCGGACGAGGATTTACCCACGGTGAGACGTCTGTGAACTTTACCGGGGCGGCCGGTCCGGCACCAGCGCTCAGTCTGGATCTGGACAATCGAGTTCTGACGGTGCTCGTTCCTCCAGGTGCTAATGTTGGGCCTGTTACTGTCACCACGAATGGGGGAACTAGTAACGAGATTCTCCTTCCGGATCTTCAGTCAGTCGTGGCGACAGCGGCGCAAGGTGTTCCGGCTGATCCTGGGAAACCTTCTGCGAATCCCTTTCAAGTGATTACCATTCAAGGGACCGGATTTTCTGATGCGACGACGGTGTTTTTCACTGGTACTGATAATGCGGGCGCACCTGTATTTATTGAAAGGGAATTGAGGCGCGATGCTCTTTCTATTAGTCCAGATGGCACTGAGGCAACGTTGCGTCTTCCTCCAACACTTGTCACCAGTGGGCCGGTTACGGTTGAAGGGACTGGGAATGCATTCCTTCAAATTGTCCCCACGATCTTTGCGTCCAGTTTACCTACGGGGCAACCCTTTGCTCCGGGGACCATTCTGACCATCCAAGGAAATGGGTTTAAAGAAGGCGCCACGACTGTGACGTTTACGGGCATAGCCACCACAGTACCAGCGGATGATGTTCTGTCTTTTGGCACGGTGTTATTCGTGACGATCCCACCAGGGGCCGTTGAAGGGCCAGTCACGGTCACCACGGATGGCGGTACCAGTAATGCCGGTCCTACCCTAACTGCCATTCAATCACAAGCGACGATTGGTACGCCTGCCGATCCGGGGGTTCCCTCTGCGAATATTGATCAAATAGTACACATGCAGGGTATTGGATTTACTTCATCGACGAATGTGACCTTTCCTACCACCAGTGATGCGGGCGTGCCTGGGACTCGAACGTTCCCCAACCCATCGGCCGTGGTTTCCAATATCAGTGCAGACGGGACGACCGCCGATGTTCGTATTTTCCCATCTTCGAATATCACCACGGGAATTTTTCGAATTAATGGCTTGGGAGGAGCCTTGGTTCAGATTGTCCCGACTGTGAGTGGCTTCCGTCTTCCAACAGGGAGTATCTTCGAACCGGGCGTGGTGCTGACTTTATTCGGAAGTGGATTTAAAGAAGGTGCGACGACACTTACATTTCCCGGGGTCCCTGCCCCGGTTCCTTCCGATGATGTGTTTGATCAAGGAGAAACCCTCACCGTCACCATTCCGCCAGGCGCGGTCGCAGGTGATCTGACTCTGACCACAGATGGAGGGAGTCATGTCATCGCTGTCGGTCCCCCTCGCGTTGATTCGATTTCGGCACAGCCCGTGGCTGGGATCCCAACTGATCCTACGTTAACGGCTGCCACCGTCGGGCAACTGATCAATCTTCATGGTGGTGGGTTTGTTTCTGGAATGGAGGTCGTATTTACAAGCACAGATGAGAACGGTGTTCCCGAAACTGTTTCTCAAGCTCCGTTCTTCTTTCAACAGGATGGAAGTCGAGTGGCTCTTCACGTCCCGACACTAGCAACGACAGGTCCTGTCACGATTACGACAGGGACTGGATCCGTTACGCTTCAAATTGTGCCGAGCAATACGAGTGTGATTCTGCCTCCTGGAGAAACGGTGCTTGCCCCTGGGCAAACCATTGAGATTGTGGGAAGTGGATTTAAGGAAGGGGTGACATCCGTCAACTTTCCTGGGGTAACAACTCCGACTCCCGCTCTTGATGTGTTGAACGGGAATGGGCGTCTTTCGGTGACGGTCCCTCCAGGATTGACGCCGGGTCTCCTTACCGTTACCACCGATGGTGGAACCAGTGTCGGACACGCGATTCCGTGATTAATTGATATCCCATGGAGGGTTGGCTTGATGAGGGATGTTTCTGGAAGAGAAACTTGAGTAAATACATTCTCAGGAAATAAAGAATGCTGGATTTCCTGAAGGAATTCATGATTTTTTCGTTTTACAAAAAAAGGGGCTGTCCCTAGGGACAGCCCCTTTCAAAGTACTAATTCCAAATTTTTCAATGAAACTATTTATTGGGTTGCGGCGTTACCCGAAGGTAGGGCTTCACGGCTTTATACCCTTTGGGGAAGAGTTTTTCGGCGTCTTCATTTGAGACGGCCGGTACGATGATGCAATCATCCCCATCTTTCCAATTCACGGGTGTCGCGACTTTGAAGTTTGCTGTCAACTGAAGTGAGTCGACGACACGGAGGATTTCATCAAAGTTTCGTCCGGTGGAGGCTGGGTAGGTAATCATGAGTTTAATTTTCTTATCTGGGCCGATAATAAATACCGACCGGACGGTCATGTTATCTAGTGCGTTAGGATGGATCATGTCATAGAGGTTTGCGACCTTTCGTTCGGGGTCCGCAATAATCGGGTAAGAGACATTACAGTTTTGGGTCTCATTAATATCATTAATCCATCCTTTGTGGGAATCTAGCTGGTCGACACTGATGGCCAGGACCTTCACGTTCCGTTTCTTAAATTCTTCGGTGATTCGAGCCATAGCTCCCAGTTCTGTCGTGCAGACTGGGGTATAGTCCTTGGGGTGGGAAAAGAGAATTCCCCAAGATGTCCCTAACCATTCATGATAGTTGATCGTGCCTGCTGTTGTCTCCGCTGTAAAATCTGGTGCCTCATCTCCTAATCGCAGTGCCATGGCCCACTCCTTTCGTACAAATGTCAGTGAATGAATGATAGGGTCTTATGAAGTAAGCCATAAAGTACAGCCTTCAGTGGTCCCTCTGCAAGAGGGGTGTGGCGGTTTTTATTATTTTTCTAACCTATTGTCTTTTTGAAGAAAAAGTTCATTTAAGCCTCTCATCCGGAAGTCCTTGTTGGGACAGAAGTATACGCATTTCCCTGAGAGGAGAGGGACTGTTAGGGTTTGGTAATCTTCCCGAGTTCCTCTCGGATCCGGGTGGCCGTGTTCGAATCGATTCCGGCTATTTGGAAGAGTTGTTCATCCGTGGCGTTGTAGATCATTTCAAGACTTCCCAATTGTTGTAGAAGGCGGTTTCTCCTCATTTTTCCCACTCCGCGAATTTGATCGAGTCGCGATGTGATGAGTGCCTTTCCTCTAAGTTTTCGATGATAGGTAATGGCAAACCGGTGAGCTTCATCTCTTATACGTTGGAGGAGATGAATGACGGGTGAATGCAACGGGAGTACGATAGGGTTTTTTCTTCCTGGAAGAAATATTCGTTCTTCTCTCTTTTTCCTGGTTCTTCCCTCAGGACGTGCTTTGGCCATTCCAATAATGGGGATCGTCTCACACCGAACCTGTTTAAGGCCTTCTAAGGCAGCACCCAGTTGTCCGAGCCCTCCATCAATGACAATGAGGTGAGGAGTGGGAAGATTTTCTGATTTTTGATACCGTCGGATAATGACTTCCTGCATACTCGCAAAGTCGTTAGCTCCCTCAACAGTTTGAATCTGATACTTGCGGTAATCGGATTTTTTCGCTTGGCCGTTTTCCCAGACGACCAGCGAGGCCACTGACTGGTTTCCCGAGGTATTGGATATATCAAACCCTTCGATTCGATGAGGGAGAGTTGGTAATCGTAGAAGCCGTGCCAGCTCTTCAATGGCTTGCCGATCGGTTTCTTCGTCCCGTAAATGGTTTGAGACTGCCGAGGCGGCATTTTCTTCGGCCAAAAGTACGAGCTGATGCTTGTGACCGCGTTCGGGTGTTACAATGCGCACCGCTTCGCCTTTTTTTTCAGACAGCCATGTTTCAATGAGAGATGTATCTTCTAAGGAGGTCGGAATGATGAGTTCCTTGGGTGGCATGCCCTCCTTATTATAAAATTGTTCAATGGCTGCATGGACAAGTTCCTCGTCCGTGGTTTCCCCTGCGGCTCGCCAAAAAAAATCTTTTCGGCCGATTAAGAGACCTCCTCGGACAAATAGCATTTGCAAATCGACCGCCGTACCTTGTCGGGCGAGTCCCATTACATCTTGGTCGGTAGATGTCGTTTGAATAATACGTTGCTTTTCAAGCGTTCGTTCGATTTTGAAAATTCGATCCCTAATGCGAGCGGCTTCTTCAAATTCCTCAGCTTCAGCGGCCTGGTTCATTTGCTGGTGGAGGTCGTCAAGTAACTCGGAATCTCGTCCTTCTAAAAACTGTCGAACCTGCCGGACGATTTTGTGGTAGTCCTCCTTGGATTGATTACCCGTGCAGGGCGCCATGCAGCGTTTGATTTCAAATTCAAGGCAAGCCCGGTCGGCTGTGCCGTCAATATCTATTTCGCAGGTGGCTAATGGAAACACTTTGCGGATGACTTTTAACGTTTCCCGAAGGGCTCCAGTGGGAACGTAGGGTCCATAGTATAGGGCACCATCTTTTTGAACCCGACGGACGATGGAGAGTCGTGGAAAGTCCTCTTTCACAGGGAACCGTAAATAGGGGTATTGTTTGTCGTCCCTCAGGACGACGTTGAATCGAGGTCGATGGCGTTTGATGAGGTTACTCTCAAGAATGAGTGCCTCAAGTTCCGAGCGGGTGACAATTGTTTCAAGATCATGAACCTGACTGACGAGGAGCTGAGTTTTTGGGGTCTGGTCGGTCCCCTTCTGAAAATAGGTCCGCACGCGGTCCGCAAGGATTCGTGCCTTTCCAATATAGAGGAGGTCCCCCTTGGAATTTTTAAAGAGATAGACCCCGGGTTGGTGGGGAAGATGCTCAAGCTTTGAAGTGAGGTCAGAGGACTCGGTACGTTTGGCGGACATAGAGATATTGTAAGGGGCAGGAGGAAAGGGAGCAAGTCTGTCGATTGAAAAGAGGTTCCTTATAGATGACTCTAACCACCGAGCCCTCGGACAAAGGAGGGACTGAGGGTTCCCCGTGCCACTTCGGCGACGGGGCCCTTCATGGTCAGGGCGAAGTCAGCCCCGACCTTAATGGAGAGCGTTCCACCCGGAGCTTTGACGGTAACAGGACTCTTGACTAACCCTAGCCGAACCGCCGCACTCGCTGCTGCGCAAGAGGAAGAGCCAGAGGCTTGGGTCTCACCTGCTCCTCGTTCCCAAATGAGAATATAGATTTCTTGAGGCCCGGTGCGTACGGCAAGTTGGACGTTCGTGCGTCTGGGAAAGAATGGATGAGCCTCTAAGGCAGGTCCCAGCGTAAGCAATTCTTCTCTTGTCCATCGTTGGCCTTTTGGTTTGAAGAGCACACAGTGAGGGTTCCCGACACTAACTCCGGTAAACTTTATTTGTTTTTGTAAGACAGAAATTGGTTGTTGAATCAATTCGGCCGCTTTGACGGTACAGGGTAATGCTTTTGGTCGAAAGGTGGCTGTTCCCATCTCGACGGTGGCCGCACTGGCATCCTGGTGTCGATCAAGGTGCAGGGTAATATCAACAAGTCCTCCTTTCGTTTCCACCCGAAATGCCTTGCGTGAAGTTTTTCGCATCGCATGGAGGTACCGGGCAAAAATGCGTAATCCATTTCCTGACTTTTCAGCTTCACTGCCATCTGGATTATAAATACGCAATCCAAAATCCGCCTTCTTGGAGGGAGTCAAGGCTAAAATTCCGTCACTCCCGATTCCCCAGTTTCTGTCACAAATGGTTCGGATATTTTTCTTGGTAAGTCGAAAGGTCAGATCTTTCGGGTCCATGACGATATAATCGTTGCCAAGTCCATGTCCTTTAAAAAAAGCATTTTTCATTTCCTGACTCCACTCCATGATTGTTCATGTTGTTTACCACAATTTGATAATGATGAGGGGGCACGGCCTTTACACGATGGCAATACCTGGGGGGCGTTCGATGAGCTCGATCTCATACCCATCGGGTGCATCGATGAAGAGAAAGCGACTTCCAGATGAACTGGTGGTTGGCCCATCGGTGATCGGGACTTTTTTTTCGGCTAGGTGGGTAATGGTTTGTTCTAGGCTGTCTACTTCAAATGCGAGATGGACCAAATCTTCTTGAACCGTTACAGGACCACTAGCTGGAAAGCTGCACAACTCAATGAGTTCTTCGCTGTTGGGGACTTTTAAAAAGGCGAGATGGGAGCCTCGTGGTGAGACTTTTCGTTCCGCGATCTCCAATCCCAGAATATGTGTGTAAAAACGAATCGTTTCGTCCATGTCACTGACGCGCATGCGAGTATGCAGCAGTTTTTTTATTTGCATGAAAGCTGTTCCCGTCGTGTGGTGGACCTGGGTTGAACCAACCTTATTGGATATAAGGCTTATTGACTGGTCGCTATTTTGACTGATAAGGGTACTGCATGCAAGGTCGTGATTGGCAAATTGGGCAGGTTCTGGGTATTCCGATCAAAATCCACGTATCTTGGTTCTTTGTCTTTGTGTTTGTAACCTGGAGCTTGGCTTCTGGGTATTTGCCAGATGTGCTCCCAGGCCTGTCTGCCGTTCGGTATTGGGGAATTGGCGCCGTGGCTGCGGTTCTCCTCTTCTTTTCTGTCTTACTTCATGAGCTTGGCCATTCCTATGTGGCGTTGCGCTATCAGATCCCTATTAGTCAAATCACGTTGTTTGTCTTTGGGGGGATGGCCCAGATGCGTGCGGAGCCTCCCGGACCGCGGGCAGAGTTCTACATTGCGATTGCTGGCCCGATCGTCAGTTTTGTGTTGGCCGGAATTTTTTTTGGGGGTATCTATTCCTTGGAATTTTCTAGTCAATTTGATGGGGTGCTGGCATTGGTTCTTCTACTTGGTTCTATTAACTTACAGCTGGGACTTTTCAATCTTATCCCGGGATTTCCATTAGATGGTGGACGAGTCCTGCGAGCGGTGCTGTGGTCTTTTTCAGGTAATTATTATCAAGCGACCAATAGGGCAGCGTTGGCTGGTCAGGGTTTTGGGCTTCTCTTTGCCATTTTTGGAGGATGGCTCATCTTTGGTGGTACGGTCGGATTGGTCGACCCGTCTTTAATGACGCATGGGAGTTGGATCATTTTAATTGGAGGGTTTCTTTTTTTGGCTGCCAAGGGTAGCCGACAGCAAACGGCCATTCTTGCTTCACTCACTGGGGTGTCCGTTCGAGAGGTGATGGTAGAACAGGTGGTGACATTGGATCCCGACATGTCGATTGAAGAATGTGTCAATGGTCAATTTTTCCAATATGGATATGCCGCTTTCCCAGTTGTACAGGAGGAAAAGCTTCTCGGGCTTTTGACTGTTGAGCAGTTACAGTCTCTCCCACGAAACCTTTGGGCTTGGCGGCGTGTCCGGGATCTCATGCTTCCTTGGTCTCGAGATATGGAAGTTAATTCTCATACGTCGGTGCTACAGGCCTTGGAAGTCATGAGAGCATTCGGTCTACCACGGCTGGTCGTTGTGGATAACGGAAAAGTCACGGGACTTGTGACCCGATCGGGTATTGCCCGGGTACTTCCCTCCGGGGCCATGCCGCGTGGGTCTTCTTAGGTGGTATCGTCACCGAACTCTTCTGCCCACCACGTTCTATTATCGAGTAGGGGCCTTCTTGGCCCGTGCCTTCTCAGATTTTTTTTCAGGCAGCGTGAGTTCGATGGTGGCAAATCCTCCAGTTCTTGCAATGGACATATTCTGAGATATCGAGACATGGACCAGATGCATGGCGAGGAGGAATCCGTAGACCACACAAAAGAAATGAAAAGCGACATGAACATAATTACTCATCAGAAGAGGGAGGCAGACCGCGACCATCGCGCTGGCAATGAGTGTGCCTAATCCTAAACGGCGACAAAATTGATAACTCGGTTCTTGTTCAATTGGTTTCAGTGCTTCAAAGTACCGTTCCCCCCGGTTCAATCGTGCCGTCCGAATTTCCTCGATCGAATGTTTTCTTGAAAATAAGACCGCACACCCACCGAGAATAATGGCCCATGGAGCTGTCCATAATGGCCAAAATTCTCCAGCTGAAAAGGCTTTACCGGAAATCAAGGTGATAAAGGAGGGGATATAGAGTAACCCCAAGATTAACGGTGCGAACCAACTTTCTTTGGGCCGTTGAGCGGTTGGCCCACCATGGATGAGTTCTCGTTCAAAGAGAGGGAACCCATATTTCAAGACGACGAGGGCGATGGCCACTGTGACGGTCTTATCTGGAATATATCGCAGACAGTTTTGAACCCAATGAACCACGCCCCACCCCAAGCTATCAGCCCATGCGAGGCCCAAGGCAGGCGTGAGGTATCCCTGAACCTCTTGTTGCCAGCCATGAACAACGTTTTCCAATGTTGCGATGACGGTGGTGTGCAGCACGATCTTCGATTGATCGGCAATCGCTGCTTGGACAATCGTCCCTGGAATACTCATGATCACGCCACCGAAAACACCGAGTCGTATGAGAAACCAGAGATGGGCTGTCATGGAAGTATGCCCGGATGCTAAATATCGTTCGAACCCAGAGGTCCGTGCAATGGACCCCCAGAAGATAGCTCCTGTCATATTCACCAAGGACCAGGGAAAAATCAGGTAGTCAGCTTCGGGGCCTGGGTACAGTAACCAATTCACCGTCGAGCTGGAGAGGAGTGCCACAACGGCCCCCCACCAGGGTCCTAAGAGAAAGGCGACTAGTGCCGTGCCAGTCATATCCAAAAAAAGAATGCTCTCGAGACGTACACTTAAGGCTAACCCTAAATAATTGAGAAGAATTCCGGCTCCACCAATAATGAGGAGTTCTCGGTAGAACAGGTAGGAGAGTGGAGAAAAACGGGACCAAGAGTTTTTTGGTATGAGGCTCTCCAGGGTTTCTGGTTCTGTTGAAAGCGGTTTCTTGAGCTTCTCTGGAGGAGGCGATGAGGGAGGTCTGGCTCGCCAACGCTCCCGCAGACTAAGAATTCTATCAATGATCGTCAGAATGGCCGCAATGAATGCGACGGAAGCGCCTATCATGAAAAAGAGATCTTTATTCATTGGAGGCATGTCTAGGTGATGCTACCAGGAATCAGTTCTTTCAGATTTCGAGTTGGAGTATCTATAAAGGGAAAATTGTACTGTGGGACTTCATTTCGTGCCAGAAAAAGGTGGAATTGTCACGAACGAGAGGAGACGCGGGAACAATCATGGTTGTGAGGGAGGGGAATGATCAAATGGCAACTTTTGAGGAGGACTTTCGTCGAGTGGTTCCTCAATAGGGGTTTGAAATGACGGGGGCTCTTCCGAGAGCGGCCATCGCTCGCCCACAACACGTAGTCGATAGACCAGCGCCGCACCAAACAAGAATAAGGCGGCTGAGTAATAGATCCAAATCAGAAACAGGACGACAACAAGGAGGGAGCCATACATACGTCCATAAATGCTTAAGTTTTGAACATACGTACTAAAAATATGTTTTCCTGCTTCCCAAAGTAGGGCCAGAAACAAACCGCCGATAAAGGCCTCACGCCATTTCGGGCGCTTATCGGGTAGGTAACGATACAGGCAGGTGGCTGACAAAAAGAGCAACACGAATGGGAGCAGATAGGAAAGTGCGAATTTTCCTGCGACACCAATCATCACGTCGAGCCCTCCAAACCGTGGGGCAAGGCTGACAGCCAGGTTCGTAATCTGTGTAATGACGAGTGAAAGGATGAGCAGCATGGCAACAAGGAGGAGCAGGGTGATCGATCGGAGAGTGGCGATGATGGGATGACGTTTTTTCTTCGTTCGAAACACTACTTGGACCGCATACTCCACTTCGTAGAACACTAAAATAGCAAACCAAATAAACGTGAACAGAACCACCCATTGGACGACTTCCTCTTGAGCGACCCGCTCTATTTCCTGGATCAATTCGGATCCCATATTGGGTAAGAACCCTTGTATGAAGTTAATGAGGGTGTCTTGTCCAACATGGTCTTGGCTGAAAAACAGTCCTAAGATATTAAGTAGGAGAAAGACAGTAGGGAAGAGCGAGAGAAGTGCAAAAAAGGCCAAGGAGGCTGCGAGACTTCCGCAGCCAAGGTGGTAAAAGTCGACCGCGGTGCGCCGAAGATTTTGAAGAAATTCTCCCATACAATCAACCTGCCTTCATTCCCAAAAGGTGTCAATGAGAAAAATGAAAGTGACGGACCTTATGGGAGATGATTGTTATGAGGGCATCCTCTCTTCCATATAACTAAGGTCGCCTGTGCCGACCAATCGCCTATTCGCGTTATTTCATCGAGGCCACGGCATGGCTGGTGAGTGAGAGGAGTGGATCAGGGTAGAGACCGAATCCTACAACGCCTGCCAAAGCGCATACGAGGACAACTGCCATGACGGTTGATGGAATAAATTGAGGTGCAGGTAGTGCGTCGGGAGAGGGATCACGCATATACATGATCATGACGATTCGCAAGTAATAAAATGCACCGATGGCGGTGAACAGCATGGCAATGACCGCGAGCCAGGCCATTCCCGCATTCACGGCTGCTAGAAATAAGTAAAACTTTCCAATAAAACCGGCGGTGGGGGGAATGCCAGCAAGGGATACCATAAAGAGGAGCATCAAAAAGGCGACAAGTGGTTGGCGTTTGGCCAAACCGGTTAAGTCTTCGATGTGGGTCCCTTCCTTCCCGTCCTTTCGAATAAGGGCCGCAATGGCAAAGGCCCCTAAGGTCATAAACGAGTACACGGCGAGATACAGGAGTATGCTAGAGAGCCCAAAGGATTGGACGTCTTGCTCTGTTCCAATATGACTGGCGACGACGATACCGATTAATGCGTAACCGGCATGGGCAATACTCGAATAAGCCAACATACGTTTAATGTTCGTTTGAACGACAGCCACAATATTGCCAACGGCAAGTGTGGCGATACAAATAATGAGGAATAGAATGTGCCAACTGGTCCTAATCCCGGCTAGGCCTTCCATAAACACACGGAGAATCGCTCCAAAGCTTGCGGCCTTCGAGGCAATGGCCATAAAGGTTGTGACGGAAGTCGGAGAGCCTTCGTACACGTCAGGAGTCCACATATGGAAAGGGACAGCGGATACCTTAAATCCGAACCCTACCACCAGCAGGATCATGGACAGGATTAATGTGGGGTCATCGAGTCCTTTGGCGGTTACGGCGTTTCCAATAGATGTCAGGTGGGTACTTCCCGACAAACCAAACAAGAGAGAAATCCCATATAACAAAATGGCTGATGAGAAGGCGCCAAGAACGAAATACTTCGCTGAGGCTTCTAAGGATCGGGAATCTTCCCGTTTAAAGCCAGCTAGAATATACAGTGAAATCGACATGAGTTCTAAACCGAGGTAGACCACTAAGAGGTCTGCCGCCGAGACCATGATCATCATTCCCACGAGAGAAAGAATTAAAAAGCCATAGTACTCTGTCAGAAAAATTCCTTCTTCTTTCCAATAGGCTAACGAGAGCAGGATCGTCAGGCCGGAGATGGTGTAGAGCAACAATTTCCAGAAACCACTATAGGGATCTATTGAAAGAAGATTGCTGAAGGCCGAAACTTGGCTGTTGAGGGAAACGGCTGTAATCCCAAAACACACCACGAGACTTCCTAAGCCAATCCAAGCAAGGATCGGTCTTTTTTCAACTGACATAATTGGGTCAAGGACAAAGATGAGACAGGCAACCCCGACTAAAATAAGTTCCGGAGCAATAGCATAAAGATCTGATAACGGAAGTGTCATGAGCCTGTCTTACATTCTTCTGTATTGATGGTTGTTGTTGGGTGTCTTCGTCTCTGAGATGCCGAGAGCCTTTGAGTGGGGCCTTGTCTCCGGCGAGCGGGCAACGGCAGTTTCATGCTGTTGCACCTGTTTTAATAAATGATCAACACTTGTATGCATGACATGGATGAACGGGTTGGGAAAGCATCCAATCCAAAAGACGAGGAGGACAAGAGGGGCAAATGTCCACATCTCGCGAAGGTTAAGGTCTGTCAACGCTTGTTTCTGGTGGGACGCGGTGGGGCCAAAGGCCACTCGCTGGACCATCCACAGTAGATAGCCGGCTGCGAGGATGATTCCAATGGCGGCAATCGCCGCGGCCGCTTTGTTCCAAATAAAGGTTCCCACCAACACCAAAAACTCTCCAACAAAACTATTGGTGCCAGGGAGCCCCAATGATGAGAGGGAAAAGATCACAAGGAGTGTGGCGTATCGAGGCATGGGTTTCGCCAGCCCGGCATTGTCAGAGATCAGACGGCTGTGAGTTCGTTCGTAGATAGCTCCGACACATAAGAACAAGGCGCCAGTCGTGATCCCATGATTGATCATTTGAAACACCGCACCTTCAATACCCTGCACATTCATCACAAAAATACCAAGAGTCACGAAGCCCATATGACTGACGCTAGAGTAGGCAATGAGCTTCTTGAGGTCTTCCTGAGCTAAGGCCATATAGGCCCCATACACAATCGCTGTCAGTGATAACAGAATGATCATGGGGGTAAAGGTTATCGAGGCATCCGGCAACATAGGGAGTGCAAATCGTAGAAAGCCATAGGCCCCCATCTTGAGAAGCACACTTGCCAAAATGACGCTGCCGGCAGTCGGTGCCTCAACATGGGCATCCGGGAGCCAAGTATGAAACGGGAACATGGGCACTTTCACCGCAAAGGCGATAAAAAAAGCCAAAAACAACCAATGTTGCAAGGAAGGATCATAATGCGTTTGGGTGAGGGCGGCGATATCAAAGGTGTGCCCACCCTGAAAAAACAACACAATAATTGCCACGAGAAGAAGCACGCTTCCCGCTAAGGTGTAAAGGAAAAACTTGATCGCAGCATACAAGCGGTTAGGACCACCCCAGATTCCTATTAACAAATACATTGGGATGAGCATCACTTCCCAGAATACGTAAAAGAGCACGAAGTCAAGCGCAACAAACACGCCGATCATGGCCGTTTCCATGAGCAGGAGAAGGGCCATAAATTCACGAACTCGGGTTTGGATTGATGTCCAGGAGGTTAAGACGCAAAGCGGCATGATGATGGTCGTTAAGAGAACGAGTGGAAGACTAATTCCATCAATTCCAAGGCTATAGTTGACAGGTGGAGAGGTGATCCAGGTAGCTCGTTCTGTAAACTGCATGTCGGGATTTGAAGAATCGAACTGGAACCATAAGGGTAGGGAGAGAAGAAATTCTGAGATCGTGACCCCCAAGGTGACCCATTGGACGGAACTCTCCTTCAGAAACCAGATCATTGCCGTTCCTACCAGAGGCAGGAGAATGAGAATCGTGAGGTACGGTATTCCTGACTGTTCCATAAAAAATTGTGGTTAACGATATGGTGCGATCGGTCGTCTCGCACCGGACGTCCTGTTCCTTGTGAATATTGTCTCAATCATAATAATAAAAAGACGGTCAGAATCACGACCGCTCCAGCAGTCATCGCTAAAGCGTAATGTTGAGTCTGTCCTGTCTGAGCCAGACGAAGGAGCCATCCGCTCCATGCTACCCCACGTGCAATGCCGTTGACCGTACCATCAATCACTCCCGCATCGACTTGTTTCCATAACCGTTGAGCAAGGGTAAATGTTGGGCGGACAATTGTTCGGTCATAGGCCTCGTCGACAAACCATTTGTTCAGCGAACCTTGGTAGAGCATCGCCCATTGCTGAGCGAGTCGATTGGGGATATCTGGAGACTTCACATAGAAAAGATAGGCAAGGCCGATTCCAAGGAATCCCATCATGGTCGCTGTGAGCATCATGCCCGTGGCCACAAAACCCTCATGATGTGTGCCGCCTGGTGATCCCGACAGAACAGGTGCCAGAAACTCAGGAATGCCAATGAACCCAGTGACAATCGAGAGGACGGCTAGGATGATGAGCGGTATCGTCATCGTTGACGATGGTTCGTGGATGTGGCCGGCATGTTTGGGATCTACCCGTGATTCTCCCCAAAAGGTGACGAAGATAAGTCGGAAACTGTAAAAGGCTGTTAACAATGCCGTGATGAGCCCCAGGATTGCCAGACTTTTTCCAAGGGAACCGGATAACCAAGCCTCAACCAGTAAGGCGTCCTTACTAAACCACCCAGCGGTAAAGGGAAACCCGGCCAGGGCCAGGGAGCCTATTAAAAACGTCCAGTAGGTGGTTGGGAGTTTATCTTTCAGGCCACCCATATGACGCATGTCTTGTTCGTGATGGAGTGCAATGATGACCGAGCCACAGGCTAAAAAGAGTAGGGCCTTGAAGGCGCCATGGGTTAATAGGTGATAGATTCCTGCCGTATAGGCCCCGAGGCCACAGGCCATCACCATGTATCCCAGTTGGCTCATCGTCGAGTAGGCGACAATACGTTTAATATCATGCTGAGTGAGGGCGATGGTCGCTCCGAGGACCATGGTAAAGGCGCCCGTCAGGGCCACAACAGTCAAGGCGGCTGGGGCCAGATCATAAAGAGGGGAAAGCCGAGCGACCATAAACACGCCCGCGGTGACCATTGTGGCGGCATGGATGAGCGCTGAAATGGGAGTAGGGCCTTCCATGGCGTCAGGTAGCCAAACATGTAAGGGGAATTGTGCTGATTTTCCGATGGCGCCGACGAATAGGAGCAGGCAGGTGATGGTTAACACAGAAACTTCTAAACTTCCACCGAGAGATCCAAGTAGATTGATGGTTTCCCCGCTGATGTCCGCGGCCTGCATGAAGACCTGGCTGTAATCTAGCGTTCCAAAATAGACAAAGACAAAGAAGAGTCCAAGGATGAATCCAAAGTCGCCAACCCGATTGACAATAAAGGCCTTGGTGGCAGCGCTACAGGCAGAGGGTCGGTCATACCAATGACCAATCAAAAGATAGGAGCATAAACCGACGGCTTCCCAGAACACGAACAACTGTAGGAAGTTGTTGGCGAGGACCAACATCAGCATGGAAAAGGTAAACAGGGCGATGTAGGCAAAAAACCTGGCGTATCCGGGCTCCCCTTTCATATACCCCATGGTATAGATATGGACTAAGGAACTGACACCAGTGACTAAGAGCAACATGGCGCAGGTAAGTCTATCGAAATAGAGCGCAAGTTCAATGTGGAGGGTTCCTGAAGATAACCAGGTATAGAGCGGAATCGTAATGTTTTTCCCCGTCGAAACTTCTCCGAGAACAAGCAAGGAAAATAAAAAGGACGTGAGAATGGCTGGCACGGCAACCAGATGGGCCCGCTCCCGCATCCAACTTCCAAACAGGCCGACGATGAGAAAGGCCATAAAGGGAAGAAAAGGAATACAAATGTAAAGAAAGTGTCTCATGGAAATAAATGAATAGTTCTTCCTAATCTTAAAAAAATGCCCACGGGCCCTTGAATAAGCAATAAGCCTCTTTTCTGCGCACGCCTCACCATTTCAATAATTGGAATTCGTCAACATTGATCGTCTCTTTATTCCGGTACAGGGCAATGATAATGGCAAGCCCTACTGCGACTTCTGCTGCAGCGACCGTGAGGGTGAAGAAGACAAACACCTGCCCTGCGACATTTTGATAAAAATGGGCAAAGGCTACAAAATTAATATTCGTCGCATTCAGCATCAGCTCGATTGAAAGCAGGATGATAATAATGTTTCGACGAATGAGGACACCCGCGAGTCCTATTAAAAAGACGATCCCGCTCAAATAGATATAATAGGAAATGGGAATGGTCATTGGGTGTTTACTTCTTTCTTACTCTTATCTTCGAAGAGGTCTTTCTTCGCTAAAATAATGGCTCCAATCATGGCCACGAGCAAAATGAGAGAAGCCACTTCGAAGGGGAAGAGATAGGTCGAATAGAGGACTTCCCCAATGGCTTGGGTGTTACCGGTGGTTGAGAGGGAGCCGGGTTCGACCTGAATGCTCTGTTGGGGTGTTGAATTTCTTGAGACAAACAATAAGGCGCCTTCGAGTAATAAGAGACTGATGAATCCTGTTCCCACGATGAACTTCGAATGATAATGTTGGTCGCTTTTCATATTGAGTAACATCACCACGAAGAGATACAGCACGAGGATGGCTCCCGCATAGACCATAATCTGGACGATAGCCAAAAATTCGGCATACAACGTGACATACAACCCTGCGACGTGGAAAAACATAATCAGAAGCGCTAAGACGTTATAAATAGGGTTCTTCAGCAAGACCACGAAAACCGAGGTGGCAATAATGACGCTGGCAAAATAAAAAAAGACAAGTAATTCGAGCACGCACCAACCCCTTTGATGACTTTCTGGAATTACCCCACTTCCCTTTCGCCTCTGACCCTTCTTGCTGGGAAGAGGCACTTTCCTGCCACCCTCATCCGAAGGTTCCATACACACCTTCTGGAGTTTGCGCCACTTGTACCTTAAGGTAGACAGGCGGGCATGCGGGAGGAAGGTTAGGGTGATTTTTCCGGAATATGTTTAAACGCGACGTTAAAAAAGGCCACGTTGGGATGTTGAAATTCTATCCGTTTTTCCCGTACCGGATAGGAACGATCCCCAATTGCTAATAACTGCTCTTTGTTCAATTGCAGATGGCGTTTGTCGTATACGGCCCATTCAAACTCTCGGGTCATACCTAGGGCGTCAACGGGACAGGCTTCGACACACATTCCGCAAAATAAACAACGAGTCATATCCATGTAATATTCTTTTGAGTATCGTTTGGTAGGTTCTCCAGGTACTTCTGCGCTGACCACCCGAATGACTCGTGATGGACAAGCGGCTTCACAGAGATCGCACCCTACGCACTTTTCCGTTCCATCTTCATACCGCAGTAACGCCAGCATGCCCCGGTAACTCTCAGGCAAGGTTCGTTTCTCATGCGGGTATTGCAAGGTGATCGGTTTATAGTTCAAGAGATGGCGCAACGTCGCTTTCATTCCAACGAAAATCTCATAAAAGAGGATTGTCTTGAGCCATTCTCTTAGATTTTTCATATTCGTGTGTCCTGTTCCTCTTTGATCGTCGGCGATCTGCTTGTCGTCCGATGCCTAGTCGAACATATACGCTAAAAGGGCCGTGATGACGATATTGGCCAAGGCAATGGGTAGGAGAACCTTCCACCCAAACCGCATGAGTTGGTCATATCGTAACCGTGGCAATGTGGCTCGGAGCCAGAAAAATAAAAAGAGAAAGAAGGCAACTTTCAAGGCGAACCAGACGATGCCTTCGATCCAGGCTAAACCCTCAAGACCAAGGTGTTCGAGCAGAGTTCCTGGATAGGGAGCATTCCATCCTCCCAAAAACAATGCGGCGGCAATACAGGAGACGAGAATCATATTGGCGTACTCCGCCATAAAAAAGAATGCGAACCGCATTCCACTGTATTCCGTGAAGAATCCTGCAACAAGCTCCGATTCAGCTTCCGGGAGATCGAAGGGAACGCGATTGGTCTCAGCCACGGCTGATATGACATAGACCACGAAGGCAAAAATCTGAGGTGCGGGGAATGCCATGATATACCAGTTCCAGAATCCTCCGCTTTGGGCTTCTGTAATGGTCACGAGACTCAATGAGCCCGACAACAGGATGACCCCCAAGATGGCGAGCCCCACATTTAATTCATAACTAATAACTTGGGCAGCTGAGCGTAATCCTCCCAATAGTGAATATTTGCTATTGGAAGACCATCCTCCAAGGATGATTCCATAGGCCCCAAGCGAGGTAAACGCAAGGATATAAAGTATGCCGACATTGATGTCGCTAATAATAAATGGCGTGAATTGTATGCCGTATACGTCAATCGGGGTGCTCGGGCCAATGGGAACGACGGCAAAACAGATCATGGCGGGAATCAAGGCCATGATGGGTGCCATGCTGAATAAAAATTTATTGGCCCCAGCCGGGATGATATCTTCTTTGAAAAACAGTTTTAAGCCATCAGCCACTGGTTGTAGTACGCCGTAGGGACCGACTTCCATGGGGCCCATACGGTCTTGCATCCATCCCAAGACCTTCCGCTCCAGGAGTGTGAGCAGGGCGACGGTTCCCATGACCACGCCCATGACTAGCGCAATCTGAATGACTGAAAAGGTTAATTGTAGTCCTAGTTCTGCCACGGCTTGCTCCTCAACAGCTAGTGAATAGAAGAGAAAAATATTTTCCCGAACCGTCTATGATGGTTGTCCTCCGTTTGCAGTAACGGTGGTTGTCTTAAAACAGGGAACCGCATTTCTTGGATCGATCGAAAGAGTACAGAGTGCGCCAACGCTCTGATCAAAATGCTCTGGGAAACTTGCCATTCCCTTCGGGGTACGTGTAGAAAACTTGACCGAGACCTGGGTGGTCCCTTGCTCATTCGTCAGATGAATGGAGGCGCCATCAGCGACTCCTAACTGCTCCCCTGTTTCGGGATGTAGGGAGAGCAAGCCTTCATGTTGTAACCTCAGTAACCCTTTGGCTCGAACCGAGAATTTTCCTGAGTGAAAAAGGGATTGTTGGAAAAAGAGGGGCAGGGTCCCCTTCTGTTCGGCCCTTTCCGGTCGCAGTTGATACCGTTCGTCCACGTGTGCAGACCATCCAGTTTGAAGATAGGTCTTCACAACCGTGACATCAGGACGCGGCGGGGTCGGAGCCGGTCCAATTAACCCATATCCCGGGATGAGACCTCGGATTTCCTTAAAGATCTCCTTCGCGTCTTCATAGGCCATGTCATAACCCATGATGGTGGAGAGGACGGCGAGGATTTCCCAATCCGGACGGCTTTCACCAATGGGTTCAATAGCTGGACGAATGTTTTGGACATGTCCTTCGGTGTTCGTAAAGGTTCCCTCTTTCTCGGCATAGGAACAGGCAGGAAGCACCACATGTGCAAGCTGAGCTGTTTCTGTCAAAAAGAGTTCCTGGCAGACTAATAAATCGAGGCCCTTGAGCGTTTCCTTGACCTTGCTGGTCGGGGGAAGGGTGCCAACCGGATTTTCCCCCACGATAAACATACTCTTTACCGAACCGGCTTGGGCCTGCTGGAGAATTCCCATAAGAGACAGACCCTGATGACTGGGCAGAGAAGCGTTCCAGGCCGTATTCATCCGGGCCTGCGCTGAGGGATCTGAATAGGCGAGGGTTCCTGGTAGATATTCGGCCACAGCCCCCATTTCCACAGCGCCTTGGTCATTATTTTCTTCTGCAAGTGGTGCCACTCCAGATCCAGCCTGTCCGT
The DNA here is from genome assembly GCA_965223605.1 of Nitrospirales bacterium. Taxonomy (GTDB): domain Bacteria; phylum Nitrospirota; class Nitrospiria; order Nitrospirales; family Nitrospiraceae; genus CBDCXA01. Next base: position 246,232 of record CBDCXA010000004.1, read on the forward strand.
GGTGTCCGGTCAAGAGGAGCAATTCAAGAAGGAGAGCTGTCACATCTTCGCCCCCTTCGGTTCGTAAGACACCTTGCCCAACAAGAATGACGAGTTTATTGGTTCTGCATAAGGCCTGTGCGGTTTCCTTGAAGGTCGTGGAAGGCTTCTTCGTTTGACCTTCGATGTCAGACCAGGATAACTCATTCAGTCGATCGGAAATTCCTCGTACAAATTCTGGTGCTTCTTGGGATACGGAAGAGGCAATGAGATGTTCCTCGACCACGGCTTTCATCAAGCCGAGGACGACCGTGTTGTACTGTGTGGGCCGAGATGAAAAGTGATAGGAGGAAAGGTTGGCAATATTGCTAAGGTTTCCAACTGCCGGTTCTAACGTTTCTATGGTAACTAGTTTTGCTCCGCCTTTTTTGACGGCCTCCTTCACTTTCAGGCCGGTAATAGGGTTGGTCTCGGTTACATTGGTCCCCACGAGTAGGAGGCCTTCCGCCTTCACGATATCTTCAAAGGAGATGGTCCACCGATGGGTCCCCTGTATCCGTTTGAGGGCCTGGGTCCCATTGATATGTCCATACCGCGCACTACTATCGATATGGTTGGTTCCAATCCCAAGCCGCATGAATTTTTGAAATAGATAGAGCTCTTCATTGGTACAGCGGCCGGAAATGAGCCCCGCAAAGGACTCAGCGCCATGATTGGATCTTAGGCGTAAGGCATGTTCCTCGATATATTCCAACGCTTCTTCCCACGTCGCCTCGGTGAGGTCACCCCCTTTTCGGATCAAGGGATGCGTCAGGCGTTCGGGATGAGTGGTGACGTGATAGCCAAAATATCCCTTGGCACAGAGATCGCCATTATTGCGACCGGCTTCATGTGCAGAATTGACCTCGATCAATTCATTGCCTTTCGTTTGAATGGTGATCTGACAGCCATCTCCACAGTAGGTGCAAATGGTATCCGCTCGCTTGAGCATCCAGGGGCGGTATTGATACATCGAAAGACGGCTGGTGATGGCTCCGACAGGACAGATCTGGATGCAGCCTCCACAAAACTCACAATCGAGTTCATGCTGGGCAAAGTGTTTTATTTCGGTCATGGTTCCGCGCCCTGCAGGGGCAAGCGCTTTCACATCCATGACTTCATCGCAATATCGCACACAGCGCAAACATTGGACGCATCGATTCATCTGGGTTTCAATGAGAGGACTGAAATATTCTTTGGGAAAGACTCGCTTGGTTTCCGCAAATCGACTGGTGGTTGGCGTGTATTGATGTGAGAAGTCTTGAAGATCGCACCGACCCCCTTGGTCACACACAGGACAATCCAGTGGATGATTCGCCAAAATAAACTCAAGGACCGACTTGTGTGCGTCGGTCACGACTGTGGTGGCGGTACGTACCACCATCCCTTCGGCCACTGGCGTACTGCAGGATGTTTGGAGGCGGGGAACCTTCTCCACTTCGACCAAGCACATACGGCAGTTGGCGTCCGGCGCAAGCTTTGGGTGATAGCAAAAATGGGGAATCATCACTCCCACGCGCCGTGCGGCTTCAATGACCAAGGTTCCTTTGGGCACGGCAACGGCCATCCCGTCAATGGTCAAATTTACGATGTCAGGTGGTGTCTCAGCCATGTGCTTGTTCGTCTCGCTTTTATCTAGTACTTGATGTCACCTGAATGAGATTCGCAGCTTCAGCTTCTTTGATATAGGCTTCATATTCCGGTCGCCAATGTTTCAAGGTGCTCACGATCGGTGCCACTTCGGCATCACCAAAAGCACAGACCGTTCGACCCGCGATGTTCTTGCATAAGTCAGAAAGGGTTTCAAGGTCGTCCATGCGTCCTTGTTTGGCTACGATTCGACGCATCGTTTGTACCAACCAAGAACTCCCTTCGCGACAGGGACTACATTTCCCACAAGACTCATGATAGAAAAACTCCATAAGCCGTAAGGCGGCCCAGACCATGCAGGTGCCTTCTTCCATCGCCGTGACCCCTCCGGAACCAAGCATGGAGCCTGCTTGGGCCACCGACTCAAAGTCGAGTTTGACATCAAGATGCTCGGGCGTGAGAAAGGGGGCGGAAGCTCCTCCAGGGATCATGGCTTTTAATGGTTTGTCTGAACGCATACCACCGGCATGCTCAAAAATCAGTTCACGCAATGTGATTCCCATGGGAACTTCATAATTGCCCGGACGTTTTACATGTCCGCTGACGCAAAAAATTCTTGTTCCGCAGCTTTTTGGGGGAGACCCAAGTGAAGTAAACCACTCCGCTCCTCGGTTGATGATATGTGGAAGATTCGCCAGGGTTTCCACATTATTGACCACGGTCGGTTTATTATAGAGTCCGTTCGTCGCTGGAAAGGGAGGCTTGAATCTCGGCAAGCCGCGCTTTCCTTCTAGAGATTCCAACAAAGCCGTTTCTTCACCACAGATATAGGCACCGGCCCCTCGATGAACCCAAAGATTGATTCGAACTCCTGATCCGAGGACATTCTCGCCAATATAGCCAGCCTGGCGGGCCTCAAGAATAGCCTGCTCCAATATTTTTGCCCCCAGGGCGAATTCCCCTCGGATATAGATAAAACAGGTCTCGGCGCGAATGGCATAGGCCGCAATGAGAATGCCTTCGATGACCTGATGGGGATCTCGCTCCATCAATTGCCGATCTTTGAAGGTGCCTGGTTCGCTTTCATCCGCGTTACAACATAAGTAAATTGGTCCGTCATACCCCTTCGGGAGAAAACTCCATTTGACGCCTGTGGGAAACCCGGCTCCACCTCTTCCACGCAGCCCGGACTGCTTGACGGTTTCTATTATCTCAGCCGGCGCTATCTTCCCCACGACCTTTCGGAAGGCTTGGTAGCCTCCCAGACTTTCATATTCGGTGCATGACCCCTTGTATTCGGGGTTCTGCATATTTTTTGTTAAAACCTTTTCTGTGTCTGCCATGTTGTCCGTACGTTAGTCTGTCCTTAGGACGTTACGATTGCGTTTTTACAGGTTCAGGCCACATAAAGGGCCCGCTCTTTAATGGGGACGAGCCGTTGTTTTTGAGGTCTGACAGAATTCGGTCAACTTTTTCTTCCGTCAGCTGTTCATAATAATCATCGTTAATTTGCATCATAGGAGCCGTTCCGCAAGAGGCGAGACATTCCACCGTACTCAAGGTAAAGAGACCATCCTGGCTTGTTTCACCGGGATGAATTCCCAATTTGGAATGAAGCCAGGTCACCAGGGTATCGGACCCTACCAACGCACACATGAGGGATTTACAGACTTGAATGTGGAATGTCCCAACAGGTTTTAAATTTAAAATCGTGTAAAACGTGACGGTCTCATAGACCTGAGAAGGTGTGAGGTCGAGAATCCGAGCAATTTCTTTCATGGCGCGCTCTGTGACATAGCCCTCTTCCTCTTGTGCTAAATACAGAAGGGGGATCAATGCTGAACGCTTGACCGGATATCGGCTAATAATGTCCGTTATCTGTTGACCGTATTTTTCTTGTAACATCCCCATGCCCTTAGTCACGCGTGCAACTTTCTGTTGAGCCTCTTGTGGTTCTAGACTTTCAGCGATCGCATTCTCCCATCACAATGTCATAGGTGCCAAAAATGGTAATGGCATCCGAAATCAAGGATCCGCGAGCCATATGATCAAAGGCTCCCATATGAACGAATGAGGGAGACCGTATTTTCAACCGGTAGGGGCGTGGGCTGCCATCACTGACCAGAAAAAATCCGAGTTCCCCCTTCGGCACTTCTGTCGCACAATAGGTTTCGGTTTTGGGTGGCTTGAATCCTTGGGTATAGATAATAAAATGATGAATTAAACTCTCCATGTCTCGCATCACGAGTTCCTTTGAAGGGGGAATAATATGGGGGATATCAGCCATAATCGGCCCTTCCGGAAGTTGATGGAGGCATTGTTGAATAATTTTGGCACTTTGCCGCATTTCCTCTAATCGCACCCAATAGCGATCATAGGTATCACCGTTTTTTCCGACAGGGACTTCCCACTCTACTTTGTCATAAGCACCGTACGGTTCGAGCTTGCGGATGTCATACGCCACCCCTGATCCTCGGAGCACCGGTCCGGTTAACCCAAAGTTAATGGCATCTTCTCCAGAGATGACGGCTACATTTTTCGTTCGACCAATCCAGATTCTATTGGTGAGTAAGAGTTCATCGTATTCGTCCAAATGTCCAGAGAACGTGTTGAGAAAGTTCTGTAACCGCTCGATCAGGTCAGGGGTAAAGTCACTGTCTACCCCCCCAATTCTAAAATAGTTCAGGGTGAGTCTCGCCCCACAGAGTTTCTCAAACATATCCAATAGGACTTCCCGTTCCCGGAAGGTCCAGAAAAATACGGTCATGGCACCGATATCGAGGGCTTGGGTCCCTAACCAAAACAGATGGCCGATGATCCGTTGCATTTCGGCGACAATGGTCCGGATATATTCGCCGCGTTCGGGGATCGTAATCCCAATGAGTTTTTCGACTGCTCGTACGTACGCATAATTATTGGTCATCGAGCAGACGTAGTCGAGTCGGTCGGTATGGGGGATGACTTGCATATAGGCTAAGCCTTCGCACAATTTTTCTACACCTCGATGGAGGTAGCCCAGGTCCGGAGTTGATTTCACAATCCGTTCCCCATCTAATTCAAACACGACTCGAAGGACGCCATGGGTGGCAGGGTGCTGCGGGCCCATATTGAGCAAGAGCTCTTCCCGGCGAAGGCCGGTGGAGTCTTCTGGAGTGCTGTTCGATCGAAAGACCTGCTTTTCCTCTTCCGGCACTTCCCCTTGTGAGGAGGCTGCGGAGGGTGCTTCATAGGTTGGGAGAAAGTTAAATTGGCTGCGCCATCCACGCCCTTCAGTTGGGAAATCTTTTCTGAGGGGAAAGCCCTCTTCGTAATTTTCCGGCATCAAAATTCGGCGTAAATCTGGATGTCCGGAAAAGCGGATGCCCATGAGGTCGTACACTTCTCGCTCCATAAACTCCGCCCCACGCCAGATATGAGTGACGCTCGGGATCGTGGCATGGTCTTCAGTAATTCGAGCTTTCAACCGAATGCGCCGGCCATGAGGTAAGGACAGGAGGTGGTAGATGACCTCGAACCGCTCCAAGGCGTCCGGGTAATCAACCGAACAGATGTCCGTAATGTGGTCGAAGCGTGCCTCGGGGGCATCATGAAGAAATCGCGCGACGTTGGGTATCTCTTCCGCACGAATTTGCGCAGAGAGCTCGTTGCGCTCGGTATCTTCCTTGACCGCAAGAACCGCCTCGGGAAAGGTGGTCGATAATTTGTCGAGTAAGGGGTGCATCGTCCTTCGTTGCAATCACGTGTTTATTTTACAAACACTTTTTCCTTTTGAATCTTTTCTTGGAGCTTGATCAAGCCGTCAATGAGCGCTTCCGGTCGTGGAGGACAGCCGGGAATGTACACATCAACCGGAACAATCTGGTCCACTCCCTGAACCACGCTGTAGCTATTATAATGATTGCCGGAAGTCGCGCAGGACCCCATGGAAATGACATATCGGGGTTCAGGCATCTGGTCATAAATTCTTCGTATGACTTCCGACATTTTTCGAGTGACGGTGCCAGCGACAATCATGAGATCAGATTGCCGAGGGGAGCCTCGAAACACTCCCGCGCCGAACCGATCAATGTCATAGCGAGAAGAAACCGAGGCAATCATTTCAATGGCACAACAGGCGAGCCCAAAGGTCATCGGCCACAGGGCTGACTTTCTGGCCCAGGACACAACCCAATCTAAATTGGTCGTGATGACGTTGGCTTCAAGTTTTCGATCCATGAGACCCATGCTGACTCCTTCATGCTATTGAACAAGAGGTCGACTCAATCCTTAATCCCATTCCAGGGCACCTTTTTTCCATGCGTACCATAGGCCGACGATTAGAATGGCAATGAAAAGGATGACTTCAATGAGTCCAACGAGCCCAAGTGTTTTAAAGGCGACGGCCCAGGGAAATAGAAAGACGGTTTCAATATCAAAAATGACAAAGAGCATCGCGATAATGTAATACCGCATGGGAAACTGCACCCGGGCGTCGGAAAACAGTGGAGCCCCGCTTTCATAGGGTGCCAGTTTGGCCTTGTAAGGATTGGCGGGACGTAAGGCCCAGCCCAGAACAAGGGTCACCAATCCAAACCCCAGGACAATGAACATAAAAATAACAATTGGGAGATAATTCAGTGGAACAAGATCGTTAGGCACTTCCTAAGTACCCCCATTCGTCGGTTTAAGAGGCATATGCAGTCAAGGCCGAATCAAAAAATGGTTTATACCGGAGACCTGTAAGTTCTGGCTTAGCTATCTGTTTATGTTGAATCAGGATTTTAAAAGTCCTTCCCATACCTTCCGGTCGAAGGAGCTGGATGAGGGCTTGGGCTTCTTTCGATTCCGGATCGAGATCCATGAGCTCATTTTCAATCTCCATGCTTGCCAGGAAACTCATGTGGTTCGTAAATCCCGTGACGGATAACCCCCAGGCTTGGCCTTCTAAGGCTAAACTAGAGAAATCTACATGGGAGGTGATGTCCTGGTACCCTACTTGGGTATAGGGGTTATCAGAAAGCTGATGTTGGTAATAACAGAGCAAAGTTCCGTCTTTCCGTGAGGGAGCATAGAGATCTTGAGCGGTATGGCCATAATCGACGGTAATGACAAACCCTTGTTGAAGGCAGTTGGCTACATTCTTCATCCACTGCATGGACTCCAGGTTGACTTCGGTACGAAAATCTTCAGAAAGGGAAATGTCGAGTCGAGTGAAGTAGTCGGGAATTTCCTTGGATGAAGGAGACCCCAGTTTGTCGCAGAAGCTCCCTTCCTGTCGATCGACGAAAATTTCTTGGATCGGGCCATTTGTCCCTTTCACCCGATGGACGGGAAAGGCGTCGACTAATTCATTGGAGAAGATAATCCCTGTTAAAGGAGAAGAGGGCAGCTCCGACAGGGTCTTTGCCCAGCCAACTTTATTGCGTTCTCCTATCCAGCTGGCTACCGAAACCATTTGCTGTTCCTGGAGAGCTGGACTGCGTTCAATGAGGATATAACGGAGACGATCCCAAAAGCTTCCACCGATGACTTGACAGGCTTCGAGAAAATGTTGGGCGAAAAGCCCTTTCCCTGGCCCCATTTCCACGAATGTCAGAATGGGGGGATGGTCTAAAAGGGCATCCATTTCTTGGACTTGAGCCACAAAGGCTTTCGCAAAAATAGGATGGAGATCACTACTTGTAAAGAAATCCCCGTCCCAACCAATTCGATTTTTGGCACTGGTCTGATGCATGTAGTACCCGTAGGTTGGTTCATAGAGAGCCAGGTCCATAAATCGGGCAAAGGATAAGGGGCCTTGAGCCTTGATTTCTTTGTCAATAATAGCTATGAGATCCGGGTTCCCAGCCGACATCAATTTCTCCTCCACCTGGGTAAACTCCCCCCTACCCCCGTAGGTTCACAGGAGCGCCTACCTTATCCAGCCGATACCTGGCAAGTCAAGAGAAAACCCCCCAAAAAAGCCAAGAAGATGTAGGGGTTATGAAAAAATGGGATGAATGTCAGGAGGGTGTCTCCTGTCTGAAAATTTTAAGCAATTGTGGAAGGCGATGACACTTCTCGAAGGTATTGAATGATGGGAGAAAGTGCTGCGTTTGGTTTAGGAGGAGGGTTTCTTGAGATTAGGCCCCATGGCATTTTTTGTATTTTTTCCCACTACCACAGGGACAAGGGTCATTACGTCCAACCTTTTCATGTTGGCGTTGCACGGTTTGGGGAGCAGCTGGCTCATCACCCCTGTTCAAGGTAATACGCTTGGTTGGGGAAACCGGCTGAGATTCAGGCGGCGGATCTCCCTGAACGGCCTGTACGTGGAACATGAATCCAAGCGTATCGAGTTTGATCCGTTCCATCATGGCCCCGAACATGTCATATCCTTCACGTTTATATTCGATAAGGGGATCTTTTTGTCCGTATCCCCGTAATCCGATTCCATCGCGAAGTTGATCCATCCCTAACAGGTGATCTTTCCATTGTTGATCAATAACTTGCAAGAGGACCATTTTCTCATGGAGGCGTAGGAGATTGGGACCTAGTTCTTCCTCCTTTTTCGCATAGGCCGCCTTGATGATGGCTTGGAGGTCTTCACGAATGGCCTCTCGGCCATGTTCACGCCATTGGTCGGGATCCAATTCTTTATTTTCAAATATTGAGACCCCAAATTGAGCAAATATTGCGTCGGCCATGCCCTGCATGTCCCATTCTTCAGGGTATTGGTCTTCAGGGCAGAATGTTTCCACTTGAGAATCAACGACTTCGGCCATCATTTTAAGGACATCATCGTGTAAGTCGTCTTCTGCCAGGACCGCATGCCGATGTTGATAAATGACCTCCCGTTGTTTATTCATGACGTCGTCATATTCCAGCACTTGCTTGCGGATATCAAAGTTGTGACCTTCAACTTTTTTCTGAGCATTTTCAATGGCTCTCGTGACCATCCGATGTTCAATGGGAACCCCTTCTTCCATTCCCAGTTTTAACATGAGGTTAGACACCCGCTCTGAGGCGAAGATGCGCATGAGATCATCTTCTAAAGATAGGTAAAACCGGGAAGACCCTGGATCGCCCTGTCGTCCAGCCCGTCCGCGTAATTGGTTGTCGATACGTCGACTTTCATGTCGCTCCGTTCCAAGAATATGGAGTCCCCCCAGGGCCAGCACTTCCTGTTTATTTTTTTCATATTCAACTTTGATTTCTTCATGAAGCGTTTGTTTTTTCTCTTCGGAAAGGTCCTCGTTTTGATAGAGAACCTTTTTAAAGGCAAATTCTGGATTGCCCCCTAAGAGAATGTCTGTTCCACGTCCTGCCATATTCGTCGCAATCGTCACGGCACTCTTTTGTCCAGCTTGGGAAATGATTTCCGCTTCTTTTTCATGGTTCTTGGCGTTGAGGACATTATGAGGAATCCCATTGCGTTTCAAATATCCTGAAAGTTTTTCTGACCGCTCGATGGAAATGGTCCCCACCAAGACGGGTTGTCCCTTCTGATGACAGTCTTTTATTTCTTCAGAGATGGCAGTGAACTTTTCGTTTTCGGTTCGAAAGACGACATCGGGAAAGTCTTTTCGAATCATGGTGCGATTGGTGGGCACAACATTGACATCCAGGTTATAGATCTTTGCAAACTCTCCAGCTTCCGTATCGGCGGTGCCCGTCATGCCAGCCAGTTTGTTATACATACGAAAATAATTTTGAAACGTAATGGAGGCCAATGTTTGATTCTCATTCGCGATCTTGACCCCTTCCTTTGCTTCCACGGCTTGATGAAGCCCATCGCTCCAGCGACGACCGGGCATAAGCCGTCCGGTAAATTCGTCTACGATGATCACTTCCCCATCTTTCACGACATAGTCCACATCGCGTTTGTAAAGGGAGTAGGCCTGGAGCGCTTTGACCACATGGTGCACGAGCCCCATATTAGAGGCATCATAAAGGTTTTCGACCCCGAGTAACTTTTCAACTTTTATATTACCTTCTTCAGTGAGGGCGGCGGTTTTGGTTTTTTCTTCAATCGTGTAATGCTCTTCGGCTTTTAGTTGAGGAATCACGGAGTTAATCCGATAGTAGAGGTCTGTTGAGTCTTCGGTGGGGCCAGAAATAATCAGTGGGGTGCGGGCTTCGTCAATGAGAATACTATCAACCTCATCAACAATGGCAAAGTTCAATTCTCGTTGAGAGGATTGCCGAATGTCCGTGACGATGAGATTGTCTCGCAAATAATCAAACCCAAACTCGTTGTTGGTCCCATAGGTGATATCTGCGCGGTAGGCTTCGTGGCGATTGCAAGGTCGCAGAAACTGAAGACGTTTGTCTGCGGCCTCGTATGCTGGGTCAAATAAAAAGGAGGATTCATGCTGGATTATACCAAGGGAGAGGCCAAGGCTATGATAGAGGGGGCCCATCCATTGGGCGTCTCGTTTAGCGAGATAGTCATTGACGGTGACGAGATGGGCCCCCTTCTCGGTTAGGGCATTTAAATACAGGGCGAGGGTCGCTACCAAGGTTTTTCCTTCTCCTGTTTTCATCTCCGCGATCCGGCCCTTGTGTAGGACCATCCCACCAATCAACTGGACATCAAAGTGGCGCATGCCCAAGGTTCGTCGGCTTGCTTCTCGGCAAACTGCAAAGGCTTCTGGAAGGAGGTCGGTGAGGGATTCCCCGTCCCCCAGTCTTTTTTTAAACTCCTGGGTTTTTCCCAAGAGGCCTTCATCTGAGAGCCCGGTAAGAGAAGATTCTAGCGCTTCAATTTGAGCCACGATCGGCGCAAATTGCTTTATTTCTCTTTCGTTCTTACTCCCAAAAACGATGTTAAGAATACGGGTGAGCATGTTGTACGACTCATTGGTGGAAAAAATGTAATCTTTCGGCAAGTTAAGTCAGTATACAGGAAATGAAATGGGAATCAATAGTAGGCTCCCAGTCTTCACGAAGATTTGGGGAAGTCTGCCTGTGGTTGATAAGACCGAGCAGGTTGCTTTTGTTGAATAGGGACTCTTTCACTTCTTACGCGCATGAATTCATTGAGCCAATCCTTAGGGGCTACCTGGTACGTCCCCACTTGATACAAAGAAAGGGAATTGAGAAAAAATTGCTCTGGAATTTAAGACAGTGTTAGCTCCTAACCTCTGTAGTGGAATCCCTTCAGTTTACACAGTTTCGGAACTGCCGATTACAGGCACCTCGGATGACCCTTGGATATTCGTACCGGCCTTCACATTAAGAGCGGTACCAAAGTAGAAAGATAGTTGGAGGCGCTTTCAAGGTTCGTTTGACTCTTTAATCGAAGAATCCAAAGGGCTATGACATAAGTGCTGGCTTTTTTTGCCTTCTGGTCGCTTTTGCACCTAGGGAAAAATTTCTAATATCACGAGCTCCTTTGTATAAATATTAATACGTAAATATGTGAAATGGGGGATTTCAAGTTGGACCAAAAATCATTGTGAAGATCCACCTGCCTTCTCTTGGAAAAATAGATTGTTGTAGAATGCGGTTAAGAATTTGCACGCAACTATGCACCTGGAGCCTCTGAATCGAGTCTATCCCTCAGACTCATAGATACGGTGATGCTGGGAGGACCATTTATAAAGCAGAAATTTTTAGAGGGAAGTGAGTGACTAAGTGTTCTAGATTTCATTACATAAGTCTGCTGATTGTGAGGTGAAAGTCGGGTATACCAACCGTATCATTTGCCCAAAACCCCCTTGCTGTTTAGCCAGGCTGTTTGATGAGCGTCAAGCAAGCCACTTTCCACAGATTTCTTTTTCATGACCTTTGTGTACGGGGAGTCATATGCTTTTTTTAATAGGAGTTCTTTTATTCTTTGGTGTAGGCGTTGCGGAGGCTGCGGCTCCGGCACGATCTATTCCATATGATGAAGCCGCATTATGCGTAAGTGCTGGGGTCTTCTTTTGTGAAGACTTTGAGGGTAATGATATCGACGTTCAACCCTTCGGTCCCTGTACTTGGGGTAATCCTGCCATGCGAAACCGAAGTGGATCCACGCCTGCGAGTCTTGATTGCAACAATAGTGGAGGGGGAACGGCCCTTGGTGGCACCCTTCAACGAATCACCAAAACCTTGCCAGTAGGTCCGGATACCTCTACCAACAACCGAGTATGGAGAGTGGCTAAGGGTGGAGCTACGTTTCAAGATATTCGAACAGGAGTGAATACGGGCGTTGGACAGGGAACTCTTCGCGGATTTTTGCGAGACAATCAAGGGGGAGGCATCAATAATGTTCGTGAGTATTATGTGAGGTATCAATATTACTTTTCTTCAAATTTTGATTTTCCCGAGACCTTGGATGTGAAGCACGTGTTCACCCAACCCAAGGACTTTAGTTCGAATCCAGGTGCAGATTATCAGAATGGCACCAACATTTTAGAACGTCGCCCTTGTGGGTTACCCCTCGGATCCACCGAAGGTCAACGTTGGTTTCAGCTCAGGAGGAGTAACAATTTTAAAACCTATCCTGGGATAAACGATGGCTGCCCCAATGCTTTGCCATTTGGGACCATCACGCCAGGTCGAAACTTCTTTTGGGACACCGATACCTGGCATACGGTTGAGTTTTGGGTGAAGCTTGAATCATCAGGTGGTGCGAATAATGGAGATATGAAACTTTGGATTGATGACATTTTAGTTTATGACACCATGACCATGCCTGGTTGGGATGGGGATACCTGTGCCAATGCGTGTGATGATTTAGGGTTCATGTTTATGGGCGCCTTCATGAATCCAGCCGATCAACCTCATAATGGATTTGTGGAAATTGATAATGTGGTCATGTCAACTCAAAGAATTGGACTTCCTGGGTCTTCAGGTGATACCTCACCTCCTACTGTCCCAGGAAGTTTCAGTGCGTCGGCTGTTAGCAGTAGTCAAATTGATTTGTCTTGGAATGCTTCAACCGATAATGTGGGTGTCACAGGATATGAGGTGGAACGTTGTCAAGGTAATGGATGTTCAGGTTTTAGTCGAATCGTCACGGTATCGGGAACGAGTTACAGCGATCCGGGGCTTCAGGCGAATACCCCATACCGCTATCGGGTGCGTGCTCTTGATGGTGCGGGGAATACCAGTGGATTTGCAGGACCGGTTTCCGAGACAACGTTTGGCGGCGGGGGAGGGGATACTACACCACCATCTACACCGACTGGATTAGGGGCGACTCCGGTGAGTTCCAGTCAAATAAGCCTTGCATGGTCGGCCTCTACAGATAATGTCGGAGTGACAGGATATGACGTTCAACGTTGTACTGGGGGAAGTTGCAGCAATTTCTCTCAAATCACCACGGTTACAGGGACAAGCTTTAGTAATACTGGCTTATCGGAAAGTACTACGTATCGCTATCGTGTTCGTGCTCGGGATGGAGCCGGGAATACAAGTAATTTTGCAGGACCGGTGACCGCTTCGACTCAAGCTGGGGGAGGTGGAAATCCAGGTGTGGCCTGGGAATCATCGACTCAGGCCACCGGTGAGTTGAAGGATTCTTTTTGGGCAAATCGTAGCTTCCGAGTATTAATTGAAGGCCAGTCGATTGTTGCCTCAGGGGGTACCATACAGCTCACGCTTCAAGGACGCTCCTCGGGGGATTATCAAGTGACGAAAGTTTCCCTTGTTCGACGTGATGGGCAAACACTCAATGGTATTGATAATACATTTACAGAAGTGACCTTTGGTGGGTCATGGGAGGCGGGTGTCACCGTTCCGGCTGGAGGGTCCGTTACCAGTGATCCAATTCCCTTTACTCTGCAACCGGGGCAAGATGTGTTTATGACCTTTTGGGGGCCTGAACGTCCTGTCTATCGAACAGGGTCACCAAGTACGGCCGCATGGGTGATCAGAAATGTAGATAGGACTGACAATATTGATTGGGGAGGTTTCACAATCGATGATACCAGGACTCACCTCTATGTAGCACAAAGGTTGGATGTGGTGACCACAGGAGGCGGAACTTCTGCCTGGCAAGTTGCCAACCAAGCCACTGGTGCACGTTCGAATTCAAGTTGGGCCAATCGAAGTTTTCGGATCTTAATTGATGGAGACTTTATTACCCAATCTGGGGAAACTGTACAACTTACCCTCCGCGGACGTACGTCAGGAAGTTATACGGTCACCAAGGTATCACTTGTCCGCCGCTCAAGCGACACCTTGAATGGTATTGATAGTACCTTTACCGAGGTCACGTTCGGAGGATCGTGGGAATCTGGAGTCACGGTTAATGCGAATCAAACAGTCGTGAGTGATCCAATAGACTTTTCCGTTTCTCCTGGCCAGGATATCTTTATGACATTTTGGACTGGAACAAACACCATGTTTACAAGAGACTCCCCAAGCACTGCTTCCTGGGTCATAACAAATGAGGATCGCACCTCAACCATCGATTGGCAAGACTTATCCATCGATGCCACCCGAACACACGTTTATATTGCTGATGAACTAGAAGTTCTAGATTAATTGTCTCAGGTCTTGAAAGAAGAAGAGGGTGCCTTTCCCTTCAAAGGCAACCCTTTTCCTTATCCTTGAATGACTTTGGGGTTGGTAGGAAAGCGTAATCAACAAATCCTATTAAAATTCACCCTTTGCTCTCATCCTTCCTTTATTATCTCGTACGTCTTAGGCATTTTTTAGTAAAAGTGCGGAACCTTAGCTCATTTCTTAACCGTAAGCTATCCTGTGCGATGGTTTTCCTCAATACCCGCAATGGTCCCATTCTTGAAAAAATAGACTATGCTCCTCTCTTTCACTCAGAGGATAGGAAACCAAGCTCACCCGGAGGAGCCCATCCTGGGTTACCCAAAACCTGTTGCCAGATAAGCCATCCATTCAGTTGATCCATAGGTATCACGTCGGACCCTATAGCACTTGTACCAAATTAATTGTATTAATATATTTAGATATTCTATTGAACTTCCTTGTTGCGAAACAAGGAAGGCCCATATAAATACAGAACATGATTTCATGGACAGGAGAGACAATGGTTTCTTGTTAAGGTGTGGAGTGAGAACAGGATAAACCATTCGTTTCTCACCGGGGCCTAAAGAAACAGGTCTTCCTTGCGTGATTCTTACTTGGTTTCAGAGGTAAAATCCCAAAATAGAGGAAGGTATACTATACTATGAATCGAACTCGTTTCAGAAAGGAGCAAGTCATGAGGAAGGAATCGGCGCAGGGAAGCCGTCTTGGAATCGGAATAGGGGTCTTATTCTCAATCGGACTTTGGGCCTCTTCCCTTTTTGCCGGCGAACTACAATTGAAGGGGAATTATGAGCGGGTAAATGAGCCGTCAACCCATACAACTGGAAAGGTGGACATTGCAGAATTTGCTGACTTTTATTGTCCCCATTGCCATATGTTCGAACAGACCGGGATTCCATTTTTAAAGAAAGAATTTGGAGATCAGGTAGAAGTGACCATGGTTGGCTATCCTGTTATCCGAGGGATGTTGCCGACGGCCTTTCTCATGTATGAGGTTGCCAAGATGATGGGAAAGGGACCAGAAATGCAACGTATCCTGTTTCGAACTATTCACAAGGATCATGTGGCAATTCTGGATCGGACCATTCGGGGGGCGTTAATACAAGAAGTGGGATTGGATACCGAAACTTTTGAGAAGAAATTGGCGTCCAGGGAAGTCGCTGATGCCTTCAAAGCGGGGCAAGCTTGGGGAAATCGAATTCGTGTTAGTTCAACCCCGACCATCTTACTGGATGGGAATATCAAGGTGGAAGGAAAACATTTAAATCCCCAAAATCTTAAAACCGTGATTCAAAGTATATTAGATGCCGATGTGGCCAAAAAGTAAGGAGTATCTCCGAAAGTGAACCACCTTGTTTACCAAAGGGTGTTAGTTGGAGTTGTTGGCGCTTGTCTCCTGACCGTCATGTTTGGAATTTCTGAAAGTCGAGGACAACCATTGGAAGGCACTCGTCTGTCTGGACTTTCCGAAGAAGGAGCCCTACAAGCTCGTATTAAAGCCACAGCGCAACAAGTTATTCCTGCGGTAGTGAATATTGCCTCGACGGTTGTGGTTCGTGAACAAGGGTTGTCAGAAGAGGGGCTCCCATTTGGATTGTTTCAGGATCAAGTGCCACGACGTCAGTATGGACAGGGATCTGGGGTAATTGTATCCGCTGATGGGTATATCATCACCAATAATCATGTCGTGGCGGATGCAGCCGATGTCGAAGTGTTATTGGCCGACCGTCGCCAATTTAAGGGTCGGGTCGTCGCGACGGATCCGAAAACTGATGTCGCGGTCGTGAAGATTGAGGCCACAAATTTACCGACCGTTCCCTGGGGGCATTCCAAGGGGTTGGCGGTAGGTGATTTTGTCATGGCGATTGGGAATCCTATGGGGTTAAACCAAACGGTGACCTTTGGCATTGTCAGTGCGGTTGGACGAGCGGACGTCGGCGTTGCCGATTATGAGGATTTCATCCAGACAGATGCTCCGATTAATCCCGGGAATTCAGGAGGAGCGCTCGTCAATATTACTGGAGAGCTGGTTGGGATCAATACGGCGATTGCCAGTACCACGGGTGGGAGTGTTGGCGTGGGTTTTGCCATTCCCAGTGATATGGCTCGAACCGCTCTGGAAAGTTTGATCAAAACAGGGCGCGTCGTCAGAGGATTTCTCGGCGCATCCACTCAAGATGTCACTCCGCTTTTAGGAAAACTTTTTTCCCTTCCGAATGTCAAAGGGGCCATCATCACAGATTTATTGCCGTTGGGATCGGCTGAGAAAGCCGGTCTCAAAAGAGGTGATGTGATTGTTCGCTTTGATGGGACGACCATTTTGGATGCCGGGCAACTACGAAACCTTATTGCCAGTTCTCCCATTGGAAGTCGACACCGGCTCAATGTCATGCGAGAAGGAAAACCCGTTGTCGTGAACCTCGTCATTCAAGAGGCGCCAAATGAACGGGTCAAGGAAGAGCCCATACCCTCCGGTGAGGAGCCAGCGGTCCACCCTCTCGGTGGACTATTAGTTGATGATCTCTCATTTACCATGGCCAGGCAATTAGGACTCGGAGCTAAAAGTGGCGTGGTTGTGGCTGATGTTGAGCCTGGGAGCTTGGCCGATGCTGCCGGCTTACTTCCAGGCGATTTAGTCTTAGAAGTCAACAAGTCTCGGGTCCCCGATCTTGTGGCTTACCAAAAAGTCGCCAGTACCCTAAATATGAAAAAGCCCGTACTTCTTCTCATTAATCGGCAAGGAGCTATTTTGTTTGTGCCGGTTGAAGGAGGATAGAAGAGTAGGGCGTTGTCACGGGTCCTTCGTGCTCGCAGAGGGCGCAGGTTCAGAAACCGGCTCCCTCGATGCGCGCAGTGAAGGACCAGCTGTCAACACCCTGTAGGAGAAGGATGGGGGAAAGGATTGAGTAATTGGAATAGAAATGTTTACCGAGCCCTTGGACGCGCGCATGTAGAGAACCCCCCACAACCCATTTGTGTGTAAGGTAAAGGAAGAAAAGTGCGCAGGGGGGGAGGTGTGCGCATAAACCTCCTGCTCCCACACCGCGGCACTTCGGAAAGTTCCGGGTACCCGTTGCCCTTGGTGATGCAGCGGGTGATGATGGCCGCAATAAGGTTCATGCGCACACATCCCAAGAGAGGTTGAGAATCGGAAGAGGCGGCCTTGTAAGGTCCTCGGTGGACGCGCGCAAAGGGTAGGGCGTTGTCACGGGTCCTTCGTGCTCGCAGAGGGCGCAGGTTCAGAAACCGGCTCCCTCGATGCGCGCAGTGAAGGACCAGCTGCCAACACCCCTTGTGAGTGAGTAGGAAATTTAGATGAGGTGATTTTGAGGGGTATTTCCTATTAGACTTTTCAGATATCGATTCTTATCGTCGTGCTCTCCTTTTCTCTGTTAGTTACCTGCCCCAGGTTGATTCCGTACACAATTTCGAAACCATTTGACGGATTTAAGGTTTCTCGCTAGCGTCAATAGGGACTGCTATAACTAAAGCCTGTTTTGGTTTGGTATGCGACCAATCGCAAGAGAGGGGGTGAGTATGGCCAATAGTTTAATGGATGAGTTGCGAGTCTACATCGATGGTGGCTGTCGTGGGGAGTTAGGGCCCGGGGCACTTGGGATTTTGGTATTGGATGCCGACAATAATGAGGTAGCCCATCATTCTGAATATGTTGGAAATACGACCATGATCCATGCGGAGTACGTAGCCCTTTTGGCTGGGTTAAAACAATGTCTTCGGTATACCCGTGGGCGAGTAATCTGTTTCTGTGGAAGTCAATTGGTTGTGAATCAAATGAAAGGCTTGTGGCGACTTAAGGATGCCTCGCTTCGGTCTGTCTATTTTGAAGTGAAACGGATGGAGCAGCAATTTGACCTTGTGACCTATACCTATGTGAAGCGAAATAATCCATTCATACGTAAAGCCGATCGATTACTGAATCATGAGCTCGAAGGAAAGTTTTGGCATAACTGATTCTCTTTCCTGTCAACGCTCTTACCTACCTGTTCTTCCCTTCATGTCCCATGATTGAAACTTCTAGAGTTTTTTTGTGAGTGCCGGTACAGTTGAGATGGAGATGGGAGCAGCCGATTTGAAATCTTCATTTCGGTTTTGCGTGTAACCCTCCTCACAGGTTGTGCACCTAGCGCCTGGGTTCAAATCCCAACGGGTATTGTCTCTGAGGACCTGCGGAGACGCAACATGTAAATCGCCATGTAGGGGGAACCCTCCGTGATTCACATGTGGTCCTCCGAGGCATGCCTATTTTTTTAAAGTGTAAAAGAGGAGCACCCACCTATGGAATACCTTGTTGGATTCCTTTCTCTCGTCGTTGGCCTCTTTATCCTTAAGCAGCTATTCCATCCAGTCACGGTTTTTGAATATGAACAAGGATTGAAATATTCCAAAGGACGGTTTGCCGGTATTCTGAGACCAGGACTCTATTGGACTATTCCTCTGATCTCGACTATCCGAAAAGTAGACGTTCGTCAAACCTATGTATCGATTACGGGACAAGAGGTTTTAAGTTCCGATGGCGTGACCATCAAGGTGAGCCTGGCTGCCCAGTACCAGATTTCGAATTCCGCTATTGCGATCAACCAGGTTGAGGATTATCAGTCTGCGCTGCATGTCGTGTTACAACTGCTGTTGAGAGGGATAATCGGAAGCTCACCAATTGAAGAAGTATTAGGTCATCGACAGGAATTTGGCCAGCGGCTTCTAGAGTTAGGCAAGCCTAAAGCTGAAGAGTTGGGTTTAACGTTATTAGACGTGGAGATTAAGGATGTCATGTTTCCAGGGGAGCTGAAAAAGATATTTACGCAGGTGGTGAAGTCCAAGCAGGAAGGACTTGCTGCCCTTGAAAAGGCGAGAGGGGAAACTGCTGCTTTGAGAAATCTTGCCAATGCCGCTCAGATGATTGAAAAGAACCCAAACTTATTACAGCTTCGTCTACTTCAGGTCATGGGTGAATCCTCAGGAAACTCTATTCTGTATGGAGTGACTGCCTCATCTGGGTCGGTCCCGATACCCTCCCAGCATGTTCAACAAGGAAACATGTCTCCTGACACGTAACATTTGTGGTCGCAGCATTCCTATTCCCCACAAAGTAATTCTTGTTCGGCAAAAACTTCCTCCTCTTGAGAACTTTTCATATAATTATTATTGAGGTGCTTTTTTTGATTCCTAGGATATGAAGATATGTCCAAGATTAAATTCATTGGGTTCCTCATTCTAACCATTTGTCTGGGGCTCTTTATTTGGGGGTTTTATATCGAGCCATCTGGATTTCAAGTTGTTGAGCACGATTTGACCATTCCGGAATGGCCACAAGCCATGGATGGGTTTCGTATAGGTATCCTGGCCGACCTTCATACAGGTTCCCCCTTTAACGATATCGAAAAACTCCAAGACATTGTGAGGTGGACCAATCGTTCGGATTGCGACTTGATCTTGGTGCCAGGAGATCTTGTTATTGATGGGGTGCTTGGTGGCGAGTTTATCCCACCCGAACAGTCGACAGCGATTTTAAAAGACCTGAAGGCGCCCATGGGAGTCTTTGCCGTTCTTGGAAATCATGATTGGTGGCTTGATCCACAAAGAGTTCAGGAAGCCTTGGCAGCTTAGGGATTGAAACTCTAGAGGATCGAGGCATTCCGTTAACGGAAGGCCAACACAAGCTCTGGCTTGTTGGAGTCAGTGATTTTCGAGAAGGGCCTCATGATGTTAAAAAAGCCCTTCAAGGTGCCCCCAGAGATCGACCAACCCTGGTATTCACCCATAACCCAGATATATTTCCTGAGGTGCCATCATCCGTAGCCCTGACTATCGCAGGGCATACGCATGGTGGACAAGTTGCCCTCCCGCTTATTGGTCGTCCCATTATTCCTTCTCAATATGGCCAGCGATTTGCCATTGGTCATATTGTTGAAGACCATCGCCATTTATTTGTCAGTCCAGGTCTTGGGACGAGCATTCTTCCCGTGCGCCTTGCCGTGCCACCTGAAATTTCAGTATTAGAACTGTTCTCCTCCTCCAGCCGTCCCTCCATTGTGGCTCGGATTCAACAACGTATTATTGGATTGGCAAAACAACTTTTTTCTTCATATTCCTAATCATGAGGCCCAAGACTTACTAGGAATATCGGTTTTTCTCGTTGGTGATGGTTGGGGAGGACTACCAGCAGGGATAGGGCCCCCCACAGCGGAAAAATCCACGGTGGCCGAAGTAGGGATTCCATCGATAATAGGGCCCCCAAAAAGGTCCCCACCCATAATAAGGTCCGAAAAAGGGACGGGAATTCCAATGTGAACTGTCGGAAGGGACTGACCATAATTTCAGATGTTTGATGAGGAGGGTGGGATAGGTATAGGTCGTTTCGTCTAACGGGAGGGTCATCGGGTCAGTCACCTCTCCTACAATGGTCACACGAGATCCAGCCGGTACAACGGCCGGGTCAAGGAAGGTAGAGTTTAACGCAAGAAAGCGACCTTCCGTTGCCATCCGATCCCCGGCTGGTTCGTAATCACTGGCTAAGGGCAGTTGGAGAATTTCGAGACGTGTCCCATTGTCTGTCGTCTTGGGCGAAAGTACCACGCCTCCCATCAATACCGTTTTGCCCTTATGGACAGAAGGATCGGATTTGAGTTCGGTATAGGAAAGGGTATGGTCAATTTGAGGTTCCAGTTCTTTTGGATAAGGAGAAACGGTTGAGCAGGAAGGTAAGACAACTACCAAGAGTCCTGTCAAAATCCCCATTTTGAGGACGTCTTTTTTCTGAGGTCTAATAAAAAATATCCGAAACATATGTCCTTGTTTTATTGAATACGAGAAACAATTAGAGTCGATTCTAGCGAGAGTAGATGTTCAATGTTACCTCATTCTTCCATGCCTGAATGGGATAGGCAAGTGGTGGTCTGTAGGAATTAAAAAGCAAATACTACGCCAACTGCTCTATCTATAACAAACCCGTTGTCATCTTTTAGAGGATAGGGAGGAAAGGCAAGCCAGGATAAGAAGGAGGAAACCCCAGTCGTACTGGTTGAAACTAAAAGAAAAAAGGGAGATGGTCGTTAAAACCACCTCCCTTTTTCTCGAATGATAACCGAAATGCGTCTATTGAGAAATTACTTCATCTTTGTAGCGTTTTTAATAACATGCTTGTCAGAAAACATATTGGGCCCTTCGACATCAGGTAACCGTCCGGCTCCAGCTTTTTTCTTTATCCGCTGGTTGCGTTCTTTCAAGTTTTGCATGGTATGGTCATCACCCGCGCCCGCTGCCATAACAGAGGCTTTATTACCAACTGCATTGGTTTGTCCTTGATCATTGGCAAGCACCTGACCATTGACGGGGCTCTTTGCACTCCCAGCCGGATAGCCAGGGTGTTTTGGAAGCAGTCCGGGATTTGCAGAGACTGATGCAGCTAAGAAGAACCCGCCTACAAGTGCGATGGTAGTGCCGGTAAACATTTTCATAACGGTCACTCCTTTTGGATAAAGGTTAAAATAGGTCTTTTAAGACATGAAAGTATTCGTACAATAGCTCAAAAGTGTCGGCATCTTAGCCAGCTTGGCAAACTCCTGTCAAGAAAAAGTTCGCATGAGGGAGGGGATTCCCATAGCCATGGCCAAATGCCTTATTCCTACTACATCAGGCGAGTGCTCCCATGATTCCAGGCCAAAATCCCCTTAAATTAAGGAAAGTTACCGTGTACGTCGAGGACGGCGTCCTCTGGCACGGAACCGCTGAGGAGCGGGTCGGCTTGATGCTGGGAGGCGAATCGTCACGGTCGTTCCCTGCTCGACATCACTGTCTATCGTAATTTTCCCTTGATGCTCTTCAACAATTTTTTTAACCGACGCAAGTCCTAGCCCGGTTCCGCTGCGTTTGGTCGTAAAATAGGGTTCGAACACTTTATCGACCAGATCAGAGGGAATGGGGGCGCCGTCATTTTTTATTGATATTTCAATTTCTTGCGAGCGTCCAACTTTATGTTGAGCCAGTTGGATTGTAAGGTGTCCGCCCGGGGTCATTGCCTCCATTGCGTTTTTGATAATACTCAAAAAGACGGACTGCATTTTCCCGTCATCACATCGGACCTGGTTAAGGTGCGCGGGATATTCCTTCGTTACCGTGATTCTGGTGCTTTCAAGGTCGGTAGAAATTAAGGTGAGCACATTTTCAATAATATCTGTGATTCGACCAAGTCGTTTTTTCAATTCGAGGGGTTTGGCAAAGTCAAGAATTTCATTCAGGATGGATTCAACCCGAATAAGATCCCGCATGGCGCTCTCGATGCGAATTTGGGGATCAAAATCTAAAATTCCTTCCCCGGTTACGTCGGCAATTTGTGCACGGATGGAAGCTAGAGGCTCACGAACTTCAGTTGCCAAAAAGGTGCTAAATTCCGTGAGAGCAGCCTGACGTTCTTGTTTCCGAATCACTGGCTCAGCAGGGCCTTGTACTTGATCAGAAGGCGTTGTCGATTTAGTTGACCCTTTCCGGGTGGGCTGGGTTGGGGTGAGGCTTGCGAGTTGGGTGAGCTCCGCGAGCTTCATAAGTATGGGTTCCAGGGACCTGGCATCGGTGAGTGTATAGGTTCCCTCACTCTTTGAGGCCAGTGTTAGGGTCCCACCCAGTTGCCCTTGCATAAAAAATGGGATGACCATGCAAGAAAGCACTCGATTTTTAAATAAAGGTTTGTGATCAAAAAACCTTCCTTGTGTTGAGGCCAGGTCGTGATCAATTCGAGGTTTTCTATGTCGAATCACCCATCCAGATGCAGATTCATCAAGTTGTAACCGTTGTCCTGCCTTCAAGGACTTTTTGGGATCAGAAGGTTGCTCGCCCTGTATGCCAAGAATTTCAAGTGCTCCAGCTACCGGGTCATAGAAGGTAACCCAAGCAAGGTGAAAGGGGAGAAGGTCATGGGTTTCCTGAAAAAGCGGCTTCAGGGCTTTTTGCATTTCTTCTGTGGCAAGAGAAACCGGTTTGGTCGGAACGGATTTGGTTTGTTCGGATTGTCGAGGATCTGATCTGACGGATGGGACGCCAAGTAAAAATCCCGTATCAAAGAGAGAAGCCTGCTCCAGGGCGCTGGAGATTTCGGTACAAGCACCCTCCAAGAGGGTCTTTTCTTTTTTGGTAAAAGCGGCCCCCTCTTTTCGCCCAATAACGAGGACCCCGTAAAGGTGTTGTTGATAACGGAGAGGGATAGCCAATAGGGATTTGGCCCCGGGAATAATCAGGCGAAGGCGGAGGATTTTTTCCGGATCGCTTCCCTGAGTCTGGAGATGTTCTTCAAATTGGTCTTCAGTCGCAAGGCTTCTGAGAATGGCTTGGGTTTCCCGAGTCGTAAACCCTTTTGATAACTTCAGGATAAGGGGCCCACCTTCTTGTTCGTACACGGCTACGACAGCGTTGTCGACGCTTAAATCGTTCAAGGAGGCGGTTAACGTTCGTTGCAGGGTGTTTTGCTTATCCTGAAAAGATGGGGGCTTTGATGCTCGAGAATGTTGAGATGAGGTGGCCATAGATCAAAAGACTGAATAATCAGTAAAGGCATTGTAGCAATGCATGTCTCTGAATACAATAATTTATCGACTCAACAATGGTTTTAAGGGTTGAGGCTCGGTTCAAGCTTGGAGTGTCAATTACTCGGGGTTGATTATTTTTGGAGAGGAGGATGGTCGATGATGAATGACTTCAATGTGTCCGGTATCGGAGACCCATGCATTTAATATCATGCTGACGAAACTAATGAGGAGTGCTCCGAATACAGAAGCCCAAAACCCCTGGACCGTGAATCCTTTAACCAAGAAGTCCACGAGTTGTAACAGAAGGGCATTGACGATCACCATAAATAGTCCCAGGGTCAGGACAATGAAGGGGAGGGAAAAGAAATAGAGAATTGGCCGGAGCAGTGCGTTCAAAATTGAGAGGACGAGCACGGCCGCGACTCCTGAAGAAAAGGTTTGGATTTCTATGCCCGGTACGATTGACGAAGCAAGAAACACTGCAATGGCCGTAATGCCAAACCGAATCAGCAGCCCATTCATATAAAATCCTAAACGCTCACAGGGATAAAGTGAAGATCAAAGACCTACCTGATGCGGTTCCGTTACTTTTCCGGAGCAGCGGTAACAGATGAAAATCGAATGACCATGGCTGACAAGTTTCCGGATTTTTTTGTGGCTTCAATTACGACACGGTCACCAACATGAGGTGTCGCTCCCGTCGTATTCTTCCCGACAGGTTTGTATTGGGTTGTCGGGGTGAGCGTGACCGTCACGATCTTCTTTTTTTTCGTTTGGACGATAATCTGTTCTTGGGTTACCTCCGTCACGGTTCCTAGGACGTGGGTGGCGCCACCATGGCTCCAGGCTACCGCAGAGAACCCACCCAAAAGCAAGGTGTGAATAAGTAAAAGAATACTGAAGGTCCGTTTTGCCATACGAGGCTCCTTACAACATAAAGAAGGTGAAAGACAACTCTTCCTTTCTCGGGTTAGTGGGCATGAGAAGACGATCCTCTGCTCTCTTCTTCCCCAAGCAGAAAGTTTTCAAACTCTTTCTCCTCTGCCAGCTTATGAGGACTAACTGGATTGAGCGTTTTCATGGTGGCCAGCTCTTCAGGGGTAAGGTGAGGCAAGTGTCGAATGAAGTGTACCAGGTTCCAACTCTCTAGGTCTTCTTCCGGCTTCCCTTTCCCCCAGGCCGGCATTGCCGTAAAGCGGATGCCATAGTGAATGGCGAAGAAGAGTTCGCCATCAGACATTGATTGGGTGGCCTCCATCCGAAGATCTGGTGCGGGAGGATAGACATTTTCCCCAATCGCGGTTTTTCCACTCCCATTATTAGCATGGCAAATGGCACAGTGATCCGCAAAGTGTGCTAGCCCTTCCGCTAGGATTCCCGGAGATGGGGGAACGGGGTTCGATCTATGTTTGATAGAGTTGGGTATAGAAAAACTGCGCACTTGTCGGGCCAACCATACTTCAAGGGCGCTTGGTGTCCCCTTGGCACTGAAACCGCTTGAATAGGACTCATACCCAAACCATGCTAGCCCTGCGAGGGGGAGGAAGATTGCTAACAATGTCAGCCAGAACCAATATTTTAATGGGTTCATGAGTTTGGAAAGGAGAGACATAAAGAATGCGTACTCCCTTGATTAATGAATGATGTAGAGGACCTTTCTATTAAGAACAGGACGGGGGCTCACTAAAACTAGTATACAGTCTGGAAAAGGCAAATTCCATCTCCGGCCAGCTTCCGAAAAAGAAGAAGGGGTATTGGTGATCATCGGTTTGGAGAGAGCCAGCCTCCAATTCGGAAGAGGGCCAGTAGGGTGAGAGGCACATATATCATAATTCCTACGGTTCCAAGGAGCCATTCACCAATCCAAAAGGTGACGGCCAGGTTAAACAAGAGAACTCCATAGTATAAACCACAGGCCAGAAGAATATTATAGGTCGTCTGGGGGGAGTCGATCGAAATATCTGGAAGGTTCGGAAGAGACTCTGTTTTTGAATGTGTACGGTCTAGAAAGGAATAAGCTGTCATTGATACAATTCCAACGAAGGCCCACCCTAAAAAGTTTGAAATAGGGACGCCAAAGTAGACGCCTTCTTCGGTATAACCATAAATTTGTCCCAAAAACCATCGACTTCCTCGTAGCGCTACAGGGTCAATCACGATATCGATAAAGGCAAACAGCAGAGAAGTCAGCAGGATCACCGGCCATGAGGTGCGAGCCTGTACGTCGAATTGGAGGAGTGAGAGGTTGGCAGAAGATTTGAGTTGAGCTGGTAGCAGAAACAAGAGAGCGAAGCCATAACTTGCAAATAGGAGAAAGGTGAAAGAGAGGGAATCCATAAAAGGGATATCCGCAATGAAAAGCTCTTGCCCAATAGTTGATCCGGTGTAGTAATACCAGCCAAACGGAAATCCAGTGCGGGTGGAAGAAAATTCGCAGATGAACGCCGTCGCCCAGGTGATGCCTAGGAACCAAGCGGTCCGTTTCCAGCCCAGGAGGCGATGAGCGGTAAACAAGAATGCCAAAAGAAAGATAAAGACATAGGGGCGAAGGACGATCGTATTGAAAAAGAGGAGAGGGAGGTCCACAGGTTTAGCAGTAATTGAAAAACATGGGTGGGTGATGGAAGAGAGGGTAAAAGCGAAATCTATGAATTGGCCTCATGAAGAAGGTCCCCTTTCCTGGAGGTCTCACCTGTGATCTCACATTCGGGCCTTGCTCCCAGGTTGTTTGACTTTTCATAAAGAGTCTCGAGATTTCAGGACTCGGTATGCGTATTATTCAGCCGGCCACGCGTGATGTCAAAAGAATATGACAAAGAGAAGGGCTTGCCCGAAGAATGAGATTAGTTTTTACGATCGGTAATATAATGAGCTAAGTCCCGCAAAGGATCAGCTTTCTGATCGAATAATTGTAAATGGTCAATGGCCCGTTGAACGCATTCTGTTGCAAAGGTCGAGGCCCCTTCTATTCCTAAAAACGTTGGGTAGGTTTTCTTGCCTCGTTCAGCGTCTGTATTCGGGTTCTTTCCTAATTCCTCCCGCGTCCCCGTGACATTGAGTACGTCGTCGGCCACTTGAAAGGCGAGACCAATTTCTTCAGCATATCCTGTGAGGGCTTCAAATTGTTCAGGGGTGGCTTGTGCCACAATCCCACCCATTCTGACAGCTGATCGAATCAGCATGCCTGTCTTATGTTTATGGATATTTTGTAGGGTCGGCAAGTCTATGTTTTGCCCTTCAGCTTGAATATCAAAAACCTGACCACCCACCATACCGAGATTGCCTGACCCTACAGCCAGTTCTTGAATAAGTTGGACCTGTTGTTTTGGAGAAAGATCTTTCACGCAATCGGGTCGGCTACAGATTTCAAAGGCTAAGGTGAGTAACGCATCACCAGCCAAAATGGCCATGGCTTCACCAAAAACCTTGTGATTGGTTGGTCGGCCTCTACGGAAATCGTCATTATCCATAGAAGGAAGATCGTCATGGATTAGAGAATAGGTATGGATGAGTTCCAAAGTAGAAGCAATAGCCCAAATGGAAGAGGGTGGCGCTCCAAAGGCTTCAGCCGTGGCCACGGTGAGTATTGGCCGTACGCGCTTTCCCCCAGCAAATAAGCTGTATCGGATCGCTTCATGCAGCTTTTCAGGAGGTTGGGTATCGGGAGGAATAACCGACTCAAGAAATCTATCTATTTCTTGTCGTTGTTTTTCTAAGTATTTTTTGAATGCCATGACAGGCGATTCCCGAGAGATTTACGAGTCGCGGAGCCATTCTTCGGTTGGGAACACGACTTGTTCACGTTTACGCAGGGTTGACCAATGTGTGAGGTGAGGCGGAGGGTAGCAAATGCCCTCTTCATCTGTCAATCGTCGCCCCTAAAAAGAGGGAGATCCTCAGGAGTTTATGAATTGAAAGAGACAGGTCCCATCTGGTTCCCAATCAGGTTGGAGTGATATTGCCCTGCAGGTGCTTGCCTGTCGACATATCCATTCGCTATACTCAAAAGCGATGAGTATCCGAAAGTTAGGTGGTGACTGGGATCCCATGTTACTCGGGCTAGAGCCTAGAACATGCTCCGTGTGCCACAAAGGAATGTATCGAAATATCACGTTTCTACGTGGAGGGTGGTCTCGTTGTTCCCTATGTGACACCTTCGTTCACTATAGCTGTTTGGTCAGCGGTAAATTAAAGTTTTTGAAACGACGGCCACGTATTTGCCTTGCCTGTGGGGAACAACGGTCTTCTTCGACCTCGTCTCGTCCAACGGGTTCCAATGATTCCCCATCGTCCCCGGTTCCAGCAACGACCCCCTCTTCTGGGGCTTCCTCATGAACCTTGCCGTTCCGTCATCGAAGGAAAGCACAGCGCCAACCTGGCATATTTGGTTTGCTGTGATTGTTCGGTATGGATTAGCACCAATTCTTTTGGTCAGCATAGGGTTTTTTACCGCCGATTTTCTCTTGAGTGGGTTGTATACCTGGCCACGAACCAGTCGAACGCTGATGTTGAGCATCACGGCTATTGTCTTTTCTTATGAATTTGTCTTTAAGGAACAACGGAAACTGTACCCGGATGGAACTTCCAACCAGGCTGTAAAAGCCTTGGTGTACTCCTGCCTCATCCCTTATGCTATCGGCTTTCTATGTTTGATGGGGTTAGCCTCTCTGGGATCCTAAGCCCAACGGTTTGTTTGAGAAAATACCCATCTTGTTCGGGTCGTGAGAGGGGTGAAAGAGTCGTATGGCCCAAAAAATAAAGAGTGGGGCGTTCATGCAACAATGTTTTGCCTCGCATCCCCTCTGTTTAGACGTGCGAAAATTACATAGTCCTCACCAGCTGTTAATTAAATGCACCTCCTGTAATCTGTTACATGGCCTCACCTTGAATCATTTGCAATGTATGGAGGCCAATCCAACAGACCAGTCTTCCTCCTCAAGAGAAATTCCAAATCCTGAAGACCGACTAGCCTCCTGTCTCGCCACCCACGCAAAGGCGTTACGAATGTGTGAGATGGATGTCCTTGAACACCTTGTTGGATTTCGATGTGTCGAATGCCGGACGAAGTATGACTTGGATGTCTTGGAGTTTGAAACGCAACAGCGGTAGCCTGCCGCAGCCATAATACAGGTTCCAATTTCATACATTATTTCTACAAGACAGCATGATGGACAAGCCCGCAGTGGTGACCACAGAAGAACTTGCACTCATTTCAGACAAAGAATTTTTTCGAGCGAAGGCTAGGATTGCTCCAAAAATTCGACATCTCTTGGAGGAGGTGTTTGAGGGGATTCAGGAAGAGATAGCGCACACGACACTTCTGACGCCTCAAGGATTTCAGGTCGAGAAGTGTCAATTTGTAAAAGGCGAACATTTGGAGGAATTCCCTTACCAATATGTTGACTTCCCAAAACATTTTTCAGGGAGTGAAAAATTTACCTATCGATCTTTGTTCTGGTGGGGGCACCATTTTGTCTTTGCCCTTATCCTTGAGGGAAAACATGTTCCACAGTATAAGAAGAATATTTTTGACCGATTTCATACTATTGCCGGAAAAAACCTTTCCCTAAGTCTTAGCCCGTCCCTCTGGGAGTGGAAGGCGGGTGAAGGGTTGTCTCTTCCCATTACCCATGAATCAAAGTCCCAGGTTGCGGCTGTTTTATCTGGACGCAACGCCTTTAAAATCGCACGATTTGTTTCGTACCATTCTGAGCTATTTCAAAAGGGTCGTCTCGCCCAAATTGGAATTGAAACGTTTCGGTCACTTCTCCCCATCATTACCTCATAAGCCTGTTTGGCTGGTTGTTGAAGGATGGCGCTTCTGTGAGGGGAGACTTTTATACAATCAAGATAATTCTCAGGTCCTGAGAGCGATCCCCCTCCCAACAACCTAAAAAAACGGTTTCCATCCTATGCGGCCGGTGTGTCTCCTTAGGATAGGGGAAATAGGTTTTCCCCGCAAATTGGGTTTGTATCCAGAATCGAAGTTCGCTACACTGAGGCCGAACAAGCGAGACCTGTCTTTCAACAAGGAGGCGCCAGTGAGTTGTCAGGTGAGGACCTTTGTGAAAACGATAGGAATGATATTGATCGGCGTCATGGTTTGGGGCTGTACTGGGAGTGGCGAGATGTTGAATCTTGACCTACGAGCGTTGCCATCGGCACCTGGCTCCTTGTCCCAAGTTAAGGA
Source organism: Nitrospirales bacterium (assembly GCA_965223605.1). Classification (GTDB taxonomy): domain Bacteria; phylum Nitrospirota; class Nitrospiria; order Nitrospirales; family Nitrospiraceae; genus CBDCXA01. The sequence goes on from CBDCXA010000004.1 coordinate 276,025, forward strand.
GACCCAGACCACCAAAGTATTTGTGAAGGTGTTAGAGGATACGCGTCCCAATACGAAACAGCTGGGGATTCGTACTCATTTGGGAGGTGGAAAAACCTATTATAATGTTCAGGGTGGAGACGCGGGTGCGACCATTGCCAGAATAATAGCTGACTATCTCCGCCAAGAAGGGGTGACGGTAGGCGTCGGGACTCCCGGGGTGACAAAAGTCGATAGTGATATTGATGTCATTCTGTCTGGACAAGTACTAGATTTTTCCGTGCGGGCGAAGAGTCGTTTTGGATCGACAATCATGACGACCGTTTTAAAATTGGCTCTTGTTGCAGAAAATACCTCGGATAAGAGTTCGACAGGAATGACCCTTGACGATACCCGTGAAGATACCGTGGTCTCTTATAAAGATGAGGATTTGGAAGACCTGGCAAATCGCATGCTCCAACAGAGTATTCGCAAGCTCCTTCAGGATATGACTTTTGAAGACAAAAAGGTTCGGTTGGGATAACAGGGTTTCCCTTTTCCGGTCGAACCTTCCGATGACCTGGTGTGATCGCCTATCGCTTCTAATTTGAAAGACCGATGCGTGAACAGCGATGGGAAACAACCGAGACCCTCTCATTCTCCGAGGTCCTGGCCCTTGGTGAGCGGTTGGCTCTGCTGGGCCTCTCACCTGCCGGTCCAAATAAGGATCTCATTTGCTACATCGAGGAATGGATCGTCGAGGCCATCGATGATCTTGATAAATTAGACCCATGGCCGTCTGAAGATGTCACCCTCGTCAGGATTCAAGATCGCTGGCAGGGTGATTTTTTCCTCCTGGCAGGGAACTACCATACGGTTTATCAACGGTTTCAGAATCTTGGGACCTATTGTTCCATTAGTCACCCCTGGTGTCTCCCCCCGTTACTTACCCACTTTCATGATCGGGCTATGGTCTGGCTAGGGTTTCGGCATTCTCATGGATTTGTGCGACTTCGACTGGAAACGAGCGAGGTTATCGCACCAGGGGAAGGAGCAGATGAGGGTAGGAGAACCCAATGGCTGGAAGAGCGGCGACAGGTGTTTTTTGAAGCCATTAATCTTCTTGAGCTTCCTGTTGAAACCTCCTTGAAGAACAAGGCGGTTTTCCTCACGTCTCTTGAACCGAAGGTGCCGTTTTTTTGTTCCTGGCCTGATGATTTCGGCCCATGTCAATTCGAGTTTAATACCTCTGATCCCTATGAATTTCTGGTTCCGGCGACACGTCTGATCTCAAGTTGTGGAGGTCGCCCGAGCCTGGTTCGTGCCTATTTTACGGGATTTTCTGAAAAAGCTCTTCAAGACTTATGTGAAGTGCAGCCTGAAGCTCATTCCGCGTACCGGTGTTCAATCCATTGTCCTTTGGATGAGTTGCCTGAAGTCCGGCGTGCTATTGAGCCATCGGGACGACTATATGCCACGCTTTGCGAATTTCAAACGACCGAACTCAAGCCTGATGGCCATGAGGCATCTGCTATTATTGGAGTAATGGGAACCGAGGAGGGGTTCAGGCTGGAAATTCGCCTGAATCGGATTCCAATCCCTCAAACAGAAATGGCACCATGGTTAAATCAGGTTATCGGCCATGAATTCCGCTACGCCCCCCTATCAGCCTTCCCTTAATCCCGTTGGGGTTACCGATTGGGTCAAAGGCATCCTCTCCCATCCTTTTATGCCTGCTGTGTTTTTTCTGTCGGGTGTGACCTATGACACCCTGACCCTCTCCCGAATTGATCGTCTCTCAGACAATCTTCTGCTTTTGTTGTACTTGGGGTTATTGGGTTGGCTTATTGTGCTAAAAGGCCGTCAAGCCATGACCACCCTGTCAGAGAATAAGCCGACCGGTATTTCTGGGGTCCTTCAGACAATACATCACCATGCTGAGCCCTATGTGCCGATGGCGATTCAATTCTTATTAGGTGGACTCTTTAGCGCTTATGCTATTTTTTACTTTAAAAGTTCTTCCTTCGGGACGACGGCGATCTTTTTTGGGCTTCTGGTCGGCTTGTTAGTTACGAATGAGTTTCTCCGGAACCGGCTCTCCAGTATGAAGCTGCTTGTCAGTTTATATACCGTTGTGTGTTTTAGTTTTTTTACATTTTTTCTCCCCGTTCTTGTCCGGTATATGAATGCGTTTATTTTCTTGCTTGGGGCTTTTCTCAGTTTGGCGGTGACATTATGGGTGGTGGAGCTTATCTATAAACGCCATCCGGAAATTCCTAGAAAAGAGAAAATATTGACCAGTGTCCCAGCGGTCTTTCTCATTTCGATCCTTGTGGGTTTTTATTATTTGAACTGGATTCCTCCTGTTCCACTCTCTCTCAAATATGGCGGGATGTATCATCACATCACGAAAGAAAACGGCCGGTACCAGCTTAATTATGCTCCAGGAACATGGTACCAATTCTGGAAACGTTCGGATGATCAGTTTGGAGATGAGGAGCAGGTTTATTGTTTCACAGCTGTTTTTGCGCCCATTGATCTTCAGACAACCATTTTTCACCATTGGCAGTATCGGTCATCTGAACCAGGTAGGTCTTCAGACTATGCGACGGTCGACCGAATTCCAATTCCTATTCATGGAGGGCGGGCTGGTGGGTATCGGGCCTATTCGGTCAAAAAACGGGTGGACCCAGGAGAGTGGCGGGTTACGGTGGAAACGCATGATGGCCGTGTGGTGGGTCGAGTCGATTTTTTCGTCAACAAAGAGACAAGACCTCAGACGCAAACGTGGGAGGTGATCGCCTATTAGTTTCATGATGGAGTTCACCTGCTTAGAATTGGATTTCCGGCTGGATGTCTGCCTCTTGTTCTTTTTTGTTGCCATGTCGAAATGCTTCTGGTTCGTTTATGAACCCTTTCCACCCATCTCCTTTCCAAAAAGCCATCATATTAGGACTTAAAATGTCGGTATAAGTTTTGCTCCTCTTTTACCCGAAGACAGGTATCTCAGAGTATTCAGGAGGTTGGCATGCAAGCGGCCCTGCCACTCGAACAACCAGAACAATCGGTAAGCGAGTCGCGAATCGTGTCCTGGCTCTCCTCACCAAAACCCCGATTTCTCTTTCTCCAAGGGTTGGTGAGCCTTGTTCTATCCTATGAGGTCCTCTTAAGTGAACACCTGGTCATCTCGATGGCCACGGGGCAGTGGCTAGCCTTGGGGCTGTGGTTGATTGTCTTGTCTCTTTTGGCCGTTCCCACCTCCATTTTTCACACGGTTTGGTTTCCAGGAGTCTTCTTGGTTTCTGACACGATTGTAACGACTACCATTATTTATCTATCCGGAAATGCCAGCACACATGTTTATGTTTCATTTTTTCTTCTCTTGTTGATTGCAGCTTCTGTTCAGTCACTTAAACATGTACTAAGTTTTTCCTTGCTGTTATGCGTAGGATATGGAGTGGTCCTTTACCATGGAGTGTTAGTTACAGGGACACTATCCTTAGGGTATTTGTTCAGTCTGCCAGTCCTGGTGGTCATGGCGGTATTTTATGGCGTCTTGCTCGAAACTTTATCACGGGAGCGGATCGAAAAGATTGGTTTAACGGAACGCCTCCAGGGATTACGTTGGGAAGAGGCTCAGTTACTTCAACATCGAGAAGAGTTGGAACAACGCATTGCCCAACTCCGATCTCATTTAGGAGAAACGGAGCAAGCCTTACATGCCAGTCAGTGGGAGCGGGATGGGCTCCAATTACGACTCCAGCAGTCCCACAAGATGGAAGCGGTGGGGCGTTTGTCAGGGATTGTTGCTCGAGACTTTAATCATCTCCTACGCGTCATTGGAGGCCAGGCTGGTCTTTTATTAAAAGCCATGGCGCCTCATGATCCGGCCAGGATTCACGTCCAACATATCCTCAAGGCTGGTGATCGGGGAGCGGTCTTAACAGGACAACTTCAACAGTTTTGTCAGCCTGGGTCGATTCAGGTTGAAACGATTCCCCTGAACGTGACCATTGAAGAACTACAACGTCTCTTGCGAGGATTACTTCCACCTTCAATTCAACTTCGTATTCTCTTTGATCCTGCCGTACAGTGCATTGAAGCCGATCGTGGCCAATTTGAGCTTGTCATTATGAACCTCGTGGTGAATGCTCGGGATGCCATGCCTCATGGGGGGCAATTGATTATTGAAACCAGACGCATTACCGAAAAAGAAGCCGGGGAGTTCAAAGGCCGTGAGGCCCTACGGGGGGCTCCTCATGGCTATTGTTTGTTAACGGTGAGTGATACTGGTATTGGGATGAGTGCGGAAATTGAGGCGAGACTGTTCGAGCCATTTTTCTCAACCAAAGAGCATAGTTTGGGGACCGGATTGGCCACAGTTTATGGAATTGTCAAACATTGTGGAGGAACGATTGACGTACAGAGCCAAACAGGAAAAGGCACTTCCTGTCGAGTGCTGTTCCCTTCAAGCATGCCGACCAGTCGTGCACTAGCCAATCGAGACTCCCGAGCGTCCAGACTCCATGGAAGAGAAACGGTATTATTTGTTGAAGGAGAGGAAGTCTCACGCAAAGTAGGATTGGCTGTGTTGCAGCGTCATGATTATTACGTTCTGGAGGCCAGAACTGCCGTTGAGGCCCTCTTAGTGGCGCAAGAGTTTTCAGGGACCATTCATATATTAGTGTGTAACGCGATTATGTCTGATATGAATGGACGCGAATTGACTCAACGATTAAGCTTATATCAACCTGGTGTTAAAACGGTATATATGGCAGGTTATACTGATGATATGATCTTGAATCAACGATTAAAAGGTATTGGGTTTTTAAAGAAACCCTATCGCCAACTCACTCTCGTCGAGAAAGTTCGGGAAGTATTAGATAGCACCAAGGAAGGAGTTGTTTAAGCGGGATTGGATTTGCTGGTATGTTGGAAGATGCATTTCGGACAGGTGTAGTGAATAAATTGCCCGCCGCCCACCAATCGCTTTTCCATGGTAATCTTACACCAGGTGCAGGTACGATCTGGAATTTCAGCCAGATTCCCATCTTGAGCAGGCTTGGTGGAAGACATCTCGGACTTCATTACAATCATTCTGTCCGACTTCTTCCTGGATTGTCAATTGGGAAGAAAGATCGTCATGCTTTGAGGCACTTGGGAGATGGCCTGGCCTCACCTCAATCTACAATCAACATTGAAAGCCAGAAAAAGTTTCGTTACACTGCCGGTCCATGTCTCTACGATCCATACACGAAATCTTTCAAAAACTTCCCGCCAAGCTTGACCAGGAAGCAGCGGAAGGTCTCTCGGCCATTTACCAATTTGAATTAAGCGGACCGCAAGGAGGGGACTATTACCTCTCTATTGACCAGGGGGCCTGCCAGGTCATTGAAGGCACGCATCCTGATCCGCAAGTTACGCTCTCAATGACCAGTGATGATTGTCTCGGAGTCTTGAATGGACAACTCAATGGGCAATCGGTCTTTATGGCTGGACGTCTCAGGATTACCGGTGACTTAGGCCTGGCGATGCAATTAAAGATGTTATTCCCTGCTGTCGGTTAGCCTTCCGCCTTTCTTCTAGATTTCTGGTGAGGATTCAATCACAGATTTGGCTCATCCAACATGATTGACAGGAGAGGAACGCGAGGAAGAAGGGAAGGAGTTTTTAGCTCACTTGCGTAAGGTAGCCCAGGCTTTTTGATATTCTTCGAATGAATCGACTTCCATCCACCCTTTATAGGTTGAGGTGCAATGGACCGGTTCTCCCTGATCGATGAGTTCCTGAATGATATCGGTAAAGGAAGCTTTTTGGAAGGCACCTGCTTCATGGAAGCCTTTTTTGGCATATTGTTTGGAGGCTGCATGGTATTGGGTTTTGAAGGTTTCAATTCCAGCTTCTGAAAACATGGCGAGCCCAATGAATTCCCCATGGGCTTGTTCGAGGGGAAGCTCTTGGCCGATTTTCATGATACGGTTCTGGTCCTCAGGAGGGAGAAACCGTGTGCTAGGTTGTTTGCCTGGTGGAGATTGTAACGTGACGAGATCTGTTTTCATGGGGCTGGGATGATGCTGTTGATCGGACCACGCCACATCGACCACGAGGGTTATGTCTGCAGGACTTTTCAGCAGTTTTTCGAGTATGGCTACATCGAAGATAACATCACCATAGAGAATGATCGTTCGGCCTTTCATTTCAGATTCGGCACAGAAAATGGAATAAAGATCTCCCGTCTGCTCATATTGGTCGTTATCATAATAGCGAATATTGGGAAGGGTGATCGCTTCTTTTTTATAGCCACGCACCAGGGCAATATTTTTAATGTTGCAGTCATTGAGGGCGTTGACCTGACGCTCCAGAATCGTTTTCCCTTTGATGTCGAGTAAACACTTCGGTTTTTCTTCAATGAGGGGGAGGAGTTGCTTCTCAAAGCCGGCCGCGGCAATGATAGTGGTAATCTCTTGACCTCCTACTTGCAGGAATTCCTTCTCATCCTGCTTCATCTGTGGAACCCCGACGAGTCGATAGACTTCATCGAGTGCGACGATACGGTCATTAACCGATCCTGGTCTGGTATCTTGCTTGATGGTACGGAGGGAGTCCTGCATCGCGTGAATGCTGGCACGGACCATTTGGTTGGCATAAATGACGATCTTAAATCCACCTTGCTCCAGCTCATCTGCGGTGGTTCCGTCAAAAATAGTCGGGACCACAACCAGCGGGACCTTACCTGAAAAGGCGTCCGCGACGGCCTTCAATTCAGCAAAGGTTTTGGATTTTGAGTGGATGAGTACTGCATCGGCACCTGCATCGGCATAAGCTTCTGCCCTTTTTAAGGCTTCTTCTTGGCCCCATCCGGCAATCAGAGCTTCTGTTCTGGCAATGATGACAAAGTCAGGAATAGTTTGAGCTGATTTCGCTGCTTTAATTTTTCCACAATGTTCTTCAATGGAAATCAACTCCCTTCGCACTCCAGCGTAAAAACTACAGCGCTTGGGAAAGACATTATCTTCCATGCAAATAGCCGCCACCCCGGCCCGTTCCCGGTCTTGGACGGTGCGCATGACATTAAGCGCGTTGCCATAACCGGTATCACAGTCAGCAATGATCGGGATCGAGATGACTTCAGCCATGTGGCGCTCAACTTCCAATTGCTCGGTGGAAGTGATGAAACTGGCATCAGGAATACATTTGAGAGAAGCAGAGATCCCAAAGCCGCTGGCCCAGACCGCATCAAAGCCTGCGTCCTCAATAATTTTGGCGCTGAGGGCGTCATGAGCCCCAACGGCTTTAATGATTCCGGAGCGTTGGAGGAGTGTGCGAAGTTTCGTCGCGTTATGCATAGTTCAGCATGATGCGGAAGGACTAGAGAGAAGTCAACAAAATTTAATGATTCGTCTTATAATTAATATGCGCCATCAGGCAGCAAATCTGTAAAACGCGGGGCCAACTCACGGCTTTCAATATAGATAAATCCGCGTTGTCCCATCCCTTGGTAGGTCAAATTAATTTCGGTATGGGGACCCCGCCAAGAAAACTGCTGATTGAGGCCTCGCACCATGGAGCCAGGAATTCGTTCAATCGTTCCAAACGTTGACTGAAGATAAGAAAGGATACGTTTATGAGTACGCTCCCCTTGGTAACGTATATGGACTCGGGCAAATTTATCTTCTATGGTTGTCAGTTTCACAAGGTCAACTGGAGCGGATCCCAGGTGTGGAGGAGTTGAAGTGAAGGTATATTCCTTGAGATGTTGCCAGGTATTTTGTAGTTCTAGCCCATCGATAGTTGAGAGGTTTGCGCCCCATTGGATTCCCCGAAACCCATCGGGGTCATCAGTCATGGTCACGGCCATCGCTTGGGAAGCAAGAAAGGGAACGATAAACGCAACAATAGCTATGAGAAAAGCCCGGGGTGCTGGTCGTGAGTGACGTGCTCGTATCATGGTGACACGGTGGAATAGTTTTCCCAAATAAAGAGTCAGAAGCACTCAATTTAACAGAATGAATAGGGCAAGACAACGGAAGGGCCTTCTTGAGAATGGGGTCTCCCTTCGTTATAATGCGGCCGGTTAACTGGCCCTCAGGTGCGCCCGAAGGCCTTTTGTTTGGCTAACATAAGAAGACGAAGTTGGTTATGATAGAAAGCGATAGTTTTGTCCAAAGTTTACAAGATATCGGAGTAGATTTTTTTACAGGGGTCCCAGATTCCTTATTAGCTGGGATTTATGCCGTACTCATGGAACGGCGGCTCTTTACTCCCTCTGTACGAGAGGATGAAGCCGTAGCTATGGCGGCAGGTGCCTATATGGCTGGAAAAGTTCCTGCGGTCATTATGCAGAACTCGGGACTTGGTACTTCTCTCAATACCTTAATTTCTCTTAACCTTATTTATCAACAGCCCTGTATTTTATTGGTGTCCTGGCGAGGGTTTGGAGGGAAAGATGCCCCGGAACATCTGGTCATGGGGCAAACAATGCCACAGTTGTTGGATACGGTAAAAATTCCCCATCGAACACTCTCCGTGGAGACCGCGGTGGAGGATTTGCGTTGGACGGCGGAGACCTTTATGAAACAACGGATCCCGGTGGCCTTGTTCATTAAAAAAGGTGTGATTAAAGGAATTCAACCATGATGATGCCAGAACAGGGAACCATTCAAAGTCGTGCGCAAGCGATGGGCGCTATTTTAGAACTGTTGACGGATCAGCCTGTCATTATCTGTAATGGGTTTCCTTCTCGTGAGGCGCATAAAATAGCCGATCGCCCTACGCATTTTTACATGATTGGATCAATGGGGGTAGCCCCAGCCATCGGGCTCGGGGTGGCGTTGGCCAAACCAGATAAAAAAGTCATCGTGTTTGATGGGGATGGCAATGTGTTGATGGGGATGGGAACGCTTGCAACCGTTGGTGCTCTGAAACCCTCGAATTTCGTTCATGTGGTATTTGACAATGAAGTATATGGGAGTACCGGTAACCAACCGACCCTGTCTAGGACGGTGAGACTTGATCAAGTGGCCAAGGCGGCCGGGTACGTCAACGTGGAGCGGGTTCGGGAGCGTGAAGATATTGTCTATGAGTTTACAGATATGTTGAACAAAGAAGGCCCTAGCTTGCTGCTTATTAAGGTGAATGAGTTTGCCGAAGATGCCGATCGAGTCATGATTGATCCTCAAGACATTACACAGCGATTTAAGTCTGCGATACAAACATAGAGGCATGAAACTGGATGCATCCCTCAACATTGAGCGGGGTGGAACTCCACACATAATCATAACCCTTTACCATGAAATGAAACCCGTACCATGATTCTCCTCAATCCAGGTCCTGTAAATGTTTCCGAGCGTGTTCGACAAGCATTGCTCCGCCCCGATATTTGTCATCGGGAATCTGAGTTTTATGAATTACTAGAAGGCATCCAAGAAAAACTGCTACGAGCCTTCGTGCCAGGGGCTGAGTCTGATTATGTCGTCGCCGTGGTGACTGGTTCTGGAACGGCTGCAGTTGAAGCAGCCTTATTCTCCTCCATCCCTCATGGGAAAAGAATCCTTGTCCTCAACAATGGGGTCTACGGAGAACGGATGACTGCCATGGTCGCGGCACATAAAATTGGAATCCAGAAATTAAAATGGATTGGCTGAAACGCCCTGATCCGGACCAAATCCGACGAGCCTTACAACAACATCCCGAAGTAGGGGTTGTCGCCATGGTGCATCATGAGACCACGACTGGTATGTTGAATCCAGTTGCCGAAATTGCCGAGGCGGTCGATAGTCAAAATCGCGTGTTTCTTCTTGATTCAGTCAGCGGGTTGGGCGGAGAGACCATCGATGTTGCCGGATCGTTTATCTACATGGTCGCTGGGACTTCAGGGAAATGTATTCAAGGGTTTCCTGGGGTGTCATTTGTCTTAATCCGTAAGGGATTTTTTGAAAAAATGAAAGTTTATCCCAAGCGATCGGCTTACCTCCATTTACCATATTATTTGGGTGAAAATGGGAAACCGGCTGTGCCGTATACACCAGCGGTGCAGCTCTATTATGCATTCGATGAAGCCCTCACTGAACTCCTGGAAGAGGGGGTAGAGAATCGGATTCAGCGGTATCAACAGGCTGCAACTATGATTCGTTCCAGTCTTGCACAATTGGGAATCCAATCATTGGTGCCCGAAGCCTATCAATCGAACAGCATTACGGCCTTCCATCTTCCCGCGGGCGTGAGTTATTCCACCTTGCACGATCAATTAAAACAACGAGGCTATGTAATTTATGCAGGGCAAGGACAGTTAGAGGCAAGTATGTTTCGAATTGCAAATATCGGTGCCCTGACGGACAAGGATCTCCAAGGCTTTCTCGCAGCCTTTCAGGAGGTCATGGACCAGGTTTCCGCTCGGACATGAAAGCCATTATTTTAGCTGCCGGAGCTGGAAAACGGTTATGGGAAGTGACTCAACATCGTCCCAAATGTCTTATTCGAATAGGATCGCAAACCTTACTCAGCCGATACATGGAGGCCCTCAAATCGGTGGGTATCCGGAACGTCGTAGTGGTCGTAGGGTATAAGCAAGAAATGATTCGAGAGGCCCTACAAGACTCAATGCCGGAAATGGAAATCTCATTTGTCGTCAATAAACAGTTTCATCGAGGCAGTATTTCCTCGCTCTGGGAAGCCCGACATTCGATGAGCGATGATATGCTGGTCATGGATGCAGATGTCTTGTTTCATCGAGACATTTTGAAGCGACTCGTCTATTCGTCCCATTCCTCCGCCCTCTGTTTGGATGAATCGGTGAAACAAGATACGGAAGAATGTATGGCCGTGGTCAAGAATGAGCGTGTCATCGCCTTGTCTAAACGAGTTCCGCAGGATTACGATTATTTGGGAGAAGGGGTAGGGTTTTTGAAAGTCAGTCGTACTGGAATCACCCCCTTGATCGAGAGTGTGAAGGCGTATGTCGATCGGGAACAATGGAATATGGAATATGAAGATGCCTTAGTGGAATTTTTTGAGCAGGTCCGAGTTGGATATGAGAAAATTGGAGGCTTGCCCTGGACGGAAATTGATTTTCCCGAAGATATCATCAAGGCAGAACAAGAGATATTACCTCAGTTGTCCATGTAAGGGATTCAAACGTCGCGAGCAGGTCCCTGCTGGTTATTTGTCAAGGTATTGAAATCCCCGAGACACAATGGTGGTAATTGTCCCATGGCTATGAGAGAAGGTGTGATTCGAAAACTCATTGAACCTCAGACCGTTGACCAAGCCGTGTTGATAACCTCAGCCGGTCTCTTTGATGGTCGCTCCCGTCATCGAAGTGGAGATTCCGGGCCGCTCACACGGGTAGGAGGGATGACGCTCTTTTTGCGAGCGGTGCTGACCTTGCAACGAGCCGGTATCAAAGAAGCGGTTATCCTGACGGGGAAAGAAGAGCCCATATTACGTGAAATGGTAAAAACCGACCCACGAGTGACTATGGCGCTTCGGTGGCGTCCCATTCGCGAATTTCCACCGGAAGATGTGCGAACGTGGGAAGCACTTGGCATGGATATTCGTGGCGGTTGTCTGCTCGTGGGGGGACGTGCGATTTTTTCGCGGGGGTTGGTGGAGCGACTTCGTGATCAGGCCCGCAATGGTGATTTAGGCCTTGTGGTGTGCCAACAGGATGAATCGATGACGAATGGTGCGCTGTCGAATCCTTGTGTCAAAATTCGAGGTGATCGAGCCATTGCGCTTCATGAATGGGTGGCAAGTTTTCAAGATGGAGGGGGAGCCACGCAAGGGATTGTGGCTGATATTATGGTGATACCCGGCAACCTGCTTCGGACGGCCGGCATGATCGAGAACATCAGGAAGTCAGCCCCCCTCAGAACCATTGTCGAACAGGCGGTTTCGGAAGGCCATGTAAAGGCCATGACACTCTCATATCCCTCGCGGTCCTGGTATCAGGATGTGTTAGACCCCTCGGCCATTCAACCTGCAGAACAAACATTACTCGACGCTCATCCTGGGGAGTATGAAGGGTTCATTGATACCTACTTTAATCGCCCTGTGTCCAAACCGTTCACGAAGCTGTTTCTGAAATGGAATCTTACTCCGAATGCCATTACCCTTCTTTCCATGGGAATCGGGTTTGTGGCAGCGGGCTGTTTTGCCCTAGGCAATTATACCGGTGGAGTTATTGGAGCTTTGATCTTTCAACTTGCGGCTGTGGTGGATTGTTGTGATGGGGAAGTGGCTCGTATGACTTTTGCCGAGTCGGAGTTTGGCGCCAAACTCGATATGATTGGCGATAATGTCGTGCACATGGCAATATTTGCTGGAATGGCCTTGGGGCTGTATTTCCATCAGGGTGCTGAGTCATGGTTGCCCTTAGGATTAGGGACTGCTGCGATCATTGGAAATGGGCTGTCTCTGGTCATGGTGACGAAAGCGCAGAAAATTCGTCGCCGAATGGGCCGGCGTGAACGAAAAGCTCCCGGCATGTTTAATTTTCTCGTCAAGAATATGGCCAGTCGTGATTTCTCGGTGGTCATTCTATTGCTGGCGCTTGTTGGATGGCTTGAAGGATTTCTGTGGATGACCGCCATTGGCTCAAATATCTTTTGGGTCGTGATGGCTTGGGCAACCAAGTCATCGTCGCTGCCTCGTGCTTAGAATCTCTCTCCTTTTTCTCGGACTCCTCACCTTTGTAGGGCTCATCTGGCATATTGGCCTAGGACGCATTTGGGATGCCATCAGTGGGGTTGGGCCGATGGCCCTCGTCCTTATATTGCTGCCGTCTGTCCTCATGTATGCCTTGGAGGCATGGGGTTGGCACTTGACGCTTGGCACCTATGCGAAAAAAATTTCTTTTAGCCGAGTGTGGGCTGTGCGGACCGCAGGGGAAGTGGTGAATATGACAACGCCGGCCGCGTATGTCGGTGGCGAGCCGCTGAAAGCCTATTTGATTAGACCTCAGGGAATTCCACTTGTTGATGGGTTGGCATCTGTCGTGACAGCTAAGACGATCATGACGATTGCGCAGGTGCTGTTCATCCTTGTGGGAATTGTGCTTGCCGTTTTTTTACTTCAAGGTACAACGTCGACGACTCAACTTCTCATGGCGACAGGACTGAGCCTAGGCTTGCTTCTGTTCGGAACAGTTGGATTTTTTCTTCTGCAGCGCCGAGGATTATTCATCAGTATCCTGAATGGGTTGCGAGCGTTAAAGGTACGAATTGCCTTTTTAGAGCAGCGTGAAGAAAAACTCCGTGAGTTGGATCAAACGATTCGAGATTTTTACACACAGAATCAACGTGGGTTTATGGTTGCGACCGGTATCTTTTTTCTTGGATGGTTGGCTGAAGCGTTCGAGGTCTATGTCATCATTGCCATGCTTGGAGAACCGATTGATGCCTTGACAGCCATTTCCATCGGAGCCCTTTCGGTCTTTATCAAAGGCAGTACCTTTTTTATCCCTGGGAGTTTAGGCGCGCAAGAAGGAGGCAACCTGGCGTTGCTATTGGCCTTTGGGTATGGTGACGTCGCTGGAATTTCCTTTGCCTTGTTGAGGAGAGTCCGTGAGCTCGTCTGGATAGGAATTGGGTTACTCTGCCTGATGGGCCTAGGGGGTACATCTGCTGCGCGTAACAAAGAAGAGGAGAGAGCCAACCCTGGTGGAGTGAAGTAAAAAAATGAGAGATTTATAACGCAACCACATGGAAGATTTGTTCGAGAGTCAGTCCAACAATTTGAGTGGACGTTGGATTGAGTGATTCCTGAAAAGTTGGGAGAGGATGCCCAATAAAGACTCCACGGCAGGTAAAGCAATGTCGAACATCTTTTCCGTACACGTGTCCTCCTTCTAAGGTCATAGTGCTGCATTGAGGACAAGCCTTGACGGGATTTCCAGGAAGAGGGGTAAACGTTTCTTCTGATTTAGTATTAAATTTTTTCTCCCGGGAGGTCCGTTTTATGTACTGGGAGATTTCATTGCCATCAAACCAATTCCCATGACCCTCAGGACAGCTATGGAGGTGGAGCTCTTCCTCTTGATGAAGATGTAAGGAGGACTGGCATATGGGGCAATCCATAGGTAGAAGAATATCATACAGTTTTGAACTCGACCGAAAAGCCTTTATTTACAAGCCTTAAAGGCCTTGTTAGGATAATTGATGATGACGATGGGGATGAACATTTTTTGGGCGGGAATGGCTCTGCTCTGTGCGGTGGCCTTTGGGTTTGTGACCGGAGTCTTCAATCCGGGGGAAAAGGTCAATGCCCTCTGGTTGGTTGTGGCCGCCTCGTGCTTTTACGTATTAGCCTATCGTTTTTACGGAAGGTTTCTTGCGACAAAAGTGGCCGGTCTCAACGATGATCATGTGACGCCCGCCCACCGCCTGAATGACGGTACGAATTACTATCCTGCTAATAAATATGTCCTCTTCGGCCATCATTTTGCGGCAATAGCCGGGGCTGGGCCCTTACTCGGTCCCGTGTTAGCAGTTCAGTTCGGTTTTTTACCCGGATTTCTTTGGATTGTCATTGGGGCGGTTTTGGCTGGGGCCGTGCAGGACTTTATCATTCTTGTGGCGTCGATGCGTCGAAATGGTCGTTCCCTTCCTCAAATTGCACATGACGAAATTGGATCGATCACTGGGACGGCGACGGCTTATGCCGTCCTATTTATTGTCATTGTTGCGCTAGCAGGATTGGGCATGGCCGTCGTCAATGCGCTCTATCACAATGCCTGGGGAACTTTTACCATCGGCATGACTATCCCGATTGCTTTTCTCATGGGCTTCTATCTTCAGCGATTGAGACCGGGTCGGGTTGGTGAAGTGACGGTGATTGGGGTGGGGCTACTATTGTTGGCCGTGATCGTGGGGAGGGAAGTGGCCCTCTCGGACTATGCCTCCTGGTTTCATTATGATCGGCTTGCGCTTGTTTGGTTACTTGGCGGATACGGATTTCTGGCTTCTGTGCTACCCGTTTGGATGTTGCTGGTTCCGAGGGATTACCTTTCGACCTTTATGAAAGTTGGTGTGGTGCTGTTACTCGCCGTGGGAGTCATTGTTTTGGCACCTACAGTGGAAATGCCGAGAGTGACACAATTTATTGATGGCGGCGGACCTATTATTCCTGGTGCGCTATTCCCCTTTTTATTTATTACCATTGCGTGCGGAGCGATCTCAGGCTTCCACTCGCTCGTTTCATCTGGGACAACTCCCAAAATGCTGGGCAAGGAATCTCAAGCGATCGTTGGGTATGGGGCCATGTTGATGGAAAGTTTTGTGGGAGTCATCGCGTTGATTGCGGCGTCGGTGTTAATTCCAGGAGACTATCTTGCCATTAATACCCACCTTTCCTTCGAGGCCATTGCCGCCATGGGATTTCCCGTCGAACGCATTCAGGAACTCTCTCGCATGGTTGAGACGGAATTAGCCGGTCGACCAGGTGGAGCCGTATCCCTTGCGGTCGGGATGGCGTCTATTTTCGCGGGGCTGCCAGGGATGGCGAGCCTCATGGCCTACTGGTATCAATTTGCTCTTCTTTTCGAGGCCCTCTTTATTCTTACGACGATTGACGCGGGAACCCGAGTCGCTCGGTATTTAGTCCAGGAAATGGGAGGAAACGTGTATGCCCCCCTGCGCCAGATTAATTGGTGGCCTGGGGTGATTGGTACGAGTGCGTTCGTCGTGATTGCCTGGGGGTACCTGATCGCCACTGGAACCGTGGCGACGATATGGCCGATGTTTGGGGCGGCCAATCAACTGTTAGGCACCTTGGCCTTATGCATTGGCACAACGGTCTTGATCAAAATGGGGAAGGCCCGGTATATCTGGGTGACTATTCCTCCTATGCTGTTTGTCGGAATTATTACTTTGACGGGTGCCTATGAACTCTTCTTCTTGTTTTTAAACAAGGCAGGCCAGGTCACTGAAGCTGGTAAAGCGTTTACGCTCTATTTAGATGCGCTACTCGTGGCAATTGTCGCAATCTTGGCCATCATTGTCTTGGTTGATAGCG
This sequence comes from Nitrospirales bacterium, assembly GCA_965223605.1. Classification (GTDB taxonomy): domain Bacteria; phylum Nitrospirota; class Nitrospiria; order Nitrospirales; family Nitrospiraceae; genus CBDCXA01. Next base: position 291,994 of record CBDCXA010000004.1, read on the forward strand.
TACGGCAATGGTATGGCTATCTGGTTCAAAGACGGCCCTATACGAGTACTGAAATTTTAGGCTTAGAACCGGCAGGAGATACGGCAGGAGGAGGAGATGGAGGCATCAATTTACCTGGAGGGCGCTGCTGCTAACAATGGCTCAGGGCTAGACGTAGTAGTTGTTGGAGAGAAGGGGGGAGAACGTGGCTGATCAAAGTTCATTTGATGTGGTGTCGCAAGTCGATATGCAAGAATTGAAAAATGCCATCGACCAAACCGTAAAAGAGATTCGACAACGGTATGATTTTAAACATTCCAAAAGCGAACTGACACTCAAAGAAAAAGAACAGGAACTCGTGGTGATCTCAGATGATGAGTATAAACTCAATGCCGTGATGGATATACTCAAGACCAAGTGTGCGAAGCGCGGTGTTTCGCTCAAAGCCCTCGATTTTCAAAAAATCGAAGAAGCCATGGCCGGGACCGTTCGGCAATCGATTAAGATACAGAATGGTTTATCGAGTGAAAAGGCGAAAGAGATTTCGAAACGACTTCGCGATGCGAAGCTCAAGGTGCAGGCACAAATTCAAGGTGAGCAGGTTCGAGTGCAAAGTAAAAGCAAGGATGAACTCCAATCGGCCATTTCCTTTTTAAAGCAACAAGACTTTGATGTTGACCTCCAATTCATTAATTACCGCTAGCCTTTCTTATTGGGAGAGTCGTTCTCTTTGGTACTATCCTGTCCTCCGCGCTTGCAGGTTGTTGTGACCCTTGTGGTGTTAAAGAAAGCCTGTCTGGCCCGATTCCTTCTGTGCCTGCTGTTGGCCCTCTTTCATTCTGCCTGTGGCCGAAGTGATGCTGTCGTCGTCATTACCCTTCATCCAACCAAACCGCATATCATCTATGTCGCGACGAATGATTATATTTTTAAGTCTCGTGATGAAGGGAAGACGTGGGAGAATATCTCCAAAGGTATGACCCACTCCCGCGTCATTTCCCTTGGGATCGATCCCATTTATCCGGCCACCATTTATGCCGGGACCAAGGGGGATGCGGTGTTTAAAAGTTTTGATGGCGGACAACGGTGGGCTTCACGACGTACTGGCTTGGATGATGTGACCATTTCTTCGGTGGTGAATCAGTTTGTCTTTGATCCTTTTGATCACGAAAAAATTTTTGTGGCGACCACCATGGGGGTCTTCGAGACCCAAGATGCGGGAGATATCTGGCGAAAACGAATGGACGGGATGAAAGAGGTCTTGATGGTGATTACCATTGCGATGAATCCCAAGGATCCATCGATTCTCTATGCTGGAACGAGTGGTGGAATTTATAAGTCAGAGGATCGAGGAAAGAATTGGAGTAAAAGAAACAACGGCCTGATTGCTGCGGACACGATCCAATCTTCACGATCCCTTGACGTCACAATGATCCGAATTGATCCTTGGCAGCCTCAAACCGTCTATGCCGCCACACTCCAAGGACTCTTTAAAACAACCGATGGGGGAACCACCTGGTCGCACATTGCCGAATCCTTGCCGGATCATATGCTTATTGCGTTAGTATTGGATCATGCCAATCAAAATGTAATCTATGTCGCAAGTCGTAAAGGAATTCATAAGAGTGCCGACGGGGGAGCTACGTGGGAAGTGAAAAACGATGGATTTGAATCGACCAATATGCGTTCCCTTGTTCAGAGTTCAATCGATCCAAACACGTGGTATGCCGGAACCAACGGGAGCGGGCTCTATCGGACCAACGATGGCGGTGACCATTGGACTGCCCTGCCAGCCATTAAAGAATCGGTTAAGAAATCTCCCAAGCCCCGCTAATCTTTCTCCACGCTTTTTCCTTTAGGCTCTTCACTCTTTTCAGACTCCACTATTCTGTCCTGGAATGAAATAACTCTTGTCAGTGAACTCCTCCTTCGAAGATGGAAGGTTGTGGCACCCGATGTGGAGTTACGCCGTTTAAAACTGAACTAATTTTACAAGGAAAATGCAATATTTAAAGGAGGTGGTACTCTTATTATTTAGGGATAGAATGAAGAAGCTTTCCCATACATAAAAAATGGGTATTGCCTGTGTCAGATACATCGACAAATTTAGAAGCTGGCTCCCAACCTCAGTGTAGTATTCAGCCCTTAGACCGGTCTTTTCATTTCAATGGGACCGGAGGGGAGCTCTTCAGTATTTTTGTCAGGAACTTTTTTCTCTCGTTGGCAACCCTAGGTATCTATACCTTCTGGGGGAAGGTACGAATCCGTCGCTATATATGGGCTCATTCGTTCATTGAAGGAAATGCCTTCTGTTACCATGGAAACGGGAAAGAGCTACAATATGGATGGATTAAGGCTGGCCTATTATTCTGTTTTTGGTTTTTCGCACTAGATGCACCATTTATCTTTTTGTCAGGGGCGTGGCAAGATCTTGTATTCGAGGTAATATTCTATCTTGGAATGGGATTGTTGATACCGCTTGCACAGATTGGATCGATGCGATATCGCCTGAGCCGAACGTCTTTGTGTGGAATTCGGTTTTCCTTTAGAGGCCGATACCTTCCATTGTTATGGATTACCCTTCGAGGCTATCTACTCACAGGACTTACATTTGGATTTTACTATCCGGAGCTTCATCGGCAAGTCAGAATTTTTTTCGTACAGCATAGCTATTGGGGAAATATTGTTTTTCGGTTTACGGCCCGTGAAAATCGAATGCTCTGGTATCGGTACCGTGATGCGTTCCTCATTAACCTTGGACTCGGAGTATTTGTCACGACTCTAGTAGCCTTTGGATTCATACAAGGTGCCATGGGATTTGTCTTGCTCCTGATCATGATCCTGGCGTACCAACTCTTTGCCTTTCAATATTGGGTGAAATATTGGGCTGAACGTCGCCGATGGTATTGGGCCAATACAAAATTTGTCGGGGCAAGTTTTCGATCGACCGTTGACGATATCAGTCTCTTTCGCTTGTATATGGAGAATACGCTATTGATGCTGTGTACGGTTGGACTTGCTGCTCCTTGGGTGAAAGCGCGAACCAAACGGTATGACTTGGCACACTTGTCTCTTCAAGATGGACCTGACTTTCATTCGGTCGTGCAAGACCAGCAGGCTGGTAATGCAAGTAGTGATGAATTGGCTGGGTTTCTTGATATGGACGTGGTGGTTGGATGAGCGGGTTTTCTTTCAAAGGACAATGCATTGCCATATTGTCAAATACTGTTTCCACCTTTGGGTGGAGTGGTAAGATGCGCCTTCATTTTATTGTAGTGCTGGGATTGTTGGCATTCTCTCCCTACCATGCTCTTGCGGAATCAGAAGAGATCCAAACCCCTCTTACTATGGAAATTTACCTCAATCATGTTCCGATAGATGTATATGTATTGGATTTTTTCATTACGAATACGCGGGAAACCCCTTATGAGGTTGATTTATTTAGTCTGCCTTGGAGAAGGCTCGATACAAATTTAGAAATGAAAATTGAGAAAAATGATAAGGATCGAACGGCTCTGCATCATCTTATAAACATGGTCCATTATAAGGTTGAGATAATCAAAATTGAACCTGGAGAAACGAGAAGAGGACAATTGCGATTACATCATGAGTATCCAACCCTATTGCGAGATATTCATACTGACGGCGTAACCTTAGAATGGCGTTGCCACGTGCAATATTTAATGGTGAGATGTCCTCAAGGGAAAGGAATGTCCTATATAATCCAAAAAGGTGGACATTCGGAAGTGGTGGTTGATATTGAGGGATCTGAAATAAAGTAATGGACGAAATATCAAATCAAAGGGGACGGGAGTCTTTTTAAAAAACCTTTGAAGTAGAGGTAAGTCTCTGTTTAGGCCATGAATGTGGTCGAAGTTTTCCTAGAATCAGTTTCCGATACTGGGTCCGGCTTTGATGTTGTCGCTGGTACTGCCAATTCCGAATCCGGTTGAAGGTGTTTGGCCGATGTCCGTTCCGCTAGAGGACCCCTTACCGATATCCGCTCCGGTTCGTGCAAATCCATTCTCAGAGTCAGCTGAGCCAAAGTTATCACCTGTTCTGGTGGGGAGAGAGCTGTTTCCAGAACCATTCTTGCCACCGGCGCCAACCTGTGTAGGGATGGTGGTATTCTGGATCCCTGTTCCTGTATTTCCTGAACCTTGAAGGTCCAAGGGGCCGTAGGCTCTCCTGATTGCATCTTGCTCTTCGGCGATCCGTTGTTTCTCCACCCCTGCTTCAAAATATCCGAGTGAAGGCATTCGGTCCATTGAGTCGCCGAGGACTGTCAAACGTTTCTTCATGGCTTGCAGATTGTACTTGGCTTTGGTGACGGGTCCGAGTACTTGATGAAAGGTCATGCCGCGAATTTTCATGTTTTCGCCGGACATCCCGGTTTGAATGGCTTCAAGAAGGTCGTTGGCATGTGTTTCCAGGTCAGTTACCTCACGTAACGTTGAAGGGTCGGTAGAACAGCAGGCTACATAGGTATTATATTGTTGAAGAAACCTTGAGACTTCATTTTGCAGATTATTGAGATTGACTGTACGTTGCGATTCATTCTTTGTTCTGGATTGTTCCTTTTGGGGATCTTTCTTTGTGACGAGAGGGACACAGCCCGCTTCTTGGGTGCCAGAATATTGCTGGTCTGCTGGTTTATCGGGACACCAAAAAATCGGAGGGGCAGCCGGTAGGTTTGTGGACACAAAGGTGAGGAACAGGATCAGAAATATGAGTTGCAATGATCGTACGAGGCTTATATGACACATTACATAGATTCCTAACGTGGATAGGTTAATTGTCCTTGCGGATTCCAAAAAAGTCAAAGAATCTTCGCATTTGTACAAATGCTTGTTCTTGAATCAGAAAGCTGGATCGGCTAGTGTAATTCTGACTATTCCATGGGTGCTTGAGTGAATTTTTTGGCCATTTTCCCCTTCTTGTGAGACATCATGATGGAATCTGTAACAATCGAACATCTTTCTCAATATATCGGACAAGAGGTCACCATTAAGGGGTGGGTTCGAACGAGGCGGGGGAAAGGCAAACTTCAATTTCTGGTCGTTCGTGATGGGACTGGAGATGTTCAAGGGGTGGTTAGTAAAGCCACCGTGGGGGAGGAACAATTTGCCTTGTGTGACTCCTTAACACAAGAATCGTCTCTCATCATGAAAGGGAAAGTGAAAGCGGATGCGCGCGCACAGGGAGGATGTGAGTTGGACGTGTCTGCCCTTGAACTCATCCATCGAGCCGAACCCTTTCCCATTCAACCCAAAGAGCATGGGGTTGGATTTCTTATGGAGCATCGACATCTCTGGCTTCGCTCGAGTCGGCAACAAGCCATATTACGTATACGACATGAAATCATTCGGGCCTGTCGTAATTTTTTTGATGACCGTGACTTTATCCTTGCCGACTCTCCGATCTTTACCCCGAATGCGTGCGAAGGCACGACCACGTTGTTTGAGACAACCTATTTTGAAGAGAAGGCCTATCTCACACAGAGCGGGCAGTTGTACAGTGAGGCCACCGCGGCGGCTTTGGGAAAAGTCTATTGCTTCGGCCCGACCTTTCGGGCTGAAAAATCCAAAACTCGTCGACATCTCATGGAGTTTTGGATGGTTGAGCCGGAGATGGCCTTCGCCACCCTAACAGAAATAATGGATCTGGCTGAGTCGTTGGTAGCCCACGTTGTGGAGCGGGTTTTGGCGGTACGCCAGAAAGAGTTGGCAGTGCTGGAGCGAGATATATCGAAACTGGAGCAAATCCAAATTCCGTTTCCTCGAGTGACTTATGAAGAGGCGGTGGCGCTTCTGAAGGAAAAGGGACGTTCGGTGCAGTTTGGAGATGACTTTGGTGCGGAGGACGAAACGGTGCTAGCAAATTCCTTCGACCGACCGGTAATCGTACATCGGTATCCTTCTGCGATTAAAGCTTTTTATATGGAACCAGACCCCCAACGAAACGATCTTGCCTTGTGTGTCGATGTCTTGGCTCCAGAAGGATATGGGGAGATCATTGGCGGTGGTCAGCGTATGCATGATCATGAGGCCTTACGACAACGTATTCTGGATCACAATCTTCCCGAAGAGTCTTTTCGTTGGTATCTCGATTTGCGGCGTTTTGGGTCGGTGCCCCATGGAGGATTTGGGATGGGGATTGAGCGAGTGGTGGCCTGGATCTGTGGAATTGAACATGTTCGAGAGACCATCCCATTTCCCCGAATGCTTTATACCCTGTATCCCTAGTTTTCTTTCTAATTCTTCCAATTTTTTTGCCCATCAAATTCTTTAGGGCGGGCCTTCCTGCCTCCAATTCTCTTATTTAGCCACCTATGGCTACTCAATATTTCTATCTTATTGAAAAAATAAGGTTATTTTAGATAACCTGTTATTGGTGGGTGGATTTCCAAGGCTTGGTTGAAATTTTTTTTCTTAGATATTTTTGGAGAAAGTTCTCGCTATTTCTATAAATTGTGCCTAACCTCTCTGAACGCCAATATATAGTAGTAGCATTGGATGTAATTTGTAAATTTGTTAAATGAATCCAATAGATTCTAGTTGACAGAATTCAAGTAAGTGGTATAGTTCGGCCAATAAGTGGGAAACTCTGGGTGATAGTGGAATCATTAAGGAAAATAAGGAAGAATGCCATAAACCGGTCCTAGTCAGGGAGGTTCTTTCGGCCCTGGCCTGTCAGCCCGGATTCAATATTGTTGACTGTACCGTTGGGTACGGTGGATTAGCCCACAAGATATTAGAAGCCACCTCTCCGTCTGGATTATTGGTAGGCATTGACCGAGATCCTGAGGCGCTTGAGGGATCACGAATCACGCTCAAACAGTATGGAAGCAGGGTTTCCCTGGTGCAAGGAAATTTTACAAACGTAACCACCCATCTTGCCGCAGTTGGATCCCCCACCATTCATGGAATGGTATTCGACCTTGGGGTGAATTCATCTCAGCTCGATTCTCCCGAGCGTGGGTTTAGTTTCCTCACCGACGGTCCACTGGATATGCGTATGGATCAATCGGCTGGTGAGACAGCTGCTGAGCTCATCGATCGACTTTCTGAGACAGAATTGGCGGATCTCATTTACCAATTTGGTGAAGAACGCTATGCACGTCGGATTGCCAGTGGAGTGGTGAAGGCTAGGCGAATCAATCGAATCGACCGAACGGGAGACCTGGTGTCTATTATTCGCCAATCAGTTCCGGGTCCCTATCGTCATGGACGTATTCATTTTGCGACCAGAACATTTCAGGCCCTTCGGATTGCAACAAATCAGGAAATGAGTGGTCTCGATGGAGCCTTACAGCAGGGAATCCGTGCGTTGACTCCCCAAGGCCGGATCTGTGCGATAAGTTTTCACTCGTTAGAAGACCGTATTGTCAAGCGTACATTTAAAGCGCTAACGAGTAGTCCCGATTCTCTTCTTCGGCTTGTCACAAAAAAGCCGGTTATGGCTTCGCCAGAGGAAATTCAAAATAATCCGAGAGCTCGTAGCGCCAAGCTTCGAGTGGCTGAACGTCTTTCATGAGGAGAGCCATCATGCGCATGCTCGTGGGTATAGCGATTGTCAGTCTTTCACTCTTGTTTGTGTGGGAACGGGTAGATCTCGTGCGGTTAGGATATCAGGTGCAACAATTGGAAAAGCAATACCAACAATTGAAGCGAGAGAGAAATGAGTTAGAGGTCACTCGATCTGCCTTGACCTCTCCAGAATATATTGCTCGAGTTGCCATAGAAAAATTGCACATGGTTCATCCGGAGCCGGGCCAACTAGTTATGGTCACCTTGGATTCTGACTCGGCGGGCCACCAACTTGCCGCGGGAGTGAAGGTTCGTCTGGCAAAAAATGACCTCATGAAAAGGTAGCAACTGTGTCATCCAACCGTTCCCGCACTCGTCAAGTAATCGTGTCTATGGCGATGATGGCGGGTTTCCTTGTCATTTTATTTCGTCTCTTCAATCTGCAAATCCTTCAAGCTGGAGAGTTATCGATCCTCGCCGGCAATCAACATCAAAAAATTGTCGAACTCGAGGGTGCCCGTGGCACGATTTACGATGCCCATGGGCACGTTCTTGCGATGAACGTGGATGTGCCTTCGGTGTTTGGTGAGCCCACCAAGTTGAATAATCCGTCGCGACTAGCTCGAACCATTGCTCCCATTTTGAAAGTCAATCGTCGAGAGTTGGAATCGAAGCTCAAGCAGAAGCGGCAATTTGTTTGGTTGGCCAGAAAATTGGATCCTGAACGTGGTCGCCGCTTGGAGCGACTCCCGTTGAAGGGAATCGGAATGGTACTTGAGGGGCGACGCTATTACCCCAAGGGGTATGCCCTCTCCCACGTGCTGGGTTTTGCGGGCACCGATAATCAAGGATTAGAAGGGCTTGAGCATCAATATGAACCGTATCTCCGAGGGAAGAAGCATATGGTAGTCCTGAACTTGGACAACCGTGGACGTACGGTCTTTCCGGAAGAACTCCCCGGTCAGCATCCGATGGCGGGGCATGACATGACCCTAACCATTGATGAGGTCATTCAGTATATCGCGGAGAAGGAACTCAATCGAATTGTGACAGAGACAAAGGCTCGAGGCGGGACCATTATTATTATGGAACCGCGGACCGGAGCTATTCTTGCCATGGCCCTGAATCCTCGGTTTGATCCGAATCGGCGAGGCGGATTGAGGCCAGAGCATTGGCGCAATCGTGCCTTGACCGATGTCTATGATCCTGGCTCCACCATGAAAATTTTTCTCGCGGCGGCTGCCATAGAGGAGGGGGTCGTGACGCCCCGTACATTGGTGTATGGGGAAGAAGGGCGAATACGTGTCGCGAAGACGTTTATTCATGACCATGATCCGTCTGGGTGGATGACCTTTGCTCAAGTGATCGAGCGGTCGAGCAACGTTGGAGCGGTAAAAATTTCCCAAGCATTAGGAGGAGAGCGATATTATCGTTATCTCAAAGAATTTGGTTTTGGAAGTCGGACGCAGATCGATTTGCCCGGTGAGTCCAGAGGGTTACTTCCGGCGCTTGACCAATGGGATCCTCGTACGTTAGCTTCCCTGTCCATCGGGCAGGGGCTTTCGGTAACTTCGATTCAACTTGCCACTGCTACGTCGGCAATCGCCAATGGCGGGTTGCTGATGCAACCCTATATTGTCTCCTCGGTACGTGATGAATATGGAAATATCGTTTTGCGTAAGGGACCAAAAACAGTACGACGGGTGGTTTCAACGCAAACGGTTGACCAACTAACGCCTATCTTAGAAGGTGTGATCACAAAGGGAACCGGACGTCGTGCGGCCGTCCCAGGGTATCGAGCTGCAGGTAAGACTGGCACTGCACAGAAGGTCGATCCAGAGACCAAAGCCTATTCTCGAGAACATTTGCTCACCTCCTTTGTCGGATATCTCCCGATTGATGATCCTCGTGTGACTATATGTGTTGTCGTAGATGAGCCCAAAACCGAAGTATGGGGAGGGACGGTTGCCGCTCCGGTTTTTCGTCGGGTGGCCGAGCAGGTTCTCCCACATTTAGGTATTACGTTTCAAACGCCAATTGAGATTGCCTACGCAGGAAGTTCGATTGATGGTCCTTCGATACAGTAATGATGGCGCAATGACGTATCCTCGCAATAAAAAGAGCTTGGGAATCCATGGCACCTTGATGGTGGAGTGACTGCCATGACCCTGGCTCATCTGGTTCAAGCCGTTGGGGGGCAGATTGAGGTGACGGACTATCAAGGCGACTTGGAGGTGCCCATACAGGATCTGACGGATGATTCACGTTTAGTAAAAGCTGGTAGCCTGTTTGTGGCCGTACAAGGAACCCAAGTGGATGGACATCAATTTGTGGGTCGAGCCATTCAGTCCGGAGCCGCTGCCTTGGTGATCGATACCGATCATCAAGTGGATCTTTCCGATCAACTGAAGGGAGCGACAGGTACGGTGGTGCCTCCCGTGATTCAGGTACGTAACTCGCGTCGAGCTCTGGGGCTATTTGCAAGCCATTTTTATGGCAATCCCTCCTCACAGTTACGAATGGTCGGTATTACCGGTACCAATGGAAAAACCACCGTGACCTATCTCTGCAAAGCCCTCCTTGAATATGGCGGGAAGAAAGTCGGCTTGTTGGGAACGGTGGCCTATCTGATAGGTGATGAAGTCATCCCCGCATCCCATACCACACCTGGAGCAGTTGCCTGCCAAGGATTGCTCGCTCACATGCGATCGGCCGGTGCTGATGCCACGGTGATGGAAGTTTCCTCCCATGCCTTGGCCCTTGATCGCACCGTAGGATGCGAGTTCGACGTCGCGGTGTTTACGAACTTGACTCAAGATCATCTGGATTTCCATGGTTCGCTCGAAGAATATTTTCGTGCCAAGACTCAGCTCTTTACGGGGCTCATGACTGGTTCGAATAAGCCCGGAACGAAACGGGCTATCGTCAATATTGATGATCCGAGGGGTGTGGAGCTGTGTGAAATGATTCAAGCGCCTAAATGGACCTACTCCTTGACAGTCCCTTCCGATCTTCGTGCCGAGCAGGTTCGGATGCAGATTGGGGGTACGACCTTTGTCGCAGTAACGCCTCATGGTTCTATTGAGATCGAGACACAACTGGTCGGTGAATACAATATTTATAATCTACTCGCGGCGATTGGGGTGGCGTTACATGAGGGGCTGAGCTTACTGGACATTCAGCAGGCCATTCGGGCCATTCCAAATGTTCCTGGTCGATTTGAACGTATTGAGGGTGGTCAAACTTTTTCAGTGGTCGTGGACTATGCCCATACCGACGATGCGCTTGACCGCCTTCTTACGGCAGCTCAGACATTGAAAGTCGGGAGAATTCTGACCGTATTCGGTTGTGGAGGCGATCGAGATCGAGGGAAGCGACCAAAGATGGGGAAGGTGGCAGCCCAAAAAAGTGATCTGGTGTTTCTCACGTCCGATAATCCTCGAACGGAAGATCCTTTGAAGATTATTCAAGAAGTCGAGGTTGGCATTCAAGAAGGGCAAAAAACGTCCAATGGGGCGACAGGGTATTCGGTGTATCCTGATCGGGCCGTCGCGATTGAAGCGGCCATACGAGAAGCCAAGGCTGGTGATATGGTTCTTATTGCTGGGAAGGGTCATGAAGATTACCAAATTATCGGGACGCAACGGCATCATTTTGATGATCGAGAAATTGCGCGTGCAGCCATTCAGAAAGTGCTTGGGTAATGATTCCCTGTGATTCGAATATTTCCATGGCCATCAGTGATGAGACCGATATGACATTGTTTACTCTGCAAGAGTTGGTTGAAATCACGGGAGGACGACGACTTCTGGGCCAAGTCCTCGACTCAAAGGGGCCTACCATTCGCCGATTATGTACCGATTCTCGTCAAATACAAGATGGTGATTGTTATTTCGCCTTATCGGGTGAACGGTTTGATGGACATCAGTTCGTGAGGCAGGCCCTTGATGCGGGAGCCTGTGGGGCCGTGATTCAATCAACCCAATGGCCGGCATTAGAACAGGAGGTGCTGTCTTCTCCAGATGGGCACGAGCGGGCACTCAAAGGACGTCTCTCCATCATTGGGGTCCCTGATCCCTTACGAGCCTTTCAAGATGCCGCATCCTATCACCGTAGCCGTTTTGATATTCCTGTCGTGGCTGTCACGGGGAGTAATGGGAAGACCACTAACAAGGAAATGACGGCACAGGTGCTCGGGCAGCGCTGGGAGGTGTTAAAGACCGAGGGGAATTTTAATAATCGAATTGGTGTCCCCAAGACATTGCTGCGCCTGAACTCTACTCATCAGGCTGCAGTCATTGAAATGGGAGTGGATCAACAAAAACAAACGACTCGTCTGTGTGAAATAGCCCGTCCAACAATTGGGGTGATTACTAATATCGGCCCCGATCATCTGGAGTTTTTTGGATCCTTAGAGGGTTCCGCCCAGGCGAAGGCAGAACTTGTGGATTGGATGCCAAGCCAAGGAGCTGTAGTTCTCAATGCTGATGATCCCTATTACGAAGAGTTAGCCTCACGGGCGCGGTGTCGTGTGGTGTCCTTTGGGTTATCGGCCAAAGCACAAATCCGTGCCGAAAATGTTTCATCAGAGGGGACCCGAGGAGTGACCTTTCGTCTTATTCTTCCGGATCGATCGCGCGACCCGTTGGTTCGTTTACGCACGCATGGTGTTCATAATATCTCCAATGCCCTTGCTGCTGCTGCCGTGGGATATCTCCTAGGAGTGACAGGACCGATGATTGCGAAGGGGTTGGGGGCTTTTCGTCCGACGGCCATGCGATCTGAAGTGTTTCGTCGTGAGGGCGTTGACATCATCCAGGATTGTTATAACGCCAATCCTGCTTCTATGAAGGCGGCGATTGATGTCTTAGCTGAACTGGGACAGGAAAAACGTACGGTGGCGATTTTGGGCGATATGTTGGAGTTGGGTCCTGGAACTGATGCCTTTCATCGGGAGATTGGAATCTATCTTGCCAAAGCGAACATTAGCCTCTTGCTGGCTGTGGGCTCATTAGGACAGCGCATAGCTGAGGGTGCCCTAGCGGGGGGAATGGCTTCCTCAGGGGTCTTCTCAGTTGGGAACGCCAAGGAGGCCAAGCAGATGTTTGTGCAGCTTGTGCAGCCAGGCGACGTGGCATTAATTAAAGGATCCCGAGGAATGCGGTTAGAGGAAATTTTAGAATCTGAGTCATGAGACGGAGATTTATTTAGAACAGGTCATGTAAAGCCTTCGGGTACATGAGTCCAGGTGCATGACCGATTGCTACAGATAAAAGGACGTATGCTCTATCTTTGGTTGTATCCGTGGCACACCGAATTTCATTTTCTCAATGTCTTTCGGTATTTGAGTTTTCGAATTATTTATGCGGCCATTACCGCGTTTCTCATTGCGTTTGTGCTAGCACCTCCGCTGATCAAAAAATTGCAAGCGATTCGTTTAGGTCAGCAGATTCGAGATGATGGCCCGAAACGGCATCTGTCCAAATCCGGTACCCCCACGATGGGAGGATTGTTAATTTTATTTGCCGTGTTGCTCTCGACCCTCCTGTGGTCTGATCTTTCCAATCCCTATGTTTGGGTTGTGGTGTTTGCGACTTTTGCATTTGGCCTCATTGGCTTTGCTGACGATTACCTGAAGTTTGTTCGTGGGAAGTCCGCTGGACTCTCCGCGATGCAGAAACTGTCTTTGCAGGGAGTGTTTGGTCTGAGTATTGGAATATTTTTATTTGCCCAATTGGACTCTCCGACGTTTCTCAGTGTTCCATTTTTTAAAAACTTCACGCCAGATTTGGGATGGTTATATATCCCCTTTGCGGTCCTTGTTATCGTTGGAAGTTCCAATGCAGTGAATCTAACCGATGGGTTGGATGGATTAGCTGTTGGTCCGGTCATGATTGCCTCCGTAGCCTATACCATCGTGGTCTATGTGGCTGGTAACCGAATTATTTCGGAATATCTCCTCATACCCTATGTTTCCGGGTCGGGAGAGCTGGCTGTGTTTACTGCGGCCATTTTTGGTGCGAGTCTTGGATTCCTCTGGTTCAATACCTACCCTGCCTCCGTCTTTATGGGAGATGTCGGCTCGTTGCCGCTCGGAGCCGCGCTTGGAACGGTTGCCGTGATTAGCAAGCATGAGCTGTTATTACTGTTGGTCGGTGGAGTGTTTGTCATTGAGGCCATTTCTGTCATTTTTCAGGTGCTGTCCTTTAAATCTAGGGGCAAGCGAATATTTTTAATGGCCCCCCTCCATCACCATTTCGAAATGAAGGGGTGGGAAGAGCCAAAGGTCGTCGTGCGACTTTGGATTATAGCTATTTTATTGGCCCTTCTAAGTTTAAGTACGTTGAAATTGCGGTAATGGGCCAAGGTCTTTCCCTGTAAGGAGTTCAGTAAGAGCGCATGGATAGGGGTTGGCTAACCGGAAACGTTTGCAATCGAATTTCGGTGTATTTGCAACCGACGTCAAGTAGATGTGTTGGGACTGATGTGAAAGGGTGGGTTCGTGGTCGTTCTGGGCAAGCAGGTGACGGTTGTGGGAGTCGGACGGAGTGGCATTGCTGCGGCTCATCTTCTCCATGCCCAGGGGGCTCACGTGACCCTCACCGATCAGAAAACCGCTGCCGAACTTGGAGAATTTTCTCATCTGACGAACAAGGGTATCGATGTTCGGTTAGGACCAGAATATCCGGCCATGTTGGAACGAGCAGACTGTATTGTGATCAGTCCAGGGGTTCCTTCTCATCACGAATTCCTAGAACAGGCGCGACAACGAGGAGCGGTGGTCATCGGAGAGCTCGAGTTGGCATCATCCTGTCTCCCAATACCGATTATCGCGATTACTGGTACCAACGGGAAGAGTACGACCGTCACACTTGTCGGGCAAATGCTGAAGCGCAGTGGCATGCATCCCTTTGTCGGAGGGAATCTTGGGGTTCCACTTTCAGAAGCCGCTCTCTCGCTGGTTGGAGTGTCTGAGACTCGAAATGTAAGTTCTGGTTTGCCTGAGATTGCGGTCGTGGAAGTCTCAAGTTTTCAACTAGAAACGATTGAACGTTTTCATCCTTGGATTGCTGCGATGCTAAATATATCACCCGATCATTTAGATCGATATGCCTCTTTCGAATCGTATGTCGATGCTAAAAAAAGAATTTTTTCAAACCAAACCCCACAAGACTTTGCGGTCTACAATCTTGATGATGCACGGGTGAAGGAGATGGTTTCTCAAGCTTCCGCCTTCCCTATCGGGTTTACGCAAGGGGCGACGTTGGGGAGCAATGTGAAGGGTGGAGGATTTTGGATGGAAGATATGCTCGTCGTTCGAGGGCAAGGGAAAGATGAAGAGGTCAAGATCTGTTCCAAGGCTGAGATCCGTCTTCAAGGACGTCATAACTATGAAAATGCCATGGCGGCTGCTGTGATTGGCGTGATAGCGGGATGTTCGATCGACAGTATTCGCGATACCTTGCGGACCTTTTCTGGATTAGAACATGCCATGGAATTGGTCGGTGAGTATCGAGGGGTTCGGTTTATTAACGATTCAAAAGGTACGAACATTGATGCCACGCGGAAAGCCATCGAGAGTTTTGATCGCCCCCTTATCCTGATTGCGGGAGGGCGTAACAAGGGTGGTGATTTTACACAATTGAAGGGACCCATTCGGGATCATGTCAAGCATCTCATCTTGATTGGGGAGTCAACGTCACAGATGGCCGCCGCTATCGGGCCTTGGGATCAAATGAGTCATGCGGATTCTTTACGTGCGGCCGTTGACCTTGCCAATGAGCAGGCGGACTCAGGTGATGTTGTGCTCTTTTCTCCCGCCTGTTCGAGTTTTGACATGTTTGTGGACTATCAAGATCGAGGTCAACAGTTTAAACACCTTGTGAAGGCATTAGGACGTGCAGGTTAGTGGGGCAGGCTGGAAATGGAGTTCAAGGCCTTCATCCCTATCCGCTTGCTTCGGTTCCAAATTCAAGTTGTTTGACATAGGAATTGGATGACCGACGGACGTTATCAACGAGTACACAATGGCACAACGCGACACAGCAACCTTAACCCTTCCCTGGCCCTCGTTTCAGAAACGAAAGCGGAAATTGTCCCCAATGGACGGCATTATTTTCGGAATCGTCGTGGCGCTCTCGCTATTTGGTTTGGTCATGGTCTTCAGTGCCAGCGCAGTGGGGGCAGAGAAAACGTATCAAGATTCGATGTTTTTTCTGAAAAGACAGGTATTGTGGCTCCTTATTGGGTTTTTCCTGCTTCATCTCGCGTCCCGAATCGACTACAGGTACTGGAAGAAATTTGCCTATCCCTTGCTAGCCGTAGCCGCTTTAAGTTTGGTCATGGTGTTACAACCCTCGATGGGTGTCGTCAAACATGGTGCGAGACGGTGGTTGCAACTTGGCCCGTTGATGTTCCAGCCGGTCGAGTTTGCGAAACTTTTTTTCGTGTTGTTTTTAGCCGCCTACCTCACCAAAAAAGAGGGTCAAATCAAATCTTTTATGGTCGGAATGGGTCCGCTCTTGCTCATTGCCGCCCTGTTTGCCTTGGTCATCCTGCTGCAGCCCGACTTTGGTTCGGTCGTGGTAATTGGTCTGGTGATGAGTATCATGTTGTTTTTGGGAGGCGCTTCCTTGGTGCATTTGTTGGGACTGGCGTTAACTGCCTTGCCAATTGGATTTGCCCTCGTGTGGCAATCAGACTATCGGCGGGAACGTTTGCTGACATTTCTCCATCCTTGGGCGGATCCTCTCAACTCCGGATTTCAAATCACCCAATCATTTCTGGCCTTTGGGCATGGGGGACCGTTAGGTGTGGGGTTGGGAGAAAGCAAGCAAAAGCTCGGTTTTCTACCGGAGGGGCATACCGACTTCGTCCTCGCTCTGGTCGGCGAAGAACTTGGCTTACTCGGAACCGCTGCCGTAATGGTGCTATTTGCGGTCATCGTCCTTCGTGGCATGCGTATCGCCTCACGGGCCAAGGACCCGTTTGGTCAACATCTTGCGCATGGGATCGTGTTACTCATCGGATTGCAAGCCTTGATCAATGCCGGAGTGGTGACGGGATTGCTTCCAACCAAAGGAATGACCTTGCCTTTTGTCAGCTACGGGGGGTCGTCACTCGTCGTAACCCTTTTTGCCGTTGGGGTGTTGTTGAATATTTCTCGCGATCGACAGGGCGGAAAGCTCTATGGGAGATAGCCGGCCTCATGTCAAACAAATCTCCCCAAGGTGTGAGTATTCTCATTGCAGCTGGAGGAACTGGAGGCCATCTGTATCCTGCGGTAGCTCTTGCACGGGAGTTTCTTCGACGGCAGGCTTCGGCACATATTCAATTTGTTGGGACGACTCGAGGAATTGAACAGAAAGTCTTGGCACATGAAAAGTTACCACTCACTTGTATTGCAGCCTTGCCCTTTATGGGAATCGGGTTGCTGAAAGCCTTGTGGGCCCTCTGTATGATTCCGCGAGGGGTATGGCAGTCGGTGAAAGTTTTGCGGGCGCATCAAACTGATATCGTGATAGGGGTTGGAGGGTATACCACTCCCCCGGTTTTACTGGCTGCTACCCTTTTGAATATTCCGAGAGTGATTTTGGAACCAAACGCCCATGCGGGTATGGCGAACAAAGTGGTCGGACCACTTGCCCATCGTATCTATTTAGCGTTTGAGTCTGCCGCGGCTGCCTTTTCTGGTCCCAAAACTCGGTTGGTTGGCATGCCGATTCGTCAATCTTTTCTGGAACAGGTGATTCCAAGCTCGTTGGCACCTTCGGAGCAGTCACATCGAACTCTCCTCATTTTTGGCGGGAGTCAAGGAGCACATGCGATCAATGAAGCGGTGATCCAGGCATTACCTTTTTTATCGGAACTTCAATCATCTGTGCGGGTGGTTCACCAAACGGGGGAAGCCGATCGAAGTCGGGTGCAGGAAGCCTATACTCAAGCAGGGATTCAAGCTGACGTGGTTCCGTTTTTATATGATATGCCGAGTCGACTCCGTGAAGCGACATTGGTCATCGCCCGATCCGGCGCCATGACTTTAGCTGAGCTGACGGCTTGTGGAAAACCGGCCATACTTATTCCACTTCCCCAGGCCATTTATAACCATCAGTTACGGAATGCGGAGGTGTTAGAGAAAGCAGGAGCGGCTGTCATTATTCCCCAGGCACAATTAACCGGAGAGGAGTTGGGCCGTCAGATTCATCAATTGTTCAGTGACGCCACTCGTCTTCGTTCAATGAGTGAACGGAGTCAGGCTCTAGGGCGTCGTGATGCTGGTGAAACGATTGTTCAGGAATGCCTCGATTTAATTCATCGAGTGTAGGGATTGTTTTGCAGGAGTTATTGAGAGAAGGGAGGATGAGAAGCAAGGTGACAGAGGTTTGAGATTTGGCAACGAAGTGAATGGAGCGATTTAAACAAGGGTGGTCTTCGTTCCCGATTCTTCCTCCACCATAGGCTTTGACGTTATGTTTCGAAAAACCCAACACATTCATCTTGTCGGGATCGGTGGGTCAGGCATGAGCGGGATTGCTGAAGTCCTGTTAACGCTTGGGTACCGCGTGACGGGCTCAGACCTCTCCCAGACTGATACTACGAAACGCCTCCAGGAGTTGGGAGGAACCATATTTACCGGCCATCAAGCTTCAAACGTAGGAGAGGCTCAGGTCGTCGTCATTTCCTCCGCTGTGGCTGCTTCAAACCCCGAAGTGGTTGAAGCTCGTTCGAAACTTATTCCGGTAATCCCGCGGGCAGAAATGCTCGCTGAGCTTATGCGTTTGAAATATGGAATTGCCATTGCGGGATCGCATGGTAAAACAACGACCACCTCGATGGTGGCGGTTGTCCTGGCACAAGCGGGATTGGATCCAACGTTGGTGATAGGGGGAAAAGTTAATGCCCTAGGCAGTCATGCACGTCTCGGACGAGGTGATGTTTTGGTGGCTGAAGCCGATGAAAGTGATGGGTCATTTTTGCGCCTGACCCCGTCCATTGTGGCCGTGACAAATATTGATCAGGAGCATTTAGATTTTTACCAGAATATGGATCGTCTCCAAGATACCTTTTTAAATTTTGTGAATCGTGTCCCCTTCTATGGCCAAGCGGTGCTATGTCTCGATGACCCACGCATTCGTGCCCTGTTGCCTCGCGTGGAAAAACGATATCGAACGTATGGGTTGCACCAGGATCCCAGTATTCCTCCTCCCGACTTTCGGGCCATGGATGTGTCATTGAAGGAATGGGGGTCTGAATTCCGTGTGTTTTATCGGGAGAAAAATCTCGGACCGTTCAGGCTAGGTACACCAGGTCTCCATAATGTGAGTAATGCGCTTGCGGCGATTGCCATCGCCATCGAACTGGATGTGCCGATTGATTTAATCCGCAAAGGCCTCAATGCCTTTACCGGGGTGGAGCGTCGTTTCCATCTACGAGGCGAAAAAAATGGGATTTTGGTCGTGGATGATTATGGACATCATCCCACAGAAATCCAAGCCACCTTGGCTGCCGTGCGAGAGGGCTGGAACCGTCGAACGATCGTGTTATTTCAACCGCATCGGTACTCCCGGACGCGCGATCTTTTGGATGGTTTTGCGCAGTCATTCAAAGATGCCGATGAATTATTTGTCACGGAAATTTATCCCGCGGGCGAACAACCGATCCCAGGCATTTCAGGAGAACAACTTGTCGAAGCCATTCGAGCCTCGGGACACCCGTCCGTCACATGGGTTGAGCATAAACAAGATTTGGCAGATCGCGTATTCCCACTGTTAAAAGAAGGGGACTTTGTCTTGACCTTAGGGGCTGGTGATATATGGAAAGCGGGCCTGGAGGTGCTGGATCATTTATCGGCAGCTCCTGTGAGTCAGGGGCAGATGAGAGATGAGTGAAGGGATCGGTCTCGTGAGCGTGAAGAAGACTCACCGGGTAGTTAAAAAATCTGGAATTCCTCTTGCCGATCTTCGTGCGGCGGTCAAGGGGGTACGGGGGGAGGTGTTATTTCATGCATCTTTGGCTCCCTACACATCGTTTCGCATTGGAGGCCCTGCTGATGTCTATGTCATGCCCGAAGATGCAGAAGCCTTGGGTCGATTAGTCATCCAAGCTCGGGGGCTGAAAATTCCCGTTTTTGTCTTGGGTGGGACGAATGTGCTGGTACGTGATGGAGGCTTACGTGGAGTGGTCGTCGGATTAACTAAACTTCATGACATTCGCGATGAGGGAAAAGGGGTCCTCTATTCGGAGGCTGGTGTGGTGATGCCGTCCCTCGTGAAGTATGCCATCACCCGTTCTCTGAGTGGTTTGGAATGGGCCGCAGGCATTCCGGGGACGGTCGGTGGCTGTTTGGTCATGAATGCCGGGACCAGACTTGGCGAAATGAGTAATGCGGTCAAGGCCGTGCGGATCGTCAACGATCAAGGCGAGATACAGGATTTCCCAGCTGAAGCTCTCCATTTTACGTATCGGCGGACCCAAACCCCACCGGGAATCGTCGTCGGAGTGTGGGTACAGTTACAGCCTGGGGAGCGGGAAGTTATTGATCGAGAGGTCAAAAACTATCTGAAATATCGAAAAGACACCCAACCTCTTTCTCTGCCAAGTGCGGGTTGCGTGTTTAAAAATCCTGAGCCCAACTCGGCAGGACAATTAATTGAAGCCGTGGGTATGAAAGGGGCACGCATTGGAGATGCACAAGTATCTGAGAAACATGCCAATTTCATGGTGAACCAAGGAAAGGCGACGGCAAAGGATGTGTTGGCTTTAATTAAACAGGTTGGCAAAGCTGTGGAAGCGCAAACTGGAGTGACTTTGCAATTGGAATTAAAAATTGTCGGAAGTCCTTAAACGGGCGGCCATGGTTCATGAAGGTGGTGAGGTTAGTTACAGTTCATGACAGCAAAACGAGGAGTCAAACAACAGCGGGTTGGTGTCCTGATGGGGGGCGCCTCAGCTGAGCGTGAAATATCCTTAAAAAGTGGTCAGGCGGTTCATGGTGCCTTGGTACGAAGAGGCTACAACGTAGTGGGAATTGATGTGAAGACGACACTTCCACAACAGTTACGAGCGAAAAAGGTTGAGGTCGCTTTTATTGCCCTTCATGGACCGGGTGGAGAGGATGGAACGGTACAGGGACTCCTTGAGGTCATGAATCTTCCTTATACGGGGTCGAGTGTTCGGGCAAACGCCATATCCATGCACAAACATGCTGCCAAAGTACTCTTAAGCCATCATGGCATTCCCGTACCCGAAGGTGTGTTGTTGCAATCGGGGGGCAATCGCACCAAACGTCCCCAGACTCTGCTCAAAGGAATGAAATGGCCTCTTGTCGTGAAACCAGCCACTCAAGGATCGACCTTTGGAATTTCCATTGTGAGAAAGCCATCCGAATGGAAGAAGGCATTGCGTCATGCCTTTGCTTACGATACGGAAGTTCTTGCTGAAGCCTATATTCCAGGTCGAGAAATTACCGTGGGCATTTTGCAAACAGGGACGAACGTTCGTGCCTTTCCACCTTTGGAAATTCTTATTCCAGGTGGGTTTTATGATTTCAAGGCTAAATATGAAAAGGGTGGGACGTCGTATCTTTGTCCTGCACCCCTATCCGCTCGATTGGGGAAGCGATTGGAAGCTCTTGCCCTCGCCTGTTTTTCCATTTTGGGGTGTCGTGGGGCTGCACGAGTTGATTTTCGTGTGACAGAGGCGGGAGAGCCCTATGTGCTGGAACTGAATACCATACCGGGTATGACTGAGACGAGCCTCTTGCCTATGGCGGCGAGGAAGGCGGGTGTAAATTACGATGCGTTAACCGAAAAAATTTTACAGTCCGCATGGCCGGCACGTCATCCTAAAGGACAAAGGATAGGGAGATCGTGACATCATTTCGTCGGGGTAAGAATTCAGGTTCAATGGGTCCTCGTCCCAATATCTCTAAACGCGGTCGACGGAAATCTGCCGGATCGACATCTCATGGGGACTCAGGCGGCTCTTTGGGCCGTCGTCTTCAAGCCTTCTTGCATGTGGTGGTGGCAATAGGCGCTCTAAGCCTTGGTGCTTGGAGTACGTTTTTTGTCGTTCATACCTATGGGCCACATATGAAGCAGTGGTTTGTCATACGCCAGGTTACGGTGACCGGAGCCCATCACCTTCGCTACGGAGAAGTCTTGCATCTTCTCGCACTTCAACCGGAGGATACCTTACTTTCCGTTGACCCAGAAGATCTTGAGAAACGAATCTCGGCACATACGTGGGTCAAGCACGCTCAGGTTGAACGCCGACTTTTTCACCAGTTAGCCATTCACCTTGAGGAGCGCAAGCCGATTGCCATTTTAAGAGGAGCCTCTGCAAATTTCTTGATTGATTCCGATGGGGAGATACTCTCAGAAACAACCGTCACGGAGGAACAATCTTTTCCTCATCTACGGGGAGTCAAGCCGAGTCAGCTCCTTAAAGGGGAAGGGCAAGCGCGTCAGGCCATCTTGGCAGGCCTTGAAGTCGCAAAGAAGGTCAGGGGAGTCTTTCAGGGCCAACCCGAAGTGTATGCCGGAAACCTCCTGAATATTGTCGCACGGATTGATGGTGTGCAGATCCATTTTGGAGCGTCGCCGTTTGAGGAGAAATGGAGGTTGTTTCAACAAGTTCAACCTGCTCTTCCTCTAGCGGACTCGCTTGTGGCACGGCCTGTGTCTGGAGAGATTGATCTACGCTATCCCAGTAAAGTGATTGTCAGGGAAAGGGGGACCTAACGCCGTGGGCAAACGAGACCATATCGTCGTCGGTCTTGACATTGGAACGACCAAAATTTGTGCGATCGTCGCAGAAGTGACAACTGAAGGTGCTGTCAATGTGATTGGGCTTGGCTCGAGTCCTTCACGCGGACTTCGCAAAGGCGTGGTTGTGAATATTGAAAGTACCGTCGAGTCCATTAAAAAGGCTGTCGAGGAAGCTGAACTGATGGCTGCGGTTCAAATCAATTCCGTCTACACCGGAATCGCTGGCAGTCATATCTCGGGTGAAAATGCGCGTGGTGTGGTGGCGCTTAAGAAACAGGAAGTCACGTGGGCGGATGTGCAGCGGGCGATTGAAACCGCACGCTCCGCGGCCGTGTTTCCACAGGACCGGCGAATCTTACATGTGATTCCACGAGAATTTGTCGTGGATGATCAAGACGGCGTGCAAGAGCCTCTTGGGATGTATGGATCGCGTTTAGAGGTCAATCTTCACATTATTACGGGGGCTGTCACCTCCGCTCAAAATATCATCAAAAGTGTCAACCGAGCGGGATTGGATGTCGTGGACATCGTCTTACAACCGTTAGCATCGAGCGAGTCTGTCTTGACGCCAGAAGAAAAAGACTTGGGCGTCATCATGGTTGATTTAGGAGGGGGCACAACCGATCTCGCAATTTTCCTGGAGGGTAGTATTCGACATACGGCGGTTCTCCCTATTGGGGGACAGCATGTGACGAAGGATATTGCGTTTGGATTACGGACACCCCAAGCTGAAGCTGAAAAAATAAAAATTCAACATGGCATGGCCTTGTCCGAATTGGTTGATGAAGATGAAATGATTGATGTCCCCGGAGTTGGGGAACGATTAGGACGGACCGTTCCACGGAAGATGCTGGCCGAAATCATTGAGCCCCGTGTGGAGGAAATGTTTGATCTTGTCCAGCGGGAAATCGTGCGGACTGGGTATGAGGGTATGTTGGCTGGCGGTGTGGTGATTACGGGAGGCACATCACTCTTGGAGAAAATGCCCGAGGCCGCCGAGCGGGTTTTGGATTTGCCTGTCCGACGGGGTGTGCCGGCGGGAGTAGGAGGGTTACAGGAAAAAGTGAGCCATCCGACACACTCAACAGGTGTCGGTTTGATCTTACACGCTCAACGACATGCTGATGACCTTGCCGCTGTTGGCTTGCGCACGGGGAAGCGTTTCAGTCGAGTACTCGATAGGATGCGGGCGTGGATGTTTGAAATCTTTTAAAGCCACCACGGTGATCGGATCAAGAAAAACAGGAATCAAGTTGAGATAAGAAGCAGGGAACGAAAGACGACTCACTAATCGCGCGGACCTGAGCAACGGATGCTCAGAAAGGGGGACTCATGTTTTCATTTCAAGAAGACGATTTGATGCCAGTTCGGATCAAAGTAATCGGGATTGGAGGCGCGGGTTGTAATGCCGTGGACTCCATGGTGAATGCGGGGCTAGACCAGGTACAATTAGCCGCGGCGAATACGGACGTTCAAGCCCTTGAGCGGTCACAGGCGGCTTTTAAAATTCAATTAGGCCCAGAGCGAACCCGAGGGTTAGGGGCTGGAGCTAAACCCGAGGTTGGCAGAGAGTCTGCGCTAGAAAGTAAAGATCAAATTCGGGAGTCCTTAGAAGGGGCTGACATGGTTTTTGTAACGGGAGGTATGGGAGGTGGAACCGGAACAGGAGGGGCGCCTATTGTGGCCGCTATCGCAAGGGAATTAGGGGCTCTCACTGTCGGAGTTGTGACCAAGCCATTTGATTATGAAGGGCGTCGACGGTTGACTTCTGCCGATGAAGGCATCAGGGAACTCCGGAAACATGTCGATACCTTACTAGTTATTCCCAATCAACGGTTGCTCAATATCGTTGATAAATCGACTCCATTGTTGGAGGCCTTTAAAGTGGCTGATGATGTCTTACGTCAAGCGATTAAAGGAATCGCGGATGTGATTACTCGTGCTGGGCATATCAATGTTGACTTTGCGGATGTGCGTACGGTGATGACGCACAATGGTCGCGCTGTCATGGGGATGGGGGTCGCCAAAGGCACGAATCGGGCCATCGAAGCAGCACAACGGGCCATTTCAAGTCCCTTACTGGAAGATGGTAGCGTTGAGGGGGCGAAGGGGGTATTGCTCAATATTACTGGTGGCCCAAGTCTCTCCTTGCACGAGGTTGATGAGGCGGCATCGATTATTAAGGAAGCTGCCGATCCTCAGGCCAATATCATTGTCGGTCAGGTGCTGGATGCTGATATGGGCGATGAATTAATGGTGACGGTCATCGCGACCGGATTTGAACGGGAAGATGCGAATACCCCTCGCCCGGCTCCAGTAGAACGTTCAGCAACCCGGGTAGGGCGCGCCTCTCAGCAAGTATTAGCCGCAGTGCATGCGCTAACGGGTGAGTCAACAGATACTCGTGAGATACGAGAACCTCGTGACACTCGTGACTTTGACCGGCCGGCATTTTTGCGCCGGTTTAGTGATCAACGTGAAGGACAGGATCGGGTGAGCATGGCCATGGAAGATGAATGGGATGTGCCGACCTTTTTAAGGAAGCAAGGAGATTAAGCAAGATGGGCAGTGGGTCGGGGAAGGCTCCTTCCTCGTTCAGAACCCTCGTTGGTGGACTGCTGATTACGGTGCCATTTTTTGGTGAGCCGAAGGCAGGAGTCCAGCATTTCTTCGGAACCCGCCATTCACGGGTGAAGAGTCAACAGAAGAGTCAGGCCTCGATGTCTTCAGGACTTTCCCCCAAGGTGACTCGTGGTTCCCCTGGGAGCAAGCGGGGAAAGAGGGTCCCTGCCCTTGTCTCGGTTAAGCAAGTGCATGGAACAGATGTGTTAGTGGTAGATGATCCCGACGTGCAACGAGAATCATTTTCCAATGGGTGGGACGGGTTGGTGACAAATCAACCAGGAGTCCTGTTGACGGTTCGTACAGCAGATTGTGTACCAGTCTTGCTGTTTGACCCAAACAAGCGTTTGATCGGCGCGGTTCATGCCGGATGGCGTGGGGCCGTCGGAGGTATTGTGATCAATGCCCTTCAAGTATTTCAGCAACGTTTTGGGGCTGATGTAGGTACCATCCGTGTCGGCATAGGTCCCTCTGTTGGTCCATGTTGTTATGAAGTCGATACCCCTGTACTCTCACGCATTGATCCTCAATCCCACCAGTCGTTACAGGTGGTGGCCCCTATCACAGGTAACAAGGCCATGCTCGATTTGAAAGGGTTGATCCGCCAACAAGTTGAACAGGCCGGAGTTGCGACCCATAACATCTCCGTGGCCGCTGCTTGTACCTATTGCCACCCAGATCTTTTTTATTCCTACCGACGGGAGGGGGTTGTGAAGGAGACGATGGTGAGCGGGATCATGCTCGCGTCTCCCGGACATGCCTAGGGTCAGCACTCTTTATTCTTAGTTCATGAGGAGAATGCTCTTGTCTGGTAAATACGGTGGTGCTTCGGTAAAATGAGAATCTATGGACTCTCTCCCGGGAAAGAATGGAGGGAGGCGAATCAAAGACGAGCGATGAGACAGCATTCTGGTGACTACCTCGGATCGGAAGATTTCCAAGGACGTAGAGAAGATCGGGGAGCGCTATCGCCAAGTTCGTGATGTGATTGACCGTGTAGCCTCGACGGTGGGTCGAGATCCCACGACCGTTCGTCTGATCGTGGCGACCAAAACAGTCTCTCTTCCTTCTATTGAGTCCGTGCTTCACCAGGGGGCTCGAGAATTGGGAGAAAGTCGTTTACAAGAGGCATTACCGAAGATTTCAGCTCTGAATCATTTCCTCCCTCCTATTTCGTGGCATTTTATTGGACGCCTTCAGCGTCGCAAAGTTAAATCTGTGGTATCTCGGTTTGATTTGATTCACTCTGTTGATAGCCTCGAGTTAGCCGATGAGATCGATCGGCGAGCTCGGGAAATCGGGAGCCCTCAGAAAGTGCTCTTAGAAATAAACCAAGGTTTAGAACCCAAAAAGGGTGGATTTGCCCCTGATAGTATTTTGGAGGCGCTTCCCCACCTTGACTCCTTGACACATCTTCAGATTGAAGGATTAATGAGCATCCCGCCCTATTCAGATTGTCGAGAGGATGCTCGACCTTTTTTTTCACAGCTTCGGCAATTGGCTGAACAGGCTGGAGCTGGCCCTTGGAAAAGAATTCAACTGCGGGAACTTTCTATGGGAATGTCTCAAGATTACGACATCGCTGTTCAGGAAGGGGCCACCATGGTGCGGGTAGGAACGAAAATTTTTGGGACGCGACATGACTAAATCCTCCTCTCCTTTACGACTTGCAGTTTTGGGAGGTGGCCAGATGGCTGAGGCTTTGATCAATGGATTTCTAGCCTCACACGTGTTGGAGCCTGGGGGGGTGTGGGTCACCGACCTTCTTTCCAATCGTCTCCACCATCTTCAAGGTCGTTATGGAATTCGAGGCGGAACGAATAATCGGGACGCAGTCCGTTGGGCTGATACCATCATCTTGGCGATCAAGCCTCAAATAGTTTACCAGGTTCTCGATGAGATCCAGTCCTCTTGCGAAGGGAAGTTGGTGATTTCCATTGCTGCAGGAATCTCACTTCCACGACTTCTTTCAAGAATGCCCTCAACCGCTCGGTTGGTTCGGGTTATGCCCAACACTCCTGCATTAGTGCGGGAAGGCATGTCGGTTCTTGCCAGTGGTCCTGGCATCACCTCAGAAGATATTCATCTTTGTCGAGCCTTGTTTGAATCGATCGGGTTTGTGGAGTTTATGGAAGAGCAATTTATGGATGCCGTCACAGGGATAAGTGGGAGTGGACCGGCCTATGCCTGTCTGGCTTTGGAAGCCCTGGCAGATGGGGGGGTAAAGATGGGGTTGCCGCGCGCCGTCGCCAATCTCCTTGCAGGACAGACCATGGAAGGTGCCGCTCGGTTGGTTTCCCAATCCAGGAAAACTTTCGACGAATTGAAAGGGGCCCAGCCCAGCTTGTCTGGGGTTACTGCATCCGGGATCCAACAGCTTGAACAGGGACGGCTACCGGTTACCCTGCGAGAGGCGGTTCAGGCTGCTGCACGAAAATCAGAAGAATTAGGACAATTATGATTGTAGCTGGTAATGTGCTAGAAGGACTTGCAATTGTGATCAAGCTTGTCCTGAATCTTTATTTCTATGTGATTGTTGCTCGGGCGCTCATTTCATGGGTGAATCCGGATCCGTACAACCCTATTGTCCAATTTTTATATCGAGCAACCGAGCCAGTTCTCGACCCGATCCGAAGACGACTTGATCTTGGCGTTGGAATAGATCTTTCTCCGTTAATCGTGATCGTGATTATTTATTTTCTCGAATATGCTGTTGTTCAGTCTTTACTCGATATCGCAAGACAAGTGCATTAACTACGATTGAGAGGCGTATTATGAAAGTAACACCCTTGGATATTCAAAAAATGGAATTCAAAGTTTTGTTTCGTGGATACTCCCGAGATGAAGTCGATCGGTTTTTAGAGGATATCGCGGATACCGTGGAATCCTTGAATCGAGAAAATGGTGAGTTGCGGGATAAGGTGGTCTTGGCTGAGGCTCAATTACAAGACCTTCGTAAGTCGGAAACGGCCTTATCCAATACCTTGGTATCGGCTCAGACAATGGGAGAGGAGCTCAAGCAGGCCGGTCAGAGGGATGCCGAACTCATTGTACGAGAAGCGGAATTAAAAGCTTCAGAGATTATTCGAGAAGCGCGTGCTGAGCTGGTTGGAACGCAGCGGGAAGTGTCTGATCTCCGGAAACAACGTCTTGTCATGATTGAACGATTACGCTCCACGCTTCGGACCTTTGAACGGACCTTGGAGATTGAGGAAGAGGAATCGGCCAATGCCGATACAACAGATCGGGCCGAAAAAATCGTTCGGGATACCACCTTATAACGAACGTGAAGAGTTCTGGTTGACCGCCAAGGGTTTCTACAATAGAGAGAGTTGTCTCCAGCCTCTGTTCGCATTGTGAACCAACCATTGTTTTCAAACGTTACGTCTCCATGGCTTCCATTGATCCCATTGGTCGGGCCTTTCAACGGGCGATTGAAGAACGGGTTTTCCCCGGGGCCGTCTTGCTGGTACGGTGTAAGGGAACGTTATCCTACCAAGGGGCATTTGGTTCTCTCGGTTCTCTGTCCTCCGATGCTTCGGTTTCCCTAGAGACGATATATGATTTAGCTTCTCTCACCAAAGTCCTCGCCACCACGAGTGCCATTCTTGTATTGGTTCAGGAAGGGCGGCTCAATCTTGATACCGTTGTCGGGTCGCTGTTGCCTGAATGTCAACAGAGTCCCATCAGTCGGGTTCCCATTCATCAATTACTGTCCCATTCGTCTGGGCTACCTGCCTGGAAGTCCCTTGATGCGTATCTTCGTACTCGGGATCGGGAATCGGTAGATAGCTGGGATCGAGAGAAAAAGAGAGAGGTCATTATCGAATCGATTAGTCAGGAAGTACTCCTGGCTCCACCGGGTACTGAGGCAGTCTATAGCGATCTAGGATTTATTCTCTTAGGATTTGTCGTTGAACGAGTGACAGGGAGGTTGCTGTCTGACTTTTGCCACCAGCTATATTATCAACTGAAAGCCTCACCGTTGGCCTATCTCCCAACCGGTCTTGAGGAAGTGGCTCGTCCTTCCCATTGGCCCAACATCGCACCAACGGAATATGACGAAAGGCGAGGACGCGTATTACAGGGAGAGGTGCATGATGCCAATGCGTATCAACTTGATGGGATAGGAGGACATGCCGGACTTTTTGGGTCGGCAGCCGCCGTACTGGCGGTCTCGGGCTGTTGGCTCGACAGTTTTCATGGTCGCGATTCGATGTTTTCGTCGGACATCACAAAAAAATTTGTTGCTCCACAAGAGCGAGTTCCAGGTTCGAGCTGGGCTTTAGGCTGGGATAGGCCCTCTCACCCTTCTTCATCAGGAACATTTTTTTCGCCTCAGTCCTTTGGACATTTAGGTTTTACGGGTACGTCTTTATGGGTGGATCCGGTTGCGGAGTTAGAAGTCGTACTCTTGTCAAACCGAGTCTACTATGGTTCAAACAATATCCCTATTCGACGATTTCGACGAGAAATCCATGACCTTGTTTGGAAGGAAGTTATGGGATAAGTGTTTAGAGGAGGTTATGTTGTGGGGTCGGGATATTCAATCCAGGTCTCTTTTTCAGCCAAATAGCGGCGACCTTTAAAATTGGGTCGTGTCCGGAGACCTGAAAATCCTAAGCCTTGTAACTTGCTCGTGAGGTGACCCACCGCAGCTCCAATGGTTGGAAAGGGGTCTCCTTCCACCGTGAGGGATTCGTACATCATTTTCCCTTGATATCCTTTTTGGGTTCGGCTTACCAGGATTGAGCGGCTAAAATACCGATCGCTAGGATCCGTGCCTTCGAGTTGATGGCGTTCGACCACTCCTTCTTTTTTAAAGGATAACGGGAGGGTGCTCATAATCGATATCTCCTGTGTTGCCAGACGAATTGGAATGTAGGCAGATTATAATCTGGGTTTCACGGAAGATCAACGTTGGTTGACAAGAGTCCTCCCCCTCTTTATTATTTCATTCCTCACCTGGGGCTCCCCCCGTTTCGACTCACCAGGATGCTTGACTGTTATATGAATGTTCCCAATAGTCTTACCATTCTGCGAATAGTCCTCATTCCCGTTTTTATAGGCCTTCTTGTCTACGAGCAGTATGAGTATGCATTGGTTGTTATAGTGCTGGCTGGGTTGACCGACAGCCTTGATGGCATCATTGCACGGGTGACGGATCAACGAACAAGATTAGGAGAATTCCTGGATCCTTTAGCTGATAAGCTACTGCTCTCGTCCGGGTTTATTACCTTGGCGATTCTACACTTGATTCCCAGTTGGGTAGCGATCGTGGTAGTGAGCCGGGACCTCATCTTGTTAACTGGAACATTAATCGCACAATTGGCACAGATCCCTATTGAGATTGCTCCTACCTGGCTGGGTAAAGGTACGACTGCCTTTCAGCTTGTGTATATCATCCTTATTATCCTTCTTTCCTCTCAAACTATCGATCTGCAACACCTCGATCCCCTCTTAATAATCATGGTTGGCTTTACACTTGCCTCAGGATTTCACTACCTATTTCGAGGGGTTGTTCACCTGACCCCTTCCCGATCCTAACTGCATCTTTCCCTACTCCAATCAAAAAAGTCCCTTTTATTCTGCGTAGATGGGAGATGTCAGAATTTGACAGATTTGGAGGCCTCCAGTAGACTTTTTTATGGCAGTGTCTTTCCTTCTTTTTTCCGATTTTCGTTAGAAATTTCGAAAATACTGAAAAATAGGCTGAATTTTCACAGTGTTACGAGCCTTATTGTGATGGAAACAGGGAGCAGGCCCTTATGGTGATGGCACGGGATGTTTTGTGCACAAATGACAATATTTCAGGTGGTAGGGAAGCGAGTTCATATCAATTGTTTCCTACCAGCCTGTTGGAATCGAACACATTGAGGTAATTCATGGCTACGTTCGCGTATGTAGGAAAGACAAGGCAAGGGGCTGTCAAAAAGGGACAGGTAAAGGCCAAGTCCAAAGAAGAAGCGACCAAACGCCTGAAACAGCAAAACGTAACGGTCACAAGTCTTGAAGAAAAGAGTGAGGGCAAAAGTGTATGGGAAATGGAATTGGGTGGTGGCGTCACTGATAAAGATATTGTGATTTTTACCAGACAATTCGGAACCATGATTAACGCAGGACTACCTTTGATTCAATGTTTGGATATTCTCTCGACCCAGTCCGAAAATAAATCCCTTCGGAAAGCGCTAGCGGAGATTAAAGTGAATGTGGAGGGCGGGGCGACGTTTGCGGATTCTCTGAGGCACCATCCCAAAGTGTTTGATGAACTCTATATCAATATGGTGCATGCCGGTGAGGTTGGAGGGTTACTCGATACGATTCTTGCCAGGTTGTCTAAGCATATTGAAAAGGCCATGAAGCTGAAAGCGACGATTAAGTCGGCCATGGTCTATCCGGCCGTTATTCTTGTGGTGGCCGGTGTGGTGATTATTGTCTTGATGATCTTTGTTATCCCAACCTTTGCTGCCATGTTCAAAGAAATGTCTGGTGGAAAAGTGGGACTTCCCACACCTACTCAAATTGTCATTGATGCCAGCGAATTTACTCAGAACTATTTTTTGTACATCGGTGCGGCGATCGTAGTCGCCTACTATTCATTTAAGGCCTATTATTCTACGGTGAAAGGACGCTTTCAGGTTGATGGTCTGGCACTCAAAATGCCAGTTGTGGGCGATCTCATTCGCAAGGCGGCCGTGGCGAAATTTACTCGAACTTTAGGCACCCTCATCACCAGCGGTGTTCCTGTACTTGACGGACTGAACATTACTGCCAAGACCGCAGGGAATAAAGTCATCGAAAAGGCCATCCTCGATGCACGGGTCAGTATTAGCGGCGGGAAAACCATTTCTGAGCCCTTAGCCCAGAGTAATATTTTCCCAAAGATGGTGACCCACATGATTGCGGTAGGGGAAACGACGGGTGCGTTGGATGCCATGCTTGGGAAAGTGGCTGATTTTTACGAGGAAGAGGTTGATGCGGCCGTGGCCACACTGACCTCGATGTTAGAACCAGCCATGATGGTATTTCTTGGGGTGGTGATTGGATTCATCGTCATTGCGATGTATCTCCCCATCTTCGAAATGGCGTCTGTTGTAGGCTAGTCCGTACGTAGTCGTGTCCGGTTGTCACTTCCAGCATTTCACAGAGGCCAAGGCTATGTTCAGGTCATTGTACGAGGTCATTACTACACTTTCATGATTGGGCTCAACGCGAAAACATCAATGCCAGGCATCTCAAATCCCTTTGATGGATTTACTGTGTGGACACCACATCAATTCATGGCACAAACCGATGCAGAAGGCGATCTTCGCACCAGACTCTATTGGTTGATGGGGTTGCGGGTGTTATTCGTGACCCTGCTATTGGGTTTTTCAATTGTCTTTCATGTAACGCGAGGACAAGAAGTCCAAACATTTTATTTACTCATTGCAAGCACCTATATTCTGACACTTCTCTATGGAGCCATCATACGTAGCATTTCCCAACCCTCTGCTTTGATTCACTTCGCGTATGTTCAAATTGGAGTCGACCTGCTTTTGGAAACACTATTGGTCGGGGTCACTGGAGGCATTGAGAGTCCGTTTGCCGTCCTCTTTATGGTGACCGTATCGTTGGCAAGTTTAATCCCAGGTAGGCGGATTGGGTTAGCAGCGGCGGCCAGCGCAGTCTTGCTTTTTGGATTGGTCATCAATATTCAATTTTCTGATTCAGGTCTTATGAGCCAGTGGATTGCTCCGAGTCGCTTGTCCCTGGCTGAAACGTATCAGACCTTTGGTATTCACGGTGGGGCGTTTTTGATCATCGGGTTTCTGAGCGGAGCTCTCTCTGATCAATTACGACGGGCAGATCAAACATTAATGGAGAAAGAACAGGGGCTGTCCTCACTCCAGGCCTTCCATGAAAATGTGGTGCACAGTATTAGCAGCGGTGTCTTTACCACGGACGAAAATGGTCGGTTAACGTCTTTTAATCCTGCTGCCCAGGAAGCGACGGGGTATGCCATGGAGGAAGTGATTGGGAAACCCTGGCGGGAAATTTTTAACTGGCATGAAGAGGCTCAGATGGTTCGTGAGCCGGATAAAGGGCCGGTTGCCAATCGGTTTGAGGTGGAGGGAACTCGAGCTGATGAGAGTCGAATGGTTTTGGGCATGACGTTATCACCTCTCATTGAAGGTGGCGTTCAACGAGGGGTCGTAGGTGTCTTTAAGGATCTCACGCAGATTCGGGATCTGGAAGAAGAGATGCGCCGACGCGAATGGTTGGCAACTTTGGGAGAAATGTCTGCGGGGATGGCTCATGAAATTCGAAACCCGTTAGGGGCCTTAGCTGGAGCCATGCAAATGCTGAGAAAGGACCTGGCTCTTGAGGACCATAATCGCCATCTGATGGATATTGCGGTTCGGGAAGCCAACCGGCTGGACGCCATTATTAAGGAATTTCTCCAATATGCCAGACCCCCGGCACTCAACCTTGAGGAGTGCGACATAAATTGCGTGCTTCAGGAGACCTTGACTCTGATTGAACAAGAGGTAAAACAGCGACCAGGTCTCACCATGAAGAGTACATTTGGTCAAGGTAGTTTAACGGTGCAAGCTGACAGTGATCAGCTCAAACAAGTGTTTTGGAACCTTGCCCGAAATGCCTTTCAAGCCATGCCTCATGGGGGGCAGTTAGAGATTCGGACCACCGTACGTACCGTCGGGTCCAAGACCCAAGGGGGGGAAATCGTTGAAGTGGCGTTCAAGGATACGGGATTGGGTATAAAAAAAGAATTATTCGATAAGATATTTCTGCCCTTCTTTACCACAAAGAAGGAAGGATCAGGCCTCGGACTGGCCGCAATTGATCGAATTGTTGATTTACACGGTGGGTGGATCCGAGTCGAGAGTCAAGAAGGGAAGGGGGCATTATTTGCCGTCTGTTTGCCCCGAAACGCAGAGTTAGGACCACGATTATGGCATGAAGGTAGAGGACCATGGAAAAAATCTTAGTTGTCGATGACGAAGAGAGTATGCGGGAAGTCTTGAGCATTATGCTCAAGCGTGCGGGATACACCGTCACGGTGGCCTCTGATGTGGATGAGGCGTTAGTGGAGATCAATAAAGAGATCTTTGACCTGGTCATGACGGATTTGAAAATGCCCAATGGCACGGGGCTTGATATTTTGAAAGCGGTGAAAGCGGCTTCACCGGAAACGGCGGTTCTGATCCTCACCGCTTTCGCCTCGACGGAGTCAGCGGTGGAAGCGATGAAACAGGGTGCCTATGACTATATCACCAAGCCGTTTCAGGTGGATGAAGTCCAATTGATTGTTAAAAAGGCGTTAGAGAGACAACGGCTTACCTCGGAGAATATGCTGCTGAAGCGAGAAATGGCCAGCCAATCCTCGTTTGCGAGGATTATCGGCCAAAGTGAGGCCATGCAAAAGGTATTCGATATAGTTCGAAAGGTGGCTGATGCAAAAAGTAATGTGTTGATTTGTGGTGAAAGTGGGACGGGAAAAGAGTTGGTTGCGCGAGCCATCCATTACAACAGTACAAGGAGTCACCACCCCTTCGTCACGGTTAACTGTAGTGCCCTTCCTGAGACCTTGCTCGAGAGTGAGTTGTTTGGCCATATGAAAGGGTCCTTTACGGGGGCGATGGCGAACAAAGTTGGGCTCTTTGAGGCCGCCCAGGGGGGAAGCTTATTTTTAGATGAAATTGGCGAGACCACATTGGCGACCCAGGTGAAATTGTTACGTGTGATCCAAGAACGAGAAATACGTCGGGTGGGTGGAACGCAAGATATGAAAGTGGATGTCCGAATCATCGCAGCCACGAATCGGGATCTTGAGAAAGCGGTGGCCGAAGGGGTATTTCGTGAAGAT
The DNA here is from genome assembly GCA_965223605.1 of Nitrospirales bacterium. Classification (GTDB taxonomy): domain Bacteria; phylum Nitrospirota; class Nitrospiria; order Nitrospirales; family Nitrospiraceae; genus CBDCXA01. Next base: position 326,763 of record CBDCXA010000004.1, read on the forward strand.
CTGTATTATCGACTAGATGTCATTCCGATTCGCCTTCCTCCCCTTCGTGAGCGAACAGGGGATATTCCTCTGTTAGCAAAACATTTTTTGGAAGAATTATCCCGTGAAAGCGGCAAGCCTTTGCCACAATTAACTCCAGAAGCGATGCGTCTCTTGCAAGGGTATGAGTGGCGGGGGAATGTTCGGGAATTGGAAAATGTAATTGAGCGGGCCGTGGCCTTTTATTCCGGGGCGCCTATATCTGAGGAAGATATCCGGGGGTGGATTCATCGTCCCATGGCGTCTCAAGGATATTCGTCAGATTTGCCATCTGATGGGTTGGATTTGGAAGGGTTTATCAGTACAATTGAGAAAGAGTTGCTCATGAAGGCCTTGGAGCGGTCAAAGTGGGTCAAGAAGAAAGCAGCTAGGCTCTTACAACTGAACACCCGCTCCTTTCGGTATCGATTAGAAAAATATGCCATCAAGGGAGGTCGTGATTAGCGACAGTGAACGAGGAGAAGATTCGACGAGTCAAGGGATACATATTACCGCTCCTGCCAAGATCAATATTATTCTCAAGGTTCTCAACCAGCGAAACGATGGGTATCATAACCTTTGGTCATTGATGCATACCGTCGGGTTGGTGGACCAACTCCGGTTTCAGCTTCTTCCCCACCGCACAGAGATTCAATTACGCTGTGACCATCCTGACGTTCCCACTGATTCTAGCAACTTAATTGTACGAGCAGCGACTCTACTGTTGAAGCAAACCAACCAATCAGTGGGGGTGCTTGTCGAATTACAAAAAGGCATTCCCATGGGCGCTGGATTAGGGGGGGGGAGTAGTGATGCGGCGGCGACTCTGATTGCCCTGAAACATTTGTTGAAACTCGATTGGACGACCTCTGATATGACTCCCTTGGCAATGAGCCTGGGGAGCGATGTCCCTTTTTTCTTGTCGGCTCCCTGTGCAATCGTGGAGGGGTGTGGAGAACAGGTCGCTCCGATTCACGTACAAGGACAACGGTGGGTTTTGTTTATCAAACCTGACTTTTCCATTGAAACCAAATGGGCTTATGGGAAATTAGCTGAGTTACGAGCCTCACAGCCCTTTACATCAGACATCCAGGCTCGTATGCCTTCTTCCCCCTTGTCTTGGGAACAATTGATCCCCCATGTAGAAAATGACTTTGAGCAGGCGATGGAACCCATTTTCCCGGTTTTGCACGAGATCAAGTCTCAATTATTATCCTTCGGGGCGGAAACGGCCCTCCTTTCTGGAAGCGGATCAACGGTATTTGCCCTCTTTCGGAATCAGGAGGAAGCCTTACGGGCCAAATCCCATCTAGGGGAGGAAAAGGGATGGTGGACTTCCCTTTCCCAAACCTGCACAACGCCCTTAATGAGCCGTGAGTATTCCACCGTTGTTCCTCCCTCCTTTAGTTGACAACTTCCCGATATTTTAGATAGATTTGTACGTTAAATTTATTCTACGACTTCGAAATGAATTCAGCGACTACCTATTCCCTGTTTTTTGGATTTTCCTTCTGATAGGTTCTTCCTAAAATCCCGTGAATATGTGACGGCGCTATGCCCAATGACTTAAAACTTTTCTCTGGCAACGCAAATCCGGTGTTAGCCCAAGAGATATGTGAATATTTAGGAATTCCACTTGGGGAGGTGACACTGTCCTCATTTAGCGATGGGGAGTTACGTGTCAAAATTGATGAAAATGTGCGGGGTGCCGATGTCTTTGTCGTCCAGTCGTGTAGTCCTCCCGTTAATGACTCCATCATGGAAATTCTTATCATGATAGATGCCCTCAAGCGTTCCTCGGCCACAAGGATTACGGCAGTCCTTCCCTACTTTGGGTATGCCCGGCAGGATCGCAAAGACCAGCCACGAGTCCCTATAACGGCAAAGTTAATGGCTGATCTCATTACGACGGCTGGTGCGAATCGGGTGCTCACCATGGATCTTCATGCTGGGCAGATACAAGGATTCTTTAATATCCCGGTAGACCATTTGTATGCGCTGCCGGTTCTGATGGATTATATCAAGAAGGAAGGGGGATCGAATTTAGTTATCGTATCTCCTGATGCGGGAGGTGTGGAACGGGCTAGAGCCTTTGCCAAACGCCTCCAGGCAAGTCTTGCTATCATCGATAAACGGCGGGAAGGTCCCAATAACGCACAAATCATGAATATTATTGGCGATGTGAAGGGTAAGGATGCCCTACTATTAGACGATATGATTGATACGGCCGGAACGATTATTCAGGGGGCGCAAGCCTGTGCGGATCAAGGTGCTCGGAGAGTGTGGGCCGGTTGTACCCATCCCGTCCTATCAGGTCCGGCCCTGGAGCGTTTGCAGCAGTCCTGCCTCGATCAAGTTGTGGTGACCAATAGTATCCCTTTAAATGGGAAAGAAAAAGTCTGCACGAAATTGAAGGTTTTATCCGTTGCGCCCCTTCTTGGAGAGGCCATCTCAAGGATCCATGGAGAGGAGTCCGTAAGCTCTCTATTTGTTTAAGAATGGGCATTCGTTCCAAAAGGAGATGTCATGAAATTTGAAATGGTTGCGGAAATGCGGGATGGGGCCGGGAAAGGCCCAGCTCGCCAATTAAGAAAACAAGGGAAAGTGCCGGCTGTCCTGTATGGCCAGGGAGAATGCCTCTTATTAACGCTTGACCCGGGTCCCTTGTCTAAAATTTTACGGGCCCATGCCGGCTCCACCGCTCTCTTTACACTGAAAATTACCGGTGCGAAAACTGCGGAGCGAACCGCGCTGCTCCGTGATTGGCAAATTGATCCCATCACGGGAGGGTTATTACACGTTGACTTATTTGAAGTGTCGATGACCAAGGAGATTCGCGTCAAAGTCCCTGTCAGCCTTATTGGGGGTTCTCCCATTGGGCTCAAAGAGGGTGGGGTCCTTCATCATAATCTCCGGGTGTTGAATATTGAATGTTTACCGGGCGCGCTCCCCGAAGCTATTGAGGTCGATGCGTCTGCCTTAAGAATTAACCAAGGCATTCATGTCAAAGAACTGTCACCTGGAGAGGGCATTAAGCTTCTTGATGAGGGAGACCAAATGGTGGTGAGCGTGGCTGCACCTCTCACGGAGGCAAAACTTGAGGCTTTATTGACGACTGGGACGCCTGGAGAAGAAGGAAAAGAGCCTGAAGTCGTGGGTAAGGCCAAGGCAGACGGTGCGGCTGGAGACGCATCGGGTGATAAAAAAGATAGCAAAGATGCCAAAGGTGAGAAAAAGGATACAAAGGAGGAGAAAAAGAAATAACCTTGCGAGTGGTGGTTGGGCTTGGAAACCCAGGAGCAAGGTACGCTGACACCCGTCATAACATTGGCATGTCCTGCCTGGAGCACTTTGCACGTCAAAAGGCCTTGAGTTGGACCACAACCAAACATGGCCGATATGCCACCGGGACGACTCCCGCTACACCTTTTGTATTAGCGACAACCCTTTCTTGGATGAATCAAACGGGGCTTGCACTCCCGTCACTCCTCTCCCTCTATAAGAGTTCCCCACAAAACCTTATTGTGATTCATGATGACTTGGATTTGGACTTGGGGTCTCTTCGGATTAAACGTCAGGGCAGTGCCGGCGGTCATAATGGCGTGCAATCAATCATTGAGGCTTTACACACTACGGAGTTTTGCCGATTGAAAATTGGTATTGGAAAACCTAGAGATGGCGAAGAGGTCTCGGAGTTTGTCCTATCTCCCTTTTCCCAGGAAGAAGAACTCACCGTGTCTCAAGTTATTGAGCAAGCGACCTCTGCTTTGGATTGTTTGCTAGAAGCGGGAGTTGAGGCCGCGATGAATCAATATAATGTTAGACGAGTCGTGGAGTAAGGCATGGGATTATGTTGTGGCATGATTGGGTTAGCCAACGTGGGAAAAACCACCTTGTTCAATGCCCTCGTTGGGGGGCAAGCCTTGGCAGCCAATTATCCCTTTGCGACAGTCGAGACCAATGTTGGAATTGCCCAGGTTCCCGATCCTCGATTGCAAAAATTGTCAGACATTTTTCATTCTCGAAAGGTGACGCCAAGTACCCTCGAAGTTCGTGATATTGCCGGGCTGGTGAAGGGAGCCAGTCAAGGTGAAGGATTGGGAAATCAGTTTCTGGCCCAAATCCGAGAGGTCGATGCCCTGCTTCATGTGGTTCGGTGTTTTGATGCTTCTGATGTAGTGCATATAGAGGGTGGGGTCGATCCACTTCGTGATATTTCGACGATTGAAACGGAACTCATGCTAGCGGACCTCGATACCCTTGACCGACGGCTCCAACGTCTTGAAAAACGAATCAGGGCGGGCGAGCAAAAGGCCACAGGAGAGCGGGATGCGATCCAGCTGTTTATTAAGCACTTAAATGCCGGAACGTGGCTTCGAGGACAGGAGTTTTCCCCGGGGCAGCAGGAGATTCTTGAAGAGTGCCAATTATTATCGGCCAAACCTGTTATGTTTATCCTCAACACCACCGAGGGAAGTGACCCTTCTGATTCACGTATCCAGGCCGTACAAGAGTTAGCAAAGAAAAAACAGGCACCAAGTATTGTTCTGAGTTGCCAACTGGAGTCTGAGCTGGCTGCCCTCTCAGCTGAGGAGCTGGGCCCCTATTTACAGGAACTAGGTCTGAAAGAGCCTAGTTTGGTCCGTTTGACTCGTGAAGCCTATCACTTACTCTCCCTTATTACCTTTTTTACTGCTGGCGAGGAAGAGTCTCGCGCCTGGCCTATTCCGAGAGGGATGAAGGCTCCTGAGGCCGCTGGGAAAATCCATTCCGATATGCAACGTGGATTTATTCGGGCGGAAGTCTATACCTATGATGATATTCTTACTCACGGGACGGTTAATGCGATCCGGGAACAGGGCTTATTTCGTCTGGAGGGGAAAGATTATGTCGTGAAAGAGGCCGATGTGGTCTATTTCCGATTTAACGTGTAATGGCAGGAGTCTCTTGAGGGCCAGGCCCACAGGTCTGGGAAAATTGACAGTGTCAAAAGCTCTATGATAGTTTTTACAGCTTAAATATCAACCCTATCCCTCGCTCCATGTGACGCACATGGGGCCGCAAGTCCGGGAGGAATACTGCATGGCATTCTACGAGTCTATCTTTATTGTCCGTCCCTCTGTCACTGACGAAGAAACCTCAAAGGTTGTTGAGAAGATGAAAGCAGTGTTGGAGCGCACCGGAGCTACCATCTTAAAGACTGAGAATTGGGGAAAGAAAAAACTTGCCTACGAAGTGAAACGGGAGCGTAAGGGCACGTTCATGTACGTGCATTTTGAAGCAGGTAATACGACGGTTGGTGAACTTGAGCGGTCCTATAGAATAGAAGATGCCATTATTAAATTTATGACGATCAGGCTCGAGGAGGCTATTCAGCCACCTGAGGCTGCGGGAACCGCAGAGCCAGAAAAGACGAAGGAAGGGGCCGCATCGGTTCCTCCTTCCACTGGAGCCACAGCGTGACGGGTTACAACAAGGTCATTTTCATTGGTAATCTGACCAAAAATCCTGAAATTCGGTATACCCCTAGTGGGACACCCGTTACCAGCTTTGGACTGGCGGTCAATCGTCGATTTCGGCAGGGGGAGGACTTAAAGGAAGAAGTCTGCTTTATTGATATCGTGGTGTTTGGAAAACAGGCAGAGCATTGCGGCCAGTATTTAAGTAAGGGAAGTGGCGTCATCGTTGATGGGCGGTTACAACAACGTCGGTGGGAGACGGAGGATGGGCAAAAACGAAGTAAGCATGAGGTTGTGGCTCAGTCGGTCACCTTTTTGCCCAAGCGACAAGATGCGGGGGCTGATTCAGCCCCTATGGAAGAGGTAGCAGGTTTCGAACAAGAACTCTAGTCATGATGTAATGGAGGCCCAGCGTGGAGCGAGGTGGACGTGGATTTCAACGACGAAGACATTGTCGATTTTGTCAGGAAAAAACTCCTATAGACTATAAAGACGTTGGGTTGTTGAAGAGTTTTCTGACCGAGCGTGGGCGAATCGTTCCTAGAAGGATCTCGGGAAACTGTATGGGACACCAGCGAGAATTGACTGTTGCGATTAAACGCTCTCGAACCATTGCCCTCCTGGCGTTTGCGGAAGAGCGCTAGATGGAATGTTTAACAAATAGACAGGTCTATTTATGCTGTTAGCCACGCAGGGGGAAACTATGTCCTTGCCGCTGGTCCGCTTGAAAGAGATTCCTCTTGAAGGAATGGAAATTTCATGTCAGGTTGAAGCTTCGGACTTGGAGCTTGAGCCAACGGATGCCATTTTGGTAGGGCCTTTTGATGTGAAGGCGAGCCTTCTTGCCATTGACCCTGACTATCATGTGCAGGGGGAGCTTTCTGGTATTATTCGACGAAATTGTGTGCGATGTTTGGAAGACTTTCAGGATTCTGTCCAGTATCCCTTTTCAGTCACCTATCGGGAAAAGGAGAGTACGACTGGAAACCGCCTTTCTAAGACCAAAGGGAAAGAGACGGTGGTTGAGAAGGAAGAATTGGACGAATCCGAAATGGATGATTTTTGGTACGAAGGGGAGACCCTTGACCTGGGGCCGATGCTCCGGGAGTTCATTATTTTAGGAAATCCGATTCAAGCGCTTTGCCAGGAAGATTGTCGGGGGTTATGTCCCACATGTGGGGGAAATAGAAATATCACCCCTTGTGCGTGTTTAGAAGCCCGTCTTCCCAATCCATTTGCCGTCTTACAACAGTTAAGAAACGGACAGCAAGGCGCGAATCAAAAGATAACGAAAGTTCCTAACCCAACAGGACAAGAACCTACTCAAGACTGAATGAGGAATTATCATGGCCAATCCAAAACATAAAATTTCACGTGCCCGTCGAGATAAACGGAGGGCGCATGATAGTTTAACCCCTCCGAGCTTGTCGGTGTGTCCCCAATGCCATGAACCCAAACGTCCCCACTATGTCTGTTTAAATTGTGGTACCTACAAAGGCAAAGCGGTTATCACCGTTGAAGAAACCTAGACTCGCATATTCCCGCTCCACAGTTTGGTCGACATCTCTTTTCGGTCCTTTCCATTCGGAATTATCTACGGATTTCACAAACGGTATTGTCCACATTCCTTTGGCTAACATGTCAGCCCCCGATGGGACAAGGCCAAGTGAGTAACGTCGGGATGCCCTCGCGCTTCCGAACGAGTTGAGGTCTGATGTATACCATGAGAATTCGGGATACCAGGACATCATGAAGATAGCGGTGGATGCCATGGGTGGTGATCATGGACTCCGGCCCATTGTGGAGGGGGCCAGTGAAGCCATTAAGGAATTGGGCGTTGACATTGTCTTGGTTGGAGATGAAGCCACAGTCCTCGAGGAGATCAAAAAGCGTGGCTGTTCAGATTCCCGGCTGACAGTACATCATGCGTCACAAGTTGTGGGAATGCATGAAGCCCCATCTCAAATCGCTCGAAAAAAGAGAGACTCCTCTGTGTGGGTGGCCACCGACTTGGTCAAGGAAGGTATCGCCCAAGCCGTTGTGAGTGCGGGAAATACAGGGGCGAGTATGGTGTCGGCCTTTTTTCTTTTTGGAATGACCAAAGGGGTTGAACGACCGGCTATCGCTGCCACCTTACCGACACTCACCGGATCGGCGGTCATGTTGGATGTGGGCGCCAATGTAGATTGCACAGCAGAAAATATTGAGCAATTTGCCTTGATGGGAAGCGAATATAGTAAACAGGTATTCGAAAAACCCAATCCAAGAGTCGGCTTACTGAGCATTGGAGAAGAAGAATCCAAAGGAAATGAAGTGACCAAAGAAGCCATGCGTCTACTTAAGGCTTGTCCCATCAATTTTATCGGCAATGTAGAAGGTAGGGATGTCTATAGTGGTGAAGCTGATGTGGTGGTCTGCGATGGTTTTATTGGGAACGTGGCTCTCAAGATTTCTGAGGGAGTTGCCGATACCTTCAAAAAAATGTTGATGAAAGAAATAGTAAACTCCCGATTCGGAAAGCTTGCCTTTCTCTTTATTTCTGGACCTTTACAACGGCTCCGTCGCCGGATGGATTATGCTGAGTTCGGTGGAGCGCCCCTTCTTGGAGTCAATGGGATTACCGTGATCTGCCATGGTCGCTCGTCCTCGAAAGCGATAAAGAATGCCATACGGTTAGCGCAGAGCCTTGTTGAGAGTCGTCTCAACGAAGCCATCAAGCGGGATATTCAGGAAAGCCACGAACGGCATTTACAGGGGGCATAGATCGTGGTGAAAGAGGTGACAACAAGGACGAGAATTCTTGGAACAGGTTCCTGCGTTCCAAAAGATCGGATGACGAATGCCGACCTTGAAAAGATGGTAGATACCTCGGATTCATGGATCGTTGAGCGAACCGGAATTAGGGAAAGACGCATTGCTGCCAAGGGAGAAACCTGTTCGGAGTTAGGCCTAAAGGCCGCAGAACAGGCGTTGGCTGCCGCAGGTGTTCAGGCCATCGATCTTGACTTTATTCTGGTTGCCACCTGCTCGGGTGACGCCCCACTTCCGGCGACGGCCTGTCTCATCCAGCACCGGCTCGGGGCAGTTCGTGCTGCAGCCTGTGATCTCAACGCCGCTTGTTGTGGATTTGTCTATGCCCTCACGGTTGGTGATGCCATGATCCGGACGGGTGCTCGACACGTTCTCGTGATTGGCTCCGAAGTGATGTCGATGATGATGGATTGGACCGATCGGGGAACCTGTATCCTCTTTGGTGATGGTGCTGGCGCCGTGGTGTTAGGTCAGACACGTGAAGCACGGGGAGTCCTATCCACACATCTCCATTCAGACGGGAAGTATGGGGATTTAATTGCGGTGCCTGGAGGAGGCTCAAAAGAACCACCGTCGAAACACGTGCTTGAGGAACGTAAACAGTACCTCAAGATGAAAGGGAATGAAACGTTTAAAATAGCTGTGAGACGATTAGAAGAAGTGGCCCGAGAGTCGCTCAAAGCCAATAACCTCTCTATTGATGATATTGATTGGTATATTCCCCATCAGGCCAACTTGCGTATCATTAAAGCCGTGGCTTCTAGATTGGGCTTGCCCATAGAGAAAATTGTTCTGAATGTCAATCAATATGGGAACACGTCGGCAGCCTCGATTCCCCTGGCTTTGGATGAAGCCTGTCGACAAGGTCGTATCCAAGATGGAAACGTTGTGATGATGGGAGCCTTTGGAAGTGGATTGACTTGGGCATCTGCGGTCGTGAAATGGTAGGTCACACATGTGCAACTCATCCGGTCTTTTTACACGAAATACGTGAGAATGGAGAGCATGCCAATGGAACGTCATGAGCAACCGTTACAAGGAGAATGGGCAGTAATCCTAGGAGCCTCCAGTGGGTTTGGGGAAGCGGCGGCTTTGGAATTGGCTCGGTTAGGCATGAATATATTCGGTCTTCATTTAGATCGAAGAGCGACGCTTCCGAATGCCGAACGGATTTCAAACGAAATCAAAAAACTGGGCCGTGAGGCGGTCTTTATCAATGGTAATGCCGCTGACGCAGAAAAGCGGCAAGATGCGCTGAAGGAAATAACCAAACATGTGCAATCAACCTCCGGCAAGGGAACCGTCCGGGTCTTGTTACACTCACTCGCGTTCGGGACGCTCAAACCCTATATCGATGCGACATCATCGGACACCATTGCCAAGTCACATATGGATATGACGTTAGACGTGATGGCCCACAGTCTCGTCTATTGGGTACAAGATCTGGTGTCCCATCAATTGATGAAGGAGGGGGGGCGTATTTTTGCCATGACGAGTGCCGGTGGAGCTCGCGTGTGGAAAACCTATGGAGCGGTGTCTGCGGCCAAGTCGGCGCTTGAGTCCCACATTCGACAATTGGCTTTGGAGTTGGCTCCCTTGGGGGTGACCGCCAACGCTATCATGGCAGGAGTCACCGATACTCCGGCGTTACGGAAAATTCCAGGGTCAACGGAGATGATTGAACTGGCACAACGAAAAAATCCTTCAGGTCGTCTGACGACCACACAAGATGTGGCCGAAGCGATTGGGCTTCTGGCTCGACCGGAATCCCATTGGATTACAGGAAATGTCTTGTGTGTTGATGGTGGGGAATTTATAGTAGACTGACCCTCGGTTGGCATGTGAGGATTTCTGTACTCTGGCACAGATCGTCGAAGTGAAAAAGATGGTGGAAACGAGAGAGAGAAAACAGTTATTGTTTTGTTTTTCCCGTTGACAATAAAAAAGATTTGCCTCATATCATTACGTCATGTCAGCACCAGTCGGATTTGTTTTTCCTGGTCAGGGCTCACAATCAGTCGGAATGGGGAAGGCCTTTTATGATGCCTTTCCGCATATCCGTACGGTCTATGAAGAAGCCACGAGTATTCTTGGCTACGATATCGCGAAATTATGTTTTGAAGGTCCTGCGGAAGATCTCAATTTAACTGAACATACCCAACCTGCGCTATTGACCGCGAGTATTGCCGCTCTGCGTCTGGTAGAACCCTTGGGCATCCCACCGCATGCGGTAGCTGGACATAGTTTGGGAGAGTATTCTGCCTTGGTGGCCGGCGGAGGCGTGAGTTTCCCGGATGCCTTGTCTCTCGTGCAAAAACGTGGGAAATATATGTCTGAAGCCGTGGCTCCTGGAGTTGGGAAAGTCGTGGCTTTAATTGGAATGTCAGCGGAAGTTGTTCGGGAGATCTGTCAAGAAGCCTCATCAGATGGGGTTGCCGCTCCAGCGAATTTCAATTCCCCAGGGCAGGTCGTCATTGCGGGGGACAAGGCAGCCGTCGAGCGAGCGGTGGAACTTGGGAAAACCAAAGGATGCCGAAAAGCCATCCCCCTTCCCGTGAGCGTTCCGGTGCATACACCTTTGATGCAGCCTGCTGCAGATCGACTTGCTCAGAATGTTCAAGAGATCGAGTGGAGAGATTTACAGGTCCCCTTGATCAATAATGTTGATGCCCGTGCTATACGAAAAGCATCAGAGATACGAGATTCATTAGTTCGACAACTTCCATCACCAGTCCAATGGGAAGCCTCGGTGAAAGAAATGTATGCCATGGGCGTTCGAACCTTTATTGAAATCGGGCCAGGTTCGGTGCTGACGGGTCTCGTCAAGCGGTGTGTTCCTGATGTAACCTTGTATAATGTTCAAGATCCAAAGTCTTTCGAAGTTATGAGCCAAGGTATGGTAGGGTAGTCCAGGCTGGGTTTCCGGCAATGTGATGACGCCAACATAAGAAGGGAGAGGGGCTTCTAAGGTGGCAACGTGACAATGACATTAAAGGGAAAAACAGCGGTCGTGACAGGTGCCGCCCAAGGGATTGGACGAACCATTGCCGAAACATTAGCTCGGCATGGGGCAGATGTTGTGGTGGCAGACCTTGATCCCGAGCGGTCTCAAGGTACCGCCGATGCCATTAGCCAGCTTGGGCGAAAGGTACTTAACCTGAAGGTTAATGTTGCTGAATGGACAGATGTCAAACAGGTAACGGACAAGGTCCTCAAAGAATGGGGGAAAATTGATATTCTGGTGAATAATGCGGGTGTGACGCGTGATGGACTCTTGGTACGGATGAGGGAAGAAGATTGGAATCTCGTCCTGCAAGTAAATTTGAATGGCACGTTTCATTGTACCAAGGCAGTCCTGCCATCCATGACGAAGCAGCGGTATGGCCGGATTGTCAATATTGCTTCGATTGTTGGAGTGATGGGTAATGCGGGTCAGGCTAACTATGCGGCCTCCAAAGCGGCCGTGATCGGTTTTACCAAGACGGCTGCGAGGGAATATGCCAGTCGCCAAGTGACCGTCAATGCCGTCGCTCCGGGCTTTATTGATACCGCCATGACCCAGTCCCTCTCTGACGAAGTGAAAGATACACTCCAAAAGCAAATTCCCTTGGGGCGATTAGGAGAGGCCTCTGATATTGCCGAGGCGGTGAAGTTTTTAGTATCTGATGAAGCCAGCTACATCACAGGCCATGTGCTTCATGTCAATGGTGGAATGTTGATGGTGTAACATGACGGTTCGACATAGGAACAATCAGGGACCACGAGGCACCTTCTTGCGAAAGAGGTGATGAATGTGGAAGGAGGTGGAGAAATCAATGGCTGCTGTAGACGAACGAGTGAAAAAAATCATTGTCGAACAACTTGGGGTAGAAGAGGATGATGTTATTACCGAAGCCAAGTTTGTCGAAGATCTTGGTGCCGACTCTCTCGACACGGTTGAGTTGGTGATGGCATTTGAGGAGGAGTTTGAAATAGAAATTCCTGATGAAGATGCAGAGAAAATTCTTACCGTTGGCCGAGCAATCGACTATATCACAGAAAAAATGTAGGGTCGGGCGTGACCGTGGATATGAAGCAATCGTCAATGCGACGAGTTGTGGTAACGGGTCTTGGTCTCGTGACTCCGTTGGGGACGGGGCTCGAAAAAACATGGAAGCAGATATGTGCTGGTCAATCGGGGATCGATCGGATCACTCGGTTTGATCCAACGGGGTATGCTTGCCAAATTGCTGGTGAAGTCAAAGACTTTGACCCGGCTCAATTTATCGAAAAAAAAGAAATCAAAAAAATGGATACCTTTATCCATTACGCCATTGGTGCAAGTCAAATGGCGGTGGATGATGCTAGTTTGAAGGTGACGCCTGAGAATGCCGAACGGGTGGGAGTCTACATTGGGGCTGGTATTGGAGGACTTCCAGCGATTGAGCATTTCCATAAAGTCCTTCAAGAGAAAGGGCCAGATCGCGTATCCCCTTTCTTCATTCCGATGACCATTATCAATCTCTCCTCCGGACAAATTGCCATCCGTTTGGGGGCGAAGGGACCCAATTCCTGTGCCGTGACCGCCTGTGCAACCGGTAATAATTGTATTGGGGATGCCTTCCGTATCATTCAGCGGGGCGAAGCCGATGTGATGATTGCCGGAGGGACAGAATCCACCGTCTGTCCGCTCGCCGTGGCTGGATTTTCCTCTTCAAAAGCTTTATCCCGCCGGAATGATGAACCGACAAGGGCCAGCCGTCCATTCGATCGGGATCGCGATGGATTTGTACTGGGAGAAGGGGCCGGGGTTCTGGTGCTGGAGGAATATGAAACAGCTATCCGTCGGGGGGCCCGGATTTATGGCGAGATGGTGGGGTATGCCATGACCAGTGATGCCTATCACATCACCGCTCCACCGGAGGATGGTGAGGGGGCTGTTCGGTGCATGGAACTGGCGTTACAAGATGCGCAAATCCCGAAAAGTGAAATCGATTATATTAATGCCCATGCAACCTCAACTTTTGCCGATAAGGTAGAAACTCAATCCATTAAACAGGTATTCGGAGATCGAGCCTATCAAATTCCTGTCAGTTCCACGAAGTCGATGACCGGCCATCTGTTAGGGGCGGCAGGAGGAATCGAAGCCGTGTTTGCGGTGCTTACGATGGATCGAAACCTTATTCCCCCTACCATTAATCTCGACAACCAAGACCCTGAATGTGACCTGGACTATGTACCGCACCGCGCTCGGGAAGCGCAGGTCAAGGCTGTCCTGTCTAACTCCTTCGGATTTGGAGGAGTGAATGCCTGTGTGATTTTTAAAAAGCTTCCAACGTCCTAACGGGTTATCGGACGAAGGATGACTGTGGGTTATGGAGTTCCCCGATCTCGGACTGATACAATCGGCTCTTGCCTATACCTTTCGCCAACCAGCACTCCTCGAAGAGGCCCTCACTCATCGATCCTTCGTCAATGAGGTCAAGCGCAAGACCGAGCGAGACAATGAACGGCTGGAATTTTTAGGCGATGCTGTGTTGTCTCTTGTGGTGAGCGAGTACCTCACTCAGACCTTTCCCCAAGAGACCGAAGGCCAACTTTCCAAGAAAAAAGCTAAACTGGTGAGTGAAACCTCACTGGCTCGGGCGGCCAGATCACTTCGACTCGGTCACTCGCTTCGTCTTGGACGAGGAGAGGAACGGACGAATGGACGGGAAAAAAACTCCTTATTGGCTGATGCGATGGAAGCCGTCATTGCGGCGGTGTATGTTGATGGTGGGTTGACTGCCGCACGGGAGGTGACACATTTGGCGTTGGCTCAAGCGTATCGTGATCTCAAAGAAGGGGTGGATGTGGCGGTGCTCGAAGATTTCAAGACTAGCTATCAGGAATGGTGTCAAAAGGAGTGTGATGTCTTGCCGCGGTATGTCACGGTGTCGGAATCGGGCCCGGATCATCAGAAAACCTTTGAGGTGCATGTCATGCTCAAAGAGGCCATTGTTGGAATGGGGGCCGGTCGGACGAAGAAAGAGGCGGAGCAACGGGCGGCACAACAGGCGTTACGACGGAAGGATAAGTGCCGGTAAATTCTTGACAATAATTTGTGCTTGTTTTTCACCAGGAAGAATCATAGGATTGTTATTTACGAAAGTTTTATTTGAGGAGAGGGGGATCTATGTACCGTCATCGATGGAAGCTCTGGGGTCTTGTGGGATTGTTGGTTCTGGGTATGCCTTTTTTAAGTGTCGGACTTCCCCTCGTTTGGGCTGGTGATACCGCCGCCGACAAGAAGAGTGAGGGAACGAGTCCAAAGGTCGTCATCTCCACGAAATTTGGCGATATCGAGCTCAAACTGTTTCCAGATCGAGCGCCACTCCATGTCGAAAATTTTGTAAAGCTCGCCAAAAGTGGATTTTATGACGGGACGATTTTCCATCGGGTCATTCCTGGATTCATGATTCAAGGTGGAGATCCCACCACGAAAGATCCTTCTCAAAAGCATCGATATGGAACGGGTGGGCCAGGGCATACGGTGAAGGCTGAGTTTAACGATACGCCGCACAAGCGCGGCATTCTTTCTATGGCCCGTGCTCAGGATCCCAACAGTGCGGGATCGCAGTTTTTCATCGTCGTGGAAGACTCCAGATTCCTAGACAATAAATACACTGCCTTTGGAGAAGTCACCAAAGGGATTGGGGTGGCGGATAAAATTGTGAAGCAACCCAAAGACCCCCGCGATAATCCGCTGGAGCGGATAGAAATGAAAGTAAAAATTATAGAATAAGAACCAGAAAGAAAGGCTTTTTGCTTCGGTGCTGCTTGCGGCATCCCATCCGCGCAGGCTGAAGCGGAAGCCTTCCGGTATTCCTTCGGCGTTGATCAATCGATCGCCTCAGTCAGTACCGGCCTTCCTTCTTCACCCTGCGGGTGGGATTCTTCCGCACCAGCACAAATTACTCAAATCCTTTCCTCTCTGGTTTTATTCTTGGAGGGCGTGGGAAGATTGGGAGTGGTAGGGTTGGCCTCCTCCGAGCCTCCGGAGCGGTCCTTCCAAGTTTTATGGGAGGGAACCCTTTCGGAATTCCCTCAGCTTTGAAATTGGAAACAAAATAGCCTCGGTCAGTTCCGGCTTTCCTCTCCCATAAAATCAGGAAGGGTCTTCCGCTCCTTCAGCAAAGTCCTCGGCCAACCCTGCCCCGCCAAGGAGGTGAAAATAAAGTTATAGCCTCATATCCTTTCGGCATTCTACTCGTTTAATTTCCACCCGATTGAATACTTCAGCCCCCAATCCTTCCAACTAAAATGTATTTAAGAAATATGTAAGGAAAGTTGGGGAATTGTTCTATGATGGACCCATGGATACTATGTCTTTGGTTTCTTATTACGGGAGCCAATCGCAACCTCTCCTTTGGTGTGCTATTTCAGTGTTAAGTGCAATTGCAGTTTACAAAAACAGGACAGTGGGAGTTTTACTTATGACAATTGGAGTTTCATTAATATCAATTACATCCATATTGAACGCATTGTTTCCCTATTCAAAATCTTTTAGTACGGAAGGTCAGGTTCTTGAGGAAACTCCGGGACTTATTCCTTTTACTTTCCTTATTCTTTCATGGAATTTGGGGTTGCTGTTGGTCTTGATTGGCGGCAGTCTCTTGGTATTCAGGAAAAAAGTTGAGGCACCATAATTTTAAAAGAAACGGCAAGTCAATGCTTTTCCTCTCTAATTTTGTTTGAACACGCCATTCCTCAAACTTCCAGCCGCACCATCTCCTACTCGGGCTACGAATTGATCTTAAGAGAAAAAGCTAGCTGTGTGTTAAGATTAACTTCTCAGTCTTAGCGAGCAGGTCTGTTAAAACTCTAAATAATAAAGTAAGTAAAGTGAAGAAAGGGAGCCTGAAATGTCGTGGGATTGGTATGGGGTAAAAACTCTTTACCGTCTGGAGGCCAAAGGGACACCTAAAAACCCTGATCAAGATTATAATGATAAGACCACGATGATCGAAGAGCGAGTGGTTTTGGTGAAGGCCAGAAATTTTGATGAAGCAAATGAAAAAGGTGAAAAAGAAGCAAGTAACTATGCCCGCAGTCTTCGGTGTATCAATTCTTATGGGCAAAAAGTGAATGCGCGATATTTGGATACATGCGATTGTTTTCGATTTTATGATATGCCAAATGTGGATGTTGAAGTCTTTTCAATGATGGGTATGGTCAATCGTAAAATACCTGATGATACTCTGTTAGATTGGCGTTTCGGATTTAGATCAGATCTCGAAAAAGATAATGAACGAGCTAGGAAGAAGTTCTTTGATGGTAATTCAGAGCGGGAGATAATGAATATCGCGGTGAAAGTATATTTCAGAAAGATTCCTGAGGGCCGGAGGACTCGGATTAAGAAAATCCATGCCTTGATCTTGAAGCTCTACCCGAAGGCGTTTGTTTCTATGGGGTATAAGATACCTACTTATCATTTGGGGGGCAGATGGATAGCGCTTGCCAATCAGAAACGATATGTATCGCTGTACACTTGCGATGAAAGGCATATTAAAGAATTTAAAAAGAAGCATCCGACGATTAAGACTGGGAAAGGATGTATAAATTTTCAGGACAAGGATACGCTGCCACTGGCAGATTTAAGGCAGGTCATTGTGAATGCCATGAAGACACCTAAGCCGGTAGCGAAGAAGAAATGATGAAGGTGACGAAAGAGTTTGAGGTGTAGGCAATTAATGCTGGTGATCGCAGGTGTGGTCGTGGGTATGGGTATGCTCATGGGTCGCAAGCTGTCCGGGGACCTCTTGGGAGGGTGGAGCGAATTGCCCAGGAAGAATGATGTGGCCGGATTCCTGCTTTTTGGCAAAATGCTCTGCGATCGAGGGATGGTAGGTTTTGATATAGCCGATCAAGCCATTGAGAAATCGTTGTGACTGTAGCCCGGTCCCTGAAAATTCTTTGATGAAGGCAAGTGCCTTATCGAGCACATCGGTTTTCATTTGATGCTCAAGTTGTGGATTGGCATCCTGCTTGGCATAAGCGTCGTATTCTTTTTTGAGATGTTCGGCGAAGGCAGCCTGGGGGCCACCGGGTATATGGAGCGGGCTGACCGTTCGGCGGAGGTCTTGGAGGCCCGCAATGACTTCAGCGTCCTGACCATCCCGTCTTGTAAGAAAATAGGAGAAGGTGACGACTTCAAGAAGATTAAAAAAAGAAGCGGCTTTTTCTCCTCCAAGGTCGTAGAGCTCCTTATAAAAATCACGTCTCGAGGGTAAGAAGCGTTCGCCGATCCGTTTTTGTTGATAATCGCTACTGGAGTCTAAATATACACAATCACTTGGACAGGAGATTCGAACAAGGCGGTATTCGCCGCAACATTGGCTGCAAATCATTCCTCCTAGGGCGGGACAGGGTCGTTTCCCTTTTCGCGATTGGCAATGGACACACTTACTCATCTTGGTGCCGGCTCCTTTTTTGAGGGTTTGGGAAATCCAAACCCGTAGTCTGCGAGCGTACGTTTTTTCTTTTTTCGTTTGGTGGGGGTTTCCAAGCCATTCATTTCGGCCGCATTGGTTCCGGAAAAAGGAACGAGGATCAATTCACGATCCCGATCGACCCCAATGCCTGTTGGTCCTTGCAAAAACTCCGCAATCACGTGCCATGTTTCATCCGGTCTCATGCGCCAGATTTTCCCTTTGGTGGTATCAGCCACATACAAATTACCCCACCGGTCATAATCGGCACCAGCGAGATTCGTAAAGCGCGCTGAGAAGAATCCGTTGGACACGATTACCTTTATCACTCCCTTTCCATCAACCTCAAGAATTTTTCCGGTATCCCAGGAGGTAACAATCAGGTGTCCAGTTTTGGGATTGAGTGCCAGGCCATGTGGTCCGCTTAGTTGTTCATCGTGGACGAATACGGACACGTGATGGTCTTTATTGGTGTCAATGCGGTAGATGGTATTAGTTTGGATATCCGAGGCATAGAGAAAACCTTCCCCAACATGCAAGACATCAACAAGATGATGACTCTTGGATGGATCAGGTGCTGAGGGCATGGAGCATGTCACGATGGGTTTACCAGAATCAATATGGAATCCGCGAACGGAATCCAAGTCGGCAACATAGAGGGTATTCCCGATTATAGCCATCCCTTTCGGCGCGTGAAGTGTTGCATCATCTTTTCCGCCCTTGATGAAATGCAAATGTACAACCTGGCCATCTTTATCTAATTTGGTGATGAACCCATTGTTATCACGATCTTTGAGTTTCCCATTTGTACTGGAGATGAAGTATCCCGGAACCGTTGGGTTGGAGACAAAGCTTTGTGGGTTTTGAAGTTCGTTAATTTGAAGGGCCCAGGTCAATTGAGAAGGGAAGAAGGAAAACCAGGAGAAACTGATGAGAAGGATAACATGAAAGTAATTCATTGCGGTGCGTGCCAAGCAGGAAAGATTTCACTGCTTCTTGACTCCTGGATGTACGTAAAAAATGCTAGCAACTGTAGATCTGCGCATTCATTTTTTAGTAAAAAGTTACTCCTATCGTAAATGAGGGTTTGAAAGACTGTCAAGGAAGCCAGCTGAATTGACTTGCTGATAGTGCCCTGTTATGGTCTGAATTCATAACGATTTTAGGATAATAGGTGAGGGGTTATGGGAGCACAACTCATTGACGGAAAGGCCTTGGCCTTGAGTATTCGAGAGCGTATTGGCCGTGATGTGGCCGACCTTCAAGGTCGAACAGGAATACGGCCAGGGTTGGCAGTCATTCTGGTCGGAGACGATCCCGCTTCAAAGGTGTATGTCAAGAATAAGCAGAAGGCCTGTGACGCTGCCGGAATATACGTAGATGAACATATGTTGCCTGCTTCGACCACACAGGCGGAACTGTTAGCTCTCCTTGAGAAAGTCAATGCGGATCCACTGATCCACGGAATTCTTGTTCAATTACCATTACCCAAACACATAGCCAGCAACGTGATTTTGGAAGCGGTGTCTCCGGATAAAGATGCCGATGGATTTCATCCCTTTAACATGGGTCGATTGGTCGAAGGACATGGGATTTTTGTCCCCTGCACACCGAAAGGTGTGATCCGCATGATCGAATCCACCGGAATATCCATTGCTGGTAAACGTGCCGTTATTGTTGGACGCAGTAATATTGTAGGAAAGCCCGCTGCCTTACTGCTGTTGCATCAACATGCGACGGTGACGGTCTGTCATTCGAAAACGAAAAATTTGCCCGAGGTGTGTCGCGAAGCAGACATTTTGGTTGTCGCCATTGGGAGGCCAAAGTTTGTGACTGCCGATATGGTGAAAGAAGGTGCTGTCGTGATTGACGTTGGAGTCAATCGGTTGGATACTGGAAAATTGGTTGGTGATGTTGATTTTGATCCGGTTCGAGAACGAGCCGGTTGGATTTCGCCGGTTCCTGGGGGTGTCGGCCCGATGACCATCGCCATGTTGTTAGACAATACATTGGAATCAGCCAAACGTGTCGGTGGAGCGTGAATCGTACTCTTGTTTATAGATAATCGGTAGGAAGGTTGTAGGACATGGGGCATTCAATAAAGCGGTTATCGGATGTGCTCGATCGTGGCCAATTTGCAGTGACGATTGAATATAATCCGCCTAAAGGAACCAATATTACCCGAGTACTTGATCATGCAAAAACCTTAGTCGGACGTGTGGATGGGGTGAATGTTACGGATAACACTGCCGCTGTGATGAGGGCGAGTTCCATTTCGGTCAGTCGCCTGTTATACGAAGTGGGGCATGATCCGGTGATGCAGATGACCTGCCGTGATCGCAACCGACTGGGGATTCAGTCGGATCTGTTAGGAGCGCATCTGTTAGGTATTCGGAACGTGCTCTGTTTGACGGGGGATTATCCCACGGTCGGTGACCATAAGGAGGCCAAGCCCGTCTATGATTTAGATTCAGTTCAGATCATGGATCTTGTCCGTCAATTGAATTCTGGGCAAGACATGATGGGGAATCCTCTTGATGGCTCGACCAATTTTCGTATTGGTGGTGCCGTGACCCCAGAGGCCGATCCTCTTGGGCCTATGTTGGCAAAATTTGAAACAAAGGTGAATGCCGGTGCCCAATTTTTTCAGACACAGGCGGTCTACAACCCAGAACAATTTCGAGTCTTTTATAACAAGATCAAACCGCTCAAAGTCAAAGTTCTCGCTGGTATCCTTCTTCTGAGAAGTGCGAAGATGGCAGAGTTCATGAATGCCAACATTCCTGGTGTATCGGTTCCTGATGAAATGATAGAAGAGTTACGCGCGGCCCCTGCCAAGCGGGGATTGGATGTGGGAGTGGACATCGCCGTACGGACGATTAAGGCTTTACGGCCCCATTGTGATGGGGTACACATCATGGCGATTAAAGCGATAGATCGTATTCCTGAAATTTTAACCAAGGCGGAATTGTCTTCATGAACATTCCAGAGTTCCAACAGAAGAAAAACCATGGAACCAAACTCGTCATGGTAACGGCGTATGATGCCTTGTTTGCAGGAATGTTAGAAACAGTTGGGGTTGATGCCATATTAGTTGGGGACTCTCTTGGCATGGTGGTGCAGGGAAAGAAGGATACGCTTTCTGTTTCGATGGAGGATATGGAATATCATACGTCCATGGTTGCGAGAGGTGCTACTCAATCCCTCATCGTGGCCGATATGCCGTTTCTCTCTTTTCACCTATCGGTAGAAGACACGATTCGAAATGCCGGGAGGCTTCTTCAGGCGGGAGCGGCAGCTGTAAAAATTGAAGGAGGGGAAGCGGTCCTTGATCGTGTTCAAAGGATGACTCGTTTTGGTATTCCAGTCATGGGTCATGTGGGAATGACGCCGCAATCCCTGCATCAATTTGGCGGCTATAAGGTGCAAGGAAAACAGGTGGATCAGGCGAAGAAACTGTTGGCCGATGCCAAAGCTCTCGAGGCTGCAGGAGCATTTGCCATTGTGCTAGAGGCCATCCCGGCTTCCTTAGGCAAACAGATTTCTTCTGCCCTCAAGATTCCCACCATTGGGATTGGAGCAGGTCCTGATTGCGATGGACAAATATTGGTGCTGTATGATGTCTTAGGTCTGTTTGATGAGTTCGTTCCCAAGTTTGTGAAACCCTATGCTCACCTCAAAGTAGATGCTCTGCAGGCGCTCCATCGATATAAAGAAGAAGTTGAAAATGGAAAATTCCCTTCCTCGCAAGAAAGTTACGAATAGCTTCTCCGGCATGTAAGTATTAAAATCATAGAATATTCAACAAGTTAAGATTTCTCTCCTCAGTCTGCCCCAACCTTTTTAATCATCAGCTATACTTTCTAAAGGACCTTGAATTTCAAGGAGGTCCACCGCTATTGCAGCGGGACATACAATGCCAATGCACCAAATCCAGGCCTATGAACATTTCCCAACCCCCATTGAGGAGAGAACGTCATGCCTAAGATAGATGCCCTTTTTAAAATTATGTTTGATCAGGGAGCATCTGACCTCCATTTAGTGTCTGGTCAAATGCCGGTGTTGCGAGTGCAAGGGGAGCTTGAGCGTATTGAAGGTCAAGGGGTTCTCGACCACGAAGGTCTACGGGAAATGCTCTATGAAATTGCCCCCGAGTCTAAAAAGCAACAATTTGAAGAAACTGGAGATGTGGACTTTGGGTATGAAATCCCGGATATGGCACGATTTCGGGCGAATTTTTTCGTCCAAAAATACGGGTGTGCGGCGGTCTTTCGACAAATTCCCAGTAAAGTCTTAACAGCTGATGATTTAGGTCTGGCTCCAGTCCTGACGCGTGCCGCCATGTTAAAGAAGGGTTTGGTATTGGTGACCGGTCCGACCGGTAGCGGCAAATCTACAACGTTGGCGGCGATGATTGATCACGCCAATAAACATCGTAAAGATCACATCTTGACTGTGGAAGACCCCATTGAGTTTGTCCATAAAAGTCAGGGGTGCATCGTCAATCACCGAGAGGTTGGGTTGCACACCAGGTCATTTGCCTCGGCTTTGAAGGGCGCTTTGCGTGAAGACCCAGATATTATTCTGGTCGGAGAAATGCGTGACTTAGAAACGATTGCCTTAGCCGTGGAAGCGGCGGCAACCGGTCACTTGGTGTTTGGGACCCTCCATACCGAGAGTGCAGCAAAAACGATCGATCGACTCATTGAAGTGTTTCCCCATGGCGAGCAAGCCCAAATACGTAATACCCTCTCAACGGGGCTTAAGTTAGTTGTCGCGCAAAATCTATTTAAGCGCGTTGACAAGAAGGGCCGTTGCGCAGCCTTGGAGATAATGGTGTGCACCCCAGCAGTGGGTAACCTCATTCGAGATGGTAAGACGTTTCAGATTGCCTCCGTCATGCAGACTGGGAAAAAAGTAGGCATGCAGACGTTGGATGATGCCATTCAAGATTTATTAACGAAAAAATGGATAAGCCCTGAAGAAGCGTATGACAAGGCCATTGATAAGAACCGGTTTGTTTCGTTGCTGAAAACTCCGCCTGATGCCCTTAATTAAAGCTGGGTAATCAAGATCGAACTACAATTAATAGGGGGTTCCTGCCTCCATCCCCACTCTGTATAGAGGGCCAGCCTTCCTGCGGTTTTCTAAGCATCAGCTATACTTAAAAGATATGACGACCCAGACGTCCCCATTAGCGGTGGGTTGGTTGGAGTATTATTTGATTCCAGAAGGAGGCAGGTATGAATCAGGTACCGATGAGGAAACACACCTGGATATATGTGGCTATGATTGTAGGAGTGACGAGTCTCCTCATCTGGGCGCCAGGGGTTGATGCAAAATCGTCCAAAAAGGGGAGAAGTACGAAGGGGCTTCCCAAGGCTGTGGCCAAAGCTCCCGTATGTGATATTGCCATTCACCCCAAAATAACCAAAGTGACACCTGATACCGTTAAACCCGGTCAGAAAATAAAAATCAAAGGCAAGAACTTTGGGAAAAAGGCGTGTTTCCAAAAAGTGTCATTTGGCTCAACTAATGCCAAGAAGTTTCGTTATGTCGATGATCACACCGTGGAAGTAACAGTTCCTAAAATGAAGCCTGGATTACGGCCGGTGAATATCATGACTGCCGGTGGGTCTTCTGAGTTTATTCTGCTGATCAAAAAATAATTGGAGGCTCAGGAAGTAATCCGAGACATGGTCTTTGAATAGCCTTGTCTCCTGCCTCCACCCCAGCTTGGTTTGAAAGGAGTGAAGAGTGACCTGTTCGCTCTTCACTCCTTATCCCCATCTCTTATAATCCTCACCAAAAGGCAGGACTCAAACGTCTGAGAATACAATGACAGAGATGCCTGCAAACTTGGGTGGATAAAATATTCTGACGGTTAGGTTATGCAAGAAACCTGAAAGAGCTGGCTGTCGTCTAATCGAAAGGCTGTTAATTGTCTTCCCCATACACATCCACTATCGAGGGCGGCATAGGTTCTCTCGATCCTTGTGCCCATGGCGGACCAATGTCCGAACACAAGAAACGCCTCAAGGCTTTTTCTGCCTGGTACGTCAAACCAGGGTAAGAATCCTGTTGGGATCTGATCGAGAGGGCCTTTGTACTGGTGGTTCATCACTCCTTCCGAGGAACATGTTCTGAGTTTCGTAAAGACCTGGGTAATAACGGCAAGTCGGGCATGCCCTTGTAAGTTAGAATCCCAGCGGTCCAATTCCTTTTTGTGTGTAAAGAGGTAGGTGAGAAATTCCCGGTATTGGGGGGAGCGGAGGACGTGTTCGACTTCGCGGGCGTAGCTGCAGGCTTCAGGGACCGACCATGCCGGCAGTAGCCCTGCATGGATAAGGACCCAGTTCTTTTCTTGGTGGAGAAGTGGCTGGTGTCGAAGCCAGGTCATGAGGTCATTGACATCGGGGGCGTTCAGTACTTCCTGAAGTGTATCTTTTGGTCGTTCTGTTGAAATGTTGTCGAAGAGTGCCAAGGCATGCAGGTCATGGTTTCCTAAAACAATGGTAGCGGCCGAGCCAAGGTTTTTTAAAAATCGCAAGACTTCAAGGGATTGAGGGCCGCGATTAACCACATCTCCGACACACCATAGTCGGTCCTCTGTGGGATTGAAGTCTATGCGATTAAGTAGTTTGGTAAGGGCTGAAAAGCAGCCCTGAATATCTCCGATGGCATAGGTGGCCATGTGGACGAGGTCTCCATTGGTGCTTAATCAACAGCCGGTGAGAAAAACTGGCGGACAATAAAATTGTTGAATTATGGATATTTGGCTTCGATGGTACTACTCAACCCTCCGCGGGCAGTGAATTGACCCGTCACACGTATCCAGACAGGTTTGCACGCTTGCACGATATCCAACAAAATACGGTTGACGGCATTTTCGTAAAAAATGCCGAGGTCTCGGTAGGCATGAATATACATTTTCAGAGACTTAAGTTCTAAGCAGGTACGATCCGGCATATATTTAATAATGATTGTCCCAAAGTCAGGCAAGCCAGTTTTAGGGCAAATGGCGGTGTATTCAGGAATTTCTATGGTAATTTCGTAGTTGGGAAATTGGTTTTTCCAGGTTTCAATGGGGGGGAGGGGAGCTATAATTCCACTTTTGGCGTGTTGGCTACTGTATCCTTTCGTCGAGCGTGGCCTCCGTTTCATACCTGTTTCATCCAGTCAACTTTTCCAATCTTTTCAAGGTCAAAATAGAGGGTAACCCAGGGGCAGATCATGTCCGCATAGACCTCACAGTACCCACCTTTACGAACCCCACCGCAGGGTCCGTGGCTCATGAATTTCGGACATTCCTTTTTTTCCGACCCATCTGGGATTGGAGGCCGGTTATGCACCCCTCCGCTCTGATCTTGTGAAGCGTCATTATCAGGAAGAATGATTCTTTTTGCCATGATATAAGCCTAGTATGATTTTTCACTGTGTGCAAGGTCAGAAATCGATTTTCTGGCATATATTTACTCAAAGAGCCTCGAAATCTCTTAGAGAGAAATGTTCAAAATTTTCTGACTGGTTGGAGAGTGTTTTCATGTCGGACATAACAGAATCTTTATCGTACGTATTTAACCCGTTGTTTTCTCAGGTAGGAAAAATTTATGACGAGAAAGTAATGTGATAGCTCAAGAACAGGAAAAACCGTAAAATAACCAATTTTTAGGGCCATTGGCCTACAATACCTGTCAGTGGTAGGCCTTCTTTCGTCCACGCTAGGCCTTCTGAAATGTTGCCTTACTTTCCCTATCCAGATACACTACAACGGTGGTTAAACTGCCTATTTTCTTAGACATTATCAATTGACAATCTTTTGAACCCTTTGCTAGACTCGAACGTCTAAGGTCAAGAAATAATTAGTAAATTGAGATTAGCGATTGTGGAGGCCGGGGTAAAAATTTTTCTCATTCGGCCCGTCCATTAGAAAGTAGAATCGTTAAAAACAATTGGTATCTGGTTTACGAACGATTCTTAAAAGATTCAAACAACAGAACCCATATTAATTCTGAGAAGCTGGTTTCGTAATTGTGGGAAACTGGCCTAAAAATTAGGGAGGAGAAACAATGAGTCTCGATTATGTAAAGTTTTCTACAGGCTTTGAAAAGTTTATGCCTAAAGAATATCGGGATATGGTCGAGCATGGTCCCCTAGGTAAAAAAACCACCGTATCTCAAATGGGAAGCTTTAAAGAAATTCTTGAAGAGCACCCCATGTGTGCCGGTTGTGCGATGACCCTGTTTATTCGACTCGCTATGATTGCTTTCCCTAATCCAGAAGACACCATTACAGTTGGAACGGCTGGTTGCGGTCGGCTTTCAATATCTCAAGCTGCAATTCCTTTCGTCTATGGGAATTATGGTGATCAAAACGGTGTTGCTAGTGGGCTTTCACGAGGTCTGCGTCTTCGGTTTGGCGATAAACCCAAAGACGTAGTGGTCATGGCTGGTGATGGAGGAATGGCTGACATCGGGTTTTCCTGTACCCTCCACTCCTGGTTTCGAAAAGAGAAATTCACAACCATCATGCTTGACAATGAGGTGTACGGAAATACCGGTGGGCAAGAGAGCGGTATGACGAGTTCTGGTGCTGTACTCAAAATGGCCCCTCTAGGGAAAAAGTTTGAAAAAATGGATATGGTGTCCATGGCGAAAACTGCTGGTTGTGCCTATGTCGCAACGGTGGTTCCGAATAACCCAAGAAAAGTTGAAAATGTGATCAAAAAAGCAGTGTTGATCGCTCGGGAAATTGGCCCAACATATATTCAGGCTTATACCTCTTGCAATATTGAGTATGCGATCCCCACAGATAAGGTGATGGAAGATGCGAAGGATGTGGAAAACGATCGCTATAAATTCCAAGAATTTATCACAGATGAAGCGAAGGAATACTTGCTTGATCGATACGGGTACAAGGAGTACATGCCGAAACCCGATAAAACAGCGGCTTTACCTAAGTCCTGAGGTAGGCGCACATTTGAGGTCCCTTTGTTCGTCCGGCAACGGTTAGGTAAGGAGGAGAGATAATGGCAAAACGATTTAATATTCGAATGGCTGGTGTCGGTGGGCAGGGTGTTGTCACGGCCTCTCATATTTTAAGTACCGCGGTCATTAACGCCGGAGGGGAAAGCACAATCGTTCCCTTCTATGGATCTGAAAAACGAATGGCACCGGTTGAAAGTTACGTTCGCGTTTCAGATGAACCTATATACGAAATTGGGGAAATTACCTTCCCCCACATCATTATCATTTTCCATCCGCAAGTGATTACCCATGGTAAGTCCTATACCATGCCCTTCTATTTTGGATTGAAAGAGGATGGTGTGGCTCTCATTAATAATGATGGTCCCATGAATCTTCATAGAGACCAAGCACGTGAGTTAGAAGAACGGCGTGCGAAGTTATATTACTTGCCAGCTACAAAAATTTCTCTCGATGTTGCCGGTATGGACTTAGCGACCAATATGGCACTCATGGGTGCGATTGGATGTATTACCGGTCTGACCACGTTAGAAGCGTTGGAAACCGCTGTAAAGGATCGGTTCCTAGGAAAAGGGTTTGTGGTGTCAGGAGGGACGGCGGCGCTCGACAGTGTTGTTGAACGGAAATTTAAAAAGAAACAGGAATTAATTGAGAAGAATGTCGCGGTGATTAAGGCTGGCTGGGACTTTGCGGAGTCCAATGGATGGGATGAAGTAAGCAAGGCTGCCAAGAGAGCCGAGGCTGCAGCAGCCAAAGCTTAAAAATTACCTTCTTGAGTAAAAGAGGAAAATATGTATCTTGTTGCTGATATTGATCTTGATATTTGTGCACAGACGAGTTGTAAGTTGTGCACCCAATTTTGCCCAGAAGCCAATACTATTCAATATAATTCTGAGATAGGAAAAGATAAGGGCTATAAATATGGCTCTGCCTATGTGGCAGTAGATCGGTGCAAGGGTTGTGCGCAATGTGTCTGGGTCTGTGACAATATGTCCAAACACAATGCCATTAAAATGGTCATGATTGACGAATTGCCCAAAGCTGCTCTTACCGACAACATTACCTATGGTGAGAAAAACACCACAGCGTTGTTGGCCAATCCAATGGGTGGTGGAGAGTAAAGATTAAGAAGGAGATGTAAGGGTGGAAACAACGCAAGAAAAAGAAGGAATTATTCTTCCTGGGCCTGCTGGATTTCATCCTCCCTCTGCCGCTCAGTTGGGGGTAGAATTGCCGGATCCCGGTCAAGGACTCATGTATGGTCATCTAGAAAAAAATGAAGAGAAGGTCATGGAAGAGATGGCTCGGAAAATGCTGACTCTTCCCAATGCCACGATTTTTCCTGGCCCCTTGGTCTTATGGGCATGGAATGACCATGCCGTGGAAAAAGCCAGGGCGGTCTTAGAAATCGCTGCCCAAATTCCCAATGTCATGATTATTCCGATGGCAGATTATCGACCGAAGTATCCAAAAATCGACCCTGAGGAATTGATTAACCCCAACCATCCGAATTTGACCATTTGGGGCAATAAAATTGAAGCCTGCATTTTCGTCGGTGTCCATTGTCATTATGCCAATCTTACCTTAAAGATGATTCGAGCTGGTACTAACTGTTGTACGATGGCCATTTGTGCCGAACAGGGACATGAAGATGCCATGTTGACTATTCGTGATTCTGAAATCAATAAACTCAAACGAGTTGCCAGTACCTTCAAACGAGTTCGAGAAGAAATGGGTATCAAGCTTCCAGAGAATGGGGAAAATGTTCGGTTTACAGGAATTCAGTCTAAGGTTCACGATGGAAAGACGCATGTGAATCCACTCGCATTTTTACCCTCTGATACAGGTGTTGCCGGTGCTTCAGCCTTTGGGCATCGACCCGAAGATATGCAAAGTGAGGCTTGAGTCCACACTAATGTATCCAAGCCTGGGTGGCTAAAAAATAAAGAGAAAGAGGTAAAACCATGAGCGAGTCACAAGAAACAGAAGTGAAGACAAATCCCCAAGGCGACCCCGTCACAAGTGTTGCCGCTCCAAAGCCTAGCGGAAAGGTTGATCCCCACGCTGAGGCCAAAAAGCAGAAGGTCGTTTCAGCGGATTATATGTTTTTAGAAGCTCCTCGTGAAAGAGAGTTTATTACAGGGAGTGAAGCCGCGAAAGAGGCCGTTCGTCGGTCAAACGTCGATGTCTCCGTTGCGTACCCCATCACCCCACAAAGTGAGACCATGCAGTTGATTGGGGTGCTCTATGGTGAAGGGTATGTGAAAGAGTATTATCGCGGAGAAGAAGAATATGGTGTGATGTCCGCCATTGCGGGGGCCTCAAGGGCTGGTGTTCGTTGCTTTACAGCTACGGCAGGACCAGGGACGCTCAGGGGAATCGAACCAATTGCCTCTTGGCCCGGCCATCGGTTGCCGGCGGTCTGTATGTTTACTTGCCGGGTGGTCAATGCTCCACTTGCTATTCAGCCGGACAATATTGAAGTCTCCTATCTTCTTAACTGTGGCATGCTGGTGTTTCATGCTGAAAATCAGCAAGATCTCTTTGATTTTATCATGGCAGGATTCATTATCAGTGAAATGAATGATGTCACCATTCCCGTCGGAGTGGCATGTGACGGATTTTTCGTCACACATGCCCGTGGTTACTGTAGTATGCAGGACCGAGGTATCAAGCTACCTCCCCGTGAAGCATGGAGAGGTGCTGTGCCGGTGCTCGATGCCGAAAATCCTCCGGCCCGTCTTTCTCGAGATGCTCCAGTTCAAAAATCAAACTTCATGGCCTATAACATCCATGCGGTCTGGCAACAGGAAATTTGGGCGGCCGTGGAGAGGTCTCGTAAGTACATCAACAAGTATATGGGTGGACTGTGCACGGCCGAAAATACAGAGGGTGCAGATGTACTCTTAATTGCATCCGGGAGTGCTGTGGCTCAATCGCGTGAAGCGGCTCGTTTATGCAAAGATAAGGGGTATAATGTCGGCCTCATTAAGGTCCGTTCGTTACGGCCCTTCCCAACGATGGAACTTCGTAAACTCTGCGCCAAGGCCAAATTGATCGTCATTCCTGAGTTCAACTATGTCGGATGGTTAGCCAAAGAAGTGGCGACCGCGATCTATGGCCATTCCAAGGCGAAGATTATTGCTGGTCCGCATGTGTATGGAGGACAGTCCATGCCCGTTGAGCTCATTCTCGATGAAGTCGAATCAGGCCTAACCGGAAAGAAATCCACAAACGTTCCTCTGTCTGACATTATGGGAACCGATGTGAATCAAGCGGATGTAAATCACTTTATGCAAAATATTTAAGGACGAGAGCATTCACAAAAAGTTATGTCGGTGTTCATTCAAGGCCTGTCCGATTCTTCGGGCAGGCCTTTCTTTTTCTAGATGTTCTTGTAACTCGGGATGTGAAGGGTAAGATGGTGGGAGACCAATTAGGCCTGTAGGTCGTCTTGAATCATTTCTTCGCTATCAGGCATACCATAGGCAATAAACTTGGCGTAGGAGAGGTAAATACCACTGCTATCTCGCATGGCACGCGCGCCATGGGTCATACGCTCGATTTTTGTTGCGTTGGGAGTTGCCGAGGCTTTGAGGGCAGAGACATGATCCTCTAATACTTGATTATAATGCTCCATAGCCTTTTCGACCTCTCGAAATGCTGCCATTATTTGATCATCCATAATGCTATCCTCCTGGCTCCTGAAGATACACCAGACAACTTGTTAGAACAACCGGATTAAGGTTTTCAAAACATGCTATCACCTGCCGTCCAGCAAATCATAGAGCAATGTGTTGGGTCAATAGATGAAAGACGCTTAAAGACGATTTGTGAAGGTGTCCGTACCCTCTCACATCTTTTTACCAAATCAGGTGATCAACGGGGAATAGTTTATTTAGAAGACCAAGAATTGCTAAAGGCTTACCTAGCCTATTTCTTCCCCGTCAATTTGGGGAAGGTTCAAAGTCTTCTTGATGAGCAATCAGCATTACCCAATTTTACGGGGCCACGTTCATCGGGATTCCGTTTTTTGGATGTTGGGTCAGGTCCGGGTACGGCTACATTGGGAATTGTCGATTGGTTGGTAAGGCAGGCTTCGAAGGGGCAATATCCTATCGAAGGTATGTTGCTTGATGAGTCTCTCTTAGCCTTGCAACAAGCTGAAACATTGTGGAAACGGGGGCGATCCTATTTCTCCGATATTCCATTTACAATGAAAACCTGTAGGGTAAACCTGGAAAAAAAGAACTTTGTGCGACGGGTTGAAGAGGAATGTGGGAGCCACTTCGATCTGATTTTCATTGGCAATACCCTCAATGAGCTGTTCCTGAATCGTACGGATCGGGTCAGAAAACAAGCTCATATGATTAAATCCCTTTGGCCTGTTCTAGCCCCAGAGGGCTCGCTTGTGATGATGGAGCCTGCCCTACGAAGTCATGCTCGAGGGCTGCATGAATTACGAGATAGATTGTTGAAGGAAAATATGGGTACGGTATTTAGTCCATGTCTTCATGAAGAACCCTGCCCAGCACTGACCAATCCAAAAGATTGGTGTCATGAAGAACGTCCATGGACCCCACCGAGACTGGTATCCGAAATAGATAAACGTGTCGGATTTGAAAAAGACACGTTGAAGTTTTCCTATGTTATTTTTCGAAAGGATGGGCGGACCATTGTACCTCGTGATAGCAATCGTCTACGTATTGTCAGCGAGAGAATGCATCATAAGGGTGAGCAACGTGTTTGGGTATGCCAAAAGTCGGGAAGGTATCAGATCGGACGATTGGATCGGGAGCAATCAGGGACAAATGAAGCATTTGAGAGATTAGAGCGAGGGGACATTGTAGATATTGACCCCGTCATCCGTCGAAACGAGAATGGAACGGAAAAAGCGGTGGGACGAGTTCTCTCAACGGGAACCGTTTCGCCTATTCGCGAAATACCTAGGTGTTAATCACCTTCAGGTTCTGTGCCGCCATGTTGATGGGTGACTTGGTCTTCTTCAAACAGTTCCGCCATTTCTTCCGCAATCATGTCTCGATCATTTGGGACGGAGACTATGGGGATTTCCTTTCGGCTCTCAGCAGATGAGGTGGAAGGTTCTTTATCTTGAGGTGAATTTGGTTTTTGTGATGGTGTATCCATTGGAGAGGGTCCCTTCGTAGGTTGACCAAAAAGGCTATTCAAACGTTTCGAGATTTGAGCGTTCTTGAAATTGATGTTGGCAATTGGTGCAGGTGACAAAATAGTAGGCCTCTCGAACAGACAGAACGATTCTGAAGTTTAAATCGACTCCTCGCTTTTGGCAGGAAATGCAGGAAATGGCTTTAAGATGATAGGGCATATCCGGTTGAGTGCGGAGGTAAAATTCCATGTCAGTGTGTACAGGAAATGAGTAACGACACTTGAGACAGACGCCTTTCCATTCTCCGTCCGGTTGCATTTGTCGTGGGTCGATACCAAAACTGTTTTCTTTGCATACGGCGCAACGCACTCCTGATAAACGTGATTCGACTTGTTCCTTGGTCACAGCCATATGATCTGCTCCTCGCCCTGCCTGACTATTGGGTGTTGTGAGTTGGATATTCAGTATACTAGGGGAGTTCTGCTACCGCAATCAAGGCAGCCTTTTGTTTCAAATGGGGATAATTCCTAGATTTGTGAGGGCATGAGCAAATCCCGGTGGGCATGCTATACTCAAAGTGACTATGCACGCGATTACGCCAACCCTATTTGTGGGAAATCTGAAGGAAGCGCAAAGTCCTCCGCCTTTTATTGGCGGGGTTCTGTTTCTTGCTGAAGAGTATGAGATTTCCCCTCCCAAACTGCGAGTGTTCGCCAAAATACCTTTTAAGGAGTATGCCGAAGCCGATCCGAAGAAATTGAAGATGTCGGTGGAGTGGATCGAGAGGCATTCCAAGGTGAAACTCTTGGTCTGTTGCCGTGCAGGAATGGGACGGTCTGTCTCTGCGGTTATTGCCTATCTTTGTTGTGTGGAGGGGAAGGAATTTCAAGATGCCCTCCTGTTAGCCAAGGCGAGGAGACCAGGAGCCTCTCCCCTGCCTGACCTGGAAAAGACCATTCAACAGGTTCAGGCCCTTCGTCATTCCGCATCCCAAACATAGAACATTCTTTCTGGTTCAGAAAAATCCTCCCTTCTTCAAAGCAATCATTCCGAACGCCGTTCCTGGTATCCGCTGCTGATTTTCCCGTTGGGTCCCTCTGCCCTATCTGGAAAGGTTCTGGATGATTATAATAGTGATCAAAAGAAAGAGGACAAAGGTGGGAGCCCATGCAGGGTACCCCAACCTCTATATAGGATAGTAGCCTATGCCAGAACTTCCAGAGGCCCAAGTAGTCGTAGACCAATTGCGGCGTCAAATTCTAGGAGCCCGCGTGGTGACCTGGTGGTTAGGTCGACGGGATATGGTTCGTCAGGGACTTCAGAAGATGGAAGAGATCAAGGGGGGCAGACTCACAGATGTCACAAGATGTGGAAAAAGCATTGTCTTACAAGTTGAGGAGGCCAACGGCCAAAAATTCCTGGTGGCCGAATTGGGAATGACCGGACTTATTTTCTTTCAGCAACCCCATCCCGGATATCACAAACATACCCATTTCATTATGACATTGGAGGGAGAAGGTGAACGCGAACTGCGGTATTGGAATGCCCGACGGTTCGGGAGACTCTCTTGTTTTGACGAACCTGACTTCTTAACCTATTCAAGAACCAGATTCGGCCCCGATTCCTTGACTGTTTCCTGGCCAAACTTCCGAGAACTCATCAAGGGGCGGCGTCGACGCATCAAGCCCTTACTGATGGATCAACAAGTCATAGCGGGAATTGGGAATATTTATGCGAATGAAATTTTGTATCGTGCTCGACTTCACCCCAATCGAATATCGCATAGGCTTTCGGAACCTTCGATTCGACGCCTCTATGACGAGATGTCGACCATATTAACGCAGGCGGTTCAAGATGGGGGGTCAAGTATACGAGATTTTATTGCGCCAAATGGAGCAAAGGGACGCTACCAAACCAAACACCTGGTTTATGGTAAAGCTGGGGAACCCTGTTCGTTTGCTTGTGGAGCCATGATCCGCCGATTACCTGGGGAACGTAGTTCTTTTTATTGCCCGTCCTGCCAAAGGCGCTAAGAATATTTCGGTAGATGTGAAAAGAGGAATAGGCTGGGCAAATGTGTGCCTCATAACTATTTGAAAATAAAAAGAATGCGACTTTTTACGATCAGGGTATCTTCTTCACGTAGGTGATATGGGTCTTTCGTTTCCCCCACCAATGGGCCTTTCGATTGATTGATATAAAGAAAAAATCCTATTAAAATCGGCAACCTTAAGAGTCTAGCCAGTAAAATTTTGATAACCAGTTTTCTTTAGAACATTGATAAAGGGGAAAAACCATGTCGGGACAACCAGATATTATTTATACCAAAGTTGACGAAGCACCAGAATTAGCAAGTGGATCCTTCTTGCCCATTATCCAGTCCTTTGCCAAGGCTGCCGGCGTGACGGTCGGAACTATGGATATATCCTTGGCTGGAAGAATTATTTCCCAATTCCCAGAAAAACTTACTGATCAACAAAAACAGCCGGATGATTTGGCCTTATTGGGTGAGATGGTGCTGACTCCTGAGTGCAATGTCATTAAACTTCCAAACATCAGTGCTTCGATCCCTCAGATAAAAGCGGCGGTTGCCGAACTTCAATCACAAGGGTATGCGATTCCCGATTATCCGGAAGATCCAAAGAATGAGGAAGAAAAGGCTATCAAAGCCAAATTCGATAAGGTGAAAGGTAGTGCGGTGAATCCCGTCTTGCGTCAGGGAAATTCCGACCGTCGTGCCTCCGCATCCGTTAAACAATATGCCAAAAAGAATCCCCATAAAATGGGGAAATGGACCAAAGAGTCTAAGACTCATGTTGCGCACATGAACGGCGGCGATTTCCGATCGAATGAAAAATCCACCACCATTACCGATCAGACGGCTGGAAATGGAAAAATCGAATTTGTGGGAGCCGATGGTTCCACAAAGGTTCTGAAGGACAAGGTGGCTTTAGCCAAAGGAGATGTTGTCGATGCGACAAAGATGAGTGTCGCGGCCTTACGGAAATTTTTTAAAGAACAAATCGCGGATGCCAAAAAGACCGGGATCTTGCTGTCTTTGCATATGAAGGCCACCATGATGAAGGTCTCCGATCCTATTATTTTCGGTCATTGTGTGACTTCTTACTTTGAAGATGTGTTTAAGAAGCATGAAAAAACCTTTAGCGAGTTGGGCGTGAATCCCAATAATGGACTTGGAGATGTCTACGCCAAGATCGGATCCTTACCGGAAGCCCAGCAGGCTGAAATCAAGGGCGATATTGAAGCGGCTCTTAAGACTGGTCCGGCCCTTGCCATGGTTGATTCAGACAAAGGAATCACCAACCTCCATGTTCCCAGCGATATCATCATTGATGCCTCAATGGCCGCATCCATAAGAACATCAGGGAAAATGTGGGGGCCCGATGGCAAAGAACACGATACCAAAGCCATGATTCCCGACAATAGCTATGCAGGCGTGTATCAATCTGTGATCGAATTCTGTCAGGAGCACGGGGAATTCAACCCCTCGACCATGGGCTCGGTTCCCAACGTCGGGTTGATGGCCCAAAAGGCGGAAGAGTATGGGTCTCACGATAAGACGTTTGAAGCTCCAGGAAATGGGAAAATCCGTTTGCTTGACGGAGCGGGAAATGTTCTCCACGAACACGATGTTGAAACGGGAGATATTTGGAGAAGTTGTATCGTCAAGGATATACCTATTCAGGATTGGGTCAAATTAGCCGTCAATCGGGCTAGGGCTTCTTCCACCCCGGTTGTGTTTTGGTTGAATAAAGATCGGGCACATGATGCTCAGTTGATCGAGAAGGTGAATCGCTATTTGAAAGATCACGATACCAATGGGCTTGATATCAAAATCATGGCTCCGGTTGATGCCACAAAACATTCATTAGAGAGAGCCAAGAAGGGACAAGATACGATCGCTGCAACGGGGAATGTCTTGCGGGATTATTTGACAGACCTTTTCCCCATCCTTGAGCTGGGGACCAGTGCCAAGATGCTTTCCATTGTCCCGTTGATCAAGGGTGGAGGGCTGTTTGAAACTGGTGCGGGCGGTTCTGCACCCAAACATGTGCAGCAGTTTGTCAAAGAAGGACATCTTAGGTGGGACTCGCTCGGGGAGTTTTTGGCCCTGGCTGAATCCTTCGCCCACTTAAGCAAGGCACGCGGTAATAAAAAAGCCCAAATTCTCGCTGATACTCTGGATCGAGCAACTGGAAAGCTGATGGATAATCGAAAATCTCCCGGAAGAGTCTTGGGTGAATTGGATAATGCCGGAAGCCATTTTTATGAAGCGTTGTACTGGGCCCAAGAGTTAGCCGCTCAAAGCGACGATCAGGATTTGAAAAAACTATTCGAACCCATTGCCAAAGATTTAGAAGCCAATGAAAGCAAAATCTTAGAGGAATTCAAGGCGGCCAAGGGTAAAGCGATGGATATTGGTGGGTATTATCATACTGATCCCGCGAAGGTGAAAGTTGCCATGCGGCCAAGCGCCACCTTAAATAATATTTTGGGAAGACTTAATTAAAAAGAACTGTACCCGTCGATTTTTTTTCGAATAAGGCTTGTTACACTTCGTCACCCCTTTGTTAGAAGTTTTGACAAAGGGGTGACCTGTTTACAGTTGAATATTTTTTCCCACTCCTCGCCTGCCCCTTATTCAGATCACCCTCTAGATTGTTGATTTCATGTGGAATTCCCCATGTGTGTTTGAAGAATCATTTCATCCCCTCCAAAAGAAGACCCATAGAAGTGGGTTGACCAATGCATATCCCATTGATTACACTCAAAATTCTCGTAGAAAAACAGACAGTTACGGCATTTCGTTTTCTGGATTTCAATTCAAATTAGGAAATGAAAACGATAGGACTTTTGTCCTAAAAAATTAGGCCATAAGATCGATTGAGAAGAGCGAGAAATTCGGCTAAAGTGGCCTGTTTCTTCAAGAAATGACTCGAATATTAAAGTCCATATTAAAGGTCATATTTAAGGTAGGAGATTATCATCATGGCAAAAGTTCTTGAAGGTCCTGGAATGGGATTGATGAAAAAGTGGGGTATACCTGTTCCGAATTACTTAGTGGTGTCCTCCCTTGAAGAGTTTTCCAAATTAGCTGAGGCGAATGATTGGTTAAAGCAGGCCAAACTTGTTGTGAAGGCACATGAGGCCCTTGGATCCCGTTTTAAACTGGGATTGGTAAAGGTTGATTTAGATCTTCAGGGAGCAAAAAACGCCATTAAGGAAATGCTGGGTCGTGAGGTGGGGAGTGTCACGATTAAACAGGTCATTATTTCTGAAATGGTGCCGCATAAGGATGAGTACTACGGTGCCGTTCAATCAACCAGAGATGGGGCCGAGGTCTTGGTTGCAAATTGTGGTGGTGTGGAAGTTGAATCGAACTGGGATCGAGTTAAAAAACTCACCGTGGATATTGGAGAAGCTCCTTCGCAAGAGGCCCTAGTCAAACTCTCTAATGATGCCGGGTTTTCTGGAGATTCTGCCAAGAAAATGGGTGAATTCCTTCACAAACTCTTTACCTGTTTTGATAATGAAGATGCCCAATACCTGGAAGTCAATCCTATTGTGGTTCGAGAACAGAGTGGAGAGTTTGTGGCCCTCGACGCGGTGACCTTACTTGATGGAGATGCCAAGTTTCGCCACAAGGATTGGACCTTTCCCTTTGCGGCTGAATTTGGTCGGGCCTATACGAAAAATGAAGAAGAGGTCATGGCGGTTGATGCCAAAGTAAAAGGCTCTGTCAAGCTTATTGAAATTCCTGGTGGGACGATTGCCATGTTGCCAGCAGGTGGGGGAGCAAGTGTTTATTACTCAGACGCCGTGGTTGCACGCGGGGGAACCCTTGCCAATTATGCAGAGTATTCCGGTGATCCCCCAGATTGGGCCGTTGAAGTTTTAACTGAAAAGGTCTGTTCCCTACCGGGTATCCAACACATCATTGTGGGTGGAGCCATTGCAAATTTTACGGATGTAAAAAAGACCTTTGGCGGGATTATTGCGGCATTTCGAAAGGCTAAGGCTGAAGGAAAGTTGAAAGGGGTGAAAATTTGGGTGCGACGTGGAGGTCCGAATGAATTGCAAGGACTTGCGGCCATGCGTGCTCTTCAAGATGAGGGCTTTGATATTCATGTTTTTGATCGTACGACACCCTTGACGGACATCGTCGATATGGCGATGGCAGCGAAATAACCCCAACAACGTTGTGATAACTCAACTTGTGAATAATTAGGAGATCGTTTCGATGAGTATTCTTGCCACTAAAGACACCCATGTTGTCATTCAAGGCGGGCAAGCAGGAATTAATGCCTGCCGTCGGATGGCTGAATTTCGTTATATGATCAAGCAGCCACTGAATGTCTCAGCTTTTGTGTATCCACCAGATGCTGGGAAAACCAATGAAATCGTATGTGGAACCGAGCTTGTCGTTATCCCTATCTATAAAACGATTGCCGAGGCCACGGCTAATCACCCTGAAATTAATACCAGTCTTGTCTACATTGGAGCCGACCGGGCGTACAAGGGGACCATGGAGGCATTGGATGATCCAAAAATAAAAACTGTGTCGATGATTACGGAAGGTGTCCCAGAGAAGGATTCCAAGCTTCTAGGTAAACATGCCAGGAAGTTAGGGAAAATTTTTAATGGTCCGTCCTCCATCGGTGTGGTGTCGGCGGGTGAATGCCGATTGGGTGTCATCGGAGGAGCCTTTGATAACTTAGTGGCTTGTAAGTTGTATCGGCCAGGGTCCTTTGGGGTCATTACCAAGTCTGGAGGCTTGTCCAACGAAATTATTTGGATTTGCTCTCAATTTGCTGACGGAATTACCACAGCCATCGGAATTGGTGGAGATGCCTATCCGGGAACCGACTATGTCAGTTATCTGGAAATGTTTGAACAGGATCCCCAAACGAAAGCGGTTGTGATTGTCGGGGAAATGGGTGGAGATTTAGAAGAGCGGGCGGCTGAATGGTATGGAGCCAAGAAGCGTCGGATTAAACTGCTCTCCGTCGTCTCTGGATTCTGTCAGGAAAGTCTTCCCAAAGGTATGAAGTTTGGACATGCCGGAGCAAAAGAGGGCTTAAAAGGTGAGGGATCAGCCCGAGCCAAGTCTGAAGCCCTAAAGAAAGCGGGTGCGATCGTTCCTGATACCTTTGGTGCCCTTGGGCCGGCTATTAAAGCCACCCATGAAGAACTCTTGAAGAGCGGAGCCGTGAAGCCTATCCCTGATCTTGCTCCAGCCGATCTGCCGAAGCTCCCAAAAACCGTCCAACAAAGTGCCAAGGATGGTGAGGTTCTTGTTACTCCATTAATTCGTACGACCATTAGTGACGACAGGGGGGATGAGCCCTATTATCAAGGCTATCCGGCCTCAGAATTAATCAATAAAGGCTACGATATTCCTCATGTGATTGGGTTGCTTTGGGACAATCGTCTGGTCACCAAGCAAGAAGCCGAAATTATTAAGCGCATTCTCATTTTATCCGCTGATCATGGTCCCTGTGTGAGTGGGGCCTTAACGACCGTGATTGCGGCATGTGCGGGAATCGGCCTTTCTCAAGCGGTTGCAGCGGGTATGATCATGATCGGTCCGCGTTTTGGTGGGGCTGTCACAGATGCAGGGCGCTGGTTTAAATATGCAATTGACAATAATCTGTCCGTTGAAGATTTCCTGGCCTATATGAAGAAAAATGTGGGACCAGTCCCTGGGATCGGTCATCGTGTGAAGAGTTTAAGAAATCCCGACAAACGGGTCAAAGAGCTGGTGGGGTATGTAAAGAGTCTCAATATGAAGACCCCACACTTAGACTTTGCGTTAGAAGTTGAGAAGGTCACGGCTGCCAAAAAAGATAATCTCATTTTGAATGTTGATGGAACCATGGCAGCTGTATTGGTCGATATTAAATTCCCGGTCGATAGTTTAAACGGGTTCTTTGTGCTGGCACGTACGATTGGCATGATTGGCCATTGGACGGATCAAAAGCGTCAAGGAAGCCGGCTCATCCGTCTCTTTGATTATCTCGTGAACTACGCCGCGCCGAAGCGACGGGAAGTTCCGCCACTACAATAGCAACGAACTATATTCACCGAGTTCCGATGGAGGGGGGCCATCCCTGTCGGGCCAAGATGGAGAAATCGTTATGTCGTTAGAACTAGTTCAAAAACTCTATGGAAAGATGGGGCCTATCGTCGAAAAGGCTCGTAAGCAATTTGGGCGACCACTCACCTTAGCTGAGAAGATCCTGGTCTCTCATGCTGACAATTTTGATACACAGGTCTGGGACAGAGGCAAAGCCATGTTGGCTCTGAGACCTGATCGAGTGGCCATGCAAGACGCCACGGCGCAAATGGCCATGTTGCAGTTTATGCAAGCCGGCAAGAAGAAAGTCGCCGTGCCCAGTACGATCCACTGTGACCACTTGATACGCGCCGAGATTGGTTCGGAAAAGGATCTCCTCCGTGCTAATGACGAAAACCGTGAGGTGTACAACTTTCTAGCCTCCGCAGCCAAAAAATATGGAATTGGGTTTTGGAAACCTGGTGCCGGGATCATTCATCAAGTCGTTCTTGAAAACTACGCGTTCCCAGGTGGCTTGATTATTGGGACAGATTCCCATACCCCCAATGGTGGAGGGCTAGGAATGTTGGCCATCGGTGTCGGTGGGGCCGATGCAGGAGAAGTCATGGCCGGGTTGCCATGGGAAGTGCTTCATCCCAAGCTCATTGGGGTCAAACTGACAGGGAAGCTGAATGGATGGGCGTCACCCAAGGATGTCATCCTTTATATTTGCGGTTTACTCACGGTGAAGGGTGGTACGAATAAGATTGTGGAGTATTTTGGCCCGGGAGCGGAGTCTATTAGTGCGACAGGTAAGGGGACGATTACCAACATGGGCGCGGAATTAGGTGCCACGACCTCAATTTTCCCCTTCGATCAGAAAATGGTTGAGTATTTGAACATTACTGATCGCACCGATATTGCCAAACTCGCTGAAGCCAATCGCGGATTATTAGTGGCTGACCCTGAAGTCTATCAAACGCCAGAGAAATTTTATGATGAAATTGTAGAGATAGACTTGTCGACGCTTGAGCCACATGTGGTGGGTCCGCACTCTCCGGATTTAGCCCGGCCTATTTCGAAGCTGGCAGCTGAGGCAAAGGAAAAAGGTTACCCTGTTGAGCTCAAGGCCACCTTGGTTGGAAGTTGTACGAACTCGTCTTATGAAGATATCGGACGGGCCGCTTCCATCGCAGAGCAAGGGTTGAAAGCCGGCCTGAAGGCGAAGACGGCCTTTTTGGTGAGTCCAGGATCTGAGCGCATTTTCCATACGATGAAACGTGAAGGGTTTATGAAGACCTTTGAAGATATGGGCGCTACCGTGTTGGCCAATGCGTGCGGACCTTGTATCGGTCAATGGAAACGAGCAGATGCCGTAAAAGGCAAAGCAGATTCTATTGTCAGTACCTTTAATCGAAACTTTCCAGGACGAAACGATGGGGTCCCGGATACCTTGTCGTTCTTAGCCAGTCCTGAAGTGGTCACCGCCTATGCCTTCTCGGGTGACTTAGGGTTTGATCCCGTGAACAACAGCCTGAAGACGGCGGATGGCACCGAGTTTAAATTTGAATCTCCTAAAGGCGATGAATTGCCAGCCCAAGGGTTTGCCAAAGGTGAAGAAGGGTTTGTGGCTCCTGCGGAAAGTGGCGAGGGGCTTGAAGTGGATATTCCTCCGACGAGTGAACGTCTGCAGATTCTGAAGCCCTTTCCTAAATGGGATGGAAAGGATTTTGAGAAACTTCCTCTGTTGATTAAAACCAAAGGGAAGACAACGACCGATCATATTTCTCCCGCGGGACCCTGGCTCAAGTTCAGAGGGCATCTGGATAAAATTAGCGACAATATGTTCTTAGGTGCCACGAATGCCTTTTCCAGTGAAGCAGGAAAAGGCACGAATGTGCTTACGGGTGAGTCTGGGTTGAATATAGCGCAAATTGCCCGGGATTATAAGGCCAAGAACATTGGCTCCTTTGTCGTAGGAGATGAAAACTACGGTGAAGGGAGTAGCCGGGAACATGCGGCGATGTCACCACGATTTTTAGGTGTACGAGCCGTTCTGACAAAAAGTTTTGCCAGAATTCATGAAACGAATTTAAAAAAACAGGGCGCTCTACCCATGACCTTTGCCAATCCGAGTGACTATGATCAGATCGAACAAGAGGACCGTTTTTCGGTGCATGGCTTGGCGGATATCACCCCAGGAAAACCCATCGATATCACCATCCATAAAAAGGATGGCAAGGAAGTCAAAATTCAAGGCAACCATAGTTTGACCGAACAGCAAATCAAATGGTTCCAGGCTGGTTCGGCGTTGAATGCCTTGAATTGATCTGGCGACATATAGGAAGGTAGCGCCTCATCATGGCGCCGAAGTGGATAATAAAAAGGTAATAGTATAGATGGCAACGGAAGAACCACCCGACAATAATCTTATTGATCAACCAGAGGTTCTCAAGCCGAAGATGGTCACGGTTGAGATTGCCGGGAAGAAATACGAGGTGCCTGAGGGAATCACGGTGGTGAAGGCGCTCTGGTATGCGGGGCAAGAAGTGACACGCGGTATTGGGTGTTTGGCAGGGTTTTGCGGGGCCTGTGCGACCTATTACCGAACGAAAGACGATCCCAAAGTAAAGACCTGCTTGGCCTGTCAAACCGCAGTTGAAGATGGTATGTCGTTTACCATGGTTCCTCCGTTCCCTGCGCGCAAAGCGATTTATCAAATCGGTGAACTCAAAGATCCGAAACAGGACCTCTTTAATCTCTATCCAGAGGCACCTCTCTGTCGAAATTGTGATGCCTGCACTGAAGCTTGTCCTCAACAAATCGATGTGCGTGAAGGCGTCTGGCAAGCCGTGTTTGGTGACTTTAAAGCCGTATCCGAACGATTTATGGATTGTGTGATGTGCGGACTCTGTGTCCCAGTTTGTATCGCGGATATCGCCCCAAATTTAGTGGGACTCTATGCGAGTCGTGCACAAGGTGTTCATTTCACTGATAAGCCCGAGCAGCTGGGTACACGGATTCAAGAGATTCGCGATGGACATTATCAATCCGAATGGGATCGAGTGCTCAATATGAATGAAGAAGAATTAAAAGAGGCCTGTGCGAACCTCAAGTAAGCCAAGGGTTTTATTTTCCTGTTGTTACGAGAGCTACATCTGACACGCGATATGTGAAAAGGGTTTCTCCTCCTTGACCACACGGGTGGAGACTTTAGTTATGGATATACACAAACTTCAGGAAAAAGTTCATAGCACGAGAGATCACCGGCGTAAGCAGACATTACCGAAATATTCTCCGGTCGAGCGAGACCAACTGATTAAAAAGTTCCATCCCGACTTTCGTGAAAGTGCCTATCGACCAGTTAAGTTTGGCCCCAATAAAGATGACCTCACAGTTCGAGAACTTGCTGCCCTTTTAGAGGGGGACAGTATTGTTCCTCAAAATCTCGACCTCCAGACTCCTGACTATACGGTAGATGTGTTGGTCATTGGAGGTGGGGGAGCGGGTTGTGCTGCGGCACTCCACGCCCATGCGGTAGGAGCGAAGGTGCTTCTTGCTACAAAGTTGCGGTTGGCGGATTCTAATTCCGTGATGGCACAAGGTGGAATGCAGATCGCGGTGGCCGAGGAAGATTCCCCTGTTCAGCATTTTCTCGACACTCTGAAGGGTGGTCATATGAAGAATGACCATCAATTACTTCAGTTGATGGTGGAGGAGGGGCCTGAAATAGCCAAATGGCTGTTGGAGTTGGGGGTATTGTTTGATCGAAACCCTGATGGCAACTTGCATGTCAAAAAAGGTGGGGGAAGTTCCAAGCCTAGACTACTGACCTGTTCTGATTATACCGGTCTTGAAATTATGCGAGTCCTTAAGGATGAGGTTTTGAATCAACAAATTCAGTTGTTGGAATTTGCAGCGGCTGTAGAATGTTTGAGTGATGGAAATGGGACCTGTACGGGCGTGGTCCTGCAGGACTTGGATAATAAGCGCTTTCAGGTCGTGGCTGCGAAGACAGTGATTCTGGCGACGGGGGGAATTGGTCGACTCCATATCCAAGGGTTCCCGACGAGCAACCACTATGGTGCTACCGGCGACGGGCTGGCTCTTGCTTACCGAATGGGGGCCAAGCTTCTACAAATTGATACCTTTCAATATCACCCGACCGGCGCGGTCTATCCTGAACAATTAATTGGAGCCCTTGTAACGGAAGGGATTCGTTCCGAAGGTGGACATTTGGTGAACGCCAATGGAGAGCGTTTTGTGAACGAACT
The DNA here is from genome assembly GCA_965223605.1 of Nitrospirales bacterium. Lineage (GTDB taxonomy): Bacteria > Nitrospirota > Nitrospiria > Nitrospirales > Nitrospiraceae > CBDCXA01. The sequence continues at coordinate 370,963 of CBDCXA010000004.1, forward strand.
TGATACACGGGATGTGGTGTCGTCCTCCATTATTCGGGAATGTGAAGAGGGCCGTGGCATTCGGACGATGACGGGGCGAGTGGGAGTCTGGCTTGATACGCCTCTCCTCGAAGCCGAACAGGGTGAAGGCACCTTAGATAAACATTTCCCAGCCATGGTTCGTCAATATCAACGCTATGGACTCGATATTTCAAAAGATCCGGTCCTGATCTATCCCACACTGCATTATCAAAATGGTGGCGTAAAGATCGATACGAATAGTGAGTCCGAGGTGAAGAATTTATTCGTGGCCGGAGAGACCTCTGGGGGACTTCATGGGCGGAATCGACTCATGGGAAACTCTCTCCTTGATCTCATGGTATTTGGCAAGCGGGCAGGAACGGTGGCGGCCGAGCGTGCAAAATCCTTGACTCAAAAAGAGCTGACCCTCAAACATTTAGAGCAATTTCGAGGTGAAGCTGAAAAGGTTGGAGTGTCTTCTTCCGTGACCTCTCCGCTTCTCTTCCCTGAGTATACTAAAAAAGATAATTAGCTTCCGTGATCACCTGACATTTCGGGTAAAGGACCAGACATGAATATTCATGAATTTCAGGCGAAACAACTCTTTCATCAATTTGGAATCCCGGTTCCTCGTGGAAAGGAAATAAAGACACCACGGGCCGCAGAGAAGTGGGTAGGGCAGTTGGATGTCCCCGTCTATGTCGTCAAAGCACAAATCCATGCTGGGGGACGTGGAAAAGCCGGTGGCGTCAAAATTACCAAAAATAAGCAGGAGGTGCCCGGATTCGTCAAAGAATTGATTGGGAAAAAACTCGTCACCCATCAAACGGGTCCCAAGGGAAGAAAAATTCGCCGGTTGTTAATTGAAGAGGGATCAGGAATCGACAAAGAACTTTATCTGAGCCTATTGGTGGACCGTGATACGGGTTGCCCTGTATTTATCGCAAGTACCGAAGGAGGGATGGAGATCGAGGAGGTCGCCGAGAAAACCCCAGACAAGATCGTGAAAGAACAGATTGATCCCGCCGCTGGGTTTCAAGGCCATAATGGACGGAACCTTGCGTTTGGACTGGGTATTCATTCCATTGATCCGAAACTCTTAAATCCATTTGTCAAAATGTTGGGGAATCTCTACCGATTGTTTATGGAAAAAAATGCCTCCATGGTCGAGATTAACCCGTTGGTAATTACGACCGACAAACAATGGATTGCCCTCGATGGGAAAGTCTCCTTTGATGATAATAGCCTGGCGAAACATCCCGATGTCTTAGCCTTCCGTGATCTCCATGAAGAGGAGCCTCTGGAGATTGAAGCTGGTGAAAATAATCTGAACTACGTCAAGTTAGATGGCAATATTGGCTGTATGGTCAATGGTGCCGGTTTAGCCATGGCCACGATGGACGTCATTAAATTAGCCGGAAGTGAACCTGCCAACTTTCTGGATGTCGGCGGGGGGGCGACCAAAGAAACGGTCGCGGCCGGATTTCGAATCTTACTCAAGGATAAAAATGTCAAAGGGATCTTTGTCAATATCTTTGGCGGGATCGTTCGCTGCGAACGAATTGCGCATGGCGTGATTGATGCGGCTAAGGAAGTCGGCCTTCAATTACCAGTGGTGGTACGGTTGCAGGGTACCAATGCCGAGGAAGGCCGAAAACTGTTACAAGAGTCTGGTCTCAAGGTCGAGGTGGCTACGGATCTCTGGGACGCAGCCCAAAAAATAGTGGCGATGACAGGAAAGAAACGGAAAAAGAAAGTTGCCAATTCATAAAATGTTGTAAGAGGGAGATAGAGCCCCCTCCGTACTCGTGAACTGCGACTGAGGATTATTACAGGATTATGAAAATAGGTGGTGCTCGGTGAGTACGCCAGGTGAGTGCACCCTAGCCACCTCGTCAAAGTCATAGGGAGAATACTGTGAGTATTTTAGTCAATAAAAATACAAAGGTGGTGGTCCAGGGTATAACTGGTAAAGAGGGCTCCTTTCATGCGACCCAATGCAAGGCCTATGGGACTCAGGTGGTTGCAGGAGTTACTCCAGGTAAGGGCGGCCAGGTTGTAGAAGGAATTCCCGTATTTAATACCGTTAAGGATGCCGTCGTAGAAACCGGTGCTGATACGTCACTCATCTTTGTACCTCCGCCATTTGCAGCCGATGCGATATTGGAAGCGGCTGACGCCGGAGCCAAACTTGTCATTTGCATCACCGAAGGCATTCCCGTAAATGACATGGTCACAGTCAAACGGTCTTTGCAAGGTCGTGATGTGCGTCTCATTGGTCCCAATTGCCCCGGGATCATTACGGCTGATGAATGTAAGATTGGAATTATGCCTGGCTTTATCCACAAAAAAGGACGAGTGGGTGTGATTTCCCGGAGCGGAACCCTCACCTACGAAGCCGTCAATCAACTGACCAACTTAGGCTTGGGCGAAACCACCTGTGTGGGAATTGGTGGTGACCCTATTATCGGAACAGGCTACATCGATCTGCTCGAATTGTTTGAACAAGACCCAGAAACCGAGGCCGTGGTGATGATTGGGGAAATTGGTGGAGATGCCGAAGATAAAGCCGCGGAGTTTATTAAGAAAAATGTGCGTAAGCCAGTTGTTGGGTTCATTGCCGGGATCACCGCACCTCCCGGTCGTCGCATGGGGCATGCTGGCGCCATCATTACCGGTGGTAAAGGCACCGCAGCCGAAAAGATGGCGGTCCTGGAATCTGCCGGTGTCACCGTCGTTAAAAATCCAGCCCAAATCGGCGAGGCCGTCAAGTCCGTTCTTGGGTAATTAGAATTTCGTATCTTTACAATTTTAGACATATAAAAAATGGCCATCTCAGAGTGAGTGGCCTTTCTCTATTCTTTCCTCCGAATTATTGAACCTCTGTTCTCTACCAGATATCTAACTCCTCACAAGGCCTACTGAGAAATTAAGGTTTTCTCGTGGTTGAATTTTCTCCATGGCATCGGTGCTTGATCGTCGAAAAAATAGAATGTCCACTTTTTTCTTTAGGAAAACCATCTGACAGAAGGAAGTTGAGTATGAAACGATTCTTCATCATTGTCCTGATGATTCTTATACCCTGGTCTGGAATGACGTCGGCATCCGAGACCGGTAAAAACGAGGTCTCCGTGTGTACATGCCTGAGCGTGAGCAGGCAAGACCCGTTGGCGCAGGCCTGCATGGAATTATCGGAAAGCCTCTCGGATGAAACCTGGGACTCCGAAAGTGACAAATGCCAATCGAAAGAGATACAGGTGCTTGCGACAAACATTCAGAATTGCACTGCCATCGTACAGGAATACATCCACCCGTTTACCGGTGAGAAGCTGGAACGGCGCATCATCGGCATGAAAAATGACACATGCCATTACGTGGTGACCATGCCGAAGGGTGGAAAGATGGAATGTCGCTTTCCGCCAGAAAAACTCAAAGACATGGCGGACTATTTCCATAACAGCAACCGCTACAAGAATGCCCATGTAAAGTCCTCGACCCAGTTTATCGACGGCAAGCCGGTATCGAAAAATCGGTATTTCATCGACGGTAAGGAAATAAGAAATCCAATGCAGGAACGCTTAGACAATAAGGAGTGCGTCGTTTCCAGCGACGAGAAATAAAATATCAGAATTTTGAGGCTGTGCGGTGTGAGAAAAAGGAAAGAGGCGGGCATTCTGGTTCTACCCATACAATGACTCGCCATGCGGATTCTCGCCGGTCGCCGTAAAAATTGAGAAGATTCGAGGAGTTTTTTGGAAAAGGAGAGCAAAGATGTCTAGCAAAACTCTTGTGCAAAGCCTCACCATTGCGCTTGCCCTGGCTGTGCTGTTTTTGGTTGGAAGCGTCTGGGGACAACCAGTCAATTGCACACATCCTGCGACAGGTTGTTTTAACGCCACCGTAAAAGGGAAATCAACCCAGGCCCATGTGACGGGGTTTGCCCAGTCCTTTGGAAGTGCCGGTCACAAAAAATGGTACACGCAACTGACTGTCCCTGGAGGTAGCTCCATGCTGACGCTACAATATTCAGGCCATGCCCATCCGCCCACCGGCGAGTTTCCTATTGTTAATAACCATGCACATGAGGGCGATCCGCCCAGGGGTAAGTTTGTTGCGGCAGGTGTGATGGATGCGTCACTCGGCGTCCCGAAAGGGTTTCACTCGCTCAAGGGAACGATCATGATTACGTCTTCCTCGCCAGACTGGATAGAGGGTACATTTAGCTACACAGGCATCGAGGCCAAGACGAGTCACAAGGTTACCGTCTCGGGGGCGTTCAAGTCTAAAAACACCGACATGTAAATCAGACTGTACCTTCCTTTTTCAACTGTTCGCTGAGGTAATTTTCCAACCCGACCTGTTTGATGGTTTCCAGCTGAGTCTCGAACCAGTCAATATGCTCATCTGTCTCTACCGACATCTCCTCAAGTTTGTTTCGTGTCGTGTAATCTCCTACCTTGGTACAATGAGCGACCCCCTCCTGCAATAATTGTAAGTCGGCTTGTTCCAATTTTAGATCGTTTTCGAATTGTTGTAAGACCGTTGACCCCACGTTTAACGGTCCAAGACTCTGCAAATCAGGTTTTCCCTCCAAGTAGAGGATATGATTCATGAGTTCTTCCATATGCTGAATTTCCTCCATGACCCGTTCATGGGTGATATGGTGTAGGCGATCATACCCCCAATTTTGGCACATGGCTCCGTGTAAGAGATATTGATGAATAGCCGTGAGTTCGGCTGTGAGGATTTTATTGAGTAAATCCAACACTCCGTCTTTCGCTTTCATGACCGCCTCCCTTTGGAAAATATCAACGACTTGTCCATTTTACCACTGTTGTGGTTCTTCCTGCATTTCTTCTTGAACAAGATGACTCTTTATTATCCCTTCATTCTGTACCGCGGGTCAACTTATTTATAAGTAAATACTCTTATTATTGGTTTTGAAATTCAATCTCAATGAATATAATCTATTAAATAATATAATTTTGCGGGGATGGAATAATGTGAAGAATTGTTCAGAAGCTTGAAAGGCTAAACTTGGGTTAGATTATATGGACTCATTTACTCCTTGGAGTCACCCATCTTCCAGGACTCTTCACTGACTTTCCATGAGCCGTCTTCCAGTACCATTTTTACAGTTCCATCGGCTGTGGCAAGCCCTCGACTGCCTTTCATCGTCAACACCGCCTTCTCACCAGTAATCGTGCTGCTAAGGATTTCAATAGTCGTCATCATCGTATCTTGAACGAACTCCAAGCCTAGGACGAGCTCTTTCTCATCATTCGGTAAAGATTGTAAGTTTTCACTTGGGACATACTGCTTGAATGCTTCCACGTCGCCTTTGGCCACCGATTGGCTATAGGCTGCATAGGCCTGAGATGGAGAATCGCTTATTCCGCTGAAGGTCACGGTAAGCGGGGCCTTCTTCAGCCCAATAGAGAATGAAATGTTATACGAAACATGATGTCCGTCGGTTTCCTGTTTAGATGAGGTTTTAATGGTACCAACCAATTGGTTATCGTCAAACTCGGTTATAGTGAGGACACCATGCCCAATGTCGATGTGTCGATCCCACACCGGATGAAAATAAATCGCCTTTCTCATGCGAGGAAGCAATCCTCTTGTTTCGCGAGAAACCGTAAATTCCAAGGCTCTGACTTTTCCCTGTTCCGAGAGTGCGTGAATGCCATCTGGCACCATTTCCTGCGCAACAGGATTGTCAGTCAAAATGAGGGTGAATTCTTCACGATACTGATCTACATACCCGTGCTTGATGGATACCGTGGTGCCATCGACAGTCAATTTTCCCTCAACTGAATTTTGCGCCATTCCGTTCTTCACGGAACTCGTGAGGAGTAGTGTTGCGAATGCTAGAACAAAGGCCGAATATTTGAACCGTCGCATTAATTGAATCTCCTATTAAATTTCTGTTAGCCGGAAAACTACCAAAGAAGCCTCTAACGGGTCAAGGTAAAAGTACGTAGTGGCAAAAAATCGACTGTGCTAGCAGATAGATTATCCGCACCGCGTAGGCTCCTATGGTCCCCTTGTGAAAATAAAAAAAGGCCACCTCAATTTGAGGTGGCCTTTCTCTTTTTCCCCCTCTCCCTCCTGCATGGGTTGAAGGGGGATTATTCCTAATGCGGCCATCGAGGGAGCATTCCCAATAAAAAAGAGGCTGTCTCACTCAAGGACAGCCTCTTTTTTATTCTTCATTTCCTGGCTCGCCTATGCGGTCGTGTTAATCCCAACTGCGCACGTCCAACGAGCACGGCCTGCTTTGATGCGGTTACTAATTGGTCTTCTGTGCGCGTTGCGTGAGCACAGGGATTATCCGCACCGCGTAGGTTTTCTTATTAAACTAAGAAAGGCCTCCCTCATTTTGAGGAAGGCCTTTTCCTTAACTCTGTTTCTTCTCTTCCCCTCTCCTTCTTGCATGGGGTGCAGGGGGTTCATTCCTATTCCGGCCGTCGAGGGTGGGGTTTCAAAAAAAAGAGGCTACCTCATTTATGAAGTAGCCTCTTTTTCTCTTTCTCACATCCTGGATGTCAGCGCGTATGGGGTAATCCCAATTGCGTGCATCCAGCGAGCACGGCCTACTATTTAGAAGATTATGAGTTAATCTTATGTGCGCGCTGTGCGAGCACAGGGATTACCCCATCCGTGCAGACTCTTATGTTCCCATTTGCCACGACGCCAAATACTTCTTTTGCTCCTTGGTGAGTTTATCAAGGTCCACGCCCATCCCGATAAGCTTCAACCGGGCAATTTCTTGGTCGATATTTGGTGGAACAGGATAGACTTTCTTTTCGAGTTTTTTGTAATTCTTGATCAGGAACTCTGCACCCAAGGCTTGGTTGGCAAAGCTCATATCCATCACACTGGAAGGATGCCCTTCCGCGAGTGACAGGTTGACTAACCGCCCTTCACCCAACAGGTGCACCTTGTTCCCGCCCTTTTTCAGCGTAAACTCTTCTACGCCAGGTCTTACCATCCGTCGTTTTTTGCTGAGTTTGGCCAAGGCTGGAATATCCAGCTCAACATTAAAATGGCCGGAGTTACTGACGATGGCGCCATCTTTCATTTTTGCAAAGTGCTCACCGCGAATCACATGGAGGTTACCGGTGACGGTGATAAAGAAGTCTCCAATAGGCGCGGCCTCTTCCATGGGCATCACTCGAAATCCGTCCATCACTGCCTCTAGGGCTTTGGTCGGATCAACTTCGGTGACAATCACGTTAGCCCCGAAACCACGAGCGCGGGAAGCCACTCCACGACCACACCAGCCATATCCTGAGACCACGAAGGTGGTTCCAGAAATCAGACGATTGGTTCCTCGGATGATGCCATCAATGGAACTTTGGCCTGTCCCATATCGATTGTCGAAGAGGTGTTTGGTGTCAGCGTCGTTCACGGAGATCACCGGAAACTTAAGAACCTTGCTCTCGGCCATACTCCGTAACCGAATGACTCCGGTGGTGGTTTCTTCCGTTCCACCAATAATGTGTTTCAGAAGATCTTTACGTTTGGAGTGAAGGATGGAGACCACGTCTGCTCCGTCATCCATCGAGACCTGTGGTTTATGTTCGATCGCTGAATAGATATGTTGATAGTAGGTTTTGTTGTTTTCCCCCTTGACGGCATAGCAGGAAATTCCCTCATGTTTTACCAGTGAGGCGGCCACATCGTCCTGCGTGCTCAATGGATTGGAGGCACAGAGTCGGACATCGGCTCCACCGGCTTGTAACGTTTTCATGAGGTTAGCTGTTTCAGTCGTGACATGCAGGCAGGCCGTGACTCGAATTCCCTTTAAGGGTTTCTCGCGTTTAAACCGTTTTTTAATTTGTCGAAGAACCGGCATTGTCGCTTCGGCCCAGTCGATTCGGAGTTTTCCTTCATTGGCTAGTTTCAAATCTTTGACATCATGATCGACCACGTCTGTCCCCCCTTCTCAACAAGAGGGGGGCCGAATTAGACATTCGGTCCCCCCATATTGGAAACCCTCTTGGGTTTACTGATTAATGATTTTTTAGATTTTGGCTTCTTTACGTAAGATGTTGGCTTTGTCTGTTTTTTCCCACGTGAAACTCGGTTCGCTACGACCGAAATGTCCGTAGGCTGCCGTGAGTTTGTAAATGGGGCGCCGCAGTTTCAAATGGTCAATGATACCCCGTGGGGTCATCGGGAAATGTTTGCGCACCAATTTATCTAGGACGTTGAGAGACACTTTCTCGGTTTCTTTGCAATGAATCAGAATGGAAACGGGCTCGGAGACGCCAATGGCGTAGGCTAGCTGCACTTCACACTTATCCGCAAGTTTGGCGGCCACGATATTCTTGGCAATATAACGAGCCATATAGGAAGCCGAACGATCGACTTTACTAGGATCTTTTCCAGAAAAGGCCCCACCACCGTGGCTTCCGACGCCTCCATAGGTGTCGACGATGATTTTACGTCCTGTGAGTCCTGTGTCGCCCATGGGGCCACCGGTCACGAAAGCGACCCGTGGGATTGATATGAAACTTGGTGCTGGTCTGATCAAAAATTTTCTTGGGCATCACCGGCTTGACGACTTTTTCAATGATATCGCGTTCAATTTTTTTGCTCGTGACATCGGGGCCATGTTGTGTGGAAACGACGATGGTGTCGATACGGACAGGCTTTCCGTTTCGATATTCTATGGTTACTTGGGATTTGCCGTCAGGACGGACCCAGGGGAGAATGTTCTTTTTTCGTACTTCTGCCAATCGCTTCGTAAGTTTGTGTGCAAGGACGATAGGCATGGGCATCAGCTCGGGAGTTTCATTGGAGGCATATCCAAACATGAGGCCTTGATCACCAGCGCCACCTGTATCCACTCCCATGGCAATATCGCCGGACTGTTGATTAATGGCGGTCAGGACAGAACAAGTCTTGGAATCAAATCCCCAGGTGGCATCGTTGTACCCAACCTGTTGAATGGTCTCACGGATGATGTCAGGAATTTCCACATAGGCTTTCGTGGAGATTTCCCCCGCGACAAAGGCAATACCGGTCGTAAGTATGGTCTCACAAGCCACCCGGCAATTTTTATCTTTGGCAATAATGGCATCGAGGACACCATCAGAAATTTGGTCAGCAATTTTGTCGGGATGTCCCTCTGTGACAGATTCGGATGTGAAAAGGTAATTGTTATTGGCCATAATCTCCTCTTTACAGGTCGAAGGAAAAGGGATATGCGGTTGCAACCTTTAAGCAGTTAGCCGCCGGGATAACTGAAGCCAATCAAGAATATAGGTAGGTGTACCGCAGGTAACCACCGAAGACATTGAGGGTAACCTTCTAAGTCCTCTAAAGTCAATGAATATTCCCCATTTTCTGAACTTTTTAGCCCGAGAGGGCTACCTTGACACCCTGAAAAGGGGCCCTGTAAGATGATTGTTTGTCCACTGCCGGGTTTATGGAATTTCCTGTAAACTATGGCAAATTCCCCCGCAAAGGTGTACTTTTAGGTGGTATTTTAAGAGGGTTGGTGCCTTTAAACAAGGCTGTGCCTAACTGTGCATAAATTATTGAAAAAGGTATATTTTTATTAGGGCACTCCTAAGATTACTATGAATGGTAACGATCCAGTTCCTGCAGAAGGTCCAATTGGTGGTACCCCCTCACCTGGGCTAGGGTGGAAAGAGGTACGAACCGAGCTTTTCGAGTTTTTCGCGTCGATAAAGCTGGCCATGTTTTTATTCCTCACCTTGGCGATGGCCTCAACCATTGGCACAGTACTCCAACAGAATGAACAACCTGATGTTTATATAAAAGAATATGGTGAGGTGGCCTACCAATGGTTTGTCCGGTTAGGCTTCATCGATATCTATCATTCCTGGTGGTTCACCAGCTTATTAGCCCTGCTCTGCATCAACAGTCTCACCTGCTTTTATAAGCGATTTCCTGCGGTTTGGCGTTCTACCAGACAAGACAAGGTGAACATTTCCCTCCCCTTTATCAAGAATTTAAGGAACTCAGTAGAAATTCCTATTCCCGCGACCAAGGAAGCGGTGGGTGAAGGATTTGTTCGTTTATTAGCTGAGAAGGGGTATCGGGTTATCGCTAATAATGAAGCGGCAGAAGCGACGATTTATGGGACCAAAGGAATCATGGGGCGAGTTGGGGCTCACATGGCTCACCTCAGTGCGACGGTGATTGTCCTCGGTGGGATGATTGGAAGCGTATGGGGGTTTCAAAATTTCGGGGTGTGTTTAGAAGGCGAGACCTACCGTATTACTGAAGGAAATTTTGACCTCCGAGTTGATAAGTTTTGGATTGATTATCATGAAAATGGATCGGTGAAGTCCTATAATTCGACGTTAGCGGTTATTGATGAGGGGAAGGAAACTCTGACCAAGACCATCTCTGTCAATGAACCATTAGTGTACAAGGGGATTTGGTTTTATCAGTCCAGTTATGGAAATGCATGGGATCGTGTGAACGCGGCACGCATTAATATCAAGGATCGCAAGACGTCCAAGGTCATAGAAACGGTGGATTTGGAGTGGAAAAAGGAGCAAACTTTACAAGATTTGGGAATCAAGTTGGCCGTCACCGATTTTGTCGCTGACTTTGGATTTAATTCCACCGAGAAAAAAGTGTTTTCCAAGACAGTGGAACATGACAATCCAGCCGTGAAATTAGCGATTTGGGAAGGGGACTCCATGCAGGCGACACCTTGGATCTTCTACCATTACCCTGACCTGTTTGAGGTAAAAGGCTCACAATATGACTTCGAACTGGTTGGGTATCGGCCGCAACAGTTCACGGGCCTTCAAATTGCCAAGGACCCAGGAGTCAACATTGTGTGGGTCGGTTCCACCATGTTGGTTGTTGGGATTACCCTGTCCTCCTTTATATTTCATCGTCGGCTGTGGGCTAAGATAATTCCTGATGCGAATGGAACCGGAGTCGTGGTCCATTTGGGAGGCAATACCCATAAGAGTCAAATTGATTTCCAAAAAGAATTTAAGAAGATGACAGAACGGCTAAAGACCGTGACGTAAGGGAAGGTCCGTGAGGAGGAATCCCTTAATCTTTAGTAAGGAATAGGTCCTGAATTTCGACAACATTCTATGAAATGAATTGTGGAAGGGGGAGCTTATGCTTCGGTCCTTATTTTTATTTGATATGACCTTTTGGTTATATCTCTCGGCTCTGGGGCTTTATATCGGTTATGTACTCGCACGACGCCCTGCGATGCAGATGGCTGCGGCCGGTCATCCGCATGGGGAGCCCGAACAAGATGGAGCTTGGGCAACACAACTAGGTCAGGTTGCCACAATCGTGACGATCTTTGGGTTATTGGTCAATACCATGGCCCTCGGAATGCGGGCGTATGAACGTTTGGAGCATTCAGGCACCTTTGCCCCGTGGTCCAATCAATTTGAGGCTATGGCCTATGTCGCTTGGGCAATCATTTTGGGCTATCTTCTACTTGAATTTCGTTATCGAATTAAATCGATTGGCGCATTTGTGGTGGGAATCGGCTTCATTGCCATGGGTGCGGCCTCTCTGTTGCCCTATCGATATCAAACGGCTGAGCCTCTTGTCCCCGCTTTGAACAGTTATTGGATTTATATTCACGTCTCCGTCACCCTTACCAGTTATGCGGCCTTTGCCATGGCAGGTGGACTTGGTTTGATGTATTTACTCAAAGAGAGAGCCGAGCGCCGTGAAAAGCCATCTCGACTCTATGCGGCTCTTCCGGATTTAGAAACCATTGATGAATTAGGGTACAAGGCGATTACCGTCGGGTTCCCCCTCTTGGCGTTTGGAATTATTCTTGGAGCCATGTGGGCCAACTATGCGTGGGGCGGGTATTGGAGCTGGGATCCTAAGGAAACCTGGTCGTTAATCGTTTTTCTCATTTATGGAGCCTATATCCATGCACGCATGACAAGAGGATGGGAAGGCCGCCGTGCGGCCATCTATGCCGTCTTTGGATTCTTGATGGTGATCTTCTGTTTTTGGGGTGTCAATTTTCTCTTATCAGGGCTCCACGCCTATGCGTGATCTGATAGGAAGGTAGGTATTGGTCATGGATTCCGGTACCCCTGATCAGACACAAGAGTCTGTCGTGGCTCCAGTCCCCCAAGGCGGGAAGTCACCCTTTGTTATTGGACTGGCGGCGATTCTTGTGTTTGGTCTTGTTTTTTGGATTGTGTGGATACAATCCGAAAAATATGAACCCTTGACGGTTGGAAAAAAAGCTCCGAATTTTACCCTTCCTGATCTTTCGGATACCTCGATACAACTTGCTGATTATCGTGGCAAGGTCGTGTTTTTGAATTTCTGGGCCACCTGGTGTCAACCATGCCGGGAAGAAATGCCCTCGATGGAAATCCTATACGAGAAATTTAAAAAAGATGGTCTCGTGATATTGGCAGTGAGTATCGATCGTGTGACGACCAAAAAAGATATTCCTCCCTTCGTCAAGAGTATGAATTTGACGTTTCCGGTTCTGGTCGATTCTTGGGGGCAAACTGATAAGAGTTATAAATTAATGGGGGTTCCGGAAACCTACATAATTGATCAACAGGGTGTACTCCAAGAAAAAGTTGTAGGACCAAGAGATTGGACTCGCATGGATAATCTTGAGATCCTACTCAAACTACTGAACAAAGATCCTAAAACTGTTTGATCCTTTTGAGAACAGGAGCCCAATGGAACTAAATGGGTTCATACAACATGTCGACCGGTTGAAGATACTTTTCTCCCTGTGTCTGGTTCTTGTGGCGGCCAGTGGCTGTAACGAGCCTGGGTACGGGGAACCCACCGCGGTCTCCTCTCAGGCAGAAACGGCACTTCAGACTCAAGGGAGTATTCGGATAGGCGGTCCCGCTCCCGACTTTAAACTGTGGAACCTTCAAGGCCAGGCAGTGTCCTTGTCGGACTACCGTGGTTCGGTAGTGTTTGTAAACTTTTGGGCCACCTGGTGTGGGCCTTGTAAGGTCGAAATGCCGGCTATGGAACGTCTCTACCGTGATTTTCAGTCAAAGGGATTAGAGATTCTTGCGGTGTCGACGGATGCACAGGGAGCCGTCGTAACTCGGCCGTTCCAAGAAAAAATGGGACTAACCTTTCCGATTCTACATGATTCGGATTATACAATTGGTCGTCTTTATGGAGCCCGAACCTTGCCGATGTCCTTTCTTATCGACCGCCAAGGGATTATCCGACATCGAATATTTGGTGCACGGGATTGGCATAGTCCCGAAGCCATTCGAATGATCCAGACATTGCTTAAAGAGGTCTCGATAGATGGAGTCTCTCTTGGGTGAGTCGATCCATCAAATTTCCATGTTTGCCGCCTTTACCGCAGGGCTTCTTTCCTTTGTCTCTCCCTGTGTTTTACCCTTAGTGCCCTCCTATGTTTCGTATATTACAGGACTGTCAGTAGAAGAACTCACGAATGTTGAGACGAAAGGGCGGTTCCGTCGAGCCATCATGTTGAACTCTCTCCTCTTTATCGGAGGGTTCTCAACTGTCTTTATCGCGTTTGGGGCCTCGGCGACATTGATAGGGCAAGCACTCTTTACCTATCAGGACATCATTCGAAAGCTGGGAGGTGTGCTGATCATTGTGTTTGGGTTATACATGCTGGGTGTTTTTAAATTGAGTATTTTTCAAACGGAACGACGGTTTCATTTTAACAGCCGTCCGGCTGGGTATCTGGGGTCGTTTCTCATTGGAGTTGCCTTCGCAGCAGGATGGACGCCTTGTGTGGGGCCTGTTCTCGGGACGATTCTTTTATATGCCAGTACCACCGAAGGTGTCATGGATGGCGTGACCTTACTTACATTTTATTCTCTGGGACTGGGGCTCCCGCTCTTTATAACGGCGTTGGGGGTCGATCATTTCCTTGAGTATTTTAAGCAAGTGCGAAAGTACATGTGGGCGGTTTCGGCCTTGAGTGGAGTATTTCTCGTCATGGTCGGAGTCATGATTTATGCGAACTCACTCACGATGATTACGAGTTTCTTAGAACAAAATGGAATAGGTTGGTATCTCGGACAATAACTTCTCCCTCCCGATTTTGTTAAGCCGCGCGAGCAGCCGCAATTTACCTCAATAGGTCAAGGATTCTCGGATCGCCCAAGACAGGAGAACCATGTTAGCACCAGTGGTCGAGTTTACACTCAATCGGTATTCGGGACTGAAAGGAAGAAAAGGGTGCAGGATTGGATCCAGCTTGTGGCACCCCTGATTGGGAAATTTGAGAGGAAGGACTGCCAATCGTTCTTTTGGCATTAAAGCTGGATACCGAACGTTGTATAGGAGAAACAATCCCATCCTGAAGGGAAGCGAACGAATCAGAGGAAAAGGCCTGAACCGTTTCCTCCGGAGCAGGTGCCGTGGATTGGGCAACCTGGACTGGGGGCAAAACCTCATTTAATTGTACGAGGAGTTTTTGGGCCTCAGCTTGACGAGCATGGTTGGGGTGCTGGTGGGCCAATGCCATGAGTTGTTCACGAGCCCATTCATCTGCTCCCAATTGCTTATAGGACATCGCAAGTTGAAACATGGCTTCCGGGGCAGCGGCAAACTCAGGAAACTCCTTTAAGACAAGTTCAAAGCGATGGGCGGCGGCTAGGTATGATTCCCGTTTATAGTAGAATTCCCCAATAAAAAGGTGTGTGTCCGCGATCCATTCTTTGCATTCTTGAATGTGGGCGGTGGCTTCTTCTTCATACTTACTGCCAGGAAATTGTTTGAGAAGTTTATTGAACTCAACGAGAGCTTTTTTGACAGGCTCGGTATCTCGATCGATGGATTGAGCGCGTTGGAGATGCCCTTTGGCCAGGCGAAATTGAGCGTAAGGGGCCAACATATGTGACCGATGCATATCGAGGAAGTGTTGGTATTCAACAATAGCTTCTGGATAGTCTTCCTGTTCAAAAAAGGATTCAGCGCGTTTCAGAATGACATGGGGATCAAAACTCTGGTCAGGGCTGTCACCGACAAAAATCTGTTCATCGGTTCCTTCAGCGGAGACAGAGTCAGACTGAGTGGGGTCAGGGGTACTGGAACAGCCAAGGAGAAGGGTAAGCAGCAGGAAGAGGCAACAGATTGTAACGAGTCGCAAAAACCCCAAGGTGTATCCTTTGTTCCACAAGTAAATCCGAATCGGTAGCAGAGGCCACCATAGTCCAAAAATCTTAGCAAATTCGATGTGTAAAAGCAATTGAAAGGATTGACCAAACTCGGAGGTCCTCCTATAATCGCAACGGCTTCTTATGGCTCTTAACTGATCAAGTCTGAGGGGCAACGACTCAAGGATTTTGGGGGACTTCACGTCGTGATCAAGAGCCGGATTATTGGAACAGGTTCGTATCTCCCGGCACGAGTCGTGACAAATGAGGAGATTAGCCGGGAACTTTCCCTTGATGCCGCCGCAATATTCCGTCGGACCGGAATAAAAACTCGATGTTGGGTTGAAAAAGGGCAAACGTCATCTTCCTTAGGTGAAGAGGCGGGAAAACGGGCCTTGGAGGCGGCCGATCTCTCAGCCTCTGACATCGATGGCTTGGTGGTCTCCACAACCTCTCCAGATACGGTCATGCCTTCCACCGCCTGTCATCTTCAACAACGTTTGGGATGCCGAGAAATCCCGGCTTTTGATGTGGCGGCATCTTGCTCCGGTTTTCTCTATGCGCTTGCCATGGCAGATCGCATGGTTCGAAGTGGAATGCTCCAGACCTGTTTGGTCGTGGCGGCTGAAGTGAAGTCTAAATTTCTGGATCCCACTGATGAGGCGACAGCCATATTATTTGCCGATGGAGCCGGGGCTGTCGTTTTGAAGGGTGAAACAGCATCGTCACCGGACTCCTCTGGCCTGCTAGGAATTCGTTTACATGCCGATGGGGCACAACACCATTTAATTACCTTGCCGGCAGGCGGGTCTCGAAATCCTCTCACAGTTCAATCCCTGGAAGACCGTCAGCATTTTTTGCGTATCCAGGGGGGACCGTTATTTCGTTCGGCGGTCAAGAAGCTTGGAGCTGCCGTTCAGGATATTTTAAAAGAATTTGGGTACAGTATGGACGATATGGCCCAAACGGTGTTTCACCAAGCCAATGGGCGGTTATTACGTGCATTAGAAAAACGCGTAGGGATTCCACCGGATAAGTCGTTTTCCATTGTTGAACAATATGGTAATACATCTTCTGCCTCTCTTCCTATTGCCCTGGATCATGCCCTACGTGCCGGGCGAATCCATCCACAGGAGCTTATCCTGTTAGGGGCATTTGGGGGTGGACTGACATGGGCGACGGCCTTACTTCGCTGGTAATGTTGGTGTGTCCTGATCTGCAACCTGTCCGAAGTAGTCTCACAGTTATTGTACCCAAAAGACGAGCCTTCTTGAGGCAATGTCTTTCGACCAGTCAGCCTTGTGGAGAACATTATGTTTAGTTTTATGCCAAAAGAAGAAGCCTTCTTCGACTTATTTCAAGAAGCGGCAACCAATATGATTGAGGGGAGTCGGCTTTTAAAGGTGATGATGGAAGAGTACCAAAACCCGCAAGAGCATGCCAGTTTGATCAAAGATATTGAACATAAGGGGGATGGACTCACACATGACTTGGTTCGAAAACTGAATCGTACATTTATTACACCCATTGATCGTGAAGATATTCATGCGTTGATCGGGGCCCTTGATGATGTCTTAGACGAGGTCGATGAAGTGGCCGATCGATTTGTGGTCTTTAAAGTCACACAGCCGACGAATACAGCCGTGAAGCTTGCCAATATTTTGCACGAAGCCTGTGTCGGGGTTGGATCAGCGATTGGTTGTATGGGAAAACGCCATGGGGATATGGTTGAGTGGAGTGTCAAGGTGAATAGCCTTGAGAATGAAGCTGACCGAGTGACCCGCGATGCGATTTCTCGGCTTTTTGATGAAGAGAAAGATCCGATTCAGGTCATCAAGTGGAAAGAAATTTATGAGAACTTTGAATTGGGAACCGACTGTTGCGAAGATGTGGCAAATATTCTAGAACGGATTGCATTAAAACATACCTAACGAGATGAAAGTGCAGATTCTCACCACGTCACAAAATATCTTCATCCATCCTCTTTCCTGTCAATCTAGGAGTCCATGGCTGACTTAACGGGCATGCTCCTCCTTGTCGTCGTATTAGCTCTCTTGTTTGATTTTTCAAATGGGTGGCACGATAGCGCAAATGCCGTGGCCACAGTGGTCTCCACGCGAGTGCTGAGTCCGCTAGCCGCGGTGCTTTTGGCCGCCGTACTCAATGTGGCCGGGGCTTTTATGTCAACGGCTGTTGCCAAGATGGTCGGGAAGGGAATCATCGACCCTTCGGCCATATCACAGGCGGTGATAGCAGCAGCCTTGGGAGGTGCGATTCTTTGGAATTTCATCACCCTGCAACTTGGGCTTCCTTCGAGTTCCTCGCATGCCTTGATTGGGGGAATGCTTGGAGCTGGAGTCACCCACGGAGGCCTAGCCGTCTTAAAAGTTTCGGGACTGCAGAAGGTGTTTAAAGCAATGATCTTCTCCCCCTTCTTTGGATTCCTGATGGCGTTCCTCCTTATGGTCGCGATAAGTTGGATGTTCTTTAGGATGAATCGGCATGGGGCTACAAAACTCTTTAGCCGGCTTCAGCTCCTTTCGGCAAGTTTTATGGCCTTTAGTCATGGAGCGAATGATGCACAAAAAGCGATGGGGATTATTACCCTGGCGCTTCTTTCGGCGAACATTATTCCTAACGCGGAAGTTCCAACCTGGGTCATTGTATCTTGTGCCCTTGCCATGGGGCTGGGAACGGCAATGGGGGGATGGAAAATTATGCGGACCTTGGGGATGCGGGTTGCCAAATTGGAACCGGTTCACGGATTTGCTGCTGAAACAGGAGCGGCGGGGGTGTTGATGGCGGCAGCACATGTGGGGTTACCTGTAAGCACCACCCATACGATTACTTCATCCATTATGGGGGTAGGCGCGGTCAAAGGAATTTCTGCAGTTCGCTGGGGCGTGACCACTAAAATATTGTACGCCTGGTTGTGCACCTTGCCTGGAGCGGCTCTCTTGGCCTCGTTGATCTATTTGGTCATTCGGTAGGAATGTCAGGGTGAGGGCGGGGATCGAATGCTGGCAACCGAATGATAAATTTACTACCTCGTGGCTCCTGACCTTCCACCCAAACCTTGCCCTTATGTCCTTCGATAATATGTTTGACAATAGACAAGCCTAGTCCTGTCCCTCCAAGTTCCTGAGATCGGGCTTTGTCGACCCGATAAAATCGTTCGAAGATCCGAGGTCGGTCTGCCGGGGGGATCCCGACGCCCGTATCGGAAACGATAAGCTCCACCTGAGGTCCGATGGAGTCGGTTACCCGTTCTCCTGAAAGGGTAATGTGGCTGTGAGGAGGCGAGTATTTAATGGCATTGTCTAACAGGTTCGTGAGAACTTGTAACAGTCGGCCATCGTCACCGAAGGCAGGTGGGAGGTCCTCGGGGAAGGAGAGGGTGAGGGTATGGCAGAGTTTTTCTGCTTGAGGCGCCATCATGGCTATCGCCCGTTCTGCAAGGTTGCGGAGGACGACAGGTTCATGGACGAAAGAGACTTTCCCTGACTCTATCTCCGAGAGTTGCAAAAGATCTTCCAAGAGGAAATTTAAGCGATCGCTTTGTTTAATAATGATGTCGAGAAAGGTAGACGATTGCTCAGGAGAGCCGGTGACGTCATCTTTTAATGCCTGCGCATATCCTTGAATCGAGGTGAGCGGTGTGCGGAGTTCGTGAGACACATTCGCGACGAAGTCTTTTCGTACTTGTTCAAGTCGGCGCAAGGTGGTGACATCATGAAAGACCAAGACTGCGCAAGCCTCATTTTCACCAGTGCCACCGGCCACGGAGGCCTCAACCTGAAAGGTTTGTCCGGAGGGAGCCAGAATGATCTCCCCGTGGTGATTTTGCCGTGTATCAAGCACCTTGTTTGCCAAACGATTGAGCTCTGGGTGACGAATCACTTCCCAATGGGCTCGTCCTTGGACCGGATGGCCGGGAGAAACCAGCATATGCTCGAATGCAGGATTTGTATGAAGGACAATGCCTCGAGCATCCAAGACCATGACCCCTTCGACCATGGCAGTCAGCATGGCTTGTAATTGGGCCCGATCTTCAGAAACCTCCCGTATCCTCTTCCCGAGTTGTTCGGTCATATGGTTAAGGGTTTTTCCCAATGTCCCAATCTCATCATCTCCCTCTACGGGTATCCGTTGATCAAGTTCTCCAGCTGCTAGACGTTCTGCGACGACCGCCATATCTGAAAGCGGTTGGGTGAGGCTTTTAGTAATAAAAAAGCTCAGAAGTACGGCGCAGAAAAAAGCAATAGCCAGGGCTATGAATAGGATACGTTGAAGATCGGCGACTTGGGCATCGAATGTCGTGAGCGGTAAGGCCAGCCGGACGACATAGTTATGTTGAGACTCGGAGAGAATAGGTAGCGCCACATAGACCAACCGCTCTCCTGTGGTGTCACTGCGTCGAATATCAGTACCGGTTCCGGATTGATGAGCTTGGATAATTTCTGGACGAGTTCCATGATTTTCAAGTTGCAAAATCCGGTCATCGGAGGTCGCACTGTCTGCTAGGACACGGCCGTCATGTCCAATGACGGTGACTCGTGTATGACCTTGTTGGGCTAACTCTTTTGCTTTGGCTTGCAGGTCGCTCTGATGGCTTGGAGGAGAGGGACGATTCAATATAGGCAGAAGTGAGGTGGCAGCAAGGCGGGTACGGGCCTCCATATCCTCTTGG
>CBDCXA010000005.1:0-2377693 GCA_965223605.1 Nitrospirales bacterium
ATTTTCACAACCGTTATGGATGCTTTCAAAGGTATTCTTGCGGTGGTTGCCTCGCAATTCATCATCGCTGAGGGGATGCCGCTGTTCCCCTTATTTGCACAAGGTCTATCACCATCAGTAGCAACAGGCATTGCCCCAGAATTCTTGTTACCAGCAATGCTTGCCGGACTAGGTGCAGTTGCTGGGCACAATTGGTCATTATTTGCTACGCTCCTATTTGCCTATTACCAGAAAAAATACGAACTGCGAGGCGGCAAAGGCGCTGCCACAGCTTTCGGAACAATGGTTGCCATCTTACCCTTTATCCCCAATGTCATTTTGCTTGCAGTAGGGATTTCTTTGGCTGTGATTACTCGATTGTCCTCGCTGAGTGTTTGGTATCCTTTAGCTGTGCTTTTATCTGGACAATCGGTTGGGCATTGCTGGGCGACGCTATTTCGATGCTCTATGTTGGCTATGTTGTTGTGCTAGTTGTGCTGATTTTGTGGCGATTCCGCGAGAATATCGAACGCCTCCTAGCTGGTAACGAGCGTAAAATCGGCGAACGTGTGACTGTCGAGCAATCTTCTTAATAACGCAGCAAATTTATTGATTGTTTATGAAGGAAGATCATGTCCGACACATTCGATAAAGCACAAATTATTGAGTCGCTCGAAGCCATTCAGCAGCAAATTACCGATACTGTTCGCGCAATGTCTTAGAAGCATTTTACGATGGCACAGACGAACAGTGGTCACCTGCGGATTATTTCAAGCATCTCATCCTCAGTGTGAAGCCCTTTGCCAGTGGATTACGTCTATCGCCCGAAGCGATTGCCTCTCGTTTTGGCAGAACAGATAAGGTTCAAGAAACTATGATGACCTCAAACGTATCTATGATGAGGGCTTAGTTGCTGGGATACGTGCCGAAGATTATGCGAATGCTATTCCATCTCAATATAAATTCCCTGAGAATGTCGGCAGTGCATCGGATAAACATGCCTATCTGTTAGAAACGTGGAATGAAGCGAATAAGCGTCTGGTGGAAGCACTAGCAAATTGGGATGAAACACAGTTGGATGTCTACCAAGTGCCGCATCCAGCTTTAGGCTTGTTGACCTTGCGCGAGATGTGCTATTTCACGATTTTTCATAATCAGTTGCATCATGGTGATATTGAAACGGCTTCATCTTAAAATATAATATATGGTGCAAATTCTAACGTGTGAGTTAATCAGAGATAGGTTCGAGTTCGATAACTTCGATTCTATCCCAAGAATAACCAACAGCACCAATACCTAATTCGGGGCATGGGTGATTTGCTGGTCTTTGATTACCAGTCAAATCAAATCGAAACAGAGTTGGATAGCCTAAAGTATCATGATATTCCACAATCGGAACTACATACCCGTCGCATATACACCCATTAGGTCCACAGAGAGGCTCGGTAAATAGGAGTTCAAAGTGATTAAATATTCCATCAACCGACCATACCTCAATCGGATGATAACGCTGACCATCACAAGCATCTCCGGACAAATCGGCAATATTCCCAATACTATCAATAACCTCAATCACTGTATTACATGAACCGCCTGGATGATAAAATCGGATTGTTACTCGATAGTCTGTCAGGTTTTGAGTGCCCCAGATTGAATGTGCAACCCTGAACCGTTCAGCTTCTGCTTCCAGTTGCTGGTTAGCATATTCCATTAGTGGGTCTGATGGTGGCGGAAGGAAGAGATAAATAACTACACCAACTACAGCACAAAGCACAAAGCCAAGGATATTGCGAAAAATTAGTATTTTCTGGCGAGGTTTGCTCTTATCTTTCATCGTAAATTCTTATCTATACACAACAATACATGCTTCCATTATACAATGCCCTTTTAGACCTTATCGGAGTAAAGATTTTCTTGGTGTCTTCGTGGTGAAAATGGTTTAAAAGAAGAAGCGACCCCACACAATAAGGTCGCTTCTATCACACACACATTTTGGAGAAAGTGTTTGGCTCTCCAATGTGATTTTATGAAGATGTAGGAGGTACATCTCCATCACACACAACTTAGGAATTAGTCCCCTGCTGGTTCGAGGCTGGGTTCTGGCAAGGTAATTAAGATGTCTCCATAGAGGCTGGCATCGTGTTCGTAAGCGTCGATACCGATTTCCTCTGCCGCTTCGTGCATACGGAGTAGACCCATTGCATTGAGTACAGTGAACATAATACCGCCTGTTACTGTTGCCCAGACTGTGACAACGAGAACGGCAAAGCCTTGTGTCATCAACAAGCTAAGGCTGCCTGTAATGAACAATCCACCAACATCTGCGCCGAGCAATTCAGGAATTCCCCAGAAACCGACTGCCAATGTGCCGAGCATACCGCAGGCACCATGCACCGCGAATGCACCGACAGCATCATCAATTTTCGCGGCTTCCACAGCATCAACCGCCAGAACAACAACTAAGCCTGCGGTCATGCCAATAATCAGGGCTGCATTAGGCGAAACAAATGCTGCCCCGGCGGTGATTCCGACTAAACCAGCAAGAGAACCATTGAGAATAAAGCTCATGTTCCATTTGCCACTGCCGATATAGGCGACGGTCATGGCTGCGAGTGCGCCTGCTGCTGCGGCAAGGGTTGTATTGACTGCCACCAAACCCATCAAATGTACATCGTTGGCAGCGAGAGTCGACCCAACATTGAAGCCGTACCAACCAAACCACAAGATAAATGTTCCAAGTGATGCTAACATCAAGTTACTGGGTGCTGGTGGTTCGCCAAAGACACGACCAACACGCGGACCCACAATCATCGCACCCATGAGGGCAATCACGCCACCTGTTTGATGCACAATGGTACTCCCAGCAAAATCATAGAAACCGAGTACGTTGCCACTCCAAGGACTCCAGAAGATAACCACTGGATAAATAATCGCGCCCAAAATAGCAGAATAAATCATCTTCCCACGAAAATCGGTACGCTCTGCCATTGCACCTGTCGCGATGGTGGCGGCTGCGCCTGCAAATGCAAATTGGAAGAACCAATCAGCGTAAGGGGTCGAGTCCACCTGCATCGGCTGGGTTAAATCCGAATAAGTCCGTGCCAATACCGAGATTTTGTGGAATTGGAATGATGTTATTAATACTGCCGCCAGCATAGGCGATGCTATAGCCAACAAGGAAGAAAACAATAGCAGTGATACAAGCATCCATGAAGTTTTCTGCCATCGAGTTGACAACACCTGTATGACGGATGAAACCACCTTCGAGCATGGCAAAACCTGCTTGCATGAAGAATACAAGGAAGCCTGCTGTAATCATCCAAGTCATATCGAGATTGTATTGAACAAGTGCGATCACCTTCCAAGCACAGCAACTTCTTCTGCTGCGATGGTTTCTTCGGTGCTTGTTTCTTCTGCACTGCTATCTTGCTTGTGCGACAGCTCTGCATCCCCATAACAAAGAGGAATACGAGTGCGACGCTGACGGAAATGAGACGATAGAGGAATGTACGTTTGCGCATGGTTCTTTGCCCCCAATAGGCTACTTATGCTTTTGGTCAACAACAAACTTTGATACTTAGGTACTGCTTTGGTACTGCTTTTCGACGTTTTGCAGTGTATCGCGAGATGCCATGCGCCCATGAAATGAAACATTGTGATAAATTTTACAACCACATCTTTTGTAACAATCTCACAAAAAGAATCATCAACTATTCGCAGAATTTGTTCAAAAATCCGCACTTTGTACGAAATTTACGAGCAAAGCGAAAATCACTCGGTAAGAATGCCCAATACTCTTGTGTATTCTGTACAATGGGATAAAAATCGGGTTGTCAGGATTTCAGTGCTTTAGGTCAGAATTTTGTGGGAAATAGCTAAAAAGGTGGAGACTATCCACCCTATTGTAAAATCAATTGTGGATAGGCGAAGGAGATGCTGTATCAGGACAAAATAGCAAAACTACTCAATTTGTAAGCAAATTAGCGCCTAAGCAACTCAGCTAGTCAGAAAAACAACTTTTTTAGCTGAATTGCTGACCTGCTGAATTGCTGAACAGACGATATTTGACTCTCAACCTGTCAACAATCGCGTGAGGGTCTTAAACATTATCCGCGTTATTGTATGTTCACAAACGTTCATCGAGGCGGTCATGCGCTGGCGGCGGTGTATCCGATAGCTCACTGATTTCCTCACGCCATTCGGGGGTCATCTCCACATTGATAGCCGCTAAAGAGGGTTCGAGTTGTTCAAGGATGACGTGCGCCGATGATGGGTGCAGTCACGGCAGGGTGGCTCTTTGCCCATGCCACAGCCAATGTCACAGGATGATAGCCTTTATCGCGTGGCATAGTTGGTGAAGCGTTCCGCAATTTCGTAATAGCGTTCCAGACTATAGCGCTTGGTGTACATCGTGTTATCGACAATGCGCCCGATCTCTGGGCTTTTCGGTTGTAGAATATTTGCCCTGTGAGCAAGCCGCCGCACCAAGCGGACTATAAGGAATGACCGCTACATTTTCCGCATGAGCCATCGGCAGTATTTCGACTTCTGCCTGACGTTTGACCAGATTGTACATCGGCTGAATGACTTCCACGCGAGTCAGATTTTGTGCCTCAGCGATACCCAGTGCTTTGGTCATTTGCCACGCTGCCCAATTACTCAGCGCTGGATAGAGGATTTTGCCCTGTTTGACCAAATCATCTAAAGTGCGCACAACCGACTCAATTGGCAATTTGGGGTCGAAATGATTTTTCCGGATTAACATGAGCATCCTATTCCCTAATTTCTCTTTTGAATTGAGGGGTAATTAGTCCGGTTTAATTGTTCTTTAATGCTCCTCGAATTTCCCTAACCTTGTTCCCAAACATTTTGGCTGTTGATTCTCCTCTTCACCCAAGTTGACAGGTCATCTCCCTTTATAAATTCGGAATCGCTCTCTTATGTATTTTTCACCTGTTTTAACCTTCAACAAGGTTCCCTCAACTGAAAAAGGTACCACTTCTGATATTCACCTACTAGTTGCTAATTGGTATTATTTATTGAGACACGAAAAAATTTGAGGGTTTCCTATTGGTGGGGGAAAATGTAGCACACAATAGGGGAAATCAGAAGGATTTGCGTAATTCAGTCATGAGAAACCAAATAAAAACACTTAGGTAGCTCCTTCTCCTCTTAAGACAACCGGAACTGTTTTGATCAATATCTTTAGATCCAACCAAATGGACCAACGGTCAATGTACTCCATATCTAATTCCATCCAACGGTAAAATGGAAGTTTACTCCGACCATTTACCTGCCATAAGCAGGTGAGACCCGGTAATACACTAAATCTTCGGCGATGCCAATCTTCTGAAAATTCATTATAATCTCGCACAGGGAGCGGCCTAGGGCCAACCAAACTCATATCTCCTTTTAATACATTAAAGAGTTGAGGAAGTTCATCTAAGCTTGTTTTCCTCATAAATTTTCCAAGAGGGGTAATTCTTGGATCGTTGGTAATTTTAAATGCAGCTCCATCGACCTCGTTAAGATGCTCGATATCCGGTAACATTTTTTCTGCATTATTGACCATTGTTCTGAACTTGAATAGACGAAAACGCCGCTTGTTTAGACCAACTCTCTCTTGAATAAAAAATACTGGACCATTGCTGGTCATTTTTATAGCAACAAAAACTCCGAGAAACACCGGAATCAAAGCAATGAGGGTAGGAATTGTAATAAAGAGATCAATCACTCTTTTGAGAAGAAATCGTGGCCCCATGGTAGGCCCACTGTGGAGAGTCAAAACTGAATGTCCACCAAATTCTTCTGCATTGGTACTCGCAAGTTTGGCGGTAAAGATACTTCCTAACACTCGGACTAAAATTCCTTGTTCTTCGCATAAAGCGACGACATCTGAGGCTTGTTTGTAATAAGATGCCAGGGGTAGCCCAATAACAACTTCGTCGATAATGTGCTCGCGCAAAAAGTAAGGAAAGTTTTTAAAATCGGTAACGATTTTATGGGATGAATTCTTTAAATGAGGACTCTTATCCCAATTGACATCCATAAAACCAATAAGGCGGTACCCAAGTTCTGATCGCCTCTCAACTTCTTCGGCAAACCGGAGTGCCCGACCATTCGTTCCAACCACCAGAACTCTGCGTAAATTTCTACCATGTCTTCGTACGCGAGCCAAAATCAAACGTAGCGTTAATCGGATGCTAACCGCAAAGAATAAACTTGATAACCAAAAATAAATTAAGAAGGATTGGGAAATCATATCGATCTTGAATAAGATCGCCGGTCCCGTAATAAGCAACGTTCCGACGGATATGGCTTTGGCCACATCGAAACATTCTTTCCAAAATCCCGATAACCTCTTTGAGTCATAGAGATTGGACATGGAGAAAACCCCATGCCATAACAAGATGAATCCGCTAAAAATGGCAAAATTCCACAATTTAATTCTCATTCCTAAAAACTCACCAACAGAGGGGAAGTCTTTAACTTCAATGGTCATAAGGATGGCAAAACCAAAAGCAAGCATCATGACGAGGACATCGCCAATTTTTAGGAAATTTAAGAAAACTTGCCTTCTAAATTGCATTAGACCCTACGAGCTAGGTAATCGGATAACTAGAAAGAGATCAATTTAAATTTATTTCAAAAATGGCTTTTCAATAACGGGATAATGTTTTACCCAAGATATGGACGAACCTACTCCTGCTCTTTTTCGCTACATAATTTGAGAACCAAGAGTATATCTTATTTATTGTTTTCTCCACAAATTCATGGTTTCATCATCAAAGTATAAAGAAAAACATTAGTTTTCAAAACATTGGATGGAAGTACTTAAATTTCCCAAATGTCTTTTCTACTGGGACATTTTTCATCATTTTCCCAAAAATCACCACCCCCCATATGGAGTGATATGGAAAATCCAGTATTTATGTCTTAGAATTCCTACACCTTTATACCTGCACATTTTATACATATTGGCATTTCTTACCTGTATCATTAGGCATAAATGATGAACGGTATTCAAAAATATGGGACAAGATTTATAGAATGCCCATACATATAGTGTTTTTCTAAAATTGAATAAAGAAGGGGGTAGTGACTTGTTTCATACTTGAAAGATTAAAAGCAACATTTATACCAAATTATTAACCAGAAATAAGAGTCTATTTCTAGTTGGGTTCTCTCCATTTCCTCCTAAATCACAAGACCAAAATATTACCCTAATCTTGTTTTCTAATTGATAAAGATGTCAATTGCAATAATGGGAGTGTCCAATGTTGTGGCGAAGCTTCAGATAACGGTAAGGGAGCAACGTTTCGTCTAGAATGTCTTCAACTAATTAAACAAACAGGTCGGACTAACACTTCTTGGAATTATGTGAATATTTTTTTAAGACAAGAATCTCGTTTTACATGTCTCCGTCGGTCTAACGTTAACGAGTATTCAGACCCATCAAGATAGTTTTCTATTCAAAGAATGTTGGATCAAAAAGCCAGTGACACCATCTTACACTTCGCTCTTACTTCGTATCCAGGAGAGTCTAAGGATCCTCATTCCTTGACTTATTTAGAACTCCTTTGTTACGATCCCTTCGCGGGGTGGAGCAGTCTGGTAGCTCGTTGGGCTCATAACCCAAAGGTCGAAGGTTCAAATCCTTCCCCCGCAACCAATCGTAGTAGTACCACTCCACATGAAAAACTCGTATACATTCCTTCACGCTGTTCAACAATTTTAGATTGCAACCGGAATCTTTCCACCAGAAACTTCCTGGCAATCCAAGTACCTCCCTGTTTTTGTAAGGTGCATAACAGAATATCCACGACCTGAACTATAAAGTGTGTCCGGTGTGTGACTATCTCTTTCAACAATAGTATCTTTACGTATGATTTCTGACTCAAAGTGTCTTCCTAAAAATCAGGAACTTCGTGCAGATATTTGTATTGTGGGAGCTGGCCCTGCTGGAATTGCGCTTGCCTGCGAGTTTATAGACTATCCGGTTCGTGTCTGTCTTCTTGAAAGTGGGGGGATGAACTCCCAAAAAAATACCCAAGACCTATCGAAAGGTCAGATCACGGGTCTTCCTTATCGCCCTCTTGATGCCGTTCGACTTCGGAGTTTTGGTGGAACTTCAAATTGGTGGCATTCTATGTGCCAACAATTCGATGATATCGACTTTGAACAGCGTGATTGGATACCCTATAGTGGGTGGCCCTTTCAAAAATCTCACCTGTTACCTTTTTACCATCGCGCAGAGAGGTTTTTTCAAGTATCAATATCCGACACCTCCTTGGCAACAGACCTGACGTTCCCTTACGACCATACGACCTCAACATCACACTCTCTTATCACTCGAGACCTTCAACTCTGCCCACACCCAAAAATTAAGGACACTCATCGGTCAATACTTGAACAGGCTTCAAACATCGACTGCTATTTGAATGCCAATGTCTCAAAAATTTTTGTAAACAGAGATGGCTCTCAGGCTGTAAGAATTCATGTTCATAACCTCAATGGCCACCAATTTTCTGTATCGGCTAAAGTGTATGTTTTGGCCACAGGTGGTATTGAAAATGCCCGAATCTTATTAGCTTCTGATAGTCAAACAAAAACGGGACTTGGGAATGAACATGACTTAGTAGGGCGATTTTTCATGACCCACCCATTTCTGGACTCCGGAGTTCTGCTTTCCCCTGACCGAGCAATTCCCAAGGACTTATTTCAATACCAAAAAGTTGGGGGAGTAAAAAGTATGGTAACCGTGGGGCTCAGTCGATCTATTCAATACCAAAAGCGTTTATTAGGTTTTAATGTGAGACTTCGGCCCAGCCTCCCTGAGGTGGAATCCTCAGGTGTTTCGTCCATGCTGTATCTCTTAAAGGAATTCTATATGTTACGGGGAAGAAAACTTCCACAACATTATCGAAAACATCTACGAAATATGTGGGAAGACTTGTCCACTGTTGTAAAATTTGGATTCAAAAGTTGTATCTACCCCCCTTTTATTACCGAGAGTGCAGAAGCCTGCTACCTTGATAATTCGATAGAAACTACTCCCAATCCTTCTAGTCGAGTATTTCTTTTAGAGGAAAATGATGTCTTAGGGATGAAACGCATCGCATTGAATTGGCAAATGAGCATCGAAGATAAAACGAGCCTTATTCGTTCCCAGGAAATTCTTAAGAAAGAGTTAGCTCGTTTAGGAGTAGGACGCCTCATCATCCAGCTATCAAATGAGAATCAAGATTGGCCACTTACGGTAAGGGGGACGGCTCACCATATTGGGACAACTCGTATGAATAACGACCCCACTCTGGGCGTCGTAGATGAAAACTGCAAACTCCACAGTCTTATGAATGTCTATATCGCCGGAAGTTCAACATTTCCTA
This sequence comes from Nitrospirales bacterium, assembly GCA_965223605.1. GTDB lineage: Bacteria > Nitrospirota > Nitrospiria > Nitrospirales > Nitrospiraceae > CBDCXA01. Next base: position 9,369 of record CBDCXA010000005.1, read on the forward strand.
CGTGTGGTTCCGTTCCTCCTACCCTCACCATTGTGGCACTCTCAATTAGACTTGCAGACTATATTAAGAAAATTTTTCACGAATCCTTGTAACACTGAGTTTCATCTCCAATACGGTTTTTCTTTTCCAATTCTATGGGAAAGATCACTACTCAAGATCTCTGATTTTCACATAGAAAGGATATTGGAGAAAAAAACCGCCCTCCCTAAAATCCTACCACTGTCCGATAAGAATTCAAAAAGGAGGTCAAGGAATTACCGGCCAATATCGATAAGTGGTTGATTGGTGATTTCCAGTTCTCCTCGAACATTGTCCTGGAAATAATTATGTACCGACAACTGTCCAAGTGGAGGAGAAGTCTCGCAATCTGGTGTGGCCACAAGGCCCCAATGGGAATTACCGTGGCAGGTATTTTCGGAAATGGTACCTGTTGCATGGTGAAAGAGTAAGATACCACTTAGCATATTATCTCGACAGGTATTCTGGCTCATCTCGGGATGGGTGCCGGCATCCCGAGCTGCCATCCCAAAGTGGTGATTTTCAAAACATGTATTTTGTGAAAGCAAGGGCCGTGCACCTGAAAAACAAAAAATCCCAGATTCTCGATTATGACAAACTTCATTGCGCAGAAGAGATGGGGTACATTGCCCCCCGTAGATCACCACCCCTGACAAGACACCTTCTCGTACTCGACAGTCAGATATCGTGCAGCTGGAATCGAGAATATTTAATACGGAATGTTGATCACTTCCCACATAACGAAACGTAATGCCTCGTATGTTCCCTCCGGATACCCGTTGAAGATAGACCGGCGCTCCTCGACGATAAAATATTTGCACCCTATCCCGATCAGCACCTACTAGTTGAATGGGACGTTCTTTGACAAACACCGTATCCTCATATATTCCCGGAAGAATATACACTTGGTCATAGGGGCCTGCCTTCTTTAAGGCCTCGCTAGGTAAGGGATAATGTTTAGCCGTATCGGGCCCAACAATGAAAGTCTGTCCTCCTAGAGGATTTTCTGGGATTCTTAAATCCTCTTCACGGACCTCAGGAGATTGTTGGTGAGGGGGTTGTTGATTCATCGATCCCATCCATCTGTTCACGTCATCCACTTTTTTCGACCTAAACAGTATTTCCCCAGCTTTGTTCCCATGTCAAGGAAGGCTTGCCTGGCCGAAAACAAGTCTGGTAAGCTAGGATTTGTTATTATTATCTATTTCACTTCGCGTAAAGGAGTCTTCAGATGGGGGAAGTCAGCACTTCACCAGAAGTATCGAACAGAGTCATTGAAGACCTTTCTGCCATGGAAGTCGACCCCGAAAAGGGTGAACGGCTTTATAAAGCAGCTGTCGTCCTGTCGAATTCCGGAGCCGTCTATCGCATGCTCTCCAAAACTCTTTCCTCAGGGAAACTAGACCTTGTCCATTATGGCTGCGACCTTGATGAGGAGGGAAACCCTACTTCTAAATGGCGGATTCGCAAGATTTTGGAACAAAACTTGGAGCGCTTTGATAAGGAAATTGAAACGATTAAAAAGTCTGTAGAAGGTGATGGTGAACAAGTAGCAGAGACGTGGCTCCATGACTTGACGACTATTTCCGATGTCCCAGCCCAGAGTACCAGCCTCTCTACTTGGAGCAAGGAAATCGCAGGGAAAATAAAAAACTCTTCCTAACTGAACAACGGCCTTTTAAAAACGGAGAGGTTCAGCTTTTAGGAAAAGCAGTGCGTCGTCTTTTCTAAACGAGAACCAGCTTTCACCACCAGTTTCAGACATCGGTGTGCTTTATTCAACGCTGCTTCTACCATTTCCGGACTCTCACCTCGGGCAAACATAAAACCTAAATACCTGGTTCCTTCTGGCAAAGGCACTAACACATCTCCCGGCACAACCGCTATCGAAAGACCTTCAATTCCGCGAATTGCCAGGGCTTCTGATTGACCACGTAATTCCTGGAACACTCCTCCATAAGGAATTGGCAGCATCATGACACCAGCTGCCTTCTCTTCCCGTTTTAATATTGGAAGATCCATGTGCAAAGCTTGACGGATAATGATCTCCTCCAAACTCATCTTCGAGGAAAATTGCAAAATCTGTGAACAGCGACCACCGATGGAACGTCCTGCCACTTCAATAACCCACACCCCTTGTTCATTGACTCGAAACTCTCCATGGACTGGTCCCTGTTGAATCCCGAGGGCACCACAGGCTTTCATGGCACAAGTCACGATGCGATCTTGATCGGTGGAAGATAATCGAGACGGGGTCACATAAATGGTTTCCTCAAAAAACGGACCATCGAGAGGATTGGGTTTATCAAACAAGGCTAAGACCTGTAAGGTCCCCGCTTGCATCAGACCTTCTAAGGCAACTTCCTTTCCTGGGATAAAGCGTTCGACAAGAATCTCCTGTGATTGAGCGCCAACGTGCTGTAATTGGAGGTTGTGTAACAAGCTTCGAAGACGCCTAAATGCGACAATAAACTCACCAGGAGAATTCGCTCTGATGACTCCACAACTAGAGGCCAAGATAGTTGGTTTCACCACACAGGGAAACGAAACCTCAGTCACAATCGCGGAAGGATCATCGTTGATATGATATAATGTATATTGGGGCACAGAAACCCCATAGGCCTTCAATCGTTCTCTCAACAAAAATTTATTTCGAGTCAATGCCCCGACCGCAGGAGAGTGATTCCGCAAATTGAGGGAAGAAGAGATGCGCCCAGCCAGCTCCACCGTGACTTCGTCAACTCCCAATACCGCATCAATTGGGAAGGAGCGATGATAATCAAGTACCGTGGAAATTGCCTGTTCAGACCTCATGAGTGTTAGAGGAAGAAACACGACCCCGTCTTGTTGTTCCCAGAGAGCTCCCGGTTCAGAACCAACCACCACATCAATTTTCAATTTGGCCGTAGCGGTAAGAAAAGCTTCTCCCCGGTAAGTGGAGGGAGGCAGTAGCAAAAGAAGTCGTGACATACAACGATTCGCCTGCTTTGTAGAACGTTAGGACGCAACGGACCGGCGCGCTTGATGAAATTTTTCAAGCACGTGATTGGCCTGTATTAAAATAGAGACCTTGTCTGCAACTAATTGGAGATCCTTCCCAGGAATAGCATAATACCCTTCGCCCTCCTCCAACCCCGTATACACCCGATTCCCAATACAACCAAAACTGGTAGAACTTTTCTGACTATTGATCGATTCTGGTAAAATCGCACAGGTAGGACGCCCCATGGTGGCCCCACCTCCAGCTATTCCTGCTGATTGAGCTGCTTCGGCGAGAATCATCAGTTGCTTGACTGAACCACGGATCAGCACGACATCAGCTGGAAAAGGGTTTCGTCCTAATGGGGCATAGACGGCTATTTTAAAAGGTTCTTGGCGGCGAGGAATGAGGGGAATTTCTTCCATTTTGATATATTGAAGATCCACCATCATTCCCACTGTTTCATTTAAATTCGTAGCAACCTCAGGTGGTAATTCAACCCCATGGGTATGTGCCCCTACCGGACAGGTGTAATGATCAGAGGCCTCAGTATAGAACACATTCCCCTCGGCAGCATGACGCCAATACCCACAACTGGCAGGCAATTCCTGTGAAATACGTGACACATTGGGAGGAGGTGTTTTTTGAAAGGAAATGGTAATAGGGGGAACCGTTAACCCTAAGAGCTGTTGTAAATCGTGGCGATCACCGGCCTGATCCATCATGTTCTCCTTATCTTTCACAACACGTAACAGGTTAGACCTCAGAAAGAAGTCGGATTATCTAGAAAATGTATTTGCCCTTTTGTGGGTTCAGCGCAACAAAACCAAGACTCGGAAAGACGCGGTACTGACTTACAAGAATGTTGGGATTGTACTTGAGAACGACTCAGGGGAGATACCCTTCCAGCAATCTGATAGGCGACATCGACAATGGAGAAGAATGTGTCATAGGAATCATCTCCCCCACAAGCTGCCCGCTCTACAAGTTCCGTTACTCGGTGATGTAACTCATCCATTCGTGGATCAGGGTGCGACCAAGGATATTGAAAGTTAACCGGGTCAAGCTCACCTAAATAATGCGTAATAGAATCCGCACCGGGATCATTTGTTTTCAACAGGGCAGAACCAGGTGGAACCAATAATCGAACCGAGAGTTGAACGGGGTCAACCGTTTCAATGAGCCCCAAGTGGGCAATAGTCTCCAACATGTTGAGATAGTCATCTAACCGAGTCCAAGGCGTAAAAGCAACGAAGGATGGCCGTAAGGTAATGCCAGCCGCATCAACAATCTTCAGCGCCTGGAGAATATCTTTTCTGGTATGACCTTTCTGAAGTCGACTGAGAACAATATCGCTAAATGACTCCACTGCGGAAATAACAAAAAGGCATCGAAGTCTCGCCAACTCAGGCCATAGGGATTGATACCGTAGAATATGTTCAATCTTCGTTGTGAAATCAAAGGTCAAGCTCGGAAATTCTTGATGAGCCTCACGTAGGATGCTGAGTGAATGGGTGGGTCCATTCAGAAAGTCTGGATCCCCAAATGTGATATGTTGCGCACCGGAGGCAACCTGTTGCCGAATATCTTGAAGCACAACAGATTTAGGAAATATGACAAACCGCCCTTCATAAACAGGGACAATAGGGCAATGGAGACAGGAATGAAGACAGCCCCGACTTGTTTCTACATTTCCTACTAAGTACTCTTGTCCCCCAAAAGTTAACTTTGCATATCGCTCAAGGCCCTTCAACTCTCGGCGAACAGGTGTGGGAAAGAGACGCGTTGGCTTACTCAAAACCGGTGCCACCCTATGTGAGGCCTGGCTTACTCCAGGGATACTCGTGAGTCCAGTTCCCTCCTCAGTGGGGACATCAAGCGCTTGAATGAGTTGAAGGAGTGGAGACTCAAACTCTCCACCAATAACAAAATCGGCTACCATTTTTAATAAAAAGTCCTCATTTAAGGAAGCATAGAGACCATAAAAGCAAATCTGGCACGTGGGGTTCTGTGTACGGATGACTTCGGCCACACGTACCCCAAGCCGTAACGCAGTATGCATGGGGACCGAAATTCCAATAAACTTGGCTTGGTGAATGATGCGGTGATCAAGATTTTCAATTGAAACATCTATTCCTCGGGGGGAAAATCCTTCCCCTTCCAGGACACCCATAGGAAACGCAAGCCCATTAGGTTGATGACCAAGCTCATAACAGGAAATAAGTAATAGCGCCCCTGGCTCACGTAAAGAATGGCCCGCTGATTTTCTCGGGGCTACGAGTTCCTTTTGCGTCATAGCGTTCTTTCCCAAGGCCAAACTTTTTCCCATACCCTACTCATTGCACTTCCCAAGCCTGACTTTCCTCAACTGGTGAACTCACTCGTTAACTTTCGGAGACCCCACCTGTCATTTCTTTTTCAAAACGGGGTACTATACCATGACCACACAGAAGAGCGCAGACCCCTACTCAGCTAAGCATCTCGTTATGTAAGATAATTCCTCTCGCCTTCGACTTTTTGTATTATTCCTTCGGTCTATGATATGACATAGTCTTACTATCCACATACGATAGCACAGCATGAAACGCAGACGATACCATGCCTGGCCCCCGGACCGTGTATCCTCCATTGGTTCTGTAGGTAGGTCGAGCCCCATCCCATTCCACCCTCTAAGTCCCCCTTCCATTATGGCAAAGCTCAGCACCTTTTTACTCCTCCTCGTTCTTGGATGTAGCCTGCTGGGAATAGGTGATGCCTTTGCCAAGCCACAGTCAGAAGCCCGACAACTGTATGATCGGGTGATGGAAGAATTCCAACAAAAAGAATATGAAGCGGCGCGAGCAGGATTTGAACTCTTTTTATCCTTACATGGGGATTCAAACTATGCAGGAAGTGCTCAGTTCTGGATTGGAGAATGTTATTATCGCATGAGCCAACTCCAAGATGCCATGACGGCCTTTCAAAAAGTATTAAGCCATTACCCACACAGCGTAAAAACAGCAGGGGCAACCTTAAAAATTGGGCTGATCTATAAAAAACTAGGACAGCCAGATCCCTCCCGCATCCTACTCGAGCGGGTGATCATTACTTTTCCCCAATCCCAGGAAGCTGAAGTCGCAAGAAAGACCCTTCGGAGATAATCGAGCATCCACACGAATTCATCCTTCTGCGTGATTCCCGTTAACAAGGTCTCCTAAGGATTGAACCGTAAAGGTTTGCTGTCCATCGAGACGAATACATTCGATCCCCGTCGCGTCAAACACTTGCTGAACCAACTTCGTACGCATGGCTCGGCTCTCACTTCCTCCTGTCTCCTTTTCCAATTCAATCACTTTTTCTGGACTCAAGGTCCCTGGATGAATTAACACAAAGTCGATTCGTTGTTTTGAAATTCTATTCATAAAGGAAAGAGCTTTTCCTTCATCCTGTTGGTTGGTGGCCGAAACCGACACAAGACTCCACAAGGGCACTTGGGCAAATACCAAATATTGATCTTCAACAGCCAGTCGAAGAAGATTATAAAAGGTCGCGTGTTCCTGCGTGAGAAGAGCCTGGCTTGAGAAATTCAACCCTTTTGGTAGATGATCTGGCAAGGGAGTTCTCGACTGTCTTTTGGAGGTAGGCCAGAAATACCATATACCGCTACCCAACAGGATGAGAATAGGTACTCCTAGCAGGAGAGGTTCAAGAGGAAGGGCATCCAAGAATCTTTACCTCTTTGAAATTGACCTGATGTGAATGGGACGGGCTCCAGGAACAATCGTTCCCAACACAACAGACCGACTTGCACCAGTGACAGAGGGAATATTACTTGGTCGACCACGTACCGTTTGATACGCCAAGAGGGCAAACGCAACGGACTCAAAGGCGTTACTCGACCAATTCATGTCCTCAAATGTTTGAATGGGTATTGGAGTTAATTCCTGTCTTAGATTTCGCATGATCGTACGATTCCACACTCCTCCTCCTCCGACAACCACCTGATCAACCGGGCCAGATAACCATTGAAGTGACTCAGCAACGGTTACCCCCGTAAACTTGGCGCAGGTAGCAAGCGCATCATACTTGGACAACTTTCTTTGTTGAGCCATTCTTATAATTTTATTAAGAAATTTCTCTCCAAAATCTTCACGCCCCGTAGTTTTTGGCGGAATTTTTTTTAAGTACGGGTGGGCCATTAATGTGCGGAATAAGGTATGATTGACCATACCCTTTCCGGCCCATTTCCCTCCCCGATCAAATGAATAGACTCCCTTTGAGTAATGCTTGATGAGTCCATCTAACAGCATATTGGCCGGACCGGTATCAAAGGCTTGAACCGACTGAAGTGCCCCCTTTGCAGGAAGATAGGTCACATTCCCAATACCTCCCAAATTGAGAATAAGTCTCGAGTAAGACCGATGTTGAAAAACACAATAATGGGCAAACGGCGCAAGGGGAGCCCCCTCGCCCCCAACCGCCATATCTCTTGCCCGGAAATTTCCTACGGTCGTAATCCCGGTACGCTCAGCAATGACGGCTGGTTCAGCAATTTGTAACGTGGACCGTAATGAACCAAGGGATGGGACACGAACGGGCGTCGGTAAATGATGAATGGTTTGCCCATGAGAACCAATCGCATGAATAGCTGATGCAGAGAGACCGGATTTCTTGATAACGCGTTGGGCAGCTTTAGCAAACACCTCTCCCAATACAACATTGAGGTGACAGACTGTCGCAACCGTGCCCCGGCTGGAAGCAGTTAAGACCTGTTCACGTATAGACGGGTGATAGGGATAGGAGATAAATGCGATGGGCTTTATGGTGAGACGTGGAAGAGAGCCGGAAATATCGATGAGAGCTGCGTCCACGCCATCACAAGAAGTTCCTGACATCAGACCGATGACTTTCATTTAATAGGACCCCATACCTACCAGTTCTAATTCCACCTGTGACGAAGCGAAAGACCAGTGTAGCCGGTAGGTTTGGTTGTTCTCCAGTAAAGAGACGGTAGACATAAAGCACCCCGATTAAGACTTCCTGCGAGAAAATTCTTTCCGGTCCCACACCATTCCTGTTTGCTTTTTAGAAGAAAAACCCATTTTCTCGTAGAACGACTGCTTGTCCATCGTACAGAGCCAAAAGAGTTCAACCCGTTGGAGTAACGGATGGAGCACAATGTTATCCATGATTTGTGTGCCAATATCTTGTCCTTGGTGATCGGGATGTACAATCACATCCCAAATGGATGCCCGATAGACAAAATCCGTTAACACTCTGCCGAAGCCAACTAATTGCGATTCGTCCCAGGCAGAAATCATCACATCCGTCTCTTGGAGCATGTGTTGAATATCAGCAACGTTACGATTCTGAGACCAGGGGGCGAACGCATAGAACTTCGCTAAGACATTGGGATCAATATCTTTTCTGTCAGAAAATGTGATCATAGACTTGAGTCAACCACCTACCCTATATTAGAGTGATAAGAAAAATACTTGAGGCCCTTTTCCTGATACGCAACGAAGGATGGTCGTATGTCAACCAAAGTAAGGAGTTGTCCTAAATGTTTTCAGCTGATGTGGGTAAAAAAATCCGATATCGAATACTTAGATGAAGATACCATTCAATATCATTGCCCCCATTGTAAAGAAAAAATTCGAATTAAACTGGTGACTCACGGGTCCAATGCGAATGGACCAAAGATGGGACATTAGGGTTATTTGAGTACTAAGGCCTCTTCAGATTTCGTAGCAACTATAGACAACGACTCCCCCTTCTTCCCTGTAACACATTTACATTCCGCGGCCTGCACCATCTAACTCGGGTTTATTCCCTGGCAAAATTTTATTGAGGGTCAGACGGTACTCTTTTAATCGAGTTTCATCAGCGGTCGTCACGATCAAAGAAGATTCTCCCTGCATCAACTCCATTTGATCTAAAAGTTTTAAATGTGTTTGAACTGCTTTTAAGATCCAGCCAGATTCAAAAGCTTCCAATGACTCTACCATCAGATCAATCACCGGTCGGAAATGGTGGTCTTTGGCCTGCTCACGAAATCGACCAATGGTATCCTCATATAATTCCACAGCTTCTAATTTTGGTCGAAGTCCACCTGACACTGACGCCGTTGGCACAACAGGAGGAACTTTCGCACTAAAAGCCTTTAACTGGGAGATGAGACTTCCTATACAATCCAATAAATCATTTGTTTCCACAGAGGGTTTCCCTTTCTCAGAAAAAGTCTCTTGGGCACAGGAACCAATTAACAGGACACATCCTGAGATTTCTTCCGTAATGAAGCATACAACAGGCTCATGTCTTCCGGCATAGGCGCAGTCATTTCTAAATATTGCTTACTCATAGGATGAAGAAAGCCAAGCGTTTTGGCATGCAACATCACACGGGGTACCGTCAAGCCTCCAACTTCTTTAACCTTTCTTCCCCCGTAGGTCTTATCTCCCAAAATTGGATGGTCAATGGATGACAAATGCACACGGAGCTGATGGGTTCTCCCAGTTTCCGGATATAAAAACAACCAGGTGGTTTTATACTGCATGCGCTCCACCACCGAATAGTTCGTAACGGAAGGTTTGGGATTACTGGTTCGTGAAGAGAACTTTTTCCGTTCCTTGAGATCTCGACCTATCGCCAATTCAATCATACCCTGTCCTTTTTTAACAGTCCCCCAGACAAATGCTTCATAGACACGTGTAATTGTATGTCGTTTAAATTGCTCTGCTAAAGAACGGTGGGCCTGATCATGTTTAGCGACCACCATGACACCGGATGTTTCCTTATCTAAACGATGAACAAGCCCTGGCCGCTCCTTCCCTCCAATACTTGAAAGACTCCCACCCGGAGCATCAAAATGATGAAGGAGAGCATTTACCAAGGTTCCTCCCCAATGTCCTGGGGCCGGATGGACAACTAGCCCTGCGTGTTTATTGATAAGGACCACATCCGCATCTTCATAGAGTACTTCGAGGGGAATGGGTTCCGGTTTGATATCGAGAGGTTCTGGCCGTGGTATCTCAACCGAGATGAAGTCACCTGGTTTAATTTTTATTCCAGGTTTGACTATTTGATTGTTGAGTTGAATTTTGCCAATCTGGATAAGACGTTGAAGAGCTGCCCGAGAGTACATCGGCTCCCGGTTTGCTAAAAAAACATCAAGCCGTTTAGGTGTTTCCCCTTGGGTCACCAGAATCGTTGTTTTGACTTCTGAAAAGGACATGGCGGTAAGGCCAGAAACAACTTAGGCGGGTACACTCACTCAGGACCGTCCTGAGGCGGTAGCACGTTGAGCAATCTTTTTACGGAGTCGAGCTTTTTCCAAACTTACTTTGGCCGCTTCTACCTCAGAAGGAAGACCTCCAGTTGAGAGCCGTTCCTCCGCTCTTGCCACGGCCTCCTCTGCACGACCGACATCAATATCTTCAGCTTTTTCAGCAACTTCAGCCAATATAGTAACTTTTTTCGGAGTGACTTGCGCAAATCCCCACAACACCGACATGTAGTGATTCGTCTCACCAACGCGATAACGCAGTTCCCCAATTCGCAAGGTAGACATGAAATGGCAATGTCCAGGAAGCACGCCAAAGTCCCCTTCGACTCCAGGGGCACTGACCTCTTCCACCTCCTGACTAAAGAGCAATCGATCAGGAGTCACCACTTCTAATAGGATTGTGTTCGCCATATACCGTTCCCTTACCAACACATCGGGGAAATTCTGGTTGCAGTTCCGAATACTGGGATTATCGCTTGTACCCTAATTTCTCGGCCTTCGCGACCACTTCCTCGATCGTCCCCACCATGTAAAAGGCTTGTTCTGGAAGATCGTCATACTTCCCTTCGACGATCTCTTTAAAACTATGTACCGTATCTTTCAATTTGACATATTTGCCTGGGGTACCGGTAAAGGCCTCAGCCACGTGGAAGGGTTGCGACAGGAAGCGCTGCACCTTGCGGGCACGAGCTACGAGTGTCTTGTCTTCTTCCGAAAGTTCGTCCATCCCTAAAATGGCGATAATGTCTTGCAAATCCTTATACCGCTGAAGGGTGCTTTGCACCTTCCTCGCCACGGTGTAATGTTCTTCCCCTATAATTTGCGGATCAAGAATCCGAGACGTAGAGTCCAAAGGATCCACGGCTGGATAAATTCCCAACTCGGCGAGTTGCCTCGACAACACCGTGGTGGCGTCCAAGTGGGCAAAGGCTGTCGCCGGCGCGGGATCCGTTAAATCGTCCGCTGGTACATAGATGGCTTGCACAGACGTAATCGATCCACTTTTGGTAGAGGTAATACGTTCTTGTAATGTACCCATCTCTGTCCCCAAGGTAGGTTGATATCCCACCGCCGAGGGCATACGACCCAAAAGCGCGGACACTTCGGACCCAGCTTGTGTAAAACGGAAAATATTATCTACAAACAGGAGCACGTCTTGCTTTTCGACATCTCGAAAATATTCCGCAATGGTTAATCCGGTTAACCCAACCCGAAGTCGGGCGCCAGGTGGTTCATTCATTTGCCCATACACGAGGGCTGCTTTTGACTTTGTAAAATCCTTGGGATCAATAACTTTGGAATCTTGCATTTCATGCCAGAGATCGTTACCTTCACGGGTTCGCTCACCGACACCCGCAAAAACCGAATACCCACCATGATGCAGAGCGATATTGTTAATAAGCTCCATGATGATGACAGTTTTCCCCACACCCGCACCACCGAATAACCCCACCTTTCCACCTTTGGAGTAGGGCTCTAACAGATCCACAACTTTAATTCCAGTTTCCAGGACTTCAGTTTTGGTATCCTGTTCATCAAGAGCAGGAGCCGGACGATGGATGGGAGACCGCTTCGTGGTATTGATAGGCCCAATTTCATCAACGGGCTCACCCAACACATTAATCAGTCGCCCTAAGGTTTCTTTCCCAACTGGAACGGATATTGGTGCACCGGTATCTTTCACGTCCATGCCGCGAACTAAGCCGTCGGTCGAAGACATGGCCACACCTCGAACTCGATTTTCTCCAAGATGCTGGGCAACTTCTAGGGTTAAGTCGATCTTAGGACTCCCACCTTGAACATCTTCTTCTTGATCGATTCGTAGGGCATTAAAAATATAGGGAAGCTGCCCTTGCGGGAACTCCACGTCTACAACCGGACCAATGACTTGAACGACTTTCCCTGTACTCACTGCAGACTCCTTTTTTTAATGACGAGAGGACTGTGAGCCGACTGCATGAATATAAAGGAGTCGCGCAAGCGTACTCCCATACCTTCTAATTGATGGCTTCTGCCCCTCCAACGATATCCATGAGCTCTTTCGTAATAGCTGCCTGTCGGGTTTTATTATAATAGAGGGTTACTTTTTTAATAAGTTCGCCTGCATTTCGAGTGGCTCCATCCATGGCTGCCATCCGTGCACCATGTTCAGCAGCAGCCGACTCTAACAGAATTCGGAACGCTTGGATTTCAAAATGTTTAGGCAGAAGAGAACCAAGGAGTTCAGGTTCTCCTGGTTCATAGAGATAACTCCCTCCGGAAAAGGACTGATCCGCCTCAGACTGTTCAAAAGGATCCAGGGGAAATAATTTTTCCACGATCACTCGCTGCTGAATAGCAGATTTAAACTCATTGTAAATCACATATAATTCATCAAATGTCCCTTTAGAGAATTCTTCCGTGACATTGCGACCAATATCCAACCCATGTTCATAACTGAGTCGGTCAAACACATCTGGCCACTCTTGCCGGATGGGCCATGTACGACGCCGGAAAAAGTCACGACCTTTTCGTCCGACAAGGCTCAGGGTCACCTTCACGCCATCCGCTTCACGTTCTTTGATGAATTCCGTAGCTTTCCGAATAATGCTGGAATTAAAGGCCCCACAGAGGCCACGATCACTCGTCACCACCAAAACTTCCACCACCTTGTTCCCACGTTTTTGGAGGAGCGGATGGGAGGATCGATTGACACGGGTACTCAGTTCTCCAAGCACCTCACGCATCTTGTGGGCATAGGGTCTAGCAGCAAGAATGCGATCCTGGGATCGTTTGAGTTTGGCCGCTGCCACCATTTTCATGGCCTTGGTGATTTTCTGCGTATTCTTAAAGGCGGCTATTTTTCGTCGTAAAGATTGAAGACTTGGCATCGTGAATCAAAAAGAGGCGAAATTATTTCGCGACATATCCCATTTTTTGTTTAAATTCCGTAAAGATCTTTTTCAACTCACCACTAAAGGTGTCGTCAATTTTCCCTTTGGTCACCACATCCTGTCGAACCTGCGGATGGTGATCCTTCAAATACTGTAAGAGGTCGTCTTCAAACTGAGCGATTTTTTCTGGTGCAACATCGTCAAGAAACCCGTTCACACCAGCAAAGATTGACAGAACTTGGTCGCCCACTGACATGGGCTTGTATTGCCCTTGTTTTAACAGTTCGACCATCCGTACACCCCTGGCCAACTGAGCTTGCGTGGCCTTATCCAACTCACTACCAAATTGTGAAAAGGCAGCCATTTCTCGATACTGGGCCAAATCTAACCGAAGCGTACCTGCGACCTGTTTCATCGATTTAATTTGCGCAGCGCCTCCCACACGAGAAACCGATAAACCTACATTAATCGCCGGGCGAATGCCGGAGTAGAAAAGGTCGCTCGCAAGGTAAATTTGTCCATCTGTTATAGAAATCACATTCGTGGGGACATAAGCAGAAACGTCACCAGCTTGCGTTTCAATAATAGGAAGCGCGGTGAGACTCCCGCTTCCCAACTTTTCACTTAATTTAGCAGCCCGCTCCAACAAACGAGAGTGGAGATAGAAGACATCTCCTGGATAGGCTTCGCGTCCAGGAGGACGGCGGAGGAGCAAAGAAAGTTGTCGGTAGGCCGTGGCATGTTTGGAGAGATCGTCATAGACGATCAACGCATGTTTCCCCTGATCCCGGAAATACTCTCCAATGGTTACCCCGGCATAGGGAGCCAGATATTGAAGGGAGGCGGCATCACTCGCGGTAGCTGATACGACCACCGAATACTCCATCGCCCCGTGATCTTCCAAGGTCTTCACCACTCGCGCGACCGTGGAACGTTTTTGACCGATCGCGACATAAATACAAAAAACATCAAGGCCCTTTTGATTAATAATCGTATCAACGGCGATCGCAGTTTTTCCGGTTTGCCGATCACCAATAATTAATTCCCGTTGCCCGCGACCAATGGGAATCATAGCATCGATGGCTTTGATCCCCGTTTGTAAGGGTTCAGCAACCGACTGCCTGTCAATCACGCCCGGGGCGCGCACTTCAATCCTTCTCGTTTCTGACGTATTGATCGGTCCTTTCCCATCAATAGGAGCGCCAATGGAATCGACGACTCGTCCAATCACGGCATCTCCCACAGGAACCTCAGCAATTCGCCCAGTACGCTTAACCGAATCACCCTCTCTAATTCCTGTGTCTTCTCCCATGAGTACCGCCCCAACACTATCCTCCTCTAAGTTGAGGGCAATCCCATAGAGATTTCCTGGAAATTCCAACATTTCTCCAGCCATCACACCATCAAGGCCATAGACCTTCGCAATGCCGTCTCCGACTTGGATGACGGATCCCATTTCCTTAACTTCGACCTTCTTGTCAAAGTCTTGAATTTTTTCCTTGATAATGGCACTGATTTCTTCAGTCTTGATCTGCATCGCTACTCCTTAGCCAAACGGACGCTCATGGCATCTAAACGGCTTTTTATAGAACTATCAAAGACCATACTTCCAATTTGAATATGTAACCCAGATAAAAGGTGAGAGTCGGTTTGATAGGTTACATTAACGTTACCCTTGATTTGTTGGGTCAACCTCTGCTGGATCTGTTGCTTTTCTTCTGGTTCTAAATCCATAGCGGAGGTCACTGTTACTTGCTTGGTGCCCTTTACAGAATCTGCTAATTCTCCGAAGGCCTCTGCGATTCCTCCGACCTCGTCAACCCGATTTTTTGAAACAAGTTGCCCAAGGAATCCGCGAATATGAGAGGGACATCCTGCCTTATCCCCTACCGACCAGAGAACATCTAATTTTTCTTGAATAGAAAAAGCAGGGGAAGCCATGACGTGTTTCAGATCGGAAGATTCAGTAAGGGCGGCACTTAGTTGAAGTAAACCTACCCGCATTGGCTCAACACTCTCGGTGTCCAGCAAATCAAACAGAGCCTTTGCGTAACGGCTTGAAACAGCGCTCCTAATCACAATCCCTTACCGATGAGATGGGGTAGTAAGATTTATTTACCTGTTGGAGGGCACGGTAAAACGGGTAAAGCTACCATTTATAAAGGGAAAATGTCAAGAAAGAAGGGTAAAATCAAGCAAGGAAGCTATCGTTGAATGATCCCGCCACCCAAGACACGGGTTCCTTGGTAAAACACCGCTGATTGTCCAGGGCTCAACGCTCGCTGTGGATTGTCAAAATGGACTTGGACCATGTTTTCACCTTGTGGTTCAAGTCTTGCCCGACTAGGAGCGGTGGCATACCTGACCTTGACCTCCGCTTGGGTAGGTTGATTACGGATGGTCCCATCAAAAAGATTTAAATCTGAAACCACACATACGCTGGTATCAAGGTCTGCATCTTCGCCTAATACCACTGTATTGGTCTCAGGGACGACCTTCTGAACATATAATTTCTTTCCAAAAGAAACACCGAGTCCTTTTCTTTGGCCTGGGGTGTAATAGGCAATTCCCTGATGTTGCCCCAGTTCTTTACCCTGGGTATCAACGAACGTCCCGGGCTTATCGGCTTCAGAAGTTTCTTGTCGTAGGAAGGTGCGATAATCACCCTGACTCACAAAGCAAATCTCTTGACTTTCTTTTAATTCTTCAAGAGGTAAACCCAGCTTCTCAGCTCGAGCCCAGACGTCGGGCTTTTGCATAAGACCTACGGGAAAAAGAATTTGGGATAACCAACTCGGTTGAATACGATACAGGAAGTAACTTTGATCTTTTTGAAGATTGCTGGAACGATGGAGAGAATAGGTGCCTTGTTGTTCTTGGATATTGGCATAATGGCCGGTGGCAACAAAGTCAATCCCTCGCTCTTTTGCCAGACGGTAGAGGGTATAGAGCTTTACACGCTCATTGCACCGGACACAAGGATTAGGAGTCGTCCCGCCCAGATAACCAGCGACAAAGTCATCAATGACATCCCGTTGGAAATTGGATTGAATATCGACCGTCTCGTGAGGAATCCCCAATCGTTGGGCGACAAATTTGGCTAAGCCAACTTTACAACAACCACGCTCCTGCCATCGCTTGGAGACGGCAACTGACTCATCTTCATGCTCCCACACTTGAAGAGTGACGCCGAAGACTTGATAACCCTGCTCCACGAGAAGATCTGCCGCGACAGAGCTATCGACCCCTCCGCTCATTCCCAAAAGAACTGTTGATTGAGTCATAAAGCAATTGATTTACATATCTTGGGCACGGAGCTTACTTCGATGGGAAGCAAGGTCTGTGACATTTTCCAAATCACTCGCATCCTTGGCGGGAACTTCTTCATTTTCTAAAACCTTCGCTCCCATATCACACATACCATGGATATGAGCCCCCTCCTCCACAAGGATCATGGGTGTTTTGACATCTCCCAGAAGTACAGCAGGTTTCAACAGTTGGACCTTTTCCAACGCGGAAATAGTCCCATGAATCTTTCCACTACAAATCAAGGTCCCTGATGAAATAATTCCCTTAATGAAAGCAAATTCGCCGACGATTAAGGTACCGTTAGTGTGGATCTCTCCCTCCAGACGGCCATCAATCCGCACGGTACCTTCAAAATTGAAGACCCCTTTGAAATCGACCCCTTTTCCTAGAAACGTAAAATTCTCATCGGTTCCCAACGTCTGAGTTTCTTTTTCTTTAGTTGCCCACATGAAACCCTCCTCACGCTAATTGTTTTTTGAGAAATAATGCGGTTCAAAAGAATGCAGGCTCCCATAGAAGCCTTCTCCGGTATAACAACTGTACCAGAAGTTGCAGAAAACGCCATTTCACTCAAAAAAACGCGGAGAGTTTTTGGGAAGATTTTGTTATCCAGTATTCCTTGATAATTGATTGTCTTTTTCTTCTAGTTCATGGAATGTTGAATCGCGCCCAGAAAGGGATGCCCCTCCATTCATCTCACAGGTCCCATTAAAAAAAACGCCTTCTTCCATAGATAACATTGGGGTGGTTACCGATCCATTAATGACGGCTGGAGCACGAAGCTTTACCTTTTCCTGCACCGTAATATCGCCGGTTATTTTCCCTTTGCAAATTATTGTACCGGCTGTGACCGTGGCTTTAATAATAGCATCCTCACCAACTAATAATGTTCCCTCTGTGTGAATTTCACCATCAAGCTCGCCATCGATACGAACCGTCCCCTTATAGGAAATGATTCCTTTAAATTCAACGCCTCTCCCTACAAAGGCATTTACACCTTGAGCATCATCTTGAGGAATGATCGGGGACTCAGGGGCCGCGGTTTCTCCTGTCTCTTCGGACTGAGCCTCTTCTGTTTCACCCTTTTCTTTCATCCACATAATCCAACCTCCTCAGCTCATTGAAATAGAGAAACCCTAAATTTTTAAAATTTGGCTGGTAAAAGCTGTTCATCCTACCATACTCATTACAGAAGAAGGGACCCCCCAACTGGTATAAACGTGAACAGCACCTAGGGATTCTCACTGAGGTTTTCAGGTAAAAAGAACCCTCACTGAAAAATCACATCAAGGATTCTGTCCAAATCATCTTGGGAGTAATAATGGACAACTATTTTTCCTCCACCCTTACCTTTTGATTGAATGGAAACCTTTGTTCCAAGCTTCTTCTGCACTTTTTCTTCAAGATCTTGAGAAAGGCTAGAAGTCGATACGGTCTTTATGTTTTTTTTGTCTTTAAACTGTTTATTTACAAGCTTTTCTGTATTACGAACCGAAAGCTGTCCTTCAATAATTTGCAGAGCCAGTTTTTCCTGATTTTCAGAACCTTCAATGCTAAGGATTACCTTGGCATGGCCTAGCGAGATGGCCTCAGACGCAACTAATTCTTTGATTTTATTAGGCAATCCTACTATTCGAATGAGATTACCAACAGACGACCTATCGATTCCCATTTCCGTGGCAATTTGCTCTTGGGTCATACCAAATTCAGTGATCATTCTGTGGTAGGCCATAGCCGTTTCAAGAGGGTTTAAATTTTGTCGCTGAATATTCTCAACCAGGGCCAAAACCATAGCTTTATTATCATTGACGTTTCGTAAGATAGCAGGAATACTAGTAAATCCAGCTTTTTTTGCAGCTCGCCATCTTCGCTCTCCAGCAATAATTTCAAAAAATCCATCTCCTTTTCGTCTCACCACAATTGGCTGCAATAGACCAGATTGAGAAATAGATTCTGAAAGATTTTTGAGTTCATCTTCTGAGAATTCACGCCTTGGTTGATTCTTATTCGGCATGACATGACTAATATCAATATCCATAAGATGTTGATTTTCTTTACTATTTTCAATTTCAACAGCGGGCAATAGTGCCCCAAGCCCTCTACCAAGTGCTTTCTTTTCCATAACCCAAAAACTCCTTTGTTAACTTTATATAAGCCTGTGATCCAGCAGCTGCAACATTATAGAGCATGGCTGGACGTCCGTAGCTTGGGGCCTCTGCTAAGGTGACATTCCTTGGTATGACATTTTCGTAGACTTTATTTGGGAAATGTCCCTTTACCTCACCGGCAACTTGCCTTGAGAGACTATTTCTTGGATCAAACATGGTCAGGACTATTCCTTCTAACTCAAGACCAGAATTATATGAACCTTTTACGAGGTTGACGTTTTCCATGAGTCTTCCAAGACCTTCCATTGCATAATATTCACATTGGACCGGAACAATGAAAGATGAGGCTGCCACCATAGAATTGATGGTAAGAAGTCCAAGAGCTGGAGGACAATCTAAGAGAATATAATCAAATTCACTGCTTATGAGCGATAATGTCTGCTGTAACCTGATTTCGCGATTCTCTACCTGGACCAATTCAACTTCTGCTCCGGCAAGATCTGATTTCGATGGAAGTATCAATAAATTCTGTACTTGCGTGTTTATGATAACGTCCTTTGGATTAACACCTTTTATTAGACAATCATAGACGGATATAGAAAGTGTTCGTGGATCAATGCCCAATCCACTAGTAGCATTTGCTTGTGGATCCATATCCACGAGCAACACCGTTTTACCCTCTAAGGCCAGCGATGCAGAAAGATTTACAGAAGTTGTTGTTTTACCAACACCTCCCTTTTGATTAACCACGGCAATAATCTTTCCCATCTGGCCACTCTCCTTAATATAAAATCTGTTCCACGTGGAACATTACTTTTAGGCTAGTTTCTGAATAATCGTTAACACTCTATCTCCAAATCCAAATGGTATTTCATAAGGCACCTCATTAATTAACCTCAGTCCCTCACCAATTTCGTCATTTTCCATGGATTTAGCCCTAAAAAGAATAATTTTCCCATTATTTTTAAGTAATTTCTTAAAAAAACGAAAAAATTCTTCTACTGATAGGGCTCTGGTTACAATAAAGTCAAATTCGTTAATATTTCCCAAATTATCGGAAAACATTTCAATATTTTCATTAATAGTCACACACCCATTTAATTGGAGGGTTCCTACAACATGCCTTAAAAATGCTGTTTTTTTCTGACTTGGCTCCAATAAATACATTTTTGAATCTTGGTTTAAAATTTTTATTGGGATACCAGGAAAACCAGCACCACTTCCAGCATCAATAACTTTACTTTTACCAATACGTCCTATGGCTTTTTCAAAGGCTATAGAATCTAAAAAATGCTTGGCAATTATTTCCTTACCATTCTTAATTGACGTCAAATTCGTCTTTTTGTTCCACCTTCTTAATTCTGATAAATACTGGAGAAAATAATCTATATGGCTTTGCTGTAAGGTAACTCCAATACGACTAGACCCTTCCTGTAACCAGTTCTTCAACTCGCTCTCATGTTCCACGTGGAACATCTACGACAATGACAAAATTTGGTCAAGTATAATTTTCTAAAACTTAACTTTTCCGGAAAATATTTTTAAAATAGGTCTTTTTTTGACTAATTAAAAAAGGAATTGTTTTGGTGGGTTAATTGAGAAAGGTTCATACTATACATGCTTCTGTCGTTCACGCGTTAAAGCGACATGAAGAAGTGATATAGCCGCAGGAGTTACACCTGAAATTCGTGAGGCCTGCCCAAGGGATATTGGCCTAAATTTATTAAATTTTTCAACAACTTCAACTGAAAAACCCTTCAGCTTACTATAGTCAAAATGCTCGGGAATTCTAAATTCTTCAAGTTTTTTGAATTTCTCTATTTGCTCTAATTGCCGCTTGATATAACCTTCATATTTTATTTTTATTTCAACTGCTTCCATTACTTTTCTATCCTCTGGTCCTGACTCTCCAACCATATCTAAAAGATATCTCAAATGACATTTCATGCTTCTTCAGTAATTGCTCCATAGTCTGCTCTGGCGAAGCACCAGGAATTCCTTTTTCTTGAAGCTTTTGCTTGAATTCATCTGTCCAGACAGGCCTCGTGTTCTGAAGTCGACTCATTTCCCGTTCAATAGCTTCACGTTTGTGTTGAAATTTAGCATAAGTCTTTTCAGAAATAAGACCGATTTGATACCCCACATCGGTAAGGCGCATATCCGCATTATCCTGTCGAAGCAAGAGACGATATTCTGCTCGTGAGGTAAACATACGATAGGGTTCTGTCGTATCTTTGGTAATCAAGTCATCAATCAACACACCAATATAGGCTTGGGAGCGATCTAAAATTAATGGAGGTTCACCACAAACTTTTTTCATGGCATTAACCCCGGCCATAATTCCTTGAGCTGCGGCTTCTTCATACCCTGATGTGCCGTTAATTTGTCCGGCATGGAAAAGCCCTTCCACTAATCTTGTCTCCAAGGACGCGTGAATTTGGCGGGGAGGAAAATAGTCATATTCAACAGCGTATCCTGGCTTCAGCATTTTCGCCTGCTCAAGGCCAGGGATAGTTTGAAGAACTTTGGCCTGCACATCTATGGGTAAGCTTGTGGAAATTCCATTGGGATAAAACTCATTGGTATCCAATCCCTCTGGCTCCACAAAAATCTGGTGTCCATCTTTGTCAGAAAATCTAAAAACTTTATCTTCAATAGAGGGACAATAGCGAGGCCCCGTTGAATCAATCACACCGTTGTATATGGGGGACCGATCTAAATTATCCATGATGATGGCATGCGTACGTGGATTGGTATAGGTCAGATGACAGGGCAGTTGATCCTGAGTCACAGACTGAGTCTGGTTAGAAAAAAATGAAGGTGGATCATCTCCAGGTTGAAGAGCCATGGCTTCAAAGTTTATTGTGTCACGATCAAGCCTTGGCGGCGTGCCAGTTTTTAAACGTCCAATTTCAAATCCTAAATCTTTCATACAAACCGATAATTCTTCGGCTGATTGTTCACCTCCTCGACCAGCAGGAAAATGATTCATGCCAACATGAATCAACCCACGTAAGAAGGTTCCTGACGTGAGGATTAAAGACCGTGTCAAAATCTTCTCTCCCTTCTCCGTCAAGATACCTGAGACAGACGAACCTTTTGTGAGGACACGGTCGACTCGCCCAGCAACAATTTCTATCCCTGGTTGATTCAGGAGGGTATGCTGCATGCGTTGCCGATAGAGTTTTTTATCGCATTGAACCCGCAGAGCTTGAACCGCTGGCCCCTTTTTTGTGTTGAGCATGCGAAACTGAATTCCTGACCAATCAGTATTCCGACCAATCTCCCCACCGAGAGCATCAATTTCCTTTATGAGATGTCCCTTGGCAATTCCTCCCATAGCGGGATTACAGGACATCTGCGCAATTTTATCAATATCCATCGTAAGTAAAAGTACGTTTCCACCCATTCGGGCCGCAGCCAAGGCAGCTTCACAACCTGCATGGCCTCCTCCGACCACGATCACATCATACTGTTGTGACATCTCAATTCCTTATGCAGCAAACCATTCACCGACTGAAATACCTGAACATCCGATTGGGGATTGTATCCCCTCCCTATTTCCCAATGCAAAATTCAAGAAAAACACGATCCAAAATATCTTCCGTACTCACAGAACCAGTAATTTCGCCAAGACCATCTATGGCACCCCGTAGATCAAGGGCTAGAAATTCCCCGGACAAACTTTCCGACAGCGAACGTTGACAATTTTTAAGAGACTCTTGTGTGCGTTGGAGGGAATGTAGATGCCGCTGACGGGTCAGACGTGGACTCTCACCAGGTTCAAAGTCTTTGTGCACCAACGCATTTCGAATCCTGTGACGCAACTCATCAAGACCGACCGCGTTTTTCACCGACATCGATACCACATCCCAGGGATGGACGTTCTGGGTTATTTCTTCTAAGTCCGACAGCCTAACAACATGAGGTAGGTCTGATTTATTGAGAATAATTATTTTTTTCTGTGACGCAGATCCTTGTTGTAATAAATCTTTATCCTCTTCACTCATGGGTATCGACCCATCAATCATGGTGATTAAAAGGTCGACTTCTTGTAAAGCCGCATAGGTCCTTCGAATACCTTCTTGTTCAACCGGATCGTTGGTCTGTTGAATTCCAGCTGTATCCAGTAACCGAACGGGAATACCTAGAATATTCAGCGTTTCTTCGACAATATCCCTGGTAGTGCCAGGCACATTCGTCACAATCGCCCGGTTACTTTGTAAAAGGGCATTGAGTAAACTAGACTTTCCAACGTTAGGCCGGCCAATTATTGCTGCCGAAACACCTTCCCGGAAAATAATGCCATCCTGAGCTTCAGCAATAAACCTGGCGATTCCTTCGGCTACTTGGGAAAGATCCGCCTCTAGGTCTTTCGTAGAAATAAAACTTAACCCCTCCTCAGAAAAGTCAATGGCGGCCTCAACATGAGCAAGAAGATTGATTAAACAATCACGCCATGCCCCTACCTCGGTTGATAGGTTCCCACGAAGTTGCCCTTGTGCCAGGCGTAGACTCTGTTCCGTTTTAGCCTGAATCGTATCAAGGACAGCCTCGGCCTGGGTGAGATCAATTTTCCCATTTAAAAATGCACGTTTGGTAAATTCACCCGGTTCGGCCAGCCGGGCCCCACAGGTCACCAGACCGTCACACGCCATCTGGAGAATCAATGGTCCTCCATGGCAATGAAGCTCTACGACTGATTCCCCAGTAAAAGAACGTGGGGCTTGCATAACTACCACCAACACTTCGTCAATAACTCGAGGTGAATTTTTATTTAGCGCGGACTGATCGTTTATCTCTAAGAGGTCAGCAAGATACAATTGATGGCTGGAAACTTTTTGAAGAGGAAGTCGAGAACGAAGCCGAACGAGTTGATTGGAAATCTCTAGGGCCTGATCACCACTGACCCGAACAATGCCGATTCCACCCTGGCCTAAGGGAGTGGCGATAGCGCAAATCGTATCATGGAGTTCGGTGCCCATAACCGTGTAAACCGGGAAGACTTTTCATGCTCAGCAATAGGATTGCCTTCTCTCGAAACAAGAGCACTACTTCTTTTTCTGGTCCTGATCCTTCCCGCCCCCTTTTTTTGAGGAGGAGGTGTCGCTTTTACCGGCATTATCAGATGAAGTGGATCCAGACGTAAAGGTAGGGCGTTTAAAAATGTATCGGTCGGTCACAAACTGTTGGGTAATGGTTAAAATATTGTTCGTCAGCCAGTAGAGAACGAGTCCCGATGCAAAATTTAAAAAGATAAACGTCAGGAACACTGGCAGGATGAGCATCATCTTTGCCTGTGTGGGATCCATCGTTGTCGGCATTATTTTTTGTTGCACGACCATACTAGCCCCCATCAGAATCGGTAGCAGAAAATAGGGGTCCGGGATGGAAAGGTCCTGTATCCACAAAATAAATGGGGCTTGGCGTAGATCGATAGTCATATACAGAATATTAAAGAGGGCAATAAAGACAGGCATTTGAAGTACCATGGGGAGACACCCCCCCACAGGATTTACTTTGTGATCCCGATAGAGTTTTATCAATTCCCTATTGAGCCGCTCTTTATCATCCTTTAACCGTTTTTGAAGTTCCAACACTTTTGGTTGAATAACCTGCATGTCCTTCATTGATTTATAGCTTTTGTACTGGAGAGGGACAAACAGCAGTTTAATCAAGACCGTGACACAAATGATAGAGAACCCATAATTTTGTGTGAATCCATAAAAGAAACGGAGAATCGTAAACAGGGGCTCCGACATGATGCGGAAAATGGACCAGTCCTGATAAATAAACCATCCAAAATCAATCGTATTCTCTAGCCCGACATTTAAGGAAGTAAGGTGGTCATATTGTTTCGGACCGGCAAAGAGCTGTAGGGAGGCGTCGGAAGAACCAGAAAACCGACTTTTGGCAGTTACAAGGTTTTCCCCTTCCTTGGTCAAGACAATGGATTCAGAGTCTTTGGGTAAAAAAACTGAAATAAAGTACTTATCTTGGAGGGCAACCCATCTGACATTACCGGACTTCACGACTTCCTGCTCAGGAGACTCTTTTTCTGGTTCCTCGCCAATAAAAAAGGCTGGCCCCGGTAACCCGATAAATCCTTCCCCCCACTCCACAATTCCAAAGTTGGTACCTAAAGAGACATCAAACTGTTTGGAAATGCCACTTGTCTTCAGGGAAATATCCACCACATAACTATCGAAGTGGAAGGTTAAGATCTTTTCAACCCGGATGCCGGATTCTTGATCGGCATAGGAAAAGGTGAGGCGGCCGGTAGGACGCGACTCACTTAAATTTGTAAAGTCTTTCTTGACCTCATAGATCCCGTTTGAAAGTTGTTTGGTGACAACCTCATCTGCCGCGATCACGGAAAGTGGCTTTTTAAATTGCCCCTCTTGATATACCAGCTGGATAGGAACCGGCCCTTCAGGGCTGGGATTCGTGTAAGCCTTCAATTCCCAACTGGTAATCACTCCACCCTGATTAGAAAATTCGGCGCGATAGAGATCTGTTTCAACTTGAATCGACTCCACCATGGTTGAACTGGAAGAGGGAAGGATCGCATTGGCCCTATTGTCCTTAGAGCTTGCAGGGATCTCAGGAGTCCCGGGGTTACCGGAGACGGACTGAGAGTCGGTGGGAGATTCTGTGGAAGGTGTGGATGAGGAAGAAGCAATGGGGTCGGCTTTTCCTCGTGAAGAGGAATCGTCCTCTTCTACGACCTCTTGAGAGATGGGAGGCTCCGGGAGCCAACCCATTTGGTCGAGAAAATAGTTCCAACCAAAAATAATTAATAACGAAATGACCAGAAAAAAAACTACACGCTTTTCCACGAAGAATTCACTCCATCAGACATGCATAGAATCTAGGAAATTATTTTTCAATGAGGCTGCAACAAGAACTCTAAATTTCAACATTCCATTACGATGACACATAAACCCTCTTCACAGCTCCAAAGAACTCAATAGAGTCTGTGCCACAAACATACTATTTCACAGGATCGAACCCACCTGGATGAAAAGGATGGCACTTTAAGAGACGCAAGACCGATCGGAATACACCCTTCACAAGACCGTACTGTTGAATGGCCTCACAGGCATAATGCGAACAGGAAGGCTCAAATCGGCAGCTGGGTAAAAACAGTGGTGATATCCAGCGCTGATAACACCTAATCACGATGAGAATGAGATTTCTCATAGACTACGATTCCGATTGTAGTAATCCCTCATGAGCTAACGCAGTAATCCAGACTTCCTGTAATTGGTGAAAAGCCACAGTAAGGGCTTTACGTCTAGGAAATACTAAGAAATCTCGATTGGGAACCAGCTGCTCTCCATAGCGTCGAGATAACTCGCGAAAGAGCCGTTTGGCTCGATTCCTCAACACAGCATTCCCAAGGCGTTTACCAACGATAATTCCTACTCGAGTTTGAAATTCGTCTGATGGGCAAGACACGAGGTTGAAAAATGCAGTCTGGAACCGGTGACCTTCCCGTTTAATACGTTCGATCTCAGGACTTTTTTTTAAAAATTTCAGGGACTTGTGGGCCACCAGCGTGTTTGGAAGTACCCCCTCACACAGAAAGGCGAGTGCGGCCTTTTGCTCGACGCCTAGCCAAGACTTTCCGGCCACCTTTGGTGCTCATTCGTTTCCTAAAGCCATGATCTCTTTTTCGTTTCAAATTGGATGGTTGTTTCGATGTGAAGGACATAAGACTCTCCCCTTACTATTTTTGAATCCCCAAACGGGTCATTATAGGAACCGATATCTCACCTGTCAATCATAAGACAGACTTCTCTAGAACAGCCTCCCTGAAGCAATAATCGCTAGATTCCCGTTCTAGATGGGGTTTGCCTTTGAAACAAGTGACAGCCTAGGCTATTCTGACACGTTACAGCATCCAGAATACCCAAGGATAGGAATGAAATATAATTCTAATGACTCCTGGTGACATTCATATCGTTTCTGGCCCCCAAGCCCTCTGGCTGGAAGCTGCCAGAATCTTCGTAAAGATTGGGCAGCGAGCCATTGCCAAAGACGCCCTATTCCGCGTCGCTCTGTCAGGTGGAAAAACTCCCACTGGTTTATATGAAACACTCGCATCAGCAGCCTTCTCAGAGCAACTGAACTGGAATCTCGTTCATTGTTTCTTCGGAGATGAACGAGGCGTACCTCCAGATCATCCAGACAGCAATTTTAGAATGGCCGATACTAAGCTTTTCCAACCGTTAGCACTCCCATCTGAACACATTTATCGCATGAAGGGGGAAATGACTTCCCCCGATGCAGCTGCCAATGACTACGAACAGCAGATTATGAACCACTTCCAGGTTTCTTACCCAACTATTCCTGAATTTCACCTCATTCTGTTGGGAATGGGTGAGGATGGCCATACCGCCTCATTATTTCCTGGCTCTCCAGCAATCCAGGAAATGGATCGATACGTGGTACCAACACAAGCTCCCCAGGGAATTACCCAACGATTGACCTTGACCATCCCCCTCATCAATCATGCCGAAGCGATATTGGTGATGATAAGCGGAGCCACGAAAGCCGCAATGGTAAACCAGGTGTTGAGTCCCAACGAGAGCATGGCCCATGAGGCACCCATCAGCATGATCCGCCCTACTCATGGTCGACTGATTTGGTTGTTGGATCAAGATTCCGCAAAAGCGTTATGTTAAGGTAGGGCATCAATCTTTGGCCAAAGAGGAATTCATGATTTTAGCGGCTGATATTGGAGGGACCAAAACTACCTTGGCCCTCTTCGAGTGGGAACGAGAGCGAGTAGACCCAGTTGAGGAACAGACCTTTGACAGTAATGATTATGAAAATTTTGAAGATATGCTCGAAGAATTTCTCACCCCTCCAGAACTTGATCAAGACAATGATCAACAAGAGGAGGACAACGAGGAGAATTCAACACACCCAGGCTCTCCTGCATCGACCTCAAAAGGCCCGACCATTGAAGCCGCTTGCTTTGGGGTCGCAGGCCCAGTGCTCGACAATCGCTGTCGAGCCACGAATTTACCCTGGACCCTTGACGGGGAAGAGATCGCTCAACGATTTAACATTCCCCTTGTGAAACTTCTCAATGACCTTGAGGCGACATCGTACGGAGTATTGCTCCTACGCCCGGATGAACTAGAAACCTTAAATCCGGGAACCCCACCCAAAGAAAAACGAGCCATGGGATTAATTGCTGCCGGAACTGGATTAGGAGAATCCCTTTTGTTTTGGGATGGCACCCGGTATCAACCCATGCCCTCAGAGGGAGGCCATGCGGACTTTGCACCGAATACCGATCAGGAAATTGAACTCCTAAGACACGTCCGAACCAATTATTTACATGTTAGTTATGAGCGAGTACTTTCAGGCGCGGGCCTCCATACTATTTATGAATTCATACGTGATACCAAAAAAAACGAACCGACATGGTTATCGGAAAAATTAAAAGTAGAAGATCCACCAGCGACCATTGCTGAAGCCGGGTTAAAAAAACAGGCAGATATCGCGGTTCAGGCCCTTGACCTCTTTACGTCGATATATGGAGCCGAAGCTGGGAACCTTGCCCTCAAGGGTATGACCGTCAATGGAATGTTTCTGGGAGGAGGCATTGCACCCAAGCTCTTCACCAAATTACAAGATGGAAGCTTTATGCGTGCCTTTACGGCCAAGGGACGCTATAAACGACTCATGAACGCCATTCCTGTTAAGGTGATAATGAACCAACAGACGGCCCTTTTGGGAGCAGCCGCCATTGCGGCCCAACTTCGAAAGCCTTCCACCGCATGAATCAAGACCCCCGCGAACAATGGAAACGTGCCGTGGGAGAAACTTCCGCTACCTTCGTCAAAGACGGGATGTTGGTTGGGCTTGGCACAGGCTCGACCGCCAAACATATGATCAACGCTCTGGGCAAACGGGTGCAGGGAGGTCTCTTAATAAAAGGGGTTGCGACCTCCCAAGAATCGGCTACCCTCGCCAAGTCACAGGGGATACCCCTACTCGACGATTCCATCAGGTGGAATCTAGATCTTGCCATTGACGGGGCAGACCAAGTGGACCCTTCGTTTAACTTGATTAAAGGAGGCGGCGGCGCTCTTTTAAAAGAGAAAATCGTGGCACAGGCCGCACAGGAACTGATTATTTTGGTCGATCAGTCGAAACAGGTTCCCGTGCTCGGTCACCCCTTTCCACTCCCGGTAGAAATTATTCCCTTTGGCTGGCAAGAGACCTTGGCACATATTCAGTCTCTTGGATTTTCCGGCATTCGTCGAGAGAAGAACGGAGAACCCTTCCTCACCGAATCAGGGAACTTTATTCTGGATCTGGCCATTGCCAAAATAGAGGATCCCAAAAGTTTGGATGCCGCGTTGACGCATATTCCAGGTGTGGTAGAAACAGGCCTCTTTGTCGGAATGACGACGAAACTTATTGTTGGAAGCGAACAAGGCGTACACATTCATGACGTGGGGAGGCAACGATGAACAAATTCCGACTACCCCTCACTGTCATTCCCAATCGATATGAGATTCGACTCGAACCTGATCTCCAGCGAGGAACCTTTACAGGAAGAGAAACTATTTACCTCACCATACTCGAATCGACCAGTGAAATACTCCTCAATGCAGTGGAACTGCAAATCCATACTGCAACGGTAGAACAACCGGGACAACCTACTCACGAAGGTCACATTACTGTAGAGGATTCATCAGAACGCGCTCACATTCAGTTTCCTGTTTCTCTTCAACCTGGTACGCACCAATTACATCTTACTTTTGAAGGAATCCTCAACGATAAACTACGTGGGTTCTACAAAAGCACCTATAAGGACCAGGACGGCAATACATGCACCTTAGCAGCCACACAATTTGAAGCCACTGATGCCCGACGTGCTTTTCCCTGTTGGGATGAGCCAGCCTTTAAATCCGTGTTCTCATCGACACTCGTTCTCGAGAAGACGCTGACGGTACTCTCCAATACCCCCATTCAATCCGAACGGGTTGAGGATGGGAAAAAAGTTGTGACCTTTTATGACACCATGGCCATGTCAACCTATTTGGTCGCCTATGTGATTGGAGATCTCGAGGGCTCCCCGGCGACCATGGTAGGGGAGACCCCCGTTCGTATATGGGCCGTACCTGGGAAACAACATCTGACCCAGTATGGACAAGATATCGCGGCATTTTCTCTTAAGTTTTTTGAGGAATACTACGCCCAGCCCTATCCCGGAGACAAACTTGATCTCATCGCCATTCCTGACTTTGCCTCAGGAGCCATGGAGAACTTTGGTGCGATCACCTTTCGCGAAACAGCTTTATTGCTCGACCCCCTCACCGCCACCCATGCTGAGCAAGAGAGAGTCGCCGATGTTGTCGCCCATGAAAATGCTCATATGTGGTTTGGCGACTTGGTAACAATGGAGTGGTGGAATGGTCTTTGGCTCAATGAAGCCTTCGCCACCTTTATGGAGATGCTTGCAGTCGATGCCTGGAAACCGGAATGGGGTCGGTGGAATTCATTTGGAGTCTCACGAGCGGCAGCACTCTCCGTTGACGGTCTCCAGAATACTCGTCCCATTGAATTTCCAGTCGAAGCACCACAAGACGCCGATGCCATGTTTGATGTCCTCACCTATGAAAAGGGCGCGTCCGTTTTGCGCATGCTGGAGCAGTATATGGGTCCCAATCTCTTTCAAAAAGGAGTACAGGAATATCTACGTGCCCATGCCTACCGCAACGTCGACACGAATGCCTTATGGGACGCACTGGGGCAAGCTTCTAACCAACCCATTCCCCAGTTGATGAATGAATGGATATTTGGTGAAGGATATCCTCTGATTACTGTTGAGCGGAATCAGGAGACACTCACCCTTCGACAAGAACGTTTCCTGTATCTTGAAAACAACAAATCGACCTCATCTAAATCTCAATGGCACATCCCCATTCATCTCAAATTTCTCTCGGACTCGAAATCCTCTTCAACCCAACTGCTTCTGACATCATCTGAAACCACGGTCCACCTCCCATCACCAGACATGTCAATTGTTATCAATGCCGGAGGACACGGTTTTTATCGTGTCAACTATTCCCAAGACCTCTTGAAACCTCTCGTCAACAATCACTTCTCCCGCTTAAGCTCGATTGAACGGTTTAATATCGTCAATGATGCCTGGGCAGCTACCCTCGCAGGACACATGCCCCTTGAAGAATATCTTGGATACACCGAGCAATTTTCCAAAGAGCTCGACAAAAATGTGTGGGCCGTTCTGATCGACTCATTTCACACCATCAATCGAATAGTAGAAGCCTCCGACCGATCAACTTTGGAATCTTTTATCCAAAAGAGGGTACAACCTCTGGTTGAAGAACTTGGATGGTCGCCACAATCCTCTGATTCCCAACAGACTCGGCAACTCCGTGGGGAGATCCTCCGGGTCTTAGGAACCGTAGGTAACGATAATGCCGCACAAACCAAAGCCCAAGATTTGTTTGTAAACGCGACACAAGCCGCCACCAGCGTCGACCCCAATATCCTCCCAGCCCTGGTCTTCACGATGGCCTTTATTGGGGATGACCAATGCTACAAAGATTTCTCGAATAAAATCGCACAAGCGTCAACTCCACAAGAAGAACGGCGTTATATTTATGCGCTGACAGGGTTTCGCGATCCCTCACTGTTAGATCGGACTCTTGAGAAAACATTGAATGGGGATATACGTACCCAAGATGCTCCTTTTGTGGTGAGTGCGATACTCATGAATGTGTACGGACGCGACCAGGCATGGACCTTTGTGAAGAATAACTGGGATAAGATGGATCAACTCTTTCCCAAACAGGGATTACGACGAATGTGCGGGGGAATTGTAGGATTGGCACATCCAGATTTGGAAAAAGACGTGAAACTGTTTTTTGAACAGAAGGATATCGACCTTGGTGGAAAAACATTAGCCCAAAACCTCGAACAACTCAACATTGCCGTGACCTTTCAACAAAGAAACCAATCAACCCTTCGACAACAACTGCAACAATTTCTCTAGCCAAAAATCTTGCCCCCTCAATGTCCTGAAGTAAGGTAAGAGTCCCTTGTGACTTTCTATACATTTCCCATGAATATGGGATTTGAGCGCTTCCTCCAAGCCCTACCCAAGTCAAAGCACCCTTCGCACCAAAATTCACGAACCGCATTACAAATATTTATACTTTTTCAGCCACTTAGAATTAGGAATCGGGAATTCACGGTTCACGAATTGACCAAAAAGAATAACCTCACCACCAAAAAGAGGTGCTTGCTCGCATACCCGAATGTTGGGTACATTAACCTGGATATGGGACTCTCAAAGCCAGCGCTCTCGTCCAGAAAAAATCGGTCACGTCGGTCCAAACGACCAACATGCACCCTTTGTCAAACTCGACTGGTACGCCTCGCGCCCCAACAAGGAATGTTGGAAAAGTTACTGGGCTTTTTCACGATTTATCCTCTACGTTGTCAGATATGTGCGAATCGCTTTATGACCTTTTATGGGAAAATTCGCTCTCTGCCGAAACGAGACTTCCATCGAGTCTCGGTCCATTTTCCGGTTTGGTTTCGACCGGCCAAGACAAAAAGTGATCCGCTGGGGCTCGAAGGAACGTTAGAAAACTTAACAGTAGCAGGTTGTCTCATCGCTTCGAAGGTCAAACCACCTAAAGGATCACGACTGGGTTTGGAGTTTGAAATTTCTGAAGAAGAAGCCCCGATTGCCATAAAAGAAGCAGTCGTACGTACCCATCTCCGACAGGGGATTGGTGTGAGTTTTGTGAAAGTACGAAACCAAGAAAAAAAGAGAATTGGCAAAATTGTTCACGGCCATTTATCCCAATTCCGGAACCATGGGGTATTCGAAACTCCAACCGGGCCTTTCGGTCGTTTTCGATAAATTCAACTCGAACGATCACCATCGTGATTAAAGTTGAGAAGCCCGCCCGAACCGCCATCCCGTCCCCTCTCTCCATTGAGATCAGCTCTTTGGTAAGGATCTATGACTCAGGTCATTTTCATGGTAAAAACGAGCAAATTGAGGAGGAAATAACTTATACTGCAGGCAGGCAACAGGAATTAATGAGGAGCCATGCCTCAGCTATCAGGTGGTCAGTGAGAGGGAATCATCAATGTTAGGTGAGAAACGGCTCGCGCCGCTGGAGTCACTCAGAAAATTACGAAAGATGCTTCGCGATATGATCTGGCCTTCAGATGAAGAAGCACATGAATACCGCCGCCAACTTGCCCTCATGGAGGAAGAAGAATGGTATTCACGGGGGGAACGCGATGCGACCGGGCCTACCAAAAAGGGACATCCTCCACATCAGAGCTGTCCCTGTAATCTTTGTCAAAAATATTGGGAAGGATTTTGGTCTCACCTCTAACTACCCCGTTTTGCGATCTCCATAAGATTTCTCGACTCCCCATTATGTCTACCCTACCTATTCTTGTCGTAAAACAGGCAGAGGGCGTTGCCCCAGGAGTCTAAAGGTACTCAGAAACCCCACGGAAACCGCGAGTCCTATGGTCACCACCAACCCCACCCCCATAACAGAAGGACGGAGAATCCACGGGAGGTCAAAGATAAAATACAGGACAGCCCAAGCCAGTACATTCGCCAGTAACAGACCAATCCAACCGGCAAGCCCCCCTAAAATGGCATATTCGATTGCGTAGGCTCTGACAAGCAGGCCGCGAGAGGCACCTAAGGCTTTAAAAATCACTGAATCGTACAGTCGCTGATATCGGGTAGCCGAGAGAGAAGCTGCCATGACGCATAACCCTGCCACGATGCAAAAGAAAGCCAGAGAACGGATGGCTAAAGACAATCGATCTAGAATGCCTCCAAAGGTCTTGAGCACATCACCAATATTGATAGCCGTCACATTGGGAAAGGCCTCCACCACAGCTTGTTGAAGGGACACTTCTTGATCGGGGGAAACCCGACTCGTCCCCACATAGGTCATAGGAGCCCCATCCAAACTTCCAGGAGAAAGGATCATAAAGAAATTGGTAGACATATTGCCCCAATCAACTTTTCGAATATTGTGAACTTCTGCTTGGAGAATGGTTCCTTGAATATCAAGAGCAATGGTTGACCCTATGCCCAAATCCAACTGTCGGGCCGCCTCCTCTTCGATGGACACCCACGGAAGACCTTGAGTTGGTGAACTCTTTCCCCACCAGCTTCCCTTCGTCACCACATTATCCTTGGGTAAATCGTCTAAAAAAGTGAGTACATATTCCCTGGTACGGTACCAACGTTTCCGACCACCTCGCTTGGATGTCACTTCCTCCTCAGACGATGACGGCCGAGCGATCTCCTTCCCATTGATGGCAAATAATCGTGATCGAACCAATGGGGTCAGTTTAGGGGCAGGGCCCTTTGTTTGCGCCTTGATCAGACGGCTAAAATCCTCATGCTGGTCAGGCTGGATATCGATGAAAAAAAAAGTTGGAGAATCGGTCGGACGGTTTTCACCAATCTGTTGTAAAAGAGCACCCTCGAGAATGGAAATGGTCAAGATAACCATGACTCCCATCCCAATGGATATCATAACCCCCGGAGCATGTGACCCGGGTCTATAGATATTTCGAAGCCCCTGGCGCAGGGCCAAAGAAGAAGGAGCCGGAACCTTCCGAAGAATCCACATACCCACTAATGCCGAAGCAGAAAGGGAAAGAACCGCGACCAGCAGTCCAGCCAAAAATAATAATCCCATACCAAAGGACCCTGACTGCCATATGGTGAATCCTGCCAGAACCAAAAGGAAGACACTACCAGTCCCCCAACGTAAAGGATCTTGACCTCGGAACCATTGACGGAACCGATTGAAGCTCAGGGGTTGTCGTCCTTGTATCGGCTCTGCAGGTTCAGCCCCACCAGATTGGACTTCTCGTCGAAAAATAAGTCCCGGTCGAATATCGCGAATGGAAAGAAGAGGCCATCCGGCAAACAGTAATGTCGTGCCCAACCCCAAACCAACGCCTTTCAGAATAGCTCCAAAGGTTGAAAGACGAAAAAGGGACGGATTCGACATGGAGGCAAGGAGAGTTGGATCCAAAAGACCACTCAGCAAAATAGGTAGGCCTTGTTGAACCACAAGACCAAGCAATACCCCTAACCCACATCCCAAAAGTCCGAGACAGAGGGCTTGAACCAGATACGTTCTAACAATGAGAAAGGAATCCGCCCCAACGGTTTTAAGAATCGCAATGGTCTGAAGCTTTTCCTGAACAAAGGCATGAACGGTCGAGGCCACCCCTATCCCACCAATTAGCAAGGTGGTCAATCCTATCAGACCAAGATACATTCCCAGTTGATCGATAAAACGTTTCAGTCGAGGTTGAGCGTCACGATAGGTCGTGACCCTGGCAGATTCCTTTCCAAGTTTTCCCCGTAACTCGTAAACAAGAGGATAGAGAGCCATATCAGGGGGAAGTTTTAGGAGATATCGTTCTCGCACACGGCTCCCAGGTTGAATCAATTCCGAAGCCAGAAGTCCCGCCTGGGAAATAATTACTCGCGGACCTAAATTAAACGGGTTCGCCACCCGATCAGGTTCGGTGCGAATCAGTCCGGTAATCACAAACTGGGCCTGTCCAATGTCAAGCACGTCACCGACGGAAATCCCAGTTTGAATTAGAAACGATTTCTGGACAAGCGCCGCATAGATCTGGGGACAAGGGTCTGTGGAACAGGAGGATTGTTGAAGTGAAAGACGTTCAGTGACCGATCGAGAAGGTTCAAGTTCTAAGTTTCCATACAGGGGATAGGTCTCTTCAATCGCCTTGAGTTCGACAAGCTGGGTATTCTTGCCCGTCTTGGTATTGGGAATGGCAGCCATCGCAATCAGTTCACTTACATGTGTGGTCGCAATTCCGCGTTCAGACAAAGAGGCGAGAACATCTTTTCCTGACTGACTCATGGAACGACTCAAACGGACCTCAAGGTCACCACCATGGAGGGATCTGGCCTCCCCCGTCACAGTCTGTTCAAGTGTTAATCCAAAGAGAGAAACTCCAATAATGCCTCCCACGCCTATAGCAATACAGATAAAAAAATATAAAAAATGGCGCCATGAAGCCTGAATTTCACGCCAGGCCATGCGGAGAGGAAAGGACGTCATTGTGAAACCGATCGCTTGACGAGGTCGGTTGAGGGGGTGAGTTGATCAGAAACTATTTTTCCATCTTTAAGAGAAATCTTTCGTTCGGCATAGGAAGCCAGAGAGGAGTCGTGGGTGACCAGCACCAGAGTACTCCCATGATCATGATGCAGGCCTAACAAAAGATCGATGATTTGCGCTCCCATTTTCGAATCAAGGTTTCCTGTAGGTTCATCTGCCAGAAGAAGAGGGGGCCGACAGGAGAAGGCACGCGCCAAGGCAACGCGCTGCTGCTCCCCGCCTGATAATTGGACAGGATAATGCGAAGTGCGATGAGCCAGGCCAACATCCGTTAAGAGATCCCGAGCTCGGGCCATGGCCTGTGGATCGCCTTGTAGTTCAAGGGGAACGGCCACATTCTCAAGAGCCGTTAAGGTGGGAATAAGATGGAAAGATTGAAAAATATAACCGATATGCTGTCGTCGGAACTGGGCCATGCGACCTTCTGCGAGTTGAGTAATGTCGACCCCATTAACCTGAATCTTCCCCTTCGTCGGTTTATCTAGGCCTGCCATGAGACCGAGTAAGGTAGACTTTCCCGAACCAGACGGTCCGACTAACGCCACAATCTGACCGTGAGGAATCTCGAGAGAAATCTCCTCTAAAATGGTGACCGGACTCCCACCTGCGGAAAGTTGCATATAAAGTTGTTCAATCGAAACAATGGGTGTCATGAGACTCTCCCAGTCTTTGGGACAATTGCTGTACTATGAGTGTAAAAAAAGAATCTTCTCAAACTTGTCCCACTCTATAGAATACACTATGTTCAACAACATGAGGTAGCAATAACAAAGAGCGTTGAGGTTTCGAGGCAGGGAAGTGATCGTGCGCGGGCAACAAAAAACTATTCACATAACCCGGTCGAAAATTTGGTGGATCGCTATTCCACTCTTCATAAGTCTCGTCGGGTTACTCACCAGTTGTGAACCGGAGACGGAACCCGCACGATCACAACTACAAGCACCTGAAGTATTGAAGGAAGGTCACAAGCAACGGGCCACGCGCAACGAAAGCCCTCCCGCGGTATCGGGCTCGCTCCTTCCAAAAAAAATTGTCGCCTTCGGTGATAGTTTAACCGCAGGCCTAGGGGTCGCGACCCAAGACGCTTATCCGACACAACTTCAACAACGGCTCGCTCAAGCAGGCTACCACCTACAGGTAGTCAATGCTGGTGTCAGTGGAGAAACGAGTGCAGGAGGCGTTCGACGGGTCAAGTGGGTATTAAAAAGTCGCCCCGATCTGGTCATAGTAGAGTTAGGAGGAAATGATGGGCTACGTGGTCTTGACCCTCATCAAACGAAAGCCAATATCAGAAACATCATCGAGCAATTCCAAGCAGCCAAAGTACCTGTCCTCCTTACGGGAATGAAAATGCCCCCCAATATGGGAAAGGAATACACCAAGGAATTTGCTGATATCTATCCCTCCCTGGCCAAAGAAATGAACGTTCCACTCCTACCATTTTTTCTTCAAGATGTGGCCCTCCACAAAACACGCATGCAGGCAGATGGCATCCATCCCACCAAGGAAGGATACACAATCATCGTCGAACACCTAATGCCTGAGCTCATCCCATTACTTAACGAAATTGGCATTCATCCTGACAAGGCACCCAGCCCTGAAAGAAACCCAACCTGACAAAATGTAATCGGGGAAGGTGTGTGTTAGGTGGAAGTCGTAGAGGTAAACCCTTTGAGGGCAGAAGAGGCTTGTTTAACGGAACTGGAAAGATGTTTGAGTTGAGAGTTTTGTTTTGTGAGATCCACTGCCACACCACGTATTTGATCCTCAAACCGATCTAAATCGTTGGCCATATCAGAAACTTTTTCCAAAATGATCCTGAATTGAGAAAGCTCCCGCTGAAGAGTCTGAGAGACGTGTTGGGCTGATTGATAATTCTGGTCAGTAACTTGAACTTGTTTCATGAGTTGTTGAATGTCTTCCTCTCGTGAAACAAGTTCGGTCTTGATGGCATGATTTTCAGCATCCATTTCTCGACGCTGTTTCTCAATATTCTGAATACATTTTACCCAGGTCTTCACCTCGATCGATCCGACGACTGGGGCCTCAGGCAAGGGCTCGCCCTCCTCCATGGAAGAAAAGGCCACTTGAATCCACTCAACAAACCCCGTTAAATCTCGAAGGTTGATATTTGACGAAGCATGCCCATTGGGCGGCGGATCTGGAAGAGATTGTTTCGGACGTTCCTTTTTAGGCTTAGGATTTTTAGGATTGGCCCATCGGTAGAATTCCAACAAGACCGCGACCGCATGGCGACAAATAGGCTGCTCCGTTAGGGGACAGGAGCAATCAGTTAAAAGCACTCCATCCTTCAATTGAATGGTTTGTTCATGCATCCCGGAATTACCGAGGACCGCGGAGGAAATCTTGACCGGGGTAGACTCGACAATCCGCACTCTATTTTCACCTAGATATTGAGTGCCGAGTTTAAAGGCGGTGGACTCAACGACCGATTCAATCATCGTGGGCTCAAGCAAGCTTAGTTTTTTAGCGGAACAGGGAATTTTGCTTTTCATATCATTTTACGGTTTCAGAATCTTCTATTAAGGTAAGCCAACCCGTCTTAATCTAGCTTAACCGTACTCCCGGCTATGGTTCGATTTCTGCGTGACTTGCCCATGTTAAAGATCTTCGAATACCAACTTCAACCCCCCTATTCGATCTAGGCATACACCTTTCCGGTAGGAAAAAAACTACAAAATCCCTAACGTAATGAAGAGGTTAGGTGTTTTTGGCCATGATTCTCCTTGAGCCTCGTGAGCATCCTACCAATCAAACCATACAAAAACAATGCATTCTTTCAATGGGTTATATCGTTTTCGCAAGAAGTGTATTAAGAGGTGTATTAGAAACTGAGCATAGTGAGGCTCAACCCTTTAATTGAGGGACTCTCTCATGGACCTTATAGAAAGGCGCAGCGGATAGATTAAAAGCAGGAAAAAAATGAAATTTAAGTTTCTGCAAGATGAGGGTCCTCAATGACAGATTTCACCTTGGTGCCAAGTAAAATGGCAATCCACCTGGTATCGTCATAATTCTCCAAGACAATTTTGAGAATCATGGTGAGCGGAACAGAAAGAATCATCCCAACCGGCCCCCAAACCCAACCCCATAGGACAAGTGAGAGAAAGACTGCAAGGGTAGACAACCCCATTTTTTTTCCCATGAGACGTGGCTCGACGATATTGCCAAAAATCAGATTGGCCAGCACACAACCTAAGGCAATGAGTAAGGCCCGCCCTATACCAAATTGAATAAATCCTAAAAGAACCGGAGGAGCCGCAGCGATGATGGACCCTAGATTTGGAACGTAATTAAGGAGAAAGGCGAGGAGTCCCCATAACAAAGGAAAATCAACCCCTAATACCCACACCCATAACGCAACCACGATTCCTGTTCCTAAACTAACCATTGTCTTTATTGCGAGGAAATGATTCACATTTTCTAAAATTTTAGAAAAAGGACCAAGCGCCATATTGGGATCACCCCAAATCGCTTTAATCTTGGACGGGAAACTTGACGCTTCAAACAAAATGAAAGTCACGGTCAGAAGAATAAGAAAAGTGTTGGCGAGCATTTCTCCAAGACCCGAAAGCATTTTTGCACCTAAACGCATCGCAGCCCCAGGATCAATAAACTTGGCAATTTCTTCAGGTGAAATTTGAGCGCCGGTGCCCTGTAACCACGTAAGAAAGGCGGTCATTTCTTTTTGGAGGTGTGCTTGATAACGAGGTAAGGCTTGGGAAAATTGTTGCAGAGAGGTTCCCACCAAAGCCCCGATTCCCACGCCAATCGCAATCCCACCCAGTAGAACGATTCCCACCGCAACGGCAACATGCATTCCTTTCCGTTGAAACCATAGAACAAGCGGAGCCGTAATCACAGCCAGGAAAATGGCCAGTAAAAGAGGGACGAGAATGGATTCGGCCGCCCGCATTCCGGCAATGATAATGACGAGCCAACCTACGGTGGCTAGGTATCGAAGGCTCTGATCACTCTTTATGTTTTCAGTTCCCAAACGAGTAGACTCCTCGTCCTATAAAGAAGCAGGGAAGCTCAGTCTCACCGATTCTCGAATTAACCAGCCTGGTTTGGACCAATAAAGAGAATAATGGCTTACCTGCTCGCAAAGGTCAATCGAAGACTCTCAAGTAGGCGGGAAGACCAACGGGAAAAATTGAACAATTGAAGGGTGAATCGAAAGATTGTAAATTCTATTTTCCTCGTAACATGGTTGTATAACGTTCATCGACAAAAGGGAAGGCTTGTCCGTCAGGATATTGGCGAATGATGAGTCCACATTTTTTAATTCGGATGGATGTGGATGGATGAGTGGAAAAAAACCGAGATGAGACGCGACCCTGAAGTCCCTGGAGTGTCGTAAGATAGTCATAGAGCCCACGAGGATTATACCCCGCTCGATAGGCATAGGTAATCCCGATGGCATCCGCCTCATATTCTAGGTCTTTATCCAAACCCTTCTCGAAGAGTTTGTCAGTGACTTCTCGAATGACATTTGAGAAAAGTTCAGGGTTTTTTTTCATCGCACTAAAGGTAAAATCTGATACGTTGGCCAGGAGAGAACTTCTACGAATGGTTTCCAACATATGTTTATGCGTGACGTGCGCAACTTCATGCGCCAGAACACCAGCTAATTCGGCTTCATTCTTCAATGTGGCCAATAACCCCCGAGTGACGAGGATATATCCACCTGGAGCTGCGAACGCATTCTGCTCTGCACTGTCAAGAATGGCAAAGTGGTAGGTCAACTCAGGACGATCAGAAACTTCTGCGACGGTCTTTCCTACAAGATTGACATACCGGGTGAGAGCCACATTGGCATATTCACCACCAAAACGGCTAAAGGCTTCCACAGCAACGGCCTGACCAATCGCAATTTCCTCCTCTTCACCGATAGGTTGTAAAGCTTGAACGGTCTTCAATCCTTTTTTGATGAGTTCAATATCTCGTTCCTTTGCGCCTAAAATACCTCCGATCCCCTCTATGAGGCCCTTCCGTTTTTCTTGAGGTTTGGATTCTCCGTTATTTCTCTCCTGACCTTCCTGATCTTCTTGACCCGCGGCCTTTTTTGAAGGCGGTCGAAGAAGATCATCAATAAACCCATAGACCATGGGGCTTGGAAAAATAACAAGCAATGAGAGGCAGAAAAGAACCAGGTGTTTTTTCATTTGCCACCTCCCGAAAACTCCCCCACCTGTCCCTCCCGTTGAAAGCGCAGTAATTCTTCCTGAGAAATCCGCAATTGTTCCATGCGGTCGACAGCATCCTGATGAATAGGGTCTATCTGATGCCCGTTCGCATAGGTTTCTGAGACTTCTTTCAAACCGCGAATACTTCCACCAGATCGAGCCTCTCTTGCAGCGATTGGTTCCTCTCCACTTAAAATAGACAAGGCACTTCGACCTCGAGGTTTTTTTATCCGTTTCTCTGATAATTTAAATTTAAAGATCCATCCTACCTTGCCCGACGACAATTGAACCTTGGCATGTCGTCCACTGATCCCCAAAACTTTTACCGCATCACCAAGTTGTAACGTTCCGACGACTTTGGATAAAGGAGACTTGTCCACAGTCACCTTCACGCCATTTTTTTTAGCGTACATAATGGCAGCATCGGCGCCCCCGGGAAATACGAGAACAGTCAACAGGAGACTTATTAAGGTTAGGCAAAGAGATTTCATCCAATCCTCTTCAGAAACATGAACGACCTTACCGAACAGATTAAACTATTTGGCACTCAATCAACAGATGTAATCTTTGGATCTTCCTATTGATAATCCCCAACCAAACTCATACCAGCCCAATAAGATGGATGAGGAAAATCTCTTTTTACAATGAGTTGAGCTTGTCTAAGGCTCTGGGCTTTATCCTGAAAAGCATAGGTTCGATAAAAGTGTTTCATAAGAACTGAGGTGGAAAGGTCATCAACCCGCCACAAGGCCGAAACCAAGGCATGTGTCCCGGCATAGAGAAACGCACGATTCAGGCCGATGAGTTCCCCAGCCTCCAGTTTTCCCAATCCTGTCTGGCAAGCACTCAGCGTCACAAGATCGGCTCGAATATCTAACCCAAAAACTTCTTTGACTGTTAAACGCCGGTTGTTGGGATTTTCGGACGCCAGCCATAATGAAGAAAGAAGCGGATTCAATTCATCAAATTCCCCATGGGCGGCAAGATGGATAATGCCGTATTCGGAAATGTGTTGGGTGAACCATTCTTTGGTTGCCGTGGGACCGGTCAGAATATCCATTTCCGGAAAGTTCCATCGAATACTTTTGGCTTCTAACTCGGCCAAGGGTAAATCATAATTGAAATTCCCCAGATCAGGGTTTCCCACCGCCAATACTTTTGTTTGTTTATTCAGGCGGCGTTTGGCAAAGGTAAATTTCAATACGGATGCCGAAGGAGAATAAAAAAGTGGAAAGCGATCAATCAAATAATCGGAGGATCCTTTTAAGGCAGAAAAGGAAAGAAAATGGAGGACGTCATCAGGAATAATCCCAAGATACGTCAGACCTTGAAGGTCCTGTTCCACAGGTTGAATCAACAGGGCATAGAGTTGTTCCAATTCTGACGTGACGGGTTCCAGCCGCTGCACAAGTCCTCGATAACGAGAAATGGTCTCCCGTAATTCCAGGTCGCCCATGGGAATGGAATGAAAAGTGGTGCCTTCTGAAGTCAGAACCCAGAGGAAAACCTGCGAACCACTTACTTTATAGGATAACAACCCGACGGATGGGGCAAGCAGTTCTTCGACCTGTTGTTGGGTGAGGGGATCAACTGCGACAAAACTGCTTAACCCGGGATTCGATTGTTTGAGGCGAACGAGGGCTTCTTCATGCGCGACCCTGGCTTCCCGATGTTGCGCCAACAAGCTTTCTGGAGGATGATCAAATGTTCCCATTTCCTGAGCCAGCGCTTCCACCCGAAGAGACAGCCGATTTATACTGTCTAATTGTTGTTGATCGGCATCACTTTTCAACGTGAGTTTCTGGTTGCCGAGAAGGTCGATAAAGCTCCGAGCCCGCGAGCGTTCAACATAATGAAACGCTTCTTCTGTCCGGCCCATTTCAACTAATAAGGAAATAATCGCGAGATAGAGATCCTGTTTGTTAAACTGAAAACTGTTCCGAAACTCTTCAATCTTGAGAGTCGCACGCATCTTCTCAACAATGTCTACAGCTTGGACATACCAAGACAGGGCCTCGGCATTCTTTCCATTTCGCTTTAAGAGGGCGGCTTTTCCTGCCGCAGCACGCCAAACCACTTCCTGTACACCAAATTGCTTCGCCTTGGTAAAGGACTGGGTAAAAAAGGTATCGGCTTTCTCACTCTGATCTAAGACCTGATGGAGATGTCCGAGTTCTAAAAGTGTCTTCACCCAATTGGTCGTATTCCGAATCTTGGCGCTAATACTTTCGGCTAAGGTGAAATGTTGTTGAGCCTCTTCATAGCGCTTTACCTTCATATACGAAATTCCAAGATTCCGATGGTCGTATCCCAACCCCCATTGACT
Organism: Nitrospirales bacterium; assembly: GCA_965223605.1. Lineage (GTDB taxonomy): Bacteria > Nitrospirota > Nitrospiria > Nitrospirales > Nitrospiraceae > CBDCXA01. The sequence continues at coordinate 52,676 of CBDCXA010000005.1, forward strand.
GGCAAGTTGAGTATCAATCTCCTTCGCCTTTTGAAAATGAAAAAGCGACTTCTCGATGTCTCCTTGGGCTCGATACATCAGGCCAAGATTATTCTGTGAGGAAGCTTCCTCCGTCTGAATCTTTTGTTGCTGGGCAAGTTGCAGTGCCCTCTGGACATGTGTGAGGCCCTTCTCGATGTCGTTCAACGTCCAATAGATCAACCCCTTGGTGTTGGCAATCATGATGGGTAACTGAGGATCCTCGGCTTGTTGGCTAAAGTCTTCTGCAGCCGTGAGATGGGTAAACGCTTGTTGATATTGTCCGCGAAACCATTGTGTATTGGCCAAGTAAAGCTCACCCGTCGCTAAGACAAAGTGATCATCCAGTTTGGTGCCCAAAGCCATCCCCTGCCGATAATAACGGTCGGCTTCATCAAACGAACCCACCCTTTCAAAGGTAAGACCGAGATCATAGAGGGTCTCGGCCTGTGCCTTCCTCAATGCAAGTTCTTGATAGAGGGCGAGGGCAGATTGAAAACTTTTCTTCGCTTCCTCATATCGGCCCAGTCGAAGATAATCAATCCGGCCGATCCGCTTGTATTCCCCTGCCATTAACTCTAACTCTCCCAATTCCTGATACAGACGAAACGAACGCTCAAAAGCCGTAAGGGCCGCACGATAGTCCCCCCTATTTTCCTGGACAACCCCTAGAGAAGAAAGCCCCTCAGCTAACCGATCTAGCTCTTCTCGTTGTTCCCAGACATCAATCGCTTGTTGTAGATAGGTAATCGCCGGCTCGTATTGGTCTAGGCGAGAATAGAGAATTCCAAGCCGGTGGAGGGCTTCAGGCTCCTCTTCGATTTGCTTCGTCTGTTGGAGATGATCAAGGAGTTGATGTTGATATCGTACGGCCTTCGAAAAATCGTGCATCTTAAACGAAGCCTCAACCGCCAATCTGGTCAATTGAGTCATATCATCCTGAAACGACGTATAGGGATTCAAAGCCAAGGCTTGTTCAAACCGTTGTCGCGCACGCGGATAATCCTGGGCTTCATAGAAGGCCACCGCCTCATCTAACGCGGTCGTATAGACCGATGCAGCATAGGCAACCTTCTCCTCCTGATCCATACCCGAGTACCCGTACAATTCAAAGGAAAGAGTTGCATCCGTAACCTGAGTGGGACCCTGTTTGGCTCGAAGGAGTGCTTGATCGGGACGTTCTGTCGCGAGAAAAGAGAGGTAGCCAGCCGTGACCTGCTGAGCGACTTCGGGATCATAGATTCCATGATTCATGATCACATGAGGAAACCCTGCTCGAATCAACGCAGAGGCCAGTAACCCGGGAGCCAAAGAATCTTGATCGGATCGATTGAGCACCAGAGCCGAGTGTTTAGACTTAGCCGTGAGATGATGGAGAGAAAGAGACTCTCGAACCGCCAATTTACTGGTAATTTCAAAAGAAAGCCCCTGCGACAATCCTGACGCCACCAAGACATTTAACCGGGCCACTTGAGAAAGCTCCTGCTTACCCCCCGTTTGAAATCGATCAAGAGTCAACGGTAATGGGCTCTTTAAGGCCTCTGCAGAAAGTTTGAGATCTCCAGTTATACCGATATGGTCATAAACCAAACTCCGTTGAGTATAGGCATTGAGTACATCGTAAAACGTCAGAACGCGGGAATAGGGTTGCTGCAGTAAAGAATCAGGAAGCACGCGTTCGGCAGGAGGAGACCCTTCTGACAGATACAGACGAGAGACATGACTGGTTGAAAAAAATTCATCAAGAGACGATCCAGGAGGAACCATCACATGGCGAACATCCTTCCCATTATGAATAAACACATGCGTGCCTTCCTGCCCGGCAATGGTTTTGATATAGGGTTGGTCGTAAGACAAGACGGTCGCATACATATCAGCCGATGGAATATATTGAGTCAAATAGGAAACCGCCCACGGATACTCTTCCAACAGTGCATAGATAAGTTCATCAAATTCTACTTTCTGCGCCTCCAGCCCGGTTCGATCGTTGTTCGCACCAGCCGTTCGCATGCCTCGTAATACACGTTCTAATTCTTCCTCATATTCCCCAATACCCTGCAAAAAAAACTGATCTCCCAGACGACTGTAGAGCTGGGCGGAAACTTTTCTCATTTGAATTTGTTCTGCGACATGAAATGCCTCCTCAATGGCCCCGGTCGAGACAAGAAGGTCTACAAACTGTGAAACCAGAACATCATAGAGTGGCAACGCTCCGGAGTGGGGAGGATAGGGTTTGGAAGCTTGAAGGGGTAGGGCCATGAGAGAATTAAAGGCATTTCGGAAAGACGCGGTCTTTTCATCCTGGGTCTTGACCTGTTCTGCTTCGAGCAAAGCAAGTACCCAGGTCTGGGGAGAACGAGACTGTTCGACTAACCGGTACAATTCTTGTTGGATTCCTTGGTAGGTCTCCTGTTTGCCTGTCTCCCGAGCCAGTTCTAAGAGATTCATGTTGAGATTCAACAACAGAGGAATCTTTTCATTCCGAGTAAGGGTCGCCATGCTCTCAACAATGGAAATGGCCTTGTGATAATAGGGAACAACTTTTTTCTTGGCTTCGAAGACCCAGTGAAGTTCCAGGGCGGTGTCGTACAACGGGATGGAAACGGCTTTCGTTGGGAGAGGTAGATCAGCCAATAAAAAGGCAACGTTTGCCAATGTTAAGGCAGAGAGTTTACCGACATTCCCACGATCTAAGACCTCATCCAAGGTCGTCACCAGAGCATCAATCGTCTCCCGGTGGGTGGCAACTCCCTGTAACCGTAACTCAGAGGCCAAGCGTGACAAATTATAAAGATTCACCGTCGTACCGTAATCCAGACCCAAGGTGCGGGTGTAGTCGAGGCTGCGATGAAAATAGTCCAGGGATTCTTTCCATTCTTGTAATTGATGAGCCAGAACACCCAATCGGTTGAGCACAATAGCTTTCTCGGTTTGCTCGGCTATAGGCAAATCAGATGCGTCATCATCTGAAAATAACCCGAGCTTTTTGAGGTAGAAGGTCTTCGCGGATCGTGGCTCATCAAGCTGTTCATACGTATTCGCAATATAGCTAAACATCAATTTCTGTTCGCCACGTTGATCGAATCCACTCGCCGCCCGAGAGCCACTCTGCCCAAAGGCGAAATCCCATTGCAGCAAACCGCTCCCGGCTGAGGAGTCCTGATTCCCGAATTGCTGGATGGCCTCAAGACTCGAAAAATAATTCTTGAGGGCGTCCTTTAAGGCCGCCCGGGGAACTTCCTCTTGAACCAGACTCAGATGATAGAGATTCACCCCAATATTTCGCTTCAGGCGGGCCAGATTGTGGGTCGCCCCCGATTCGACATTCAGCGTTAAGGCTTCCGAAAACGATTGGACGGCTTTGGTATATTGCCGTGAGTCCTGATAAGAAAGGCCAAGGCGTTCTAACAACGAGGCCTTCCTTTTCGAGTGAGGATCAGTGATCAATGCGAGTGCCGTTTGATAATGTCGAATAGACTCTCCAGTCTTGCCAGATTTAAAACTGGCTTCTCCAAAGCTTTTATGAAACAGGAGTTCCGTCACGTTATCCTTCGGGGGCAGATGAAGCCCTTCGCGCTTTTGATAATGACGATACGCTTCCACAAAATTCCCAAGCGCCATATAGGTATTGCCCAAATTCAATAAAAGATTGCCTTCAACTTCCTGAAGTTCAAATCCATCATTGAGTTCAAGCGCCACGCGATATTCCTGTTCGGCTCGCTCGAGATACCCTTGTTGAGGGTGCTCCCGTTCCATTTGTTCATGCACCCAGCCAAGCGTCTGATGAAAATAGGAGATTCCCGGATCTAACTTGATCGCCTCCTGAAGGATCAGAAGGATCCGGGAAAAGTCTGGAGAGCTGGCGAACGTCTCAGCAAACCCCCACGCATAACGAAAGATCGCATCGTTGGGGTATTGCCTCACAAGACCTTGATAGCGAGCCCGCACCTCATCGGTCTTTTCCAGGATGGACTTTGTTTCGATATAGCGTCGATGCCCTTCAACAGAGCGGGGATACTGGACAACAAGATTCTTCAGTTGTTTGGCCGCAATCCGTACTTCACCAATGTCACGTTGTTTCACCGCCGCCCGGACAAGCTGAAGGACCATATGTCGCTGGGCTTCCTCAAACGCCTCCTGATCTCCCTCACTCAAAGTCACCAACGTAGCATAGGCATCAGCAGCCTCCTGAAACCGCTGGGTAAGGGTCAAGAGATGCCCCTTTCGTCGGTAAGCACTCGCCACCAGTGGCTCGATGGTCCTATAGTTCTGAATCACACGATCGAGGGTATCCAAGGCTTTTCCTAACTCCCCTGCCTCTTCATACAATTGAGCAATCCGCAAGAGCGCCGAGGCAGATAACACCGGCAAGGAAGAGTACTGCTCAGGCAAGCGATGTAAGGAGTCTATGTTCTTTCGAAAATCTTCATGCTGCTCTGAGACGGAAATGGCTTGGGCAATCGCGCGTTTTCCCCAAGAACTCTCTTCACCAAACGATGTCAACACATCCACAAACACTTGGAGTAATTCAGTCTGATCTCCTAACTGTTGATAGATGGTCCCACGCGTGAAGAGTGCTTTGGCACGCACCTCGGCATCGTGATTCGATTCGACCTGTGTCAAAAACTTTAAAGCCACAAGAGGTTGATCCGCGAGCATGTATAACTTTCCCCCTTCCAGTCGGGCAATTCCTTGGACCGCCGAATCAGACTCACGGGCATCTCCAATTTGAAGTAATTGTTGAGAGGCTGTGTCCACAACTCGACCAACATCCGTCCGGCTCAGACGATCAGCCTTCTCCTCTACATCAATAGCCAGAGAATGAATGCGATACAAAGCCCCCAATCGACCGGTTGCCTGTGCATAACGATTGAGGACGGCGCGAGCCTCCAGAAAGCGGTGGCCTTCCCGCAACAATTCTATAAACGAAAAATCAAACTCAGCACGCTCACGTGAGGTTCGCGACGCGAGTAAGTTTTGAGAAAGGTTCGACATAAGAAGCAGTGCCTGATTGGTTTGCCCTCGATCGATGGCCAACGCGGCTAATGCTCGCGCCTGTTCATACGTCGCATACGCATCGAAAAATTCGGAAAGTTTAAGACGAAAAATATCACCACGTTGCAAATCAGAGTAATACAGCACTTCAGAACTGCCGGAGGCATAGATATGGAATTCTCTGGCTGGAGTAATGCGATAGAGCACTTCTTGCCGTGGAGAAGAAAAGTCCCAGCGGCTCAACCAAATAGAGGACTCATCATTGGTATCAACCTGTCCGTCCCCATTGCTGTCCTCCTCATATCGCGTAAAGACTATGGTGCGCCCATCAAGAAACGCAGGCCAAAGATCAAGCGCCACGCCGGTGGTAAGTTCAAGGGGAACCCCGGACTTGTCATCTCTGATGGCCTTTAAGGTTCGACCATCGGAATAGACAATCCAGTGATCTGGACCAACTGCAAACGACGTCGCCTCCGCCACCAACAGTTCCTGCGTATGGTCCCGAAGGGAATACCGGAACAGGCCCTGAACATCGCCAATTGCATTTTCTTTGAGGAAATACATGTGGTCTGACGTCTGACCCCATTGAGGGGAGGAATCCGAGCTTTCAATTCCTGTTAGACGGGTTTCTTTTCCGGTAAAGACATCCAGTAAATAGATATCCCCCCTGGGATCAGTTTTATGGGAGACATAAAGCAGATGACTGCCCGTAGCATTGAGGGAAGGAGAGCCATCCTGTCCAGAATAATGCGTGAGTTGTCGCGGAAGGGCATAGGAGCCCTGGGTGAGGGTTTTCAGCCAAATGTCGGGATTGCCACTTCGCTCGGACACAAAGGCGAGAAATCGACCGTCACGAGAAGGAGCCGGAAAAGAATCCAAGGCTGGATGGGTCGTAATCGGTTTCCCAGGCTGCCCCCAGGCCACACTTAAGAACGCCCCAAAACACCAAAGAAGCCAAATTGCCAGCCATAATCCTTTTCGTACCCTTTCTTGCATGATTATGAGACCTCAAGGGGATACGAACAGGACTGCGATTAAGGTTTTTGGACCCATTCACCTGACTCCAGCTGAATCATGTCACCTCGACGTGCTTGATCGCGATGCAACGCGGCAAAGGTTTTCTTGACCTTGGGAAAATCCTCGTCGGTTAACGTTTCGTTCGTTTCAATCACCCGCCACATCAATAACTCGCGATCGGCATTCTCTTCTTGAAGAAGATTTTCAACAAAGGGCCGTTCAGCCTCTTCTAACTTGTCTGGGAACACCAAGGTCAAACCGCCGGAAATATTTTCTCCCAGGACTTGCCGCTCTTTATACCGTTCGATGTCATCTTTATTAAAGGAAGACCGCTGGAGCGCTCGGATTGCAGCTTTTTTTCCGGGAGGTAAGGGGGTGGTTTTTCGTAATTTACCGGAAGGATCGATGTATCGAACCGACGCCACAAGAAGAACTTCCTCTTCTAATTCTTCATAACTGCCAAGCACTTGGTTTTCTAACGCCGTGCGTTCATCAATAACAGTTACGCCGACCAAAGGTCCGCTACAAGCCAAGAACCCAAGGCAACACAGACTGAGCGTGACAACCATCACCATGATCCGTCCGAAAGACGACCACCGAGAGAATCTCATGCCGGTACGCATTCTTCCATTCATAGGTTCACTGTAAGGCAAGGTGCCCATGTTGATCCACACCATACTTCGTGGCTCCTAACAATTGCATCACCTCCCGAATCCTCTCCCACTGAGGTATGGTATCGGTATATTCTTGAACTTCTTTTATCCGCCCCACTGGAATGCGTGGAAGAGGAAAATCTGGAATCAGACGATTTTGAAATTTGATCGTGAGCCCTAAAAGACCTCTATTCAACGTCAAACGTACTTTGGAAGGATTGGCCAATTTCACGGTTGCCCGTACCCCCACAATGGAAGGATTACTGCCTGTCGGATCTAAAAATCGTAAAAGTCGGTCTAACGAATCTCTCCCAATTTTTGGGAACTCCACATTCATGCGACTCTGTCCAAAATCTAAGCGCCCTTTTTGTTCGCCGAAATAGAGGCTGAGATCTACAATGCCGTCCACTAGGCTATCCCCACGACTCCCCACATTTGAGTCAAGCAGGGCATGCAGATCCAACCCGGCAGCTTCAAGATTCGAGGTCACGGAAAAAGCATGGCCGGTTTTCACGAGCACATTGCCTCCAAGTCCGCCACGTAAAAAATCCATGGCTAAATTCCGGATAATCAGACGATCTCGATCAAAATGTATTCCCCCTGTCAGATTTGAGACGGTAAGGCCATTTATCTCCAAACGCTCTATTCGCACACGATGTGCCTTCGTAGAAAATGACTGAAGTTTGGGTAACACGGTCGTGGGTGAAAAAGAAGGAAGACGCGAAAAGGTACGTGGATCTCCTTCCCATTGCAAACGTTTTCGCAAAGAGAGACCTCCCTGAAGGTTCACAAGTTTGGTCTCCTTCTGTATAAGAGAAAGATGACGATTGTTCAGGTGCACTTGAGCATCGATAGGCCCTTTTTCTTTTTTTAGAAGAGTCAGTGAAAGATCGGACTGACCCGAACCGGTCATACTATAAGGTTCCAGGACCTTTGCCATTTTTCCAAGGTCGAGAGTAACCTGCGACTCGAGTTTCGCAAACAGAGGGCCGAGTGACTTCGCCAAGGCTTGCGGCTTCCCTTCCAAAACGTCTCGCAGGCCATGTACCGTCCCTTTCAGGGAAACCATTGCACCATCGAATCCAAAATGGGCATCGTGAATTCTCATTCGATCAAAGGCCTCAACATCCAAGTCTAAATTCGCAAACACGTTCGAGGCCCTTGAAAGCGGATACCCAGGAGCCAAATTCAACGAACCTATATGCACATCCGTGAAAGCCTTGACTAACTGTCGCCGTTGAGGATCTACAGAGAAGGCGATCGCACCATTTGCTCCGACAATTTGATGGCCTTGAACCGCCAAAGCCACCTCCTTTAAGTTGACCTGACTCGAGAGAGTTGCTGGAAGATGAAAGAGGTTAAACGCCGTCGCATCTGGAAGAGTTCCGGAACTCTTTAGGGAGAGAGAGAGCCGTCCCGTCGGAGCCCCCTTGGAGACTGATCGCACCGGCTTCCCAGAAACATATTGAAGAACCTGCCCAATATTAAGATACGGCACCTTTGCATTCACAACAAACCCTTGGGTCTGCTGGTGGTACTGCCCCTGGGCTTGAAGGCGAAAGGCAGTACCTGAGGAAACCTCTAGTTTATGAAGTTGATACTGTCCGGTCAGGAGATGTGCCTTGCTATTGGAACGAAGAGCAAGGACGGGAACACGAGCCGCAACATTTGATGCATGGTATCGAAACTGTTCGAGGTCAATCGTCACACGATCTTGTGAAAGTAAACGGGTAACATGGTAATCCGGAGACACGGTACCTTGGAAGCGCGAAACAAGACGCCCCTTGCCCTTTCCAATAGCGAGTACGCCTTTCTGCTCCATACCTGACAACAAAACGTCGCTCGTGATCGTCCCCTTCAGGCTACCGGAATCCTTCACATAAGTCCCATCAACCTGAAGATCCAGGGAATTAAAGAGTCCCCGGGTCCTGCGCTCCTGCGAACTGGCTGAAATTCCCGCGAGATGGAGATCTCCGTTTACCTGTAACGTCTGCGGGAGAAAAGATGAATCCAAATCTCCCTTGGCCTCTACCGTGATGATCTCAGAGTCACCGGTATTCTGGAGTTTCAGGTCTCCCTTTATCGCTTGAGGAAACAGTGAAAGAAGGGGTTCGACCTGCGGTTCAATCTGAAGAGACAAGATAGCCTTCCGATGTCCCCCCTCTTTCCGAACCGGACCCACATGTCCTTTAGCCATGAGTGAGAGTAAGTTCTTCACTTTTATCTGTGCCTTTGAGAGAGAAAAGGTTTGGGAGGGAATATCACCTGTCATCGTGAGGTGCAGGTCCAATGGTTGAGTCATGGAACCAACCGAAGGAAGTGGAGGTGTGGAGACCTGCCCCTGAAGATCCAAGCTCCCTGAAAAGGATCCTTTTGGGGTATGTTCTGCCAGTATATTTAGGTCTAAGGGAGTGAGCCGATAGTCTTGAGCTTGGACACCTTCACCCGTGACTTGTAATTCGGCATTGAGAGATTGGGGCCGACCTTTATGAAGGAGAAGATCAGGCGTGCGGAGCGTCAGATTGGTCGGTAAGAGCGTTGCTCCCGCAGCAGGGAACCGCGCTTGAATCTGTTCTCCGCGGACATCAAGACGGACCGTCCCCTCAAACCCAGATTCTAACAACGATCCGTTCAATATAGCTGAAGGCATCATGGTTCCAGTCAGCTGTTGGATGGCAAGATCCGGGGGAAGAAATCCACGAAACATGTCAAGAGTAGGGCCAAGCTCCATTTTGCCATCGGAGACAGTCAGGGCTAACTCCTGCTGGCTCAACGCCTGCTTTACCGTTCCCGACAGACTTACCTGAAGGGCATCCCCAGATCGGAAATTGAAAAAAGATATCGTTAAGAGCTCTGAGCCATGATCGAAAGAGAGAGCAAAGGTCAGTTGAAGAGGAAGATGCACAGACTGTCCCTGGGTGGTAAATTCACCCTGCCCCACCTCCACGGTCCCAGAAAGCTCAGCAAGTTGCAACCCAATACCCAATGCGGCTTGAAGGTCAAGATTCTTCAAGGCAACCGAAAATTCCTGACCTCGAGAAATAAGTATATTGGATTCACGAATGGAAAAATTTTGTAAGTCCACCAGTAACGGAATGAAGGGTGGTGTTGATGATTTCTTTGGCTGTGAGGCCTCAGGAGTTGGTTGCGATTCAAAGTCTTCGAGATCCAGATCAAGATCAACACGAGTCAACCGAACCTCATTTAACACGAGAGTTCCCCGAAGAAGATGCCAGATATTGTAGTCTAGGATGAGGTCATCGAAACGACCAACCCGTTTCTGATATTTCATGACATCAACTTGCCGAACATGAAGACCCGACAAAATATTAAACGTAAGCGATTGAATCGTGACGGTCCCTCGCACCTGTTCTGAAAGGCGTGTTTCCAATTCCTTCCTGACTGTTTCATTGGGAAAGAAAAACTGCACAAATACGAGAAGACCTCCAACTAGGACGACGAACAACAGAAAAAGGCCCAATAGAATTTTGAGAACTTTTTTCACAAGAGTCCTTTGAGCGGGAATCGGTACATCAGACCTTGGAAGGGAGTCTACTGGAAATAATGAGGATTTAAACCTTGAAAAGGCTCGTTTTTATTAAAGAATACTCTAATTGGAAAAGATGATTCAATGAAAAGCACGCTTTAGAAATGGTGCTACACTGTATATGAGAAACAGACCCCTTTCTGAATCCTAAATGAAAAAGGGAAAGTGATTATATGAAATGGGAAATGACCGTGGATAACAGGAAAGACCTACGGATTAATATCGACATGAAGACCCAGATCTCCTCGAAAGGCAAGGGTTTTGGGGGTGAAGGTCATTTACGAGACTTGTCTATTAATGGGTGTCGAATTGTCTGTGAGTCTCCTCTCCCAAAGGGGGCTGAAGTGAAAATGAGCATTTTTTCCCGTGAATTCTCCCAACCGGTTATTATTAATTGCGCCACCGTCCGCTGGAAAAAGAAAGACGAAAACGGAATTGTATTCAATGAGTTACGAGGTGATGCCAAGAAGCAATTAAATATGCTTTGCCGTCGGATCATCCTGTAATCCAAGAAAATCCTACGACCCGCTTTCCTTAATCATTACCATATATATGCCTTCCTTCCCTTAAGACCTTGCTAATTTCTGGCAGCTTCTTCTCATTCTATTTTCAAATTAACCCCTGTCTCAAATTAAAAATTTAATTAATATATTCATATAGTTATATGATTTATTCATCACAAATAACCGGACCCAGCAAGAACCATCTGTCCGACACAAGCGAGCAAATTTTGGAAAGCCTGCTACACTTTAATGGGCATTTGTCCTCTAGTTCGATGGTTTAGAACCACCCCAAAAAACATCAGAGATCTTGGAACGCATGTGAGATGGAAAAAAGACAGAACAAGCGGTTTAAGGCGGAATTTAGAGGTCACGTGACATTAAAAAATCCGAGCAGGGAATGGGACGGTCCTATTCATGACATTTCTAAAAGTGGATGCCGGCTTCAATTGGAAACCCCACTACCTGTGGGGGCAGAAGTAGAACTCTGTATTTTTCAGGGTGAGGACCCAAGCCCTCTCATCATAGATAAAGCGACGGTGAGATGGGTCGAACATTCCCAAGTGGGCTTAGCCTTTACCGCCATGCGCGGGGAAGCCAAACGACGATTGGCCACATATGCCAGGATGTTAACGGGGTAGATGTCAGCATCTCTGATTTGTGAACCAGAAAAGGAATGAAACACATGCAACACCTCTCACTCAAATCCAGAGGAACGGAGAAGCGGAAACATCCACGGTATAAGATTCAATTCCGCACCCACTTTTCTTTAAAGACACCCATGGTCGCAGGCGAGGGCATTTTAGAAGATATGTCACTCCATGGCTGCCGACTCACCACGGAGACACACCTCAATGCTGGGGCTGAAGTGGAGATGTGTATATTTACCCTTGACGATCCCAATCCTATCGTCATCGATATCGCATCCGTTCGGTGGGGAAAAGGAAACGAATTTGGACTGTCGTTTAAACAACTCCGACCTACCGCCCAACGTCGTTTAGCAACGTTGTGTCGCGGCATGGCCATGTAAACCCTGGTAGGGATGCCAAGCGAAACGATCCGCACCAGAACTTCAACCAGAGAGAACTTACCCTATGAAGAAAACCGTTTTCAAAAACATCATGATATTCATTGCGGGTGTGGTATTTCTATTATGGGGAATGTTGCATCCAGCCTTTACTCAAGGGGCCGATTATCACGATAAAAAATGGACGGCAGGTGGGGCCATTGGATTTCTTGCCAACACCCCTGATGGAATGGCATTTGCCCTTAACCTCGACGGAGGAATTTTTCTTAATAAGAAACTCTCGGTCGGTCCACTACTGCAAGTGGCCTTAAATGGGGATTTGGAACAAGTTGGATTGTCTGGGCAAGGCAAATTCTGGATCCCTATACCGAATACTTCCAACAAGGCGAAAATTACGCTCCAAGGCGGACTCGGATTTGTCCATGCTGATCGCTTCGGATCGGACACATCGTTTCTAATACCCATCGGCATCGGCTTGGATTATCGGCTGCATGAAGACGTTGCTGTCTATACCGACTTTCTCCTGAACTTTACCGACCTCGATACCGAACGAGGAAATGGAGACGATACCAATATCATGCCCGGACTTACCTTCGGCGCCCGCTTCTGAATCTCTAGATTACAGCAGGAGATCTTTCGAAAAAGAGCTACCTTCACGCTCTACCATCATTATTCTCTATACACTCGGTTACCGGCCAGATATGGGTTGAGCCGCATAGGTGCGATCGGTTAGGTGATCTCGGCCTTCATACCATTGAGCCAAACACAACCATTTCCAGATCCAGGTAGAGAGTTTTCTTTTTCCTTGTTGATGTTCCCTGAGAAGTCTCTCAACCTGAGACCGATCCAAGTAGCCTTCACGGCATATACCACTCTCCATAATCCGAGACTCGGCTTCCTTGAAGAGTGGCCCTTCGAACCACCTGTCATAGGGAGTCGGGAATCCGACCTTATCTCGTCGCCATTGAATGGCATGGGGTAGAAGGGAATCCATAGCGTCGCGCAGGATGACTTTACTCCACCCATCACGAATCTTTGCTTTGACACCAAGAGAGAAGGCCCGTTCAGCAAAACGATGATCGAGAAAAGGCACACGCCCTTCAATTGAAAAAGCCATATCAATCTTGTCTTCGTACCTCAACAAGGTCGGAAGAATTCCATTCACCGTATCGTACCAAAGATGACTGTTGAGCCGACTGTGCCCCACACCTAATGGTTGCATCCTCGGAGAAGAAGGAGTCACACCTTGAAGGAGCGGTCCCAAGGCAGAGGTTGGTCCCTGCGAAAACGTTCTCTTCATCCAATGGGGCAACCGCTTCCGGAAGGAGGCTTTCAAGACATCTGCAGGAAAGGGATTGCCGTGATGCTGCCAGGTCGCGAGGATTTCGCGGCACATCGCTAGAACCTTGCCTCGGGAGAAATAATCCAACAGGAGACTTTTGAAGTAATAGGAGTATCCCGCCAAAAGTTCATCGCCTCCCTGACCAACGAGTAAGACCTTCACATGCCCGCTGGCAAGCTGCGCGACATGCCAACGAGGGTACACGCCGTGAGCCAAAGGGGGTTCTTCCAAATGCCACAGCAGGCGCGGCAAGATGGCATAGAGATCATCACGGTTTGGCCGAACTTGGTAGGCTTCAGCAGGAAACCGCGCAATCATCTGATCAGAATATTGCCGCTCGTCATAGGGCCCTGACTCGTCGTAATACGAGGTAAAGGTCCGAATCGGCTCCCGACTATATTTCGACGCCATGGCAAAAATGGCACTCGAGTCCAATCCACCACTTAACGAAATACCGATCGGTGCATCGCTTACCAGGTGCGAGCGAACGGCTTCATCAAAGGTCCAGCGTATCTGATCAATATCGGCCGCCCAAGGTATTTCAGAGGAAAAGGGCGCGGCCACCACATCCCAATATCGCCAGGTCTTGATCTCCTGTTCTGAACGGATCAGGCACGTTCCGGGCTGTAGTCGTTGAATTCCTGCAAAGAAGGTTTCATCAAGGCCATCAAGGAGTCCCTCGTTCAAATAGGCCACGATGGCTGGGGGATGAAGATGCGGGGATATGACACCGCTTGCCAAGATCGCGCGAATCTCAGAAGCAAAGATGAAGAGATCCCCGTCATCATAATAGTAGAATGGCTTGATACCAAAGCGATCCCGCGAACAAAACAACATCTTCTCCTGCTGATCCCAAATGGCGAACGCCCACATACCCTGAAAACGTTGCACACAGGCCTTTCCCCAGGTGGCATAGGCGGCAAGAATGACCTCGGCATCGCAGTGCGATCGAAACGAACAGCCTTGGGCCTTCAAGGTCTCTCGCAAGTCAGCGGCGTTATAAATTTCCCCATTGAAGGTAAGCCAATAGCGACCATTCCGAAAGGACATGGGTTCATGGCCCGCTGAAGACAGGTCGATAATGGCTAAGCGGCGATGAGCTAACCCAACCCGACCTTCTTCGAATAACTCGAGACCGCAGCCATCAGGTCCGCGGTGGAGCATGCTGTCACGCATCGCCGTGAGCCTCTCAGACCCTAAAGAATCCTTGCCGCTTCGACTCAGATATCCGACGATTCCACACATAGAGAGAGTATAGCGGGTTTCACTGAGGGAGGGTGGGTAAGATGGTTAAGAAAGCTGGGTAAAGTGAAGAAAATTATTAGGGAGAGTGTTGGCTTTAGGGGAAGCCTAACGCTAAATGTCTTGATGAAGGCCTCTTATCCTCCCAAGGAATATCTCTTAATTTTACTATTTACGTAAATTGTAATTTATGTTACAGTACAAGAGTGATACGAGGGTTCAGTGAGAAAAAGACGGAGTGGCTTTTTGCCGGCATAGCCGTAAAGGAGTTCTCGGGGATTAGAAATGTGGCCGAACGTAAATTGATCATGCTGGATATTGCTTTAGAATTACGAGACTTGTTATCTCCACCTGCAAACAGGCTGGAGAAACTAAAAGGCAAGCGAACAGGTCAATATAGTATTCGAATTAACGATCAGTGGCGGATATGTTTTACCTGGCAGCATGACGGGCCACATGACGTAGAAATTATCGATTACCATTAAGGAGGAGGTATCATGCCTAAGAACGGAATGCGTCCCATACACCCCGGAGAAATATTGTTGGAAGAATTCATTAAGCCATCTTCTCCAACACTCAACGCGCATATCCTGGCAAAGAGCATTGCGGTTCCGGCAAACCGGATTACGGCGATTATCAAGGGGCAACGTGGGATTACCGGAGATACCGCGGTTCGATTCGGTGATTTTTTTAACACCTCGCCTGAGTTTTGGATGAATTTACAGAAAACCTATGAGCTACGCCTTGCAGAAAAAGCACTCCCTGCGAAGGTCCGGCGGCATATCAAGGAAAGGCGAGAAGAGTTGGCAGTCGTATAATCGTCAGCTCATGACTATTTCCCCATACAATTCTGAGACTGTGAAATTCCTTTCACCACAGCACTACCAATCAAAAAAATGTTTTCCTGCTGTTTAAGAAAACCATCCTGGCTTCTCACTCCCAGTCTGGCATTTTCCTAAAGAACCCAAGCAACGGAAAATTACCCTACAGTTCTTCCCCTTTGACTTTATACAGTGCATGAAGGAACCTTACATTTCCTAGAGAATATTGAAGAGGCCTACAAACGCAGGCTCTGCCAGAGGTACCAGGAGGCGATGGTTTGGTAGGGATGCCAATGTTTACCAATGGCGAGGAGTTTTTTGGGTTTGGGTCGCTCCTTTAATCCATACCAACGTTGCACGGCTTTCTGAATGCCAAGATCATCAACCGGCAAGACATCCAGGCGATTTAAGGAAAACATCAAAAACATTTCGGCCGTCCACCTTCCGATGCCTTTTATGGATGTAAGGGTTGCGATCACTTCTTCATTGGGTTGCTTGATAAAGGACCGTGACTGTATTCGCCCATCCGTGAATCCAGCGGCCAGATCTTGTATATAGCCCACCTTCTGTTGAGACAAACCGACTTCACGTAAACTAGCAACTGGCGTTTTTAAAACCAACGGTGGTGTAGGGTACTTTCTTGGAAAGAGCATCGCAAACCTAGCGTAGATGGTTTCGGCTGCTTTCGTCGAGAGTTGTTGGGACACAATAGAATCACAAAGAGTCGGAAAGTATTGTCGTCTGGGTCGTAGTTGGCAGGGACCAACCCATGCGATTATTTTTTTTAGAACAGGATCGGCCCGTGATAGATGGCGACAAGGGTCAGAATACTTCACATGACACTTCTGTTTTTTATCCGTTGGGAGCAGAAGAGCCATGTGAAAGATTAAGCCGGTTAGTCGAGGCGTGAATGCGAGCCATCACAAAAGGGAGGCTTTTTGGTATGCTTGCAGCCGCAAAAGGCGACTTTCTTCTTTTCTTCAAAATGAACTTCTTCAGGCGCGAAATCCGTCCCGGTATGAGATCCATCGCAAAAGGGTTGCTCTTTTGAACGACCGCATCGACACCAATAGACGGTTCCAGGGCCAACCTCAACTACGTAGGGTGTCTTTTGCGGAATTTTGACTTCATCGGACATAATAATTCTCTCCTTCCTCACTCAAGTTTTGGGAATGGTGAAAATGTTTCCCACGGCATTCTCCCCTTTATGCTCCACATCGTAACGGAGTCCCATGGTCGCCCACCGGGGTCAGCCAAAGATAATCGGCAATTCCATCCTTTACTAATTCTTCGATATATTCAGGATGGTCCGACTGAAAGGTCGCCATATAAATACTGAGTTGTTTCACATTCCCATCACGACGCCTTTTGACTCGATTCGGTACCGGTAATTGATATTGAATGTGTCCGCCTCCTGTATAACTGACCACCGGTCCCTTGTCCGCACCGTTCGTCTCCAGATGCGAGACTATCGTCTTGGCCATGCCCTCATCCCGAAAGACGGAGGCTTCAAAGATTCGCTCGTATTGGACGGGTGACATCCCATCATGACATTGCTTCAGTTGCTGCACGAGTTTTTCTTGGTAGGCAGGATCGTCCGGATAGGATTCCTGATCCATGCCCCATGGCCGCATATCGGGGTCGGTTAAGGCTTGTTGCAAACCTTGCCTGGCCACTTTACGCACGAGAGGTCTAGGTGGATTCATGGCTAAGACTTTTAACCCATGATCCTTAGCAAATTGCACGAGCGGTTCATAGTCCTTAAAAGGCCCACCCCAATTTTCCTTCCATCGAGACTCTTTTATAAAAACATCTCGACTCATCGAGGACTCAGAGACATAGGTATGTAAAGCCGGCTGCCCATCCCAGCCAAACATTTCAATCGTAATTGTGGTTTTTTCCCTTGTGCGAGAAGAGCTCTCAAAATATTGCGGGCATTCTCAATATGATGTCGATGATGGTGTTCTTCGCCGAGATAGATGACATCGAGCGTTTTGGTCTTTTGCATGAGGTCATCAAAAGATATAGGGGTCCTGGTCTTTACACGAATGATCTGTCCTTCTTGATACGACTCTACTCCCATGGCGGTCGAAGCGTTGGACGAAGGGTCTTGCTCTGTCTTCATCGTGGAAGAGCAACCAGGTATCCCCAATCCGACCAACAGGCTTAATGCTACGATTGGGACTATGCCTAAACACCGTCGCCATACCCCCGCAACCGCCCTTGAAGCCCTTTTGGACTTGATTGACCTGTTCATATCTCTACTGTCTCCACCAAAAATTCCTTATCACTTGTATGCACATACCCTACGGTATCACAGTCAATTCGGTAACCTCCAGCAGAGGGTTGACTCGTCTCAAGGGCCGACGATATCCTGCAGCAACATCTCTAGATATGCGAGCGTCTCAACCCATGGCCAATGGTTCGATCACCACTTCAGCCTCTGATTTTATCACTGGACTCGAACAGGACTTGCAGGCCCTTCCGGTTCATCAGCATCTCTTTCTTCAAATCTTTCAACGCGGGATTACCCATGAAGAACTGAGTCGGTTTGTCCGCCAGTGGTATCATTTTGGGCTTCAGTTTCGAAAAATTCTCATTGGACTCTTATATAACATCTCCGACAAGGATGAAGCGATTGGTCTTGAACTGGCCAAAGTGCTGTATTCTGAATATGGAGAGGGAGTCTCGGAACAGGTACATGCCACACAATTACTACGGTTGGTCGATGCTCTGGATATCAGTCGAGAGGACCTTGCTCGGGAACAACTCTGTCCAGAAGCACAAGCTTATATTAATGGTGTAGGGAATCTTTTTTTACATGGAACACTTCCCTCAGCCCTTGGTGCATCCTTTGCCATTGAGACCACTGCAGGCTCACCCTATCGATACTTATATAGTGGACTTCTAACCTTTCCAAACCTTTCTCTACAGGACATCAAGTTTTTTGAAACACACCTGTTTGAAGAGTTGCATCATGGAGACTGGTTACGCACAGCCCTGATGGGATATGCGCATCTCACCGACCACCAAGAATCAATTCGAACCGCAGCCTTCTATGCCATGGAACGGTGGCAGGGACTCTGGCAAGGTCTCCACCACCTGGTCTTTAATCGTTCAGACAATCCATGACACAAGACTCTCCCCTTCCCCCACAGGTCCTCGCGGATTTTAAACAACAATTACGTCTCTCGCGAGAACAACAACCTGATGCCTGGGAAGGATCCCGTCGACTGGTTGGAAAGGAGTCGCTCCCTTCAACCATTTCCCAACTGATCGCGGCACTCCAAACCTCAGATCTCGACAAACTTCTCAAAGAGAAGCTGATCGTGAGCCTCGAAGACCTGACAGCAAGTGGCCTGACCTCTCGTCACAGCGAAGGCTTGAAACGTTTCACGGGACTCCCAACCAGCAAAGCTCTTCGAGCCCTTTGTGTCCTCTTGAAGGTCGGACAGTCTCAGGATTTGATACCGGCTTGCTCCAATCTCTCTCCCGAAGACGTTGAGCAGTTTCTTCACCAGCAAACCAACCCCTATGATCTATTACGTCAAACGGAAAATCCGTCGCTTTTGGATCTTGGTGCCGGGGACTTATCGTTTGCGGTGGAACTGGCCGAACAGTATGTTTCCCCATCAACCTCCGTTTATTCTGTCCTCACCCTCCACTGCTTGGAACGATTAAAACCAGGTTCAAAACTTGGCAGCCTTCTGCATGCCAGTCATGGAGCTGTACAGACCCTCCGTGCAAAAGCTCCAGATTTACAGTTTCGATTTTGGGGCGATCAAGACATGTTTCAACTCCATACGATCAAACATGTCCTCCCGCAATATACCATCGCCACCTGTCATGCACCCGCCACCCCGACCTTTGCCTATGAACCGTCCCGACTGTCACCCTCTCTTATTGAAGAACATTTAAGACAAACGAAGGGGCACTTCCACCGCACGCAGCATGAAGGAGAAGCTGCCCTAGAAGTACAGCATGGAGATCGGGCGCTCATTTTTCCTCCATGGAAATTCGATGTGCTTGGTCCCCTCGCCCTGCTGAATTTGTTAGCCCAACGCGCTCAACTGGTCGTGATGGGTGCGATCGACAATGAAGTGTTTTGGGAAATATTGGCACAATTGGTTGAAGACCCAAACATGAGGCCAAAGGACTACCTCTTCACTGACCAATCCCTTCCAGAGGTCTTTGGTCAACTCTACTCCTCTTTAATGTCCCTTTCGATCGGAGGTACTCAGGATCTTTCTAAACTCACCAAGCTGCGACAGTCCCTACCTCCTGCTATTTCCATTCAAGCCCCACACGTCCCCATGCGGTTTCGAGCGGTTCATATTCGACGAGGTTCGGTCTTTAAGGGTATTCCGGCAAGTCAAACCGCCAAATTATTTAAAGAGATGAAGGACGAAGTTCCTCCTTGGATGATGACTTTGGTCCCAGAAGCCATTGTGCCGGGTCTCCCTGAGTCAGAAGCTTCGTAGATCTATATATTTTTTATAAAGATCTCCCAACCTATTGACCTTCTTCTTCATTTCAGCGATTTCCGCCATTCAAAATTGACGCTCTCTAGGTCCTCTGATAAGCTTTTTTTGGACAATTTTCCTCCCACGGAGCGGATTACGACACAACTCCTAAATTATGGATAATTCACAGAAAATCCAATCCATTCAGGAAAATGTTGAACAGGTTATCAAAGGAAAATCTCGAGTCATTGAATTAGCCATTGTTTGCTTGCTCGCCCGAGGCCACCTTCTCATTGAAGACGTGCCCGGAGTAGGAAAAACAACCCTAGCCCATGCCCTAGCCCGTTCTCTGGATTGCTCGTTTCGCCGCATCCAATTTACCAGTGACCTTTTGCCCTCCGATATTATCGGCATCTCTATTTTTAATCGACAGAAACAGGCCTTTGAATTTATGCAAGGTCCCCTCTTTGCCAACATCGTCTTGGCTGATGAAATCAACCGCACAACACCGAAAACACAAAGTAGTTTGTTGGAGGCCATGTCCGAAGCCCAGGTGTCAATGGATAGCCTCACCCATGCTCTACCACAACCCTTTATGGTGTTAGCCACGCAAAACCCGGCGGAACATCATGGCACCTTTCCCTTGCCAGAATCACAACTCGACCGTTTCCTGATGCGCATCGGCATTGGCTATCCTGATATTGATGCTGAACGAGACATTCTGGATCGACAACTATCCCTGCATCCCGCAGAAGAACTCAACCCGGTGCTCTCTACCCAGGACGTCCTGGACCTTCAAACACAAGTCGAAAAAGTGGCCATGGATCGAAGCCTCCTAGATTACCTCTTGGGTTTAGTGTCGGCCACTCGACAAAGCCCCTTGTTAAGCCTTGGTGTCAGTACGCGGGGGGCCGCCGCGCTAACACGTGCCGCCAAAGCTCTCGCTTTGGTGCGCAATCGGAACTATTGTCTTCCCGACGATATCAAAGAATTAGCCCCCATCGTATTGCCTCACCGGCTTTCCGTATCGGTCAGTCATGGTTCACCAGGACGTCGCTTTGAAGAAGCGGAACAAATCATTCAAGGCATCCTGGGATCGATACCCGTTCCTCTTTGAATTCTTGAAACGTGAGCCATGATTTCGCAGTTGCCATCAGGAGTCAGGCATTCGTCTCACACCTGAGGTATCCGTGACGTGGTGGAGAGAGGCATGTCAAAAAGTTCTCTGCAGAAATTCTTTCAATGGATATATCGAAACCGCTCGATCAGTCTCACGCCAGAAGGCACTCGGTTTGTGCTCCTCGTCTTTGCGATTGGACTCGCTGCGATCAATACTGGGAATAATCTTCTCTACCTGCTTCTGGCCATGATGCTTAGCCTGATCGTCCTCTCGGGCATTCTGTCAGAACGTTGTCTCAAACACCTCACCATCCACCGGCAAACCCCACAACATATCTATGCCGGAACGCCTACCATTGCCTACTTTTCTATCGTCAACCGGAAAACCCGACATCCCTCGTTTTCCCTGAGAGTCATGGATGTGATCCAGGATCGACTCCTTGATCGCGGCATTCATATTTTGCATTTGGGACCAGGACTCTCTACCCTCCAACCCTATTCGTTACTCATTCCGAAACGGGGCCTCGTTCGTGTTCAAGCCGTCAAGATCCTCACACGGTTCCCCTTTAGTCTGTTCGTCAAAGGGCTCACCATTCCCTTGGAATCGGAACTTGTGGTGTATCCAGAAATCAAGCCTATTCCCGCACAACTCGACAAGGAACTCCAAGCCACGGGGCACGATCGATCACGACCCCGTCGAGGACGGGGTGGAGACCTTTATAACTTACGGACATATCAACCCGGTGATGATTCTCGAACTATTCATTGGCGAACCACCGCTCGAACCAATGTGCTCGTCGTCCGTGAACAGGAGGCGGAAGAACGACAGGAAATTACTCTCTTGTTACCAACCTACGCCCCACAGGTGTTCTGGGACACACTTGCCCATCACCCAAGTCATGCGGCAGTCTTTGAGGAGGCCGTCAAACTGACCGCGTCACTCGTGGTGCATTTTCAGAAAAAAGGTTTTGGTATCCAAGCGCTCATTGGAAATCATCTCATTCCAATGGACAGCGGGGAAACTCACCAGTATGACATTCTTCGGGCGCTGGCTCTCTGCCAACCGGAGCGACAGCCCTTCACGGATCCCGCTTCCATCCCACACGACAATCTCGACCAGGTGTCTCAGGGAGAGAACTTTTCCTTATTAATTCTCCCTTGGAATGACCCACTCTTTGAACGAGCGTTTAACGGAAATGGAAAAATCCTAAAGGTCTGGGAACAGATGGAGCCTGTCCATGACTCTTGAGCGTTCTTTTCGCCTCAGCTCCCTGTTCATGACCACGTCCGGATTTATCGGACTGGTTCTCACGGGAAAAATCTCTCCTCTGGCGGCACTTTTGGGAGGGCTGGTACTCGTTCTTCACCTGATACATGCCAGCAACCTCGGCTTCACTCGGATCATGGGCTTGCTCTCGAATCTCCCGAAGGAACTCTGGAACGTGCTGGTGATCTCAACATTTTTTGTTTGTATGGCCGATATGGTCTGGATTTCTCAAGATGTGTTACTGGCAGGAATCAACTTTCTCATTGTTATCATGATCTACAAGCTCTTTCACCTTAAAGTACGAAAAGACTTTCTCTACCTCTATGCGGTGAGTTTTCTTCTCCTCCTCTCAGCTGCAGCCCTTACTACAGAACCCTGGTACGGCTTGGTCTTTCTAGCTTTTTTGCTCTCTTCCATCTGGACCTTGTTGCTCTACCACCTGCGGAATGAGGCGGAAGAATATACTCTTGATACCTTCGGTGGGGGAATGACGGAGAACTTTCCCATCACGGCTAAATTTTTTTGGGCGACCAACGGAATTGCCTTTGCCGCGCTCTTCATCACCACCGTCATCTTTTTTATTACGCCCCGAACCGGAGTCGGATTTTTTCAACATGACCGTGGCCAAGCCATTCGCACGTCTGGATTTTCACAGACTGTAGATCTCGGGGTCATCGGAAGTATTAAGTTAGACCCCACCGTCGTCATGCGCGTGGAACTCCCGAATCAACAGGAACGCCTCCATGAACCGCTATATCTTCAAGGAGCCATTTTTGATCATTACGATGGTCGACGTTGGCTGAATAGCTTCCATCTCCGCCAACCGGTGGGACGGCGTCATGACGGGAAATTCATGATGGCACCTCCTCGTCAAATCCTGACCGGATCGTCACACACCCGCCAGGATATCGTCATGGAGGCACTCGACAGTACCGTGTTATTTGGGATACCCACCATCCAGTCTATACAGGGCGAGTTTCTCATCCTCCAAAAAGACCAGCTCGGTGGGGTGCATTTACCCTATTCACTCAGAAGACGATTTCAATATTCAGTCGAATCCAGGGTGGCCACGGTGACGGCCCAAGAACGACAAGCCTCCTACTTGACCTATCCTACATTTATCTCCAACTTTTTTCTGCAACGACCAGAGGCTTCTCCTCGAGTGGAAGCCTTAGCACGTGACGTGACTCGGCAGGCCCCCACCATCTTTGACAAAATATCGGCCATCAAATGGCATTTGATTAGCAAATATAAATATCAACTTGACGTGGGGAACGCCTTACCGGTCAATCCTGTTGAGGAATTCCTTTTTGAGCGAAAAACTGGATATTGCGAACATTATGCAACCGCCATGGTGATGATGCTCCGATCCATTGGAATTCCTTCCAGGCTCGTGACGGGATTTCTTCCGACCGATTGGAACGTGTTTGGGAATTACTATACGGTGCGGCAACAGGATGCCCATGCGTGGGTGGAAGTGTATTTCCCTGAATCCGGCTGGGTCATCGTGGACCCCACCCCTCCGGGAGGAGCCATCGCCCCAAGTTCGACCATGGCTCTTATGAGTCGGTATATCGACTCACTCCGTCTGAAGTGGAATCGTGTCGTCATCCAATATAGTTTCCGGGACCAACGAACCATTTTGAGAGAAATTCGTGAACAAAGCGAACCCGCCCGCACGCAAGCCTGGGGTTCCGTGACGACGATGATGAAATGGGTGCGAAATTGGCAAGCCTGGATCATAAGCCATGTTCATAATCTTCAATGGCAACAGATGGTGATATGGATTGGAGGCATCGCTCTTTGCATCTATGTATTACGCGTTTTGATTCAACGGCGTCGTTGGGCTCTCAAGCCGCGGCAAACATCAAACCCAACACACATCATGGCCACTAAACTCTATGGACACATGCTTAGAATCCTAGATGCCCATGGCGTTCAGAAAGCGCCGCAGGCAGGCCCGCTCGAGTTTGCCGGCCATGTGTCCTCGCTCCGGCCCAACCTGGCCCCTATTGTCCAGCCCTTGACTTATTTCTATTGTCGAGGACGGTTTGGATCCATTCCTCCCAAGGCGGAAGAACTAGAGGAGGCGAATAACTTGTTAAGCAAACTCCGAAGAGAACTTACACAAACGACGGGCACCACACAGACAGGTTAGTGTGAACGACATTGACGTAGCGGGGTTCAGAGAGAAAGAGATGATTCGTCGTGGAATAATCGGGTTGTCAGTTAGTCTTTGCCTTTAAAATACATGATCTGGTTTATTCGAAAAAATTCGCGAAATTCATCAGATTGAATATGTTGTGAGTGAGGAACCCGACCATCAAAAATCACCAAACGGTTTGGTTTCATTTCAATGAGGTACAGCAATTCCCAAAACTCATTCCCTTCGTTAATATATCCATTGTCTTTCCGAGCGTAATCGGATTTAAAAATAACGGTATTGAGAAATTCTGCATACCCATCTTCGCGCCTCAAGGTCTCAGCGCTGAGTCCGGCCTGTTGCGCAAGACGCACAATCTCCGAATTCACAGTAATGGGTAACCGCTCCAGCCCGGTGGGAACATGTCGGTAGAGCCCGGTCCCTCCTGCACACATTCCCTCTGGATTCAAATACATCATTGCCGTCACCCCTTGATCAATATGGGGTTGCCGCTGCCAGTTATTGAGTTGATAATCCCTATTGGTGATGGCAGAAAAGATCACCGGATGATAATTGGAATGGTAAGGAATGAGCGGTGTTCCCCATAACTTACCAACACTTCCAATGAGTGAGGTCGTATCGAGGGTAATAACTCCTCGTGATCCAGGATATCCACCTACGAGAGTCTTGTCTTCGTGGTAGTAGAGATTCAATGCCAACTGGCCCACCTGTTCAGGATGCTGAAAAAAATTATCGGCTATCACGACCCGATGTTTCCCGTTCCCTACCTCCTCGGTTATGACCTGACAATCTGGATTGACATTTAAGACATCCTTACTCCAAAGCATCTTCGGTCCTTTCCTGAAAATTCTCTAACATTTTGTAAAGACAAAGAAGTGTGCCTCGGGTAGGAACCGGATGTCAAACATCGTGTATTCCTGAATCCTTCGAATTACACACGCCTGATTTAATAGAGTATTAATACGTATTGGAAGTGAGTTGATAGACTTTAGATGACCCGGAAACGCCTCTTACGCATCCCAGATTAGGAGCCCCAAGGCCGAGAACCAGACTCTCTTGTTCATTAAAGATGGAGGCATTCAATTTGTTTGGAATCCCAGGGGGGAGAATCTGCGAAAAATGAGAAACTTTGGAGCGGGAAAGGGGATTTGAACCCCCGACCCTCGCCTTGGCAAGGCGATGCTCTACCACTGAGCTATTCCCGCTCTTGAAAGGAGTGCTGATTAGCAGAGGGCGATTTTACGTTTCCCATTGAAGACTGTCAAGGTAAGTGGGGAAACTATAACGGCTTTACACCTCTGTAAAATTTTATAATTTTTTCATCTGGATTTCTATCTGGACCATTTCCCTTTCGTTACTCTCTCTGATAACCGCTACTTTTAGGTAACACCATAGAACCACCTTAACTAACTGTTTTCTTTTAATAAATTAAATTTTAGGCATTTCAACCTTTTCATTGACACCTCTACTACACACATCTTTCCTGAAATCTTGGCTGACCCTTCTCCTGAAACCAATATTTTTATCATTATTTTCAATTGCTTATACGATAATTAATAAAATTTCCTGCCTGGTTTTGTTATTGCTTTTAACGATGTTCCCTACACAAGGCTGCGTGAAAGGGTTTGGAGGTTTTAAATTGAATATATCGACATCATTTTTTCCAAACTTTTTCAACATGATAGATCCGCAGCAAATCCATTGTAAAGGAGGTGATGCCTGGTTTTTCGTTCACGTGATTTCATGTCAGTCGTTAGGTTGGACTTTCCAACCGTCAACGTAGGAGGTGTAATCGATGTTTTTATCTCGTAGACAATTCTTAAAGGTCTCCGCCGGTACCGTGGCGGCCGTGGCCGTGGCGGATAAAGCCCTGGCCTTGACGGCGCTGCAACCGGTCATCGAGGTGGGCAACCCCCTCGGAGACTATCCGGATCGCTCCTGGGAGCGGGTGTATCATGACCAATACCGGTATGATTCCTCGTTTACCTGGGTCTGCTCCCCCAACGATACGCATGCCTGCCGGATTCGGGCCTTCGTCCGAAACGGGGTGGTCATGCGGGTGGAGCAAAACTATGACCATCAAACCTATGAAGACCTCTACGGCAACCGCGGGACGTTCGCCCATAACCCCCGGATGTGCTTGAAGGGGTACACCTTCCATCGGCGGGTGTATGGGCCGTATCGTTTGAAAGGCCCCTTGATGCGCCGTGGCTGGAAGCAATGGATGGACGATGGCTCCCCCGAGCTCGTCCCCTCCGTGAAAACAAAATACAAATTTAACGCGCGGTATCTGGACGACATGATGCGGGTGTCGTGGGATACGGCGTTTACCTATCTGGCCAAAGCGGCGATCATCATTGCCAAGCGGTACAGTGGGGAAGCCGGCGCCCGGCGCCTGCGGGAGCAAGGCTATCCGCCGGAGATGATCGAGATGATGAAGGGCGCGGGGACGCGCTGCTTCAAACATCGCTCCGGGATGCCCGTGCTCGGCATCATCGGCAAGATGGGCTTGACGCGGTTTAACAATGGCTGCTTGCCCTTGTTGGACCACTGGATTCGCAAAGTCGGCCCCGGCCAAGCCCAAGGTGGTCGGTATTGGTCGAACTATACCTGGCACGGGGACCAAAACCCGGGCCATCCGTTCTGGTCCGGTGTGCAAGCCGTCGATAACGATCTCAACGATATGCGCTTCTCCAAGCTCAACACCAGTTGGGGGAAGAACTTCGTGGAGAACAAGATGCCGGAAGCGCACTGGAAGCTGGAGTGTATTGAGCGGGGCGCGCGCGTCGTGGTCATCACGCCAGAGTATAACCCCACCGCCTATCGGGCGGACTACTGGATGCCCGTGCGGCCTCAGTCCGACGGAGCCTTGTTCTGCGGCGTCATGAAGATCATGATCGATGAGAACATGCATGACTCCCACTTCTTGAAGTCCTTCACGGACAGTCCGATCCTTGTGCGCACGGATACCTTGCAGTACTTGGATCCACGCGACGTGATCAAAGACTACCAATTCCCGGATTTCTCCAAGACCTATTCGGGGATGGTGCAGACCTTGAGCCCGCAGAAGATTGAACGCTTGGGCGGGATGATGGTCTGGGACCAAAACAAGAAGCAAGCCGTGCCGTTGCACCGCGAAATTGTGGGCTGGCACTATGATCAAAGCGGCATTGATGCGGCCTTGGAAGGGACCTATCGGGTCAAGCTGCTCAATGGCCGGGAAGTCGACGTCATGCCAATCTGGCAGATGTACCTGGTGCACTTCCAAGACTATGACTTGGATACCACGCATCAGATCAATCGCTGTCCGAAGGACTTGATTGTCCGGTGGGCGCGGGATTCGGGCACGATTAAGCCCGCCGCGATTCACAACGGCGAAGGCACCAACCACTACTTCCACCAAACCATTTATGCCCGGGCCGCGGCGATGATCTTGATCATCACGGGGAACGTGGGCAAATTTGGGACGAACCAGCATACCTGGGCCGGCAACTACAAGGCCGGGATCTGGAACGCCACACCGTGGTCCGGGGGTGGTCTGGGGACCCATACCGCCGAAGATCCCTTCAACCAAACGCTCAGCACCACGGCGCATGGCAAGGAGATCAAGGTGAAAGGGTACTACTACGGGGAAGAAGTGGCCTATTGGAATCACGGCGACACCGCCTTGATCGTCAATACCCCGAAGTATGGCCGCAAGGTGTTCACGGGCAAAACCCATATGCCGACGCCGAGTAAGTGGCGCTGGGTGGCCAACGTCAACGTGTTGAACAATGCGAAGCATCACTACGACATGTTGAAGAACGTGGACCCCAACATTGAAACCCTGGTGACCCAGGACATCGAAATGACGTCGGATGTGAACCATAACGACGTGGCCTTTGCGATGAATAGCTGGATGGAGTTCACCTATCCGGAAATCACCGCGACGGTGTCGAATCCCTGGTACCAAGTCTGGAAGGGCGGCATTCGGCCCTTGTATGACACGCGGAACGATCTGGACAGCCCGGCTGGGGTGGCCAGCAAGCTGACGGACATCACCGGCGATAAACGGTTCAAACAACACTTCTACATGGTGTTTAAGAACCGCGTCGATGTGTATGTGCAACGGCTGTTGGATGCCTCCTGTACCGGCTACGGCTACAGCGCCGATACGATGCTGAAGTCGGAGAAGGGCTGGATGGTGATGTCACGGACCTATCCGCGGCATCCGTTCTGGGAAGAGACCAACGAGAGCAAGCCGATGTGGACGCGCTCGGGCCGGTATGAAAACTACCGGATTGAGCCGGAAATGATCGAATACGGAGAAAACCTCATCAGTCACCGCGAAGGGACGGAGGCGACCCCGTACTTGCCGAACGCGATTTTCACGACCAACCCGTTTGTGCGGCCCGATGACTATGGGATTCCCATCACGGCGCAGCACCATGATGACAAGACGGTGCGGAACCTGAAATTGCCGTGGCAGGAGATCAAGCGGCACAGCAACCCGTTGTGGGAGAAGGGGTATCAGTTCTACTGCGTGACCCCCAAAACCCGGCATCGGGTGCATAGCCAATGGTCGGTGAACGACTGGGTGCAGATTTATGAATCCAACTTCGGCGATCCCTATCGGATGGATAAACGGACGCCGGGCGTTGGGGAGCATCAGCTGCACATCAACCCGCAAGCCGCCAAAGATCGGGGCATCAACGACGGGGACTACGTCTATGTGGACGGCAACCCGGTGGACCGACCCTATCGGGGTTGGAAACCCTCGGATCCGTTCTACAAAGTCGCTCGGTTGATGATTCGGGCCAAGTACAACCCGGCCTTCCCGTATCACGTGACGATGGCCAAGCATGCCCCGTATGTGGCCACCGCCAAGTCGGTCAAAGGGCACGAAACCCGCCCCGACGGCCGCGCGATTGCGATGGACACGGGGTATCAGTCCAACTTCCGGTATGGGGCGCAACAGTCCTTTACCCGGAACTGGTTGATGCCGACCCATCAAACCGACAGCCTCCCGGGCAAACATGCGGTAGGTTGGAAGTTTAAATTTGGGTTCCAAGTGGATAACCACGCGGTCAACACGGTCCCGAAAGAATGTCTGATCCGTATCACCAAGGCGGAAGACGGGGGCATCGGGGCTCGGGGCCCATGGGAGCCAGTCCGCACTGGGTTTACGCCCGGTCAGGAAAACGAGTTCATGATCAAGTGGCTCAAAGGCGAACACATCAAGATCAAGGTGTAAGCTGCGATTACGATGGACGCTGGCGAGTGCGCGAGCATGTGGCTCGGGCGTCGCATGGACCTTTTAACGTGAATGGAAGGAGTACATATTATGCCGGAAGTGTATAATTGGCAGTTGGGACGGAAGATGCTCTATCCCTACGAAGAGCGACATCCCAAGTGGCAATTCGCCTTCGTGTTTAACATCAATCGGTGTCTGGCGTGCCAGACCTGCTCGATGGCGGATAAGTCCACCTGGTTGTTCTCGAAGGGCCAGGAGTATATGTGGTGGAACAACGTGGAGACCAAGCCCTACGGCGGGTATCCGCAGTTCTACGATGTGAAGATCACGCAGTTGATTGAGCAAGTCAATCCCGGCGGGCAGGTGTGGAATGTGCGGGTCGGCCGCAAGCACCATGCACCGTACGGGGTGTTCGAAGGGATGACGATCTTTGATGCCGGGGCCAAGATTGGCCAGGCGGCGATCGGCTACATCCCGACGGACCAAGAATGGCGGTTCGTCAACATTTATGAGGACACGGCCACGTCGATGCGCGCCTTGGTCGAAGGCGTCGATAAGACCGGGTTCTCGCGGGATGAACCGTGGAAGATGCAAGGCAGCTCCTTGCCGGAGCATGAGACCTTCTTCTTCTACTTGCAGCGGATTTGTAACCACTGTACCTATCCGGGCTGTCTGGCAGCCTGTCCGCGGAAGGCCATCTACAAACGGCCGGAGGATGGGATTGTCTTGATTGACCAGAATCGGTGCCGGGGGTACAAGAAGTGTGTGGAGCAGTGTCCCTTTAAGAAACCGATGTATCGGGGCACGACGCGGGTGAGTGAGAAGTGTATCGCCTGCTATCCACGGATCGAAGGCAAAGACCCGCTGACCGGCGGGGAGCCGATGGAGACGCGCTGTATGGCGGCCTGCGTCGGCAAGATTCGGATGCAAAGCTTGATGCGCATCGGGGACGACGGCCTGTGGGCCGAAGACCGGTGGCATCCCCTGTACTTCACCATTCGGGTGGAGCAGGTGGCCTTGCCGTTGTATCCACAATGGGGGACGGAGCCCAATGGCTTCTACATCCCGCCTCGGCATGCCCCGCGCGGGTATACGCGGCAGATGTTTGGCCCCGGCGTGGACAATGCGATCGAGAAGTACTTGGTCCCGAGCCGGGAGCTGTTGGCGGTGCTGCAGTTGTGGCGCGCCAGTCAGCAGATTGTCTTCCGGTATGACGTCATTCCGGGTCCGAAAGTGTTTGAAACCCAAATTCACGGGAAGCGGTTCGAGATGTACAACGATACCGTGTTGGGCTTCAACAAGTCGGGCAAGGAAGTGGCGCGGATCCAGGTCGAAGAGCCGATCTATGTCCGGCCGGCCGAGCGGGTCACCTGGCTGTAAGCAAGAGCCTAGGCGAGTCCGTGGGCGGGGTCTCCCTCTGGGGGACCCCGCCTTTTTTTTGCCACTCACCGTTAAAAGGCACAGATACGCAAAAACCCGACTCCGCCATTAAAATCTTTTTGAAAGGCTTGACGACCAGGGGGGCCTTGGGTAGAGTGGAACAAGAAGGTTACCTTCTGCCTTCCGCTAGGAGCGCCACGTAGGTGTCATCATCCGATCCGACCATTCCATTTGCCGCACAAGCCGTCCCTTTTGATGAATTCCTTCAAAGCGGAACGCTACCGGACGGGTATATCACCAGCGAATACATGGGACAACAATTCGTCGAGCGATTAGTACACTATGCATTGACCGTCCCGGCTGGCAGTTACACAATGGGCCAACTCGCTCAATTACTTGAACAACTCGACCCTCGGTTGCAAGTTTTTTTCTTCAAACGTCTAAAGGAAACCAGTCCAGAAAGCCTCAAAGACTTTGCCCCCCTCTACTATGGATTTATGGCTGAATTTCACGCCCTACTCTTTACCTAAATATATTTTCTCATATTGCAAAAAATACCTTGTTCGACCCATTCCCTCATGTATAATGAAAGAGATAGGAATATCTTTTTGGAGGAGACTCATGAATTCGACCCTAGTGAAGGCAGTCACGAGTTTTTATAACTTAATTTACGAGGCTCAGGCCTTCGCCACAACCATGGCTCGCATCGATACGGCAGACCAGGAGCATTATTCAGGAAAAATCGAAGGTCTCAATTGGGTACTCGACCGTTGCCAAGAACTTGAAGATATGGATTCGAACTTAACCCCTGTCTCTCTTCAACGGGTCTTGGCCGATGTGAAATCAGACTTAGACCATGAATTGTCGGTTCAACGTCGCGAGAAAGGTCGGCGGGCCGATGGGCGTGAGGAAGCTTTGAATTTTGTTGCAGATTTTTTAACAAGTCTGATCACAGCCACGGAAATTGAATCCGCGAAAAGCGCGGTATAAGTCACTACCTGCCCCTCTCTTCTCTCGAACAGGCCATTACCATCATCCCTGCCTCGAAAGATAGCTGCAGGCCTGTTCGCCCGCAAGCCATTTGTACTGATGGACGCCGCCTTTCCCACGTTGATGAGCGAAGCGTGAAAGGCGCCAATAAGGAACAGTTACCGGTAGGGGTTTACGGGAAGGGCCAGTGTGAAGTATCGACCCCGTTCTTCAAGAAGTATACGTTGTTCAACGAGGGCATCAAGGGCCTGATCTAAAGGGATATCCGTCACGATACTCGTCGGAGTACCCTCGACCTGCATTCCCTCTTGAATTTGGGCAGGTGTTTTAGGAACCTCATTGCAGAAATCTATAATGAAGGCATGAGGCCAATCAAATCGGTGACTTTTAGGTTGAGCCCCTCTTCCATCATACACCATGACATAGCTCATGGCCTTACTATAAAAAAGGAATGGTTGATTGTCCGAATGGTACTGCGCTTTCCATGTTCCAACCGCTGTGACTAGCGTTGTATAGAGGTCCTGGTCAACCTTCCAATCGACTTCATACTCAAAGTCATAAGCAATTTTTTTCAAGTCAACGGTCCGTTCGTCATAGACATACGCATAGGCAGTCCCCGGTCCCGTAATTCGCACTCCATACTCTTCAGGACGCATGAAATAAGGGCTAAATCGTTCCAGCCACAACTTCCCAATGGACTCCGGTGGCTGCAAATGCAGGAGACTGGGGATCATATCAATCTGACGCTGATAGTCAGTATTCCTCTCACCTGGGAACCCGAGAAGAATGTTCCAGGAAATATCGACATGGTAATACTTACTCCATTTGAGACATTGAATATTTTGAAGTGGACTCACCCCCTTATCCATTTCTTTGAGTTGAGCCGCGCTTAAACTCTCTATTCCTGGCTGCATGCACTTTACGCCGCCTTGGGCCAGGGTTTGGATTTGGCGTTTCGTCAAATTACTTTTGGTTTCAATGAACACATCAAGATCATAATGATCTTGTGCAAAGGATCCAAACAACCCATCAATATATTTCATCTCGATAATGTTATCGACCATTCGAAAACGCGTCGCGCTATAACGACTCGACAAAAAATCCATTTCCTTGGTGACCTGAGCCGATGATTTCGATCGAAACCGCATGGATTGGGCATTTAAGCCACAGAAGGTACAATGATGCTTCTCTCCCCACCAACAACCTCGGGAGCCTTCGTAGAGGAGGATTCGATCCAACCCCGTAGGCTGTTGCTTATTGAGTTCTGCCTGTAATTCAAAATAATCGTCATAATCAGGAGGCCCCATCTCTTCAAAGGATTCAAAGAGTTGGTGATTCGGCTCTAGATACACCTGGCCGTCTTTTCGGTAGGCCACCCCTGGAGGCATGGAGGCGTCATGACCTGTGAGAATTCCTTTGACTAACCGTGGGAAAGGAACTTCCCCTTCTCCAATGACCACGTGATCAATCCATGGAAAGGAACGAAAATACTCCATTCCCATCTCACCATCGAAATTGGCTCCTCCAAATACAATACGCACATGGGGATAGACGTCCTTGATCAACTTCGCCATAGACAAACTTGCCACGTTTTGATCAAACGTGGACGTGAATCCCACCAGGGCATACTGCCCCCAATCGACATCGGTCAGAAATTTCGTAAGAAACTGTGGAGCAATCCGCTCAGCAAGATTCTCAAGATATCCTATGGAACATCCCGCTTCGCGAGCCGTCTCTTCGAAGACCGGCTTAAAGAGATGTGGATATTGTTCGCGTTTTGGATTGTTGCGAAACAATAAAGAGGCAAACAACCATTCTCCAAAGAGCCCACGTTTTTCACACAAGATCTCATAGAGAACCGACCCAATCTCATGGGAAAAGAGCAGATTTGCGTGGTAGGACTTGACCCCTATTCCTTCAGATTTGAGGAGGGAGGAGAGTGTTCCCAATTGAATGGAAGGAAACTTCGCGGAGCTGAAAGGCATGTTGATGAGCGCAACTTTAGTCCCAAACTCACGATAATCAATATTCGAGGACGCAGAATCTAATGACGGGTTAGGAGGAGCTCCCAACGAGGTGACGGGAATAAACGTCCCAACATGTTGTGCTGATTCGTCTAACATCGAAACCGTAGATTGCAATTAAGTGTGCTCACCGTGTCATGGGACGAAAATGATGCTCAGTTTAACATTCCTCTCCTCATAGAATCAGCCTTTCAATACACCTCCCTCACCTGTTGACCACGAGACGACAAGTTAATGAGGAACTATTCAGGTGGAGAGATTTCCTTCTTGTCTTTCTTTGATCTTTATAATCTTTTCCATATAGAATTCTATATCTTATCGAAAATTAACGTAAATTCACCTCCCATTCGACTTGCATTTCATGGGCATCTTCCCATACCATTCATTTCAAGGGAGGGGTTTCATGAGGGAGTGGATTATTTTTGCAATTTGCCTGGGTTTAGGGGGCCATATTGCCCTCGGATTTGTGCTCCACCAACCTGAGAGTTCGTCACTTCAAGATGCCGGTGTCAAGGGACTCCTGGGTGGATTGGGAATCTATCTCCTCATTCAAATAGGTCGTTCGGTCTGGTGGCGATATAAAACCAAACTCAAATCTACCTAATTCCCATCAAGACTCACCTACATTGAAAACCTTGCCATTCCCTTCCGTTCTCGTTAAAATTTATCTATGAATCGGCGGCCAAAAATTCCTAATCCCTTAGGACCTGCATCTCACTCTCCCCTTCGCCCCAATCCCTTTGGCCAACCACCCTCAACCCAAAAACCCTCTGCGGCGCCTGAGCAATATGGTAATTTCCAAGCCTCTTTACTCTTTTGTCCAACATGTAAACAAGCCACGCCTGCCCGTGAACGACTCCTTCTTATCCTTCCCACTGGGAATCTGTATGAATATCTCTGCACCCAATGTGGGACCTCGACCGGGTCTAAGACCGAAACAGAACAACAAGAAAGTGGTGTGATTCGACCGTAGCACCAACTGTTCGATCATCGGAATTTGGACAATCCAGCGTCAGTCATTGATACGTGGCATGCACCAATTCCTGCCATGAGGAAGGCCTAAAAGGGCCACCATCGCAAGACAGACCTTTGATGAAACAATGCTGGTGGGGTGACTTACGACTCTGCGAGGGGAATGCCTTCTTCAATCAACATGACAGGGATAGATTCTCTGATGGGATAGAGGATTTGACGGTCCGCCCGAATGAGCCCTCCATCAATTTTTTCATCCACTTTATTGCCAGCTTTATTTAAAAGTTCACCGCGAGCTATTTTTTCATTTAACGAGGAAATCAAGGCCCCTTCTGCAAGAGAAACGGCCTGTTTGGTGTCCGGACAACAGAGAATCGCCAACAGTTCCTTATCGATCGACCCCTTATCTGTGGATGTCTCAGAATTTTCCATAGATACT
Organism: Nitrospirales bacterium; assembly: GCA_965223605.1. Classification (GTDB taxonomy): domain Bacteria; phylum Nitrospirota; class Nitrospiria; order Nitrospirales; family Nitrospiraceae; genus CBDCXA01. Next base: position 87,889 of record CBDCXA010000005.1, read on the forward strand.
CCTACGTAGAAAAATGTTAGGGTGACCCAAAGTCAGGATAAAAGAACTTCACCAGAAGATCAAGAAGGATTCCAAATCTCCATTCCTTCATAACTGGCAATCCTCCACTCGACAACATCTTGATCCTTTCATTGGGGATATGGGCTTCCGTATGAGAAATCTGCTACACTCAGCAAGAGAAAGCCATTATTGAAAGGAAATCTATGGCTTTAGCCACCAACCTTAAACGCTACTTTTTGACCGGTCTGTTTGTATTGGTTCCAGCCTGGGGAACCTTTCTCATTCTGCAAACCCTCTTCTTTGTCCTCGATGGTCTCATTCACGATTTCTTTGGAAAAGCGATTACTGCCAATATTCCCGGATTGGGTATTGTCACCCTCGCTTGTCTCATTTTGCTGGTTGGCGTCATTGCCACTCAGTTTTTAGGACAACGCATCTTAAATTGGACGGAGAGTCGCCTCGAAAGAATCCCGATCGTCAGCAGTGTGTACCATACTCTCAAAGGTATGACGGATGTTTTTAAATTTCGTTCCAGATTCGGGAATAGTACCGTTGTCATTTTTCCTTTTCCTCGAGAGGGCTCCTGGGCGCTGGGCTTTGTCATGGGTATTGCACCGGATAACGTTCAAGTCTTTCCCCAACAACATCTATCCATGGTCTTTGTACCCACTGCCATTCACCCGTTCACCGGATATTTGGCATTAATTCCTACCACGCATCTTCGTCCCATTAACCTTCCTCCTGAAGAGGCCATGAAAATGGAATTTTCAGCGGGGCTCTATCAACCTAATAAGCCCTGGCTTACACAAACCTTTTCTCCGAAAGGATAGCTGCCTATTCCTGAGGCCTCATACATTTCACCATGATGCCACAATCCAAGTTTGCGATCCGTTTAGCGACCCAAGATGACTTAGAAACACTGGTGTCGTTTAATCTCGCCATGGCAGAAGAGACCGAGGCACGAGTTTTAGAGCGATCCCGTGTTCGACTGGGTGTGGAATCTATTCTGGGCGCACCTGAGAAGGGATTCTACCTTGTCGCTGAACAGGGACAGACACTCCCCGGTTCCGTAATAAGCCAAATGATGATAACCTTTGAATGGAGCGATTGGCGAAATGGCACCTTTTGGTGGATACAAAGTGTCTATGTCCTTCCAGAGTGGCGACGTCAGGGGGCATATAGACGCATGCATGCCTGGGTGCAAGAACAAGCCAAAACTCAACCGAATATCTGCGGGTTACGACTGTACGTCGAGTCAGACAACCATCTTGCGCAACAGGTCTATTCTCAAGTTGGCCTCACGCCCGCCGGCTATAGGATATATGAAGAAGACTTTGTTCTTCCGAAAAAACCCTCATGACTCAGATCGTGTTGGATCGAAGATGACAGGTCCTCTTGCTCATCGATCCACGCTTCCTTTTTCGGCTCTAACCCTCGTTCTCCTTCTTGGATTTAGCCTCACCACCTTGTCAGGCTGCATCTTTGCCAGGGGTAATTTTGGTAAGAAGTTCGGAGATGCCGAAGCGGCGGCCATCGCCGGCTTACAAAAAGGTCAGACCACCCGCGCGGAAGTCACCGCATCTCTTGGGGCACCCGATGAAATCGTATCGGTTGTTGGAAAAGAAGTATTTCATTATCGGTACTTTGACGCCAAGTTTGGGTTATTTCTCATCCTCTCCCGAGCCAATGCCGCTGGGGATAACCTCTATGTCATGTTTAATCAATCTGGTGTGGTTGAAGATGTAATTTATGGCAATCGAACGGATGACCTTGAATTTCAGATATGGCCGTTTGGCGAATAACATCTTGCATAGTCTACTCCTTCTTATCGTCTTGTTGACCCTGGCAAGCTGTGAATTTCGGCGGACTTCCTTTAACCAACCAATATCTCAAGCCGACATTCAGTTTATAACTCCAGGAACCACTACCTTGCGAGAGGTCGTAGAACACCTTGGCGCTCCAGACGAAATATCCGGTTCACAAGAACGCGCACGACTCCAATACAATTTTTCAGTCAGGAAAAGCATCACCATCAACTTTGGCTGGATTGCCAGATTTTTTATTCCCTTTTCTCCGAACATGAGTGTGACCAAGAATGAATTAGGATTCGATACCCTCCATGTTTCGTTAGACCGGGATTTGGTCGTCACAGACCGAATGCTGTCTGTCGAGTCTGACGATACCGGCTATAATCCCTGGCCCTTCTAGATAGAATCCTCCCGTTCGTCCGAATTGCTGTTATCATTCTGCCCCGTTATAATAAACCTATGTCGGATTCCGTTCCTTATGATGGACCTCAAAATGGTCCGATTCCCTCCTATATTCGGGCTGACCAAGACCTTGCTTTTTTGGACCGCGATGAACTCCGTCCGATTCGACTGCAATTAGAGCTCCTCAAACCTGAACTCATTCAACAGGAAGAAGGTATTGAATCCACCATCGTGGTCTTTGGGAGCGCACGACTCCCTGAACCAGATAAGGCTCAGGCGCGTCTATCCGATCTCCATAACGCGCAACAACTCAATCCATCCGATCCCAACCTTTTGCAACAACTTCGCATTGCCACACAACAGGTCGAACTCTCCAAATACTATGAACAGGCAAGAGAATTTGCTCGCCTCGTCTCAACCACCTGTCAACTGGATGGACGATGTGAGCATGTCATTATCACGGGAGGGGGACCAGGCATCATGGAAGCGGCTAACCGAGGGGCTGCTGATGTTCACGCCAAGTCCATCGGTCTCAACATAACGCTCCCCCATGAGCAAGTACCCAATCCCTACATTTCCCCATCGTTAAATTTTCAATTTCGATACTTTGCCATCAGGAAAATGCACTTTCTCCTTCGTGCCAAAGCCTTGGTAGCCTTTCCAGGTGGTTTTGGCACTTTGGATGAATTGTTTGAGACCTTAACCCTCATTCAGACTAAAAAGGTAACCGGGGTGACGATTGTCCTCATGGGACAATCCTTTTGGGAGCGACTTATCAATTGGGATATGTTTGTAGACTATGGCCTCATTAGCCCAGGGGATCTCAAGCTGTTTCATTATGCGGAAACCGCCCAGGAAGCCTGGGACCTCCTTGTGAACCAAGAATAGGAAAGCCAGAAAGATGAAAATCTCGTTTCACGGTGCTGCCCAATCCGTCACCGGCAGTCGCCACCTGCTCCACATTGGTTCAACGAAGGTCCTTCTTGATTGTGGAATGTTTCAAGGGCGCCGTAGTATCGCTGATGCACACAACCGTGATCTCGGGTTTGATCCCAAATCGGTCAACGCGGTTCTCCTTTCCCATGGTCACATCGACCATTCGGGAGCTCTACCTGTACTGGCCAAACACCGGTTTCCTGGAAAGGTCCATTTGACGGGGGCGACGGGCGATCTCACCCAGATTCTTCTCCAAGACTCCGCACGTATTCAGGAGCAAGACTGCCGGTATGTCAATAAAAAGGAGCGTCGTCGTGGCAAAAAATGCCGCAACCCGTTCTATACGTCTGACCATGCCAACTCTATTATTAGACGTTTTCAAAGTTCAAACTATGGGGAAACCTTTTCCGTCGCTCCAAGAATTCAAGCCTCTTTTCATGACGCCGGTCATATTATCGGATCTTCGGCCATACATCTGGCGGTGACGGCGAAGGGCCAAACGACCAGAATTCTCTTTTCGGGAGATCTAGGACGCTCCAACATGCCAATCTTACAAGACCCAAGCCCACCCCCTCCCTGTGATGTCCTGATCATTGAATCAACCTATGGGGATCGCCTACATCACCACACCGAACAGGAAACAAAATCCCTGGTGAAAGAACTGGCTACTCACGCGATCAAACACAAGAGTAAAATTATCGTCCCAGCATTTGCCGTAGGACGGACCCAGCATATCATTATGCGGATAAAAGAATTCATTCAGGAAGGAACCGTTCCCCCCATTCCAATTTATATAGATTCACCGCTCGCGACTAAAGCCACCAATGTGGTTCGCCAGCACCCGGAAATGTACGATGAAGAAACCTTCCAAACCTTCACCTCTGAAGGTGATCTCTTTGGAGCTAGGTATATTCACTATGTCAAATCGGTCAAAGAAAGTATTGCGCTGAATAAAAAGAAAGGCCCTTGCGTCATCATCGCAGGCTCCGGCATGTGTGAAGGCGGCAGGGTGGTGCACCACCTCAAACACGCGATTCAAGATGAAGCCACCGTGGTGGTTATTGTCGGCTTTCAGGCCGAACATACCCTAGGGCGTAAACTCGTTGAAGGTTGGGATTCGGTTCCCATTTTTGGAGTTCCGACTCCTCGTCGTGCGCGGGTCGTTAGAATCAATGGACTCTCTGCCCACGCAGACAGACAGGACTTACTCAACTATGTTCAAGCCATCCAGCCGGCCCCTTCGAAAGTATTTGTGGTTCATGGTGAAGGCAAGCAATCCTTTGCCCTGGCGAGATACTTGACTGAGGAGCATCCAGGCATGGAGGTAATCGTTCCACAGGCTCAATCCACCCACGACCTCTAGGACAATTCGAAAGGCCCTCGAGTATGTCTCAGAAGTCCAGTTGGATTATTCATACCGGTCAAGCTTGGAAATTGTATGTCTCGGTTGCAGGGTTTTGTGGAGCACTCCTTTGTTTTACCATTGGCTTTTTCTCCCTTGGCTCAGACTATGGACGATTCTTGGGAATGATCGCCTGCGGGATATTTTTGGGGCTGGCCACCTTTTTCTGGTTTATGGTCATGCTGCGATGTCCGCATTGTTTGGCCAAGTTGGTGTGGAATATGGCAATGAGCCGACCTCATAGTTCCTGGGTGATCGACCTGGCTGGACTAGAAACCTGCCCCCTTTGCCACCGGTCACTCTATCAAAAAAGATCTGTCGGGTAAGTGTAGTCATGACCCAGCAACCATTGACGATGAACGTAAGAGCGATGTGGCTCCGGCTCCTTTGGATTCTTCTCTGCACCGGCCCCTTAAGCATTCTCTCTCTCGCCTCATTCGCCCTTGCTGAAGCCACGAATCATGAGCGTGCAAGAATTCGCGATCTCGGCATTGTTGTCGGTCAATTTGATCCCGGTCCCCACAATGCCATTACCGATGTGGCAGGAGTCAAAGTCGGACAGATCACACTGCAGGAAGGAGCTGGACCGCTCAAGCCAGGCCATGGCCCCGTGCGAACGGGTGTGACCGTTTTACTTCCACGTGAGGATGTCTGGCATCATAAAGTGCCTGCGGGGAGCTATATTTTAAACGGTACCGGGGAGATGACGGGACTGGCCTGGATCCAAGAGTCCGGATTTTTGGAATATCCTATTGCCCTGACCAACACCCTCAACGTACCTCGAGTCGCCAACGGCATCATGAGTTGGATGTTCAAGCAATATCCAGAAATCGGCATTACTGACGATACATTGACTCCGGTCATTGCCGAATGTGATGACAGTCGACTCAACGATAGCCAAGGTCGACACGTCTCGGAGGACCATGTTATCTCTGCACTTGACCATGCCTCTGATGGTCCGGTTGAAGAGGGTACGGTGGGAGCCGGGACTGGAATGATCTCGTATGGGTTTAAAGGAGGCATTGGGACCGCTTCACGAGTCCTGCCAGATTCTATGGGTGGATACCGTATTGGAGTGCTGGTCAATGCCAACCATGGCCGACGCCATGAATTGGTGGTCAAGGGAGTCCCAGTCGGATCCTTGTATGACCAAGACAGACTCACCCAGACCTCGACCAATCCGAAATGGTTAACAAGTCATGAAGGTTCGATTATTATCATCATTGCCACCGATGCGCCTGTGGACCATCGTCAACTCAACCGAATTGCCAGAAGAGCCCCCTTAGGATTGGCCAGGACGGGAGCCACCTCCCAACATGGCAGTGGTGACTTTGTCCTGGCCTTTTCCACGGGAAATACGATTCCCCACTATCCGAAAGACCCGACCTTTACCATGACTCACCTGGCGGACACCCACTTGAATCCACTTTTTGCGGCAACCGTTGAAGCGACAGAGGAGGCCATTTTGAATGCCTTAACCAAAGCCCACACGATTGTGGGACGAGATGACCGAAGAGTCGAGGCAATTTCATTAGAGAAACTTCAAACATTGTTAGGAAAGGCTCTTCAGCCCCATTTCTAAAATGGGCCAATACTGAGTATAATGCTTCAGGAGATGTTGGTGTTCAACCGTACAGCGAGGCAAGGATGAGTGACTATCAAATAGGTGGAGGGTTGCGTTTATTCACCGCGATAGAGAAAACAAAGGCTTTTGCGGAATTTCTTCAAAATCGAATGGTCCCAGCCTTAGAAACGGAAGACCCTGCAGAACTCCATTACCTGTTAGCCCAGGTTGATGATTACCATTCCTATTTATGGCGGTATCATAAGAAGCTCAATGCTGAACGAAGCGATCGTCAAAACCCCATGCCCTAATGACACCGGATACAACGGGGGCTTGGTCGGATGAACTCACATAGACAAAGGCCCTGGTGATTGTTAGACTGCAGAACGATGATGGATCAAACTTCTTCCTTACAATTTGCTGTGGCAATATCCAGAAACTCCAACGAGAAGGAAGCCGCACAATCGCTGTGTCATGATATCCAAAAGGAACTTGGTTCCAATCCTGTCGACCTCGCCTTTATATTTTTTTCAGCCCATTACGAACCTCACATTCAAGCCATAAGTACCTTCCTGGAACAGCAATTGTCGGTACATTGCCTTCTGGGTTCCATGGGAGAGGGAGTCATTGCGGGATCAGAAGAAATTGAAGAAGGCCCGGCAATTTCAATTTGGGCGGCACGATTACCAGAAGTCACAATCACTCCCGTCCGCCTTGCACCGCCCCCATCAGATGAGCGCGATATGAGGCAAGACTGGTTAGAACCTCTGGGAATGCATATCACCCCTCAAGCCTTCCTCATACTGGCTGACCCCTTTACCACTCCCATGAATGAGGTGCTCTCATCCACAAACGACCGATGTCCCGGAGTTCCGGTTATTGGAGGATTGGCGAGCGGAGGACAGGAGGACGGAGCAAATCGTCTCCTCCTCAATAGTGAGATGTTTCATGATGGATTGGTTGGCGTCGCATTATCAGGCGCCATCTGTATCAACCCCATTATTTCTCAAGGGTGCCGTCCGTTCGGAGAACGTTTTATTGTGACGAAAGCCCAACATAATGTCGTACATGAGTTGAGCGGCCAACCGGCCCTCAAACAGCTCGAAGCCGTCTTTGAATCACTCCCTCTCGAGGAACAACATCTCGCCCAACGGGCTCTGCATGTCGGCCTGATCATCGACGAACATCGAAATCGGTTCGAGCGAGGAGACTTTCTCGTCCGCAACCTTATTGGGGCGGACCGCAGCACCGGCAGTCTCGTCTTTGGAGACCTCGCCCAAGAAGGACAAACGATCCAATTTCATGTGCGCGATGCCGATTCCGCAAGTGAGGACTTTAGTTTGATGCTATCTGAAATGAGAGCCGTTTCCACGAAACCTCCCCTTGGAGCACTTTTGTTTAGTTGTTGCGGGCGCGGGAAAGGGCTGTTTGGAAAACCACACCATGACATTGGGATACTGAGAAAAGAAACGGGAAATATTCCTATTGGTGGGTTTTTCGCTCAAGGAGAAATAGGCCCTGTAGGTGGCAATAATTTTTTACATGGCTATACTGCAAGTGTGGCCTTGTTTACCGAACCAGTGAATTAAGATCTAAGAAGATTTTTAGAAGTTTTTGACAACCAAAAGAGTTGAGTACGATGTCATGAATAGACCAAGATTACGCTCCGCCATTGCCCTCCTCATGGTAGGCCTCCTCATTCCCTGCCTCACCAGCTTCGCCGAAGAAAACCCGGCCGAAACCGCCACTGATGAAAAAATCATCACGACGGAATCCGGACTCCAATATATCGATATGGTGATTGGGCAGGGACCACAGGCCCAATCAGGCCAAATGGCTACGGTGCATTATACGGGCTGGTTGGAAAATGGGAAAAAGTTTGATAGCTCGTTAGATCGCAATGAACCCTTTCCCTTTCGGCTGGGCTCGGGAATGGTCATTAAAGGATGGGAGGAGGGCGTCAGTACAATGAAAAAAGGAGGAAAACGAAAATTGATCATTCCGCCTAACTTAGGTTATGGCGCCAGAGGGGCCGGTGGAGGCTTGATTCCACCCCATGCCACCCTCATTTTTGACGTAGAACTGATCGACCTCCATTAACACTTCGACGGTTCAAATGCTAACGAAACATTGGGGAACCGTCACTCGCCTCATGTGACCGAATCATCAGCATGGACAGTTTATTCTATAGAGCACTTTGGCCCCCTAGAAGATCTCAGGCCACGACCTCCCATTCAGAACAACCAATCCAGGAGCCTAGACAGGAATGAACCGTACCCCTTTATTTGAAGGTCATGTAGCCCAACAAGCCCGACTGGTTGACTTTGCGGGATGGGAAATGCCCATACAGTATTCTGGAGTCCTCGACGAATACCAATCCGTACGTCAGGCTGCGGGACTCTTCGATGTCAGTCATATGGGACGATTTATGGTGACTGGCTCAGGAGCCTCTTCCTTCCTGCAACGGGTCACCACAAATAACGTCACCGCATTGAAACCGAACCAAGCCCAGTATTCACTTATCTGTCAGGAACAGGGTGGTATTCTGGATGATATCTTTATTTACAGACTCGGGGAGCAAACCTTCCTACTCTGCGTTAACGCATCCAATCGCAAAAAAATTCTTACCTGGCTCCAGAAACATGGGGCAGGGGTCGAGAATCTCAGTATTCAAGACCAATCCGAAGAGTTAGCACAACTCGCCCTTCAAGGCCCACGTGCACGGACCATTTTTTCTCAATTGAATATCCCTGATATCTCCTCACTTCCCCTCCGCCATTGTCGTGAATTGCATGTCCGGGGAATGTCCTGCTTGGTAGCGCGAACAGGATATACAGGAGAATTTGGATATGAAATTTATATTCCAGCCAACGATGCGCTGACTCTATGGGAGTTACTTCTGTCGAAGGGAACTTCCCTCGGGTTAAAACCAGCTGGACTCGGCTCGCGTGATTTGTTACGTCTTGAAATGGCCTATCCCCTGTATGGCAACGATATCTCGGAAGAGACGACACCTCTAGAAGCAGGACTCGGTTGGGCCGTCGATTTACAGAAGGGCGAGTTTATTGGTTCATCCGTCCTGGCCCACCAACAAGCCGATGGTTTTACAAAACGCTTGATTGGGTTTGAACTTCAGGAGCGTGGCGTCCCTCGCCACGGCTTTTCGGTGGCTTCTCCTGACGACCATCAGCAGACGATAGGAGAAGTCACAAGTGGAAACTTTTCACCCATTTTGCAAAAAGGAATAGGGATGGCTTATGTCCCTCCCGCCTATCGAAAGGAAGGAACCCCCCTTACCATCAATATTCGAGGAAAGGCAGTACCAGCGCTTGTGGTCAAACCACCCTTTTATCGGAAAAAACCTTCGTAAACGAATGCTCTTGGGTTCCAACCTGGTCTCCATACCATAGAAAGGCTGGAGGTCTCTCTTCATGAAAAGTAAATCTATCTATCAAGGAACGGTGGTGAAATTATATGTCGATACGGTGACCTTGCCCAATGGGGCCACGATCGATTTAGAAACCATTCGCCACCCAGGAGCCTCTGCGATCGTCCCACTGAAAGACGATGGCACCGTGGTGCTCATTCGACAGTTTCGTCATGCGACCGGAGGTTTTATTTATGAAATTCCGGCCGGAAAACTTTCGCCAGGAGAAGATCCGCTTGACTGCGCAGGACGGGAACTGGAAGAAGAAGTCGGCTACAAAGCGACTGCCTTTACTTTGCTGACAAGCATTTATACCGCTCCAGGTTTTTGTGATGAGGTCATCCATATTTATAAAGGAACTGGCCTGACCAAAGGCACCCAAAACCTAGACCATGACGAGGTAATAGAAATCGTGGAGATGCCCATCGAACAGGCAATCGCAAAAATCCAAGACGGGACCATTCAAGATAGTAAAACGATAATAGGTTTGCAGTCAGTGTTTTTACAATTCATGGGACGATAGCTCGACCATAACATCTTTAGGAAATACGAAACCCTGCACTTAAAGGATCTTCCGAATCGATGAGAAATTCGTGTTTTCCTGTAAGATAGGCTCTTCCCTCCACCTCTGGAATGACCGCTTGTAGTCCTTCGTACTCGAGAGATTCATGGATTCGACCCGTAAAGGTCGTTCCGAGGATGCTTTCGACAACAATGGACTGACCTACCGTCATCGCCTCCTTCGCCTGTTGTAACGCTAAGAGCGCACTTACCCCCGTTCCCGTAGGAGACCGATCCAACGCACCATCGGCAAAAATACAGACTTGCCGACAATTTGAACCGGGTAGCTCGGCATCACCAACAAAAATGGTTCCATAGAGAAATTCTAGTGCCTCATCAATGGGATGGGGAAAGAGGTAGGTTAACGGAGCAACCGCTTCCTTAATTCGCATGCCGACATCGATAAGTTGAGACGCATGCTGTCTCCGAAGCGAAAGATTGAGATCCGACGCCTGACAGAACACGTAGTAGGCACCTCCAAAGGCGACGTCATACCGAAGGGCACCGACTCCCGATATGGACATGACTTGGTTCTGAGCGGTGACATAGGAGGGAACATTTCTGAAGGAGACCGATTGCACGGTCCCATTCAACATTGAGGCGGTAGCCGTAACCAACCCACTTGGGGTTTCAAAGTTGATGGTCGTCTCGGGCTCGGTGGAGGGGAACAGGCCTTCTTCCAACAACACGGTTGCCAACCCAATGATCCCATGGCCACACATGGTGCTATATCCTTCGTTATGCAGAAATAAGACTGAAAAGTCAGCCTCTGGAATACAGGGAGATAAGAGGAGGGCTCCATACATATCTCGATGTCCCCGTGGTTCCAACATAAGGGCCTTTCGAAGCTCATCAAATCGCTCTCGCGCATTTTGACGCTTTTCAAGAAGGGTGTGTCCGGGAAGGTCAGGGAACCCCTTGGTGATCACCCGCAGGGGTTCACCAGCCACATGGACATCGATGGTTGAAAGGGAGGTCATCGTTACAAGGTACGTTCGAACTGAAATCCGACCATAGGAGGGCCTAGGAAAAATGTTCTGTCATAAACCAACCGGCAATCGATAAGCGTTTATGCTTCCCGGCTAATGCATCGACGCGGCAGACTCGATGAAACCGAGGGACAGCAAAGATCGCTAACGACCCCGGCAAGGGGGCAATGCATTGATTGATTTCGAGAAGCGTGTTTCCTTTTCGCTGTTTTTTATCATAAAGAATCAACTCTCCACCCCAATCGGGGTTCCATTCATCATGAAAATAGGTGGCTAGCGCCAAACGTCGGAGAGGTTGAGGCCCAGAAGAATAGGCCTCATCGGTATCATCATGTGTAGAAAGACAGTCACCTTCTCCATAGGAATAGTAATTGAAGTTAATATGGCGTTGTTTAATGTTTGGAAAGGACTCGATATACTCAGCAATGCATGAAAGAGACACCCTTTCCATAAATTTCTGCCCCTGTTCGGCTCCAATCTCAGCCTTTCCCCAATTTCCACAATCGGGAAACGCTTTTGACACCGCAGGCATATCCTTTAACGATTTCCACGAGACCGCATTCATTCCCTCCCGAAACATTCGCCGTTCTTCGGGTGACCAAAAATCATCGAGCACCAGAACAGGGTCTTCTTGAAATGAAAAATTCCGGGAATTGAATTCCTGCGCTCGCATCCTCATTACATTATCCCCTTCTCGGCCTCCTCATATGAACGACGGAATGGCCTGGTGAGTAGGCCATAGTCATTTCAAGGTTGTCAATCCGTACCCAACAACAGCCAGACCATGTGGCTCGTCGAGGGAAACGCACGACTGTCTTTGTTTTCAAGTGGTTAAGTCTCACCAAGCTGTATTTTCAGACAGCGGTATACTTATGGACTGAAGAGGAGGGGGCTTCTGGAACGGATCCCCTGACATGTGCGAATCGTGATGTAGGAGCCAACGTTCGACCAATGACATGTCCTAAATGCGCTTTTGAACAGGATGAGGGAGAAGAATGTCTTCGTTGCGGTATTATCTTTAAAAAATATAAACCTCTTTCAACCCCTTCGCCCCCCCTGGCTATTCAAGAAACCGAATCAGAAAACACTCTCGCTGACGAGAAACCCTTAGCCCTCAAACTGGCCGACACAGGCGATGCCTCTCAAAAGCAAGCGGAAAAGTTGGCAAGGGAAGAAGAACCGGAAGAATTTTGGGAACCTGACCCTGAGTTCGAAGAATCGAACTCTTCAGTGGGCATCGTTAAAACGGTCACACGTATCTTTCCTTGGATCGCGCTCGCTGCAGGAATTGGAGCGATCTATCTCATCTTTCAACAAGCGCCCCCGTTACAAATCCAAATCGACCCTCATGCGTTGCAACGGGTTGACCGGAAAATGGAAGAACTTCAGATCGCAGCTCAACGAGGGGAACCCTATACCTTGAATATGGATGAATCCGAACTGAATGCCTGGTTAAAGGCCAGCATTGAGCTTGCAGGAGGGGAAACGGGAAACCAGGTCCGTGGCGTGGCTCCGGACATTCAAGTCGACGACCCTCAATTTCAAGAGGCCCAATCGTCGATGAAAGATCTTCAAGTCAAATTATCAGGAGATCAGCTTCGCGCTTACGCCCTCTTTGACTTTAAGGGACAGAACCTCTCGCTCATCTTGGCTGGCCGTATTCACGTCGTGGATGGCTATCTCCGGCTGGACCCGACTGAGGCTAAAATTGGTTCATTACCCATCCCTCAGATGACATTAGACGGTGTCGTGAAACGCCTGTTTGAATCGGAACAAAACCGGGAAGCCTTTCACCTCCCTGCGCAGATCAGCAATGTCGATATCCGACACGGCAATCTGTATGTCTTCTATCAATAGGAAATTGCTAGAAGGAGAATTGAGTAGACTACCGGCGAGGAAAAAGTAAGCGATACTCGTTCACGGTCGGTTATTCTGAATAACTTTCCATCGGAGGGCAGGAACAGACCAGGTTTCTGTCGCCATAGGCTTCATCAATTCGACTCACCGCAGGCCAAAATTTACTCTCGCGAATCCAAGGGAGAGGAAATGCTGCTTGCTCCCGCGTATACGACCGCTCCCATTTCGACGCGGTCATGGTCTCGACAGTATGCGGGGCCTGTTTGAGGATATTGCCGTCACGAGGCATCCTCCCGTCGATTAGATCTTGAATTTCCCCACGTATAGCAATCATGGCATCACAAAACCGGTCTAATTCGGCTTTCGATTCACTTTCGGTGGGTTCGACCATGAGTGTACCCGCGACGGGGAACGACAAGGTTGGAGCATGAAACCCGTAGTCCATAAGCCGTTTCGCGACATCCACCGCTTCAACTCCCGATTGTTCTTTAAAGGGTCGAACATCGACAATAAATTCATGAGCCACCCACCCAGACTCCCCGGTATAGAGAATGGGAAAATGTTTTTCCAACCGCTTGGCCATATAATTGGCATTCAAGATGGCCACCTGTGAGGCCTTTTTCAAGCCATTAGCTCCCATGAGCACGATATAAATCCAAGAAATCACCAAAATACTGGCGCTCCCGTAAGGAGCTGCCGCAATTGGGCCGATCGCCTGGGCACCTCCGACATCACGAAAAGGATGTCCAGGTAGGAAGGGAGCCAAATGAGGAGCCACTCCAATGGGTCCCATTCCCGGTCCACCTCCACCATGAGGAATACAAAAAGTCTTATGAAGATTCAGGTGGCAGACATCGGCGCCAAAATCTCCAGGACGACATAACCCAACTTGTGCATTCATATTGGCGCCGTCCAAGTAGACCTGTCCTCCATTGTTATGCACAATCTCACAAATTTTTCGAACCTCTTCTTCAAAAACGCCATGGGTTGAGGGGTAGGTGATCATCAAGGCGGCAAGATTCTCACGGTGCTCGTTAGCTTTCGCAGCCAAATCGTCCAAATCGATGTTCCCATGACGATCACAGGCAACGGGTACGACACGCAGCCCGGCCATCACAGCACTTGCTGGATTCGTTCCGTGGGCCGAGATGGGGATGAGACACACGGTTCGCTGATGATCCCCGCGGCTCCGATGGTAGGCGCGAATAGTCAGCAGCCCGGCATATTCCCCCTGAGATCCGGCATTCGGTTGTAGAGACACCGCCGCAAACCCCGTGAGTTCGGCAAGCCACGATTCAAGTTGCGAACAGAGTTCCTCATATCCCTGGGTCTGTTCCTTGGGGGCAAAGGGATGAATTCGTCCAAACCCCTTCCAGGTCACAGGGATCATCTCCACCGTGGCATTTAATTTCATCGTACAGGACCCAAGTGGGATCATCGAATGCACCAACGATAAGTCTCGAGCTTGCAAACGATTCATGTAACGTAATAATTCATGTTCAGAATGAAAGCGATGAAACACTTCATGGGTTAAGTATTTACTTTTTCGAGCGAACTCTTCTGGAAAGGCAGGTTGGATGCTACCTGCCAGGTCTTGGGCGGTCATAGATTCTGAAGAACTCTGACCGAAAAGGCCTAATAAGGTTTCAACTTCTTCTACAGTCGAAACCTCATCAAGGGATATTCCGATCCATTGCCCGTCAATCTTTCGTAGGTTAATGTTGCCCTCTTGAGTCAGGCGACATACCTCATCTACGGTCCGATTAGTCGGCTTGACTCGAACCGTATCGAAAAACGGAGCATCTCCAACTTCATGCCCCAATCGCCGCAATCCTTCAGCCAAGACTAGGGCTAATCCATGGACCCGCTCGGCAATCCGCTTAATGCCTTCCGGACCATGGTACACCGCATACATTCCAGCCATAATGGCCAAAAGAACTTGAGCGGTACAGATATTACTCGTCGCTCGATCACGACGAATATGTTGCTCTCTGGTCTGCAGAGCTAATCGGTAGGCAGTTTTTCCTGAAGCATCTCGAGTCACACCAACAATTCGCCCTGGGATCTGTCGTTTATACTCTTCTTTGGTCGCGAGAAAAGCTGCATGGGGTCCCCCAAAACCCAAGGGAATCCCGAACCGTTGGCTCGATCCCACCGCAATATCTGCTCCAAACTCACCAGGAGGACACAGCATGGTTAAGGCCAAAAGGTCGGTGGCCACTACCGCAAATACACCGTGATCATGCGCTTGTCGAATGATGTTGCGATAATTATGGATAGACCCATCAGAGGCAGGGTATTGCAACAACATCCCAAACAGTCCGGTGTTGGAAAATTCCAAGTCTTTCGGTTTTCCGATTTGAAGATCCACACCGATGGGTTCAGCGCGAGTCTGTAAGACGGCAATGGTTTGTGGGTGACAATCGTCTGATACAAAGAATCCAATTCGATCTTTCCCTGAAGTCGGATTTCGTTGGGCAATGGCATAGCACATATGCATTGCCTCAGCGGCGGCAGTCGCTTCATCTAATAACGACGCATTGGCCAACGGAAGCCCCGTAAGATCAGCGATCATCGTTTGAAAATTCAAGAGGGCTTCCAAACGTCCTTGTGCAATTTCCGCTTGATACGGAGTGTATTGGGTATACCAACCAGGATTCTCAAGGATATTCCGTTGAATAACCGGAGGGGTCACACAATCGTAATACCCCATTCCAATTAACGACCGACAGACCTTATTCTTATCATGGAGTGCGCGCAGAGCAGCGAGGGCCTCAAATTCCCCTCGATTGGGGCTTAGTTTCACCGGTTCCCGTAATTGAATGCCTTCGGGAATTGCACCCTGGGTGAGTCCCTCTAGAGACTGCAACCCTAAGATCGCCAGCATTTCCTGAATGTCGGCCTCAGAGGGCCCGATATGCCGATGAATAAAGGTATCTGAAGGATTCAAAGTTTGATCAAGATTCATTCCCTATCTCCAAGGGGGCAACAAGTAACGAAATGTTTAAACCAACGAGCAACCTCATTGTGCACTCCAAAATATTCTGACGCAAGGTTTGAAGAAAATTTACGGTGGTTTCTTTAGATTGAATAGATCATGGGAAACGGTATGCTCTTGCGATTCAAAAGACAGGATACTCTCAAATTTTGGAATAGTTCCTGTAAGAATAATCCGCGCTACCAGTCATTCCACCCAAAGGTAATACCTTGCAATATTGTCGATTCTTATGCAAATACATTTTCATGCTAGAATACCCCCGATTAGCCAGATTAATTCCATAATATCATAAACTTAGCTAATCCATTCCTTTCAACGTTCTATGTGGTTGCGTTCTTGTAGTTTTCAGCTATCTTTTTAAGTAGTCCTTTTTATTTCCTTCAAACATAAGGCCTTTTCCCACATTTTGGTTAACGCATACACAGAGGAGAGCATAAAGGCCAACTGATGGAAATTTCCTGTCCGAATTGCAAATCTACCTACGAATTGTCTGACCTCTCTTCCGAAGAGGAAGTTACACAATGCGTCTGTGAAGAATGCAAATCAAACCTGGTCCTGGTCGTTGAACAAAAAAAATCCGGATTTGGATTTTCGAAGAAATCTTCTTCGACTGCTTCCACCTCGTCAACACGATTAAAGGTTTCTCCCAGGCAGGCCTCCCTAACACTTGCGGCTGTGATAATCATGTGTACCGCCAATTACCTCGTGATTGGTGGATTCATTTATGGGGCGAGTCAGGCCATCCCTGAAAATCTGGAAGTGGAAAAATCTTTAACCTCTTTGGTGCCTGATGAACCTCAAGAAATAGAGCCCTCTACCACCGTCGCAGCCCCACTCACCAAAGAAAACATACAGGGTATGTTACAGGAAATCGATCAAGCCGTGAATGACCAAGATGTGGAACAAGTCATGGCCTATATGAATACAACTATGAAACTTACCGGATCTGTTGAATATCCTCAAAACCCGCAGCCACAACTCTTCATGATGACTCGCAGCCAATATGAGAAGAATCTTCAACAAACCTATGAAATGGCACAGGACTACGAATTTTCAAGAACCATCGTCGATATTACGATCGAACCAGATGCACAGGAAGCGGAAGTGACCAGTCAAACCCTTGAAAGTCTGACGATCTCAGGCAATACGACCCTTGTTCGATCAAAAGAAACGATGAAAATGGACATTCGTGGAGGGCGCCCTCTTGTGAACCATATTCAGGTCATTGGCAAGATGGAACATTCATAGCGTGGAAATTTTTTGGTTTCTACAGTGAAGGAATAATCCAGCATGGGATGGTTCGAGAAAGAAAAAGCGGTGGCATTAACCTGTCATAAATGCCAAACACGCTTTTCCATTCGAAATAGAAAATCCCTCCGGAATGGAGCTAAAAGTACATGCCGACGTTGTGGGACGAAGTTTGGTATTTGCGTCGTTGCACCGCCTTCCTCCCCAGAGAGTCCATCTCTCGGAAACGAACCACCTACCAACATTGGAATTGCAGGCCAGGGTACATCCTCCAACCCCCAAGCCCTCCATCTTTTTTTTCGGGGTAATGGGGGAACCCTGTTCGGTATTCATATTGTAAATCTCTTCCTCACCGTGATCACCATGGGCATCTATACCTTCTGGGCAAAAGTGAAGGTGCGCAAGTATCTGTGGGGGCAAATAGAATTTTCAGAAGATCGATTGGCCTACCATGGAACGGGGCTTGAACTCTTGAAAGGCCTCCTGCGCGCTTCTGTCATATTTGGAATTCCTTATTTCGCGATTGCTATGGGACCGGAATTAGCAGGAGCCAATGCATGGTTTATTATAGGAGGGAAAATTCTTGCGACGAGTCTTTTTCTCCTTTTTATTCCTATTGCCATTGTCGGTATACGTCGGTATCGTTTAAGCAGAACTTCATGGAGAGGAATTCGCTTTTCCTTTCGCGGACGAGCCAAAAGATTTCTTAAGATTTTTTTTGGAGGGTGGGCCTTGACGATACTTTCGTTAGGGGCCTACTACCCCTTTTTCTCCACTCGACAACAAGCCTTTTTCGTCACAAATTCCTTCTTTGGGACCGAGCGTTTCCGTTTCTCTGGTAAAGGTGGGGACCTGCTAAAATATTTTCTTTTTCCCTATGGCTGTATCACCCTCTTAGTCGCGCTCAGCCTCATTCCAATGACAAGTATGATCCTCGAACAGGGAGCGTCACTGTCTGGTAATCTGCCTTATGCCGGAATTGTAATGGGAGCCATCGGTATAACCTATCTTGTCATGTATGGGAGTTTTTATTTTTGGTATGCAGCCCAACAACAACGGTATTTCTGGGAACATACCTACCTCGGTGAGGCCCGATTCCATTTCCCAATAACAACGTGGTCCTATTTTAAACTGAAGCTCGGCAACTTTTTACTCCTCATCCTTACCCTTGGGTTTGCCTGGCCCTGGACCCTTGTTCGGAATATTCAATTTGTCGCCAACCATTTATCACTCAGAGGGCCTGCCAACCTTGATATGATCGTTCAGGACTCCAAACATGCCACCCCTACCGGGGAAGGGCTGGACAGTTTCCTCGATACCGGATTCGAGCTTGGATAGCCCCACATGGAAAGAACCTGGCAAGGATTCTATCTTGATGGGCGAAGTGCTGCGCGCCAACCTGTCACAATAATGATTAGGCCCAACGGCCTGCACATCACCACCTCCCTTGATAAACAATTCGCTTGGTCCTATCCCAACATTCGCCAAACCCAAGGTAACTATAAAGGCGAACAGATTCGGTTAGAAACGGGGAGGGATATCCCAGAAGCGCTTATCGTCCAAGATCACAACTTCTTGGTGGCTCTCAGGAAGGCCGCACCGGAGCTGACCAACCACTTTCATGATCCACGACAACGCTCCCGCCGTGTCCGATTGACGGTCTATGCCGCCTTCGGAACGATTGTCCTGACGGTCTGCCTTTATTTGTGGGGCATTCCAGGATTTGCCAGCATGGTCACACCTCTCGTTCCGGTTACCTGGGAAGAGCACCTCGGGAAATTGGTCGCGGAACAACTAGCCCCCATTGATGAACAATGCACGGACCCCAAAGTAATCAAACCCCTCAATCAACTTGTAACACAACTGGCTGACGCCGCTCCCAACAATCCCTATAACATAAAGCTCTCGGTGGTCAAACACCCACTGGTCAATGCATTTGCCGCACCTGGAGGCTATGTCGTCGTCTTCAGCGGATTGCTAGAATTAACCGATCGGCCGGAACAGCTTGCTGGCGTCCTCGCGCATGAATTGCAACATGTTTACAAACGCCATACCACGCGAGCCATCGTCCAGCATGCCTCGAGTTCGGTCCTGCTTGCGGCGGTGGCTGGAGACTTTAGTGGAGCCATGACGTACGGCATTGAAGCCGCCCGAACTATGGGCATGATGCGCTATTCCAGAAATCATGAACAAGAAGCTGATCAAGAAGGCCTTCAGCTCCTCATGCAAGCAGGGATCGATCCCCAAGGCATGGTCGAATTTTTTACTCTGCTTCAAAAAAAATATCCAGACTTACCAAAGTTGATGAAATACATTTCATCTCACCCCAACACCCAAACACGCATTGACACACTTCAGCATCTGATCCCTTCCAGTTCCCCTCCACCATCACCGCTGTTTCCAGAGCTAAATTGGAAGGAGACTCGTCAACTCTGTGCCCCAAAAGAGACGGACCTCCTCGGACCCGCAAAAGACACCCCCTAATACTGGGCCAACTACTTCTCCACCCGAGTTTCTCAGCCATTTCGTTAGAAAGTGATCTCCTAGGGATCCCTCCTACTCGAGTTGCGGATCACCCGTTTTCAGCTATGCTTTAAGATGTTCCACGTATAAAAAACCTCACATGAGCAGCCGACCTATGAGTGTCACTCTCGAAACCCTCACCATTCCCTGTCCCGCCTGTTATACCCCCTACGACTGTTCCAATATGGAAACATCCGGCCCCATCGGGTCAGGCCATTGCCAACAATGCCATACGAACCTGGTCTTCGTAGAATCACAAAGAAAAGGCACTCAAAAAAACGCGAGCCGCCACAAGACCTGGTATCAGTCCCTTTGGACGATCGCCATGATGCCTGTCGATCGTTCGTTCAGAATCCCTGGCCTGCTCTTAGGGTTATTTTTCTTTAATTTCCTCATCCTCACATTGGCCTTTTCAATGTTTTATTTACCAGCCATTCGCACATACGACCCCTATGACCTTGATGCCTACTATTTAACCCCTGTCCTGCTTCGAATAAACGGTTGGTCCTCTCTCCATTTTGCTGCCGCGCGTGGGGATCTCCAAACCGTTCAAGAACTCGTGAACGAGGACAGCGACCCGTACGAGAAAAATTATCGTGGACGAACTCCCCTCTTTGAAGCGGCAAAGCGCGGACGGGAAGAAGTTGTCGGGTTTTTTCTAAACCTGGGGGTCCACCCGGATGAGAAAGACTTGCGAGGGCGAACTGCGCTCTTTGATTCGGTGCGCTACAATCATACCTCCACCACCAACCTGCTTCTCACAGCCGGTAGTTCAATCCATGTGCAAGACAAACAAACCGGAAATAGTCTCCTGCATATTGCGGTTCGGTATGGCCACGTGCAGATGGTTCAACTGTTGACTCAACGAAATATCGATCCGAATGCAACCAATAAAAAATGGGACACCCCTTTACACCAACTGGCTCGAGCAGACTGGATCGATGATACTGAGATCGCCAGCCTCCTTATTCAGGCGGGAGCTGATCTTGAGGCAAAAAGCGCCCTAGGCTATACCCCGCTCCTTCGCGCGGCGCGTGACGGGAATGTGGCGCTTGTCACATTCCTCATTGAACAGGGCGGCTCCATGGAAAATCAAACTGTAGAGGGGAGTACTGCTCTATCGCTCGCGGCCTATTCAGGAAATATCGAAGCGGTCAAAGTCCTGATTCAACATGGCGCAGTCATCAATACCCGACGCCTCAATGGATGGATGCCAATTCATCGAGCAGCCAGCCGTGGACATGTAGAAGTTGTGGAAATATTGATACAGCATCATGCCGAATTGAATGCCAGAGTGTGGGGACAGACTCCACTTCACCTCGCTGAAAAAGGAAAACATAAAGACGTCGCGGATCTGTTGCGCAAGTATGGCGGTATTACCAACCAAAACATCTATAACCATATTCGGAATGCCTATAACTTTGAAAAACAGAAAGACTGCAAACAAGCACTTGCCGAATATGAGCAGGGGCTCCTCTTGGCCCCGGATGACCCTGAACTCTTAACGAGGCAATCCCATTGTTTAGTCTCCAATGGGGAACACCGTCAGGCACTACGGTCACTCAAAAAAGTGTTGGCTATTCACCCGACCTATTTCCATGCCATACGCCAGCAAACCTATATTCTTCGGATAGAAGGAAGGTACCAAGAAGCCCTGGCTGCCTGGAACCGTCTTCTGTTCGTGCAACCGTTCCAGGCCAGAGCCTATTTCGAACGAAGCTACATCTATGGAGCCATCGGTCTAGAGACTCCTGAGCTCAAGGCACAAGCCTTTCAACAGGCACTCGAAGATTTACAATCCTCCTGCCGGCTTGGTTATGAAAATGGATGCAAAGCTTACGAGCATGCACCATGGAAACAAATATCATGAAGGACTCTCCAATTTTGGTCACCTGTCACCATTGTCGTTCACGATATCGAGTCCCAAACCCCCAATCTCTTCATCCTGGTAAAAAAAGCACCTGTCATGCCTGTGGCACTGGATTCATCACGGTGACGCTTCCCACTCTTTCGACCGGTCAAACCATGTCTGGATCTGAGGATGCTCAACACGAATCCACCATCTATAGATTTTCTTTTCATGGAGTAGGCGGGACTTTATTTGGCATTCAGATTGTCAATGTCTTTCTCACCCTCCTCACCCTTGGCATCTACCACTTCTGGGCCAAAGTGCGTGTTCGAAAATACTTATTTAGTCAAACGGAATGCGCTGGAGATCGATTAGCCTATGAGGGAATCGCCAAGGAACTCTTTGTTGGATTTTTGCGTGCCTTCTTCATTTTTGGCATTCCCTATTTTCTTCTTGTGTTGACTCCACAATTTTTCGAACTCACCTCCTTGCAACAAGCGATCACCCAATGGATATCCGGTGGGATTCTCCTGTTCTTTATTCCAATTGCCGTCATCAGTACCAGACGTTACCGTCTGAGCCGGACGTCCTGGCGAGGAGTTCGCTTTTCGTTTCGAGGGAGGGTCGGAGAGTTTGTCAAACTCTATGTGAAGGGAGTCCTATTATCGGTCCTGACACTTGGAACCTATTACCCCTATTACCAGACCGAGCGGCAAGCCTACCTCACCTCGCACTCGTTCCTGGGAAACCTTCCCTTTGGATTCAGAGGCAAGGGCTCGGCTCTGATCCCTTGTTTTGCCACCACAATGTTCGTAGCGGTGCTTACGGTTTTGATCGTCTTTACCCTGCCACCACCGATATTTCCCTGGGGTGGAAAGTCCTCATCGTTTGCGGTCCTGGGGTCGCTCTTGTTAACCCTTCTTATTATTGGGCCCCTCTGGGTATGGTTTACTGCCAGGAAATATCAGTACTTTTGGAATCAAACGACCCTGGGATCGGCCAGGTTTCGTTCATCGGTCACAGTTCGACCACTTCTCAACCTCCAGGTCGAAAACCTGTTCCTCTTACTCGGCACCCTTGGATTTGCCTGGCCCTGGGTCGTCGTTCGCAATCAATCCTTTTATGCCAAGCATCTCACGCTGGAAGGATATGTCGATCTGAATGCCATCGAGCAGGCCTATGAATATGTCAATCCCATTGGAGAAGGATTAGCCAGTTTCCTCGATACGGGATTTGACATGGACTAGCTGACAAAAGTCTCCCCCTTCTTCTTTATCCAACCTTTGGTATAATGACTCCTCAGATTCTTATGCGAATACTTGTCATCGAAGATGAAACGAAGGTTGGGTCCTTTATACGCCGGGCGTTAGAAGAGGATAGCGCCGCGGTCGACCTTTGTACCGACGGCGCTCAAGGATTGGAGTGGGCCTTGGGGGGAAGTTATGACGCGATCATCCTGGATTTAATGTTGCCCAATATGCCGGGGATCGAAATCCTGAAACAAATTAGGAAAGAAGGCTTGCAAACCCCCATCCTAATTTTGACGGCCCGCTCTCAAGTCGGCCAAAAGGTTCAGGGACTTGATGCAGGGGCAGACGACTACCTCACCAAACCTTTTGCGATTGAAGAACTCCTCGCTCGATTGCGTGCCCTCCTTCGTCGGGGAACAGGAGAGGCCAAAGGCACCCTCGAAGTCGAAGACCTCGTCCTCAATCCCGCCACCAGAGAAGTGACGCGCGGGGGGCAACGGATTGATCTGACCTCGAAAGAATATGCGCTCTTGGAATATTTCATGCGGAATGCGGGACGAATCCTCACCCGTCCGATGATATCGGAACATGTATGGAATCTTGACTTTGATACCTTTACAAACGTGATCGATGTCTATGTCAACTACTTAAGGAATAAAATCGATCGGGGCCATGAGCGAAAGCTCATTCACACGATGAGAGGCAGTGGGTATGTCTTGAGGGGGGACTGATGCCACTTCGCGTCCGTTTAACCATCTGGTACGGGATGGCACTCTCCCTTCTTTTGCTGATTTTTTCTCTGGTGCTCTACACCGTGACCGCGGGCGGGTTGAGAGACCAAGTCGACCGTTCCCTTGAAGAGACAGCCGACGCGGCCGTCCGTTCCTTAATGCAGAGTCGCTTGGGACCATTTTTGCAATTTGAAGACCTCTCAGATAAATTTCCAGAACTGGCGGTTCTCGATAAATTTTTTCAAATCCTCAGCCCAACCGGCCGTACGAATATCAAATCACCAAACATTCAAAGCCGTGACATCCCCCTCAGCCAGGTGGCCCTGGAAGCAGCCTTAAAAGGACAGCGAACCTTTGAATCCGTTCGCTATCCCAACAGCCCAGCCCTTCGCCTCGTCTCAGTTCCCATGATGTTGGATGGGACCTTGGTGAATATTGTCCGAGTGGGGACATCTCTACAGCCCGTTGAAGAAACCCTGCATCGGCTGCTCCTCGTTCTGTTGGTCTCTCTACCGGTTGGCCTCCTGGTGGCGTTGGGCGGTGGGTGGTTTCTAGCAGGAAGAGCCCTTCGCCCAGTGGAATCAATCACGCAAGCCGCACAACGAATTGCGGGAGGGGATTTAGCCCAACGCTTGGACGCCCCGACCTCGCAGGATGAAATCGGACGACTGACCGAAACGTTTAATGACATGATCGCCAGGTTGGATGCTTCGTTTAAGCAAGTCAGGCAATTTGGAACCGATGCCTCACATGAATTACGAACACCGCTAACCGTCTTGAAAGGGGAAACCGAACTCGCCCTCCGCCGACCGCGCTCCCCGGAAGACTATCGATTGGTCTTGGAAAGCAGCTTGGAGGAAATCGATAGGATGTCGAGAATCGTAGACGAACTGTTCTTCCTTTCACGAGCCGATCTTGGGGAAGTCAAAATGGAATCCCTCCCGGTTCGTCTTGATGCCTTGGTCGAAGACATTTATCGCCAAGCTTCCCTGCTGGGACAAGAACCCAACGTACTGATTCGATTGGCAACCATCACGCCCTGTACGGTCCAAGGCGATGAATTACGACTTCGCGAATTGTTCCTCAATGTCGTAGACAATGCGATTAAGTATTCCAATTCGGGAGGGACCGTAGATATCTCCCTGACCTGTGATGGACAGATGGCGCGCCTCACCGTGAGAGATCAGGGAATTGGGATTGAACCAGAATCCCTACCACGTATTTTCGATCGGTTTTATCGAACGGATGCAGCCCGCGCCCATGTCAAAACCGGGACCGGCCTTGGTCTTCCCATTTGTAAATGGATTGCCGAAACTCACCATGGATCTATCGATGTTCAAAGTGTGGTGGGAGCTGGATCGACCTTCACCGTTTCTCTACCCTCTTCAAGACCCGTATCTTAGAATTTTCTAATCCGTTCCTAACGTTGCTCTCATAGAAAGCTGATACCCTCCATCATAGAGGCGCGGGATTAGTCACTATCTCCGCCTACAGCTCGCAACACACATTTATCTTGATAGGAGGATATTATGAAAGACTTGTTACGTCGACAACGCGGGATCGTTGCCGGCCTGGCGATTATTGGAGCGCTCGCTTGGGCTGGCCCATCATTAACCATTCCACATGCTTCAGGCTCCAACAATACGATGACGACGACTTCCACAGAAGTCCAGGCTGCACAGGGATTTATAGAGGTAGCCAAACGAGTGACTCCAGCCATTGTGAATATTACGCGATCACCTGAAACGCCCGTGCAGAATTCTCATTCCTTCACGCCACGTGGTCACGCTCCCGGCAATATGCCCGAATGGATGGATAAATTCTTTGAGTCACCCGGACGGTCTCCCTTTCCACCAGGACCGGAATCACCGACTCATGGAATGGGCTCGGGAGTCATTGTTTCAGCTGATGGATATATCCTCACCAATAACCATGTTGTCGAAGGCGTCAAATATGTAAAAGTATCCCTTCCCGATAAACGAGAATTCAAAGGCAAGGTTGTTGGGAATGACCCTAAAACCGATCTGGCTGTCGTGAAAATCGAAGGGAACGACTTTCCCTATGTTTCATGGGGAGACTCTTCTAAGTTACAGGTCGGCGAAGCCGTGCTGGCCATAGGTAATCCCTTTGGATTGAACTCAACGGTCACACAGGGCATTGTGAGTGCCCTCGGTCGTGGTCGGATGGGCATTACGCAATATGAAGACTTTATACAAACCGACGCGGCCATCAATCCTGGAAATTCAGGTGGTGCCCTGGTCAATCTCAAGGGGGAACTCGTAGGAATCAACACTGCCATTTTCTCACGGTCCGGAGGATACCAGGGTATTGGATTTGCCGTGCCTACCAGCATGGCCAATCCCGTGTATGCCAGCCTTATCAAAAATGGAAAAGTGGTGCGTGGGTTCCTGGGAATCAATATTCAAGATGTCACCAAAGACCTGGCCGATTCCTTTGACTTGAAGGAAGCGAAGGGAGCGTTGGTTGGTGATGTGAAGATTGGGAGCCCTGCCGACAAGGGCGGCTTGCAACGGGGAGACATCATACTCAGCTATGAAGGCACATCCGTTGAAGACCCTGTGGCCTTGCAAAGATTGGTGACCGGAACCCCTGTTGGGGAACAAGCGACCATGAAGATCTTCCGAGATGGAAAAGAGCAAACCATGACGGTCACGATCGGTCAACAGGACCAAGAAATGAAAATCGCGAAGACGAGCGACTCCTCTACGGAACATGCCTTAACCGGCCTGGCTGTGAGAGAGTTAGACTCCCATACCGCTCGTAAACTCGGTCTGCAAAACGATGATCATGGAGTGGTGATTACACACATTGCACAAGGAAGCGGAGCGGATCGAGCTGGACTCATGCGAGGAGATGTCATTCGCGAAGTGAACCGCCAACCTGTCAAGTCAGTTCACGATTTCGAGGAAGCAGCTTCTGACCTGGAGAAAAACAAGTCAGCCCTGTTGTTGATAAACCGAGGGGGGTCTTCGCTATTTGTGACCGTGAAGATTTAGTCTCGACCATAGACGCCTAGGGACGGGGAAAACCCGTCCCTAGAGCTCTTGAATTACCCAACTTAATTGGTTCAATCAAAACATAAAAAGTCTTGCGAAAATTCTTTCCGCCTTGCAATTCACCCACCTGATGCTAAGTTTATACTTGGTTCATTTGTCAAGGAACTATTCCTTTCTTTGGGAACCTTATTTATAGAGTTCAGCCATACTGTCTCAAAAGGGCTTCCCTGTTTTATTCTTTATAGATATTTTTTAAGTTTTGGAATTGGGGAAAAATTTCGAATGCAGAGAAACTAATTGCAAACAGCTGGAGAATGACACAAGGATTTCTATTAAAACGTAAAGACTTTCTCACTCAATTATTTTCGATGATTTTAGGAATAATGGCTGTGATAGTTCCTGTTTTTTGCATCCTGAAGTACAACAGGTGCCGCATCCCTTATATCCTTCAGTGTTAACTGGCCTTGGCATGATTATCGGTGGGCAATCAAGGTTAGCGATAATTTTTCTTTTCGTCTGTGGTGGAATTCTAGGAATATGGAATCCTGAAAAGTCATGGCGATGGGGGATTTGGATGATTAGTCCTTTCTTTCTTCTCACCCTCCTAGACGTGATTACATCAATGGCTACCCATCAACTTGTACCATTCGAGTTTATATTTTTTTCCCTTTTAGCAGTTCCTGGAATTATCGGATCATCAATTGGGGGATATTTGAGTCCTTCTATCTTAAAAAAAGAGCTTAAACAAACTTTTCATGGGGACAGGAAATTAAGAGGTTGAAGAAAACCTTTGAGAAACTTTCTCAATGGGGAAGGATTTTCCAGAAAATATTCAACGAGTAGTTAAATGGGGTTCGGAAATTAAACAATATGACCAACAAGGTCATAGGCCGAAGCTTCTGTTATCTCGACCTTCACGAAATCACCCGGATTGGCGGTCCCATCATTGATATAGACGACCCCATCAATCTCTGGGGCCAATCCCTCGTGGCGACCTTCGAGGAGAAGGTCAGTTTCTTCCGACAGCCCTTCAACCATGACAGGTAGAGTTGTACCAACTCGCTTCTGACTTTTTTGTAGGGAAATAGTTTCTTGGATCGCAAGGAGTTCCTCTTGCCGTTCCTCCATAACGGTTCGGTCAACTTTTCGACTCAAATCCACGGCCGGGGTACCTTCTTCATCGGAATAGAGAAAAACCGCCATTCGATCAAACTCCATATCTTGGACGAAACCTTTGAGCTCAGCATAGGCAGCTTTCGTCTCTCCTGGAAACCCCACGATAAACGCCGTTCTGAAGCTCAAGTCAGGAATTCTGGCTTTCATCTTTTCGACGATATCGGATATATAGGCTTTATCACCCAAACGGTTCATGCGTTGAAGCATGGCGTCATTGATATGTTGAAGAGGCATGTCTATATATTTGGTAATCTTTTCTTCATTGGCATACAAGGCGATTAAATCATCCGAGACCTGTTGCGGATAGAGGTAAAAGGGACGAATCCACCGCAAGCCTTGAACCTTCACCAATTCCCGCAACAGCGTGACGAGTCCGGCACGCAGGCCAAGGTCCAACCCGTAATGGATCGTATCTTGTGAAATAAGATTAATCTCCTTCACACCTTCGCAAGCTAATCGTTCAGCCTCGGCCACAATGGATTCAATAGGACGACTTCGCTGTTTGCCGCGCATGATGGGGATGGCGCAAAAGGCACAAGCCCGATTACAGCCTTCTGCAATCTTGATATAGGCAGAATGTTGTCGACCGAGACGAAGGCGGGGCGTCAACTCATCATAGAGATAGGGTGGTGGACTTACCCAAACCTGAGGTGCTTTCTTTTTTGAATAAAGGAGGGAGCGGCAAATCTCCGCAACGCGTCCGAATTCTCCAGTTCCAACAATACCGTCGAGCTCAGGGAGTTCTTTGAGTAATTCTCCCTGATACCGTTGCGCCAGACATCCCGCAGCAATTAATACCTGGCAAGAACCAGTTTTTTTGAGTTCACCATGCTCAATAATGGCATCAATCGATTCCTGTTTGGCTTCTTCGATAAATCCACAGGTATTGATAATAATCACTTGAGCCGATTCTGGTTGAGCCGTCAGGACAAATCCATCGGAAGCCAGGGTACCCAACATGATTTCTGAATCAACCTGGTTTTTGGAGCAACCCAGGTTCACAAATCCGATCGTTACGGGGTCTGTCGGAGAAAGAATTGGAATAGTTTTAGCCGGTGACATACGCAAGAGAGTCTACGGTACGATTTGAAATTCTGTCAACGGGCTTATCTGGTATTCATTCATATCTATGGCTTGATTCTCCAAGGGTTTTTCTCCATATTGTCCTCATGATTCGCACCTTTCAAGGCATCAAACCCGAAATCCCGGATAGCACCTTTATTGAAGACACGGCCGTCATCATTGGCGATGTCGTGATAGGAGAGGAGTCCAGTGCCTGGTTTCACGCCGTCATTCGTGGAGATGTCCATTTTATCCGTATTGGTCATCGGACCAATGTGCAAGACCTCTGCATGTTACACGTGACACATGATACCTACCCCTTGAATATTGGGGATGATGTCACCATCGGCCATCATGTGGTGCTGCATGGCTGTACGATCAATCATCGGGTGTTGGTAGGAATGGGCGCCATTATCATGGATGGTGCAGAAATCGGAGAGAATTGTATTATTGGAGCAGGGGCCTTAGTCACCGAACGAACAGTGATCCCACCCAATAGCCTTGTTCTCGGTTCACCGGCGAAGGTCAAGCGAGACGTGACAGACCAAGAACGAGCATGGATAAAAGAATCTGCGAATAATTATGTAGACTATGCCAAACAGTATATGCAGGATCCAAAGAAACCACAAACAGGTTTCCGCCCCTAATCGTCTTACCTAGGACGGCTCCATCCGAATAAAACAAATTGGGTCTTCAACCACTGCCGTTGGGAATTCATCATCTTCTACCACGTATGAAATTTTCTGCTTTTCACACCAACTCGTCACCCAAGGAATTTCCTCAATTGAAGTGGTGACGAGGCCCGGCAAGGAAATTTTTTCCAAACAGTTTCCAACCAAGTCATCCACCTCCAGTCGTTCATGGTGAAACCTTGTGGTGTCAAAGGTGACTGGATTAGCACAACCATAGGAGAGTGCTGAGAGTTCAGGAAATCGTTCCGGATCGTTCAGTACACTCACAATCCACAGATGATCAAATGTTCCCTTGGCCGATCGTGCATCCTGGCAATCAAATCGGAATGGAACCTTGACGCAGGCTTCATTGAGGATAGCCACTTCCTCACCCCGAAGATTATAGACTTCCGTCTTCCGTTGAAGCTCTAAAGTCTCTATGAGTAAAAATGGTATTTCGGCGACCCCAGCTCCCACATACAAACTCGAGCCACCGGCTTTGAGCCGTTCCATAAGTGAGATGGCAACCGTCAATCCTACATCCTGGCAGAGAACACGTTTTTCCTTCCAGAATTCCTCACCACCCTCATCACAATAGATGGCACCAAGTTTCGTATAATCCAACCGAGAAAAGATATCTGTAAGTTGTTGCTTGGTAGCATCTTGAATAGAATGGCGAGATGGTGTCACCAGTTAGGCTTCCTGGTCAAAGGCGAGGACAGCAGCCATCACCGCCTCGGTCACTCGACTCATAAAGGTAAAGTCCAGGGTTTCGAAGGTGTCGGTCGAGCTATGATAATTGGGATTTCGAAAATCGGCCGTGTCGGTCAACATAAGAGCTGGAAATCCATAATGCCAAAATGAAGCATGGTCACTTCGTCTAGTATCTGGGAACATTTCCCCCTGTCCCGGAACCGCCAAGGATATTGTCTTGAGTTCAGGAACAGATTGCCGTGCGGCCGATTCAAATAAATGTAGAAGAGCCACTGAGTCTTGATTTCCGACAATTCCTAAAAAATCCCCGACCGAAGGAATAGTGATGGGCAGTCCTGGCGGGGTCTGCTGTGACTGCTCCTGGTTACTTGCAAACCCCACACACTCCAGGATCAAGGCCCCATAAATTTTTTTCCCTTGGGCATGAAGTGCTTTGGCATAGGCTAAACTCCCAGCCAGATCATCTTCCTCCATACTAAAGGCAATAAGCCGGATTGGCTTTCTGACGGCTTGTCGAGATAGCCCTCTTGCCACTTCCAGAAGAACCGCGATTCCACTCCCATTATCATCAGCTCCCGGAGACCCTTGAACCGTATCAAAATGCGCCCCAATGATAAGAGGGGCTGATTCCCTCTGTACAACCTCCCCATTTTCAAGGACAGGTAACTCGGCAATAATATTTCTGCAGGGCATTCCTCGCCAATCAAATTCCTGTGTCGTAACTTCCCAGCCATGCTGTACAAGTTCACTAGTCACATACTGTTCAGTTTGAAGTAATGCCGTTGGAGAGGAGATAGGATGACGCTCGCCGACCACACGCTGAAGATGTGTCTTGAGGTTCTCAATCACGTGATTTAAATCGCAAAAGACGTTGGGGGATTGCGAAGAAGATACTCTAGATACTAGGAAACGATTTCGGTTCCAATCCCCTTATCCGTAAACACTTCAAGGAGAACGGCATGGGGCATTCTGCCATCAATGATGTGAGCCTTGCTCACGCCACCATCTAACGCCTCTAAACAGGCGTGTACCTTCGGGAGCATACCAGCTTTGATCGTGCCCTTTTTGACCATCCGCTGCATATCTTTTCGAGAGAGGGTTGAAACATGCCGGTTTTTTTCATTCCGGATGCCCTTCACATCCGTAAGCACCAAGAGTTTTTCTGCTTTTAAGGCTGCCGCCACGGCTCCTGCGACTAAATCCGCATTGATATTATACGTATGGCCAGCTTTATCTGTCCCCAGTGGGGCAATGACCGGAATGAATTGTTCATCTTGTAATTTGAGCAAAAGGTGCGGGTCGATTGATTCCACTTCTCCAACATGCCCGAACCCTTCATCCCCATCACCCTCAAGCTCCGTATAGACACTCGCAGCCCAGGATTTCGCGGTCAGCGGTTTGGCCCGAATGAGCCCGGCATCTTTGCCGGTTAAGCCCACCCCCTTCCCGCCGTGCTGGTTCAACAAATTTACGATTTCCTTATTGATCATTCCGCCGAGCACCATTTCTACGACGTCCAGGGTCTGCCGATCGGTCACCCGAACGCCTTGCCGAAATTTGGGAACCAAGTTCAGTCGCTCTAACATCTTATCGATTTGAGGTCCCCCACCATGGACGACGACAGGATTGAGCCCGACATACTTCAACAGGACCAGGTCAACAGCAAACCCCTCTTTGAGTTTGCTATCCGTCATCGCCTTCCCGCCATACTTAACCACGACGGTCTTTCCAGCAAATGACCGAATGTACGGGAGAGACTCGACGAGGACTCTAGCTTTTTTTATGAGTTTAATCATGTTTCTTCAACAGGTCATCATCGGATAAATTTACTCAATTCTTTTTTACCTGAATACTCCAGTATAACGTCTACAAAATAAACCGGCTCAGGTCTTGATCTTTCATCACCACCTGGAGACGATCTTTCACGTAGTCTGCATCAATTCGAACCTTTTTCTCAACCATATCCGGTGCATCGAACGAAACTTGCTCTAACAATCGTTCCATGATGGTAAATAACCGTCGGGCGCCAATATTTTCCGTATGATCATTGACATGGACCGCCGTATTGGCAATTTCCTCTAACCCATCAGGGGTAAAATCAACGGTGATCCCTTCGGTCTCCAGCAAGGCCTGATATTGTTTGGCTAACGCGCTCTTTGGTTCGGTGAGAATACGAACAAAGTCTTCGTTATTCAAGGCGCCTAATTCGACTCTGATCGGAAACCGCCCTTGTAATTCCGGGATTAAGTCTGAAGGTTTGGCTACATGGAACGCTCCGGCAGCAATAAACAAAATATGATCGGTGCGAATAGGCCCATATTTCGTATTGACGGTTGAACCTTCAACAATAGGCAGCAGGTCACGTTGCACTCCCTCCCGCGACACATCGGGACCGGATTGCTTTTCTCGGCCGGCTATTTTGTCAATCTCATCTAAAAAGATAATCCCTGTTTCTTCGACTTTAACGGTCGCCTCTCTGGTCACTTCATCCATATCGATGAGTTTTTGTGCCTCTTCCTGTGTGAGATGTTTCAAGGCTTCAGGCACCTTCATATTTCGTTTTTTCTTCTTCCCGGGAAACATCCCCCCTAACATTTCACGGAGATTCCCTTCTAAATCTTCCATCCCGCCGACATTTGAGATAACCCCGATCGGCAACCCTCGATCACTCACCTCCAGCTCAACGGATCGCGTATCCAGTTTCCCCTCGCGTAATTGAAGACGAAGCTTCGATTTAGTCGCCTCATAGGAATCTTGGGCCGTGGAGGCACTCCCGCTTTTCTTCTCTTTCTCTTCATCATCGGAAAATCCGACAGGAGGCTTCGACACCGGAGGTGGCAACAGCAATTCCAAGAGCCGGTCTTCTCCTAATTGCTGGGCTTTCTGTTGAACGCCATCGAGATGTGCCGTTTTACACATACTTACGGCAAGCTCTGTGAGATCTCGAACTATCGATTCGACATCACGACCGACATAGCCCACTTCCGTAAACTTTGAAGCCTCGATTTTCAAAAATGGGGCATGGGCCAGTTTGGCCAGACGTCGGGCGATCTCGGTTTTTCCAACCCCCGTCGGACCGATCATGATGATATTTTTGGGCATCACCTCATCGCGAAGATCGGGACTGAGTTGTTGTCGCCGCCACCGATTTCGCAAAGCAATCGCCACCATACGCTTTGCGTCTTTTTGCCCAATGACATATCGATCGAGTTCCTCGACAATTTGTCGGGGCGTTAAACGATCCAAAGAAGGTGCAGGTACATTATTGGTCATAATACAATTCCGTCACGTGGTTAATTCTTCAATGACAATTTCCTGGTTGGTATAAATATCAATCCCGCCAGCAATACGCATGGATTCTTCTACAATCTCTTTGGCTCCCAGAGGCGAATGTGCAAATAAGGCTCGGGCCGCCGCTAAGGCATAGGAGCCACCCGATCCAATGGCCAACATCCCATCCTCCGGTTCTACGACATCTCCATTCCCAGAAATGATAAAGGAATGGTTCTGATCGGCGACCGCTAACAATGCTTCCAATCGCCGGAGCACCCGGTCTGTTCTCCAATCCTTGGCCAACTCCACGGCGGCTCGCGTTAAATTTCCCCGGTACTCTTCAAGCCGCCCTTCAAATTTTTCAAAGAGGGTAAAGGCATCGGCGGTCGCTCCCGCAAACCCGGCCAATATTTGACCTTGAAACATGCGCCGCAATTTTTTTGCATTGTGTTTCATGACGGTCGTTCCCACGGTAACCTGGCCATCGGACCCCATCGCCACCTGGTTATTTTTTCTGACGCAGAGAATCGTCGTTGAGCGAATTTTCATGTTTTTGAATCCCGTTTCTTAGTTGAGACGCCCTGAACTCGCTTAGCTCTAGGATGCGCTTGATCATACACCTTCATTAATTGATCTGTCGCGACGTGGGTATATTTTTGGGTTGTCCCTAACGAGGCATGGCCTAACATTTCTTGGATCGCTCGAAGATCGACCCCTTCCTCCAATAAATGGGTTGCGAAGGAATGGCGAAGCGCATGGGGGCTGACGTTCCCCGAAAGCAAGGCCCTGGAATAACGTTCCACAATTCGCTCAACACTTCGCGCGGATAACCGACCACCTCGGTAATTTTGGAAAATGGCCTGGGCCTGATCCTCTGGCCCAACCTGGTGCAAGATACGTTTGGGTTTGGATTGGGTATACGCTCGAATGGCCTGGAGGGCAATATCTCCTATTGGGACCAGACGTGGCTTTCGCCCTTTCCCTCGAAGATGGACCAGCCCTTCTTGGACCAGCAGGTCCTGTTCATTCATCCCAACCAATTCACTCACACGAGCCCCGGTCGAGTACAGGGTTTCTAAAATAGCCCGATCGCGCAACGCCTGAAGGGAGTCACCTTCGGGAAACTCCATCAACGCATTCGCATCATCCTTGGTAAGAACCCGGGGAAGGATACGAGCCTGTTTCGGCGTACGTATTCCCTCCAGAGGATCGTGTTTCAATCCCTGACGACGGACTAAAAAACGAAAGAGGCTTCGAAGCGAGGCAAGTTTTCGTGCCAAAGAGGACTTCTTTTCTCCCCGGCGATCAAGCCACCCTAAGTAGGCACGGACCAGATTGGCATTCACCTGTGGCGGGGGAATTCCCCTCTTGCGGGAATCTGAAAATTGCGACTTCGCAAAGACATGAAACTGTTGGAGATCCGATTGGTACGCCCGTATCGTTTCGGGGGAAGCGCCTTGTTCAATGTGGAGAAAGGTCATGAAAGCTCGAATTGCGTCTTCCACGCTTCCAAACCCTCCAAAGCTCGTTGACCGATCATCTGACGCTTTTGTTCCTTGTCCCGAATTTTTTTGGGGAGGGGAGGAAAAAGTCCGAAATTCGTATTCGTCGGCTGAAAATGTTTCGAGTCACTTGTCGTAAGATAGTGAATAAGACTCCCATGTGCGGTTTCCGGTGGAGGTGTGATCAGGGGCAATCCTCCTAACGCTCGAGCCGCATTGATCCCAGCAATTCCACCCATCGCAGCTGATTCCGTATACCCCTCGACCCCCGTTAACTGTCCAGCTAGAAACGTAGTCCCACGCGCTCGAAGCTGCAAGGTATTTTTTAAAAGTTTCGGCGAATTAATAAACGTATTGCGATGCACGCTTCCCAATCGCAAAAACTCTGCCTGTTCTAATCCTGGAATCATCCGAAACACTCGACGTTGCTCGGGATAGGTCAGTTTGGTTTGAAAGCCGACCATATTGAAACTCGATCGATATTGATTTTCTGCCCGTAACTGCACAACCGCATGGGGACGCACATCAGTTTTTGGATTCACTAAGCCAACAGGTTTTAAAGGTCCAAAAAGCATGGTTTGGCTGCCACGCGTCGCCATCACTTCGATCGGAATACATCCTTCAAAATACGGTATGTTTTCGAACTCCTTGGGCTGAACTTTCTCGGCTGAAATCAACGCCTGATAAAACGCTTCATAGGTTTCTTGATCCATCGGGCAATTTAAATAGTCATCTCCTCCCTTGCCATAACGTGACGCGGCAAAGACCACATCCATATTGATGGAATCGGCGTCAATAATAGGTGAGATCGCATCGAAAAAATATAAACTGTCCGAATGGGTACATTGCTGCACCGCTTTGGCTAAGGCATCGGACGTTAAAGGCCCCGAGGCAATAATACAGAGACAATCCGGAGGAATGTCCTTCACTTCTTCGCGAATAATGCGAATATTCTCATGAGCTTCTAATGTTTGTGTGATCCGTTGAGAAAACAAGGTACGATCAACCGCCAAAGCTGAACCTGCTGGCACACTCACCTCATCGGCCACACGAATAATGAGTGAATTCAGCTTTCTCATTTCTTCTTTTAAGATGCCTGGCGCATTCCCAATGTTCGAAGACCCTAAAGAATTTGAACAGACCAACTCAGCCAGTTCACCCGTCTTATGAGCAGGCGTTCCCTCTTTTGGGCGCATTTCGTACAACGTGACTCGTGCGCCACGTGTCGCTGCCTGCCAGGCGGCTTCAGAGCCGGCAAGACCGCCTC
Organism: Nitrospirales bacterium; assembly: GCA_965223605.1. Classification (GTDB taxonomy): domain Bacteria; phylum Nitrospirota; class Nitrospiria; order Nitrospirales; family Nitrospiraceae; genus CBDCXA01. The sequence goes on from CBDCXA010000005.1 coordinate 124,116, forward strand.
CGACAATGACCACATCGTCTCTCATAGGTTCATTATTCCATTGATGTGAAGGACAAGGAAGGAGTCCAACGAGATAAAACATTGTAGAAGGGCATTTTTCTAGATGTCAAGGAACAGACCAAGGAATCATGAGCGGTTCGATAAATAGGCCGTACGAATCTCTTTGCAGTCTTCACACACGTATTGACGGCTCTCTTCTCCCAAGAGACCGGGACAGTTCCACCTGGACACACCTGGGAACCCTTCGTTTCATTGACGGCAAAAAAAACCCTATGATAGACTCGCCTCCGTGGGCGATTAGCTCAGTGGGAGAGCGCTTCCCTCACACGGAAGAGGCCACTGGTTCGATACCAGTATCGCCCACCAGTATCGGAAAAACAGCAATGGAATAAATGAGTTGCAGCACCTCTCAAATCCCATTTCTAGACAGAATGAGGACTTTGGGGTAGACTTTTTCAGTATCTCTTTTACCCATTGTTTGTTGGATTCCGATGAGGTGGTTCATGTGCTCAACTCGATTCTTGGTTAGCTTCGTAGCCTCGTTTATGCTGTTATTGACTGGGTGTATGGGATTACATGAGCAGCAAAGCGATCAGCCTCGGACGGTGTATTCATCCTTGGATGCCACCGCCCTTGTCTACTCTGATCCCAATTCAGCTTCACCAGCCGATGATCACCCGTTACGGTGGGTTGGGTTTGTGCTCCACCCAGTAGGCGTCGGAGTCGATTATGGATTTAATCGACCAGCACGAACTCTAGCCTCGAAATCACCCGGCCTATTTGGGTATACTCGCGAAGACGACCAGTTAGACTCAGAACGTACAACCTTAGGCCAACGAGCAGAGTAGAGGAAGCGCAGCATATCTCACGCTATTGGCAGGATCTCTTCCTCCCTTGGCTCAGCCTTACCTTTGCTTTAGCCTGATAGGGTCTCACTCAAGACGATGGGTCTTTTCTCCCGCCATCGGGCAGGACGGTTCTCCTCGCCGTTTGCCTTTGCGTTTCTTGTGTTCATGCTCTTCCTACATGGCTGCTCTACGCCTCCCCAAAAACGGGCGCTCCCTCCATCTGATTCTGATCTCACACTTCTTCCACATGGAAAACTGTGTGATACACAACAAGACCTCTTTCCCAGCCCTCATGCGTTTCAGGGCCGACAAATGGATTGGGGAATCGGTACGGAAATTTCCAAAAAGGGAAGACGCGATCTTTCGCACAGCCTTGAGTCCTACTTTTTTGATCCCGAAAGAAACCTCGTTGGCTTTCATCTTGGATTTCCTGATGGACTTTCACTGACTCCCTATCCGATTTTGAAAAAAACCCTCTCTCAACTTCCGCCACGAGTGGAGTTTTTCCGAGACATCAGCAACCTCGAAGGACCGAAGACCCCATTAACGACGACTCTGTACATGACGGGAGATGAAAAGAGTACGACTCAGTATCTTGTCACGGGCCCTATCGATTCCGCCAAACTCTTATCGGTCTCCCTCTCGATCGACCCATACGTCGAATTACTCAGCCCTTATCGAAAGGATTTTCTGGAGCGCCTTGGGAAAAAACCCCAGGAAGAACAAGCCTCACAACAGACCAGAGGCCCCGGCTCTCTCGATAAGGAACCCTTTCTCTCTCGTCAACAGTTCGCACGTGGTGAAACAGCATTATTGGCCTACTGTGGAGTACGGCACGATGAGATCGCTGTCTCGGCCTATCAAGGAGCCATACAGGAAGGATTCTCCAATCAACACATTCTGGCAGAAGCGCATCATAAACTCGGATTAGCGCTAAAACGTCAGGGGAAAATAACGGATGCACGCCAAGCATTACAGCAATCCCTGAAGATCCGTCCGGATCGTCCAGAAGTCCTGAACAACTTGGGGCAGGTGTATAAAGAATTGGGGAAACGGCAAGAAGCCATTGCGGTGATAGAACGTGCCGTGGGGTTACGCCCCAATTACCCATTGGCACGGTATAATCTTGCCGCCCTCTATGAAGGCATCAACCGCCGCCGGGCCATATCCGAATATGAAACCTACTTGGCTTTAGCGGAAGGGCTGTTTGAAGAAGCGAAACGTGCCGTCATTGCTGAAAAGCGATTGAAGGCTCTTCAACAATAGGACATCAGCAGGACGACCCCTCTGGGTCGCTAAGTTTTGTTGGCTTTGGCTTTTTCCTCTTCTTCTTGAATCGTTTTACATTCAATACACAAGGTGGTCACAGGACGAGCCTTCAGCCGTTCTAAGGGTATATCCGCTTTACAGTCCTCGCAAATTCCATAGGTATTCTTACCCATACGATCAAGGGCTTCATCAATTTTCTTAATTAATTTCTGTTCACGTTCACGTAACCGAATATCAAAACTTTTCTCAACTTCTACGGATGCTTGGTCGGTCATGTCCGGAAAGGCACCCAAGTCCGGTTTCCGTGGAAAGGCTGCAGCCTCTCCAAGTAACTCCTCGCGTTGTTGTTCTAAATCAAGACGAATGGATTCAAATTTTCCATTACGAGATGATGAAGATTTTTTACGGGAGACAGACTTACCCGAAGGCTTTGAAGTAGGTGGGGGAGCGGTTGTTCTTTTTTTGACTGGTTTTGTTGCCATAGTTACCTAAACCAAAGGAATATATCAGCCTGGCGTGGTAGAGGTCAATTCCAGATTGTGTCATCATAAAGTCCGCCTTCCCTCAATGGACTTCAATAATGTCACTTGGTCGGCATACTCAATATCCATCCCCACTGGAATTCCATAGGCAATTCTCGAGACCGTAATGCCTGTGGGTTTAATCATCCGGGTGAGATAAATGGCCGTGGCCTCGCCCTCGATCGTAGGATTGGTAGCTACAATCACTTCGCGGACCACACCATCTTGGAGCCGATCGAGTAATTCCTGAGCCCGAATATCCGAAGGTCCAATGCCATCGAGTGGGGACAAGGCCCCTAATAAGACATGGTACAACCCGCGATACCCCGCAGCACGCTCTATGGCATAGAGGGTACTGGGTTCCTCAACAACCAGAATTTGCGTTTGATCACGAGAACTATCAGCACAAAATTCACACAAGGGGCCTTCGGCAATATTCCGACACCGATCACAAAAAGATAATCGATCCTTGACCATCTGAATAGCTTCAGCGAGTCGAAGAGCATCTTCCCGTTCGGTTTTGAGAATATGAAACGCAAGTCGCTGGGCCGTTTTCTGGCCTATCCCCGGCAGGCGAACAAATTCTTTGACCAGTTTCGCTAACAGACTTTTTTGGGTCACACTCATAGGGGTGCTGGTGAATTTTTGTGAACCGTCTCTTACATGAGACCGGGAATCTGTAATCCCCCCGTCACCCCTTTCATCTCTTCTGCCATCATGTCTCGAGATTTCCGCAGCGCCTCATTGGTCGCCGCAGTGATGAGAACCTGTAAATCCTCTTTTTCCCCCGTCTTTATCAACTCTTGTATCACTTCCTGATCAATGTTGACTGAAATCACTTCCATGGCCCCATTCACCACCACGGTCACCATTCCGCCACCGGCCGTCGCCTCTACAGTTTTGGTCGCCGCTTGTTCCTGTACTCTCGCCATTTTCTCCTGCATGGCTTGGGCTTGCTTCATAATATTCGACATATTGCCAAATGGGTTTTTCGTCATTCTGTTCCCTCCTGTTGCGGACTTCCTTTACGAACTTCCACCACTTCTCCACCAAACACTTGCAAGACTTCTTGAACAAAGGGGTGGGCTTGGGTTTCTTGCAATAGGGCAGCGCGGCTGTCTTGGGCCTGAGCCTTTCGACGTTGAGCCGGACTGGGCCCAACATTCTGGTCAGCCTGAAGTTCGATCACCCGAACCCGCACGGCCTCTTTCAGTCGCTCGCGGCAAATTTCACTGATGACTCGAAGGTTGTCTTCTTTTTCGATCATGCTTCGAGCCGATAATTCGGTTTTGGGAAATCCCAAGGTGACCATCCTATTTTCAAATGAGACAAAAACTCCTCGCTCCAGAAAGGGTGCTATCCGTGGATGGGAATCAGCTACCGCCTCTATAATTTCTTCCCAGTTCAAGCTCAACGCTCCAGAACCCACTTCTGTCGCAGGCTTGGGCCGAGGGCCACTCGCCTTCGATTGAGCCGAAACTTCAGAAGTCGAAACCGAAGCCTTATTCTGGCTTGGTCGGGTTTCGCTTGTCTCATCTCCAGTCAATGCCGAACGGGTAGCTGCGGATTTCCCTGTGGGTTTGGAGAGGGTCTTCGATGGAAGAGACCTTTCGTCCGATGGACCCGGCTTCTTCGAAAAAGATGTCTTGGATAGCTCATCCCGCATTGGCTGAGCTGTTGGCTTGGAAGGAGACGAGGCAACAGAGGGAGATCCAACCAACCTGGCTGGAGAAGGTGATTGACTTACAAATTCATCTGATTGTTGTTGGTCTTCTTTTTGAAATACACGCGTGGCACGAACAGCAGCCATTTCCAATAAAAACCGTGGATGGGAACTGACCCGCAATCCATCTGCCGCTTGTGAAAAAATTGTAAATACTGCTTGAATCTGATCAGGCGAAACTTGGGTACGGTATTCCGACATTTGCTGGAGTTCGTCATCGGAACACTCGAGGAGATCTTTCACATCGTGAGGAGAGGGAACGACCATGACGATCATCAAGTTACGAATCATTTCGACTAAATCACTACAAAAGGCACGAAGATCATGTCCTTGATCCTGGAGATCGCCAATCACTCGAACAGCCTTGGCACTATCTTGAGTCAGGAGCGCTTCCACCATGCCCTGCACCAACTCTTGAGGTACTGCCCCTAATAGGGTTTCCAAATCCCCATGTTGAATGGTCTTGCCGCCAAATGCGACAGCTTGATCGAGCAAACTGAGGGCATCTCGCATACTTCCTTCACTTGCCTTGGCAATGGCTATCAAACTCTGATCTTCCAGTACGAGGCCTTCCTCTCCCGCTACCTGCTGTAAACGTCGGATAATCTCAGATCGAGCAATTTTTCTAAAATTATAATGCTGGCAACGCGAAAGGATGGTGGCTGGGATCTTATGTATTTCCGTTGTGGCAAACACAAACACGACATGTCCAGGCGGCTCTTCAAGCGTTTTGAGTAAGGCATTGAAGGCCGAATTCGACAGCATATGGACTTCATCGATGATATAGACGCGATACCGACCTCGAAACGGTGCAAACTTGACGTTTTCTCGAACTTCTCGAACATCCTCAACGCTCGTATTGGACGCTCCGTCTATTTCAATGACATCAACAGAGGTCCCCTGTGTAATATCCTGACAAATCGAGCAGGTATTACAGGGAGTGCCCGTCATACCTTCTTCACAATTCAGGGCTTTTGCCACAATGCGAGCGACGGTCGTCTTTCCTACCCCACGTGACCCTGAAAACAGAAACGCATGGGCGACTCGTTGAGACGCAATCGCATTGATTAACGTTTGCACCACATGCTCTTGTCCAATGACATCATCAAAGGTGCCCGGTCGATATTTTCGTGCGGATACTTGATAGTCCATCAGGGGTTCTTGATCGTAAGAGATGTGAGATGACTCAACGTTCGTCTTTTCCGTCTTCTCATCCCAAACCTACTCTAAGATGAGACTGTGAAAAGCGGGGCCAGGTAAACCTGCGGCACACAAAACGAGCCTGCTTACCGTTGCTTCCTTCCGGACCTGGCGGGGTTCACAAGATTTTGTTGCACAGGGCCCAGCCCCTTTCTCTACTTCTGTTAGCCTTTGCGACGCCATGGGCGCACACCGCAGGTCATGTGAACAGATTTATTTCATTCCAGACTCCACCCTATTCATTCCGTAGCAGGTTCCCCAGAATAAACCCTATTTCATGGGATTAGGGCGAAGTCATGGCACCGTTGTGATATGGCGGAGAGGGTGGGATTCGAACCCACGGTACCATTGCTGGTACACGTGCTTTCCAAGCACGCCGAATCGGCCACTCTCGCACCTCTCCGCACACTTGCCGAAGCGAGACGGCATAATAGCACGCAGCTAAAAACCCAGCAAGCAATGGGTCTTCCGACATTTGCTACTCCTACCTCAGCAGGATCGGGATACCTCTCCATTCCTGGGTCTGGTATGGAGAGGCAGCGGACCAGGAATTCCATTCAAGACAATGTCAACTAATGTGGCCGCTGGTATCCACTTGTTTGATAGACCAATTGAGGGCTTCCTTCAGTTCCTGTAATTGACGATTGGCTGGATCCCGAATTTTTAAGACTTTGGAAAATAGCGCATTCAGAGGTGCAATCGAGGCTTTATCCGGCATTTTCCCGAGTGCCCAGACGACTTCAGTTTGGACCTTCATATCAATTCCACCTGGTGGATCAAGCATGGCCAATAGTGGAGGAACTATTCTGGGATCACCAGCCAGCCCACCGACCTGGCCTAATCCCTTGGCCGCTGCAGCTTGAAGCTCCGGATCCTTTGCATGATTCAGTAATTCAATAAGAAGCGGTATACCTTCACTCCCAATATTGCCGATGGCCACAGCCGCCTCTTTGGCCAAATCTTTATTCTTCAAAGCTTGTTGGAGTCGTTGAAGCGCTTGGTCGGACTGCATCTCACCTAAGACGGAGATGATCCGCAGTTTTTGCATTTGTTTGAGTTGGCGGTCATCTAATAATTTTACGAGTCGCTCGCCTTGTCCCCACTCGGCTGTAAGAAAAATGGGGAAATCATACTGCCCCAAGACTTTCCGTAGTTCGGAAAGGGCATAGGGGCCAGACTTTTCTGCACCAGCAGCAACCGCTGCCGTCACCGGATCCTCAAAATCCGTCCGAACCTCTTTCTGCCATTTTATTTTCATCCCGCTTAATACGTAATTCAACTGGCAGGCCGGGCCTTTCCACAATCGTGAAGGGGCATCGGGAAGGTCCGCATCCCCACCCTGCGTGGTGGTACCTTCCCATGTTTTGCGCTCCTCACACTTCACCCGAAACACAACGTCATGTGGTTGACTCGAATCCGTCACGACTGAATAACCTAATCCCTCCATTCGCCTGACCACCAGATCCTGAATCGGACCAGACTCAGCGGCTCCCTCTTCCGTTAAAGCGATTACCTGAACCAACACGATTTTGATATTTCTGAGTTTTTCCCGTTGTTCTTCAGTAAATATCTCCCGATAGGCTGAAAGGGGGCTACTGAAGAAGAAGATAAGCCAGGCAACCATACCCAACCAAAATAATTTTTTCATTGGGCACCTCTCTATTCGTGAAATTGGGACACAATCAAAAAAATTCCTCGATGTGGCAGCCCCCTCGTCTATCACATTTTCGAGAAGGACCTTCCTGCATCATACCGATCCTTCAGATTTTCCGCTAGGGGGCTTCTTCTACAGGTTTTCACCCCTTTGAGGGGCATCCACGAAGTTATTCGGGTCAATCGCTACCCTCTCTAGGTTGGGTTGACAGTATCCCAGAACCCCCTGTAAAAGTAATAAAATGATAGTGGATTGGGTACCACGAACCCACGGAGTAGGCCTCTAAATTTTCGCAAGCTCGGCGCGAGAGTGGCGGAACTGGCAGACGCGCAAGACTTAGGATCTTGTGGGAAACCGTGGGGGTTCGAGTCCCCCCTCTCGCACCACTCTCATCATCGTGGAAAATTCAGACGAGTCTGGCCCAGGGGCCTCTAGAGATTTCAGAAAAAGGATACGGTCATGAAACTTGAAGTGACAGAACTCGGTCCTATGAAACGGGCCCTCAAAATCGAAATCCCAGAAGAGGATGTAAACCGGAAATTTACACAAGCCTATGCCGAACTCAATCGGCAAGTGCGAGTTCCCGGATTTCGTCCAGGGAAAGCTCCGATTGCGCTGTTAGAAAAACGCTATGCGAAATCTATCGAGGAGGATGTGGTCCGTAGTCTCGTTCCTGATTATTATGACCGTGCGGTACGACAGGCAGGTATCGTTCCCATCCTTGTGGAGATGCCACCGGTAGAACGAATCAAAATCAAACAACATTCCCCCTTTTCCTTTACGGCTACGGTTGAGATTAAGCCGACAATTGAATTACGAGATTATAAGCCACCCAATCCGATTGCACTCAAACCAGACACCCGCACTATCTCAGATGATATGGTCGATCAGGCTGTCGAAACGCTTCGTGAACGACAAGCTCAGCTTCACCCTGCACCGGCAGACAAAACTCTTTCCGAAGGAGACCTGGCCATTGTCGACATCCAAGGATCTCTCGACAATACCCCGTTGGACGGCACCAACAAGGAAGGGCACCAACACACCATGGGGTCAATCACACAGGTCTTAGGCCTGGATATCGAGGAACCCCTACAAGGGAAAAAACAGGGTGACTCGTTCAATCTTTCTCAACCCTATCCTAATTCCCACCCCGATGATCGACTAGCCGGGAAAACGGTGGAGTTCCAGATCAAGGTGGTCGGGGTCAAAGAAAAGAAACTTCCCGATCTCGATGATGAATTTGCCAAGGACTGTGGGCATTATTCCTCTCTCCAGGAATTAAAGGATAAACTTCGCGAGGAAATGGAAAAATCTCTTGCCAAAGATAAAGAAGCCCAATATAAGAGTTTCATTCTGAAACGGTTAGAAGAAACACATCACTTTGACATTCCCGATACCCTCATTGAACGAGAATTAAGCTCAACCATTCGTAGCGTACAGGCCCAGCAACAACGTAAGCAGGGGCAATCTCAAGAACCACCCGATCCCAAGCAACAACAAGAAGAAATCAAACGGCTGCGGGATGAACACCTTCCCGAAGCAACCAGGCGCGTAAAATTGGGGCTTATTCTTGAAGCGATTGCGACTCGTGAATCTATTCAGGTTGAAGAAGAAGATATCCAGGCTGAACTCGAACAGTTGTCGAAAGAAATAAAAATTTCCATTGAAGAACTCCAAAAACTCATTTTGGCTGGTGGCGAGGAGTCGAGGGAAGAATTAAAAGGACGAATACTAGCCGAAAAAGCCGTGGATTTCGTCTATCGTCATGCCATGATTCAAGGGTAAGAGACCAATTCTCCGAAATTGACTCCCCCAGCTTGGCGTGATGCCGTTCCAGAATTTTCTACGACCCCTTGGATTTCTTATGCTAAGATTGGGGCCAGCAATAGACTGTTAGAGAAAGGAAACGCCTTCATGCTCGTACCAATGGTCATTGAAACCACCAATCGTGGCGAACGCGCCTATGACATTTACTCCCGCCTCCTCAAAGATCGCATCATCTTCCTCGGGGCCCCCATTGATGATGTCTTTGCAAATTTGATCATCGCGCAATTGCTGTTTTTAGAGGCTGAGGATCCTGAAAAAGACATTAATTTGTATATCAACTCCCCAGGTGGCAGTGTCACGGCCGGACTTGGGATTTATGATACGATGCAATACGTGAAACCACCTATTACCACAATTTGCTTAGGGCAGGCCGCCAGTATGGGTGCATTTCTTCTAACGGCCGGGACCAAAGGGAAGCGGTATGCGTTACCCAATGCCCGAGTCATGATTCATCAACCGATGGGGGGATTTTCGGGGCAAGCCACGGAAATAGACATCCATGCCAAAGAAATCTTGAAAATTCGCCAGCGGCTGAATGAAATCATGGCCCATCACTGTAACCAACCCCTTGAACGTATTGAACAGGACACGGAACGCGACTATTTTATGTCGGGAGATGAAGCCAAGGAATATGGCCTCATTGATGAGGTCATTAGTCGCCCCCCACAGGATCTTGGGGATCTCACGAAAGACTCAACCCCCAAGTCAACAACATAGGCCATTAAGAAATAGGGGAAGGCAATGCCGAAACAGGAAAAAACAGACCGAAATCTCCGATGCTCGTTTTGTGGAAAAAGCCGAGATGAGGTACGAAAGCTTATTGCCGGCCCTACGGTCTATATCTGTGATGAATGTGTGAACCTCTGTAATGATATAATTGCCGAGGATTGGGAAGAAGCCAAAGAGGAAATTTCTTCTAAACTCAGAAAACCGGCTGAAATCAAGCATCACCTCGATCAATACATTGTAGGGCAAGAACGGGCAAAAAAAATTCTCTCGGTCGCCGTTCATAATCATTATAAGCGAATTGCTTCCCATGATGTAGATGATATTGAACTGCAAAAAGGGAATATTGTTGTCATTGGTCCCACGGGAACCGGCAAAACACTGCTTGCCCAAACATTGGCAAAGTTTTTAGATGTCCCCTTTACTCTTGCCGACGCGACGACGCTGACTGAAGCCGGATATGTCGGAGAAGATGTCGAGAATATTATCCTCAAGCTTCTACAAGCGGCAGATTATGATGTTGAGCGTGCCGAACGAGGTATTGTCTACATAGACGAAATCGATAAGATTAGTCGGAAAAGTGATAGCCCCTCCATTACCCGAGATGTCTCAGGTGAAGGTGTCCAGCAAGCCTTACTGAAACTCATCGAAGGCACCATTGCCAATGTTCCCCCACAAGGTGGACGGAAACACCCGCACCAAGAATTTATACAAGTCAACACCGGGAATATTTTATTTATTTGTGGCGGGGCATTCGTCGGCCTGGGCGACATCATTGAACAACGTCTAAACAAAAAATCCATGGGGTTTGGGGCGGAAATTCGGAACCGACAAGGGTCACATCTCGGTGAACTGCTTTTGAAAGTTCAACCTGAGGATCTTCTGAAGTATGGGTTGATCCCCGAATTTATTGGTCGTTTACCTGTCGTCGCAACCCTTGAGGAATTGAATGAACGAGCCCTCATTCGTATTTTGACAGAACCCAAAAATGCGCTCACCAAACAGTATGAAAAACTGATGTCGTTTGAAAAGGTGAAACTACGCTTTACGGACCCTGCCATTGCTGCCATCGCTCGGAAAGCCTATACCCAAAAAACCGGCGCCCGAGGTCTCCGAGCCATCTTAGAAGAAACCATGCTAGAAGTGATGTACGATATCCCCTCCCAGAAACAAATCAAGGAAGTGGTTATCACCGAAGAAGTTATCCAGGGTAAGAGCGAACCCATCCGACTCTTTGATCAAACCAAAGACGTTAAAAGCGCCTAATTCTTTAGATTTCAATACCTTACCACCTTCCAACCTTTCTTCAATCTCGCCACATAGGGCCGCCTCACGACCTGAGATAGAGTCGACAAACTTCAATTGTTGGCTATACTTAGAGAAGCGAGGTTATATGAATAAAGGACCCCTCCATGCGGTTACCTATCATTGCCACCAAATCCCATTTGGGAAAATCCTTAGAAGTTGATAGTGATCGTGAAACGCTTACCCTGTTTGGGCCAGGAGGAGAGGATCTTGGAACTCTTCCCTGGGAATTTATTATCAACCAGGTTCTCAACACCCATAAACCTGTTGAACCTACCGACCATCGCTCTCACCCGAGAGTCACCCTTTCGCTCAACATCCGCTATCGAACCCTTGAAGGAAACCGGTTTGAGAGTGTGGCTGGGGGTATTGGCATCGGTGGACTCTTTATTGAAAGTATCTCTCCACTCTCTTCAGGGACAAAAGTCACAATGGAGCTTTCTCTCCCATCTCAACCTCAAACTTGGTTCGCCGCTAAAGGAGAAGTGGCATGGGTCTGCCCCAAAGCGGATCAATATACCTTTTCCCCTGGGATGGGAGTTCGATTTACGGAGCTTCCTCAAGATACCCGTACCTGGATTCTTGGACTCATCAAGGCTCATTCGGAACCACGTTCGGCACCCGAGTAACAGCGGTCCAGACCATTGATCCTATAAGGGAGTCTCATGCGATTAACGGTTATTGCGACCGAGGGACATCAAGGGAAAGAGCTGGATATTGATTGTGACCGGGAAAACATTACGGTGTTAAGTCCGTCTGGTGAATTTCTGGGAACAATTTCTTGGGGTTCCCTTATTAGTTTCGTGAAGTCCTCGAGTGAGGAAGGACTCTTCGAAAACGCCCGATCTTTTCCTCGCGCCCCCCTCGCGATCAAGGTACAGTACACGACACAAGAAGGAAAACAATTTGAGAGCTTAACCGGCGGCGTCGGCGGGGGAGGGCTATTTATTGAAAGCAGCGCTCCACTTCCTCCCGGCAGCGAAATTACAGTTGACTTTTCTCTCCCCGATCGTCCCACCGAACGCATGCAGGCGAAGGGACGCGTGGCCTGGGTTCGGGGAAAAGTCGAACGCCACCTGCTCTTTCCAGGAATGGGGATTCAATTTACGGATATTGATGACAAAGCCCGAGGGCGAGTCCAGGAATTAGTCGATGCACTTACTCGGAGTCGCCTGGGGATCTAACCATCTCCAAAGCCCAAGCAGCCCACAGCCGAACAAACTGTGAGGAATCCTCACGAGCTCGGTCTCGCAAGAAGGTCGATTCCGCCGCCTCACCTAACTTACCCAAGCGATAAGCAGCTTCCCCACGCACACCTTGATCAAGGTCCTGTTGTAAGAGTTGACGAAAATTCGAAAGGATATTCGGATTTCCGAGTTCGCCAAGAGCCGAGACCGCTCCTTGCCGCACGACAGGGTCAGGATCTTCAAGCGATTTAATCAAGGTAGAACGGGCGGCCGTGATCTCAAGATTTCGAAGAGCCTGCGCCGCCATACGCCGCTCATACACCTCACCTGTTTGAAGGAGATGAGTGAGTTGCTCAACAAGAGCCTGATCCGTCTTATCAATGCCTATTTCACCCAGGGCCAAGGCTGCGGCTTGCTGAACTCGCTCTGAGGGGTCACGTAATAGATTCACCAATGGTCCTTCTAAACGATCAGAGACCTGTTCTCCCAATTCTCCCAGTCCCCAGGCACTATATTGTCTCACTTGAACATCCGTATCTTGTAACCCGCTTAATAAGGCTGGGGCAGAGAGAGGATGCCCAATTTTCCCGAGTGCCATCACCGCAGTCCTTCTCGTTTCGACATCAGGACTATGCACAAGAGTACTAAGAAGAGAGACGACAGTTTCTGGTGAGTTGGGAGGGGTCTGGGGGTAACAGCCAAACAGTGAGAACAACAAGAGGAAAAGAATCCACATAGCCGAACGCATCAGGAACCACCTATCTGACGGTCCAGCGTTCCCCATTCCATTTAGGAGGATTGTTGGTGATCCTCTTGAACGGCAGGTCCTTGCTTTGCGACTTCGATGGATTGTTCGATTTCTTTTTGGGCCGAGTCCATCTCTGCTCGCAAATTGCGGACTTCTGGTTCAATGGCTCCCTTGATTTCGGAAGTGGCTTGACGAACCGTACGCAACATATCCCCAAGGCCCTCTCCCAGCCCTTGCATATCTTGAGGGGAGACAGGTTTTTTTGCGGCCGCTTCCTTCATGGCTTTTTGCTTTTCTTGGACTCGAGCCACCGCGGCTTTATTGACCACGGCAGAAGGACGTTTCACTCCGGGTTTGGCTTTGGCTTGTGCCGGAAGTGCAGGATAGGCCGCTTTGGCCGTTGGCGCCGGAGCCGCCATGCGATCTTCCATACTGGGCGGTGGAGCATATTGGTTGGCCGAGGCACCTTGTGCAGACTGTAACGGTGCGGCACTTTGAGTTGGCGCCTTGGGAGCCGGAGGTTCGTAGGCTTGAGGTCCAGCTGAATACATCATAGCGGCTGTGGTGCCAGGAGTCCGTTCTGGTCCCATGGTATAGGGCACATTACTAGGAGCGGCTGTCGTGCCGGCATTCAGGTTGGGATCCGGAGGAGCCGCGGGTGGCTGAGGGCTCGCCTCTGCGGCTTGCTGAACGGCTTGTGGCTGGGCTTCAGTATTTTGGGGCACTTCTTCTTCAACTGGGGGTGGTATTTCATGCACCTCTTTTTTAAATCCTTTGAGGGCCTTTCCCATCCCTTCGCCTATTTGGGGCAACTTGCCAGCCCCAAAAATTATCATCACAATGACCAAAATGAGAACCAATTCGGTTATTCCCATAGTACCGAACATAGCAACTCTCCTCTAAATCTGAGATGAGCCCATCATTAAATTTCGTTCATGCGATCGCATCCTCAGGATTCCCCTTCTCCTCCTTAGACAAGGGCAAACCCCTGACAGGACAGGCATAAACTGTATCTGGTGCGAATCATCACTGTCAAGTTGGGCCAACGAGCAACGGATTCCAGTGAGGGAGTCGCCATGTTAGGTTGCAGGGGAAGATCCTGAGGTGAAGTTTCAGGCAGAGCGATTGAGAATGGGAACAATAGCAGTCTGAACCGGTTGTCCATAGACAATGGCTTCGTGATCGTTGACAAAGACATCAAGCTCCGATCGAACTCCAAATTCTCCTTCTAGATAAATTCCTGGCTCGATTGAAAAACAGGTATGGGGGATAAGCCGACGGGTATCCTGTGTTTCTAGATTATCAATATTGGCCCCATTTCCATGGACTTCTTCTCCAATTGAATGACCTGTCCTGTGAAGAAATTGTTCTCCAAACCCACCTGCTTGAATGACCGATCGACATTGTTGATCCACTTCCCACCCATAGGGGAAATATCCCTCCTGCACCGATTGTTGGATAAAGGACACTGCCGCATCTCTGGCCTCTTTCACAAGTGTAAAGATCGCTTGATGACGTTCGGGAACGACGTCTCCTACATAGGCCGTCCACGTGATATCGGCATACATACTCTCCGCTTCCTGTTGCTTAGCCCAAAGATCGATAAGAACAAAGTCTCCTGGAGAGATTAGGGAAGAGCCATTCGACTCTGGACTATAGTGAGGATCTGCACTATGAGCATTGACCGCCACGATCGGTGGACTTGAGGTCACCATATCGCGGTATTTCATACCCTGGAGAATAAACTGTTGGACATCAAATTCCGTAAGAGATTTCTCTTGACGGACCTGAGCACCGATATAGGCAAAGGTCTCATCAACAATTGCTCGAAGGTGTCCAGCGGCTGTCTGATGAGAAAGCAGGTGTTGATAACTCCACCGTGCTTCAAACCGCTGCACCAGATCCGCAGAAGAAAGAACCGTTGCCCCAAAACTTCGAATGAGATCAATTGTGCCTGCATCCACCCGGGAAATATAGGGGATGGCATTCATTGGAGAATATTGCATGGCAATGCATAGATGCTGCTTGAGGATATTGGCAAGATGAGATTGCTGTTCTTTCCACGAGACGTAAAGCAAGGTGACCCCGGGTAAGGAATCCAGTTGATGCGGTTCGATACGATGGACAATCTTTATCGGAGTACCTTTCGAAGGAACCCAGTAGTACCACCGTCGGGTGACATGTCGTAAGGGATCCAGATGAAGAAGTCGATAGGCTAAGGGATCACTGCCCCGAAAGTCATAAAAGAGCCATCCATCCAATTCGGGATTATCTTGGAGTGCTTGTTGGATTTCCTCGATGCGTGGATTCTGGTCTGTCATATGATCAATCTTTCCTGGTTTTTCAGAAAATATCATAACGGTCAAACCTTAACGCGTCAAACGATGCAACCGTGGTAGAATGCGCTCGATGAACAATCAGGACCGTGAGCACCCCACCACACCCCAGGTACCACAATACCGCATTACCCTCTTTTATGGACCCGACCCTCAAGAGGGGGACCCTCCAAGTCAAAACTGTACCTTTAACGTGAAAAAGCGAAGTTGGAAAAGTGGCGTTCAAATTACCGTGAATATTCTCGACGAACAACTTACTCGGCTTCGTGCCCTCATGAAGTTTGATTCCTGGCTCACTCAACTATTACAAACTCTACCACCTGAGGATGTTGAGGACCTCTCAGGCCGGGGACAAGATCTCCTTGTTCAAATTCTCTCTTCCTATAAACTGAACCTGGCGATCGAACAGGGGATCACTCAGCAGAATCAATCCATTTCGGGAGATGCCTGGGTGGCAGAACTTGATTCGGTGGTGTTAGAAAGCATCTCTCAAATCCAAGAACAAATTGTCATTGAATTGGATATTCCCGTATGAGAAATCAGACAGTTCTAACTATTGAGGTTCCCCTTTTCAGATGAAAAGAGGGTTTCAATGGGGCACTTAATTTGCTATATACATTGATAGGCTGTTGTCATTTTCCACCGTTAGGCATGACAGCCTCGAGAAAAATTATCCGCTTCGTATTTCCATTGTTAAGGAGTCTTGTTACCTACCTGAGACGCAGGTGTACTTATTTCCTGGTTGTTTCTCTTGTAAGGAGGATACTGAATGGTGAATCAAACCGTGAGTGGCAAATTACTCTCCATCCTCATGATCGTAGCCTTTCTGAGCCTTCTCGCCGCGCCAATGGGTTTTGCCCAGGAGCCTGAATATCAGGAGGAAGGAAGTACAGCCTCAGAAGCAGGATTAGGAGTCGGTAGCGGTCTCCTCTCATTGATATACTTCCCAGCCAAATTGGGATTTGCGATCGGTGGAGGACTCGTTGGAGGACTGGCCTACCTTTTTTCAGGGTTGGATGATCAGCCAGCTCAGAAAATTTGGACAACATCCTTGTATGGCACCTACCTGATCACCCCAGATCATTTAAAAGGGAACAAGGCGGTTCGGTTTCTCGGTGTTGCTGAAGACGAATAATATCCCTCT
Source organism: Nitrospirales bacterium (assembly GCA_965223605.1). Lineage (GTDB taxonomy): Bacteria > Nitrospirota > Nitrospiria > Nitrospirales > Nitrospiraceae > CBDCXA01. Next base: position 140,604 of record CBDCXA010000005.1, read on the forward strand.
GGTATACTTGATGTCATGTCCATCCGCGTGACGAAACCATGGGGATGAAGCCACTAATTGGTGTCAGTCCTGACTACAATCCTGGCGACCGCCAAGATATGGGTGGTCGCGAAGCAACCTATTTCCTACGAGCCCGCTATCTTGAATCTATCCAAGATTTAGGCGGGACGCCCGTTATTCTCCCACTTGTTTCCGACCCAACCGTTTGCCGTCAACTTTTGAAAGGACTGGATGGCCTGGTCCTGACAGGGAGTGGATCGGACCTGGCTCCCAAACTCTATAGAGAACGAAAACAGTATCCCTTCAAGGTGATGAGTCAGGCACGTGCAGACTTCGAACTTGAAATGGCCCGCCAAGTGGCCCAAACCTCTCTCCCAACCCTTGGCATTTGTGGTGGTATGCAATCGTTGAATGTCGCACTTGGGGGAAATCTCTATCAAGACATTCTGTCTCAAATCCCAAAAAGTCGCCAACACCTTCAAACCACGAAAGCCACCAGGATGGCTCATTCCATAGACGTGAGGCCCCGTAGCCTCTTGAGAACCATCTTCCGGCAGCCCAAGATTCGCGTGAATAGTTCTCACCATCAATCAGTCAAAGTCGTTGCCCCCTCTTTAAAGATCAGTGCCATGTCCCCCGATGGTGTTATCGAAGCGATCGAATCCCCTCACCACCCCTTTCTCCTTGGTGTCCAGTGGCACCCCGAGTTTCTCTATAAACAGGATTTGATGGCACGTCGACTCTTCAAAGCCTTTTTGAAGGCAGCATCCACCTACCGACAGTAAAGCACCGGCCTGACTTTTTTCTTTATCCCAATCTATGAGGACTGCGGTTCTTTCGAAGGGGGTATAGACGGTGGTGTCGGTGGTGAAGAAGTAGGAGAAGGGGTTGAAGAAGGATTGGAGGCGGTTGCCGACTCAGAAGCTTGGGTATCCCCAGAAGAATCCGCAGGAGTAGCGGGCACCGATACTGGCTTCGATTCAGATGGGGGAGTAGGGTTGGAACTGGGCACATTCGAAGTTAGTCCCTGGGTAACAGGAGTCTTTGCGGCCTCTTTGACTGGAGGATTAGTCGGTGCAGACGCGGCTCCACCTGCTCCACTAGCCGCTTGAGCTGGGCTTGGAGAGGCCGGTTTTGCCGCTCCCGCTGGGGGCGTGGAACCAGTTGCAGCAGCTGGTTTGAGGGGCGCAGCAGGTTTGGGCGGTGGCGGTGGCTTTTCTGGTTTAATTCCATCCCAGGTCGGCCCGGAATACACGTCATCAGGTAATCCACGGTCTTTCCACTTGACAATAAAGTTGGCCGCTGCCTTACTGGGAGTCTCTCCCTCACCAATGATCTCATTCCATGGGTAGACTTTTGGAGAAATTGTGCATTGCTCTCCATCTTGGCGTAAATACAAAGATATGGGATTTCCCCGGTAGGGGCCCAGAAAAATATGAACATACCCTACATATTCAAGTAGTTGTGCCATCAGAGATACGACGCCCTCTGTACAAGAAAGCGAGATGATGCCATAACCCACCACAAGGTGGCAAGTGTAGAGAGAGAAACCAGTAACTCACCTAACTTCATAACTCCACCATCACCCTGCTAAGAATTTTTTGATAAGGAAGTATTCAGAAAATGTTCGGGCACCGGTCCGTAAGAAGGAGGATCGGCACAAATGGCACCAGAGGTAACATGTTCTGCTATGTATTTGTAAAATTAAGAAATTTTTTGAATCACGCAATTTTTATTTTTTTGTATACTAAACAGTAGTCGACATTTTTTTCGATTCTAGAGAACCCATTCTATGTCGTTTTTTAAGAAACAAGCCTCAACCCTGAAAAAGAATATCCTGATCCTCGTGGGACTTACTTTTCTTACGGCTCAATTTAGCTCTTGTTCATCCTCTGAAGTGAATAGGCATAAAGACAACCACTCTACCAAATTAATGAGCCTTCCTCATTTACCAAAAAGCCTATCCTGTTGCCGAATGAAATCGGCCACACACATGCAAGATGAACTGGCACAGACAGCCCTACGTTTTATTGGGGCTTCCCGTATTCAGTCCAAAGGAAAACGATTTCGTTATGATTGTTCCGGTCTCGCCTCAGCTGTGTATTTTTCCCAAGGTATCAATCTGATGAATACGACTGGGCATAAACCAGGGGATAACGGTGTCAGACGAATTCGCCATTATGTCAAAGAGCATGGGCGCTTTCACCAAGGACCCACGACACAGCCAGGCGACTTGGTCTTTTTCCACAATACGTACGATGCTAATAACGATGGCAAGGTAAATGATCGCTGGACACATGTCGGGATTGTTGAGAAGGTACGAAAAGATGGAACGGTTATTTTCGTGAGCAGAGTTTCTCGTGGAATTGAGCGCTATCGCATGAATGTTTCATTAACGAATCGTCACCGTGTCGGAACAGGCCCTGTTCTCAATGATTTTTTGCGAAGAAAACGTTGGAGCGACCCGAGCGCAACCCGCTACCTGAGCGGTGAACTATTTGCCACCTTTGGGACGCTCACCCATTAACCAGAGCAGGCCATGATTCTTACCTGAGGTGAATCAGGCAGAACCTCGACTCCACGTTTCTCCTTTGGAAGGAGGGAAGTGGTTAGGCTGCAGACGATTCGAAAAACTCTTCGACCCAGGCTGGAGTAGATTTCTCTACCTCAACCAATTCTAAAGCCTGCCGGTGCTGCATAATGAGTGGATCAACAATATTCCCACAACAAATACACCGCATGGTCTGAACATTGAAAGGCTTTCCGCCTTCCAGATAATCGTAACAATGGTCCTCAACCATGAGTCCATTACACCGTTGGCAATTCATAACATCCTCCCTCCCTTTGGTTTCTCTTTCTATGGGAGAATATGAGCAATTGGAATGCCACCTGATTCCCCGCAAAATTTTTTGGCCAACAATTTCCGTATCTTGTTGAATCTAGGTAACATTTTATTTTTTTCTGTCTTGGTCGAGCAGGGAGCCTCTCTGTAAATTTGTCATCGAAGTTGACAGGCAGACCGAGAAATGGCTCTCCAGGCAACTATTTGGGAAGAATGACAACTTTGTTGCTAGTTAAAAGTTAATGGTTACTTTGTTTACATTAATTAAAATGTGAGAACCCTATATATAGATGAAGAATGATGAAAGGAGATAGATAGAAAGAAGGAAGATGGGAAGAGTGAGGCAAAGTGGTAATCCAGAGGACCGAGAGCAGTCCAATGGATTACCTATTCCAAATGAAATTATTTTTTCTCAGACTTTTCTTTTTTCACTTTTGTGGTTTTACCTGCATACTTCTTTTTAAATTTCTCAATACGTCCAGCCGTGTCCACGAACTTCATGGTACCCGTATAAAATGGATGAGAAGCACTGCTAATTTCGAGGTTGTAGACGGGATAGGTATTACCATCTTCCCATTTAATCGTTTGATCAGTTGAGACGGTTGATCGAGTTAGAAATGAAAAATTTGCCGACTTATCTTGGAAGACGACCGGACGATAGTTCTCCGGGTGAATGTCCTTTCTCACGTGACCCCTCCCTTTGTACAACAGAACAGAATATTAGACCAAGTTATCCACCGTGGGGAAGTCAGTGTACCAAATTCTATTAGGAAAGGTATACCCCCTAAACCCCTTCGATGAGAACTACTGCGGGAAGAGCCGGAACCTATGACTTGGCTGGAAGTATACTCGCCCCAATGGAATCCGATTGCCCTTTCCGCACAAGATACGCCGCAACCGTAAGGACGAGCACCACAACGACATTGAGCCCAATATCCATAAGATATCGTTCAAAGTACTCTTGGGAGATATCAGATAAATGGGCTAATTCCGCACCGGCCGTTAAAATGCGTCGAACAGAGGCGATAATTCCTATATTGAGAAACGGTTCTAGGGTAATCACATCGGTTTGTAGAAAACGAATGATCGTGCGGAAAAGCTCCAGTAAAATAATGACGAGTAATAAATCATTAACGAGCGTGAGTGAAGCCGGGAGAAAGGCATGTGGTGCTTCTTTGGTAAAGGCAAACCAACTATAGATAAACACCAGCATGCCCAAAAAAAGAAAGCTAAACCCGGCAGTGATATAGCCCCACTGGTCGAGCCATTTCATCCGACCTACCCAGGCTTTTATTTGAGGAGAAACTTCAGCCATTTACCCACAATCCCTATCAAGATGTTTATTCTCTACCGAGGAGCCACACGGACCGTCATGACAAAGAGGAATCATCTTAATTCATTTATTATGCATGACCTGCCGGCCCAGTTTGAGGGGGTGGGTCGTTTCTCATTTGTCCAAATTTTAGCTCCCGCATGGATTTAATCGTAATGGAGTTTCCACAACAGCGAATCTCCTTGAAGCCCGCGCCACCATCCATGACCATGACTCGTAACCCACAGGAATTAGGAAAGAGTTTTTTTTCATCAAGTATTATAGATGGAGCAAGTTGGCCAATGACCCGCCCTTTCCGTTTTCCTAAATCATCGACAACATCGATATCGGTCAACTCATGATCGCAGCACACCACCTTTTCAAACCCTTCTCCTCCACCCATGACTTTGATTACCAGGCCACAACTTTCTGGAAATCTCTTATGTTCATCAATAATATCACCTTTTTTAATACCCATGAATCCTCCCGGTTCCCCTACATGCTTCTTGACATCACGGGATCAACCTGACCTGAGGATGGTCTAATGGCGACCCCCACCGCGACCAAGGAATGACGTCCTCAGCTCAGGACATTTTCGAAACCTGTTTGGCTTGAGCTTTGAGCTTCCGACGCTCGCTTGTCTTAAGAATATTCTCGACAATGGTTTTATGTGAGCGACTTCCAACAACCATTTTAGCTGCTTTTGCCTCGACAGGCGCATAGGGATGAAGAAACCGCTGTTTCGCCTTAGCAATGCGTTGAATGGAGGCATCAAGTCGGGCCTCAGAAATTTCTCCCTTTTTCACTGCTTCATAGACAGTCTCCATTGCCGTGACAATATGCTCCTTCTCCTGACAGATGAGCAACATGTCAGCTCCCGCACGAAAGGCTAAAACGGCTGCTTCACCAATCCCATAATGATCGATAATCGCCCGCATTTCGAGATCATCTGTCACAATCAGCCCTTGAAAATCCAATTCTTTTCTGAGCATTCCTGATAGGATATAGGAGGAAAGTGTCGCAGGGCTCGTGTCATCCAGTGCGGAATACACAACATGGGCCGTCATAATACTCGCCAGTTCGTTTTCCATCGCATGACGAAACGGTCGGATTTCAACCTCCCGAATACGCTCCGGTGACAGACTGACCGTTGGTAATTCCAGATGAGAATCTACAGTTGTTTCACCATGTCCTGGAAAATGTTTGCCACAAGCCATCACCTTATTATCCTGCAACCCAGCGACGGTGGCTAACCCAAGTGCTGAGACTTGATTTGCACTCGCGCTAAAGGCACGGTCGCCGATGATGGGATTATCAGGGTTGGTATTGACATCCAAGACCGGGGCCATGTTCATATTAATGCCCACCGCACGCAGTTCAATTGCCGTAGCCGAGGAGGCCGCATACACCAACTCAGAGGAGTCGCATTGCCCCAGAGTCGCACAGGGCGGAAAGATCGTAAATGTATCGGGTAATCGAGAGACTCGCCCCCCCTCTTGATCGATCGCAATAAACAACCGTTCCTTGGGAGCCAGTTTTTGTAAGGCATTCGTCAATTTGACGATCTGATCCACCGTTTTTAAATTCCGGGAAAAGAGGATCACTCCTCCCGGTTGGTAATCACTCATAAGACGTGTCAGGTCCTTGGAGACGGTGGTTCCCGTGAATCCAATCATAAATAGTTGGCCAACTTTTTCTCGCAATGTCATAAGACTCTCATCCCGTGTAAGTATGATTAATCCCCAGCTTCAGCTTCCTGAATTAAGAATTGCAACAGCAATCGGGTCCCAATTCCAGTTGGTCCTTTGGAAAGATAGGGTCGCTCACTCTCATTCCAATCGACACTGGCAATGTCCAGATGAATCCAGGGAAACTTACCGACAAATTTACTCAGAAAGAGCGCGGCCGTAATCATGCCGCCTCCACGTCCTCCAATATTACGCATATCCGCGACATCGCTTTTGAGTTGTTCGAAATATTCAGGCCAGAGAGGCATCTCCCAGACACGTTCTCCTGCCGTTTCACCTGCCACTTGGATTCGACCTTTCAGGGATTCTTGATTTCCAAACATCCCAATGGCAAACTTCCCCAGTGCAACAGAGCAGGCTCCAGTCAGGGTGGCCACATCGATAATGGCCTTCGGTTGGTAGCGAGTGGCATAGGCTAATCCATCGGCCAAAATCAATCGGCCTTCCGCATCCGTATTTTGCACCTCGACAGTTTTCCCGGATAACGTCTTTAAGACATCTCCTGGCTTTATCGCCCTTCCGCCTGGCATATTTTCTGTGGCGGGAAGAAGGGCCAGCACATGGATCGGTAAGCGGAGTCTGGCAATGGCCCGAATAGTTGCCATGACCTCGGCCCCGCCAGTCATATCGGCTTTCATGCGCTCCATATTCTCGGCACCCTTGAGTGAAATCCCGCCCGTATCAAACGTGACAGTCTTCCCCACCAAGACAATCGGCGCTGCTGCCTTCGATCCCTTCCTGGCACGTACTCCCTGATATTCAAAGATCAAAAACTTTGGTGGTTCCTGACTCCCTCGAGCAACGCCGAGTAAGGCCCCCATTCCTAACCTTTCCATATCCTTTTGTTCGAGGACCTTAAGACTCACGCCGGACTCTTTGGCGACCATACGAGCCTGTTCCACAATCAGGCTTGGGGTCATCAGATTGGAAGGGTGATTAGATAGATCGCGGACAAGCCAAGTCGAATCCGCACTTGCACAGCCACGTTTGACACCTTCCTTCATGTCACGCAAAGTTGAAGTATCTGCGGTCATAAATGTGACGGTACGAAGGCGCCTTTTCTTTGGCTTTGACTCAGTTTTGAAAAGAGAAAACTCATAGGTCCCAAGGATGCAGCCTTCCACGGCCGCTTGCGTACGGGCGACGTTTGAAACAGAAGTCAATCCCTGCGAAGGGAGCGTCACATGGAAGGAGTCAACTCCAGTTTGGCGGACTCGCTTCACCGCTACACCCATCGCTTGTCGGACGGTATCCAAATTCGCCTCAGCTTTTTTACCCAGCCCCAGAAGCAATACCCGTTTCACTGGAAGACGACTGGGACTGTGAAAAAGAACTGTTTGATTGGCTTTTCCTTCAAACTCTTCATTTTTTATCAAACGTTGCAAGGCACCTTGCAGACGCTTATCCACAAGAGTAGCCTCACCGTGAAGGTTGGGGCTATCTTGAAAGTGCATCAGGACTAATAATTCCGTTTTTTCCGATTGGACCCGGCCCTGCTTTACCTTGACATCGATCCGACTCATACTGACTCCTTCCAATTAACGTCACATCTTGGGGGAACATGTCTCTAAGGGCTCAACACAAACCGACCACGATAGACAGTTATACACCACGTGTCTCGGATCCCCAAATAAACTTATGGAGCTGCACCTGGAATCGAACAGATAAGGCATCAGCCAGTATCCATTCGGCCAGCTGACGCAACTCCAACATCTCATGAACGGGACTGAATAACACTGGACATCGAGAGGGGAGCGAATATTGCTCAAGGATAGATCGAGCCCATTCATAATCTCCTCGATCTTGAATGACAAACTTGGCCTCATCTTTTTGTTGGAGAAAGGAGAGATTTTCCCACTTCATGCGATCCAGCATTCCACTCCCGGGACATTTAATATCCAAAATAATATGGGCTCGAGGGTCGACAACAGAAATGTCAATCGTCCCGCTGGTCTCAATGAGAACCTCATATCCTTCCGAGCACAACTTCTTGATTAAGGAGATCCCAGCCGGTTGATGAAGTGGTTCCCCTCCCGTCACTTCTACCAAGGCACAGTGAAATCCTTGAACTCGTTGGAGGACCTCTCGCTCGGACATGGACTCCCCACCCTCAAAGGCATAGGCGGTGTCACACCAGGTACAACGCAATGGACAACCTGTCAGGCGTATAAAGACACAGGGTCGTCCAGCATAGGTGGACTCTCCCTGAATACTGTGAAAAATCTCCGTGACTTGGAGCGAATCAGGTTGGGAATCTTGAGAGGGGGTGATGAGTGGAACCTTTTCCGATGAACTCATATCGAGTGTTCCTTCATTGCCATTGAGTCACTGGCCACCCCTCTCGAACGGCAAGTGCCTTCATCCCTCGAATAGGGTTGACCACTTTGGGAAATCCAACGACTTTGAGTAAATCCATATCCCCCGGACTATCACCATAGGCATAGGACCGAGAGAGGTCAACCTGTTTCTCTTTTGCATACTGTTCAGCCACCAATCGTTTACCAGCCCCATAGGGGAATGGAGGAATCAGGTGTCCAGTATAACGATCATCCCTCGTTTCAGGTTGGGCAGCATACAGGAAATGAACCTGCAGTTGGGCCGCTAACGGAACAATGAGGAAATCCAGGGAAGCCGTCACCAAAATTACCTGGTGCCCATCTTGTTGATGCTCCTTCAAGGTATTGACGGCCTTGGTGGAGAGACACGGCACAATCGTTTTCTCGACGAATTCCTTGGCCAAAGGTTCGATCTTGGACGGGCGTAACCCTTCTAAATACAACTTATATTCACGTAAGGGTTGTCGGGAAATTGGGGGCATATGCCGAAGCAGGTAGATCAGGCTTTTGATAACTTCCCCAAATCCGATGAATTGGTGTTTCAACAGATGGAAGAAAAACCGTTCCTCAATGGACGATCCCGGGACAAGGGTATTATCGACATCAAAAAAAGCACCGACAACCGAAGGTGAGTCGTGAGCAGTCTCCAACGTGCCTCGATCATTGACCATGTTGCACTTGCTAAATGAGGGATCGGTTCTCTCACACCTTCAGGCACATCTTTCAAGAGCACCAGCTATGAGAAGACTGCCAACGGAATTCTACCGAAGGGACCTTTCATTGACAAGCTTTTTGGGGCACTTCTATAATGAGCCCGGTTGCCGAAGTGGTGGAATGGCAGACACGCACGTTTGAGGGGCGTGTGGCGCAAGCCGTGCGGGTTCAAGTCCCGCCTTCGGCACCAATGATACCCCCCTTTTCTAAACAATTCTCGATACAATACTGTCACGCTCATCGAAGAGTTCACTCATCTCTGACTCTAGCGGAAACACTCTGCCCTTGAATTTTTTCTTCAGACAATAACTTCAGGCCCTCAATAGTTTCATCCAGGTCTTGAAAATTTTCCAAGACCTGAATGTTCTGTTGTTCCAATCGTCCCCTCACGTGAAGGGCTCCTTGCCCCCCGGCAGCAATCTTCCACGCACCTCCAAGTTCTTCATTCAGTTGATGTAACAGGTTACGTACATTAGCTTCCGTCGGTTGAAAAGGAATAGAAATTAAGACGAGGGCGGGAGACACCTCCGAACAAAAACGACCCAAGGAATGAGTCGGGAGATTTGCGCCAAGAAAAAACACTCGGCACCCGAGTAGTCCACATCGATAGGCTGCCGCTTGCGCACCAACTTCATGAGCCTCTTCAGTCGGGCAAGCCACAATAACCTTTGGCCCAGATTCATGGACTGGAAGTTGGTTCATGGCTGAATAAATTTTTTGCTGCACGAGATTCGTAACAAAATGCTCTATGCCAATTCCAATTTGGCCGGCATGCCAGAGTTCGCCAACTTTTACTTGCAAGGGAATCAAAATTCCATGGAGAGCTTCCTCAAAAGGGATGACGGCCACGGCACCGTTCAGCCTACGTTCAAAGGTGACACGCTCAAACGGGTGCAAGGCCTGCACGAGTTCCCTGAGTAGATTTGCATAAGAAGAAGATGAAGAGGAAGGCGGGGCAAAGGTTGCCGTTTGTTTTCGCATTCGAAGGAGTAATTCTTCTCGCCCTAACTCAGCTAACTCACCAATCGATTCTCCGCTATCAAGTTGTTCCCTGATGTATCGAAGCAGTTGAACGTCTTCATCAGAATAAATCCGATATCGATTGGGCCCTCTCTGAGGCCGGATAAACCCAAAACGTCTCTCCCAAACTCGAATGACATCCTTGGACAGCCCTGTAAGTTTTGCAACTCTATGAATTCTAAAGGTATTCATAATTGATTGAGTATAGCATAATTTGTTTAATGTTAGTCAAACTTTTTATCAATAAAACACTTGACACATTGGACAAAGAAGGAGTATACATTGGACACAACATTGGACATTATTAAAACAACAATCTGCCGGGAGGACTAAATGACCACGAACAACCGCATCCCACAAACAGCCCATCATGCCGGCTTAAACGACAATTCACACCAACATTCCTGTTTTCGCTGCGGAGGGTTTTTAGTCTCTGAATATTGTTTTGACCTTTTAGAAACGGGAGACATCGATATTTGTACATGGCGTTGCCTTCAATGTGGAGACTTGGTGGATTCCGTCATCCTTCAAAATCGCAACAGTCATGTCCAGCATCGTCAAGGAAAACGAACGAAATGGTCCGGAAAAACTAAACATACACCCATGCGGTTACAACCAATCCATTCCTGGGATAGACCTCTACGCAGCTACTCGTAAAAGGTCACCTCGGGGAACACAATCAAGGAGCCAGTTAATGAGAAAAGAAAAATTTCAACTTGGGAAAAGAGTTTTGCCTCTTAATTTGTCAACCCAACACAATAAACCTATAGGAGGGCGTAACATGAAGCGTTCTGAAACTTCACATAGAAAGACAATCTTCGCATTAGCCGTATTAAGCATGATGGCATGGCCAGTGGGTTCAACCTTCGCTGCTGACGATGAAATGGTGAAAATCCCACGAGGGGAATTTACGATGGGGAGCCAGGAACATAAAGATGAGACGGCTCATAATGTTGTGTTGGACGAATATTATATTGATAAATATGAAGTTTCAAATCGCCAGTATGCAGCGTTTATGAAAAAAACCGGTCACCCGGCACCAGCCTACTGGGATGACCCACGGCTCAATAAACCCACCCAACCGGTCGTTGGGGTGAACTGGCATGATGCTAACGCATTCTGCAAAGCCAACGGGAAACGCCTTCCAACTGAAGCAGAGTGGGAACGAGCGGCCAAAGGACCGAAGGGCGACCATTATCCCTGGGGTCACAAACTTTCACCTCAAAAAGCCAATTATGGACAACATGTTGGAAAGACGGCGGCATTTGATTCCTATCCTGAAGGGAAAAGCGGATTCGGTGTCTATAACATGGCAGGAAACGTGTTCGAATGGGTGTCCGATTGGTACCAACAAGACTATTATAAACACAGTCCATCAATGAACCCCCAAGGTCCACAACAGGGATACAACTTTGCCAATCAGGGTCCAGTGAAAGTACTGCGTGGTGGATCTTGGTTAGCACCTGAGACATCACTTCATACCAGTCACAGATTTTGGAACCAGCCGGAAAACAACTCGTATGGGGTAGGACTTGGATTTCGTTGTGCAAAAACGGCTGAGTCAGCCACGACAAAAATGGTCAATGATGCACGAGACCATTACATGCATGCGCTCATCAGCATGGGCGAAGAAAAATGGTCTGACGCAATGGCCTCCATGGGACAGGCTCTTAAGGGAGATCCAGAAAACAAGGAATATCTTCAATTAAAAGAAATGATTCAAAAAAATATGTAGCCGAAGAGAGGGAGAGGTAAGAGTCATTACCTCTCCCATTAAAAAAATGGAGAATTCACATGTTTAGCAGAAAAAACAATCCACCTTTCTTGTTTCTTCTCCTGATAACTCTAATGACCCTTTCGAGTCTGGTCTCACCCCTGGAGGGGCAGGCCAACTCAACTGAAAATTTGCCTAAAGATATGGTCTATATACCTTTTGGTCAGTTTCTTATGGGAATTGATAAGCAATTTTCAACAGATCGTTCGAGCACCAATGGACCTTCCACTCTTTACCATCGACGCATGAGTATGCCCTGGTCAAAAGAGGCCTTTCATGATGAGGGACCCGCCCATTGGGTCGTGTTAGATCCTTATTTTATCGATAAATTTGAAGTGTCGAACCATGATTTCGGTGAGTTCATAGAATCAACCGGTCATCCTGCACCCGCCTATTGGGATGATCCACGGCTCAACAAACCTAGACTCCCTGTCGTAGGAGTCAACTGGCACGATGCAACGGCTTTTTGTGAATGGAAGGGAAAACGCCTTCCTACAGAAGCAGAATGGGAAAAAGCAGCTCGCGGTCCGGAAGGCTATCGTTATCCATGGGGCAACGACCTTGATCCACTCAAAGCCAATTATGGGGCTCAGCAAAAGGCGACATTACCCGTCGATTCAAAACAAGAAGGAGCCAGCTTTTATGGAGTCTATCATATGGCAGGAAATGTCTTTGAATGGGTTCAAGACTGGTACGATCCGAACTATTATCAAAAGACCCAGGTCGTCGATAATCCTGCAGGACCTGAAAAACCAATCTGGTTAGGGGGTACCGGCACCTATGTCGATCGACTGACGGTCGGTGAGAAACGAGTCATCCGAGGAGGATCTTGGATTGCCGCGGAAGGCAGCATTACGGCAACTCATCGTTTCTGGAATCATCCCATGAATAACAGCTACGGAGTAGGTTTAGGCTTTCGATGCGCTAAGACGGCCCCGCTTACCATAGATACGTCCATTCGAGAGGCCTACATCTCTACCTTTGTGAGCATGGGCGCTGAGCGATTTCAAGAAGCGAAAGAACATATTGAACGAGCGATTCAGCTGGATCCCACGAACAAAGAATTGCTTGAGGTCCGGGATTTAATCCAAGCATCGATGTGAATCATCATCTTTTAGGAAAGAGGGCTACCATGCTCAACAAAGAGAATTTACGATTCTATCTATTCAATTCCAAGGGCCAGAGACTACTGATTGCAACCATTCTGCTCTCTGTCATAATCCCTGTTCCGTCTCAGGTTTTTGGAAACTCGCGCCTACCGTCCGTCAATAAACCTGACCATGAACAGGCCATTCGAACAGCTGGACAATCAGTTGATGAGGCATGGGAAACGTTCCATCAGGCAGCCTTAGGGGGAACCTTAGCATCGCCGAAACTTCAAACACGTGTCGAGTTCAATCTACATGAAGCTCGGAACCTTTTGCTCCAATTACGTCAAGATGTTGAACGAGGAGACCTTCAGGAGGTTCAATTTACGATCGAACGACTTCGGAAATTGACAGGGGAAGCTATCCAGTTAAGTCAGGAGAAAAAGAAATGACTGTTTTGAATGCCATGAACGTGACCAAGTTTATTATGGTTTTTGCCCTTGCTACAGGAATAATCCAACTTGATTTTTTTTCCGCCTTCGCGCTTCCAATCAAGAACAAAAAAGACCCTGTCCCCATGATTGTCATTCCTGCTGGAGAATTTCTCATGGGAAATAAGGAAGGGGTTGGTCGAAAAGATGAGTGGCCACAACAAAAAATCTTTTTGAACGAATATTTAATTGATAAGTTTGAAGTCACAAACTCTCAGTATCTCAAGTTTATAAAGGAAACAGGCCATCGCCCTCCTCTCAATCCGTATGGAGAAGGCAACCTCACCTCTGCTGAGGGCATCGAGTCATTACCAGTTGTTCGCATAAATTGGTACGATGCCGTTGAATATTGTCAATGGAATGGGAAAAGACTCCCCACGGAAGCTGAATGGGAAAAGGCGGCCAGAGGAACCGACGGCCGATTATTTCCATGGGGCAACAAACCTCCCAGTCCGGATCGGGTGAACTTTAATCGCGAGTGGGACGAGAAAAATACCTTACGTGCGGTGGGAACATCTTCCACAGGACAATCACCCTATGGAGTGGAAGATATGGCGGGAAATGCCAGGGAGTGGGTGAGGGACTGGTACCACCCAGACTACTACGGGCACATCGAACGCAAGAATCCTCAGGGCCCACCAAAGGGGGTTTTACGGGTGATTCGAGGCGGGTCGTGGCATAGCCCGATTACCGATATTAGAACGACAGCACGAGGCAAGGGTGGATTTGCGTTAAGAACCCATGGCACTGGTTTTCGTTGCGCTCGCGATGTGAGTGCCCACTAGACATCAGGAGAGTCAAATCATGAAAGTCGTCATTGCAGGCGGAACGGGATTTATTGGACGTGCTCTTTCCCATGACCTCGCGACCAAGGGAAATCAAGTGATGGTGCTGTCTCGAAATCCAGCAACGCATCGCGAGCGAACTAATCAAGCCGTCTCGTTATGCCATTGGAATCCTGCTGGAGGCGTAGACTGGGAGAAGGTCTTAGAAAAAACTGATGTTCTGGTGAATTTGGTTGGTGAATCTGTCGCGACCGCACGTTGGACCAAAAAGCGCAAGCAGCAACTAACAGAAAGCCGAGTAAATACCACAAGCAGGTTGGTCCAAGCCATGTCAACAATGTCCAATCCACCTCGAATTTTGGTGAACGCCTCAGGCATAGGCTTCTATGGGCCTCAAGACGACGCGCCTGTGAATGAACATTCAGCAGCTGGGGCGGGATTTATGGCCGACTTGTCGGTAGCCTGGGAACGGGAGGCACTCAAAGCCAGGGATTTTGGAATCCGTGTGGCTCTTCTCCGAATTGGGCTTGTCCTTGGGAAGGATGGAGGAGCCCTTCAACGAATGATCGTTCCCTTCAAAGCCTTTGCCGGCGGTCCTATTCTTCCTGGGAATCAATGGGTGTCTTGGATTCATATACAGGACATAGTTGAACTCATACACTGGATCATGACCCACGATTCGTTAGAGGGCCCTATCAATGCGACTGCACCCTCTCCCGTCACCATGCAAGAGTTCTGCAACAAGATCGGTCTGGCCCTTCACCGTCCATCGTGGCTACCGGTTCCCCAATTTGCGTTACGCATGCTATTGGGAGAACTCTCAAGTCTCATGACGACCGGACAACGTGTAGAACCAGCCGTGGCAATGAACAGTGGGTATTGCTTTAAGTATCCCACGCTGCAACCCGCCTTAGCAGACCTTCTGACTCAGGAGAAAGGATAATGGGAATCACCATGACATCATGCACTCGAAAAATTCCAGGTGACAATTTTAAAATAATTCTATTCAACAGTCTTGTAAGCTTGACCATTTCTCTGACCCTTTTCTTGGGGTTTATAAGTCTTGGTCCTCTCTCTCATGCCAGTGAACCACAGTCACACATTACCCTTCGTGTTGGATCGCCCCTACCAAATTCCCATCTCAATGGAGAAGAAGGGCAGTCTGTAAACCTTGATGATCTAAAAGGTCACATCAAGCTGATAAGTATCGTTCCCCAACTCAACACCCCAGTCTGTGATGAGCAAACCCACCGTTTTAGTGAAAACATGACGGACCTTGGCCAGAACATCCAAATGATTACACTGAGTACCAATACCGTTGAAGATCAAGCCCACTTTATGACTAAAGCAGGAATCTCGAATATGACCTTTTTATCCGACTCTCCCTCATATGAGTTTGGTAACCGCACCGGTCTACTACTACCACAATTATCAGTGCTGCATCGCGCGGTCATCGTCGCAGATCGAAACAATATAATCCGCCACCTTGAGCTCGTTCCTATGGGACAACTTCCACAATTCGATGCGGCGCAAGCTGCAGCGAAAAAATTACTCGATTCGGAGAGTCATTGATGACCCTGGTCTCTTCCATATTGACTTACGTACATGCGTTAGCGATCGCTATCCTCGTCGGGAAAGTTATTTTCCTTTCATTTATCGTCGCACCCTTACTCGCCAGAACCTTAGCACCTGCCTCATTTAGCCAGGTGGTCCGGAATCTCTTTCCAGCCTATTATACCCTTGGGATCGGAACGGCCATTGTGGGGTACCTTGCGACCTTGGCCTTGGGAATGGTCTCCGGCTTCGATTCAATCCATGTGGTTGGAATGGGACTGTGGATGGGCGTGCTTCTCTTGGATAGTTATTGTCGGACCCCGCTCACGCCGCAACTGAATCAATTGCGAGACCAATTGAATACCCAGGAATTTCAGGGATACCGTGAAGAGGATGTTAGAAAGAAATGGGAGGAACTACATCGGCTTTCCGTTGCCATCAATACCGTTGTGCTCCTTCTTGGCTTAGGACTCGTGGGACTTATCTGATCATGAGACTCATTGACCACGAAGGCCGTTGGCCATCAGAAATAAGAATGGGAGGCTCCGATACTCCGCACGGAGTCTCCCTGCGGAGGTGGCGGGTTTCTCTACGCCCAGAGGTTCGCCCCTCCGCTCCTTTACCCATAATGTGAGACCAAAACTCATGCGAGGACTCGTCTGGTTTAGAAGAGATCTGAGAATACACGATCAACCGGCTCTCTCAAATGCTCTATTAGAGTGTCGTGAGGTCACAGGACTGTTTATCTTTGATGTCCCGTTATTACAATCGAACACGTTTGGAGCTCCTTTAGTCAGCTTTATGTTGGAATGCATAGAAAACTTGAGGGATGCTTTGCAAAAACGCCACATTCCTTTTCACTGGTACCAAGGTATCCCCACGGAGGAAATAGTCAAAGCAGCTCTAGACGCTCAAGCAGACCGAGTATATTGGGGACGTGACTATGAACCAACTACATTAGAACGAGATCGAGTTGCCAGACTTGAGCTGGAGAAGCATCATATCGAGGTTCGGACCTTTAAGAACCATACCATCTTTGAACCAGATGAAATTTTAGGATCATCGGGAGACCCTTTACAACGATTTGGCGCCTACAAAGCCCGCTGGTGGAAAAAATGGGACGAGGCTGGTCCTCACCTAAGGGCTCCTTCTCTGAAGGCGAATTCCATAAGTCCGTTTAAGCCTGTCAATGGCTCTCCATTACCTTCACTTTCGGATCTCGGATTTTCGACAAAACCCATAAGCATCCATGGCGGAGAAAAAGAAGGCTTAAAACGCCTTAAATGGTATGTCCAGAATTGTCTTCAGACTTATTCCACTGGTCGAAATCACCCATTCGAGGACAACACGTCTATCTTATCCCCTCATTTCCGGTTTGGTACGGTCTCGGCGCGATATGCGGCCCAAGCGGCCTTGGCCACCCTTACGAAGGGCCGTCAGGTTTCTCGGAAAGATGTTCTAACTTGGGTAGATGAACTGATATGGCGTGATTTTTTCCAGCAAATTCTTTTTCACCACCCCAGGGTGGCAACCGAATCATTTCGAGCCCAAAGTAGTCGACCCAACGGCCGATTTAAGAAGACTTGGTTCGAGGCCTGGTGTTCAGGAAACACAGGGTTTCCATTGGTCGATGCAGGCATGCGACAATTAAACAGGACTGGATGGATGCATAATCGTGTACGGATGGTCGTGGCATCTTTTCTTGTCAAAGACCTTCGATTCGATTGGCGTTTGGGAGAGCGATACTTTATGGAACATCTTCTCGATGCAGACTTGGCTGCCAATAATGGTAATTGGCAATGGTGCGCGTCAACCGGAACCGACGCGATGCCAGGGTATCGCATCTTCAATCCAACCCTCCAGGCCAAGAAATTT
Source organism: Nitrospirales bacterium (assembly GCA_965223605.1). Classification (GTDB taxonomy): domain Bacteria; phylum Nitrospirota; class Nitrospiria; order Nitrospirales; family Nitrospiraceae; genus CBDCXA01. The sequence goes on from CBDCXA010000005.1 coordinate 158,143, forward strand.
GATCCAGATGGGGACTATATTCGTCGCTTTGTACCCGAACTCAAACAGGTTCCAACAAAATTGATTCATCAACCAGAATTGATGTCAGTTCACGAACAAGACCAATATCTCTGTCATCTCGGACATGATTACCCATACCCCATCGTGGATCATCACATGGCACGTCAAGCGTACTTAGGCAAATCTGGGAAGTAACAAAATGGCAGGCTTACACACATTCAACCATCCAGCTCCTGCATCTCGTGATGAGTCAATTCGCCAATCTCTCAGGCTAGGGGTCAGCCACTGTCTCCTAGGGGCTGAAGTTCGTTACGATGGAGGCCATAAACGTGATAGTTTTTTAAATGATGTCTTGAGTCACTACGTGGAATGGATCCCAGTCTGTCCAGAAGTGGAGGCCGGGTTTGGAACGCCACGGGAAGCGATGCGCCTGACTGGTTCCCCATCGCAACCGAGGCTACTGACCATTAAGAGTAAGAAGGACGTAACGGAGACAATGGAATCTTTCTCAGGACGCCGAGTGAAAGAGTTAGGAGAATTGAATTTATCAGGTTTTGTATTTAAAGCCCGTTCACCAAGTTGCGGTTTGGAGCGCGTCCGAGTCTTTAATAAACATGGCATGCCCGTTTCGAAAGGCATGGGTCTTTTTTCGAGATTTTTTATCAGGCAGTTTCCCCTCCTACCTGTTGAAGAAGAGGGTCGGCTGACGGACCCAAAGCTTCGTGAAAATTTCATTGAACGGATTTTTTGCTATCACCGGTGGCAAGACCTCTTCAATCAGAGGCTCACCCGAGGTTCGGTGGTTCACTTTCATACGGTTCATAAACTTTTATTGCTTGCCCATTCCCGCCCCCATTACGAACAACTCGGCAGACTGATTGCGAACGCTAAGCTGTATCGGCCAACCGATCTGGCAGGCCGATACGGCCCCCTCTTCATGGAAGCCCTGAAAACAAAGACGACGATCAGAAAACACGTCAACGTCATACAACATATTGTTGGCTATTTGAAAACACACCTCACAGCTCCTGAAAAGAAAGAGCTTCAAGAGGTAATTTTGGATTATCATCACGGACTTGTACCCTTGGTGGTCCCGCTCACGCTCATTAAACATTACGTGCACCTTTTCCACATACCGTATATTCAGAATCAGATATATTTACATCCACATCCGAAAGAGCTCATGCTACGAAACCGAGTGTAAATTTGATTGTCATGGAACACACAAGCATGCAAAGGAGAGCAACATGGACAAGCAGCAGCGTGGAGTCATTCTCGTCGGTCATGGGGGCGTTCCTCACGACTGCCCAAGTGATCTCATCTCAAAATTAAAACGTTTAGAGGCACAACGAAGAGCCGCCGGCGCCCCGATGTCTCAAGAGGAACAGGAGATTGACCAACAGGTCCGCCACTGGCCGAGAACTGCTGAGTCCGACCCTTATAAAACGGGACTGGAAACCCTTGGCTCACACCTTCGCTCATTGTTGAATGGTGAACATTTTGCCCTCGCATACAATGAATTTTGTACACCGACATTGGAAGAGGCGGTCGAATCGTTGATCGCTGAAGGGGCCAAGGATATTACGGTGACATCCACCATGTTTACGCCTGGAGGATCTCACTCAGAACTCGAGGTTCCCGAGTCGTTGGCCGCACTCAGGAAAACCTATCCAGACATTACCCTTCGATATGCATGGCCCTTTGACCTGGATTTAGTGTCCAGAATGCTGGCAGAACACATAAAAAAATACTCTTGAAAGGATCCAAACCTCTAGGCGTCCTTGCCAGACCCGGGATGCCTGTTGTCAAACTCTTGAACGAGATGCTGATCCATGCAACCTGACACGCTGATGTCTATACGTCCGAAGTCCTCACCCTTCCATAAGGGAGTCGATATTACAATTCTTGGGAGTCTTTTTCTTCTCTCGGGAATCATTGATTTGATATGGATCCTGTCCTATCCCCATTATGCGTTGACTGTGTTTGGCACAACTTTTTCCGGGTGGGTCGGTGAATTTGTAAAGTTCCAACATCCAATTCTCCACCTTGTCATTGGGGTCGGATTTATTCAAAGGCGCCCATGGGCTTTATGGACCTATATGGTTTATTTGGGACTCGCTGTCTGCAGCGAGGTCATAACCCAAATGATTCAAGGCTATCACCCTCTTCGAACCAATATGATTATCCTCAGTCTCGCCTTTGGATTGTACATTTTCTTTCGAAGAAGACAATTTCAATAGAAGGTCATGGAGATGGATCAACAGTCCGATGTTCTCATCATAGGAGGAGGGCTTGCTGGCCTAACCTGCGCGGTGACCCTACACCAACAGGGCGTCAACAACCGTATTCTTGAAGCCACCGATTCCATTGGGGGATGCATTCGGACCGATAGGATAGAAGGCTTTCTATTCGATCGTGGCTTTCAGGTACTTTCTACGGCCTATCCTCAAACCCAACACCTTCTCCAGTTCCAAAAACTTGGGCTTCGGACCTTTACTCCCGGTGCGTTGGTTTGGTACGGGGGACGCTTCAGACGTGTCGCAGATCCCTTTCGTCAACCACTGAGTAGTCTGGCTTCACTCTTCCAACCCATTGGGTCTATCAAAGATAAATTACTTATTGCCAAACTGCGCAGAAACTTGCTCACTTATCAATCAAATGGCTTCGATATGGCCTCCCCACAAACGACACTTCAATACCTTAGGGATTTTCAATTCTCCGATGAGATGATTGATCGTTTTTTTCGCCCTTTTCTGAATGGCATTTTCCATGATTCCAACCTTGAAACGTCAGCCAATAAATTCCTCTTTGTGATGAAAATGTTCGCAGAGGGAGATGCAGCCCTTCCTCGCGATGGGATGGGGTCTATTCCTGCTCAGCTTGCTTCCCAACTGCCACCAAATTCGATCCAACTTGGGGCTCAGGTCATCTCAGTCCAGAATAACAGCGTAACGTTGGATAGTGGTGAACAACTCGTCGGACGAGCAGTAGTTGTGGCCACGGATGGATTTCACCTTCGGAACTTGCTGCCTCAGATATCCGATCCACCACCACAATGGAAAAGCGTCACGTGCCTGTACTATTCGTCACCACGACCTCCTATCTCAGGTCCGTGGCTCGTTTTGAATGGGGAAAGGACGGGAATCGTGAATCATCTCAGTGTCCTCAGCGAAGTGGCCCCAACATATTCCCCCAATGGGAAAAGTCTTATCTCTGTTTCGATTCCCGGAACAATCGGGGAGGAGGCCATCATCGACTCTCAAGTACGCAATCACATGACAGCTTGGTTTGGTTCAGAGGTTCGGGGTTGGAAACTCCTGAGATCCTATTCGCTCCCATTTGCGCAACCCTTACAAATTCCGGGGTTTTACCGTGCCACACCAGGCGTGCCTAAAACCCTAAGAGATGTCTATATTGCGGGAGCCCACCAAGAATTTGCTACCATTGAGGGTGCCATTGCTTCGGGTCGCAAGATCGCCCACACGATACTTGCTAATGGAACTTGATTTTACATTTCAACGACCGATTTGAACTGTTTGGGCGGAAAGGAGGTATGCACGCGAGATAGCCAAGAGACCTTGACCACTAATTAAACAGAAGGGAAGGTCCTGCGGAAACTTTCCCCTGTGGAGGGGTATATGACTCCAGAGGGATATCAGAAGAAGGAGAATTTTCAAGAAGAATGTGCTGATCACAACAGTACCGTCAGTCAAGCAGAGTCCTGCTCACGATGTGGCGGATTGCTGGTCTACGATTATTGTACGGACCTACAAGATGACACGGGAACGATTAGCTTTGTTGCTAAACGATGCACGCAATGTGGAAATTTAATCGATCCGGTCATTGTTCAAAACCAAAACCAACCGATCACATCCATTGTCGTCCGAGGCCCGCATCGACGAGCCACTCCGATTGCTGTCCCTTTGACCACCCGAAGGGCTAGCGGGTACCACGACTCTCCCCACAAGAAGCTTCAGCCTGACAGGACACAAAAGGAGAACCCATCCGAGACTTGTTCTCCGGATCAACTTTTGAGGAAACATCTACTGACCAAGGAGAAACCATCATGACTATAAGACAATTAGGTTCGCGACTCAGAATATACACTGGGGTGTTACTCCTTCTTGCTCTTGGAATTGGACTCTCGATCATGCAGATTCCTCTCGCCGTGAGCCAACCCGTTACCATACCTGTTGTACAAATCCAGGGACCTATTCCAATGGACGGTGCTCACCCACTATGGGAATCGGCACCGGCCATTGTCGCTCCCTTAAGTGGCCAAACGATTACGACTCCGATGCATCCGAATATCTCCGTAAAGACAGTCATGGTGAGAGCCATCACGAATGGTACCGATATAGGCTTTTGGATGAATTGGTCTGATCAAACCAAAAACGATACCGTGATCGGACCACAGGACTTTCGAGATCAAGCCGCGCTTCAATTTCCCGTCATGGATTCAGGAGCTCCGCCCTTTCAATGTATGGGCCAATCTGGTGGAACGGTAAATATTTGGCGATGGAATGCAGAGTGGCAGAAAGATCTCGGCAAAGACCCCGCGGGAATGTGGGATGTCGATGATCAATATCCCAGCCTCGCTTGGGATTACTATTATGAAGAACCATCGGGAGGTGTCACCTACCCAGACCGAACCGGTCGAAACCTTGGACCGTTTAATGAAGGAATCTGGTCGGGAAACATTCTGTCCGATCCGACCCTCCGTCTCAGTTCAGTTGAAGATTTAAACGCGAATGGATTTAGCACCCTCACCACCCAAACTCATCAGGACGTATTCGGAAATGGCCTATGGGAACCCAACGGAGCCTTGAAGGGAGGCTGTTGTATCGGACCTACTTGGCGCGTGGTGATGAAACGAGCCTTGACGACTCAAGATAAAAATGACGTGCAATTTTCTTCCGGCTCAACCATACCTGTAGCCTTTGCGATCTGGGATGGGACCAATGTAGAGAGAAATGGCATGAAAGGAATATCGACCTGGTTCTCTCTGAAAATGCCTTAAAAACTGTTTATGTGTATGTCTATGGGCTTGGTGAGGGGCCTAAGCCCCTTACCGAGCCATTTCAAACATATTTAGAATTTTAGGTGCGATCTCTTCGCTCTCTCGTATCGATCTTTCCCAATACCAGGACGACCAAGGAGCGAGACTCTACTTCATATTCTTTCCCGCCCCGAAGAACCTTGACTTTCTTTTTTGGCTGAACAGGTACCGCCGTATCGATGAGGGGTTTCCATCGTACCCCTCGTTTATGTGCCGGCAGAACAAAAGAAATCGTTTCATGGCTGGAATTGAGAAGTATGAGAAGCGTCTCACCAATTATGGGGCGACCTTTTTCATCTTTTTCATTAATCGCATCCCCAGCAAGCCGAATGGCTAAGGAGCGGGCATATCCTTGATTCCAGTCCTCATCATTCATTTCTTTCCCGTCAGGCCTGAACCAAGCGATGTCCTTCACTTCCGACCCACGAATGGTTCGCCCCTGAAAAAACCGTCTGCGACGAAGGACAGGATGCTGTTGACGGAGAGAAATCACATTTCTGGTAAAGTCTAAGAGTTCTTGCGACGCCCGATCAAAATTCCAATTAAACCAACTGAGTTCATTGTCCTGACAGTAGGCGTTGTTATTTCCCTGTTGGGTACGGCCAAACTCGTCACCACCGCACAACATGGGGATGCCTAAAGACAGAAACAGTGTGGCGATAAAGTTTCGTTTCTGCCGTTCCCGTAGTTCTAAAATTTCTGGATCATCGGTTGGTCCCTCAACTCCACAATTCCAACTTAAGTTATCGTTTGTCCCATCACGACTGTCCTCGCCATTTGCTTCATTATGTTTTTCGTTATAGGACACCAGATCGTTGAGGGTGAACCCATCATGAGCGACAACAAAATTAATGCTGGCATACGGTTGCCGGCCACTGGTCCCATACAAATCGCTGCTTCCACTCACCCGATAGGCAAAGTCCCCGATAAGTCCTCCATCTCCCTTCCAAAACCGCCGGACGGTATCTCGATATTTTCCATTCCATTCCGCCCACCCCACAGGGAAATTTCCAACTTGATATCCTCCTTCTCCCAAATCCCATGGTTCGGCGATCAGTTTGACCTGTGAAAGGATCGGGTCCTGATGCATGATGTCGAAAAAGGCTCCAAGTTTGTCGACGGTATGCAGCTCCCGAGCAAGAGTCGAAGCCAAATCGAATCGAAATCCGTCGACATGCATTTCGATGACCCAATACCGCAAACTATCCATAATTAATTGAAGCGTACGAGGATTGGTGACATTCAGCGTATTTCCACAGCCGGTGTAGTCCCTATAATATCTGGGATCATCGGGCATCAGTCGGTAATAGGCGGAATTGTCAATGCCTCGAAAAGAAAGCGTGGGCCCTAAATGATTCCCTTCTGCGGTATGGTTATAGACGACATCGAGAATCACCTCGATGCCTTCGCTATGAAATGTTTTGACCATCGATTTAAATTCACGAATATGGCGGCCACGTACCGGCTCGGTCGCATACCGAATATCAGGAGAAAAGAACCCAATAGTGTTATATCCCCAATAATTCGTTAGACCCAAATCATACAAATGTTTGTCGCGAACGAACTGGTGGATGGGAAGCAATTCCACAGCCGTAACCCCAAGAGACTTGAGATAATCGATAACCGGAGCTGTGGCAAGTCCAGCGTAGGTCCCGCGTAGGTGTGGAGGGACATCGGGATGTTGTGCGGTCATTCCTTTGACATGAACTTCATAAATAATCGTCTTATCCCAAGGCGTCTTGAGAGGTTGATCGCCTCCCCACGTGAAAGCCGAATCAATGACAATACATTTTGGAATATTCGCGGCATTATCACGATCGTCTCTAGAAAGATCCTCCGCGGGATCACCGATACGGTACCCAAACATGGTATCCGACCATTCCACTGTTCCAGAAATTGCCTTGGCATAAGGATCGATCAATAGTTTGGAGGGGTTGAAGCGATGACCAGCCTCCGGATCATAGCGACCATGAACTCGATATCCATAATGCTGGGCTGGCCATAATCCGGGGAGGTAAGCATGCCAGACCTGATCCGTACGCTCTTCTATTCGAATCCGTTCGAACTCTTTCGGGGAGTCGGGTCCCTCAAATAGACAAAGCTCCACTGCGGTAGCATTTTCAGAAAAAATGGCAAAATTCACACCTTGGCCATCCCAGGTCGCTCCTAGTGGGTACGGGTATCCTGGCCAGACGTTCACGCTTCCTCCTTCCATGTTCGTTCAGACGGATAGCGCACAACAGTCAGCGACGGAGCCGCGACCTCAATTTGTTCCTTCGTTAAGGCCCGTAGTACTTGCATTTGCAGCCGATGCTTAATTGATCGTCGAGCGCGGGCCTGCACCACATATCGAACGGTCAAACTCACCCAATGTTCAGTTAACGAAATGTAGGTTTGGGGTTTGGTATCTGGAAGTCCGACCAACCGCATACCGGGTAATTCTCGCAAGCCCACCCGTGCACGGGGTTCTACCTCTGCTCCATAGTCCAGTATCGCTTCGAGGGCAACCTCCTGAGCGCGATTCCACTTGGGTCCATAACAAATCGGAATCGTAAATTCATCCCAAATAAACGGACAGCCTGTCGTGTAATTATACACAGGATCTTTTAAAACAACAGAATTGGCAATGACCACGGTTCGTCCGGTTAATTGATCGGCGCCCACCCAATTTCCAATTTCTAACATGGTGGTACGAATGATGCCGATATCCACGACATCTCCGGTCACTCCTCCTATTTCAATACGATCACCAACCTTGAAGAGGCGCGACCATGTAATCAAGGACCAACCGGCAATACTGACAATAACCGGAGCCAGAGCAATGGCCAAACCCGCCCCGGTGGCTCCCATAATAAGTAACAGCCCCTGAAGTCGTTGAGCCCAAATACTGATGAGAGAAATCAGGAAGATCGCGAGGGCAGCATACCGAATGGCTTTGAGGGCCGTATATTGCCAATGTTCATCTTTTATCCCGCGTTGTGCCAGCCATTCTAAGACACGAATGACGATATACAGCACAACCGCTAAGAGAACGGTGGCAAATAACCGTTCATCGACCGCTTCAAATATGGACGTTAAGAGAGACATGTGTATTGGAAGACTACTCTGCTTATAATCAGGATTCTCGATTGAAAGCAAGTCCTTGTTTTTCACAAGGACTTGTTTTACATCTTAGTAAGGAACCATCGTTCACCAGAAAGGCACCACGTCATACCATGGCCCATCCCCCCATTTGGACTCTTGATATCGGAGCGACGGTTACTGGACCCGATCAGGTCACGTTTCGAGTGTGGGCTCCTCATGCCAAGCATGTCGCTGTCAAACTTCTTGCTCCTCAGAGTACTGAATACCCTCTCACCGCACAAGCCTTAGGCTACTTTAGCGCAACGATACCTGGAATACCCCCAGGTTCACGCTACCTCTTTCACCTGGATCAAAAAACCCTTCGACCAGACCCTGCATCTCGATGGCAGCCTGAGGGGGTTCATCACCCCTCAGCCGTTGTCAATCCTAACACCTTCCAATGGACAGACCAACAATGGAAAGGTATGCCTCTACATGACTTTATTATCTACGAACTCCACACAGGTACCTTTACTCAAGAGGGTTCATTTCAAGGTATTCTGCCTTTTCTCAGCTATCTCAAGAACGAAATAGGGATTACGGCTATCGAGTTGATGCCCGTCGCTCAATTCCCTGGTGCAAGAAATTGGGGCTACGACGGAACGTACCTGTATGCCGTCCACAATACGTACGGAGGACCCGATGGCCTCAAACAATTTGTGAATGCCTGTCATTCCCAAGGTCTGGCTGTAATTTTGGACGTGGTCTACAATCATTTAGGTCCGGAAGGCAATTATTTAGGAGACTTTGGTCCCTATTTCACGAATACGTATCAGACCCCCTGGGGATCGGCCATCAATTACGATGGACCGGACAGTGATGAAGTCCGTCATTATATTATTAATAATGCAATCTATTGGATCCATGAATATCACATTGATGCCCTGCGACTCGATGCCGTCCATGGCATTTTTGATTTCGGTGCCTACCATATCCTCCAGGAACTTCAAGATCGAGTTCAAGCCGAAGCCAGAACTCTCGGTCGCACGGTCTCGGTTATTGCCGAAAGCGATTTGAACAATATTCGATATATCACCCCTTCCTCCCAGGGAGGATACGGCCTTGACGGTACCTGGAACGATGATTTTCACCACGCGCTACACAGTCTCATCACGGGTGAACGGGATGGTTATTACCAGGATTTCGGATCGCTCGACGATTTAGCCTGTGCCTTCCGTGAGGGGTATGTGTATTCAGGACGACAATCAATTTTCAGACGTCGACGACATGGCAATTCGTCTAAAGGCCACCCACCATCACAATTTGTGGTGTTTGCACAGAATCATGATCAAATCGGAAATCGAGCTACGGGAGAACGCCTCAGTGCCCTGGCACCCAAAGCCTTAAAGGTCGCTGCCGCGGCCGTGCTGTTATCTCCCAATGTCCCACTAATGTTTATGGGTGAGGAATATGGTGAGACCGCACCCTTTCAATATTTTATCGACCATGGGGATCCCGGCCTCGTGGAAGCCGTAAGAAAAGGACGAAAGAATGAATTCCTTCACTTCGGATGGAAGCCCAATCAAATTCCAGATCCCTCTGACCAGGAAACCTTCGAGCGTTCCCGCATTCATCCCGGAGTTCAAAAAGATCAATCGCAGAACGACATGTTACGCTGGACTCGTTCTCTTATCCACATCAGAACCACCATACCAGCATTTGGGTCCACTCCTGACGGAACTTCGCCGCATCAGGTCTACACCTTTCATCAAGAAAAAGTACTAATACTCCATCGGCGAGGGCAGCACGGTTCAGAAGGGCTTTTGATCCTTTGTTTCAATTCCCAAACTCAAACCCTCTCACTATCGCAACCAGTTGGTGAGTGGAACCTGCTAGGACACTCAGACCAGGAACTGCCGAAGAAATCTCAGACAGAAAAAACAGGTACCAGTCTTTCAATCACCGCCAAGGGAACCCGCCTGTCCGTTCCAGCCTATGGAGTGCTCATTTTTACCAACGGAGTTGGGATTTAAACTCGGTGGTCCTTGGCACATGACTGTTTATTCATTCTTATAGCCTCATAGGGAGGTCTGTTATGGTATCGAGCGAAGCCTTGACTCATTTGTTGAATCAAACGTTCCTTTGGATTACGACATCCGGCATCCAAATCATGGTCATTTTTTTCACCCTCTTCATCTTATTGCACTTTCTTAAGCGAGGTATAGGTAAACTGCGTGCCGTAATTCAAGGTTCGCTCCCCACTCCTGCTCAACAAAAACGAGCAGAAACCCTCACGAGTGTCATCCGAGATGTAGTTCGAATCTTGATTCTTGGGATGGGCGGCCTGATGATCCTCTCCGAAATCGGGATCGATATGAAACCACTCCTGGCAGCAGCTGGTGTCGGAGGTTTGGCCATAGGATTTGGGGCTCAAAATCTCGTAAAGGACGTCATCACAGGATTTTTCATTCTTCTAGAAAATCAAATACGTGTTGGAGATGTAGTAGAAATTGCGGGCGTTGGCGGTAAGGTAGAAGAAGTACGACTCCGAACGATTCTCATGAGAGATTTAGAAGGGAACATGCATATTGTGCCCAATGGTACCGTCGATAAAGTCAAGAACCTGACCTATCATTTTTCCTATGCATTATTTGAGTTTGGCGTGGCCTACCGAGAGAACGTCGACGAGGTCATGAACGTGATCGCAGATGTTGGGAATGATCTCAACGCCGATCCAGAATTTGGTCGGGATATTCTTGAGCCATTAGAGATGTTAGGTGTTGATCAATTTGGCGACTCGGCAGTCGTGATTAAATGTCGGATTAAAACAGTTCCCATCATGCAGTGGCGAATAAAACGCGAGATGAACAGACGAATTAAAAAATCTTTTGACGCCAAAGGCATTGAAATTCCCTTTCCACATCAAACGATTTATTGGGGAGAACCAAAAGAAGGTACGCCTCCACCTCTTTTTATCTCTCGTACGGCTGAATCTTCATAAATCGTTGAGCACCGAGAAGCCATACTTTCATGATATGGTAGGACAACGACAATCGATTACTGTGGAGCAGGCCCGTTTGGGATCGGTGGTCGAAAAAAAGCTACAGGAAGTCATCAAGAGTTAAGGTGACGGCGCATGAGGTTGTTTCTCTTGTTCGCTGGGGCTCAAGACCTCATTTGGAAGAGTCACGATATTTTTTAAAATGTCAACCGCGAGACCTGCCTTTCCCTTCAGTACAGCCATGGCGGAATCCAACGGCTTATAGGTCACATCTGGTTCTTCCAACGGCCCTTTTATTTCAAACAAGGACGTCGTCAGTCCCTGACGTTCTCCAGCCATAATGTGCTTAAATAAAGGGATGGACTTCAGAAGATCGGAGTAGGCTCCGAATGGACTGACGGCCATCACAACATCCAATTGATTATCAGGCAGGGAATAGGTTCCAGCTCCGGTAAATTTTCCAACCTCACTGTCCACCAAAAAATTGTCCGATGACACCATTCCATCATGGAACGTAAAGGTTGCGGACACTTTTTCAAAAGGAATCCCTTCCTGCATATCTACTTTACCTTTCAATAGCGACGGGAGATTAAGGATAGTCACAACTTTTGCTAACACACTGGTCGTCAAAAACCGACCCTGCTGAATCGATAGGTCTAGGTGTCCATTCAACATGTTGATTACCTCGGAAGGATTCTTTCCATTTCCAGTAACTTTTCCTTTTAGGGAAAGACGCCCCTTGACACGCTCTTGCTCAATTCCCATCAGTCGGGAAATCACGTCAGCCGGAATTTCTAGGACTTCAAAGGATGCAGTCGCATTACCAGGCCGATCATGCGTGAAGGGAACTATTGCGTTAGCTTTCATGCGTCCATTCTTAACATTGACTCCAAATTCTTCGACTGTCAGCATGCCCTTTTCTAACGCGATAGAGCCGCGTAGATTTGTAAAAGGAATCGCGGAATACGTACCCGATCGTATCAAAACATCTCCATTGAATTGTATCCAATCCGCGATCGAGGATTCTTCACTGGCCGATGATTGAGAAAATAGAGGCATGAACTTTTCAACATCAAAATTTGATGATTGTACCGAGGCTGAAAGTTTTGGATCATGTTTCCAGTCGCGAATAAATCCCGAAAGAGACGCGTCGCTGTCCCCCATTCGAAAATGGAAAAAGTTCGCCTCAACGACATCATCTTGAAGGCCAACATTGAATGAAACGTCTGTCAGGGGTTCGTTGAGCCCCTTCAAGGCAAGCGTCCCCCTGAAGAGGTGAGCCGATCCCTCTACTTTCCACTTCGTCCAATCTGACCCGGCGCCTTCGACCCGTATCGTGAGTGAGCCCGTCCCTCCACGAAGACGACCTCCAGCCAAGAGCATTCCCTCTGGCATTTGCTCAAACCGTATTGGCCCCATTCGCATCATGGCGTTTACTCCAAAGGGGGTAACAGTCAGAAATTTTCCTGTTCCTTGGATGAAGAAAGAAGGTAATGACAACTGAAGTTTATCCACGAACAACATATGGCTTGGTGTAAGTCGCCCCCGTGCTTTCAACGTTCCAGGTATTTCCTTTGGTTTGTCCAACAGATCTGGAATAGTCAACTGAGCGTCATCCATGCCGACACGAATGGCAAATTGAGGAGCGGAGAACTGACCGTTCAACTGAGCATCGAGGTTCAGAATGCCCCTTGCCCTAAGAGGCGGTTTTCCCTTTTGCCCCAACATGGCGTTCACATCGTCTCCGGATACCTCTGCTTTAATACGAACATTCTTGAGGAAAGGCGATGGACTCATGGAGATGACCCCTTTGGCTGCAACCCGGCTGTCTCCATACCTACCATGGAAGCTCTTTATTTCGATTGATTGGCTCGAGGACATCACGAATTGAGCATGCACATTCTTGACTGGAACTGGCCAATCATGACTGCTGAATCCAAAATCTTTCACCAATAACTGACCTGAAACTACTTTTATATCTGGGGAATCATATAGGATGCCTTCAATTTTCATGGTCAAAGACGTTGAGCCCTGAATACCTATCCAGGATCTCGTAACATCCTGCTGGAGAGAAGTTGTTTCATAATCTCTCATCAATCTAACAAGATCATGCGCAGTAAACCTTCCGTCCACCGTTGCGGCAAGTCGAGGAGTATCCTGTCCAAAAGTCACAATCACCTCTGGTAAGTGAAGATGGGAGGATTCGTAGTCAGCATTCCAATTCATAAACGTGATGGACTCAGACAAGAGAAGAATCTGGCCGGTCATATTTTTTACGGGAGTCCGATGGCCTGGTAATACAAGCTGAGCCTCGGCCACCTTAAACTCTCCAGTAACTGACAGAGCCGTTTTGCCATCGAGCGGTCCCGTGACGCTTGCGGTGTTCACTTGCACGACTCCTTGCACTTCAAATGTATTCAACGCCGACTCAACAGTTGTCGGCAGCCAAGATTTTGGTACGTGAGAAAAAAACTCTTGGAGCCTCACGGGGGTGGACGCGAGGGTCAAGGATAGAGCGGGATCTGTGTCGACAAAAAGTCCGGTGAGTTGGCTGTTTGCTTCTACCGTGAGATTACCTAGTTGCACGGTAGAGGATGGCACCAGCAAATCATATCCTGAAGAACCGGGCGACAGCTCCAGCAGACTGTCGACGGTAAGAAAACCTTCAACCCCCTGATGGGTTGGTCCCAGGTCAAACCATTTTCCCAAGTGCCTGATAGGAAGGTTTTTGACCTTGGAATGACCCGTAAACCTTACGCCCTTACCTTCTTTTATATTCTCTTTGGAGCTTTCCGGCTGTACCGCACTCCAATCAATGATTCCGTCAAGAGAAATATGGGAGAGTCCCTCAGCTAGTTTACCGAATAGTTGTAGAGAGGATGAGGACGTCTGGTCATCGGTTGTCAATGTAAGACCGATGTCATCTACCTGGTACATGTGTTTGCGCTCTGAGGGAAAATTATCGTCAAACCTGACAGTTCCTTTTGTCAAAGAGATATGACGAATAATCGGGACATTAGCAAACGAGCCCTCCTCGGAGGGGTCCTGCTCCTCAGAAAATACGACATTCCATTGTCCTTCCCTGGTCCGCAGAATATTTATGAGCGGCTGTTCGACTTCGAGATGGTCGAAAATAAATTCTTGATAGAGGAGAGGAAAAAGTTGCAGATGTACCGCAATGCGCTGTGCACGAAACAGAGGCTCGGCAGATGAGTGTTGTGAGATCGTCACATCAAACAATTCCACCGATGGTGATGGAAAAATGGCCAGACGGGCTTCGGTCACATGAAGAGGTTTTCCGAGAGCTTGTTCGAGCTGTTTGATAAACTTCGATTCTACATATTCTGTATCAAGTAGCCATGGCAGGGATGCGAAAATGAACAGGAAAACAAGAATCAGTCCCAGTCCAATTCTGAGAATCCAACGATAGCCCCTCATCCACAACTCCCAAAAGGTAAGGAACTTGAGGCATTGTTAGGCAATGGCGCTTGTTTCATACGGATGTGTATCAGTCTGGAAATGTATCCTTATTTTGCGGCTGGGTCTCGGATGATTCCTCCTCATTAGGCTGATCTTCTTCGGAGTTTCGAAATGATCCAAGTTCTGGCGGGGCTAAGAGATCGGTCGAAATAAAAGAAAAAATAAAGAGCACGGTATAATCGTTATAATAGGTTTCTGCCAAAAACGGGGGAGTTGCTTGGAGGAATCGTCCTGACGGCAGTTCAAAAATATCCAGGTAAAATTTTACATATCCTGTTTGATACTGGGCTTTGTAAAGAATTAATTCTGGAAGAGCAAAGGGAATGAGAACGCTCTGAACTGGAGGCATCCCAAAAAACGTGTCTCCCAATTCTGTTCCAAATGATTCCACAACCGCGTTAACCCGATGAGTAGCCTGTTCCTCATCGCCCTGAACTTGATAGCCTTGTTGTCCCAACCATCCCACCAACACTTGCTGGACAAGATCCACGTCACCACTGATCCCTGACGTATCGAGAATGACATTTGCGCCCTGAGGAATAGATAAGGACTTCTCAAGCTCTTGCGGAAGACTCCGAATTACTGCTTCACTCAATAGTAATTGCTCAATAGCAGTCCGAGGAGATGGAGTCGGCTTATGGGCGATCGAGCAGGCTGACAGCAATCCGAGGACCACAAGAGTGAACAGTAGACGTAATAAATTTTTACCCCTTGTATTATTCAAGAATATGTCCCTTATCGTATGAGAGTTATAATATCCAATTGTATGAAACGTGAGAAGACATCTTCAGCCATCCGATCTTGTACTACTATGGGTATAATGTATAAGGCCTGAAGGCAGGAGATCTATAACCCTTAAGATCTTTTCGGAAAACGTGGGACTCCCGACTTTTTTATGTAACTGAGTTTTCTTGTTTTACCTACACTTCGACTAAGAAGAACAGAAATTTAGCGAGAAAACTGCGGCACAGAACATTGGACATTCCTTCAAACAAATGATGTATAGATTTACGCTGAATTTCTTCAACCTTAAATTTTCACAGATCCTTTTGCCTTACGCAAGACCCTAACCTAAGCTCCTAAGTATTTTGATTCAAAGGTCTTTTCTTGTTTTTTCTGGAGCATCCCTCTAATGTTTATCTATCTTCTAGGTTTCAGAGTCGTACCTATACATAATGTCGGACGATCATTTTGTAGGGCAATTCACTGCATGCTCGGGATCAATGCATTCAACCAAATAGTTTTCACGAGGCCAAGTAAAGGATAGAGTGGCGATCAATTTTCGACCTGACGTTTGAACTTTTGGAAAACATTCGGATGATGGTAGGATTTCGACATTCTTGGAACATTATCAAGACAGCCGTAGGAAAATATTTTTCTGATAATGGACTGTTCCTGGCATCAGGACTCGCCTTTGACCTTCTCCTCTATTGTATTCCCCTTGCCCTACTGATCGTATCGGTTCTTGGCTATATCCTTGCCGGTTCGGATCAGTCACTTGCGCAGATTGAATTTACCTTTAACCAATTGCTGCCAACCTCGATCCAGTTTTTGACCAAGGACATTTCTACGATAGTTGCCAATCGTGGCCTGTTAGGTCTAGCCGGGTTCACCCTCTTCTTCCTTTTTAGTAGCGCGGTCTTTGGTTCTGTTCGATTGGTCTTAAATACCGTGTTTTCAGTAAATCGACCACGAGGATTTCTGAGAGGAAAAGTTACCGATTTTTTTGTCATGGGTTTTGCCAGCCTCTTGTTTTTTCTCACCATGGGGCTGTCTTCCTTGTTAACGTTCATGAGGTCCTTGAGTCATCGGTTTACGGAGTTAGAGATCGCATTAGTTCGTTGGTGGGAATTTGTCGGGGACTTCTTGGGATTTTCGTTTACAGTCACATTGTTTTTTGTCCTGTATCGTTTTTCGCCTACTCAAACTTTGAGTCACCGGGCATTATGGGTTGGAGCCCTCACCGGCGCTATTTTATTCGAATGTTCAAAGTGGGGCTTTAGTTGGTATGTTCAACTCGCCCAGGCCAACGTGACATTATATGGAGCGCTCAGCGGGCTGATTTTTTTCTTTTTCTGGCTCTATTATGCCTGCAGTGTTTTTATTTTTGGGGCAGTGTTTGGGCAGGTGTACGACCAAGAATCGAGGAAGAAAATCGTTAATGATTCGGCTCAGCCCGTTTAAGAAGGAGAATCGTATCATTCTCTTGGAAAGTATTCTTTTCATTAAATTCCCATAAAGAAAAGACTTTTCCTTCTCGGTATACCCTCAGTAATATTTCAGGACGAATGTCAGCAGCAGTTTTCCCAATCTCATCTTGCAAAACCGATCGCTCGACAAGATTCACACGCCCGCCTGAGGTGACAAGGTCTTGGAAGTAATCTACGGTGTAGCCTTGGTCCACTGCAGCCGCAACGAGATATCCACCGAAACTTGCTGGCGAAATGATTGCACTGGCTCCACCTTGCTGAAAGATTTTGATGTTTTCTTCCTCCTTAGCACTGACAACAATACGAATCTGGGGGTTCATATGGCGGGCCGTGAGTAAAA
Organism: Nitrospirales bacterium; assembly: GCA_965223605.1. Taxonomy (GTDB): domain Bacteria; phylum Nitrospirota; class Nitrospiria; order Nitrospirales; family Nitrospiraceae; genus CBDCXA01. The sequence continues at coordinate 175,296 of CBDCXA010000005.1, forward strand.
TTAGAGCATTCGTATCATCTCTACCGGCACTGACTATGAGGACCTTGGCCTTCTCGAGTGCCGCCTTTTTCAAGATATCTTCTTCAGCAGCATTTCCACGAAGAGCTGCCAACCCTTCCTTAATGGCCCGATCGATACGTTCCTCATTTGGTTCGATCACTAATATCTGCTTTGAGTCATACCCCTTGGCTAAAAGTTCTTTGACAGCAGATAAACCTGTGTGACCAAGGCCACACACAATTACATGGTTATTCAGCTCGCTTTTCAGAGTAGCCATTCGGTACTCCTCCATATACTTTCGAACCATAATTTGATAGGCGGTTCCCAAAAACAAAAACCAAATAAAAAATCGAATAGGTGTCAATAACAGCGCATCAATCAACCGAGCCCTGGGCGTGACCGGTACAATATCACCATACCCTACAGTGGTAATGGTGATCATGCTGAAATACACGACATCTGTTAGAGACATGTCGCCATCAAGATTGTCCCGCAATCCGTCTCGGTCCACCCACATGATCGAAAAGACAACCAAGAAGATGACAAGAACTAGTCCAAGTCGAACAAGAACGGTTCGGCCTGGATGTAATTCCTGAGGTGTGAATAAGACGCGGGTTGCAATATTATAGGGGGGAACCTGATTCATCAGAATGTCCGTGATTGTAACGTAGCTCTCATAAAAAATGAAGGGAAAACAGTTGGTTACCACCCCCTGCTCATTTTAAGGAATCCCAGCCACCTCCCTGCTCTCCTTCTCATGTGGCAGACCACCTTCAATATTTCTTCGGATTCTTATTCAAAATCGAAAAATAATTGACGAATAGGTCATTTTTGGCGTATAGTTCGCTATTGTACTTACAGTCGATTTCCTGACCTATCTAAACTTCTTAGATTATTTCATTACCAATTTTGTGAGAACTGTATAAGGAGGACCATCATGGATGAGGAGGCACGATTCCTCGTGATTGGCGGACTCGCGTTTGCCACGGGATTACTTGTTGGGGTCGGCACCGGTCTTCTCCTGGCACCCCAATCAGGAGCCCGAACAAGACGTCAACTCAGTAACTTGGCCGAAGATGTACGTGAAGAAGCAACGGCAACCGCCCAAGAAACGAAAGAAATGGTCAATGAGGCCATTGATGGAGTCATTGAGCGAGGGAAACGGTTAGTGCAATAGGCACGGCTATCACCCTTGTCATTTGTCTCGACTAAGAAATAGTCCAGAGAAATCATACCTGTTCAGAAGGAGGGTAGGATGAATCTGCACAAACAATCTAAAACCAGGCATGGGTTACAATCCATCCCTAGACAACTTCATGGCACCGCCTGCTCGACATGCGGGGGAGTACGTTTTTCCCTGTTATTTCAGGTTCATGCTCAATCACCTGAAGGAGCCTTGTTTGCCAGGTGCAGTCATTGCCAAACGTTACGTCCCATCAATAAAAAGATCTTTGATTCGTTTACATAAATCCCAAACGTCCAGTTGGTACTATTCGGGAGGTGAGGATAAAGTGCTGTAACTGCAGCAGCTTGGTCTACACTCTTTCTTACATCAAAAGCACCAAGGGGTCGCGATTGACTGGTGCTACCTTGTGAACCAGAAAGATGTTGGGAAAATTTGAAATAGGTGGTGAAGCCTTACCCACTCGTGCTTCTGTATCCGGAAAAGGAGAAAGGAATGTTAGAAGTCCAACCGTCGCGGGTTGAAAGAAGAAAAGTACGCACGAGAAAAGCTCTGCTAGACGTGTCGTTAGAGCTATTCTACGAAAAAGGTATCTATTGGACCAAAATTGAAGATATCACGGAGCGGGCTGATATTGGGAAAGGAACCTTTTACCAATATTTCACAACCAAAGAAGAGCTCCTCGAAGTTCTTCTTCAACAGGGATTAGAGGCTCTCCTCACACAGACTCAAACGGCCATTACCAACCTTCCTCACGGTCGTCCACTCTTGACTAATATTATTCAGGCCCAACTCGATTTTCATATCGAGCACAAAGAATATCTCCTTCTCTTTCACCAGGTACGAGGGCTGCTCCAATTCACTCGTGAATCGGTCTTGAATTTGAGAAAAGTCTATGACGACTACTTAGACGAGCTCGGGAATTTAATCACCCCGGCCATGACCGATAAGATACCAGACAGTATCCCACCGCGTGAATTCGCTATGGCCATTTCTGCCTATACACTTGGACTCCTCACCCACCACCTTCTTTTTGATCAAGCAGGAGAGTTTCTGAACAATCGAAAAAGCATTCAGAAACAACTGGAAGGAAGCTTACAAGCCCTTTTAAACGAGCCGACCGAATGAGGGAAAAGCGGAAACGATTAAAAGTTCTTGCCATGATTTTGGCTGGCGGAAAAGGCGCCCGCCTGATGCCCCTTACGGAGCAACGGAGTAAACCTGCGGTGCCTTTTGGGGGCGAATATCGAATTGTGGATTTTGTCCTCAGCAATTTTTTAAATTCCGGCATCAAATCGATGTACGTCCTCGTCCAGTACCGTTCACAATCTCTCATTGAACACTTACGTCGCGCCTGGAGAATCGGAGGGCGGTTTAAACAAGAGTTTATTACCGTGGTACCCCCTCAAATGAAAGCGAGGGGAGGATGGTATGAGGGCAATGCCGATGCGGTCCACCAAAACATCAATCTCATTCGAGACTTTGCCCCGGATGTGGTCGCCGTATTTGGCGCGGATCATATCTACCGTATGGATATCGACCATATGGTTCAATTTCACGCAGCGAAGCGCGCGGAGGTTACGGTGGCTGCTCTTCCCGTTCCCTTGCACGCCGCCAAGGGCTTTGGGATCATTGAAGTCAATGCACAGGATCAAATTAGAAGCTTTCATGAAAAGCCAAAAGAACCCATTCCGATGCCAAATGACCCTGAATTGGCTTATTCCTCAATGGGAAACTATCTCTTTAACGTCGATACCCTCTTGAAGATTCTTGAGCAAGATGCCAAGACACCTGGATCTCATGACTTCGGGCGGGACATCATTCCTCAACTCATCCCAACCAATAAGATCTACGCCTATAATTTCATCGACAATGAAATCCCTGGTGTTCGCCCCTATGAGGAATTGGGCTATTGGCGTGATGTCGGAACTCTGGATGCCTACTGGCAAGCCCATATGGATATATTGGGTGACTCTCCGATTTTAGACCTCCGAAATAACCAATGGCCCATCTTGACGGATAGTTTCGATGGTCCAACCGCAAGTTTCGTTCGATCACAACTTGACAACACCATGGTAGGCCAGGGCAGCCAAATCATCGAATCCACCATCACTCGGTCGGTGATTGGTCGAAACGTTCGAATTGATCACGGAGCGGTCCTCGAGGAATGCGTCATCGGCGATGGGGCCATCATTGGATCAAAAGCCCAGTTACGACGGGTGGTGGCCGATCGATTCAACGTCATCCCGGCTGGAATTGTGATCGGCCACAAGCGGGATGACGACCGAAAACGGTTTCAACGCACCAAGTCGGGCCTGGTCATTCTTCCTCGTGGGGCATCCGTCGGAAATCGAGCCTTAGGGACTATTGAATAATTATTGAACCCGTCAACAATGGACATCACACATCCACGTATTCCAATCTCAACTTACCGCCTCCAATTTAATCGGTCCTTTACCTTCCATCAGGCGCACCAGATACTCGCCTACCTTCACGATCTGGGAATTACAGATATTTATGCGTCGCCATATTTAAAAGCCACCCCCGGAAGCCTGCATGGCTACGATATTGTCGACCCCTCTCAACTGAACCCAGAAGTCGGGACCGAACAGGACTATCAGGCGTTCATCCACGAGTTACACCGACATGGCATGGGGCAAATCTTAGATGTAGTTCCCAACCATATGGGGATAGGAAAACTGCTCAACCCCTGGTGGCTGGATGTGTTGGAAAACGGTCCGAGCTCACCCTATGCCAGTTTTTTTGATATCGATTGGGAACCGATTAAACGGGAGTTGGCTGATAAAGTCTTATTACCCATTCTAGGAGATTCCTACGGAAAGGTCTTAGAAAACCAAGAGATCACCCTCCACTTTGATGCCGAACAGGGATTATTTTTCATTACCTACTATGAAAACACGCTTCCCTTGGGACCAAAACCATGGGCTCAGATTCTGACCTATCAGCTTGACCGCCTGGCCTTAGAACTTGGTACGAATCATCCCCACCTTGAAGATCTACGCAGTATCATTACCGCCCTCGACCATCTTCCATCTCGGAGAGCCTCAGATCCTAAGTTGGTCGAGGAACGTCGACGCGAAAAAGAAATCATTAAACGACGGCTAGCCACTCTTGCCCAACACAATGCCACTGTTCATCAATTTATTCTCGATAACGTCACTCGTTTCAACGGAACCAAAGGGGACCCGTACAGTTTCGACCTTCTGGATGATCTTCTTGACGATCAAGCCTACCGCCTGGCCTACTGGCGTGTTGCCTCTGAGGAAATTAACTACCGCCGATTCTTTGATGTGAATGAACTCGCATCCATTCGTATGGAAAACCCGCAGGTCTTTCATCAATTCCACGAGTTCATTTTTCGCCTGATCAAAGAAGGCGCGGTCACCGGAGTCCGGATTGATCATGTGGATGGACTTCATGATCCTGAACGCTATCTTCAACAATTTCAACATTGGGCCTCCCAGGAACTGACCACCCCGGTCCCACCTCCACATTCCGCTGAACGTCCATTTTTCATGATTGTGGAAAAAATTTTATCGCATGATGAAGGGCTCCCAGGAGCCTGGCCGGTTTTTGGAACTACCGGTTATGAATTTCTCAACCTGGTGAACGGGCTTTTCATCAATCAAGGACAAGAGCGGGCCATGGAACAAGTCTATCATCGGTTTATTCATCAAACCATGGTGCTCGATGATCTGGTGTATGAAACGAAAAAACAAATCATGCGTGTCTCAATGGCCGGGGAGATTAATACACTCGGCCATCAACTCAATCGCCTCTCAGAACGTGACCGCAGTTCACGAGACTTTACCCTCAATATTCTGACCCATGCGATTCGGGAGATCATTGCCTGTTTTCCGGTTTATCGCACCTATGTGACCAGAGACCATGAGGTGGCCTTACCCCAAGATCAAACCTATATTGATCGAGCGGTGAGGAAGGCGAAACGAAGGAATCCTGCAGTGAGTGGGGAGGTCTTTGATTTTGTGCGCGATCTGCTCTTACATCCGGTCAATGAGTCAACAGCAACGAACCAGGAGGCACGCCAACTTTTTATATCAAAATTTCAACAATTCACCAGCCCCGTCACCGCCAAGGGATATGAAGACACTGCATTCTATATCTATAACCGCCTCATCTCCCTTAATGAAGTGGGCGGAGAACCTGATCATTTTGGTGTTTCCCTGTCGCAGTTTCATCAGGACATGCAAACACGTGCACAAGAATGGCCCCATTCCCTTTCTGGAACCTCGACCCACGACACAAAGCGGAGTGAGGACGTTCGGGCGCGAATCAATGTTCTTTCGGAAATTCCAAAAGAGTGGAGGCAAGAGGTTACCCAATGGGCAAAATTCAATAAAAAATACAAGACCAATATCGAAGGACGGATGGTTCCTGAAGCCAATGAAGAGTATTTTTTGTACCAAACGTTGATTGGGAGCTGGCCTCTTGAATCCTTAGATGATCCCACCTATATGCATTACCAAACACGGATCCAATCCTATATGGAGAAAGCCCTCAAGGAGGCCAAACTCCATACCAGTTGGGTGAATCCTAACCAGATCTACCATGAAGCCATGCACCACTTTATTGAACAAATCTTTGACCGCACCACCCCCAATCCCTTTCTAAAGGCATTCCTTCCTTTTCAACAGTGGATCTCACAGGTCGGCATGTACAATTCGCTCTCTCAGGTACTCATTAAAATCTTTGCACCTGGTATTCCTGACTTTTATCAAGGTTCGGAGCTCTGGGATTTGACGCTTGTTGATCCAGATAACCGTGCTCCGGTCGACTACACCTTACGCACGGGTTACCTTAACGAATTACAACAGGGACTTCATCAAGAAGGCCAAAATAGGTTGCCGTTTATCCAGAGCCTTCTTTCTTCTATGGAGAACGGTAAAATAAAAATGTTTGTCACCTTGGCAGGATTACAATGCCGGCAGCAATATCAAGACCTCGTGAGTGCGGGAACCTATATTCCCTGGGAAGCCCATGGAAATCTCCAATCGCATGTCTGCGCCTTTTCTCGGACGCAGGGCCAAAAATCGCTCATCTTAATAGTTCCAAGATTGATCGCTGGATTACTGCACAAACGCGAACATCATCCTATTGGCGCAGAAATATGGGAGAATACCTGGATAACCAGTCCCAATCCCAACTCGAAGGCCCGGTATCGAAATATTTTTACAGATGAACATCTCACATCTGATACAATTGAGGGCAAGCTTGGGTTCTATGTAAAAGACATTTGTGCTCATTTTCCGGTAGCCATCTTGGAGAAACAACCATGAGTGACATCAAACCTCGACGGAAACGATTACGTGAAGTGCCCCCAGTGGATGCAGGAGAGGAAAAAGACTGGCTCGGTGCGGAGGCCCACGTCCCCTACCACGATAGGCCGATCGATTGGTTTGCCCCCCTTAAAAACGGAGGACCGGGTTTTTCCGGGCTGGCTATTGGTCTCGCATTTTTAAGTGGCGCGTTATTAGGTAGTTTGCTGTACGCTGTCGCCGAACGACCCAATCGATAACCGTCGGTCGTTTGAAGTCAATTCTCTTTGTCCGGACTTGACCCGGAGGAGATTCTCCCTCTCTGCTCCATTTCCACCAAGCCTACATTTCATATCCCGCTCATAAATGTGAAATCTCCTCTACCTTATTCTCTGGTTTTTTGGACAGAAACCTCCGCTCTAAGGCTTCCTTCGCAATACGGCGTCCCCCTAATCCCAAGGCCAAGGCCAAGGCCAACACAATTCCACCGAAGGTTATTGAAAAGGTCGCAACGACAATCTCTCGTGCAATACCTAATTGCGTTAAGACCATAGCGGCAGTAAAGAGTAACACCGCCCACCGAATAAGATTGGCCGCCAAGCCAGCCTCTTCCACTCGGGCATTAACTAACCCAATGAGGGCCGCTTCAGCACAAAAATCTGCTAAGAGCCACCCGACAAACAGAAGAAGGAGAGCTGCTAAAAAATGCGGAAAAAATCCCACGACCACGGTCATGAAGTTCGCGGTTGCCTGAAGGTTTAAGGCATCGACTGCCATAAACGAAAAAAGGAGAAAGATCATCCAAAAGACTAACCGCCCCACCAATTCCGATCCAGGTCTGGTTACCCCTCCTTTTGAAAAAGCTCGACTCAACCCCGATCGATCGCACAGCGTATTGAACTTCAATGCCTTCAACAACCGAGAAAGCAATACCTTTGCGACCCATCCTGCCAGGATTCCCAGTCCCAGCAAACTCAACATGGCCAGGATGTTCGGGAAAAACATGGCAAGACGTTGCATTGTCTCCTGAAAGGCCCCAACGACTGTTTGTTGCCATACATCACCCATAACCCTTACCTCCATCGCTCTCGAAAGGACGACTTGTGGAGTTCAAACTCCTCACACAGAATCTCGATATTTTTTTCAACCTCCGGGGACGAACTGTGTTGCACTTCCAAAATAAAGGAAGCCGTCCGTCCTAAATACAGAGGCGTCAACGCCTTTAACACATGCTCCCGATGAATCGTTTTTTCATGGTAGGCCAAGGAAAAATCATAGATCACCTGGACCCAGGTCTCGATGGGAAACTTAAAGTCCTCTACATCTAAAATACCCAAGGGTAGAATCTGGGCCATGGTTTCTTGCGAGAGAATAATGGCCCAAATAGGAAGAAGATCTCGTAGGCCCTGCCGAAACGCCTGTACCATTCGTTCCCGATTCACAGGCATGGGAGCCTCGCTAAATTCACAGGGGGGCCCAAACAGAGGTACGGGACTTGATCCGCGCCGACCTTCCCATACAGGTTCAAGTTCCTCCATCAGTTCAAAGACCGACCCCACCGCCGAACTGAGAATTCCTGACACATCTATGCCCAGAGGCTTAGGATGGAGGACCTTGTTTCCAAGAGAGGCATGGCAAATTTCATATCCCTCAGTAATACTCGTCGTCGTCATCCAGTTCTCCATACCCCATTGAACAAGATTCCGACTCCACACATCTTTTGACAAAAACTGAGATCCAAGTTTTCTCGAGATCCCGCACCCCCCACCACCATGATAACGAACCTGTTTGCCGTAGAGGGCCCGACTGAGGGGATAGATGATGCTATTCGTCAAACTGCCTTCATACTTATGCCGGCTAAATAGAGGTGCCACAAAATCAAAACTCCGCTCCGTAACGGGGGACAGTAACCTCCCAACCCAATCGGGCGTGATAGAAGCAATATTTCCATGAATAATGGCACAGGCTTCCGTCTGGAGAAGCTCTGCTATGGTAAGAATCGTTCGAACCGCCTCGTTAAATCGCGGGATCTCTTGTTCTAAATAAAGAACCTGGTGGATAGGTGGTGATGGCAATTGTACCGAGACCATTTCAATCCCAGGATGTGCCTCCATGTCCCGAAAGAGGGTTACGGTGTTGTCTTGAGACCCTCCATCACATTGAACAAGAACAGCAGCACGGTGCGGGAAGGATCGTTGGAGCCCGGAAAGGACAGACTGAACGATGGGGGATATTGTTTCGGCATTATTATAGGTAGGAAGACCGATGAGGAGGTCCGCCTTACCGATTTCTCGAATTCTTTCGGAGTCATGTTCCGATAAAAATTCTTCAGACACCATAGCGATGCGCTTTATGAAAGGTCAAAAGGAGCGGAGCGAATGACTGAACAAGCCTGTCGCACACGTTCCAACCGTAAGAAGTGTTGGGAGAGTCCACAGTGAATTGTGTATTACCCTTTGGCAAAACACTTTAACAATGTCAGGTAATCCCCTAGGTGTCGCGTAATTAAAAAATTCCGACGCACATGTTCTCTGGCAGCCCCACCCATTCGTCCAATCAAAGCCGGGTTGCTCAACAAATACCGGATACGAAAAGCGGCACCTTCATCCGAATGCACAATATACCCCGTCACGTCATCAATGATTTGAGCGGAAATGCCACCAGCCGTTCCTCCGATCACCGGTTTCCCTTTCCACATCGCTTCAGATACGGCAAGACCAAATCCTTCTTTAATGGATTTTTGCAGGACAATCGTCGCCGACCGTTGTAGCGCATTAATTTCTAAATCAGCTTCCGGAGGGAGTTGTAAGAGGTGAATATCGGCATCATTCCTTGCCATGGTCTGCAATTCAGCTAAAACAGCTTCTCCCTCCTTATCATGCATCACTCCGCTTCCCGCAACGACCAGACGACATTGGTGGTGCTTTTTCACAAGTCGAAATGCCTTAAGCGTTCCAACCGGATCTTTAAATCGATCAAACCGAGATACCTGTAACAAGATGGGTTTATCTCTCGGCACCCCCAAGCGAGCGAGGGTTGATGCAATTTCAGCTTTGGATAACTCCCGGTTTTTCTCACTGAGGGGATCGATGGAGGGATGAATCACAAATTGAGGGATGGGAAGACGTTGCGCGAAATCCGGAAGAGAAAACACGGCCGCATCATATTTGACCACAAAACGTCGCACTAAACGCCAGGCCCACCGATGGGGCTTGGCAATGTCTAAGTGGCACCGCCAAATCCAATGTCCCTGGTTGCGTTGTTCGATTAAGGCAGCCGGTTGTGGATCGTGAATCATCACAAGATCTGCTTGCAAATCCAAAGCTTGAGCATTGCGTTGATTTACCTCAAGATAGGTTTGGAACATCTCTCCGGAAATTTTAGGTTCCCGCCCTTGCAAGCCATTGGTCAGTCCCTTGGCCACATCAAAAAATTCTTGAGTCCCCGTCATGACCTCCCAACGAGCATCAATATCCAAGGACTTCATCATGGGGGTCAGTTGCCGCAGAATCTCCGGCATCCCACCTCCATACCGGACGGCTGTCACATTCAAAAAGCTCCGTCCTTTGACCTGCTCTCCCAAACGATTGAGGAACTCAACAGTTCCCTTGGGTGCAAACTCTCGATATTCTTCAAGCTGCATGGGCAGGGAGGCTCGCTTGTTTTTTTCTGCCGTGGTCATATGACGGTTCCTTCAATGCCGTACAACCCGGCATTTACATCTTCCATATCCAGCTTGAACCAATAATAACCATAGGGGGCAAGACTGAGGACGTACGGTTGTTCGCTAAGCCGAGGGAACTTGGATTCGCCAAACAATTCAATCGGGACCGCACCCCTGAAACGAGGAAGCTCCAACTCAACGGGTTGAGCTGATCCGGCAAGGTTGTGGACCAGCAAAATGAATTCCTCACCATCCTCTCGAAGATAGGCCAACACCTTATCGTTATCGGGTCGCAAGAATTCTATTGAACCACGACCTAAGACGCGATGGGCTTTTCGAATATGGATCATTTGCTTCATCCAATGAAGCAGGGAATGAGGGGTCTGCCGTTGCGATTCGACATTCACGGCTTGATAGCCATGTACAGGATCCGAAATGGCGGGAAGATATAGGGCCGAAGGGTCCGCTTTGGAAAAGCCTCCATTGCGGTCCCCAGACCACTGCATGGGGGTCCGCACCCCATTCCGGTCTCCAAGATGAAGATTATCACCCATGCCTATTTCATCACCATAATACAGGATGGGACTCCCAGGGAGGGTACAGACGAGGCTATTGAGTAACTCGATCTTTCGACGATCATTGTCCAACAAAGGCGCAAGGCGTCGGGCAATGCCAATGTTCCGACGCATTGCGGGATCGCGTCCATAGGAATAGTACATATAGTCGCGTTCCTCTCCTGAACACATTTCCAAGGTCAATTCATCGTGATTCCTCAGAAACAGACACCATTGACAACTTTCAGGAATGGGAGGCGTATGGGTAAACATGTCGATAATGGGGCCGGAATGCTCACTGCGCACCCCCATGAATAACCGAGGCATTAGAGGGAAATGAAAGGCCATGTGGAATTCATCCCCATCACCAAAATAGGGACGAACATCAACTGGCCATTGATTCGCCTCTGCCAGGAGAATTCGTCCTTGGTAGGACTCATCAATTCGTCGACGAATTTCTTTCAAAAACTGATGGGTCTCGGGCAAGTTTTCACAAATCGTACCCTCCCGCTCAATAAGATACGGGACCGCATCACAGCGAAACCCATCTAAACCCTGGTCAAGCCAGAACGACATTACGTCCAGCATGACTTTTTGAAGTTCGGGGTTATCATAGTTCAAGTCTGGTTGGTGACTGAAAAACCGGTGCCAATAATAAGCCTTGGCTACTGGATCCCATGTCCAATTGGACTGTTCAGTGTCGATAAAAATGATGCGGGCCTTGTCGTATTTCTCCTTGGAATCACTCCAGACATAATAGTTTCGTTTGGGAGAATCCGGGGAACGTCTGGCTTCCTGAAACCACGGGTGTTGATCGGAGGTGTGATTCAGCACTAAATCGACGATGACTCGAATCCCGCGAAGATGCGCTTCTTCCAGAAACTTTTTTATATCTTTCGTAGATCCATACGGGGCATGAACATTGTAATAATCGGCAACATCATACCCATCATCACGAAGGGGCGAAGGGAAAAACGGAAGCAGCCAGATACAGGTTATGCCTAACCATTCAAGATAATCGAGCCGTTCGATTAATCCCGGGAAATCCCCAACGCCATCCCCGTTAGAATCTTGAAAGGCTTTGACATGCAGTTCATAGAAAATCGCGTCTTTGTACCATAGGGGATCCTTATTCAACATGACGATCTGTTCCTAAAGATCAGGCGGTTCCTGGTTGTAAAAGAAATTCATCACAGATGGCTAACAACCCGGACCGCAGACGTTCCAAACTCCCAACGTAAGGATTCATGGTACGGAAACGCTCTGAGAGCGCGGGAAGTTTCAAGGACTGTGCCGCCCAGATAGAAAAATCGCTTTGTTGCCTCGGCAAACGAACGCGTGCTTCAAACATATGGAAATAAATCGAGCTGATCTCAACCTCGGCAAGAGCTTGACGAAATTCTTCTAAACTCGTGACACAATGCCCTGTTGGCACCTCGATGATCCGCGACTGGTTAAAATAAAAAGGGTTGCCATACACGATATGCGGCACAATCGATGCTCGCGACAAGTGGTCATCGATTACCGAGATAAGTTCTTCCCTCAGCCCTTCAAGGCTGGAAAACTCAAAGGGGTCAATGACGGCAAGACGTTCGCCCAATACCAAATCTCGCACCTGGGTCGCCACCCATTGCGCAAAATCATTTGTGTAACCACCTGGAATAAACTGCTGCCGTAGAAAATAGCTATGGGTATGAAAATAAATGGAATCTAGCGGAACTTCTTCAAGTAATTCAACTAATCGGCGTTCATCCTCGGCACGAATTCCTAAGAGTTCCTGAAGCTCACTACAGGCCATAAAAACAAATGGCTCTACCTGATTACCCACTATGAACTCCCTTTTCGAACAGTATCCATTGTATTAACTGATAACATAGAATAAACAGGCGCGCAAAGAATTACCCCCTCAGATTTGGGCCGGTCCCTGAAACCTCTCTGACTCCACCTGGCTATGGGGAACCCCTTCAACTTTTCCCATTTTTTCAAGTTAATCTTCTCAGCTTTTTACCAGTATTACTACCTAAGTTTTTAGACGTCACAACGCTCTATCATAAATTCAAGACTTTTCCTTCCAAACTTCTGTTTGGGAGAACCAAGGCAAGAAAGGCCTGATTCCACCCCAGAAACCGCTTCTTTTTTCAAATAAGGCCCTTAAGAAGAAACCATTTCAATCTAGCCGAAATATATCATAAAACATTGTTTTTTCTATACATAACAAGCTAATTAGGCATATGACCATAAATGGCTTTTCGGTCAATTTAGAATATATATTCGCTATTGAATATAAGGTCTGAAATATGGGATATTAGGGTGCACCATCACCGTACAATTTGACGAGTCAAGTAGGAGGGATTATGAATAAAGTCAGTCGAACGCTTACAGTCGGTGGCGTGGCGTTTATGACCGGTATCGCCGCCGGTGTCACAACTGGTCTTTTATCGGCCCCATCTTCAGGGCTTCGCACCAGACGAAAGTTATCCAGGATAGCCAGAAAAGTTGGCTCCCAAACATCAAGAACAATTGACCAAGCCAAACATCGATTCGAGGGAATATTAAAAGATGAGAAGGGATAAGCGACCCAGGAAAGGCAACCCGCTCAACGGAAAGACCATTGGGGCGGGTTGCAAGGAAATGTTCTCACGTTAGACCAATCGCCAGTATTAGAGGTTCAAAGGTCGACCAAGTAAAAAGGGGAGGGGGTTTTGGTAGAGGCTTCATACCCCAAACAAATTGATTAGTACAATCAAATTATACGATCGTCATTTCAACCTGCCTAACCAGAGATTTATCTTGTCGACCTCAAAAGATGCTTATCTTGGTTTCCCATCGTTCCTAAAGGTATACACCCTGGAAGACTCTTACCTAATACCATTCTAGTCCTGGGTCTTTCCTAATTAACAGTTCCCGTATATCTTGTTTTTAGATTACAATCATTTCAAAGAAACAACTCAAATGAAGAGTGGAGAATTTCAGTATGGCTGCTCGCCCGCAACCCAAACAGCAAAAAATTCCAAAAATCTCTCCTAATCCAAAGAGGCCTTCTCCATTTACTGCTTCAACTCGGCAACGCGTGATTATTGAACGGGTTACACCGGAAATCGACGATGGTCAGTTTCCCATTAAACGTATTATCGGAGAAGAGGTTCTGATTGAAGCTGATATGTACGCTGATGGTCACGACACGATCTCAGGTCTCCTTCTTTATAAAAAAGAGACAGAGAAAGGTTGGCATGACATTCCGTTAGAGTGTGGTGACAATGATCGCTGGCGTGGACGTTTCCCTGTCACGGAGATTGGACGCTATCGATATACCCTAACGGGATGGGTGGACCATTTTCAATCCTGGTTCAGAGACTTTAAGAAGCGACTCCAGGCCCAACAACTTGTGGATATGGATTTTCGTATAGGAGGCTTATTGATCCTGGCGGGGAGTCAGCGGGCAAAGGGACGTGATGCCATCCAACTCTCCACCGTAGCAGAATTCCTTCAATCCCCACAGCATTCCATCGTAGAAAAAGTCGAACAGGTTCAGAATCAGGAACTCCATGAACTGATGGCAAAATATCCAGACCGTACCCACGCCACAACCTACGAGAAGGAACTCTCGATTGTCGTCGATCCCAAGCAAGCAGAATATAGCTCATGGTACGAAATGTTTCCCCGGTCCTGTTCCTCCACCGCAGGGCAACATGGCACACTTCAAGACTGTATCGATCGACTTCCCTATGTGGCAGACATGGGATTTAACGTCCTCTATTTACCCCCCATCCATCCCATCGGGCAGACCTTTCGGAAGGGAAAAAATAATAACCCGACAAGTCAAACAGGGGATGTGGGAAGTCCTTGGGGGATCGGTTCACAAGAAGGGGGCCATACTTCTCTTCATCCTGAACTCGGCACACTTGAAGACTTTCAGCAATTGGTGACCCAAGCCAAATCTTTTTGTATCGATATTGCGCTCGATATAGCTTTTCAATGCTCACCGGATCACCCGTATGTACAGGAACATCCAGAGTGGTTCCTGCATAGACCAGACGGAACTATTCAATATGCCGAGAACCCACCGAAAAAATATCAAGATATTTATCCACTCAACTTTGAAACGGATCAAGCCGAAGCACTCTGGCATGAACTCACGAATGTCGTATTATTTTGGGCCGACCACGGGGTGCGAATTTTCAGAGTCGATAATCCCCATACCAAACCATTTCGATTCTGGAATTTTCTGATTACCAAGGTAAAGGATGTCTATCCCGAAACCATTTTTCTCTCTGAAGCCTTTACTCGACCCAAGATAATGTACCAATTGGCCAAGTTAGGATTTACACAGTCCTATACCTATTTTACATGGAGGCATTCTAAGTCGGAGTTTACGGAATATCTCACAGAGCTGACTCAAACTGAGATCCGAGAATATTTTCGACCGAATTTTTGGCCAAATACGCCAGACATTCTTATTGAGCATCTTCAGACGGGTGGGAAGCCTGCCTTCATGGTTCGTCTGATCCTCGCCGCCACCTTGAGTTCGAACTACGGGATTTACGGGCCAGCATTCGAACTCATGGAACACATGCCATACGAGCCCGGGAGCGAAGAATATGCACAGTCAGAAAAATACGAAATAAAAGCGTGGGACCTGGATAGGAAAGACAGCCTCAAGGAGCTTATTCGTTCCGTCAATCAAATTCGGAGAAACCACCCATCTCTGCAGCAAACGAAGTCTATCCAATTTCATCACACGAACAACGATCATTTACTCTGTTACAGTAAACAGACACCGGACCTGACAGATAGAATACTGGTTGTCGTCAATCTTCACAGGCAACTTCCTCAGTCTGGATCTGTGACTCTCCAACTAGAATCATTAGGATTGGATCCGATGAGAGGTTTTCAAGTTCATGACTTGCTCACGGATGAAACCTACCAATGGAATGGACCGAGCAATTTTGTCAACATCGGCTTGGACCCCATTCCTGCGCATATATTTTTTGTGAGCCAGTCCTAAAGGAATCTAAAACCATGTATTCTGATAGGTCGTTATTTTCCCTCGTGAACCATGGATAGCATGATACCTTCTCTCTTCTCCGATGACTGGATGAACATTCTTAGTGATGACTCCAAGACCAGCCTGGAATCATTGCTTCTCGAACCCTTGAAAGCCAAACGATGGTTTGGAGGAAAAAATAGAATTATCACGTCAATTTCGGTGAGCGAGACGATACCCATTCCCTATGGTTCAAAGGGAGCCCAACTCCTGTTTGTCCGGGTAGCATTTACTGAAGGCTCACCTGAAACCTATTTGCTCCCAATCACAATCGCCACGGGCGCAAAGGCAAGGTGGATTCAACAAGAGTACCCCTCAAGCATCTTTGCCAACCTCACCACCCAAGAGGATGGCCCTAACAAGCAGGGGATTTTATTCGATCCCTTGTGTGACTCGGACTTTTCTTCCTATCTGCTAGACAGCATCTCGAATAAACGAAACTTTGCAGGCCGTAAGGGAATGTTGACTGGAACATCAACGACCCTATGTAAGATGCTATTGCAGGCTGATCCATCACCTCCACCTACGTTGATGAAAACTGAACAAAGTAATACGTCGATTTCCTATGGACGGAAAGTGATTCTCAAATTATATCGACGGTTGGAGGAGGGCGGAAACCCTGAGCTTGAAATAGGCAGATTGCTTACGCAGATGAACGCTCCGTTTATTCCAAAATTAGCTGGAACCCTGGTCTACCAACCCAAGCAAGGAGAATCCATTACTGTTGGAGTGCTTCAAGAATTTATAGAAAATGTGGGTGACGCCTGGACGGTCACCTGTGATTCTCTTGAGTCTTTTTTTGATAACGCACCCTTCAACATTCCAGAGTTACCCCAGGAATCCGGGCAGGTCGAATGGTTTTTGGATCAAGCCTATCGAACCTATCCTCCCTCTGTTCAGGAAATGGTTGGACCTTATTTGAATTCAGCAAAATTGTTAGGGCAATGCACGGCAGAACTTCACCAAGCCCTCTCACTCCATCCAAACCTTCCAGATTTCGCCCCTGAAAAAATGTCAGAAGATTATTTACACCATCGACATGATTGCATGACCCAATTAACAACCAGAACTCTGGGTTCTCTTGAAAAACATCTGCCGAAACTTTCTTCACCCACCGACAGGAATGCCCAAGAAATCCTCAGTCAACAAGACCGATTACTGCGGACCTTTGATGATTTTCTTACCGTGAGCCATTCTTGTAAGCGAATCAGATGTCATGGAGATTACCATTTGGGACAAGTCTTGTGGACGGGACAGAAATTCATCATTCTTGATTTTGAAGGAGAACCCGCCCGTTCCTTTCAAGAACGGAAGGCCAAGCACTCCCCCCTCATCGATGTCACGAGTATGCTCCGGTCCTTTCATTATGCACCCTATGCTCAACTCTCCCAACGACTTTCCGGTGCACGAAGCTTTGAGCATCAACTCGAACAAGAGAAACCCTGGGCGGAATTTTGGTATCATTGGGTTGCGGTCAGTTTTTTACGAGGCTATTTACCACTTGCGACTTCTTCAAATTTCTGGCCCGCCTCTTGGAGCGATGTAAAAACCTTATTCAAGACGCACCTCATAGAGAAGGCCATCTACGAGTTGGCCTATGAACTCAACAATCGCCCCGATTGGGTGAGCATACCACTACAGGGCCTTCGCCATTTACTGAATCAGCCCACAAGCTACGATGCCTAAGTTCACTTCTGCTCCATTGAAAAAATTGGCTCAGGACTATGATATCCAAACTTCGTATTTTGATGACCGTAAGCAACGACAGCAGGTGTCAGATGATGTACTCTTCGCACTGTTGAAAACCCTAGGGGCGCCCATTGAAACGGAGAAAGATATCACCGGTGCCTTCCGAGAAAGTCAACAATGTCAATGGCAACAACCCTTAGACCCCGTTCAGGTTGCCTGGGAAGGAATCGTTCCACCTCTTCCTTTGCGTCTCCCCCTTTCCACATTTGAGCGAGAACTGGGTGTGTCTCTTCATCTCGAGAACGGGAAAGAATACAGGTGGTCTATCAAAGCCAATGACCTAACTGCATGTGGAGAACAAAAAATCGAGGGAATTTCCTACGCTCTAAAAGAACTTAAGATCCCAACACATTTGCTGCCAAAACTGCCCTTTGGGTATCACCATTTGTATCTTGACCATGGCCAGTCACAATCCCGAACGCTTATTCTCTCTGCACCACTCAAAGCTTATGCGCCGAGTCATCGAGGAGATCGTAAAGACTGGGGAATATTTCTCCCTCTCTATGCCTTGCAGAGTTCCCAAAGTAAGGGAATCGGCGATTTTTCCGACCTCCGAACGCTTACAGATTGGGTACAACAACTAGGCGGAAACTGTGTCGCGACTCTACCCTTATTGGCCATATGGTTAGACCCTATTTTTGACCCCAGTCCCTATGCGCCCATCAGCCGTCTTTTTTGGAACGAATTGTACACGGATCTATCAGAAATCCCTGAAACCAAAACATGTACCAAGGTCACACAATACCTGAACTCGAAATCCGTTCTAGAAGAACAAGAGCGACTGCGCTTGTCCTCCAATGTGGAATACCAAAAAGTCCTTGCTCTCAAACGTCCAGCATTAGCTATGCTCACAAAAGAATTCTTTAAAAATCAGTCTTCCCGAAGAGAAGACTTTCAGCAGTATCTTGCGAATCATCCGGAATTACACGATTATGCTCGCTTCAGAGCCACGGTCGACCGACGAAAGGTACCATGGCAAAAATGGCCTGAACGTTTGCAAAAAGGGATTCTGACGGAAGAGGATTACGATCAGGAAACCTATCAGTACCACCTCTATGTGCAATGGATCGCAGCGGAACAATTACATAACATAGCAACACACTCGAGACAAAAGGGGCAGGGCTTGTACCTCGATCTTCCTTTGGGAGTACATACTGGAGGATATGACGTATGGAAAAAAAGATCAGCATTTGTTCTTGATGCAGCTGGAGGAGCCCCACCGGACAGTGTCTTTACCAAAGGCCAGGATTGGGGATTTGCACCCCTCCACCCGAAAGGAATCCGTCAAGAGGAATACGGTTATGTGAGGACCTTCCTCCAACAACATATGCAGCAAGCTGGAATTTTGCGCATTGATCATGTCATGGGACTTCATCGGCTTTATATGATACCCAGAGGTATGGAGGCAAAACAGGGAGCCTACGTACGGTACCGTCCCGATGAGTTCTATGCAATTTTGTGTCTTGAGTCACACCGCCATCGCACCATGCTTGTCGGGGAAAATCTTGGAACCGTACCAACTCATATCAACAAGTCTCTCCGCCTTCATCGGCTTCACCCACTTTATGTGGTGCAATATGAACTGAATGCTCAGATAAATCGACCACTTCGACCTATTTCTCGTCACGCAATCGCAAGCCTTAATACACATGACATGCCCCCTTATGCAGCTTATTGGAAGGGATTAGATATTGACGACCGGGTAAAAATGGGGTTACTTGGTGAAAATGACGCCAACAGAGAAAAGATTCAGCGGGAACGCTTACGAATTAATTTAGGAAAATTTTTGAATCACTCATGCGAGCTTGGAACAGATCATCCCGATTTGATACAGCTCTTGAATGGATCTCTTGACGTTCTGGCCCAAAGCAAGGCCCGCCTCACATTGATAAACCTTGAGGATGGATGGATGGAAACATTGTCGCAGAACATTCCCGCGTCAGAAAACCAACATCCAAACTGGACAAGAAAAGCACGATTTGATCTGGAGGAAATACAAAACCACCATGGGATGGTGGAATTACTACGTCGAATGAATGCTCATCGTCATGGTCTATCGCCTTCACCAAAAAAAACGGAATCAAGACCAGACGACCGTCGAGCTAGAGATAGGAAGAGTTCCTAAATAAAATAGGCTTCACGATTTTTCTTCCTTATACCCTAACGTTGGGAGACTACTCCATGGACTTCACGAATTGGGCATCCACGCTCGAACAGTCGCTCAAGAACAGCGCCTCTACCTTTAGTGAATTTCTCCCGAAACTCATCGGTGCGCTCATTTTAGTTGTACTTGGCTATTTACTAGCCAAATTAGTGAGTTACGCGACCGTGCGTCTCCTTGGATTGATGGGGCTTGATCGGCTGTTAGGGCGAACTGCCATTCAGACAATTCTCGAACGATCCGGCACAAAAAAATCGGCACCGGAAATCATAGGGCTCGCGGGTTTTTGGATCATTTTTCTCCTCTTTCTTATTTCAGCCACGGAGACGCTTGGTCTTTCCACCTTGTCGCAGGCATTAACAGGAGTCGCTTACTACTTTCCAAAGATCGCTATTGCATTGTTGATCATCATTTTAGGATTGTTGGCAGCGAATTTCGTCCGTGAATTGATCCACCTAGCATGTACATCCGCGGGAATTCCTCAAGGACCGATATTAGCCCAGGCGTTTTACGTCGCGGCAATTTTATTAATCGTGGTGACGGCCGTCAATCAACTCGGAATTGACACGACCCTCCTTAATAGCACCTTAATTATACTGGTGGCCGGAATCATTGCGGGCGCAGCCTTATCATTTGGGTTAGGTGCAAAAACTGCTGTTGCAAACCTCATCGCAGCCCATTACTTGGAACCAGTATTCAAAATCGGCCAACATGTTCGGGCAGGAGAGATACACGGAGAAATTGTGGCCATTTCTCCTATAGCGATCATCATTGAAACGGGTGAGGGCCGCGTTGTCTTACCCGCTTCTCATTTTATTGAACAGGCATCCGTCATTACCCATACCAAACCCTAACATGCAACCAGATCATCGACTCACTCAGGCATTTGTTCACGATCATCCTCAGGAAGTTGCACGCCAGGTGGAATCGTTACCATCAGAAGAAGCGGCCGCACTCCTTTCGCCTCTCAGTGCTCAGGAAATCGCTTCGGTTGTCGAACATTTGTTACCAATACGAGGACAGGCTTTGCTGAGACAGTTGACCTCGGATGTCGCCATAGCCGTGACCGAACATCTGCCCTCTTCTTCTTCTGTTGCGATCCTTCGGCTTAGTGACCCAACGTTTAAAAGCAGAATTTTAGAAGGTTTGGACAATCGAATAGGAACATCTCTCCGTCGAGCCCTGACCTATCCCGAATGGACGGCCGGAAGCTTGGCCGATCCCTGGATGCTCACCCTTTCCCCTGATAACACCGTGGCAGAAGCGTTAATGCGAATAAAGCAGGATCAAACACAAAACACCACCTACTATTTGTACGTACTCGAAAGAGATAATACACTCACCGGAGTCGTGACCTTGAAACAATTACTGGTCGGCGCACCTCACCATCTGATTGGAACCATTATGAACACACAAGTGGTGACCCTCTCCGCAGAGATCAGTACAGATGAATTACTCAAACACCCAAATTGGCGTCAATTTCATACCATGCCGGTCATCGATCGTCAGAAAGCATTCCTCGGTGGGCTTCGTTACCGGACGCTCAGAAAACTCGAACAAGAATCTTTTCCGGAATCGGCACCCAAAGGCCTATCGTATGCCTTGATATCCTTGTGGGAAGCCTACGCATTGGCGGGAATCCGAATTATGACCGATGTCGCAGGAGCCCTCACCACTGAATCTCACAGCATGAAACCTCCACAGAAGGAGTAACCAGTCTTCTCATGGCCAATTCAAACCTACTTCATGAAGTCTACTTCACCAACTACCCGAAAGAAGCTGCAAAACACCTCGAAACTTTTTCTACGGAAGACATTGTTCGATTGATTCAAGCGACTGATGGCCGAGGGGTTGCGAATCTTCTCTCCTTCATGAATCCAGAAATTGCAGCTGATGTACTGAGCGCCATACCCCATCATCTCGCGGTGGAAACGATTACCGAACTCTCTCCATCCATTGCCGGTTCCTTGGTTTCACGTCTGAGTGAAGAACATCAATCGGCCCTGTTACCGGCCCTGCCGAAAAGCATTGCCAATGAAATTCAGGCGTTTCTTCAGTATCCGGTCAACACAGTTGGATCCTTTATGGATCCTCGAGTCATGGCTATCCCTGAAGATCTCACAGTCGAAGAAGCTATTGGTTTGGTTCGAGCAAGGGCTCCAAAAGATATTCATGACCTGTATATCATAGACCGCAACCAGGTACTGGTTGGAAGTCTCTCTTTAAAAGACCTCCTCTTGTTGCCTTCACAAGAACGTCTTTTGTCCGTTATGCGACGGGATGTCCCGACTATCCATCCTTTGGAAAATAGAGAAGAACTCATCACGTTGTTTGAACAACGAAAACTCTTTTCGATTCCGGTAACCGACCTTGACGGACACCTACTCGGGAATATCCGTAACGATATCATTTTCAAGGCGGGCCAAGAAGAGGCGACAGCCGATTTACAAACGATGGTAGGAGCCAGCCGAGACGAACGTGCTCTTTCTCCTCCCTTGTTTTCTGTTCGCAAACGCTTACCCTGGCTTGAAATAAACCTTGTCACGGCGTTTCTTGCAGCATTCGTCGTCGGACTGTTTGAAGACACGATCGCGAAATTTACGGCTTTGGCCGTATTGCTACCCGTCGTGGCAGGACAGTCTGGCAATACTGGAGCACAGTCTCTGGCAGTCGTCATGCGAGGTCTGGCTCTTCGCGATATTCGACCCTCTCAATGGCTACGCGTTGGGGGAAAAGAATTCTTGGTGGCCTTTATCAACGGGATTGCCGTGGCGGTGACAACGTGTATCGCGGTATTTTTTTGGAGTGGTTCTTGGGGGCTGACCATGGTTATCGGTATCTCTATGATCATCTCCATGTCGATCGCCGGTCTTTCAGGAGCGATTATTCCAATCGGACTCCAAGCGCTCAATCAAGATCCGGCACAATCATCATCTATTATCTTGACGACCGTCACCGATATTGTAGGTTTTTTCAGTTTCCTGGGTCTGGCCACTGCTTTCTCTCATCTCCTAGCCTAGCCCATGACCAACCTATCATTCTACCATCGCAACTGGTTTCAGAATGAAAATTCCCCCATCATTTTTTGTATTTTTTGGTAGAGTACAGGCATGGATTGGTTGACAGACCCAGAGATATGGATGGCGTTAGCCACCCTCACGGCATTAGAAATTGTCCTCGGAATCGACAATATCATTTTTATTGCGATACTGGCAGGAAAGTTACCGGAACAGCAACGAGAGCGCGCTCGGGTCATTGGCCTCGCCCTAGCCATGGGAACGCGACTACTATTGCTGTTCTCCTTGGTGTGGATGATGGGCCTCACAGCTCCCCTTTTCACCATCTTCTCACAAGAGATATCAGGGAGGGATCTTATTCTTCTCTTGGGCGGATTATTCTTGATGTACAAGAGTACGATCGAGATACATGAAAAGCTGGAAGGGGCCAAAACCGTCGAAACACCCCAACCGAAAGTCCAAGCAAAATTTGTCAGCGTCGTCATTCAAATAGGAATTCTTGATATCGTTTTTTCCCTAGATTCTGTCATTACAGCTATTGGGCTGGCTAACCAACTGTGGGTGATGGCTGTCGCTATTATTATTGCTGTGATCATCATGATGATTTCCTCAGGTACCATTAGTGAGTTTATTGATCGACGCCCCACGATCAAAATGTTGGCTTTGAGCTTTTTGTTATTGATCGGAGTGATGCTTATTGGAGAAAGCTTAGATATGCATATTCCTAAGGGGTATATTTATTTTGCCATGGCCTTTTCGGTCTGTGTGGAAATGCTGAATTCGAAAATCCGCTAATAACTACTGAATTTATGGCCTTAACGGTTAGATGAACAGCGCGTTTCCATTTTAGTAAATTTACTGTATGATATTACCTACTCTTTCACAGTTCGATTAGATCACAGACAATGATGATTCATTCTTCTTATTCATTTAAATGTTGGGGCTAATTCGACGAAGAAACATGTCCCTGATGAAGGAAACTATGTGGCATACTCCGTTTTTATGCAGTTTGTTTACCTGTGTATTACTCATCATGTTTCCCATGCCATCGGCAGCTGAGGAAAAATTCGTTGCCGGATGGCTAGAAAAAGCCAAAATTTATCCCGGTGGACTACTCATTCATGCCAAATTAGATACTGGCGCGAAAACCACGTCTCTCAATATTAAAAACTTAGAAACATTTGAGAAGAATCAACAACTTTGGGTTCGGTTTCAAGTGGTAAGCCGAAAAGAGCGCGTGCGGACCTTTGAGCGAAAAGTCACGAGGAGGGTAAAGATCAAACGACATGGTGCTGATCCGTTGGAGCGATATGTGGTGAAACTCGGCGTCTGTGTGGGAAAACTCTATAAAGAGGTCGAAGTCAATCTAGCAGACCGCAGTGACTTTAACTACCAATTGCTCATCGGGAGAACCTACCTCCAGTCGAATATCTTGGTTGATGCTTCGGAAACCTATACCTTAAAACTGGATTGTAAGGATGCTAAGAAATCATGAGCAGTAAACGGCACCTTCATTTACTGGTTTTTGCCCTGACGGCCATTGGCCTGGGCTTTTTCTTCTACAAATGGCTGGTATTGGAGTTTCCCCTCACTGCACATAAGCAAACCATTCTGTGGACAGTCGAAGCGAAAGTCACGTTCAACGCACAAAACAAACCGGCAAAGCTCACCCTGCTACTTCCCCGCTCCAACTCCAATTTGGTGGTCGCCGATGAAAATTTTATTTCGCGGGGATTTGGGTTGCTTCTCCAGCAAGAGGAAGGAAATCGCCAGGCTGTATGGTCGAAAAGAAGAGTGTCCGGAAAGCAGACCCTCTACTATCGCGCTCTTATTCGTGGAGAGGAATCCTCTCCACCTTCCCCGAAAAAAGCTCCAAAGGCAAATCCCTCAAGCCTGACGGGCCCTGCTCTCGATGCGGCACGAACGGTCTATAGCGAGGTCAAAGCACAGTCGGTCGATACTGAAACGATGGTCGGAGAGCTCCTGCGTCTCGTGCACCGCAAAAAACCCGATCGCAATATGGACTTTTTACTGGGAAATCGTCCTTCTGATCTTAAAAAATATGAAACTGCCGTGGAAGTGTTATCCCTTGGAGAAATCCCGGCCCGTATAGCCCAAGGCATCCGGGTTGAAGAGCAACGCAAGTCGGCCCAAATACTTCGTTGGCTTGAGGTCTTCGACAAGGGACAATGGAAATCAATTAACCCGGAAAACAGCCAGGTTGGCCTGCCACAAGATTACCTGTATTGGTGGCGCGGCTCGCAGCCCTTAATCCAGACATCAGGGGCAAAAAATGTTCATGTCAATCTAGCCGTGTCAGCAACCCAGGAAGAAACCATCAGAAGTGCATTGGCACAAACGGAACACAAAACCCCGTTCTTACTTGATTTTTCATTGTTCAGTCTTCCCATCGAAACGCAGGCCGTGTATCGGATCTTGCTCATGATTCCCCTGGGAGCTCTCTTGCTAGTTATTCTCCGAAACATCATTGGAGTCAAAACCTTTGGAACCTTTATGCCAATCTTAATTGGCCTGGCGTTTCGCGAGACCCAACTCCTGTGGGGCATTTTTCTTTTTTCCATGGTGGTAGCCATGGGTTTGGGCATTCGCTTTTACCTCGAACATTTAAAATTGCTTATCGTCCCGCGTCTAGCGGCGGTCCTTATTCTGGTCGTCATAATCATGGCCATGTTGAGCATATTGAGTCATCAACTCGGTCTTGAACGGGGACTGTCTGTCGCCCTGTTCCCGATGGTGATCCTGACCATGACCATTGAACGTATGTGCGTGGTGTGGGAGGAACGGGGAGCGGTTGAATCCATTACGCAAGGCCTCGGTAGTCTCCTGGTCGCCGCTTTAACGTATTTGGCGATGTCGATTCCATTTTTGGAACATCTCCTGTTCGTGTTCCCTGAACTGCTGTTGGTGTTATTAGCCGGAACCCTCCTGCTCGGTCGTTATTCAGGATTCCGCCTGTTAGAGCTCCCCCGCTTTAAAGCCATGACGAAGAGTCCCGCATAATGTTTGGATCTCGAAAGCTGTTATCCCAACAGGGAGTCTTGGGCATCAACCGTAGAAATGCGGAATACACCCTCCGGTATAACCCACGCCATTTATATCCTCTTGTGGATGATAAATTACGAACGAAAGAACTCGCCAAAAAGGCCGGGGTGGCTGTTCCACCTCTCTATGGAGTAATTGAGATCGAACGTGAAATTCGCGATCTTCCAACTTTGTTAGCATCTCGCGATAGTTTTGTTGTGAAGCCCTGCCAAGGAAGCGGGGGCGATGGAATCATGGTCATTACCGGAAAAAGGAAGGATCGATACAGGAAAGGGAACGGAACCTTGATTACCCAGGATGACCTGGAGCACCACGTTTCAAAAGTATTGAGCGGCTTGTATAGTTTGGGAGGGTATCCGGACAGAGCTCTCATTGAGGAACGTGTAGAATTCGACCCCGTGTTTGAAGCCATCAGCTATCAAGGGGTCCCTGACGTGAGAATCATCGTGTTTTTAGGTGTACCCGTGATGGCCATGGTTCGGCTTCCCACAAGAATGTCTGATGGAAAAGCCAACCTTCACCAAGGGGCCATCGGAGCCGGCATTGACCTCGCATCGGGTAAAACGCTCAAAGCCGTGTGGAAAAACGAGATCATCCAAGAACATCCGGATACGGCCAATCCAATCACAGGAGTCCAGATACCTGACTGGAACAAGTTTTTGCAAATTGCTGCTCAATGTTCCGAGTTATCCGGGTTGGGATATCTAGGAGTCGACTTAGTGCTGGATAAGAAAATGGGACCACTCATGTTGGAACTCAACGCGCGCCCTGGTCTCAATATTCAAATTGCCAATGGGAAAGGGTTGCTGCCCCGACTCGTACAAGTGGAACAGGACCATACAACGTTAAATAGTCCAGAAGAACGAATCAATTACGCCAAAATGCATTTTTCTGCGCGGTAATCATTTCATCACCTTTTTCCTCTTCTGCAAGCTGGAAGTATCCCCACTCATTGGATAAGAATAGGATACTTAAATTGCATCCCATACCAAGTTCCCCAAGGCATTTTGTTTTATCCTCGAATCAAACCCAGGGATTTAAACATTTCGAAATATGGTTCTTACTCTACTAGTTGTAATCGCAATTGAATCTTAAACGGTTTCAAAAGTTCTTCATTTACACAGCCACCACTTTTTTCCACCGTCGTTTACTCCCAAGAGGCTCGGGAAGTGGATTTTCTCGATTTTTAATCACAAGATGATCAACGGTTTCTCCACAATTAATGCAACGCCATCCTCTGCACAACATTTCTTTTGATTCAAGAAGATCCATTAAATCCTCGTTCACCATAAACCCATCACAACGTTGACACGTCATAGGCTTTTCTCCTTTCAATTCATCTCAGTTCGTCTTTTAGGCGGGACACTTAAAACTGCAGGTGAGGAAGGAACAGTATAAAATTGGTTATATGGTCAATATTGACTATACAGTCATTATATATAAATAATCCATGTTTGTCAACAATATTTGTTAATATTCAACAAGTTATATGTAAGTACTAAAAAATAAAAAATTGGGGGTAGATTTCTCAAAAAACAAGGTTCTTACCCTCAAAACCAAGAGACTATGTAGCGGATTCTCTCCGGGAGGAAAACAGTCCGGAACTGGACAACGGATGGTTGGAAATTTAAGCTTGACGAAACGGCTAGATTTCGGCCGTTTATTTTTTAATTGTCTTCAACTCCTATTCAATTTAAGGTACTACTCGTGTAAGAGAAAAACCCTAGGAAACCCCTCCTTCACCTACCATGATCCAAAACTAAAATGGAAACTGAACTCGCTAGTTTTACTCTAGCCGTGGCTCTTGCGGCCGGAGTGTTCGCACAAAGTCTTGCCAGACATATGAGACTGCCGGGAATTATTGTTCTGCTCGGAATGGGCGCAATACTCGGACCGGAAGTCTTGGGATGGGTACAACCTCACACGCTGGGCTCGGGTTTGTTTGGTATTGTCGACTTTGGGGTAGCCATCATTCTATTCGAAGGAGGCCTCAATCTCGAACTGTCACGCCTGCGTCGGCAAGAAGCCATCATTCGCCGGTTGGTGACATTAGGGGCCGTGGTGACCTTAATCGGGGCTACCCTCGTGACGAAACTGATATTGGATTGGGAGTGGGGTCCTTCTCTTCTATTTGGAAGTCTGGTCATCGTGACCGGCCCGACCGTCGTTGCTCCTCTTTTACGGGACATGAGGCTCAAAACGAAGATTAAACACATTCTTGAGGCTGAAGGAGTTCTTATTGATCCAATTGGCGCCATTCTCGCCGTGCTTGTCCTACAAATTGTGCTTGTCCCTTCTCCGGAGATGCTTGCGAAAGAAACCCTTGGACTATTTATGAGACTCGGGTTTGGAGTAGGAGCCGGGCTACTTGGAGGGTTTCTTATTGGATGGCTCCTTCAATTTCGAGCAGTCGTTCCCACTGGGCACGAAAATATTTTTACCCTCGCCGCAGTGTTTCTCCTGTTCCAAGGATGTGACCATTTCGTCTCACATAGCGGAATTTTCGCTGTGACAATCGCTGGCGTCGTGGTGGGTAATATGGGCACACCCGTCGATCAAAACCTTAGGGAATTTAAAGATCAACTCACGGTGCTTCTCGTCGCCCTTCTTTTTATTCTCCTCGCAGCCAATATCAACTTAGATACGATTACCTCCCTAGGTGAATCTGGGGCCTGGGTGATTGCCGGATTAGTCGTAATCGTTCGTCCCATCACCGTGTGGTTGTCATCAAGGGGATGCGACCTTACCTGGAAAGAACAGGTATTCCTGGGGTGGGTTGCTCCGCGAGGAATTATTGCAGCCGCCATTGCATCCCTCACGGCATCGGCCATGGAATCCAATGGCGTTCCAGGCGGAAAGGAACTCCAAGCGCTGGTATTTATGACGATTGCAGGAACAGTCATTTTCGCCGGACTGACCGCAAGACCCATGGCAAAAATTTTAGGGTTACGCCTCCCCAACCGCGATCGAATTGCTATTCTCGGGGCGCGAGGACTGAGTCTCGCCCTTGGGAAAGAACTTCGGAAGGGGACGAATACCGTCGTGTTTTTGGATTCAGATCCAAAGCAATGTAAAAAAGCAGAAGAGGAAGGCTTTCTCGTTGTGTTCGGTGACGCCTTAACTGAACGTACCCTCATTCGGGCTCAATTTGAGTTGGTGGGGACGGTCATTGGCCTCACGTCAAACGATCATTTGAATGTCTTGTTTGTCAGTCAGGCAAAAGAATTCTTTCGAGTCCCACAAGCATACCTGGCACTGGAGTCAAAAGATATTCCTGACGGAGTCAAACGTCATGAAATAAAACTGTTATTCGAAAGTCTTCATGATCTACGAAGATGGGATGTACGATTTCATCATGATGAAGT
Organism: Nitrospirales bacterium; assembly: GCA_965223605.1. Lineage (GTDB taxonomy): Bacteria > Nitrospirota > Nitrospiria > Nitrospirales > Nitrospiraceae > CBDCXA01. Next base: position 204,393 of record CBDCXA010000005.1, read on the forward strand.
GACGGTCGAACAATTTGACTATTCTCCACCTGTAAGTACAGAAATGGATACTGGTCAGACGGAAGAGCCGAAAAAGCCCTCAGTTATGTTACAGGAACGGTATATCATTCTTTCCATAACAAGAAAGGACCGGGTACTTCCCATGACTCAGGGGTATGACTTGAAGAAGGGGGACGTGGCATCCATCGCCTTATACGAACCTGAGCGAGAAAAATCCCTAGAGCTCTTGAAAGAGAGTGGTTGGAGCCTCAGACTGCAAATTCCTTCTATACCCGAAAGCGAACCAGCTATTATCAACCCCAACAAGTAGTAATCCAGTATTCGGAAGAAGCCTTAACCATTCCCGAGGCCCCGTCTCTCCTTTCTCCTGCCATTCCCTCCTGGATAACAACATACTGGTACCCTCCAAAATAAAAACGATTCTTTCTTTATCAATCTTCTTGCACACCATTCCCTGTTTTAAGACAATACTTCAACCGCGTATTCCAGTAAGGGACCATTCGCGACAGGACCTTGTACGGCCCCATGGAGGTCATTGGCATTTATCCCATTATTCAGACTCATCAATAAGGAGAACCCACCATGCAGATCTGGGATGCATTTTCTACCATACAAGATTGGGCTCAAACGACTCTTTTTACCGTTAATCAGACCCCCATCACCCTTTCGTCTCTCGTTCTTTTTTCTGGAGTTCTTGCTCTCATTTTTTTCTTTAGCCGGATTTTGCGTCGGGTTTTAACTGCTCGAATTCTTCCGCGATTTAACCTGCCCACCAGCACCCAATATAACATTGTACGTATTATCAATTATTTACTATGGTTTATTGGAGGATTTCTCGCCTTTCAATTTATTGGGATCAACCTAAGTGGGTTGGCGGTGATATTCGGATTTTTATCTGTCGGAATTGGATTCGGCTTGCAAAATCTCACCTCTAACTTTTTCTCCGGAATCATCCTATTGTTCGAACAACATATCCGCGTGGGAGATCGTGTGACCGTCGGGGATACGGAGGGAGATGTTGTGGAAATCAACATTCGTTCGACCACGATCCGAACTCTCAACAATATTGCCATTGTGGTACCTAACAGCGAATTTATTTCCTCACCCGTTATCAACTGGCTACATGGTGACCCAAAAACGAGGCTGGAAATCGACGTTGGCGTTTCCTACAGTTCGGATCTCGATACCGTCATCTCTTGTTTACTGGAGGCAGCATCAGAGGACTCCGAAGTCCTCACGGAGCCGAAACCTGAGGTACTCCTTCTCGGATTCGGTGATTCAGCCTGGAATATGAGGCTGTGGGCCTGGGTCGCAAGTCCAAAAGGTCGGTTTCTGATTCAATCTCGAATCAATTGCGCGATTGTACGGAATTTTCGTGAACGCGGCGTGGAAATACCCTTTCCTCAACGGGATCTTCATGTCCGGTCACCCTTACCTCTTCCGTTGGTGAACCAAGAATCCTAAAGGATAGAACGGCAACCAAGCATTGCGTTAGAAAGTTACCCATTGAATACGTAAACGATTGAAGAACCAGCGGAGAAAGTTAACGGGAAGGGAATCTACCCTATGTCTTGGAAAAAAATTCTCAATTTTGTGTACGCTTTGTTTGTGATGTTATGCCTGGTCCCAATGCCAGCCCTCTCTCAGACCTCCGAACCACAGGCAACTCCCTATCGGCCAACGGTATCGAATCCGGCTCATCTTCCGGTACCGGGGTATTTGGAGGTGGAAATGGGCTGGCAATCCTTGAAGGTCAAATCGAATGACGATCTTCGCCATTCCGTTCCCTACTTGCTCAAATTTGCCTTTTCGGATCAGGTAGGCATGTTAATCGGAGGTGACGCCGTCATAGTCAGTGATCCGAACCGCGGGGCCACCACGGCAGGATTTGGGGATTTGACTCCTGTCCTCAAGTTCAAGATGCCCCTTCCTCAATCCACAGCATCGGCAATCGGGATGGAGGCAGGTGTAAAGATCCCCTCGGCCCCCGGGACTGTTGGAACTCAGCGAACAGATTATCTGGTCAATGGCATTTACAGCCTAGGAATTGATCCCGTTGGAATCGATCTCAACCTTGGCTACACCTGGGTGGGTGAGAGGTTACAAAATATCGGAAACGATCAAATCTCCTGGGCCGCCAGTGTCTCCTACTCGTTGACTTCCGATTGGGGGGTGGCGGGAGAATTTGCCGGTAGCGTGCGAAGCGGGGTCAAACCCTTCACCCAGTTTTTACTTTCCACCAGTTATTTTGTTTTACCAAGACTCGTGGCTGATACCGGCATGGCCTTCGGGCTCAATGGCGCCTCACAGGAATGGACCGCGTTTGCCGGGATGACTCTGCTCGTCGGAAAAATTTTATGAAGAGAGGCGTGGCATGGTTTACCAGGTTTCTGTAAGAGCGTGCTCGCTTACTACCATGAAGGAAGATGATGAAAAGGAGAAGAACTATCATTCATGACATTGGTCTCGTTCTTTCGTTGGTTCGAACGTAAATGGGAATGGTCTTTCCGCATGTAAATACTCCGCAGAGCCCAGCCGAGGGAACAACCAGTGGCCAACATGGTTGTAAAGAAGAAAGACCGTGACATGGAAAATGACCAGACGAGAAACCTGAACGCAACCACTTCATAGTTTTGAAAGAGAAATACAAGGCATAATGCGACGAAAACAAGAGCGACGACCTTGTAATGAGCCTATGTCCTCCCACTTTCAAGTTTAAAATTTCAATGACTAATTGGATTATTTTGGATATTTTACCAATAACAATGGTGGAAACAATGCAAGAGGTTCCGTAACTTCTAACATTGAGGGTTCTTCGGTGAGAACAATTTTATGGTTTGTCGTTGTAACTTTGTTCCTTGTGGCCCAAACGGGTTGTTTGTCTCCCCCCACCTTGGAACGAACGGTTGTTGCCTATGACCATGCTGTCCTCAACGCGTTAAACGAACAGCTCTTGTTAAATATCGCACGCGCACGGTTTCACGATCCCGTGCACTTTACCGCTGTATCCAACGTGGCTGCCACCTTTAACTTTCAAGTCAATGCGGGGGCCACCCCTCCACTTGGGGGACTTGATGGAGGGTTCTCTCTTTCTCCAATTTTCGGAGGCTCCATAGCCGAAAATCCAACCTTTAGCATTGTACCTATCGAGGGAGGAGAATTTGCATCGCGCCTGCTCACACTTCTTGATGAAAACAAGGTCATTCTTCTCCTGCGACAAGGCGCTCATGTGGGCATGGTGCTACGTCTCATGGCCTCAGAACTCCGCATCATTACAAAAAGAATCGATCAGACCTTTCATAACGCTCCCAACCAAAATGGAGAATATGAGGAGTTTCGCAGGCGTGTCTACCACTTAGCTTCCATCCAGGAGCAGAACCAATTGTTCGTCGAACCACTTATCTTTGAACAAACCTGGAAGCTTGCCATAGACTCCCATGAAGCTTTTGAGGCTTTGGAGAAGGGGTATGATCTTACCTACCATGAAGGTGAGAAGACCTACGAACTACGAAAAGACGTGGTCGGCCGCATCGTGATTACCAACTACGACCCGGATCTTCTCTCTAATCAGGAACGAATCGAGCTGAACCAGGAAGCCGAGCAGGGTGCGACCCATGACCTTTTGGTCGATATTCGACCCGGATATCCTGGAGGTGATTATCCCCTTCACGGAAATTTCAGACTTCGAAGTTTCCACGGCATTCTCAATTTCATTGCGGGGGGAATCCATGAAAGGCCAGAATATGACGTCAGCCCCCACCCGGAGACAACATTAGCGGCCCTGGGTCCAGCCAAGACATTGGAGGTGTTAGAGTCTGATTCCCCAGCGGATGACGCGGCAATCGAGGTTCATTACGAGGGGAAATATTTCAGCATTCCAAAGGGAAGACGATTTGCCTGGGACGAAGAGGCTTTTCGTTTGCTCTATCAGCTTTATCAGATGACCGTCACGGAAACACCACGCGTCGGTGTTCCAGGTATTACCATTGCCAAATAACCGGTTCGATTGTGATCAGTTGTATTTTCATGTTACCACCAGGACCCATCAGGCCACGAATGGGATCATGCCAACACTGATAAGTCTGTATTAGTGACGCCGCTTTCTACGCCTTTACCTTTACATTCGTCATGCATAAAATTTTTCAAAACATTAGAACTCTATCCGAAACCCATACCAAAGGGGAAAGACGATGAGTGAACCGATGGGGCTTGTTTGTAGCTATTTACTTGACGGGACTGGGAACGGAAAAGAGGTAGGATGGACGGACATCGAATCCTGGAGGCAGTCTGATGGAATTTTGTGGGTTCATTTCGACCGTAAACAATCCCAAACTCAAGGGTGGTTACAGAGTCAAAGTGGAATCGATCCTGTCCTGGTCGAAGCCCTTCTTGCAGAAGAACCCCGACCACGGACGGTATCTGCCAACGATGGGTTGCTGGTTATCTTGCGTGGAGTCAACCTCAATCCCGGTGCAGACCCGGAAGACATGGTTTCCATTCGTTTGTGGATTGATTCATTTCGAATCGTGAGCCTACGATCCCGTCACCTGATGGCAGTCAAAGATCTTCGCGACACATTCGCCACCCAACAAGGTCCAAAAAACTCTGGAGATTTTCTCGTGGCTATCACCGACAAACTGGTAGAACGCATGGGTCCCATTCTCTCCGCCCTGGAAGATGAAGCGGATGAGTTGGAGGACCAAATGGTCACGACCGCAAGTCGACAGTTGCGCGTAAGGCTGGGTGTCCTTCGACGTCAGGCTATCAGTCTGAGACGATATTTAGCTCCCCAGCGGGACGTCATGGCGCGATTACAATTAGAACAGGTATCCTGGCTCAGCGCGACTCATAAAATTCAACTCCGCGAAGTTGCAGATCAAATTATCCGGTACGTTGAAGATTTAGACTCCGCTCGAGAACGGATCGCGGTCATGCAGGAAGAATTAACTGGCCGGTTGGCTGAACAGATGAACAAAACGATGTATGCCTTGGCTATAATTGCCGGAATCTTTTTGCCATTAGGACTGTTGACGGGATTGCTGGGAATCAATGTGGCAGGTATCCCCGGATCGCAATATCCTTATGCCTTCGAAATTGTGTGTGTCATTCTCATCCTGTTGGCCGGATTGCAAATATATCTCTTTCGCAGACTCAAATGGTTTTGATGCCAACAAGTATTTACATCTTTAACGCTATCGAGCTGCATTTCATAGAGATGCCTTCTACCGTAAAGGAACGCTCCAGAAGACTACTGGGCGAAGGAATGAAATAAGATAGAACGTCAGATTAAGGAAGGATGTGGTGCGGGACTGACGTCAACTGAAACCTTATGAGTGTGTTGGCCGCCACCAACCATAAAGCCGTTGATGGGACTGACATCACCATAGTCTCGCCCCCAAGCCACGGTGATATGTTCATCCCCTGGTATGAGGTTATTGGTTGGATCGAAATCTACCCATCCAATGTCTGGACTCCAGGTGGAAATCCAAGCATGGGAAGCATCGGCCCCCACGAGTTTTTTCTGTCCAGCAGGCGGATGGGTTAAGAGATACCCGCTGATGTATCTCGCAGGTAATCCAAGGCTCCGCAACGAGGCAATTTCTAAATGCGCAAAATCCTGACACACACCCTTCCGTGACGCCAGTACCTCCTTGACAGGTGTCGATACCTCCGTCACCCCCCCTTTATAGGTAAACTCTTTAAAAATCCTGCTGGTCAAACTCATCACCGCAGCAAGAAGCGGGCGTCCTGGTGGAAAACAATCACGAACAAAGTCCATCGTGGCATCATCCGCGATAATGTATGGAGAATTATACATAAATTGTTGGGCCACAAGGCTCTCAGTATCTGTACGTTGGTGTAATTGCGCCGTGACTTCGTCCCACGGAGGACTTTGATCGAGGTGAAGATGACCGGGTTTTGAGACATCGATCATTGACTGGGCTTCAACAACTAATTCCGGATGCGGGGTTTGAATGGTCAGGTGGGTGAGGGGATTTCCGAAATAATCGTACCCGTCCGATTGAAGGGATGGAGTCGGTTCAATGAGCAACTTTGATTGAATACACTGTTGTCGGGGGTGAGGTCGTGGAGTCAAACGTAACACATGATTCGAAATGGCCACAGGTTGAGTGTACGTAAAAGTGGTCCGGTGCGACACACGATAGATCACGGAATGCCCTCAATCCATTGAGGTCCAGAAATGCGCTGGGACAAACTGTGGCTAAAATATGTCTGAGCGACAATCTCAGATATTTCCTCCACGTCGCCCTCCAATTGTCTGACGAGACCTTCTAAATTGGTTTTCGCTCCTGTTTTTTTATGACCTTCCGCCATTTGCATCATATCGATTAACCGAAGTTCAGTACAGAGACGAGTCGTAACCCGTTGAACGGGATTGAGTACAGCCGAAGAGTCTTCTTTCGGCAAGGCATTCAGATGCTCATCGACGGTGAGGATCTGAAAGAGAACAGACCTTGGGTTTGTCTCATCGGCCAAAAGCAAATCTAAGACCGCTGCCAGTACCGGTTCAGCCTTATATCGGGTCCTGTAGGTTATTGAGCTATCGGCTAATTCCAAAAGCAATGCAAGCGTATCATTAGGTTCAGCGGCCCCTTTGGTGACCAATTGACGAATAAGTTTGGACAAATGCCTGACTCGTTCTAAGCGCCTACCCATCTCCAAAAATCTCCAGGCATAGCTGCGGGTCATATTCTCCATAACCATTCCATTGAGAGCGGCAAGTTGCTGGATCATGCGGCTGAGAAGTCGAACGGCATCTTCAAGACTTTGCTGTCCAGCTTGAGTCCAGTCTTTGGGAATACTCGTCAGTTCAGTCAGAATTGTCCAGGTATCGAAAGACAATCGATGACGAACCAGTTGTGCCGTACGTCTCACATTCTGAAGAATTTTCGCTAAACCATCAGGGGAATCCGGATCGAATAAAATCGTTCGAAGTTCTACCTCAACCGCGCCCGCGCCTCCTTCTACGGCTCGCTTGGCCCGCTTGAGGGATAAATGTTCTTGCATAACCAATAGAGAAACTAATTGTTGTAACGTTTCCGGATTCCCTGCCAACCCCCTCTCTCCACTCATACGTGATAATAAACTGCGTAATAATCGAATGGCGCCTTCTGCTCGTTCACCATATCGTCCCAGCCAATATAGGTTATCAGCTGTTCGACTGGGGAGATCACGTCCTCCACGACGAAAGGGAATGCCCTGATGCGGAAGGGGTGTAAGGGTTTGAACATCCGATGTCCCTTGTCCCATGACCCATGTGTCTTTGCTAAAATCTCCTGGTTCATGCCAATGTCCCCGCGGATCCGACTGAACCGATACGCGGGTAAGGCCGCCTGGCATAACCCTATAACCATCTTTGGTTGCCGTGAGATAAATGCGCAGGGTCATCGGAACAGGCTCGAGTATTTCCTCGGAACTCCAAAATGGTGTTGTGGAGGGTGAAACAATTTCTCGTCCAACATATTCATGTCCCCGTCGGGTAATAGCTTGAACCAGCTCTCGCTTGTCTGATTCTGAAAGATCTGGTCCGAACGATGTCAGACGGCTGTGGGAAAAATCTCGTTTGGGCGTCATCACCCGGCGAATCATCAAGCGGTCTATGTTCTCCAAGACATAGGCTCGTTCATTCGGCTGTCCACCCCACCAGGTAGCCACACTCGGTAGTTTGAGTCCCTCGCTAAAAAAGAATTGAGACAACGTCGGCAGAAAACTCAGGAGCACTTCACTCTCAACTAATCCACTCCCCAAAGCATTGGCAATCGTGATGTTCCCTGCGCGTACGGCCTGCAACAGCCCGGGGATGCCCAGCGCCGAGTCGGTGGAGAGTTCGAGCGGATCGCACAGATCCGAATAGATGCGTCGGAGAACAAGATCGATAGGTTTCAAACCATCGACCGTTTTTAAAAAAAGTCGATCATCACGCACCGTCAAATCCGAGCCTTCAACGACCGGATACCCAAGATATCGGGCGAGATACGCGTGCTCGAAATAGGCCTCGGTTTCCGGTCCTGGAGAAAGCACCACTGCCAAGGGGTCTTCTCGTTTGGAATACTGCAGAAAATTCTCGCTGAACGATTGGAAAAAAGATGAAAGCCGTTGAACCTTCGCATGGGCAAAGAGTTCAGGCAGCGATCGCGAGACAATGATCCGATTTTCCAAGGCAAATCCAGCACCCGTGGGAGCTTCCGTACGGTCCCGTAACACCCACCAACTTCCGTCGGGAGCACGGGCGACATCAAAAGCCAGAAAGTGTAAATACGTACCACCCGGGACGGGCACTCCGTGACAGGGTTGCAAGAATTGTGGATTACCGAACACCACGGCGGGTGGCAGGGTACCGTTTTTCAGGAGTTGTTGAGGTCCATAAAGATCGCTCAAGATGTGGTTCAGGAGCTGAGCCCGTTGAATGAGTCCTGATTCAAGGTATTGCCACTCCTCTTGATTGATTAGAAGGGGAAACAATCCGAGTTGCCAAGGTCTGGCTGTCTGTTGGACTTCTTGCCCGGCTAGATGGGTTATTCCATTATTCTTCATTAAGCCTGCGGCAGTTTTATAACTTTGGCGGCGGAAGGTCGCCCCCTGGGACGAGAACTCTTTTAAAAAATCACGCCAATGGGGACGGATGGACCCATCCGAAGCCATAAGTTCATCAAAGGTATCTGGGTTTGCCCGATAATCTTTTAATGATGGAGGAAATGAAGCAGACGAGTTTGGTAGAAGAGGGGCAGCCATGTGATCCATTATAAGGTACCTCTCCGAGGAGATAATAGACTGTACTGTACTGAACGTCTTACATTCTTGTCTACAAAAAGAAATTATACCGGCCACCGAAGATCAAGTGTACACGGGAATTGGGGATGGGATAGGTCCAGGGGTTCAGGATACGGTCCTGGGGAATGACCGAAGGGATAAAATCGGGCCAGTCGACGACTTTCAGCTTCATAGGCGTTCACAGGAAACCGATCAAAGTTTCTACCGCCTTGGTGAGCGACATGATAGGTACATCCAGCGACCGCCCGTTCAGTCCAACGGTCGTAAATATCAATCACCAACGGGGTGTCGATCCTGATATTGGGGTGCAGACTATTCGGCGGCTGCCAGGCTCGATACCGTATTCCGCCCACCATTTCTCCCATCCGCTTCGTGGGAACCATCGGCACCCGTTGCCTATTACAAGCGACCAGATACCGCTCATCCATCGAACCTGACAGCTTGACCTGCAACCGCTCAACTGAAGAATCAACGTATCGTACTGTTCCGCCCGGAGCCCCTTCCTCACCAAGGACATGCCACGGTTCAAGTGCTTGTCGCACTTCTAGCTGGAGACCTCGAAAACTGATCGAACCATAGAGGGGAAAACGAAATTCTATGTGCGGGGCAAACCATTCCCGTTTCAGATCATATCCGGCCAGATTCATGTCTTCGATGATCTCATGCAGGTCCTGTGTGAGAAAGTGAGGGAGCATGAACTGATCGTGGAGTTGCGTCCCCCAACGAGCGAGCTTCCCGGAATCTGGAGTTTTCCAAAATCGGGAGATCAATGCCAAGAGAAGCAACTGTTGGGCAAGACTCATATATTCATGAGGGGGCATTTCAAAGGCCCGAAATTCTACCAGTCCTAACCGGCCGGTTGGACCATCCGGAGAATACAGTTTGTCGATACAAATTTCCGTGCGATGAGTGTTTCCCGTTACGTCAATAAGCAGATTTCTGAAAATTCTGTCGACAAGCCAAGGGGCAGGGGAAGACCCGGGTTCCGGAGACGGTACTTGCGAAAATCCCAACTCAAGTTCATACAGTGTATCGTGACGGGCCTCATCAATACGTGGAGCCTGACTGGTGGGGCCGATAAACAACCCTGAAAAAATATAAGACAGGGCTGGATGACGTTGCCAAAACGCAATTAAACTCCGCAACAAATCAGGCCGACGCAGAAAGGGACTGTCCGCAGGCGTTGCTCCGCCTACGACGACATGATTGCCACCGCCCGTCCCTGTGTGGCGGCCATCCAACATAAACTTTTCAGTACCCAGACGAGCAAGTCGTGCCTCTTCGTAAATACCCGTCGTGATCGCGACCATGTCATCCCAATTTTTCGAAGGATGAATATTCACTTCAAGAACCCCTGGATCCGGTGTAACTTTCAATACATTGATCCGGGGATCATACGGTGGAGGATAACCTTCGAGGTGAATCGGTTGGTGTAACTCATTTGCCGTGTCTTCTATGACCGCAACCAAATCGAGATAGTCTTCAATTGATTCCACCGGCGGCATAAAGACATAAAGATGGCCATCACGCGGTTCAACGGCTAGGGCGGCTCGGACGACCCCACCAGAACTCATCCCTCCGATTTGGCCCATCAACCGCTGAGGATGTTCCGAAGGCTGAGCTTGTCCAGATTGGCTCCGTTGAAAAGATTGCTTGATCCTATCGGGATCAGGCAGTGGACCTCGTTCATCAAACGGATCGGTGGGAATGATGTAGGGGTATTCTTTGGGTGCAATAACAGGGAGAGACGGAAGCGGCAAACGGAATCCAATCGGAGAGTCTCCAGGAACGAGGAATAAATGCTGGGTACGCGTAGACCAGGGCTCACTCATCCATCTTCTTGAACCATCACGGGCATTCCATCGTTGGAGAGGGAGTACATATCCAACGGGAGTTCCTAGCCCTCGCTCAAACGCTTTAGCGAGACGTTCACGAGACATGGGATCGTCCAAATTGTTGGTGGCAGGGTTTAGGTCTTCCGGAAGTTTGCGTTCTTGCCCCAGAAAATGCCACGGGTCCTCGTACACGGGGTGGATGGTCTGGCTCCTGACCTCAACCCGATTTGCGACACCATGTATGAACTGTTTAGCTGCTTCATGATTGCAGGAAGACGTAGATTGTTCCTGGGCTAAAAGGTGTTCTTGCTTCCATATTTGGTGGCCATCGTTCCGCCAGTAAAAAGCTAACGCCCATCGTGGAAGCTGTTCGCCCGGATACCACTTTCCTTGACCAAAATGTAGGAGTGCGCCAGGAGCAAAACGCTTCCGCAAACGATGGATGAGGTCTTCGGCCAACCGCCGTTTTGTGGGACCGACGGCTTCGGTATTCCATTCTGGTGCATCGGGATAGTCAATAGACACAAACGTAGGTTCTCCACCGATCGTGACCCGGACATCATTCTCGATCAATTCCTTATCCAACCGGCAGCCGAACCGGTTGATCTCTTCCCATTGTTTCTCGGTATAGGGCTTGGTGACACGGGGGGATTCTACGATACGCGTCACGGACATCTCGTGAGAAAACTCCGTTTCGCAGGAATCCATTAACCCGTCAATGGGTGCAGCCGTCAGCGGATGAGGAGTACAGGCTAACGGAATGTGACCTTCTCCCGCCAATAATCCGGAAGTGGGATCAAATCCGACCCATCCGGCACCAGGTAGAAAAGCCTCCACCCAGGCATGGAGATCTGTAAAGTCCCGGTCTGTCCCTGTTGGCCCCTCTAACGCTTTCACATCCGCAACCAGTTGAATCAGATAGCCGGAGACAAATCGGCTAGCTATCCCGAGATGCCGAAAAATTTGCACCAACAGCCAGCCGGTATCCCGACAAGATCCTCGCGCCAATTCCAAAGTTTCTTCGGGAGTTTGGACGCCCGGTTCCATACGAACCACATAGGCAATTTCTGATTGAAGCTGTTGGTTGAGATTCATCAAAAATGGAACGGTTGGATCGTTCTGCGGTTTCTTGAACTGTTGGAGCCACTTTTGAAGACGAGGACCTGGTGACTCTTTCGCCAGATAGGGAAGGAGGTCATGTTTGAGGCGTGGTTCATAATCGAATGGGACCGTTTCGGCCTCAGGTTCCAGAAAAAAATCAAAGGGATTATGGATGACCATATCGGCAACCAAATCGATGGTGACATGAAACTCATGTACTTTTTCAGGGAACACGATCCGTGCCAAATAATTGCCGTGGGGATCTTGTTGCCAATTCAGGAAATAGCCTTTGGGGTCGATGTGCAGGGCGTAACTTAGAATCGGCGTTCGACTATGAGGAGCCGGTCGCAAACGAATGACATGGGGACTCATCTGAACGAGACGATCATAGCGATAATGCGTTTGATGATTTAGGGCAACGTGCAAAGCCATCTCAAACAACATCCTCCAACATTAGGTTGATTCGAGGGACCCAATTCCATCAATCAGGGAAAAGATAACTGTAATCATACTCGTTTTCTGGTATGATGAGATAGGAATGTGAAGAGCAAATTACTGTACAGGACTGCCGTTTCTCTCACTCGATCCTTCACAGTTTCCGCTACGATCAAATACTATACTCTCACCTCTTTCGTATAAGCAAAAGGCTTCGAAAAAAGAATGGAAAATTTAATTGGCACCTACCAGATGCAAGCCGGATACGACGAGTTGTTTCAATCGGCCGGCGTTCCACGTCCTCATTACCAGCGCTTGATCGAACGGCTACACAGTTTTTCTGTTAAGGAAGTTGAATTAAAGCGTCGTCAGGCTGATCAAGCGTTTTTACGACAAGGCATTACCTTTACGGTCTACGGAGATCCCCAACAAACCGAGAAAATCTTTCCCTTTGACCTGTTGCCTCGAATCATTCCGGCTTCGGAATGGAGTTTCATTGAAAAAGGTATTCGCCAACGAGTCAGGGCCCTGAATTTGTTTCTGGTCGATTTGTATGGGAAGCAAAGAATTCTCAAGGATAAAATCATCCCTCGTGAATTGATTGAAAGTTCTGTTCACTTTCAAAAAGACTTGGTGGGGTTTTGTCCTCCACGGGAAATTTTTATTCATGTCGCCGGGATTGACCTCATTCGAGATCATGAAGGCCAGTACTTCGTGCTCGAAGATAACCTACGCACACCCTCAGGCATTTCCTACGTACTCGAGAACCGGCTGGTCATGAAGCAGATCTTTCCTGTTCTATTTGCCAACATGCAAATCAAACCGGTGGATCAATACCCCACACAATTACTGGAAAATCTCAAACGGTTGGCTCCGGTAGGCAAGGACAACCCAACCGTCGTCCTGCTCACCCCGGGCGTGTTTAATTCAGCCTATTTCGAACACAGCTTTTTGTCCCTGCAAATGGGTATTCCCATGGTCGAAGGACGGGACTTGCTTGTGGAGTCAGACAAGGTTTATATGAAAACCACGCAAGGGCTTGAGCAGGTGGATGTCATCTACCGCCGTGTCGATGATGCCTTTCTCGACCCGGAAGTATTCAAAAAGGATTCAGTCCTTGGAGTCGCAGGATTAGTTCGCGCGTATCGGGCTGGCAATGTGGCGTTGGCCAATGGCATTGGTAACGGTATTGCGGATGACAAAGCCGTGTATACCTTTGTTCCCAAAATGATTGACTATTACCTGAAGGAACAGCCACTTCTCCAAAATGTCCCAACCTATCTCTGCCAAAATCCTAAGGAACGTAAATATGTGTTGGAGCATCTCGATACCCTGGTAGTCAAAGCCGTTGCCGAATCGGGAGGATATGGCATGCTCATGGGACCAAGTTCCACCAATTCCGAACGCGAGGAATTTCGGAAGAAAATTGAAAAAAACCCACGAAGTTATATCGCACAACCAGTGGTGACACTTTCCCACCATCCTTGCATTATTGAACGAGGAGGAGACCTTGCCTTTGTTGGGCGACATGTGGACTTGAGGCCATTCGTTCTCTGGGGAGAAGACATCACGCTTTCACTTGGGGGATTGACCCGGGTCGCATTGAAGGAAGGTTCCCTTGTGGTCAATTCATCTCAGGGTGGGGGGAGTAAAGATACTTGGGTGTTGAATGGAGAGGAGTAGACTGTGCTGAGTCGAACTGCAGAATCGTTTTTCTGGATTGGGCGTTACATAGAACGTGCGGAGTACACCGCACGATTTGTCAACGTCCATTATCACCTCCTGACAGAAATTGCCACCGCTACGGACCAGGCTGAAATATGGACCAGGTATCTAGAGGACACGGGAGAACTAGAAACCTATATCGATCACTACGGCGAAGTTTCTACAGGCCCCATGGTTGAATTTATTACCTTTAATCGTGACAACCCAAATTCGCTCACCAATCTTATTGCCGCCGCCAGAAACAATGCCCGAGGCATTCAGGACCAATTATCCAGTGAAGTCTGGCATTTCATGAACGATTTCTACCTGGGCCTCAAAGGAAAAACGATTCTTGATCTATGGTCAGATACCCATGCCGTGCTGGGACATGTGAGAAATACCTGTTATACCCTGGACGGAGTAATGGGGAGTACCATGGTACACGAAGAGGGATGGAATTTTTACCGGCTTGGGAAAAACATTGAACGCGGGGGACGAACGGCCCGTCTCATTGATATTCCTGTCCTTAGCGATCCGATAACGGAAACAAAAAGAATTTCGGAATATCATCAATGTTTAGCAGCGTTAAAATCAGCCAGTGCCTTTGAAGCCTACCGGAAATTTTTCTCGGCTCAATTGGTACCGAAAAAAATCGTTCAATTTCTGCTGTTTCACAGTTCCTTTCCCCGATCGGTCCGTTTTACCACGACCCAAACCGAACGATTAGTGGAGCGAGTCGCGGGGGGTACCAAACGGCCGGAAACCCGCCAGGCCATTCGAGCAGCCGGTGCTCTGTCTGCAGACCTAGAATTCGGAAGCTTAGAAGAGGTGTATACCACGGGTCTGACCCCTTTTTTAGCACAAATTCTCGAGCAACTTGATCAACTATCCAACCTGGTCGCTCAAGCCTTTTTTCGCACCAGTGGATATTCCACCCATTTCCAATCTCAATCCCAATCAAAAGCTGGTTAAAGTTCACACGTGACTAGTCGAGTCTCACTCTAGGTCTAGATGCCATGCCGAAATAACCATCCGAGCGAATCATATACCCGATACCTAAGATAGGGCTTAGAACATACATGGAAGAAACCCTTAATTTTCTGAAAGTCTTTAGCCACGATGGATTGTTGACAATCATTCTGTTGACGATCGTGCTCCTGCTGCGGCTGGTCCTGACTCGCGTAATTTTGGATAATGAACGCTTAGCCACCGAATCCAGGCGTCGATGGCTTATCTACACCCGGAATGTTCTGATTCTCACTTTTTTTTTCGGATTGGTCCTCATTTGGGCGCCTGAGCTCCACACCTTCACCGTCACCCTCGTCGCCATTGCTGCGGCCATTGCTATTGCTACAAAGGAACTCATCATGTGTTTGGGTGGCTCATTTCTTCGTATAAGCACCAATGCCTTTCGTATCGGAGACCGAATAGAAATTGTGGGCGTTCGCGGCAATGTTGTGGATCATAATGTCCTTGCCACCACTGTTCTCCAAATTGGTCCGGGACAGACCTCACACCAATACACTGGACGTGGGATGATCATTCCCAACAGCTTGTTTCTCTCTCACCCACTCACCAACGAAACGTACACAAGAAAATATGTTCTCCATATTACTCGAGTGCCTTTGACGACGCAGGAAGACTGGCAGACCGCTGAAAAAATCTTACTTGAGGCGGGGCAAGCAGAATGTGAACCGTATATTCAAGCCGCAAAACAACACATGAAACAATTGGAAGGACAAAATTGGTTGGACTCACCGTCGGTCGAACCAAGAGTAACCCTGCAATTAAAAGAACCAGGACATATCGATCTTTTGCTCAGATTTCCCTGTCCTCCCGATCGAATCGCTCGCATTGAACAAGCGATTCTTCGGAAATTTATGTCCAGCTTTTCATTTGTCTCGCCAACATCTCCAGCGACACCTTCTCCACGTCTAGTATCTTGAACGACACAGGCATGGTTCAATCGTACAATTTATTAAAAAACATCTATTTTTGTAATATGAGTGCATGACTCTCGTGCATATGCGTATATTCGCGAAATCCCTGATGAGGGGGCTCTTCCCATTGTGTGGTACGTATCTCAGGTTCATTCGTAGATAATTCCCTGGCAAACCTTGTCAAATCTGACGGTTCATAAAATCTATAAAAAAATCGATTGTCATACATAAATTCGTTGGGGGCGACTTCCTCCATATGAATACCCTTCATTGGATCATTGACGGAGAAAAATCCGGCTACTAATTGGCCGCCTGGCTTCAGGATTCGCATGAGTTCTTTTAAAGCCTGAAGTGGTCTTGCCAGATGACCTAACGTTCCCCAACATAAAATACTATCAAAACGATTCTCACTCCACGGAGTTTGAAATATATCGGCAACTTCGTAGGAACAATTGTGAATATTTTGCTTCTCAAGATTTTCTTGTGCAATTTTGATTGCACGGCGTGAAACATCTGCAGCCATAATTTTGGGAAAGGCTTGTGCCAGAGGAAGCGTATTTCGACCATCCCCACAAGGCAAATCCAAAACCTCCCCAGGATTACCTTTCTTAAAAATGTCAATGACATAGTCTTGAATAAAGGGGACTGGTGGTTCACTCCAAAGAATAGACGTTCCCTCTAACTTATAGGCATTATCCCATTCTACTTTTCCTTGTTGGTCTATGTTATCTCGTGTATTGGAATCAATGGGTTTTCCAGCATCCATGTGTACCTCTATCGTTTAACTAAATGTGAATAGGTGCCTTCCAATAGTATTTGTTTTGCTTTTTCTTTAATAGATGGAGGAGCAAGTGTGAAGGTTGGGAAAACAGGTCCCTTCAATTCCAAATCTTGTTGTTGTTGACACGCTTTATTCCCTTGCTCAATTTGATTTAATGCTTTTGCTAATAAATCGGCGCAGGCTTCAATGAGGGTAGACATGAGAAGTGGAAACGTTGACCCGTGGGCCAAAAATATTTTTTCACGCAAAATGATGGGACCTGTATCAATATCGTTGTCAATAAAATGCACGCTACAGCCTTGAGGTAAATCATGGTACACCGCCCAAATGTAGGGATTGTTCCCTCTTACATCGGGAAGGTAGCCAGGATGGACGTTGATGACACCGATACTCGGGATTTCAATTATTTTTGGTCTAATAATTCTTGTATCCCCCAACACGATCAAGTCCAACGATAAATTCTTCAATAGGTTTTCGCATTGCTCATCGTTATGATTGGCTACGTTGACACAACAAATGCCAGTTCCCTGCAATATTTCTTTTAATTTTGGAGGTAAGGGTATTTCCGGTTCAAGCCACTTCAATTCTTCAACGAGGGACCTTTCGTTTTTTCGCGCCAATGACGAATCTTCCTCAATGACGACCAAGAGGCCTATGTCCTTCTTGCATAATGCGATGAAGCATCGCATTCCCTCGAGGGTTTTCCTTTAGATTTAAATAGGCAAAACGCAATGTGTTTCCCTATATCTGTGAGTAATCCAAACAACGGCAAAATTTTATATCTTTGGAAAGTGCCTGATCTAAATCATGACAAAGATCCTCAGAATCTTCTAACCCAACTGATACTCTGAAAATACCCTCTCCAGCATATTTCCGGTAATCATTCAGCTCCCTTTTGGAAAGTTGAAAGGAAGACGCTTGTAACTGCTTTGTTGGTAAATAAAAAAGGAGACTTCTATGGTGACCCAGCGACACCGCATAATGAAAAATCCGTAGATGTCGACACAAACGCTCGACTGTATTCGGCACGATGGTTTTTCAGTTGAAAGGTAAGCATTCCCGAAAAGTTTTTCATTTGTGCGTTTGCCAGTTCGTAATCTGGATGAGATTGAAGCCCAGGGTAATACACCTGCTTGACCTTATGATGATGCTCCAAAAACTGGGCGACCCTCATCGCCCCCTCTTGATGAGCATGCATTCTAAGAGGCAATGTGGAAACCCCACGCATGATTAACCATGCATTAAATGGACTGAGCACCCCTCCACTTCTAATGAAAGATTGCTGACGAAATTTTTTGAGTGTACTTCGTTTTCCAATAAGCGCTCCACCAATCGCATCTCCGTGACCACACATATATTTGGTCAAAGAATGTATGACATAGTCAGCTCCTAGCCTCAATGGCTGCGTCGCAATAGGTGTCGCCAAAGTAGAGTCAACGGCTAGCTCAGCACCTACACGATGCGCAATCTGTGCAATATCCCGAATATTCGACAAGCGAAGGATGGGGTTACACGGCGTTTCGATAAATACAAGTTTCGTGCGAGGCGTGACGGCTCTTTCAACCTCAGAGAGGTTTGACGAATTCACTTTCGTGACCTTCACCCCTTGCCGAGGAAGAATGCTATTGATGGTTTCCGCAGTCGCGGCGTAGGTCACATTACTTGCCACGAGGTGATCACCCGGCTGTAACCAATATTGAAAAAATGAGGAAATGGCAGCCATGCCACTTGCGAAGGCCACAGTATCTTCACCCTGTTCCAGCTGAGAGAGCTTGTCTTCAAGTTGACGCACAGTAGGATTCGCCCACCGCGTATACAGATAGGCGTCATCCTCTTCCATGCCTTCAACGGAGAATGCAGCATCTGGATCGGCGAGGAACGTTGTGGTCATGACCAAATTCGGTGAAACACCTCGATGTCCCACATCGGCGTATTCCCCTGCGTGAATGGCTGTCGTTCGGACCCCCGTTTTCCTTTTCACAGTCTGCCGTTGTCGCCTGCGTGCAGTCATAAAACAACTATTCCCTTTCGTTTAGTTCAGAACTCGTTCAATGGTCCAATAACTTGCAATAAGTGCAATGCCGCATGATGCAGGCATGGAGAGATATGGACGATACCAGGTGTAAGAACGGAACCAGCCGACAATGAGATAGGCTAATCCAATGACGGTCAGTTGGCCAAGTTCTACTCCAATATTGAAGGTGACAAGAGCGGTAAGAAAATGTTGTTGAGGGAGTCCAAGTTCTGCAAGCACCCCTGCAAATCCCAACCCATGAATAAGTCCAAATCCGAAAATTACCAAGGGTCGCCACGGTTTCAGTTCCGTCGTGTAGAGATTTTCCACCGCCACGTACACAATTGAAAGAGCAATAAGCGGTTCAACAATGGCTGGGGAAAGAGATATGATTTGGAAACTGGAAAGAGCGAGGGTCACTGAATGGGCAACAGTAAACGCAGTAACTTGCCAAAGTAGGGATTTAAATCGGCTGCTAAGAAAAAATAAACCCAATACGAATAAAATGTGATCAAGCCCTTCTGGAAGAATGTGTTCAAACCCTAAAAATAAATATTGTCCTGCAGGACTCACGTGACTAGAAGAAGTGGATTCAGATTTCGCTAAGAGCTCTTCTGGTGAATGATGAGCCCATATATCTTCACCACTCATGGTTAATAGAACGAAGGAGACTACACAGATAACAATAGTCGCCACGTTATTTTTCAACCTTGTTTCAAAAGCGAACAAAGTTCGGATCTGTGTGGATACAGAACTCATCACGGCAGTTCTTCATTCTCCGGAGATTGAATTGGTAGCTGTATGGTTAAAGAAGACGTATGACGGACGACATCGTATGGTTTCCCTTGGTCTACTCCTTTGAGATCAGTTTCCTCAATATAAGCCAGAAACGTGTACAACCCAGTTTCCGGTGCTTGAAATCGTGCATACCCCTTGGAATCTGTCTTTACGTGAATTTTAGGTCCCGTTGGGCCACGAATGGTGACATGCGTATCGCCGGAAGGTTTCCCCTTCCATCGCACGAAAATTTCCACTGAAGGCCCTGTCCACCGGTTAATAAAATCAGAAAGACGTTGTATTCCAATGTTTAAATTAAAAAACCGACTGGGTTTGACATATCCACCTGGAACGATATCCAACAGGAATTCCTTCGACGTCCCTAAAGTTTGAAGATCTACTGATGAATGCACATCAAGATGTTTTGCGTAATAGTGAAGCAGCGTATCGATACCGGTATCTGGAAACCGGTACACTCCCCATTTTGAGTAGGTTTCGACAGTACGTGGACCCGATTGTGAGAGAGTGGCTGATAACCACTTATTTCCCTGATCATGTACTTCAACTAGTTGAATCGGCACTCGACTCTCTGGGGTTAATGTTCGAACCCAGGTTTGGGATCCATCAACAAACGGCTGGAGATATTCTCCAATCCCAGGTTTAGGAGTATCTTCAAAGTACAGGTTGGTGATTCCCAACTCTCCGGAATCATGGTCAATGGTTGTCCAAAGATAGTGAGAAAAGGCTGGTGAACTCGTACATATCAGAAGTCCTAACAGGAGAAGAGGTAATATTCGAAACACAGAGCCAATTCTTCCATACAAACGGATTTGATTTTTCATAGGTACCCGATGTTGTAAGAACAAAATGCCCGTGTTCTTACCAAAAATCCTCAATCAAAATAGAATGATCTTTACCGAGGATACTCCCCATCTTTTCCATGGACTTCAGTCCCAGCACAGGGAGGGTCAAACACACAAATTATTCTCATTTGAGTCCTGGCCCGTAAAATATGCCGTTCCTGTTGATTCAGAACATACATGGTTCCTGGAGAAATCGGGTATGTTTTCGGTTCGGGAGACAACACCTCGACCTCCCCTTCACCTTCAATGCAGTACACCACTTCAAGATGGTGTTTGTACCAGATAAAAGTTTCGGTGTTGGGGTAGATAATCGTATCGTGGAGCGAGAGTCCGATTTGGTCCTTTTTTACCAGGAGACGACGGCTTCGCCATTGCTGTTCTGGAGCCGTTACATCGCATGGCGTCCCTATCACTTCATCAAGTGTTCTGACAATCATTTCATGCCCTCACTCTCCCTTGCCTGTTTTTTTATTCTCCTATTACGTCGAGACCCGGATCGCTTCATCGAGGATATCGAGTCCCTGTTGTAATGTCTCTTCATCGATGGTGAGTGGAGGAAGAAACTTGAGAACATTTCTTTTTGCCCCTGTGACTTCAATGAGTAGGCCAAAGTTGAATGCCTGTTTTGCGATCTCTGTGGCAAGACCATTCGAAGGAATTTCTAGACCAAAAATCAAACCTTTACCTCGTACCTTCATGGCAAGGGATTTGTACTCTTTCTGAAATGCCGAAAATCTATCCGCAGCAAGGGAAGATTTTGTGACCACAGATTTAGAAAAAACATCATTCTTCCAGTAATTCAGCACCTCTGCTCCTGCGACAAACGCCAAGTTATTACCTCGAAATGTGCCAGAATGCTCACCGGGTTTCCATTGATCAAATTCAGGTTTGATCAATACTAAGGAGAGTGGCAATCCGCCACCGATGGATTTTCCCATGGTGATAATGTCAGGCTGTATGCCCGAACTTTCAAAACTGAAAAAAGGTCCCGTTCTGCCATTACCAACTTGTATATCGTCGACAATTAATAATAGGTCAAAATCACGACACACCTGTTCAAGATCCCGCAACCACTGCTCCGTTGCGAGATGCACACCCCCTTCAGCCTGAACGGTTTCAAGAATGATCGCAGCGGGAAGATCGATCCCACTATGATTATCTTCTAGAACACGCCGAAGGTACGATATCGTGTTTATGCCTTCTCCCAAATATCCATCATAGGGCATGATGGTGACATTGGAACGATTCATATACGGCCTATTGCGAATCAAATCATTTGAGGTAAGCGCTAACGAGGAAAGGGTCATTCCATGAAAGGCATTCGAAAAGGCAATGATATTTGAGCGCCCTTTTACAAGTCGAGCAAGTTTCAAGGCGGCTTCTATCGCGTTCGTACCCGTTGGGCCTGTGAATTGAACTTTGTACTGCAGCCCTCGAGGCTCAAAGATCAGAGAAGAAATTTTCTCTAAAAAATATCGTTTCGCGGATGTTGCTGTATCGAGACTCAGCAGAACACCATCGTCCTCTACATATTGTAAAATTGCCCGTTTTACCTTTTCGTTATTATGACCGTAGTTCAGCGATCCAGCGCCAGCAAAAAAATCTATATATTGTTTTCCCGTTTCATTAAAGAGGAACGAACCCTTGGCCCTTTGGAACACGGTTGGAAAACATCGGACATACGAACGCACTTCGGATTCCAAAGAATCAAAGATGGACATATCTGAGGAAAGTTCTTGATCGTCTAGGTGAGGGTTGCTTGCCGTCGGTATGTTTGATTCAGGACTGTTCTCAGGGGATGCCATATGATCTCCACTGGGACTTGGGCCGAGCGACACATACTACACGGTATACGTACCAACTTGGCAAATGATAAGATACCATTCTCACAGACGCATAGGATACGGAGATCTTGTCCAGTTTCCTATCCCTTTTTTAGGAGGGTGGCCCAATTTTGTACGAACAATTTTCGGTAAATTTGACCTCATGGGTCAATATAAAATCTTGAAATTTTGGATCGATTCCAAGGACTTCCAGCAATGAGAGACTTCACCAAAGAGGAAACCTACTTCGCTACGCGACCTCCGGTAGAGCGCGCCATGACCTTGATTGCAGATGCCTACAGGTCTAGAAGGTTTTATGAACTCGAGAAAGATCTTGTCTTTGGAAAAAGTTGGGTGTGCGTCGGATATACATCTCAAGTTTCGAACCCGGGAGATACACTGGTCACTTCAATAGCTGACCAACCGTTATTCATTACGAAAGACACATCAAATACGATTCGTGGATTCTATAATGTGTGCAGACATCGTGGATCTACGTTAATTCAGAACGATGGACATTACGACTCGATCCGTTGTCCCTATCATTCTTGGCGATACTCATTGGAAGGTAAACTCGTGGCAACACCCTTTTGTAAAAACAAGCAAAGTTCAGAGGAGGACTGTTTATCGGATACCGGCGGATTTGACAGAGATGACTTTCCGTTATTTTCAGTCAACGTTGATGTTTGGGGTTGTTTTATATTTGTCAATCTTGACTCTCGTCCGATGCCATTGAAGGAATGGCTCGGTGACTTGCCTGATCGTTTGAAACGATACCCGCTCAAAGAGTTAGAACTGGCAACTCGAAAACACTATACCCTGAAAGCCAATTGGAAAATTGTCGCAGAAAATTTTACCGAAAACTACCATTTGCGCTGGGTTCATCCCAAACTTTCTCAATTTTCCAAACTTGAAAATAAATACCGATGCCAAGGAACAGGGATGTATAATGGATGGTGTACATCCCCCCTTACTCCAGACCCAACAACGGTGGACATGCACCTTGCTCCACATGCCACGCTCAACGAAACTGAAAAACACAGTGCCTATTTTTTCCTAGTCTTCCCTAACCTGTGTTTATTCGTGTTACCAGATCATATTTTTTCGTTGCTGTACCAACCAATCGCGACGGACGAAACACAGGAAACGGGAGATATGCTTGTTCTCCCTTCAAACTTGAAAGATCCAGACACCATGAATCGAATAGGAAACATTCATGAGTTTTGGCATGAAGTAAATTTAGAAGACCAGGTGGCAGTGGAACGTGTGCAAAAGGGCATGGCGGCTCAGGTCTATCAAAGTGGCAGGATGAATGCACATTTCGAAGAACCGGTTCACCGGTTTCAAAACATGGTTATTAATTGCATGACTGGAAAGAATTCAATTCCTGCAGGCGATCCTTGATTCCTTAGAGAAAAGCGTCTTGGTTGTATTATGAGTAAAATGTCTGGAGACTTTCAGGATGAGACCCTCCGAGTGGTGGTGAACCAGGAGGAACAGTTTTCCATTTGGCCAGTAGAACGTGACCTGCCTGCTGGATGGAACGATATCGGATTTACCGGGAACAAAGAGGCTTGCCTCGACTATATCAAAAAAATTTGGACAGACATGAGGCCGTTGAGCCTTCGTCAACATATGAAGGAGCTCGACGAGAATACACCCAAACCCCATTCGAATTCTTCAGTCAATGGCGGAAGTGACCCCAAGGACTCATACGATGATTCACGTGATATAGTCGACTATTTATCAACAGGGGATCATCCCCTTACACTTGATACGTACTCAGGGGGGCAAGGAGTTGGCCTGGAACCTTTAATTCATCAAGGATATGTGGTCATCCGATTTCTCGATACCAGAGGACATACGGCATTGGGAATTCGACTCGAGCGAGATCGTTGTGTTCTCGATAACTGCGACTTTTCCAAACATGAAGGAAAGATACGTCTTGTTGGCACCTTAATCCTGAATGATAGTCGGGTTCGCTGTACGGCAGACCTTAATCTAGAGGATGGTATGGGAACCGGTCATCTTGACCGTTTGTAGGGGGAGCTTTTTCTCGCTCGACTTCCATTCTGAACCTGTTGCGAGTACATTTCTCAAAATTTTTCGATTCGACATATTGTTTGGGTTACACCAACCTATTTACGGGAGTAAGACCGAAAAGGTAAAGATGAAGCGGTAGTCTTCGGTACCTTCACCTCCCTGTTGTTGGCTTTCTTCATTCAATTTCGTCCACACTGGGACTTTCACCCCCAGTGCCATACTCATATTTCTCCAGTAACCCCGTAATCCCGGTAACATATACAAGATGTCCCCACCTGTTGCTTGCTCATCTATTCCATTTGTTCGATCTCTTCCCAACTTCAGGTACTGAGGTTCTAACGAAACATCCAACCTCAATTTTTTTGAGTGATTCGTGTATGTCCGAAAAATCAACGCTGGATTCACTCTATATTCCGTGCCAAAACGAGTACGATTTCCGTCGGCATATTGATTTTCGATAAATGCGTTCCGAGAGAGTTCTAGGTTAAAGGTGAGTCGATCGGTCAGAGTCTTTGTCACCGTCAGACCGGTCAAATACGATGGTTGGCCAAACCCGGTTGATTTTCCCGGATCAATATTTCCGTTTGGGTCACGAAGGTTATCGTCCCCGGTTGGAATGGTCACACCGCCAAAAATTGTAAAGCGCCAGTCCTCAAGGTCATCGAGACTTTCATTGCTGGGGATCAGTTGCAGTCCTTCATCCCACTTGAACCCAAATTGACCGAAGAGGGAAATGTCCGCAAATCCTTTGGTATCAAAACCTCCAGACTCATCTATCTTTTCATTGTACGGAACGAAAAGGTAGGCAGAAAACCAAGGGGTCACACCATACCCGATACCGCCGAACCAAAAGTTCGCAAAGTCACTTTCAGGGTTCGAAGGGTCGGAATCGAAGGTGGTATACTCTGCACGATCGAGCTTGAAATACAAAAGCCCCTTTCCCTCTGGTAGGGTTGCCGACGTAGCCGCCTCGAGGGGCGCGCCTGGTCCTTCCAGACCAGCAACGCCTATTCCCGCCACACCGTGATGGCCGAAGGATTTGGTATTCCAGCCAAGTAGGGCACAGACACCGATCAGAGGAAGAACGAGGAAATATCGGAAAGATTTGGTGCGGGCGTCCATGTTTCAGCGCTGTTCCGAGAGCTCAAAAAACAGGGTCGTAGCACGTATGAGTTTGTCAGCTTTGGTCTCATCACGTGGAGGTTCATCAATGCTTCCGGTGATTACCTGAAGTCCCCCGTGCCGGATTCGAATATTTATCCTTCCATCCTTCCCCGTCACCCCGCGTGGGTTCCCGTCATATGCCACGGTCACCCCTTCACGAGGCTTGCCTTCCTGCATGAGTCGAAGACGTAGTTTCTGACCGTTCTCTAATACAAAAGGATTTTTCTCTAACAGAATTTCCAGGCCCCTTGAGAGTGGTTGTTGGTTCCTAGGCTTGTCCAGCCAGGAATTGAGCAACTTCGTGCTCTCAAGCGCACGCCAACTGGTTACCGCTTCCGAAACTTCATCTTTTGGCTGATTCAAAGTTTCCGTCCAGGTCTGCGTCCAATACCCTGAATCCACTTCCACCGTCAGGCTGGTACAGGGGCCGGGGATTCGAGCCGGATATTGAGATGGGGGGTCAACAACTTGAACGATCCCGTCTGAAGATTGGCAGTAAGCTGTCTTGACGATCGACGGGTCATACGCAACGATCCCTTCACCCTCATGTTCCGTATGTGAATGACCACGGTATAAAACGTAGTCACCACCATCTAATTCATACCAATAATCGTGAGCACCTGTCTGACTAACCATCAGCAGCATACCCATACATGTCAACCCAATGAATGTGGCCAGTGGAGACCATGTATTCCATGAAGGTTCAAATGAGAATGATAAGAATCGTGTGGCATTGCTGGAACACATCATGATGGCATCCCTTCGCTTTAGAATTCTATTGCCTTCCTTTCCGAACATGAAGAAGCCTCATCGTGCTTTTAAGGAAAGTTGCACATGACGAAGTAAGGATAGAGGTACGAACTCGCTTTCCATTTACAGGGGAAGATGATACCGCCATAATCTTATCGAGCCTTAATACATCAAGTCGAGACAGAATAATCTCAGTCATGTTTGCTGTTATGACACGACCGGCACTTTAGCAAGTTTCAGAAATAGAATAAAGTGACGCGTTCTGGGTATTGGTCGAGGATTTCCTCACACCGTTTTATGTTTGTTGGAGAAAAACGATGCCCCCCAAAAGAGGGGGAAGCGATTCCCAGAAAAATACAGTGAGACGTGGCATATTTTTGACAGAATAGGTTAGAGAGATGCTGTGGTAGTAGAAGGGGTTTACACTATATAAAGGGGCGAAAATGAAAGTCTTGGACTACAAAATTCTTGGGAAAGAAGAACAGAGTACCAATTTTATTGGCTAACTGATAAACATGGCCCACCTCGTTTTTATGATCAGCGGTTTGACTTCACGGATAACAGCCAGCTTCGAATTGGCCAGACGAGTTCAATCTCGAGGACATCGTATTACCTATGTGACCTACTCTTTTCTACAAAATAAAATTGAAGAGAACGGATTCCAATGCATCGGTATCCAATGGGGACACTCGGTCACCAACGAATCAGAGCTCAATTTTTTGAAAAATTTACGATTCTGGCAAAAGGTATTTCAGTTTCCTAGCTTAGTTCAGATGCGGCGAAAAATTATTCAACGATTTATTTCAAACACAGAACTTGAGGACACACTCAAAAAGCTAAAACCTGATTTATTGCTTATCGACATTGAAATGCAACCATATGTTATCGCTTCATTACATCTTCGTATTCCAATGGTACTCTTTTTTGAACTGTTCTCAGTGTGGAAAGCTCCTGGTATTCCTCCATTAGATTCTTCCCTTATCCCAAACCAAACGGGACAGCATATGGTGCTAACAGAATGCTTGTGGCTTCGATGGAGGATACAAAGAAGTTGGGAAGCTATGCGTAGTACGCTTTCAAGCTTCGGCACTGACTGGATATCTGTTCTCAAGATTTTGGCAAGACGAAAGTGTTTCCCATTTCGGCAAGAAACAGATAGTCGTCATTGGTTGACCCCCTTCGTTTTTCGATCAATCCCCGTGATAACGGCAAATGTCCTGGAAATGGAGTTTTCACCAACGCCACCCCATAACGTCCATTACGTCGGACCTTTTATTCCACGTGACCGAAACGACAGTGGGGCGAGTGAACAATTTGACAGTATCTTCAGAGCGATTCTACGTAAACGAACGGAAGAATTACCTCTCCGCCCCTTAGTCTATTGCTCGATTAGTACATTCGTTGACGCAGATAATGAATTCCTCCATAAAGTTATCGAGGTTTTTGAACGAAGAAAAGATTGGGATCTGATCGTAGGATTGGGGAATAAAGTCACCACGCAAGAATTAGGAAACATCCCAAAGAATGTCTTTCTGTTCGAATGGGCACCACAGTTACAAGTCTTGGAACAGGCTGATTGTGCGCTCACTCACGGGGGAACAACATCCATTAATGAATGTATTTATTTCGGTGTTCCCATGATTGTGTACTCAACAAAAACCATGGACCACAATGGGAATGCTGCCAGAGTAGCCTATCATCGACTGGGTCTTGTTGGAGATAAAGACAGAGATCATGTTGATGATATCCAACAGAAGATTGGAAGGGTTTTAGCCGACTCGGACATACGGGAAAGGGTGTCAAACATGCGTGAGGTGTATCTTCGATACGAGAAGTCTGACTACGCTGTTTCGTTTCTCGAAAATCTCATGACGAAACCAACCCATGAAAAGCAACAATAGCTTCTCCAAAATTCATCTTGCGTAAGATCGATTAAGAACGTTCTCTATACGTCATATTTACAATATACAACGAACAAAAACGTCCCCGCCCCTCATGTTTTCTTGGGTTCAAGTTCCCAGGAACAGGCGAAAAACATGAGGCCATACGTTCGCTCAATTCCTCGACCCGTTTGATAGAAATCAGAAGCTTCAATATCGAGGGTCGCGCAATGATCAACCATATCCATCAAGGTTGATCCATTGGAAACCCAGATAGAAATGGGATATTGGCCGGGCATAAGGTTGAGATGCTTAACCACCAAATCAAGTGTCCCAGATCCTGGAAGTAACTGTGGAATTTCGAAACCCGTATTCCACGAGTCGAGCTCAGTAAGTAACGTGCCCAGATCGGATAAGATCTGTAATTCCGAAATACGGAGTTGTCGTTTTTTGGCTTACATCATAACGGAACCGAACAATCACGCTATCACCGCTCCGAAAACTTGCTTGCGGTTCTTTCTCCAAGTTGAGGAATTGAACACTTGTAAACCGTATCTGGCCACTACCCGAACGGGTCGTCTGCTGTGCAACATCAAATCTGTTCGCTTGAGATTCAGAAAATGATGACATATAGGAACGAACCACATCTCGAGTGTTACCATCTTGACGAAGTTGTCCATTGTCAATCCAAATAGTCCGTGAACAAAGGTTCTCAATGGCCGCCATGTTATGAGAAACAAAGAGGACGGTCCGTCCCCCTCCTCTCAAATCATCCATTGTTTGTAAACATTTTTTTTGAAAGGCGAGATCACCAACCGCCAGGATTTCATCCACTAACAATATGTCGGGAACAAGGTGGGCCGCGACAGAGAATCCAAGTCGCATGCGCATACCAGAAGAATAGCGCTTGATCGGAGTATCGATAAATGCTTCGACGCCTGAAAAATCAATAATGGCATCTAGTTTCTCGTGAATTTCATTTTTTTTTAAACCAAGAATGGAGCCATTCAAGTAAATATTCTCACGACCCGTGAGCTCTTCATGAAATCCCGTTCCAACCTCTAGCAGAGCTGAAACCCGCCCATGAAGCTTCAGAGACCCAGACGTGGGATGGGTGATTTTCGATAGCAACTTGAGAAGAGTACTCTTACCCGCGCCATTACGGCCAATAACGCCGACAATTTCTCCTTCGCTGATGGAAAACGACAGGTCTTTGATGGCCCAAATGGTCTTCCTGTTAGAACGATTTTTCCGAAAGGGATCATTCATCCAGTTTACGAGCATTTCTCGTAACATGGTTTCATGATTTTGCCCAAGGCGGTATTGCTTAGACAACTTTTCTATCGTAATCGCATTTCCCATTCTAGATTACATCCGCAAAAGTCCGCTCCGTTTTCTTAAAATATAGAATTCCTATGACAAAGATGAGAGTGATAAGACCCGTTGAGATTCCGAAGGCATACCAATCAATCTGTTTCGTTGGAATGAGTGTCGCCCTACAATTTTCAATAATCCCGGTCAACGGATTGAGAACCAACAGGAATTGGTACTTCTCTGGAACAATACTTGTTGGGTAGATTACCGGAGTAATGAACAAACCAAGCTGTATGACAAAGGGTATGGCATACTTGATGTCTCTGAAATTCACATTTAAGGCAGCTAAAATCATCCCTCCGGATACGGCGAGGACGATAAGGGGAAGTAAAAAGATCGGCCACAACAAAAGCTTCCACGTTAGTGGGATTCCATAATACATCATCATTCCCAGTAAGAGAACGGATGCGATGGCAAAATCCACTAAACCGCTCAAGGCCGAAGAGGCTGGAATGATAGCCCTGGGAAAATAAATTTTCGAAATAAGTTGTACGTTTGAAATGAGACTATTTCCCGCATTGGTAAGCGCTCCCGAAAAATAAATCCATGGAAGGAGGGCACTATAGGAAAAAATGGGATAGGGAATCCCATCGCTCGGCATGTTGGCAAGCTTCCCAAACAAAAGCGTAAACACGATCATCGTAAAAAATGGCTGAATAATGGCCCATGATGCGCCTAGAAGTGTCTGCTTATAGCGAACCTTGATATCTCGCCATATCAAAAAAAAGAAGAGTTCCCGGTACTCTATATATTCCTGTAACCACAATAATTTCATTATAATTTTCTGTTTTTCTGTTCTCTCTGATCCTGCATCAGTCGACACGCGACTCGAACGGTTGGAGTTGATCTTTCATGACTCCCTCACCCGATAAAATAGTTCACTGAGGAATCAACCCATGCTCTAACAGCTGGAAGGCCATCATCTCGGCAAGTAGTTGATGGCCATATTTATTTGGGTGTGAGTCCACTCGAGAATTTACCACGTCAGTAGGTTGAGTGGTCTCATTGTACGATTTAGCCTTGAAGACATGGAAATTATTTTTTTTCCCGATTCCTAGCATTTCTGAAAATAAAGATTGATCCAGCTTCGTCATACCACCGATTCCCTGATAGTAAAAGGTGATAAAGGGAATGTTTCTTTTCCCACACAATTTCGCCATTTTTTTTAGATAGTCCATGGATTGCCTCCTCCCCTCGGAACGGTGGTCGACAACATCGATTTCGCTTTTCCGAGCGTACGCGGCTACGGCCAGCGGGTAATAGATAAAAAGTCGACACAACCAGCTTTTTCTTAGCAAAATATCTATGGTTTCCGGAGGTGATTTTCCGCGAAGCGATCGCTTTGACCAAGGATCAAAAGGGGGATAGACCATTTGAATGTCATTGGCATTGTAGAGCAGGCTTACCATATCTGGTTGAAGGACATCGATAAAGTCAGCGAGAAAATTATACTCTTGCCATGTATTATAACTACCGACTCCCGAGTTAATGGTTGTGACATGCCGATTTAATTTCATACGTAATATCGCTTCAAGTTTCCTGGCATAAGTATGCTCGTCGGCCACCCCCCAACCAAAGGTTATTGAATCGCCAAGTAGTAAGAGTCGTAGCTCTCCAGTCTCTTTTTCCCAAATGGTTTTATCACGTAAACCCATGGCATTCGTGGTGACTTCTACCCCTTGGTAGACTTTCTTCAGTCCTGGTTTATGCTTGTAAATACGTGAATCGTCGGGAATCTTGTCCAAGTGATACCTACTGATTTCCTCCAAATACGAGACTCCCAAAGGATCAAGCACTCGGACTCCTATTTCTGCAAGGAGAACGCTGACGAAAATAGAGGAAACTAGCAATAGGAGTTTTTCTCTTTTCTGGAAGAGGTACCGATAGACCACACCGAATTGAGCCGCTACCGAAAAGACTATTCCGGAACTAATACCTAAAAGCAAGACGGCGTAGCCAGTCGAATAGCGACCAAGGATGGTAGGACTGGTAGAATTATGCGTCGCCATCCATAGCAGAAGGGTCGTGAGAAGCAAAGACCAGCTCATGAGAAAGAATCGAAACAACATACAGCTGACTCACTCCTGCGATAAATCTATCCGAGGAAATGTATAAAAGGTTATTGCATTTGATATCTTGTTAAATTGTAAGAGACAGAAGCCCAGAGAAGCTCCTCGTCCGAAGTGCGCGACTTCTCAAATCTTACTTTCTACAGCGGATAGTAAATTTTCTATGGGAAACCGAACCTGTGATTCATGAAACGCTCTACATGAACCTTCCAGAGGGACAGTATAGATGGGGGCTGTATCTTAGAGTTAGGTTCTTTCTTCCTTAACCTGTTGTAGTACCTCCTTCAAATGAATTGCGAGTTCTGCCACATACGGACGAGCGAGTAGCATGCCTGAGTTGGGAGCGGGGATCCGGCAGATGTCAACCCCCTCGCGTGCGAAGGATTCCCATTCAAGCCTAGGATCCACCCGCCCGACATTGTTCCTGGCTGAGGCTAAATAGTAGGTTACCTTCCCTCTAAATGGTTTTGGTTGATAGGTTTCTGAAGCTCGAAGATTCGCAGCTAACACGAGTGCGATACCTTTTTGTACTTGGTCGCCTCTATGGACGTCGAACCGCCTCACCATATCAAGAAACACCTGAATTTTACCGGCTGTATGAGGAATCCATTTGCGCAGTCCAACCTCCCTTAACTGCTTGTAGTAGCTCTTGGTCCCACTCCACAAAATCCCAAGGTTCGGAAATTTATCAGGGTTAAAATTCCCAGATCCCGGATTTGAATGGGGCAACCACGTATCCATCATCCCTAAGAAGGCTACCTCCTTCCCTTTTGAGTGAAATTGTTGGGCCATCTCATAGGCGACGAGCCCCCCCATACATCCTCCAACTAAAAAGTAGGGACCCTCTGGTTGAATTTCTTCAATTTCTCTAATGTAATGGGCTGCCATATCTTCGACTCGTGTATAAGGCTTGCGGTTACCATCTAACCCCAAAGATTGTAGTCCATAAAATGGTTGGTCGGGGCCGAGGATCCCGGACAAATCTGCATAGGTCAGAATATGCCCGCTGATAGGGTGGGCAGCAAAAATTGGAGGTTGAGAACCTCGTATCTGAATGGGAACAAGGGAGTTCCACAAATCTAAATTTTTATCCTTCGCTACGACCCTTGATAATTGCTCAATGGTGGATGCGTGTAGAATGGTTGACAGAGGAAGAAGGTCTCCAAAAACAGTTTGAATTTTTGAAAATAAACACACAGCCAGAAGGGAATGGCCTCCTAAATCAAAAAAGTTCTCGTGTCTGCCAATCGGACCTTTCCCCAGTAACTCTTCCCATATTTTTGTCATTTTGGCTTCTACCGAATTGTGTGGAAGTTGTGAGACCAAGCACCGCTCCACCTCATCCGGAGATTCTTCATCTGGAGAATTGTTTGAAGAATCTGTGGGCTTTCTCGATGTTAAATTTTTAATCCTGGTATTAAAATCGCCCGTTTGATGCTTTTCATTTAATTCCACGTACGTTTCTTGTTGCAGACGAGTAATCGGAGAAGGAATCTCCAGCAATTTCTGTTCTGGCGTGCGGATGATCGTTTCCAGGACAATTTCAAAATTAGCCAACAATTGCTGTATCGTGTTATCTGTAAAAAGGGAGGTTTTGTATTCAATTGTGCAGTTACTTTCTTCTTCCTTTTCAAAAATGGTAAGGGTCAACTCACAATTGCTGGTACCATTGTGGAGTTCAAGTGTCTTGATCGTCGTTTCAGGAAGTCTGAAAGGCTGCATCTTTTGGTTTTGGAAGTCGAACATCGCGCGAGTCAGCGGCACTCGATCAACCTGAGTCTCACTGATAATATGATGTAAGGGAGTGTCTTGATGTTCAAAAACCTCCAAGGTCTTGATTCGAACCTTTTTCAATAATTCCGATAGTGAAAGATCCTTATTCAACGTGACTCGAAGAGGAACAATATTATTAAAAAATCCAATGAGGGGTTGTAACTCTGTACGATTGCGCCCGGAGACAGGAGAGCAAATGACGAGATCTTCTTGGTCAGAATATGTAAAAAGTGTCACGAGAAAGGCGGTCATAAAGAGGATATTTTTAGAAATTCCATGCTGCACCGCAAAGGCTGTCAATCCGTTCACCTGTATGGGAGACAATTTTCGAGTTTGCACTGCCGCTTCGGATGTCGGTTGAGCGGGACGAGACCAATCCAAAGGCAACACAAGGGGAGTGATAGGCGTTTCTAATTCTTGTCTCCAAAATTCAATCTGGGCCTTGCATTGCTCACTCTCCAACCACCCACGATGCCAAATGGAGAAATCAGCATATTGAATCGGCAAACTCGGCATCAATGTTTTCTTATGAGCAAGCGCGTCTTCATAGAATGTTGTCAATTCAGTGAAAAACACGGAAAAAGACCACCCATCTGAAATAACGTGGTGCATGGTGACGATCAAAACATGACAATGGCTGGTGAGTTCCAATAACTTCGCCCGTACTAAAGGACCCTCTGTGAGATTAAATGGCGCTCTGACCTCTGTATGAGCTAATTGTTCTATTTCCACTCGCTGCGTTTTCTCATCAAAGTTCCTCAAGTCAACACGAGTCAAAGGGATGGTCACGTCAGGAGAAATGATCTGAACGGGATGTCCCTCTCTTGTTGTAAAGGTCGTTCTGAGGATCTCATGACGGTCAATGATTTGCTGAAAACTTTTTGCTAATACCGGAATATTGAGTGCTCCCTCAATGTTAAAAGCCGTATACATATTGAACGAGGGATCAAGGGGCCTTACCTGGGCAAGCAACCAGACTCTTTCCTGAGATGGAGAAAGGGAACAATCCTGTCCACGTCCCGTAGGAGCAATGGGCTCCATGTTTGTTTCGCCGGATTGGTTGGTTTTATTAAGAAATTTGACGATATCGTTTTTTCGAATCTTAATTTCATTCTTCAAGGATTCGGTTATGGCCCCAGAAGGAGCATTGATGTGAAGTCCTTCACCATTGACGGTGATCGTGATATCCGCTTTTCGTAACGATGTGAGGAATTCCAAGGTATTCATATTTCGAATTGCTCTCGACCAGATGAGGAACTCCCAGAAGAGACCGTGTTCTCTTTTTTTGTCCACTGCAGGGTATCGATAGCCTCACTCAGAGTCTCGATGGTTGGATAGTCAAACAAACTGCGAAGAGCAATATCAACTCCCATGATAGAACGAATCTGCGAAACAACCTGTGCAATGAGTAGCGAATGTCCACCTAATGCAAAGAAGTTGTCACGCATTCCGATCCGATTGAGGCCAAGAGCAGCAGACCAGATTGATAGTAATTGCCGTTGAGTCTCGTTGGCCGGCAACTCAACCTGTTTATCAGGACGACCTTCTGAAACGGGCAGATCGAGTAAGGCTTGGTAGTCAACTTTTCCAGTATTCGTTCGGGGAAGTTGCTTCAGAACCACATACACGGACGGCATCATAAAGTCTGGAAGTCGGTCGCGTAAGAAGTTCCGCAGTTCGGAAAGAGCAATACTATTTCCTTGTTGATTCTTTCTGACATCACCCTTTCTCATGGATCCTGATCGATTTCTGGAATCCGTCTCGCTATCGACCGGCGAGCGGTCTGTCGTTAACACAAGATAGGCCACAAGCCGTGTTTGTTTCTCTTGATTGGTATGCAATGCGGGAAACATTTTACGCTGACTATCAATCCGCAATTGAGAATGTGGACGTTCGGAAAATTTCCAGGATAATTGTTCATTGGTGAGCGATGAGTTTTCGCGTGGATCCTCCGATCGAGAAAAAAGTTCTTCTCGAAGTCGCTGAGACAGTAAGATGCGCCGTTCATTGGTTAATTTTTGAATACGGGTCGTGATGTTCATAAACATTAAACCTGCTCCAAAGGTTTTTGGGCCTGTAGAACCGTCCAGAGCAGATAGCGCCAGGTGCAATCTACCGATTCGTATCCAATTTGTTGTATCCATCGAGTCTGAACGTGAAGAGGAACATGAAAATCGTGCGCTCGTTGATGGTCCATCCACTGTTCCCAACCCTTCTGATCCATGCCTTGAGCAAATGCTTCTCGCTGCCATTGTTTGATATGTTTTTGATACAGATCATGTGTCGCTCCAGCAAACTGATCCGAAAAAGCAAGGATACCTCCCGGACGAAGCCATTGGTAAATGTTGCTTAACAGCTTAAACTTCTCTTTATTCACAAGATGGTGAATCGCAATACTCGACACCACGAGGTCAAAAGTCTGTGGCTCAAACTTCATTGTGCGAATGTCCCCATGAACGTATTGAATGCCGTTGTATCTCCGAAGTCTTGATCGACAGGTATTCAAGAGTTTTTCCGACTGATCAATCAAGCAAAGATCGGCATGGGGAAACCTCTTCACAATCAGTTCAGACAAATTTCCAGAGCCACTGCCTAATTCCAAGATGTTTTGAGGATTCCAACCTGAGGGAAGGTAATACACAATGGCCCACAACATTTCATCGTACCGTGGGACACATATTTCAATAGCATGATTGTACTCACCCACCATGCTATCAAAAAATTGTTTAGTGCTCTTTTCCATTTACGATGATGATCCTTGAGGCTGTATTTATGCGCATCACTCTATACACATCGACATATTTTTCGTACCGTTTCCTCTAGGTAGCAGGAATATTGTTGACGGATTCCAAGAGGTTCTCATGCTCCGGAGGGATCGCCGTCAGACATTCCACGTCCTGAAGGTTGACTCGAATGACGCTCATCATTCTTTTGAATCATGTAATGGACATCTTCTTGAGACAATCTCTCTATTTCTTCAAGTAATTGGTTTGTCTTCTCAGTAGGTAATAAGGATAGTTGGTCGATAAGAACGTCGTCATCCGTATCGGAGACACGATCGTTTAAAGAAGGCTGGTTGCCCTCACGACCGTCATGTATAAGTACGGCTGCCTCCTGTACCTCTGGATACAGCCGAAGATGGCTTTCAATGTCCCCCAAGTCCACGCGCCGACCCAGGATTTTTGTTTGGCGATCGCTTCTTCCCAAAAATTCAAGATTACCATCGGGAAGACAGCGAACAAGATCCCCTGTTTTGTACATGAGTTCTTCCGAACCTTCGGCAAAGGGATTGGGCTCAAACCGGCGTTGCGTCAACTCGGGGTCATTTAGATAACCTCGTGCGACACCTGGTCCTGCAATATACAGTTCACCAGCAATGCCTGCCGGTACCGGCTGCTTGTCGGTCCCTAACACGTATGCTTGGGTACGTGGAATAGGTTGACCAATGGGAACGGTGTCACTTCTGATTTCGGTACGGCAGTCAAAAACCGTACTCCACACGGTGGCTTCTGTCGGCCCATATTCATTGAAGAGGGCTGCCTGGGGAAGACTCTGGAAATGTTTGTGGACGAGATCGATAGGGCAGGACTCCCCAGCCAGAATGGTGGTCGTTAAGGCTGTTGGAAGGCGAGATTCCGAGGACAGCAGGAGTTGGTACAATGAAGGAATGCAGAGTACGTGAGACACGTGATTGTCTTGTATCAGATCGACCAGATAGTCGGGATCAAGGTACATGCCTTCTTCAGGAATAAATAGGGTACCGCCACAACTCAATGTCCAAAATATTCCAGCAATAGAGCTATCAAAGGCGAGACTAGACAGTAACAGGAAACGTTGCACCTCCTGCGTGTAATACTCTAATCGGGCTTGATTCGAACTCGCTAAATTTCCATGTGTGACCATCACGCCTTTGGGCTGACCTGTGGATCCAGATGTGTAAATGACGTAGGCGAGGTGGTGAGGTAAGAAAATATTCTCGGGAGGATCGCTCGCAACATGCTGTGCGATCTTCTCCCAATCTGAGTCCAGACATACAGATTGCACCGCAAACTCGGAAAGTTTTTCCACATGTTTCTGTTGTGTCAGAACGAATGACGCCCGTGTATCTTCTAGAATCCGTGCAAGTCTTGCATGAGGATACATGGGATCAAGAGGCACATAGGCTCCCCCTGCTTTTAATACCCCCAATAATCCAACAATCATTTCCACTGATCTATCTGATAGAATAGCGACAAGACAATCAGGGCCAATGCCATGTTTCCTGAGGAATTGTGCGAGCTGATTCGCTTGTCCATTGAGTTGTGCATAATCCAGGGAGCACGGACCATTGACGACGGCTTGCGCGTGTGGGTTTCGCAAAACTTGTTCGTCAAACCAATCGAGCCAGCATTGAACCGAGGAATGTCCGAAGACCTTCTGATTCGTATTCGCATCGATTTGTTTTAGTTCCTCAGAACGCAATAGCGGCAATTCTGACAGCGTTTGGTTTGGATGACCCGAAATGCCTTCCAAAAGAGTCGTGAAATTTCCCAGAATTTGAACGATCGTCATGTCGTCAAACAGATCCGAATTGTACTCAAGCGCGAGCGAAATGTTTTTCTGACGTTCATTGACAAACAATGTCAGATCAAACTTGGACGTTTCAATGTCGACGTCAATGGGTGTGGTTTGAATGTTTTGCAGTCCCTTCATCGACTCAGTATGCGACTCAAAGACATACATGATATTAAAAAATGGATTGCTCCAGGAATCCCGATCCGGTTTAAGTTCCGCTACCAACTTTTCAAAAGGAAAATCTTGGTTGGCAAATGCATCCATGACCTCTTCATGAACATACTTGGTAAATTCCATAAAATTGGGTGTCGTTGACAGATCAAATCGAAGCACAAGCGTGTTGAGAAAAAATCCAATCAGATCGTGAAAATCTTCTTGGTTTCTATTGGCGATGGGTGTCCCCACGGCAATATCAGTTTGGCCGGTATATCGATAGAGTAATGTGACAAAGGCAGCCAATAACAGGCTAAACAGCGTCGTGTTCTGCTGTTTTCTGAGACTCTGAAGTCTTGTACTGATCACGGAAGTTATTTCAAGGCTCCGTAATCCACCAGAGGTACTGTGGGATCGCTTCTTGACCCGACTGAATGGTAACTGTATTGGAGTTGGTAAACGTTCTAATTTGGTTTTCCAATATGCCCTTTGTTGTTGCATGGCCTCCTCTTGGAGACCCCGTTTTTGCCAGTAGGCATAATCGGCATATTGAAGAGACAACTCTGGCAACGGAGACGGTTTATTCTGGAGAAAGGCCTTATAAAGACTGTTTATCTCCTGAAAAAATATGTCGAGAGACCATTGATCCGATACAATGTGGTGCACCGTCAGCAGGAAAACATGATGATTCACATCAAGCTTGAAAAGTACGGCCCTGATCAGAGGCCCCTGATTCAAGGCAAAATGTCGCCTCGCCTCTTGTTTTAATACTGATTTCAATAACTGCTCTCGGAGAGGGAAAGGATGATGGGTCAGGTTAATGAGGGAAACCTTGGCCTTTAAATTGTGAATAATGACTGGGAGGGGTTTCCCTTCTTGTTGTACAAAAATGGTCCGCAAGACCTCGTGGCGTTGAATGACCTCCTGAATGGCCTGTTCGAATTTATCGAGGTGTAATACGCCTTGAAGACGCATGCTCTTAAAAACGTTGTACGAAGGATTAGACGGATCTAATTCATGAAGAAACCACAATCGGTCCTGGGCGCAGGATAACTCTAACGGTTCTTCTGAAGGACGGGGTGTAATCCGTTGATGAGGGTGAGCCGGCTGTTGGTTCCCTGCGACGCGCTTTTCCAATAAGGCACGCTTCGCAGGGGAAAGCTTCAATCGCCGGGCTGCAAGGTCATCTTTGCTCGTCATGAAATTTTTATCCTTTAGGGCATTTCATTGTACCGAGCCATGAGGACCTCGCGAATTTCTCTATATATTTCATTAAATTCAACCAATCCAAAATACACGACGCTGTCAAGAATGGTCAGAGGCTTGAGCCTCTTCCTCGGTTAATCCTTCAATTTCGGAAAGTAACACGTCCTCAATTTCCAGGGCTAATTCTGCTATTGTGGGTGCCTCGAAGAAAACTCGAATGGAGAGAGTGATGTTCCATTCTTTCTCTACTCGAGATACCAAGCGAGTCAGCAGAAGGGAATGCCCACCGAGGTCAAAAAAATTATCGTCTACTCCTATTCGTTTAAGTCCTAAGAGTTCTGCCCAGATGGCCGCTAATTGAGATTCAATGGTGGTTCGAGGAGCCCTGTATCCTGTAGCAGTGCCATGTAATTCGGTATCCGGGTCTGGAAGTCGTTCGCGATCCAGCTTACCGTTTATATTGAGAGGTAACTCTGGAATGCGTATCACGTGAGAGGGAAGCATCGAATCTGGAAGATGTTCGGCGAGAAATTGTTTTAACTCTTTTGGACCTGCCGCGTTCTTTGAGGTGTAGTACAGGATTAACCGATTCTCCATGCTTGTACTGGACCTCTCATTTTCTTGATATCCAATATCCTTTAAAATAATTTTTACGTTGTCCACGTTGATCTGATCATCAAGTTCTTTCAACGCGGCATGGCGTTCTTTGTGTCCCAACCGAACATCCCAGCTGTATGGAAGAGCATAGTTGTGGTAGCCACGGGTCTTTTTATGAATATAGATTCCAGCTTCGTTGATTAAACAATTCGTTGACCTGCCGGTATCGCTGGGACGAATCCAAGGAGCCCGTGTCTGAAGAAATTCCAGCATGTCTTCTAGCGACACATCGCAATACCGGTAGAAATCAATAAATTCTATGTCTTGAAAGACGGTATCATCTTCAAACATCTTGACATCAAGCAACTGCGAGACCGCATCATCTACTCTATGGTAGGCTTTTCTTGCTTCTAGAATGGCTCGATCGATGTGATCGATATCGAAGTCCCGGTTTTGGAAAAAACCTGCAAGTCGAGTTTCAAAAATTTGACCTCTAGAGAGACCCGTGACGATATATCGTATGCCTTTCTCCCTAGCCAGGTTCATACTCATCGTGTAAATCGTTTTAAAACATCCGTTGCAGACATTGCTAAAGCGTTTAAGACTATCAACGAATATGGCATTCATGGCGGGTGTCTGGCCAAAAACATGATCAACCTGTAACGCATCGACGACTCGCTGAATATTCGCTTTCGCCTCTTTTGAAATAAATCCATTGTCGAGGGTAAACACGAGAACGTGTAATCCCATTTCAATGAGTTGATAGAGGACGTACGTACTATCCTTTCCCCCACTGAGTAACATGAGGCAGTCATACGTATTCTTGGGAGACTTCTTGGCAGTCTGAAAGATTTCTTGAAGGTCTTCCATTGATTTAAAGTAAGAAGCTGCAGCGGTTTTATATGATTCATACTCAAGACACATATTGCAGACTCCTTGTTCATCGATCTGTATATCGGGGCAATTGGAAGTGAGCCCGCATTGTCTGCAGCCTTGTATGTGACTGTTCGACGGTTGTTGAGGTGTCAAGACCCTACACACACAGTCATCGACGTCGGGATGGGCAAGGAGGGCGGCCTCAATTTCTGAAGGCTCAATTCGGACCCCCTTCACTTTGACTTGTTCGTCGGCTCTCCCTATATAAATGAGGTCATCCGTAACGGTGCGCTTGGCTAAATCTCCTGTGCGATACATTCTTTTTCCAGGAACAAATGGATTCGGAAGAAATTTTTCGGCGGTCAGGACCGGTTGTGCGAAATATCCCTCTGCCAATCCGGAGCCTGAAATATACAGTTCACCAATGACGCCATTCGGAACCGGATGTAAGGAGGGATCAAGAAGGTACAGTTGTGTGTTCATGGCAGGTTTTCCAATAGGAACGGATGCCGTGTAATCGCGATCCTCGCTGAATTGGTAAATCATGCACCCGACAGTTGCTTCCGTTGGACCATACTCATTATGAATTTCAATCTTGCCATTCCATCGTTGGGAAATTTCGCGAGCAAGTTCTGATTTAAGATCCTCCCCTCCCAATATTAATGCTCTGATCGTACGAGCTTGAACGTCCAATTCTCTCACCACAGCTAAATGTGAGGGGGTAAGTTTAATGATATCCACACGGTCATCTTGAAATACCTGTGCGACCGTCAAGTCAATGTCGGTTCCTTTCTCTTGTTTATGGATGACAACACTCCCTCCCGCAATCAAGGGGACAAAAATTGAAGTCATCGTTAAATCAAAAGACAAGGACGTGAACCATGGGAAATTAAGAACTTCCCCTTTTAAATACACCTCTTTCGCCCAAGACACATAATTTGATAGTGCCCGTTGAGAAACAATGACACCTTTGGGAGTGCCAGAAGTACCGGATGTATAGATGACATAGGCCATGTCGTCTTCTTCAGGTTGATGAGAGAGATCATCAGCCTGAATTTCTGTTTCAGCTTCTCGGTTTATTTCGATGAATTCTCCGCTCTCGTGATCCATGGCTAAAAGGTCCCTACCTGTTTTATCAGGGACTAACACCATGCCAACTCCACTATGCTCTAGAATAGAACGAATTCTCTTATGAGGATAATTGGGATCAATGGGGACGAATCCCCCGCCAGCTTTTAGGATCCCCAATATTCCAACTAATGTTTCTATAGATCGTTCTCCTAGTATTCCAACCAAATCATGTCGTTGTACGCCTTTTTCTCTTAACAGGGCCGCGATGTGGTTTGCTTTCTTATTCAATGAGAAATACGTGATGACGGTATCTTCTCTGCCACCCTCTGAAGAACTAGAGCGGGCGATGGCTGCAACTGAGTCCGGCCGAGATCTGACCTGATCGAGAAAGAGGTCAAGGACGCCGACCCAAGGTGTTGCAATGGAATCAGTCTTATTCCAGTTATAGAGGATATTCGATTGCTCCTCATCCGTGAGCACTTGTAATTGGGAAAGTTTCTTCGAAGGCTGGAGGACGATCAATTCAAGGATCCGTTGAAAATGTTGAAACAGGGTCTTGATGGTCTGAGCTGTAAACAAATCGGTGCTATATTGAAAATCAACCTGTACGCCCTGGCTTCGTTCAGTAATAAACAGCATGAGATCAAACAGGGTCGTCTTGGGTTGGGGTGGAATGATATCTACAGTAAGATCTCCCATCGAAAAATTGAGATCAGGAACAATGTCAAGGATCAGCGCCACCTGGAAGAGTGGGTTGTGACTCATATGACGTTCAGGTTGGAGGGCTTCCACTAGTTTTTCGAACGGCAAGTCTTGGTACTCATACGCATCGATCGTCATGGCTTTGATCCGGGCCATGAGATCTTGCACAGTTGGGTTGCCAGACAGATTTGTCCGAAAGACAAGCATATTCACAAAACAACCGATCATTTCTTCTGTTTCTTTACGAGTTCGGCCGCTTACCGGAGCGCCAATCAGGATGTCATCCTGACCGCTGTAGGTTTTCAGCAGAATCGCGTAGGCAGCAAGAAATATCATGAAGAGCGTGTTCTCGCCTGTTCTCCCAAAGGTATGGAGTGCATTCACAAGTTCTCTTGAAAGATAAAAAGACTCTCTGCTGCCTTTAAATGAAGGTTTCGACGGTCGCACATAATCGGTAGGAAGTTCCAGCCTGGTCCGATTACTCCCGAGAAGCTTTCTCGCATACCTCAGTTGTTTCTCTAACACCTCCCCTTGCAAGTACCGCGATTGCCATTCCGCAAAATCTGCGTATTGAATGTTTGGCTCAGGGCCTCCACTGACGTGCCCCCTCGACACATCTAAATAGGTCTGATTCAATTCCTTTAACAGGAGGTTAAAGGCCCATCCATCTGAAATAATATGATGAACCGTGATGATGAGCACATGCTCATCACGATTAAGAATGACAAGTCCGATGCGTATCAAAGGCCCCTGATCGAGGACAAAATTCTCGAGATTGTGTTTGTCAATGAGGCGTTGAATTGCCTCCTCTTGTTCCTGACCTGATTTGTCTTGTACATCATCAATGAGAGGCTTCAAACCCGTCAAAGGACCAACCGTTTGAACTAGCTGTCCGTGACTTGTAGAAAATGAGGCACGCAGGATTTCGTGTTTCTGCTCGATCATCGCAAGGCTCTTCTCTAGAGCGGTGATGTTCAAGTTTCCCTTAATCCGGAGAGCTTCGGTGGAATTAAAAAAGGGATTATCCGGGTTCAAACTTTGAAGGAACCAGAGTCGTTTCTGAGCAAACGACAAGGGATAGGAACACGTGTCTTGTCTTATGGAGATCTTGTCTTTGGGAGCGAGTCCGGAATCTTGACGTAATCTATCTAATAATTCATGTTGCTTGGATGTCAAATTGAGCTTGTGACTCAACGAGCTGGGGTTAAATTTCATGGTTCTCACTGTCGGCCTACAACGTGGACACTAGGTGCCGCGACTCTTTTACATTGGATTGCGTGCAATCCTCGTACGCGAACAGGGTAGCTATCCCTGCTGGAGAAGTCTCTCGTCAACCTCCTCTTCAGATAGGTTCGCAACCATGAGAATTAACTTCGCGGTATCGTAAATGTTCTGATCCCCTCGTGAACGCCTGACGAGCTCCTGCGCGAATTCTTCAACAGTAGGATGTTCGAACAACGATCGGACACCAAGTTCGCATTGGAATAACTTGCGGACTTCGGAAATCAGGCGTGTTGCAGCTAATGAATCGCCTCCCCACTCGAAAAAATTTGTATGAATATCGATATCCTCATGATTTAAGACATGTGCCCACAACCCAATAACCACCTCTTCAATTGGATTTCGAGGCGCACCAAGGTGCTGTTCATGAGATGTCTCACCTGTTAGAGGGCTCGGGAGTACGTTCCGATCAACTTTGCCATTGTTTGAAAGAGGCAGCTTCTCCATAAAAACAAAGAAGGATGGCATCATATACTGAGGTAGACGTTCGTTGAGATAGGTTCGTATGTTTGTGGTTGTCACCTCGTGATGAGGAGATACCACGAGGTAGGCAACTAGATGGGAGGCGAGAGAATTTGAGCCTCCAGGATCATCATCGAGGGCTTGAGAATGGAAATGATTGGCAATGTTTTCGGTTCGAGCGATAACAACAGCTTCCTGTACAGACGCGTGCTGA
This sequence comes from Nitrospirales bacterium, assembly GCA_965223605.1. Lineage (GTDB taxonomy): Bacteria > Nitrospirota > Nitrospiria > Nitrospirales > Nitrospiraceae > CBDCXA01. Next base: position 248,628 of record CBDCXA010000005.1, read on the forward strand.
GTGATGACAGCCTCGACTTCGCTTAATTCAACTCGGTATCCTCGAATTTTTACCTGATGATCTCGACGTCCCAAACATTCCAACGATCCATCAGGCAGCGTTCTCCCAAGATCTCCGGTACGACACATTCGCTCCCCTGATTCATTGGAAAACGGAAAAGGAAGATATTTCTCAGCAGTAAGTTCAGGTCGATTCAAATATCCTCTGGCTAAACTCATACCACTCACATAAATTTCTCCGCGCTCCTCTGCTCCCACATGCTCCTGTTGTTCGCTCATCAGATGAATTGTCGTCTGACGTATCGGGGCCCCGATTGACGCTTGGGTCGACCAGGAATCTGGATTGGATGGAAATGAAAAACAGGTGACGGTATGTGTTTCAGTAAGACCATACATATTGAAAAAACGGCAGGCGTTATTCCTTTGGAAAAAAGAAAGAACCTGCGGCGTGATCTTAATAGGCTCGCCGGCCGTGATAATATCCCGAAGGTCGTCGAATATGAGTTTTTGATCATTGGCAAGTGTCAAAAAATTTTGTAATGGAGCAAAAAATAAAAGGATACGGCCGATACGATATTGCTGAATGAATGAAATGAGATGAAACATGTCATGCCGGATGGTCTCATCAATCAAGTACAGCGATCCCCCAACACAGATGGTCGTAAACAACTCCTGATTTGAAGCATCAAAACTCAAGGAGGTGAACAGCATGGTGTTTCGATTGTCTCCACCTAATGCCTCGGTATGCCACGTAATGAGGTTGGCAAAGGCCTCATGACTCATGGCTACACCTTTAGGCTCACCAGTGGTGCCGGAGGTATGGATGACATACGCCAGATTTTTTCCGTGAAGTCCAACAGACAAATCCTTGTGGGATTCTGGGCTCGTTTGCCAATTTTCGTTGTCAAGATCTATCGTGTAGATTTCATCCTGTTCAAAATTTGCAGAAGAATGACTATCCAAAATGACATGTTGGACTTGAGCATTCCGAAGGTGCGTGTATGTCCGATTTTGTGGATCATGTACATTGAGAGGCGTATACGCTCCACCTGCCTTCAGGACCCCTAGAATTCCTATAACCGCATTGGCTGGATTCCCCACGTAGATCCCGACAATCGTTTCCGGTCCGACCCCATTTTGCTGAAGATGGCAGGCAAGTTGATGGCTTCGCAGGTTTAAGGCTTGGTAGGTGAAGTGCCGATCCTGATAGACTAGGGCAATTCGATCCGGAGCGCGTTCCACCTGTTGTTCAAATAATTCGTGGACAGAGGTGAAACTATAACCGGCATCGGATCTCTGCATGACCATTCTCAGATAAAATTTTTATAGTGATGGACCCATCCCTTCGAATACAGAGTTCCCAGAAAAGTATCCCAACCATGAATGCGGTCAGAAGGCCTTATGGTTTATACAAATCAAATAAGAAATAGGATCTAGATACCTCCACAGCCGACTTGGAGTTAGAAGGCACTTCTTCGTGCCATGATTATACAAGCTAAAGGGTAGACTCTCGATAGTATATTATTGAAATTTTGTGGATATTTATTTTCCAATTTATACTTCCCTGTCAATGCCTCAAAAGAGGGAGTTGACCTTTACAATCATACTCCAGCTGGATCAACCCCTGATGGTGTGGGTTAGGGCAAGGAAACACATCATGGAGACACTTATCGGTACCTGGCATACAAACAATCCTGTTCCAATCGTCTCTTGTAGGACAACTGCAGGGATGATGAATCCACGTGAATGTCCCCAATCCGATCGAAAACCGGCAAACAATGACATCCTTCGAAGATCCACTTATAATGTTCTCGATATGGGCCCCTTCACACTGGAATCAGGATCCGTAGAACTTCCATGAACATTCCCCCTTCCCCGGTGATCGCCAAACACTCACTTTTTACCGATCAGGACCTATTTCTGTTTAATGAGGGTTCACACTTTCAACTCCATGAAAAGATGGGAGCTCATCCCATAACTGTAGATGGAAAACCTGGTACCTATTTTGCCGTATGGGCTCCCAACGCACATCGGGTCGGCGTCATGGGATCTTTTAATGAGTGGGATCCGAAGCACCACCAACTCCACCCGCGAGACCGGTCAGGAATCTGGGAAGGATTTATCCCCGGCGTCTCAAAAGGCACCCTGTATAAATTTCATATTCAATCCAATGTGAATGGCTATCAGGTCGAGAAAGCCGACCCCTTTTCCTTTTTCAATGAAACGCCGCCCAACACGTCATCTATTGTGTGGGACTTGGAATATGCCTGGGGGGACGAGAAATGGATGGAAAATCGAAAAGCCTCCAACAGTCTTCAAGCCCCTATCAGCATCTATGAGGTCCACCTGGGATCATGGATGCGAATTGAAGAAGAAGGCAATCGGTCCTTAACCTATCGAGAACTGGCGCATAAACTTGGAGACTACCTTGAGCACATGGGTTTCACCCATGTGGAATTCCTCCCAGTAATGGACCATCCCTTTTTTGGATCCTGGGGGTATCAAATTACAGGGTACTTTGCCCCCTCTGGGTTTTTCGGGACACCACAAGACCTGATGTATCTCATAGATGTGCTCCATCAACGGGGATTTGGAGTTATCCTGGATTGGGTGCCTTCTCATTTTCCAACTGATTCCCATGGCTTGTCCTTCTTTGATGGCACACATTTATTTGAACATTCGGATCCCCGAAAGGGGCGTCACGAAGAATGGGGTAGTCTTGTCTTTAATTATGGTCGACATGAAGTGCAAAGTTTTCTTATCAGTAATGCGCTTTTTTGGCTGGGGAAATACCATGTTGATGGATTTCGCGTAGATGCTGTCGCCTCGATGCTGTATCTCGATTATGCCAGAGAAGACGGAGCCTGGGTTCCCAATGAGCATGGGGGACGGGAACATCTTGAAGCCATCTCATTTTTACGACGGTTCAATCAGGAAGTTTACGCGCATTTTCCCGATGTGCAGACCATGGCTGAAGAATCAACCTCCTGGCCCCAAGTCTCACGACCCACCTATCTTGGGGGCCTTGGGTTTGGTCTTAAGTGGGATATGGGATGGATGCACGATACGTTGCAATATATGGCCGAAGACCCTGTGCATAGGAAATTTCATCACGAAAAGCTCACCTTTCGAATGTTGTACGCATGGCATGAAAACTTCGTCTTACCTCTATCCCATGATGAAGTCGTACACGGGAAAGCTTCACTCATTGGGAAAATGCCAGGAGATGACTGGCAAAAAATGGCCAATGTCCGATTGCTCTTGTCTTATATGTTTGCCCAACCAGGGAAAAAGCTCCTGTTTATGGGTGGAGAGATCGGCCAATGGGGCGAATGGGCTCACGACGGAAGGGTGGAGTGGCACCTCCTACAATTTAAGCCACATCGAGGCCTGCAGCAATTAGTCACCGACCTGAACCACCTCTATCGTACGGAACCTGCCCTCCATGCCTCTGATGTGGACCCCAAAGGATTCGAATGGATCGACTGCCATGATACGACCTCAAGCGTCATTAGCTTTCTCAGAAAAGGGACATCGTCACATCCTCCAATACTCGTCCTGTGCAATTTTACTCCGGTACCACGGTACAACTACCAAGTCGGCGTTCCCCAAGGAGGAACCTGGGAGGAAGTGTTGAATAGTGATGCCACCATCTATGGAGGAAGCGGGGTCGGCAACCTGGGACATCTCAATACCTGCCACCAGCCCATACATCAACGTCCTGACTCCCTCAAACTGACGCTCCCACCCCTTGGCACCATATTTTTCCGCGGAATTGCAGGGAATTCTCCATAGGTAGGTCTTCCTAAATCTTATCCCTCAGTGAAGATCGTAGTATTTACCTCTTTACTTACGCATCTTCCCTGAATAAGATACGAACCCTCGGGTTATTCAGAATCTTCCAGTTATTCCAGAAAGCGGTACGGCCTTGGATTCTCATCCCAAGGAAACCTATTCGATGACACTCAATCAACATAGCGCCAACATTCACTCCTTGGCTCACGACCCATCGCAGCCAGGGGATCAATCTAAGCTCGATGAACGAACCCGTTTGACTCGTGTTTTGATCGTCGAAGATCAAGCCCTACAGCGAGAACTCCTCCTCGATATCTTGCAACATGAAGGGCTCCAAGCCATTGGCTGTGCCACTGCGGGGGAAGCATTGGAGTTTGTGAAACGTGGAGATGTTGGGGTCGCAGTCATCGACCTTAAACTCCCTGACTTGAGTGGTACAGAACTTTTAGAACAACTCCGACTCCAACATGAAAATATTCGTGTGATTATCTTTACGGGACAAGGGTCTTATGACTCGGCGAAGGAAGCGGTGAACCTTGGAGCGTTTGCCTATGTAGAAAAAGGAGGAGACCCGGCTCGGTTATTGAAACAAATTCATCGTGCCATGTTATCCAATATTGATCGCTATGCCATCGAGCTGGAAAAGGTGATTTCCGAACGCAATAAGGCCCAAGAAGCCCTCCAACAAGCCCACGACGAACTCGAGACAAACGTCCAAGAACGAACCCGCGAACTCGTCCAAACGAATAAAACCTTGGAAGCAGAAATTTCCAGACGGAGACGGATTGAGGACGTCCTTCAACAAGCCTATTTCAAACAAGGGACACAAAAAGCCGAATTGGCTAGGCAGAATGAATCCCTTGTCCAAGCCTTGGGAGAAGTGGTGTACGATTACTTTGTCCTTGAAGACAACATTCGATGGAGCGGGAATACGTTTAAAATGTTAGGCTATTCACCTGAAGCCCTCGGGAAAGGCGTTGAGTCCTGGCTGAATAAAATTCACCCTGATGATTACCAAAAGGTACGGGAACGGTTCATACACGCCAAAACCGAACGCCGCATGTTTAACCTGGATTATCGAATTAAACGACGGAATAATACTTATCTCTGGATATCCGACCGGGGAGTGCCTCATTTCAATGAAGCAGGAGAATTGGTTCGCGTCATCGGAATCATCCGGGATAGTAGTTTACAAAAAGAAGCTGAAGAAGCCCTTCAACGAACCAATAGTGAACTCGAGGCGAAAGTCATCGGCCGAACCTCGCAATTATCTGAAATCAATTCGGAACTCGTGCGAGAAATTGCCGAACGGAAACAAGTCGAAGCCACCCTTCGCAATCGAGAGCAACAACTCATCCAAGCCTTAGAATACCAAGAATCCATCAGTGAAGATCTTCATGATGGGGTGCTTCAATCACTGTATGCCATTGGCTTGGGATTAGAGGCAGCCAAAGGCTTCATCTCGGAAGATCAAAATAGAGCCCAGACCTCTGTAGATCAGGCAATCAGTCACTTAAACTCTGTGATGCGAGACGTCCGACATTTTATTACCGGACTGAACTCTGAAGTTCTTCAATCCGAAGATATTCAAACATCATTGCATACCATGGTCTCAAAACTTTCGAGGACCCACCCCATGGAAATTCACCTTGCCATTGAAAAGGAAGCGGTGAGTCGTCTGACACGGCAAGATGTCATGCACCTGACGTACTTCGTTCAGGAAGCCTTTTCCAATAGTTTGCGTCACGGTGGAGCACAGAACGGGGGGGTAAAACTCAACCGTAAGGGGTCAGCGGTCAATCTTGAGGTCTGGGATGACGGAGTGGGCTTTGGCGTCGAAGACGATACGGGTCAGGGTCATGGATTGAAGAATATGTCTTCTCGTGCTAAAAAGATCGGCGGAGAGTTTTCCATTCACTCTGAACAAGGGCAAGGCACGCGAATTTTACTTAACCTCAATCGGTGAGACCCATGCCAACTGTAAAAACCAAACTCATTGATATCTTACTCGTTGATGACCATGAAGTGGTCCTTGTAGGATTGCGTACCTTACTCTCTCGAGAATCAGGATTCCGCATCATTGGAGAGGCACGGACCGCGAAAGATGCCGTGGCTCAAGCGATCCTGCACAAACCCGATGTCGTCTTACTGGATGTTCGCATTCCTGATCAAGAAGGCATTGCAGCCTGTACCAATATTCTTGAGGGATCTCCCTCCACGCGTGTGTTATTTCTTACTTCGTATGCGGATGATAATACGGTCCTTGCTGCCATACTGGCCGGAGCACAAGGATACCTACTCAAAGAAGTTGAGTCACAGACCCTGATCAGTTCTATAAAAATCGTGGCAAGTGGACAGTCCATCTTAGATCCCGTGGTGACCAAACGAGCTCTCGAATGGATGAAGACCCAAAGTTCCCCTCCAACAGAAGGAAAACTCGATTCCCTTTCCCCTCAAGAACGAGCCGTCGTGGCTCTCGTAGCGGAAGGAAAAACCAATAAGGAAATCGCCCTCGACCTGGGATTGAGCGATAAAACCGTCAAAAATTACCTCGCGAATATTTTTCAGAAACTGCATATTTCCCGGAGGGCACAGGCAGCTGTCTTTTTTGCGCAGCGGAACGTCGAATCCTAGTTGCCCCTTTCACCAAGATGAGCGATTCAACATTTCATTTGGTCACCTTGAACAGGTCGAGTCGCAGGGCAGCCAGCTGATTTTTTTTCACAGGGTGCGTAGATGTCATACCTCCACAACTCCAACGGCCCTTGGACCGACTTTTTCTAGGTGCCGTCTTAGGATTTGCCTTGTGCATTCACAGAGATTAGGCGAAAATGTAGCAAGATCCTTTTCGAACACCTAAACAGGATAGAGGCCATCATCTACTCTCGGCCCGATGTGAAAGGATAAAGCATGTCGTCGGTACTCATCGTGGATGATGAGGATCAAATTCGAAAGCTCCTACGGACCACATTGGAACGTGCGGGGTATGAGGTCATTGAAGGATCAACAGGAAAGGACGCGCTCCAACAATACCGGACGCACCAAGTCGATCTTGTCATCATGGATATTCTCATGCCAGATAAGGATGGGCTGGAAAGCATTTTAGAACTTCGACAAGAATTTCCCGACGCGAAGGTTATTGCCATTACAGGCGTCAATGATAAAATTGGGATTCTAAACTTTTTAGAAGTCGCCAGGATGCTCGGAGCCAAACGAACCTTGCGAAAGCCATTTGAATTGGATGAGCTGGTCAAAGCCGTCAATGAGGAAATTCAACATGTAGAATGACTCCTAGGTCCATGCGACCGCATGCCTCACGTACCACCCTCACTCCTTGACAGATACCGACTCTTTCACGGCCTACAGACATTTCCTTGCCCTTCCTAGCAATCAAAGGAAGGCTTAGGCATCATGGGGCAACGTCACATTTAGTTCTTTTCACCGTGAACGATTGGGGATAGACAAATACGGCCCGACGTGCTAATTGCCCAAGAGAGAAGCAGATCGCCCTGTTGCCAAGACCGTCTCCTCCAGGCGGAAAAAATGGGAACCTATCGTGGAAACATTAAGTGTACAAACCGTGCTGGGGTTAGTGGGCCTCGTCATTCTTATAGGGCTGGCGGGAGAACTTGTGTTGAAGCGCACGGGCATTCCAAGTGTCTTGTTCCTCATTCTTCTTGGCGTGGTCCTTGGCCCCATTCTGGAATTGGCCAACCCGGCACATATACAACGTGTGGCCCCCTATTTCGGAACCTTGGCACTCCTGATTATTCTCTTTGACGGAGGATTAAATCTCCAACTAAATCGAGTGATTCGAGAGACGCCTCTTGCCTTTCTCTTTACCTGTACCGTCTTCGTGGGATCCGTTCTGGGTACCGCTGGCTTATTTGTCTGGGCAACGCAAGGGACTTGGATGGCGGGACTCCTCTTAGGATCGATCCTAAGTGGGACCGCGGCCTCCATCGTCATACCCGTGACACAACGACTTCACTCGATACAAGACAGCGTCAAGGTGATACTGAGCTTAGAGTCGGCCGTCGTCAATGTGTTCGTCATCGTCAGCGCCTTGGGACTCATCAAGGTCATGCTCCCATCTGAACAAGCACCTGATATGGTGTGGAATCTATTCAAAGCCTTTTTCTTTGCACTTCTTTTGGCTTCTGTTGCCGGTGCGGTTTGGGCTCGTCTGTTGACCTGGCTGCAGGGCCAAGCCCTTTCCTACATGCTCACCCTCGCGGCTATTCTCGTTCTCTATGACTTGGCAGAACTGACGGGGGCGAACGGTGCTGTCACGATTCTTTTATTTGGCCTCGTGCTGGGAAATATGCAAAGTATGGTGTCGCGACTGGCCAGTCCTATTAGACAACGACTCGGGTATGAACTTGATCAAGCCCAGTTTGCCCTTGATGTCGTTCTTAAGCGTTTTAACGAGGAACTGTCATTTTTAGTACGAACGTTTTTTTATGTATTACTCGGCCTCATTCTTGACCCAGCCCAATTATCGATTACCGTCATAATAGCGGGCCTGGCCTTTTTTGCCGTGGGATTATTGGTACGCGGGATCGTGATTGAGATATTTGGCCGACTGTGGAGTGGGTGGAGTCTTCATGAGAAACGGGTGATTTCAGCTATGTTACCGCGCGGACTCGCCACCGCCGTCATGGCCTTTCTCCCAGCCAACGCTGGTGTTCCACACACGGAACAGTTCCCCATGTATGCTGTCACCGTTATTGTCTTTTCTGTTCTCTACATGACCGTGATGCTCGCGCTAGAACGTCGACCTACTCTACAGACTGGAGTTGCCATCTACCCATGAATCTCATCCACACCATTACCCTCCTCGTTTGTCTTTCTGCCCTGTTTAGTTATCTGAACTATCGGTTTCTCAAATTACCGATGGCCATTGGTCTCATGGCCATATCGCTTGGAATGTCCCTCCTCTTGGTGCTCTTAGGTCGTTTTGGAATTGGAATCGAAGGGGAGGCCACCGCCTTTATTCAATCCATTGATTTTCATGAGACCTTAATGCATGGCATGTTGAGTTTTCTCTTATTTGCAGGGGCTCTCCATTTTAATGTCCACGACCTATTCCATCAAAAATGGTTTATCGGCACCTTAGCTTCTCTGGGGACGCTCCTCTCTACCCTGCTGGTTGGCATTCTGTCTTATGGAATATTTGGCCTCATGGGGCTCGATTTTCCCATGCTCTATTGCCTGTTATTTGGGGCATTGATTTCTCCTACGGACCCGATCGCCGTGGTCGGTATCCTCAAAACTGCCGGAGTCCCAAAGTCCCTGGAAGTCAAGATTACGGGAGAGTCCTTATTTAATGACGGCATTGGGGTGGTCATGTTCGTCGTCCTCCTCGGCATCGTGAATCATGGATTGGCAGATCCCCAAAGTATTGCTCTTCTTTTTCTTCAGGAAGCGATTGGTGGCATGCTTCTCGGAATCATCCTCGGTTACGTGGCCTACCTCATGTTGCAGTCCGTTGATAACTACCAGGTCGAAGTTCTCCTCACCTTGGCGTTGGTGATGGGGGGCTATACCCTTGCTCATGGTCTTCACACCTCTGGTCCCATCACGGTAGTCGTGAGTGGCCTTGTAGTCGGGAGTTACGCAAGAAAACTCGCCATGTCTTCCATCTCCCAAGAATATCTCGATAAGTTTTGGGAACTCCTCGATGAAATGATGAACGCCATACTCTTCGTATTGATTGGTCTTGAAATCCTGGTTCTTCATATACAAGGCACCTATGTGGTCGCTGGACTTTTGGCCATCCCGATGGTCCTCTTTTCCCGGTGGGTCGCGGTTGGACTTCCCGTCAAACTCTTTAGCCTTCGCCAAACATTTTCTGAAAAGGCCATTACGATACTGACTTGGGGCGGGTTGCGTGGAGGTATTTCTGTCGCCATGGCCCTCTCCCTCCCCATGGGTCCCATGAGGGATGCAATTGTAACGATCACCTACATCGTGGTGGTCTTTTCGATCCTGGTTCAAGGCCTTACAATTGAAAAACTGGTCAAATCCTCCACACCAAAAGAGGCCACCCTCTCTTAACCCATTGCCGACCCTATTAAGGGGTCGGGAGTCTTTTTCAATTCCCATCCTCTGCCTATTTTCACCTGACAAACTTCCGTTCACCAACCTTGAACACTCAAAACTCCCTCATTTATTACTTTGGTACAAAAATTCTTCAAACCGAAACGACAGGCGTTACCCAGAACATTCCCAGCGGTCTGGCCATATTGAATAGGCCACACACGTAGGGTACACTCTACGAATGGTCCTTCTTCCAATGGCAAACTCGCGACTTACTTGCTGGCGGTACGATGCAGGGTAGAGATATGCCATACCTCCTTGAACAAAAGAAAACTTCGATTTAACGTTTCTACGTTCTGTTGTACTAAGGATCCAACAATCGACCTTATACCCACGGGATAAAAGATTTTTATAGGGCCTTCGTTTTCCCATTTCCTACTATCCAAAGAGAAAGGACATATCATGGGATTATTTGGAAAAATTCTAGAAAAATTAGGCTTTGGCAGTTCCGAGGCAGAGGCCGCACCTCCGACCCCTCCGCCTTCAGCCGCATCAGCTCCACCCCCCCCAACACCTCCTCCTCCAAAAGAAATGTCCCCGGTAGATGTCGTCAGTAAACTCGAAGGCCTTGCAGCTGCAAGTAAGGAAAAATTGAACTGGAAGGTCTCCATCGTTGACCTCCTCAAGCTCCTAGGTCTTGAGAGCAGTTACGCTGCCCGTAAAGAAATGGCTGCTGAATTAAACTGTCCAGCCGATAAAATGGGAGATTCCGCGCAAATGAATATGTGGCTGCATAAAACTGTACTCAAGAAACTAGCAGAAAATGGGGGGAACATCCCTAAGGACTTATTAGACTAATCATGTTTGCCCCTCTCTCAACCAAGCATTTAATCCCGAGGGGCTGGAAGGCACATACGTTCTGACCCATATTAGGAACCAAGAGATGTCATCTTTTGAGCAGCAATGACCTAAATCTCTTAGGTTGTTGCTGTCTCAATTGAATCTTGTGTGTCATCCAATATTCTTCATCTCTCCATTCATGCCTACGCCTACTCTCTCAATTTGTTCTGAAAATTTTGTTAGTTAGATAATTTCTATGTTTAAAATTATTCTCTATGAACCGGAGATTCCTGCAAACACGGGGAATATTATACGCCTTTGTGCCAATACCCAGGCCTCTCTTCATTTGGTCGAACCATTAGGTTTTACAATGGAAGACCGGCTCCTACGTCGCGCAGGGCTTGACTACCATGAATGTGCGAGCATTTCGGTTCACAAAAACTGGGATGCCTGTCAGGCTCAACTTTCAAAGGGTCGACTCTTTGCGTTCTCCACCAAGGGCTCTCAACGCTATGACCTTTGCTCATTTTCAGCCGGGGATCGATTCCTATTCGGTCCGGAAACTCGTGGATTACCGACGCACATCCTGAAATCGGTGCCTGAATCTCAATGCATACGGGTTCCTATGGCCAAAGGAAGCCGAAGCCTCAACCTCTCCAATACAGTAGCCATTGTGCTCTATGAGGCCATGCGGCAATTGGATTTTGGGTCTTGCCAATAAGAAAGGGGTCGGGAATCTTTTCTTGACGAAGGACCTACCTCTTTCATACAATGGGCCATGCCTAGACGTCCTCGACTTGCCGCTGGCGGTATCGCCTACCATGTGTTGAATCGCCGAATCGGACGACTCCCACTCTTTCAAAAACCCCAAGACTACAAGGCTTTTGAACGGATTCTCCATGAAGCCTATCAACAAACCGGTCTCCGCATCACGACCTATTGCCTTATGCCCAACCATTGGCATCTTTTGTTATGGCCTCGATACGATGAAGAACTCTCTGAAGCCATGCGCTGGATCACCGTCACCCATACCCAAAGATGGCATGCTCGACGCCAGACTTCCGGTACAGGTCCGATCTACCAAGGGCGGTTTAAATCTTTTCCGGTACAACGGGATGAACACTTTCTTACCGTTTCACGCTATATTGAACGAAATGCGTTGCGGGCGGACCTGGTAGAGCGAGCGGAGGAGTGGCAATGGTCTAGCCTCTGGCGAAGACGCCAAGATGACCCTAGGCTGACCACATGGCTGAGTCCATGGCCCGTTGAGCAACCAAAGGATTGGCTTGCCCGTGTGAACCGTCCAGAACGAGCCTCTGACCTCGATACGTTGCGTACTTGTGTCCAGCGGGGTCGACCCTATGGAACCGATGCCTGGATTACTCGAACCGCCAAACGCTTATCCCTTGAATCAACCTTACGTCCTCGAGGACGGCCCAAAGGGTCATGAGCCATCCTCTTGAAATAAGACTCCCGACCCCTTTTTTTTGTAGCTGATGTGGCCCCTGAGACTCAATGCCATTGTTGGAAGCGTGGTCGTTACGATCGGGTTTTGGGTCACCTGGGGAAGGCTGACCACACCCACCCTGGTGATGTTCGCGTTGGGAGTTGTGGCCTTTCTGCTCTGGCGCGCACATTCTCTTCCCGAAGTCTGGGCTTGGGCTACATTGTTGTTAGGGGTGGAATGTTTGGCCTGGCCCATTCTGACCATGGGTCGAATCAGAATGGAAACCGCGGAGCCCACCGAACAGCAAATGGGGGACATCCTCTCCTCGGTGATTTTTGGAATTTTCACTGGTATTTTTTGGTTAACCTTCTCTTACGGAATCTTCAGGAAAATCTATCCACCATCGCCCACAGTTCCTGAGTCAGCCCCATCTCCAAGCGAGAAGAAAATTTCTAATAAGAAAAAGAAAAAAAAAGGTGGGAAGGGATAGGTCACGCCATCTCGATGGGATCTACATCGATATCTATCTGCACACCCCCACACTGTTTTTCGGACTCCAGCCTCTCTTTCGTTTCTCTCACAATCTGTCGGGCCTGGTCAGGTTGGAGTGTTTTCACTAACAATTGCCAACTAACACTTCCAGTGCCTTTGATCTGAGTCGAGGGGACGGGACCAAGGATCGTCAGATCTGGTAGGTCATCCGCCTCAGTAGCAAACGCCTTCTTTGCGATCGTCCGAGCCCAACGGGGGTGTTGAGACTCATAGGAACTCTGTAACCGACGGCCCCACTCTTGAGCCACTTTCAATACATGATTCGCATCACGACCTGAGACGCGCAGGCTTATAATTGTGCTGAATGGAGGGTAGCAGAGAGCGGACCGGAGCTTGAGTTCTTGTTGATAGAAAACCTGAGGATCCTGCTTCACCACTGCTTGAATGGTATGGTGATCACTGGCATAAGTTTGGAGGATAATTTTTCCTCCCTCCTGTTGAGACTTCGAAAGGGCGACGACATGACATAAGGCGTGATAGGCCCACTCTGCGGCACGAAAGTCCGGAAAATGTAAACCAGCATCAGCATAAGGCACCCCCACACAATCGACAAGAGGAAGGGGTGGGCCCTGAAAGACCATCTGGGTACCAATTAAAACATCAATCTCACCTTTCCACATACTTTGACGAATTTGCTCCGGAGGGAATGTGCGAGATGAAGGCCCGCGATCTAATCTGGCCACCCGTGCATATGGAAACATTCGTCGAACTTCTTCTTCTAACCACTCAGTTCCAAACCCTACCGGCTCCAACCGAGCGGCATGACAGGATGTACATTGGTCGGGGACCGGAGCAGATACCCCACAGACCTGACAGGCTAGACTTTGGGAATGTCGATAGTAGGTGAACGAGATCTGACAGGAAGGACATCGTGGCACTAGACCACAATCCCGGCAGATTAATAGTGGAGCGAACCCTTTCCTATTATGGTAGAGGATAACCTGGCCTCCGCTCTCGAGCGTCGAGGTCATGGTTCGTTTCATCGCTTGACCCAACAAGGCCCCGTAGGGGATGTCACGAACAGGGCAGCAAATGATAGCCGGCGGTCTAAGGGGCTCTCGAAAAACTGGGGCCTCACCGGCAAAATCTTGTATGGCCTGGACGGTTTCTAATGAAGGATGGCTTGATCCGAGAAGCAGAATGGCCTGACTCTGCCGGGCACGCTCCCACCCAACATCCCTGGCATGGAATCGTGGTGATTGTTCATCCTTAAGAGAAGTGTCCTCTTCGGCATCGAGACAGATCAGGCCGAGATCTTTCACAGGTGCAAAAATCGTCGAGCGGGTGCCAACCACAATTCTGGCGGTCCCATTTTGTATCCGCTCCCACACTCCAGCACGGACCTTGCTCTGCACACGTCCATGGAGCAATTCCATTTGACCAGGCCATCGTTTTTGAACCCAGTCGCCAATCAAACAGGCTCGATGGACCTCTCCTGTCACAATTAACACGCCCCTCTTATGAGTAAGGGCCAACTCTATGGCGTCTACCAGATATCCAAGCCGCTTCTCCGCCGAAGCCTCCACCAACATGGGGATAAAGCTTCCCTCCCCCAGAGCCTGTGCCACAGTATTGCGAAACAATGAAATTGCCGGGGATGAAAGATTCCGTGTCACGGTGGATCCCTCAAGGCCAAGGTCACGGGATTCCACAGGACGGTTCTTGTTCACTGGGTCAACGGATTTCTTTTTTTTGATTTCCTCCGTCACCCATCCTTTTTTTCTAAACTGCTGAATCTGCCTGGCCGTCGTTCCCTTCACAGAACGACGGAGAGTATCAAGGGTCAGACCCTTGGCCACAGTGGTCAGACGCTCAAGTACTAAACGATTGGTGGAAGAAAGTCGCCTGTTGGTATGCAAGACTTCTTTGCCTACTTCCGTGATGCGGTATCGAAGGGAAACACGTGGAGCCTTTTCTGGCGGGGAGAGAAATTTGATGCATTGTCCAATTGGTGCAAGGTAATAATCCGAAAGAAATTGAGCCATGGTGAGAACATCCTGAGATGATTCAGGTCCCCCCAATCCCTCTTGCACCGAAAGTATCTCTTTGAACTCTCGAGGAAATCCTTTTTTCGAACCTTGCTGAGTGTCAGGGCTATGATTGAGAGAGACGACCAGTCCCTTTAAGGTACTGGGGCCAAAAGGAACCCACACCAGACTTCCCACATGCAATCGATCATGTAAATGGGAAGGAATACGATAGGTAAAGGCCCGGCTCAAGCGACGAGGAACAATGACATCGGCAAACATGGGCTTCGTCGACCGGGTTACCGGGGTCGGAACGGAGGGAGGAGAAGGCGGCATGTGCTATTGTAGCAACCCTAGCCGTAAGGGAACAATCATCTTCACAAACCCGACACGACAGCCCACTGAATGTTGCGACTCAAAATTGCTGCAAGGGGAAGGAGCTCTAACCCTGAGGAGACGACCTTTGAAATGCCAGATGGAGTTATGGAGAAGATGATGGGGCAGGGGATATGGATAAATCAGGTAGATCTTCCGAACTGCCTGCAGACGGCTTTGACTCCGATGGTTCTGGTTGGGATGATTCCGCAGCCTCTTCTTCTGCTGGGGCTTCTACCTTGGCCATAGTCTCCATCGGCTTCTCAGATGATTCACTCATCTCATTGTTCGAAGAGGACATGGGTTCTTCATTCGTTGACATCTCTGACTCCATCATCTCCGGCTTGGAGTCCGAGGCAGAAGGGGTACTCGCTGGGGGTTCGGGATGGGTTATCAGATTGAGCGCTTCAGTCTTTGCACGTTTTGCATCGAGGTCGAGATTTCCTTCTAATTCATACTTGGTCGGGTCCGCCGAGTAGAGAACAATTTCTACCCGTCGATTTTTTTGACGACCAGCCTCTTCTTCATTACTGGCAATCGGAAGATAGGCCGCATAACCCATGTTGGAAATTCCTTTGGAATGCAATCCAGCTTCTTCTCGCAGAAATCGGACGACCTCAATAGCTCTTGCATTAGATAATTCCCAGTTGGTAGGAAATTTCCGTTGCAAGGTTGGACCGATTTCAACATTGTCCGTATGGCCTTCCACGCGAATATGTTTGTCTTGAATCTCTTGAAGCGCCACCCCAACCTGCTGGAGAATCTTCACACCCTCCGGCTTAATTCTGGCTTCACCGCTATCAAACTCAATATGGTCAAGCAAGCCTTCCACAACCAATGTCTCATGGTCTCCCTCCTTGACGAATTCAAGGGGAGCAGGTTCTTCTTCCTCTGCTATAAGCAGTTCTTCTTCTGAAACAACCTCTTCTTCCATCTCGGGAATATCTTGAACCACTTCTTCCTGTCTTGGCATCGCTCGTTTAAAGACAAACTGGTCTCCACGTAGGAACGAAAAATTTGACTTGGTGATGAGAGCGGAACTGGTATGTTCTCCCACCCGCAATACTTTGAGTTCCCCTAGTATTTTCTTGGGATGCCCTACACGTTGGCGAAAGACTTCTAGCACATCTCCACGTTGCATGCCCTCCATCTGACCCCAATCAATGTGGACCACATGACTCTGAGCGATAAGAGTATGAGCGGGCGGAATATCGACCACTCTTCCTACCATCCCCTCGGTTTTAATAAGGTCAGAACCCGGAACCGGCTCCTGCACCGTTAGAGGTTCAAATGGCATAAGGCTGTCACCCGGATGAATAGAGGAGTAGGATCTGTGGATCTTGACCATGGATGGGGTCTGATTCAGATCAACAACCTCAACCACACCCACGATTTTGAATAAATCTCCGAGTACTCGACTATCCATAGGGTGTGTTACTTCATGAACTTTTCGATAGATCGTAAACAACTCACCCGGTGCGACGCTTTCCCTATCACCAAAGGCGACATAGACCGCATCACCTCTTCCCAATAATCTTCTATTGCCAATGGTTTGATTATCACCGGTAATATGGCTTACCGCTCCAACCTTTGGTAACGAATCCGTAATGATCCCCGAAGAGTAGGCAAGGGCATCCTCACCATAATTCACGGTTTCGAGTTCCGCCCTGATGTCCTCGGCAGCCAACAGAGGACTTACACTCAGAGCAATGAAAAGAAAGGGCAACAAGGTGCGAATGATGTAGTTTTTCATGGGTATCGTCTTCTCAAATTAATAAGAGAGGTATGAAAAAAACATAGCAAAAAAAGGTACATTGTCAAGGAACCACCCTCTCCCAGATATGTTTGACAGGCTAATTTTCTGCTTGCTATGGTTTATCCATGAATCGATCTAACCATATAAATTATTTAACGAAGTTGTTATCTGGTTTCCGGAACAGGTACTCCATCATTCTAAGCGTGGTTATCACGTTCACTCTTCACTTTACCAACCTGCCGGCGAGCATGGGAGGCCTGGTTCAGCTAGGAGAACACAACAAACAACACCTATTAGGGGTAGACTCCCAAAACTTAGGTAACTCTACGAGTATTGAGTCTATTCCAGATGAACCGGTCGAGTACGACCCCAAGGAAGTCAAGTCATATTATGACTGGAGAAATGACATGTTTTTCAGAGAGTTTGATTTAGAAGGTATGGGACGTGTAGATTTTATGACAGCCAGACGGACTTACAAGGTATCACTAAACGAATATGGTAATTCCGTTGTGATGACCATGCCCTATCCTCTTTTCTATTGGGTTGATTCTAATAAGAATGGTAAATTCGAGCCTAAACTTGGTGAAATGTGGTCCGATCCCGAGGAAGACGGTGTCAATGGGAATGAAAATCTTTATGGTATTTAGGGTGGGGCTTTGACCAGATATCATTGCATGAAAATAAGAATGTTATTAAAAAATTTATAATAATCAATAGCTTATATTAATGAACAACAAGTCCACCAAAAATAAGGAAACAAAAGGAACTCCCGATATTCCACATCAGAGTTCCAAGAGAAGCGTCAGAACCCAAATCCATCGTCGAAACACAGTGAAGGCACAATCCCCACTTGAGTCTGAATGGGAGCATTCCTCTGGAACTACCCCCAAAAATCTTCGTATGCCTTCAGAAAATATGAAGAAATAGAACATCGAGTTTGATTTCCCATAAGAAGGCACCAAAGGTCTTATCAACCTGGAGTCCACACCTCCAAATCCCTTCCTCTCCTTACAGAAAAACCTTCGATTTATTATATACAAGCAAATGAAAAACTAGGACTTTTGGTCTATCTGGTTAGGTCCTTTGTGCGCTTGATTTAATGTGGTTCCTCGGCCTAGGATGACCGTTCTTGTTAACGTAGAGGAAAAGTGCTCATGGAAGGCACAGAACTCGCCTTTGAATATTTGTCGAGATATTCCGGCATTTTACTCTTTATTGCGATCGCCGGATTATTTGGAGTGGGCACGTTGCTCATCAGCTATTTCGTGCAACCCAAATTTCCGGAAGCTGAAAAATTATCAACGTACGAATGTGGCAGTGAACCTTTTTCAGATGCCAGAATGCCCTTTCCCGTTCGGTATTATATTTTTGCCATGATGTTTGTGATTTTTGATATCGAGGTAATTTTTCTCTATCCCTGGGCCATTTCATTTAAAAAGATCGGCATTATTGGGTTAGTTGAAATGATGATTTTCATAGGACTTTTTGTGGTGGCTTATGTTTATGCTTGGCGCAAAGGGGCGTTGGAATGGGACTAAGGTCTGCCCTGTAGATGTTGGAGACGTTACCTGATTGGCGATAGAGGCAGGTGAAAGTCTTACGGACCGTCATTTTTTAAAGGATAACCCATGGGATTAATACAAATAGGGTCACATGAGAAAGACGGTGATGTGGATGTCATTACGACTACCATAGAAAAGGCCGTGAACTGGGCTCGGAAAGGGTCATTATGGCCGATGACCTTTGGACTCGCCTGTTGCGCCATTGAGATGATCGCGGCCGTCTCATCTCGTTACGACATGGATCGATACGGTGCCGGCGTCTTTCGTGCCTCTCCCCGACAATCAGATTTAATGATTGTGGCAGGCACCGTCTGCCGGCGCATGGCACCTGTTATTCGGAAAATCTATGACCAAATGCCCGAACCCAAATATGTCATTGCCATGGGATCCTGTGCGACGTCCGGGAATATCTATGACAGCTATAGTGTCGTGCAAGGCGTCGATCGTTTTGTGCCGGTGGATATCTATGTACCTGGATGTCCCCCCACTCCGGAAGCTTTATTTGACGGCATCTTGAAGTTGCAAGACCGTATCATGGAAAAACGCGTATTTTTAAAGCAACCCAAGGAAGTACGAGCGTAAATATTCATGCATCTCTTAGCCGAACGCATCCAGCAGGAATTTCCGCAAGCCTTCATCAAGGCAGTGGAATGGCGCGGTGATGTCGCGGTAACTGTTCAACGTGACGCACTCCATGATGTCGCTACCTTTCTTCGTCGTGATTCAGAAATGGACTTCGATTATATCGTCCACGTCAGTTCAGTAGATTGGCCCGATGACGAAGAACGATTTGAGGTCGTTTATGAATTGTATTCTATACGGCACAAACAACGAATTCGGCTCAAGGCGCGCGTCCCGGAACAAGATTGTACCGTCACCTCTCTGACCGATCTGTGGAAGGGTGCGGATTACATGGAGCGGGAAGTCTATGACATGATGGGCATCCGCTTTTTGAACCATCCCGATCTTCGACGAATTCTTATGCCTGATGATTATGATGAAGGCTATCCCTTACGCAAAGACTTTCCGCTAAGAGGCAAGGGGTGGCGGGATACCTTCGACTTTCTTGATGAACCCAGTCAGTAACAAACAGGCGGGCTACCTGACCGTGGAGGCAGAATAGAACAGCATGGAACGCGGACCAAAACCCTTTGAAGACCAGCGGACGACGATATATAAAGTCGATCCCGAGAATCCAGAGAGTCCGACCCTTCCGACTCTCCGCACGGAAGAACTTCTCCTCAACATGGGGCCACAACATCCGAGTACCCACGGTGTGCTCAAGGTCGTGCTCGAGCTGGAAGGGGAACGATTGGTCAAATCCACCCCAGTCTTGGGGTTTCTACATCGGGGAGTGGAGAAATTAGCGGAAGATGGAACCTACCACCAGTTTATTCCCCACACCGATCGTCTCGATTATGTCTGCGCCATGTACAACAACTTTGCCTATTGTCGAGCCGTTGAAAAACTCATGGACATCACAGTCCCTGAACGCGCTGAATACTTACGCACCATCGTCGCCGAAATACAACGGATCATCGGTCATCAATTCTGGTTAGGGACACAAGCCTTGGATATCGGGGCTATGACGGTTTTTTTCTATACCTTCCGAGATCGAGAAATTTTACTCGATTGGTTCGACGAATTATGCGGGGCACGACTGACCACAAGTTGGTATCGAATCGGCGGGGTCGAACGTGACTTCACTCCCTCTCTCCTTTCCAAAGTTCGGGCCTTTATCGATTATTTGCCAAGTAAGATTGACGAATATCAGGTCTTTTTAGAGAAAAATAGAATTTGGTTAGGACGAACCAAGGGGGTGGCGGTGATTTCGGCAGAAGATGCCTTAAGCTTTGGCTTAAGTGGTCCAACACTTCGAGGCTCTGGCGTTGATTATGATTTACGGAAATACGAACCCTATAGCGCCTATGGCAAATGTGAATTCAGCGTGCCGATTGGGAAAAACGGAGATACCTATGACCGCTATTGGATTCGCATTATGGAGATGTACGAGAGCGTCAAAATCATTCGTCAATGCCTAGAACAAATGCCGGAGGAAGGGCCAATCATGGCCGACGTGCCTAGTGTGACGTTCCCGCCAAAAGAACGCGTCTTCACAAACCTAGAAAGTATGATTCAACAATTTAAGCTCTTTTCCCAAGGATTTGATGCCCCACCTGGGGAAATTTATTGCGGCACCGAAGCCCACAAGGGAGAACTCGGGTTTTATATTGTGAGCACCGGAGGCGGAAAACCCTATCGATTAAAAATCCGAGCCCCTTCCTTTATACATATGGGAGCTTTTGACCATATGGCGCGTGGCTATATGATTGCCGATGCCGTCACGATTTTCGGAACGTACGATATTGTGATGGGAGAATGTGACCGGTAGGATGACCGACTCACGTATTTTGTTGTTGAGGTTAGACTTATGGCATTGAAACCCGTGACGACCCCCGATGCGGAGGTCGCCTCCATTGAGTTATCGATTGATGGACAAACTCTGTCTGCGAAAGACGGAGTGTCGCTCTATGACGTAATCTCTACGACCGGAAAAGTCGTCCCGGCCATGTGTTACCACTACACCTTCGATCCCTTTGGTTCCTGTGGTATGTGTCTCGTCATGGTCGAAGGGAAAAAGGCACCGGTTCGCTCATGCACAGCTAAAGCGACCGCCGGGATGGTGGTCCGCACCGAAGGCGATGACTTGTTTGCTGCCAGAAAAAAGGCCGTTGAAAAACACCTTTCCGTCCATCCCCTTGATTGCCCAGTCTGTGATGCCGATGGCCATTGTGAACTCCAAGACATGGCGTTTAAACATGAGGTCACCAATTTAGCCAATGCCAAACAGAAATTAATTCCTGAAGATACCAGAAGTCTCGTTCTTGACTTCAACATGAACCGCTGTATCGCCTGCGCGGAATGTATCAATATTTGTAAAGACGTCTTGATGATCGATGCCCTGCAATTTATGAAAAAGGGCGGGTTTAACCAAGTCGTCCCCAAAGGCGATCAACCTCTCTCCTGCGAATTTTGCGGCGACTGCCTGGCGGTCTGCCCTGTCGGAGCGATTACGAATAAATATTCCAAGTACCTCTATAAACCTTGGCAGCTGAAGAAAACGACCACCACCTGTAACTATTGTGGGGACGGCTGTCAGATGATCTTGGAAACCAAAGATACCGAAGTGGTACGAGTCACTTCCACACTGTCCTGGAAAAATAAGTGGGGAGAGCGGACGGACACCGCCCAAGGGCACGGTGGCATTTGTGTCCGCGGCCGATTTGGATTTCAACACCTGGATAGTTCCGCACGACTCACCCAACCCCTGAAACGCGAAAAAGGTGAACTGGTTGAGGTCGCCTGGCTTGACGCAGTCCAAAGTATTATTGATCAATTGACCGCCATAAAAGAGACCCATGGCCCGCAGGCCATAGCGGGACTGATCACCGCTCGTTGTACCAACGAAGAACTCTATCTTTTCCAAAAATTCATGCGGGTGGCCATCGGCAGTAATCATATTGATAGTAGTGCACGCTATGGCCATATGAATTTTGTCCATGCCATGCAGAAAGCCATTGGCATCGGACGCTCTCAGAATAGTTGGGAAGATATTACCAAGGCCAAAGCCATTCTCCTGGTCGGTTCAAATATTACGGAGACCAATCCCCTGACAGCCGTCCGTATCAAGGAAGCCATTCGCGTCTATAAAGCTCAGGTGATGGTCGTCGACTCGGCCCAGTCCCCCATCTCTCAACTGGCCTCACACCCCATCCTCGTCCGCCCGGGAACGGAATCGCTCTTGGTGCAAGGCCTAGTGAAAACCACCATTGAACAAGACCTGGTTGACCGGGAGGTGGTGAATAAACATCCTGAGGCTTTTGCCTCCCTGCAAAAGGCTGTGGGACAAATCTCGTGGGACAGCATTACCAACATGACCGGAATCAACGAACAGGTTCTCAAAGAAACTGCTGCTATTTTTGCTGAAGCCCCTCAAGCAGTCATTATCTGCGGAGAAGGTATCGTTCGCCAGAGAGAGGGATTTGACCATGTGTTGGATCTTGTGGATCTGGCCTGGATTACCGGAAAGCTCGGAAAACCAGGATGCGGCATTAATACCGTTACGGAAGAAGTGAACGAACAGGGTGCGGTGGATATGGGCGTGTCTCCGGAATTTCTTCCGGGTCAAGTGCGCTTTAACGACCCCGAAGCCAGAAATAAATTCACGCGGGGGTGGGACACCGAACTTCCACCGGTAAACAGTGGCGCCTCCCTGATGAAAATACTCCAGCAATGTCAGACGGGAGAAATCAAAGCCCTGTATCTCATTGGGGAAAATCCCCTGGCCACACTCCCCAGTTCCTTTAATGTCCAAGCTGCCCTTGAAGGAGTCGAGCTCCTGATCTGCCAGGATCCCTTTCTCACGGAAACCGGGAAGCTGGCACATTATGTCCTTCCGGCCTGTACCTATGCGGAAAAGAACGGGACCTTTACTAACTTAGAAGGGAAGGTTTTACGTATTCGTGAATCGATGGATCCCCTAGGGGAGAGCCTGCCGGATTGGCACATCCTGACGGCCATAACCAATGGGTTAGGGTACCCCTTGGAATATGAATCATCCCAAGATATTCAGAATGAAATCATGAAAGTCCTTCCGGGATACTATAACCTGGGACAACCCCGCGCGGTGACTCCAAATCCAAACCCGTATCTCTCGAATGGGTATAGCCGGGATGTCGCCGTTCGCTATCACGCAACAGGGGAACGTCTGAAATCGGAACTTTCACAAGCGACGGGCAGTGAAGAATTTCGTCTCGTGATGGGCCAGGAACTCTATCATTCCGGAAAAATGTCAACACAAGCCTCGGGCTTGATAAAAATTACTTCCCACGTGGGTAGTTTGCATATGAATGTCGAAGACTTAGAGCGGTTAGGCCTACAGGAGGGTCAGAAGGTGCGCGTGACAACTGAGAAAGGATCTCTGGTCCTTCCCGTCACTCCCAACCTCTCCATGCGTCCAGGATTATGTTTTTTCCCAGAACATTTCAATACCCCTCCGGTCAAAGATCTCATGCCGCTGGAAGTGGATTCCAAAACGGGTGTCCCCTATTTCAAGTTGGGCACCGTGTCTCTGGAGAAGGCCTGAAAAAAGGGAAGGTAGGAAATTCTAATGGGCGATGGCGTGAAAAAAATACTCGATGCGATGATGTTCCGCGAAATTTGGGATGCCATGAAGGTGACCTTCAAGCATATGTTCTATCGCCCCATTACCTTCCAATACCCGAGAGAAGAACGAACCCTACCCGACACACACCGAGGAGCCTTGGGTCTCCTTCGATACGACGATGGCGTGGAACGTTGTGTGGGTTGCGACCTTTGCGAAGTGGCCTGTCCGTCGCATTGTATCAAGGTCATTAGTGAGGAAGATCAATCGCTGCCGCTTCAACGCTACGCGAAAGAGTTTTATATCGATATTACCAAATGCGTATTCTGCGGATATTGTGTGGAAGCCTGTCCCGTCAATGCGCTCGCTATGACCAAAATGTATGAATATTCAACCCACGATAAACGTACCTTACTCTTTGACAAGGCCCGACTCTACGATATTGGCGAACGACATTTAGACGATGCGAAAAAATACCTGTACGCCCATAATCAAGAAAAAGATGAACAAGCAAGCCATGACTATCGCTACTTTTTCCCACAATCCATCAGCAAAAGTAAGTCCACGTAAAACGCTATGATGCCTGTATTTTTTGCCTATTTTTCCCTCATGAGTATGATCACGGGTGTGCTCACCGTGGGCCTGAAAAATCCGGTCCATTGCGGCATTGCCTTGCTTGCACTCCTTTTACATGTTTCGGGACTCTTCTTAATGCTGAACGCCGAATTTATTTGGGCCGTTCAAGTCATCGTGTATGCCGGTGCCATTCTCGTGTTGTACCTCTTCGTCCTCATGCTGCTGAATTTAAAAACCGTCGAAGGCTATTTTCATAAACATGTGGTCTATTTTTTGATCCCCGCCTGTCTCGGGACCTTGTATATCGTGGGACTCTTGGTGATGACCCCCTTTGAAGGCGAGAAGGGGACCACAACAGCAGACATGGTTGTTTCAAGTGGCAGCACCTTTTCCATCGGCATAAAAATGTTTAGTGAATATTTGCTCCAGTTTGAAATCGTCGGTGTCTTCCTTCTGGGAGCCATCATTGGAGCGATTGTACTGGCAAAGACCCCCCAGCAAACGGACGAACCGGTAGAACGGACAAAGCCATAACTCCATGATTCCTCTTTCAGCCTATATCGCAGTCAGTACAGTGCTTTTTGCGACAGGACTGGTCGGTGTGTTGATACGTCGAAATTTCATTATCGTGCTGATGTCAGTTGAAATTATGCTGAATGCCGCCAATATCAACCTGGTGGCCTTTTCCTACTACCTCGACTCGATGGCCGGACAAATTGTGGCTCTTTTTGTCATTGCGATCGCGGCGGGGGAAGCCGCTGTCGGATTGGCCATTATTATTGTGGTGTTCAGAGGAAAAATATCCACCAATGTGGATGAAATGAATTTTTTGAAGTGGTAACGTGATCGATACACTTATTCTGCTAATTCCGCTGTTTCCGCTGGTCGCAGTCTTACTGAACGGGCTGTTGGGCAGCCGGTATTCCCAAGAGTTTGCTCATCGACTCGCCTGGGGATCGGTGGGACTGTCGTTTCTCTGTACCCTGGCCGTCTTTGCCGACACACTGGCCAATGGAATACCGAGAGAAGTGGTCGCCTATCGATGGATTTTCGGCACCGACTTCACCATCAACCTCGCTTTTTTGATTGATCCACTCACCTGCATCATGCTCCTGGTTATTACAGGGGTCGGATTTCTCATCCATCTCTATTCCGTAGGGTATATGCACGGGGAAGAAGGATTTACACGATTCTTCACCTATATGAACCTCTTTATGGTCTCGATGCTCCTGCTGGTTATGGGGAATAACTACCTGGTCCTTTTTATTGGGTGGGAGGGAGTTGGCCTTTGTTCTTATTTATTGATCGGGTTTTATTTTGACCGTGTCTCGGCAGCCAAAGCTGCTACCAAAGCATTTGTGGTCAACCGAATTGGAGATGCCGGATTTTTACTGGCTATTTTTCTGGTATTCGTCAATTTCGGAACCCTGGACTATACCGAGGTGATGGCCCGTGCGGGAGAGTTATCTCCGACCATGGCCTCATGGATCGCCCTCTGTCTCCTCATCGGGGCGGTGGGTAAATCTGCACAGATTCCTCTCTATACCTGGCTCCCCGATGCAATGGAAGGCCCGACACCTGTCAGTGCTCTTATCCATGCCGCGACAATGGTAACTGCAGGGGTCTATATGATCGTCCGAAACCATGTGATCTTCGACATGGCTCCTATGGTTATGACGGCTGTGGCCTGGATTGGAGGACTCACGGCCTTATTTGCGGCCACCATCGGTCTCGTTCAAAACGATATTAAACGCGTCTTGGCTTACTCCACCGTGAGCCAATTGGGGTATATGTTTCTAGCCTGTGGAATCGGGGCCTATACCGCCGCGGTGTTTCACCTCATGACCCATGCCTTTTTTAAAGCACTCCTCTTTCTGTCAGCCGGGTCTGTGATCCATGCACTTGGGGGTGAACAAGACATAAGAAAAATGGGGGGACTCAAGGATAAAATTCCCTGGACCTTCTGGGTCTTTCTGATTGGCACATTGGCTATCGCGGGTATTCCTCCCCTGGCAGGATTTTGGAGTAAAGATGAGATTTTGGCCCACGCCTTTATCAACCATCACTATGAATTGTATGCACTGGGAGCCATTGCGGCATTGCTGACATCATTTTATATGTTCCGATTGACGTATCTGACCTTCTTTGGGGAGTCTCGAGTCGAAGCCGAGACGGCCGCACATATTCATGAATCACCCATGGTGATGGTTGGACCACTTGTCGTGTTAGCGGGCCTCTCGTTTTTAGGGGGATTTCCGGGAGTTCCACCTGAAAACGGATGGTTTCATCACTTTCTCCATCCGGTCACCGCAGTAGCTGGAGCAGAGCACCACGTGAGTCCTCTCACCATTATTGGGTTAATGGCGGTGGCCACCGCAATCGCATTGATTGGTTGGGCCGTGGCGCATTATTTCTACAGTATTCGGCCGAAGACTGGAGACCAATTGGCCACCCGATTCTCTGGAGCCTACGACACACTCCTCAATAAGTATTATGTGGATGAAGCCTATGATGCAGCTATTGTAGAACCCACTAAAATGATTGGGCAGGCCTGGGATTGGTTTGATCGGACCGTCATCGATGGAGCCGTCAAAGCGGTTGCCTCCTTCACCCAGAGTAGCTCCAACATTACCGTCTGGATTGAAAATCATGTCGTGTATGCCGGCCTGAATCTTGTCGGCTATGGGAATCATCTCGTGGCGCGGTCCTGGCGTAAACTGCAATCCGGCATGGTCCATCATTATGCTGCGATCATTGTCGGCGGGTTATTTGTGTTGGTGCATATTGTGTTTGTTCTCTGGACCGGCTCCTCCTGGTTTGGAGCCATGATTCGGTAGTGATGAAAATTTCCAAGATGTAATCGTATGCTCGAAGAACTGACATTTGGATTTCCCTTATTAAGCCTCCTGCTCTTCCTTCCGTTAGGTGGAGCGGTCGTGCTGTGGATTATTCAAGAAGAAGATACCGCCAAACATATTGCGTTAGGTGTCTGCGCCCTTGAATTTTTCTTATCGGTAGCCCTCCTGTGGTACTTCATTCCAAACTCGGCTGCCATGCAATTCACCGAGCATATTGATTGGATACCGCCTCTTGGAATTAGTTACCACCTGGGTGTTGATGGTATCAGTGTCTTGTTTGTCGCACTCACGGCCTTTCTTAACCTCCTGATCGTCTTGAACTCTTGGGACAGCATTCGACACCAGGTCAAGCAATACCTCATGGCCCTGCTCGCGTTGCAGACCACCACCATCGGAATTTTTGTCAGTCTCGATTTGATCCTGTTCTTTGTGTTTTGGGAACTCATGCTGATTCCAAGTTACTTCCTCATTAAGCTTTGGGGAACAGGATCAGGGCGACAATATGCCGCGCTCAAGTTTGTGCTCTATACCCTGCTCGGCAGCGTCTTTATGTTGGTGGGAATTGCTCTATTAAACTTAAATTACCATGAGTGGGCAGTCACACATGGGGTGGAACCATCCTATTCATTTGACCTTCTAGACCTTCTGACCGTACCAATCGCCACGAGCCAACAGATACTTATCTTTTGGCTGATCTTCCTCGGCCTGGCTTTCAAGGCCCCAATGTTCCCCTTTCATACCTGGCTGCCGGATGCCTTGATGGAAGGTCCCATTGGAATGGCCGTGGTCCTGGCCGGAGTGAAATTGGGCACCTATGGATTTATGCGACTGAGCCTCCCGTTACTTCCAGATGCCTCCCAACATGGGACCGTCGTCCTCATTATGATGTGCCTGGCCCTGATCGCAATTCTTTATGGAGCCTTTATTGCGATTATTCAACCGGACTTCCGACGATTACTAGCCTATAGCAGCATCAGCCATTTGGGATTTGTGGTCCTTGGTTTATTTGCCTTGAACTTTCAAGGCTTGCAGGGCAGTCTCCTGACCATGATTAATCTTGGCTTTAGCACGGCCGGCCTATTTTTTATTGCCGGGTTCCTCTATACCCGCCAACACAGTACCGATATCTCCTCATTTGGAGGAATGGCCAAATACACCCCATTGCTCGCCAGTTTTTTATTGATCGTAGGTTTGGCCTCCATCGGGTTACCGGGCACAAATGGATTTGTTGGAGAATTCCTGATATTGCTGGGCGCATTTAAATCTTGGTGGGTCTATGGCGCCATCGCGGTACTCGGGGTTATTTTTAGTGCGGCATATTTTCTCTGGTATTTTGAGCGATCGATGTTTGGGCCCTTGGGAAAACACATTTCCCACACCATACAGGATCTCCGAGCCGCTGAGATGACGATCGTCCTCTCCCTCACCATTATGATTTTTTGGATCGGGCTTTATCCTTCACCGTTTTTGCGAATTATGAACGGGTCGGTGCAAGCATTAGTGGAGCGCTTGGAACATGGAGCCACGCAGGGACTCGCCGTCGTCAAACCCAGACACGAACAATTGAGGGAAGATGGCTGAATACACACTCCTGTATATTTTATTCGCACCCTTTGTCGGATCGATTGCGCTGATCTTCGTCTCGAACCGCCAACACCTCCTCGTGCGATGGATTGCGGCCGCGTCGGCATTTATTCCCTTGGTGGCCTCTTTCTATTTATTTTATGCCTATGACCCCATCCAAGGCGGGTATCAATTTATACAACGCTACGAATGGTCTCCAGAACTCGGGATTTCCTTTTACCTAGGCGTCGATGGAATTGGGACTCCGCTCGTGCTCGCGTCCTGTATTCTCCTTTTTGCGGGAATTTTTATTTCTTGGCATGTCAAAGATCGCGCCAAAGAATTTTATATCTTTATTTTGATTTTGGCGGCCGCCACGATTGGCGTGTTCATGTCCCTGGACCTTTTCTTCCTGTATTTCTTCTATGAAATGTCAGTCCTTCCGATGTACCTCTTGCTGGGGATGTGGGGAAGCCATACCAAGAGCTATTTAGAGATGACAGACCCAGAGGGACTGAAACAGCGTGACTCGGTGAGTTTCATCTTCAACTTTACGAAAAACAGTAAAGAATACGCAGCCATGAAACTCGTTCTCTTCCTCTCAGCAGGGGCCGTGGTCGCCCTCATGGGCATTCTCCTTATTTATAAAGGTTCTGGCCTCTATACCTTTGACATTCTGGTCTTGAGAGAACAGGCGCATTTTTCAGAACCCATGGCCACTCTCATTTGGCTGCTCATCTTTTTTGGATTTGCCTCTATCGCTCCGATTTGGCCACTCCATTCCTGGTCGCCTGTCGGACATGCGGCAGCCCCGGCAGCCACGAGTATGTTACATGCCGGCGTGCTCATGAAGTTAGGCCATTTCTCGATCATTCGAGTGGCCTTTGAAATTCTTCCGGATGCCACTA
Organism: Nitrospirales bacterium; assembly: GCA_965223605.1. Lineage (GTDB taxonomy): Bacteria > Nitrospirota > Nitrospiria > Nitrospirales > Nitrospiraceae > CBDCXA01. The sequence goes on from CBDCXA010000005.1 coordinate 278,032, forward strand.
GAGAACTCATGCCTATCGCCGCCATTTTGTGTGTGTTCAGCATTATCTATGGTGGGTTTGTGGCCTTCAATGCCCGAGACACTAAGTATGTGATTGGCTATTCCAGTTCTTCGCATATGGGATATGTCTTTCTCGGGATGGCCGCGTTGGACTATATGAGCTTAACCGGGGCGGTGCTGTACATGTTCGCCCATGCCTTGGCCACCGGCATGTTGTTCGCGATGGCAGGGTGGGTGTACGACCAAACCCATACCAGGGATATTCCGTCGCTCGGGGGACTCTCAAACCGTATGCCTTTTATTGCCGGCTGCTTTATTATTGCCTGCATGGCCTCTGTCGGAATGCCCGGCACGGTGAATTTTATTGCCGAAGTGATGATCATTGTCGGAAGTTGGAATAAATATCCTTTTCAGGTTCTCGTCGCCGTCATTGGAATCGTGCTCACAATGGCCTATCTCTTTAAGATGATGCGTGGGGTTTTCTACGGGCCCATGGACCAGCAATATAGCCATACCCATGATGCGGTAGGATGGGTCGATCGTGCCCCTCTCTTTATTATGATTGTCTGTAGTATTGGGTACGGACTGTTCCCCCTACACTTTCTCAAAGTCATTCAAAGCGGAGTTGATCCCCTGTTGGCACGGATCATCGAAGTCGCGCCTCTCGTCTCTCAACATACGGGAGGCCTGGTACCCTAGCCATGACCTTTGACCTGACCCTATCCAGCGCAGACTTGTTTCTGCTCCTTCCTGAGATTTTTCTCACGTTGTGGCTTTGCATTGTTCTCGCGGTTGACTTCTCCATTCCACGCTTCCCCCAAAAGCAATTAGCCTATCTAAGCGTGGCGGGTCTTGTCGGAACCCTGGCTTGCTTGATGTGGTTTATTCAATCGGGCACGCAAGGCACGCTCTTCCACGATATGTTTGTGGTCGATGGGATCGCCATATTTTTTAAATTATTTATTGTCGCGTCCACAGCCCTGGTCATTTTAGCCTCTATCGATTATGTGAACCGCTTTAAATTTTTTAAGGGGGAATATTATTTTCTGGTCCTCATGTCCGCCCTGGGTATGATGTTCATGGCCTCCGCCAATGACCTGCTCTCCCTGTTTGTCACGTTGGAGTTTGCCACCTTTGGCTTCTATGTTCTGGTGGCCTATTTACGTGATGACTCCGCCTCCAATGAAGCCGGCATTAAGTTTTTTATTTTGGGAATTTTTGCGGCGGCGTTACTCGCCTATGGAATCAGTCTGGTGTATGGCGGCACAGGAAAACTGGTCTTCTCAGATATGAACATCACGACCCCCACGCCAGCCCTAACCATCGGGTTTTTGCTCATATTTGCGGCTCTTGGATTTAAAATCGGAACTGTTCCATTCCATTCGTGGATCCCTGATACCTATCACGGAGCCCCAACTCCCGTGACCACCTTTCTCTCCATTGTTCCCAAAGCCGCTGCCTTTGCAATTTTGATCCGTATGTTTTTTGTCGCCTTGGCCTCATTCAAACCTGCCTGGGTGCTCTTGTTAGCAGGCGCGTCGATTTTGTCTATGACCTATGGGAATATCGTCGCGATTGCCCAAAAAAATATTAAACGGTTGCTGGCCTATTCAGGTATTGCGCAAATTGGAAATGTACTCATCGGCTTAGCGGCTGGAACGAAGATGGGAAGCGATGCGATCTTGTTTTATCTCCTCACCTATATGTTTGCCAACCTTGGAGCCTTTGCCATCGTCATCGCCGTCAGTCAAATAATTCGAAGTGATGAAATTGAGGATTACAACGGCCTGAATCGACGCTCTCCCTTTTTGGCATTCTCGATGCTGATCTTTTTACTTTCTCTCGCCGGCGTGCCTCCCTTAGCTGGCTTTATTGGAAAACTGTATATTTTTGTCGCCGCCATCAAGGAAGAATTGTACGTGCTCTTGACGGTGGGGCTGATCAATATCGTGATTTCGATGTATTATTATTTAATCGTCGTCAAAAAAATGTACATCAATGAGCCAGATAATCCTTCAAAACTGACAGTTTCCGGTCCCATGAAACTGGTGGTGTACATTAGTTTAGCCGGAACCTTACTTCTCGGAATTTATCCCAAACCCTTTATCGAGTGGATTGTTTCCACCACGATGCTCTTTTCGAATCTCGCCGGCCCCACTGCCTCACTTCCCGGACTAGGCTGAGCTATCTCGAATACGACCCATATCCATCCTTTGTCCTCTCTCCTTGGAGCTTCCCAGGGTTAATCAGTCCTCGATCTCCTGAATCTAAAAAGGCTTTAAGGATTCTCTTTTAGCGGAATACCCTTCTTCCTTGGTAACGCCCGCAACCAATTTTGCAAGAAACCAGGATATTCAAATAACCTTGCGACAGGGTGAAAGGTACGGTTTAATTATTTTTTATCGGACCGCCCCTCACCGGGAAATGGTTACATTCAGATTGAAACGCCAAAAGAGGGTAACCGTCCTGACCGCCTTGATATCACTTCTACTCAGACTGACGACGCCTGAGAAGAAGAGGACCGGCATATTCTTATGCAATGGAAATGGTCGATTGAAAACCGAGTCCTGGCGGGGTTTGTCCTTGTCCTGGCTATCTTGCTCGGTATTGGCGTTGTCGCCTATAAGAATACCGTGCTCTCGGTCCAACATACCGAACGGGACAGGAAGGGACGCGAACTCCTTAAATATCTCGAACTCACCTTACAGTCGGTCGAGGATGCTGATTGGGGGTACCGTCGATTTCTTGTGACAGGTGAGCAGAGCTATCTCACTGCCTTTGGGAAATCACAAGAACAAACTCCAACCTACCTCAAGTTAATGCACGATCTCTTTTTGGATTCCCCAACAATACAAGCTCAGCTTAGTTTATTAGAACATCATATTGATACGCTCCTTCAATCTGGGCAAGAAGGCATCCACCTTCGTCAACAAACCGACTTTCAAGGGATCCAACATCTCCTCAACTTTACGGATCGCAATAATAATATGGAAGCGCTTCGATTACGTGTCAAAGAAATCAAACAACACGAACATCAGACACTCAAAGAACGAACATTTGAATCAATGGAAGGGACCCGAACGACCATTATTCTTTTGGCCCTTGGGACGTTTCTACAGTTTGTGCTGTTGTCGGCCGTCTATTATCTCATCCACCATGATATCCGGTCTCGGCGACGAGTGGCGGCAGAACTTCTTCAACGCGGAAAACAGTTAGAAGCCGCCAATCAAGAACTCGAAGCCTTTAGTTACTCTGTCTCCCATGACCTTCGAGCCCCACTCCGCCATATCGATGGATACGCCTCGTTACTGGAAAAAAATGTTGGGACATCTCTGACTGAAAAGGGACAACGATACCTCGAGACCATTTCAGAATCGGCAAAGCAAATGGGCAGTCTGATCGACAATCTGTTGGTTTTCTCAAGGATGGGTCGTTCTGAACTGGCTCAAACACCAATTAATATGGAGCAGTTGGTCAAGGAGGTCCTCCATACTCTTCGTCATGACATCAAAGGTCGTGATATCTCGTGGACAATCGGGCCTCTCACTGACGTCCAAGCCGACCCAGCCATGCTTAAACAAGTCCTCGTGAATCTGATTGCCAATGCCATTAAATTTACAAAAAGCCGTCCTCTCGCACAAATCGAAATAGGTAATGTCACAGAATCTTCCAAAGACATCGTCACTTTTGTTCGAGACAATGGGGTCGGTTTTGATATGCAATATGCTGACAAATTGTTTGGTGTCTTTCAACGACTTCATCGAGTCGAAGAATTTGAAGGTACGGGGATTGGATTAGCCAATGTGCGACGAATCATCCATAGACATGGGGGACGCACGTGGGCGGAAAGCCGTCCGAACGAAGGAGCCACCTTTTTCTTTTCGCTTCCCATTCATGGTGAGACCGGATGAGCCATCGCAAGCATCTTCTGATCGCAGATGACAATCCCAAAGATATCGAGTTAGCCCTTGCCGCTCTCGAAGACACTCGCATTTTTCAGGAGATCACCGTCACTAGAGATGGCGTGGAAACCCTCGACTACCTCTTTCGTCGAGGTGAGTATACAGACCGGGAAGTGGGGAATCCTGATTTGATGTTTCTTGACCTCAAAATGCCGAAAGTGGATGGTCTCCAAGTGCTTAAGACCATAAAATCTGACCCTTATCTCAAACTCATTCCGGTCGTGATGCTGACCTCTTCCCGTGAACCCCAAGATTTGACAAAATGCTATGCCCTTGGTGCAAATGCCTATATCGTCAAACCTGTTTCCTTTCAGGTTTTTGTTCAGGCCTTGACCCATGCCGGAAACTTCTGGGGACTCGTGAACGAGGCACCTCCTACCTCACCATCTTAACTTCAATCGTCATGATACCGGAGAGTCAGAGCCTCTCCGGTACAAGAGTCCGTCCTCTCTTATCTCCTGTAGGTCACATCTGTTCGACTTTGAACATTTGACGCATTGGCAATGCCTTTCTTATACTTCATACATCACCCTGTTCACGTTCAACAGGCAATCTTGAGAGTCAAACATCTACGTATGAAGTCTCTCCCCCATAAAGGCTTGTTTTGGTTGAGTCTCTTCCTTCTCTTCTTCCCAGCCGGGAAGCTAGCAACTGCGCAGGCAGCAGACATAACCTGGACCCCACTTACCAAAGGACTGTCTATGTCCGTGTGGAACCCTGGTCGAGACTGTTCAGGAACATTGCCAGCATTGATCATGTTAAGGATCAACCCTGATACCTATCAATTTTCGACCTATCACTTTCGTGATGAACACATGTCACATCCGCTTACCATCCAAGAATGGCAACAACATACGGGCGACTTATTAGTTTTTAATGCCGGACTTTTTTTTGAAGACTTTTCGTATATGGGGCTTCTCTATAAACATGGACGTCCCCTCGGATCAAAACGCCATCCATCATGGAAAGGATTGTTTGTCGCTGAACCGGCTGATGCACGGAAGAGGAAGGCACGAGTCATGGATCTCGATAAGGATTTCTTTTCCACGACCGAACCAGGCTATGGCATGGCAGCTCAATCGCTAATGCTGATTGACGGGCAGCGAAAACTACGGGTCCGAAAATCTTCTAAACGAGCTCACCAAACGGTCGTAGTCGAAGAAAAGGATGGCAATATCCTCTTGATAAAAACCGTCGATGCCGTGACACTCTGGGACTTGGGAATGTGTTTACGAAATGGCTTATCAAGCATTGAACAAGCCATGGCGATGGATGGAGGATCGTCTTCAGATGTTTTTATTGCACCCAGTCTACTATCCAATACCCGCACGAGTCGAGTCATTCAATCCTGGGAATTCGTGGTGGATGGAACGGGGTCGGATCACATTCCCCTGCCAGCTATTATTGGAATATCCCCCCGACCCATGCCGTCCCCACAGCCATCAACCAACAGGAAGAAATAAATACCTTTCTCTGTCAGGATTAGCGATGGGCTGGCTCTAAAGGAAACCCTGACTCTAACCAGGCATTCACACTGCCCGCCACATTGTAGACATGGGTATACCCGAGATCGGCTAAGGTTTCGGCAGCTATATTACTGCGTTTTCCCGATTGGCAATAGACGACAATATGGTCGGTCGTTGAGGCGCCAAGCTCCTTATGTCGACTCTTTATCTCTCGATAGTCGATATTAAAATCAGTCCCAGGAATGATGCCTCCAGCATGCTCCTCAGCCGTTCGAACATCAACGAGGGTAAAACCTTTTTGCGAGGGAGAAGCAGCCTGTTGCAGGCCATTCCTCAATTCTTGCACGGTGAGTAGATAGGAATGATGCGCGAGTCCGAGACTCCCTGTTCCAAAACCTAAACAAAGAACCAATACCACAAGCCCGAATGTCCCTGTTCGTACCTTTGGTACCATGGGATGATCCTCCTCTTTCACAGTCGCTCAAGCGATGCCAGTCAAGCCAGCCTTTTTCAGGTGCTCCGAATTCTATTGTAGGACTCAGGACAAAGACGGGTCAAGGGGCAAGGCAGGGGTTCATCAAGTCCAATGTCAGAGTGTCAGCTACCTTCAGTAAGCTTTTAGGAAGCCGAGGTTCCATCCGTTCGTATCACCTGCATCAAATCTTGAACCGTGAAGAGCCGATGAAGAGTGAGCCCCTCCGCTTCGACACGAGCTCTGCCGTTTTGTTCTTCCCGGTCAACAACCACGAACGCATGCTGGACCTGCAAACCGGCATCTCGGGCTGCTTTGACGGCACGTAACAAGGATCCCCCACTGGTCAGGACATCGTCAACGATTAGGGCACGATCACCATTACCAATGGCCCCTTCTAATAACTTTCCAAGGCCATGTCCTTTGGGTTGTTTTCGAACGACAAACGTCCGCCAGGTCTGCTGGGGAGTCGCCAGAAACCCAAAGGAAGAGATGGCGGTTGCAAGTGGGATGGCTCCAATTTCCAATCCGCCAATACAGTCGAGAGGAAGCCCCTTGATCACATCATAAGCCAAGGTTGCAACCATGTGACGTGGCTCTGGATGGGAAAGGAGATTTCGACAATCCACGTAATAGGGGCTTACTTCTCCAGAGGCAAGGGTAAACCCGGTATCGGGACTCCAGCGAAAAGACTCCGTGGAAAGAAAGGCTTTGGCAAGATCGTCTTTCATGACAAATTCCTAACTCGTAGACATGAGACGGCTTATGATGTAGGAGATCCACGGCTTCATAGATCTCCCTATCATCACACTGGCCTACTGGCTGAAACTTTGAAAAGAAAGGCGATCATACCCTTGCGTTACAAGGGAATCAAGCATTGCCTTACAGCACCACTGCAGACTCCTAGAGATTCCTCATACGAAGAGGTCACGTGGAAAAATTCTAGGCAACGGGTTATAGGTCGATCGAAGGGCGAGCAACAGGATGGGAGCAAGATGAAAGCACTAGCTTGCTGGTTTCAGTTGTTGAGAGGAAGGAGAAGCGTCTTGCTCGGCCTGACGTTTTTGTGCCAAGGCAAATAACATGACCCCCACTGTATTCATCAAGGCTTCGACAGAAAAGGGTTTTGGAAGGAATGGCAAATCCAGGTCTTTACGAAACGCACGTACGATAAGGTCGCTATCCGAAATATACAACACCCCGATCGCAGGAAATCGCGCGACGATTTGAGGCACCAGCTCAAGACCACTCATTTCGGGCATGAGGATATCTGCGATAAGAAGGTGAATCGGCCCCTGGTGTTTCTCGGCAATCTGTAAGGCGGCATTGCCATTTCCAGCAATAAGAACTTTGTACCCCTGTTGGCTCAGCACTTCAGATATCAACCGACAAATCGTTGGTTCATCATCGACCACTAAGATGGTTTCTCGTTTAGGAAGGTTTGTGGTCGCCATGTGAACCTCTCTTTCCTATTCAGGGTCTTGCTAGCTGGAAACAGTATTGTAATAAGGGCTCAGAATTTCACTATCTTTAATTATTCATCCATCCAAGAATCCTGAGACACGACTCGAATCATAAACGCAAGCTGGCTTTGATCGTGGCACTCAGCAGGAAGGTCTATCGCACCTGCATATTCCGCTGTTCCGTTTTTTTGAACTGGAATCGAAGGGGTACTCACCACAGTCGCTTGCATTCCAGCAGCTTTATTGCACACAAGATGCCCCTGGACTAAGGTCCCTGTTGGAAGGGATCCGGATTCTGAAGGGCCCACTTCTCCAACCTTAAATTTCACGATACCCTTTTCCAAATCGACATCGGCATCTCCAATTTGTACCACTTCATGTTGGTTAGGGTCGGAAACCCCAAGGGTCGCACCGGTTCCGAGAACCTCACCTAAGGACCTTGTGCCATCGGTCGCAGCCTGAGCTGAGAGTCCGCCTATTCCGATTGAGACGGCCACGCTGAAAATGCTGACGAGTACTGTTTGTTTGATTCGGCTCTTCATAATCCACCCCTCTGTTGTGTTGATCACTGGCTGAAAATTTCTCTTTGTGTTTATCGTCTTCATACAGTTTGAAGTATCCTCCTAAAATGAAATTTAGACATGACCCATTGGAGGGGCAGAAGAAGAGAAAAAAGCACTACTCCAAAGGAGGGGGATACGGGGGTGGTCCTGAGAAGAAAAACGGTGAAAAACTAACGAGTAAATATCCGTAACATTATGTTTTTATTGTGATATTTCTCTTTTTTGAAAGGTCGGCCTAATCGGAAGTATTTGGAGATTCGCCGGGATTGAAAGAGAACTAATGAGAAGAAAATGGCTGGATTATTTGCCTTGAGGTAAGGCTTCAGCCGATTGTGTGGAGAGTCCGGTTATGGGTTTCCACTCACGGGCCAATTCATGGGCTTTATTGAGATGCAGGGGTTTCAGTCTTTTTCCTACCTTTTCCCGGGCCTTGCGGGCTTCTTCCACCCCTTTAGCAGCCGCCAAATTATACCATTTATGGGCTTGAATCAGATCACGCTTCATGCCACGCCCATCATGATACATAAGACCCATTTGATACTGAGCCAGGCCATGGCCTTGATCGGCCGCCCGTTGAAACCACTTTGCCGCGGACTGATAGTCCTGTAACAAACCTCTTCCTTCGCTATACATGAGACCTATTGTATATTGCGCATCGATATGGCCCTGTTCGGCGGCTAATCGATACCATCGAACCGACTCCTGATCGTTTTTGGTCACCCCCTTGCCTTCGGCGTATCTGACACCCATCTGATACTGGGCTTGAGGATGTCCCTGATCCGCGGCCAATCGATACCAACGGCTGGCTTCCGTTTCATTGACAGGTATGACTTTCCCTTGCGTGAACATAACGGCCATGATGTATTGGGCATCGGGATGTCCTTCTTCGGCAGCGAGTCGATACCACCGCACAGCCTCTCGATGATTTTTAGGCACACCCTTCCCTTGGGTATGTAAGACCGCCGTTCGATACATGGCCTGAATATGCCGTTGTTCAGCTGCCATGCGATACCAATGTGCCGCCTCTTTGGGATCTCGATCTACCCCTTGACCCTTATCGTAAATCTGGGCTAGGTGAAATTGTGCCTCAGCCTTACCCTCTTCTGCCTGACTCCGAGCTGCCAAGAGAGAATTAATTTCAGCCGAACCAGATCCCTCACCTTCGGATACCACATCGGGACTACCCGAACAGCCACCAAGGAGAAGTGCCCACAGCAAGACAACCCAATGCATAAAACCCCCTGGACTAGAAAACAAGAAAAACATTCTTTCACCAGTCCCTCCCTACGAGACTATCCTTAAGGTACATTCCTAGGCGTATCTATGCAGGAATAAAGGACTGGAAATAAAGGAATAACATGTCTAGGTGGGGCTCTTCAAGTGACCCTCTCAGGGGCTGCATCGCGCTAAGATCGTCCTTGGCACTTCCAAAGCCATCTGGGGAGGACCTGAATGACCTACTGGTTGTAAGAAACAAGAAAGCGTTGACAATCAGAGGGTTAAAAGCAGCCTATTCTAGGCGAGTTAGATCTTTGTTCTCCTTATTAAACCCTGTTGTTCGTCATTATTTTTATCCACCATTCTTTTTACTCTGAAGGCAAGGCCCGGGCCAGCTCACCACCCTTCCAGTCCTTAGGTAGTCGTCCTCCCAAGGCAAGTTGAAGAGTAGATTCGGTTAGGCGATAGGCGCGTAAGGCTTGGAAGTACCCACGTCGCGTGTCTAAAATTCGCCGACGGGCTTCAATGAGAAAAATACTATTCAGTTGCATCGTGGCATAAAACCGCTCCACATAGGACAAGGCCTTTTGCTGCGCGACAAGCATTTTATCTCTGAACAGTTCGACATGCTTCCTATGAAACGTCAGTTCTCCAATCAGACGCTGAATCTCTTGTTTCGCGGCCAGTTCGGTCGCACCCAGTTTTTTCTGGGCCTGCCGAAATTGAAATTCCGCCCGCGCGATACCGGCCTGATTTTGATCGAAAATCGGGATTTGAAGCATGAGAAGTGGTCCCGCACCTTGAGCACGATCTAATTCCCTCATAAAACTGCCACCGGTCCCTACATCACCGAATACACGTGCTCTCTGTAGATTCAGGAGTCGGCGGGTCTGCCTAATTTGCAGTCGAGTGAGTTGCAAATCGATGCGATGTTGCTCCGCGAACTTCCACCCTTGATCTGATGAGAAAACACGGACCGGCATTTTCTCAAGGTCTCCCTTGACCGTGACGTTATGCGTGCCGAGAGGATCGAGCCCTAACGCTTCCAAGAGATGAGCCCGAGCCGTAATACGATTGGACTCAATTCTTGCCAGCTCCACTTGACCCTCAAATAACACGTTTTCCGCTAGATAAATATCGAGATCGTTCACCAAGCCCGCATGGAACCTGACTTTCAATACCTCGACCGTTGCCTGAAACAGACTTACGTTATCCTTGAGAAAGGCATACATGGCCTCTTGAAGCAGCACGTCGTCAAAGGTATCACGAGCTCTCGCGGCTGTCGCCAGCACTTCTTGAATGACCAATTGAGTAACCCGCAATGCGTCGACTTCGGCGACCTTTCGGCGAAGCGGAACATTCCATAGATCAGAAATTCGAAAGAATAGATCTAGCTCGATATTTGTCCCACTGGCTCCACTGGTGGGAAAACGGAATAACGCCCCAAGGTTTGGATTGGTATAGAGACCAGCTTGTACGACGTCTGCTCGTGCGATCCCTAACGATTCCAAAGCCACTTGAAGCCGTTGATCATTGAACAAGGCAATCTGAATGGCCTCATTCCGGGTGAGTCCATCTTGTAACAACTCTTCCACGGTTTTTTTCATGTGTACCTGATCCTCGGGAGTTTGCTGCCACATCAATGACTTCCCATTCCTCGCCAGACTCTCCTGCATGACACGGTCCCGATCCCTATCCACGTTCACCGTGGCGCAACCTCCCAAGAACAGCATCAGGATGACATTCAGGGCAGTTTGTTTCATGGCGCATCACCTTTTCGTTGACTGGGATGTCGCCAGGGCGCCTGAGGATCTTGAGGGATTACCCGCAGCAAGGTGAACATACCTCCATGAGTCATAACACCCATGGGTGCATCCGCCATCGCGTTCATCACATGGTGCAACTTGTGACAGTGCATCCTCCAGACTCCGGGATTCCACGCGATAAACTCCACATCCCTGGTCGTGCCAGGAGGGACATTGATTGTGGCCCCCTGCCATTGTGCTGAGTTAGGGATGGGCCCACCTTCGGTGCCCACCACACGCCAGGAATAGCCATGAATATGGATTGGGTGGCTTTGCATGCTCAGATTCCCGAAGCGGATACGAACCAGCTCGCCTTGTTGAATGGTGAGCGAATCAATGCTGGGGGCAGCCTTCCCATTAAACGTAAACCAATTGAAATCCATGGAGCTTATATTGGGATTGCGGTTCCCGGGGGCAAAGGTCCATTCTTGCAGCATGATGGCAAACTCTTTATCAGGCGTTGCTGTTTTATCTTTCGGATGCACGACCATTAGACCTCCCAGTCCAAGGGCATCTTGTTTCATGACATTAAATCCGGTGTGATACATAAACGTGCCGTTTTGATACAGCGTGAACTCATAGACATGCGTTCCCCCTGGTGGAGTCGGAGCTTCAGTGACCCCGCCGGCTCCATCCTGACTATTGGGAAGTTCCAAGCCATGCCAATGAATGGAAGTAGGTTCGGGTAATTCATTTTTGAGAATGACGCGAATCCGATCCCCTTCGGTCACTTCAATCGTGGGACCAGGTACCGATCCGGTATATCCCCAGACAAGTCCAACTTGGGGTGTATGGGACATCATGTGACCGGATGTCCCCGTGAATCGGTTCATGACGGGAATGGTTGATTGATCCATCGGCTTTCCATCGGTAAACACATGGGTCAAGGGTTGCGCGATCAATGTGAACACTTTGACGGTTCCATCTAATTCAAACCCAAGTGAGGGAACATTGACGGTGTGCACGCGGCCCATTTGATGATTCATGAGGGGAGGGGGCGGTGAATAGACCCTCCCTTCTTCAATACGAGGTGTGCGAATGGTTCCAAGTTGTGAAGTCATTCCCGAAGCCTCTTTTGTCGATGGCAAACCTGCAGCAGTCTTCTGGGAATGGTGCTTAACAGTGGGGGTGGGTGAGTCAGGCAGCTCATGAACATGAATACCGTCCTGAGCCAAGACGAGACTCGGAAGCACCCAAGACGAAGGTACTAGAACAAAGAGCAGAACAATTCGTGGGATTGTATTTCGCATACCACAACTCCAATTTCAAAAAGACTCAATTGTCAGAAGATAAATGCGGTATCTAGATTTGGGACTTGTATGGACAAACAACGCCAATACGTTGCCTCAGCCACACAAGCTATGGGGAGAAATCAAATCAGAAAAATGGAAAAGAAGAGATACTGCGGTAGATTTTTAATGGGAGGATGCGGCGGTCTATACACCTCTGAAAGCTGTTTAAGTGGAAAAGGATCGATAGAAGAAGTGGTAGTGTCTGGATCAATGTGCTCGACGTCAGATTGCCATGATGAAAGAGAAGATACGAGAGCGTCAAAACATCCACTCTCGTCACTCGAAGTGTGCTGAGAATGCTGAGCCGGAAGAGAAGAAGCTTCCGAGTTGGGGATCATAGGACAGAAGAGATTTAAGCTTCCGCACACAAGAATTACAAGAACGCAGAACCACGAAAGGCTTTTGATCTTAACTTTTCCACATGACATCATGACTTTATTATATCCCTAAAGAAGCAGTCTTTCCACACACACAAAGGGGGCTCGATAGATTAATGAGAAGAGAAAAGGGATTCCCACAGCCCAATACCATCCTGTGTAACGGACGACCCCCAAACTCGATCCAAACCAGATTCTAGGGAATAGATTTCCCAAAATAGTACAATTTATAAATTCAATTTACAATTTGTACCATTCCTGCTATATCTTCTACATGAAACACATTCCCCGTACAGCTCAGAAGACACTCAAAAAACTGGCCCGGACCTATCCTGCGCTAGTTGTGACCGGACCTCGCCAATCAGGGAAAACGACCCTCTCTCAAGTGGCGTTTCCTAACAAGCCCTATGTGTCTCTAGAGGAATTGGATACGCGAACATTTGCACAAGAAGATCCTCGTGGATTTTTACATCAATACCCAGATGGTGCCATTCTGGATGAAGCCCAGCGTTGCCCAGACCTATTTTCCTATCTTCAAACGCGGCTTGATCAAGACAAGAAAATGGGACAATTTATCCTGACCGGATCACAACAGTTTGGCCTCATCTCCGGAATTTCTCAAAGCCTAGCCGGACGGGTTGCCACTATTTCCCTTTTACCGTTTAGCCTCCAGGAATTACAAGATGCCAAAAAATCTCCTCAAAGCCTTGAAGAGCTGATGTTCAAAGGCTTGTATCCTCCAATTTACGATCGGCAGCTGGCCCCCTCTATTTGGTATGGCAATTACGTGGATCACTACATTGAACGAGATGTCCGGCAACTGATTAACATACGCGATCTTGGAACCTATCAGCGTTTCGTTCGCATGTGCGCCGCTCGCACGGGCCAAATTTTAAACCTTTCCTCCCTGGCGAGTGACTGCGGTGTTACCCATAACACCGCCAAAGCATGGATCTCCGTGTTGGAAGCCAGCTATATTGTTCATCTACTCCAGCCACATCATAAAAATTTTAATAAGCGTTTGATCAAGTCTCCGAAATTGTATTTTTATGATCCCGGTCTTGCGGCATGGCTCCTGAATATACAAACAGCGGAACAACTCACCATCCAGGTGCCGAAGGGGGGATTTGAACCCCCACACCCCGGAGGGCGCTAGAACCTGAATCTAGTGCGTCTGCCAGTTCCGCCACTTCGGCATATTGGGAATCATGATGGGGAAAGAATTATGGCTGATTGCCCTATCCGGGTCAAGCAACCGAGATGACCGTCAACTTAAACCTGAGAAGAACTTTCTAGCTGTTGAGACAACATCGCCCATTGTTGTGGATCGGGAATTTGCTGGAGGTCTCCGCTGAGCACAATCCGTTCACGGATGAGTCCGGCAGCGGCCGTAATTAAGGGCGCGGCAATACGTGGAGCCTCATCGACGAGCAACAGATCGAACCGAGTCTTGGTAAATAGGGGATCCATCACGACTCGAGCCGCCGTCGTGGCCAGCAGTCGTTTATTTTGGATAAAGGCTTGTCGGTTCGTCCCCTCTTCCGCGGCTAACATCTCACGAATTTTTTTGGTACCGCCTAATCGAACGACTTCCTCTTTGAGTTCTTGAAATTCCGGACGCATATCCCGAGCGACGGCCGCCTCCGGACGTAACTCCGCAATGCGCGCTTGCGCAATGTCTAATTGCTTCATGGCCGCTTTCATCTGCCCTTCATAAATGACTCGGTATTCAGCCATGGTCTTGATATTCTTTCCAACGGTTTGCATAGCGACCCGTTTCAGAAGGGGTAGCGACTCATATTGAGCCACAAGTTTGTCGATATCTTTTATTTTCGTCTGGTAGCCGCTCAGCTCCGTCAACAACCGCCACTCCAAGAGTTTGACCTCATCCAGCTCACTTTGTTTTTCAGCCTTGTAGACCAAGATAGGAGTCAACTCGCGAAACCGATTATATTTCTTTCTGAGCGAGGCCTTTTCATTCCTCGACTTCGCATAAAATTGGTGTACCTGTGATTCAAAGCCCACATCCAGTAATGGGAATCCTTCTATCTCATGCTGGAGAGGAAATTCGTAACGGGTCATGACACTTTTATATTGAAGACCGGCCTTTCGAAAGCGCTGTCCCAGGAGTGCGACTATTTCATCCGATGCGGCATGGGTCGGACTGATCAACAACATGCGCTTATTCGATTGAATGGCTTCCAGAGCCATCTTAATGAGTTCGGCTCGCCTGTGGCTCAATTCTGTTGACCAGTTCGTGGTCACAATTGAGTTGGAACCGACACCTGTTTCTACCTGGGGTCGGTGGGCCATATCAGCATGAAACCATGGGACTAACCGTTCAGCAGGCCCCAGGGAAAATTTTTCTGGAAATTGCGACATCTCCTGCAAACGCTTGGTGGTGGTTTCAAAAAAACCAGCGGTGTCGGGAACGAGGGTACAGGAGGGGACAGTTTGACCGAAGGCATCAAAAGTCTGGATCCAGAGATGAGTGCCTTGGCACGCCATGACATAGCCTTCGGTGGGCTCTGCAGAGTCCGGGGGAAGTACGGTCAAAGGAACATCCTCTAGTAAGACGGTACCGGCTGGAACCTCAAATTGATAGAGGTGTAAGTTTCCTTTAGACATGACCCGGCGTCCATTGGACACCGTAATTGGAGTATCGCGCTGACTCACCCATTGTGCATCGAGCCCATCACGCCCTTGCACGGAATATTGTTCGAGGAGGTCGATTATTTTCATGATGGTTTTGCGATTTTAAGACGTTGATGGATGCAGCGCCTGTACCATACAGAGGGCGATACAGGCCAGGCCTCTCGTTTCCCCTTGCTGTTCCTGAGCTCCTTGCCCACATTGCCGCTCCCGGGCAAACTGCTGCAGGACCGGGATGTGCGATTCTAAATCAAAATCGTACAAAAGATACACCTGAATAGGGACATTGGGCTCCTGTTTGGCTGGAACGGAGAGTATGAGGACTTGCCGACCCGCACCATCTTCGATAATGGCCGTATGCACGCCCCCTTCAGGAATAGGGACATCTTTAAGAACAGTATCAAGGAGCACCGTACGCTTTACCAGATGTTCAGGAGGAGCAATGGGCCTTACCCCAAGACGAATATTCAGTGAAGAGAAGTCTGGTGCGTGGAAACGTTCATCCTCGGCTGAGAGTATGGGGTGCGACTCGGACCCATAACTTGTTGGCAACAGACCAAAATAGAAGATTGTCAGGAATAAACCTAAGACCAAATTCATAAGAAATCCCACAAGAAATACGGAAGAACATCGTGGAAACCATTTATCTCCTGAGAGATATATCTTCAACTGTTTTTCTCTCATGCCCGTTAACTCGTGAAAAGATTTATATAATATCGTTCCTCCCTTAAGACTGTCCAGAGAGCTGGAGTGTAGATGTTTGCCCACCGTCACTAAGGAAAAACCTGACTAATATGACCTATGATGAATCGAATTGACTTTTCCAGGTCCGGCCAGTATCCTCTTTTCTTTCCATAAAATAGAGGGAGTGCGTGCTATGAAAGTCATTCTGCAGGAGACAGTCGAAGGCCTCGGTCATTTAGGTGACCTGTTGGAGGTCAAAAACGGATATGCCAGAAATTATTTGTTACCTCGCAAAAAAGCGTTAGAAGCCAATAATCGCAACGTCAAAGCCCTAGAACATGTCAAACGCGTCACCGCCGAGCGAGCCAAAAAAGAACGAAATGAATTTGAAGACTTGGCCAAGAAGATTTCGGCCGTTTCTCTTTCCTTCTCGGTGAAGGTGGGAAAAGACGATAAAATGTTCGGGTCGGTTACGTCCAAAGATATTGGAGAAGGGTTAGCAGAAAAGGGGTTTACGGTCGATAAACGAAAAATCCTACTCGACCATCCGATTAAGGAATTGGGTACCGTCACGGTTCCGATCAAGGTCTATAAAGATGTGACGGCGACCGTTCCGGTTCACGTCACCAAAATAGAAGAGCCCGCTAAAGAGGCCGAACCGACAGAGGCCACCAAAGAGGAATCGGCGGCAGAAGGAACCCCGGAATGAATAAAGCCGTTGGGGCCCTGAAGGATTTAAAAGCCATAGACCCAGAGGTCTATAAGGCTATTCGCGCTGAGGAACGACGTCAGCGGGAAAAGTTGCTGTTGATTGCATCTGAAAATTTTGCCAGTTCCGCTGTGCTGGCTGCTCAAGGCAGCATCATGACGAATAAATATGCTGAAGGGTACCCGCACAAACGCTACTACGGTGGATGTCAATATGTGGATGTCGTTGAAGAATTAGCGATTCAACGGGCTAAGGAAATATTCGGTGCCGAACATATAAATGTACAGCCTCACTCCGGCTCGCAAGCCAATATGGCGGTGTATCTCTCTGTCCTGAAACCTGGAGATACGATCCTCGGATTAGATTTGGCACAAGGCGGGCATCTCACCCATGGCAGCCGTGTAAACTTTTCCGGGAAATTGTTCACCTCGCACTTTTATGGGGTGGAGCGAGATTCAGAAACGATCAACTATGACGCGGTCCAAAAAATTGCAGAGGAATGTCGTCCGCGCATGCTCGTGGTCGGGGCGAGTGCCTACGCTCGCACACTCGACTTTCCCAAATTTCAACAGATCGCTCAATCGATTGGAGCCTATCTCCTCGTAGATATTGCCCATATCGCCGGACTCATTGCCGCAGACCTTCATCCAAGTCCAGTGCCCTATGCCGATTTTGTGACAACCACCACACACAAGACCCTGCGTGGTCCACGTGGCGGCATGATTATGTGCAAGGAAGAGCATGCCAAGGCGATCAACAAAACGATTTTTCCAGGATCGCAAGGTGGCCCCCTGATGCATGTGATTGCGGCGAAGGCGGTCGCCTTTAAGGAAGCCCTCTCGCCAGCATTTAAAATCTACCAACAACAGGTCATCAAAAATGCAAAGGCACTTGCTCAGCATTTACAAGATCGTGGCTATCGCGTCGTTTCCGGAGGCACGGATACGCATTTGATGTTGGTGAACCTCACCAGCAAAGGCATCACCGGCCGTGACGCAGAGTCTGCACTCGACCTCGCTGGTATTACGGTCAATAAGAATGCAATTCCCTTTGATGAAAAACCACCTGCCGTGGCGAGTGGAATCAGAATTGGCACACCGATGGTCACTACACGCGGTATGCGGGAATCCGAAATGCAAGACATCGTGTCATTGATGGACGATGTGTTACGCCAGCCCAAAGATCGGGCGGTCCGACGCGAAGTCAAACAGAAAACAAAAGCCTTGTGCAAACAATTTCCTATGTTTCATGATTATGGTGCAGGAGCCTCCTGACGTGGGAGCATCCGTGTGAAGTGTCCCTTCTGCGACGAATTCGAAGATAAAGTCGTTGATTCGCGAATGGCCCGTGAAGGGGAGGTCATCCGACGTCGGCGAGAATGTTTAAGTTGTAAGCGGCGCTACACCACCTACGAACGCGTCGAAGAAAGTCTTCCGCTTGTCATTAAGAAGGATGGACGCCGAGAGCCCTTCGATCGACTCAAGATCCTCTCTGGGTTGAAAAAAGCCTGCGAAAAACGTCCCATTAGTATTACCACCATCGAAACGGTTTCCGATCAAATCGAAAAACAAATTCAAGAAATGGGCGAAACCGAAATATCGAGCCGGACCGTCGGTGAGGAAGTCATGCGACACTTACACCAACTCGATCAAATTGCCTATGTTCGATTTGCCTCAGTCTATCGTGAATTTAAAGATATCGATCAATTCATGGATGAAATCAAGGCGTTGGCTCACGAACGACGTGAAAAGTAAAAAAAGTAATGAGTGGGCCGTCCCGCCTATCCGAATGGTCCCATCCCTGCCTCACGACTCCATTGGTCAACCAGCTCTCCAGGCCCTCCACGATCAACAATAAGGAGGAGGGATGACTGCTATGGCTCTTGCCAAGAAACCAAAAACATCGACCCCACGCACCGCCACGACGAAACGTAAATCCTCGTCATCAACCAAAGTGGCTATCATTGGAGCCGGGCGAGGCGGGACCGCGCTCATGGAAATTTTTGCCCAAGACCCGTTGGTCCAAATTGTCGGTCTGGCAGAAATCAATCCCAAAGCAAAAGGCATTGCGCTGGCTCGGCAATTAAAAATTCCCATTGTCCAAAATTACCGTGAACTCTTCTCCATGGAAAATGTCGAATTGGTCATTGATGTCTCGGGTGATGCTGACGTTCAACGATATTTAAAAAATTTCAGAGGCCGGAAGGTCGCGATTATCGGAGCCGCCAACGCCAAGTTTATGTGGCAATTGATTGAAGCGCGCATCAGGGCTACGGGGGAAATTGAAAAGACCCTGAATAAATATCAATCCCTCTACCAACTCTATGTGAAGGAAGCGGGGGCCGCGGTGACTGAAGAACGAACTAGGATCGCTTGTGAAATTCATGACGGGTTGGTGCAAAGTCTGGCCGGGGTAAATTTTAAATTGGACCTGTGCGAAGAATTGGTTCCCAAAGATCCAAAGGCCTGCTCCAAAACCCTTCGTGAAACCAAAGCCCATTTAAAATTGGCCATTCAAGAAGCACGACAGGTGATTTTCAACTTGCGCCCCGTGCAATTTGAAAAGATGGAACTCATTCCAGCCCTCACCAATTATCTCCAATCGTATGAAACTCAATATCATACGACCACAAAATTTTCCGTGAAGGGAAACGAACATACCATCTTTCCTAAAACGAAAATATTTCTCTTCCGGATTCTCCAAGAAGTCCTCAGTAATGTTCAAAAACATGCCAAAGCGAAGGAGGTCTCAGTTGATTTGGTCATCGGTCGGGAGACTTTGACCGTCACCATGGCTGATAATGGTATAGGGTTCGATATGAAAGCCATTGCACAAGATCCTGAAAAATGGGATCATTTCGGATTGCGTGGGATTGTAGAACGTGCCAAACTCGTCGGAGGCGAAGCAACCATACAGTCAAAAAAAGGCAAGGGCACTCGAGTCACGATTAAAGTCCCGCTCGTAAAGAAGGAGGCCGTGATTGATGGAACGCATTAAGGTCTTAATCGCAGACGATCACCGGGTGGTGCGGGAAGGGCTCGTCGCCATTCTCAAAACGAAAGAAAATATTGCCGTGGTGGGGGAAGCCCAAGATGGACAAGAGGCCATTGAGAAAACACGAACCCTCCTGCCCGATGTCATTTTAATGGATGTCAGCATGCCGAGAATGGGCGGAGTGGAGGCCACCCGTCAAATCAAACGGGAATTTCCCCACATCGGAATCATTGCCCTCACCATGTACGATGAACAGCAGTATATTTTTGATCTCGTGCGGGCGGGGGCCACCGGCTATCTATTAAAAGATACCGATTCGTCACAAATTGTTGCAGCGATCCGGGCCATCTATCGGGGTGAATCACTGATCCATCCCTCCGTCGCAAGTAAAATTCTTGCCGAGTTTTCCCTCATGTCTCAGAAGAAGGGAAAGAAATCTGGCGTCGAACATGATCTAACGGAGCGTGAAATTACTGTGCTTCGGTTGGTGGCCGAGGGTAAAACGAATAAAGAAATCGCCAATGTACTTGATTTGAGTGAGAAAACCGTCAAAAACCATGTTCGCAATATCTTTCATAAATTACAGGTCTATGACCGAACGCAAGCGGCAATCCTGGCTATTCGTAAGGGACTCATCGAACTCGATCCACGACCTTAATTTTTTGACGACCATCACTTCTCCAGTTTGATATACTTCCTCGCTCCCGAGGTTTCCAGGGAACCATTCAAGACAATTTTTTTCGGCCTAATGAGTTTACCCTACTATATATAGGGTAGGTCTCAAGAAAACTTGACCCAAAATTGTCACCATTTTCATGTATCACTTTAATTTTGTGTCAGATTTACCTGATCTATCACTAAAGAAAAGACAACACTTGTCTGTTTTTTGCCACATGTTGTTTTTTCTTATTATTTATTTTTTATAATAATTTTCAACAACTTATATGGACATTTTATTTGGTACGTTAGTTGCTTGATTAAAGGTGAGTCAAAAGTTATTTGTGTATTCATTATGAGAAACCAACAAACATTACAGCAATCAATATCTTGTGTGGGTGTCGGGCTCCATTCCGGTCAGCCGGTCACGATGACCTTGCAACCGGCCCCTCCCAATACAGGCATCGTCTTTCTCCGCCAGGATGCCGAACAACAGGTTTCCATACGAGCTACAGTCAAACACCTCGTTCCATCAGAACTTTGCACCGCTCTCCAGGTCAATGGAACCCACATTCAAACGGTTGAACATCTTCTTTCGGCCTTAGCCGGAACGGAGATCGATAATCTGTTTGTAGAATTGGATGGTGGTGAAATTCCAGCCATGGATGGAAGCGCCGGAGCCTTTGTCCGTCTTATCCAGTCTGCAGGTATTGTGGCTCAAGAATGTCCTCAACCCTTTTTAAAAATAATGGAACCCATTGAAGTGGTTGATGGCAATCGACTGGTCAGGATTGAACCCTCCTTGACCCCCAAAATTACCTATATGATTGAATACAATCACCCACTTATTGAAACGCAACGGTACGAATATGACTTTTCCGTTTCAACGTTTGAGCGTGAAATAGCCGGAGCTCGTACCTTTGCCTTTTTGAAGGAAGTCGAAGCCCTCTGGTCGCGCGGTCTTGGGAAGGGTGGCTCCCTTGAGAATACGGTGGTTCTTTCAGATGATGGAATTATGAATAATTCCGGTTTGCGGTACAAAGATGAGTTTGTACGTCATAAGGTCCTCGACCTCATCGGAGACCTCTCACTTCTCGGCATTCCATTTATTGGGCATCTGACGGCTCAACGGAGCGGGCATGCCATGCATACGAAGCTCGTGGAACAAATCCTCGCCCAACCCGAAAAATGGATGCTTCTCAATGCCCCAGAAGAGGCCGAGCGGACGACCTCCCGGTTTACCCTCAAAAGCCGCAAACAACCAGCCCCAACTGTGGCTGTGCAGCCTTCGCCAGCATTCTAAGTATCTCCCCTGTTCTTGACGATCCAACTGATATTCTTTTGGTACCAACCAGCACCTTTCTCTACCTATAATCGCCACGAGACAAAAAAATACGCCGAGAGCGAGAGACCTCGCTCACGGCGCATTTTTAGGCAGGAAGTTACTTCTTTTTCTTCGTCTTTGTAGCTGCTTTCTTCTTCGTTGCCAATACCCTCACCTCCCCTCCTGATTGAAAATAATACTCATCTGAGAAGTATGTGCCTTAACCGAAGTTAAGGATAAGGCCAAGGCCCGGTATCCAATCGAAATACCCTGCTACAAAAGGTACCACGATTTGGTGAGGTGGCAACTAAAACTTGATGTTACTTCTTCGCCTTAGGAGCTGCTTTTTTCTTCTTGGTCGCTGCTTTCTTCTTTACTGCCAATGCACTCACCCCCCTTCATCACATAAGTTTCTACGAGGCTCAATCTCTACACGGCCGCATTAAGATTTTCGCTTAATGCTTCAAACGTATTGGGCCCCACTTTTCGAAACCGTTTATCACGCTTTAACGACGTGGCAATTGATGTTATTGGCGTTTTCCCTTTGATCTGAATGCCCCCTTCCACGAGACGTTGGAGCAGCTCCTTTGCATGCATTGAGACCTTGGCTTCCCGGAGGATCTGATAGGCAGCCTCTGGGACGCTCTTCCCTGCATATTTACTTCGCCCAAGCAAGATTTCCCGTGATTGGTCGGTAACGTCCATAACTGGAAGGGGACGGGCCCCCTTTCCATCCGTAATAAGTTGGCTAGACAGACTGGCGAGTTTGGCCTTATCCGCCTCCACGCGGTAGAGGGTTTCAGCCAATTCCAAATACTTTTTGATCGTCGCGATTTCTTCATCTAAGCGCTTACGCTTTTTCTCCAGTTCCTGATACCTATTTTTATAGGCACTGATCCTCTGTTCGAGCCCGACGATAATGTCCTTGAGTTCTTCCACAAGCATGACCTCTTGGTTGCATGCTTGCTTTATAGCAAAGCTTGCATTACTTGTCAATAATACTTCATTGCTTTCTTGACTATTATGCATGCGCATTTCATATGCTAATAATGAATATATTACTCAAAGATGATTTTAAGTCTGATTATGCAAGTGTATGGAATCGTCTTTTCTATCAACCTGTCGGTATTTTTTAATGGATAGACCCAATAATTGGTAGTCATTTTTCACAATTCCAAAAAAGCATATTTAATTCAATAAGCTTAGCATGATTTCCATAAATGTCTATTTTTACAGCATGTTCACTGTGTATTTCTTTTCGTCACCTAAAGCATGCTTGCATTTTTTCTTCCTCTGCTTTCTTTCTTTGAATGTGGATTACTTGCAAGTTTTGTTTGATATAGGTAAAGTGCCAATATATGGGCACATTTGAGGTTGAGCAATTCCTATTAGAAACCATTCAATCCCTTCTGGGATCTAAAAGTTCGCGCGAATTTTCGGAGATTCTGACCAACCGGCTGAAACGTTTCTTTTCCTTCGAAACAGCAGGCCTGTATCTCTACACACCAGCATCCGATTCAATGACCCCCGTATCCAGTTTTTTAAAGGACCCTAAATCGCTTGGATACCAAGTCACCCAACTACCTCCAGAAGGTACCATTAAGCTTGAAGCAGCCCGATCCGGATCGACCCTCCTCTGTCAAGACCTCTTTGCCTCCGAGTGGACCGAAAAAAAAATCTTAACGGAACATATGTCTGCCTGCTCTCTTCTTGTGGCACCACTCCAGATCCAACCCCGCAAAGATGATGCGGGTTCCTCACGAACTCTGGCGGTGATGTTTGTAGCTCAACCAGCCAGCCATGCTTTTACAGAAGAACAACGCCAGTTACTTGATCGGATCGCCCGCTATATCGCTCCAGTTTTACACATGGTGTTGACTGGAGAAGAACGTACGGTCCTTCGTGCTATTAGTGCCAGGTTGGTGTTAGGAACCGTGACCCTCGAAGGGATTATTCCCGCAGTCAAGGATTTAATCAGGCAGGTCATTCCCCACGATCAAACGTGTTTGGTTCAATTTACGAATAAGGAAGATAGTCCCTGGTTTGACATTCTCTATCAAGAAGGAAACCTCATTGACTTGGAACAGCTCCGATCATTTCCCATTGAACAGATGGCACCGACAGTCATGCAACGCACCGGAGCCCCGGTTCTTATTTCCGGACATCAGAACAAACCGTTTCCGGAAATGGCGTATTTTGAATCCATCGGAATTTATTCAGGCATGCTCTTACCCTTATTTGTGACGAAACGACTTTTTGGATTCTTGGCGATTGGCAGTAGTCGTCGTCATGCCTTTTCTGAGTATGACCTCGGCATTGCGGAACAGGTGGGTTTACATTTGTCGCAAGCGATCGCCAATATTCTCGCCTATGAAGAAATCCATGCCTTAAAAGAACAACTTCAGCGAGAAAATACCATCCTGCGGGAAGAGCAAACGCCTCCCATTAATTTACGAGAAGTCGTGGGAACAAGCCCCGCACTTCAACGTACCCTCAAAGCCATTGAGCAAGTCGCCCCAACTGACTCAACCGTTTTGATCACCGGAGAAACCGGCACGGGAAAGGAATTGGTGGCGCAAGCTATCCATCGTCTCTCAGAAAGAAGGGAACGCCCTCTCTTTAAAATGAATTGTGCTGCCCTCACCCCCTCGTTGATTGAATCGGAATTATTCGGTCATGAGAAGGGAGCATTCACTGGAGCCGCACAACGAAAAATAGGAAGATTTGAAGTGGCTGATGGCGGCACGTTATTTTTAGACGAAGTGGGAGAAATCCCCTTGGAATTACAAGCCAAACTCCTCCGTGTGTTGGAGAGTCAAGAAATTGAACGTATTGGAGGGACAACGACGTTGCATTTAAACGTTCGAGTGATCGCCGCAACAAATCAAAATTTACTGTCGGCTGTGCAGGCGGGTCGGTTTCGAGCGGACCTCTATTATCGACTCAAAGTTTTTCCTATCGAGATTCCACCACTTCGTGACCGGCAGGGTGATGTTCCCATGCTGGCTCAACATTTTGTCAAAAAATATTCAGGACAATATCGAAAGTCGCTCACCGGGATCACCCCTGATACGCTCAAAGCCCTCAATTCCTATTCATGGCCAGGCAATGTTCGGGAACTCCAACATGTCATCGAACGTGCGGTGATCTTATCCCATGAAACATCTCTCACACATGAATTGCTCGAACCCCAAATTTCCACCAGACAGGTCCATGACTCATCCAACGAAGGAACCAGTCTCGCCGATGCCGAACGCACGCATATCCTTCATGCCCTACAAGAAACTAATTGGGTCCTGGCTGGCCCCAACGGTGCCGCCACCCGGTTAGGCTTAAAGCGTTCGACCCTCCAACATCGAATGAAAAAACTCGGTATCACCCGCGCCTCTTCATAACCGCCTGTCCTTGGTCACCCATATTTGGGCAGACTGCCCATTGGCCGTCAGCATTCTTTATGAATGGTGCGGCCTGATCTTTTCTCAGGATTAATTTTTCTTTTAAATACCTTTCATTTCATTGTTTTCATCTCATGGATATACACGGCATCATCTGTGCTTACGTTGAAGTTTCATGAACAACGGCCACCAACCATATGGACCACTGGACATAGCTCAATGCGTCCAGCGATTCCTTGATACCCGATTGAAAAAGGTTGCCCCTCATGATGATTGGTCCTGGTGTGAGAAGAATTTTACTTGGTGTGGCGATCTGCTGGATTTTCTCATCCAGGGACTCCCGTCGTATACCCAAACCTTAGGGTTTACCTTCC
Source organism: Nitrospirales bacterium (assembly GCA_965223605.1). Classification (GTDB taxonomy): domain Bacteria; phylum Nitrospirota; class Nitrospiria; order Nitrospirales; family Nitrospiraceae; genus CBDCXA01. The sequence goes on from CBDCXA010000005.1 coordinate 303,438, forward strand.
AAGATCCTTTTCCAGGCCTGTTTCGTTTGTGGGATGAAGATCAGTTTCCAGATGGGACCCACCTCAGAAGATTTTGGACCACAGCCTTGAACTGTTCTGACAGGAGTCCTGTAGCCATTGTCCAGACGCATTTTTATCATCGTCATGATCAGGTGGCCTTACCTCATCCCATCCGTATTCGAGGAATGAGTCCAGCTACCTTTCATAACCCTAACGGTACGTCCCATGAATTACATTGCCCTTAAAATGTTGTTTGGCGATCGCGCCAAATACTTAATGCTCCTTTGTGGGCTCACCTTTGCCGTGATGCTCATCGTGCAACAGGGATCCATTTTTTGGGGACTCATGACCTGGTCCCAATCTGGCGTGAGCAACTTGAATGTACCGATCTGGGTCACCGATCCCAATATCAGCCAGGTCGAGGAAGTCAAACCGCTGCCTGATACCACGGTTGATCGGGTGAGAAGTATTCCGGGGGTGGAGTGGGCTGTGCCTTTGTACAAAGGGATCCTTCGTGCCCGCCTCGCCAGTGGCGATTTTCATCGGCTCTCCATGCTGGGCTTGGATTCCGCCACACTCATTGGTAGACCGGCTACCATGTTAGAAGGGCACATTGAAGACCTACGTCAACCCGATGCGGTGGTGTTGGATCAATGGGCGATTGAACGAATGGGAGGACCTGACATTGTTCATGTAGGAAGCACTTTTGAAATCAACGACAAGAAGGCACGGGTTGTCGGCATTGCCGCCACACAAAAAGATTTTCAAAACATCCCGGCCGTGTATACCACCTTCGAACGAGCACTCGCCTATGCCCCTCCGGAACGGAGGACCCTCTCCTATGTCTTGGCTAAACCACAAGAAGGTCTCCCAATTCTTGAGGTCACCCGTCGAATCAGAGACACGACAGGATTAGGAGCCTTTACCGCTGAAGAGTTTGGCAATAAAACGATCGCCTGGGTCTTAAAAAATACAGGGATCGGCGTCAATTTTGGCACGACAATTTTGCTAGGTTTTATTGTTGGAATGGCCATTTCGGGACAAACCTTTTATCTCTTTACGGTTGAAAATCTCAAACAATTTGGTGCCCTCAAAGCGATGGGAACATCCACAGCGACGCTAGCCCGTATGATAATCCTTCAAGCCTTTACGGTGGGCTTGATTGCCTTTGGGATTGGCGTCGGCCTCGCCACCCTCTTTGGTCAATTGGCGGCATCAGGTGGGACCTTGCCCTTTGTCGAAACGTGGCCCCTCTTGCTCCTGGTCCTGATCGCCCTTTTAGGTATTTGTACCTTGTCCGCGTCTATCAGCATCTTGAAACTGATCAAACTAGAACCTGCAGTCGTTTTCCGAGGATAAGACATGTCAGAGACAACGCCTTCTCCAGATCACAACCTCGCGATACAAAGTCGCGGTATCATCAAGTCCTTTGGAACAGGTGATACCAAAATCACGGTACTGAAATCGATTGATCTTGATGTGTATTTTGGGGAACTGTTGCTCCTCGTTGGAGAATCGGGTGGCGGGAAAACAACATTGCTCTCAGCACTCAGTGGAATTTTGGACATTGATGAAGGGGAAATTGAGGTGCTTGGGACTTCTCTGACCTCCCTCTCCCATGCCAAGAAAACCAAATTCCGTGGGCAGCATATGGGATTCGTCTACCAGCAATTTAATCTCTTACCGGCCCTCACAGCCGCAGAGAATGTGGCCGTTCCTCTTTTAATCCACGGAATGGGAAAAGCCCCGGCTCTCCAAAAAGCCCGTGCCATGTTAGAACAGGTCGATCTTGGAGACCGAACGGAATTTCTCCCAAAAAATCTCTCTGGCGGGCAACAACAACGCGTGGCGATTGCGCGGGCTCTCGTGAATGAACCTCGCCTCTTGATTTGTGATGAACCCACTGCCGCCTTGGACGGGGCCAATGGTCAAAAAATTATGGCCATTCTACGGGATGTTGGGCTCTCCAAAGATCGCGCTGTCATTATTGTGACCCATGACAGTCGTGTCTTTCATTATGGAGATCGTATGGCAGAACTTACTGACGGTCGAATCGTCGGCATTCGCACGATCGAAAAGGAAGGCAGAGCATGATTGTTCTGAAGCGAGTGAGTCTTTGGCTCTCCTTGGCAGGGATCGTGATCACCATTGCGGTGTTGGCCACAGCGCAAAAACATCAACCGATGCCTGACCCCATTGCACCGCCGCCACATACATCCTTTGAAACCACGGTGGCCGCCTCGGGCATTATCGAGGCCGTCAATGAAAACGTCCGCATTGCTCCACCCGTCGCTGGTTTGATTACAGAGGTATTCGTTCAGGTTGGTGATCAAGTTGGAACAGGGAAGCCCCTGTTTCAACTTGATGACCGAGCCCTGCGCGCACAACTTTTGACCCGAGAGGCCGCCATTCCGACTTCCCAAGCACGAATTGCTGAGCAAGCCGCCAAGGTTGAAGACCTCCGTATCCAATATCTGCGTTTGAAAAATATAAAAGATCAACGAGCCGTGAGCGACGATACGATGAAGCGTACCTGGTATGCCTATCAGGGTGCAAAACGGGGACTCGGACGGGCCCGGGCAGAATTGAATCAGGCCAAAGCCCAACGGGAGGAAACCAAAAGGCTTCTAGACAGGCTGACCGTAACAGCGCCACGCGAAGGGACAGTACTTCAAGTCAACATTCGCTCAGGAGAATATGCTATGCCTGGCGGAACGGAACCTCTCATTCTACTCGGAGATACGAATCAACTCCAGGTGCGTGCAGACGTTGATGAAGTCAATGCACCCTTAATCACACCGGGAACTTCAGCCATTGCCTACCCAAAAGGCGCAACGACCCAACCCATTCAATTAACCTTTGTGCGTATTGAACCCTACATCATTCCGAAGAAATCCCTGACCGGGGACAATCGAGAACGGGTGGACACCCGTGTGCTCCAGATTATCTACCGGTTCTCTCCTCCCTCGTTCCCGGTGTATACCGGACAACAGGTTGACGTGTTTATTCAACGAGAACCGAATGGTCCATCCGCGAAAAAAACAACAGGGACAGCTACAGATCACAAGAAGACGACAACTGACCATCAGAAGACTGACCGCGAGCCCAATCCATGAGCCCACTCGTCACTCAGATCATACAAAGGAGCATTCTCTTCCTTCGAGGCTGTGTATTCACGCTCTGTTTGAGTGGCTGCCTCATGGGGCCGGACTATTCTCCTCCCGAGAGGCCAGCACCGCCCACATGGGGCTCCGTTGATGACGCCTCTAAGGATGGTGGACAGATGCTTTCGACCGCAAGCCTTCCTGAGGCCCGCTGGTGGGAAGCCTTTCAGAATCCAGAACTCAACCGACTGATTGAACGGGGGCTTATTCAAAATCATGAAATACGACAAGCCGCCGCTCGTGTGATGGAGGGTCGTGCGGCTTTGATAGCTGCCGGAGCAAGTCTCTATCCACAAGCCAATGTGGGCGGAAGCTATACGAGAGTCCGTCGGTCAGAAACCATTCTGGTCGCTCCCACTGGTGGGTCACCCCAAGGTTTTGCCCCTCCAGGAGCCACCTTTGATATTTGGGACTCGGTCCTCGACCTGAGCTGGGAACTCGACCTCTGGGGACGGATTCGTCGAGGACAAGAAGCGGCAGAAGCCCAGGCATTCGGGACCGAGTACGCTCACCGTGGGGTGATACTCTCCTTGATTAGCGATATTGGAGAGGCCTACTTCCGACTACGAGCCTTGGATGAGGAAATAGACATCGTTAAAAAAAACCTGGCTCTGAGAAAAGATGCGCTCGCCATCATTCGAAGTCGTGTGCACGTGGGACTGGGATCGGAATTGGACGTCCAGCGTGCCGAAGTTCTTGTAGCAGAAACCGCGTCGGAATTACCCGCCTTACAGCGCCTTCGCACCCTACAACTCCACCAACTTGAAGTGCTGGTTGGTGATTCCCCGCAATCTCTTGTCCTGGAATCCAAGGCCCTCCGACAGGTCATTACACAGCCACAAATTCCCATTGGACTGCCCTCGCAACTCCTGGAGCGACGACCGGATATTCTAGAAACCGAACAGCAACTCATCGCAGCCAATGCGCGAATAGGGGAAGCCCGAGCTCACTTCTTTCCCTCTCTTTCCATCACGGGACAAGGAGGATTCCAATCCAGCCAATTTACACAATGGTTTCAAGCAGGCAGCCACACCTATAGTATCGGCCCCTCGGTGACCTTACCTATTTTTCAGGGAGGTACTAATGTGGCACGACTGCAGGTGGCCAAGTCCCGACATATCCAAATGTTAGAACGGTATCAACAGACTATTCTTCAGGCATTCCGTGAGGTGAGTGACCTATTGGTCTCGCTTCAACGAAGGACGGAACAGCGTGAACAACAGCGTGAACAAGTCGGGGCCGCCCAATTGGCCTTCGAATTGGCCACTCTTCGCTATCAAGAAGGGCTCGTGACCTTTCTTGATGTGGTAGAAGCACACCGAACCGTACTCATAGCTGAAACACAATTACTCCAAACGGAACAAGCACGTCTCACGGATATGGTGAGCCTCTTTAAGGCCTTAGGCGGGGGCTGGCATCAAGACTCCGAATCCATGCTCGCTAGTTAGGTGAGTCACCCCATCTCAGGCTGCCTTTTGCGCCTCTACAAATAACTGACCCTCTTGATGAAATATCAAAGCCCGCTGCCGATTGTTGAGAAAAACATCTGCGAGGCATCACATGTTCTCTACTCTATGCTATGATCATGGATATGGAAACGTTAGATCTTCCCCCGGCGACACTTCTTGCATCCTGTAAACAAATTGCCACGGATGTAGCCATTCAAGCCGGGGGCATCTTGCAGAGCTATGCCGAACAAGGTTTTCGCATCGAATACAAAGACGCGGTCAACCTCGTGACTGATGCCGATAAACGGTCTGAAGAGGTTATCATTTCGACATTACGATCCCAATTTCCCGATCACCAAATTCTAGCCGAGGAAGCAGGGCTCACCACCACAAGCTCTTCTCCCTTTAAGTGGATTATCGACCCCTTAGACGGAACGACAAATTTCTCCCATCGTTTCCCGGCCTATTGTGTCTCCATTGGATTAGAATTTAAGGGGCAGCCCATCTTGGGTGTGATCTTCGATCCGACCCGAGAAGAACTCTTTGTGGCGGAATCAGGTGGAGGGGCATTTCTGAACGATCAACCCATCCATGTCTCGAAGGCTCAACAGCTCAACAGCGCTCTCTTAGTCACTGGATTTGCCTATGACATCAGAGAAACCTCGAATAATAATTTGGATATGTTCACCAGAATGTCTTTAAAGGCTCAAGGCGTGCGTCGAACTGGAACCGCAGCCCTTGATCTCTGTTATGTCGCATCCGGTCGATTTGACGGGTTTTGGGAAATGAAATTGAATCCCTGGGACACCGCTGCAGGAATCGTCATCGTCCAGGAAGCAGGGGGACAGGTCACGGATTACGCAGGAAAACCCTACTCAGTATATGGAAAGGAAATCGTGGCAAGTAATGGGACGATTCACCAGGCCATGTTAACCGAGCTCCAATCCAGAACCCGGTAACGGAGAGAGAAGTCAGTAAAAGGAATCCAACTGACCTTGTGCGCGAGCAAGGTTAATCCGAGCGGCATGAAAGTTTGACAGGGCTTCGATGACATTATCGCGGGCCCGCGCGACCGACGTTTGGGCGTTCGTCACTTCGACGTTATTCGCAACACCCACCACAAATCGTTCTCGGGAAAGCTTGAGTTCCTTTAAGGAAAGCTTCAGACCCTCTTCAGCGACCAGGACCTGCTTCTGTGTGGAGGAAATCGTCAGGAGGGCATCCTGCACCTCTAGGGTCACTTGATCCGCAATGTCTTTCGATCGAATTTGTTCTTGCCTGACTTTACTACGTTCTTCTGAAATGCGCCCTCCTAATTGACCACCAGCATAAATCGGAATCGACATGGAGAGACCTCCCGTCCAGGACGCATCCACCCGATCGATTTTATTGCCGACAAATCCATAGTCACCAGAAAACGACAGCGACGGCAAGCGTTCATTGGAAACAGACCGAAGGGTCAAATTGGCTAATTTCTCTCGACGACGTTGAGCTTCAAGTTCGACACGCTGTGCCCGTGCCCGCTCCAAGGCTTCCCGGGAGGACTGCTCTTGAATATCAACCAGCTTCAATTGGTCAGTAAGAATGAGGTTCACCGCAAAATTGATTCCGATGGCTCGAATCAGGGTGAGTTTTGCTCGTTCACGAGCATTTTGGGCCACCAGCAATCGTTGGCGCTCATTCTCGACCTGAACTTGGGCACGGGTGACATCTAACCCGGTCGCAACTCCAGCCGCCTTACGATCTTGTGCTAAATCAAGCAATTGTTGATTCAGAGCAAAATTCGCCTCGCTGGCCTTCACAGCGGCATCGGCGCGTAACGCATCCGTGTAGAGTAACCCGACCGTCGCCATGGTATCTCGCCTTGAGACTTCAGCATCCAGTTCCGCCACTTCAATCCCTGCCTTCGCCGCTCGCCATTTTTGAATGAGGCTCAAATTAAACAGACTTTGTGTCAAGGTGCCCCGTGCATCGAACAAATTAAACGGGCCGACAATTCGTCGTCCTCCCGAGCCAAATGTCCCACCAAAAAAGGTTCGGCGTGTACCGCTTAATGCTCCTGACAGGTTTGGTAACAAAGGCGCTCGTTCCGTCTCGGCAATACCGTGAGCCTCCTGAATCCGTTCTTTAAATAGGCGGACTGACGGGTTATTGTCGACCGCCGCTTGAATGGCCTCGCGCACACTCAAACGCAGTTCCGGAAGTTCTGGTTCCGCGGCAAAAAGAGAAGTCGGCAGTCCCAAGACTCCCATGAGAATCAAAAGACATGCGGCATGATGTTGGTTAAATAATTTCTTCATAACATGTTTTTAAACAGAGGGACGAGGATCCATCACACGCTCTTCCTGGATTCCTTCCATATTGTCCTCCCGTCCAGGAAACGTCCGAAGACCGGCTGCCCGTTTTGAGACAAAGGTATAGACGGTTGGAACGAGAAAGAGCGTGAGGACCGTTGAAAAAACCAAGCCACCGACAATGACAAATCCAATTTGCTGACGACTTTCAGCACCAGCTCCGGTCGCCATCGCCAGAGGTAAGGTGCCTAGGACCATCGTTAAGGTCGTCATGAGGATGGGGCGCAAACGGAGGGTCGAGGCTTCAACTAAGGCTTCCATCATGTCATACCCGCGTTCCCGAAGTTGGTTGGTAAACTCAACAATGAGAATGGCATTTTTCGTGACCAACCCCACCAGCATGACCATCCCGATTTGACTATAGACATTGAGCGTGCCACCCATGAGTTTGAGTGACAGCAGCGCACCTGTCACAGCCAGGGGTACCGTTAACAGGATTGTAAACGGATGCACAAAACTTTCAAATTGAGCCGCCAAGGCCAAGTAGACAATGAGCAACGCCAAGGCAAATGTAATGTAAAGGCTCCCCGTGGAATCCTTAAATTCTTTGGATTGGCCTGCATAGGTTGTTCTGGTCCCCGTTGGTAAAACTTCTTGTGCGGTTTGCTCCAGAAACTCCAACGCATCACCAAGGGAATAGCCTGGCCCGACGTTCCCAGTGATAGTCACGGCTCTCAGTTTGTCATAATGGTTGAGTTCCTTCGGGGCCACGGTCTCTTCCACAGAGACCAAGTTAGAGAGCTGGATCAGGGCGCCATCGCGCCCCCGCACGTAGACCGAACTGAGATCCGAAGGTTTCACCCGATCGCGATCCCTCAGTTTCACAATCACATCGTATTCCTCACCCTCCCGTTTGAATCGAGTCACTTCCCGCCCTCCCATGAGCGTTTCAAGCGTTCGCCCAATTACAGAGACCGGTACTCCAATATCCGCCGCTTTGTCTCGGTTAATATCGACGGCAAGTTCGGGTTTGTTCAACTTAAGATCCGAGTCAATATTCGCCAATCCGGGAAAACTTCTTGCCTTCTCCATTATTTGAGTGACGGATTCTTGGAGCTGCGTATACGACGTCCCTTGAATGACGAACTGAACGGGATCTTTAATAAAGCTTTGTCCCAGCGAAGGAGGGTTAATGGGAAAGGCCAGAATTCCGGGAATACCAAACATCTTCGGGGCAAGCTCCGCCACAATTTCCTGTTGCGAACGAGAACGATCCGACCAGTCTTTGAACATCGTAAAGGTCAGTGCCTTGGTCACCGGGTTAGGTGGTTGGAGCCCGGGAGCAATCACCATAAAGAATTTCTTGATTTCAGGAACGGTCTCGTACAAATCCTCGACCTTCTTGGCATAATGATCCATATATTCAATAGTGGACCCTTCCGGCGCAATCATAACCCCCACGAAAATGCCACGGTCTTCCACAGGAGAGAGCTCGGACTTGAGGCTCGAAAAGAGAAATACACTTGCCAAAGAAGCCACAATCCCCACTAGAATCACGATGGGGCGGATCCCTAAGGAGAAGACCAGGGCACGATGATACAGTTTGTTCATGGTCTCAAACAGGAACTCTGTCGAACGATAGAAGCGACTAGGTCGTCCCCCAGCATGTAAGACCTTCGAGCACATCATGGGGGTGAGGGTCAGCGCGATAAAACTGGAAATAACAACGGCTCCAGCTACCGCCAATCCAAACTCTGAAAATAATCGACCCGTGCGGCCCGTCATAAAGGCAATGGGCACAAAGACGGCCACCAGAGCCACCGTGGTGGCTACCACAGCAAATCCAATTTCTCGAATGCCTTCAATCGCCGCTTGCATCCGACTCTGGCCTTTCTCAATACGCCGATGAATATTTTCCAAAACCACGATCGCATCATCCACCACCAGACCCACTGCCAAGACAAACCCCAATAGGGTCAACACATTGATGGAGAATCCAAGGGCGTAGAGAATCGTAAACGCACTGACAAGAGATGTGGGGATGGCTACCGATGGAATGAAGGTGGCTCGCACATTTCTGAGAAAAAGAAAGGTGACCGCAATGACCAACACAAGCGCGACGGTCATGGTCACATAGACTTCGTGAATTGACCGGTCGATAAAAATCGAACTATCGAAAGACACCTCTAATTTCATTCCCTCTGGCAAGGAGGCTTCAATGCTTGTGAGCTCCTGCTTAATGGCATGAGCCACCGAGAGAGTATTGGCCTTGGACTGCTTGACGACTCCTAACCCAACAGCAGGCTTTCGGTTGACCCGAACAATTTTTCGTTCGTCTTCCGCAGCTAACTCCGCTTCACCAACATCCTGAATCCGAATCGGATAGCCTTGACGCGTGGCAACGATAACTCGATTGAATTGTTCCGTCGTATTCAGGTCACCTCTGGTGCGCACGCTAAACTCGCGTCGGTCACTTTCAATGCGCCCGCTGGGAATTTCTACATTTTGCGCACGGAGTGCAGATTCAACGTCTTGCACCGTGAGCTGTCGAGCCGCCAGTCGTTCCTTATCCAGCCAAATCCGCATGGCATAGCGACGCTCGCCACCGATCATAACGTTAGAGACCCCGGGCAAATTGGATAGCCGATCCTTGACAAAACGATCGGCAAAGTCCGTGATCTCGAGTTGAGAATGTCGGTCACTATAAAAAGCCAGCCACATGATCGCGCGCGCATCGGCTTCCACCTTCGAGATAATCGGCTCATCTATTTCATCGGGGAGACGCCCTCTGGCCCGAGACACGCGATCCCGCACATCATTGGCGGCCGCATCGACATCACGCTCGAGTTCGAACTCCACGGTAATTTGAGAGATTTCTTCTCGACTTTCAGAACGCAGGGTTTTGATCTGTTCAATACCACTGAGTTGATCCTCGAGAATCTTCGTCACGTCAGTTTCCATGATTTGAGCACTCGCTCCATCATAGACCGTTCGGACAGAAACAACGGGAGGGTCAATGTCTGGATATTCACGAACCGTAAGGCGGGTAAAGGAAATAAGGCCAAGCAACACCAGGACGAGAGTCATGACGATCGCCAGGACCGGACGCCGAATCGATGTTTCGGAGAGTTTCATAGGAAGGTGTGACTACCCTTCAACGATCATGACGGGCATCCCATCACGAATTTTCTGCAGACCACCGCGCACGACGAGATCACCAGGTGCGAGTCCTTCAAGCACTTGAACCACTGATCGTTTTCTCAATCCTAATCGTATTTCGGTCATGTGAACGATGTTCTCTCTCACCAGATAGACAAAGGCCTTGCCCTGCTTTGGGACAATAGCTTCTTCTGGAATGAGAATGGCTTCTTCCGTATGGCCCGTCACCAGGGTGACATTCGCAAACATGCCTGGGCGGAGCGTACCATGGGAATTGGGAATCTTCGCCCGAACACGAATGGTTCGGCTCGCTTCATCAACACGAGGATCCAACGCATACACATGCCCTTGAAAAGATTTCCCTTCGATGGCATCAACCCTCACTTCCACCTCTTGCTTGAGGGCAAGACGCGTCAATAATTTCTCAGGAACCCTGAAATCAATTTTTAAGGTGGTGAGATCCTCAAGATTCACAATATCCCGTCCAGCTTGAAGGTAGGCCCCCGGGGAAACCAATCGGGTGCCCAGGACACCCGAAAAGGGGGCACGGATGATCGTCTTGCTCACTCGCTCGGAGAAGAGCGCATAGGTGGCTTGCGCAGACTTTAAGGTAGTAGAAGCTTGATCCAACTCCTGTCGCGAGACGTTGTCATTCGCAATGAGGCGGCGCATTCGATCATAATTCAATCTCGCGATTTCTAACTCGGCACGTGCTTGGGCAAGTTGTGCACGAAGCTCTGCAGATTCAAGCTGAATTAATATCGTACCTTTACGAACCTGCTGCCCTTCCTCAAAATTGATCTTCGTCACGCGACCTTGAATTTCCGGTCGAATGATCACCGACTCCTTGGCTTGTAAAGTGCCGACCGCTCGGACCTCCTCGGTTATCTCTCCAAAGGAGGCTGACGCCACCTCGACGGGCATGGCAAACCCGCCTCTCTTTTTGGCCTGTTTTGAAGATCCGGCAGGAGGATTGGAGGCTTGAGCATCAGGATTGGGATCTTTTCCCTCACGTACACCACTCCAAAAGAAAATGATTCCAATGGCCGCGGCCACAAGTATGAGGACGACTCCGATCTTATTATTCTTGAGAAAGGCCATCATGCACCAGTATGGGACTCGTTCGACTCACCTACGCCATGGAGATAGAGCGCCAGAAGAGAGGAACTTTTCGACCGCAATGATTCCGACGGAGTTGGTTGGAGAATCCAAAGGTAAATGGTGGAGTTGAGCATCCCATGAAGGGCAAAGGCGGCTTCTTTTGGATTAACTTGTCGGAACTCTCCCGTTTGGATTCCGCGGTGTAAAATGTCTTCCACGAGATCCAACTGCTCCTGATATCGTTTCCAACAGCCTTCCCCCAAGGCGCTCTTCACGGTCCACTCAAACCCGGCCCACTCGGAAACATAGATCCTAAAAAAGTTCCGATTTTGTTCAAAATATTCTAGTTTCGTTCGAATCACGGCCTGAAGCTTTTCAGATGACGATGTAACCTCCGCAAGCCGAGTTTGCATGAGCTCGGCATAATCTTCCATTTTGTTTTCGATCAATGAAATGTAGATTTCGTCTTTGCTTTTAAAAAATTGATAGACCGTTCCGATGGCAAATTCCGAAGATTCCGCAATCTCTGCCATGCTGGTTTTAAAAAATCCATTCTCTGAAAAAAGACGCTCAGCGGCATTCAGAATGTCGAGACGCCGCCACTCCTGCTCACGTGATTTACGCAACGTCCGTTGGCTTGTAGGGCTCATGTATCCATCTCTATATCGAGAAATATTTAGAAAAATGAATAAATATTCTATTAATTGATATTAATGTTCTTTTCGATAAAAAGTCAATTCAATCAAGGTTTTGCGCAGGCTACCAGGTGACAGGACCTATGGATGTAACCTCTTGTTTATATGGAATTTATCTAAATTTTCCTACCTAGGGTCTTCCCATTTTGATAAGAGGCATTCCTCCTAGGGAAACGTGGAAGGTTTTTCCTATCCCTCCGGTATACAGCCCAGAGAAACTTGGGGTATGATGCCCCTTCGTATTAACGACCGGAAGGACCAAAGACCATGGGAAGTCACATTCCACCCGAAGAACAGACCGGCAGCGCAAAAACGACGCAACAAGAAGCGGTGAAGGATGTTGAGCTTTTGCGAGTCATGGTGACGCGAGAAGGGCAACAGGTCCAAGCGCAATGGGCGATTCACCCTCAATTGAAACATGACTTACCTGAAAATGAATGGAAAGAAGTTAATGATCTAATGGGACAAGTTACTGGAATTGTCGGAACCTGTTTTTCCAAAATTTTATCAGAGGTCGAACCTGATCCCCCGGGAAATGTCTAACGCCTCTCCTTCCTCCGTCCACTGTCTGAACAGATCCTTTCTACGTGGTAGAAAAGCGAACAGCGCCATATAATGATTTGAAGATCTGGCGCATCCTTTCTTGCTTCCATTCACGCATGTCCCTATAACTACACGAGCCATATTTTTGTGAAAGGTTATTTCCGTTCTTGAGATTCCAAGGAGGTGCATCATGGACAACTACTACCATCGACATGATCTGGGAAAGTTCGCTGAGATGGGCAAGGGAAATAAAGAACTCTGGGAAAAATTTAATGGATATTATCAGGCTGTCTTTGCGGAAGGAGCCTTAACCGAACGAGAAAAGGCGTTGATTGCCCTCGGGGTCGCCCATGCCGTGCAATGTCCTTACTGCATTGATTCTTATACCCAAGACTGTCTCGAAAAGGGATCGAACGTGGAAGAAATGACCGAAGCCGTTCATGTATCCTGCGCCATCAGGGGAGGTGCCTCGCTAATCCATGGCATTCAAATGCGAAACGTCGCAGAAAAACTTTCAATGTAACACGGATCACTGCGAATGCCTCGACCCCAAGCCCACCAGGAAGTATTGAAGAATAATATTTGCCAAAAGCCAAAGGGCTGACAGACACGTCATATGCTAGAAGCTTTGGGTCAGTTCAACCAAGTTGTCCAGCAAGGCCGCTGCCATGTTTGCGCGCAGAGCGTACCGCTAGTACGTGAGCACGGAAACATGGGAAGAACGCCGCTGGCAGCTTGTTTCAACAGACCCCTTCAGGAGGCCAGATATCCATGCTGTCGAAACCACGTTAGGGCGTCCGTGATAGCAGGCTCGATCGGACTTTGAGGCAAATCAAGCTCCCGAATAGCCTTAGAACAGTCATATTGTTGTAAATGCGGTAGCATTTCTATGAAAAAACTTGGAACAGGAGACGGTTTGTTCAACATTCGAAATGTCCAGTCACCAAATTTGGTCCCCCAGCGGGCAAGGAAAAAAGGTAGCCGCATCCATGGAGCTGAAACTCCCGCCAGCCGTGCAATGAGCTGATTGAGTTCTTGTTGCGTCGTATTCCAATGACCTAAGATGTACCGCTCACCAACACGACCACGTTCCGCGGCGCGAATCATGCCGACAGCCACGTCCCGAACATCGATTACATTCACGTCACCTTGAACATAGCCTGACATCAATCCTTTGGCCACCATGAGAATTTGTGTGCCGCTCGTCGGTTGACTATCAAAGGGGCCAAAAAAGACGGTTGGATTGACGACCACGGCTGGGACTCCTGAACGTGCCGCATCAAGAATCCGTTCTTCCATCACTGTTTTCGCCATGAGATAGGAGTTCCGAGGATACAACGAAGAGAAGGAACAGGTTTCATCAGCTAACTGCCCAGGCTGCTGAGGAAATCCAATCGTCGTCAAGCTACTGGCAAAAACCAACCGCTCAACCGAAGTGCGCTGCACTGCATCCAAAACATAGTTAGTTTCGAGAAGGGCCTGTTGAACAGCATCCTGAACTAACGTCAATGAAGTGGGGTAAAAACCTGCGGCATGATACACGGTCGAGCAGCCACGACATGCATTAAGCAGAGAGGTTGAATCTTGAAGATTTCCCTGAACGATTTCTACAGGAAGATCTGTTAAGGTGCGAAGATGGCTGGAGGAACGAACGAGCACTCGAACCTGATGACCCTCGTTTAGCAAGGCTCGGACGAGATTGGACCCAAGCTGTCCGGTACCACCTAAAACTAATACAGATAACATATGTTGCCAGAAAGAGCTTTCCCAATGCCTTCGACTATTTGGTGAGTTCTGTTGAGTCGTAGGTTTCTAGAGTTAGGAGGCTCCTCGAAACGATTCAAACTCTCGGTCTGATTTGGCGGCCATATAAAAATCACTGTCGGTGAGGCCGTTGATCTTGTGCGTCCATAACTCGACCTTGCATTTTCCCCAAGCCAGATAGAGATCCGGATGGTGCCCTTCTGCTTCCGCCACCTGACCGACTTTGTTGACGAAATCCAGGGCCTGTGCAAAGTCCTTGAAGGTATACAATCGTTCGATATGACCTGCTGGATTGAGTTGCCATCCGGCACCTAATTCCTTCAGTAATTCTTGTATACGAGCAGACTCCAGAGGGGGAACTCCGCCGCGACAGGGGACACATTTATTATCCGCTAATCCCATAACAACCTCCCTAAGCAAAGAGACGAAAAGCTAAGAACCTGCAAATTTGGTACGTGGAGAAGAAGGAATTATAAAGCGAAGCTAGAGAAAGGAGCAATCACGGAAGGCATCCTCATGAGGAAAAATTGACAGGTGTAAACTTCAGGGTGGTGTGACGCCGAACTAGGCCAAAATATTGGTGTGATAGTCAGGCGATGGTCCCATTAGGACGCCTTGAATCGCTCTGGAACATGACAGACCATGCCGGTTTTTTGAAGCACTTCAAAGGAATACAACAAAAATGCGAGTGGAATAAAAAACTCTTTGTAGTTGGACACCACACCTACATGAGTCAGGTTTTCTCCATTCATAAGCAATATCGATTGCGTGGTAATAAGAAATCCCAAAAGAACGAGCGGTAGGGACAGACGTTCAGGTGAGGAGGAATAGGACCAGGCAAAGAATAAGAGGATAAACAGCGTCGCAAAAAATCCCCATTGGGTGCCGAGAAGATTCCACTGTTCATAACTATAAGCCACCATGATCGCACTGACCAACAAAATGAATCGGCTCGGGACGAAAAAGGAAATCGTCTCCGAGCGTTTCAAGAAAGTGGTCTGATCATGCACGAAGGGTAGGATGATGAGAAAGACAAAGACCATGAGATGAAAGAGACTGAAGGAGGCGGGGGAAGCCGCCTGCAGAAGGTCGAGGGTCTCTTGGATCTGTCCTGGAAAAGCCTCGGCAGACCTGACAGAAAAAAAATCCTGCAGCCAGGATAATTTGCCCATTCCAATCGAGAAAAACGTCACCACCAAGGTGAGTAACCCTAGGAGGTACCCTTTTCGTTGTCCGACGGAAGCACGCAGGAAGCGGTAGAGTACGTACAGGAGAATGCCGCAAGACAGAAACCACAACCAAACCGAGAGACGTTCGATAAATCCATCTTCCTGACCAAGAAAACTAAACAACCAGGGAACGCTCAATAGGAAGAGAGAAAAGGTAGCAGACAGGGTCAGGACCATCCAGATAAGAAACTCTTTGAGCGTTAATAATTTAATGGGCTTCTTCGCACTTTCAAAAAGCGAGACCGTCATGATTCCCACGGCCCCCCATCCTTCAGCATCCGGGATGAGTTTTTCCTGGTGAGTACTATGTCCAAATACCGGTTCGGCACGATATTTAATCAACACCAGCCCCTCAATAAAAAACAAGGCACTGAAGACCGAACAGGTTATTTTCAGGAGTCCGGCAAGACCAAAGTCTGGAAGTGCGCTGGTCGCCGAGGTCGCTCCCAGCAGCGAATCCATTAAACCACCCGTGATGAACATTCCTACCGCAATGGTAAAAAACAGGCCGGATCCTACCCATGACATCTTGGAGTGAGAAAGAGATTTATTGGGATGCGCGGACGTGGAAAAAATGTTCATACTTGAATTCCTGAAATCGAAAAAACCGCTTGTGGGAGCAGTTGGGTAAATTTTCTGGTGTCCACTCTACTTTCCTGAACATTGCAGCCTAAAGAAACCACCCTTTTGATGGGGCAGCCCCCTCCTCTCAAACTCAAAATTTTTGTGTTGTATTTCAGTTAGTTATACGAATCAACGAGAGGGCCTCCCCGATGAAATCTACGGCATGTGGTGGGTCGAAGTGAAAAACGTGAAAAGGAGAGGAGGGCAACAAAACCGGATCTATTCGATTTTTATCAGACCCTATCCTATTCTGAGATGAAACCTGACAACAAGCTTCTCAGAAAGCAGAACAATAAACGTGATCGGTTTGACCCATTTGAAAAAACTTCTGATCGTCTTGATCGTTTTCAGCTATGTCGTATCTCAAATGGGATGCGGACATCAGAAGACTGTGCTACCCGCTCGTCCAGCCCCCCTTTCTGAAGCCATGCGCCAACAACTTAAAACAGTAGGAGTCGTGGCAGCGGCATTTCAACCCACTGTCCATATTCAAACCTACGCACAAGAGTCAGAATCGGGGGTGGGAGCAGGCGCGGAGGAAGGAGCCCTTGCAGGTGGGGCTGTTGGGACCACAGGAGCCATGGCTCTTCTGCCCTTTGGCCTTGTGTTTCCACCCATCTTGATTGTGGCGGGAGGACTCTTTGTCGCTTCAACCGTTGGAGGCGCAGCGGTAGGAGGGTTACAGGAACGGTCGCCAGATATTCCCATGACTTCCCGCCAGGATGCAGAGAAAATTGTCACCGCACTTGTTCAAAACCCCATCACGCAAGTGCACCTGCGTAACCAGGTTTTAGAAGCAGGACAGCAAATCGAATTTCCCAACATCATCGGACTAGAGAGTTTCCGACCATCAAATGCAGATCATATGGTAGACCTCCGTCCAGCTGCAAAAAAGGGAATAGACACGATTATGACCGTTCAATTGGAACAGGTCGTATTTACGGCCGCCGAGGAGTACAACCCCGTCATTGCAGTCGACATGTCGGTACGGTCCACCTTGAGAGAGACTTCGGATGGGACCCTATTCGACAATCGAGTCTTTACCTGCCGGGCTGGGAAACAAACATTGGCAGAGTGGAAATCAAAAGGCGGAATCCCGTTCGATCGGGAACTGAAGAACTGCTATGCAAAAATTGCAGAACGAATGACCGAGGAAGTGTTTCTTGTTTTCTACTTCCCAACACGTGATTCAGAATGGGGCCCCAAAAAACAGCATCGCACCACCATGATAACCAGCTCGCTCCAACCGAAATTGCGGTGGAAACCGTACGTGCCATCGAATGAAGCACGGTCAAATTTTGAAAAGCCTGGCGATCAAGAAATTCGATATGATGTGAAGGTTTGGCGGGCAGACTCCAATGACTTGCCGTTGGATCTGGTGTATGAACGACAAGGACTACGAACCCCGCATCACCACATTGAAACTCCCCTACAAGCATCCACCACCTATTTTTGGACAGTGCGTGCCCGCTTCGACTTAAATGGTCATCGAAGGGTGACGCCTTGGGCGGTAACACAAAACAGAAATGCCTATGCCCCAACGACCCTCGATCGAGTGACCAATCCCTTTTACTTTAAATTCACCACGCCATCCCTACCCGATTCTCCCACTCTGGCACAAAAACAAGAAGCGGAAAATTAAAGAGAGCGAATGAGGGAAAGGAAAGAATACATAATAAAAAGGGCCTTCCCCTGCAGAGAAAGGCCCTTCCATGGCGCTTAGGACGCCGAAACGTTTTCATGTTTTTCAATTGTGATATGGCACGACCCGCACAAGTAAGGGTTTACAGGATATTCGTCGAGGGATAACCGGTTGATCCCAGGCACTTTGGTTCCTCATGCCGACTGTGTGTTTTTCTCCGCGGCCAAGTTATGGGAAAAGAGTATTCCTTTGCCCGATGGCAATGCCGATGAAAAACCAGCTAGCATGATCGACGAATATCCCGCCCTCTGTTTGGCGGGGCTGAATGGTCAGGTGGAGTCAGGTCATCCATAAGGCACCTCCCTCCCTTGTGAAGTGAGCCGGGAACCGTTCAGCCGGGCGCGCCGCGACCAGGTCCAAAGCTCTTTGATGCGGTAAGGTTAGACTAGTCCTCTTCAATTAAAAGGTCAAGAGGTCTCAAATTGGCTCTGGACATCGATTTACCAAACTGATGGGAAAGAACCATTTACTAGTAATAACCTGCTGAAGGAACAAAGTTATTCTAAAACTTAACTGCGTTTAAACTTCCTAGGAGGTCGAAAGATGGCCGAGATTGAAAAACTGATGGTCAGCTATAAGGATGGTGAAATAGAAATTATGGGAAATCGAGCAGGCCTTAGGGATTTCGGAGAAATATGCCTTGGCCTTAGTGAACTCACGGAGGAAGAAGCTAACACTCCTGCAAACCACTATCACTTTACTGAAGCCATGAACAGCGCCGATGAAGGATCAATTCCATTACTTCTGACCCTAAACCTTAATCTATGAATTGCAAACCATAGGGAAATGCTCTGGTAAGAGTAAAATGGTAAATCAAATTTTCAAACTGTTAAATCACTACATTCTGAGTCTTTGATTGTGGTGGAGAAGGCCAGCAACCAACAACCTTCCCCATTTTCTCCATCAGCAAAATTGTTGAAAGAAAGGAATTCACAAACATGCTTATTTTATTTAAATAGTAATGAAATTGAACTGCTTCTTGAAACACTTGCAATAAAGGGCCTTTTTTGTTTTTTTAGATATCGATGAATCCGAGGAAGTGCTTCAACAAAGATTTGTGCCATCTCCTTCCCGTGAAGATCACCAGATGTAAGGATAAAGGCAGCTACGCCAGCCTTCATTAATGCCATTCGCTCTACATTTCGGTATCTAATCCGTCGATCTTTTGTCAGAACAACCCATCCCCATTTTCCAACTTGGGTCAGCCACTCTTCATCTTTCGCGTTAGCTGGGAAGTGATCGTCATGGACGTGTACAGTTATTCCAGATTCACGAAGTGCTATAGCTATTCGATTTCTTCCAAGAGAACGGTCCAGGAAAAAGATGGGAGGATCAGGCTGCTTCTGGCCAGAGCTCGCACCTGATGGCTTCTTCGATTTCGAGCCGGGTCCGTCCATAGTCATTTGCCAATTCGTCGATCGACTCCCCAGCCTTGTATCGTTCTGCAATTACGGCAGTTGGAATACCTGTGTTGGCTAAGACAGGTCGACCAAATGAAACTTGTGGGTCGATTACGACAGATTTTGGCTCTTCCGAAAATTCGTAAACGTCTCGTTTTCTAATGAAAGGATAGAGCTTTATAGGGATACCGGATAAATCTCTTTCTATACGATGCAAATGAGCCTCAAGCACCTCTCGCATTGAGACCTGCCCTGACTGAGAAATATTAATCAGCTGGCTAAATTTTTTGATAAAAAGATTTATCCCATCTGTTTCAAATTCTTGATCAGCAAGAGGGTGCTTAGAGGGAAACTCCTTCCTAAGATACCGAACGGCCTTTCTCACATTGTCGAGTGGCACTTCATGTTTTCGACGAATTGCGTCCAATACATGGATTTCAATCAGATTCATAAACGACAGAAGCCTAACCTTTGAATCAGGAACTTGGATGATGGGCTTCGAGAAACGCTGTCCATCTCTTCCCGAATAATAACGACCCGTTACCCAGTCACGGATTGTGGTACGAGGAATTCGTAAATAATGGGCTGCTTCAGTCACACCATAGGTAGGAATAGCACGTGAATCAATTAATTGTTCTTCTTTAACACTCCTGTTTTTCATTGGATGATAATGTATATTGGTCAATTACTTTGGTCAAGTGAGAAAGAGTAGTTATTCAAACCTAGTAGGGACAGCTCCTTAAATCTCCGGTATTTAAATACCTGCTTCTTTTACCCTCCGGGAACCGTTCAATCGCGTAGCGGAGCATCGTCCGTGGCATCTTGCGACAATGTTTCTGGAGAAAGTCTTCCTCGACAGCAAGGTCCTTTTTTCCCACTTCCCGTAACATCCAACCGACTGCCTTGTGGATTAAGTCTTCTTTATCCGTGAGTAAGATTTTGGCCAATTTCAATGTATCTTGGAAATCTCCTTGCTTGATGAAATACAACGTGGCAAGAATCGCTATCCGGCGTCTCCATAGATTGTTTGATCGCGCAAGATCAAACAAGAGCGTTCTTTTCTTCTTATGCAAGTAGGGTCCTACAATATAGGGCGCTGATCCGTCTACTAAGTCCCAATTGTTCACGAAACGGAGATGTTCTACGTAGAAC
The DNA here is from genome assembly GCA_965223605.1 of Nitrospirales bacterium. Classification (GTDB taxonomy): domain Bacteria; phylum Nitrospirota; class Nitrospiria; order Nitrospirales; family Nitrospiraceae; genus CBDCXA01. Next base: position 323,713 of record CBDCXA010000005.1, read on the forward strand.
TTGAACAGAGTCGATCTTTCCTTTTCATCTGCTTTCTGAAATTTCAGGACCAGAATAAAAAGAGCAAGCTGGCGTTCTTCATGGATGGGGGATCGAAGTAATTTTTTAACAATTGTGAGGGGAAGGGATTCAAATACTTTCGCCACTTGCCGGACCTTCGGAACGACTACACCGATAAACCGATCTCCGCTTCCATACTCGCCTGGACCAGTCTTAAAAAATCGTTGCGACACCTGAGCATGTCGATGATCAGCTTCTTGGTTGAGTCGAAGTCGAACAGCTTTGTGTGTCATTTTTTGATGAACTTTCGTCCAGGATTTCTTCATTGCCTCTAAGATTTTTATGAATCACTCGCCAGTCTGCTTAACCAGATACACAGGCCAGCCATGACGAGATCCTCGAGAGGGGATATCCACGTCAGGGGTCTGGCAAAGTACACACCAAAACATCCGCAATTGTCTAACTCCAAGCCGCGGAAAAGGGTCACGGTCATCCAGACTGCATAGAGGCCATTCAATCCCGCGGTCACAAGGGCACTGGTTTGAAGCAGCCACCCGGACAGCAGCCATATTCCCAAACCAAGCTCAACAGCTGTGACGATCACGGCAACAGGCCACAGGGCCGCCTCATGAAAAACCTGATAGGTCCTTAGCACATCGATAAATCCAGAAAAGTCTAGAGACTTTCCAATGGCCGAACCCAACACCACCATGCCAATAAAAAGTTTTAAGACCAGTTGGAGAAAAGAGGAAAGTTTTGAGAAGGACTCAAAGATGAGCAGGGTCCTCACGATCAGAGGTGGACGCGTCAACTTGTGGTAAAACCGCTGGTCTCTGGTTTTAGAGAAGTCTTGAAAAGCCTAAACCTAAAAATGCACACAAGTATTAACGTCTTGTGAATACGTTCCAAGGGGGACATGGTTAAAAATTAAATTCAAAGGCCTTGATGTAATCCTTTTGTTCCTTTCGCGTGTAGTCGTAATGAATATCTTTTTCAGCCTGGTATTTGGGTAACACGTTCATGTGCCGACTTCTTTGAGGACCTTGAACAGCAGTCTCCCGAGATGGCGAGCGCCAATCGCGATTGGCGATTTCTGGTTTTCTCCAATTCATATCTTCAGTTGTCGATCCTCGCCATGCGCCGGATTTTTTCATAATGATGTCCGGTAAGGGTGTCCGATAGTTCTCCTTTAGGGGCAACACGGGTCCTTGTCGTGACTGTTCCCAAAGACCAGCCCCGAGAAGCAGAGGGAACAAGAGCGCACACAACCACAACGGTCCTATCGGCCGCTCTTGTGATTCGTCTAGGAGAATTGAATTCATGTTTTATTCCTTGGAAACTCCAGACCGCCATTTTAGTGATTGAAACCAATACTCATGGGCCGAGGCGAGCCACGCATCAGCCTCTTTTGCCGTAATCCACGCGTTGAGAAAATTTATAAAATCTGCTTGGCCTTTATTCACCGCAAAGGCCGCCTTGGTTGAAATCAGTGGCTTGGACAAGGGTTTATCGACTGTATCAGGATGCTCAAGAGCCACAAAGGTTGGAAGTGGATTGGACTCAACATAGGCATGAACCTTACCTGACGTGAGTGCCTGGATTGCTTCCTGACTTTTTTGGAAAATTTGAACGGTGGCCTTGGGAAAAATTCGTCGAACGAGACTTTCCGAAACCGTTCCGGCAATACATGCCACTTTGACAAGAGGGCGATTGAGATCGGCGAGCCCTGTAAAGTTTTTCGTGAGTTGTATGTTGGTGGCCATTCCAATTCCGGAGCTGGCGTAGGGTTGGCTAAAATTAACCTTGAGAGCACGTTGCGGAGTGACAACCATGCCAGCAACAATAATGTCGATCCGTTGTTTCAAGAGCGCGGGCAGAATATTCTTCCAATCAAATACCTGAAAGACCGGTTTCACCCCCATATCTTTCGCTAATTGTTTGGCCACATCTATCTCAAACCCGCTCAATTCACCCCGTTTATTCTTCATGGTCCATGGAGTAAACAGGGACACCCCTATTCGCAGTTCTCCTGTTTTTTGGATACGGTCTAGCGCATCTATCGGTTTCTGGCGATCGTCTGCCAGAACATGGTCCATTCCCAGCATGGACAAGAGCGAGATCACAACAATCCACTCAAACCATCTTATTTTTTTCATCAACCGACCCTCCACAAAAATAACGAGCTCCCTTGTACCATAAATCGTTCAAGGTGTGTGCACCAAAACAAACGTGTCCTCTTTTCTCCTTTCATACACAACACCGCTCGGACTATACCCCAATGTTCAAACTTTCACGATTTGTTGACTTATGACTTGCATTTGTTAGGCTTTTTAGTGCAATACCCAAACATGTCCCCAGTAAACCAACACCCGAACTTCTTATTGTACGCGAAGTGCTTAGACACACACACCATCTCTTTTCTTTCGTTGTTGCCAGTCGAACAACTCGGAACAGCTTCAAGGGCCTCATATACACCGCAATAGCCACAATGGTGATTGCGGCTCACCTCTCGTTTTTCCTACTGTCTCAAGCTGAAGCGCAATCTGTCGTAGATATCGAAACTTATGACCTGAGTTATTCAAAAGGTCTCCTTGAGTTCGGTCAAGGCCATTATGAGAAAGCAGAACGTCTTTTCGAACGAGCCTTGCAGGCCAAACCTGGAGATCATAAGGCCAGCGACTTTCTCGGACAGACATGGCTACGTCTCGACAAATATGAACAAGCGGAAAAGATGTTCCATCGACTCGCCGCTGCCTATCCCACGAATGGCAAAGTTTTCCTGTCTTTGGGAATTGCTCAATACAATCTCAATCAATTTGTTCCTGCACTGGATAGCTTAAGCCAGGCGGAACAATTAATTCGTGACGATCCACTGGTTTTTTATTTTCAAGGTCTTGCCTCTTACAAACTCCACCATTTTGATCAATCGATAGACTTCTTTTCACGGGCGATGACTCTCAGTCCAGACCTCACTGCATCGGCTCGTTACTATACTGGGGTAGCTTACTATCGACTCGGCGAGCTGGAGAAAGCCCAAAAAGAATTCGAGTCCGCAATCTTGGCAGGAGAACTAGACGAAGAACTGGCTCGTTCGGCTAAAGAATATTTGGGACAAGGAGGTGTGGACATCCCGGTTCGCAATCGATGGGATGTGAATGTCAGTCTGAGTGGACAATATGATAGTAACGTGGTCCTTCTACCGCTTGGCATTCAACCACCTGGCGGCCAGTCAGGTATTTCCGACAAAGATGACTTCCGTTCCGTATTCCAGGTGAGAGGAGAATTTCGTCCAATCCAGACCGATGATTGGACCATGGGTCTGAACTATGGGTTTTATCAAAGTTTTCATAGGACGCTCAGTGCTTTTGATCTTCAAAATCATTCTCCTGCCATATACCTGCAGCACCAATGGGGTCCGGCAGAACTACGTTTCCACTATGGCTTCGATTATGTTGAAGTAGGGAGATCTCCCTTTTTGGCAGCTCATGCCCTGCTCCCAACTGTGACGTTTTCCCTTAGCGAAACCGCATTTACCCAATTCCTCTTCAGGTATCAAAACAAAGATTTTAGAGACGGCCGATTTCTCAGGAACTCAACTCGAGATGGGAAGAATTGGTTAGCCGGCATATCACAATATCTTTTTTTTGCAAATGGAAAAGGAAACCTACGACTCGGCTATTCCTATGATACCGACATTACCGGCGGTGGTTCGCTCGCGATGGCGACCCCTGGGATACAAACCGCTGCGGATTGGTCATACCAGGCCCATCGACTGTCTTCAGCGCTGGCGGTTCCGCTCCCGTTCCAGTTGAATTTCAACGTTGCATTAGATTATTACCGACAGAACTATGATAACCCAAGTTCTTTTTCTCCAACGGGAACGACCAAGCGGCAAGACGATGTCTTTTTTATTACCGAAACCCTCAGCAGAAAGTTTGGAGAGCATTTTTCTCTGGCTGTCGAATATAACTTCACGAGAAACAGGTCGAATATTGCTGTGTTTGACTACGAACGCAGTATTTTTTCCTTGACTCTGAACAGCACGTTTTAAAGGAATGCCTGCTTCTTCGGTCTTTTTTTTTCTGTACATCCAATGCGAAAACGGTTTTTACGTCACGGGACAGGAATCCTCCCGCAAATACCGTTGGGACAATAATTGGCACGAAGTAGATCATTTTCTGTTCCTGACGCGAGAAGTATTTATTAATTTTTTATATTCGTTGATATGTAACCTCTTGCGAAAATGGAGAAAATTTTACTACGCACTGAGCATCCATTGGTACCCATTATGCTTATTAATTATGGTGTTCAGTGAGTCCATGTTAGGGTAGATCGAGTCTCAAGGAATCGCAGAGGGGTGGATCATGAACGTTCGAACCATACAACTGACAACCATCGCGACTATTTTTCTTGTCCTTCATGCGTCGGGCGCTCTGGCTCAGGACATGTCTGGAGAAAAGATAGGACGATTTACGGGAGTAAAGGGTGAGGTCACTGTCATTCATCCCGATTCCCCCCGCGTATTCCCCGTGAGCATTCACGATCAAGTTCTGTTCCATGACACCATCGAAACACAGCACAAATCTCGAACGAAGGCATTTTTGGACGATGACAGCATTTTGACCGTCGGTGAAAATAGCCTTGTTGAAATTACCGAACACATGTATAACCCAGACCAAAATCTCCGCCGTGTGGTGGCCAGATTATTTATGGGAAAACTCCGCGCCTTGGTCGGAAAAGTCTTTACTGGATCGGGTTCCAAGTTCGAGATCCACACACCCACGGCGGTAGCCGCGGCTCGGGGAACCTACTTTGTCGTCTGGATGGAAGACGATGTAACCGGCGCGGTCAATATCGGGGATGCGGGCAGAGTGGATTTCACGTCGGAGGGCAAAACCGTGACGCTTGACCCCGGTGAATATTCGCTGGCCAAACCCGGAGAGTCACCAACCCAACCGGTTCCCTACGGAACCGGTTCCGCAGTAGGGGATTCTGCCGTGGCTCTCACCGACAATCCGAGTGGAGTTCTCACCACGGTGACGAGCGCAATCACTGGCACGATTTTGAATGATTCGCCCCTATTTGAACTTCCTCAACAGATTGTTCATGCATTGCACCGTGCCATTCCGGAAAATATCTCGGGATCACTCAACGAAGGACCGCTTTCCGGGTCTGTGGTGGGAGGTCAAAAGAAATCAATTCCACGTTTGAGTGACATGCAAGCCCAATCTGGAGTTCCAAGCACATCGATAGGCCAAGGAGGTGTTGTAGGCGCCGTCACCTCAGGAGTTTCCGTTCCTACAGTTCCCGTAACGCCTCCGGCTGTGATATCCGGTGCAACAAATGGTTCAGGGTTGGGGCTTCCATTGCCCTAACGCAAAGGACTATCCTGAGCATCATGGTCGCCCCGTAGACGTTGTGAATATCCTTACCGATTCATCATGATCATCCGATAAATATGTTTCGTAACACCTCCTATCCCCATTCCCTGACCTTATAAAACGGTCATTCATGCATGGCTGAATTTCAAAGAACCCAATCAAGCATGTTTCCTTTTGTGAAGCGCCATATAGGCACAGTGGTAACCATCGCTGTTCTCCTCCTTGCTTGGACCGGTCCTGACTTTCTCACTCGACTTGAGAATACCTTTCTTGATTTCCAATTTAAGGTGAGGGGTATCCGACCCGTGAGTCAAAAGGTGGTGCTGGTCGTCATTGACGACCGGAGCTTGGAAGAGCTGGGGCGCTGGCCCTGGTCCCGGACACAACAATCGAAATTACTGTCTGCCATTTCAAAAGGACAGCCAAAGGTCATTGGTATCGATATCCTGTACTCCGAGCCTGAAAGCCCGTCAGCGGATGAACAACTGTTACACAGCTTATCGGAAATGGATAATGTCGTGTTGCCGGTGGCCCTCATGGTTCCCAACACACCTGGCAAGCGAGGATCGGTTCCATCTGTTGCACAAGGAATTGATTATCTCCATAGAAGCGAATTCCGACGTATCAAACAGGCGAAGACCGGCGAAGTTCTCGAACCATTTCAAGCTACCGACGCGATCACTCCGCTTCTACCTTTTATGAAACACGCTCATGCCATGGGACATGTCTACAGCATTCCTGACCCTGATGGAGTGACGAGATATGACTACATGGTGCTGCGGTTCGGGGACGGGTATTACCCTTCACTGGCTCTTGAAGTCGCCCGGACTTTTCTGGACCTGCCCAGGGACGAGATGTCATTGACCCTCGGCGTGGGTGTGCAGCTCGGTGATATTCACATTCCCCTCGATCAAAAAGCTCGTCTGATCATTAATTATGCAGGGCCCGAGGGCAGCATTCAACAAATCTCCGCCGCCGATGTCATTCAAAATCGGATCCCTCCCGACATGTTTAAAGGAAAAGCTGTTTTAATTGGCACCACCGCCCTCGCCACCTACGATCAGCTCGCAACACCCTTTTCTGCCAACGTACCAGGAGTCGAAAAAAATGCCATGGTCGTTGAAAACATTATCCGCCAGAATTTTATACAGAAAAATCTGTGGTCTGGTCCTCTTGAAATCCTCACGATTTTGTTTGTTGGACTTGGGCTTGCGTACGCGCTGAACATGATTGGGGCGATCGCCGGAACGTTCCTCGCCGTAGGCATATTTCTCCTCTATGCAGGAACGACTGTCTACCTTTTTACGGCACATGGCATGTGGGTTCCGATATTGACTCCATTCCTCACCATTGTCATGGTGTTCATAGGCCACACCGTCGTCAATTATATTGATAAAGAAAAACAAGCCAGGGATATTCGAGCCATGTTTTCCAGCTATGTCAGTCCTTCCATCGTCGATGAACTCATACGACATCCCGAAAAGTTGGCCTTGGGTGGACAGCGAAAGGAATTGACCATGCTCTTTGCAGATATCGTTCAATTTACAGCGTTGAGCGAACAACATTCTGCTGAGGAGGTGGTGACCCAATTGAATGAATACTTAGGTGCCATGACTGAGGTCGTGTTTCAGTTTCACGGAACCCTCGACAAGTTTGTGGGTGATGAAATCGTGGTGTTTTGGGGTGCGCCGCTACCGCAACCCAACCATGCAGAACTGGCCGTACAATGTGCGGTGCACATGTGTCAACGCCTCCATGACTTGCAAGCAAAGTGGAGAGAGGAGGGCAGGGTGGTCCTGAATCACGGCATAGGAATCAACTCCGGATCGGCTCTGGTAGGCAATATCGGAGCACCGGGTAAGAAAATGGACTACACGATGATTGGAGATCATGTGAACTTGGCAGCCAGACTCGAAAAGGCAACAAGGGAATTTGACTGTCAAGTCGTCGTGTCGAACAATACCGTCTTAGGTATCTCGGCACAAGAAACAATCGCGTTCGACAAAACGACGATTCCCATGCCTCGAAAACCCCTACGCTTTCGCAGCTTGGGTCAGATACGAGTGAAGGGAAAAGAGAAACCCATCGAAGTCCACACCATCGATAGCCAGAGGACCGACGATACGTTGAAGGAAGGAACTGAAGCCACATCAATAGCGGTGATACAACCAACCCACCTGTAATATTGTGGTCACCATGACCATTCAGATGATGAGTCTGAAGACAGTCTATATGAGTTTATAGACTTTTCTATCCACAAAAATATTAAAAAGTTCAGGGTCTAGCTGACCCTTTTCCACCTTTTGCTCCAAGATCTCGAGTGCCTGGCTTGAAGGCAGGACAGACTTATAGGGTCGATCGGATGCTGTCAGTGCATCGTAAATATCGGCAATGGTCATCATCCTTGTTTGAACAGGAATGTCATTTCCCGACAGATGATAAGGATATCCTGAGCCGTCTAAATATTCATGATGGCTCAAGGCAAACGCTGGGACATTTTTCAGAGTGGCGCTCCAGGGAATCTTTGAGAGGAATTGGTGAGTGTGAACAACATGATTTTCTATTTCATGTCGTTCATTGGCAGTCAGCGTGCCATAGGGAATACCAAATGTCTTCGTTTCTTCCTCGGTGAGAAAGGGCAGAGACCCTTCGAATGAACGGTAATTCATCGTCATGATCTCGGTGAGCCGGACCATATCCTGGGGTGCTAAGGGACCGGCCTGATTACATTTCCGTATGAAGGTCACGATATCGTCAATTAGCTTGATCCGTTCCTTCAACCCGGAGTCGAGAGCCGATAAGTCTTCGGTTAGTTGGGTGGAATTCCGAGTCGAGAGTAGTTCGACCTTTTTTTGGAGCATATCGACTTCTAAGGTCCGCTTGATGAAATCGAAACGTGCGACGAGGTTGGCAAGGTCGCCAGGATGCATTTTTTGAGACTTCAGTAAGATATGTTCGTGGACACCAATTTTCCCGAAATCATGTAAAATCGCAGCGTAACGGATTTCCTTCATTTGGTTTTCATCGAACACCAAATCCGCATAGGGTCCTCGATGTATCTGACCCACAGTCTCTGCAAGCCCGCAGGTGAGTTTGGCCACCCGATAACTATGCCCACTCGTCGTCGGGTCTCGACTTTCAATGGCCTGCATACAGGCTGAAATGAACCCTTCAAAAATGTTGCTGATTTCTTCATACAAATGGGCATTGTCGATAGCAATCCCAACCTGGTGTCCTAAGGCAACACAATTTTGTAAGTCGTCATTGGAAAACCGCCCGTGACTTTTTTTATTGATAGCTTCGAGCACTCCGAGAATCTTGTCACGGGCTCTCACAGGCACACAGATCATATTGCGTGTCACAAATCCGCTTCGGGCATCGGCGTACCGAGAAAACCGTGGATCATGTTGTACGTCATGAACCAACGCAGGTTCCCCTGTTTGGGCAACATGCCCCGCAATGCCCTCACCAAGTTGAAGGCGAAAGTCCTGTATCCGGTTTCCCGCTTCCCCCAATGCCACATCAAAATACAATTCTTCTGTGGGATGATATAAAAGAATGAGTGAACCCACTTCGGCATCCAGAAGGGTCACAACCGCCTCGGTCGCACGCTTTCTAATATCCGTTTGTTTCAAACTTGAATTGAGAAGGGCGCTGAGGCGCTGAAACTGCTGAAGTTGGTCCTGCATAGGATTGTTTAATTCAAACAAAAGACGTTCTCCGCAAATAAGGCGTATCGGGCCGGGAGGTCCTGGAAGAGGGAAAGGTTATTTATGTTGAATGTCAAAAACATGCGCTGGATCTATCGGGAGGCACACGTGAAATGTACTTCCCTTTCCCTCTTCGCTCTCGACGGTGATCGTTCCCCCATGTTGTTCGATAGAATCGAGGATGATTTTGGTACCCAATCCCGTTCCTCCAGCTTTACGACTTTGAGCTCGTGGGGTGAACAGGTTTTTCCGAACTTCTTCCGGCATTCCCTTGCCGGTATCGATTATAGAAATTTCCACTTGTTTGAGTTGTTCATTCAAGGTTCCGATGATCGAAATAGATCCTCCTGACGGAACTTCGGGAATGGCATTATTGATAAGATTATAGAACGCGTTAAATAACCGCCGAGAATCTGCCTGGATGATGGGCAACCTATCAAGACCTTGTGCTGTGAGGGTGATGTTCTTTTGCTTGGCGGACCAGAGAAGAGTGCCAAACACTTCTTCAACACAGCAAGCAAGCGAACAGTCCTGGAAATTGGCTGGACGAATGATTCCATTAATGCAGTCAGATACCTCTTTTAAGCGATCATGAGACCTGGACATTGCGACTTCTGCCATCTCAATGAGATCCGTACATTGGTCATAAAAATTGACATCTCCCGTCATCGGCTCAGTTGCAGACGACTGTGCATAGTGAGACAACTCCTCTTTTAACAGCCCGATGCAGGTGGAAGCAGGCATAAAAAGATTTCTGATATCGTGACTAATAAATCCGATTAATTTTCCCATCTCGGCAAGTTTGGCATCTTTGTAAAGCTGTTCTCTCTCCAATGCGGTGGCAACGGAAGCCGATATAATTGACAAAAGGTTGAGGTCATCTTTGGTAAAAGTCCCATGGCGCTTGTTCATGATTTCCAGAACTCCAAGGCACCCACCATTTCCTCGTTTGAGTGGGATAGCCAAGAGATCTCTTGTGGAAAAACCAGTGGTGGAATCGATGCTGGACATATGCCGTAAATCCTTCTTCGCATCGTTCGCAAGCACACACTTCCCCGTTTGAAACACCGAACCGGCAAGCCCCTTATCCCAAGGAAAGGCCGTTCCAACAGCAGGGGCATGGTCGCCGATCGCATGGTAAAAGGCCAACTCCTTGAATTCAAATCTCGCCAGCAAAATACATCCGGCCTCCGCTTCGAGTTCTCGGACAGCGGTCTCCAGGGCTTCCCTCGTCAGTTCTTCAGGAGTAATCGGTTCAAATAACGCTTCGCCTATTCGTTTGCACACCTCAATTTCTCGCTGAAGTTTATGGACCTTGGTTTTGCGATGAGTCGAAACCTGCCCTTTCTTCAAACTATTTTTGACTGTTGTTTTGGTGGCCATGTTATGAGAACCCCCTTTGGTCGGCAAGGAGTAACACCTTGCCAGATGAGGGAAAAGCCCAACCCAGATTAGGAAATTTTTGAGTTAATTCCTATAGATAAACTTTACCACCTCATCGAAAAACGGCAACTTTTCCGAGAAAATTTAGAGTTTTTATTACTTCTTTATACGGGAAGGTTTTATCCCATCACCATACCGGGCACCGACTTGTCAAAATCGAGGTTTTTGGTATTCTTGCTGTAGGTACGTATTGTAGGAGATTACCTTGGGACGCATCCTCGTTGTAGACGATGAAGATTTATTACGTGAAAGTGTTGCGAGGGTAGTCAAACACCTAGGGCACACACCGATCCTCGCTATGAACGGCGAGGAGGCGATCAAGGCCTATCGACAGGAACGCCCTCATATGACCATCACGGACTGTGAACTTCCCGACTTAAGCGGTATCGATGTCTTCAAACGAATCCACAACATGGACCCTGAACACCCAGTTGTGATGTTGACGGGAGCTGGGACCGAAGACCTGGAACGCGAACTGCGTCAAGAAGGGCTGAAAGAGTTTTTGATCAAAGGGGCTTCCTTTGCCGCCTTGAAGGAAACAATCGAACGCCTCATGAAGCCAAGCGGAGAATCATCCTCCAATCCTGCAGTCACAACGTAACGATACGACGTAGATGAATCACGTTCGTACTTGTCTTCTACTCAACCACAAACACCGTTAGCCGAAAGGTGACGTTTTTCGCGCACCAGCTACACCCTACCACATGGCGCGAAGACTCCCCTCCAGGTAATGACTCGTGAGCCCATTACCCATATAAGTATAGTAATCCAATCCCATAGATAGTCGATCTTGGTAAATCATATCCAGTCCAGCCCCGAGGACGAAATGCGTTCGGTTTTGGTTGACGTCGGTGAGCGTAAAGGTTCCACCGACGGGGAGACCTTGCGTCAGATCCGATCCAGCGATCATGTTGGTATGACGAACCCCGGCGAATCCCGACGGAGACAATTCCAAAGACTGAAAAGAAAAGTCCGGACCGAAACGAAGGCCTGGCTGAACTTGTAACACATGAAGATTTCTTGGTTGTACGGTAAGGTTAAGTCCGCTCGCTCCCTGCTCGGTGAAGCCTTCTTGCCGAAAGTAGGAGTAAAAATTCCGTAATTCCGGGCTAAGATGCCACCCACCGATCTGATGAATATAACCAAGCGTTGCGGTACCATTCAACGAATAGGTCCCAAATTCAGAATCAGCTCGCCTGTTGATACCTGTAAATTGTATATTCCGCCGTTGTTCACTTCGTTGATAGCCTATACCCCAAGCGATCCCTCCACAAAGTATTGTGGAGTCCCTGTGGAGGCATAGACATCGGCACGAATGCCATATACATCTATCTTTCCTCGGTTTTCGTTGAAGGTGATTTCTCCACCCGATAAGCCCACAGCCGTTCCAACGATCACCCTAGAATTGGTGCGTGAATCGACACCGAAACTCACGCCTCCGGTTGTCGCTCGATACCCCGTATGTGGCCCGATCGTCCCGCCTGAGGTAACCTCAGTATCTTGGTCATACAATTGGCCAAATCCATTCATCCAGACCGAATACCCATCTTGATCCACCGACATAGGGGCAAGGTCCTGGTATTGAATCAATTGCTGGGCCAGCGGCTCAGAAAAACTCACGTAAATGGGGTTGCCATACCCTCCTGGCGTTCCAGGGAGGGAAGCCTGATTATTGGACCTCCCCGACAACCCCGACTGGGGGGCTAGGTATCGAATCCGATCAACCCGATGAAGTCGTTCGGACAGCATGGTCATATAGATGGTATTTTCGAGCGCGTTAACCTCTGCCAACGTTTGCATGGCTTCGATATGGACTTGATTCAGTGCTCCTACGATGTTGGTCGAATCCAACACCGCTAACTGGTTGATTACATTTTTCGTGTCCCCGGTTGCTCTGTCTCTCACACTATCAAGGTACCTGGCGACAATGGCGGCATAACCACTCGTCACGAGACGTTGGAAACTGCTTTGGCTGATTTGTACTTGGACAGCAGTCGCACCATGAAGCAGTCTGAGTACTAATCCCGCCGTCAAGAGATTGCCGGCATTCAAGTTCAACGTGCCGGTTACTCCTCCAGCCGACGAGAGAATCGTATAGATGGTGCCATCTACGTAGTTCCCAGGTTGAGGTTGAAGATTGACCAGACCGTTCAACGTAGAAGTCCCCGTGACATTGAGTAGGCCCGATTGACCCGCAGCATTGAGGGCCACTCCCAGGGTCCCTCCAGCTCCTTGAACGAAGTTCCCATTCACGGTCAAGGTACCGATTCCTGGACCAGGGGACACCGTGCCACCAGTATTGTTCAGATTTCCGGTTACTGTTCCAGTTCCGCTTAATGTCCCGCCATTGACTGCAACCGCACTCGCTAAGGTTCCATTAAGAGCCAATCCACCGCTTTGAAGAGTGGTTCCACCCGTATAGGTATTGTTCCCCGAGAGTGTGAGCGTGCCCGTGCCGGTTTTGGTGAGGCCACCGGTTCCGCTCACCACGCCGGAGAAGGTCGTGCTGCTGTTATCCCCACCGGCTGTGAGGGTGCCCGTGCCTAGCGTCACATTCCCGGCGCCGGCCAAGGAGCCAATCGTCTCATCAAAGTTGTTCAAGTTGAAGGTCGCCCCGGCGCCCACCGTCAGCGCGGTGGCATCCGCCAAGCGAGCAGCCGCCCCCAGTTGCAAGGTCCCGCCGTTGATCGTCGTCGCCCCCGTGTAGGTATTGTTGCCCGAAAGGGTGAGCGTCCCCGTGCCAGCTTTGGTGAGGCCACCGCTGCCGCTCACGACGCCGCTAAAGGTTGTGGAACTGTTATCGCCCCCCGCCGTCAGAGTGCCGGTTCCCAACGTCACATTCCCAGCCCCCGCCAAGGAGCCAATCGTCTCATCAAAGTTATTCAGATCAAACGTCGCCCCGGCGCCCACCGTCAGCGCGGTGGCATCCGCCAAGCGACCAGCGGCACCCAATTGCAGGGTGCCGCCGTTGATTGTCGTCGCGCCCGTGTAGGTATTGTTGCCCGAAAGGGTGAGCGTCCCCGTGCCCGCTTTCGTCAACCCGCCGCTGCCGCTTACGACCCCACTAAACGTCGTCGAGCTGTTATCCCCACCGGCGGTCAGGGTCCCCGTGCCCAACGTCACATTGCCGGCCCCGGCCAAGGAGCCGACCGTCTCATCAAAGTTGTTTAGGTTGAACGTCGCGCCCGCGCCCACCGTCAGCGCCGTCGCATCGGCCAGCCGATTGGCCGCGCCCAGCTGCAACGTCCCCCCGTTGATTGTCGTCGCCCCCGTGTAGGTATTGTTACCACTTACGGTCAGCGTGCCCGTGCCCGCTTTCGTCAATCCGCCGCTGCCACTGACCACGCCGGAGAAGGTCGTCGAACTGTTATCGCCCCCCGCCGTCAAGGTCCCGGTTCCTAACGTCACGTTTCCGGGGCCAACCAATGAGCCGACCGTCTCATCGAAGTTATTCAAGTTGAAGGTCGCCCCGGCCCCCACGGTGACAGCCGTCGCATCCGCCAGCCGATTGGCGGCCCCCAGCTGCAAGGTCCCGCCATTGATCGTTGTCGCCCCGGTATACGTATTGTTGCCCGAAAGGGTGAGCGTCCCCGTGCCGGTTTTGGTGAGGCCACCGGTTCCGCTCACCACGCCCGAGAAGGTCGTCGAGCTGTTATCACCCCCCGCCGTGAGGGTGCCGGTTCCCAACGTCACATTCCCAGCCCCCGCCAAGGAGCCAATCGTCTCATCAAAGTTGTTTAAGTTGAAGGTCGCCCCGGCGCCCACCGTCAGCGCGGTGGCATCCGCCAAGCGAGCAGCGGCCCCTAGTTGCAGCGTGCCGCCGTTGATCGTTGTCGCCCCGGTATACGTATTGTTGCCCGAAAGGGTGAGCGTCCCCGTGCCGGTTTTGGTGAGGCCACCGGTTCCGCTCACCACGCCCGAGAAGGTCGTCGAGCTGTTATCACCCCCCGCCGTCAGAGTGCCGGTTCCCAACGTCACATTCCCAGCCCCCGCCAAGGAGCCAATCGTCTCATCAAAGTTGTTTAAGTTGAAGGTCGCCCCGGCGCCCACCGTCAGCGCGGTGGCATCCGCCAAGCGAGCAGCGGCCCCTAGTTGCAGCGTGCCGCCGTTGATCGTCGTCGTGCCCGTGTAGGTATTGTTGCCCGAAAGGGTGAGCGTCCCCGTGCCCGCTTTCGTCAATCCGCCGCTCCCACTAATTATCCCACTGAAGGTCGTGCTGCTGTTATCACCACCCGCCGTCAAGGTTCCCGTGCCTAGCGTCACATTCCCAGCCCCCGCCAGCGACCCGATTGTCTCATCAAAGTTGTTTAGGTTGAACGTCGCCCCGGCGCCCACCGTCAGCGCGGTGGCATCCGCCAGGCGAGCGGCTGCCCCCAATTGCAGCGTGCCCCCGTTGATTGTCGTCGCCCCCGTGTAGGTATTGTTGCCACTCACGGTCAGCGTCCCCGTGCCCGCTTTCGTCAATCCGCCGCTCCCACTAATTATCCCACTGAAGGTCGTGCTGCTGTTATCGCCACCGGCGGTTAAGGTCCCCGTGCCTAGCATCACATTGCCGGCGCCCGCCAAGGAGCCAATCGTCTCATCAAAGTTGTTCAGGTTGAAGGTCGCTCCGGCTCCCACGGTCAGCGCGGTGGCATCCGCTAAGCGATTGGCGGCCCCCAGTTGTAGCGTCCCGCCGTTGATCGTCGTCGTGCCCGTGTAGGTATTGTTGCCGCTCACGGTCAAGGTGCCGGTGCCGGTTTTGGTGAGGCCACCGGTTCCGCTCACGACGCCACTAAAGGTTGTGGAACTGTTATCCCCGCCCGTTGTCAGTGTTCCAGCCCCCAAGGTCACATTGCCGGCCCCGGCCAAGGAGCCAATCGTCTCATCGAAGTTGTTCAAGTTGAAGGTCGCCCCGGCGCCCACCGTCAGCGCGGTCGCATCGGCCAGCCGATTGGCGGCGCCCAATTGCAACGTGCCCCCGTTGATTGTCGTCGCCCCCGTGTAGGTATTGTTGCCCAAACGGTCAGCGTCCCCGTGCCCGCTTTCGTCAATCCGCCGCTCCCACTAATTATCCCACTGAAGGTCGTGCTGCTGTTATCGCCACCGGCGGTTAAGGTCCCCGTGCCTAGCGTCACATTGCCGGCCCCCGCCAAGGAGCCAACCGTCTCGTCAAAGTTATTCAGATCGAACGTCGCCCCGGCTCCGACTGTTAGCGCGGTCGTATCCGCCAGGCGACCGGCGGCCCCCAATTGCAGCGTCCCGCCATTGATCGTCGTCGCGCCGGTGTACGTATTGTTACCACTTACGGTCAGCGTGCCCGTGCCCGCTTTCGTCAACCCGCCGGTTCCACTCACCACACCCGAGAACGTGGTCGAACTGTTATTGCCACCGGCGGTCAGGGTGCCGGTTCCTAAGGTCACATTCCCGGAACCGGCCAAGGAGCCAATCGTCTCATCAAAGTTGTTCAGGTTGAAGGTCGCTCCGGCTCCCACGGTCAGCGCGGTGGCATCCGCTAAGCGATTGGCGGCCCCCAGTTGTAGCGTCCCGCCGTTGATCGTCGTCGCGCCCGTGTAGGTATTGTTGCCGCTCACGGTCAAGGTGCCGGTGCCGGTTTTGGTGAGGCCACCGGTTCCGCTCACGACGCCACTAAAGGTTGTGGAACTGTTATCCCCGCCCGTTGTCAGTGTTCCAGCCCCCAAGGTCACATTGCCGGCCCCTGCCAAGGAGCCGATCGTCTCATCAAAGTTGTTCAAGTTGAAGGTCGCCCCGGCGCCCACCGTCAGCGCGGTGGCATCGGCCAGCCGATTGGCGGCGCCCAATTGCAACGTGCCCCCGTTGATCGTCGTCGCCCCGGTATACGTATTGTTGCCCGAAAGGGTGAGCGTCCCCGTGCCGGTTTTGGTGAGGCCGCCGCTGCCACTAATAATCCCACTGAAGGTTGTGCTGCTGTTATCGCCCCCCGCCGTCAAGGTCCCCGTGCCTAGCGTCACATTGCCGGCCCCCGCCAAGGAGCCGATCGTCTCATCAAAGTTGTTCAAGTTGAAGGTCGCCCCGGCTCCCACCGTGAGCGCCGTCGCATCCGCCAGCCTGCCAGCCGCCCCCAGCTGCAAGGTGCCACCGTTGATCGTCGTGGCCCCGGTATACGTATTGATGCCGGAGAGCGTCAACGTCCCCGCGCCCGCTTTGGTCAACCCGCCGCTGCCGCTCACAACGCTTGAATAGGTCCCATTAAATGCCTGTGTAAAATTCACAGAGGCAGAATTCGTGACATTTCCCTGTAGACTATTCGTGTCCCCAATAAGCGTTCCACCTGAAACCGTCCAATTCTGCGTTCCTGTGCCGGTCAGGGTCCATGAAGATGTGCCCTGTTTTTGAAAGGTTTCAAAATTTCGAAACTGCAGTCCTGCTCCAATTGTGCTGACGTTGAAGCTTGCGTTACTCGTTCCACCCAACCGAAAAATATCGGTGCCCACCGCTCCATCGACGACTCCCGTAATCGAAGACCCGGACCTGACTTCAAAAGTGTCGGCCCCGGCACTTCCCAGAAACGCATTGGTTCCTCCAGAAATTGTTCCTGAATTGATGACTGTCAGGCCCAACCCCACTGCACCGTTAATCGCCACACCCGCTGTACTCGAGATAGTTCCAAGATTGGTCACAACCGATCCGGTACCGGCTGATACCCCTAAAACACCCACAACATTCGTATTGGATATCGTACCGCTGTTATTAATAATGCCATTATGAAGAATATTGATCGTCCCTGTGAGATCTGACCTTGAAACTAATGCTCCACCGTTGACATTAACCGTGATGTTCGTTATGGCTGGAGACTGAATTCCAACTGTGTCTGTCCCAGTGCATGTGACTGTATCGCCCATGCCTGGAGTATTATCGGTACAGGCAGCTTGTAGGGAATCAGGAAAAAAGAAGGTAAATCCAAATGAAAATAGGCATAAAATGAAGAGGATGTGAATCCTGGAGGTTACTGTACAAGACATTTTTGTTGGCCAGATACCCTATTTCGACTAATTTATTTCTTGATCAGGTACTTGGGGGAATAATTACGGACTTTGTTCTCTACTGTGACTCGATCTTGGTGTGTCGCTCAATCTGACTATGGAGTATAAAAACCGCATAAAGTTTTTATAAAAATTTTATAAGTCTCTTTACGTAAGTATCTTATATTAAACTAGCAAAATCGTAAAAGCTGTCAAGAATATTCAGAATAGGTGGAAGTGGAACGGGTGGAGAATTCAGGGGATTTATTGGGAAAACATCAATGTCAATAGGTGTGAGCTTACCGAGAGGAAAGTCATCGACTGTAGAGGGGGAGTGCCCCTATTCAATACGAATGTTCTTAAAGTCAATACCTTGTGGGGCAGGGGGAGTTTGTAACTTCATGTCTTTCAGAGCATCTACCACGATATCCGCCACCAAGAGATTTCTGAACCATTTCCTGTTAGCCGGCACGATAAACCAGGGAGCATGCTTTTTACTTGTCGCGGAAATGACATCTTCAAAGACCTTGGTATAGTCTCCCCACATCTTCCGCTCCTCCAAGTCTCCCTCATTGAACTTCCATCGTTTTTCAGGATTCTTGATTCGCTCCAATAACCGCTCCTTCTGTTCCTCTTTTGAAATATGCAGAAAAATTTTAATGATTGCTGTCCCGCTTTCATGCAGTAGTTCTTCAAATTCGTTGATCTGGTTGTACCGACGTTTGGCCGTCTTTTCTGAAATCCATTTATGAACTCGCGTAATCAAGACATCTTCATAATGCGATCGATTAAATATTCCGATATGGCCCTTCGGTGGCACTTCTTGATGAACCCGCCATAAAAAATCATGAGCTAACTCTTCGGCGGTCGGTGCTTTAAAGGAGGCCACTCGGCAAGCTTGGGGATTCACCCCAAACATGACATTCTTGATGGTCCCATCCTTTCCAGCAGTGTCCATACCCTGTAACACCAGCAACAGGGATCGCTTCCCTTCCGCATACATCCGTTCCTGGAGGAGCCTAATGGTTTGAATTTTTTCTTGAAGCACTTTTTTGGATAGTAGTTTTCCTTTCGCACTGGATTTAAAGGATCCGGAATCGTCTGGATCAAACTTGGATAAGTTGAGTTTGGATCCTGGCTTGACTCGATATTTTTTCATGGACATCCTCCACAGGATTAATCTTTATCCGCACGTGGAAGCATTGTACCGAATTTCAGATCGTTTCCAAAGATGGGAATTATAATAGTTCCACCAAAATTGGGAATTGAATTCACCAGTTCGGTTCACAATCGCCGAACTTATCCGTTCTGGCCGATAATGGTGAAGCAACCCCTATTAAGGACTTTGTAGGTGCCTCGTAAAATGGAATCGGTGCCTGGTGAGCTGGGTCGTGGACGTGACATCCTTCCCAAGATAAGGAAGGAGAAGGATTGTAGGATAAGAAAAAGGTCCAGATCCTTCCATTCAATTCAAATACGGAAGGAAATGGACCTTAACATTTCTGCTTAAAGCATGTGTGCACTTGGGCTCACGCTTCACCTTTTATCGAAAATAACAATCTAAGAGGTAAAACGAACCCCTGACAAATACCCTTTTCAGTTGGGAAAATCAGAACCTATCGCACTTACTTAACCACAATCTCTACCGAATCCGAAACGGCAACCATGTCATGGTCATGGGTGGCAACTTTGACGGTAATGCGGTGAGAGCCTGAAGGGACATCTTTGAATTGTCCCTTGAATCCTTTTTGATAGGTGTCATCCAAAAACACATGGACGTGATCAGCCATCGTTCCTTTTTTCAGGGTGTACTGCAACTCAAACGAACTCTCGACGGTTTCCCCATTCTGTGGAGAAGTGATCGTAATGGCTGATCCATCATCGACATCTAATTGTTTGCCGGCCCAAGCCGAACCACCAAAGCATACAAGACCCAAAACAATCACAATCATTAGAAACTTCTGCATGAGTACCCTCCCTTTCTTTAATACGAATCTTCTATATTTTTTCTTTACTAGTTTTCACCGACCTAAAGAAAGTGAAAAATAAGACTAGATAGGCTTCCTTCGTCAGAAAAGCTATCGTGGTACTGCCATTTCCCTCACGGACTCCTAGTAAGTCATTACCCTATCAGGGCCTTTCAACAATCTCTGACTTCATGGGGCCTAGAAGATTGAGGAGTTCTTTCTGCTCACCTTCAGGGACCTGTAAGGAATTCAGCGCTGCCACCAAATCTTCGACCAAGGCAGAAAACTCCATATTGGTAATGCCCATACCCGCATGGGTTGTTTTCATATCTCTACCGCGATAGGTACAGGGACCCCCTGTGGCGAAACAAACCTGATCAACAAGATGCCCTTTTAATTTTGGAATATCTGTCGTCGCAAAACGGCTATTTATTCGAGTATCGCGGGCAACATTCCCCACAAAGGCGTCCACGACCGCTACAATAGCAGGTTTTCCTCCCAACCGTTCATACAAGGATGCGGTGGAAGTCTTCACTGGCGGCTCCACGGTTGAACAAGCCACCGTGAACATCAACAGTCCTAACGCAAAGAAAATAGGTACAAGCTTCGCAATTCGGTTCATTCTGCTCCTCCTTGTGAGAAATAGGGGAAAAGTACCCGTACCGAGCGCCACATGCTCCAGACCATCCAGCACCACCCATCGGGCTTTTCTCACCATAAATGTTTCGACTCGATACTTTTTATCTTTATCCCATAGATTTTCATGATTGTCAAGACCGTATCGATACGATACAATTACGCCATGGCCGTAAAAGACCTGCAAGACCTGTTAGAACGGGTCAATAATCTCATTCGGGTAGAGATCAGGGCGGTGGGGGTGAAGTACGGGTTGCAGCCCGTGCAAATTGAAGCGCTAACCTATCTGACTCAATGCAATCGCTATTCGGATACGCCTCAAGCTGTCACAGAGTATCTCGGACTGACGAAGGGGACGGTTTCGCAATCTCTTAAAGTGCTGGAGCAGAAAGGACTCATAAAAAAAAGAAAAGACTCACAGGACAAACGAATTGTCCATTTGGCCCCCACCGGGAAAGGCAGAAAGCTTTTTGAACAATCCTTTCCGATTAAAAGCCTTGAATCGTCATTGGAAAAAATCAATTCCGTAAAGGCTGCTCAATTTGAGGAAGCTCTGCGATCAACCTTGCGTTCCATGCAGCATCACAACAACCGCAATACATTTGCAGCCTGTCATACCTGTCGCTTCAACCAAAAGGAGAAGAACGGGTATCTGTGCGGACTCACCCAGGAACCTTTGAGTACCCAGGAAGTGCAACTGATCTGTCGCGAACACCAATATCCTGCCTAACAAGATGAACCCATTAACGGTTCAATCATATCTTTTAAAATCGTGAAGAAGCATGATGTATTTCCCCCACTTATTATCACTCCATTCACCGACTGGAAGTCCTTATTTTCTTGGATACACTTGATGGAGCTATTTTTTACTTTTGGCTGTTGTGATGTGAAGAGGAACCAGACTCGTTCCGTTATTTTTAGTTAGACTCCTATAACCCGCATGCCCTCGGCTTTGGCAGCCGTTCCAAGCGCTTGGTCGTGTGTGGCCATCACGAGATCGATTCCCGTCTCTTGCTGCCATAACAAAGCTGTGGCCAGATGAATCGCATCAAGAGTACCAAGAGTGGTGGGGAGTGGTTGAGAAGCTCGGACAAGAACCGACCGTGATGTTTCGACAATCTCCAACGCGTCGATCAACCGGAAGACTGTTTCCCGCCTGAGAGCCATCTCTTCATCTGGTAGGGCCTCTGCTACTCGCAAACGATCAAGAGTTCGGAGGCACTCCACTTCAATGAGAGCTGAAGCAACACCCTTCTTAATTGATTTCCATTCTTTAAGAACATTGGGCTGGCCAAGAACGAGGCGAAGAAGAACCGAGGAGTCGATGTAGGTTATCACCGCTCCCCTTGCCGTTCCTCAAGAAGGAGGTTAACAATATCCTTTTCCTTTCTGAGGGGGAGGGAAGGAGGCAAGGAAACCTGCTGAAGTGTTGGAGATCCTTCAAGGACAGAACGGATATTCAGGGAACCACTCGCTCCTTCATAAGGCACAATCCTGGCGATGGGGGTATCTCGATCCAAGATCGTAAGGACTCTTCCCTTCCGTACCTTACGAAGATGTTCACTCAGATGGCTCTTCAAATCGGCAATTCGAACATTATTCATGACTATATTATAGTCATAACTAGTCATAATGGCAATTCAACAATTTTTATAAAATTTTCAAGGTATTATGGCCCATACCACCTCACAACAACCGCAACAGCTTTGCAGCCTGCTACACCTGTCGCTTTAATCAACAGGAGAAGACCGGGTATCTGTGTGGGTTAACCCATGAACCATTGAGTGCCAAGGAAGTGTACTGATCTGTCGGGAACCGCAATATCCTTCTTAACCTCTCTGGCACACCTACATTTCTTTGAGATTTTTACAATACGAAAGTTTCAAGTTCTTTGAAAAACATTTCTTATTCATTTCCTTTTATTCTGAATCTCAAGTCAGATAATATCTGCTTGTAATGTCCGGTATCGAAACAATTAATTCTCACGTAAGGAATAATAATGGACGCACCCTTTTGGAATGACCGATGGAACAAGAATGAGATTGCCTTCCATCAATCAGAGGGAAATCCTCTGCTTCCAAAACATTTCAAGGAACTTGCTTTACCCAAGAATGCTCGTATTTTTGTGCCCCTGTGTGGAAAAACCGGTGACCTTATTTGGCTTCACTCCAGGGGGTACCAAGTGGTGGGGATTGAATGGGTTGAGGCCGCCATTGAACAATTTTATGCCGAACATGGGATGACGCCTACCATATCCCAGAAAAATGGATCTCTCACACATTACCATGCCGAACATATCGACCTATTTGTAGGGGATGTCTTCGACCTCAAACCCGAAACCCTCGGGCAAGTCGATGCCATTTACGACCGCGCCGCCTTGGTCGCCTTGCCGGAAGAAACCCGCAACCACTATGCGCAGCATGTCATGACCATCACCAACCATGCACCACAATTGCTCTTAACCTTTGTCTACGATCAACAGGAAATGGAAGGCCCTCCGTTTTCCATCAGCCAGGAGGAAGTAACGCGGCATTATTCGAAGATCTATGAACCCAGACTGCTGGAGACTATCGAAGTCCCTGGGGGGTTAAAGGGGAAGTGCTCGGCACAAGAACAAGTGTGGTTACTGCGCTAATTCCATGAATATGAAGGAGATGGGTGAGGAAGGGCTAGACTAGCCCAAACCTATCTTCTCGTTCCTGATGAGTAATAATACTCGGACTTATTCTATCCCCCCTTCTTAACCTTTTTTGAAGCGACTGAGGAAGAACTCGCAACGGGTTCTTATCTGAGAGATTACCTTTCGCGCAACGTCGTGATCGATCTTTAAGGTATCCAATTCGGTTAACATAGTGCCAGCAAGTTCCAGCACACGCCTTACGACTAAAGGTTTGGCCAATCCAACCTCAACAGCCTGCTGTTCAAAATGCCTGGGCAAAAGCTTTGTGGAGTCATATTCTCCACCGAGTTTCATGGCTAACCGAGAGGAGAGTTCTGGATAAAAGACTGTACTTATTAAATCATAACGCGGAGCTAACCTTGTTATACGGGTTTCTGTTCGTGCCCTACTGTCAATGTCACCGTAGAGCAAAGAAAAATTTTTCGCATGAGCATCATGGTTCCCAATAAGGATATTCGCAATGACTGAATCGAGCATGTTCTGTAGGTCAATGACGGGTGATGTAGAAACATTGCGTATCAAATCGAAACACGACTTCAGGGACGGTCCACCTTCGCTCTGATATTTCATTTCGGGAGCAACGGCCAGAGCTTGGCAGAAGTCCTCTTGATGGTAGCGCTGAACGGTACCGTCGGAACCTTTCGTGCGGTCATAACGCTTGACCAGGAGATAGTCAATGCCTTCGACGGTTCCTACCTCCACCTCAGCAGTAGGCAGACCAATCTTTGCGGACAGCATCATACAAACCGCTTCATTAAAGACAATCCCCTCGAAACGGTCAATGGCTGGCTTAAGAATATGCGTACTGGGAGCTCCACCTAGCGGGATTGAAATTTCATGGCCATCCACACGAACGGCCATTTTATCTTGAGCTCCGGCAAGTGAAAGCCTGACTCCCTCATCACCTGCCATCAACGGACGTTGGGGTAAGGCTCGTAGTATCTTGGCTAATTCTTGTTTACTTAATTGGCGATACTCATCGTGATTTCCTGGCGGCGGTTCCCCTGGAGGGATAAACGTGACGGCACCTGCGCACTCCCTTCCGATCTGTTCCAGCATTGCAAAATCGTTCCCGGCACTGATTCCCAAATTTCGAGCGATGATTTCTCGGTTACGTTCCTCTGGAAGAATACCGGCAAAAAATCCACGACAGTCTTTTCGAGTGAATCCCGTTCTTCTTAAAGGAAGGGATTGAGAAAGGGGAACAGCCGCCGGCTGTTCCAACCAATCTGGGTCATACGTAAAACCCATCTGCCCATCATCATCTTGGAGCAGACGGCCAACGCATTGGTTGTGCAAATAGACATCGAGAGTTCTGGCCATGGCTTATTTGTTCTTTACCAATGGAGGCGGGATAAGTGTTACCTGGATACCTAGGGTCTGCAGGACCGTCAGCGTTTTACCTAATTCGCTAGTTGTTTTGCCTCTTTCCAATTCAATGATAAACCGCACACCTGTCCCTGAGGTCATTGCTAAAGCCTTTTGAGTCACACCTAGGTTTTTTCTGGTCTCCTTGATGAATTGGCCAATATCTTTAGCGGTAAATTTCATGGTCCCTTGCTTTATTAGTTCCCGTACGGGAATATTAATGTATATTCATAATTAAATCAATAAAAATATTACCGTACAGGAATACTTTCAATCATGTTCGTTGAA
This sequence comes from Nitrospirales bacterium, assembly GCA_965223605.1. GTDB lineage: Bacteria > Nitrospirota > Nitrospiria > Nitrospirales > Nitrospiraceae > CBDCXA01. The sequence goes on from CBDCXA010000005.1 coordinate 348,169, forward strand.
ATACAATATTTATTCCCGTACGGGAATATTAATATCGGGAGAAGTGGGGTGTTAAAAGATTTCTCGGTTCAGCCAGCCCTTGGTTATGGCATACCGTGAATACAAAAATAAAAACAGAGGCACGACAACGGGCATCGCAATGATTCCGATTATCTCGCCAACCCCAAATGGAACATCCAACCGGTGTGACAGAAGTAAGGGAAAGATCAAGGGAGAATTACCAGTTCAGAAAGACAACCAAAGATACGTTAGCAAAAAAAAACCCTGAGGGAGGATAATTAACACAAACAAAAGCAACTACAAATCATCCATATCTTGTACATTCGTTAAGTATCTTTTCGAAAAAGTTCTCTTCTTCTATATAAGAACGGTAAGGTACCTTACCCCCGTCCCTCAATTTCAAAGCATTACCGTCACGCGCAAAAAAGTGGCCGAAATAGACGTCTGGTCTTTGTTGGTGCTCTGGTTATGACTGTTGAAGAGATCTTCCAGTTCCTTCTGCAGATCATCGGCTCGACCGTTTTTTTCTGCTGCTTCAAAGGCGTTCATGGTTGGGCCGTACCATTTTCGAAACGTTTCGACCAAGACTGAAGGTGGATGGGGGTAGCGGAAGGTAAAGGTATCGCGCAGAAACGAGATGTTATCTGCAGGAACACCCGCACCGGTAAATCTCTCGATCACGTGCTTCTCAATGCCCCAGAGCATGGGACTAATAAAGCCGTCTGGCGGTGGTGGGGTATAGCTCGCACTAATTTTCAAAATCTGCGCGACCAAGGTGGGATCATTGGGAATCCAGTTGCCCATGACTACCTGACCCCCAGGCCTGGTCACCCGCACCATCTCCTTAGCCACCTGAAGGGGATTGGGGGCGAACATGGCCCCAAAAATACTCATGGTTAGATCAAAGGTATTGTCTGGTAACTGATCCAGATTGGTCGCATCGCCCTCCTGGAAGGTGATATTGGTCAATCCCTGATCTTTGACTCGCTTATTCCCAGCCTCAACTAAGTTCCTGGCAATATCAACCCCTTGTACCTCAGCTCCCAGTTTGGCGGCAGGCAGGGCTGTGGTGCCGTCGCCGCACCCAAGGTCAAGGACCTTTTGCCCTTTTGTCACACCGATGCGCATGACAAGCGCCTCTCCACTTTCTCGCATACTTTCGGCAATCTTCGTAAAGTCGCCCTTCTCCCACAATGCTTTGTTTGGATTCATGGGTATTATCCTTCTCGTTTATGAATAATTCGAATGATAGATTCTCGAAGCAGAGATTGTCACGAACAAGCAAGGCTCGGCAACAGGGGCGAGCTTACTGATTCGAAAAATAGATGTAAAGAGGGCAATCCAAAAAAAAGAAGTCTCCCTTTGTGTCGAAGCTGAAGGACTAAATAAAAGTATCCAGATCGTCATTCAGGTCTAACGAGTAAGAAATCGACAGCCATTCCTCTCTTGATGACCCTCAATTCATGTTATATCGTATGGGTATGAGCGTGAAGAAAACTGAAAAAATTTGGAGCGAATACCACAGTAAATTGGCGGCCTTCATCCGAAGCCGCGTGGCCGAGGAGGTTGTCGACGATCTCCTGCAGGACGTCTTTATCAAAATTCAATCACACATTGATACGTTACAAGACGCTGGGAAGCTGGAAAGTTGGCTCTACCAGATTACCAGAAATGCCATCACGGATTTTTACCGAACTCAACGACCAACCGACGCACTTCCCGAATGGTTGGAACAGCCCCAACCGGAAGAAACGGAGCAGATCAGGCAAGAACTGTCCTCCTGCCTAGAACCGATGATCCAAGAATTACCCCAAAAGTATCGGAATGCCATCTGCCTGTCTGAACTTGAGAATAAGACCCAACAAGAAGTGGCTGACCGGGAAGGCATTTCATTATCGGGAGCCAAATCCCGAGTCCAACGGGGGAGAGTGTTACTAAAAGCCATCCTTCAGAATTGCTGCGAATTTGAGCTAAATCAACACAATCAGATTCTCTCCTATGAAAGAAAGAACCCTAACTGCGAGAATTGTTAGGGAAACTTTTTTGCGTCTTTTTCCTTCCGCCTCCGTCTATAGGGGTAACCGATATCTTCTAACCCCAAAGGAGGCTACCATGACTACCGAGGTCACCCCAGACACAATCCGTCAGGCCGTGCGTGAAGAATACGGCAAGATTGCCACATCCGAGCAAAGCTCCTGCGCGGCTACTTCCTGCTGCCCCGGTGGCGATGCCAAAGCCACCTCTATGGCACTGGGCTATTCAAGTGATGAGGTCAATCAAGTACCAGAAGGAGCCAACATGGGCCTGGGCTGCGGCAATCCCAGAGCCATCGCGTCGCTGAGAGTGGGAGAAACAGTCCTCGACTTAGGAAGCGGTGGAGGCTTTGATTGCTTTCTGGCCGCGAAGGAAGTCGGAGAGACCGGCCGAGTGATCGGCGTGGATATGACCCCTGACATGGTCACGAAGGCGAGAAGGAACGCCGAAAAGGCAGGGTATCATAACGTAGAGTTTCGCCTTGGAGAAATCGAACATCTCCCGGTCGCCGACGGGACCGTTGATGCCATCATTTCCAACTGTGTGATCAATCTGTCACCGGATAAGGCGAAGGTGTTTCAAGATGCCTATCGGGTTTTGAAACCGGGTGGACGATTGGCGATTTCAGATATCGTCGCGACTGCCGAACTACCCGAACCGCAAAAAAACGACATGGCGCTGTTCACGGGTTGTATGGCGGGAGCCTCTTTACTCCCCGACGTGGAGGTCATGCTGAAAGAGGCGGGATTTGAAGCGATTGAAATTAAGCCCAAGGATAACAGTAAGAACTTTATCCGCAAATGGGCCCCGGACGCGAAGGTAGAGGATTATGTCTTGTCCGCCTATATCGAGGCCGTGAAGCCCACAGCCTAACTCACACCATCATGCTTGCCGAGCCCAGCAGCACCGCTGGGTTCGGACGATTACTGTCGCAGGCTTGAAGAATACCTCCCACATACCTCGGCTGTACCAGTTTGATTTTCCCACCTTTCCGATTATGATAGTGACACCCAAAGCCTGTACCCGTTTTCATAGATGGAGTACTGATGATTCCGCCTTTGACTGAAAAAGAAGCCTTGAGCCCGGTAGTCCTGGCCTTTGTCGAGGCACTCAAACGCACGGCGTTCACGGGCGATATCGATACCCATTATGGCGGTCGTCTCACGGCGGCAACCGATAACAGCATCTATCAAGTAACCCCGCAGGCCCTGTTGTTTCCCCGCTCGCAAGCCGACGTCCAATGCATTTTAAAACTTGCCATGCAGGAGGAGTTCGCCAAGGTGACGTTCACCGCCCGGGGTGGCGGGACGGGAACCAACGGCCAGTCGTTGACCGAAGGTGTCGTCATCGATCTCTCCCGGCATATGAACCGGATTGTAGAGGTGAATGAGGAAGAGAAATGGGCGTGGGTCGAGCCGGGGGTGGTCCTCGATCAACTCAATGCTCACCTGAAATCTAAAGGTCTCTTTTTTGCCCCGGAGCTTTCACCGAGTAATCGAGCGACCATTGGCGGTATGGTCAGTACCGATGCCTCGGGGAAAGGCTCTCGCATCTATGGCAAAACCAGCAACCATGTTCAGGCATTAGACCTCGTGCTCTCAGACGGATCGGCCTGGCAGAGCGTGCCTCTCGATGCCGCGGCATTACAAGAGGTCACATCGGGCGATGATCTAGTCCATCAGATTTATCAGGGCGTGGACCGTATCGTCACGAACAAACAAGAGTTGATCAAACAACGTTTCCCGAAGCTCACACGCTTTTTGACGGGTTACAACCTCGCACATGCTTACAACGAGAAGGGGCAATTCAATCTGAATGCTTTGATCGCCGGATCGGAGGGCACCCTGGCAGTCGTCACTGGAGTTAAGGTCAGACTGACCCCGCTGCCGACCGTCAAACGTTTAATCGTGGCAAAGTATTTGAGTTTTGATGACAGCTTGCGGGCCGCCAACATCTTGGTTAAGGCCGATCCCGCCGCGATTGAAACCGTCGACGATACGATCGTCAACCTCGCCCGTCGAGATGTCGTCTGGGACCGGGTGGGAAAGTTTTTTTCTCAGCCGGGGGACAATCAAGTCAAGTCGATCAACCTCATTGAATTTGCGGGAAATGATGTCGAGGGGGTGAACGCGAAGACCCAAGCGCTATGTGTCAAACTGGATGCCTTGCTCGGGCAAGAACACGAAACAGTGGGTTATCAAGTGGCGACGAGCGATGCCGATATCGCATCCTTGTGGGAACTGCGTGGCAAAGGGGTTGGGCTGCTTGGAAATGTCGAGGGGCATCGCAGACCGATACCCTTTGTCGAAGATACAGTGGTGCCACCCGAGCATCTGGCTGCGTTTATCAAGGAGTTTCGCCAGATACTCGATGGATACGGACTGCAATACGGCATGTTCGGCCATGTGGATGTCGGCTGTTTACACGTGCGGCCAGCCCTCGATTTAAAAGACGAATCCGATGAAAAACTAATCCGGGTCATTACCGATCAGGTAAAGGATCTAGTATTAAAATATGGCGGGGTAGTGTGGGGCGAGCACGGCAAGGGACTACGCGGCGAGTATATGCCCGAATTCTTCGGCCAGGAATTATACGACGACCTGCGACGCATTAAACAACTGTTCGATCCGGCCAATAAGCTGAATCCCGGTAAACTCGTCACCCCGATTGATCATCCTGACGAAATCAAAAAACTCGATGAGGTGCCGCTTCGGGGACATCAGGACCGGCAAATTCCGAAAGCCGTAAGGGATGAATATAATGTCTCCCTTCACTGTAATGGAAATGGGGCCTGCTTTAACTTTGACCTCGATGAGGTGATGTGCCCCTCGTACAAATTCACCCGGGACCGTCTCCACTCCCCGAAAGGCCGAGCCGGAATGATGCGGGAATGGCTACGGCAACTGTCGCGTACTAATTATGATCTCCAGGCCGAAGATGTCTCCCGCGGACAGTTGGCCATTCCCAAATCAAAGGACAGTGATTTTTCCCTGGAGGTCTATGGGGCCATGAACGGCTGCCTCTCCTGTAAAGCCTGTACGTCGATGTGCCCTATCAAGGTAGATATTCCCGATCTCAAAGCCAAATTTCTGAACCGGTTTTATACACGCTATCAACGTCCGCTAAAAGATAAGCTGATTGCGTTTGGCGAACGCACCCACCATCGGTTTCTCACTGCTCCTTTTCTCTACAACGCAGGCTTGAAATTTCCTTTTATAGAGTCACTCTTGCGAGATCAGGTCGGGCTGGTGGATACGCCGCGGCTCAGTTCCCCCACCTATACGACCTTGCTGGGCCAGGCTGGGATTCTGGTAATGGATCATATTGAACCTACCTCTCTTCAGCAACGAGACCTCTCTAAAACCCTCTTTATCCTCCCGGATGCGATCACTGCTTTTTATGACGCCGAGACGTTCGTCGACTGCGTAACCTTTTTCAAAAAAATCGGGTTCGAACCCATCGTGACTTCCTTTATCGAAAACGGCAAAGGGCAACATGTAAAAGGCTTTTTGCAAGACTTTCAGCAAACCGCCCGACATGCGACCCGGCAGCTTGAGAAACTTGCAGGCTTGGCGCGACCGATCATTGGGATCGATCCGGCCATGACCTTGACCTACCGTGAGGAGTATCGCGCCCATCTCGACCGACAAAACGTCGACGTGTGGTTACCGCAGGAATGGCTGATGGAAGTACTGCCTTCTCTCGCCGGGTCACTCACTCAACTGACATCACCGGCGATTGCCTACCTGGGACATTGCAGCGAGAAAACCTCGATACCAGCGTCGGGTCGGCAGTGGCAAGCAGTCTTTCAAACTTTTGGTCTGGAATTAGAAATAGTGAAAGCAGGGTGCTGCGGAATGGCGGGGGCCTTTGGGCACGAGACCGCACATTATGAGGAATCCAAAGGAATCTACGAACAGTCCTGGAAAGTCAAATTGTCCGACGCTGACCGACCCATTGTGGCAACCGGCGCCTCATGTCGATCGCAAGTCCAGCGTTTTGATGGGCGTGAAATTCTTCACCCCTTGCAGTTCTTGTCTCGACTTATGGGGTGAAGGGTGAGTTTTAAAAGTTTTTTTAATCAAAAGCTCACTTTACTTTGGTAGTGAGGGCTTTTGCAGAATCTTAAATTGCTATCCTACTTTAATTCCTTCCTTAAAAGGTAACTATAATTCAGATGATACTTGACTGCTGGCACGTTTAATCATTTTCTCAACCTCTTCTGATTTGTTGACTGGTACAAGAAGAACTTCAGGATGTTCATTGCGAAAAACACGAAATATCTCATCCGAGAAGGCTTGTCCGATTTGAGTAATGCCCCTAAAGTCTAGAACTACCTCTTTAAATTCATTCAATCTTGAGAGGATACGTTTTGCCTGAGACCGAGAAACTAAATGGTCTCCCTCGTATTTTGCTAATTCAATCGCAAGTTGAGTGCGAGTAAACCCATAATCGTCAAATTCAGAAGTAAACATGTCGAAAACTTTCCTGGTAGTTTTTTCAGAATCTAGGCCAATGCTCATAAAAACTAGCGTTCCATCAATTCTCTGCTTTTTCTGTGTGTCAAAAAGCATTTCGCCTTCTATATCCTGAAAACAACAAAAAGATAAATCGTCAGATTCCAATAAAAAACGGTCAAACATTCGAGAGGTAAAGAAAATTCCTTCGCCGGTGTGGTTTTCTGAATCGGTAGTTAGTTTCCCTTTTGCTAACTCGAGGATCGCGTGTCTCGCATCAGATAATTGAAGTTTGTTTTGTAAGTTCCTCCAAATTCCGACGCCATAATCCCTAATCGTCATCTCAATTGTTCTCGCTGTCTGTTTTACAAGAATATCTGCTTTGGGTGATCCAGAGTGATCGATGACATTATTCATCATCTCAGTGAAGCCGTGGTGGCATATTCCACGAACATTTTCTTTCAGATCGTTTAAATGTGGAGCTACTTTCTGAACCCAAATTTGGTTTTCCTCCGACTTGTCAGAAATATCAATTGATAGGCGTATTTTGGATAATGTTTTAAGAAAATATTGTCTGTTTTTAGTTGTTCCCTCATAATAAATGAGACCTTCGCTCATTAGAGTGCGAATATTTTTTGATACAGCCTGCCTTGTAATTCCAAACTTATCTACAACTTCTCGGGATAAATCATTGCTTGAGGCCTCCACTCTATCAAGTATAAAGTCTCGTATTTCTTTTGTTTTTCTTTTCATGTGAAACTTTTTAATAATATTGGTAAACTTTTAATTGTCTCATTGTAAACTTTTAATTAATGTAATGTCAACTTAAATTTTTAAATTGGAAACTTTTGAGATGAGAATGGATGGCAGGATAGCTCATCCTGGAGAGAGCGTGCGATTGCTAATCGCCAGGTCCCTGGTTCAAAGCCAGTCCCCGCCACAAACCTTAGGTATTAATTATGGATACTCAGTGCGTGAACACTGAGTATCCATAACCCAGAATTCCCCTTAAGGACAACCCGGATTACACTCGTTAAGGAAATTCAAAATATATACCCCTCGCAAGCCTCTGCAACAAGGGAGACCCAACTGAGAACATACACATAAACATTACCCACAGACTGCCCTTCGACGCGCAATTTCCAATCGCTTGCTCAGGGCACCATTCGACTCAAGAATATGCTTATTATAAATTCTGGGTAGGCCTGCCATGAGCGAGCGAGGGAATTCAAAGAGAAGATAGATTAAGGCACTTTTGCGGCTGAAAGTAATGAAGGCTTTTAAGAATGGCCCCTCGATGCGCGATTTCCATCCGCTTACTCGGGGCACCAAACCAACTCATGAGAAGGAAACGAATATTAAGGGGTTTATCCCGCCGTTAAGAACAATCGCATGAACGGCGGGTCGAGCTAGCTCTGTTTGGTGGAGGCGAGGGGAGTCGAACCCCTGTCCGAAGACATTCAGTGCAACAGATCTACATGTTTAGCCGATTCTTTGAAGTTCGCCGTTGTCCACGCCCATCGGCAGGCTTAGAACAACCGCTAGCCCAGTATTGTCTCGTCCGCAGCCGCTGAGCACCAGCCTTGGACCAGCCTGCTGCATCGCGCTCCGTCCACCCCCGCAGGCCTCAGGTGGAGAAACGTCGCAGTTAATTAAGCTGCGAGTGCCAGTTCGTTGTTGGCAGTTGCTTGTTTCCCGGAGGATTAACGAGACCCCGAGAGCTCGACATGCACCGCTGACCTCTTGATCCCCGTCGAAGCCGGTCGCCCCCAATCGGTTCATCCGTAGAAGTCGTTCTTCTACTACTATACTGCACTCTCTCGCCTTTTACCAATTGGGGTTGGTGATGTTGAAAAAAGGTGTCAGCGAGGTTTTTTCACACCCCAGTAGAGTCTCGTTTTCCCAGGAAAAACCAGGTGATTCCGAGTCCCAACAATAGGGTACCAATCAAGACCCAGAGTCCCATTCCAGGATCATGACCACCCAGAGTCGTAGCTAGACCCTCTTTTCCTCTCGTCCAATAATGCCGAACTTCTTCCCGAACGATGATCATGGTGCCAAAGGTAACCAGGAGACTGGCGACTCCGGCCAAGGCTAACCACCGATATTGCGGAGCCACAACCGAGGCGTTCAGCATGACGATGGCAAAGAGGGCGGCCGACAGGCTGATAAAAAAGACGATCGACCCATAGGTTCCTCCATTGACCAAGGGAATGCGCACGTGATCAGGGAGAGACCAGAGCAACCAGGGTCCGACTACAATCTGGGGAACGGTGCCGGCCATCGTCCAAAACCCTCCGTAGCGAGTCAGGTGGACTCCCTGCTCGATGGACAATGATGGCTCCAAACTTTTTCCAGCCAGACCTCGGGTATGGAGATTGACCCCGTACAACATCACCAGACAACCAATGGCCGCGATGGAGGCCACCACCACATGAAAAAACCGAGGCATGACTGTCGGGAGACTTAGTAACTTTCCTAGCCCCTGTGACTGTATCGTCGCCCAATATTCCGGTACCAAGATAAGGACAGTCAACGAGACAAACAGAAAGGCCACGAATAGAAGACCGGCAAGCATCCCACCCACTAAGGCATAGGGAAGCGTTATTTTCTCGGAAATTCCTTGATTGCTTTTTCTCAACATGAGCAATCCAGCAAGGAGCAGGATCAAGACCAGCACGACGATTGTCCATGTGTAGCCCATGGCTGGTTCCCGCACCAGAGACCGTTGATCCGTTGGTTCAGGAACGAAAGGGCCAAGCTTCCTATCCCTAAGATGATGCCGACAAGCAGGCACCATGGGAGGATATCGGTGATAAACCTCATAAGGTGGCGATAGGCTTGCTGGTCGGTGCGGTTCGCGACCCAGTTCGTAAAGATGAGAACGGGGAGTCCTCCAATGAGAACATTCACGACCAGAAGATGTATGAGAAGAGTGAAGGAAAAAAGAAACTGGCTCATGGATTACTCAAAGTCCAGGATGAGATTACAATGGATGGGTGGGTCATGGTTCGTTATGAAGATTACGTGGTCATCTGTTACGAAAAGAAATAGCTCGGCGCCATACCCTTTTCCCTGCGAGCATTTTTCATGGCTCGCTCCATTTCACGGCTGGCTTCCCGACCTTTAATGGTGGCGCGCCGATCATATTGTTTTTTTCCTTTAGCCAAACCAAGCTCTATCTTGGCATGTCCCCGCGGACTGAAATAGATTTTCAGCGGGACTAATCGTGAGTCCCTTTTGTACGGTTTTCCCCAACAATTTCGTAATTTCTTTTTTATGCAAGTAGCAGTTTACGCTTCCGCATCGGTTCATGGTTCATCAAGTTGCCATGACTGTAGGGGCTAATATGACAATTATGAAGGAAGAGTTCCTCCTGATGAACCGAGGCATAGCTATCACGTAAGTTGACTCGTCCCTCCCGGAGGGACTTCACTTCTGTGCCTTGCAACACCATTCCCGCCTCAAACTTTTCTTCAATGGCATAGTCAAAATAGGCTTTACGATTGGTTGCGACAATCTTTTTATCGTCCTGCTTCTTTCCGGTCTTCACGTCTTTTCCCATATCCCGCACTATAGCATGAGCTTTGGTTCTCATCCATGAGGAAGAGGATCTGCTTGACGGAAATTGTGAGGGGGTTCTATGATTCAACGATGGGGAATAAGCATTCGTTTCATTCAACCGGGGAAATCGTCCAGAACGTTGCCAAGCGGTTCGGCCTGGAAAATAATCTCTTAGAAATACATCTCAAGCAACATTGGGCTCGAATTGCAGGCCGTCAAGTGGCCGCCCATACGCAACCCGATCAGATTCGCTTCAAAAAACTCTTTATCGTTGTGGAGAGCTCGGCCTGGGCTCATCACCTGACATTTCTGAAAGCCGAACTTGATTGAAAAGATCTGCGCCGAAGCGGGAAGGCCGTGCATCACCGATATTGTGGTTCGTGTGGGTCATCCAGCTCAGAATCCTGTCGAATCAGAGAGGAACCCTGACACCGATCCCGATGAACGGCAGGAGGAATGGGAGGTCTCGCCTGAATTATTAGAACAAGCCGCGGAACATACCCAACAGGTCAAAGATCCAGAACTTCAAATGCAGCTCACCATGATCATGGCCAAAGCTCTTTCCCTCAAGAAGCCTCCTCAAGAATAGATCCACCCGACGCCTCTCTTGGCGGTTTTTGTTGCGGTCCCGAATCCAACGTACCCCGAAATAGGACTCGAGAATAGGCTTGGGTGGCTGGTGTATCTGGTCCACTCAGGATACGACCGAGGCGTCCTTCTTCGTGATTACCCTCTAGCCGATACAGGCCTCGCACCGAACTTTCCAGCTCTTTGACAAGGGTGGGGTCCGTCTTCTGAAGATAGCGAGTGAAGAGTTCTGGTTCTGTCCAGGATTCATTGGTAAAAATTAAAATCAGGAGTTGTTGGTAGCGACCTTGGGGATCGTCGGGAGTGGTCGGGCGAATTTTCATGGGCCCGAAATTTCTCGTCTCTCTTCCAACTTTTCGAAAACGTAAAATGAGCGTTTCTATTTCGCTATCGCTCGTCCAGGACGGCACATGCATCGCGATAGTCGTCCCTTCCTGTGTTCCGATGCTATAGGGCGGTATGGATCGGTCGGGTCTGGTCAAAAACATGCCGCCAAATATGAGGACAAAGGACGTGATCATCACGCCAATCCCCAGTTTCACAACCATATCAAGTGGTTTTTTTTCTTTCGCCATGATGTAATCGGCAATCAACAAAGTAAAGTTGAAATTTTGAGGCTGAGGGTCGGTTCAAAAAAGTTCGTCCAGCAAGGCCGCAGCCTGTTGGACGCGCAGAGCGTACATTGAGTACGTGAGCACGGGATACAGGCGAGAACGCCGCTGGCGAATTTTTTCAACCGACCCATCATGGTACCAAGGCCACGGCGAAAAGGGCTAGAGGAGGAATAAGAAATTATGCTGTGAGGTTTAACAGGAAATAAGGGAAGAAGGACTCTCTGAAAGGCACTTCATGCTTGAAGTACCGAGAGCTGTGAATTTACTCACTCTCTCCATTCCCATTTTCGTTGGGACTCTCTTCACGTTCACCCAGTTTGGCCACACCGACCACGCGGTCTTCCTCACCATCCAAATCAAGGATTCGCACCCCTTGGGTATTGCGACCGGTTTCACGGATATCATCGACTCGGCAGCGCAAGATTTTTCCTTGGGCCGCCATGATCATAATTTCGTCGTCATCTCCCACCTGTAAAAATCCAACAGCGAGCCCATTGCGTTCGGTGGTCTTCACACTGATAATCCCTTTCCCACCTCGACCCTGAACTCGGTACTCATCCACCGTTGTGCGTTTCCCATATCCACCTTCGGTGATGGTCAGAATCGTAGAGGTGGAATCCGCTAATAACGTTTCCATCCCGATGACGAAATTGCCTTCCTCCAGGGTAATCCCGCGAACACCATGGGCGGTGCGCCCCATTGGCCGAACTTTTTCTTCGTTGAATCGAATGACGATTCCCTGCCGGGTGCCCAACAAAATTTCACGCTGTCCATCTGTAATTTGCACCCCGATGAGTTGGTCATCGTCATCCAAGGTCAAGGCAATAATGCCACCCTGACGAGGATTGCCATAGGCCGAGAGTTCGGTTTTTTTGATCACGCCATTTTTTGTGGCCATGACGGCATAAAGATCATCCCGGAATTCCTTCACCGGAACGGTCGCGGTAATTTTTTCTTCCCCTTTGAGGGCTAACAGATTAGCAATTGCCTTTCCTTTCGTCGCCCGGCCGGCTTCGGGGATTTCATGGACTTTCAGCCAATAGACTTTTCCAAAAGAGGTAAAGATGAGCAGATAATCATGAGTCGAGGCGGTAAAGACCGTTTCGACGAAATCTTCGTCGCGAACCCCCATTCCAATCTTCCCTTTCCCACCTCGGCGCTGGGCTCGATAGATCGTCACTGCATTGCGTTTGATATAGCCTGCATGCGTGATCGTAATGACGACTTCTTCATCGGCAATCAGATCTTCAACCGTAATCTCCGCTTCTTCTTTGACAATCTGGGTTCGACGCTCGTCTTTATAGGCTTCCTGGATTTGGAGCAATTCATCTTTAATGATTTTTCTCACCAGGGCTTCACTCGCCAGGATCGAACGGAGGTATTCCATTTTCTTCAAGAGTTCCTGGTATTCCTCCAGCAATTTATCGCGTTCCAGTTGGGTCAAACGTTGCAACCGCATATCCAAAATCGCCTGGGCTTGAATGACCGTGAGCGCAAATTGGCTGACCAGTCCCGTCCGGGCAACTTCCGGAGAAGCCGATCCTCGAATCAGCGCGATTACGGCGTCCAGATTATCCAACGCGATTTTCAGGCCTTCTAAAATGTGCGCACGTTCTTCGGCTTTTCGAAGTTCATAGGCGGTTCGCCGCACGACCACTTCGCGGCGATGTTCAATGAAGTGCTCGAGAATCTGCTTGAGCGTCAGAACTTCTGGACGATTGCGCACCAACGCCAGCATGATCACACCAAAGGTCGTCTGGAGTTGGGTATGTTTGTAGAGTTGATTCAGAATAATCAATGGAATGTCGCCGCGTTTCACATCGATGACAATCCGAACACCATTTCGATCAGATTCATCCCGAAGATCGGAAATCCCTTCGACTTTCTTTTCCTGAATCAAGTCAGCAATCTTCTCGACTAGTTTGGCCTTGTTCACTTGAAATGGAATTTCGGTCACGATAATGCGGTCCCGTTCGGTTTTTTCATCGGTTTCAATGACAACCTTCGCCCGGAGGGTCAGGAGCCCTCGGCCGGTTTCATAGGCATCTTTAATTCCCTTCGTGCCGTAGATAAAACCGGCGGTCGGGAAATCCGGACCGGGCAAGACCTTCATGAGTTGCGGTATCGTGACGTTCCCGTCGTCGAGGACCATGATGAGGGCGGAGACAACTTCCCCAATATTATGGGTGGGAATGTTGGTGGCATATCCCACCGCGATTCCCCCTGCTCCATTCACCAAAAGATTGGGAACCTTGGCCGGCAGCACGACCGGTTCATGTGTGGATTCGTCATAGTTGGGGGCAAAGTCGACGGTTTCTTTCTCAATGTCCGCCAGCATTTCCTCAGCTAACTTGGTTAGGCGCGCTTCGGTATACCGCATCGCGGCAGGCGGATCCCCATCCATCGAGCCGTAATTCCCCTGGCCATCCACCATGGGATATCGCATGTTGAAATCCTGCGCGAGGCGAACCAAGGTATCGTAGATGGCCGAATCGCCATGGGGATGATAATTTCCCATGATTTCACCCACGATTTTGGCCGACTTGCGATAGGCTCGATTGGAGGCCAGCCCCATTTCATGCATCCCGAACAGCAACCGACGATGAACGGGCTTGAAGCCATCACGGACATCTGGAAGGGCCCGTCCCACGATGACGCTCATCGCGTAATCGAGGTAGGATTTCCTCATTTCGTCTTCGATGTCGACGTTAATTATTCGATCCTCAACCGGCATGCATGCTCCTTGCAATGACTATTCTTATCTGTGATATCCGTCCAAGACAGAGAACGTGAATGACGACTGAAATTCGCCCTCATGTTTCCCGTTCTTTAAACGTCCAAATTCTGGACTTCTAAGGCATGTTGTTGAATAAAGTTTCTTCTGGGGAGGACTTCATCACCCATCAAGATAGAAAAAATCTCATCGACACCCGTCACATCTTCCAACTGCACTTTTAGCAAGGTTCTGGTTTCGGGATTCATGGTGGTATCCCATAATTGCCCGGCATTCATCTCACCCAGCCCTTTATACCGCTGCATGGTAATTCCCTGTTTGCCGATATCCAACACCGCTTTGACCAATTCATGGGAGCTGGGATATTCCTCTTCTTTCTCCTTGGCCTTTAATGTATAGGGCGGGGCACCCAACCCAATGGCGGTGGGGGAGACCTTTTGGAGTTCCCGATAATCCGCCGACCCTACCAGCTCGTGGGTAATTTCCAGGCGATAGGTCCATCCACTTAACTGGAGTTTACAGACGACCTTATTCGTTTCATGCTCCTCATCTTCGAGTAACTCCATTGTGATCGTGGCCTTTGGATAGGCCACAGCCAAACTGGCCTTCACTCGATCAAGAATCGGTTGCAGCTCTTTTTTATTCTTAAGCAGATCACGACCGAGTTCCGGCTGGTCCGAAAAGGCACGGAGTATTGACGTCTCTTGTTGATTTTTCCCAAATCGGGTCAGCAGTCCCTCAAAGCCAATCAATTTTTTCAACAGGGGTAAAAACTGCCGTCCGGGAACCATGCCGTTGGCGCTCTCTAAAAAGACTTCGATATCCTCCACCGCGAGGTCGGATAAATAATCATTCAGGGAATGTTCATCTTTTAAATATCGTTCTTTTTTCCCCTTTTTCACTTTGAAGAGCGGCGGCTGGGCAATATAGATATACCCGCGTTCAATGAGCTCGGGCATCTGTCTGAATAAAAAGGTCAACAGCAGCGTTCGGATATGACTGCCGTCGACATCGGCGTCCGTCATTAAGATGATTTTATGGTAGCGGGCTTTGGCGATATCAAAGGCATCACGATCCCTATCCTTTTCGGAATCTTCTCGCTTTCGTCCAATCCCGGTGCCCAGAGCCATAATGAGGGTGCGAATCTCATCGGAGGAGAGCATCTTATCGAAACGCGCTTTTTCGACATTCAAAATTTTACCCTTCAGCGGAAGGATGGCCTGGAACTTTCGATCACGGCCCATTTTGGCTGATCCACCAGCCGATTCACCCTCAACGATATAGAGTTCGCTTAAGGCGGGATCTTTTTCAGAACAGTCCGCCAATTTTCCTGGAAGGGATCCCCCATCCAGGGCGCTCTTACGACGGATAAGTTCTTTCGCTTTCCTGGCTGCTTCCCTCGCGCGAGAGGCATCGATGGCTTTTCCTATGATCTTTCTTGCAATCGGTGGATTTCTATCAAAGAACGCACCGAGGTGTTCGTTGACAGCGGCCTCGACAATTCCCTTGACTTCACTATTGCCTAACTTCTGTTTGGTCTGACCTTCAAATTGCGGATAGCGTAATTTCACGCTCACCACCATGGTGAGCCCTTCCCTCACATCATCACCCGTTAAGGATTCCACTTCCTTTTTCATGAGGTCATTGGCATGGGCAAAACTGTTGATCGTGCGAGTCAAGGCGGCTTTAAACCCAATCAGGTGGGTCCCACCCTCTCGAGTATTGATGTTGTTGGCAAAGCTATACAGGTTTTCGGCATAACTATCGTTATATTGGAGCGCCACTTCTAAAATCATGTCGGGTTTTTCTGTTTCAATAAAGATAGGCTTATGCAGCGGAGACTTGGCTTCATTGAGATGTTCCACGAATGAAACGATCCCACCCATATACTGAAACATCTGTTCCTTTTCTTTGCGGGCACGCGAGTCTTTGAGGGTGATCCCAAGCCCTTTATTGAGAAAGGCCAGCTCCCGTAGCCGAATGGCTAAAACATCAAATCCAAAATCAAGATGTTCAAATATTTCGCCATCAGGCTTGAAGGTAATCTTGGTTCCTCGTTTTTTCGTTTTCCCAGTGACGGTCAGGGGTCCCTCTGGTTTCCCACGGTGATACCGTTGTTCGAACACTTGGCCATCTTGCCAAATTTCTAATTCCAGCCATTCAGAAAGAGCGTTCACGACGGAAATTCCAACGCCATGTAACCCTCCCGATACGGAATAGGCTCCTTGTTCGAATTTTCCTCCCGCGTGCAGCACGGTGAGCGCCACCTCTGCCGCTGATTTTTTTTGAGTAGAATGCATGCCAGTAGGTATCCCCCGGCCATTATCCACTACCATGACACTTCCATCGATTTGGATCGTGACCTCGATGGAATCCCCGAACCCGGCCATATGTTCATCAACACTGTTATCGACGACTTCATAGACCAAATGGTGAAGCCCATCGACACCCGTACTACCGATATACATGGCAGGGCGTTTCCGCACCGCATCCAGTCCCTCAAGGACTTTAATTTGATCTGCGTCGTAGCCTTCGGATTGTTTCTGGTTGGCCGGAGTCTGTTGGTTGGGAACTTGCTCGTCGGAGCTAGAACTCTCGCTATTAGGCTTGGTCATTCTCCTCCTGTTGATCACGCACGTCAGCCACGTTCTTTTGATCCTTCATTAAATTTTGACTGGCATCACGACGCACCGGAATCCCGGAGTGCCTGGCTCGCGAACTAAACAGGGACTCAAGGGGTTATCCATTTGCAGCGTCACGGTTTCTCCATCAACCACCGATAAGACATCTAATAAATAGCGGGCATTGAAGCCGGTGGTAATGGCCTCTCCCTTATGTTTGGCTGGAATATCCTCCGTGGCCTCCCCAAAATCAGGATGGCTGGAAAAGAGCGTCATACTCTCCGGGGCAAAGGTGATTTTGACGGCACTGGCCTTATCCCGAGATAACACCGAGACACGTCGAATCGCACCCTCCAGCACAGCCTTGTCCGCCGATGCAAATTTGTTATGTTCTTTGGGGAGTACTTGTTGGTAATTGGGATAATTGCCTTCCATGAGTCGTGACGTCAGAAGCAGCCCGCTTTTCCGAAAAATCATGAGGTTCTTGGTAAATCCAATGAGCGGCTCCCCATCCCCTTCTTCAAGAAGACGGCGCATTTCGTGAGCGGCTTTTTTCGGAATAATGGCCTTGATTTCTTGCGGATCTTTGCCTCCCGCCTCTCCAATTTCTTGCTCAGCGACCGCTAACCGATGCCCATCCGTGCCCACGAGTCGAAGGGTCTTTTTTCCGTCTGCCACGATCAACGTCACCAGGAGTCCATTTAATATATACCGAGCGTCATTATCTCCCACAGCAAAAAGGGTTTTTCGGAGCAGCTCTTCCAACCCCGATCCTGTGATCGGCGTGAGCCCTTCTCGCTCTATTTCGGGAAGTGTGGGATAGTCGGAACTTGGAAGTCCCACGATCTTAAATTTGCTCTTTCCGGCATGGATTTGGACCCAATTGTTTTCCGTGGTCGTGAGTTGAACTTCTCCATCCGGCAATTCCTTGAGAATCTCGAATAATTTCCGGGCGGAGAGGGTAATAGACCCAGGTTCGTCGACCGTGGCCTTATACAGCCCCCGCATCATTATTTCTAAGTCGGTGGCAATAATTTCTACACCCTCCGACTTGGCCTCTAACAGGATGTTCGACAGTATGGGCATGGTATTTCGTTTTTCCACCACGCCTTGTACGCGCTGCAGGCCTGTCAGAAGTTCCTCCCGTGTGATTCGTAATTTCATGATGTCATCTCCACTCGCGATCCTGGTTATCCACGGGCAATCTGGGCTTTGAGATTTTCCAAGGTGCCGCGTAAGGTCGGATCGGTTTCTTGAGCTTTTGAAATTTGTTTACAGGCGTGAATGATGGTCGTATGGTCCTTTCCGCCAAAATGCCGACCAATCTCGGGGAACGAGGCATCGGTGAGCTGTCGACAGAGATACATGGCAATTTGACGGGGATACACGAGCGTTTTACTGCGTCGTCTCGATTTCAACTCGCCGATTTTTACATGATACCGAGAGGCGACAACTTCCTGAATATCATCCATCGTCACGACTTTCTTTTTATCGACAATAATATCCCGTAGAACATTTTTCGCCATATCCATGGTCAGTGGTTGCCCCGTCAGAGAAGAATAGGCACCGATACGGACCAAAGACCCTTCCAGTTCGCGAATATTGCTTTTGAGATTCTCTGCTAAAAATTGAACGACCTCATCAGGGAGAGAAATTTTCTCGTCTTCAGATTTCTTTCGGAGAATCGCAATACGCGTCTCGACATCAGGCGGTTGCAAATCCGCAATGAGACCCCATCCAAACCGGGAATGTAGGCGTTCCTCCGTATTGGCAATCTCCTTCGGGGACCGATCGCTGGATAACACGATTTGTTTGCGAGCCTCGTACAGGGTATTAAAGGTATGAAAAAACTCTTCCTGTGTTCGCTCTTTTCCAGCCAAAAACTGAACGTCATCCACGAGGAGCATATCGATATTTCGATACTTCTTCCGGAGGTCGACCATCTTGTCATAGCGAATGGAGTTAATGACTTCGTTGGTAAACTGTTCCGTTGTCACATACGCAATTCGCAAATCAGTCCGTTCGGCAATATGATTCCCAATGGCATTCAGAAGATGTGTCTTTCCTAATCCCACCCCTCCGTAGATAAACAAAGGGTTGTAGGCTGAGGCTGGAGCTTCGGCCACACGGAGACAGGCCGCATGGGCGAACTGATTACTCGCTCCCACTACAAAACTTTCAAAGGTATACTTTGGGTTGAGATGAACGGGTTTTCGCGAACGGCCCAACGAACTTTGTCGATTTTCAGTTGGTTGTTTTTCGGCGATTCCTTGTTGATCCTCCCTCTTTCCCCTACTGACAAAGGCGACATCATTGACTTCCCATCCATTCACGAGCGTGAGGGCTTCGGAAAGAAGGTCTCCATAATGCTGCTTGAGCCATTCACCAAAAAATTTATTGGGAACTTCAAGACAAGCTGAATTTTCCTCAACAATTTTTAGTTGGATCGGAGTAAACCATGTATCGAAGACCTGTCGAGGAACCTTCGTCTCAATATAGGCCAATGCGTTTGCCCATACTTTTCCGCCTTCCATGAACAAAACCCCCTAATTTTATTACCTATTCACAGAGTTATTCACACCTGTGGATGATAATTTTTTGACTTTTTGTGTATCCTGTTTATGTGCTTGTGCACTCCCTGTGTAAGAAAGCTAGGCAAAATTTTTGGCTATCTTTCCTTGCACAGCTATCAACAACTCATACCGGTTCATCTTCATTCTTTCCTACTCATAGCCGTCAGTTATTAAGAGGAAAATATGAATAAATATTCTTAAATTTCATATAGTTATATTTTATTAACTCTTTTAAGGTTCCTACGACTCCGGCTCCGACTCCTATTGTTCTTAACTATAAAAACTAAAAGAGTAATAGAGAATACAGTTCATAGGGAAACCACCTGATCGCTTTCAAAAATTAAATTAATGAGATCTTTATAGGTAATAGATTTATAGGATGACGAGTTTTTTTCATCAGGATTGTCTGAAAGTACATACACATTATTTCCGGGCACATTTTGTAGATGTACCGCTTCCTGAAGAAGGATGACCGAGGATTCCTGAGAAGGTTGTGCGGCTTCTAAAAGGAAATCGACCGTCGGTTTCGTGAGTAAATAAAGAACTTTTCGAGCCATTAGAAGACAAGTGCACGATCTGCATTGGAAACAAGAGAAGCTATTTCCTCTCGGGTCGTTTCACGAATGTTAAATTCCGGGTCAATATCATAGGAAGTGAGCGTTCCAACTTCTGTCACAAAAGGCGTGCGAAGTTGTTTGAAAGATGGGAGATATTTTTCTAATATTTCAATATCTTGTATATCTTCCTCGTCCTCAACCAATAGGAGAGGTGATTGTTTCAACAAGATGATGGAGAGTGGATTTTCTCCTGTGCTCAACCCAAGGGCAATTCGTAAACCTTCAACAGGTTTTGCGGATTTCTTGGGATCATCTCGGATCACCACCACAATTGTTGGGGGCATAATAAATTTGAACGTCTAATTAAAGGCTATGAATCGGTCGCATCCATTCATCATGTTTGATAAGACAACCAGCCCACAGAGTGTGATATGGCTGTCTAAGTTATCGGTAGAAATTCCATGTTGCTGGCAGCCATAGGCACAGACAAAGAACTTTGCACCCGATTTGGAGAGGTGAAGAAAATCGGAATTATGTAGGTTCTTCACCCCCTCATCGATGAGGTACAGAAACACATCGATTTGCTCGTCCAGAGCCTCTTTGCAGAGGTGAGAAACGGTCCTCACACTGGGGTGAGAAGGGTCTGTGGATAAAAGCACACCAAGTTTTCTTTTTTCCATTACAATCCACAGGGGATAACAGAAAATTATTTTTATATTTCAATAAGTTGCAAGATTGGAAGGTTCTTCTACATTAGACTCAAATGGCACAAAAGTCAATCGGAAAAAGGCTGTGTTTTTTAGGGAAGTTACGGAGTCAGAAGACGTTCAGTAAGGAGAGAAACAATAGAAGAAAGCGAGACAGATTCCTGCTCTTTTGTACTAAATTTCTCAAAGTCAGGGAGCCCTTGAGGACCTCATCATCACCTAAGATCAATGCCAAAGAGGCTCCTCTTTTATCAGCTTGACGAAGGTGAGACTTGAGCGTCGTCGCCTGATAATCCATCTCAGCTTGAATTCCAGCAACGCGTAATTCGTGAAGAAGTGAGTATCCTTTTGTACTTCCCTCTTTCCCAAAGGCGGCCATATAGACCTTGTGAGTCACCTGAGGAACCCTTTCTTCTGGGAGCATGAGAGCCACCCGTTCCAGACCGACGGCAAAACCAACTGCCGGGATAGAGGGTCCCCCTAAGACTTCCACAAGTCCATCATATCGACCACCGGCACCTACAGCATTTTGGGCTCCAAGATGGTTCGAGGTGACCTCAAAGGCCGTGAGTGTATAGTAATCGAGGCCTCGTACCAGTCGAGGGTTCAGTTGATAGGGAATGTTAAGATCACCTAACCGACCCAAAACATTGTCAAAATGACTCTTGGCTTCAGGGGAAAGATGAGCCGGTAATTCAGGAGCCCCTTTGGTCGCCTCCTGACAACTTGGAACCTTGCAGTCCAGAACACGAAGGGGATTGGTCTCAATCCGTCGAAGACAATTGCCGCAGAGGTTAGCCTTTCGAGACAATAAAAACTCAACCAGAATTTTTTTATAAGCCTTTCGGTCTTCCAAGTTTCCAAGGCTATTAATTTCCAAAGTAAGCCCGGGAAGATGTAGATCATGAAGAAAGGTCCAAAGAAGGGCGATCACTTCGACATCGGCTCGCGGATCAGACGATCCAAAAGATTCTACGCCCAACTGATGAAATTGCCGCAACCGGCCGGCTTGAGGTCGCTCGTGGCGAAACATCGGTCCAAGGTAAAACCATTTTTGAGCTGGGTTGGTCTTTGCCAGGTTATGTTCAACATAGGCCCGGACTGCACCTGCGGTGCCCTCTGGTCTTAGGGTGAGGGATGTTCCGTCTCGATCAGCAAAGGTGTACATCTCTTTCTCGACAATATCGGTACTGGCGCCGATACTTCTGGCAAATAATTCCGTAACCTCAAAAATAGGGATCCGCATCTCCTGAAATCCAAATAATGAGGCCTGGTGACGTGCTGCTTTTTCAATGACCTGCCATCGGACCATTTCCTCTGGAAGGGCATCCTTGACGCCTTTAATTCCCTTTATCATCAACCACCTTTGAGCATTTTCAATCGCTGGAGGCACTATAGCTCTCAGTTTTCAGACAAGTCAACGGAATCACCGAGAGAAGGAAGGAGGACACAACAAGGGTTTGAGGGATGAGGCTACGCAGATACCCTATTTGCCTCCGGGCCTGAGCCTTAGGTATAGTGCCTTGCTTCAGATAGAAAAGTAGTTCTTCCCATCGGATAGAAAACGAGCACTCTAAATTCCTATGGCTAGAGAAGAAATATCCCGTCGTGTCATAGCTTTGGCACCTATGCCTCCCGAGCAGTCGGCCTATGCACTTGCCCGATATAGTCGTTCTCCTGATTCCATTGAAGACAGCATCCGTTGGGTGTACGACCACTCGGCTGAAAAGTTCTGGGAGCAGTTTTATTTTGATTACGGTCATGCGTCGATCGCAGACTTGGGACATGTCATTGTCTGTTTTGAGAATATTTCCGAGTTAGCGGCCACGAGAATCGAAGACGAGCCCCTGTGGGACGGGCAAGCCAAATCCAGCCGATATCAAAATTTTGGACCGAGTGGCTGCTATGTTCCCGATGCGATCAGGGGAACGGAAACAGAAGGGACCTATCAGGGTATTCTTCGAAGCCTCACCACCGTGTATCAACTGTTACATGACCCGCTCAAAAAATTCTTGGCCGAACAGTCCCCCAAGCCAGAGGATATGAAACCTGGGGTCTATGACCGGACCATTGCTGCCCGGGCCTTTGATGTCACCAGATATCTCCTCCCACTTGCCATTCGCACCAATGTCGGACAGGTGGTGAGTATCCGGACCTTGGAGAAGCAAATTACCCGGATGCTTTCTTCCCCTCTTACGGAATTGAAGTTGATCGGAGAAGACCTCAAAGAGGCCTGTCAAAAACCAGCCGTCGATGTCATTGGGGAATTGTCGGGGAAGAGTACAGGTGGGAGTCCATCCTTGGCCCCGACATTGGCCCGATATGCCAAACCCAGCGAATACCAATCAACCATTTATTCGAGACTGGCAGGGCACGCCCGTGAGTTGTTGAAGGCCTCCGGGTTGGATCAGCCCTCGAGTTGGACGAATGAAAAGGGACCGGTTGACCTCGTCGAATCCCACCACCCGAATGATGAAATTGTCACCACCTTGCTCTATCGAGTTAGTCATGCACCCTATCGACAAATCTTAGCGGTCGTTCAATCGTGGACTGAGGCGCAAAAACGTGAAGTCATCGAAGTAGCTCTTCAAAAACGAGGACCCTTCGATGAACTGATCAGAGAATTCCGCAGCGGGTATACCTTTGTGTTTGATGTGTTGATGGATATTGGAGGATGGCGGGATATGCACCGTCACCGACGCTGCCAACAGGTCCAACAAAACTTTACGACGCACCATGGGTATGATGTCCCTCCAGCATTGGTCCAATCTGGTTTGAATAAGGAATATCAAGAAGCGATGAACGCGGTGAAGCAGGATATCGAGCGGTTGCGTTCAGACAATCAAGAAGCGGCCCTTTATGCGATTCCGTTTGGATTCCGGGTGCGCTGTCTCTTTAAAATGGATTTTGCTGAAGCGGAATATGTGGCCAAATTACGGTCGGGCGTGAAGGGACATTGGTCCTATCGGACCGTGGCCTGGCAGATGCGAGAACAAATGGTCGAGCGCTATCCGATGTTAGGGGCATATATGGAAGCCACCTCGCCAGATGTTGAGGATCGTTTAACCCGATAAGGAATACCAAGGATACCGAGACTCATGGAACGAACAAATATCATCAGTGAGGCAATGGTACAAGGAGAGTGGGATAAGGTGCTGCAAGAAGCCCGAGCCTGGGCTGATGAATGTGAGGCGGTTGAGGAAGCCGACCGGGCTCCTGACCCACGTGCCTTTTTTGCCCTCAATGTCGTGCATTTTATTCGGGGTGAAGTTCGGGAGGCCTGGGTGGCCTTCTCCAAGTCTTTACAAGAATCGACGGACATTGATCAGGTGCGGGCGTGGCTGGATGATGTCCTGTCTCGAAATCCGGAGAGCGCGAATATTCAGCTGGTGATGGGATTGTTCCTGGCCCAATCCGGACATTCAGAAAAATCCATCGAGCGGTATCAGGCGGCGATTGAGCGAGATCCTACCTCTGCCCATCCTCATTTTTTTCTGGCCCAGATTTATGAGCGAGCCGATCGCCAGGATTTGGCGATTAAATCCTATCGCGAAGCGGTTAAGCTGGATCCGACCCATGTCCTAGCCCGAACCAATTTGGGGGTGCAATATCAGGAACAGGGTCGGTTGGAAATGGCGATTCCCCTATATCGGGAAGTCATCAAGATCAATCCCAATGATTCCATCGGACATGCCAACTTGGCCTGCGCATTGATGGAACAGGGGAAGCTTGAGCCAGCCCTGGCAGAATATAAAGAAGCCTTACGACTCAATCCCAATGATGCCGAACTTCATTTGGCACTCGGGGGAATTTACGAAACAAAGGGTCGGGTAGAGCTGGCCATGAAGGCCTATATGGAAGCAACCAGAATTGATCCAGACTTTGCCCCAGCCGAAACCGCTTTAGGGTGGTTACTGTTTCATAAGGGGAAAGGGGGGCTGGCGATGGAAGCTTTTAATCGGGCTTTAAAAAGTAATTCGGAAGATGCCAGTGCCTACTTTGGAATTGGGCGAGTGTATGCCCAGCAGGGCAAATCCAACCTGGCTGGCGAGCATTATGCGAAAGCCTTAAAAATGGAACGGGATCCTGAGAAGAAAAGCGCTTTGATGAATCATCTTGTCAATGAAGGCAATATTGAGGGGTATGCTTAGAGAGGAGTTGGTCGAGATTCTATGAATTAGAGGTCTCGAATCGCACCCTGCAACACAGTAATTTGTGTGACCGTTTCGCCCGAGCGTTTGACCTCCGCACGGATTTGCTCACCCAAATACGTCGAGTATCCAATTTTATCAATGAGAAATTCAAGAAACCGCTCAGGCGGTAGGAGGCTTTGAGCCTTTAACTCTTCAATCGTTTCATCACTGACCGGCACAAAATTATGGCCAATGTGAAAGATCACATTGTAATGACGGTCACTTCCAATTCGCTCAAACCGCAGTCCTTTTTCCATTGAACCTCTTCCTGACTATTTTTTTGCGGTATTGTAGTCATTCATTTCCCGGAACACAAGCCGGGTTAAGGAGCACTTGACATGAATCAACAGCCAACCCCTGAAGGTATTATGCAACTTGGGTTAGGGTTTTGGGCCTCCAAAACCCTCTTAAGTGCGGTCGAATTAGGAGTCTTTACGGAATTGGCCCAAGGGCCCAAGACCCTACCGGAATTGACCGCTCGATTTGGACTGCATCAACGAGGGGCCCAAGATTTTTTTGACGCCTTAGTGGCGCTGCATATGCTCACGAGGGAAAACGGGCGTTATGCCAATACCCCGGACACCGATGTATTTTTAGATCGCAACAAACCTTCCTATGTCGGTGGCATGTTGGAGATGTGTAGCCGTCGACTCTTTGGATTTTGGGGCTCGCTGACCGAGGCGCTCCAAACGGGGAAACCTCAGAACGAAGCCAAGCAAGGACAGGATTTTTTTGCAACGCTGTACTCAGACCCCGCGCGGCTCGAAGGATTTCTCAAAGCGATGACTGGAATCAGTCTTGGGCCAGCGATGGCCATCGCTCAGAAATTTCCCTGGAAGAGCTATAAGACGTTTGTGGATGTGGGAACCGCTCAAGGCGGGTTGGTTGCGCAGGTCGCTTTGGCGCATCCCCATCTTTCAGGAATTGGCATGGACCTTCCTCAAGTCGAACCCGTATTTACGGCCTATATAGCCGAAAAGAACTTACAAGAACGCGTCAACTTTCAAGCAAAAAATTTTTTTACCGATTCGTTTCCCAAAGCCGATGTGGTCGTGATGGGACATATCCTGCATGATTGGAATGTGGAAGAAAAGCGCATGCTCCTGACCAAAGCCTATGAAGCCTTACCAACAGGGGGAGCGGTCATTGTGTATGAAGCCCTCATCGATGACGAACGAACCAAGAATGCCTTTGGGCTCTTGATGAGTTTGAACATGTTGATCGAGACGCCAGGCGGGTTTGATTTTACGGGAGCGGATTGTCAGGGGTGGATGCGTGAAGCCGGGTTTCAAGAAACCCGTGTTGAACATCTGGTTGGACCGGATTCCATGGTGATCGGCATCAAGTAAAAATTGACTATTTCTATAAACACGAAGCGCGAACGGATTATCCTACGGATCGAAACGGATGGAAGCTGTAACCGTACTGGTTCCATTGGTTTGTTGAATGAGATGGAGCACGGTCGCGTCCATCATTTCCATCAGCGGTCCGGGATAGAGCCCGATCCATAACACTAACAACGCCAGAGGGATGACGGCGGCCAGTTCGCGGCTAGACAAATCGGGAAGTCGACCGACAGTTTTATTGGCTGGCTCCCCCAACGTCACCTTTTGCAACATCCACAGCATATAGGCGGCTGCCAGCACAATTCCACCCATGGAAAGCAGAACCATCGTAAAACTAGTGTAGGATGTTCCGACCAGTACCAGGAATTCCCCGATAAAATTACAGGTTCCCGGTAGCCCAAAGGCTGCAACGGAAAACAGGAAAAACAGCGCGACGAATCGCGGCATGGGTTTATGGAGACCTCCATAGTCGGAAATGGCGCGACTATGGGTTCGGTCATAGAGGAACCCGACAGAGATAAACAAGGCAGCGGTGGTTATACCGTGATTGAACATTTGCAAAATGGCACCCTGAATTCCCTGGCTGTTGAACACAAATATGCCCAGCGTCACAAATCCCATGTGAGAGACGGAGGAGTAGGCGACGAGTTTCTTAAGGTCCGATTGTGCCAACGCCAAATACCCACCATAAATAATTGCGACGACTGACATCCACAGAATGATTGGGGCAAACTGTGCGGAGGCTTCAGGAAACATGGGAAGGCAAAATCGCAAGAAGCCATAGCCCCCCATTTTAAGAAGGACACCCGCCAAGATGACACTGCCTGCGGTGGGGGCTTCCGAATGGGCTTCAGGCAACCACGTATGGAAAGGAACCATCGGCATTTTAATAGCAAAGGCCAAAAAGAGGGCGAGGAAGAGCCAAAATTGCGTAGTGGATGAATAGGACTGTTGGCTGAGTACCAAAAGGTCGTAGGTATGTCCGCCTTTCAGGTACAGACCCAAGATACCAAGGAGCAATAATAAACTTCCGGTCAGGCTGTACAAGACGAATTTGATCCCCGCAGCAATACGGTTGGGGCCACCCCACAAAATGATCATAAAATACATTGGGATCATCGTCAGTTCCCACAGCATGAAAAAGAGAAAAAGGTCCAAAGCAGTAAAGACAACGATCATGGCACCTTCAACCAACAAGACGAGCGACATAAAAGCCCTGGCTCTAGTCGTCACTGAATTCCATGAACAGAGGACGGCGAGGGGACAGAGAAGGGTGGTAAGCAGCACCATAAGGATGCTAATGCCGTCGACCCCGACGGCATATTGGATGTTGAAGGTCGGCATCCACTCGACACGTTCAACAAACTGCATGTCCTGTTGAGCGGAATCGAAACGGAAAAACATGATGAGGGAAAGTCCAAACTCCAGGAGGGCACAAGCCAACGCCGTACGCTTGATCCATTCCTGGTCACGGACAAAGGCCAGCAAAAGAATTCCCAAAAAAGGAATGGCTACTAAATAACTAATCATATGGTCTGAAAACATAGGGTCCTCCCCCTATTCGACCGGTGGTGACGAAGCTGATCTCTTTTGTTTACACCAGTATATATAGAAGCACGGTGGCCATGACCAGCCAGAGAATCATGACTAACAATTGGTGTTGAATCGTCCGCGGTTCCGCTTCTTGAAGCAGGTGTCCAGCCGTATCTGCCTGTTTTCCCACTTGGCCTATATTTTGTTCCAACCACCGGATATCAACGACCTTCCAAAGCCAATGCCCTATGCCAAGGCTTTGATGGCCTATCCCCATCACAATGCGATCGATCCCCCGAATGTCCACAACTTTCCAAAGCCATTGAGCAAGTGTGACCGTTGATGAGGCCATACCGTGAATTGCGCGATCGAGAATTCCCAGGTCAATGGCCTGCCATAACCAATGGGCAAGCAGAAGTGTTGGTTGGACCAGGTAGTACTCATACCATTCATCGAAATAACCCTTATTGAGAAAAAACACGTAGAGATTTTTGGTCCAGGAATTCCGCGATCCAACTACCAAAGAGAAGTGCGTGTGAAGGTATCTTGCAAAGGTCCATCCTCCCAAAGCTGCTAACAAAGGTAACAACATCCAAGGACCGACCCATTCGTTTGCCAGGGGCGGTGCCGGTTGGGAGGACATCAACAGGGCTGGCGTTAAGAACTGCACGAACCAAGTCCAGACGAACAGCAGGATAGCCAAGGCTCCGACACTTCCCAACAGTACCACAAGAATATGAAATGGGGAAAACAAGCGTGGTTGGGGGGATGATCTTGAGGAAGCAAGGGGAGGGAGGGAACTCGCCGACTGTTGAAACAGAGACGTGACGCTTCGAAACAAGTACATGGCGGTACAAAACACCGTCACGAGTCCAATGACCCAAAAGACGATTTTGGCACTCACAAATCCGTGGGCCACCCATAGGGACTCGTAGGGTCCTGAAAAAATAAAAAGAGGGGGAAGACACGCCAATGCCAACGCTCCCAGAGAACGAGGCCATGGAACAGACTGAGGATCATGTGAATGGGAATCCGTATGGCCGTGTGAGGAAACTGCCCGGAGCGCGTTTCCGGTTGATAGAAACAAAAAGGCCTTGAGGCATCCATGGGCGAGTAGGTGAAATGTGGCCACGACAAACGCTCCGATGCCGCAACTCATAATCATGAATCCAATTTGACTGATAGTGGAATAGGCTAAAACTTTTTTAATATCCGATTGAGTTAAAGAGACCACTCCTGCGAACAAGGCAGTCGTGGCCCCAATAATGGCAATAAAGGTCATGGCCCAGGGCGACAGCACAATTAAGGGACTTAAGCGGACGAGTAAGAACGGTCCGGCGTTGACCATGGTGGCTGCATGGATAAGGGCCGATACCGGAGTGGGCGCTTCCATGGCAAAGGGAAGCCAGACATGAAAGGGGACTTGGGCGGATTTTCCCATTGCACCAAGAAATAAACAGAAGGGGATGATGGTCAGGGGATGAATGTGGAATTCCATTCCCATCCATCCCAGCAGGTTCAGGGTGGTATCTTGAAGGCTTTCCGCTTGTGACAAGATCGTTGGAATATCCAGGGTTCCAAACGTGTAGAAAGTCAAAATAATGCCAAAGCTTAACCCGACATCGGCAACCGCATTCACGAGAAACGCCTTGGTGGCCGCTTGACAGGCAGATTTACGCTGGGCTGCATGGGAAATTAACAAATAGGAACAGATTCCCATCACTTCCCAGCTGATCATCAACATGAGCAGGTTTCCGCTCATGACTAACATGAGCATGGAACCGGTGAAGAGCGCGATGACCGCGAAAAACCGGTTGTATCGTACATCCCCGATCATGTATCGGGAGGAATAGATATGAACAAAGCCGCTCACCCCGGTGACGAGCAACAAGAGGAGCACGGTCAGGGCATCCAGGTAGAAATTCAAATCGATCACCAAGTGTCCCGATTCAATCAGCCGATAAAGCGGAAGGGTAATAGGGCCATTTCGCAAGACGTCCACGAAGGCCAACAACGAGAGAACAAATGAACCACCCATTGCAGGAATGCCTACCCGGTGGCTCTGTTCCCCCCATTGTCTGCCACCAAGTGTCAGGATGACGGAGGCCAACAGAGGAAGGAGGGGAATAAGAATAAAGAGAGCCTGCATGGTGGTTACAATCCTGGTGGAAGTGCCTTGTCCAGTAGTAATTTCACCAAGGGATCACTGAACAAGCCCAATAGAATGATCGCCGCTCCGGTTGCCCCAAGACTGAACTTAAATGGGAAGGCTAAATCGGAAAAAGTCTCTTCCGACGGAGAAGACGGGGGACGGAAGAGCCGCTCGAATATTTTTACGAAATAGGCAAGGGTAATCAGCGTCGAAACCAATACCGCACCGACCGACAGATAATTATGGGATTCCAACGCGCCCAGAATGATATACCATTTTCCAAAAAAGCCTCCGGTGGGAGGAAGTCCAATCATTCCCAAGGCAATGACCACGAGACTTCCGATGAGCCAAGGAGCCTTTTTTCCAATTCGGCTGAGGTCCTCAACGGTTTGCACCCCATAGTGACAGATGGCCACACCTGCAAGAAAAAACAAAGCCGCCTGCATGACCGCATCGTTTAGCAAGTAGAAAATTCCACCTGCAAACCCTGTCCGGTTCCCCTGGCTCACTCCTATGAGAATGATCCCAATATGGGAAATTCCCCCATAGGCGAACATTTTTTTCAGATTATGTTGCGCCAGGGCTAGGATGGCGCCTATGACAGCCGCCAAGGTACCCAAAATACTCACCAGCAGAAGAACCGGGATATTATGGAGAACAATCTTGGCTCCGAGAACCCAGAAGATAATTCTGACCCATCCGATCAGAGCCACCTTGGTGACTAGCGAGGCCAAGATCGGTGAGACAGACGAAGGAGCATGCGTATAGGCATCGGGCAACCAGGCATGAAAAGGAACCAACGCCATTTTGATTCCCAAACCGATGAACATAAACAGGAGGCCGCCAACGACCGCTTTCGAGGTCAGGAGGTGTGGAAGCTTTTCCGCCATATCGGCCATATTCAAGGTTCCACTGGCGGCATAAAAATAACTCACCCCTAACAAATAGAGCGAGGCTCCCAAGGTTCCCAATAGCAGGTAGCGAAAGGCAGCAAACAAGGCCGAACCCCCGGCGACCCCGATCAAGGCATAACTGGCAATGGCAGCGACTTCCAAAAAGACGAAGAGGTTAAAGAGATCTCCGGCAAACACGATTCCGGTTAAGGCAGAAATGAGTAATAGAATTAAGATATGAAAATGTACGATGCGTCCACCCAGGTCGGCGGGGGAAGTAGGTCCCGCAAAAATTATAGTAATGAAACCCAAAAAGCTCAAAATAACCAAGAGCAAACTGGCCAGCCCGTCCGCCACCCATTCGATTCCGAGTGGTGGCGCCCAGCCGCTGAAGGCATACCTGATCTCTCCAAATTGCAACACACTGGAAAGATTGACCAAAGAAAGGACCGACATACCGACCATGACAGAGAGGGTCAGCGGTCTGGCCCAGTGACGATGTTTCAAGCACAACACCGGCATGGAGATGGCCAGAAACAAGGGTAATAAAAATAAAATAGCTGGGAGGTGGTGGTTCATTCCAGTTTTTTCAAGATGGTTTCTTCATCAAGACTGCCGTAGGTTCGGTAAATGGCCGCACAGAGGGCCAGCCCCACTCCAAGTGTGGCCACCCCGACCACAATGGCGGTGAGGGTCATGACATGAGGAAGGGGATTGGAATAGTCGAGGGCGTTGACCGTTTCCGTCGTAGACGTGAGAATGGGTACAGTCGCTCCCTTTTTGGCACTAATGGAGACCAGGAAAAAGATCACGCTGGTTTGTACCAGATACAATCCCACCAATTTTTTGACCAGATTATATCGAGTCACCATGATGTAAAAGCCCCATAGGAAAATAATTACAAAGGTGAGGAAGTTGGGGCGAAGGAAAATAGCTGCAATGGCGTCAAACATTGATGGAATCCTCAATAATTTCTTCGGCGGATAAACTAAAGACGATAGAGATGGCGGTTACAGCCACATCCACAGCGACCCCGATCTGGGTCAATACAATACCCAGTGATCGGCGTTCCGCCAATTCCAGTCCCGGAACCTCCAAATGGGCGTAGTTCATATACTCTCCACCCCCGATCAGGCACAGGCCTCCGATTCCCGCATAAATCAACATGCCCACTCCATCGCCATGGAGGACCTTTTTCGCTAATTGACTTCGGGACGCTTCGTGGCCAAATGCCAAAACGGACAAAACCATACTGGTTCCCAAAATAACGCCGCCGACAAATCCACCGCCAGGACCATATTGACCGAAGAACAATACATAGACCGCGAACAACTGAATGACGGGAATGAGAAATCTTCCCAGTGATTGGACGATAATACTATCGTGTGGTCGAATCATGAGTGTTGTCTCCTGAGCAACAGCGCGCAGGCAATTCCTGCGGTAAAGATGACAACGGTTTCCACCATGGTATCCAGGGAACGATAGTCCATTAGAACCGAGGTCACGACATTTGGGGTCAAGGTGTCTTGGTAGCTCTGCTCCAAATATTGTGGAGAGATGTGGGTGTTGGGGGGAGAATTGGGATCCCCGAACTTGGGAAGATCGTTCGCCGCATAGAGGAGCAATACTCCCAGAATTGGTAAAGCAATCATGGCTGCCAGAGGGGGTGGAGGCCTTCGTAGGCGAGCGTCTTTGGGAGCGGTGCCAAAGAGGGTCAGCAAGAAGAGAACGGTCGCCAACCCGGCACCGACCACGGCCTCGACAAAGGCGACATCCACTGCCCCCATCCAAGCCCAGACTAATGAGAGAAAGAAACTGTAAGTCCCTAACAAGAGGATGGCACTCATGAGATCCTTAACAAGGATGGCTCCCGCTGCTGTGACAAGGAGAAGAATCAATAAGGAGATTTCAATAGAAAATCTCATGCTTGCGGTTTCTCCCAAGGTTTGAGTCCGGCACGTAATGCGGCCCTGACGGTGGCATGGGTGATCACCGGGTTTTGAATATACAAAAGTGCCAAAACGGCGAGGATTTTCATCACGCTAAGATTAAATCCCTCATGGACGGCTAACCCGGCCAACATAAAAAATGCTCCCAAAGAGTCGGTCAGGGACACGGCATGGGAGCGCGTAAAGACATCCGGTAGGCGAACCACCCCTATGGCGGCAACAATGAGAAAAAATAATCCAATCAGAATCAATGGTATTGCTAAAAATTCGAGCACAGAAATCCTCAAAAATTTTGGTCAAGAGAACGAAGTCTATGGTAATCCCTTCTGTTCTAGGTATTTCGCGACTGCCAATGCCCCAACCAAATTAAGGAGCGCATACCCGGTTGAAATGTCAATAAACATTTCCACCCGATCATAGACAATTCCGATGAGGACAAGCAGAATGATCGCCTTGGTCGAAATCCCATTCAACCCCAAGACCCGGTCGAAAATGGTGGGTCCTTGCAAGACCCGATATAAGTAGGTACCGATCAAAACCACGATCACGAACAACACCCCGATATAAAAAAGGTTCATGTTGAGCTTTTTCCTTCCCCAAACACATCGGCGATTTTCGATTCAATCCGTCCGGAAAGAACATCCTGACTTGAGTCCTCATCCACAGCATGAACCATGAGCGTATGTTCGTCGATCTCCGCAGTAATGGTTCCGGGGGTTAGGGTAATGGAGTTGCCGTACAGGACGACCGCCGCCCGATTCTGAAGTTTCGTGTCCACCCTGATCAATCTCGGACGAATGGGGAGTTTAGGATCGAGAATGAGTTTAGCCAGATGAATACTGCTCTCGACAATCCGACCGAACAACCAAGGAAGATACAAAATGGTTTTCCCCCAAATCCGAAAGTTGGGCACAAAGGGAGAATGCCCCGAATTAATCCAGGCGATACACAAGGAAAGGATGGCGCCCAATCCGAGATGAAAAAGGTCAAACGTCCCCGACAGCATGACCCACAATATAAACAGGGCCGAGGTCTTAAGAAACAAAAACTGGGAAGATACTGGTCTCATGTTGAAAATGTGGATCGACGATTAAAATGTTTTCATTATCCCTAAAACTCTGAACAGGACTACACCGGGTTCTCACAGGGATTATGAGCGAACAAGGTAGTTAAGGACCTCTCTCCTAAGACATGGCGACCTCTTCCCACCTCGCATCCACCTGGTATCGATGAAAGGTACCGCTGGTCGGGTGCAAAGAGATCAAGTTCAACCATTGCTTGTGAAAAAGTTGTTGGAGTATGGCGTGTTTCTGAATAATGGACGAGATGACGTCAGGTGTCGCCTCGATAATGGCCAATAACCGAATGGGTTCGTGATAGTGAACGTTGCCGTTGTTCACCGTTTGCAAGGGGAATCCCAATTGGAGATCACTCTGACTTCCCAACATGACTCCTACGCCAGACACCACGTTATGCAACACCTTGCTTCCGCTGCCATAATTCCAGGGATCGACACTTGAAAAATAATATCCCGTATTAATCCATTCTCCAACAATCAAGGGAGCCGTCATGATTTTTTCCAAGAGCCGTCCTTCAGGGTCGGAGTGGGGATTGTAGGAGTGCAGGAATACGCGCCCATCTAATGGTAAGCCCTTGGTCAGCCATCGCTGACCAATTAAAAAAGCTCCGTTTCCCGCTAATCCCCATTCCGGTCGGGGGTTGGCCCAGTCCAGACTTCGTTCGTCGATATGGGAAAATGCCTGCGCTGGAGATATATCCTTGGGTGCACGCGGCATCCGTTGGCACCGCTCGAGGGCCTGATTGGCCCCAGCAGTTTCCAGGTCTTGTTGCATGAGACGAAAATCCTCCTGGTGACTGGCCGGCAAATCTTCCAAATCGTAAAATGTGACCCGATCGGTCGTGGTGTTATGCTTGCCTGGCACAAACCAGGTATCCTCGGGGATCGGCAGTCCTCTCTCCTTTAAGATGTGACGAACCTCAGAATCATTGGCCATAGCCGCAAAGACCCGGGCATTCGCATCACCCGGCTTTCCCCCACAGGCACCGCAATCCAGGGCTGCATAGTACGGATTGTTATCGGTTTCGCTTCCATGTCCGCACAATGCGACAAAGCGACCGAAATTGGTAGTCAGCCCCATTACCCGAAGACCTCCTTCAATGAAGGTGGCCCGTTCGGTAAGGGAAAATCCTTGAGCAAGTCCTTCCGGTGTTGGGTGAGATGAAGATCCAGTGGCAGGTTCCGTTTGGGCGGTTTCTTGAGCCTTCAGAGCTATGTGAGTCGGCACCGGGTAGTCAAACCATCCAAGAATAGCGGAACGGATTGAATGAAATAATTTGGGCACAACGGTTTTCCCGAATAGAGCGGCGGAATAAAATAGGCCCAGTACATCTATGAGCATCATCGACCCAACCGGATTGTGCTTTAGATCATGAAAGAGATGTTCTCCGAGTTGGCCCCATCGGGTCCCGTTGAAATACCGTGAGACGGCGTCCTCTGTTGAGGCTCTGGGGGCTTCTCGTACGGCATGGTTGGGGGTGAGCAGAACGGGACAAAGATCGGTTCGCTCGTCTTGATCAAAGGCTTGGTGATTGATGGGAATTCCAAAGAACCCGGCAAACCCAAAGGTTTCATAGGGACCCTGTGCCTCAACATGGCGCCGGAAGGATTCAGAACGAACGTCGATGCAAAAGACCAATTGGGCTCGGGGGCGATCGTCGGTCTGAGGCAAGGTTCCCCGGTGAGCGGCTAATTTCCCAAGGATCCTGCTGCGAAAACCTTCCTCATAAGCTTCTAGCCAAACGGGACCATGTCGGTCGGACGGAAAGCTCTCCAGCCAATTCAAGACGGTATGAGCTTCTTGGCGGGTCAGGTCCTGAAGGAAAAGGGGAGAAACCTGTAAACATTGTGCCAATTGAAACAATCGCCAAACGTCGCGGCTGAGGATTTCCTTCAAGGCATCTACATCTGGTTGTTCATTGCCCAAGAGGTATTGGTATTCCTCCAGATGTTGTTCCCAATAGGCAATTAGGGCTGGGAGAGTCCCATCGATGTTCCAGGCTTGACGGCAGGCCATTCCAGTCCATTCCACTTCATAAAACAACCGAACCGCAAGGTACTGTACGGGATCGATTTGATGAAAAGAGTGGGAACTTGGGTGTTCCCCCAGCCATCGGATATAGCTGGCCCATCCTGGTAATTGGCATAGCATTCGGGAAAGGTAGTTGCTCCGCTGGGAAGGGGTCAGCCCTAAGTAGTCCAAATAGAGGACAATGGTATCTTCCGGTGAGTCAGCCAAATTTTGTATCTTAGTTTTCCAATCACCGACCCCCGCAATCCGACCGGAGTGATCATAAAGTGCCAACTCTTTCCAGGTAGTATAAAAACCCTTGCCCCGGTCCGGCATGGCCCAATCAGCTAACCCCTCGTCCAGGAACCCCACCACCCATTTGGTCAGGTGACTGTTTATGTGATCCACAAGGGGAGTTCCACTCAGGGCCCCGACCCAATCACTCAGGGTACGATTCGGCGGCAACCCAAATTCAGGTGGTGAGACTTTTGTATGATCTT
Organism: Nitrospirales bacterium; assembly: GCA_965223605.1. Classification (GTDB taxonomy): domain Bacteria; phylum Nitrospirota; class Nitrospiria; order Nitrospirales; family Nitrospiraceae; genus CBDCXA01. Next base: position 384,273 of record CBDCXA010000005.1, read on the forward strand.
GTTGTGGAGACTGGAACGAAGAACATTCGAGGGCCGCCAGCGTCGCTTGCCATAGGTTGGACAAATAGGCCTGCTCGGGATTGTCCCGGCATTGCTCGCATTCTCGAATTGTTTGCTCGATGATTGTGGTCTTGACCTTAGGCGGGAGGTCGGGACGTAGCGCGGTGAGGGCCCCCCCAGGCCCTAGTTCCCAATCTAGCAGTCGGGTGGGCAACGGATCGATGCCAAAATGCAGATGACACAACCACACATCCTGGGGAGAAATTTGTCTTGGCCCTATTGCAATTGGGGAGTCCGCTTCTAGTTTTGGACCCACCCGGTTCATGGCTTGTTGTACTTGGTGCGCAGTAATCCGGCCTTCCCGAAAAAGCTTTCGGAAGGTTTCGTTCGGGAGGTACCCCTGGCCTCCTCGAAACTTGGTCCCTTTTCTGACGGCTTCATCAAAGGGGAGGCATTCCAATCCATGAATGGGATTTTGGGCTACGGCCGATTTCATAGGCCAGGTCGGCGCGAGGGGTTGGGAGGCCCTTGTAATCAATTCTCGGACTTCAGCCCGCTCGCTTTCGGAAAGAGAAGTATGGGTTGGTAGTACCGTACTCACGTGGTCCCTTGTCAATTGATGGATAAAAAAAGGCCAACTGGTCTCTTTCACCAAAACTTGGAGAAAAACGAGCAGCTGGCCTGTACTATGACCGTCCTCCTCATCAAGGGGAAAGTCACCCTACCGCGCAGAATGTGTGGGGCCACTCTACGACAATGGTAATCCCCTGTTCAGGAGAAAACGACATGGTAATAGAGTATTTACCCTCCTCATTTATACCAAGGGGATTTAAAACTCAGCAAGTAGAATCGACATAAAAATTTGAATTTATAGGCCTTTCTGATGAAAAAATAGGGAAAATTTTGGCCGAAAAGCCCTAGGAATTGTCCAGGCTCAGGACTCCTTCTATAATGCAATCGTCCACCATAGTGGGAAAAGGATGATTCGCTCATGTTGAAAAATGGATTGCCGCAGAGCGAAATGGAAGTGGCCATCAGAAATGCCATTATAAAATTCGAGCAGGAATTTATGGGACGTGGTCCTAGTGACGTGAAAGCCTTTATCATCAAAGACTTGATTTTGGTAAGACTAAAGGGGGTTCTCACACCCGCAGAACGTCAACTAGCAAAAAATGGAGAGGGTGTTGAGATGGTCAAACGGATGCGGCAGAATTTAATTACCCAGGGAAAAGAAAAATTAAACGAAGAAATTGAGACCATAGTTCAGAGCAAAGTGACAGGGCTCTTTACAGATATTGATACCCAAATTGGCGAGCGTGTCATTGTCTTTACGTTGGATCAACATTTGAATTGAAGAACCACCTTACTTATTACGGGAAAGAGCGGTAACAGGTTAAAGCTATGGCACCTTTTGGCTCACCTGCCTTGTAAATCAGCCGTCTGTAAAAAAAAATAGAAACTGGGAAAGACTTAGGAAATTTTGGCAAGAAGAGCACGAAAGGAATTAGAAATCGACTTTGAGAGGGATACCTGTTTGGTTTTTGACGCGTCGTCGTTTTTGGCAGAAGCCTTGGCTTGATTTTTATCATCGCCATGAATGTTACGGAAGAGCACGTTGAATTCACTCATAGCGACTGCTCCTTCTCAAGGATTAATAAAACTTGGAAACCAGGGATTGGATGAATAGGATCGAAAAGGTGAACAGATTTCTTTTGGTGGTCTGTTCCGGTTTTCCAGTGGCTTGCGTTAAACGACGAACCGATCCATCCTCTGTTCCATGCATTCTTTGATATAAGACCTCAAATCCACCCATCACGCACCTCTCAGAGACTTCAGATATCGTCGAAACTATTATGGTTAATGAGCAAAAGACATTCCGGGTGATGCCTACGTAGTAAAAAAAATTAAAACGTTCAAAACCAATAGGTTACAAGGATAGTATCAGAAGAGGGCAGTTAGAAGGTGTTGTAATCGTTAAGTTCCGCACAAGCACAACCGAGCGAATTCGCACGGAAAGCGATATGCGCCGAGTGGTTGAAAATCAATTTTCGCAATCGTAAAAAGTTTTGGTTGAGAGATTGTCTTTCCTAAAAGAAAGGGCTGGAAAAATGACCTTGCTTCCAAAATCGGGGTTGGTGAATAGCGTAAAAAGAGATTGAGTGATAGATGTTATGGTGAAAATTTCAAAGTCCGAAATCGACTGTGAGTTCAACTGGTCGCTGCAACACAGGCTTGAAATCTCTCTGCCGGTGTTTCGTATTCTAATGTTTTTCGCGGGCGTTCGTTCAACTGCCGGGCCACCGTATTGAGCTGGGCTTGCGAATACAGGGATAAGTTCGTGCCTTTCGGGAAATATTGCCGGAGGAGCCGGTTGGTATTCTCATTGGTGCCTCGCTGCCAGGGACTTTTGGGATCACAAAAGTACACGGCAATATCAGTGGCGAGAGTGAATTGGCGATGATTCGCCATCTCGGAACCACGATCCCAGGTCAGCGATTTATACAGCTCGGTGGGGAGGCGTTGGGCCTGTTTAATGAGTGCGGCTGCCACCATTTCCGCATTCTTCTTTTCTATTTTGGCCAACATGACATACCGCGACTGCCGTTCAACTAACGTCACAATATAGCTGTTGTGGGTTCCGCCCAAGAGATCGCCTTCCCAATGCCCCGGGACCGCGCGATCTTCGACCGAGGCGGGCCGCTCCTTAATGGAGACAGCCTGGGTGATTTTCCCCAAGCCTTGGCGCTTCAGACTCGCCTGCTTCGAGCGGCGAATGGTTCGTTGGGTGCGAAGACAGGCCTGCAGCTCCTTCTTCAGAACGCCTCTGGCCTGAATATAGAGGCTGCGATAAATCGTTTCGTGGGACACGCGTGCGTGTTCTCTCTCAGGGTATTGTTTCTTCAACCACCCGGCGATTTGCTGGGGCGACCACTGCTGTTGGAGCTTGGTCGCGACCACCTTCGCGAGGGAGCGATGCTGGGCTAGCTTGCACGGTTTGGGCCGGTGCGCTCGAGCCCAGGTGGCTTGGTCTGCCGCCGACGCTCGATACTCATCATACCCTCCGTTGCGATGGATTTCACGACTGATCGTTGAGGGCGATCGCTGTATCTGACGAGCCATCCCGCGAATCGATTGCTGACGGGCGATCCCACGGGAAATCTCTTCACGTTCTGACAGGCTCAGGGCGAATCGTGATCGGGTTCGCTTCGGAGGACGTATCCCTCCGCTGGGGGCAAGAATGGGATAAATCGAGGAAGACTCTCGCTCAAAGAGGCGGCCAATTGAACTCATGGATTCGCCACGCTGCCAGCGCTCCCAAATGTCCGCTCGTTGTTCAGCACTAAAGTAAATCCGGGTTCGGTATTTCATCGTCACACTCCATCTCTAAATAGGTTAGGATAAAGTGTTGCGTTGATCAATTGAACCCACAGCCGTAAACAGAAAGTCGTGGAATAAAGATGAATTTATGGTTGAGTCGTAATACCTGCGGTTTTGAAGCTCTTAGCTGTCTTAGGAACCGCTTCTTAGCAGAAAATCTTCCTAGTAAATCCTATTCCTTATAAGAAGCCTTTACGTCTCAGTTGCATCGGCCCGACGCTTATGGGCTGCAACGATACTATCAGATTGCGGTTCATGAAGCCCGAGGCCTCGGACCGAGAGTTCGAGGTTTTTTTCTTCATATTCCATGATCCATTCATAGAGCTTCGACATGACGGTGTGGTCCACGAGGCGGGTATCCCGATAAGACGAGATTCCATTTTCACCTAAGCTTCCTAGGAAGTCCTGCCTTTAATGTAGACTTCAAACAAAACCATATTCAACGTAGGCTTTAATATAAAATTATAGTAACTTTATATAAAAGGCTACCTTCCATAAAGATTGTTGTCATGGACAAAAAGAAGCGGGCGAGGCAATATGCAGAGGGGGTCGGGAGTCTTTTCTGATTAGGAACTTTACAGAAATTTGAAAACTATGTTCATGAATTGAAGAAATTTCCATAGGTAGAGGGCCCTATTGGGAATGAAGGCTTAATGCGAGTTCATGAAATTTCTTACTACTATCCCATTTAAATATCATTATGATTAAGTCCTGACGTCTGCTGTAACCGAGACACGAAGCCCAACGGCCTGAAGAACTTCAGACAAGGTATTCAAGCGGGGGTTTCCATTTTTTGAAAGAGTTTTATACAACTGCTCTCGGTTCAGTGCAGTCTTTTTTGATAAAGCGCTTATGCCACCCAGCCGAGCGTCAGCCACATCTTTGAGTGCAGCGGTAAACACATCCATATTCCCATCTGCAAGAATTTCTTCCAAATATTTTGCGGCCACGACAGGGTCTTTTAGTAGGTCTTTCTTCGTTTCATTAAATGATCGAGATGGTTTTTTTTTCATCATCCAATCCTTTCTTCATAATCCGCTAAGTACGATTTGGCTTGCGCTATAACTTTTTTCTGGTCTTTCTTGTTGGATCCAGCTAACAACACAATAAGTTTGTTACCGACAAGCGTGTAAAAAATACGATATCCAGGGCCATAATGTTCTCGCATTTCATACAAGCCCTTGGCTCCTTTAATCTCTTTCCAATCGCCAAAATTGCCAAAGGAGGCACGTCGAACACGAGCTAACAGCTTTGCTTGCCCAGTTTTATCTTTTAAGTGTAATAACTATTCGGCAAATGGTATTTTCCCGCCTTCAGTAACGTATTCCTCAATCTCATATTGCTGCATACACTATTGTAGTTTAAAAACTACTATAGGGCAAGACATTCATTTAATGGGAGGAACTAATAAATAAGGGCGGTTGAAGCGGAGCGGGAGGGAAGATATTGTCGTGGCAACATTCAAAAATCCTTTAATTATCAGTTATTTTACGTTTCCGTTGCATCGGCCCGTCGCTTATGGGCTGCAACGATACTATCAGAGAGCGGTTCATGAAGCCCGAGGCCTCGGACCGAGAGTTCGAGGTTTTTTTCTTCATATTCCATGATCCATTCATAGAGCTTCGACATGACGGTGTGGTCCACGAGGCGGGTATCGCCGAAGTAGAGGATGACGTTTTTCCCCTCGTGGAGGTACTGTGAGAGATATTTCCGAAGCGGGATCCAGGTACTGAAGATTGCAGAATCCTTCACGGTAATTTTGACCGTTTGTTTATCTTGATCACTGATCTCCACATGAAGCTTGAAAAAGGATCGAATAGGAGCACCGTTCACAATATGGATGAGCACTTTGACGCCAATTCCGATGGCAATGCCCGTCAATAAATCCGTCGCTAAGACCCCCAAAATTGTAGAAGTGAAGACCAGAAACTGATCTTTTCCCATATGATAGATATGCACAAACTCTAGAGGTGAGGCTAGGCGAAATCCAGTGAATACCAGCATGGCTCCGAGTGCTGCTAACGGTATCTGGTTAATCAGGCCTGGGACCAAGGCCACAAAGGCTAACAGCAATAATCCATGAAAGAGGTTAGCAAATCGAGTTCTGGCTCCATTATCAATATTGGCTTTACTTCGTACGATTTCGGAAATCATGGGCAGTCCCCCCACAAAGGAACAGACGGTGTTTCCGATACCAACTGCCAACAGATCACGGTCCATATTCGTCTTACGTCCCCAGGGGTCGATCCCATCAATGGCTTTGGAACTGAGGAGCGATTCCAGACTGCCGATCAGGGCGAACATCATGACATATTTCCAACCGGTCACCGTGGCGAGTCCCGAGAAGTCTGGAAATGTCAGGGCATTGAACATGTTCAGGGGCACGTCCACCAGATATTCCGGTCCCAAGTGAAACTCCTTTCCTAGAAACGCATAGGACCTGGAATCCCCCAGGTTGAAAAACATGCCGAGCGGGACCATGAGTAGCAAGACGATCATGGGCGCGGGGATGTTTCCGACAACGGTGTTTCGAAAAAAAGGATAGGAAAACAGGATGATCAAACTTAAGATTCCGATAAGACCTAGAACGGGGTTCATATTGAGAATAAAGTGAGGAATGTTCGCCAAGAGTTCCAAGGGACCGCCCTTGGCATGGAGCCCCATGGTGACCGGAAATTGTTTGGCAATGATAATGATCCCAATGGAGGCCAAGAGCCCATGGATGGCGGTGGTCGGAAAAAATTCACCGAGAATGCCTGTGCGAAAGACTCCGAGCAAGATTTGAATGACCCCTGCTGCGACCCCCACGCCCAGGGCTAATCGGTACGCCTGAAAATCTGCATCGGGATCTCGACCATCTGTAAATCCAAAATCGGTGACACAGCCTAGTGCAATGACAATCAGTCCAGCCGCAGGGCCTTTTATCGTGAGTTCGGAATTACTGAAAGCGCAGCCAAGGATGCCTCCAATAATGGCGGTAAAAATTCCTGAGATGGCGGGATAGCCGCAGGCGAGTGAAATCCCTAAACAGAGGGGAAGGGCAATGAGAAACACCAGGAATCCGGAAAGAAGATCCGGTTTCCAGTTGGCTCGCAGCCCAGCCCAGTCTCCCCTCGGGATGTGAGAAGATTCTGAATCCATACTTCACGCCCAATGCCCATAATAAAAAAGCCAGCCGCAACCATCATTCCAGAGAACAGGTACCGCGCTGGCTTGTACTGTATCCAGCCTCTTGAGGAAGCCGGTCACCGGACCTCTACGATGATGACAAGACAGGTGGACATCCGATGACGTTTAGTCAACTTCTGTTTAACTCTATACCAAACCGTAAAAAATCTTCAAGAATATTCCAGTTGATGCGAGGGAAGGAAGCTGGGTTGGATCCTACACATCTTTTTGAACGGTTTCACTTCGATGCAAATGGTTAGGATTCTTTTTCAGGCTTTGTGAGATCCTTCATCCGTTTGGATAGCGCCTCGACACGGAAGTCGGGGAGAATAAACACCCATTGTTTGGCATGGGTATTGAGCGCATCAACTTCTCGTTCAACCTCTTTGGGAGATTTTAGTTTTGGAGTAAGCCTTGGTGTTTCGGACTGGGAGTCTGTCATCTTTGATTTTTCTTCATCATCTTTGGTGGGTGTGTCGGGTTCTTCATCAGGTTGTACCAGGGTTTCGTCGAACGCTCCTACTAATGTTGCCAGCTGTTTTCCGTCTGCCTTGTGTGTACGTAATGTCAGACGGAGGCCATCAAAGGTTTCAAGGATAGCAGTGAGCACATTGGTGGGATCGGAATCTTTCTCCGGTGCTGGTCGAATATCCTGGATGGCCAAATGGGCAACCGTATCGGCCATATTATTGAGGGTAAATTGCGATTGAATGCTTGTTTCATTCGGGATCTGTTGTAGTTGAAAGTCGGTATCGGTGGGCACTCCTTTTTGCAGGACAATGGTCTCTCCATCTGGATGAACCACCCGTAGAGACTGTACACGTTGTGAGTCAATGTTGAGTAGGTGTTTTTCCATCCACTCGTCCGGCTTTGTCTTCAATTGAAGGGTCCCACTTGTTAAGAGGACCTGTGGATTGTCCGGTAGCCGGATATAAATTTCTTCCTTGGCGGAGCCTCCTTTTGCTGGTCGAGAGTTTCCAATCATTATCGTGGCCTTGGCTTGTTCTTTTCCATCAATGACGGTCACCAAGGTGGCAGAATGTTCCTCGGCCTTCACATCGTTTAAGCCCAACTTTCCATATAGTTCAGGATTCTTCGTTTTGGGTTCCTTTACCGTTAACTCAGCTAATCCAATCAGGATCTGGCGAATTTTACCCATATCGGCAAGGTATCCGTCCTTTTCTTGGACGACCCATGCATGTTCTTGTCGAACCAGGGTTACCGTGTGATCTTTCGTTTCAATGATTACTTTTTTTATGAGGTTAAGTTCGGTTTTGAGGTTGGGGAACAACGTCCGTCCCTGGTCGGGCCGGTTCATGGTTTCCTGGCGCATGACCAGTAGGGCCCCCAGGAGGATGGCGAGCGTGGCGGCTAATAGAAATCCAAGATGTTTACCTTTCATTCCTTGCCTTTATGTTTTCTGGTGCTGAGGTACAGACCGCCGAGTCCAATCAACAGGGGCATGAGACCGATGTTCAGCATTTTGAGCCAACTCTCCAAGCTGGTAATATTTTTTCGTAGTTCATGCTGAACATTTCTGAGATCTTTACGAACCTGAACGAGTTCTTGTCGAAAGTGCACAATTTCTTGTTCTTGTTCCGGACTCAAGACCATGGCGCTCCCTTCGTCTTTTTGACTTTGGAGTTCCTGAATTTTTCGCTCGGTCGCGCGTTTCCGTTTTTGGAGTTGTTCTTCACGTTCCCGAAACCGTTGTTCGGCTTCCCGTTGGAGTGAACGCACAAGGGTAAAAGGCCGATTAAACCCAGCGCGTGTTCTGATACTAATCAGATCGTTGCTGCCCGTGAGGTTATCCAAGGCATTTATGACGAAGGTACCGTTTCCGGCGGTGGGAATCCCAATACGTTGTCCCAAAAAGGACTGGACCTGGACCCAGAAATAGTCTTGCAACATGTCGGTGTCCGCCACCACAATGACATTGATGCTATCTGTCGATTCTTTTTGATGTCCTTCAGGAGAAGAACCCTGGTCATTTGAATGAGGCGGTCCATCGGGAAAGGCGGATGGTACCTTACCCGTAATTCGTGCGGCGATCGTAAAGGTGGCGTCTTCGGGTTCATAGGAATTCAGAAGCGTGCCGATGTCCCGAACAAATTGCACCTTGGCCACATCAATTTGCATGGCTTGGTTATCAGTTTCTATGAGAGGCACGAGGGTGGTTTTCGCATCCTCGCGCTGTTTGAGAATACCGGCAGAGGCCAGGGTGAGTTTCGGGAGTTGCGCCGTAACTACCTCTTCGGCATTAAATTGAGAGGTTGGGAGATCCAGCCAGACCGGGTAATCGGCCGATTGGATTCTCGTACCCTGGCGGTATTGCACTCGTCTAGCAAAGGTAATATCTCCGAGTACTTTTCCAGGCACGAGTTCGATTCCCCATGCCGCAAACAGTTTTGGAAGGTCGGAGTTCTTAGGACCCCCGCCACCCATTGGGTTGTTCGGCATGCCTCCACTTTGATCCGCTTCCGCAAATGGATCGACAAAGACCAATGCACGCCCTCCCTTGAGCACGAATTGATCGATGGCATACTGTGCGGAGTCTTGAAGGGCTTTGGGATGCACGATCATGAGCACATCGATGTCTTCCGGAATTTCGGGTGAGGCCGGAGAGAGACTGCGTAATTCAAAGTTTTGTTGTAATTGATCGTGGATAATCCAGGGAGGCATGCCTCCACCGGCTCCTGGCATCATAGGAGAGGCGGGGCCCCCACCCAATGGAAGCGAACTGAGCAATCCCACGACTTTTTGTTTCGGGTAGGCCAATTGATGCACCAGCTTGGCCAGATCATATTCTAAAAACTCTTCTCGTTCCGGTTGAAAGAACGGCACGATGTGTTCTTCATCAGTCGGACCGGATCCCACCAACCCAAAATAAAAAACCGTATCTCCTTCAGCCAAGGGAACACCTTTCAAACCATATTCCACAGCTCGATCTTCATCCTCAGAAAAGGGTTCCGGGTCAATGATATGCAGGGTAAGGTTTCCGTCGGATGCCTGTTCAAATTCTTGAAGCAGTTCCTTGACACGTGTCACAAACCCACTAATGCCGGGAAGGAGAGGCACAAGATTTTTAGAAAGGTAAAACCGAAGAGTGACAGGTTCATTCAGACCTTCAAGAATTTTGTGTGTGCCGTCAGACAGGGAGTAGAGTCCGTGCTCGGTTAAATCGATTCGCGCAGAGGTAAAGAGTTGGTTGCTCAAGACATTAACCGCTAAGAAAAGCACGAGGGCAACAAGGAGCCCGGTACTGGTCAGGAACTTGTTTGACATAGACGATTCCGTTCAATCCACATGTGAGACGCTTCGGCCCTGGTTCGCAAGAGACTCATTCGGCTTTCTTTAAATTGAGGACCATGGCGGTTGCAAATAACCAAAAGGCAATGAGAGAGAAAAAATACACCACATCCCGAAGGTCCAACACGCCTTTGCTGATCGATTCGAAGTGAGCCAGGAAGCTAAATGAACTAATGACGGCCACCAGCACATGGGGAGCCCACCCACTGACAAAATCCATGACTAAGGGAAATCCGCTCAAGATAAATCCCAACCCCACCACGACACTGATAATAAAGGCGATCACTTGATTCTTTGTCAGGGCCGACATGCACGAACCAATAGCCAGAAATCCCCCAGCCATCAAAAAGCTTCCCATATAACCCGCGAGAATCGCACCATTGTCAGGATTTCCAAGCAGGTTGACCGTGATCCACATGGGAAACGTGAGGGCCAGGGCAATCCCCGTGAAGCACCAAGCGGCAAGATACTTTCCGATTACCGCTTCGGCAATGGTCAGTGGGAGCGTAAACAAGAGTTCGATAGTTCCACCATGTCGCTCTTCAGCCCAGAGACGCATGGCGAGTGCGGGGATCAGGACCAAATACAGCCAGGGGTGAAAATCAAAGAAGGCTCGGAGGTCAGCTTGTCCTCTGGCAAAAAAATTTCCAAGGTAAAAGGTAAACGCCCCGCTTAATAGAAGGAAGATGACAATAAACACGGCTGCTATCGGTGTGGAAAAGTACCCAGCCAGTTCCCGTTTAAACACGACCCATATGCGATCCACGTATCGATCCTCACGTCATGAGGGGTTGCTACCCCACGGTGTTTAACTCAACGGTTGCGATGGTTCGGTCACGGTGCGAAAGACATCTTCCAACTGTCCGCGATCGTTTTGAAGTTCTGTGAGATCCCAATGCTGTTCTTGAGCTGTGCTGCTGATGGTGTGCAGGAGTGACTGCTGCCGATCAGGATACACACGATACCGAATCGTCCCGGCATCACTTTCTAATTCTTCCACCGCCTTCACACCGGGAAGTTCTTGTAAGGTTTTGAAGACGAGATGGGCACGAAAGGCTTCAACGGCGACGGTGACGGTATTATGAAGCCGGGACTTTTCCTCAAGCTGCCTGGGAGTTCCATCGATAACCACCTTTCCCTTCGTGATGATGATGGCTCGGCTACAGACAGCATGAACTTCTTCTAAGATGTGCGTCGACAGAATAATGGCTTTTTCGTGAGCCATATGTTTTATCAGGGTTCGAACTTCATGTTTCTGATTGGGGTCCAACCCATCAGTGGGTTCATCCAGGACGAGGACGTCTGGGTCATGAAGAATGGCCTGGGCGAGCCCAACTCGGCGTTTAAAACCTTTGGACAAGGTTTCAATGGATTGATGGAGCACCCCGCCGAGGTTGACCTTTTCCACGGTGTCCGCCACTCGTTTGGTCCGTTCCTCCCCACGGTACCCCCGTAGCTCGGCGATAAAGTCCAGAAAACGTTTAGGGGTCATGTCTTGGTAAGCGGGAGCGCCTTCCGGTAGATAGCCGAGACGGCTTTTGGCTTCGAGGGGTTGGTTTTGAACGTCAAATCCACAAACCGTCACCGAGCCACTGGTTGGGGTCAAAAATCCAGTGATCATTTTCATGGTCGTGGATTTTCCGGCGCCGTTCGGTCCCAAAAAGCCTAAGACTTCCCCCTTGGGAACTGAAAAAGACACATCATCCACCGCCACGATCGATCCGAACTCTTTTTTGAGCTGATGAATAGTGACGAGTGGTTCAGCAGAGGTCATCGAACGAGTTCCTTTTACTGAGGTAAATCATGAATGGTCCCAGATACAGGATAGAACCATCCTGTGGATGAGAGGGAGACGAACCAGAGGCCCCGCTCAACCAAAAAACCGTGCATTAATGGGGATTGGTGTGTCGTAAGAATTGGCAGACCAACGGTTCCATGATGGCCTTGTGCGTAGAAACATACAAGTATTTTTGTATAAAAACTTTCTTTTCCTGTCAAGAGGGACCATAGATCCCTCTTGAAGGATTAGTTACCAGGATTTATCGACAGGAAGATGGTGGACCGTCCTCTGGTGAGTAGAATAAGCACGGCTTGATTGGATTCCAATTGAGAGGTGACCTTTTCAAATTGGTTGACCGTTTTCACCGGTTTTCGGTTGACCTCCCGGATAATATCCCCAGGCTGAAGGCCTGCCGCTTCGGCGGGGCTTCCGCGTTGAACGTTTGTGACCTGGACTCCGGACACGTTGTTGGGATTACCACCGCCGTTTGAAGAGAGGGTCTCCACGGTTACGCCCGCAAGCGCATGGTTTCCAGTCGTACTATCGGATTCTCCACTCACGGCACTGGCGAGATCTTGAGGCATTTCTTCAATGAGAACCGAAAGGTCCTTTTTCTGTTTATCGCGAAACACCGTAAAGATCACCTTGGTTCCAGGCGGGGTGCTCGAGACCAAGGTGCGTAAATGTGTTGGGTCTTTCACCGTTGTCCCATTATAGTGGGTGATAATATCCCCACGTTGAAATTTGGCTTTTTCAGCCGGACTCCCATTGACCACATCAGAGACCAAGGCCCCCTTGTTATTTTTTGCTTCAAATTGTTTTGCGAGATCGTGCGTGATTTCTTGAATGTTAACCCCGAGCCATCCTCGCACCACCTTTCCATGGGTTCTCAAGCTATTCATCACGTTTTTGACCATGTTGCTCGGGATGGCAAACCCGATACCCATGTACCCGCCACTGCGACTAAAAATAGCCGTATTAATCCCGATAAGTTCTCCACGAAGATTGACTAAGGCTCCACCTGAGTTGCCAGGATTAATCGCGGCATCGGTTTGAATAAAGTCTTCGTAATCCACGATTCCCATATTCGCCCGACCCACCGCACTGATAATTCCAAGTGTGACCGTTTGATTCAACCCAAAGGGATTGCCGACGGCCATGACCATTTCTCCAACTTGGAGATTTCCTGAGTCCGCCCAAGGAAGTACCGGGAGTTGGGAGGCTTCTATTTTAATGACGGCAAGATCGGTTTTGGGATCGGTTCCAACCAGTTCGGCCTTATATTTCCGTTTATCGCCTAACAGGACTTCAATTTCGTCGGCATGTTCAACCACGTGATTATTGGTGACGATATACCCATCGTCGCTTACAATGACCCCAGACCCCATTCCCCCTTGTCTCCGTTCTGGTCGATCACGAGGTTGTTGGCGAAACCGCCGTTCGAATTCTTCTCCAAAGAACCGTCTGAAAAAAGGGTCATTGAAAAATGGATTATCATTTCCCTGTTGCTGCCGTTCGACCTTGCGGGTAGAAGAGATGTTCACAACAGACGCCCGTGAAGCCTTTGCAACGGCTATAAAAGTTTCATTGTTTGCTGAGCCAGGTAAAGCAACTGGGGTGGCCACGGGGGTAGCTGGTGAGGGATTAACGGTGGCGGTGGGAACAGTCGGCAGGGTTTGTTCCACGGTGGGAGTTGGAGGACTGGCCACCGAGATATCTTCCTGGGAACAGTTTGTTATAGAGAGGAGTAGGACGGGGATACAGAGAAGGAGCAGATAATGAATACTCCTAGGTTTCGATAACCGCATATGTGCTTATTCCTTTGTCTCGTTGATCATGTTCTAGAGAGGGTGAGGCCTAGGCTTTCTTAGCCAAACCCTATCCCTCTAGGATAACAGAATATAGAAAGAGAGATGAAGGCACCTTTTCTTTCAATAATCTGATATCTTAGGTTAGTCAAGGGGATTTGCCATTTTCAGAGGGAGATGAGCTTTTCCACGGATAGTAGAACCCCCGGTGGCCGCTGCCCTTTGCCGTCGAGAGACCGTCCAATAAATCATTGAAAAATAGACGATCTTATACAGTAAACGAGTATTTTACCTTGACGAAAAGAGGGATTTTCTGTTAGGAAATTAAGGTTTCCAAGCAAGGTATTTTCATAAGACGCTCTTCAGGAAAGAAGGTTTTGATATGGGAATGTACTGTCAGGTCACCGGAAAAAAGCCCGTTGCAGGCAACAACGTTAGTCATGCTAATAACAAGACGAAGCGACGGTTCTACCCTAATCTGCAAAATAAACGATTCTGGCTTCCGGATGAAAATCGGTGGATTCGTTTGAGAGTTTCCACACACGGTATGAAAATTATCGATAAACGAGGAATTTCTCGAGTCATTTCAGAAATGCGGGCAAAGGGAGAGAAAATTTAATTTCGTCCTATTCCTTGGCGTCGATTGATTCTTATTCTCGCCTTACCACTTCAGAATCTGGCCGGCACCCGTTCAACCGTATCTTGCAGTTCACACTCTCTGACTTAACTTCCTTCAAGCCATGGTACCCTGTATGGTAAAAGTCATCCGGTACCATGAAGTTCCCGCACGGCAATTTGCTTGCTGGGAAGAAAGTTGTGAATGTCCTCCGTTGACCCCACGCTAATCTGGATTTTGCTCTTTGGCCTGATCGCCAGTGTGGGGGCTCTTGCGCCTGCCGGTCTGGTGTTGCTCTTACCCGACGACATCCGGCGTCGGTTTACACCCTATCTCATCAGTTTTGCGACAGGAACGGTCCTCGCGACAGCGGTCATCGGGTTGTTGCCCGAAGCCTTGGAATTGGCACCCGTTCGATCGGTTTCGTTGGCTGTGCTTGTCGGGCTCGTAATTTTTTTTATTTTGGAATCCCTGGTCCTGTGGAGGCATGCCCACGGTGATGGCGATGACCACCATGGTCATTCCCACTGTGTTGATCATGGCGGTCCTCCAGACGCCGGAGAAAATCCGATCCCAGCCTTGCGGGGAATGAAAACCGGAAATCTCATTCTGGTCGGGGACGTCTTTCATAATTTTGTCGATGGCGTGACGGTGGCCGCGGCATTTCTCGCCTCGCCCTCCTTAGGAATTGCAACCGCTATTGCGGTGATTGGGCATGAAATTCCCCAGGAAATTGGAGATTTTGTTATTCTCTTAGGTAATGGTTTTTCCAAGCGGAAAGCCCTCTTATGGAATGGGCTGTCAGGCCTTTCAACATTGGCGGGAGCCCTGGTCGCCTACTTTGCATTTGGGCAGGCGACAGAAGTCGTACCCTACGCCTTAGCGGTTGCCGCATCCGGATTTCTCTATATTGGTTTGGCTGATCTTGTCCCGGGACTCCATGGTCGTATGGGTGCGGCCGGAGGTGTTATGCAGTTTTTGATGATGCTGGCCGGTATTGGGATTATTGTCCTGATTCAACATTAGATCATGGAACAGGGTACAATTTGGAATAGGCCTCCTAGCAAGGCATGGCCAGGCTGGTTTGTATCCGTGTGGTCATGGTAAGGGTAATTAATGTCTGAATTTCGAACGTTGGAAACTCTTAACTTTGAAAATACCTATGCTCAGTTGCCAGATGCCTTTTACTCGAAACTGAATCCTACGCCATTCTCAGCCTCACCCTACCTGATCAGCTTTAACCCGCTTGCGGCCAAACTTATTGATTTGGATCCCAACGAAGCGACTCGACCTGAGTTTCCCGGCTGTTTCGGAGGAAGTCTACTCCCGGTAGGTGCAGATCCCTTGGCCATGCTCTATTCAGGACATCAATTCGGGGTCTACGTCTCTCGACTCGGGGATGGTCGGGCGATTCTGTTGGGAGAAGTTCGAAATCAGGCTGGCGAAAAATGGGATTTGCATTTAAAAGGTGCCGGACACACGCCCTATTCGCGGGATGGAGATGGGCGAGCGGTGTTGCGGTCGACCATACGTGAATACCTCTGCAGTGAGGCGATGCATGCCCTTGGCATTCCGACGTCCCGTGCCCTTTGTATGGTTGGAAGTGAAGACAAGGTGTATCGGGAACAGGTTGAAACCGGTGCCATGGTTCTTCGAATGGCTCCCAGTCATGTACGGTTTGGATCTTTTGAAATATTTTACTATCGCAATCAAATCGAACATCTCACCAGATTGGCAGATTATGTGATCGAACAAAATTTTCCACATTTGCAGTCCAAGCCAGATAAGTACCTCGACATGTTTCAAGAAGTCGTGACCAGCACGGCTCATATGATTGCCCAATGGCAGGCCGTGGGGTGGGCGCATGGCGTGATGAATACCGATAACATGTCTATCCTTGGGATTACCTTGGATTACGGTCCCTTTGGATTTATGGACGACTACGATCCTGGATTTATTTGTAACCATTCCGACCATCATGGGCGGTATGCCTTTGATCAACAACCATACATCGGGCTTTGGAATTTGAGTTGTTTGGGGCAAGCACTCCTGCCACTCTCGAACAAAGAGGCCTTACGCGCTGCATTGGATACCTATACTCCGACCGTGAATCAACGATATACCGACCTGCTCTGTCAAAAGCTTGGATTGACCACTCAACAGTCTGAAGATGGGACGCTCGCAACAGATCTCTTGTCATTAATGCAGGCCAATAGGGTAGACTACACAATATTTTTTCGAACGCTTGGGGAGTTTCGTACGGGATCCGAAGACGGCAACGAGCAGTTGCGAGACTTTTTTCTCGATAGAGACTCCTTTGATCGTTGGGCGCGGCGGTATCAAGAACGACTCAAGGCCGAAGGGAGCCAAGATACGGAACGTAACATTCGGATGAATCGAACCAATCCCAAGTTTGTACTCCGGAATTTTTTGGCGCAGAAGGCCATTGAGGCTGCGCAAAAGAACCAGGATTATTCAGAGGTCAACCGGCTGTTGGAGATATTACAGACTCCCTTCGAGGAGCATCCAGAACATGAGGTCTATGCAGCGGCTCCACCAAATTGGGGGAAACATATTGTGGTGAGTTGTTCTTCTTAGGTGAAATGACGATGAAACAGGAAATGATTGGGGGACTCACAGTCAGAATAGCCGGTGGGACTGATGGAGCCGGTGGCGGAAATGGTCCTGCCGTGGTGTTGTTGCACGGATGGGGCGCACCGGGTAATGACTTGGTGCCTCTCTGGGAAGTCATTGATGCCCCGCAAGGCACGAAGTTTTTTTTCCCTGAGGGACCCCTGTCGCTCAGTATGGGAATGGAGGATTCCCGAGCCTGGTGGATGATCGACGTCCAGAAGCTGAATGACGATTTTGCAAGCGGCCGTCCACGAAACCTCTCGCGTGAAGTACCAAAAGGGCTGGCGACTGCGAGAGAACATCTCCTCACCTTTTTGAAGGCCGCGCAAACCGAACATGGATTGCAACCGGAACGAACCGTGCTTGGAGGATTTTCACAGGGAGCGATGTTATCCTGTGATGTTGCACTCCGAACGGACTTGCCTTTTGCGGCGGTGGCGCTACTTTCAGGTACCCTGCTTGCCAGAGACGAATGGGTCCCGTTGATGCCTCAGCGAAAAAATCTTCCATTTCTGCAAAGTCATGGGCAAGAAGATGCGGTGTTGCCGTGGTTTTATGCAGAACAACTCCGAGATTTTTTGACCGATTCGGGAATTTCAGTCGAATGGGTAGGGTTTCAAGGTGGACATGAAATTCCTCCCCTGGTCCTCAAGCAGTTAGGGTCGTTCCTCCACAAAACCCTGAAGCCCTAAAACTTTTCCGCCAACCTTTATGCCAACCAGCCCGTTTGAAATAACACAACCTGATGGCGTGATTCTCCGCGGTGACTCGATGACAGGAAGGAACCGTCATGTGATATTCATGACAGGATTTTTATCAAAACGTTGGGGGAATAAAAGTAAATCTCTCGTTCAATGGTGCGAGGAACAGGAATGGGGATTTACCTGCTTTGACTATCGTGGGTCGGGAGGGTCAGACGGGAAGTTTACGGACTATACGCTCACCAATTGGATTGAGGATGCACAGGCTGTCGTGGATAAGATGAAATCCAACACTCCTCTTTCTATCGTGGGAAATTCACTAGGAAGTTGGGTGGCGTGGATCATCGCTCAACGAAACCCGGAAATTGCTGATCTTCTCTTGATCGCTCCAGCATTTAATATGATGGGGGAACGAGCTAAACAGATCGCTCCCGAACGTCGAGAACAATGGCAAAAGACAGGGTGGATGCCGTATGACGATGACGACTTACATCGAGACTTTCCACTTTCTTGGCAATGGGTTGAAGAAAGTG
Source organism: Nitrospirales bacterium (assembly GCA_965223605.1). Classification (GTDB taxonomy): domain Bacteria; phylum Nitrospirota; class Nitrospiria; order Nitrospirales; family Nitrospiraceae; genus CBDCXA01. The sequence continues at coordinate 402,200 of CBDCXA010000005.1, forward strand.
AGGCATTATGGCAGTCACATGAGAGTCGGCCAAGGAGAGTACCAACCACTATCCTTCACGGTCTTCAAGATATCGTAATTCCTCCTTCCGTTAGTTGGAAGTTCGCGCAACAGGTACTGACCCAGGATCCGGAGTTTCCAATTGAGTTAATCTATAAATCCGGGGATCATCGGCTAAGTAGTCCAGAAGCGTTGGAGACCTTTCGAGGAATAATCCTATCTAGAACTATATGACAGTATTGGTGTTTTAGATCACTCTCGCGGTACTTACTAGCTTGACCTATCGTCGTAGGGGTGGACATCGGTTACTTCACATTGCATACACTCAAATTCGATATCCAGCCCATATATTGATGGCATGCGTACAGAAAGAAGACGCCCTTCGTGCTGGCCTGGATCTATTGAGGTAATATCCAGGGAGCTCAGAACATTCTGGCGGTTAAAGTCATCGAGTTGCAACAAATCAACACCAGTGAATCTGAACGTCACAATTGAATCATGGTTGTGTACGTAGTGCCCGCTGGCGTTCACTTCGTTTGTCGTTTTGAATACATGAATCTGTGCTTCAAGAGTTGGGCCTTCGCTTCCAGATCTGTCCAGGACAACACGATGCACTTCAGCATCGTGAAATGAAGGCCATTCGTTAAAAGTTTGAATGATCTTTTCTGCATTTTTTATTTTCTCAAACAATTCGAAGGCTCCCAATTTCGTTGGACCCCAGAAATGAGCAAAGAAAAAAGGTCCAAAATGTCTAATTAAATAAGCTTCATTTCTTCCCTGCCTGTCGATACCGAATACAATCGGTAGCCTGGTCGTTGACCAGGCCGACGGCCTGCATGAACGAATAGCAGATAGTCGTTCCCACGAAGTTAACCCCTCTTTTCTTCAGGTCCTTGCTCATCGCGTCAGATTCCTGACTGGTACAGGGAACGGTTCGCATGGTTTTCCAGGCGTTCACTTGTTGAACCCCTCCGACAAACTGCCAAATATATCGATCAAAACTCCCTTGATCCTTCTGTACAGCCAGAAAGGCCCTTGCATTTTGAATCGCTGACGCGATCTTAAGCCGATTCCGAATAATATCGGGGTTCTTTAAAAAGGGTTTCAAAATAGTTGGTATTGTTCAAGTCATGAGGGCTCTTGCGACCCTTCAAACTTTCTGGGATAACAACCCTCCTCGATATAGTATCGCCCACTTAAAAAATTTTCATCATATTGTGAATTACATCACACCCACGTCTAGCCTTGGTGTGCTATTTAAGAATTATCAAGATATCAAATCAGAGGTTGGGAGAAGAGCTATTTAAATCCCATCTGTTTGGGAGAAAGGACGGTGCAATCATGGAAGTACGCACAGCCGGAATGTTTAGTGGACAACCCTGCAAAGGCCGTGTCCTTATCATGGATGACGAGCCCGACATCAGAAAGGTGGTCCGTGCCAACTTGGAAAAGGTTGGGTATGAGGTGATGGAAGCCCAAGATGGGGAAAAGGCTATAGAAGAAATTCAACGAGATGAAAATCCCATTCTGATGGATGCCATTATTTGCGACATCCGTATGCCCAAAGTTAATGGGGTCGAGGCAATTCAATATTTCCAAAAGCAATTTCCCCGAGTGCCCCTTATTGTGATGACTGGTCATCCAGATGTTGAAATGGCCACGTCATTTCTCCAAAGCGGGGTTTCGGATTATTTGGTAAAACCCGTCGATTCCGAAAAGTTGCGCACAGCGGTCGCTAAAGCGGTCGGATCCAAGGATAATAGTTTTTAATTAACAGTCAGAGGCACTACATTCTACATTCAGAATTTTTTAGCCTGGGAGTTTAGAAACGAGTACTACCTGTCTGAGAAAGGGTCTTCCTAGTCCCCCTTTTTAGAATCTAATGGAATTGATGAGGGGGTTACTTATGAAAGAAGAGTTGTACATCTCTGTCATTGTCCTTGGAGGTGGACAGGGCGGAACCGCGATATTAGAGCTGTTTTATCAACTTCCCCACATTCAGATTGTGGGAATTGCCGATACCAATGCTCTCGCACCTGGTTTACAAAAAGCCAAGCAGTTACACATCCCTGTATTCAGCAATTGTGAGCAGCTGATTTCGCAAAAGAATGTTGACCTCATTGTTGATGTCACGGGCAACCCTGAGGTGTCCCAGCAGTTGCGGCATCTGAAGAATCCTGCAACAGAAATCCTTGATGGTGCCACGGCGAAACTCTTTTGGGACATCATTGGACATGAGAAGCAACTCGAGGCCAGTTTATTACAAACGGAAAAGCTGGCTTCCATAGGTACCTTCGTCTCCAGCATCGCTCATGATGTGAATAATCCTCTCCATATGATCTTGGCACATGCGGAAAGTATTGCTGAAGACACGTGCGAGCCATCAATAAAAGAATCGGCTCAATGCATCGTAGAGGCTACCAAACGCATTTCAAAAATCTGCAAGGGTCTGACTTTGTATTCCCGTAACCCTTCTCCTGAAAAAATTGAAGTGGTCCCGGTCAATACACAACTTGACGAGGCATGGAATATTGCAAGTTTCGCAGCTAATCACCAGGATATATTTATTGAAAAACAATATGATGACAATTCCTTCATTCGAGCCAATCGAGATGATATTCTTCAGGTGTTAGTGAATTTAATGATTAACGCTCTTCATGCGATGGAAGGAAAAGGGGTGTTGGCCTTAGGTTCCCAATGCCAAAATCAGATGGTTACCCTTCACATCACCGATACCGGGTCGGGAATCCATGAGGATCATTTGCCCAAACTATTCCTTCCCTTTTTTACAACGAAGCCAGCAGGTGTGGGCACGGGGTTGGGACTGTATTCGGTCAAAGCCATCACGGAAAAGTACATGGGACAGATTTGTGTGCAGAGTGAGGTAGGCAAGGGCACTACTTTTTCTTTAAAATTTCCGGCATTCGGGAAACCTCCAATGTAATCAATGGTCGACAGGGGTCCCTGTAGGGAGGGCACAACAGGCAAACATGTCCAGAGAAGGTCGATTCACCAAGAAGCTCATTCTTTCGATGCTCTTGGTGGGTCTTCTACCGTTAATCATTGGCTTGTCCCTCGCATTTTATTTTGGGATGCGAGAAATTCGTGGAGTCAATGGGTCAAACTTTCAAGTCCTTGCAGTTGAGACGGCAAGAAGGGTTGACTTGGTGGTATCGGACGAAAACGCGAAGAATCATCAAATCGCCAAACTACCTGAAATTGTTCAGGAGCTGGAGCGCCTTCGAGATCAAGTGCTGGAGCAATCTCCTGAACTGGTTCAAGCTGGTGTAGCCGAAGAAGAAGCGGCATGGAAGTCACAAGATTCGGAATTTCAAACCGCCATAATGGAAAGTCCGCTTACCAAGATTCTCATTCGCAGTGTTCTTGGAGGCAATAGGGGGGCTTCTTCAGCTACTTCTATGGTGGCACGATCCTCCACCCGCGTGCTCTATGTGACCGATGTCCTCGGCCGGGTCGTAGCGACGACCAATCCCAACGTGCCCTATCTCAATCAACGGACCGGATGGTGGGAGGGTGCCTTTCACAAAGGAGTGGGAAAGCCGTATATCGGCAATGTAAAGTTTGACGATCTTCTGCAAACCTACACGTTTTCCATTTCGGTGCCGGTGATGGATAGTATTCAATACCAAGCGGTTGGCGTATTACATCGAGTCTATGATGCTAAGGAATTCTTTGCGCCATCAATTGACTTGATTCGCTTCGGGAAAACAGGCCATGTGATGCTGATCGATAGTGATGGCCGAGTCATCAGCTGCCCCATTCTCAGCACTGGCACAACAGTTGGTGATCCCCAACTCATTCCCTTAGTCACACCACTGGAATCCGGATGGGTCTTGGGCCCCAGCGATGGACATGGCGGACAGAGCCCATCGATTATCGGGTACTCCCCCTTACCAACGATTTCTCGAGTGATGTTGGATTCCACAAACTCAGCGTGGCATTTGTTTGTATGGCAGTCTTCAGAGGAACTGTATGCGCCGGTGTATAAGTTACGAACGTGGATTATCTCATTTGGCCTTGTTTCCTTCGTCCTATTATTAACCCTTGGAATATTGGTCTCAAGACGCGTCGTCCGCCCCATTCGTGATTTGCAGCATGCCGCCAAACTTATTGCCAAGCATGAGTTGACGGAACCGATTGCCATTAAGACGGGTGACGAGATCGAGGACTTAGCGGAAGAGTTTAATCAGATGAACCGGCAACTTCAGGCAGCGTTTTCCGGATTGGTGACCGAGGTCGAGACGAAGACTCAGGAAGTCCAATATCTCCGTGAATCCACGACACAGATTCTTGAAGGGATTCCCGATCCGGTCGTGATGGTGGATGAGCATCTCGATGTGCAGTATATGAACCAGGCCTTTAAGGATGCGGCTGGATTAACGAATGGCTGGGGTGAAAAAGAAAATTTACTGAAATTACTTTCCCCCAGCTCACACGAACAACAACTGCTCCAACAGCAGGTTCATAACTTACTTGGGCTTTCACACCAATCAGCTTCAGAGTATGGGGCCGAGGAAACCAATGCGCCGGACCAGCTAAAGGATCCCTTGGTACAACAAAATAGGGATTCCGTCTCGGCCAATGAATCACTTCTCACCATCCATAATCGGATTTTCCGTTATGTTTGGTTCCCCATCACACCAGGGCCAGGGGAAAATCCTAAGTACGGACTCGTGTTGCGAGATGCCACAGACGAAAAACGGCTTCAGGACGAAATCATCAATAGTGAAAAGTCCACAAGTTTGGGGGTCCTGTGTTCAGGAATTGGTCATGAGCTCAACAATCCATTGGTCGGGGTAATTGGATTAGCCGAGGCGATTCAGGAGGAGACAAAAGTTGATTCAATAAAGGATCATGCTAAGGCTATTGTTCAGCAGGGCCAACGCATGGCCAAGGTGATACGAGATCTCACAGGGCAAGTCAATAAGCAGGTTAAGGGTGTCCCGGTCGCTCTTAATCTTAACGAACAATTGGACTTGGTTTTGAAATATTTGTCTATTCAGGATGATTATCCCAATGTTACCGTTCAGAAGGATTATCACGATCTTCCTACATTTTTCGGACTTCTGGAGGAAGTGAGTCTGGTGTTTTTTCATGTGATCAAAAATGCTATTCAGGCCATGGATGGGAAAGGTCGACTGACCCTAGGAACGAAGGCGACTAAGGCCGGTGACATTGAGATACGGATTGAAGACACCGGGACAGGGATTTCCCCGAACCTTCTGCCCAAAGTGTTCGACCCATTTATTACAACAAAATTTATGGGAGAGGGAAGCGGATTGGGGTTAACCATTGTTCAGCGGATTGTTAAAAAATATGGAGGCCAGGTGGAGCTGGAAAGCGAAGAAGGACAAGGAACTCAATGCCGCATTTTCTTGCCTAGAGAAGACCATTCTAAAGCTTAGGAGGTCTGAACATGAAATTCTTCATGAGACACCTAATGGGCAGCCTGGTAGTCTTCTTCGTCCTATTGGCGTGTTGTTTCAATATCTTTCCAGCTCAGGCAAAAGATCGAAAAAAGTTCACCGGTATTCCCCCTGAAATCGTAGCCTCGTACATTCATTCAATCATTAAGGCTGATCGAACGATTTATTCGACCTTCATTGTAAATCGTTTACATGAAAAGGGAATATTGAGGGCCGATGAAGCGTGGGAACAAAATAATGTACTTCCCCTTCCTGCTCAATTTCTGCAAAAGTCTGGAAGGTTAGTGGCTGAGAATGGAACAGGGATTCGGTTTCGGCTAATCAGTTTGTGGCCCATCTATGAACGAAATGGACCCGCAACCAACTTCGAGCGGAAAGGATTAGAAGCTGTGGACAAAACACCGGATCGACCTTTTTCAGGAATTGTTAAAAGTGGTCGCAAATCTTTCTTTCAGGCGATGTATGCGGACCAGGCTGTCACGAAGGCATGTATTACTTGTCATAATAACCACCCACTCAGCCCCAAACGAGATTTTAAGCTTAATGATGTTATGGGTGCCCTTGTCATTACGTTCCCCTTGGATCATGAAAGGTGAGGCATGAAGGGGAAAGTGTCTATATCTCAAGCCACTTTAAGCTTGTTCGCCTTGGCCATATTTTTGACACCAATCTCGTTTTTCTGACCGTATCTGTTTGCGCCCATTCTCAATATGACGTTCAAAGGCGGTGTTCTGTCCTTCTGGACTTTTATGCCCTTTCATACAGAAATATAACGTGAGATCCGCGCCCGTTTGGTTTTCCTCTTGTTCCATGTCTTCCAGCACGGCCCCTCCATCTGTTCAAACCTTGTAAATGAGCAACCCAGACAGGGATTACTATAGGGCGCAATCAGTTTACACTCATCCGGCATCATTGCTTTGCCTAAGGCCCAACCGTTTAACACGCCGCCTTTCTCCGATGAATAAGAGTGACGATTTCTCAATCAATGTACTAAAAGGATAATCATTCTTGTGGTTCACAACGGTTTCTTCCCTACCTGTCGATACCGAAAACAATCGATGGTATGGTCGTTCACCAGGCCGACGGCCTGCATGAACGAATAGCAGATAGTCGTTCCCACGAAATTAAACCCTCTTTTTTTCAAGTCCTTGCTCATCGCATCGGATTCCTGACTGGTACAGGGAACGGTTCGCATGGTCTTCCAGGCATTTACTTTTTGAACTCCTCCGACAAACTGCCAGATATATCGATCGAAACTCCCTTGATCCTTCTGTACAGCCAGAAAGGCTCTTGCATTTTGAATCGCTGACGCAATCTTAAGCCGATTCCGAATAATATCGGGGTTCTTTAAGAGCGATTGAACCTTTTTACTATCGTATTTAGCGATTTTCTTTGGGTCGAATTGGTTGAAGGCTTTTCGATAGGCTTCCCGTTTTTTCAGTACGGTGAGCCAACTCAAACCTGCCTGCGCCCCTTCAAGAATGAGGAATTCGAACAGGACGCGATCATCATGTACGGGTCGACCCCATTCTTGATCATGATAGAGAAGTTCAAGAGGATGTTTGGCCCAACGGCAACGTATGGATTTCATGTCCCTATGATAGGGATATCCGTTCGAAAATTCTATAGGAGGGAGAGTTAAGAAGACGTGAAGGGAGATTTAGAACGTGAAGACCCTCCTTGGAATCTCACCAACAAGGGCCTTCTGATTCAGGTTCTACTTGGGAAATATGAGTGGCGGAGTTACTTTCCAGCCTTCACCATTTAAGGATTGAAGAAAGGCCACAATGTCATCCTGTTCGGCATCGGTTAACTTGAGAGGGACAATCACTTTATCAAGATGAGGGTTTTGGATGCCCCCTTGATTATAAAAGGCCACGACTTCTTTGAGAGTCGCCAGACGCCCATCATGCATATAGGGAGCGGTATGGGCGATTTCCCGGAGTGTCGGAGTCTTGAACGCTCCAATATCCTTTGGGTCTTTGGTCACCGTATATCGACCAAGGTCGATGTGATCGCGGTCCCAATCGATTCCCAAATTGTGAAACTTTTCGTCGGAGAAATTTGCGCCTGAGTGACAGCGAATGCACCGGGCTTTGGTCAGGAACAAGGTAAAACCACGCTGTGCCGATTGTGAGAGGGCGCTTTTATCTCCCCCCTTTGTGAATCGATCGTAGGGACTGTTTCCTGAAAGCAGGGTCCGTTGAAAACTGGCAAGAGCTTGCCCAATACGAGGGGTGGTGGCTTCTCCACCAAACACTTCTTGAAACAAGGGTTGATATCCCGCAATGGATTTGACTTTGGCCACGAGTTCATCGTGGTTGGCAAACCCATGTTCTACGGGACTGACAAACGGTCCAACTGATTGAGCTTCAAGTGAAGGAGCTCGTCCATCCCAAAATTGTCCCCTACTGAACAGGCGGTTGATGGCTGTCGGGGCACTTCTGCCTCCTTGAAGATGATGAATACCGCTGGAGACGGCTTGGCCGTCTGTAAAAGCGAGCGCGGGCATGTGGCAACTCGCGCAAGAGATCGTATTATTCTTCGACAACCGTTTATCGAAGAAAAGAAGTTTTCCCAATTCCACCTTTTGTTGGGTGAGTGGGTTCTCGTTGGGGATGACAATTTCGTCTTTGTCGAGACCTAACGGAAGGTGTAAGTCATAGTCCTTGGCATATCCCACAAGCGAAAGTAACGTCATCACACCTATGAAAAGACCTATTCCAACCCAATGGGAAGAATTGAATAAACGTCCCGCGGTCTTCGGGCCCGTTGAGTGATCATATTGATTCATACGAATCCTCCCTTTCAGATTGCTTTTGGCTACAGGATAGTCTTGTGGGAAACTCATTCCTTACAGATGCAGATGTCCCTATTTCATTTGGGGAAATAGCTTCTCGGATGAGGCCGTCTCGACCCTACCTGCCTACCTCATATCAGGGATTTTCCCCTCTTACCTAGGCCTGTTTTTCTTGCTATTATAAGGGGAATCAAGGGATTGAGAAAGGTTCTTTTTTAACTCCTCAACCGAAGCCAATCCATGATACAAAGATTCATTAATATCAGCTGTAACCTAAGGAGACCACGATGAGAAGGAATATTCTTTTATTCTTGGCTCTTTTACTCGTCACTCCGATCACAAGCTCGGCTGCAGAAGAAGGAAGATTTCGCGGGACCATCGATACCAAATCCTATGATGTGGCAGTCAGCTGCTATGATTTGAATACGGAACATTTTCGATTTCACTCAGATGAATGGGCTCAAAAAGATACCAATGAAGATGGCGTAATTGTCTCGGGTGTCAAAAGTGATAATAAATTCGTCCTCTTCATTCGAGGGGCGGGCCGTATGTTTAAGATTGCCCTCGATCGTTTGGAAAAAACAAAAAATACCTTTGAATATGTGGGGGAAGTGGTGAGAGAGAATATTTGGGGAAAACGGACCTACCCGCTAAACTTTCGTGTGACCTGTCCCGAAGAGGAAAACCTGATCGCTAGTCCCACCGCTTCTGAATAACGCCGCAGTGGACCCTAAAGGTCCCTTCCCGGTAGTCTTGGACATATCGTTGGAGGACTTCTTTGATAACTGGAAAAGCAAGGTTATCCCAGGGGATGTTGTCGATGGTGACCAGTTGGGCATCTGAACTTTCCGCGCCGATACCAAATCGCCCCTCACGGAGGGTTCCTCGATAGACGACATATACTTGACTGACACGCGTGAGGGTATACAGGGCGAAGAGTCCCTCGATATCCACTTCCGCATTGGCTTCCTCTCGGGTTTCCCGAGACGCCGCCTCTTCCGTACTTTCTTCCAATTCCATAAAGCCGGCAGGAAACGTCCAATAGCCAGTTCGAGGTTCAATGGCTCGTTCACAGAGCAGGACCTTCCCTTCCCATTCTGGAATACATCCGGCGACTATTTTAGGGTTTTGGTAATGGATGGTGTTGCAGGCGTCACACACATGACGGGGCAAGGTATCGCCTTGGGGTATTTTCAGGCTAACCGGTTCTCCGCATTGGGTGCAAAAATTCACGAAAGTCGTCTTTCCTGGTGAAAAAACAATTAGGCTGCCGATATCCTATCTTTTGTGGATGACGTCTGTCGATGGATATGGCGACGAATGGTGGGAACCGTTCGAAGGAAGGTCCACCCAGCCACTAGGGTCAGGAACCCTCCGATGGTCACCGTCAGGGGAGCTCCAAAATAGGTGGCACCTGTTCCTGCTAGTAAACTGCCAAAGACCGTCATGCCTAAAGAGACCGTTACATACAAACTGACTACTCGTCCCCGTAATTGGTCTGGTGCTAAGGATTGAAGCAAGGTATTCGATCCTGCCAGACTACTGACCATTCCAAAACCGACGATAAGTAGGGCTGGGGTGGTGAGCCAGAGCGTGGGACTGGCGGCTAAGGCCAGCAACCCAATCCCAAAACAGAGAACCGACCGACCGATAAACAAATCCAACCCTTTGACGTCGGCACGTTTGGCCAAATACAGGGCAGCCAAGAGTGCACCGAGCCCCAACGCTCCCATGAGCATTCCCAAGTGTTTGTGGTCCCCCTTGTAATATATCTTTGGCAAAAACCGGAAGGAGGGTCGTGAACGGTAAGGCTGCCATACTTAAGATCATCGCCAAGGACAATAAAAACCGAACATGAGGGGTTCGCTTGGCATAGTCTAACCCTTCGGCTAACAGGTGAAACGTATTCCTGCTATCCGCTTTGGATTGTGGCGTGATCTGGATGACGCTCAGGCAAATAAGAATCGTTAAAAAACTTACGGCATTGAGCAGGAAGCAGAGTCCCTCACCATACATGGCAATAATGAGACCGGCGATTGAAGGGCCCACGACTCTGGTGGCATTGAATAAAGAGGAATTAATTCCGATGGCTGAAGGAAGTTCCGAACGGGGGACCAGGTCAGAGATAAAGGCATGGCGGGCTGGTATTTCTACCGCGCACACAAGTCCTAACAAAAACGCAAGGCCAATGATCCATTCAATGGTGATCAGGTTGGTGAGCGTGAGAACAGCCAAGGTGGAGGCCTGAAGTAACAGAATGGAATTGGTCACCATCAGCAATTGGCGTCGCGGCCAACGATCGGCAATGGCTCCTCCAACAATTCCAAATACCAGAATAGGCGCTCGGGACAAGAACTCTACGACACCGAGCAAAAGAGGGGACCCGGTCAATGCATAAACCAACCAGGCCTGTGCCAGACTCTGCATCCAAGATCCCCCGAGGGACATCCCATGTCCTACGAGAAACCAGCGCATGTTTCGATGACGGAGGGCCCGCCAGGGAGACAGGGACGTCATGATGAGGGCAGAGGTTTACTGGGATGAATGAGCGGAACAGTTGACGCTGGTTTTCCGAGGCTATTCCATAAACTCGCGGAAGTCGTAAATCGTGAACGGAGAGCCTGTTCCGCTTCCAGATATTTCTCCGGGGTCCAGCGTTTGTATTGTTGGAGCTTGTTCAAGACATTTCGCGCAAATTCGCGGAAGGGATTATTCATGACGCAGGCCGTCATGGTACGTCCTCCCGTCCCGAAAAACTGAAAAGTCAGATGGGTTTGAACGGCGAGGTCGACAAAGAGGGCGGTGCTGGTTCGTTGATCTTGGAGATTGAGCCATAATTGATAATAGGCTGGTTCTTTGGGCGTACGTACTCTTAGCAGGATGACAACCACTAGCACGTCCTCTTGGTAATCGATACCTTCGAAGCGTCCCGAAATGCCAGGGTTGCGCCCAAAACTGGTAATGGCCCCAGTGCTATCTCGAATAAAAATAGCCGTTTGAGTCGGTTGTCCTGCAGGGGCAATCCGAACCAAGGTGGAATCCCCAGGGTAGGTAGGAGTCTCTGGTTTAGGTAGCGGTGGGTTCATGGACGACACGAGATAATCTCTTTTGTTTGATGTATCACAAAACAACAGGATGAGCCACTGAAGAGTCGTTCGGCGCATTGGACACTTGGCACCCTGACATCAACCTCCTGATAATAAAGCAAAAGAGGGTCGTTGAGCAAAAATTAGGTTGAAGAGGCTTGCGCGGTATTGAAAAGAGGTAGGTTCTGACATCGCATACTTGTCATTGACGAGACATAGCCCAAGAGTGCTACAACCTCTGATGGTGAAATGAGAACCAGATGACTGATCGTGCACATAACGATAACAGACTTGAGTTAGTTCATCGTTTCTTTTCGGGAACGGGCAGTTCCTATGATTTCATTGTCCATGCCTGTACCCTGGGTTTCGATGGACGATGGAAACGTACCCTGGTGAGTCACATTCCCCCAGGATCCAAGCGCATTGTGGACTTGGCTTGTGGGACGGGAATTTTCTCCCTCACACTGGCTCGGCAATTTCCCAACGCCAAGATTGTCGGTGTTGAGCTACGCGAGGAATATTTACAATTTGCCCGCGAGAAAGCAGCGGAGCAACAGGTTACCAATGTGGAGTTCGTCCTCAGTCGAGCCGAAGATTATCGGTCGACCGAACTCTGCGACTGCGTGGTTTCTTCCTACCTGGCAAAGTATGCCGATCTCCCTGCTTTAATACCCTTGTCGAAGGACATGCTGAGGGATGACGGGGTATTGCTCATGCATGATTTCACCTACCCACCCAAGGCCTATCTTGTTTCAATTTTTAAACTTTACTTCTGGTTTCTCCAACGTATAGGGAGTCGGATATTCCCCGCTTGGAAAGAAATTTTTTACGGGCTTCCACGGCTCATTGAAGAGACCGGCTGGTTAGAAGAGTTACCCGAGGTGTTGAAGGCTGAAGGGTTTCAGGATATCCACACGCAACACTTAACGGTCTATGGCGCAGCGATTATCAAGGCTCGTAAATCGCATCCTGGAAATGTCCCACCCTTATACGAGTAGCCTCCAGCACATGAACCCGAATCCGAGAAATATGACGCCGAGGCTAATACTTTTGAGAATGGCTTCGTATTGTCTGATATGTTCAATTCTTTCCGAGGAAGTGAGAGCCTCTTGTGAGCGAATGAGTTCTTTATAAGGACGAGAAGCCTTAATTTCTACCAAGCTGAGCAATCCCATCGCGATGGAGATGAGAAGCGCTGCCACAGATAGACGATTGGTCTGAATGATGTACCCGGCTAATACCGGAAGGGCTCCCCAGGAAACGGCAAACCAGAAATCATTGTGAAAACGGCCGTGAAACCACTCCAAATTATATGCGAGTAAAAAAAATCCTTCTGGGATCGCAATACACCACAGGAGTGGCGTGAACCACCACATATAATAGATGCCAATACTATAGGCGACGAGGATAGAGCCGATGGCCCAAATCCATAAACTGGTTGGAGAAAAGACCGTTCCCCAAGGCTTAATCCCTCCACTTCCAAGGGCATCTAACGCATGTGCACCAATGCCTAATGCCAAAAAATAAATGACCATGATGGCAGCGACACGGTCCCAATAAATGGGGTCAGCTAACATGGAGCCAATAACTGTAAACGCAAGCACCATTCCCGTATAAGGAAGGAAAAGGAGACCGATGCCTTTTCGAAAGGCAGGGGAGCCAATCGAAGGGACAAACCATTCTCCTGACCGATCTTTTGAATGTTCTTCCATTGTGATCGAGAGGAAGCCTTTGGTACAGTTGGGGCCTATTAATATGGTGAGATCAGCATAACCTAAAGGGATGGTATGAGCACAGACGAAAAACAGATCATTTTTTCTTTAATCGGAGTCGGGCGGGTTCATCCGCCCAAAAAACAAGTTCTCAAGGACATTTACCTCTCTTTCTATTATGGGGCCAAAATCGGTGTCCTGGGTCTTAATGGGTCAGGCAAGAGTAGTTTGCTTCGGATTATTGGAGGGGTGGATAAGGATTACCTTGGTGAAATCACGATGTCCAAGGGCTACACGGTGGGCCTCTTGGAGCAAGAGCCTCTCCTCACCCCGGGGAAAACAGTGAAAGAAGTTGTCGCGGAGGGTCGCCAGGAAATCGTGGATGTGCTTCAGGAATACGAAGCGGTCAGTAATAAATTTGCGGAGGAGATGACCCCAGAAGAAATGGAGCAATTGATTGAGAAACAAAGTGCACTCCAAGAAAAGATTGAAGCGGCGAACGGATGGGAGCTGGAGACTCAGTTAGAGATTGCGATGGACGCGCTACGATGTCCACCTCCCGACAGTCCGGTCGATGTCCTTTCAGGGGGAGAGAAACGTCGGGTGGCCCTCTGTCGACTCCTCATTCAGGAGCCGGACATTTTGCTATTGGACGAGCCGACGAACCATCTTGATGCGGAATCGGTTCAATGGCTGGAACAACATCTTCAACAATATAAGGGGACGGTCATTGCCGTCACCCACGACCGGTATTTCCTCGATAACGTAGCAGGGTGGATCCTGGAACTAGATCGAGGACAGGGTATTCCCTTTAAAGGCAATTATTCCTCTTGGCTGGAGCAAAAACAGAGCCGCCTTGAGCAAGAGGAAAAAACTGAATCCAAGCGTCGTAAAACGTTGGAGCGGGAGTTGGAATGGATTCGGATGTCACCCAAGGGACGACATGCGAAAGGAAAAGCACGTGTCGCACGGTATGAGGAACTCGCCAACCAAGAGCAGGAACGCCTCGCGGATGATTTAGAAATCTATATCCCCCCCGGCCCCCGTTTAGGTGAGGTGGTATTGGAAGCCAAGGGCATCTCGAAAGCGTTCGGGGAAAACTTGCTCTATGAAGATCTGAATTTTAATTTACCGCGTGGCGGAATTGTGGGGGTTATTGGACCGAATGGAGCGGGAAAAACCACACTCTTTAAAATGATTGTCGGGACCCTCAAACCGGATTCCGGTACCTTCAAGGTTGGAGAGACCGTCAAAATAGGCTATGTCGATCAAGACCGGACATTGGACGGAAATAAAACGGTCTGGGAAGTAATTTCCGACGAGAGCGATACCATTACATTGGGAAAGAAGGAAATTAACTCCCGAGCCTACTGTGGGAAGTTTAACTTTGGGGGATCTGAGCAACAAAAAAAGGTCAAAGACCTTTCAGGAGGGGAGCGCAATCGCGTGCACCTGGCGCGCATGCTCAAAGAGGGTGCGAACCTCCTGTTGTTAGATGAGCCTTCTAACGATCTGGATGTGAACACGTTGCGAGCTCTTGAAGAAGGACTCGAGCAATTTGGTGGCTGTTGCGTGGTCACCAGCCATGATCGATGGTTTCTCGACCGGATTGCCACGCATATTTTGGCCTTCGAAGGAGAGAGCAAGGTCGTCTGGTATGAAGGCAATTATAGTGACTATGAACAAGACCGCAAAAAACGCCTGGGCAAGGAAGCCGAACGTCCTCACCGCATTCGGTATCGGAAACTGACCAAGTAATAAATTTAGGCCCCATTCAGTCTTGAGAGAGTTGAGGGATGGATCGAAATGGTCCATCCCTCGTCTGGCCCTCCTCCGAAATACCTCTACATTCCTTTATAACTCAGAAGAGGATGGAGCGTCCTTGTAATTTTGGTTAAGTCACGCTGTGCCCTCATGACTGCACCTATACTTTTATAGGCTGAAGGGGCCTCGTCGACGAGTTGTTTCTCAAAACGATGGTCATACAAAATTTTCCCCATCTCTTTGTGGAATTGTTTGGGAGAAATACGTTTGCGAGCTTCTGCTCGACTCATTCGCCTCCCTGCCCCATGCGAACTTGAGCAGAGAGCCTTTTGGCATCCCCTCCCTTCAACGTGGTAACTCGGGCTTCCCATAGAACCAGGAATAATTCCACGTTCTCCAGAACGAGCTGCGATCGCTCCTTTGCGATGAACCCACAGGTCTTTTCCAAAGTGACGTTCTTTGCGAACAAAGTTGTGTTGGCAATTTAAGTAGGATGAGAGATCTACCTCAATATGAAATATCTGGTCGAAGAGATTGGCAACAGCAAGGGCTATGAACCGTCGATTTTCTTCGGCATAGGTAGAGGCCCAATGGAAATCTGCAAGGAACGATTGCCCTTCGGGTGTGTCCGCCTCAAGGTATTGTAGGCCCCTAGATGCCTTGTTAGATATCCTGAGGTGGTGATCGCGAATAGCCGGTCCCATAGATCTTGACCCACTGTGAACCATCAACCAAAGGTTCCCCTCCTCGTCAGTCTGGAACTCCAGAAAATGGTTTCCCCGTCCTAACGTTCCAAATTGAAGCCAGCCCTCCCGACTTTTAAGTTTTTCCAATTTTGGATGACTCAAGGTCGCCTGGAGTTGTTGGGGCAAATTAATCCGGTGACCCGTTTTTCTATGCTGAAGAGTCGGCACGACATTTTCCAGTCTCGAGAATACGTGGGCCGCGGTCTTTTCTTCATGGAGAATTTCTCCAGGACATAAGAACTTAATCGCTGTCATCCCACATCCAATATCCCCACCAATTGCTTGAGGGTAAAGATTCTGTCTGGTTGCTATGACAGTCCCCACGCATACATTATGTGCAAGATGTACGTCAGGCATCACGGCTATGTATTCCACATCTTCAATTTTTTGTATACGGTCGAGAACAAGGGATACCTCTCGACTGATCGGTTCAGGTGTCCAGTGCTGAATAGTACAGCGTGAGTTCTGATTCATGGCTCCACCTCCCCGCCAAGGGTCAATTGAAAGGCGAGGTCTGGAACACGCTTGCGGTTGACCGAACCGGCCATTTCTGTTCGCAAATATCCTTTCAATTTATAAAGATGCTCAATTACTTCTTCCGGGCGAACAATCTCACGAGCAGTTGTGAATCCCAGAGTGACCAGGAGACGGTCAGCATTGGGTGCGGGGACAACCGTCTGAACAAATAGATTCTTCAAGACATCATCCCCACATTCACCCACAAGTATGGAATTGATGACTTCTCCAACTTGTGAACAAAGCTGGAGAGTTTTTCTGTTCATTTTTCGTTGATAAGTATTGGCAAAATACTTCCTTGGATCTATCCCATCATCCTCATATACCGAGTCGCACATGTCTGCAGGTGTTGCCTGCGGATGTTTAGATTTCTGCATCGTTTCTCCCACATAAGTTTAATTTGGCGCACCAGGGGTGTGCCGATATTTTTAACGAGTTAATGATTCGTGAGAGCCTGGCCCGGGCGGACCAGAGAAGAGTTATCCGCAGGAAGGACCGAGGCTCAACTGATTAGCGCTGTCAATATATGCAATCATGGTTTGCCTCAGCCTAAATTGAAAAAAAACGTTGAAGACAATGCCGTACGTAAGTATATATCGCATGGAAAAATTATTCGGTCAACCCCCCCATCATTTTCCTTAGGAAGTGATCCCAAAAAGGACACTTCATTGGATCACCCTTGACAGTGAGAAGTGCAAGTTATAACATAGATAATAACATCGGGAGGTGGGGAACATGTTGGATTTAAAGGTGAGAAGGGTAGGAAATTCCCTAGGGGTCGTGCTTCCAAAGGAACTTTTATCACGCCTCAATATTGATGAAGGCGACAAGGTCTTTCTGACGGAGGCGTCCGATGGAAGCTATCGGATTACACCCTATGACCCAGAATTCGAAAAACAGGTACGGGTCGGGGAAAAAATCATGGGTAAATACCGCAATACCTTGCGGTCCTTGGCCAAGTGAAGGAACCAGTTTGGGTACACAAAACGGTTGTCTTGGCGCTTCATGAGGCTCTGCTTGCAGAACATGGTGGTGTAGCAGGAATCCGTGATGAAGGACTATTAGACTCCGCCCTTGCCCGTCCTCGTAATTTGTTTGCCTACCATGCTACAGATCTCGTTTCCTTATCTGCAGCCTATATCTACGGGATCATCGGCAATCATCCCTTTCTTGATGGAAATAAACGGACAGGCTTTGTTGTCGGAGCGTTGTTTCTGGAGCGGAATGGAAAAAGACTGACGGCACCGGAAGATCAAGCGGCAGCCTTCATTTGGGACCTTGCGAAAAAAACAATCGACGAGGAGCGACTTGCTCAATGGTTGCAAGAACATGTTCGATCTGGCCGATCGGGATAATTCAGATTAAAACCTGCGCACATTAACCATTTCTTCAGGATATTATCGTGAACAGTGAGCCAGCTGACGCGTTTGGTAAGAAACAACGGATGGGACTGTGGATTGGTCCCTCTGCTGCTCTGATTTTCTATACTCTCCCCGTAGGTTTAAATCCTGCAGCGCATCTTCTCGCGGCTATTTTGATCTGCGTGGTGACCTTCTGGGTTACCGAACCCATCCCGCTCCCCATCACTGCCTTATTAGGAACAACCGCCTGTGTCGTCCTAGGACTGGGGAGTACGAAGGAAATCTTTTCGGCTTATGCTCACCCAATAATTTTTTTATTTATCGGGAGTTTTTTTATTGCCGAAGCCGTAGTCGTTCATGGCGTCCACCGCCGCATGGCCGCCTGGATTCTCTCACTGGCCTGGGTCCGCGGAAAGCCGATGCGAATTGCCTTTGCGATTTCGGCGACCACGGCGGTGATGTCCATGTGGATCAGCAATACGGCAGCGACGGCCATCATGCTTCCTATTGTCTTGGGAGTGCTAAAAACTATCCAGGGTTCGGGAGAAAGGGATGAGCAATATGAATTAGGCATGATGCTCCTTCTGGCCTATGGGGCGGGGATTGGCGGCGTTGCCACCATAATTGGTACTGCGCCGAATCTCATTGGGGTGGGATATTTGGCGGAGCAGGTCGACTACCACATCACCTTTTTTGAGTGGATGACCTTGGGCTTGCCGGTCTCTGCCCTCATGCTGTTTCTTGCCTTTGGATTGGTTCGGGTGATGTACCCTTCCCTCGCTGGCCAAGCAGGGGTCGTTTCCACTTCTGCAACAAAACAGGAATCGTTTGGCCCCTTGAGTCGGGGGGAAATGAATGCCTGCATCAGCTTTGGATTCGCGGTGGTGTTCTGGATGGTTCCGGGATTACTGGCAGCCATATTAGGGCCAGACCATGTCATGGCCAAGTGGTTTGCCACACATTTCCCTAAAGAACTGGTTGCCATCATGGCGGCGGGTCTCCTGTTTCTGCTGCCTGTTGATTGGAAGACGGGCAGCTTTACCCTTACGTGGCGGGAGGCTTCGAATATAAGTTGGGGAACCATTTTATTATTTGGTGGTGGCTTGGCGTTTGGTCATCTCATGATAAAAACGCAACTGGCTGAGACTGTAGGGAATGGAATCGTGCACTCCTTAGGGGTCGATACTCTGTGGGGGCTCACAGCCATTGCGATTGTCGCCACACTGATCTTGACCGAAATGGCTTCCAATACCGCTTCTGCAAGTATGTTGGTCCCGGTCGTCATTGCTATCTCTCAATCGGCCGGGGTGTCTCCCTTTCCTCCGACCCTCGCCGTCTGTATGGCGGCCAGTTTAGCCTTTGTGTTACCTGTGTCGACCCCTCCCAATGCGATTGTCTATGGCACCGGACTGGTGCCCATTCAGGCCATGGTTCGGACAGGGATCGTGTTGGATCTACTGGGGGGAATACTGATATGGGTCGCTTTGCGTATCCTCTGTCCCCTCATGGGAATGACGTAATAAATTCAAATAGTTAAAAATGAATAGATTAATGGCTTGACGTGAAATCTCTGCCCAGCTACCCTTTTTCTATTGTGGTATTAGAAGACACCCATTTCCTTCATTTACACAGGTAGGGAGATGCTGAAACGGATCCATCTATGAAGACACAACAATTTCATTTCTATCAATTCCTCATTACGCTTTTGTGTTGTGGAATGTTAGCGGTAGGATGTGCTGGGGATCGACCGATGTCCGATTACACACCGCCTCCACCAACGACGAATCCAGAAACTCTCAAAAATATCGAGAGACTCTTATCAGGGCCGTGGGATTACGAAGATAGGTTTACGATCTTTCCAAAGACGGTCTTGTTGGATAAGCATGGGAACGGTCCCTATGATTTTAAGGATGGATACCTCTTTACCTTGAATTTAACGGACCATGTCTGGGAGGGATGGTGGTATCAACGAGAAAATGATCGGGAGGGAGGATTTGAAATTATCCTCTCAGAAGATTTTACCCTTGGAAAAGGGCACTGGTGGTATACACGCATTGGAGAAGATACAGAACCCACGGCTCCGGGCGAAAAGTTTCAACTCACCCGAACGCAAGACGAGAGTGCACCCCATTACAGCAAATCCCGAGAGTCTACTCAATCTGCTAATCGTTAAGTTGGTCAGGTGACGTGTCAAAACAACCTCTCGCCGTCGTATCGGGTGCTGGGGGCCTCCTTGGCAGTTATTTCCTTTCTGCAGCGACTGAATATGCTTCGCAATGGAAGGTGGTAGGTCTTTCACGAGCCGACCTTGACCTCACCGATTTTCAAGCCATTCGCCAAATCTGGCAGGACTTACAGCCGGACGTCTTTATCCACT
This sequence comes from Nitrospirales bacterium, assembly GCA_965223605.1. Lineage (GTDB taxonomy): Bacteria > Nitrospirota > Nitrospiria > Nitrospirales > Nitrospiraceae > CBDCXA01. The sequence goes on from CBDCXA010000005.1 coordinate 422,008, forward strand.
GTGCGGCCATTAGTAACCCACAAAAATGTGAACAACAGCCTGCGTTAGCCAGAACTGTCAATGTCGAAGCGACGAAACAGCTTGCCGAGTTAGCTGTCGACATTCCCTTTATCTATTTTTCTTCCGATCAAGTCTTCGATGGTCAACGCGGCAACTATGATGAATCGGATGAGGTGAATCCGGTCAACCTCTACGGAGAAACCAAAGCAGCCCCAGAATCCTTCGTGTTGAGGAATCCTCGACATACCGTGATTCGTACGTCGCTCAATGGAGGGGTTTCCCCAACCGGTGATCGAGGTTTCAACGAATCCCTAAAAAATGCGTGGATTGCAAAGCAAAGTCTGAAATTATTTACTGATGAATATCGTTGTCCTCTTCCAGCGAGCACAACGGTTCGTGCTGTCTGGGAGTTAATTCATCAACAACAAGCAGGACTCTTTCATCTTGCGGGAAGGACCGCCCTTTCACGTTATGAAATTGGGCAACTCTTAGCTTCTTGCTGGACTACCCTGGAACCCCAGTTTGAGCCAAGTTCTGTGCATGACTATCAAGGTCCCCGACGGCCACCAGACCTCTCCATGAATTGCCAAAAAGTGCAATCGATTCTTTCCTTTCCCCTACCTGGCTTGGCCGAATGGTTGGATGCCCATCCTCACGAACCGTTTTAATTGGGCAGTAAAACCTTTTTTGGCTTCAGTCAACTCTGTCGGGGTATCAGACAATACTTCTTCAAATATGGTAATCCCTTTCTATGGATGATTCACTTTTGAATATCCTATTGATGACGTGGATAGTGACCGCATCGGTCATGGTCGTCACCTGGTTTATTCAACGACGGATCAAAAATGGGGCCGTGGTGGATGTGGCCTGGTGCCTCTGTTTCGCGTTCGTCGCCATAGGCTACGCTGTTATCACGCATGGGGATATCACGCGAAGATGTTTGGTTGGGGGGATGGCAGCCATATGGGGATTTCGACTGGCAGGGTATATTTTGGTAGACCGGATACTCGGGCAACCAGAAGATTCCCGTTATGCCATGTTGAGACAGTGGAGTGGGCGTTGGGCTCAGAGTTTCTTGTTTCTCATCTACCAGGTCGAGGCATTTGGATTACCTTTTTTTTCAGTTGCCCTGCTCCTGTTGATGCAGAATCCAGATCCTGTGATTCGTTGGTGGGAGTGGTTGGGGATGTTGGTTTGGATGATCTCCATGATTGGTGAATGGACAGCGGATTGGCAGTTGGCGAAATTTCGATCTCAACCCCACAATCACGAGGCGATCCTCCAACAAGGTCTCTGGAAATATTCACGACATCCCAATTACTTTTTTGAATCCATCCATTGGTGGGCCTACGTTGTCATGGCGGTTGGGTTACCTTTTTGGTGGATGACGGTCTTGGGGCCAGTCATGATGATGGTGACATTACTGTGGGTTACGGGTATCCCCTTTGCCGAAGCGGCCTCGGTACGAAGACGAGGCGAGCCCTACCGTGAGTACCAACGCACAACCAGTGCATTTATTCCTTGGCTTCCTAAGAATAAGCGGTACAATAGATAAGATACTGTGTTGAGTTATGTGGTGCTAAGGATACCCGATTGAGGCAGGAGGATATCGTTATGTTCACTCAATTTCGAAAGTGTATTCTAGGAAGTAGTTTGCTGTTGTTGGTCATAGGCTGTGCGGGTCAACCTATCATGGAGTCAGGCGAGCAGGAGGTCTTGGGCCGAGGAATTGTGGTTGGAACCTTAGGGTCGCAAGAGGCTGAACTCAGTGGCCTCGATGCCCATTCTAAAGTATCTGGGCAAGTGGTGAAACTAGAAGGAGCCGCCTATGTTCTTCGTGAGGATAATGGACAAGAGGTTCGGCTTCCTTTAGACGAGAATACATCGATTGACCGACCCGCTCATGTTGGTGACCATGTCGAAGCCTATCTGGATTCCGAAGGGAGAGCTGCAATGGTCAGAAATATTGACCTAGAAAAACACAGTGAAATGTGACGAGGACAGCTCGCTCGTGATCCAGCCCTTGCCATTGAATTGAGTCAACTGGATGGTCATCAAAAATTTCCGACCTCTTTTTAGCCATTTTAAACATTGACCTGTCGTGCCGATGACATGGCTCCGGAACTTGTTTGGACAATCTAAGAAGTCTCAAGAGCCTGTTTTTGTCGGAGAGCAGGTTCCTATCAATCAATCCTTCGAGTTTACCTCCCATAAACAATTCGTCGCCCAACATTTTTCCTTTCTAGACACGGAACAGGAATTTTCAGCTCCCTCCTCTGACTGGTACTCAAGGGAGTACTGTACCACCTTCCGGAACCCGCATATTGAGATAGAGGTTGTCTATGAGGTTGGTATGCTCCCGCACGTGACTATTCAAAAAGGCGAGCAAGGGGTGCCTGATTATATCTCACACGATCTGGCAATTTTGGATGGGGAAAAAAGATTGCTCAGGTTCGGACGACACGTGCTTCCAGGCTTCAACCAAAGGACAAGAGGTATCTTGACCGAGTGATGGAAGAAAATGTCTATGACCGGAGAGAGATTGAGGAAGACTACCGGCAGTGGGGCCAAGGGGAACATGAAGAGGTATTAAGACTCTATGCCAAGTTGATTCAAAAGAATTCAGAAATTTTGACCGGAGACTTAAGAAAGTTTCCAATAACCGAAGAGTCCTAACACGAGTTGCAGGTTGATCGGCTTGAGCTTAAAGGGAACTATTCTGTGATGGCTAGCGATTCACAGCCTGCATTCCGGCCTTGGGATACCGATCTCCTGACGCCCCATGAGGGGCAAGATGCGCGAGGAGCTTTAATTCCTCAGCTGTAAGCCTGATATTCAGCGCTTCCATATTTTCCTTCAAGTACGATCGTCGTTTTGTTCCTACCAGTGGGATAATATTCCTACCTTGAGCCCAGAGCCAGGCGAGGGCAAGTTGCGCTGCCGTGGCCCCTTTTGCGACTCCCATCTGTTCAAGCTTTTGAACAAGCTCCCTGTTCCGGGTGAAGTGTTCTCCTTGAAATCGGGGGAGAAGTCGGCGCCGATCATCGTGGGCAAGATCTTCCAGATTCGTGATCTGTCCCGTTAAAAAGCCTCGACCGAGTGGACTGTACGCAAGAAACGTAATGCCTAACTCCTGACAAGTGGCCAAAAGGTCCTGTTCTGGCTCGCGGCTCCAGAGAGAGTATTCCGTTTGAAGTGCAGCAATGGGATATTCTCGGTGAGCTCGGCGGATGGTAGAGGAAGAGGCCTCGGATAGTCCCAGGTACCGAACCTTCCCTTGGCGTACAAGTTGAGCCATGGCCCCAACGGTTTCCTCGATAGGGATGCTTTGATCCACCCGGTGAAGGTAATACAGATCAATAACTGAAACATGTAAGCGTTTGAGGCTTTGCTCACAAGCTTGTTGCACATACTCCGGCCTGCCGTTTTCTCCAATGAAATTTCCTTTTTCGTCACGGATAATTCCAAATTTTGTCGCGAGAAAAGTTTGTTCGCGTCGTTCTGTTATTGCCTGTCCAACTAAAATTTCATTTTGCCCCATCCCGTAGATATCGGCCGTATCTAAACAATTGAGACCCATATCCAACGCGTGATGAATCGTCGCCAGTGCCTCTTGTTGATCGGCCTGCCCATAGAACTCAGACATGCCCATACAGCCGAGACCTAATGCCGAAATCTCTTGTCCTGTGGATCCGAACGGTCGAGTAATCACGATCTTACGGTTCCTTTCCTCAATGATTTCAGGTAACCTCGAATTCTAGGCTAGTCTTGTAAAAGTTCTCTGATTTCAACGGTTCCACCGGCTTCGAAGACGGGGTTGCCTTCCAATAAGGCGCTTGCATGGTCGAAGTTTTCTGCATGAATCCGAATAAACCCGACCAGATGATGAGTCAAAGGTACGGACGATCCGGATTTATTTTTACATAGGCCTGTCCCAATAGAACTGCCTCCTTGAAACACGCCCTTTTCTTGTAAGGTCCGGATATATCTGTCCCACGTAACCGCATGTTTGAAATCATTTTGTTTCGCATCGTTGTGCATGAAGAAAATGAAGTCCGGCATACGATTCTCCAATAATAAAGGTGATAGAGTATAAATGAAGGTGCGATCACAACGTCAAGTTTACGAAATAACCAAGTCTACCTACCCCCTTTGATCCTTCTGCTCAATTTTTTGAGACTAAACCATAGTTTTCAGAAAAACGGGCTCCCTGCAAAGAATTCGGATTGCCGTAAGAAAACCACACTTAACTTTTCCTCTCGTGAGTCTCTCCACAGGCCTGCTATACTAGACTTCTTTTTGTTGCAAATAATTATTTGGAGACGTGCTGAACGAGGTTCGCACCTCAGCGATCATGAATTGGGATGAATTGGCAGACATAGCCTTGAAGCGTATAAAGCATTCGGGCGCAGAGTATGGAGATATTCGTATTCTCAAGAGTACGACCCAGGTGATCAGAGGGGAAGATCGCCGTATCGATTCGATTCGGGATATGCATGATACCGGATTTGGGATACGAGTTCTGTACCAGGGCGCATGGGGGTTTGCTGCCAGTTCAATCATGTCTCTGGAAGAAATTCCACGGGTCACGGACTTGGCTGTTCAGATTGCGAAGGGGTCGGCCTCTCTTGGCAAGACCACAATTCGATTAGCCGAAGAACCCGTACACCGTGATTCTGCCGTGACCCTCTTTCAACAAGATCCGTTTTCGGTTTCTCTCGAAGAGAAGACCGGCCTTTTGCTTGATACCATGGCGGTTCTTCATCAACAAGAGGGGGTGGAGCGGAGTCAGGCGCATCTGTGGGCCAAGCGGGATCAGAAATTGTTTGTGTCCACCGAGGGGTCTCATCTCAAATTCGATCTCATGGCCATACAGGGTGGATTCGAAGCCATCGCTATTCATGAGGGCCGATTTGCATCACGATGTTTCAATACTCCACATCTTCGTACAGGGCATGAACTCATCACGCGTTCGGACTTCCTTTCCGAAGCCCCCAGGGTGGCGCTGCAGGCAGTTGAAAAGGTGAAAGCCCCCATGATCGATGCCGGCCAGTATGACCTGGTCCTTGACCCGGAACACCTTAGCTTGACGATGCATGAATCCTGCGGACATCCAAGTGAATTAGACCGCGCCTTGGGCTATGAAGCCAATTTTGCCGGGACGAGTTTTCTGACCCCTGAAAAACAAGGGTCGTTTCGCTATGGATCCCCCCACGTGAATTTAGTGGCTGATAATACGGAACCGGAAACCCTAGCGGCGACTGGTTATGATGATGACGGGGTCGCCTGTCAGAAGTGGGATATCGTACGAGAGGGTGTGTTCGTTGGATATTGTACCAATCGAGAGGTCGCTCCGATAATCAAAGACCGCCGCTCTCGTGGATCCAATCGAGCTGATAGTTGGGGGTCAGTACCCATGGTCCGTATTGCGAACGTTGGTCTGGAGCCTGGGAATTCTTCCCTCCCTGACCTGATCGGAGATATTAAGAAGGGGATTTATATTGAAGGGCATGACTCCTTCAGTATTGATCAACGACGATATAATTTTCAGTTTGGGGGAGATGCGTTTTGGTTGATAGAAAATGGCAAGCGGACTCATATGGTTCGAGATGTGATTTATCATGGGATTACTCCCGAGTTTTGGGGTCGCTGTGATGGGGTGGCGAATTCTTCCCATCGCAAGCGTTTTGGGTTTATTACTTGTGGGAAGGGACAGCCCATGCAATCAGGCTGGATGACCCATGCGGCCTCTCCTGCACGCTTTCGGAATATCTCCGTGATTCGCGGTGGATCCAACTCATGAGCAAGGGGCGTGATGGGCAATCCAAGAACCTAACAGAGCGTGACGAGTTTCAATTTATTTCCGAATTGGTGTTTAAACATTCCACAGCGGATCATACTCTCCTCAGTCTGCATGATGGAGAGACGGGCACAAGTCGATTTGCAAATAGTGAAATCGTTCAAAATGTGAACGTTCGACGCACAACCCTCACCGTGTCGACCGCGTTTGGCCAACAGCATGGCACTGCAAGTACCACGGACCTTTCGGTCGGGTCTATACAAGACGTCTTACGACGTGCAGAAGTTTCGGCCAAGGCCTCTCCTTCAGATCCCGAGTATCTTCCACCTTTAGGAATACAGGCTCCGTCCACCCATAGGTCCTGGAGTCAAGATACGGCGGATTCCGGACCAGAGGGACGAGTAAAACAAACAAACCACATACTGCAGTTATGTCAGCAGCAAAAGTTGCTGGCAGCGGGAACCGTCACCACTACGGCAAACACAATCGGCGTTGCCTCTAGTACTGGGCTAATGTCCTTCGAACCGAGAACGGAGGCAGCCTTTAGCGTGACGGCTATAGGTGAATCTGGATCTGGTTGGGCCTCGAACCGTCATCGTTCATTAGATGCTCTAGAGATTTCAATTCGCACGGAACAGGCGATCGACAAAGCCAAACTGGCAGCCAACCCCGAATTGCTTGCCCCCGGACGCTTTACCGTGATCTTGGAGCCACCTGCTGTGGCTGGTCTCGTCAGTCGTTTGGTCTGGGAGTTGAGTGCTCGGACCTATTATAAGAATACAAGCGCTTTGTCAGGAAAACTTGGAGAGAAAATATGTGATTCACGCCTGACCCTTAGGAATGATCCAACCCATCCTGCCTTATTGGGAAATGGATTTAATGGCGAAGGACTTCCAGCAGGGAAATGCACCTGGATCGATCAAGGAAAACTTACCCACTTGTGTTATGACCGCTATACCGCCCAAGTCCATCAGGTCAATCCGTCGCCTGAGGCGGACGCCCCCATCCTATCTTGTGGTCCAGGACAACCGGAGCCGGGCAACACGATCGAGGATCTCGTGAAGGAAACGAGGTATGGAATCCTTGTCACCAATTTCTGGTACATACGCTCGGTGAATCCTACCGACTTAACCCTGACGGGTATGACAAGAGATGGGACGTTTTTAATTGAAAATGGACAGGTCACGAAGCCTGTGCGTAACTTTAGGTTTCATGAGAGTCCTCTCCAGTCTTTTCAACGACTTGTGGGAATGACGAACCCCAAGGAAGCCTCCTCCCATGAAGCAGGGAAAATGCTCGTTCCTGCTCTTAAACTAGACGACTTTAATTTTTCAAGTGTGACCAAATTTTAAGCAATTTTCATGTCACGAAGCGCATTTCCAATCCCTGCCACAAGAAGTCATTGACTCTTGGGGTGCATGAGGAGTAAACAAGGACATATGGCTTGGGCCATACAAACCGGAAATTGGCTTGTATGTCAGATAGGTCCATACCAATTGCCAGCACTTTTGATTGAACAGCGATGCACCTATTTGGGGTCGTTGCCTGTCCCAATAGGGGAGGCTGCCAAACATGGCGCGGAAGCAAAATGATGCACCGATAAAACTCATTCACATCCTGCCTGGAAACGAGAAATCCGACCCAGCTGGTACCGCTCGGTCATCTTCTTTCTCCTATCGGTTAGGTATTGAAGGGTCTGGCCACTCTCTCTCCAGCTTTTTAAAATTCTTAAAAAATCTGTTCCCAACAACCTTCAAGTCGTCTCAAAACGAATCAACTTCTCTCCACTCCGTACCGGAGGCGGACGCTTTTTCCGGGGTGCAACCTAAGAGAAAGTCAATATTTCGTTTATTGATTGAACGCCTCAGCGAATACTTTTCAGTCGTTCGAGGTTTGATTCAACCAACGCGTTCTTCCCAGAGCCCCGATGCGCTTGAGGTAGATACGGTACCTGGACCTACTTCGTATCCCAGATTGGAGGAAAAAATTGAGCAGGAGGAATGTTTCGACCTATATCCTGAACTTCCAGAGCCTCCTGGGAATTCTGAAGCCGTGCTGTTTTCGGAGTTTGAAGTTTTACGGGAGCAAGTTCGATCTCAGCAAGAAGAAATTGTCCGGGTGACTTCACAGTTAACCGATTTAAAGAATCTCGTGTTATCTCAACAAGAAGTCCTCTTACACCTAGGAAAGGAATTAGAAAGTATTCACCTCTCTACGAATACTCCTCCTCCCAAACCGCCACGGAAAACGAAACCCCGATCAACCAAATCCACCAAACCCAAGACCACGGTTGCTAAAAAACGACCAAGGGAATTACCTCCGAGCCAAGAAGCTCAGCTCTAACAAGAAATATTGCTGCGGAACCCTCTTTTCCCTCTCCCACCAATGGTTCTGTCCGAAGCTCACTCGTTCGATTTCGCGACAATATGATGGAGAAGTTTTGATCCGCCTGGATCCCTGTTTCCTTGATCGAGCTCGGTTTGATTCACCTCCTATCTGAAAGAGGAAGGAGGCCATGTTGAAGAAAGTTGACGAAGGGCTTGACTGAATTGCGTTTCAGGAGTACACAGTATAATTACTAGAGGGAACATACAGCCATTACGGTCACCCATTTCTTTTTTTTTGAACTTGAGGTTGTTGGTTGCAAAATAAGCGATCCCTGTTCTTCCCACGATCCTTCATTTCCTCCTTCATGGTTTCTTTGCCCCGGACCTGTTTTCTCTTTTCATGGTCGTCCATCTCAACACTTCCTCAAGAGGAGGGCGGGTGATGTCGAGAAAATCCAACGATGCGCCACTCAAGTTGATTCAACTCGTTCCCTCCAATGGAAAAGAGGGACCGGGGCAGGCTTCTTCGGAGGCTTATGATCCTGGACTCCGGTTGCAGATAGGAATTGAGGGGGAGCCGTCATGGGGATCGAGGGCGTTAGAGAAGCTCACCCGAATCATAACTCGATATTCCCCTCGAATGGCCGTTCGTCAAAAACAAGAGACCGATGGAGGGGGGACGATCAGGAAACCAGGTAGAATGGCGAATAGCTTTCGGACCATTATGGAGATTCTTCAGGTCATCTTCTCGCGATTAGGATCCAAGTTAGAAGGGTTTAAACAAACACTTTTTTCCATCTGGGGACGATTTCGGCAGGAGGACGATTTTGAGGACTTGGTCCAACCGAGATTTGATCGAGCGGCTCCGCCGGAATTGAAGGTCGCGAGCCAAGAATCCAAGAAGGCTGCGCCACAGGAGCGACATGATGATGTTTTAGCCAAAGAAATCAAAGCCTTGCGAGAGGAGTTCAATGCTCAGCAGTATGAACTTAGTCGTGTGAATAATTTTGTTGTCGATCTAAAATCCCGAGTGATCGCCCAGCAGAAAATGATACTGAGCCTTGCTGAAGAATTAGATGCTGTCGCGATGGATCTTTCCGGTGACGTCAGAAGTGGGTCGAACGAATCTGAAGCGGTTCAACGACATTAATTTCGGAAGGTTTTCCCTCTTCACCCTGGCCCATTCCCCCCATCCCTCTGTCAGAGAAAAGGTCGTTTTGAACCGTTCCTGGAATGGTTCGTGAAGATCCTAGGCATCCAACAACAAGCGGACTTTTCCTGAAATGTCTTCAGCACCAAAGGGTTTTTGAAGAAAATCCGTCGCTTGGCTGAGGGGACCTTGTTCAAAAAATCCCCATGTATATCCAGAAATATAGAGCACTTTAAGATTGGGTGCTTTTTCACGAAGCCGATGGACGAGTTCTTGCCCATTCATCTTTTTCATGGTGATATCGGATACGACTAAGTCGATGGTTTCGCTAGCCTCTTGAAAGAGCTGAAGAGCTTCATGTCCGCTTTCAGCCTCTAGGACTCGATACCCCTTTCCTTTTAATACAAGTGAGATTATCGTACGAATACTTGGTTCGTCTTCGACCACCAATACGGTTTCTTGTCCACCACGGGCTGGCATGACTTGCGGACGGGCTTTCTCAAGGATGGCCGGTCGCTCCATTCGAGGGAGATAGACAGAAAAGGTTGAGCCTTGCCCTACTTCACTGACGGCGTCAATGTACCCGTTACTCTGTTTCAAAAATCCATATACCATGGCCAACCCTAGTCCGGATCCCTTCCCCACTTGTTTGGTCGTGAAAAATGGCTCGAAAATATGCTTACGAGTCTCAGCATCCATGCCACAACCGGTATCCTGGACTGTGAGTTTGATGTATGAACCGGGTACTGCCCCACGATGTTGTCGAGCAAATGATTGGTCGATATCGTAGTTTTGGGTTGTGATCGTGATGGTTCCACCTTTTGGCATGGCATCTTTTGCATTCATGACCAGGTTAATCAGCATGTGTTCGATTTGATCACGATCGGCCCATACTTGCCCCACATCGGAACCAGCCAGAATCGTAATTTCTATGGATTCATCCAGTAAGCGTTGGAGCATGGTCTCCATATCCGACAAGACCGCGTTAAGATCAAGTGGAGAAGGTTGTAAGGGTTTTCGGCGACTAAAGGCTAGGAGTTTTTGAGTGAGTGCTGAGGCTCGTTGACCGGTGTGTCTTATTTCTTCCACCCCAGTTCGAGTTTCCCGATCCATCTGGGTGTGTTGGAGGAGCTCATCGCAGCACCCCTGAATGATCGTCAGCAGATTGTTAAAGTCGTGTGCAATGCCACCTGCCAGTTGCCCAATGGCCTCCATTTTCTGAGCTTGCCGCAGTGTTTCTTCTTTTTCTTTCTGTTTGGTAATGTCGGTAATGGTCTCAATGATTTGATCATGACCCTCAATGGTCGTCACCTTGGCCCATTGGAACAACAACCATTTGTTTTCTGGGAAGAGCACTTCCTTCGACAAGATCTTCCCACTTTGAAGCACTTCGGGTAGCTGACAGAACGAACAGGGGGAGGTTCCCCCACCGATCTTTCGGTGACAGGTTTCGTTTCGAATATTCCCATATTTTTTGATGCCTAGTTCGTTTTGGAGTACCACTTGATAGGATATAGGATCGATGATCGTGAGGACTTTGGGTTGTGCATTCAGGAGAGATTGAGAATCATAAGACTGGTTTTCTGTTGTAGAAGAAAGGCTCATAGAAGAGTCTCTCAGTCTTGCTGACGGATCCCTAAATGGTCTCATAGAAATGATGGAACTCGGAGCCTGTTATCTCCCGGTACCCAAAACCGAATGCCTGGTCCAATCATGCTCTTTTCTCCTGACCCAAGAAATGGTTGATTGAGTTTTCAGTAGACTCTCCAAGTGGCTACATACTTTACGGATTTTTATCTAAGAATATAGTAGCGCGGACAATGAGAGGCTGCCAGGAAAACTTGTTTCTTCACCATCACCTTGATGGTCAACCGAGAAGGCAAGGATGCATTGGCCGAAAAGAAAGTCTCCACCGATCCAGGTTATTTCTCGTGGAGAAGATAGACCGACAGGTTTGAAATATGGTCTATAAAGTTTTCTTTATGCTGAAAAATTAGGATAACATTCACTTTCCATTCAGGATGTTATCGTACTAGACATGAATTCGTTCCAAGCGGACAAGGGTTTTTTCCTTTTGTGTAAGGTGCCTACCTCGTCGTGGACCTCGACGTCGACCAGCATTTTCCTTCTCACGTACATTCCACATATTCTCTGAAAAATAGGATGATACGCCAAGAAGCTCTATGGGTGAGGATTACGAATGAGAACCAGATGGAGGGTAGCGTAAGGAAGGCCGGGAAAGGTCGACTCTTATTTAGGTGGAAATAAGAAGGGCATCGATCTATTCTGTTCGGGATTGGAGGAAGAGTCATGAAACACATGCTGAACAAACTTGGGTTGATCGCGCTATTGGTATTGGCTGTTGGAGGACCGATGGTATTCGGAACCAGTCGTGCCGAGAGCCCCAAAGACCTGGCAAAGGCCACCTTCGCGGGTGGCTGTTTTTGGTGTATGGAAGAAGTTTTTGAAAAGGTTGATGGGGTTGTGGACGTGCGGTCGGGATATATAGGCGGTCAGGGAAAAAACCCCACATATGAGGAAGTCTCTGCGGGTGGAACCGGTCATGCGGAAGCCGTTGAAATTGTGTATGACCCCAAACAAGTCACCTATGCGGAGTTGCTGAAAGCCTTTTGGCGAAACGTGGATCCCACAACTCCAGACCGACAGTTTTGCGACCGAGGTGATCAATATCGTCCGGCAATTTTTTATCAGAATGAGGAACAACAACAACTGGCCGAGTCATCCAAGCAAGTCGTCGAAGAGACCAAATCCTTCTCGGACCCGATACAGGTTGAAATTGTGCAGGCAACAGATTTTTATGAAGCAGAGACCTACCATCAGGATTTTTATAAAAAGAATCCCATCCGGTATAAGTTTTACAAATGGAATTGTGGTCGTGCCCAGCGGTTGGAAGAATTGTGGGGGGAAACCTAAGGAGTTCCTAACCAATCTCTTCTCACCTGTATCGACTGAAGATATCCTTTGGTAAATGGGCCCTCATGGGGCCCATTTTTGTATCGGTATTCTGTTTGGCCTTCTATCATCTACCAATGGCGAAAGGGGGCTGCATGGAATATCTGAAGATGTTATAAACATAGGTTAGAAGTTTTTATTTTCCTCAAGGGTAATGTTTGCCCATGCCTCGTTTACAATGGTCGTTTGAAAAACCCACAGAGCCAGGGTGGTATTGGTATCATGGTGCAGTAGAAGAGTCTGATCCCTTGATCTTGTGGGTGGATACAGCAGGATATATGCAGTGGCCTGATGGCCAATTTCAAGAAGTAACCTTTACGAAGGGAATGTGGGCAGGTCCCATTGAACCACCAGAGGAGGTACATTATGAAAACGAACGGTCGGGGAAATAAACGCCAACCCTCAGGTCCGTTATATTATTGCATGGTACCGAGTCCTGTTGGGAAACTCTTACTTGCGGGAAGCCGGACAAAATTAAAGCTTGTCTCTTTCCAAGATGGCAAGCATCCTGTTACTCCTGATCCAACCTGGGTTGAAGATACAAAACCCTTCAAAACTGCCATCAGTCAGTTGAAGTCGTACTTTGCGGGGACCAGAAAAGACTTTTCACTTTCCCTCGAGCCGGAAGGCACCCCCTTTCAACAACGGGTCTGGAAACGACTTCAGTCTATCCCCTATGGAAAAACAGCATCCTATGGGGCCATTGCCAAAGGTATCGGTAAACCGACAGCCTCTCGTGCCGTTGGAGCTGCAAATGGGCAAAACCCCTTATCTATTATCGTTCCCTGTCATCGTGTTATTGGGCAGAACGGTCATCTCGTGGGATATGGTGGTGGGTTACCGATTAAAGAAAAGCTATTGGTGCTAGAGGGAACACGGGCCAAGCATTCTTGAACAGGTCTAGATTGTATCTGGTTGCCATGAATCTATAGTTAGGTGATCAACTCTGGACTTGTATGAGGGAATGGAAAAGAGCGGTTGTGAGGGAATAGGTCCTATGTTCCTAGGTGGACGGCTGGCGGATTTCATGAAGACCTCCCTTTTGTCCTACCCCGGTTAGTAAGCTGACCTGAAAGAATCGACCCAGCCAATTGTGAAGAGAGGAGAAACAAAGAATGAAAATTATTGTGGTGGGCGCCTCGGGAACGATAGGCAAAGCGGTTGTTTCTGAACTCAAGTCGCGTCATGAGATTGTGCAGGTAGGTCATACCCATGGTGATGTGACCATGGATTTGGCTTCCCCAGACTCTATTCACACCATGTTTCAAGAGGTTGGGAAGGTGGATGCGGTTATATCGGCCGCCGGCCAAGTCCATTTCGGCCCTCTTGAGACCTTAACGGAGAAGGAGTTTGCGGTCGGGATTCGAAGTAAGTTGATGGGACAAATAAACCTCGTCCTCATCGGCCGGGATTTTCTCAATGATGGCGGCTCTTTTACGTTAACGAGTGGTGTGTTGAGTCAAGATCCCATCGTGGCAGGTTGTGCCGCCAGTATGGCGAATGCTGGAATCGAAGGGTTTGTGTTAGGAGCGTCCATCGAAATGCCTCGAGGTCTTCGTATCAATGCCGTCTGCCCAGAGGTCCTTGAAGAATCAATGGAACGGATAGGATCGTTTTTTAGAGGGCATGTTCCGGTTCCAGCATCCAAGGTCGCTCTGGCTTACAGTAAGAGCGTTGAAGGACGTTTAAACGGAAAAGTCTTTACGGTATTTTAATTGGCCAAGAATCCAACCATCCTTTACGTCACCGATCCCATGTGCTCATGGTGTTGGGGCTTTGCACCCGTCATGGCAGAGGTTCGTCGAAAATTTCAGGATCGGGTAACCTCGGAAATTCTGCTTGGAGGATTGCGCCCAGGGAACAAAGAGCGATTTGATGAACAACGGCGGTCTTATATTTTAGGGCATTGGCAGGAGGTTCATAAGAGGACGGGACAACCGTTTGACTTTTCCTTCCAAATGGGGCCTGAGTTTACCTATGATACGGAACCTGCCGCTCGCGCTGTCGTGGCCATTCGCTCCTTGGCATCTGACCAGGAAGTTAACTTTTTGGAACAGGTTCAACAAACCTTTTACGTCAAGAACGCCGATGTGACCAAGGAGCCGGTGCTTGCTGATGTGGCCCAATCTTGCGGAATCAACCGAGAAGACTTTCTCCAGGCATTTCGGAGTCCAGAAATTCAAAAACAGGTGTTGACGGAATTTGATCGAAGTCGCTCATTGAAAGTGCAAGGGTTTCCCACATTACTTGGAGAGCTGGAAGGCGGCTTTCGGGTGCTCACCCATGGGTATCAGCCCTTCGCCTCCCTCTCACCGATCATCGAGACCTGGTTAAACGATGTTATGGATAGAGCATAGGGATGAACTTCACCACGATACACGTTGTCATGAAAAGGGAGGACCAGAGATGAGAAAAGTGGCAAGCTTTCGAATAATGGGTGCCCTGTTAATACTGCTTTTGGCGGTACCTACTGCCTATGCAGAAATGGCCAAATGGAATGTCGATCACGACCATTCGACCATCGGGTTTCAGGTGAAACATATGGTGATATCGAAGACAAATGGGAAGTTTACCGATTATTCGGGATTCATCGTGATGGACCCAGAGGCCAAAGAGGTGAAAACCCTCGAAGCGGTCATTCAGACCAAGTCGGTTTTCACTGATCACAAAAAACGTGACGAACATCTCCGGACGGATGATTTTTTTGACGTCCAAAAACATCCTACCATGACCTATAAAATGAAGAGTTACAAGAAAACAGGAGACAACTATACCGCGCTGGGAGATCTTACCTTGCGAGGTGTAACCAAGGAGATTACGCTCGTCGGAAATTTGAATGGCGTGACCAAGGATCCTTGGGGAAACACCCGAGCCGGATTTACGGCTGAGGGAACCTTGAATCGAAAGGACTTTGGTATGGAATTTAGTCCAACCTTAGATAGTGGGGGGTTAATGGTTGGAAATGATGTGAAACTGATCCTGGAAATTGAAGTCATTAAGGAAAAACCAAAGACTGCTGGAAAATAATGTATTTGATTATGGTCTTCGATAGGACCACTCGTCTCTCGCCAGGCTCATTTGATGAACCTGGCGAGGTAGGGGTCACATTTTTTCCTTGAAGAATTGTCATGGCGAAAGAAGCCTGTAATTTTAAAAGTCTGACCCCAACAGGAGTCCGGTGTCCCTCGTGTAAACGGGGAGAATTGGATCCGGTTCGTGGTCGTTTTGGCCCCATCTATAAATGTACCAAGAAGGCTTGCGGATTTTGGGTCGATTCTCGCCCAATCGGTCGACGTTGTCGGTATAAAAGAAACGGAAAACCGTGCGGATCGTTAATGGTCGAAGGAACCAAAACCATCCCCAACCGTTGCAGTGACCGGAGTTGCCCCAATCGCCATCCCCATAAACTTCTCAAAAAATAATACATAACTTCTTGTTCTTCTCAATCTTTTCCTTGAAAAGTTAAAACAAAAAACAGTGCGTGCCAAATTTTGTCAAATTCTCTTGGACAAAATTTTGGAAGTTCTACCCAAATTTTTGGTCTGAGAGGCTTTGAGGCCCTGACCAGTTATTCAAGATTTCAGTAAGTTAGGAATGGTCCGAATATTGCCATTCTCCTAAAATTGTTACGGCTTGAAATACGTAATCAGGAGGTTGGTCATGGACTCTCAAAAGCATAAGGCCATGTTGGCGATGGGGATGGTAGGAGCCTTGCTCCTGGCCGGTTGTAGTAGCGCCTCGATTGTCTCCCGTGCGGAAGACAAAAGTTATGAACCGGCTCAGACGTATAAATTTGAGGACGAAGAAGACTCGAATGAGTCGGTGATGTATCAGGATCAAGTTTGGGAAGGACAGAGTCCTTTTCATTTGTCACCTGATGAACAGAGTATTTCTGAATCTGCCCTCTCGCTCAACTCTTTTGATGGTTCAAACAGATTAGAGTCACAGTATATGTCACCTGATAGGTCGGCGCATCTCTCATCAAGGATGGCAGCTGGCATGCTGAATGACGTTTTTTTTGAATATGATCGTTTTTCTCTTCGACAAGAAGCAATGGAAGCGCTTGAACAGAATGCACGGGTACTCCAATCAGGGGGCGAATGGACCATTATGGTTGAAGGCCATACCGATGAACGAGGGACCACGGATTATAACCTGGTGTTAGGAGAGCGTCGTGCCCGCGTCGTTCAACAGTACTTGAAAGAGCTGGGGGTGCCCACATCGAAAGTTCGTATTGTGAGTTATGGAAAGGAAAAGCCGTTTTGCCAGGAAGTTAATGATGAATGTCGGCAACAAAATCGGCGTGTTCATTTTGTAAAGAAATAAGGGTTGGCAAAAAGGAATTTCCTCCTCTCATCTACAGTGGATCGTTTAACAGGCCTCTCCTTCACAGAGGCGTATCCACTTTGCAAATTTTTTCAAGGAGTTCACCCTTCTGTCCAGGGTACTCATTCCCACAGCTCCTTAGCCTCCCGATTCCTCCTGTAATTTGACGAAATACTATAAATGATCGAGACTTATAGAAGGTTGGAGGCATTGGAAGAATCTACGTAGGTTCGACATGATGAACGTGACCTGTAGCTGTATGAAAACGTGAAAAGGTGTTGAGGAATCGGAAGACAAAGGCCGGATGAGGATAATGAAACACCAAAGATACTCTCCAAGAAAACAACCATCATTCTTCGGACAAGGACTTTTCCTTGTGGCACTTTTGCTACTAGGGAGTGAGCAGTTTGTGCTCGCAGGAAGTCTTGATCCTGCTCACCTCAAAGGATTCCATTCTGATATCGCCTCGGAGTTGTACCAAGCACCCATGTATCTTGTGGGACGACACCATCAGGAAAAATTAGGATCCAGAATTAATGGAAATTGTGAGGGAAGCCTCGCACCAGACCAGGTTGTCATTTCGGCCGGATTGGCAGTTGAAAGTCACCGACCAATTCAAGGGCGGGATGTCTTACAGAAACGATTAGACGAACTTCAAGGAATGGTGAAGGAGAGGGGTGGAGCTGTTGTGCGGTTGGAAAAAGTTCGATTGATTCAGAAACTGGCTCGTCACAATAAACACAAAGGGACAAAGAAACTTCCCTATTTGATTCTCCAACGTCTTGAATTTGTGTTTCCAACGAAAACAGATGTCGATGAAGTGTTAGAGCGGCTTCTAGAGTTAGGGGTCGATCGGTTTGGAAAAACCATTAGTCCCCATAAAAGGAATTCCAACCATCAAGTGGTTGTCTATTACCGTTTTTCTAATCTGGTCGAACAATTGGACAGGATTCGGGAGGATTGCACGCAGCAAGTCGTCATGAAATGGTGTCAACATGACAGTCCTGAGTTTCCATTACCAGAATGCCTTCAGACCGGAACGGGTGAGGGGGCACGGTTTACTACCGTCTCCCTTCAGCTCAGTTCCCAGCCTGTCATGGTTCAAGGGTATCGATCTAGGCCTCTGAACTTTTCCTACCCATGGGAACCGAAACGATTGGAACAAGCCGAGTTATTTGGAAATATTATGCTGGAACTCAAAGGGAAAATAGTCGTGGCCCCGATCTTAAGGGATTAGAGGGTAAAGCCAAATTCAAGGGCTCTGACAGCTTAGTCAAGATGGTCAGGTAAGGAGGCACGCATGTCCAAAGGAAGTACCTTTTCGGTCATCGGGTTGCTATTTGTAATGCTGCTGGGCGGTATTGGACTGATGGTCGGCTTGTTGTCGAACCCTTCCACACCCGCTGGCCATGAAGGCTATGTGTTTGAACGCCCAAGAGTAATAGGAGAAGGGGGATTCCGTGGAGAAATCCAGGGTCCAGGAAATTTTGGAGCCTCTTTATGGAGAAATGAAGTCATCAATTTGGATATCCGTCCCAATACCTATACCGAACAGTTTAAGATTTTAGCGAAAGATGATTTGAATATCAGTTTTCGGTTTCATGCGGTAATCAATGTTCGATCAGGCCATGTCAAAACGGTTGTCGAGGAATTTGGAGGAAGAAACTGGTATCAACGGTTTCTAAAAGAGTCCTTCCGGACCTTTGTACGGGATGCCGCCCAGCAGTATGACAGTACCGACTTAAAAAGAAATAGAGATAATATGGCTCAATTAGTACGAGAGAAAATGGATCAGTATCTCAAAGGGACACCATTTCATATGGTGAGTTTAGTCGTGGGGAATATCGACTATCCTGAAATTGTGGCCAAGGCGGTAGAAAAAAAATTAGCCGCTCATCAACTCCTTGCCGAGAAGGCCACACAAAAATTGATTGCCCAACGTGATGCGGAAATTCGTGTTGAAGAGGCCAAGGGAATTGCTTCTTCCCAAAGAATTATTAACTCCACCCTTACCACCAATTATCTCCAGCATGAAGCCATCAATGCGCAACTTCATATGGCCGAGTCGCCGAATCATACCACCGTGTATATCCCTGTCGGAACCAACGGAATTCCTCTGGTGATGCAGGATAAAAAGTAAGGCTGGACCGTCTTAGTTTTTCTCATCCCGAAAACCGTTATCTCGGTGGGCTCCATCGCAGAATGGCAGGTTTTTAGAGCCTCCGCACCGACAGAGGGCGAAATGCTCGTCTGAAGCGCAGTCTCCCTTCTTTACGTTCTGAAGCTCGATACCCCCGACCACAAAGTAGGGTCCATTCTTTGAAACGGTAATCGCCGGTTTCCGGTCCTGGTCACGAAATTCTGTCCCCTCGATGCTATAGCTCAACGCTCCAGACGGACATTTTTTAATAATTTCGATGATGGCCTCGACCGGTGCTGCGTCGGGATCAACCCATGGTTCGCGATCGGCGTTGAAAACGGCCTCTAATTCATCGGCACAAACACTGGCATGTGAGCAAATTCCCCGGTTGTCATGAACGGTAATTGACGCCCCAGCATAACTTTCCCTTTTGTCCCACGCTCCATCTGTCAATTTGGCGTCCTTAAAACCATTCTTTGTATGGGTACCGTCACAAAAGGGTTTCCGTTCGGATGCTCCACATCGACAAAGGGCCACCACCGGCTTAAGCAGGAGAGGTTCCCCTTTGGAGTTACGAAGGGTTTTGAGGTTTTTAACGAGAAGCGGTCCGTTGGGTGAGCATTCAATAGTCACAGGTTTGTCTTCCTGATCGGATGCCATGTCATTCTCCTTTGATACATGTCGGTTAGAATTCGAATAGTAAGAACCTTGAGAAATACCCTAGGACAAATTCAGGGTCTAAATCAAGGTGCAAAGAGCGGTGCATTTCACGTGGTATGATGATCTAATTTTCGGAAACTTCTCGTTCTTTCAGCGGCTGGACTGGTCGTGCATTATAACCAATAATCTCCACAAAACGGCGGACATCTTCCTCAGCTATACGCACGGGCTTTTCAAGGATGATCCATTGAACCCCTTCCGTACAGGGTGGAGTCGTGAGGGATCCTGAGTAAGAGAAGTGCCGTGACTGTTGTGGAAGGATAGACGCGATATTGATTTCGAGGGGGAGGGATACCTGTCGGCCTATCTGGTGAGGGAGCCAGTTCCACAGTTCGGAAAGAACAGGTTCTTGTGCTCCCGTTTCTAACAACACCGCGACGACAACGATATGCCCTGATGCATCTTGATGGACCAAGTGCATTTCCATCGGGAAGGCTTTTCCGCGGATATGATGCTCGCTCGGGGCATGAAAGTGAAATTGGCGCAAAGGGTAGGTCCGTTTCCCGAATCCAATTTCACAACCAGAAACATGAGAGACCTGAATGGTGTGTCCGTTATTGACTTCAAATACCCTGCTGTTGGCATATCGAAATTCTAAGGTCTCCTTATGCATCGCGGGGTGTGACATTTCAATGTTAATGGGAGATTGACGTTGTCCGGCTTCACAGGTGTGATAAGCCGGTGTCAGCATGGACCAATGGGAAGGTCCATCAATCCCCATATAGCTCCAATGTTCCTTGTCAGGGACGTCATGCTCTGCCAAGTTCGAGCTGTTGACATGGTTGGGATGTGCCGTGCTGCAGCCGTTCATGCCGAATAGAGCGCAACCAATAACCATCATGGAAAGAGATGTGAACAGGGTGGAATTCTTCTTCGGAAAAAGTCCAATCATTAAAGGAATCTCCTGTGCCGTTAGGCATACCGATCGTTCTTCCAAGGAAAAGCGGTATTTGAGTACCCTCGGACTTCCCAAAATCCCTTTTGATCTTCGGCCAAGAATGTAATTCTGTTGACCCACTTTGCACCTTTCCAGGCATAGCGTTTAGGGACGATCATGCGGACTGGGCCTCCATGTTCCTTTGTCAGGGGTTTGCCGTTTCGTTTATAGGTTATGACGACGTCATCATCGTCGCAGGCTTCGAGTGGGAGGTTGGTGGTGTAGTCATCGTAAGCCGTGAACAGGACATATTTGGCAGCTTGGGTAGGCTGTACCAATTCGAGGAGGCGCTGAAAGCTCATCCCTTCCCATTCGTTCTCGTAGACACTCCATGTGGTCACGCAGTGAAAGTCAGAAACCGAGCGAAAGGTCGCTTCTTTGAGGAACTGTTCCCAGGTCCATTCCATGGGTGTCGTCACAAGGCCATCGACGGTCAATTTCCACTCGTTCAAGGGAATTTCAGGCTTTTGCCCAATATCGAGGACTGGCCAATTGTTCACCACATGTTGTCCAGGAGGGAGTCGAGGATCGTCCGATAAGTCGAAGACTTCTCGTTCTTCTCCACCTCGTTGGAAACGAGCCATGTTCATTTTTGCTTTGATTCGTTTTTCATTCGCATCCATTGGGGCACCTTCCTAATACATAAGTCTCGCTAGCTACTCGTACCTTACATGAAGGACTTAATCAATAATGAATATGCCTACCAGCACCTGCTGGTGGTTGGGTAGATATAGTACCATCCATGTAATTTCAGGGGCACTGTCAAATTTGTTGACTAAATTCGAATGAGATTTGCCAGGAACGGTCATGACCTGCGATAACACGTACCCACAGTATGAGTCATGCTAAGTCGTACGTGATGGTAGCATATTGGACATCCGGTAATAGAGGTGTGTTATTCAAAGGAAAAGTGGAAAAAGGCCCTTTGTAATCCCAGGAAGGAAGAGGGTGGATCAAGGTCATCGACCGTCGAGGCCTCCAGCCACGAACCTTGAGGCAAGGGGCATGCAACGGTTTTTTGTTTCCTGTCCAACGGGGCTTGAGGAGGCCTGTTCCCAAGAGTTAACGGAACTCGGTATTTCCTCTATTCAAGTGAAACGAGGCGGCTTGTCCTTTCAAGGTCCATTCGACTGGTGCTATCGAGTAAATTTGGAAAGCCGTATCGCCAGTCGGGTGCTTTGGCAGGTTTCACATACCCCCTATCGAAATGAAACGGATGTCAAGCAAGCCGTCTATGCACTGGGGTGGCCGGATTGGTTCCAGATTCATAACCGCATCAAAGTAAAGGTGAGTGCGAGAAAATGTCCCTTAAAGAGTTTGGATTTTATTACTCTTCTGATCAAAGATGCCTTATGTGACAGGTTTCGAACAAAAACAGGAAAACGACCAACAGTAGACACGCATACTCCAGACATTCGAGTCGAGGCCTTTCTCGACGCCACCCATTTGACCCTGTATATCGATACCTCAGGGGATCCGCTCTTTAAACGAGGAATCCGAGCAAGTAGGGGAGAGGCACCGTTACGTGAAAATTTAGCAGCAGGGATCATTCGACTGTCTGGATGGACTCCGGATCAGGTCCTCATGGATCCCATGTGTGGTGGTGGAACCATTCTGCTGGAGGCCGCACACATTGGCTTAGGTGTCGCACCCGGTCTCGGTCGCTCTTTCGCGTTTGAACGGTTAAGCTGGTTTAACGCGTCTAAGTGGAAGACTCTGCAACGGCAAGGTCGCGAGAAGCCTCATGGGAGGACGCCCTGCAGAATATTCGGAAGTGATAAGAACGCTGCCGCCTTGGCGGCAGCTCAGGTGAGTATCCGGTCCCAACGGTTAGAGAGAAGTATCCAACTTACCCAGGCTGATATAGCGAATGTCGAGGTGCCGGAGACTTCTGGTGTCTGTATTACGAATTTGCCCTATGGGGTTCGCGTGGGAGATGCTTCCGAACTTCCTGATCTCTATGCAACATTAGGAACTGTGTTAAAGAAAAAATTTATAGGATGGCGCGCCTATTTATTCACGACAGAGATGCTCTTGCCGCGGTATGTACGGTTAGCCGAATCACGGCGGACTCCTCTTTACAACGGTGCATTGGAATGTCGGTTATTCGAATTTAAAATGGTGGAAGGATCGATGCGAAGAAAAAAACCTCGCTAGAAGAGAGTCTCGCCTTTCAAGATCTGACTATCGCCAATCTAGGGTGTGGCTGCTAAGCAACCTCGCCTAAATCGTTTTTGCCTGTCCCCTCGATAACTTCGTGCCTGTTTGTTACAGGACTGTACCCGCTCCCGTTGGGTCATTTCCCGTTTTGGCGCTCTTCTTGTCAGACATTCACGCATGAATGTTTTTCGTTGATATCCCGAGAGACTTCGATTTTTCCCTTCAATATGGCAGTTCTTCATCCGATTTGACCTTGATTGGTCTGCAAAAACAAGTGGAGTGAAAAGGAGCGAAAACACACACATGCCGAGAAGGAAATTTATTGATAATTTGATCATAGGGAGATCCTTACTTCTTCGGGTCTCTGTTGTTGATAGAAGCATTCAATCAAACTCTTGAGTAGTCTAGAAGGAGGCAGTGGGCGCTGTACATTGGTCGAAATAGGTATGCAATTTTTGTCAATTTGAGGAAGAAAGAAGAGAGATCACGCATTCAGATAAAGGATAAAAGTGGGATATACCGCAACATTTCTAACGGGTTAGAGATTTTTAAAGTCTCAGACGATGATGAATCTGGAACGAGGTCGCTTGTAAGGGGGCTTTTGGAATCTCGGGTATACTTAAAACTATTGAACGGAAGAGTAGGGTTCCTAAAGGGAACTCCCGGGGAATAAACAGGTTACAACCTCGGTCAACGTTGATATCGAAAAAGGAGGAATAATGAAGAATTTTATTAAACGTTTTTGTTCCTTGGGGGTAGCCTCTGCATTCTTGATTGTAACCTGTTTTTCTGCAGGTTCATTAGGGGTTACCCCTGTGTTTGCGGATGAAGAAATGGAGCACGAGCAAGAAGAACATGAAGTTGATGAGGGAATCTCCGGAGACAGGGATGAAGGCGGAAAAGACAAAAAAGAAAAGAAAAGGAAAAAGGATAAGAAAAATCGAGATGATGACGACGGAGACAAGGCTGATAAGAAGAGAAAAGGAAAAAAAGGTAAAAAGGGTAAGAAGCACAAAAAGGACAAAAAAGGAAAGAAGGGAAAGAAAGGAAAAAGAGGCAAAAGATCTGATAACCGTGGATTGGATCGTGCCGACGAAGCAGCCGGTGATCATGGTTCAAAGGGCAGAGGGAATGCCCAATCACGACAAGGCGGTCGTTAATAGATATCACTCCAAAAATCCCCCCTGGCAATTGTTGCCAGGGGGGATTTTATTGAAGGAAGGTTCACGGGGCACTTTTTGCGCATCGAAATCCGATGGTTGCCTTTCGTGCATTGGGATAGGCGCCGCTTCTTGTGGGATTTCGCAACATCTGAGGTTGACTCTTCCATGAACCTCCACGGACTGCTTTGTAACGACCATCCTTAGGTCCAGGTGGGTTTCTGAGGGGACTGATCGCATAGTAATCAAAGCCATACCAATCCTGTATCCATTCTGCCACATTGCCGGCTACATGGTAGAGCCCATAAGGACTCTGGCCCTCCTCATGACTATTCACGGCTGCCACTAATGGAATTTCATGCACATGATAGGATCCAAAGACGGCAACGTCAGAATTGGGCGGGTCTTGGCCCCAGGGGAACAGGAGGCCGTTCGTCCCGCGTGCTGCCTTCTCCCATTCCGCTTCTGATGGTAGTCGTTTTCCCTCTGCGTGGCAGAAGTCAACGGCTTCTTGCCAGGTTACATAGAGGGCGGGCCAGGGGGCTAGGACTTCATCTGGAACGAAATGGACGCTGATGAGATGCCAAACAAGGCGTTGTAATTCCATGGAGACTTGGCGCTTGTGAGTTATGTGAAAGTTCAAAAACTCGCCCAAGGTGACTTCATACCGATCAATACCATACCCATCTGTCCAAACCTTCCTTTGTGGAAACTCAGTATTGTCATACTGTGTCTCTAAGCCGTAGGGATTATCGACCACTGGATTCGTCCCCATCAGAAACCACCCAGCAGGAATGGAAACCATTGGAGACGGGGTCGCATGTTGGGCAATTCCTTGAAGATGAGGTATAAGCTCAGGTGGGGGATCCTCTTGTTCCATGGCTTGGGCTATGTAAGGGAGTCCAAGCAAGATTGTCAATAACACAAGTCTCATTAATGGTGAACGAATAGTTGCTTCCTCAAGTTTGAAGCCAAAAGGGGAACAAGTTGGAATACGGTCACGCATGCAGCCTCTGTAACATTTTAGGAGGTAAGAACCCAAACTGTCTATCTGGGAAGGCTCTGGAGGTCACCAAATAAAATTGAAAAAAGGCCATGAACCGTAGGGTCTTACAGTCCATGGCCAATGGCTGTTTGGAGAAGAAGTCGGTAATTTTTAAAACATGTACCGTAATCCGACATTCAGATTTAAGGAAGAGGCATCAAAGTTTCCTTCTGTATTGCCTGTTGTGAGGCTTCCTCGATTACGTTTCCATGCCACTTCACCATTAAGGAATAAGTCTTCGGTCAAGGGAAAGTCTGCGCCTCCCGCAAGTCGCCAGGCAAAGGTATTAGCAAAATCAAACTGGGTATTCCCAACCGCATCGTCTTCACTAAAGGAATTGACATTGACGCCGATACCGGTCGATAGATAGGGGAACACTCTGCCATAGGAACCGAAATGCCAGGTGAGTATAGGCATTAAGGTTATGGTATTCAAACTTCCTAGGTCGATGTCGGGCTGTTCCTGATCGAATGAACGGCGTTCCCACTCAAATAGGAATCCGGCTGATAAGGAATCGTTTATCCCATAGAGGGCATGCAGGTTGATCGCTGGTCCAATACTTGAGTCTGATGTAGCCGTGGCTTCTTGAGTTAAGAGACTCAAGCCAACGCCCATCCCAACCGTGACTCTGCCTTCTTCTGCATGCACGGGGGTCAGACTTGCAAAACTCAGCAGTACCAAACCAAATATGAGGCCATAATTCCGTTTATGTTGCATAATACACTCCCTGGAAAAAATTAATAAGGTTCTATAGCCTGAAAGAAAAATGGTGTCAAGATGGTTACATTTGTTTTCTTAGAATGGCGGAGTGTCTGGTGAGGTGTCAATGTAGCCAGACTTGGTGGGGAGTGACAGACCTTTGAAAAAATGTAGAATTTACACCACCAGACATGAGAAATGGGTTGTTGAAAGTCTGTACTGTCTTACTTGGAACCAATGAACTATTAAAAAAATAAAAAAGGATAAAAACATTGGTCGATAACCTTGACGTAGTGGCCAGAGTTGGGGCGAAACCAGGGTTCCCATGAGGGTTGTCCCTCAAGTTAGGTAAGAGGCACCTTGTTGATCAACTCTTATTCAGGAGGGAGGCATGAAACGAACGACATTGGTCATGGTTGGTATTTTATTACTTTGTTCCACCGAAGCGTTGGCAGAGGTTCAAACCAAAGCTGTCACCTATTCGCATGGTGAGGTGGCCTTAGAGGGGCATCTCGCCTGGGATGATTCCATTCAGGGGAAGCGTCCTGGGGTGTTAGTAGTGCATGAATGGTGGGGGCTCAACGACTATGCCAAATGGCGTGCAGAAGAATTAGCCAAAATGGGATATGTGGCCTTTGCGCTGGATATGTATGGCAAGGTGAAGGTAACCACTCATCCCGATCAAGCGGGAAAGTGGGCGAGCGCCATTCAAAAAAATATGGACCAGTGGCAAGCTCGGGTACAAGCTGGACTCACCGTTCTGCAGAAACAGGAGTTGGTCGATCCGAACCGAATTGCGGCGATTGGGTATTGTTTTGGAGGTGCGACGGTCATGGTTTTAGCCTATAGCGGAGTTGATGTTAAAGGAGTTGTCAGTTTTCATGGGTCCTTACCTATACCGAGCAAAGCTCAAGCCTCAAAGACCCGTGCGAAAATTTTCGTTGCCCATGGCAACGCTGATCCCTTTCTCCAACGTTCTCACATTACGACCTTTCAAAAGAAAATGGATGAATATGGCCTAGACTGGTATATGACGGTTTACTCGGGAGCTCGACATGGTTTTACGAATCCCAAGGCAGACATGTTTGGGATGGATGGAATCCAGTATAACCAGAATGCCGATCAGCGATCCTGGCAACAGATGAAGGCGTTTTTTGAAGAAATATTTTAAGAAAATAAGAAGAGGGGGAAAAACGCATCAATGTCGGAACCGAACCATGGTTCAGACAAAAAAGATCCTGCCGACGATGGCTGGATCTTCAAAACTTCGAAGTGGAGAAGATGAAACGTTACTGAGCTCTTTTTATTGAAAGGGCCGTTCCATCAGAGGTGACCGTTGCCTCAACCTTGTCACCCACCCTCACACCTTTCTCCACCTTCGTCCTCTCACTGAGACTTAAAGCGAGGCCCTGACCTTCTCGGCTTTTTACCACAAACAAGTCATCCGAGATAATAAGCACCTCTCCTTGAACCGTTTGAGAAGAGGATTGGGTCGAGGTAGGTTGTACCGCCAGAACAGAAGACAGCCCGAACGTCATCGCGCATAAAAAAATAAATAGCGAACAAGATTTAACCCACACAGCAGGACGAGTCATGACATACCTCCCAGTTGCCATTAAAAGCCCATGGTATCTCAATCGTTATGCAAAACCGATGCAAGGCCCTGATCAATTGGACACGGAGGTTCATGGCCTGGAACATTGAGGAATTTTATTTGTTTAGAGTGACGGAAGAGAAAAAGGTTTCAAAGATGGAAAAAACTATGCCGGTATGTCCCGGCTCAGTTGTTTGAATTTTCCTTCCTGTTGTAGGGACAGGCCTGCACGCTACCTTCATGGCCGGTTCGCAATGACCCTCGCCCTCTCCAGTACATGAGGGACGAGGGCCACCGTTCGACAAAAGGATGGTTGCGTTTACGCTGCCTTTACTTCAGAAGTACAATGTGCACATCGCGTGGCTTTAATCGGAATAGTCGAGAGGCAATGAGGACAATCTTTCGTGGTGGGTGGACCGGGATCTGGTTCTGGTTTTTTGGTAAGAGCATTGACTTGACGAATCAGCATAAAGATCACAAAGGCAATGATAATGAAGTCAATGACGGCCTGAATAAATACGCCATAATTGATTGTGGGAGCTCCGGCTTCCTTGGCGGCCGCCAAGGAAGGATAGGCTTGATCAGAGAGATTGATAAATAAACTCGCGAAATTGACATTTCCCATGAGCATCCCAATGGGTGGCATGAGGACATCCGCTACGAGAGAAGAAATGATTTTTCCAAATGCACCGCCGATAATAATACCGACAGCCATATCGAGAACATTGCCACGCATGGCAAATTCTTTGAACTCCTTTAACATGTCTGGCCTCCTTTTTACGAATGCCTACGGAATGTATAAATTCTTGGTAATCGTTTTATGGAATACGATTCCTCATCTCAGTAACCGGTTACCTTATCGCCCAAAAAACTGTTTTAAGGTGTCCTGACCTTCTTTGAGTAGGTCCTTAGGGCTGGCCTTTCCTTTTAATAAATCATCGACAGCCTTCTTCACTTTTTCTTTCACTTGTTTTTGAACTTTCGCTCCGAAATGTTTGCTATCAAGTGTATAGGACGGTTCCTGCGCGGTTCCTGTAATTATCAAGGGAATCATGAGTTGTCCGTCAGTCAGAGCCAATTTTGCAGCAGGAGATTTTCCGGCAATTTTCTGACTTAAGGCTTCGGAAAGAGTAATGTTAGCTGTAAGATTAAGAACCTGATCAAAACCTACGGTTCCTTTGCTGGTGGCTTGAAGGTCAGGATTGTCTACCTGAAAACGTTGAACGGAGATGACTCCTTTTTGAATGGCAATATTTCCTTCAATCGCCGAAAAGACGTCCGTCTGTATTGTTCCTGGGTCGATACCAAATCGTTTGGCTAAACGAAAGGCTTCTTGTAAGGCGTCCACGCCTTCAACTTTGCCATCCTTCACAAGGAGGTGCCCAGTACCGGTAAGGGAGCGAGTCAATTGAGACATAGCAAACCCCTTGCCTTGTAACGAAAACTCCATTCCGGCAGTACCACTCA
This sequence comes from Nitrospirales bacterium, assembly GCA_965223605.1. Lineage (GTDB taxonomy): Bacteria > Nitrospirota > Nitrospiria > Nitrospirales > Nitrospiraceae > CBDCXA01. The sequence goes on from CBDCXA010000005.1 coordinate 450,506, forward strand.
CTGAGACCTTCCCTGTTCCAACTGCTTCGAGCATGGGGCCAAGTTGAATACCTTGTAAGGTGAGATCTCCCGAAAACGGGGGAGCCTTCGAACCTAGTCCCATGGCTCCGATTACCTTGGCTGTCCCCTCAAATGTCTGAAACGATAAATTGTGTAACCGGGCTTTTTTCTCTGTCAATTCTGCTTGAAGATCCAGGTTTGTGAGTTGAACAGGTTTTTCTAAAGGGAGAGAGAGAGGCAAATTCGCCGTGTTGACTTCGGGTGAGGTCACGTTCAATTTCGTGACGCCTCCTATCAGACTTCCCAGCAGGGCCAGCTTGGTCTTCCCGATTGAGAAGGCAAGGTCAATCTTTTCCAGGTCCCCTGTTTCCTTTAGGGGACCTACCGTACCATCAATGGTGACAGGTAGATTGAAAGGAAGGACCTGAGTATCAAGGTGAATGGTGGGTGTTTTGTTCAACCCAACAGACGTCATGGTAAGGTTTAAGTCTTGAAGTTCATAGGTACTCGTTGGGGTGGTTGATTGATCCTGGTACGATAAATTCCCACCAACAATGTTTGATTGTTCAACAGCCAGGAAGGCCAACAATGGCGATGGCCCTTTTGAGCTCTCGGGCTCTTGAGATGAAGGCGTTGGATCCGATTGGGCCGGTGTTTTCTTCCCAAGAGTTGAAATATTTAACGTGCCTTGACGATTTTTAATGACCCGAATAACCGGATTGCGAAGGGTGATGTCTTCCACCTCAACTCGTTTGCTGAGTAGGGGACGAAGTTTGACACCCAGGTCTAAAGAGTCCAGGGAGAGGAAGGAGGACTTGCTAAAGTTGGGGTCATCGAGAACTGAGAATTCTGAGATACGGATTCCTAGCTTTGGGAAAATCGTCAACCGGATATCTTTCAATTGGATTTTCCGATCTAACGCGTCCTCAATAAGCGGCCGATATTGGTCTTGATATTTATTGAGGTCAATGAGAAACGGAAGGAGCAGAATGCCAATGATGAGAAGGAGAACAATGAGCGCGAGCCCAATAAGTAATTTTTTCATAATCCTTAATTCTCCCTAAGAAATATATCCTAGCGATATTACCAAGACAGATCAACCGCTAGATTTGAGGATGAGATGCAAGGTCCAACAATATACCTGGTGGAGCAATCTGCGAGTGATGAAGAAGGCAAGAGAGTTAGGACCAGAATTCCTTCAAGGTGTCTTGATCCTTGATCGAGAATTTTATGGATGCAGATATATTCCTATCTTAAAACAGGGAAAGGAGGTGTCAAGTTCTATTACATTGGGAACCTGGGGAGTCTCTTAGAAAGTTCCACTCGATCGCAGGATGTCGTTTTCCCTGTTTTTAATTCATTCCCTTGTAAGTCATGTCGTTCCTTCTGGTGGTTATAATGGACTCACGTGCAGCGACCAAAAACCAAACAATGTGGAAGACGAGAAATTTTGACGTCGGTTCAAAATCTCAAGTAGACGGATGAGGTACATTTTTGTGAACCGGCACCGGTACGAACCGTATTGGCCAATTTTGTGAACCCGGACCCTTAACATGTTCTCGATTTAATTGAGAATAGTGATAGGTCCACTTTTTGCTCGTCTGCAAGCGGATGGGCTCAGAACGGTCTCAATTTTATCTAACGTGACTCCTCTCATCTGTTTTCAACACCTTTGAGTTTGTGCCGGAGGAGGGGAAAAATCAAAATGGACAGAAACAAGAATGCCAGGATTGAAGAGTCCAACAAGGGGGAACCTTTTCTCGTTGGCCTTGTTTTAGGATTATTTATAGGCGTCATCGTAGTGGATTTTTTCATTCCATCGGGCGTCGTGAGGGGAGTAATCTATCTTTCCCTTACCATCATGACCCTGGCTTCTGGAAAACGTTCGCTGCCATTTTTGGCGGCCACCGCTTTTTCTTTTCTTATTGCCTACGACCTATTGTCACAGTATTCCAATCCGAATACGATTCCGATAGGGATTCTCGTGGGCAATCTGTTCCTCATAGTGGCTATGTGGTGTGCTGCCTCCGTTTCTGTTATACAGAAAAAGGTGCAAGACGTACTCGAAGATTTGAGCACGCTGTTACACTTGTGCCCTGCCTGCAAAAAAATTCGTGATGAATCCGGAACCTGGATCAAAGTTGAAGAGTTTGTGCTAGAAAAAACTGGTCGTGAAACGTCTCCAGGATTTTGTCCCCCCTGTCGATCCAAGTGGCATGCCGGTCATCGGACTCAAGGCCAAAAAGCCCTCCAAGTATAATCCACCATATCCTTCTCTGTTTCGAATTGTCTGCTGTGCCGTTCCTTGCGGTATTACGCTGAAATGGCCGTGACAATTTCTTAAGGATTTGGCTTGATTGAGGTGGAGTTTCTTCAACGTATATAATGAGTTGGTGGATGAACCAGAGATCTTATGGAGAGCGTTCTCTTGTTGAAATCGGTACCCTCTTTGATCATAAGTCTGATCGTAGGTGTATTCCTGTGTGGAATCCGTCCAGCTTTGGCTGAGCCTACGCTCACTCTTCTGGATGCCACATTTACAGAAGGGGTCTTGAATCGTGAACCGCAGAATCGAGTCTCAACTTTCCCACTGGCTGGTCGCAATGGTCAAAGTCGCTTGTGGTTTTGGTTTAAAATTCAATGTACCGATCGCTGCCAAAAAAACGAAGGCCGATCTGTGAAAGTTCCCATCATGGTTAAATGGGCCTATAAAGAAGACGAGATGTTTGTGGTAAAGCGGACCGTCCGACTTACCGTCGAGAATACCCATTGGCGGACCTGGGCCTATAAACAACATTTGAAACCAGGAACCTGGCAGGTCGTTATTTTTAGTGAACAGGGGCCAGTTTGTCTTCAGGAGCGATGTTACTTTCAAGTTGAAGTGACACCTTAAGGTCCTTCGAAAAACCTCTCTCGTTTCTCATGGCGTGATTCAAGATTGTTCGGTGAGAGGTCTCTTCCCCCTTCCCTGGCTTTCAAATGTTGCCACAATGTTTGGGAAGTTGTTATTTCATGCGAAAGACTACTTGAAAGTCAGGTAGGCTGTTCAGTACCCTATGGCTCCATGGTATTGCGTAAGGAATAACCTGACCCCTAGTAATTATTCGGAAAGGAAACGGATATGGAACTGGAAGAATATGAAGCCCTTGGATATTGGGAGCAACAGGTGGCGGCCTCCAAAGAGTGGGATTCACTCACGACACCAATCCGTAAAATAGATGATGAGAAGTCACGAATGCCTCTTGAGGCCAGGGTTCGACGAGCCAATTGGCCAGGATATTGGTTCTATATGGATGGAGAGAGTTTTCGTTTGTTAGAGGATGCAGATATCAACGGATGGAAACTCAAAGAAGCTGGATGACGGAAAAATTAAGAGGAAGGTCGTTGCCATTCCCGAAATTGGTGAACGGCTTGATCAATGTGGTCCTGTATTGGTAAATGAAGTCCGAGCTGACGGAGTTCTTGTTTGTCAGATTCTATATGAAAGGTCCCTATCGAACGAGAACCGAGATAAATATCGAGGATAGGCTCCGAGGCACCCCTCACCCAAGCGGGTAAGTTTGCAAAAGAGTCATTGGATAGTGGGCTTCTGCCTACGTCAAAGAATTGATATCCCTTGACCAGGCGAACAGGCATAGGGACGCCTACCAAAAAATGGAGGAAACGACCCAAGAGACATTTCTCCCACCGCCGGAAAAACTCCCCCCGCCCTAGAAGTTGTACTAAGCGCAAGATTCCCTGACGAACGTATTCTTCCCCGCGCTCCCTGCCCTGTTGTATCCCCTTATGAACACGGTCGAGCCAGGTAGCCGAAAAGGGTGTCCCGGGAGAAAATTGTTTCGATCCACGAACGATCAGTGACACCTTTCCAAGCACCTGTTCACTATGAATGAACTCGCCGGCTCCGGTTGAATGATCTCCCTTCACCACAATCAAATTGCGTGACTCGAGCCTAACAATACGATGACATACCAGAAGGTCAGCCTGGTGATAGACAATCATGTCTCCAGGTCGAAGAATTCCTGGTTCCATGAGATGAATACGATCTCCTTTCCGAAGGGTCGGAAACATACTCCAACTGACAATGTCAAAGGACACAGAGTCTTGGATGCAGAGTAGGTCCGTATGATTGAGCAGATGGGGCAGGATGGCTTGGGAGGAACTGGGTTGGGTCGAAAGGATCGGAGTCAAGAGTTCACCTGCGGTCGTAGTAAACGCCAACATATTTTCGGAATGATACACAAGAGCTGCTTCACTAAAGAGAGGACTCGAGTCAGTCGTGTACGTGTGGGATGAAGGCGTCCAATTTCACCATAACGATACCCTAAAAATTCCTTCTGAGGAAAAAGACTGTTCCAGAGCCATGTCCATTTCCGCCAACCTGGTCGTGTCAGAAACAAGACAAAAAAACTGATGCCATAAGTATGTTGGTTCGTGACAAGTTTTCGGAGACTGAACGCCAAGAACTTCTCGGACCATGATACAGGAGTCAGCCTAACTAACAATTCAGCTGGCAGGTCGAGAGTTGGCTCTGATGACTTGACGAAGGTCAGGCCGTGATAAACAGGAATTCGGAGGTGAAGTTGTGTCACCTCCCGAAGGACTTGCAACCAATTAATAGATTCTTTCTGGATGAGTAGAGCGATATCTTTTGCAAAGTTGGATGAGAAACTTCCACGTTGGAGAACGGCATAGGCTGTCAGAAATAAAAAAAGGTCCTCATTCCCCATCCTCTTTAGAGGAACTCCCTGGTAAGAGTAGGTGACTGCTCGTGACCATAGCATTTCTAGATCCGAGTCACGATTGAGATACCAAATTGAATGAATAATATCAAAAGTGACAGAACCATCTGGTGAAGTGTAGGCAGGGTTCCCGTCAATTTGTTGGTGGAATTTTAGAGATGAGAAAAGCGCCCCAATGCGAGGAAGGTCCTTCTGATGGACAAGGAGATCGACATCGACCATAGGTCGTATTCCCCGTGCTCCATAGAATCGCGTCAGAAGGTCAGCCCCTTTGAGCAATAGGAAATCAATGTGACATCGTTGGAACTCTTGGAATACCAACGAAGCGTGATGGAGAACTTTTTGATTGAGCTCGCTAATTCGAGTATAGCCATCGAGAAGGTGGGTAATATGGGTGCCATTCATGGAATAGTTGCGCTTGTGTGAATTGGTATTCAAAACAGAGGTGATTCTTCCTGGAAAGATTTCATGCCCTTCGTAATGGAGCTAGCTAAAGGCCCGCATGGTTCCAGTAAACGAACGGGTAAAAATACAAGGTGTCGTCCTGCAAAAAGGAATCCCTCTCATCCTAAGTTGGGTTCCGTGGATCAAGTAATTGCTGGGCTTGTTGTTCAAGAGTAGCGAATTCCTTGAAATGTGGGAGGCAAGGACTCATGTCCCCGGTTTCGAGCCAGGCGTCGACCGGGCCCTGTTTACAGGACGGACGAACGTCGCAAGAGGGACAGTCATATTGGCGGTTGGGTTGAGCTTCGTCAACCGTTCGTTTGAGTACTTCCCATCCTTCCCTCACAGTACCCAAACGTAAATTATATTTGGGAATAGGAAAAATTGTGCAGAGATTCATTTCCCCGTAGGGGGAAATGGCAAACCGACTATAACCGCAGGCACAGGAAAAAAAGTTCAGGTTAGGGGGGCAAGTAGATTCATGTAGAGGGGTCTTAGCATAACCGACCATTAGCCGATTCAAACGAACCTTTTCTTGTGGGTCAAGACGGTGGGCCAGAGGACTGAGATCACCGTTGACCTTGGGGTTGATATCCACAGAATATTGGAATTTAAACGCATAGGATTCGATAAGGGAACGAGCCGCTTGGACCTCTCCTGCATTTTCCTTCATCACAGGCATGCGCACGACCACTGGAACGTTGGTTGTGCCTAACTGTGTCAGGCCGTCCATAAATTGTTGGAACGATCCGGGGATCCCAGTTACCCGTTCGTACGTCTTCTGGGTGGCTCCATACATGGAAAGGGCGAATTGATGGATGCGGTAGTTTGAGAGCTGTTCAATGGACCTCGGTGTAATGCGCGTTGCATTGGTGAGTAGAGAGAGAAGAAAACCCCGTCGGGTGGCAAATTCTACAATGGCAAAGAGATCAGATCGCGTAAAGAGTTCTCCGCCGGTTAGGAAAAGATTGAGAACACCAAGATCAGCAATCTGGTCGAGAATTGAAAATATTTCTTGGGTCGATAGTTCATTCGGAAGAGCTCGATGGGTTGGATTATAGCAATGGACACAACGAAGGTTACATCCATAGGTGAGTTCGAAGGTCACGCCCTCAGGAACACGCCTCTTGTGAGAGGTCGTTGCGAGAGAGGCCAGAAAGGATTCTGCAGGTATCGAGTTCATGCCATTGGTGCCGTCAGGTTAGAGGGAAGTTGCGTGAGAAAATCGACAATATTGGGATCCCTTGAGAAAGCCAGTTGGGAGCAGTCAATTTCTTCAAGAAGGCAATTGATGGTATCAATGGTTTGGTTCAGCGCTTGCCGGTCCCAATGCGGAAGAAAACATTGGCGAAGAATCCATTGATTAATGGACATGGGCGACATGGGGTTGATCTGATGTCCGTCCTTGCCATGTTGTATGCAAAAGAGTTTCGTCAAGCGTCCTGAAAGATTGTGTGAATGAAGGCTGGTTCCAACCCAGGGAGTGCCAAATATTTGAAAATCCTGATCGTTTTTTTAATGATCACGCGTTCATCACTTAAGACCAATGCCCCTTGTGCTGCGAAGAAGTCCGCTAAGGTTGATTTTCCCGCTCCAGATTGTCCTGTAAAGACTAGACCATCATGACTCCAAATTACTCCGGAAGAATGGAGGAGTAACCCTTGCTCCCTGGCAAGTTTAGTGAGAAAACACATCTCTATAATGGGATTAAAGATGTACATGGGAGTCCAGTTATGATCCTGGAAGTGATGAGGTGTGAGCATCCAGATATCTGCCGAAGAAAAGTCCCTTGCCAGCGTTGAGCGGGATCGCAGAGTTCGGGTTTTCGTGTTAACGGTTTCCAGTATGCTGTGCTCTTTTCCTTCATAGAGCTTCCAAAGCCCATGACAGGCATCAAAGATGAGCGTCTTCTTGGGAAACTCGGGAAGTTGTTCAACCATGTGGACACGAAAATGTAAATCAGGGGTAACACAGTCAGAGGTCACGAACTGTTCAAAGGGTGGAATGGGCCAATGATTAAGGGTTGGGTTTGTGGGTAACTCCATTCGTATCTGATAACCACCGATCGCCAAATCTATATTCAATGTGTATGCACCTCTCGCTTAGGATGGACGAACTCCATTATCTGTCAATGTATACGTATCCTCGCTCTTACCACCGGCCCCGAAAAACCAGGCTTGATTGTAGAAGGCTTCTCCCCCATTGGCCACGTTACTTGTGGTCGCACTACATGCAGATCAAATATCTTTTACGTGATTTAGTTCCACCCGAAAATGCTGTATCAGCGAATAGGGTTTTATCTAATCCATGGTAAAACGAAACTGTCAAAGATAATTAAGAAGGGCGTGCTCCACTATCCGAGCTCACCCTATTATTATGGCTTTTACAGTTGACTCGGCAGTATACGTTCATGCCATTTGAAAGAGCGGTAGTTGCTAGGCTGCATGCCGTCAAAATTGCTTGATTGTTATCCAGGGCGACTTTGACAAGTTGGGGAGCCGTATACGGTTTCTTTTGCACCATAATGTTACCCGTTCCCTTTCACTGACTGAAGTGGATGAATGAGAGGTTGGAAAGTCACCCCTTGAGCTCGTTGAAAGGCTACGTCGCAGTAATAGGGAATTGGCTCTTCGGCATGCCCGCGTTCCCAACGAGCTTCGGTAGGTTTTTTTTCACAATATGAATAGACCTGACAAGCTTGGCAGGGTGACTGAGTCGAATAACGAGCCGCCTGCACGGCTTCAAAGACTATTCTTATAGCATCTAGAAGGGAATGCTGGCGTAAAGAGACTCGATGTTCATATTCCATCGTACACGTTCCGAGCTCTCCCCAGGCATTGACATGAATGGTATTGGTCGCACAGCCACACCTGAACAGGCGATTCGTCGGCGGAGATACATATTCATCCCTTTGGGTACAGTCGCTATCATCCTCCATCTGGCTATTGGTCTGTTCAAGACGTTCAATATCTTTAGGGTGCAATCGATACTCTAAGGATGAACAGTCCCCGTTCAAGCGAGGAGACAAAGAGGTCGTGAACCCAAAGGGCTGACCAAAAGATTCGACAAAGGTTTTAATGTCAGAGAGTTCACTCTTATTCCAGTTCATGGCTTTGGTTTTAAACGAAAAAGGGAGACCGCTGTGCCGCAATAACTCCATTCCTTTCATAAATTGCTTGAAGGAACCTGGAACTTGCGTGAATTGTTCGAAGGCTTCTTCCTGAACCGAATGGCATGAGACATCAATCGTAAAGGGCGGAGATTGTGCTAGTCGGTCAATAATGCCCTTCGTTAATATCGTTCCGTTGGTATACAGCTGAAGGAGAAACCCTTTGCGATAGGCATAGTCGTATATGTCGAAAAACTGTGGATGAGAAAATATTTCTCCGCCGGTTAAGTTGAGCCACAAAATTCCGATTTCTGCCATGTCATCGCAAAGCTGCTTTATTTCCGTGAGGGTAAGTTCTCGCGGAAAAAACTTTCGTGAATTGTAGGGGTCGGTATAACAATGAACACAATGGAGGTTGCATCGGTACGTGAGCTCTAATTGTGCCTTGACCACCTGATGTTGTGAGCCGGCTTGTTCATGAATCTTCAGGCTGAAATCTTTATAGGGCATGGATTGAATGGAGTGAGTCCTAGGCATGAGAACCACCAACTTGGATCAAATTCTGAGAATCGGACTCTTTCCACTGACAGGGGAAGTTGGGAAGCGCTTCATAAAATCCCTGATTAAAAGAACCATTTCGTAGGTCATAACCTAGCTGTCGGTTCCCTGAACAGAGTTGCAATTGTCCATAGGCATCAATGTGAAATCGACGTTGACCACTGGTGCAGGCGGGTTTGCGTTGGGAGGCCTGTTGGCAGGCTTCGATCCATAACTCAGGATCTTGACGGTTCAATTCAGTAATTTCTTCTGGAGATAACCCGAATGCCTCTGGGGTCTGGCTTCCATCAAGGCATGGTCTCATGTCCTCGCCGAGTTGGTACTTCACTGATCCTAGCTGATAGACATATTCTTTGATCGCAAGAATTTCATGATGATTGAATGTCATCGCGGTTGTTTTGAGGATGAGTGGAAGGTGTCGCTCAAGTAAAAGCTGGATCGCGTAGTGACAATGGTCAAAGGAACCTTTACCCCGAGTGACTTGCTCGAACGTCTGTTCTGTTAACCCATGAAGACTTATCTCAATTCGGTGTGGTGGACGTTCAACCCATCGATCAGCTATGTCTTCGGTCAGGAGGGTTCCATTGGTAAAAATAGTCACAAGGAATCCCTTTTGAATAGCATAGTTATATACATCCATAAAATCAGGTCGGGCGAGTGGTTCTCCTCCAGTCAAGCAGAGATCAAGGCAGCCTGCCTCAGCCAACTCATCCATGATCCGAAAAATTTCTTGAGTGGAGAGTTCCTGTTTGATCTTCTCTGCCTGGTTAAAACAGTCGGTATAGCACATGATGCAACGCAGGTTGCAGCGACAGGTAATTTCCCACTGACAGGCGAGTGGGATACGTTCGGGGAGGTGAGTAAAGGTGTGTTCCCGTTGTCTCATTCCGGCGGTATTTGACGAATGGCCTGTATACTTAACAGGTCGTCAATAAGTGGTGAGAGGTCTTGAATGACTTGCTCAGACGCCACCTCAAATTCTTGACACATGTCATCGGCAATCGCTTGAACGGTTGCTTGACCATCGAGGCGTCGCCAGAACGAGGCACCCGTTTCATTGAGCACGAACAGGGAGTTGACATCGGTGAGTTTACGTTGCAAAGGAATGAGCAGGCATTCTCCAGCAATTTCTCGTTGAACAAAGTCCTCGCTTTTCGCGAACGTTTTGTCCATGGTGATGGCGGTAAACGCTAGGGAAATGTTGTAGAAGAATGACTGACGTGGACTAGGCGGAGAATAACATAAACTATCAGTCCGTTCTAGTAATTTACGGAAGAAGACAGTTGAGTAGGATGAGCGTCAGAAACTGGCAAAGGCGGTCTTGAAAGAATAGCAAAATGGCTCCCCCAATTCACTTCCTGTATAACCAATCCTGTTTTTTGAAATTCCTGACGAAGTTCCGATTCATCTTGAAACATATGGAAAAAATGTCCGCCATGGCATTTGTCCCCTGGTTGATGGGTCGTATTGGCCCCAGGAAATTTACGTATCCATGCATTCAGACGTTCAATAAGCCGGTCCCCTCGTGATTGATGAGGGTGTTTGATATGAAAACTAAGAATAATCAAACCCTGTGGCTTTAAGCAGCGGCCAACCTCCTTCAGCCAGGTCTGACGATTTTGAGTGGAAGGAATGGCACTGTACATCGTACAAGTTAGGAAGGCCGAATCGAATTGGCCATGAGCAAAGGGGAGTGCAAAAAAATCTGCCACCAGAAAGCGAGCAGATGCTTGGATGGACCGTGAAAATTTTTGGGCAGCCTGCGTGATCGTTGGTATCCGATCGATGCCGATTACCGATGCCTGTCCTTTCGCCAACGCAATCGCTTCCCGTCCCCAGCCTGCTCCTAACACCAGAATGTTGCCGGAATTTAAGTGATATTTATTGACGACTTCCGTTTCCCAGGGTTCTAGGAGGAATGCATGGTGGCTCTCTTCCGGTAGTTGATCCTTTTCCCATTCTTTAGAATAGTAGGTGCTGGCGTAATACCCGTTAAGATGGTTCGTTAATTGTCGTGGGGAGAGTAAGGCTGTCAGAAGCCCTTCAAGCAGACCGCCGAATTTAAAAAAGGTTGTTCCTAAAGCCCTGAAGGACTTTGCCAAGAGATGGATCATGCCACTGAGGACGTTCATGAAAGATCCACATGCCTCCTATTACCTGACAGGCTCATTTAGTGGAATATGGAAGGAAAACTGCAATTTGACTTAAGGCGTGACGTTGAGTTTGCTTAAGCGATCTTTTGCTTTTTGGGCAAAGGTACTATCAGGAAAATCCTTGATAATCTGCTGATAGAGTTCGCGCGCATGCGCTTGGTTATTCTGCTGTTCCTCGAACTGGGCCGTTTCAAAGAGACTTTGTCCCCCATCACTGCATCCAGCAAGACTCAAAAGGAGAACGGTTAGTAGTATCAGCAAACGGTACATGGGATTCCATGGAGTCTTATTGCCCGATGAAAAACATGTTTGTGGCATGGTGACATTCATGGTTGCCAACGAGAGCCATGGGTCTAATGAGGGAAGTGCACTATGATTGAGAAAAAAGCCAGGGGGCCTCTTCTCTTCGTCGTGCCTCATAGGCAGAGATATCATTCTCATGTTGCAGGGTAAGTCCAATTGAATCAAGTCCGTTCAACAGACAATTCTTTCGGAAGGGATCCACATCAAAATGATAGACCCTCCCCTCCGGCGTGGTGACGGATTGAGTTTCGAGATCGACGGAGAGTTCATATTCTGACGTGGCTTCAACCGACTGAAAAAGAGATTGGACCTCTTGAGCGGTCAAGACTACTGGAAGAATCCCATTTTGGAAACAATTGTTGAAAAAGATATCTGCGAAGCTTGGGGCAATGAGACATCGAAACCCTTGATCTAACAGGGACCAGGGCGCATGTTCACGGGAAGAACCACAGCCGAAGTTCTCTCGGGTGAGCAAGATCGTCGCGTCCTGATAGCGTGGGTTATTCAGAAAAAATTCTGGATCTGGTTTGCCTTGTGCATCGTTTCGCCAATCAAAGAACAGGCCTTCTTTGAGGCCCGTCCGATGAATTGTTTTTAAGAATTGCTTGGGAATAATCTGGTCGGTGTCGACATTGATACGATCGAGGGGAGCCACGATCCCAGTTAATGTGGTGAAGGCGTCCACAATTCTTCCTTTCCAAGGGGCCCGGTGTTTAGGCCCAATAGCGTATATCGACGAAGTGCCCTTCGACGGCCGCTGCCACCGCCATTGCGGGTGAAACCAAATGGGTTCGGCCCCCTTTTCCCTGGCGGCCTTCAAAGTTTCTGTTACTGGTCGAGGCGCAACGTTCTCCTGGTTCAAGGACATCAGCGTTCATGGCTAAACACATGCTGCAACCCGGTTCACGCCATTCAAACCCTGCCTCGCGGAACACGTCATCCAGTCCTTCATGTTCGGCTTGTTGTTTCACAAGTCCTGACCCAGGGACCACCATGGCCTTAACGGTCTTGGCAACCTTTTTTCCTTTTGCATAGTCGGCCGCCAGGCGTAAATCTTCAATTCGGGAATTGGTGCAAGACCCAATAAAAACCCGATCCAGTGCAATGTCCGTTATGGGCATGCCAGGAGTCAGGGCCATATAATTCAAGGCCTGTTCTGTCGCTTGGCGTTGCTTTTCATCAACAATTTCTTTGAGCTCGGGCACCCGTCCGTTGACCGCTGTTACCATACCTGGGCTCGTACCCCAGGTCACCTGTGGCGCGATATCGTCTGCGCGAAGCGTCACCATATGATCATAAGAGGCCCCGGGGTCAGTTTTCAGGTCCTGCCAGGCTTTGGTGGCCTTCTCGAATAGGGCTCCGGTGGGAACCATCGGCCGACCTTGAAGGTAGGTCACCGTTTGCCCATCAGGGGCTACCATTCCGGCTCGTGCGCCTCCCTCGATGGACATATTACAAAGAGACATACGGCCTTCCATGGTAAGGGCCCGAATGGCAGATCCCGTATATTCAATGACATACCCCGTCCCTCCAGCGGTTCCGATCGAGCCAATAATGGCGAGGGTAATATCCTTGGCAGAACAATGTCGTGACAGGTTGCCCTCAACACGTACTTCCATGGTCTTGGGTCGTTTTTGAACCAAACATTGTGTGGCAAGCACATGTTCAACTTCGCTGGTACCGATGCCAAAGGCCAAGGCGCCAAAGGCTCCATGCGTCGATGTATGAGAGTCTCCGCACACAAGGGTCATCCCTGGAAGCGTAAAACCTTGTTCTGGCCCGATGACATGGACGATACCTTGGCGAATATCTTTCATGCCGAAGAGGGAAATCCCAAACGACGTGGCATTATCCTCTAAGGTTTGAACCTGTTTAGCGCTGATCGGATCAGCGATGCCTTGAGACCGGTCAGTGGTCGGGACATTATGATCAGGTACGGCTAGAATCGACGAAGGACGTCGGGGTTCCCGCCCAGCCAGTCGTAAGGCCTCAAAGGCTTGAGGGGACGTAACTTCGTGAATAAGATGTCGGTCGATATACAGGAGAGTTGTCCCGTCCGACTCTTCTCGAACAACATGTGTATTCCAAATTTTATCAAACAAGGTCCTGGCTGCCATGCACGGACTCCTTAATTCTCAAGTGAGGGAAATAGCATTACAAAGATCACCTCTCTATTTCAAGTCTAGAAGCGGGGAAAAATGAAAAAAACGAAAATCTTTTGCAAAAGGATCTTGAAGGGAACTCAATGGATTCTGGAGGCAAATGGTTTTTTAGAGTACAGTGAGAGCTCCGGTGTACGGGACGAAGGATTATAAGGTGAAGGTCGTGGATTAAGTCATTTCAAAGGCGTTTGTAGAGGGAGATGTGCCCATGAGCATCAATCATTCTTCTGACTCTCAATCTGGTTCCCAGAAGAAGGGAAAGACTCCCGACCCAACCATCCTCGTGATCTTTGGGGCCGACGGGGACCTGACAAAGCGTAAGTTAATACCCGCCATTAATAACTTGGCAGCCAGTCAACATTTACCGATTCCCTTTGTGGTGGTGGGGGTGGCTTGGTCACCCTTCTCGAACGAGGAGTTTCGACAACATCTTACCCAAGCCATCCGTGACTATACATCGGAAACCATTCTCTCGGAGGTCTGGGATGAGCTAGTTCCTCGGTTATTTTATGTTCAAGGAGACTTTTTAGATCCAGAGACCTATGTCCGTCTGCAAGAACAGTTAGCCGACATTGATGGAAATCACGGCCAACATGGCAACATGCTCTTTTACTACGCCACGGCTCCGAGTTTCTTTGCCCCGATCACCCAACAGCTAGGGGCGGTGGGTTTAGTCACGGAACGAGAAGGGATGTGGAGACGGGTTATTATAGAAAAGCCGTTTGGTCATGATGTGGAATCGGCTTGTGCTCTTAATCGTGAAATCAAACAGGTCTTAGCCGAACATCAAATCTATCGCATTGACCATTATCTCGGGAAAGAGACTGTTCAGAATATTTTAGTATTCAGGTTTGCCAACGGGATCTTCGAGCCTGTATGGAATCACAGATATATTGACCATATCCAAATTACTGTCGCAGAAAGTTTAGGGGTGGAGCATCGAGGGCGATATTATGAAGAAGCGGGAGCCCTTCGCGATATGGTTCCGAATCACCTTCTGCAACTCGTTTCCTACATTGCCATGGAGCCACCCAATTCTTTTGATGCCAATGCCGTACGAGATGAAAAAGCCAAGGTGCTTCGTTCCATCCTGCCCCTTCCGAGTCTCGACGTGCTCCGATATACCGTGGCCGGGCAGTATGGGGAGGGGATGATTGCTGGAACGAGTGTCCCCGGCTACCGGAGTGAACGGAATGTCTCTCCGAGTTCGAATACCAAAACCTATGTGGCCATGAAGTTGTTTATTGACAGTTGGCGTTGGGCTGATATCCCGTTTTATATCCGGACTGGTAAACGTATGCCAAAACGAGTAACGGAAATTGTGGTGCAATTTAAATCTGCGCCTCTCATGTTGTTTCGTCATACCTCGGTCGATCAGTTAATCCCGAATGAATTGGTCATTCGCATTCAACCCAATGAAGGAATCTCACTCAGGTTTGGCGCCAAGGTTCCTGGCCCCTCGGTGAAGGTCGGGACCGTGAATATGGATTTTCAATATGCTGATTATTTTGGCGATGCACCGAGTACTGGATATGAGACGTTGCTTTTCGACGCGATGGCCGGAGATGCCACGTTGTTTCAACGCGCTGATGGTATTGAACTGGGGTGGACCATCGTGCAACCGATTTTGGATGTCTGGGACTCGATTCCGCCCGCGAGTTTTCCAAATTATCCTGCAGGATCTTGGGGACCTGAAGAAAGCGAAGCCCTCTTGCGACGTGATGGACGAACCTGGAGAAACACCTGAACGCGTTCGGTGCCAGGTCCTCCGGCAAGTATTGGGGTCGTAAAAAAAGTGAGTTCTTATTGACCCGTGTATCATATGGGCATAACATTATTCTTAGTTCTAGGATAAAGAAGGAATGATGGAAGTGTATGCCTGTGAGAGGTGGGAGTTTCTCATGTGGCAGGGGGCGTTGTTTGAACAGGGAGAGGGATCATAGTGAAAGTTGAGCCGTGGAAGAAACCAACCGTCCAACGATGGTCGCATTTGTTGCTCGCCAGTTATCGGAAATGGAAAGGCCGTGACCTTATTGCGCATTCTAAAAATCTAGAAGAAACGACAAAAGCGCTCTTTCATGCACCATTCGTCGTGATGTCACATGGAGTGGAAGCCGACCCCATCCTTAATTTCGGCAATCAACAAGCTTTGAATTTATGGGAAATGACCTGGGAACATTTTACATCGGCACCCTCCCGCATAACCACAGAGTCTGTCAATTGGGCGGAACGTTCGCGATCACTCAAGGAAGCGCATGAAAAGGGTTTTCTTGACAACTATCGAGGGGTACGAATCACAAGTAGTGGAAAACGTTTTATGGTCGAATATGCCATTATCTGGAATGTCCTTGATCGCGATGGAAAAAAGATTGGACAGGCGGCGACCTTTACGAATTGGACCATGTTGAACACGGTGGCCTCTAGTTCGAGGCAAGCAAGGTAAATCGAGGTTCCAATTTACCCTGGACCATTACCTGCTCCAAAAACATGTCTTTAGGGCGGACCCACAAACCGTACTCGCCGTATAACGCGCGGTACACCACCAACTCCTCCTCTGTTTCGGTATGTTTGGCACATCCTAGGACTTCGTATTCCTTTCCTTTGTAATGGCGGTAGCGGCCTTTTGTAATCATGGTGTATGCTTTCCTTGGTTGGTGGCCTGGGGTGCCCCTATCTGGGCATGAACGGCAGCCTAGCATGCCGGACTCCAAATTGGTACATGTCGCGTCGTAAAGGGTAGTCATGACATACGATCTATTGGTCATAGGAGGCGGGTCGGCCGGATATGCGGCTGCGAGAACGGCCAGGGATCATGGGGCACAGGTCGGTATTATCGATCCTGGTCCACTGGGAGGATTATGTATTCTTCGCGGGTGCATGCCTTCGAAGGCGATTTTGCGCTCATCAGAGATCATGGCCCTGATGGGACGTGCGAAAGAGTTTGGGTTGGCGGCTGGTACCGTCAAAGCTGACCTCCAAGCCATTATCAATCGGAAGGCAAAACTTGTAGACCAGTTTGCCGAAGATCGCATTCAAAGCCTGAAAGATTCTCGTTTTACCCTGTACGAAGAACCAGCCTCCTTTGTCTCTCCTCATGAGGTACTCGTTGGTCGCCAGACGCTGTCCGCTCATGCGTTTATCCTTGCTACCGGATCGGTGCCGACCCGTGTGCCCATTCCGGGCTTAGAGGAAGTGGGTTACCTGACCAGTGATGACATGTTGGATCTTCGCATCCAGCCTGAATCGCTATTGGTATTAGGGGGCGGGGCTGTGGCATTGGAATTAGGACAATTTTATGCGCGGATAGGGACAAAGATCACCATGATTCAACGCAGTCCGTACCTGCTCTCGTATACCGATGACGATCTTGTTCGTCCCATTGAGTCGAAGTTTCGTCAAGAAGGAATCGAATTATTTTGCGGGACGAAACTTGAGCGTTTTTCCCAATCAGGTGGACTGAAGACAGCTCACTTTACCCACGGAGGAAAGGAAAAACAGGCCTCAGCCGTTGAAGTGTTTCAAGCCTTGGGGAGGCGGCCGAATATAGACGACCTGAATCTTGAGGCCGCCCAAGTGAAAGTCGAACAAGGTCGAGTGGTTGTCGGGACAGATATGCGGACCAGCCAACCTCATATTTTTGCAGCAGGAGATGTGACCGGGCTACACGAGATTGTGCACATCGCTATTCAACAAGGTGAAGTGGCAGCCATGAATAGTATTTATCCGACGGAGGACCAGCAGCATGTCGATGATCGATTACTCACTGAAGTGGTGTTTTCCGATCCACCTCTCGCCTCGGTTGGATTGACCGAAATTGAATGTTCCAAGAGAGGGATACCGTTTCTGGCCGCCTCGTACCCCTTTGATGATCATGGGAAATCACTTGTCTTAGGTGAACTACACGGCCATGTAAAACTTTTGTGTGACCCTCAGAGCGGACGGTTACTTGGGGCGCATATCGTGGGGCCCGAGGCCGGTGAACTTATCCACGAATTGATTGCTGTCATGTACTATCATGGCACGGTGGAAGATCTTCTCAAGATTCCCCATTATCATCCTACCTTGGCAGAGATTATCACCTATCCTGCCGAGGAATTATTAGCTCGACTCGAATCCCCAGTTTGAGGAAAAGGTAGTAGGGGCCTTCTCATGCACTCCAGACCAACTCCATCGAGCTTGTTGGCCCTCCTCGTCATGGGCTTGATCACGTTTGCCTGTGGTCCAGAGACCTGGGAATCTGGAATGGCAGCGGGCCGGCAAGCTATGCAACAGAAGAACTTTGTCGAAGCAGAACGAATTTTCACGGCCACCCTGGTCCAAGCGGAGAGTTTTGGAAGAAAGGACCCTCGTGTCGCCTTGACGTTGACAGGATTGGCTCAAGCCCATCAAGCTCAGAAGGACTATGCTCAAGCAGAACCGTTGTACTTACGCGCCCTCAAGATCATGCAGGAGGTAAAGGGGAGAGAGGATCCCTCAGTCGCTGCGATTCTCAATAATTTAGGCGTCTTAAACCGGTTACACGGCCAATATCCTGATGCGGAACCGCAGTTGGAGCGAGCCCTGGCGATTAAAGAAAAAGTCTACGGACCAGAACATCCCGAGGTCGCTCTCACGTTAAATAATCTTGCGCAATTGTATACCGCTCAAGGTTTGTATCCCAAAGCGACCATCGCGTTTGAGCGTGCCCTCGCCATTTTGGAAAAGGCCTACGGTCCCGACCATGTAAAGAAAACGACGACCTTGAAGAGTTATCAAGCCATGCTCAAGAAATCTCGAGTATCTCAGCCGGAATCGGCAAAATGAGTCTGGTCAAGAAACGCATATCTCTCTATCCGAGGAAACTCAGATAGATCAACAGGTGATCCCGTATGGCAGATCCCGATAAGCCCGACATGAGTTCGATCTGGGGGCCCTCCAGTGCGGTCATCGCCCGAACCGTAGGAATCATCTGCATTGCCCTTGGTTTCCTACTTGGTATGGAGGCGGTCCAGGGGTCTGGGGAATCCTGGATGCAAACATCCCTGGCCCTCATTGTGACCGGTCTTCTTGCCCAAGGATATGCCATGTACTGCACGATACAACGTGCGAGGCATAGAAATTCCGATCCTTCCCTCGATAACCACGATGAATGGGCGAAGAAAAAAGACGAAAAGGACTTGTAAGTGGAAACGAAGAACGAGCGGAACATGATGGTCTGTCAACAAGACCAGAAAAAAGAACCCGGCGGCAGGGAGAAAAACACACCGCCGGGCAGGAAGGCGGGATCTTAAGATGCAACCAGAGCAGCACACTTTCCTGGTTGTGAAAGCTGCTGGTTTTTGGAAATGGTTGGATCCACAATCGCGCCACAATTCACACACCGCATCACATAGGCTTCGATAAATAACTCAGAACACCATTCCGGTACCATGAACCCCAAGCAGCGTTTGCATTTCATGGGCTCACCTCCTAGATTGAGAAGAAGAAAGACTTGGACGTCCTCATTGCTAGGAGCGAAGGTAACAGGTCAAGATGAAAGGACCATTAAGGGAGCATTAGAAAGATCTAATATTTCATAAACAGTTGAAAGAATTCATGAAAAATAGAAAAAATTGGAAGATGTTTCAAAATGGGAAATAGGAGCCATAACTTTCCGCTGAACTTCTAGGGTCTCCTTTGTTTTCCGAGAATATTTTCCCCAGTAATATTTATAACTAGCTGTTAATAAAGTAAAATTTTTGGAAGACTTACTTGCAAATCTAGCAGCTATCGGTAAATAGGAGGAAAGAGGGGAGTATTTTCAAAATAATCTCAATGGAAATCATGGACGTCTTGTGTTTCTAGTAACCTATGCTAATAATTAATAAGGGTTACCAAAAGTGATGCAGAGCCCATGACACATACCTACGACGGTTTGAGGCCCAAAACTCATAAGCTATTTAAGGTATTGTAATAATTGATAAAAATTAGAGGTATGGTCCTTTGAACGTCGATACGCAGGAACGTGATACCCCGTCTCAACTCTCCTCGGCCTATTCGCATTATTGGCCCCTCGATCCATCCGTCATCTTTCTGAACCATGGTTCCTATGGAGCCTGTCCTCGTCCAGTTTTGAAAGTGCAACAGAAGTATCGCGATCTCATGGAGCGGGATCCCATGCACTTTTTTAAGCGCGACTATGAACCCCTGTTGGATGATGCGAGAAGGGAGTTAGCGACATTTGTCGGGGCCGAAAAAGAACGACTCGCTTTTGTATCTAATACCACGACTGGCATTAATGCGGTTCTTCGGTCCCTTCGTCTTGAAGCTGGGGATGAACTCTTAACAACCAACCATACGTATAATGCCTGCAGGAATGCCTTGGCCTATGTCGCCAGTCGCAGTCGGGCAAAAATCGTCACAGCCCAAATTCCCTTTCCCGTTGAAGGTCCCGGCCAGATTATCGAGCATGTTCTGCAACGAGTCACCAAGCAGACCAGACTGGCTCTTCTCGATCATGTTTCCAGTCCTACCGGGTTGATCTTTCCTATAGAAGAATTAGTCAAAGAGTTACATCACCGTGGCATTGATGTGTTGGTGGATGGTGCCCATGCCCCTGGGATGTTGCCGTTAAATTTACAGTCACTTGGGGCGGCATTTTATGTAGGGAATTGCCATAAATGGTTGTGTGCGCCGAAAGGCGCAGCTTTTCTCTATGTCGACCGTAAACGACTGGCCGGCATTCATCCACTTGGGGTCAGTCACGGAGCGAGTTCAATACGGACCGATCGATCCCGCTTTCATTTGGAGTTTGATTGGACCGGAACGGACGACCCCTCGCCGTTTCTTTCCATACCAGAGGCCATCCGATTTGGTGAAACCCTTTTTCCCGGAGGCTGGCAGGGGTTGGGGGAACGGAATCATCAATTGGCCCTTCAGGCCAGACAGGTGTTGTGTCAATGTTTGGGCGTGGCCCTTCCCTGTCCGGACGACATGATTGGCTCCCTCGCGTCCATTCCCTTTCCAGATTTAAATGGAAGCTTGCCCTCGCCCAATGTCACGCTCGATCCGGTCCAGGAAACTCTCTTTAAACGCTATCGGATTGAAGTCCCCATCAGTCCCTGGCCTGCTCACCCCCAACGTCTGTTAAGACTTTCCGCCCATCTCTACAACGATCTGAAGCAGTATTCATTTCTCGCGCGAGTGCTTCGAGAACTCCTGTCTGAATAACATCTTCACCGGTCTCCCATAATACGAAACAGGCCCTCCCTATGGGGAGTGATTGCAATCCTATTGAAGTGTCACCATGCCGTCCATTCCCTTATGCCCCTTCACCCGGCAACGAAAGAAATAGGTCCCGGCCGCGGCCTGAAATGTGATGGTGGCATGTTGGCCGGGTTTCAGCTGAATAACACCTTCTGGGGAGAGACTCTGTGGAGATTCAATGCGGTGAATCTGAGATTGGGGATCCGTAAATAGGCGACTGGTGAATTCGTGCATGGTTCGACCTTCATTCACCAAGGTGATGCGAATCGGTTCTGCTGCGTGAAGAGAAAAGGAAGACGGTTGAAACCGAAAGTCCTGTGCGGCAATTTGTATGTCTTGATAGGGCTGTTCTTCACAGGCAATGAGATGAAAGAGGAAGAATGAGACAACAAGAACCAAGAGGGAAAGCCGACAAAGAGTTTCGTGGTGAGAGGCAGGCGGCATGGATTAACCTCTGATCACAGGGTCTAAGGGGCCTGGGCTCTTGACGAAAACCCTGTGGCTATGGTCATCTGGCACTGATTCGGCCAACAATGGGAAATGTAGGTAATAACCATTCATGACTGGAGGGATAGAACTCGTGCCATCCATGAAAATTGCGACCTTTAATGTGAACTCTCTCCGAAAACGAATGCCCATTGTGTTGGCATGGCTCGAGCGACACAAACCGGATGTGCTCTGTTTACAAGAGACAAAAGTTCAGGATAAAGACTTTCCCCTCTCAGAACTTTCCTCGACAAAGTACCATGTCACCTTTCGTGGTATGAAAGCGTACAATGGTGTGGCCATCTTGAGCCGCAAAGAGCCGGAGGCCGTGGTCTATGGCTTTAAAAAAGGTGAAGACTCGGAAGATGCGCGTCTGTTGCAAGTGGTCGTTCAAGGCATACCGATCATCAATACCTACATACCTCAAGGCTATCTTATCGATTCGCCCAAGTATCAATATAAATTGAATTGGTATGCCCGGTTACGAAAATATTTTCAACAACACCTTTCACCGGACCGTCCGGCCATTTGGTGTGGTGATATGAATGTGGCCCCAAGACCCATTGATGTCCATGGTCCTGAAAAGCATCTCAAACACGTGTGTTACCACGAAGATGCCAAACAAGCCTACCAGAAAACCGTAAGTTGGGGATTTGAAGATGTCTTTTGCAAACTGTATCCCGATCGCCAACAATATACGTTTTGGGACTATCGGTATCCCAGCTCACTCGAAGCCAATAAGGGGTGGCGCATTGATCACATTTTGGCGACGCCTCCGTTAGCGAAACGTTGTCAGGAAGTCGATGTGGACCTTGAACCGCGACGAGAAAAAGTGGCTTCCGACCACACCGTCCTCTGGGCCACCTTCAAAATATAGCAGGGTGGAATGATTTCTATTTGGCGTGACAGAGGGAATGTTAAAGAATCAGGGTCTCCAAGGGCAACGAAGCTCACCGAAAGATCAAGGGGCAGAGCCTCGGGTCGGTTCAAAAAAGTTCGCCCAGTCCCATCCTGAGCGGAGTCGAAGGAAAGGCCGCAGCAATTTTTCCCGCAGAGCGCCCCAGTACGTGAGCACGGAAAAATTGTGAGAGCGCAGCTGGCGACTTTTTTCAACCGACCCACAAAGATTAACGTGGATCTTCATAAAATACATACGAGGTCGAGTAGTCACTAAATTCAAAATAGACCTTTTGTTCTTCCGGATCCTTCAAAGAATTAAAATTTTCATCCAGAATACCATAGCCAAATCGATAGGGGCGGGGATTGCCGTCGTCGGTCCCATAGGCTGTGCTGAGTTTGTCGATTTTTAAAAACCGCTTCACGAGTTTCTCTCCCGCATACACCTCTAGGACGCCATCGGTCCCGGTCCAGTTCTTAATCGCCCGACCCAGTTTATTTTGCGTCTCTTGGGTGCAACCGAATATTAGCAAAAGTGAAAGTAAGGTAAGACTCAAGGTCCATCTGGTCATGGGGAACTCTCCTTTTGTTTATATGAGAGAACAGGTCTGCAGAACATGTAGAGAGAATTGGTAGCAGGAATATTCTAACGAGCGGGCGGAAGCGGGTGCAACAAATTGGAGTGAGTTGGCATGTGTTAAAGGTAGGACATTGCCCAGCCCAAGGCCAGATGAGAAATAGACGGCTGAGACTACTTCATGGCGACACGTAACACTTGTTGAAAGGTGGTCTGTCCTTCCAGGACCTTATGAATACCATCTTGCACAAGAGTGGACATGCCTTGCTTTAAGGCAAGCCGAACCATGTATGGGGTTGGCGATTTTTCTTGAATGAGCATTCGCAGGTCCTCACTGCCCAGGAGTAATTCGTAGAGAGCCAGTCGCCCCTGAAATCCGGTGTGATGGCAAGCATGACACCCTCCCCCTCGAAACAGTCGAACCTGAGAGTAATCGGGGAGAGCTCGGGATCGCCAAAATTCTTCCCCATAGGCCTTGAGAAGGTTTTCATATTCCTCTTCAGACGGTTCGTATGATTCCCTGCAGTCGAGGCACAGTCGCTTACAAAGACGCTTGGCCAAAATGCCGAGCAGAGCATCGGAAAAATTAAAGGGGTCGCACCCCATATCTAAAAGCCGGGAAATGGTCTCCACCGCGTTATTGGTGTGGAGGGTGCTCAAGACCAGGTGGCCAGTCAGGGAGGCTTCGAGTGCAATATCCGCCGTTTCCTTGTCGCGCATTTCACCAATCATGATGACGTCTGGGTCGGCACGAAGAAAGGCGCGCATCGCCATCGCAAAGGTAAATCCAATTTTCGAATGGACCTGCACTTGCCGAAGACCCTCTTGGGTAATTTCTATCGGATCTTCAGCGGTCCATATTTTTCGCTCGTGAGTATTAATGTAATTGAGGATGGCGTGAAGCGTGGTCGTTTTACCGGAGCCTGTAGGACCGACACATAAAATAATCCCATAGGGTTTTTGGGCGATAGCCTGGAGGTTGTGGAGGGTCCCAGGAGAAAGATCTATGGTATCGAGAGGCATAGGGCCTCGGCCGTTTAAAATGCGAAGAACCACGTCCTCGTTTGACCCGGCAGTCGGGATGGTGGCGACCCGCAGTTCTATTTCTTTGGAAGGAGAGATCGGAAATTTAATCTTTCCATCCTGAGGCTTTCGCCGCTCGGCAATATCCATACGCGCCATAATTTTCAACCGGGAGACCAGCGCATGTCGGGAAGAGGCCGGGATCGTCAAATATTGAAAACAGGTTCCATCGACACGAAAACGGATGAGGGTATCCCGTTGGTTGAGTTTGGGTTCGATATGAATATCCGAGGATCCAAGATGGTAGGCATCCCGAATAATTTGATTCGCCAGATGCACGATCGCGCTATCCTGTTCGTAAAGGTCCAGCGTTGATCCTTCTTCGAAGGTTTGGAGGGCCGCTTCCTGTTCCAACTGTCCAAGAATTCCCGACAGAGACCGATGTCCCTTGAGGTGCAGGCCACGGAGAAGAAATTGAGCAATATCACATCGCAACGCCACGATGAATCGAAGTGTGAGGCCAGGGAAGGCAAACTTGATCGCAAGACCCTTGTCGAAATCAAAGGGATCATCGATAACAATATCGACCGCACGGTTTGTCTGTTGAAGAGGAAACCAAAAATGTTGTTGTAAAAACTCTCGTTTGAGCTGCTTCAAGAGTCCATCGTTCAGTTGGGTCTGTTCCGTATATTCCAGAGACGGACATCCGTAATAGTCGCTGAGACTTTTTAAGAGGACCGACTTCGGAACTTGATACCGTTCCATGAGGATAGAGTCACAATCCATTGGACTGGCTAATGCCGCATCCAGTTCCTCTTGGGAAATCACGTTTTGAACAATGAGGGAGCGATAGGCTTCAACCTTGCTTTGTCTATAGGTATGTGGATTCAAGGAGCCGCTCCCGTCATTGTTCAAAATCGTGGTGATTTCTCGCTGCATGTTTGGGGAAGTTTGCAAAACCTGATCCCAGGAAAAACAGATCATGTGAGGAGGAAGGCCGTGGTAGGTAACTCCTTCAAATGTAGATGAAAATTTGGAGAAGACCATGGGGAGAAATCAAAACGGGAAAGAGGTAACAGGAAACGAATCAGAGAAGGTTTCAAAAAACTTGAATCTGTTTGGACACAGAATCGTATCCGGGCAGATACCGATCATCAATGGAGGAGCAAGGAGTGAGAGGGAATAGTTCTCTCTGTCTCTCTTCTTCCACCTTGGCAAGATTCAACGTTTGTGAAGTAGTTCACAGACCAGACGACCTCACAATGCTAGAGTCAAAAATTAACTTCATAAAATTTTAAGAAATCGGTATGATCCCGGGTCTGACCTATCTTGAAGATCTTTCCCTGTATCTCATCAAGAAAGAATTTTTCTGTCATGTACCAACGAACAGAAGCCCTTCAAGTGAAACGTAAGACGCGTTGCCATCTCTTTGCGCTAAGGCCAATTTGTTGAGAGGAAAAAAATGAGTAAATTCATTGTGCATGGTGAAATTGATCAATCACCCCAATCCGCAGATATTGCGTCACGACTACCGGATATGCTCAGCACCAAGTGGGCGGCCACGCTTGATCGGGCTCGTGGGAAGGATTCCGCCCACACCGGTGAGGTAGCGGATGATGACCTCATTCAATTGGAACTTGAAAATGGATTAAAGATTTGGCTCCGCGCGGATGATTTGGAACAGGATTACGGAGTTCCCGGGAGTCGAGACCAGTCGAGCGAAGGCATCGAAATTCCCCTTACCCTGCCAATGGCCGCATCTAGCCGTGGGTGGTTGGGAGACTGGGCACTCAAAGGATTGAAGGTCATCGGGATTGATGTGGCAGGAAAAGCAACGGACATCATCAAAGACAAAGTTGAAGGACGGCTCTCTCCGGCACCTGGCCTCTATCTCTGGGGTGCCAAGGGGCGAAAGGATTACAAAAAAGTCACCAAACTATTAACGAGCAGTACGGACGTTCTTTTGTTTCTCCATGGAACAGCTTCTTCGACGGATGGGAGCTTTGGTGGCCTATGGGATGTACCGATGGGGAATGCTGATGGCGATTCTTTGATGGCCGAATTACATTCCCATTTCCACAATCAGGTCTTAGCCTATCAACATCGGACACTCTCGGAGAGCCCAATCGTCAATGCACTAGAGTTGGCTACCAAGCTGGAGCAGATTCTTCCAAACGGTGCACAGCTCCATATCGTTTCCCACTCACGAGGGGGATTGGTTGGTGAGTTGCTTTGCCGCGGGATGATGAAAGGGCGGAAGCCATTCGATGAAATAGACGAAGAGTTCTTTGCAGGGTCCAATCGAAAGTCAGACCTGAAAGCCCTGAAGGAACTCAATAAAATTTTTCGACGAAATTTCTTTTTCATCAAGCGATTTGTGCGAGTCGGTTGTCCTGCGGCTGGTACCACCTTGGCGAGTGGTCGATTAGATCGGTATCTCACCGTCATGTTGAATCTTCTCGAGCATATTCCAGGATTTACCCTTAATCCGGTCTTTGAAGGCCTGTCGGCATTACTCGCCGCGGTGGTCAAGAATCGAACGAAGCCGGAGGAATTACCAGGATTGGAAGCACAAATGCCAGGCTCTCCTCTGGTACAGATGCTCAATCGACCAGGGGCGCAGACGAATGCGGATCTTCATGTGTTGGGAGGAGATGTCTCCGGTGACGGCATCCTGGGTAAACTCAAGACACTTGCTGATTGGTTTTACCCGGGAGATCACGACTTGGTCGTGGATACCCCGGCGATGTTGGGAGGAACGAATCGTGTCGAGCCGCTGAAGTATTGGATTGATACCGGCGGGGATGTCGATCACTTTCATTATTTCAACAATACCGACACCGCCATCCGGCTCCTGCGCGCCGTCCTCGAAGCAGAACGTCCTAAGGATTTCCATGTGTTGAAGAAAACTTCCCATGACGTGACTCAGGATGATTACCGAAAACGTGCGGTCGATGGGGCTCCCCAACCGGTCGTGTTTGTACTCCCGGGAATCATGGGGAGTCATCTAAAGGTTGGAGATGATCGGGTCTGGGTTGATCTGCCAGATCTCGCCTTTGGGGGTCTCAAAAAATTAAAGGTAGATGCCAAACATGTCCAACCCGATGGGCCCATAGGAAAGGGATACAAAGACCTGATCAGGTTTCTCGCCGATTCCCATGAGGTCATTCCCCATGCCTATGATTGGCGCAAGTCCCTCCTGGAATTGGCGGAGGAATTCCGAAAAAAATTGGAACAGACTCTAAAGCGGGTACAGGAGAAGCAGCAGCCAATTAGGATTATCGCCCACTCCATGGGCGGTCTGGTGGTGCGGGTTATGCTGGGGACTTCAGAAGGACAAAAGGTTTGGGAGGAGATGTGCAAGCACGCAGGAACCAGATTCATCATGTTGGGCACGCCGAACCAGGGTTCCCATGCAATCACCGCATTGCTCATGGGGCGTGATCCGCTCGTACGAAAATTGGCGCTCTTGGACTTTCGACATAAACAAGAAACATTGCTGGGGATCATTTCCCGCTTCGATGGGGTGCTGCAGCTCTTACCGCACCAAGGCGACCTAAACATCTATGGTCTAGAGACCTGGAAGGAACTGCAGCGGGTGGATAGGAATGGAGCCAGGGGTGTTTTCGGCGCCAAAATCGCGACAGAAAAATCCGCAGAAATTGATTGGCCTCTCCCAACGGCACAGGGACTGAAGGAAGCGGCGGAGGTTCGGGCCTTGCTACAACAAAGTCCTCTTGATCCCCAACGCATGATGTATGTCGCCGGATCGGCGGAAGCCACTCCGTGCAATATCAGGATTGATAAGACCGCTCCGCTGGGACGACAGATTAAAGTCGATGCCACCTCGTTTGGCGATGGCCGGGTTCCCTGGGACACGGGAATTCCCAGGGAACTCAAAGCGCAGGCCTATTATCTTGATTGCGAGCATGGAGATTTGGCCAATGCCCCTGAGAGTTTTGAGGGATTGCTCGATCTCTTGCAGGCGGGAAAGACCACCAAACTTCGACAAACCGCCCCCACGCGACGAGGCCAAAAAGAGTCGAACTTTGAATGGCCGGACCGTTTACCAACGCGATATCCCAGTGAGGCCGATGTGATTGCCTCGGCTCTCGGGTCTTCGGGCGAGCGGCCATCGGTGGAGGCAACGGCAAAAATTCAGGTGCAGATGGTGCATGGTAATTTGACTCGCGCAACAGCACCGTTACTGGTCGGCCATTATGAAGGGGATACCATTGTGAGTGCGGAAGCGGCCCTTGATAACCAGTTGGATGGGCGGCTGAGAAAACGACATGATCTGAATATTTATCCCAATAAGCTGAAGACGACCGCCATTTTTTTGGGGGATCACAAGACTGAAACAGGGAAGAAACATCCTGGGGCTATTGTCTTAGGATTAGGGATGGTCGGAGAACTGACACCTGGGGCACTGGCAATGACCGTCGCTCATGGGGTGACCCGCTACATGTTGAGGTGTATCGAAGAAGAGCGTGAAAAACGTCGAGCCACTTCTAGCCCCGATGAACAGCAAGCAATGCTCAACCTGTCGGTCACGACCTTGTTGATTGGGACCGGTGGTGCCGGCATGACGGTGGTGGATTCCATGCAATCAATCCTTCGAGGCATCTTGGCCGCCAATGAAAGGTATGACGTTCTCAAAAAGAAACACCAGGATGGAGGCCATGCCAAGAAGGGTGAAGAGATGGGGCTGGTCGGCGCCAGAATTGAGTCGGTGGGTATCATCGAACTCTGGGAGGATTTAGCCATCCAAGGCATGAAGGGGCTCTTGCAATTGGGACGTTCCGCTGAGTTTCGAGACAAGTTGACCATTGAGGAACTATTAGTGGGGGGACAAGGAGGTCAAAGTCGGGTCTCTTATGACGAGTCTCCTGGGTGGTGGCAACGAATGCGAATTATGACTGAGGAGAATGGCGCATTAAAGTTCGACGTGTTGACAAACCGTTCGCGAGCCGAAACCTATCTACAACCCACTCAACGTACCCTGGTTGAAAGCTTTCTAAAACGTGCCGTCTCCACCACAGCGAATGATCCTGCCCTGTCGAGTACCCTGTTTGAACTCATTATTCCCAATAGGCTGAAAGAATATGCGACAGACCGACGAAACCTTGCCCTTGTGCTCGATGATCACTCGGCGGCCTATCCCTGGGAATTACTGCATGACCGTTTGGATCAGGAATCCCGACCCCTTTCGGTTACCGCCGGCATGATTCGACAATTGACCACGTCGGAATTCAGGGAAAATGTCCTTCCGAGCACCGAGGTTAATGCCTTGGTTGTGGGAGATCCCACCTTTAATGAAGCATCCGGAAAGTTTTCTCCCTTACCGGGTGCCGCAGCGGAAGCGCGCGCGGTAGCGAAATTCCTTCGGGAACGAGGCTATCCCAACACTGTGGAACTAGTCGAACAACATGCCACACCGCAAGCCATTTTGACCGAACTCTACAGTCGGCCCTATAAAGTCATCCACCTTGCAGCTCATGGCGTTTTTGAATATCCGTTGGAGAGGGTGACGACTTCCCAAGGAAACGAACATGGCCAGGAAGGGCGTTTCAATCAGAAGGTGGTGACCGGAATGGTCTTAGGAGACGGGATGTATTTGACTCCGGCGGAGATCGAGCAGATGCGGTATGTGCCGGAATTGGTGTTCATCAATTGTTGTCATTTAGGAAATACGAAGACGAAAGGAAAGCGGGAACAAGAAGATGTTGCCTATCACCGATTAGCTTCGAATCTCGCGACACAACTCATTCGGATGGGCGTCCGAGCCGTGGTCGCGGCTGGCTGGGCGGTCAATGATGAGGCCGCAAAAACGTTCGCTCATGCCTTTTATGAAGCGTTGTTTCACCATCGACCATTTGGCGATGCCGTACGGGTAGCGAGAGAAGAAACCTATGTGCGACATCCAGGTTCGAATACGTGGGGGGCTTATCAATGCTATGGGGATCCGGACTTTGCCTTGACCAACAAAACATCCCGTTCTCAATCGCATGCCGATGAAGGGCCTGTCGCAGAGGCGGAATTGCGAAAAGAATTAGAAAATCTTGCACAATGGGCGAAATCGGATAATGGAAAAGATATCCCACGGATCCGGGAGAAATTGGTGAACCTTACGAAGGGAATGGGGGCGGACTGGACGAACTCCTCCGCAACCTGTGCGGCCTTGGGTCGGGCCTATGGAGAGGTGGGACTCTTTGAAGAGGCACTACGGTTTTACGATCGTGGAAGAACCAGACAACCAGCCGATGCACCGGTTGAATCGTTGGAGCAGTTGGCCAATTTTAAAGTGCGATGGGCGCTTGCCCGGGCAGAAAAGAAGGGTAAAAGGAAAGAGACTCGGCCTGACCCAACTGAACAGGAATTTCCAACCAAAGATCTATTTATAGACGCGGAGAATATTCTGGACGGACTGCTGCAGATTCAACCCACACAAGAACGGTTGAATATGAAGGGAAGTCTGTATAAGGGAAAGGCGATGTTTAGTACCGGCGTGGTTCAGAGACGAAAAGCCTTGGAAGATATGAAAGACTGGTATGAGAAAGGATATCAGTTTGGAAAAGCAGCCAAGCGAGACGACCTCTACTATCCACTAGAAAATCGATTGGCCGCGGACATCGTCTTAAGTTGGGAACCATCAAAAGGGCGGAAGACCAAGAAGTCGGAACGGGAAAGAAAAAGAATTCACAAACAAATTGAAGAAGGACTGGCAGAGTTACAGCAGTATGGTGAGGAGCGATGGGAGCGAGGGCAAACCTTCTGGGACATGAGTTTAATACCCGGACAACGACTCCTCTCAGCGTTACAGAAACAGAGCCTGACTTCCAAGGAGCGAAAGCCAATCATTGACGGCTATCGTCAAGCTCGACAACGTGGCGGTTCGGCCCGAGAAATGGATTCGGTCATCAAGAACATCAAATTTTTTGAAGTCATGCTCCACGCTTCGCACCTGGAAAAAGTCCGTGGAAAACTTGCAAACGGGCTGAAAGCGTTACGACAGGGCTTAGAACAACCAGAGGGAGCTGAGTAAGAATTGAATTCGTCAAGGGGTAACAACTTGAAGGTAATGTATTTAATATGAACTGGAACCAAATTCTTCTTCGAGTAGTCTAACCCTATGCCCACGATCTATCTCTCCTCCACCTATGAAGATTTGAAAGACTACCGGCAGGCAGTCTACGAGGCGCTGCGAAAAAGCGGCTATGACGTCATCGCCATGGAGGAGTATGTCGCTACCGATCGACGACCAGTCGAGAAATGTCTGAAAGATGTGGAACAGGCTGATGTGTATGTCGGTTTATTTGCGTTCCGTTATGGTTTTATTCCACCGAAAGAACATGGTAATCCGAAGGGACTCTCGATTACCGAATTGGAATTCCGTAAAGCCGAAGAACTCGGCAAGCCCAGCCTGGCCTTTGTCGTCAAGGACACCACACCTTGGGCGAGAACATTTGATGATGCCCACGCGGCAGAAGACAAGGGAGAGCGGATCAAAGCCTTTCGAAATCACCTCCTGACCGAAAAACTGGCCAGTGCCTTTTCCTCACCCCACGAATTGGCCTCCTTGGTTCAAGCTGCACTCACGCGATATGAAAAGGAAAGGGAGGAAGAACGGAAGGGGGCAAGACAACAAGATCCCCAAGACGATCCTGTTTCTAAGGTTTCAACAACTGAACAAGTCCTCTGGGATATAGAAAAAGACGGCTCCCCCTATCCAGGACTTTTTCACTTCACCCGCAAGCATGCTTCGGTGTATTTCGGGCGGGAAGCCGATGAACGAGGAATCTTGGATCGTCTCCTGCTCCAACGAGAACGGTTCCTCATCATTAGCGGGGATTCCGGCATTGGAAAGTCTTCGGTCGTGGATGCGGGGGTGTTACCAAAACTGGAATCCATGGGCCGCCTTCACGACCAGAGCGTGAAATGTGTCCGAATGTTTCCAGGACAGGCATCCGATCCCTTTTCGGCGCTTATGGTCTCGCTTGGAGAGGTAGCAACCCGGGCGGGGCTGAGACCGGAAGATATTATTTCTAACCTTAAGCACAATCCTGCCTCGCTGGGAACAGAGATCCAACACATTATCCACAAGGGAACCGATCGGCAGACCCTGGTGCTCTTTCTGGATCAAATGGAAGAGCTGTATACGGCACAGGCCACCGAGCAATCCAACGCTTTTCTCTCCGCCCTCTATCGGGCAACGCAGGAACGAGCCCTTTGGGTCATTGCCACAATACGGAGTGATCATCTCCACTACTGCCACCGTCATCCCGACCTGGTGAAGGTGCTCAACGGAAACGGGCATTATGCCTTAGGGCCGGTTGAGCCCTATATGATGGAGGCCATGATCCTGAAACCGGCGAAGGCGGCTGGACTCACCATCTCGGAATCCTTAGCCCAGCGAATTATTCATGAGACCGGGTCGGTTACGGCCAACCTCCCCCTCCTGGCTTTTGTGCTCGACAAACTGTATCAGGGCCGTGAGGATCATAAACTTAGCGAAACTCTCTATCGCCAATTGGGAGGGGTCTCCGGAGCAATTGGCGAGCATGTAAAGTCGGTTGAGACGGAACTCCAAACAAAATTGGGGGTCAAGCCAGAGACGTTCCTGCCACAAATTTTTCATCACCTGGCCAAGGTTCAAAAAGAAGATGCACCGCCGACACGCAACCGTCCGTTACGTGCGGGGTTTAGTCCCGAGCAGCAGAAAGTCCTTGATCTGCTCGTGACCAGGCGGTTGTTACGCAGTGAGGGTGAAGGGGAGGCCGCCACGATCTCCATTGCACATGAGAAACTCTTTGAAGCCTGGCCGGCCTTGAAAGAATTCGTCGAGAGCAACAAAAAATTCTTGGTGGACCGAACGCTGCTGGAAAGCCGTGCGAGAAAATGGGTGGAGATGGGCAAGCCCTGGTTCAGCGGGTTAGCGGCTGGTCGAGAGCGAAAGGATTTTGCGCGAGCCGGTAGCGCCATCGGGGAGGTCAAAGAATATCTTCAGGCGAGTCTTCGGGCACAATGGGTCTTCTGGGTGATGATAATTGTCCCTTTGGTTATGCTCGGCGGATTAAGTGTATGGCTTTGGAAAGAGGGAGTCACGGTCCAATATGCAGGATCGATTTTTTTAACTCGGCTACACCTCGTCGACGTGAATGAACCGAAAATGATTGTGATACCGAGTGGGTCTTTTCAGCAAGGTGATATTCATGATCTGGGCAGTAGTGCTGAACAGCCAGTCCACCAAGTAACCATTCAATCGTTTGCACTCGGGAAATCCGAAGTGACCTTTGCCCAGTATGATCGATACCTTGAATTGACTAGCAAGAAGTATAGGTCAGATGCTGAAGGGTGGGGCCGTGGAACGCGTCCTGTTATCAATGTATCGTGGCATGATGCGAAAGATTATGTTGTCTGGCTATCCAAAGTAACGGGAAAGACTTATCGCCTTCCGACAGAGTCGGAGTGGGAATATGCTGCACGCAGTGGAGGAAAAAAAGATGTCTGGGCGGGAACCTCAGAGAAAAATACGTTAGGACAATATGCGATATTTGG
Source organism: Nitrospirales bacterium (assembly GCA_965223605.1). Taxonomy (GTDB): domain Bacteria; phylum Nitrospirota; class Nitrospiria; order Nitrospirales; family Nitrospiraceae; genus CBDCXA01. The sequence continues at coordinate 483,742 of CBDCXA010000005.1, forward strand.
CGAAACTCTGGAGAGGGGGAGAACTTCTGAAGTGGGCAGTAAGAAGCCGAATGCGCTGGGATTGTATGACATGAGTGGAAATGTATGGGAGTGGGTGGAGGATTGTTGGCATGACAATTACAAGGAAGCCCCTGGAGATGGGAGGGTCTGGGGAGTAGAAGGAGGAGGCGACTGTAACCAAAGGGTGATACGGGGTGGATCATGGAATGGCATGCCTGAGAGTCTCCGTACGTCGGACCGGTTCAAGGGCGACCCAGACGTTCGGGGCCTCAATATAGGCTTCCGTTTAGCCCAGGACATTCCGGAATAATCAATAAACATTGTTCTCTAACCCTTCATCCCTCTTTTTTTAAGGGGTCGGGAGTCTTTTTTTATTCCCGTTTTCTCAATATCCTAGGGATCGACCAACAATTTTATTGCCATGGCAAGGACAGCGACGGTGACAATGCCCTTGACCCAGCCGTGTCCTTTTAAAATCGTAAGACGCACGCCCCAAAGGCCTCCCAAGACATTTCCCGCCGCGAGCGCCAGCCCCATCGGCCAATGAACCTTGTCATTCCAGGCAAAGAGACTCAGCGAGACCGTGGAGAAGATCATCACGCTGAGGACCTTCACCGCGTTTCCTCTGACCAGATCCAGACCTGCCATGGTGGTGACGGCCAAAATTAAAAATCCCACTCCGGCCTGCACAAATCCCCCATAGAGACCCACTACAAAAAACCCAAGTCCTAACATGTATTGATTGACTTGAAGATGGTCTGAGGTCGGCCTGGCTTGTTGCGGATTCCATAGGGTCCAGAGTGTGACGGCTATCATGAGTATGGCTAGGATTTGCGTAAAGATCTCATCGCTGATGACAATGGCTGCCCAGGTGCCGAACACACTTCCGATGGTTGCCGGGATGCCGGCCCACAAGACGGCTCGCCAGTCCACAACCCCGTAACGATGAAAGCCCCATACGGCTCCGACGTTTTGTAGAAGGATCGCGAGACGATTTGTCCCGTTGGCCACGGAGGCGGGAAGTCCAAGAAATATCAACAGCGGAAGGATGAGAAAGGATCCCCCTCCGGCAATCACGTTGAGGATGCCGGCCAGACCTCCTGCCACAAACAGCAGTAGATATATACCCCACTCATCCATTTGGTCGTCTTTGCGTCATTGAAAGGCTTTTCTTGCTTCAGAGTCGAAGACTTCCGAAGTCATGGAGGTTCGGCGTATAATTTGATGAGTCATGGTGTATCATTTCCAAATACTAAAAGTCATGGGGAACAATTAGACAATGGCGGATCAGAAGCTGATTGAACTGTTGAAACAAGGCCAGGAGGGATGGAATGCCTTTCGAAAGAAAAACCCTCATGGAAAGCTGGATCTTGAAGGGGCTTCCCTCAGTCGCATGGATTTAACCGGGGTCGATTTTATTGGTGTGAATCTAACAGATGCAAACCTGGCCGGTGCCAATCTGTCACAAGCGAATTTAACGGGAGCGAACCTGACTGAAGCCAACATGATGAAGACCAATCTTACCGAGACGAATCTTCAACAAGCCGTGATGGTTGATGCGGATCTCAAGGGGAGCTGTCTGAAGGGCGCGAATGTTTCACATGCCAACCTTACTCGTGCAGACCTATCCGAAACAGATCTTCGTGGAGCGCAACTGCTGGAAGCGATCATGGATCGAGCGAGCTGCAGCAAGGCGACCTTGGTGGCAGCCAATCTGCAAGGAGCCAATCTTCGAGAGGCGGATTTTGAACAGGCTGACTGCGCTGAGGTCGAATTTCGAAATGCATTTCTCCTGCGCGTGAATTTTCGTGGGGCCAATCTGCAGGGTACGCGGGATTTGGATGTAACCCAACTTGGTAAAGCTCTTTCCTTGCAAGATGCCACAATGGACGAGACCCTCCGGCAAGCCATGATCGAGCAATATCCCCAGTTAATGGGAGGGGCTTCCTCCTAATTTTTTGAGCAGCATTGTTATTATGTGTCCTGTCGTAAAAGGTGATCCCATATGAAAGTTGCGGAGATTCCGTCGAAGTCCATTCTCAATCCGACGGGAGGATTTCTTGGAGAGGGTTTTACCCATACGATCAATCTCTATCGTGGCTGTGCCCTTGGCAATTCCTTATGCGGTCTCTATTGCTATGCGCAATGGAATCCCTATCACTTGAACGGGAGACGGTGGGGAACTTTTTTAGATGTCAAAACGGATGTTCTTGAGGCCTACCGCCGTCAATATGATCAACTCAAGTATCCCACGCGGGGTGAACCCAAGCCCATTAAGATCTTCATGTCCAGTGTGACAGAACCCTATCCACCCCAGGAACAGACTGCCAGACGAACAAGACAGTTGCTGGAGGCCATGGTGGACCGTCCTCCGGATCTGTTGGTCATACAGACACATACACCATTGGTGGTGGATGACATTCCTATTTTGTCTGACCTGCAACAGCGTTGTTCGGTTCAAATCAATTTGACGGTCGAGACGGATAAAGAAACCCTGCCTCCCGGATTTCCACGCTCGGCTTATTCTCCTGCTGTTCGTATACAAGCGTTACAGAGCTTGAAACAAGCGGGTCTGAATACGGTCTGTACGGTTAGCCCGTTACTGCCCTTGGATAATCCGCGAGCATTTGCCGAATCACTTCGAGGGTGCTGCGATCGGGTCATCTTAGACCATTATCTGTTAGGGGATGGGAGTAGGGATGGTCATCGGACAAACCGGACGAACCTTCCAAGCCTTTTAATCGAGGCGGGTTTTAAAGAATGGACGAGGTTGGAGAAGTTCCGTGAGGTCGTCGAGGTTTTTCGTGAAGTATTTGGAGATCCGGAGCGGATTGGGGTGAGTCAATCAGGATTCAACAATGGACCTTGTTGAAAAAGCTCGCCAGCGTCCTTCTCAAATCGTAGTCAGTCTTCACGTATTCATTACCTTCCCAGCTCCCAGGCAGATGTCATCGGGTTGTCGCTCTTTAATCGCTCGTGGAGTTCCTGATCGAACGGTTCAATGGTGAAATCTTCATGGTTCAGGGGTTCCAAACATTGCGGAGAACTGAGGAAGTCGACATAGGCTTGGGCCTTGTCTTGTGATTGAAAGCAACAGATCCCATATTCGGGCATCCCGGACGAGGGATGCCAGAAGGCGAGTTCTACCGCACTGCCTTGATAGATTCCCAAGGTGCGATGCCGGAGTTGAAAGCCCATGACGGTCTTTGGCGACTGGGGATCAGACATGCATTCCTTCCATTTTAACGTTATTGTAGCATTGAGAATCGGCTTCCGGTAGACGCCTTTTCGGTAATCCGTTACAATCGCACGAGATGACCGACTCATCCCCCTCACCTGAGGCATCGTCTTCCTCTCCCGCTACCAATCGTTCGGTTGTCAAGGCCGCCGGAGTCATTGGGGTGGCGACCTTTGCCAGTCGCGTGCTCGGACTGATTCGTGACGTCATTATCGCGCGTTTGTTCGGTGCGACCGCGGTGGCTGACGCCTTTTATGTCGCCTACCGTATTCCCAACATTCTTCGTGAATTGTTTGCCGAAGGTTCCATGTCTTCGGCCTTCATTCCCGTGTTTACCGAATATCGGACCACCCGAACGAAGCAGGACGCCTGGGAACTGGCCAGTGCCATGTTTACGACCCTCCTCACGGTCGTGATTAGCATTACCATTCTCGGAATAATCGCGGCCCCGGCTATTGCCTGGCTGATTGCGCCCGGGTTTCACGATGATCCTGAGAAGCTCGCCATGACGACGCTTTTGACAAGGATCATGTTTCCCTATCTCCTGTTCATCAGTCTTGCTGCCTTGGCGATGGGTATTCTCAATAGCATGCGCGCCTTTGCGGCCCCAGCCCTTGCTCCCGTCTTTTTTAATTTGTTTATTATTGGCTGTGCCTTATTTCTCGCCCCTCAATTGGACGATCCGATTATTGGAGTGGCCATCGGAGTTGTTGCGGGAGGGGCGGCACAGTTTGCCATGCAGTTGCCCGGTCTAGCCCTCCGTAAGATGCTCTTTGGATTTCGTTTTGAACCGGGACACCCTGGTGTCCGGCGGATTGGTGCCTTGATGTTACCCACCTTGGCAGGGTTATCGGTGGCCCAGGTGAATATTTTAATTAGTACCATCCTCGCGTCAAATTTTGATGGAGGCCCTACCTATCTCTTTTATGCCATGCGGCTCATTCAATTCCCTCTCGGGATTTTCGGCATCGCCCTGGCGACTGCGATTCTTCCCACCCTCTCCACACAAGCCGCCGAGGGTGCGCTTGATGCGCTTCGTGATACTTTGGGATTTGGCATTCGCATGATTCTCTTTATTATTGTTCCCGCCATGGTAGGACTCATGTTGCTGAGAGTTCCCATTATTCAATTGGTCTTTCAACATGGAGCCTTCACATCCCAGGATACTGCCGCGACGGCCATGGCCCTACTCTGTTATGCCGTTGGTTTGTGGGCGTTTGGAGGCGTTCGCATTATTGTTGCGGCCTATTATTCTCTTCAAGATACCAAAACGCCAGCAATAGCTGCTGTGATTGCGGTGGCTGCGCGAATCTTCTGCTGTCACTCTGGCTTATGCAGTCCTTGGGATTTGCCGGCCTAGCCTTAGCTACCGCTCTGGCATCCATGTTGAACATTTCAATTCTCATTGCCATTTTGAATCGTCGACTTGGGGGTATTGATTGGAGCGGGATCGGGAAATCCGCCCTTCACATCCTCATCGCGGTGCTTCCCATTCTTCTTATTGGTTTTTGGGTTGGTCGATCGGACATATGGATGCAATCGGATGTCTGGTTGAATCAGGCTGGGATGCTGGCACTTGCGATTGGTGGGAGTGCGCTCGGGTATTTTGGTATTCATGCGCTCCTTGGGACTCGAGAGTTTCTGGTCTTTCTGGACATTGTGAGACGCAAAGTACATCGCACCTCATAGGTAATTTCTTTCACTATTAGTTCTGTTCGGTCGCAAAGGAAAGGTATGCGTGCAGTCATCCAACGGGTTACCCAGGCTTCTGTGACAGTCGAGGGGGTTGTCATTGGTCAGATACAAAAGGGACTACTCGTTCTGGTCGGTGTCGCGAAAGGTGATACCGAACAGGACGTCAGTTTCCTTGTCGACAAGTTAGTCTCGCATTGCGAATTTTTAGTGATGAACGGGGAAAAATGAATCGGTCTCTTAGAGGAGGTACAGGGTGGGTTATTAGTTGTTTCGCAATTTACCTTGTTGGGTGATGTCCAGAAGGGTCGTCGTCCTGGATTTGATGGAGCAGCCCCGCCTGATCAGGCAAGGCAACTGTATGAGCAGGCAATTGAGCGGCTCCGCGATCGAGGGGCTTCTGTTGAGACCGGTGAGTTTGGCGCGATGATGACGGTGGCCCTTGAAAATGATGGTCCGGTCACGTTTATTCTCGACAGTCGGCCGTGATGGTGTCTGCTGCAATCTACTGATTTTATGAAGAGTCTGTCCCTGTCGACCTGGCATCACCCTCCCGATTGCTTGCCAGATTTTCTCCTCCCTGGCATACTTGAACGAGAAAGGTTCCTATGGATCAAGAGATTCCAGAGAATCATTCCTTACGACGCCTTTTCGGTAGCCTGACCGAGCGCTGTTTTACCGAGAAACTTGGTTGGCCCGATCTCAATGTCACCGAATACGTCTCCAATCTCCTCGTGCATTTTACACACCAAGACAATCTGTATAAAATTAAAAATCAGCAGGGAGAAACCGTGGAAACGGTGGTAGATCTTCTCTATGAATCCGAAGTCCTGCTTGAAGCGCAATCCGTAGACCAGGAGCGGGATGTCCATCGGCATATCGGTGACTTTACCTTGTTTATGGCCGGATTGTTTCCTGAATATCTCAAGCGGTTGAAATCCGCGGGGCTTATCTACCATAAGGATTTTCTCGTGGATTATGTCAAAACGGGAAAGCGTTCATACGGCATCGTTGCACATTTTCCCGAAAAAGACGGCGGAGAGCCCGCACCTCTTTTTCGAAAACTTTCCGATAACTTTGAACTCTGTGTGACCGGACTGGGTTTTGTTCGTTCCGATCTCGAACGGTTACAAAACCCTATTTTTTCACAAGCCAACACGATTCTTCTTCATTGATTCCTTGCCCGTGAAACGTCATACCCCCTGCCTCATGATTCATGGCGGTGCCGGACCCCGCAAGATGACCCGTTCACAACGGGAATGTCTTGCTGCGACCCTTGAATATGGGTTTACCCACTTACGTCAAGGTGCATCAGCCCTTACTGTGGTGGAAATCTCCATTGCTCTTCTCGAAGGGTCGGGCCTGTTTAACGCAGGTCTTGGTGCTCGCCTGCAGCAGGATCGTGTCAAACGAATGGATGCCTCTATTATGGAAGGAGCCCAATTACAAGCAGGTGCTGTCGCCTCGATTGTCGGCGTTCGACATCCTATCCGCATCGCCCGCTTGGTCTTAGAAGAAACCCGGCACGTGCTTCTCGTCGGGACCCACGCGAAACAATTGGCTAAGAAACATCATCTTGCCGGGACCTCCTATCCAACAGATTTTCAACTTACGCGGACGCTCAAAGGTGGTAAGAGGCCTCAGTCACGAAGATTAGTACCCGAATTAGAAACGGTCGGTGCTGTGGTCCTTGATCACAGAGGACATGTGGCAGCTGGGGCATCTACTGGGGGGATTGGTGTCATGTTACCTGGTCGTGTCGGTGATAGTCCTCTGATCGGATCCGGTGTCTATGCCGACAATGAGTCAGGGGCGGTTTCGATGACCGGGATTGGCGAAAGTATTATTCGCATTGCGGTGGCTAAGGAAATCACGGATCTCTTGGCTCGTGGAATGAGTCCTGCGCGTGCCGGTCGTCAGACCTTGAGGAAACTCGTTCGGCGGGTGTCAGGCTTTGCCGGGGCGCTCATTCTTTCACGAACCGGCAATTTGTCCATTCGCCATACCTCTTCTTATATGGCCGCGGGGTATTGGAAGGGACGAGGGAAACTTGTGGTCGGAGATTCGTTTCAGCGAGACAGCTAGGGATTGCAGAACGAAAAAGGACCGCGGTACAGTATTCCTCGTCACCCTAAGAGTCACAGTCTCCTTCCAACAAGCGAGTGTCCTATGAATTCCGTACTTTTTCATTTAGCCTTTCCCATTTCCAACATGGAACAGGCAACCGCGTTTTATGTCGATGGGTTAGGCTGTTCGGCCGGACGTCAAACCCAGCAGGCGCTGATTTTAAATCTGTATGGGAACCAAATTGTCGGGCAAATGGTGTCGCAACCTGTCGAGCGACAACAGGGAATTTACCCTCGACATTTTGGATTGATCTTTACCAACGAACAGGATTGGGAGACCCTCCTTACACGAGCCCAAACCAAAGGACTCACGTTTTTTCAGGAACCTCGTCGACGATATCAAGACACGCCTATTGAGCATCGAACGTTTTTTCTTGAAGATCCTTTTCACAATCTCTTGGAGTTTAAATACTACCGAAAGCCATCGGCGATTTTTGGGGAGGATACGTTTCACCAAATCGGTGACCATGTCGATGGTGGGAAGGGCTAACCGATGTCGCATGGATCTTTGAATGGGGAAACCAATGAACCTTACGCACGGGCCTTGGCGGCTCAAGGAGTCGTGCGTAAGGTTTTGGAGTTTTGTCTTGAAGGAAAGTTCGGTGTCGCCGAAGGGCGAATCCCAATCAGGCGAGAGAGCCCTAGACTTTCAACGGACATAAGGCCACAACAAAACCGAGAGCTCCTGCAATGTATCCCACTGATATGATGATATCCCAAGGCACGTGACTATCCTCCTTTCTGAGTTCTTTGTGTGAATCGTTTCGATCGTTGCGCAACCGGGGTTACCCAGCCCCTGTTGCGCGTTTACACCCTTTCTGATTCTTCTATTGAGCAACTCCTGTGCCGAAGAAACATCGAGGATGTATGGGCCCTCGCCAAAACAGAAGGCCGGTTTTATTGGGGAATTTTGATGGTCAAGAATGAACGCTCGTTTGACCGGTCTCACCCTTGCCAAATTTCGGAATTCCTTGTGCCGTAAACTGGAACTTTTTGGTGAAAATACGTATGGTCGAAGAGCACACGATTAGCGGCACAGGAGAGAGAGTGTGACAGGAGTTTGGTAACGCGGGATTGTTCTATCCTAACGAACTAACTCGAAAGTGGGATTAGAGGGATAGGGTCAGTCCGCCAAGAATGAGGAGAGGGGCTCCAAGAGTTTTGGTCGGTCCGGTTTGGGTGACAATATATTGTCGATCGGTAACATTCTCAGCATTGATAAATAGGCGTACCTGTTTGTTCAGGTCTTTCTGAAGGGCAGCATCAAGGAGGACGAAATCAGCTACCGCCTGCTGATTGCCAGCATCTGTAAATTGTCTTGAAAGATAGCGCATCATGACAGTCAATTGAATAAATTCTGGAGTACCTAAAGTAAGACGTCCCGTCGCCTGATGCCGCGAGACATTGGGTATCTCATTCCCCACCAGGGCCGTATTTCCCGGAAAGTCACGAATCGTCGAATCGGCATAGGCATATCCAAGATTGATCGCGAGCCCCTTCCAAGGTTTGAAGGTCATGTCGATCTCGGATCCCATCGTTCGGGCGCGAGCAATATTTTGACGTTGTACCGACAGTGAACTCCTGGGGACAAATACTATTTGGTCCTTCACTTCATTATAGTGGGCTGTGGCTCGAACGGTGAGTTGGCGGTTGGAGAATACATCGAACTCGACATGTGTTTCACCACCGGTAAGCCGTTCTGGGACGAGCGTTGGGTTGGAGAGAAATGAAAACCCTGAGAAACTAAAATCACGGTACAGTTCGTTCAATGTCGGGACCCGAAAGGCTTGGTACAGCGCGAGTCCTGTGGTGATCTGGGAATTCCACACATACTGAAGGGCCAGTTTTGGATTGATTGCGGTTTCCACATTATCCGGCGGGACGGTGGTGACTCCCTGTGCGGTTTCGATCCTTCCTTTGAAATTCTTCCACCAGTCCAAACGGAGCGTAGGAATGAACGTCAGGTGCTCCGTCACCTGTGCAATCCACTCCGCAAATCCCCCCCCTCCCAATTGTTTGCCTTTCCCAAGCGCTCGTTGGACCGTTCCTATTGGAGAAAAGATTGTCTCTTCCGATTGTCCGAGGATAAGACGCGTATCCGCTCCGACCACGAACGTATGGCGTGATCCAATGAGCGCGGTCCATTGCATAGTTCCTCCCAGGTCGTTACTGGGAATGGTCTGAATCCGATTGAGTTGTTCGTTGACACGGAGAACCGGTGATGGTGTTATTTGCGATGTCTGATTTCGAAAGGTTTGCCATTGTCCAAACAATGTGGCATCCCATTGGTCGCCTCTCTTGGTCTCTCCATGCAGACTTCCCGCAATGGTTCCAATGCTGCGAGTGGCGAGGCTAAGAGGGGTGCCAAACGAACGCACTTCTCGGAAGAAGGTTCCTCGAAGACGTATCTGGGTACGTGGAGTGACCCTCCAGTCGACCCGGCCATTGAACTGTTGATGACGTGAGTCGTTCGTTTGATCAATGGGACCCCGTTGGTAGGCGGGAACGGTAATAAATCCCTTCGTGTGAAACCATCGATAGCCTAACGACATGCCAACCTGGTCGGTCCCATATCGACCAGATAACGATTGGGTATAGGTTTGAAGATTTCCGGCTTGGCTGGAGGAGTGAAGCGCCGTACCTTCTTGTGGCGGTTCAGATAACAGATGGATGGTTCCGCCCATCGCCCAATTGCCATAGAGGTTCGAGGTTCCCCCAGGAATCACCTCAATACGCTCAAGCCTATCCGGGGCCAGCCCCCAATTTATCCATCCCCCAAACCCGTCATTGAGTGGGACACCGTCCAACAAGACCAAAGTTCTACGAATCCCTAACCCACGAAGGGAAATGGATTGTGCCGTTGGATGGTTATAGCGACTGCTGAGAAGGGCCGGTTGGACGCCAGGAATGTATCGAAGCAGGTCGTCAACTTGATGTCCTTGTTGAAAGGGTGTTTGCTGTATGTGCTCGCTCGTGATCAGGGTGGGAGTGCCAGGTGCAGATCGTATGGGGATAGCGGTTCGGGTTGCCGTCACCACCGTTTCCTGGAGGGTCGTTGGTTGATCAGGGTCAGAGGATAGAGGAAGGGATTGGGCTTGCAAGGAAGAGAGGGCGATGATTTCACAGATTCCAAAGAAGACAATCCAAGTGGCCCATATTCTGATGAAGGAATGCCCGTGCGTCGTGAGGTGATTCCCCAGGGAGGTACATGAAGCAGCTTACACCGTTACGATCCTGGACGAGATTCATGAGGTTGAAAAAAGCCGGAGTCCGACAATTCCCCCCACGATGAGTAAAATGCAGAGGATTCTGACCGTGTGACTGGGCTCACCGAGATAGAGAATTCCAAACAGGACTGTGCCGACGGCCCCGATACCTGTCCACACCGCATAGGCTGTCCCCATGGGGATGGATTTCAGAGATTGGGCCAGTAGCCAAAAACTCACAATCATGGCTGCTACGGTTCCCAGACTTGGTCCAATCCGTGTAAATCCCTCTGTATATTTCAACCCAACCGCCCATACCGTTTCAAAGACACCCGCGATCACTAAATAGACCCATGCCATAGACTCTCCCCCCTTCGACCGCAAGCTATCATTAAGTAACCCTCGGAAACCACTGGTAAGGTGATATTGGTTAGGAGATCCACCGCCCGCCTTGCTCTCAGTCCTTTCCAATAAAAACGTGAGAGCTATTTCATGTACCGTAAGATGAAGCGTTGTCGTTTTTCCAAGAATCTGGTGACCCGTAGCGGGTCATATTGTCTGGGTGAAGGAAGCATGGCAGCCAGGAGGGCCGACTCTTCCCGCGTTAAATGAGCCGCTGATTTGTAAAAATGATGGCGGGCTGCCGCTTCGGCCCCATACACATGATTTCCCCATTCCACGACGTTAAGGTAAATCTCAAGAATACGCCCTTTCGACAAGTGTCGCTCGAGTTCACGTGCAATCATGGCTTCTCGTAATTTGCGGAAAATACTTTTTTGGGGGGACAGGTAGAGGTTTTTGGCAAGTTGTTGTGTGATCGTACTGCCACCCCGGTAGAGTTCTCCTTTTTTCCAGTTTCGCATGAGGGCTACTCGCATGCCTTCCCAGTCAAAGCCTTCATGAGAGTAAAATCTGGCATCTTCGGCCACGACCACTGCTCGCTTGAGGTGCGGGGAGATTCTTGAAAGCGGGACCCATCGACGATTGGGTCGCCTCGGCGTTCCTTTGGTTTTTGAGGCTTCAACCCGTAATTCAATCAGCGCTGTGGACCTCGGATTTTTTTTCGCAAGGGACGAGACATCCGGGAGGGTGGCGAGTCCGTACCAGGCCAAGGCAAAGAACGGGAGACTCACACAACAGAGGGCAAAAAGGAAATTCAACCAAGGGCTGCGGCCTGCGTTTGACTTCACCATTGTCGCCTAGGTATGTGTAGGGATGCTTCAAGGAGAACGATGAAAATACAAGCAGTCGATTTTATCAAAAGTTGCGTAAGTCCAGAAGGATTTCCTCGTGACCGGTTACCGGAGGTGGCGTTTGTCGGACGCTCGAACGTGGGAAAGTCCACCTTGATCAATTCATTGATGAATCGGAAGAAACTTGCCAAAGTCAGTCGTACCCCAGGAAAGACACGGGCGATTAATTATTTTCACGTTAAAACGCCCGGGCCGTTAGTCAAAGGGTTTTACCTGGTGGATTTACCAGGGTATGGCTATGCCAAGGTGTCCAAATCTCTTCGCTCCGAGTGGGAGCCGTTGCTGGAACAATATATGACACAACGGGCCGAGCTTCGAGGGGTGCTCTTGTTACTCGATGCTCGAGGTCTTCAGGAGCATGACCACTTTACCCTCAACTGGTTACGAGAGATAGGACGCCAGGTCGTGTTGGTCTTAACGAAGTGTGACAAACTGACCAGAAACGATCGGCACCGGCGGGTGGATCTTGTCAGGAAAGAGTTGGGACTCTCTCCTGAATCGGTCATTATTCCCTATTCTTCGATCACCCACGACGGACGAGATGAGCTTTGGCGTGTGGTGCGAAACCTGGTCACACCCGAACGCACATAGAAACCCTCCCTCAGGAATAAGATGGTTCCTTTCATCCTAAAACTTCACTTCAATATGGGCTTTGTTTTGTAATTCATAAATCCAACGGTGGTACATGTCTTCACTCTTTTGTTGGGCGAGTAACGCCTGAACATCTCGCTTGACTTCGTCGTAGGGGCGAATGACCGGTGGTTGACGTTCGTTGAGGCGAAGGATATGAAATCCATGGTTGGTTTCAATAGGGGCTGTGATGTCCCCCGGGTCGAGTTGCGAGAGGGCTTCATCGAGGAGGGGTTCCATTTCTCCTTGTCGCATAAGTCCCAGGTCTCCACCCCGAATCGCTTCCGAACCATCTGAGTGTCGCTCGGCAATGTCGGAAAAGTCGGCTCCGTCCTGTAGGGCTTGATACACGGCTTCGGCCCGATGCTGGGTGTCTTCGGGCTGTTCATGTGTCCGAGGCCGAATGAGAATTTGGCTCACCGAATATTCGTCGGGAAGTTTAAATCGACTTGGTTGTGAATTATAAAATTCTTTCATTTCCGATTCTGATACCATGATGCCGGCTTTGATCTCTCGTTCAATCACTTTCAAGATGGTCAATTGTTGTTTCAGATTTTTGACGACCTGAGGATTTGAGGAGTCAAAGGTATCTCCTTGTCTTTGAAACTCCTGCATGGCCAGGTTCATTTCCGCATCGGTCACTTCATGCCCCCGTTCCCTGGCGATCTGGATTTGTAATGTTCGCTCAATGAGGCGGGTCAACCCCTTAAACTTGAGTTGCCGGAGCCTTCGATCCCGTTCGGCACCCTGAAATGTTTTTCGGATCTCGTCTTGCTCGGTCTGAATGGTTTCCTGAAGTTCTGATTTCGTCAACACGGTCTTATTGACGATCGCGATAATTCCATCAGTCACCCGAGCGGCCTCTGTTGGGTATGGCAGGAGCATCAGCATCAGACCGAGACTGATCAAGAGAATCAGCAGGCGTAAGGGCTGACAAAGATGGGAGTCGGATTGCTTGTAGGATCTTCTTGAGAATACCTTCTTACAAGACGTCATTGTGATTCCAGACATGGCCTTTGCCGGGCTCTTCGTTCCTGACCTATGAGAAGTGACCTGTACGCTTTGATTATTGCTGGCTTGTTTTCACAGGCTGGGGGGTTGATTGTTCCATCATGTATTTCGAGGACTCCGCGATTCGAATTGAAGCAGTGGTCTTGATCTGATTCAGAAAATTCTGTATTTGCTGTTGCCGTTTTTGGGCATACATCTCTTGTTTGAGCCGTTCTCGCGCCAGAAGAATGGATTTGGTATCTCCGGGTTTTCTGCTATTAATGCGAACGAGATAATATCCAGCGTCTGTTTTAATGGGGTCACTGGTCCAGCCGGAGCGAGCTTTTTCGATAAAGGCTTCGACCTCTGCGGGCAAGCTCGGCACCATGCCCTTTTTATATAACCCCAGTTCTCCCCCTTTTTTCTTCGTCCGAGTATCGGTCGAATAAAGTTTCGCCAGATTTCCGAAGTTAATGCCTTCGTTGAGCATCCGCTTAATGTCTTTCGAGGCATAGACATTATTGCTGACGATGATTGACACGTCAATTCGATCCGGAGCGGGTAGGACGGCCCCATGTTTTCGATAGTGGGATTCGAGTTCCTGTTCGGATATTTCAACCTTGGTTCGCACCGCTTCCTGCATCACTTCTTTTAACAAGAGGTCTTCCTTAAATCGTTGAATACGCCGTCGAATTTCCGGACTATATTCTAACCCGAGTTTTCTGGCTTCTTGCATCAACAGTTCTTGTGAGATCAATTCGTCCAAAAATTTCCGTTTGCCATCTTCCCCTTGATACCTCCGCTTACTCGATTCGGAAAGGTTGGACCATCGAAAATCAAATTCCCCAAGGGTAATCGATTCCCCATTCACAATGGCCAACACGGGAGATTCCTGTGAGGATTGCCCGCACCCACTCAGTGCGAATATCCCAATGACGGCACCCAGCAGTAGGCTGGTCCAGACGGCTGTGAACCCACCGCTCACTTGGTTGTCTCTGCGTTTGCCCATGAACGGGTCTCCTCGATAGGTCTGGGAAAAACGTGTCGTCTAACCGGATCACTTGGTATCACAGAACACCAGTGTTTGCAAGGCTCGAGTCAATTCTGGATGAAGTCCCGCCCAGTCCTGGTGAGTCGTTTCCAATTCAAAGGAGAGTGGCGTGAGCATGCGAAGTTGCTCGTCGTATTGGTCCATGAGTGTAGACATGCCTTGTTCGGGGACACCGCTTTTGGGATCAAAGGCGATAATCACCCTGTGGTCTTTAACTTCGACAGAGGCGATGCCAATGAGTTTGGCAAGGACCCGTACCTGCATGACTTCATAGAGTCGTTCGACGGGCTCTGGTGGTGGTCCATATCGGTCCAACATTTCCCCATGAAGGATGGCGAGATCCCCGACTTGCTGGCTCCCTGACAGTCGTTTATAAAAAGAAAGTCGTTGGTGTGTATCGGTCATATATTCCTCAGGAATAAAGGCCGAGATGGGAATATGGAGGGTGGGGTCCGGTCGTTCCTCCTTCGGTGGCTGTCCACGGAGGCTCTGGACAGCTTCTTCCACCATTTTTATATAGAGATCAAGCCCTATCGCCGCGATATGACCGGATTGTTGTTTGCCAAGGAGATTCCCTGCCCCACGAATTTCTAGGTCGGCCGCTGCAATTCGAAACCCGGCTCCAAGCTCTGTAAACTCTTGGATGGCCAGGAGGCGTTTTTGTGCATCGGTCGTGAGGGTGCCCTCATCTGGAGTAAGAAAGTAGGCGTAGGCTTGATGCCCTCCTCGTCCAACCCTCCCACGTAATTGGTACAGTTGGGACAGTCCAAACATATCCGCTCGATTGACGAGAATCGTATTGGCGTTTGGGACGTCAAGCCCAGACTGAATAATGGCCGAGGTGACGAGCACATCCGCTTCCCGTTGAATAAATTTCAGCATGACTGACTCCAGAAGTCGTTCGTCCATCTGTCCATGGGCGACTAAAATCCGGGCCTCAGGAACCAGACCTTGGATCCAGGTTCCTATCCGTTCAATAGTTTGAACCTTATTATGAACAAAGTAGACCTGTCCGCCTCGGCCTAACTCCCGCACCATGGCTTCCCGTATCATGGATTCATTGAAACGCAAGACTTGTGTGCGAATGGCCAATCGCCCGGCAGGAGGTGTTTCAATGACTGAGAGGTCTCGCACGCTTGCCATGGCCATTTGCAGGGTTCGTGGAATGGGTGTCGCCGTTAAGGTCAAGACATCCACTTGGGTTCGCATCTGTTTGAGACGTTCTTTATGTCGAACGCCGAACCACTGTTCTTCATCGATAATCACGAGCCCCAAGTTTTTAAATTGCACATCCTTTTGGACCAATCGATGTGTCCCAATCACCACATCGATCGAGCCAGCTGCCAGATCCTTGACGATGCTCTTGACCTGTTTCGTCGACTGAAATCTCGAGAGGACTTCCACCCGAGTCGGAAATGGGGCGAACCGTTGAGAAAAATTTTCAAAATGTTGTTGGGCGAGCAATGTTGTTGGGACCAAGACGGCCACCTGGCGATTATTTTCGACGGCCTTGAATGCTGCACGTATCGCGACCTCGGTTTTTCCATATCCAACATCCCCGCACACGAGCCGATCCATGGGCCGTGGGGATTCCATATCTTTTTTTATTTCTTGAATCACCCTGAGTTGATCTGCCGTTTCTTCATATTCAAATGCGGCCTCAAAGGCGTGGGTCATTGTACTATCCACCCCATATTCCTCACGGCGAACCAGTTCCCGACTGGCATACAACTCCACCAGTTCATGGGCCATCTCCTCAATGCCTTTTTTGACTCGTGCCGTGGTGCGGGCCCAAGATGTGCCTCCCAACCGATCTAATCGTGGAGTATGGTTGTCTGCCCCACTATAGCGTTGGACTTGGTTCAGTCTGTCGAGCGGAACGTATAGTTTATCTTCCCCTGCGAACTCCAGAATCAAAAAGTCGCTCTCAAAGCCTTGGACATCCAGGCGATGAAGTCCTTGATAGCGTCCAATCCCATATTGAATATGTACGATCAGGTCTCCGACGTTGAGGTCTTCTAGAGAAGACAGAAAAGTCGCTGATTTGGTTTTGGGCCCGGTACGATGACGGAGACCTTTGGCAAATAATTCTTCCTCCGTGATAATGGAAAATTGACCGTCGGGGGACACAAAACCTGTCGAAAGGGTCCCTTGCGTGAGGAAAAATGGTGATTTCTTGGTCCAGTTGGCATTCCAATTGGGGGGAGCCCACCGGGCTGCTGGTGTGTCGTATTCTCCTAAGAGGGCTAGCAGTCGATCTACTTGTCCACGGCTGCGAGCGGCGATAACGACCTGTCCGTTTTGGCGAAGGGCTTCCATTCGTTGAAGCGTCTCTTGAAACGGGGTTCCCCGTTGCCCGAGTCCCACGCTCCCCGGAGATTGGATAGGGAGAGTAATGACAGGATCCCAGTCGGCCTCCAGAGCAGTGACGGGATCATAGCCCAAGCAAGCCAATTGGTTGAGCCGGTTCTGTACGTCATTCCAGGACACATATAAATGTTCGGGAGAAGGATAGGCGGATCCATCCGAAGCGGTATGATGTTGTCCATACGCCTTCTCAATTTCTTTGGCAAATATCTCTGCTTGTTCTGTCAAGGCATGGGGTTGATCCAACAGGACCAAGGGACGGTCTGAAAAGTAATCCAACAGCATTTCCATCTGTGGGTAAACGTGGGCCCCTTGCCACTCCGCATCGGGGGGGAGGGCTTGGAGAGATTTCGGGTGATCCACCGGGTAAATCAATTCCCTCGCGGGCAATATCCAGGTCTCATGCAATTTGGTTGTCGATTGTTGGGTCGAAGGATCAAAGAAGCGCAGGGATTCAATGGTATCCCCTAGAAATTCGATTCGAACAGGATCAGGGTTGGCGGTGGAATAAACATCCACAATGCCTCCGCGAATACTAAATTCTCCGGGGATCTGGACGACAGAGCCTCTGGTATAACCGAGTCGGAGGAGAAGGGCGGTCAGGTCTTCCCGTTCAATGGACAAGCCGGGTCGGAAGAGGCGCCGGGCTTCAGAGAATACAGTACGCGGTAGTAGCCGTTGGACGAGTGCGGGGAGGGATGTGATGAGAAAGGTCTCTTCCCCTTCGACTAAGCGATGGAGTGTTCGCATGCGCCTGGCCACTAAGTCGACGGGGGGTGCAATGGGTTCGTAGGGAAGGGTTTCCCATTCAGGAAACAAACTCAAGGAGTCTGATGAAAGTCCAAGGAGTGCATGGAAAAATTGTAGGTCTTCTTCCCATCGTGCGGCTTCCTCATCATTCGTCGTGAGGAGAATCCATGAGTGCCTCTTCCCGCCTTGAGCGGGAAGACGGGTCAGCAAAGATAAGAGAAAGGCGGTGGAGGCGGCCTGACCGGATCGGAGTCCTACACGAGCCGAGGGAGGCTGTAGCGCGGTGTGAATCTGGGAAAGAAGATGGTCCCATACCTGGGATCGAGACGATGAATTCATTCCGAAGCGGTCTTGCGAATTTTGGCGACCAGGTGGGACGTCGAGATGCCGTCAACAAGAGGGATTGTGGTGACGGTACCACCTTGTGCTTCCACGACGTCTCGTCCAATAATGCGATCGGTCGCCCAATCTCCGCCCTTTACTAAAATATCGGGTTGAAGCCGGGTAATCAATTGTCCTGGATCCGGCTCATCAAAGACAACCACGAAATCGACGCAGGCAAGTGCCGCTAGTACTTCTGCCCGATGGGCAGCGGTGACAATAGGCCGATCAGGTCCCTTTTTCAATGACTGAACAGATTGATCGCTATTTAACCCAATAATTAGAAGATCCCCTAATTTCCGTGCTTCTTCGAGATAGCGGGTATGTCCAACATGAAGTAAGTCAAAACATCCGTTCGTAAACACGACTCGATCCCCTTTGGCCCGGCGTTCTTTCAGCTGAGCGATAAGTTGGTCTGTGGTGGTGATTTTGTCTCGTGAGCAGTTCATGTCGCGTATCATACCCGAATCTCTGTCTGAGGCCTAGCCTCTTGACGAGCTAAACTTGAGTCTGTTCCTGAATATGTCTACACTTCCATCTATGAGTGATGGACTCTTGATTTTTTTGGGCATCGGTGTGGGAGGCTTTCTCTTTCTTGTTGGGCGACAAGCCTATCGGCGATGGAAAACCGGTAAAGATGCGGATAAGTTATTAGAGCAGGTGATCAAAGGAAAGGATGCCTTCAGACGGTAACAGGTGATGACCACCTGGACGCCTACTTCCTGGTCGCATTCGCTTTGATGGCAGAAGCCCTGCTCCCATAATGGGCGGCTTCTTTCGATCGCTTGAGTTTCCGCAGAATGAGTTCGTAATTCTCCAATATTGTGACCATGTCCATGGTATCTTGGCGGCCCTGCTGGTCTCGAATGGAAAGGGCTTTGGTGATCAGCTTGTCGGCTTCTGCAAACTTCCGTTTGGCTACCAAAACCGCTGCCACATTATTCAAGCAGGTGGCGAGGTGTGGATGATCGGCGGGGAGTAAACTTTCGGCCTTGGTTAAGGCGCGTTGAAGGAAGGGTTCGGCTTTTCCATATTTTTTCTGTTCGTGAAAGAGTCCCCCTAAATTATTCAACGTGGCCACGATATCAGGATGATCGGTGGGTTCCATCAGGTTGAGGGCTTCTTGGTAGAGATTTTCTGCTTGTCCGGATCGCCCGATCGCATGATACAAGCGGGCCAGGGTGAGGATATAAGACGAGAGAATGGGATCTTGAGGGAGGAGTTCTTTTCGTCCAATGGCCAGGGCGCGCTTGGCGAATGGTTCTGCTTTGCGATATTGGCCTTGGCCAGCGCAAGCTTGTGTAAATTCCAGGAGTCCTTGGGCAATGTTGAGATGATTGCGTCCGATGTGTTCTTCGCTGATTTCTAAATAACGCGAGAACAAATCATCGCCTTGCTGCAATTGACCATGTTGAACAGATCGGCAGGCCAAAAAGAGCAGGAATTCTGTGAGGTCCGGATGTGCCTCCCCGAGTTGCTGTTCTCGAATTTCTAGTGAACGGGAAAAGAGTCGTTCTGCCTGAGTCGGTTTCCCCATCTCATCATAATGCTTCCCAAGTAGGAAGAGGTATTCTGCCACTTCCATATGATGGCGGCCCCATTTGGCCTCTCTGGCACTCAATGACCGTTTGAAAAATTGGTCGGCTTCCGTATATTTTTTTTCCCGAAGGTACCGATTCCCAAGGTCGTCTAATCCAAAGGCCACTTCAAGATGGTGAACGCCCAATGCCGATTCTAATTGAGCCACAGAACTTTTGAGCAGAGACTCGGCCTTGGCAAAATTCAGTTGGCGCTGAACGAATAAGCCAAGATGGCGAAGAAACAAGCCCGATTGGTGTGATTCAACTACTCCCTCTTGGGTGAATTTTGCCAAGGTAAAGACATGTGGGAGGAGCGATTCAGAAATGGTGTCTCCTGTGTCCTCGTTGTTGGGGACCGACCTTTGACTGCTTTCAAAGATTCTTTTGGCCCAGATGCGGCGTTGATCCTGGCCAAGTCCTGCTTTGACCAGATCCTGAGTAAAGGGATGGATCCGGTATCCCCTCTGTTCTTGTTCCCATTGGATAAGGTGGTATTGAGCAAGGGACCCAAGAATCTTTTCGAGATCCTGAGGTTTGTCCGGAATGGCTTGAAACAGGGATGATAATTCAGGTCCTCCGTGCTGGCCGATATAAGTGAGGAGGTCGTATGGAATCCAATCGGGATACAGAAAGGAACTGGCTCGTATGAGTTCCAACGCCAGGGAAGATTCTTTTTCAACCTCATGGAGGTTTTGCTTGAAGACTGTCACCAACGCCTCTCTCAGCATACCGATTGGAAGGGGGGAGGGGGTATCGGTTAAATGTGGTAGGAGGGAGAGGAACTCGCGAAAGGCCATTTCTTTCGCAGACACGTAGGCACTGGCCCATTCTAAACCGAGGGGAATGCCTCCGATGCGTTCGACAATGTGTTGAGCTGATTTCCGTTCCAGGGAGTCGGTATCCAGACGCCCTGTCTGTTTATACAGAAATCGTATGGCTTCTTCTACCTGGAGTTCTTGAAGTTCGAGGGGGTGTGTGATGCTCAGTTCTTCAAAAGTTTGCTGGCGGGAGAGAAAGAGCATGTGCCCTGTTTTCCCCGATGGAATCCACTCTCTAATTTTTTCAGGCTTATCGACATTGTCGAGAATTAGCAGCCAATCCTTATTTTGTTCGAGCCAGGTATGAACCACGTCGATGGCTTCGCTCCACCTCTGCTTGGAGCCCCCATCCCAACCAAGTAGGCGAGCGATTCCCAAAAAGTCAGCGATCAGGGTTCCATCTGAATCTGCACGAACCCAAAAGGTTCCCCGATACACATTTTTGTTTCGGAAGGCAAAGGTAACTGCCGTTTGAGTTTTTCCCAACCCTCCAATGCTATTGGCAAAGCTGGGTTGAGTGAGAAGGGCCCGCCGATGATTGAGTAATGTGGCCTGGAGGTCGTGCAGAATTTTGGCCCGACCAGTGAAAGACGTAAGTTGGGAATAGGGCATGAACCAGGGGAATGAATGGGAGTGATGGGAGGACATGGTTTGGATTATTTCTCCGGTGTTTGACCCCAACGAATCACGGAAGGCCCATGTTTTTGAATGATATGATCCATGGCGGCCATGGCATCTGACGTTTTTCGGTCAAACAATGTCAGGGAATTTGGGATAAAATCAGAGAATGCGAGACCGATCAAACGGTAACGGTTTCCTGGAACCACGAGCGTGGTGATGGCCGGTTGTATCTCTTTCCACATACTGGGGTCATAGTTTGTGGCTTGTGGAAATTGGCGATGTCGCGTCGAAATCGTAAATCGATGGTCTTTGAGTTTTATTGTGAAGCCCCGAGCGACGAGCCCGGCTGTCCGTAGATCATGCGCGAGGCTATTTAAAAATCCGTGGACTGTTTCGGTTAACAGTGACAGGTCTGAGGTGTCCTGATCAAAGGTCGTTTCGTGACCCATGCTTTTAGCGGCTCGTTCGGTGGGAACCGGCGCAAGGTCGGTTCCACGGGCCAGACTCTGAAGACGGTGGAGACGCGGCCCACAGATCCGTTTGAGTTCCGGACTCACACGATCATTCAGGAGGTCTGGGACATATCGGACACCGATGGCATGCAACGCGGTGGCGGTTTTGGGTCCGACACCTGGGATGGCCTGGACCGGTTGTGTGCGTAAAAACGCGAGCTCGTTACCTGGCTCAATGATCGCAAGGCCATCAGGTTTATGTGCATTCGCTGCCATTTTGGCCAAGGTCGTTCCTGTGGTGATGGCAATGGTGCAGCGTAGACCGGTCGCCTGCAGGATCGTCTGTTTTACCTTTTCTCCCAACGACTCTGCCGTTCCATAAAGCGATTGTAAGTCTGTCGCATCGGCGTAGAATTCATCGATACTCGTCCAACAGGCTTGCGGAAACAGTTGTGTGGTGACTTCTTCCATCTGGTGATGCAATGTCCTGTAGAGAACAAAGTTTGGTGGAATCAGTTTGAGTTGGGGACAGGCTCGGAGGGCATGGGTTGTTGGCATGGCCGCATGTACACCATATTGTCTGGCGAGGTAACTTGCTGCCGTGATAATCCCACGAGGTGGAGGTGACCCCACTGCAATAATTTGTTTCGCAAGACTGGGATCTGCGACCACTGCAGCCGATGCAAACATTGCATCCACATCCCCAAAGAGTACCTGACGACTCCAGCGTGCCATAAGAGATAACCGTCCTCCTAGCGAAAATGAAATTTCCACTTAATAGTGGTCTCGGCCCCGTTCCGGGTTTTCTGATCTTAGGTAAACGAGAAGGTCAGTTGAAGAGAGGCCTGACTCGAGTCCTGAGGTCTGGAGGATGATTGGGCCGGAGTTGGGCCGGTACTGGTCGGCGGTGTGCGGGATAGTGGTACGAGGATTTCTCGTAAGGGTCCTCCACATTGGCCACAGAGATGACGACGAGGTCTAATGGTTTTGCGTTGGCGGTGATAGAGACGTCCGCAGGACTTACAAACCCAGGTATATTTGCACAAGGCACGTACCGCATCATCCAGGGAGTGGTGTATCGTGATTCCCAGCCCATCCTCATTCATTTCTTTCATTTTTCGATGAAAATCTTTGCCATGATTGGCTTGGCGTTTCAGGATATCAAATTGCCATTGATGAATCATTTCGTGAGCCAGGGTGGTATACCGTTCCCACTCTGATGCCTCCAAGAGCAGGGGAGTGGAGAGTCGGATAAGACGGTGTTTGGACAGCTTGCGGGGGTTTCTTGGGCCAACTGAGCTAATGAACATTCCCGAGGAGGAGGTGAGTCGTCGACTCCAGGTGATCTCAATAGGGGGCAGGCTCCCTTCAAAATAACGGGTATTAATTTGTCGCCACATGGCTTGTAGTTGTTGGGTCATCATGGCAAGAACAGGAAGAGGACCGTGATGCCCTATCAGAGCATTTTTTTAAGGAGAGTGCAACGTTAGGTAAATAGTCCGACGGGAGTATGGGGGTGGCCGGGCAGGACCGCTCCTAATTCGGCTGCCGTAAGTCGAAAGTGTTGGGTCAAGACATCGGAAAAAATATCAAGATAGTTGACCCTTGGCGTAATATAACGGCCTTCATCGAGATTTGCCTCCGTGAGAGCGGGGACCCAGCCTGGTTGGCCATGATAGAGTCCTCCCTTCACATTCCCTCCAACAAGAAACCAAACCGCTCCCCTTCCGTGGTCACTTCCTCCACTGGCATTCTGTTTGACTGTTCGACCGAATTCCGTGCAAGTAAGGAGCACGACATCACTCATTTTGGGGCCAAGATCATCAACAAAAGCACGTATGGATTGTGAAAAATCCGTTAACCGACTGGCTTGGCGTCCATTTGGATTTCCTGCTCCTTGATTGTCATGGGTATCCCATCCACCGATATCGACAGTTGCCACCTCTAGTCCAATTCCCGATCGAATAAGGTGGGCGATATCTCGCAGTTGTTTTCCAAAAGTGGTGATAGGATACTGCGCTCCATGTTGAGGGTGTGCTTCTCCGATTGACCCAATAGCTCCGACATTATTCAACATATCCAACCCGAAAGAATGAATAAGTTTCCCCGATGGGTTGTGACTGGTGGTTTGGGCTGGTTGGTTGTACATGGTGCGTTGATTGGATTCCAGGGTTGCGTGTGAGCTGCCGAGACCCGTGAAACTCAAGGATGAGAGGTTGGTAAAGGCTGGAACAATAGTCGGCCCTCGTAACGCTTTGGCAAGTTTTGATCCCAGACTTGCTGCGCGTAAGGGGCCGGAGGATCCAGGTCCCACATATTGTAAATACCGATTTAACCAGCCGTCCTTCAAATGAAAAAATCCATGCTCAATCGTGTCTTGTCTGGTGAAATGTGACCGTGACGATCCCTGTTCCCCAGCACTTGTTACAATAGCCAACAGATTATTTTGATAGAGGTCAACAAAGGGCTGAAGAGAGGGATGCATGGCGAACCCAGTGCCGGCCATATCGATTCCCGATCCGTTCCCTGATCCGGGCGGGGCAATACCAATGCCATTCTGGCTCGGCAATGGGCGCATGACGTAATAGTTCGGGTCGGAATAGGGAACAATTGTGTTGAGCCCGTCGTTCCCACCTCGTTGAAAGATCACCACCAGCGTTTTACCGCTATTGGCCGCCGCCAAGGCCGAGCTGAGTCGATACAAGCCGAGGGGGAAGAGACTCAAAGCCAGAGCGGAGAGGGTGGTGCCTGTGGCGCGCTTTAAAAATGTTCTCCGAGACATCTCAGGTGAGGTCTTTTCACCGCAGTTACACGTTCCCATGAGGTCTACTCCATTCTCCCTTATTGATACGTATACCGAGGATTATTAATAATAGTCGCCAGAAGGCGATCAAGGGATTTCTCTCGAGAGGAGTTGGTGATATCAAAAGGCTTCCCACCAAGTCCTTCGCGCATGGTGTTCAAATAGATCTGGTATTCTGATTCGGTAACCTGACGATCGACCGTGAGGTTTAACAAAAACCCGAGGATTTCCTCTTCCGTAGAAAGACCCAATTGTTGAAGCCATACTCGTATCCGTCCTCCTCCACTGACGTCTGTACCAAAACGAATATTAGACCCGAATCCTGAAATTGCGGTTTCAAACCCAAAACTGACTTCATGGAAGAGCACATGAGTATTGACCCAGTCTTTGGCTTGTTCGGGATATCCCGTCGGGACGGGCATCTCGAACAGCGATTGACCAGCGATCGTCATCCGTTTCCTAAAGGGATCGCGTGAGGACCAAACATTCAAATTGCGATAGATCCCCACGACAAATTCTAACGGTGTTTTGACCTGAACCAGATAATTTGAAACGTCATTGAATTCCGGAGAGGTAAAGATAGCGATTAACACCTTCTTAATATTGCCATCTGAGGCACGGAAAACAGAGGCAACCTGACGAACCAATTTTGGAGAGGGTGTATCGCTCACGAAATATTCACAGAGTTTTTGGGCCAGGTGTTGGGCAGTCGAAGGGTGGCGAGCCGCCAATTGAAGGACTCGCTCCCCTTCGCTCGGCCCGTTTCCGTCAAAAGGAATGGCTTGGCCCAATACCACTTTTGATCCTGAACTGTGATGACTGGAGATAAAGCGAAACCCACCAGCTTTGCCGGACGTCTTATTCCATCCCGTGAAGGTTTTGGCTCCTTCTACAATATCCTGTTGGGTATAGCCGTTCGGAATTCCGTTTTGGTCAACTCCTAATG
Organism: Nitrospirales bacterium; assembly: GCA_965223605.1. GTDB lineage: Bacteria > Nitrospirota > Nitrospiria > Nitrospirales > Nitrospiraceae > CBDCXA01. Next base: position 508,646 of record CBDCXA010000005.1, read on the forward strand.
TATGCAATTCGAGCATTTCCCGAATGTAATTTTCATTAGGCTCTTCTTTCCGATTGCCTGTCGTATTCAGGTAGATCATCATGGCCGGACTTTTTCCATTGGCCATCAGCAAGTTTATGAATTGTCCAAAGGCATGGGAACGGTAGGCCTCGTTCTCAGCTAATTCATATTGCCCTTGGTCATGGGCCTGGAAGTTGGTGTTGAAATGGTTATCCCAAAAGTACACCATCTTTTCGAGGAGCTGGCGTTCGCTATAAAACTTCCTAATGAGGTCTTGATCCTGGAGTTGGGAGAGCGACGGCGCGTAAACTTGATTCTCACCCTTCTCAAACTTCCAATCTGAACGGTCCTGTTGAAGAAGTTGGTTGACTCTCGAGTCGTTGATGGGAATGGGACTTGGGAGAGGTGAGGTATCCTGAAGATTTGTTGGCCAAGGGAGATTCGGATCTAATTCAAGTTGCGTTTTCAAAAACCTTGTTGCCCAGGCCCGCGCTTCATCTTTTGAGAGAGCGGCCACCGTATTCAATTGATTGGGCGTTCCACCAAAGGTTGCTCGGTGCAGCACATGATAGGCAATCCAATTGTCATGCGGTGGAGGGACTCCAATCGAGGGAGTGCCAATGGGTGGTGCCGGTGGCGCCGGAGGTGGTGGGGGCACTGGGGCAGTCGGTGGTTCTTTGGATACGAGCTTTTTTATGCTAGGGGATTGAGTCCATTTTCGTCTTTGGTTTTTCGGAGCAGCGGTTGACGGGGTTGGGGTAGTCGCCTGAGTGCCTGGTTGTAGTAATAGCCCTAATGAAGAAGAGGGAGTATTCGTTGAGGTAGAAGCTGACCCAGCACTTGCCTTTTGCGGAGTGGTTGGTGACTCAGGGGATGGCGGAGTCGTCTGAGGGGTCTCAACCAACCCAATAGCACTTAAAGCTGATCGTATTGTGGCAAGCACTCCACTGTCGGAATTTTCGGATTTCTCTGTTTTCTGTTCTTTCTCTTGTGTGTTTTCGGATTCTTGATTCGTGAGATCTGGCTCCTCGTTCGACCTGTCCACGACTACGTTATTTTTCCCTGGTTCTTGTACGTTTTCAGATGAGGAACCTTTCGTATGCTGTGGCTGAGTTTTTGGTGTCTGAGGCAATTCCTGAGGTTTCGAGGTCTCTTGGTTAGGGTTCGTGATTGGCTGATCATTTTTCAGAGGCGAAGGTTTACGAATTAAGGATCGGGACGGCGGAACGGATTCTAAAACTTCTTCTGCATTGGCTGAGGAGATAAGTATAGAAGAGTTTCCATTCCAATATACAACGGTACTCCCACCAAGGATACACAGGACGACTAAAGGAAGTGTTAATTTCAGAAGGCGATCCCACGTGCAGGTTTGCAGGTGAAGACTATTCTTGGAACCGAAGGATGGACCTTTTCCCACGTTGTCCTCCAAGGATCATTACCGTCGTGATTCGGCCGTATTGGTTCTCAAGAAACTCTTGATGAGAAAGCATCACACGAAAAAGTGGACCAAAATTTGTCAGGATGAATAGGAAGATTATTGAGCAAAAGCAATGCCGATGTGGGGTGAACGGGAGAAGCGCTCAAAGATGCTGAAGAGACATGAAAAGAGGCATCCTTTCTTTACTCGGGTGCTATCAGGTTTGTCAGAATGCTAGCACATAGGAAGGAGGGACGAGGATTCGGTCAAGAGGGAACATGCACAATAATAGAACAGGGCGTACATAAATGCCTCTGTCATTATGGAAAACGGTTTGGAGTCAAAGTCTTTTGAACCCTATGGTTTCAATTCTTCGAGGATGGATGCCGCAAGGAGGGGGAACATAATTTCATGGTGTCCAATGAGAGTATACCCTTTCCCACCTTTTTGCGTGGGACGGCGGACAACGTTGGTGGCGGGGCGGTAATGAGACAGAAAATCCATATTGACGGTGGTGATCTTGGAAAGGGCATGTCCTAAATTTCTTCCAAGGGATACGGTTTTGAGAAACACTTCTGGCAGAATGACAGCGGAGCCCAGATTGATATAGACCCCACCATCCATGTTCGAAACCACTTGAGCCAACCGTCGGAAATCGAGTAGGGAGCCAGCCCCAATAGCGGCTCCATCTGCTGCGGGATGCATGTGGATAATATCGGTGCCCATAGCCACATGCACCGTAACGGGAATATTCAAGCGTGCGCCGGTGGCTAACAAACTTGTGGCTCGGTTGGGAAAGAGCTGTTTGTGATGATTCATATACAGCCCGATCGCTTCCCCAATTCCCTGATCCTGTTGTTTCCCGAGTCGAATCGCTTCATTCAGAATCCGGCCGGTGTCTTCCGCCATCCCAAATCGACCAGTGTCAATTTCGTCATCTACTTCTTCGGAGGTGTGCCCCATCAACGCCAGTTCAAAGTCATGGATAATCACGGCTCCATTCATGGCGATGGCTGAGAGGATGCCACGTTCCATGAGATCGACAATGACCGGATTGAGTCCCACTTTGACCGGATGGGCGCCCATGCCCAAGATGACGGGCCGTTTCCGTTGATGTGCACGAACAATGGCTTTCGTGACCGCACGGAGCTGTTGAACAGCCAAGATGTCAGGTAGGCTGTTCAAAAATCGTTTAAAACTTCGTCCAGTCTTCCACGGAACTGAAAAGTCAGACAGGCGCACTTTACTATGGCGTCGCTGTAAGGGATACGTCTTCAGTTTCGAGACGTTGATGGGAGGGACGACTGCACGTGATGATGTTGAAGATGTATTAGGTTTTTTGTGCGAAGATTTCTTCATCGATGAGTTCACAGAGAGTATGCCCTAGGGTAATATGACATTCTTGTATGCGAGCGGTTACCGTGGACGGAACTAAAAAACTATAGCTGACGAGGTCCGACAGTCGCTGTCCCTTCGCCCCGGTCCACCCTATCGTGGTGAGACCCATCTCCTTTGCGGCCTCCACGCCTTTGATGACATTACGAGAGTTGCCGCTCGTACTAATCGCGATGACAAAATCCCCTTCTTGGCCCAGTGCTCGAACCTGCCGTGCAAATACGTCATCATAGGCATAATCATTCGCAATACAGGTAAGGGCGGCCGTGTCAGCGGTTAAGGCAAGGGCTGGGAGGGGATGTCGATCCTGGCAATAGCGTCCGACAAACTCAGCAGCAATATGTGAGGCATCGGTGGAACTTCCTCCATTGCCAAATAACAAAACTTTATGGCCGTTTCGAAAAGCCTGACCGAGTTGGGTTGCCACAGTGACGATTTGATCGAGGTATTGATTGACAAACAGTCGCTTAACATTCGCACTATCTTCAAAGGCTTGACGAACCTGTTCTTTCATGTCGGCGATTGTAGGGGAGGATTGGAAGTCTGTCAAACAAACTGCATGGTTGCTCGTGCCTAGGTAGGATGTGCTATAGTCCGCCGAATATGAGTACCGAAGCGCCAGTCAAAGCTCTCTTGCTTGCCTTTTCTCTTGACGCGCCTGCTGCGGTTCTTGTCATTAATCGTCTCAAACCAGATAACCTGTGTTTATATCTCCCCGAGTCCTCCAAAGCCCTTGTTGAATCGTCGATTCAACCTCACATTACTGAAATGCCTCGGCGGTGGGATTGGATTATAACCCCAGATCCCGATCGATTTATGCCTTCTTACCAGGCCATGGCCCAGGCGCTCCCGTCCATGCTTCAAACCTGGGAGGTCAAGGCAGGAGAGTTGGTGGTCGATATGACAGGGGGGACGCCTGCGATGGCCTCCGCCATGTTGCTCACTGCCGTTCCAACAGCTTCCCGTGTTCTCGCCATTGGGCCCCAGGAGATGACGGGCACGGATCAAGACGAACAGGTAGAAATCGAAGGCCAGCCGAGAGTCCTTATGCAAGGGAATCCTTGGGATGAAGCAGCAACCCAGGCTCGCCATGAGGCCTGCGACCTCTTTAATCGAGGGGATTATGAATCCGGAAAGGTGTTATTTCGGCACATTGAAGCTCGGGTCAGTGGGGGACAAAAACCCTTGTATCGAGCTTTTGCCGATCTGGCTGAGGGATATGGATTATGGGAGCGTTTTCAATATCGTTTGGCGTGGGATAAATTGAAAGGTGCTCATAAGGCCTTAGATATGGCCTCAGTATGGGGTGGTCCTCAGGGTTTGAAGGAACTCTTGCCCTCGATCAAGCAGAATTCCGGGTTTTTAGAAAAACTGGTCCTGGATCCTCATGATGTGAAAGAGGTGTTGTCGCTGGATCTTCTAGCTCATGCTCGTCGTCGCGCCACGCAGTCGCAAAACTTTGAGGCCGCGATGCAGACCTTGCTTCGTGCCTTGGAGGCCTATGCTCAATACCAACTATTCAAGCATTATAAAATCAAGTCATGGGATGTCCAGCCGGGACAATTGCCTCAGGCTCTCCAAGATCAATGCCGGAATTGTTTTATTGACGATATCGATGGCAAGTATAAATTATCTCTTCAGGCCCAATATAAAGTCTTAGCTGGCTTAGGCAGTCAGGTCGGACGGACCTATGAAGCCAATTGGACGAAAATGAAACCGTTCCTGGATGCGGCAGGGCGGAGTATCCTTGGCCATGGCTTCGAACCTCTAAAACCCGAACGCTATCATCAACTGTATGACATCGTGATGAAGATGACGGGTGTGAGCGATATGTCTTTGCCAAAATTTCCGGTCCTACGTCTCTAAAGCTGGTCATTCACCCCTATCGAACCCGATGTGACATTCCAGCTTTCCGGTTACCTTCTTTCACATTCTTTCTGATATCCTGTTTCCCTAGGCACTGATGGGTTCCTTCGATGAGGTGAAAATGGAGGTGAAGATTTATTATGAAGATACCGACTGTGGTGGAGTTGTCTACTACGCCAATTATTTGCGGTATTTCGAACGGGCAAGAACTGATTTTTTTGAGGAACATAATCTTTCCGTTGCAGGTTTGTTGAAAGAGGGAATTCAATTTATGGTCGTCCATGCTGAGCTGGATTATCGATCGCCGGCACATTATGGAGAAATATTGACCATCTCTACGCATATCGAGGATCTCAAACAGGCATCGATGACATTCCGGCATCAAATTCGAGAACGTGAAAGTCAGCGTCTGGTGGTCGAGGGGTCGGCCAGAATGGTTGCGGTTGACCTCACCGGGAAGATCAACCGGTTGCCCCGATCTGTGGCTTCCACGTTTCAAGCCGTATCGAATAATGAGGAGGGGTAATGGAGAAGTTAGGAACCTGGCTTGCCATCGGGGCCGTTGTCATCGGGTTTTTTATTCTTGCCTGGCTCTTGTTTGCGGATCCTCCTCCCAAGAAAAAACAGGACAAGAAAAAATAGAATGGGACGAAGCGTGGCTGACCTGAGCCTCCTCCATCGCTTGGCCGCTTCCTGAAGATAATCCTGCATCCTCTTTACATTGTCGGCGGACAAAGAGAGGCAACCCCCTACCAAATTCCTACGAATTGCCAACGTTTCCCCCATACTTCATCTGTGAAAGCCCGAGGGGGGATCTGGTTGACAACGAGAAAACCCACATGCTGAAATGTCCGCCTTGGCGGTCATATAGAAAATTGGACTGATGAGTCTATCAGCCCGTGAATGAAAGGGATGTCGTATGGATATGTTTGGAAAAGTTGGTCTGGTAGAGGTGCCTATCCTTATTGCACCTGACCAGAAAGAATGGCTCGATCGAATGATCAATGAAGGCAAGATTGCGATTCCGCCAGGTGGAACCTTGGAAAAGGGGTCCCTCTATTCCATGTTTATTCGGATGTTGTTGCACAATGCGATGGAAGAGCAACGACGGCAGGAAGCACTCGATATGGATGATGAGGACGACGACGATGACGAATAGCTAGGGATGAGCGAAATCTCTTCATGGCTGGTCTCGCTCGTCGCCGAATTAGAGACGTTTAAACACCGCCCGAACACTTTTGATCGTATGGTCGATGTCCTTGGGAGAATGGGCTACAGACATAAAAGCAGCTTCAAATTGCGAGGGGGCAAAATACACCCCTCGTTTTAGCATGCTATGGAAAAATTTAGCGTAGGTCTGGGTGTTCGATTTCTTGGCTGATGCATAATCCACCACCGGCCCTTTGGTAAAGAAGGCTCCCATCATCGAACCTACTCTAGTTTGTGTCAGAGGGACCTTAGCTTTTTTGGCTTCCTCGCCGATTCCTTCTGCAAGCATCGCTGCTTTGGTATCCAACTTTTCATAAACTTTCGGTGCGCTGAGTTGTTTCAGCGTCTCGATCCCAGCCGTGACGGCTAAAGGATTTCCCGAGAGTGTTCCCGCTTGATAGACAGGTCCCACCGGTGCCACCAGTTGCATGATGTCGCGTCGCCCACCATAGGCTCCAACCGGTAATCCTCCACCGATAATTTTTCCGAGACAGGTCAAGTCCGGCGTAATTCCGTATAGGGATTGCGCACCGCCATAGGCCACACGAAACCCGGTAATGACCTCATCAAACACCAGCAGCATATCATGTTTCTGGGTCACCTCTCGCAGGGTATGAAGAAATTCTTCAGAGGGAGGGATGACCCCCATATTGCCGGCAATCGGTTCCACAATGACACAGGCAAGGGCACGATAATGGGTTTCAATCAGTCGACGTATGGCCTTGGGATCATTATAGGTAGCCGTGAGTGTATGTTTGGTGAAATCTGAGGGGACACCGGGGCATTCGGGAAGACCCAAGGTGGCAAGCCCAGATCCGGCCATCGCAAGTAAATAATCGGCATGCCCATGATAACAGCCTCCAAACTTCAGGATGCCATCGCGTTTAGTATAGGCTCGGGCTAGGCGAAGGGCACTCATCACGGCCTCGGTTCCGGAATTGACCAGGCGTACTTGCTCCATGGACGGAATGGCCTGGGAAATCATTGTGGCAAGCCGAACTTCCAGATCTGTCGGTGCCCCAAAGCTGGTTCCTAATGCGGCGGTCTTGGCTAATGCTTTCAGAATTGGTGTTGGGGCATGGCCTAGAATCATGGGTCCCCAAGAGAGCACATAGTCAATAAAGTTATTCCCATCGACATCATAGACTTTAGACCCCTTTGCCCTGTCAATAAAGAGGGGATGTCCTCCGACAGAACCAAAGGCGCGAACAGGACTATTCACGCCTCCAGGAATCACGAATTGGGCTTCTTGAAAAAGTTTTTTCGATTTGGTGGTTTTCATCTGACTTCCTTTGGTCAATACAATGGCGAAGAACTCTACCATGCACAACACATGAGTTCAACGAGAAGTGCGTGCAGCGTTGTTTACTTTGCGGCACCTCTGTCGGTTTGTTACACTATTCACATCTTCTCGTCACCCATCACGATACGGGGGACCTGTCGTGAGTCGAGGCCATCTTCATGAATATGGCGGCCCACTTCAGTCCCTCTAGTGCCTATGCGGAAAACAAAAATTGTGTGCACGATCGGTCCGGCCAGCGAGGACTCGGAGGTCTTAACTCAACTCCTTGACGCGGGAATGAATGTCGCGCGATTTAATTTTTCGCATGGGACTCACGAGTCACATCGACGGGCCATACAACAAGCTCGGAAACTTGCCGCTTCTCGAGGAGTCGTATTGGCTATTCTGGTCGACTTACAAGGCCCCCGAATTCGAATAGGTCAGATTCGTCCAGAAGGAATTCTGTTAGAGCCAGGACAAACGGTTCGTATGTGGGCAGGGAAGTCTTCTCCTGATTCTCGTGTGGGTGTGCATTTTGGCTCACACACCGTGGCTGAGTCATATCAGGTGGATCTTCCCGTTACCTATCTTGGGTTGGCTCGGGATGTGAAGCCTGGAGCAAGGATATTCATCGACGATGGAAGAATTGAATTATCAGTTCTACGAGTCGATGATCCCAAAGTCGAATGTCGAGTCGTCTCGGGAGGAAGGGTTCTCTCCTCAAAAGGAGTCAACCTTCCCGATTCGTCGATTGGACAGGCGACGTTAACGGAAAAAGATCTGCGGGATTTACAATTTGCCATCGAAGAGCGTGTTGATTATGTGGCATTGTCCTTTGTCCGTCGCCCTGAAGACATTCTTCAGGCGAGGGCAATTCTCGCCGAGAAACAAGCTGCCATTTCTGTGATCGCCAAAATTGAACGACCGGAAGCCGTTGACCATCTCACTGCTATTTTAAAAGCAGCAGATGGAATCATGGTGGCTCGTGGCGATCTTGGCGTAGAAATGGGGCCCGAAACGGTCCCTATTTTGCAGAAAAGAATGATTCACGAGTCGAATCAACAACAAGGTATCGTCATAACAGCAACACAAATGTTGGAATCAATGACAAACTGTGCACATCCGACCCGAGCCGAGGCCTCCGACGTGGCCAATGCGATTTTTGATGGGACTGATGCGGTGATGCTATCAGCAGAGACGTCTATTGGACGGTTCCCGGTGGAGGCCGTCAAGGTCATGGATCGAATTATTTGTGCGACCGAAGAGGAAGTCTGGTTACAGAAACGGATGGATCCAGATCCCTTGGCCCCATCGCCGCAGTCACAGTCGTTTCCTCGTGCCATTTGTGAAGCGGCGGCACGGGCCGCGCAGGCCATTGGAGCCACGGCGATTGTCGTCTGTAGTGAATCTGGAAGAACGGCCAGATTGATTTCCAAATATCATCTTCATATTCCGATCTATGCCTTTACCCCAGATGAAACCGTCCGTCGGCAAATGGCTCTCTATTTAGGGATCATTCCATTAACCATCCCTCCGATTGTCGATGCGGATGCCCGAATAGATGAAATGCAACGGCAGTTACAACAACATGACTATGTACAGTCGGGGGATCGCTTGGTGGTTCTTTCTGGAATGATCTCAGGGGAGTTGGGAGGATCTCACTCGTTAAAGCTTCATGAGGTGCCCTGTTGAAACCCAAGCTAGTAGATGCCTGCATTATCGTCTGGAAAGAATATGTAAAGTGAAATAGGCGTAGCGACACGAACGAAAGGGAGACAAGGCGAAGGTCCCCTGGAATTGATACCGAGTTTTGGGAAGGACAAAACGTATGAGATGTCATTCACTATGGAGGTAGGGAAACCCAAGAACCGTAAGGTTGAACATGTTCTGCTCATGTTACTCGTCTTAATTGCTGGTCTTTCCTTCGGTTTCACTGAGCCCTTAGGAGCCTTTACGGGTGACCTGACCAGGGATCCTGCGGATGTGGTGAAGGCCTACCTCCGTTTGGACTCGAAAGGGGTCCGGTTAGAGGCGACGTCACAAGAAACCCTACGCCCCTACATCGATTGGTCTGAAGAGCCTTGGTGGGCGAAGGTGATTGTGACACAACGGTATGAAGTCGTTGAAGATGTTGAGCAGTGGGATATTTTGAACTCGCTGGAGGTACGAATTCCCGTCGAGTTTGCGGTCCTCGGAATGATCTTTTGGGAAACCGGCACGTTTGCTGAGCAGGTTCACACAGAACGAGTGTGGTTTCATATCAAGGGCTTTGAGGATCGCTGGCGAATCATTGCGCCTCAAATTCCACCTCACGTGACCGTGAAACGTATGATCAATATAGTCAGGCAGGCAATCCTTGATGAGCCACAATCTCAGCGAAAAGACATTTTAAGACGTCTACGAACAGACTTAGAAAGGGCACAAGAGTGAGGGAGCCTACGAAAGTCGATCTTCTCATATTTGATCTTGACGGAACATTGATTGAGTCAAAATGGGATATAGCCGCTTCTGTGAATTTAACTCTCAAAGAATTGGGGCATCCTGTTCGATCCGAGGAAGAGATTTTCGGGTTTGTTGGAGATGGGGTCAAACATCTGCTGAAGTTATCGGTTGGCCTAGAGAATGAATCCGGTTTTGAAGAAGCCTTGGTCGTGTTCCGCCGACATTATCTGGCGCATTGCTTGGATCGAACCATATTTTATCCTGGTATCGAAAAGGTCCTCTCGCATTTTGCCAACACCACGAAAGCCGTTGCCACCAACAAGTCCATTGAATACACCAAGGTCATTCTCGATGGGTTAGGTGCTCACCATTTTCAGTCTGTGGTGGGGGGAGATGAGGGGTTTGGATTAAAGCCAGAGCCTGGTATGCTGTTCCATATCATGGAACAACTGAATATTGCTAAAGAGCGAACCGTATTAATTGGCGATAGTACCAATGATATAAATGGGGGACACCGGGCCGGTATCAAGGTCTGTGCGGTCGGCTATGGGATGGGTAATCGGGAGAAAATGGCCTTATGCAAGCCAGAATGGTTTATCGAACAACCAGAAGACCTGATAGACTTATTTATATGATCCTTGTCCTCATCTTTCTTACGAGCCTCCTCAGCCTCACGGCTCCGCTGACGGTTTGGTCTGAAGAACGGAGCCCGAAGCCCTTTGGTCTGGCCGATCGAGTCATTGAGCATCAACTTGTGAATGGGTTAACGGTTCTTCTTGTCGAACGACATGAGGCGCCAGTTGTCTCCATCAATCTGACGTTTCGAGCCGGAGGATTAGATGAGCGAACGGGACAAACCGGTGTGGCGCATCTCTTCGAACATATGGCGTTTAAAGGGACACAAACCATTGGAACCAAAAATTTTGCGAAGGAAAAAATATACCTTGAAAAACTCGAGCGATTGAATCAAGCCATTACGAGTATGCAACAAGCCCTGCATGATGAAGGGCAATCGAACTCTCCCGAACTACAATCCCTCCAACAACAATTCACGGCAATACAACAACAGGCGGATGAACTGGTGGTCAGTAATGAAATGTCGCTCCTTTATCAACGTCATGGGGCAGTAGGATTAAATGCCTCCACCGGGAAAGATGTCACCCGATATACTGTCAGTTTACCGTCCAACCGATTGCCCCTGTGGGCGGCCATCGAAACCGATCGAATGTCGAAGCCCGTGCTTCGTGAGTTTTATAAAGAGCGAGCGGTCGTGATGGAAGAGCGACGACTTCGTACTGAGGATAATCCCGCCGGACTGTTATATGAAGCATTTGCCGCCGCTGCCTTTCAGGCACATCCCTATGGATTGCCGACCGTGGGGTGGGCTTCCGATATTCAATCCCTGACGCCCTCGGTCACCAAAAAGTTTTTTGAGACCTATTACAGTCCGGCCAATGCAGTGGTCTCGTTGGTGGGGGACATCGATCCTCAAGCCGTGATTTCCTTAGTCGAACGAACCATGGGCCAGATTCCCACCAAACCCCTTCCTCCTCGCGTGGAAACGATTGAGCCCTTGCAGCGTGGCGAGCGGAGAATCGAGGTCGAATATGACGCAGAACCTATGGTGTTTATTGGATATCACAAGCCATCCCTGAACCATCCTGATGATTTTGTATTTGATGTGATAGATGCGCTGTTATCACAAGGGGTGACCTCCAGGTTGTATCATCGAGTCGTTCGGGAAAAGCGGGTGGCCACATCGGTGGGCACACAATCAAGCGTGCCTGGTGCTCGCGCCCCGAATTTATTTACGGTGAGCGCCGTTCCCTTGGCGCCACATACCACCCAAGAAGTCGAAGAGGCGATTTATGAGGAACTCAATCGTCTGAAAACCGAGCCGGTGAAGCCGAAGGAACTCGAAAAGGTTCTGAACAATCTGGATGCCTCGCTCATTCGCTCCCTCCGTTCAAATAGTGGACTCGCCTCGCAACTGGCCTATTTCCAAGCCGTCGCTGACGATTGGCGTTACATGGTAGAGGCCAGGAAACGGGTAGCGGCTGTGACGCCTGAAGATATTCAACGAGTTGCGACCATTTATCTCACGAAATCGAATCGAACGGTCGCGACTTTAGTGAAGCCTGAACAGCTCATACGTGAGGTTAAAATTCGGGACCTGACAGGCCTGAAGAGTGAAGGATCTTAATTTCACGATGAATAAGAGACGGGTTCAGCCTGATCACACAAACATTATGGTACTCGGGTCTCCCGGTTGGCAACTCATCATCTGTGTGTGGCTCATAAGTGTTGGAATTGTAGGAGTCCCTACGCTAGTAGAGGCTCAGGGGGGAAACAAGATTCCTCTTCCTGACCCCCGGACCATGCAATTTGACCCCGTTCGGATTCATCCACCTGAGCCTGATCGTGTGGTGCTGAAGAATGGAATGGTGGTCTATCTGTTGGAAGATCACGAGCTTCCACTGGTGACGATTTCGGCTCTCATCCGGACGGGTGGTTGGTTAGATCCTTCCGATAAGGTCGGCCTTGCTTCCCTCACGGGCCGTCTCATGCGGACGGGTGGGACGATTCGTATGACGCCCGAAGAGGTGGATGAGGATTTAGAGCGGCTGGCAGCCGATATTTCCGTGGGAATTGGGAATACGTCAGGTGCCGCATTATTGGATGTCCTGAAAAAAGATCTCGACCGAGGCTTGCGCGTGTTTGCGGATGTTCTGATGACCCCTCGGTTTGATGAGAAGCGGTTAGAGCTTGCCAAACTCCAAACCATTGAATCCATCAGACGGCGGTATGATCGGCCACAGTCGATTGCCGGGCAAGAGTTTCCCAAACTCCTCTATGGGCCGACACATCCCTTCTCACGGGGCTCGACGGTCGATACCATTTCCCGCATTTCTCATGAAGACCTGGTCACCTTTCATCGCGAAACGATTCACCCCAATGGGACCATTCTCGGTGTCACGGGGGATTTTGAAAAAGACAGCATGTTGGTGTTATTGGAAGAAGTGTTCGGAGGGTGGCCCCGTGGAAAGGTGGAGTCGATTACCTTGCCGGCTCTTCCTCCTTCAGAAAAAGCTCCGGGGTTGAGTGGAAGAACTATTGTACATTTCGTGGAAAAAAGTACATCCCAAGCCCATTTGCGCGTCGGACACTTGTCGCTGAAAGAAAGTGATCCTGATTATCCAGCCCTGGCGATTGTCAACGATATTCTTGGTGGAGGATCCTTTCGCAGTCGTCTTTTTCAAGATGTGCGAACTCGACAGGGGTTGGCCTATTCTGTCGGGAGTGGACTTCAAGCCGGTGTCTGGGAGCGGGGCTCTTGGCTGATGTATGCCGAGACCAAGTTGGATTCCACGGAACAGGTCATCAAAAGCCTGATCGCCAATATGCAACGACTTCGAGAAGAGTCTGTGAGTGAGGCTGAGCTGGAAGAAGCGAGGGAAGCCTTTGTGAACTCCTTTGTGTTTTCATTTACCAGTCCCTCTCGGATTGTGAGCCGTCTGATTAGTTTAGAGTACGATGGGTTACCCAAGGACTTCCTGGAGCAACTGCATGACAAGGTGGTGAAACTGACCAAGGAAGATCTATTGCGTGTGGCACAACGGCATCTGAGTCCGGAGCGGCTTGAAATATTGGTTGTGGGGTCTGGCGATAAATTACCATCGCGGCTGGAAAGCTTCGGTCCCGTCAAGAAAATCTCGCTAAATTAACAAGCCGACAGAGTTATTTCTCTCTTGCTTCCAAGGCTTTTCTTGGTTTGATCCTACCAAATGGGCTTTGTTACTCTGTTCCTCAGAGACCACGATTGTAGTGGCTTATGATTTTCTCAGGATAGAGATTCATTGATCGGCATCATATGGGACTGTCACCGATTACCATATCAATCATTCATGGGAGTATTCTCGAGGTCGATTGTATGGCCATCGTGAATGCGGCCAACAGTTATGGTTTGATGGGCGGTGGGGTCGCGGGAGTGATCAAACGAATCGCGGGATCGGAAGTTGAAGCGGAAGCAACCGGCCAGGCCCCAATTCCTGTGGGACAAGCTGTCTTAACATCTGGAGGGCGAACGGGGTTTCAAGGGATAATCCATGCACCCACGATGGAAGAACCGGCGATGCGTATTCCGGCTAGGAATGTAGCCATGGCTACCCAAGCAGCCTTGTTGGTAGCGGATCAGCAAGAGTTTCGCTCCCTAGCCTTTCCAGGAATGGGGACAGGAGTGGGTCAAGTCACCCATGCAGAAGCTGCGGCCCATATGATTGATATGATCCGTGCCTTCCAACCAACATATCTTCAATCAGTTGTCCTAGTTGATGTCGATTCTGTTATGGTTACGGCTTGGAACAATCATTTTTTATCATCAGATCATCGTGAATCATTGATGTGAATGGAGTAGGCACCTATGGGATTGGAAGATGAATTTACCGATATCATAAAAAAGTCGCGAAACGGCCAGAGTCTTTCGGTAGACGATCTCGCCAAACAATGTGGGTTGGCATTGGGAGAACTTTCTGAGTTAGAGGCCGGAACCAGGAAAGCCACCAAAGATGAAGTCGAGGCCCTTGCGAAGACGTTAGGATTACGACCGGGTCCTTTGTCGGAGATTGCCGATGAGGAGTGGACACCGCAACCGGTGCCCGCTTCTTTACAGGAGGTTCATACTATTGTCGGAGACATTGGGGGGTATGAGGTAAAGGGTTATGTCCTGTTTGATGATGATGCAAAAGAAGCCCTTCTCATTGATACAGGTTACAACGCTCCGGCAGTCCTCTCATTTCTTAAGGAAAAGGGACTCACATTGAAAGGGATAGGGTTAACGCATGGCCATACCGATCATGCCGGTGGGTTAGAACAAATACTGGGAACCTGGAACGTTCCTGTCTATTTGGGACGAGAAGACTTTGATTTGGCCCCCTGGCTTCCTTCAAAGAGTCTCTTGAGGGACCCGGAAGAAGGAGCAATACTACAGGCTGGTCGGTATGCTGTGAAATGTCTCGTGACGCCTGGCCATACCCCTGGCGGAATCTGCTATCAAGTGCAACAGGCGAGTCAGGAGCTTTGTTTTGTTGGGGATACCCTCTTTGCAGGCTCCATAGGCCGAGCCAATCCCTTGACCCTCTATCAAACACATTTGGAATCCGTCAGACGGCGAGTTTTACAATTGAACAACAAAACCATCTTGATGCCGGGACATGGGCCAGCCACCACGGTTGTAGAGGAGATTCAACATAATCCCTTCGCGTCTTGAATCCAGAAGTGTTTCAGGAGTAAACCGTGGACGATCCCAGCAAACCGATTCCTCAAGTATCTGACTCTTCTCTCGAAGCCCAATCCACTCAATCGGTGGCTCCCACAAGCGAACCTCACACGATCCCGGAAGAGGTACAGGAAGAAGAGTTAGAGCGGTTTTCTTCTTGGGGCGTTCCGCTAGGTCTTTTCCTCGTGACGGTCTTCACCACACTTTGGGCCGGAGCCTACCAGACGAAGTCTGATCCTTACTTAGGAGTCTTGGATTTTTTAATCCAGCACCCTACTGATTTATGGAAAGGTATTCCCTTCTCCGTCACCCTGTTGGGCATTCTGGTCACACATGAGTTCGGCCACTATTTTTTTTCGCGAGTTCACCGGGTTCCAGCCACCCTTCCACTTTTTATTCCTGGCCCTCCTCATTTTATTGGCACATTCGGAGCCATCATTCGAATGCGTGGACCAATCTTAAGGAAAAAAGCGCTCTTTGATATTGGAGTGGCCGGACCCATTGCTGGTTTTGTGGTCGCGGTGGTGGCCTTGGCTATTGGATTGTATCGCTCAAGGCTTGTTCCAACCGAAGGGACGTATGGGTTGCATTTGGGTGAACCGTTGTTACTACAGTTTATGTCCTGGTTGATAATCGGTCCGGTGCCAGCGCGAATCGATATTCTTCTAGATCCCATCGGAGTGGCCGCTTGGTTTGGATTATTCATTACCTCTTTGAATCTTATCCCGATTGGGCAATTTGATGGGGGACATGTTGCCTATGCTCTATGGGGAAACCGACAAAGAACCATAGCTTTGACCATGGTTCCTATCTTGCTTTTTTTAGGATGGGTCGGGTGGCCGGGATGGTTTCTCTGGGCAGGGATTGCCGGATTGCTGGGATTTGCCCATCCACCTGTCTCGGATCCAGATGAGCCCTTGGGGCCACGACGAAGATGGGTCGGTTGGGCGGCCCTTGTCATTTTTCTCATCACTTTTTCGCCCGTGCCATTTTATTTCCAGTAAAAATTTCTTTCGCGGTCTTCTTGGGCATGCTCCCAAGCCTACGTAGGTAGTAACAGGACGAATTCGTTGATGAACTCCTGGGTTTTGTGCTACATACTGACTTTGCTTGATCGAGAGGAAGTCAGTTGAGTTCTTTTGCCATTTCCTCTTCTATATGTATACTACCGGTCAACTGGCCTCGCATTTGTGAAAGGTAAAAAATGGGAACACAAGACGCCCTGCCATCACGTGAATTCGGTTTGGCCATGGGACTTATTTTCGGTAGATTTGCCCTGAAGATGGAAGACCTGCATTATGGGTACTGGACGGATGACTTAACCGTTGAGATTCAAAACCTGCCCAAAGCCCAAGCGCAATATACGGAACTCTTGATCTCCACGATTCCTCAAGGGGTGAAACGGATATTAGATGTAGGCTGTGGAACGGGTCATACGGCGAGGAAATTACTTGATCGAGGGTATCAGGTAGACTGTGTATCTCCCAATCCTCATCTGACCAAGGCTGCTAGAGAAAAGCTTGGTGATCAGTCAACCATCTATGAATGCCGGTATGAGCATCTGAAGACGGACCAGAAATATGACCTGATTCTCTTTAGCGAAAGTTTTCTCTTTATTCATCCGGCTGAGGCAGGGATGAAAATGTCTGCGTCAGTTCTCAATGAGAATGGGTATATCCTCATTACCGATGTGTTTAAAATGACGCCTGACGGCCAAAGCCCAATCGGTGGTGGGCATCATTTAAACATTTTTTACGATACCTTTACGAATTCTCCGTTTAAGAAATTAGAAGAAAAGGATATTACTCTCAATATCGCTCCGACTTTTGATGTGCTGAACGACGCCTATCAGCAATGCCTCAAGCCAGCTTATGAATTACTCAGGGCCAGACTGCAAGCCAGCCATCCCTGGCTGATGAAATTTGTGTTGTGGAAGTTTCGCGCCAAGATTGAGAAAAATGAAAAGAAGCATTTTTCCGGCAAGCGAAATGGTGCTAATTTCGCGAAATACAAATCCTACCGCTTGTTTTTATTTCAGAAAATGGAAAACCAATAATTCATTCGAGCCTAAGTTTAGCCCTTTGCTGTTAAGAAGAACTGAGGATTACGGGGTTATTGTTGTCTTTGAGAGATCCTCAAGGGCTCGTATGAGCGCCTGGATTCCGGATCGTCCGTGCCCATTGGCCTGAAGTGATTGGTAGAGTTGATGAACCAGGGTTAATCCGGGCAGGGAGAGTTCACGCCGGGCGGCTTCTTCGAGAACGATGCCCATGTCTTTCACAAAGTGTTCAATGAAAAACCCTGGCTCAAAATCGCGTTGGAGTATTCTAGGTGCAAGGTTGTCTAAGGTCCAGCAGGCTGCCGCCCCACCTCGAATCGATTCCAACATGGTTTCCAATTGCAATCCTGCCTTGTAACCATAGAGCAGACTTTCACACACACCGATCATGGTTCCGGCAATAACGATTTGATTGCAGAGTTTCGTATGCTGACCCGATCCGGCCTTTCCCTGAAAGGTTATCTTCTTCCCAAGCTTTTCAAAGAGGGGCCGTAACGCTGCCACGACGTCCTCATCCCCACCGGCCATAATGGAAAGACTGCCGTTTCTGGCTCCCACATCACCCCCAGAGACTGGTGCGTCGACACAGCTCACTTGCTGTTGTTTCCCCGCTTGGTAAATTTCTTTTGCAAGATTGGGTGAGGAGGTGGTCATATCCACAAGAATGTGATGAGGGAGGGACTCATGAATAAGGCCTTTTTCTCCTAAATACACCTCTTTGACATCTTGAGGATATCCCACCATCGTGACAATGACATTGGATGTTTGGGCGATAGACTTTGGGGAGTCAGCCCATTGAGCGCCTTGGTCGAGTAAACGCTGAGCCTTTGCCTTTGTTCGGCTAAAGACGGTGACCGAATATCCATGACGAAGCAGGTGACCACACATCGCATGGCCCATTACGCCCGTTCCTATCCAGCCAATGTGAAGGGGTTGAGGGAGGGATGGAGCAGTAAGTGTCGGCATGAGAACTCTTCAGGTGTATGTCCGGAGATTCGTGAGAGGTGTATCAGTCTTCTTTCTCAAATTCAATCTGACTGGCAATTGCCTGGACGGTGGTCGGGGGCCAATTGGGAATGGGTGAACCCTGCATGTCCCTGACATATCCTGAATGCCCAGGGGCATGGATATGTGCATGGACCAGCAACTTTTCTCCATCAGTGAAGGGTGGAGGCCGAAGCATCGGTGTTCCACAAAATCCGAGAACGAGAATGGGGATGGTGCCGCTAGCATCTTGAAGGTCAAAGGAATAGGCGCCGTAGCAGGCGTCACCGGAAGAAATTTTATAGGGGTCGATGGCTTTGACCTCTTGAGCGGTGCCTTGGAAAAACACGTTGGAGAGATGAAATTCTTCCGGGTCTTCAAGTATCTGTTGGATAGGAATAGGGTCTTCGGCTTGTGCAGGTTCTCCGCTCAGGAGTAGTCCGAGCATCAGGACGAATAGAAGATGAATACATGAAGACCAGGTCATCGGTTTGTCTTGACTCCATAAAATTTTTGATGCCTTCGCATGTTTCTTATTGTATCACCATGAGGGAGGAGCATCGAGAGACTTTCCAGTTTCTTGTCAGGTCTTCCCTGTCTATAATACCGGCCAACATTTATTATTGTGGTTCATCTTTGGTAAGGAGTGTGACATGAAAGGAAAGTCCAAAGGGATACAAACCTATATTCAGGGCGTACGACGGTCCTTTGAGGACAAATTGGCCGAGATGGTAGAAATTCCGTCTATTAGTATGGATCCAACCAAGAAACAGGACTTACGCCGAATGGCTTCCCTTGGAGCACAATACCTTCGTGCATATGGCGCTGACGCTAAAATTGTTGAGACCGGAGGTGCTCCGGTTGTCTCAGGAGGTTGGACCACTGGGAAGTCTCATCCGACCCTTACGATTTATAACCATCTGGATGTTCAGCCTGCTCAGGAGCCCGAATGGCGGCAGTCGCCTTTTACCTTTAAGAAGAGAGGAGATGTGTATCATGGGAGAGGTACGACGGACGATAAAGGCCCAGCTCTCTCCGCCCTTCTAGCTGCCCGTTATGCGATGCAGGAAGGGGTTCCGCTGAACATCCGGTTTCTTTGGGAACTCGAGGAAGAAATAGGAAGTCCCAATTTTAGCAAGGCTTTAACGAAGTCTCGTGAGGTTCCGAAACCCGATTCGGTGTTAGTTTCGGATACCATTTGGATATCGAAACATCGTCCAGCCATGCCGTATGGGCTGCGTGGGTTGCTGGGGGTCAGGATGACCTTGCAAACAGGGACCGTCGGTGCCCACTCCGGTGTAACCGGTGGGGCGGCACGAAATCCCTTGGCAGAACTCATGGATGTCGCGACGGCTTGTGTCGATGCACGTACAGGACGTGTGAAAATTCCTGGAATCTATGAGGAGGCAAAGGGACTGACCAAATCAGAGGTGAAAAATTTTCTCAAGTCAGGATTTAACGTCACGCGATTTATGAGGGCTTATGGGTTTCGTAGCATGAGAACCAAAAATTCCGAGGAAGTCCTGCGGAGGATTTGGGGACAACCTACCTTTGAAGTCCACGGATTAGTGGGAGGGTATTCAGGACCGGGAGTGAAGACGGTTGTGCCAGCACAGGGAGAGCTCAAAGTTAGCATGCGATTGGTTCCCAACCAACAACCTAAAAAAGTATTTGCTCTCCTTAAGCGGTTTGTGGCCTCTCGAAACCCGGACATCCGTGTGGAGGTGGATGGCATGTTGGAGCCCTTTTTGAGTGTGTCGTCAGGGCCCTATGTCGAAGCCGCTTGTCGGGCCAGTCGGGTTGGATTTGGAAAGGAACCGGCGTTTATTCGGGAAGGGGGATCGATCGGAGCTGCCGTGCAATTACAGCGAGCCTGGAAGGTCCCCATTCTTTTCATGGGACTTAGCTTGCCGGAGCATGGGTATCATGCTCCGAACGAATGTTTTGACTGGGGACAGGCTTCACGCGGAATGCATGCGTTTCACCAGTATTTTTTAGAACTCGCTTCCATGAAATAAGGAAGTGCGACCACTAAGCTTCTATCGTGCCGCCACCAGGTGTTTGAATGATGGATTGGCATCAATGAGAGGCTTCAAGGTCTCATTTTCTACCAAAACCCGCCAGGATTCGGGCGAACTTCCTTGGACTTTGAAATACCATTCTTTGGCCTTGGTTAAATGGTCCAAGATGGCCTTATTATCTCGATCTGGCGCAAACACGAGACTATAGGCCATGGTGTATTCCGCCACAAACTTGTTTAAGGGCTTGGGGCTGAGCGTAAAGGCTTCAGCAGCCTGCTGGTGAGCTTCACGGATGATTGGATTATCAAGTCTCCGGTTGAAGGCCACCATGGTTATTTTAGACCAGGCTGATTCAAGCAACGCTCTGGCTCGCAACGCCCCACGCTCAGGCGGCAAGGCTTTGACTAAGGCTTCGTGGGTTTTAATCGCAACGAGCTGGTCAAGGTTCCAGCGGTAGGCGATCCCAAGTCGAAAACGATTTTCCAGATCGTCTGGCCTCAGTTTCACGAGTTTTTCCATAGCGGGAATCATTCGAAATAAATAATCCGCTGTCGTCGGTTTTGAAAATCCGCCCATTTCCATCCCCAGCGAAATATCCATTCGTTCCTGTTGGGCATAGGTATCCCAATAAAATTCTAAAAACCTATTTTCCAAGGTCTTATCCGAAATCTTGACGGGAAGGGTCGTAGCTCCATCATCCATGATGGCTTGGTAGAGATCTCGAGACAGGGCCGTGAGCGCTTCTGCCTGGAAGGGATCAACAAGAAGCACGCGGTTAAGCAATCCGACGCGATCATTCAAATCGGGTAATTGCGATGCACGACCAATTGCGGCCATGAGGATATCGGGCGAATCTTTGGGACCCCACCAGGTCGCGGTATCCGGTACCAAACCGCTCTTGTCGGCAACATGGGGAATGGCCGGCATATTGGCTTGGGCTTCAGCGACGGGGATATTGACGACCGCTGAATCTTTTGGAAACCCAAGCTTTTTCAAATTCGATAATACCACCCATTTCAGGGTGATCGTTTTCAGAGGAACTCTGGGAGGGGGAAATGGCATTTCCCATCGATATTTTCCATCTTCATAGGACACGGGTGCATGAATTGGATCTTTATACGTCACCAAGGTTTGGATGAGTTTGGCCGGAGTGGCCACAATGTCTCCACCAGGGCGAAGACGGAACGAGGCAGGTGGTAAGGCGGTTTCTTTTTCGACTTTGACCGTAAACCCGCCCCCGGCTGAAGATTCCTTGAGATTCTCTGACACAAATACTGAGGGATAATAATGTTGGCGTTTAAAGTCTTTTCCGAGAAAGACGAGTTTTTCCTTTCCCGGCCAAAGTAGCTCCATGCCGCGAGCTTTTTGGTCTACCGACTCCTCATGAAATTGTTGAATGGGTTTCCAACAGTCTTGATAGACAGGTGAAGACTTATCGGGAAGGGAGGTGACGGCACCTTGGCTTGCAGACACGAGCTGATACTGACAGGCAAAGTCCAATTGTCCAACCGCGACTTTGTCGCCGGTCTTCAGACCTTGAATATAATTCAGGGCCGTGGTGGCCATCCCAGAAGGTTTTTTGGATTTTGCAAATACGGATGTTTCAAGTAGAGGCATCGACCCAAAGAGCACAACACACAGGCTGAGGAGTATTGGTATCTTACGAACTCGGTGATGTAGTAAAACAGATTGACCAAACATTCTCCTAATCCTCCATCTCAATAAAGCTTCATCAAAACAAGATTCCAAATAAGAAAAACCATACTGTACCATGGGGAGGAGGTAACGGGCTAGGGGGAAACTCTGAAAGATTACCTTCCTTCAAAAGTCAAATTTGGTCGATGTAAAAAGGCATAAGTGCTTTATTTGACAGGCCGTGTGTCCCTTCTTTAAGTTTGAGGAATTGCCGCATTATACGTAATTCTCGATGTCGCCCCTCATCTAAGGGCCGCTAAAACTGAACCGTCAAATCAAAGAAGGAGGAGAACGATGGAGCTCATACAACAGTTAGTCAATAGCCTTGGTGTAGAGGAAGGGCAAGCCAAGGGAGGGGCCGGCCTCCTTTTTAAAATGGCAAAGGAACAACTTGGTGACGGGGAATTTCAGCAAATCACCTCGAAGCTTCCCGGAGTCACGAACCTCATCGGGGCTGCTCCAGACCCCAGTTCGGGTGGAGGTGGAGTGATGGGGGCTATTGGAGGGATCGCTTCCTCTCTTGGAGGTGAGTCCGGCAATCTGGGAAGTCTTGGGAGTTTGGCAAGTTTGGCGGGAGGGTTTTCACAATTAGGGCTTGATACCAGCATGATTGGAAAATTTGTTCCAGAGGTGCTTTCGTTCGCTCAACGTCAAGGTGGGGACGTCGTCAGAGGACTGTTAGAAAAGGTCTTGAAGTAAGGAAACCATCCAATAAAATTTGTCATGATTGAACGAGGGATGCTTCTTGTGTGGCCGTCCCTCGTTTTATTGGTTAGGGGCGTGGTTCGGTAACCTGAAACCCAATGCCATGGGATTCTTGTTTTATGGTTTTGGCCAGCTTTTCGTAAGTTCGTTCCATCTGTTCGGTTACCGAAGGTATGGTGTCCTGAATGGACTGAAGAAAATGTTGCTTCGAGACGGTTTGAGCATTTTCGTTCTCTCGGAGAGCATTGATGCCAGCCTGCAGACACACTCCGGCAATATCTGCTCCGGTGTAGCGTGTGGTGAGTTCGGCAAAATGCTCCAGCGAGACATCCGGACCTAACGACATGTTGGTCGTTTGCGCACGGAAAATCTCGACTCTTGCTTCCAAATTCGGAACCGGAACATAAATCAATTGATCCAACCGACCTGGACGCAAGAGAGCCGGTTCAATCATATCCGGTCGATTGGTGGCACCAAGAATTAAGACATTATGTAGTTCTTCCATGCCATCTAACTCCGCTAAGAGTTGATTCACAACGCGTTCCGTGACTTGGGGTTCCCCAAGGGTACTCCCTCGGGCCGGAGCCAGAGAATCTAGTTCATCAAAAAAGAGAATGGTCGGAGCCACTTGACGGGCGCGACGAAAAAATTCTGCCACTTTCTTTTCTGATTCTCCATACCATTTCGAGAGCAGAGAGCTTCCTTTCACTGCTAGAAAATTGGCACCCGCTTGATTGGCGACCGCTTTAGCGACCATGGTTTTTCCGGTTCCCGGGGGACCATAGAGGAGTAAACCTTTTGGTGCTCGGATACCAAGACGAGCGAAGGTTTCCGGTTGTTTCAAGGGGATCTCTACCATTTCATGCAGAGACTGTCTGACCTGATGGAGTCCGCCAATGTCGGACCAGGTGATATTTGGAAGTTCCACGACGATTTCGCGAAGGGCTGAAGGCTGCACTTCCTTCAAGCCTTGTTCAAAATCGTCTGACGTGACAGAGAGTTGTTCTAACACTTCAGCAGGAATTGAATTATTTTCTATGGTGATTGTCGGCAAGACCCGTCTTAGTGTGGCCAGCGCAGCTTCGCGTGCGAGAGCAGCAAGGTCGGACCCCGTATAGCCATAGGTCACTTCGGCCAGCTTTTCAATGTCGACATTCTGGGCCAGAGGCATGCCCCTGGTATGTATTTGAAGGATTTCGAGCCGTCCACCTTGATCGGGAATTCGGATTTCAATTTCTCGATCGAATCGTCCTGGGCGACGTAAGGCGGGGTCGATGGAATCCAGAAGGTTCGTGGCCCCGATCACCATGACATGTTGTCTCGCCTTCAGACCATCCATCAGGGTCAAGAGCTGTGCAACGATCCGTCGTTCGACTTCTCCGGTGACATCCGTACGTTTGGGCGCGATCGAGTCCAATTCATCGATGAAGATGATCGCGGGTGCATGCTTCTCCGCATCGATAAATATTTGTCGTAACCGTTGCTCGGACTCGCCGTACATTTTTCCCATAATCTCGGGGCCGTTTATCGCGGTAAAGTGTGCTTGAGATTCTTGCGCGACGGCTTTGGCGAGGAGGGTTTTACCTGTCCCAGGGGGGCCATAGAGCAAGACCCCTTTAGGCGGATCGATTCCGAGGCGGTCAAAGAGTTCAGGATGTTTCAATGGCAACTCAACCATCTCTCGAACCTTCTGGACGACACCCTTGATGCCGCCAAGGTCGTCATAGGAAATTTGTCGGTGTTGCCGATCTTTTCCACCTTGGGCATCCGGCACGAGTTCGATCTCAGAGGCCTCTGTGACACGGACAATTCCCTGTGGAACGGTGGCGGTAACGAGGAGTCGGATTTCCATGAGTCCAAATGCCGGGGATTCCATGAGTCCCCGGAAAAATTCATCCGAGAAAAGTTCGGAAGGGAAGGCCTGCCGCGGCTGTTTAAAGACGCTGGTTGAAATGATGTCTCCCTTGACGAGAGGGCGATACAGCAGGGTGGGTTTTAAACTATCTCCTGATCCCGCGATTCGAATTCCCTCTTTGGCGGGAGCCAGGACGATTTTTTGGGCCTCTTGCCAGTGGGCTTTTTTAATTTTAATCATGTCCCCGATACCGGCCCCAGCATTCCCTCGGACCAAACCATCGAGTCGAACGATATCGAGCCCTTCATCCTCAGTATAACCAGGAATCACAAAGGCGGTGGTGACTTTGGTTCCTGTGACCTCCACAATGTCGCCCTGACCGAGTCCCAGCTGTTCAATTTGCTTTTGTCCAATACGGATGAGTCCCTTTCCAACGTCTTGTTGTGTGGCCTCAGCTACCTTTAGACGCAGGGTCTCAGTGACTTCCATCTATGCCTCCGCAGTGTGACATGATTCAAAAAAGGAGGAACCCATACCGAGACCACTTTTTGAAAGGGAGAAAGGTGGATCGGGTAGGTCTCAGTCTATTGCTCCGCAAACCGTTCAACCTATAATGTTACCTGTTTTATGAAAAAAAGCATGAAAAAACGGATTGTCTGCTTCTGTGAGGAATATGAGAGGCCTGCTGAGTAACTTCTTTAAATATAACGAGTTACGGATAAAGAGGCGTCAATCGTGAAGACAGAATGGCAGGTGTTTACCTATGGCACACTCATGATTCCAGAGGTGGTTACCACTCTGCTCGGACGAGCTTTTCCGTATGTGGACGCAAGGCTGGAGAACTGTGGTCGATTTTCCGTGAAAGACCGACCCTACCCCGGAATTATCCAGAAGGAAGGGGCTTGTACGGATGGTCGTCTCTATCGGGGTCTCGATGGCCAATCGATTGATCTGTTAGACGATTTTGAGGGAATGATGTATTCCCGCCTGACCCGGCGCCTCAGAACAGAGGAACAACAGGAAGAGTATGGGGAGGTGTACATCGTGAAACAAGAATACGAGCACATGTTATTGCCCCTACCTTGGGATCTTCAATGGTTTCAAGAGGAATGGTTAGAGGCCTACCTTCGAACCTGTCAAGATTTTCGAATGCAATGGCTAGGACGGTGACCCGATCTGGAATCATCGAGATTGATTGGGAGGAGGAGGTGTCGAAGACTCAGGGTTAAAATGGACCAGACTTCGTATGTAGGCGAGGACATCACGCAGTTGTTGGTAAGTGAGGAGGTCTTTCCATGGAGGCATGGCGGTGCGAGGTTTTCCGTCGGCTATGATCGCCAGGAGTTCTTCATCGGATTTAATGGAGGTAGCCGCTGATATTAAGTTTCCAGGATGTGGTGAGAGAAAGGGGGCTCGTGGGCCGTCTCCATTTCCCGTGAGTCCATGACAAGAGGCACAGCGGTCGACAAAGATTGGTTTTCCTCGGAGGGCATCTCCTGAAGGTGTCTCTCCGGCATAGACCTGTCCCAGAAGGGTGGCCTGAACAATAAGAAGGAATATAATTTGTCTCATAATGAGATGAGAAATTAAGTTAGGGGTTCGTGTCTGGGAAGCCCTGCCAGGATATCGACCTTAAGCTTTAAGACCTCCGGATCTGGAATTCCCTTCAAAGTGATCGTCGCAGGTTGATGATCTCCCTGTGTCTCCGGCTCAAATTCAACCGACCCTAAGTTAAACCAATCATTAAACAATTCTCTTCGCACATGAACAGCTTTCAGATGATCCAATAATAGCTCAGAGGTTCGTCTGGTTCGATAGCCTGAGAGCACTCGGACTCGTTGTGAGCTGATATGGTAAAAGTCCACATAGTGAAAGAAAATAGCGATAGACGAAAAAAAAACGATTGCAAAACAATACAGTGTGACGGTTGTCCATTCACCCACCTGGATCGCGAAGATAGTGCGTACTGAGGCAATACCCATGAAAAAAAATAAAAGGGCATGGTCAGTCCAAGATGGGTACCCTTGCCATACCACACGTTCTTGAGTGGCTAGGGGGAGGGTCGGAGGACTATTCCACCACAAAGGTTGCACTCATCTGATGTCCCGGCATATCGCAATAGTAGGGAAAAATTCCTGTCCGAACGGGGATAAATCGTAATTCAGCTGTCCCCTGTGACGGTATGATGACTCGTTTAAATCCTTGCTCATCAAATTCCGGCGCACCGTTTCCTCGAATATTAAGATGGAGTCCTGCCA
Source organism: Nitrospirales bacterium (assembly GCA_965223605.1). GTDB lineage: Bacteria > Nitrospirota > Nitrospiria > Nitrospirales > Nitrospiraceae > CBDCXA01. The sequence goes on from CBDCXA010000005.1 coordinate 535,109, forward strand.
AGAGACCTACGGGGACGACCGCATGTAATTCAGCATCCTGATTGTGAAACACGAGCCTCGTGGTTTTTCCAACATGAAGAGGGGCTGACGACGGTTGGAATGAACGGGCGGCTATAGAAATATGTATGGTTTCTTCTTGGGAGAGGTCGTGTTCCTGCAGAGTCGCAAGTGAGGGTTTCCAAATAGGGCTGGAGGAAGAGAGACCACAAGCCAACAGGCCAAGACAAGGCCTAACCTTCGATGGAATGTGTTCATGCGTCTCATACGATAATTGTACCGTAGGGGATTGAAAAAATTCCACTCGAAGCAGAGTGAAATAGGGGACCGTTCATGAGAGGAGAGCGTCGCAACGTGGGTTGGAATAGACTAGGCGGTTTTTTTACTGAAGGGGATGGGAGAAATTCCCGGAACCCCAAGAGTATTCAGTTCTTGCTTGACAAACGCACGTGCCCGATGAAGGCGTGACTTTACGGCACGGTCTTGTAGTTTCAAAATCTTACCGACTTGTTTTGTCGAGAGTCCTTCCATATCTCGCAGGACGAGGATCACCCGATACTTATCAGGAAGTTTCTGGATGGCTGCCTGTAACGCCTTTCGAATTTCTTTTTTCTCCAAAGCTTGTTCGGGGGATAGGCCTTGGATAGGGACTTGTAAGCGAAAGGTTCCATCCGAGGTAGAAGGGTCTTGCTCTAAGGAAACCTTTCGTCCGGGTTCCCCACTTCGGAGTCGGCGCATACGCAGGCATGCGCGGGTGGCAATCGTATAGAGCCAGGTTGAGACTTGGGCCTCCCCACGGAACTGCGAGAACTTTCGAAAGGCGTTGAGAAAAGTTTCTTGGACGACGTCTCGTGCATCATCCTGATGGTGACACATTCGTTGTGCTAACCGATAAATGGTATCCACATGATCGCGATAGAGCTGGTCAAACGAGAAAGAAGGGTTCCCTTTGTAAGGGAAAGGGAGAGGGCCATCTGGTGGACCGCACTTTGTAGGAGAATTCATAAGTCTTATAGAAAGTGTAGGATTCCCCATATAGCCATGTCAAGAAGGGGTGCTGGAGAGACGGATAATGGACGGGAAAAAGAAGCAGGGGCGCTCAGGCAGGGGATAGATTATCAACGTCTTATCCCCTGCCTAGGGGCAAGTGGATAATTATTCCGTTCGATACTTATGTCCGACAGATTGAGGGTGTCCGACAACCCCAGTAGGTGCTCGGGCGTCTTTGGGCCAGAGATGGAAGATAATCCCATCGGTTTGAGCCGCGGCAGCCGCGACCTTCTTGACCTCATCTGGGGGTAGATCGAGAACCTGAACCCGACCGGTTTTTATCTCAACATCATGGTCATGATAAAACTTATTCCACGTTTCAAAGGAGACGGCATCACGAGCGACCGATTTGGCCACAAAATACTCCACACCGACCAGCAAGGCATTGGCTTGAGTGGATTCGTAGAGTAAACATTGAATGATGGTTGGTGAGTGGGGCTTACAATAATGGTGGTATGGTCCTCCGATGGAGCCATCATCCATTTTGTGGGGTGCCACGACATGAAGAGAATAGCCGTCGGAAGGACTGGTTTTCGCGGATGGACCTGATTTGTTTGAGGACTGCTCTTGCATGCCGGCGCAGCCGGTGAGCAAAAGTCCCGTGATCATAACGAATAAAAGGTTTTTGAGCATTCTTGCCTCCTTGTCATTACGGAATTGAATGAATCATTGAAGTCCTTCAACCGGTATGCGCAGAACGATGTTCTGATCGAGACAGGACCGCATCAGCTTCTTAGAGAGCCCAGTGTCTATAATTTAGTCACTCAGGTCAAGTAGGGAAGGTGAGAATGTTAGGAAGATCCGGTTCGCATTCTGGTAGGACGTGCTCATAAGATAGCTAGGTGAAACCTTGGACAGGCAAGAGACCAGAGAGCCAAGACGGCAGGTGAACTCTCAAGGAGGCATCAGGGTTAACTGGCTTTCCGAACGTCGAGAATATGACCGTCCTTATTGAGATGGACAGTGATAGGGGTCCCTGATTTAAAGGAGCGTTTTCGTTTCTTGGTTGGAGGCAGGGGCATGGTTTTTTCCCCTTCGGGAGTCCAAAGTTTTATTTCTTGCTTGGCATCGGTGGCATACACAACCTTACTGGTAATAAAGCGATGGGCCAGGTCCTGTCCTTCCTTTGGCCGAACGTCAATGACCAGATACGTTTCATCCATCCACACCGAGACCGATTGCCCCTTCTTGGGATTCCTGAAACCAGTGTTCTTGCTTAGCAGAAGGATGCCAATGGGTGTTTCGACGAATGCAAAGCCTGCCTTCACGCGTAGAACTTTCCCATCAAGTTTTAATTTGCTATCGGGTCGTGGAGAAGTAGCTTTAGAAATTTGAATGTCGACATTGATGGTTGGCGTACCCACAATTTCCTTCGCCTTATTGAGTTGAAGGGTCACGGGGACTCCTTCTTTGATCCCCTTCATTTTCCCCTTCGGTAGGGGGGACGGTACCACGTAGGGGCCTTCGGGGGTCCAGAGTTGGAGAGAGGTATCCGAGGCGGATGCACGCGTTGGTGTGCCTGTAATAAATCGGCGTAAGGGCGTGGGGTCTTTTTTCTTGTGAAAATCGACGACAACATTACTATCGTGTGTCCATACCGTAACCTTTTGAGCACCCTTCACTGACTTGAGCCCCTTCTTTGAAAACAGTGTCAGTGTCCCGACCGGTGTTCGTGCGAAGACAAATCCAGACTTGACTCTCCAGATACGGCCAGTCAGCTTGACATAATTTAATGGTTCGACCGGAGTCACCTCTTCGGGCTCTTCCAAATCATCCACAAGCTCGGGTTCGGATGGCAGGGATGCCGAAGTTGTGTCCTCCATAGAAGAGGAGTCTGATTCAGACGCGGGAAGGGGAGTGATTTCACCCGAGGGTTCCTCACTGGTAGAGGTTGCAGCTTGAGGTCCGCTTGCATCCTCAACCTGAGACGGCAAGGGCTGTGACGTTTCCGGAAGAGGCGGATTGGCCCAACTCGGAGGGAGGAAACACAAGAGTAGGAATAGAAAACTAGAACGTCCTAGCCAATGTTTGAAATGAGAGTAAGACATGATCACTCCGACGTGAAGCCACGAGGCAAAAAAAATCAATAATAAAGGCGATACCGAGGTTGCTGGTTGAGGGGGATCATACCACGGCTTCTATTGCGATTAACATGGAGGTTGAAGGGTGTCAAGGAATCGAAGAACTTCCGATGAGAGTAGGCAGGTGGGTAGGAAATGTCAGCTAGGAGCCTCTTCTCTCAGTAACTTGTTTCTTGGTAGAAAATCGTATGATGATTCGGGACTCGGAAAACTTCTGCTTGTGAGGAATACCAATTCCTTGGAATAAGATCGTAAAGGCATCGATAACCATGACGCATTTTTTTTCAAGGGGTTGCGTGGTGGATGGATGACGCTGTAACCCAGTTAGGATTTCTTCGCTTAGGTCTTGAAAGGCTTTAGTCAGAGGAGAGCCAGACGCAGGCGTACTGGCCTTGATTAGGCCTGAAAGGTATTGAGCCTGACGGTTTTGATAGAGCAACTGCATGGTGGGGGAAAAGACAACAAGGCCTGAAGGAGCGAGAGATAAGGGAGAGGCTTGATCCCCTTGCTGTTTCTCAAGACGTGGTAAATCATTTAGCACGAGGACTCTCCCACTCTCTAGAAAATGAACAGCGATGAAGGAGATACCGGTAGCGGTACAAGGCTCTCTTATCGTGTTGCCTTCGAGTTGCGAGGGGCATAACACGAGTCGAGGATTAAATTTCGGTCGGAAAAAAGGCAAGTATCGTGCCTAAGATATTTTTAATAAAACCCTTAAAATTCTCCTGAGAACATTGGGAATGGGTTAAGTAGGAAGACTCCTGCGATTACCAATACCTCAATGATGTAGTAAAGGGTATACACTTGAGGCCTCTACCTCACACTTTATGAAGAAGGTAAAAATCTTGTTCATTCGGGAGAATAGAGGAGGAAGATAAGTTTCTATCCCATTACTTTTGTTTAATCATGACTTGAACGGGACAACCATAAAAATCGTATTCCGCCCGAAGTCGATTTTCCAGGAAACGGATATACGCTTTCCCTACATCTCGAGGATGCCCGACAAAAAGAGCAAACACGGGTGGGCAGGTTGCAACTTGTGTTCCGAACACCGATTTGGTGGGTTTCACCGGTTTTCCCTTCCGTACAGGAAGAGGGTTTTCTTCTAACAGCGTTTGGAGAAATTGATTAAGTTGGCTGGTCGAAACCCGCGAGGAAAAGGTCGACATGGCATGATCAATCATCGGATAGAGCTTCCCGGGCAGTTTGGGACTCATGGCGGACCCATATTCAACGGGGGCCCAAGATAAAAAAGGCATACGACGTGTAAAGTCCTGTGTGAATTGTTGGAGGGCTCCTGCTTGATGTGCCCGGATATCCCATTTATTGACTAACACAAGACAGCCGCGACCTTGCTTAATAATCAGACCCGCAATTTTGGTATCTTGTTCGGTAATACCTTCTTCGCCATCAAGAAGGAGAAGGGCTAGGTCCGAACGACCTAAGGCGCGAAGGGAGCGGGCGACACTATACCCTTCTATTCCTCGATCAATACGTCCACGACGACGAATTCCTGCCGTATCCGTGAATAGGTACGAGCGTCCTTCATAGGCAACCAAGGTATCGACCGAGTCCCTCGTCGTACCTGGAAGGTCGCTCACAACCATGCGTTCCTCTCCAAATAAGGTATTCAGAAGCGTGGATTTCCCGACATTCGGTCGGCCGACGATTGCAATGCGGGGGAAAGTGGATGGGGGTTGGTCTTCCGACTGCGGGAGCGCATGAGGAAAAATAGCCGCTTCCAGAAGTTCATCGACTCCGATACCATGTTCCGCAGATATTGGATAGAGCGTGTCTTGACCGAGACGAAAGAAGTCAGCAACCAAGGGGTCACTTTTGGGAGTATCGATTTTATTAATGGCAAAGTACACAGGTTTGGAGATGCCACGCAATGCGGTCACAATTTCTTCGTCGGCTGGGGTAAGACCAGCCCTGCCATCCATCACCATGATGAGAACATCGGATTCTGCCATGGCCACATTGGCTTGTGTGCGGATTAATGCCAACATTTCTTCCTTTGATGTTGGGTCGAGACCGCCGGTATCCACGAGCCGAAAGGGACGTCCTTGGTAGAGACCCTCGGCATAGTGACGGTCGCGCGTGACGCCTGGAACATCATCGACAATGGCCCGACGGGTACCGAGAATACGGTTAAACAGGGTCGATTTGCCGACATTCGGTCGACCAATGATGCCGATCAAGGGAGTTTTCATCTTGTAGGAACCAATAATGGGTAATGTGGCATGGTAGATTCGCTCGTTTCTTGGTCAACAGGTTAATATACCTGGATTGAAGAAGGGATTGCACGGGGCCAGTCAAAGATGAAAGCCGCTGGAGCGATTTGTAAAATCTAGAGCTCCTGGGCGAACCCTTCCGCTATACTGAGAGCTTGCAATCTTGACGAATAGAGGAAGGAGAGCTGTGTGGCTGGAGAGAAGAATAAGCTCCTAGATTGGTCATCGATTGATACCGTCCTACTCGATATGGATGGAACGTTATTAGATCGGCATTTTGATAACAATTTTTTTGAAGAGGCGTTGCCTCAACGCTACGCCGATCAACAAGGACTAGACCTTGAGCAGGCTCGAAAGGAATTACTGGCACGGTATCGGGCGGTTGAAGGGACATTGGATTGGGCTGATCTTCAATATTGGTCACGAACCCTCCATCTGGATGTGGTTGCCCTCACCAAAGAATTGGATGGCATGATCGGGTTTCTTCCTGACGCGGAAGCCTTTCTGCAATGGCTGGAAGAATCCAAGAAAGACATGACCATTGTGACAAATGCGCACCCGCTGAACATTGCCATCAAAACGACCAAAACGAACCTGTGCCAGTATATCCCTCGAATTATCTCGGCGTTTGATGTCGGCTCCTTAAAAATGCATGCACAGTTTTGGAAAGGCTGTCAGGAGAAGTTGGGGTTCGATCCCGTTCGAACATTGTATATTGATGATGATGAGGGATGTTTGGCGGCGGCCCAGGAATTCGGCATTCGGTATGTGTTACACCGGTCGAAATCCAGTTCACAACTGCCGCCGGAGTCCACGGGAACATTCCCAGCCATTGAGTCATTCTCATTTCTGATGGGAGGGACGGCTTGAGAGGGGAAGAGAATAATAGATGCCGTCGGTCATCCCATTATTTCGCGGGTGAAGCCGTACCTTGGTACATTTGTGCGGCAATTTTGGGAGCTCCGGTTAATTGAAACCGGTCAAGTTGATCCAGGTGGAAACCCGCCTCCTGGATCATCGTATCGATGGGACGATTGAGATGGCAGCCGCAGCCGATCACTTGTTGAAGAGGGTTCAACCGATCTTGCCACTTTACGAGTTTGGCTTCGGATCCGCGTCCATGTTCCAGAAAAACGAATTGTCCTTGGGGTTTTACGACACGTCGTATTTCTTGTAACGCGGCAAGGATATTGGGAATGGTGCAAAGGGTGAAGGTACTGACAACACAATCAAACCGGTTGGCTTCGAACGGCATCTGTTCGGCCGTGACACGAACCAATTCTATAGGCATCGGTGCTTCAATGCTTCGTTCCGTGACTTTCTCAGGCAATATATTTTCCGGTTCAACCGCGGTGACCCATGTCACGCGATTCGGATAAAACGGGACGTTCAGGCCAGTGCCAAAACCGATTTCTAATAAGGTGCCTTGTAGTGGAGCAAGGAGTTGTTTCCGTAAGGTTTGTACCTGTTTGCTGTTTAGGCTCCAGTCCATGAGCCGTGGGAAGATATGAGTGCGGTACCAATTCAACATAGAATACGTATGGCCCTCTCAGTCATCATTCTTGGCGCAGGTCTACGTACAAAGGGAAATAAACCACCAAGCGACAAATCTTGTCGGGCCTGGTCGTCTGTGTTAGATTCGCTCGGCACCAATAATTCTGAGACATCACATAGTATCACGAAGGGCAACAAGCGCAATGGCAAAGCCGTATAATCCACAGGACATCGAACCAAAATGGCAGGCCTATTGGGAGGAACATGGCACCTTTCGGGTGACTGAAGAATCTTCTCGTCCCAAGTTTTATTGCTTGGACATGTTTCCCTATCCCTCCGGATCAGGTCTGCATGTCGGGCATTTAGAGGGCTATACGGCCACAGACATCGTGTCCCGCTACAAACGAATGCGAGGGTTTAACGTGTTACATCCTATGGGATGGGATGCCTTTGGTCTACCGGCGGAGCAATATGCCCTGAAGACGGGCATTCATCCGAAGATCACGACCGCGGGAAATATCAATACCTTCCGACGGCAAATGAAGCGCGTGGGTTTGTCTTATGACTGGAGTCGGGAACTCAGTACGACGGACCCTGCGTATTATCGCTGGACCCAATGGATATTTCTGAAACTCTATGAGAAAGGATTGGCCTATGTCTCCGAAGTACCGGTGAACTGGTGTCCGGAGCTAGGGACAGTTCTGGCAAATGAGGAAATCGTTGATGGGCGCAGTGAAGTGGGAGGATTTGAGGTTATCCGGAAACCCATGCGGCAATGGGTGTTGAAGATTACCGCCTATGCCGATCGATTACTCGAAGACCTTCATATGGTGGATTGGCCGACCAGTACCCTCTCTATGCAAAAAAACTGGATTGGTCGGTCTGTCGGAGCAGAGGCTGAATTTAGCCTTGAGGGCCATACCGGGAACATTCGGATTTTTACCACGAGGCCCGATACCCTATTTGGCGCCACCTATCTCGTGTTGGCTCCCGAACATAACTTGGTGTCAGTGGTGACCTCTCCGGAGCAGAAAGAGTTGGTCGAGCAGTATGTAGATGCCTCCGCTCGAAAAAGTGATTTGGAACGGCAGGATTTACAAAAGACCAAAACCGGGAGGTTCACAGGAGGCTATGCCGTGAATCCGGTGAATGGAGAGCGATTGCCGATTTGGGTGGCGGATTATGTCCTCATGAGTTACGGGACGGGAGCCATTATGGCGGTGCCGGCTCATGACCAACGCGATTGGGAATTTGCCAACACCTTTTCTCTTCCCATTCGTGAAGTCATCTCGGGAGGGCAGGTCAACGAGGCCGCTTATGTCGACATCGAACGAGGTACGGTGGTCAATTCCACCGCACCCGATGGAACCTTCTCGATTGACGGTTTAACACCGGCCGAGGCGATTCCGAAAATTACGGATTGGTTGGAATCTCAGGGAAAAGGGCGAAAAGCGATCAATTATAAACTCAGAGATTGGTTGTTTGCCCGGCAACGTTATTGGGGAGAACCCTTCCCACTCGTCTGGGTGGATGACCAACCGCAACCGCTGCCCGAGGAACAGTTGCCGCTCCTTCTGCCAGAAACCAGTAACTTCAAACCATCGGGAACGGGTGAGAGTCCGTTAGGAAATCTGGACGAGTGGGTGACGACCACGGATCCTCACAGTGGAAAGGTTGCACGGCGTGAAACCAACACTATGCCGCAATGGGCGGGGTCCTGTTGGTACTACCTTCGATTTATTGATCCTTCAAATCAACAGGCACTTGTCGATCCTGCCAAGGAACGATATTGGATGCCGGTGGATCTCTATATTGGGGGAGCAGAACATGCGGTGCTTCATTTATTGTATGCCCGGTTCTGGCACAAGGTTCTCTACGACATTGGGGTTGTCAGTACGCCCGAACCCTTTATGAAGTTGGTCCATCAAGGCATCGTTCTTGGTGAAGATAATCAAAAGATGTCGAAGTCACGAGGCAACGTCGTGAATCCCGATGATATGATCGATCGATTCGGGGCCGATGCGGTTCGGTTGTATGAAATGTTTATGGGGCCCCTGGAATCCGCCAAGCCTTGGAGTACCAGAGGTGTGGAAGGAATTACGAGGTTTCTAGACCGTGTCTGGCGACTCATGGTGTCCGAGGACGGAACCCTTCATCCATCTGTGACAAAAGATGAACCGTCTTTAGACCAGCAACGGGTGCTCCATCGAACGATTAAAAAAGTGACGGAAGATATTGAAGACCTTCGGTTCAATACAGCAATCTCGCAAATGATGGTCTTTACAAATGAACTGACGAAAGCCGAACAACGATCCCATACAGTTCTGGAGACGTTTGTTCTCTTGCTGTCCCCGTTCGCTCCGCATTTCGCCGAAGAATTGTGGGAACGACTCGGGCGAACGCCTTCCGTTTCCCAGCAAGCTTGGCCGGAGTATAATCCTGACCTGGTAGTCAGTGAAGAATTAACCATCCCTCTTCAAGTGAACGGGAAACTCCGAAGCAAAATCGAGGTGCCTGCCGATTGGTCGGAGGAGCAAGTGGTGCAGATGGCCAAGGATGATGAAAAGCTTGCAGAATGGTTAGCTGGCAAGCCCATCAGAAAAGTCATCTACGTCCCTAAAAAACTGGTTAACTTTGTGGTTTAGATGAAGACATCAAGTGCACCGTGATCAATGGAAACCTAAGTTCTAGAGGAAACTCATTGCCAGGTGTTTAGGGTATGAGGCGTCACTGTTTCATCGTTATAATACTGCTGCTTCAACTCTCGGCTTGCGGGTATCAGTTTCAGGCCGGAGGGCCCGGTCCGTTTCTGGGTAACTCGGCTGAGGCCGAGCGCCTCAAAGCGCTGCAAGCGAACGCACCGAGTCTTCTCGTATTGATGATGCAGAATAATAGTTTTGAGGCCAATGTGGCTCGAAATTATACCGAGTTTCTCCGACGAGAGTTTCAAGCAGGGAGTGGCGCGAACATCGTCACCGAACCCGCAGCCGCGGATCTTCAGTTAAAGAGTTCTATTATCTCCGTGACCTTTCCCTCCATTACTTTTTCGCAACGGCAGACGGCAGAGAGCCGCGCGGTGGTAACCGTTGCGGCATCGGTGGAAGATATGCGGACGAGGCAGGTGGTTTGGAGTCAACGGGCGACTTCTTCCTCGGAATATTTTGTCACCAATGATTTACAGTTTAATCAAGTGCTCCAACGTCGTGCCGTGGAGCAAGCCGGGGAGTATATTGCGAGTGACCTCGCAGACCGGTTTTTGATGTACCTGGAGACTCGAGATGTTTCCCAAGGTCAACCTGGTGAAGACAGAGCATTCGATGAGGGGGCAAACTCAACCCCGTCGGAGTAGTCCTCAATCGCGTGGCACGTATGAAAGCTTCTGAAATCGACTCGTCCCTTAAACGCACCTCACCTGCACCGGTCTATCTGTTAGTTGGCGAAGAAGACTATTTACGGGATCACGCCCTACGGACGATCAAGGCTGCTGTCCTCGGCACAGAGGGGATGGAAGGGTTTAATGACGATGTATTTTATGGCGATGAATGTGTGGCCTCCGATATTCTCACCTGTGCCAATGAATTGCCGGTATTTGCGGAACGACGACTGGTGGTGGTGAAAGGCGCCGACAAACTTGCCGCCCGAGAAGGAGAAGGAATCATTCCCTATTGTTCGGCCCCCAACGATTCTACCACGCTGGTCTTTACGGCTCCCAAACTTGATAATCGATTGAAATTTCCACAAGCTCTTAAAAAACATGCAACCACGGTAGACTGTGGGGCCCTTCCACCAGCCCAGGTCCCTCGATGGATCGAAGCGCAGGCGGAGGAGCTTGGTGTCGCTCTCCAAGAAGATGCCATTCACCTATTGGCGGAACTGTCTTCACACTCGCTCTATTTTCTCAAACAAGAATTAGAAAAACTGGCGGCGTCGGTGCCGAAAGGCACGGTGGTAGGTCCGGCCGAAGTGGAATTGCATCGAGGCACTCAACCGGAGGCCTCGGTGTTCGATTTAAGCGGGGCGATTGGGGCCAAAAATACTGGAGAAGCATTACGTATTGTGGCGAGGAATTTAGAAGCCGGAGAGCAACCGCTCCGCATGTTAGGGGCTCTCATCTGGCAATATCGGCGTCTGTGGAAAGCCCGTGCCCTCTTGGACAGTGGGAGCCCGGAAGGGGAGTTGAGCCGGGCCATCGGTATTCCACCATTTCGTGTCCGAGACTTTGTCAAACAGGTACGATTGTTTACGGCTGCCGAGCTTCGTACGGCCTTCCAACTCTTTCTGGAAACTGACTCGGCCTTAAAGGGGGGACGTGCGCTTCCCCCAAAAGGGATTTTCAAGGATTTAATAATTCGATTGTGTGGGAAGACCAACGTTGAGAAACAACCGGTGCGAAGGACCGAGAGCAAAAAAGTAGAGGCTCCGGCTGAACCCGTTCAGAAAAAACCAAGAACAAAGCCTATTCAGAATGTCCGGGTGATTAGGTCTGGGCGGAAGCGATCGAGTTAACCTTGCGAGTCAGTCGTGAGACTCGTCGGGAGGCCGTATTGGGTTTCAAGATTCCCTTCGTGACGGCTTTACCCAAGGCGGACGTCGCTTCTTTGAGAGATGTCTTGGCAACATCCACGTTTTTCTCACTTACGGCGGTCACAACCTTTTTTTGAATGGTATTCAAGGTGCGAATCAAGGTGCGGTTCCGTAAACGGCGTTTTTCAGCCTGACGTGCAGCTTTAATCGTAGACTTATGAATGACAGGCATGCGAGTCTCCTTCGTGGATGAAGCGTATTTTGTACCATAGGCCTTATAGAAGGGTCAACCTTACCCGTCGTTATCTACGATCCCACAGGAGTTGAACCATTCATGCACGAACGAGATAGCAACGAGGGAATTTCGGCCAAAGATCGGCTCATTTTGGCTATGGATGTGCCGTCTCTCGGTGCAGCGGAACGGCTGCTTGACCAAGTAGGAGAGGGGGTTTCATGGGTCAAGGTCGGTCTTGAGCTGTTCACCGCTGTGGGACCAGATATTATTAAAACAGTCCAATCGCATCACAAACAGGTCTTTCTGGACCTGAAGTTTTTAGATATTGAAGAGACCGTAAAGCGGGCAACTGCCTCGGTTTCCAACTTAGGAGTGGATTTTCTGACAATTCACGCCAACCGTAAGGCTCTACGAGGGGCCCTTGAAGGTCGAAAAGGTGGATCAGCCTCAACAATGAAATTATTGGCCGTGACGGTGCTGACCAACCTTGATTCGAATGATCTTCAAGAAATGGGGATACAACAGAGCCCGCGGGAGGTCGTTCTGGCTCGAGCACAATTGGCAGCGGAATTAGGAATAGAAGGAGTGGTCGCATCCGGCGAAGAACCGGCTGCCATTCGTCAGCAAGTCGGGCAGCCTTTGCTCATCGTGACACCCGGTATCAGGCCCTTGGATCACAAGACACATGACCAGGCGAGGGTAACGACACCCACGCAGGCCATTCAGGCTGGATCGGACTATCTGGTGATTGGCCGTCCGATACGAGACGCAGCCGATCCTCGCCACGCGGCCGAATCGATCGTGGCCGAAATGCAAACAGCTTTCGATGCGAGGGGCCACTCTTCCTGATGTTATCTTGAAAGACGGCATTCCGCTGGAAAGGTACACTTCAAGTCTCCAGGGCCCTTGCGACCCTCCTAACCATTTGCTAAGATCCCTCTTCTCACACGTACGTTCCGCACAACGTAGCTAATCTAGGGTGGTGGGTGTAGCTCAAGGGTAGAGCGCCTGATTGTGGTTCAGGAGGCTGCGGGTTCAAAGCCCGTCACTCACCCCAACAAATCCAGTTGCTTATGCTTTCTTCTTTCCAATTTGCCGACGCAAGTGCCGACCTTATTCGCTTTTCAAGAGGCTTGATTAACTTTTTCCTGGTCTAGGTCTACTCTCAATCCAAAAGTACTCAAGTTAGAATAGCCCTTGAAATCAAGCTTTTTCTAGGTAATTCTCTTTTAAAACAATCAACATAATGTGAAGTAGCTCACAGTTTTGGCGACGTACTTCTGTTAAGATCGAGTCCCGTAAGTTCCTGAACATGCTTTCTATGCTCAACTTTGGGCAGATGCTTACAAGTTCAAATTGTTTGCGACTTTGATTTCTTATTTCAAGACCTGGTCCTTAATTTCCTCCTGAGCAATTCCTGGATTTCGTGAATAAAGATCACGACCCCTAAAAGGGCTCCAGTTTTACGATGCCGTGGGGTGAAATTCTGCAAGGCTACTCACTAAGGAAGAAGGCAGCGTGGTATACACAAAACGCTTACTAAATTAAATTATTTTAGGAGGTGTGAAGTGAAAAAAAGCAGTCAGCATTCAGCTGGGTTTTATATTGTTGGTCTGCTCCTCTTGCTATTGCAAAAATACCGACGCAGCAACAAGTGTGTTCCTTTTAGAAGGAGGGCAAACACCAGAGAACTTTCAGTCTCAGCCTCTTGATGCGAGTACTGATTATTTCACTGTGACAATAAGAACCATGCGTCTTTATCAAAACAGCATAGGTTTTAATAGGTACTATGCATCAGTATACGGCAACTTTAACTTCCTCTATAAGGGAAAACGCAAGGAGTTTATTCACGTAACGGACCCGAGCAAATTTAGTGAACTTGATGCAAGTAACCAAGACAGAATCGCATACTTCAACCAGCAAACTCCTGGGGCCAATACCCTACAAAGGAGGAAGTATCGATGCCGAAGTTGGGTTATTCGCTATTAAGTCTACGGACCTTTCCGAACCGTATTTATCATTACTTAATAAGGCAGCAACAACCACTGCCAATCCATCCATTGCAGCAGCGCTTCCGTTTGTTGGCTTAATAAAAGAGGGGATTACGGTACTAACTGGAACAGATGGTCCAGCAATATTGCAAGCAGCATACGATAGTGAATGGGCAATCCCGAGGACTGGATACTACGTTGTAATTCAGAGTCCCGATAAAAAATATTCAAAAGAAAATCTTCAAATTATCTCTGCCGGAGTTCCAGATGACGTTTTATTGGCCAACAAGGATGGCAAAGCTATGAGCGGTGTTTCATATACGATTTTCTCGGTAACCAAGGTTCAAAACCATGACTATTGGGTTCAGTTGTCAGGTCTGTTCGATACCTACCAAGATATGTATAAGCTCTTGGGACGAGGCAAAGAGGCTGAAGCCAGAGAGGGCATTGGCGAGCCTACGGAGAACTATTCTAACGACTTGGGAAATTCACACGGCTCACGCTATCAGAATCATTGAAGATATAACAGCTGATTTTGAGGATAAGGCAGCTGCGCTGTCTTTTTCACCGGGTATTGTTAAGCCACTGGTTGAGTATTGGCCAAAGTAGTCGCTGTAATAGCTTGTAGGTCTCAGCCGTTTTTCAATAAAATTTTGGGATTGATCATGCCTATCCGACGCAAATTAGCATCAGTTTATGTGCTGCGGAAACCAAGATTGACAGCTTGCATCTTTTTCGCATGTTCCTTTGCAACTCTGACCTTATTTAGTTCTGTTGCGTATAGCGGGTCAGAGGACACGCTTTTGTGCTCACGGTCTGTGGAGTCCGCTACTTCTTATTTGGAGTATCTACAATGTGATGCTTGGCGTATATTGGGCATTCGGCAGGATATTTTCCAGAGTCATGATATCCAAGCAAGTCTGGATTTTTTGGATACACTATCGAAGAAGTATGGTCGGAATCCATGCCAGGACTCGTTTGAAGCTCAAGAGCTAATTGATGCTGGAATTCGATTGACCTCATGGACTCCATACGACTCTCCGGATCTACTTCTACTTTTAGCCGATCGCGAACGCCGGATCAGATCGGTTTTGAGAGATGATGGAATGTTAGAAAACACAAATTTTATCCTTGGTTCTCTGCCAATCGGTGAACTGACAGCATCCGTTATACGTGTACCAAATAAACAAGTATCTGAGCGCATCATTGTCTTTGATGCAGGTCTGATGAGTCTAACCTGGTTATTATCGAAAATCATCGGTGAAGCAACTTTGCTGACAATGGATGGAAATTTTAACCGCAGCACTCCAACTATTCGCGATTTTGAAATGTATGCGAACGAGTTGAGGAGGCGACTAGCTGAAAGGTCAAATCTGCAACAGGAGTTTAGCCAGCAACTATTTGATTATGTGGTCCATCAAAATCCGATGAGAAGTTATCGTTGTTACAACCTTGATGATCGCTCCTATCAAATGAGTCGAGGGGCTAAATCTGAGCCTTGAATTGTTCGTTATGGGCCATGAGGTCTCTCATATTACGGCAATTGCACCAGGAAAAAAAGCGAGAGCGGTCGGCTAAGCCTAGAGGTACGAAATTCTTTCAGGACATGGAATATGAAGCAGACGAAATCGGATTCCAATTATCAAAACGAGCCCTAGAGAAAGATGGGTTAGATATATTTTTTGCAGTCGGTGGCCCAACCATTTTGCTTATGGAGGATGAGTTGACGTGCCGGGCCTGGCATGTGTTAAGTGGTGGCTCTGCTCAAAACTATCAAGGCTATCCAACAGATTTAAATCACCCGCCGCCAAAGCAACGACTTGCAAAAATTCGTGAGCAAGTTGGGAAGCTTGGTACCTCGGAGGCAAAGATGGCAGTGTCGTATAGTGCGGGATTAGAAAGTCTTGATGGAAGTTTTGTGGTTCGATGCTGAACCAACGTTTGAACGTGCTCAAAAAGACGGCGCAAATCCAAGAACCACTTTAAGTACATTGGCGTCAGAATGCAGTCGTACGTGAAAGTGCCTAACTTAGACAAATCGTGTCGCACAATGATTTTCAAAGAAATCAGAATCGAGTATAGCCACGCAATAAATTGGCCACAGAACTAAAAACCGCATTTCGTTTTTTAACCATGTGCCATTTTTGCACACATTGGTTACGAAACGCCCTAACTAACTTTTAGAATTATGATAAAAGTGTGAAATAGTTTATAGGAATGTGAAGGAACTTGAAGGAGTCTTTCATTGGCTTTTACTATATGGAGGACTGTGCATCCACAATTAACTCTTTTTCGAAGTGAGATAAATTCAAATTATCAATTCTTAAATTGCGAAGGTTCTCAAGTGTTTGGTCAAGATCACCATTAGCCAGTAAGTGGCTTTCAAGTTTTCGTGCGAGAGGGAGTGGAATTCCATATTCATCTAGAGTGACAATTGCGCTGTCGAAAAATTGATTTTCCACCTTGGCAGAAAATGCCTCGTAGTCCCCTGGATCCAATGAGAGCTTTCCCAAATATCTCCTTTTGAATTCTGTCGAATGCTCTCAGTATTCTGGGGAAGTGGAATTCAGCCCATAGTCTTAGGAAGTCCAAAGTTTTACTGACAACTTGGTCTGGATCTGATTCAAACTGAAGTTGACTATTGATTAATTCTTTCAGGGTGGGTTTTTGTTGCAGTCTAGAAATTAGAAATGTGAGTTGTTTTGAACTGAAGACACTGCCACGGGCGAGTCTCCGTCCTTCAAAATGTCGCCATATTAGATCACATACTTTCCCAAGTTGGTTATATCTAGGTGAAACACCAGACCAATTTAGGTAAGGCCATAAGTCAGTTGGATTTTCTAATATTTCTCTCGCAAGTTCTAATTGTGCGCCTGGATCAATACCATTATTCGCTTTAATAGTAGCGATACTTAAGTCCTGTTGCTGCTCGTAGGCAAGGAGTCTGGATTGAGATTCACTTGTTAAATCATTAGTATCTAGCTGGATTAGCAAACTATCAGGAGTGTTCTCTGGTTGCGTGAATGCTGGTATTTCGACAAGAGGTAGTTCTCCCTGAGGAAGGGGATGGAAAAGATATACATGGCCAATGAAATGTTTAAACATTCGACCTGCCCGCCCCCTAATGTTATTAAAAGTGAAAAGGTCTAAAGCACTCCTGTTAATTTCATTATCGAAAACGACAATATTTTTTGCTTTGGTGTTTACACCTTCAATTAAGGTAGATGTACATACAAGAAAACGAATTTTTTCAGAATTAAAAGCCCGCACAACATATTGACCCAAGGCGCGTGGGATTCTCCCATGATGGACTCCAACCCCAACTTTCAAGGCCTTAACAAAATGCCAATCCTCATGATAGTTTCTCCCGATCCATTCGACAGCACCTTGTCGGGAAGGGTCAATTTGCCCAATTTCTAATTCAGCTAGGGCTTTTGCTACCTTTGCAGCTCTTTGTGGGGAACTAGTGAAAATAATCGTTTGATCTGGCAATTCCCGACATAGGTTTTGTAAAGTTATAAGGTCATTTTCTCCAGGTTCGACTCTATGAATCTCTGAGACGACCGTGTGGTAGGGTTCATGTAAGAATAAAAACTCGAACCTTGATTGGAATTGGCCAGAGATTCCTGAAACTCCGGGACCAAGCATATAAAACTGTTTGCCGGTTTTAATTAATCGGTAGAAGGCCTGGTTTAATAATGCCCATCTCTCGTCATCCTCACGCCCTGGTGAAAGCTTGTAAAACTCGTCGATCACAAAGAAGTCAATTTTGTCTAATCTAGCTAACTCAAGAACCCTTTCTTGTGTTAAGACAAAAATATTTCTTTCAGCTGGACTTTGAGATGGATGGGTTACTATCTTATAGTGAACATGGAATCGTGCAAGCCGCCGTCGGGTCTCATCAATTAGGGCAAGAGTTGGAACAACAAGAAGGATATTCTTGAAGTTTCCGGACGCAACAATTGCATCAATGATTAAACTTTTACCAAAACTAGTCGGCGCGCTCAGGACAACACTTTTTCCGGCTAAAAGTTCCCTGTAAACCCTCCCTTGGGGACGATGAAAGACTATGTCCTCTTCATCCATGTTTAATGGCCGATGGAATTCATAGGCTATTTGGTCGGCAGTTTCCAATTCCTCTGGAAAGAGATAAGGAAATAATCCTATTTCGCGTGCAATTCTGTCTAAAATAGGCGTACATGTCCCGAATGATTCCCGGTTCTCAAGACTCCTCAAAACCAGATCTTGGATCTCCGGGTTGTGCTGTTCCTGAGATACCATTCCTGACAGATTTTTAAGAATCTGCCAAGACCTCTCCCTAATAAATTGTGGGTTCATTAAAAAGTTTTTCAGCTCGGCTGGAGTCAAAGTATCTGTTGGCATGCCTTCAACCTTTGGTGGAAAGATTCCTGAAGCTTTGCTTTTGTGTTCAAGGGTACAAGGAATAAATGAATACTCACCGGGGGAAGTTGTTTACTTGAAAAGTTTTGATGGTGCTTTCGTATTTCTTCTTCAAATGAAGAAATGTATTCAGCACAGATTTTGTCATAATTTTTAAGAACGAGGCTATCGTACGTAAGTAACACAGGGACACGAAGACATTGAAAAATTTCATCAAATGATGTGTTTATATCCAAAAGCAATTTGAGTTTTTCGTAAAATGGCCATGCGGGGTCTAACTTATTGGAAATCGCGATGAATTCGTTTCGCAGGTAATTTTTTGAAATATGATGATTGAGTTCTTCCGCTACATCATTGATTGCCCCGGATATGGATTCATAAAATTTGGCCTCACCTAACCATAATTCCAAACCTTCCGGAGTAAGAAGAACGTGTACCGCATCAAATCCTTTAACGGTATCGTTATTACTGTCCTTATAGAAAATTTTAGAGATTGCCGGGATAGTTTGAAAAATTTGTCTAATGACTACATGTAACAAAAGCTCTCCCAGTTCCCCCCGTTTTTGATATTTTTCTGACGTATAAATGGCACTAGCAGCCTTAGCAAGTAGCCTTATTGCATTGTCAGCATCCAATCCTTCCACTTCGGAATGCTTTAGAGCAAATTGTGGTAACCACTCCATGAGATAACCCGCAAGCTGCTGGTGACGCCATTCACCTAATTCATATCCTGCACACAAGCCACTTAGGCCAGGTAAGGGATTTATCTGGTGGACCCGTACTTCAAAAAAAGGTTTGGGAATCATTAGAAAGTTCAAATGGGCTTGTGATAGCAAAATATCTAATAATTACTATCTGATTCCATTCCCTTTCAGAATCACTACCTAACTGCTTCAATTGAATATTCAGAGTAAGAGACATACAAAGGCGTAAAAATGTACCACAAACAACCGCAAGTTAGGTGTGAAGCTCGTCACACCTTAGAGAAATGAATTAAAAACCTCAAAAGGCGCTAGAATTTAAAGAAAAATAGAGGCAACCAGTCCATAAATTACTCAGATAAGATTGTATAAGGTTTCTTCTTTATAGCCGTTTGCACGAAGTTCCCATTCGGCACTCTATCCCTCTTGATCAATCGGTTAGGATCAAGCGCGCTCCTCAGTGCAGGCCTGAGTGCCGATTTGCCTTGAGGCAGATCTGAAATCAGACGGTCCATGTCCAGGGTCTTTCACGTTTCATCTCCATGAACAAGGCAAGTCAAAGAAAAGGTATGGGAGTCTTTAGTATCATTTGCTCACTTACCTGCGGCAAGGGTGGCTTCTTTGTTTTGTAACCACTCCTAATGCGCGCCCAATAACCACGCGGAGGGACAGGAACGTGCAGCGTTCGACAAATCTTCCCTAACCTTACTCCAGAGATTCCGTATGTCTTCGCCACTTCCTGAACGGATTGCAACCAGACTTGTTTGTACAGCGTTTTTCGGTCATAGCGGCTCATCAGTTTCACGAACTCGTGCCTCCGCTTGTCGCGCTCGCTGACTGGCTTCTTCACAAGGCCTAAAGTAAGCAACCGCTCCTGCATTTTTTTGGTCCTGACGAGTTCCTGGTAAGTTTCTGGGGAACAAATCTCTGGCCGCCTTAAGCGAGACAGGATTCTTTTGAGATCATAGTCGCCGACCTTCAGCAGATACCTTCGAATCTCAGGCAACCTTTCCGGATTGGTCTCTACCCAGCGCACTCCCACGGCTAGAAGCGCCTCGACGTTACCGGTTCCGCTCCGGACAGCCCAGGGGAGTCGATCGTCCACCCACCGCAGGTGCCATAAGAGGATTTCGGTAAGGTCCTTCGGAGATTGGATGGTCGCCAGGAACGTAATGACTGATTCGTACTTGGCCCAGCGGTACAGTTGGTCGAAATCGTCTTGTGCGGGATCAGGTTTCAGTCGCTTAAGGATGTTCAGATGTCCTTCGCGTGCTGCCTCTTCGATTGCAGACCAGCCGATGAAGCGCTCATCCTCAGTCTCTTCATCGGAATCTTCGAGATTGCCAAACGCAGGATTCGGTGCAGGGGAATGCGGGTCAGCCCCCGCCCACAGACAGAGGTTGACACCCCTCTCATTCCCTGTCCTGACATGATAGCCGAGGGCTATGTCCAACTCCTGCTGGATTTTGGGGTCCTCGGTTCGGTGTCGCTTCACAAAACCAAGGAGGGGCCGATTACGAGTTCCGTGACCAAGGATAGCACCCATCTCATGGCGTTCCGTCAAGTCATATCCTGCGGCTCTGAAGCGCTCGTACAGTTCGGCGTTGTAGGTGTTGAGCACGCTGTAGACGTCAGCGCTCCTCAGATCTGCTCCCCAGTCAAGGAGGAGGTCGAAGAGGTCCCAGCGCCGAGCCTCCAGGGCTAAGTCGAGCGGAGAATACCGCTCAAGCTCAAGCCGATAGCCACTCTTCAGCAGGAGAAACACAAGCGAGTGCTGGCCACTTTCAAGAGCTAGTTGGAGAGCAGTTTTCGGTCGCGTGCCTTTGCGGATTACCTCTGGCGCAACCTGAAGTGGTTTCCCTTCAGCAATCCAGTTCTCGACTTCATACAGACGCCCTTCTCGACACAACTGGTGTAGGTTCCGCAGGTCCTCAGGGGATTGGGCAAGAGGACCTTCTAGTCCTTGGCTTCGGTCTTCTTCCATAGCATGTCGATTGTAATGACTAATCTAAAGATAAGGAAAGGGGACACTTATGAGCGGATTGCTGGGTTTCAACTTATCACGATGTGCCAGTTTGTTTCTCATTGCCGAATAACTTTTTATTGGTATTGCTTTTCAGTCTCGGGGTTTTTTAGAAGGCGGTCCACTTCTAATGTTGTACTTCTCTCTCCTTCTTCAATCCAATGGGTGTAGAGGTCGACAGTCACTCTTATACTGCTATGCCCTAATTGCCGTTGCACATAAACCAGATTTGCACCAGCCATTATCATTCGAGTCGAAATAGGGGACATTCTACTTTTTCGTGGTCTTCCATGGTCGAAATCTTAGAGGAACGCGGTCTCTTAATGAAGCAAGATATCTACCACAAGATTGATGAGTTGCGTCGCACGCAAGGGAAAGTCAATGCGATTACCTTTCCGCCGAGCATGAGGAAACACTCTTGAGGTCTCTTCTCTTAAACTTCCAGTCAAAAGCTCCAAGCACTGTGATCCACAGTAAGTGGAAAAGGGTAAATTGTTTCAGGAATTTACGAACGAAACTCCATCCAAGCGATGTTGAACAAGTAATTATCCGACCCTTCAAATACAAAATAGATTGTATGCTTACCTGAAATTGGTTGCTGGATTTTGCAGTTTACCGTCTCCCATTTCAGCCAGTCTCCTGTCTTATGAACCTTACAGGACGCCACTACTTCTCCATCAGGCCTATCCAATGTTACTTTGATGATTCCACCGTTTGTGGCGCTTGCCACTCTCGCATGAAACGTAGTCCTTTTCCGATGACCAAGATCTACCATATTATATCGAATCCATTCACCGGGGTTTATGTAACTCAAATACCCGCCTTCAATCGAACGTTGGTTTGGATCCAGATGTCCCTCTGTATCATCATATTTCTCAGCTTCGAGGCGCACGGCTGTTGGTGAATGAATTCCCTCTGTTTGTGATTCGTCCTGAGGAGGGAAGACCATGGGGTATAATCGATCAAATATCTTCTCTCTACATTCCGTATTGTCTTTTCTAGCTTCAAGTAAGTGCTCTCGGAGCATTCCTGAAAATTCTTCCTCTTCGATATTTACACTCCCCTGAATTTCTAGACCTGCAATGCGTTTAAGGAGACTATTAATTTCGGCTTTTCCTTTTCCTGATAGTTTCGATTTTCTCCCAGTCCCTTCTAACGGGATTCTCTTGCACATTCGATCTGCAAAGTCTGAAATGAGACTGAGGGCTTTTTCTTGAGATTTTAAACTCTGAGCTATTGAGATCGATGTCTTAGGGGATAGAACCACAAGTAAGAAGAAAAACCATAATGCAAAGAATACGAACACCTTTCTAATAGTCATTTTCTCTTCTCCCTTTCCTATATGATCACGAAAATATTTAAAAGTAATAGTTAGCCATTGCAACTATAAGGTTCCCCTAATGTCAGGCTTCTACTGCGCCCTGATGTCTTTTTTTGGCCAACCCAGAATTACTTTTAGACCTTGATCATCCCAAGTTTCTACCAGAAAAAACCGTTTCTGAATGTGACGTACTTCACATTTATGATGAATGCAGAGCTTATTTTTTACGAAGGGAGCTATCAAAAAAGTGTTTGGCATGGTTCACATTTTGGCCGGGGTGGGGTGTTGAAGGGCCAATAAATTTAAAAATACTAGAGGAAAGAGGATATGTAATTTTAGCTTAGGTATCTAGGAATAGGGCACATTCTACTTTTAAGAGATCAGTCAAAAGGTTTGTCATTGTAAGAGGCCAAAAATTTCTTTTTTGGAGCCCTTCAACATTATTTAATTTTCCTAATATTGTTAAAAAGTTCGATAGTCGTTCACCTACTCACTTCAATAAATTTTCTCAGTAGGTCAAGTGCTCGTCATATAGCCCATCATTTGATTGCTCCCTTCTGATTCTTCCCTGTTCAGAACTTTCCCATCTCAATTCTTGGTAATCCGAATTATGATCTCCCGGGACCTTTCTCGCTGAATAAAAAAATTTTACCAACCGTAATCAGCGAAAAAATACTTACAAAATTAAAAATAGTATAAATACCTATAGGCTTTTCATAAAATAAATATAAATTCAGACCTTCTTTCTTAAAAAGTGTGAAGTAAATCACTAAGGATAGTGGAGAAATATGCTAAAGACCGCTAAGCTTTTAAGTAGGTAAAAAATTGTAAGTGGCACCCTGATGTAGGCCGGCATTAGGTATAACGATGTGCCCATTCTCCTTTGACTGCAACCATGGAGTACACTTATGCCTAATTGTCCTAAGTGTGGTACCTGGATCGTTCGCCGGTCTTCACTACAAGATTCAAAAGAACACCTATTAAGTCTCATCACAGTCTATCCTTTACGTTGCCAACTCTGCACGTACCGATTTTTAGGCTTTCTTAAACGATTTAGCTCTCATCATAAACGGGAGTATGAGCGAATTCTTGTACAATACCCTGCTTATTTTTTCTTACCCTTCGACGAACAAAAGTCGAAAGCATTTGGCACATTAGTCAATCTTTCGATACGAGGTTGCCGAATGAAGAGTCATATACTTGTTGCGCCGGGGACCTCAATGGTTCTTAGGTTTGAGGCCTATGACTTCAACCAGGATGTTAAGATAAAGGGGGCTGTGGTCCGATCCGTCATGAATGGAATGATGGGTATTGAGTTTTTCGAAGTTGAAAAAAAAGATGAAGATTTCTTGCGTCGGATTATAGAAGAACGATTGCACCCGCTCCCCTTTAGTGATTAAGATCATGCTTAGGGTCATGAGATAAGAGAAGGCCTTTTACTGCTGTGTCATGATTTATGTAATGAGACGATGTGAAAAAAACAGATTCGTCTAAGTTATCGACCAAATTAATTCGATAATCGTTTACTCACTCACCCCCCTATTCTTCCCTTAAGAAATCAAATGCTTGCCAGGTAAATCTTCTCCTTAGTCAAAAATTTAACGATTGTGGCTTCAAACAGGGAGGCTGGGGTGTTAATCCGACATTGGAGAGAGAACCGTTTTAGGATTTTTGAAAAGGAAACCCTTGTCTAAGAGGAGGGTGGTAGGGCCAACGAGATCCCAGGGGAACGGCGATATACCAATAATATTCTTCAAATGGCATCAGAGGTAGGTAGATGAGTCCAATAACATTAAACCAAAGGTCTCCCGGCACAACCCAGTGCCCTGCCGTCACCCTTCCGCTTTGACTTGTTACATAACTAGAGCGATGAATAACAAAGTGCGCTTGTCTAGCTGGAATGTAACCAAGAAGATAAATGAGTACTAAACCAATAATGAAACTTTTGAGCAATTTCTTCTTGTTCAAGCCTTTCATTTATTAACCTTAGCATATGGGATTTGATGTGCTTGAGGCGTTCATGTACTCATCCCATTTCTTTTCGATTTTTCCCAAAACTTTCCAATAGGTTATACCTATTCAAGAAGTCGCACCTCTCCCTAGGTTAGATCTGGGGGGTGTTTAAGTCCTAGAATCATGTAAGAATAAGACTGACGATGTGTTTGGAGTCTTATTACAAACAAGAGAATCTTTGGGATTAATGATTCTTTGGTTTCTCAATTCTCGCTTCGAGGAGTGACAAACATGCAACTTTGGATATTCGGGATTATGTTGTTCGTGCTTATATTCGGTGGATGTGCAGAGACTCCGATGGGAGCGATCGAAGGAACAATGCTGCCAGATGGCAGTTATGGATTAAAAACGGTGTGTACTGACCTAAAGGGCCAGTGCCATAAAAAAGCTGAGGAGTACTGCCCTAAGGGGTTTGACGTGATTGACGAATATAAGGAGGGGCAATCGGGCTTTATGGCTCTGCCAGGAGGGGGAGCCTCCATGGGTGGCCGAGATGTGTTGGAGTTTAAATGCAAACCTTAACATAACCAGATTTTACAGATTGACGATAATCATGCACCCTCTTATCCCATACTTTTCTTCTAAAGAATTCTGCATTTTCTCCGAAACAAATTACACGTCAGGGTACTAGTTTATTCAATCAACGAGGCCAAAAAATAGCCGCTACAACAGTTTGTACAAATGGACACTTGGGATAGCAGGACCGAACCCTGCCTTTTCATAGGCTCTTCTTGCAGGAGCATGACTGAGATCGCCGCCGACCCCGACGGTCGCAACCGTCATCCCGGCATTTTTCATGCGGTCCAGAGCAAACGAATACATCCAGGTTCCAATACCACAACGCTGATAGTCAGGATCGACAGCGTTTAGATCAAGTTCACCCACTTTCGATTTGTGATCAAACCTCACTGCGCAAAATGCAATTATTTTGGATTCATACTCAACCACGTACAGTTCACGATGAGACTCGGAGCGGCAAATCGTATCGAGGTAGTCCGATTGTTCACGTTCGGCACTCGTAATGGCGATCGATGCGATCTTTTCCCCAATCAGACTCTTAAACGAATGAAAAATTGATCGATAGGCGGCCTCGCGAATTTCATGAAGCCGTTGAAGGTCGCCGATCTCGAACTTTCGGATGCTACATTTTTCGACCATTCCAGCGCCTCAAGAAATCCGAGCCCCATTCAGGGATAATTTGTGTTTCATAAAAAACGTTCGAAACAGAGTCATCCACGCACCCCTCCTCTCCAAAACTAGGGCTCACAGTCCTCATCACAGACGGTGCAGTCTTCAGGGTTCTTGGGAACGTACCCTATGATGTTTCCGCGTCGATCTTGTTGAAACGAACAACAATCAAATAATAGGGATTTCAACTTTTCGCGTCCTCGCTGTACCCGCGATTTGGCCCCCGATAGTGAAATGCCGAGCTTGTCTGCAATGTGCTGTTGCGACAGCCCCTCCATTTCGTACAGTTTAACCGCCTCCCGATAGGAATCCGGGAGCTGAGCGATCATTGTGGGTAACCAGCTTTTGACTTGATCGTTCAGATTTCCCTCTCTCCGGGGAAATCTCCAGATCTTCCGCTAGAGCCGTCGCGATACGAGATTTGGAGCGGTAGTGGCCGATGACGAGATTTCTGGCGATTTGAAAGACCCAGGTGGTGATACGTTGCTCATCATCAATCTGGTCCAACTTGTTATGAATGCGCAAGAAGGTCTCTTGAAGCAGGTCTTCGGCAACCTGTTGGTCGGACACACGTTGAAGCAGGAAGCTCTTCTGCTTGGCATTGAGCGCGTCCCAAAGGTGTTCAGTTGACACCGACTCGCGATTCATACAAGCAGTTCCCTTACCGCCCTCTGTTCATTTTAGCAGCATCCGTTGGAAGGTGCTGCACTCGACTCGGTGACACAACAAGCTGACCCGGTGTCTTGTTGAAGCGCGGCATCGGGATCCAGCACGACGAAGACCTCCCACCTGTTTCCCTCTGGGTCTGCCACCCACACCTTATCCTGAACGACATAGCAGCAGGTCGTGTGTTCTTCAATGGTTGTCTAGAGACCGGCGTTGGTCAGGCGTATGATGGCGTCCTGAAAAGCCTGTGTGGATTTGACCTGGATCCCATAATGTGTTGGCTGTTTGCTGAGGGTGTTGGGATCCCTCACTTCGTTCAAGGTTAAATTCACGGACGGGTCGTTGGGTTCGAATTTTATGTACCCAGGCCGTTCTTTTGTCGGGGGCACCCCCAACAGAGTTTCGTAAAATGTTCGGGAACGCTCCAAGTCCTTTACGGCCAGACCGATATGGACTCGACTGGTACCGGGGAAACTGATGGTGGATTGGGTGTCCATCATGTTGCTCCTTGGGCTATAGGGTTGGTTTTCATCTCTATAGACGAAAGGAGTTCTTAAAAGAGGCAGGGTGTGGGTTCCGACCCTTTCTTTGATACGGTGTATAGAGAAAACCGGCAATTTCCTCCAAATCACCAGGGGTACAAGTATTGCGTCTTGTTTTTAGGTGATTGACTTTGTACTCTTGGATACCAGGTCCTCAATCCCAAAGGAGTTTCTGCCGGGTGGGTGTGATGTAGTTCACTGGTACTTGTTCGCGGTTAAGGTATGGTAAGACCATTTCAGTAGCGATTAATTCAGATTTGGAATTTTCCTACAGTAAAATGGCAAGGAAAAATCTCGGAGTATGGTGTATGGAAATAATGGATGTAATACATTATCGTTCACGTGTGAATAATGGTAGACCCGGTTGTCGTACAAATTGGTATCAAACTTATATCCCTTGTTGGGTGCTGGGTTTACTCATGATCTGCACCCCTCACGCTATGGCTCAGGAACCTCCTACAGCGCAATCTAATGAAGCGACAAATGTGTTCATTCTTCGACAACTCATCGAAATTCAAAACGAACTGAGAGACCTTCGTAAAGAGGTGGCGGGCCTCCGCCAGTCCGTGAACGAAGCCAAACCGACCTTCCGTCTTCCTCCTCCTGATTCCCCTCTTCCATTGGTTGGGGAGCAGGTTGCCCTTAAGAACGATGATCCTTCCCTAGGGAGTCGGGAAGCCAAAGTCGCGATTGTGGAGTTTACCGATTATCAATGCCCCTATTGTGCAAAATATCATTCACAGACATTTGACATGCTGAAAAAAGAGTACATCGACACGGGAAAGGTTCAATATTTTCTTCGAGATTTTCCGTTGGACTTTCATGACCATGCCAAAGGGGCTGCCATTGCGGCAAATTGTGCTGGAGAACAGGATGCGTACTGGCAGATGATGGACCGGTTATTTGCCAATCAATCCGAGCTTGGAGATGAGTTGTATCAGCAGTCAGCCCAGTCTTTGGATCTCAATATGGAACAGTTTGAAGCTTGTCGAAACAGCCCCGATCAAGCCATAACAATCGAGGAGGATATGGCATCCGGACAAGAAATTGGGGTGGACGGGACCCCCGCCTTTTTTATTGGCCGAGTACAAAACGGCCAACTTGTTGACGCCAAAAAAGTGAGCGGGGCTCAACCTCTTACCGTGTTCTCACGAATCATTGAGCCTCTACTTGGAAAAGTTGGGATGAAGCGGGAGTAGGAAAAGAATGTTAAAGATTAGAGAGGATGAATTGACACATTGGCATCCCCGCAACTGAGGAGGAACCTTCGCTATGCGATTCCTACTTTTTTGTCTATTGATCTTCACCATTACTTATCAGCAAGTAGCCAACGCCACCCTTTGCGAATCAGTTCAGGACGGCACCGTAGGCTCCTACGCGCGACGAGATGTCAATATTTATCAGGAGCTTTTCCCCGATACTACTCATCGCGGTAACAGGAAATGGAATGAGATTGTTGCCGAGTGTAATCGAACCAGAGACAGTAAGGGAAAGGAAATCCTGAGGGCATTACTCGAAGACGACCGCCATGATCTGAAGAATACTCTCAAACGACCCGACCTTGACTATAAAGTTATCCGCGGAAAATACAAGTATATGGGCACAGGGGCAGACATTGGGGTAGAGGTGGTCATGAATCTCAAATATGTCTACCTGCTTGGGAAGACCAATGGCGTCTGGGAAATGATCATTCCCTATAAAGCCGAGCTGAACGATAAAGAAAAGAACCGGGTCGACTTCTATGTTGGTTACAAATATTTCGATGATACGACCGAACGATTTGGTGCCCTGAACAAGGAAGATTCCCGTGAAGAACGGTATCATGCCTGGCAGCTCTACGACAGCAGCCAAGTAATGGCGAATTCAAGACAGTCGTCCAATCCTGCCACCTACACACTGGCTGATGTCGCGAATGCCCAACCCATTACAGAGACTCTGTGTGCCACCTCAACCTATTACCCAGGCAAGGCAAATAAATATGCAGGGCAATCTGGAGTGAACGCGAGTAAGCGCGACAAGTGGAACAAGCACATTAGTCTCGGCAGGATCGAGTACTACAACAAGAAAGAACAACGCTTGTATATAGGATGCCGGGTAAAAAAAGACGAGGATCTGTACTGGCGACCGGGGGTGGCTAGTAACAAGGTCATCCGGGTGAAGCCTTTTAACTGGGTACGCGACAATTTTGTGCGGGTTACAGAGAAATTCTGGAGCATCGACAATGTGTTTAACTTGAAAATCCTCATCAAGGGGTATAACGGCCGCCGCATCCCGCTTGAAATACGCAATTTGCTGGAGGAGAACGATCATCTTGCTACCAACTTCGCTACGTATTTCCGGGGCCGCGAAATGTATAAGGCAGACCAACCGTTCGTAATAAACAATTTTTCGACAATGACGGAAGACCAAACGCTCATCCATGAAGTCGGCCATGCTTTCGGGTTGGACGATGAGTACGGGGGGCGCGATAAAAATAGTAAGCCCAAGGAGAATCACTGCGAAAACAAGTTATACAAAAAATTTGATACGACCGAATACGTCATGTGTGACCAAGAGGCTCCAGAAACGAGGTCCATGTATCATTATCTTGCAGCCTCTCGCTATGGTACCAAACAGAAAGAATGTAGCGAAGATGGCGACTGCCCGGATTCGCAGTACTGTGATAAGAAGGTCGGCAAAAATCAATGTGTTCCTAAGAAACTCGACGGGCTGGGTTGTACGCGATTCACCCAATGTAAGGGCGGGGGATGTAATGTGCGTTGCTATACCCCTGATTCCAAACAACTCAACCAGTCCTGTAACCTGGATTCGGAATGTGCCAAGGGTACCTGCAGCGCCGCTGGTTTTGGGGTAACTCCAGGAAAATGTGTGTGTACCACAGATGACCACTGCGACGATGGGGAGTACTGCAACAAGGGTGTGGCGGATATCGGTACCAACGTGTGCCGCGCGAAGCAGGCGGATGGCGCACTCTGCACGAAGGCACACCAATGTTCGGGAGGGTCCTGCAATGTGCGCTGTTACACTGCTAACTCAAAGAATATGGGGCAGTCATGCAACATCAGCGATGAGTGCGCCAAGGGAAAGTGCAGTGGAACGGGATGGGGGGCCATTCCAGGAAAATGCGTGTGCGATTCGAACAATGATTGCTCAAGTAACAAATATTGCTACAAAGGTGTTGGCGGTATCGGAACAAATGTGTGTAAGAAAAAGCTTGATCTTGGGAAGGCCTGCACCAAAGGGCATCAGTGCAAGTCCAACTGCTGTAGAATCTATTTTGGAGTGCCCCAATGCCGACCGTCAGGAAAATGTGACTGATATAAACAGCAGTTTAAAAAAATATTAAGGTAATGGTTGGCTAAAACCATTCGATAATTGTGCACTCACCTACCCCAAGATTCGATTTTCCCCCAAGTCGAGGACCTTAGAGTCTCCTCTAATGTTTATCTTCCATAACCCAATCCATGTCCGGTTTCATCTTCTAAAAACGCAGGAAAATAATTCTTTTCACCACACAATTTATCTTACTTCTCAACTAGTTGCTGTCTTCCACCCTTTGATGTTGTCTTCCAGCCGCATAAATATAGTATAAATCCTCTCAAAAAATTTTCCTTATTGGACCTTTTGCGCATGATAGGGGGACTTTTAGATTCCTCTTTTCCGATGAACTTTCGTCTCCTTTGAAACGACTCATCGGAGAGTCATTGGTCTCAATGTATTTTTTCAATCTGTAACAAAGGACTTTTTTTATGTGTGTTTCACCCGTAAGGTCCCTTATGAGTCTCGTTCTGGCATTGACGTTGTTGAATTCGTTTGTACCGGCGCATGCCAATGAATCATTGAACAATCAAACCACCACCTTGGAGAAGGCGGTGTACTTTGACACGGTACAAGGTGATCGGATTCAGCTTTTACCAGGTACTTATGAATTAAACCCTTCGTCTGACAGTCTCCAGGTGAACCAAGCTGGTGAAAACTCCGACCCGCTGGAATTGGCCATTACAATGGACACGCATGAGCAGGACCTGGATGAGCCGCTAGCGGTATCCGTCCCGGGATTGCCGGACACCGATACATCGGACCGGCATGTTTTGGCCCTGTTTCTTCCGGGTGGACTAACGTATGAGGCGGAAGGGACCTATAGTGGAGTTCGGTCTCGCGACGTAGATCCTCACACCCTGCTTACGGATCCGATGCAAGTGTATTTTGAGAAACCCATACATTTTGTCACTCCCAATGGGGAGCCACTGGAAGTCAAACCGGGCACCTATACGGTGGAGGAAACCGAACAAGGGATACGATTGGTTTCTCCAGAGCAGTCGGAGGTTGGACTGCTGGATGCCCAGTCTGAAAAAGATGATTCGTCTCTGGACACCTCCGTGGCTCTTTCGTTACCGGGCGATGCGGAAGATGCGGCCGACTTGCATTATGTCGTGTTGATGACTTCAGGGGGAGATAGTTTTCAAGCGTTGGGAACGTATAGTGGCGTGCAATCGCGTGGACTCTTTAAAAAAATTGGCAAGAGTTTCAAAAAAACAGTCAAAAAGGCCAAACGCACCGTGAACCGAGTTGGAAAAAAGGCCAAGGGCTCGGTGAAACGGGTAGGAAAAGGGGCCAAACGGACCGTAAAACAAATAGGAAAAGGTGCGCAAAGGACGACCAAAAAAATCGGTAAAGGCCTGAAGAAGGCGGGACGTGACACGGGACGGTTTGCGAAAAAAGCGGCATTGGATGCCAAGAAAAAAGCCGAATGGGTGGCCCGGCAAGCAGCAAAGGGAGCTCAGATTGCCGCGAAAGCGGTTTGCAAGGCCGGCCTCACGGCTTCCCGCGTGGCAGCGGAGGTGCAGGCCAAGTTGTTGAGTCCCATCAAGAAGGCGCTGTTCAAGGCCCTCCAAGCTGATAAGGCTCAAAAAGCCCTCAGGCAGGCGGTTGAAAAAATCAAACGACAACAAGCGGCTTCTATTCAACAGTCCTTTGCGGCAGCCATGACCCTGGCCCATCCCAAGAATACGAAAACGGTCAGACAGCTTTTGAGTCCCAACCAGATGTGCGAACGTCCCGCGGCGACCGTACAAAAAACCATGCAAAAAATGATCGGCAAACCCCTTCGTGCGGCTTTGGCCTCCGCGCAAAGCGCCGACAGCTCGGGGGTACGGTCGCGCGGGTCCTTCGCGTCGGCCAGTATCGGGCTGGGTGGAAATTTGGCCAAAGTTGGAGGAGGGGAGATCGGCGTTCGATACGCGTTTGATTTTATCAACAAGTCCCACTGGTATCTCGATCTCGCAGGAATGCTCAAAACCAATGTCGGAGGGGGCGGGGCCGTTGCGATCGGTATTTTCCCAAAGAAAAACCCCGTGGACACCGGCGGATGGTTTATGGGTGCGGCGGTCGGGTTTCCACTTCCCAAGGCACCGCAGGCGGTGGGTGGAGGGATTGATTTTTTCTTTGATTTTCCCTTGCAGATTAAACCGCCCTTTAAACCGCGATGGAACCTCACATCCTGGAAATTTTTCGTGGATCATTTCCAAGGCTTTGCCGTAAGCGTGGGTGCGGGGAAAAATGCTTCGCCTGTTGATATTGCCTTAAAAGCGGGAGGAGGCATCCGACTCAGTAAAAAATAGAGGCACGTTTGATTCAGATAAGAGCTCTAGGGAGAAGATTGAGCATCAGGTAGGTATTGTTGGGGAACTTAACCACATTTATTGTATGGTGCATGAACCAGTTGGTCTCACAGGCTAGTGGGCAACAGTAGATGAGGTAGATGCAGAACAGTTTTGGGTGAAGTTAGTTCATGTAGATGAAGCTGCCTTTGACGACAGTTATCTATACTTCAACATCAAGTGGCTCTGTTCCGGTTGTTCCCGTCTATCAGGTCCGTTTTGGAAATATGACGGCCAAACAAACTGCAGCTGTTATGTGAAGAGCATTGAAGGGACCATGACAGGTGAAGTTTTACGGATTTGGGGTGGTCTTGAAAATGAGGCGCGGCGGTAGACCACAGCTCTCCTTTCCCAATCTCTTTGTCTTCATTACACCAAAGATGCTTTATTCTCAAACAAGTGTTGAGTAGAGTTCTTTATCTTACTTCCAGTCGTAATCTTAGGTATTGAGTAGGATCGTAGGTATCTTGGAGGAGATTGTTGTGGAGCAGTTGGAAAAAAATAAAGAGACGGTTACCGCCTTCTATGATCTGATGTTCAATAAAAATCGTCCTCGTGAAGCGATCGATCGGTATGTAGGTTCTGAGTATATCCAACATAATCCCCATGTGGCTGACGGGAAAGAGGCCTTTATCGCCTATTTTGAACGAATGGCTCGGGAGCATCCGGGTAAACGGGTAACTTTCAAGCGGGTGATTGCCGATGGGGACTATGTTGTGTTGCATTGCCATCAAGAATGGCCTGGAGATCAAGATTATGCTGGGATCGACATCTTTCGGTTAGATGCCAATGGGAAGATTGTCGAACATTGGGATGTCCTTCAGATCATACCTGAAGAAGCTGCCCATACGAATACGATGTTTTAGATGTACGAAGTTTCCGCGAGGATCAATTCCATCTCGCTTCTTGGAGGACAGGTTTAGGTAGGGTCGCCCATATTTTTTGTATCAGCTCGACCTGCATCTCGCTCGGCTGGCCTTCACAGCTCCCGACCCGTGCAATGAGTGACCTTGCCGAGTCTGCCTGCTCATGTGTGAATTGTTCGCGGACTGGTGCCAGGACCTTACCGGGATTGGATCGAATCGTTGCGCCATCCTTGAGGAGAAAAACACTTGAATTGAGAAGGGCAGATGCTTCACGCCGTGAAAGATGAAATTCCTCTTCAAATAAGTCAAGGATGAGTTTTTTCTGTTCGGCGCTCATATCTCCATCGCATTTTGCGACCGTAACCATGAGAAGAGCTGTCACATCCATGGGGCTGTCGATTGTGTAGATGGGATCCCGATCGATTTTTTGGCGCCATTTCCGTCTTCGATTCCAAAGAAACGGGTTAAGCCAACCGAAATCAATCCCTGCCTCTCTTAAACGCAGGAGCAGGATCAAGATCGTCGTCACCGATCCCAAAATTATAATCAAATAATGCATAGGTACTCTTCTTAGTTCCCTAAGGTCGTATCCCTCAGCAATTTTTGTACTTGCGTGATGAGGATTTTGTAGGGACTTTTTTTCCCTCAACCCATAATTTTGGACGAGGGAAAATGGAGTTCCGAATAGGATGCTTTCACGAACATCCCATTTTGAAACGTCCAAGAAATCAATGCTTTAGTAAGTATAGCACCCGGCAGAACGAGGAAAATTAGAAGGAGAAGCGTTCTTAAATTTATCTAACCGGATAAGTTAGTAGGGGGGCTAGAATGCTGAAATTGTTTGTTTTGTATCGATCGATGAGGAATCAGAAAACAGGAAATTTACGACTAAAATAAGGAAGCCAATATTTGGTTGGATCAGGAGTCTTAAAAAAAAGACTCCCGACCCCTTATAGAATTATTTGGGCATGCCGGTCTTTTGGGAAAATTCGGTGGCGACGTGGGCCAGGTCATCCTGAAGCAGTCGTTGTTCGTCTTCATCCACCCGAATCCTATACGATCCACGGCCGATTTCTTTGCTGTTTGGTGCCTCAAAGACTTGTGAGATCACCTGCATCATGGGGTGATTCTTAAAAATTATCCCTTTACTCCCGTATCGAACCGTGGCCGGTGCCCAGAGGACATAGAGGTAATCTACCCCGAGATGTTGTTGGATCTCCTTGACACGAGCCCTGTCCGTTTTACTAAAGTCCTCGTCTATTTTCATATAGGCCGAGCGGTAGGGGCCTTTGATGAGTTGGGGATAGTTTGGGATCCTTTTGGCGACCTGTTGTTGCGTGTAGACTTCAAATTGGCTTGTCTTTCGCAATTCATGACTGAGGTCCTCAGCAGCTTGTAAGGAACTCGCATTCGTGAGACCGGCGACGACGGCCAGTGTCTTGCCCTTGGGCTCAAATGGTTCTTCGGTCAGTTGAAACGTGGAGCAGCCGCTCATCAGAAGGACCAAGCCGATCATGAGAAAACTTCGTACCCATTGGTGACGCATGACAAACCCCTCGTCGTTACTTGCTGGATTTTCCGGTATTGGTAACCTTAATAAACTCATCCACAATTTCTTCGGCCGAATCTTCCAGCATTTCCTCGATGTAATAGCCTTTAGGCCTGAACAAAGCCAAGACGCTGTCCTCATTTTCATTTGAAAAGGCCGTATGGGACACCACCTCTCCACTGGGGTACTCCAGCATATTCCCGTATACATTGATATGGTAGTTAGTGGTACACCCACCGCGACTACGACAATATTGAGTCGCACCGAGGCCCTGACCCCAGACCACAAATAAATAGATCGTTTTGAGCCTGGCTTGAATTTGTTTGAGTTTCTTCTTTTCTGTCGGATCAAACCAGGTTGGGTTAGCCTCTGTATTCTTCCCTTCCCGCATTTTGACGCTCGTGGGATAGCTGGGAATGGCCTTGCTGATCTCCGCTTGACTGAGAACTTTTAGCGTTGTCCGTTCTGACAATTCCTTGGTCAGCATTTCCGCCAGTTTAAGATCGGCTTCTTCGCTACCACCAGTGATGACGCCTATCGTTGTCGGCTTGACGGTATATTTATCATCCGCCAATTTAAACATCGTTCCACCACCACATCCCCCGAGGAGTAAACTGATGACCGTTATGGTGAAAATGTGTTGATACCGAGTCTTCAGTCTGCCTTCGAATGTTCCCATCCCAACCTCCTGATGCCCTTAATTCTAGGACCGTAACGTCATCCTTATTTTCAAGATATTCCGCTAAAACAAGGGTAGCATGGGCAGTGGTTCTGTCAATTTTTCTCATCAAATATCTGAGTAATGATTCAATGTCGAATCATGAGGTGGGAGAGGCAATAAAACACAGGAGAAATCTGACTTGTTCTCGATTTCTTAGATGCCCTAGGATGACAAAATATGTCCCCTGAGGGCTTAGTCGGCAGAGTAGGGGAAGGGATCAATACTTCTTGCCCAGGAAGCTAGGTTTCAGGTGTTAACCTTCTTCTTGATTTCTTTTTCTTGACCGCTTTCTGGTCTCTGATACCGTCGAACCAACGATTGGTCCTTCGAATTGGGGGAATATGTAATGGCAGGTGACGACGGAACCATTCAAGCCCTTCGAAGTGCCGTCCAGGTTTCTCCGGACAATATTCCTCTTCGTCAACATGTTGCTGAGATTTGTTATTGTTCCTCCTTCCTCGATTAATTCGTACCGGTAGGCGACAATCCTAAAACACAAAATATTTTTGAACAAAAGGAGTTGATTGGTATATTGGTGGGGATATCCACAGAAGGAGACACGAATGGAGAAATATGACACCAATGTTTATGAACACCGGGGAACCTGGCATTTTCGGGTTTGGAAGATTGATCCTGAACAGGACAAGGAAATATGTATTATCGTGAGCGAGCAGGGGCGAGCCGAAGGCTTTTATTCCGAAGAACGAGCGACAGCGGAAGCTGAAAAGGTGTTAAGGCGATTTCATCCATAAAAAACTTCGAGCATACCCGGTGTATTCTGTCATTAGGTTAGATTGTCTCGGGTTGAATTAAAATTCTTACACTGTTTGTAAGTTTTCTCAAATCCTTCATGTTCTGTTATAGAAAAGAACCACTGCCTTTTTAACCCTCTCAGTCTTCAGAGCGATTTTCAATTTTTGATCAACCCACAATCACTCTGTCTCGTCTTGTTACCTCCCAGAAAGAATTCCTTTCTACTCATCTTAGATGGGCCCATAGACGTTTTCAGGTGATGTTTGATAGAGGCCACGTTTATCTCAGTTGTCATCATCCGAATTCATAGATTCTCTCCCCTTGACACGTCATGAGTTCCGGCTTAGGCTTCCAACCTCCTTCCCCTTTACCTGGTTTTCTTTTTTGGGTAAAAGGTGCAGAACGTCATAGAGCAGTCAGGCTCATCATGTCTCCATTCCAATGAAGGTAAAAAGATGACCAAAGAAGTTATTACAGTTATCGGTGCGACAGGGAATCAAGGAAGT
The DNA here is from genome assembly GCA_965223605.1 of Nitrospirales bacterium. Lineage (GTDB taxonomy): Bacteria > Nitrospirota > Nitrospiria > Nitrospirales > Nitrospiraceae > CBDCXA01. The sequence goes on from CBDCXA010000005.1 coordinate 571,625, forward strand.
GGGGTTGTTGCGGATCTTCTTGCACGTGGTCAATTTGCCGTTCGTGCCGTAACCCGTGACCCGAATGGCCAGCGCGCTCAGGCTCTTAAAGCACAGGGATGTCAGGTCGTTCAAGGAGATCTCACAAAACCAAATACTTTGGGTCAAGCCTTTGGCGGTGCCTATGGTGCCTTTCTCGTCACGAACTTTTGGGACCCTGGTACCGGGTTACAGGAAACGGCACAGGGAACTCGGGCAGTGGAGGCAGCTAAGGCTGCAGGGGTGAGGCATCTCGTTTGGTCCACCCTTCCCAATTGTAAGGAACTTTCTGGGGGAAAGTATGAGGTCATTCACTTTACAGGGAAGGCCTTAGTGGATGCTGCCGTGAAGTCTGCTGGATTCCCACACTATACATTTGTGGAAGCCCCCATGTATTTCCAAAATTTTCTTGGGCTCATGGCACCGCAGCCCCTTGGTGATGGACGGACGGGCTGGACCATTCCGATGGATCCATTGAATAAAGGTTTACATATCGGAGATCCAACAGAGTTAGGCAGGCTAGTCGCTCGTGCTTTGGAACAACCGGAGATTGTCGGACAAGGTCAACACCTCGCCCAAGCATCGGAATTAACAAGTTGGCAAGAGATGGTCGACATCCTCAACTCGCAAGGACATAACTTTGCCCTTCAACGTGTTCCTAACGAAGTCTATGATGCCTTTCCATTCCCAGGTGCGCAGGAATTGAGAGAGATGATGAATTATTTCGAAGAATATACCTATTTCGGACCGAATGCCGCTCTCCATCTTGCACAAGCGAGACAGCTTTGTCCCGAGGGATTCACGTCGTTTGCCACTTGGGCTGCGGCGAATATGAAACCGTAAGAGTATTGTTGTTTCACCATTCGATAGGTAATAGGACATCTCCATGAAAGTCCTCGTGACCGGTGCAAACGGATTTGTTGGATCACATTTGTGCCAGCGTCTTGTGGAGCGTGGTGCAGAAGTTCGTGCCATGGTGCGGAAGGGGTCGGATCCTGGAGGGCTTCAGGGTCAAACCGTTGACATCATTCAGGGCGATATTCTAGACCCTTCGAGTTTAGAGCAGGCTGCACAGGATTGTGAGCAGATCTACCATCTTGCAGCCAACGTAAAGTTTTTTACGAGGAATCCGGTCGCCATGCGCGCAGCGAATACAGAGGGTACGAAGAATATTCTTTCTGCGGCTCGTAAGGTCGGGGTCAAAAGGATGATACATACAAGCACCGCAGCGGTCTTACGACGTGGAACGAGTTCTGCCAGCGCCGATGAAACGATGGTGAAGGAGGATCATGAGGCCATTGGTGCCTATGAGCTTTCGAAATTAGAGGCCGATCGTCTAGCCATGTCTGCCTTTACAGAGGGACTTCCAGTTATTGTGATCAATCTCACTGCTCCCGTTGGTCCTGGTGATGCTAAACCCTCCCCCATAGGCCACACGATCATTCAGTTTCTCAAAGGGAATTTTCCAGCTTACACGGATTCAGGCTTGAATTTGGTAGATGTCCGGGATGCCGCAGAGGGTCATTGCTTAGCTGCCGAGAATGGCAAGATTGGGGATCGGTATATTATTGGGGGTGAGAATCTTTCGTTAAAATCCTTTCTAGATATACTTGGAGAGATATCGGGAGTGCCTGTTCCCACGATGAAGATCCCCTACCTCTTGACGTTGATTGGTGGGGTGATGGGGGAAATCTCAGGACGATTGACCAACAAGGAGCCCCTGGCCTGTCTGGCGTCGGTACGGATGGGAAAGTACCCACATTATGTCTCCATTGAAAAAGCAAAAAAAGTACTCGGATATTCACCTGGCCCCATTCGACAAGCCTTGAAGGAGGAAATTACCTGGTTTTCTCAAAAGGGGATGATTTAGAAAATGCATTTCCCTAGAATGGAAAGTCTCTGTCTACAGTTTTAACCTACCCATTTGGCAGGTGCCCCTGTATAAAATTTTGCCATGTTTCTTTATTGAGAGGATCCCTGGTCATACAGATGTGATCTCGTTCATATCTAAGGGGCCTTGCTGGGCATAAATTGGGGCAAGGAATTTTCTTAAAAACAGCTGAATAATAACGTTTGGTGGCCTTATTTAGTAATTGTGCAGCCAGTCCAGAACTTTCCCTGTTCGCCCCCCGTTTTCTCATCCCGCTATCACCAAACCGACCTCGCTCCTTCTCCTGCAGGTAGACACTGGTTAATCTCACTGAAGAATTATGTAACGACAGTCGACCTAATCTGAGAACTTGCAACCCTTTCTGTCCCTAACCGATTTGATCAAAAATTTTTGAAGACCAAGGAAAATTCTTAAAAATTAGGGTTATTTCCAGTCGTATCCATTTCCTTCCCGCCCTATCCTTAATAATAAGCAGCAAGTTTACACGTAACCCGGTGCCATACAAGATTAAATAAATACTCTTACAAATTTTTACTGTAGTTTGTCACCAATGGCTTCCATCGGTAGCAAGAATCATTACTGTTTCAATTCTGAAGCATTCAGGTTTTTAGGTAGATAGCAAAAGTGGGTAATAGGAGATTGAGAAGGAACGGACATAACATCGTCGTGATTGGCGGCTCGGCCGGCGGCTCACACGCCATTAAAAGTATTATTCGGCATCTCAAACCGGATTTGCCCGCGGCGGTGTTTGTGGTCTTGCATACGCATCATCAAGCGCCTCCAATTTATTCCCGTGTGTTTTCAGATATCGGACCTCTCCCTGCGGTTTATGCGACGCATAAACAAACCATTGAACCCGGGCGTATTTACCTGGCGCCGCCGAACCAACATTTGCTTGTCAAAAAAGACCGGATTGTCCTTTCCCTAGGACCCCATGAGAATCTTTGCCGACCGGCGATCGATCCCCTATTCCGATCTGCAGCGGTGGCCCATCAGGTTCATGTCATCGGGGTCGTTGTGAGCGGACTCCAAGACGATGGAGCGGCGGGTCTTTATGCCGTCAAACGCTGCGGCGGGTTTACCATGGTGCAGGATCCAGATGACGCGGAGTTCCCTGACATGCCTCACGCCGCCCGGGAATGCGCCGAAGTCGATTTCGTCGGGGTTCCCGAACGGTTGGCGGAACAGATTAATCGGTTGGCTGTGACCGCACCTCCCGATAGGACGATCGATGTCCCTCAAGACCTCCAACTCGAGGCAAATATTGCGGAGCGGATAATGTCAAATTTAGAAGAAATGCCAAAATTCGGAGATCCGATTTTCTTAAGTTGCCCTTCCTGTTCAGGACCACTCTGGCTCAAGAAACTCCCGAGGGGAGGAACTTACCGTTGTCACGTGGGACATGCTTTTTCGGCCAATACCCTTCTCCTCGAGCAAGATGGCAGAATTGAAAAAGCTTTGTGGACAGCTCTCAGGACTCTTGAAGAAAGGCGGCGAATGTTGCATTCCATGCTCGAGCAGGCCCGGGTGGCTGAGCAATTCCTCACGGTTGAGATCCTATCCGAGCGAGCAAAACAAGCATCTGAAGAGGTCAGGAACATTCAAGAAGCTTTACAAGATCTGGATCGGGTCAAACATAAGCCCCTCCCTCCTGAATAATCCCCCGCGGGAGACCTGCCATCCATTGTTGATGGTTACCGGAGTCGAGGAGTAGGTCACTATTTCGGAAAAGGATCGAGACAAAAGTTTTTCCTAGCCTCTTGACGACCACTGATACAACTCAATTGTTGAAAATACCTGCGTGAACATAGACCTACTATTGAGAGGTGGAATACGCGAATGGGAAATAAAAAAAATAAAACATCTTCAAAGAATAAACCTCCTCAGGTTAAAGCATCTGCTTCTCGTAAGCGAAAAAAGAAAAACCCGGGCGAGAGTCATTCGAAAGAACATAAGGTGGGAAAAAAAATGGGACGAGATGGCGTCGAGGGTTCGGTAGATTCCCGTGAGAAAAACACAACAACCTCTCCAGGGAAGGAACAACAGCCGAAACCAGGGCCAGGAAGCGGAAAACGCAAGGGAAAGGCCTCGTCTTCCGAACCGGTTGCTGATCCGGCCTCAACGCGGCCTGCCCCCGAACCCTCTCCAAGTCCAAAGAAATCTTCCCATTGCCTGGTAGTGGGGATCGGCGCTTCGGCTGGAGGGCTCGACTCCTTCAGGAGGTTTTTGGAAGCCATGCCTCATGATAGCGGTATGGCCTTCGTGCTCATTCAGCACCTCGCTCCTCATCATGAAAGCATGATGGCAGACCTGCTGTCGCGCTACAGCCGAATGCCCGTCGTCGAGGCCCATGATGCTATGCCGATCGAACCGAACCATGTTTACATGATTCCCCCGAACAAGTTCATCAAAATCGCGGATGGCGGACTCTTTCTGGATAAACCGCTACAGCCCCGTGGGATGCGTATGCCTATCGACTATTTCTTCCGAAGTTTGGCCGAAGCTCGCAGGCAGCGAGCCGTGGCCATCGTGTTATCCGGGACCGGTTCCGACGGAGCCCAAGGCGTGAAGGAAGTGAAAGCCGCCGGTGGGATGACCATCGCTCAGGCTCCCGACACCGCAGAATACGACGGAATGCCCCAGGCGGCCATTGCGACAGGGATGGTGGACTTCGTGCTGCCGATTATCGATATGCCGCAGATTGTGGCCAATTATGCCCAACATCCTTACATCCATTCGGATGATGAGTCCCAACCTCTTTCTGAAACCGCACCGGACCACTTTAAGGCCATTATCAGCCTTCTTCGGGTACACACGAATTACGATTTCCGGTTCTATAAAAAAGGTACCCTCAACAGACGGATTCAGCGGCGGATGGGACTTCGGCATATCAGAAACCTCGCGGCGTACTTGCAATTGTTGCATGGAGATAGCCAAGAGGTTCGGGAACTTTTTAAGGATCTCCTCATTGGGGTAACCAATTTCTTTCGAGATAAAGAAGCCTGGACCATCCTTGCCAACGATGTCATCAAGAAAATCGTTGAAGAGAAGCCGAATAATGAACCCATACGGGTTTGGGTGCCGGGTTGCGCGACAGGGGAAGAGGCCTATTCACTGGCGATTCTCCTCTATGAGGAATTTGAACGGCAGAAAAAGAACCATGAAGTCCAAATTTTTTCCACTGACCTGGATCCCGAAGCGATTGAAGTGGCCCGTGCCGGTCTGTATCCGGGAAGTATTCAAGGGGATGTCAGTCCGGAACGGCTCCGGCGGTTTTTTCAGGAAGTCGATGACCATTACACCGTCAATAAGCGCCTTCGGGCGTCCGTGGTCTTCGCCACCCAAAACTTAATCGGAGACCCTCCCTTTTCAAATCTCGACCTCATTAGTTGCCGCAACCTGTTGATTTACCTGGAAGGCGATGTTCAGCAAAAACTGTTAGACATGTTTCACTTTGCCTTGCGACGCGGCGGGTTTCTTTTCTTGGGAAATTCGGAATCCATCGGGAAACGGGTCAAAATGTTTGAGGTGATTTCTAAGCCCTGGCGGATTTACCGGGCGACCGGCGAGAAAAGTAGACTTCCGGCCGGCCAATTTTCCAAACGCCTCCATCAAGATGAATCGCTTAAGGAGGAAGAGGGAACTATACGACAAGGAGGTTACCCGGAGCTCAATGAAATAGAGCTTGCCAGGCGCATTCTTCTCAATGAGTTTGCCCCAGCTTCCGTGGTCGTGAATTACCGGATGGAAACGCAATATTTTCAAGGTCCGGTAAAAAAGTACCTCGATTTCCCTTCGGGGGAAGCCACAAATGATTTGATGGCCCTGGCGATCCAAGTGCTTCGCCCGAAGCTTCGCCAGGCTATTCAAACCGCGATCAGTGATAAAACCAAAACAACGGTGGTCGTCCCTCGAGTTCCTCGAGACGGCGACCGCGTTGCGGTCCGGATTGCTGTCAGTCCCGTCCCGGTGCCGAAAGGGCGGGAATCCGTTCTCCTCGTCACCTTTGAGGAGGAGACGGGGCTCTCACAACCCCTTCTGTCTTCCGAGTCAGCCAAAGCCAAGAAAAAATCGAGGAAAGACAAAGAAAACACTACTAGAAGTGAATCTTTGCTGCAAATCGAACAACTTGAGTACGAGTTGCAGGCGACCCGCGAGGATCTCCAAAGCACCATTGAGGAACTCGAGACCTCGAACGAAGAACTCAAGGCTTCCAATGAGGAAGTCATGAGTATGAACGAGGAGTTGCAATCGACAAACGAAGAGTTGGAAACATCGCGTGAAGAGCTTCAATCGCTGAATGAAGAGTTGAACACCGTCAATACACAGCTTGAAGAAAAGGTCAATGAACTGGAAAACATTAACAACGACTTGAACAACCTTTTGACGAGTACGGATGTCGCGACCATTTTCCTGGACACGGAGTTTTCCATCCGGCGATTCACCAACGCGGCCGGCGAGGTGTTGCGTATCCGCCAGCGGGACATTGGTCGTCCCATCCAGGACCTGAACCTTCGCGTTGAGGACCCCCATCTACTTGAGGACATCAACCTGGTCATGGAAAAGCTGCAACCGATCGAAAAGGAAGTCTTTGACGGGGATCATCGTTGGTTCATCAGGCGGATCCTTCCCTATCGCACCCATGAAAACAAAATTGAAGGCGTGGTCATTACCTTCACGGAAATCGGCTCGCTGAAGGAAACGACCAAGCAACTGGAACAACGTGAAAGTCAACAAGCTGCGGTGGCGCGGCTTGGGCTCATGGCCCTGGGATCTACGGAATTGCGACCGCTGTTTGAGAAGGTGGTCCGGGAAATGTCCCGTACGTTGGACGTGCAACTCGTCGCCATTCTGCAAAAACTTGAAATTGAAACTGGTCTGGTTTTGACGGCTGGCACCGGCTGGAAGCAGGGGGTTGTCGGAAAAACCATCAACGGCGCCGCACATGACTCGCAAGCCGGCTATACCCTCACCAGCGGTGGTCCCGTCATTGTGGAAGACCTGTCGAATGATCGCCGATTCGGAGGATCCAAGATCCTTGAAGCACATAAAGCTGTCAGCGGAATCAGTGTCCTGATCGGTCCTACCCAGGCCCCTTGGGGAGTCCTCTCGGCCCATACGACCCAGTTTCGACATTTTACCGTTGATGCGGTTAATTTCATTCAGGCAATCGCGAATTTGCTCTATGGAACCATCAGTAGTCTGCGCATTCGAGATCAACTCAGTCGTGAGGCAAATCGGGCTGCTTTAATTCGCGAAGCGGCAGTCTTGGCGGCAGAGGTCGGTTCCCTTGAAGAAGCCCTCAAAGGATGTGTGGACATCATGTGCCGGCTGGGGGGGTGGTGTTTGGGCCATACCTTTCTGATCGCCGAAGATCATCATCGCCTGACCCCAACCTCCTATTGGCAGCTTCCGGCTGATGGATCCTTAAATAAGTTGAGGGACGTTACTAATCAGATGACCTTTACGGTAGGAGATGCCTCGCTTCCGGGCCGGGCAGCGGGCACCGGACAAGTGTGTTGGATTACGGATATTATGCAGGACACTTCCTTCTCCCGGTCTCAACAGTTTATCGATCTGGGTATTAAGGGCGCGTTTGCCTTTCCTATTCAGGTTGAAGGAAAGCCTACCGCGATCGCTGAGTTTTTCAATACCGACCGGATCGAACCCACAGAAGAGTTTCTGGAAACGATTGAAGTGCTCAAAGAACAATTTAATCGCATTTTTGAAAGACATATGGCGGCCCTGACCAGGGAGAAAACGCAGGAACGTCTAGAGTCGATCGTACACGCGGCGGAAGTTGGTACCTGGGAGTGGGATTTGCTCACGGATAAGGGGCAGTGGAATCAGCAGCTGTACGAATTGCTCGGGATGGATCCGTCCACAGAGCCCTCCGGGGACGTCTTTTACCAATGCGTACATCCTGAGGATCGTGAAAAACTTCGTCAGGTCCTTCAGGAAGTCATTAAGCGGGGCACCAATTTTTACCATGAATTTCGCATCATTCAACCAACGGGGCGGGAACTCTGGCTCACTGCGCGGGGGGAAGTTTCCCGTGATTCCCAGGGTAAGGCGGTTCTTATGAGGGGCATATACCTCGATATTACCGACAACAAAGTCGCTCAGGAAATTCTTCACCAGCATAAGGAAAATTTAGAACATCAAGTCAACGAACGTACCGCAGAGGCTGAACAACGTGCACAGCAGTTAAGCGATTTGGCATTTCAGGTGGTGGAGGTGGAAGAGGATGTTCGACAGCGCATTGCGCAGGTCATGCACGATGATCTCCAACAATTACTTATCGCCATGCGGATTCGATTGCATGGAAAGTCAGAGTCACAAGGGAAATGGAAAGAAGATATCGATCAGCTGATCGAACAGGGCCTGAGTTCATGCCGGGCCTTGGTGACAGACCTCAGCCCACCGGTGCTTCGTGAATGGGGGACCATTTCTGGTCTACGATGGCTCGTCCGTCGTGCGCAGGAGCAGCACAATCTTAAGGTCCACCTTGAACATCCCAAACAAGATGTAGAACCGGGTACCCATCTGAAGGGCATGCTATTCCGAAGCGTTCAGGAACTTCTGTTTAACGTGGTCAAACACAGTCAGGTCAAGCAGGCGAAATTGGTCATGGCTCTGGCGAACCATGCTGTGACCATCATGGTCGAGGATAAAGGAAAAGGCTTTTCAGCGGAAAACGTGCAGAAAAAGAGTCAGCAAGGTTTTGGCCTCTTCAGCATCAAAGAGCGGATGGCAGCTATGGGAGGGAAGCTACATATTACCAGTCGTCCAGGTGAGGGAACCAAAGTCCTGTTGACCTTGCCTCTCACTGAAGAGGCCTTTAGAAAGAAGTCTCCGAAAAAAACTGATGGTGAACCGAAATCCCGGAGTACCAAAGATCAGGGGTTGACCTCGGTCATGGATACGCTACGCGTTGTCGTCGCGGATGATCATGCTATCGTCAGAGATGGAATAATTTCGCTCCTCAATGAAGAACCCACAATCCAGGTGGTGGGTGAAGCAGGAAACGGTTTAGAATTGGTTCAGCAAGCTCAAGTGCAAAAACCGGACATCGTAGTGGCTGACATTAATATGCCCGAAATGGATGGAATCGAGGCAACCAGACAAATTAAGGGTGAAATGCCGGAAATAATTGTCATTGCACTCACTATGCATGATTCCCCTGAAATGGAACGGGCTATTCGCGAAGCTGGTGCCAGTGAATTTATCCATAAGGGACGTTCTCTTCAAAAATTGGTAGAAACGATTCAAAGAGTCAAGTTGGGAAAGAAATCTTAATCTCCCAAAGAACCAGTGTTCCACAGGTAGAGGAACCTTCGTGGGTCACTGAGGGATATTTGGGGGTGGACTCTTTACTAGCGAGTTTTTAGTGTAGGGTAAACCCTTCAGGGTTTATGGGTAAAAACATTCAGTTGAAAAATTAATTAAATATTCAAGGCTTGGTTATAGTATATACTCCCTCCTTAGTTCAAAAAACTTTCTTGAATGTGACGCACTTCATATCCACCCCCAAGCGCCTTTGCTATGCTCGAATTCTCGACCACGGGTAAGTAGGTACGGTTGGGAGTTAGACCGGTCTAAGAGTTGCTACGGTCAATGTTGGCTGCTCGATACACCCTTTCCCTTCATTCCAGGTCTTATGGATTCGGGTTTGGAAGGAGATCTCATCATGAAACGATATATGATTCTCGTCACCGGGTTTACTTTATTTGTTGTGTCCCTTTCCCTTGCTTTGTCCGAGATGCCCTCAGAACTGAAAAATATGACTTGCCGAATATCAACACCTGACACGAAGGGTTGCACGGGGATTCCAACCCTTCGTTCCGGAACGTTGACTCTTTCAAAGGAGGGGACGTTTGAGTTGAAGGCACATTATGATGGGTGTTTCTTTATTGAGGACGTGACAAAGACGGGTAGATTTCTTGCCTCCCATTTCAAAAACACGATGAGCCTCGAACTCTTAAGTACGAAAACCATGGGGGTAAAAGACACCGCATCAGATTTTCCACGGACGCTGGGGTTCGTGAATTTAAATTACGATCAATTGGATGGATATTTGGTCGACTTCTCTGCAGTGATTCGAGGGCGTGGCCGTCATGCGAAAGATGTCATGACGACAACACTTCAATGCGAGGCGTATGAATGAACAAGCGGGTCATGTCTATGAACAGAAAGGAGCCACATTATGCCGAGTCATAAGGAGACGTTAGAAGGTTGTACGATTGAAATACAAGATGAGGATAATTTAACTATCAATGGGAAGGATATTCAGTACGAACACGATCGGGATGAAAACAAGTGGTCTTCCAAATATCTTCCCTATACGAAATACAATAGCTTGCTGGAAATGGCACGGGCAATCGTGCGGGATACCGTTGAATTTTCGAATGTCAAAGATTAACCCAAACTGAGAAGGACTATCTGGGAGGTTGTTATGGCACTAAGAAAAGATGCAAATACCCTCACGGCAGCTGAACGGGCTGAGTTCGTTGCTGCGGTTCGCGAGCTCAAAGCGGAAGGCCTGTATGACCAATTTGTGCTACGACATGCCAATGCGATCATGAGTGCGATCCACCGCGCTCCAGCCTTCCTTCCCTGGCATCGCCGTTTTATTTTTGATCTTGAACTCGAACTGCAACGTGTTTCGGGGAACCCGAATTTGGGCATCCCTTATTGGAATTGGCCGACTGGGGGCGCGAATGCTTCCATGTGGAATGATGACCTTCTTGGGGGAGATGGAGACGCCGGTGGAGTTGTACGGACGGGACCGTTTCGAGCCGGGGAGTGGACGGTCATCAACGCCAGTGGAGTTGCCGCCGGTCCGCTTCAGCGAGCTTTTGGTCAAAGTGGGATGCCGACCTTACCGACACAAGCAGAGATTGATCAAGTCATGGCGGTGACCCCCTACGATACTCCTCCGTGGAATACGGCGAGTAATCCCAGCTTTCGCAACGAACTGGAAGGGTGGAGAGGGCCCAATTTGCATAATCGTGGACATGTGTGGGTTGGCGGCTCCATGCTACCGATGACCTCACCCAATGATCCGGTCTTTTTTATGAATCACTGTATGGTGGATAAGGTCTGGCATGATTGGCAAGTCCAGTTTCCCAATCAAGGGTATCTCCCTGAAACAGGCGGGCCATTTGGGCAAAACTTGAACGACCCTATGGATAGTACGCCGTCTGGGCAAGTAGGGCCCCGGCCCATCGATGTGCTCAATAGTGCAGATTTAGGGATTGAATATGATGATGCGGTTGTCGGTCCTGGCCCACAGCCTCAACCCACAATTCCTCTCATCGTGGTCGGGGCGAATCCCACCCCGGCGGATATCGGAGCACCGGGAGAGACGGATGTGTTCCAATTTGAGGTGACCACCTTTGGGCAGCACACCATGTTCACGACAGGATCCTCAGACACATTTATGACGCTCTTTGGTCCCAATGATCCAAATGCCCAAGTGGCCTCGAATGATGATGGGGGGGAAAACCTCAACTCGCAAATTACCCGAAACCTTTCGGCCGGGACCTATTTCTTGCGAATACGTCTGTTTAGTGCGAATAGAACTGGGGACTATTCCGTTGGGGTTCGAGTTGAGGGTGCAGCTCCCGTTCCGGTAATACCAGAACTTACTGTTGATGGTGCAGGTATTAACGCGGCCATCTCGGCAGGTAATGAAAGTGACCTTTATCTATTTAGGATTACCAACCGAGATACCTATACCATTCAAACGAGTGGGACGACAGATACCTTCCTGACACTTCACGGTCCGAACAGTCAAACTCCGGAAATAGCCAGGAATGATGATGGGGGCGTATCTTTCAACGCTCTGATTCGTCGACAAATTGACCCAGGCGAATATTATGCACGCGTCCGCCACTACTCACAATTTGGAACAGGTCCCTATTCTATTCGTATTACTCGCGGGTAAAAATCTACCCGGCATGCCCTGGCAACAGGGTATGCCGGTCTCTTGGGTTTGATCGAATTGATGTGATGAAGAAGTTAGAGTTTAACCAAAGATCTGATGAGAATATCTAGACGTTTAGTTTGCTTGTGTTGCGGTTACGCTCTTGAGATAGTTTTGTAACTGGTCTTCCTGATCTGGCTGAAATTGAATAAATTCTACCCCGAACGAATCTTCTTGAACCCATCGGACTGCTGCGACCTCAATTTTTATCCATGCCTGCTTTTTCTCAAGGTAGGTTCGTAAATACAAAAATGTCCCCAATGGGGGCGGGGTGGACTTGCCCACCAAGCATCCGCCGACTGAAAGATTCAATGTTTCACCCTCTTGTGTCGGTGGATCGCCCGTAAAGGCCTTTGAATAGGCGATGGGAAGGTGTAATGGAAAACGTTGGTGGCGACGTTGCTCCATCTTTTTGATCCAGCCCCCTTGGGAAAAATCTTCAGAAAATGATTGGTAGGGTCAGGACTTACTCCCGTTCGTTATATTATGGTCACAATTTTTAAGGTGGTCTATTTATTCTTAATTCTTATAAGATTTTTATTTTAAGAGTCCGCCAGTCACGCGATTCCCCTGTCCTCCTCCATTACACCGTCATTTGGTTAAGGTGAACCGTAGTTTGTGGGAACGGAATTGATATCCCGTCCTGGTCTAGGCGTTGCTTTATTCGTTTTGTCATATCAAATTTAAGTGGCCAATAATCGCCGGCCTGACACCAAATTCGAATTGTGAGGTCCACCGCATTGTCCCCTAAGTTGACTACGGCCACCATGGGAGCGGGTTCTTTGAGCGCACGGGTATCAGTTTCTACCTCTTCAAGTATCGACCGCATGGCCTGGTCAATATTATCTTTGTAATCGATCCCTACGGCCAGATCGACTCGACGAGTCGTATGAAAACTAAAATTTCTGACAGAGGTGCCCCATACCTGACTGTTGGGTGCAAGAATTTGCACGTTATCTGGTGTGGCTAGTTCGGTTACGAATAGGGTGATCGACTTGACGGTGCCGGCGATTCCGGCCACATCCACATAATCGCCCACTTTGAATGGGCGGAAGATGAGGAGCATGACACCCGCGGCGATGTTACTCAGCGTGCCTTGAAGAGCCAGGCCGATCGCCAATCCCGCCGCTCCTAAGATTGCGATGAGGCTTGCGGTTTGGATACCAAATTGGTTGAGTACGGCAACCATGGTGAAAATGAGCACCAGATAGCGTGCGAGATTGGCAAAAAAGGACTGCAAGGTTTCATCGCATTTATCTGACTTGCCTAAGAGTGCGTGCACTCTTTTTTGAATCCAGCCTGCCACGGCCCATCCGAGGATGAGAATGAGGATGGCCCCAATGAGTTTCATGCTATAGGTCATGATTATGGCACCAATCATGGGACCCTTTTCTTGCCAAACTTGTGTCATCGCTTAACTCCTTTCCGTGATTTTGGTTATCACGCGAGTTCGAGTCGTTATTCGATATTTTCTCTTCTGTCCTAATAGAGGGCATTGGAAGGAGGGCTTCATTGCAGCCCAAGGGGAACGGATAGAGGTAGGGATTGAATAAAATTGAGGTCTCACCTCGGTCTTCGGGTTCCTCTTTCTCCTGGAGAACTTGAGGGGTAAGGTATTCCTGGTGGTTTCACCAATCCTGACCAATCTCGCAACTCACCCTATCTAAACTCAGTTGAAGATGCAAGAATTTCAATCTCTTTTGAAGGATGGATGGTCTCTGCGCAACGCGTGATTGACTCTCACCTTGAGAGCGGCTTAGGCTTTTGAGTTCCAAACCGGTTTTGGCCGAGAGAGGGACTTAAGAACGGTTGACGACGCAACCAAGGTGCCTCATGTTTCGTTCCCCAACATAGTATGTTTTACACGACGGATTTGTACTGTCGAATTTTGAAATCTCATTCGTCTAATGGTTGATGGCCTCACTGGGAGGCTCCACCTAAGGAGGAAACACCATGAAATACCTTTTTCTTATTTATGCGGCAGAAGCATCTTCGCCCAAACCTGGCTCCGCGGAGTTTGACAAAATGATGCAGGGATATCAGGAGTTGGCCCAAGAGATGGATGCCAAAGGAGTCATGAAAGGCGGGAATGCCTTAGATAGTATTGCGACGGCCACCACGGTCCAAGTGCGGAATGGAAAGGCTCTCACAACCGATGGACCGTTTGCGGAAACAAAAGAACAATTGGGCGGGTTTTTCCTGGTCGAATGTCAGGATTTGGATGAGGCCATTGCCTATGCTGGAAGAATTCCGACGGCACAATTTGGCTCGATCGAAATACGACCCGTGATGGATCATTGTGGCTGAGGGGAATTGATGAGTTGCGGATTCTGTTTTGAATAGGGTGACTGCTGTAGAACGGATCGTGAGGGAAGAGTGGGGGCAGGTATTAGCCACCCTTGTCGGCTATGTGCGTGACTTTGATTTGGCGGAAGATATGCTCCAAGAGGCCTGTCTGTCAGCTGTGGAGCATTGGTCCCTCAATGGCATCCCCAAGCAACCGGCAGGATGGTTATTTCAAACCGCAAAACGAAGGGCCATCGATACCTTTCGTCGTAATCAAAACTTTGAGTCTAAACGTTCTGACCTAGAATATTTCATGCGTTTGGAGCAGCAGAGTCAAGGTGAGGAGGTAGATGAGGTGGAGAGTCCGATACCGGATGAACGGCTTCAATTGCTGTTCACCTGTTGCCACCCAGCATTAGAAGAACAGGCCAGAGTAGCCCTCACATTACGGACTCTTGGTGGACTTTCAACTTCAGAAATTGCTCGGGCCTTTTTATTGTCTGAATCCACCATGGCTCAACGGTTAGTTCGAGCAAAACGAAAAATTAAGGTGGCGGGAATTCCCTATGCCGTCCCTCCTGTTGAACAATGGGCTGAACGCCTCAGTTCCGTGTTGTCCGTCGTGTACTTTATCTTCAATGAAGGATATGAGTCGATGTCTGGGAGTCAGGTGACAAAGGCAGATCTCGCACAAGAGGCGATTCGTCTTGGTCGGATTCTGGTTGACCTTGTTCCTCATGAACCCGAGGCCAAGGGGTTGCTGGCTCTCATGCTTTTGCATGATGCACGTCGGGTTGCCCGTATGGATCGAGACGGAAATCTTGTGACCCTCGAACGACAGG
Source organism: Nitrospirales bacterium (assembly GCA_965223605.1). Classification (GTDB taxonomy): domain Bacteria; phylum Nitrospirota; class Nitrospiria; order Nitrospirales; family Nitrospiraceae; genus CBDCXA01. The sequence continues at coordinate 586,650 of CBDCXA010000005.1, forward strand.
ATCGGACGTTATGGGATCGTGCTCACATTCATGAGGGGCTCGCTCAGTTGGACCAGGCTTTGACCCTGGGCCCTGTTGGCCCCTATCAAATACAAGCCGCCATCAGCGCCGTTCATGTTCAATCGACTACCTACGAGCAAACAGATTGGACTCAGATCACCCAATTGTATGACAAATTGTACGAGCTTCATCCAACACCCGTTGTCAAACTCAACCGAACGATAGCCTATTCGTTTGCCAAGGGACCCAATAGTGCATTGAAGGCCATCCAGGAATTGGCAGATGAGGGGAGCCTTGAGGCCTACCAACCGTTTCATGCCGCACGAGCAGATGTGTTTCGTCGTGCTGGCCATCGGGATGAATCGGTGCAGGCCTATCGTCATGCATTAACGTTAACTACGAATCAGGTGGAACGTCGGTTTCTGGAGCAACGTCTACTCGAAATACTTGAATAAGGACTCAACCTTATGATGTTCATGGGGCAGAGAATTCCCTCTTTTTTTTAACAGGAGGTCTGATGATGTCAGTCATGGAAATAGGTCAAAAGCTTGTTGCCTTGTGCCGCGAAGGAAAAAACCAGGAGGCCATTTCACAACTCTATAGCCCAGATATTATCAGTATTGAGGCCATGGCCATGCCAAATATGGAGCAGACTCAAAGGGGTATTGAGGCTATTAAAGGGAAAAATCAATGGTGGGTCGACAACCATGAAGTTCATAAGGGTTCAGTCCAAGGGCCATTTCCCCATGGCGATCGGTTTATCGTGCATTTTAATTATGAGGTGACACCTAAGCATACTGGCCAACGAATGACAATGGATGAAATGGGGCTGTATACCGTACAGGATGGGAAAATTACAAAGGAAGAGTTTTTCTATGCCATGTGTTGAGTCTGAAGAGTCAATAGCGAGTGTAGATATCGCAAAGGTACATGTCATGAAAAAAAGTTATCCATCGAAGGAGGTTCCCATGAAACTCTACTTCCGTGTTCTCATACTCGTGGTAAGTTGTGTTCTGTTCCTCTCCCTTCACGCCGCCGCACAAGCCCCAAGGCCATATGTTGGTTCACCAGCATTCGAGAAAATGAAGCAACTTGTGGGTTCATGGGAAGGAACAATGGATATGGGGAGAGGTCCGGAAACCGTGATGGCGAGTTACAAGCTGACGTCGGGAGGCAGTGCCATTATCGAGACCATTTTTCAAGGAGTCCCACAGGAAATGGTTACGGTATTTCATGATAATCCTAAAAAGCAATTGATGATGACCCATTACTGTTCGCTTGGCAATCAACCGATTATGAGTCTGAAAAGTATGGACCATAACATGTTGAAGTTTGAGTTAGTCCATGATTCTGGTATTAATGTGGATCAGGAAAAACATATGCACGCCGCTGCCATTTCTATAGAAGGAAACAATACGATGGTCCAGCATTGGACGAAGTACGAAGGTGGAAAGAGTGGCGGTGTTGTAAAGGTTGTGTACGCCCGCGTTCGATAAAACAGTGGGTGAAGGATTCATGTTCTGAGAAGTTTTTCGGATCAAGGGGGCCCGCTCGTATGGGGCCCTCTTACCGTAAAGAGCAAGACTTGGTCATTGAATTGTTTTGATCACGCCTTGCGCGATACATCGCTACGTCCGTTCCTGCCTTCTTGACCAACACCTTTCAATAAAATCCAATATTTTCAGCTAGGTTTACGCAGGCTCGCGCGTTGCCTAGCCAGGTTGACTCATTAGTAGGGTAGAAAAACCAGCTCTAAAATAGGTACGGTAACCTACTCCATCATCAGGAATTGTATTGTGGTTAGCCTAATCATTTGTACCTATAATAGGGCAGATGCGTTGAAGCAATGTCTCCAGGCCTGTGCTCATTTCCCTATTGACGAAGTCCAATTTGAAATTATCGTTGTTGACAATAATTCATCCGATCACACAAAAAAAGTAGTCCAAGAGTTTCTTGCTCTTCCCTCTTTCCCCCTTCGATATTTTTATGAGGCAAGGCAGGGTTTATCCTATGCTCGCAATCGTGGTATTAGCGAGGCGCGGTATCCCGTCCTAGGGTTCACGGATGATGATTGCCTTCCGGAAGCCAACTGGGTTGCCAGGTTGTATCGAGAGTTTTCTTCAGATGCCACGCTGAGTATTCTTGGTGGCCAGGTTGTTCCAGGATCAAATGGTGAGCTGATTGGGATTCGACCCTTCCCTGACAGGGCGAATATCTCATCATATGAGCAGATATTTCAGATGTTAATTGGTTGCAATATGTCTTGTCGTCGGCAGGTCTTCCAGGAGATAGGGGTTTTTGATGATCACCTTGGAAAGGGGGCCAAGGCTGGTTCGGGGGAAGACTTGGACTTCTTTTACCGCGCCTTCAAACAAAATTTGAAGATAGCCTATTCTCCCGATGTAAAGGTAGTACACCAACATTGTCGTACCGTTCCTGGGGCGATTCAGACTGTTCGGAATAGCTATGCACGTGGAAGAGGTGCATTTTATGGAAAGCATATTCTCGCAGGCGACATGTTCATTGGAAAACGGGCCTATTGGGAAATTATCCATAATACCAAGTGTCTCTTCTCACTTAATGGTGGATTGTCGAAAGGGTTCTCTCACGCCAGACAGTTACTCCATCTCCTACTCGGGGGGGTGAGCAGTTTATCAATTTTCAGAAGAGGCAGATTACATAATTAAGGCCCAACCTCACAGGCTATGAATAGTTTCATTTTCCATGGGGACATGAGGAGTATATGAAAACATCACCGAAGGTCTTATTCTTAGGGTTCTGTGCTGGAGATCGAGACCTCATCCTACAGTGGGCAAAATCAGGGGACCTTCCAAACATTCAGGCTCTCTTGGAAAAAGGAAGAAGTGGGAAAACTCTGAGCATACCAGGTTTTTATGTTGGTTCGACCTGGATTTCATTTAGCACAGGTGTGACACCTGCTAAACATGGCATTCATTCCTGGGAACAGCTTCGAGTTGGGACCTATGATTCGTTTCGATGTCTGACTGGTGAAAATCTCCAGTGGGAACCATTCTGGGATCATTTAAGTCGTGCTGGTCAGCGAGTTGCAGTTCTTGATATTCCACTTAGTTCACTCTCGAAAGCACTCAATGGAATCCAAATGGTGGAGTGGGGTGCCCATGATGCCCAGTATGGGTTTCTGACGTACCCGGCGTCATTGGCCTGGAAGGTGAAAGCCAGATTCGGAACCCATCCGCGCCGTGGGAATTGTGATGCGACTCGAGACCCCAAGGATTATTTAGCGCTGCATAATGATTTGATCCATGGGATACGGAGCAAGGTACAGTTGACTAAATATTATTTGAAACAAGAACGGTGGGATTTTTTCGCTCAAGTTTTTACAGAGAGCCATTGTATTGGCCATCAATGCTGGCATCTCCACGATCCAGGGCATCCTTGGCATGATCCAGAAGCGGTAGAGCTGATTGGAGACCCTATTAAAAATATTTATCAAGCTATCGATCAAGGAATGGGTGAAATTCTTCGCGAGATTGATGAGGAGACGACGGTGATTTTTCTGGCAGGCCATGGAATGGGTCCAAAATACCAGGCCCAGTTTCTTTTAGACCAAATTTTATTGGGTTTGGGATTGGCGGAACCGGCCCTTTACCCAGAAGAATCAGCACTCACCTCTTCATGGACCTTTCGTCAATTGGTCGATGCTGGGTTGACCAAAGTGTGGCAACACTTGCCTGCTGGTATTCAGGTTCGCATTCAACCGATACGAAAAACTCTTCGCCGATGGTTTGACGGAGCGCGTCCCTCCCCTAAACCGACAATCGATCGTGCCGCTAGTCAATGTTTCGTCATCAACAATAATTTTGCACATGGCGGAATCCGAATCAATCTTGTGGGGCGTGAACCCAAAGGAATAGTCAATCCAGGAGATGAATTTCACGCCCTAGGCCGGTACTTGGAGAAAGAATTACTAGAAATTGTGAACTTAGACACAGGCCGAAGAGTTGTGAATCGGGTTCTCAAAACTGCCGAATGGTTTTCAGGAGAGCATCTTGACCGTCTTCCTGATCTGTTGGTCGAATGGTCAAACGACGCGCCGGTGTATAGAATTGGGTCTCCTACCTTAGGCGAAATACGAGGAGAGTATTCTTATTGTCGGACTGGTGAACATAAACCTGGCGGATTATGTATCGCAATCGGCCCTACTATTACGCAGGGAAAGTTTGATCGAACCATTTCGATTTTGGATTTTGCTTCCACGATTTCCACCTTACTAGGGGTGCCTCTGCAAAATACGGACGGAAAACCCATCGAAGATCTAGTGGCCTCCTTGAAACCTACTCACTCGGATACGAACTCCTCTTCTGTCTTCAATCAGGTAGGGCCTGAATCTCATCAACAATGAATACCATGATCGTCCCGTGTTGAACTCCATGACGAAATGGTACTCATTTTTTAATGAAATGGTGGTTTAGGTGTATGACCTAAGCGAAATATCGCAAAATTCGAAATGTCCAACTGGAATTTTTGCGGGCACCGTTCTGAAGGTTGGTTTATGAGTAGATCGGAAGGAGGTGTCTCCTCCTTAGGTCGACAGATGGTGACTGGTGCTGGCTGGATGGTCATGCTCCGGGTCCTGGACCGTGGAATTGGGTTGATCAGTTTTACCATTCTTGCTCGCCTCCTGGTCCCCGAGGACTTTGGCTTAATCGCGTTGGCCAGTTCCTTTATCGGTCTTCTCCAAATAGCGGGTGAGTTAAGTGTCGAATTAGCGTTGATCCGTGATCAAAAAGCTCAGCGACATCATTATGATACCGCATGGACGTTGAAAATTATTAAAGGTTTCATTTTACTGATTTTAATTGGTCTCTTGGCTCAGTTTGTCGCCGCCTTTTTTCATGATCCACGATTAACGATCATAATCTATTGTTTGGCTATTGGGACCTGTATTGAGAGTTTCGAAAATATTGGAGTCGTGAACTTCCGAAAATATTTTGAATTTCATCGAGAGTTTTTCTATTTATTTCTCAGTCGCCTCCTTGCCGCCGTTCTCACGTTGTCGTTGGCTTTTACCTGGCCGGAGTATTGGGTGTTAGTTGTTGGGATGATTGGATATCGAATGATTCGTGTTGGTCTTAGTTATGCTGTGAGTGACTATCGACCAAAGTTTTCCCTTGAGGCCATTCATGAGATTTTTGATTTTTCAAAGTGGATGATGCTCCAAAACCTTATTTATGGGATTCATACCCGCTTCCCGAGTTTTGTCATCGGACGATTATCCAGTCTAGACTCCTTAGCCTTCTATGAAATTGCTTTTCAAACGTCCAACATTGCCACGACCGAATTGCGAGCTCCGATTCGTCGAGCGCTTTTCCCCGGGTTTGCCAAAATGGCCACAGAGTCAGGACGTTTACAGCAAGGCTTTCTTAAAACATTTGGTATTTTAGTTTTGCTGGGCCTTCCTATTCCCTTAGGTCTTGCCGTGTTGGCTCCCTATTTCGTACACCTTTTTTTGGGGAGTCAGTGGATTGCGGCTGTCCCGTTTATTGAAGTATTGGCCTTATATGGAGTCATTCAAACTTTTAGCACGAATAGTCATTTGATCTATTTGGCACTCAATAAACCTCGAATTACTACTTATTTGTCCCTGTTTCACTTCCTGCTTCTTGTCCCTGTCCTCCTATGGGCGGTAGGGGAAATGGGTGCGTTGGGTGCTGCTTGGGCGCTGCTGGTGACTTCAACGGTTTTACTCATTGTGGACTTTTCTATTTTATTGCCCTTATTGTCCCTCTCTGTGAGAGAAATCCTGAAGGTCAGTAGCCGTTTGGCTTGTGCTGGATTTTTGATGTATCTGAGCCTGACCTTGTATCGATGGTATTTCCCAATTTCTGAACATAGTGTAACGATTGCATTTCAACTTCTCACTGGGGTTTTTCTTGGGGCACTTCTCTACGGTGCCCTCGTATTTGGCTTGTGGTACGGACTTGGTCGGCCTCGTGGTCCTGAACAGCATATCTACCTCACATTGCAAAGCGAAATTCAAAGGTTGTTCACGAGTACGAACTGGCAATGGGATTATTGGTGGTCTTCAAGCAATGATCCCGAGTTCCACCTATCAAGAACTCGTAGTCATAAGGAGTCGGTTTCTCGCCCAGCCATCATTCTTTTCGGCAAAAATGAGTGGAACCATATCTGGCATACACGACAACATATCGGTTCTCGATTTGGGGCGAAGGGATACCATGTCGTGTATTCAAACGGACCAGCATTTATTTGGGAGCGAGGGACGTCTAAATGGAAGCGTTCTCCATGGTTTAGTTCTCAAAAAATGATGGATGGGGTCCAGGTGTATCGCACGGGTCGGTGGATGATGCGCTGGCCTCGTATTCATCTATGGGATAGATGGCTTAAATATTATTACGTTTTGAAACTCATGAGGTTAGCCAATTGGTCACGAGCGACTTCCCGTATTGTCTATGTATTTCATCCAAGTTTTACTCCCTATCTACCCCATTTGGGAGATTGTCATATTGTGTATCACTGCGATGATGCATTTTCATTAATGCCTGGATGGGATCCTCAATTATCGAGATTGGAAGCCGAGCTTGTTGGAAAAGCAGATTTAGTACTTGCGAGCTCTCCGGCCATGGCTAAAACTCTCCCTACTGGTGGAAAAGCGCCCATTCGCCAATTAGCCAATGCCGCTGATGTCGAGCTGTATGGTGCGGGTCCCCAGAGTTCTTGTCCTAGGGAATTACACGCTATTCCCCATCCTCGAATAGGGTACACCGGATCCATTAATTTAAAAGTCGATGTGTCCCTGGTTGCGTCTCTTGCCACCCGAAAACCAGAGTGGCATTGGGTATTTATTGGTCCAGTGGATAGGGTGAACTATGGAGATTTTCATGGATATGCAAGTTATTCTGAGGGATTGGAGCGTTGTCGCAAGCTTCCGAACGTGCATTTTCTTGGCCCCAAACCTTATCAAGAACTTCCAGCTTACGTAGCCCATATGGATGTAAACACGATGTGTTATCGCTGCACTCCAGAAGGATGGTGGAGTGCTCTCTACCCCTTGAAACTCCATGAGTATCTTGCGGCCGGAAAACCTATTGTTGCTTCAAACCTCGAGGTGTTGCAGGAGTTTTCTCATGTTGTTGCTATCGCAAACGAGATGGAAGAATGGGAGAAGGCGCTTGATTCAGCGATTCGTTTCGGGGGGATCGGGGATGCTCCTACACGATATTCCATCGCACAAGAAAACACTTGGGATATTCGAGTCGACCAATTAATCCGGTGGTTTCAAGAGTTAGATCACCGAAGGAATCGTCACAACGTTGACGACCCTTAACTTTGCTTGAGTCGCCACCAAGTCAATGGGGAAGTATGAATGAGGGTACAGGAATATTTCCTCGTGAAACGGTTTTAGGTTCGCATAAAGGGATATTCACAGCCGTGGCCTTGGGCCCTCAATTCTTAAAGGCCTGGAAATTTCGGTCCACGAAAGATAGATCACTCGGTATGTTTGTAGTTTTTACCGCCGGAGTAACCTGTTGGTTAATCTATGGTCTGATGATTCAGTCGCCACCGGTTATTCTTGCCAATCCTGTGACACTCCTCTTGGCCCTTGGAATCCTTCTTTGTAAACTTCGATTTGGGTAACTCTCCATTGGTACGGTGATCGACTAGGCTCAATTCCGAATGAAGGCATTTACTTGACAGCGTCTCTCGTTCGGGTAGGGTAGAGGTGTCTTTTTTATTTCTTGTATGAAATAATTTTGTTATGCGTCAAACCGGAAAAAGTATTAACCAACGAAAGAACCAACGATTCTCGGTCTGCTTAACGGCTGCGTTAATGCGAAAAGACCGTGGGGAAGAACAACTTCTGTGTGAAAGTGATGTCTATGACCTTTCCCTGACGGGCTGTAAAATATTTAGTGAGGTCAACTTGGACCAAGGGAGATTTGTGATGGTCCACCTCTCCATTCCTTTAGAAGAGTCTCCCATACAAATCAATCTTGCCTACATCCGCTGGAGTGCAGATGGTCAGAGTGGCCTTGAGTTTAAGGTCATCCCTGAAGGAGATCGTAATCGGCTGGTACAATATTTGGAAAGTCTTCCCTCTAATAACGAGTAACGCGATCCGACTCCATACAAGCTTGGCCGAATGGAAGATTCTTCCTGATGAATCAGATCTCCCATCACGCTTCACCTATGATATGATTCCGTTAGATTAATTCCATTGGGAGGGGAGAGGAGTGTTGTGATGAAACTATTCCAACAATTTATCATTATTCTATACATAGCAAGTGCAGTGAGCTTGTTCGGACCGGGGATTGTTTTGTATGCCGAGACGAAGGCTGACAAACAAGATACGCAGAAAAAGGTGGAATCTGAAAAAAAAGAGGGAGGGCTGGCCATTAAGGATCTCCCGGCTCCCATTCCAAATGTGTTTGATGGGATTCAACGGATAGGCAATGAGATAGGAGAGGGAATTACAAAGGCCACCGGTAAAACTGCCGATGTCCTTCAGAACGCGATTCAAGAAAAGGAGTCGGATGAAGGGACGAAGTGACGTTGGGCTATTTCCCCTTCTTTGTACCCCTCAAATAGGAACTCACTATTCCGTGACATTTCAATATCGAGGTCTTATCGAACACTCCGGCTTTCAGCCTACACTTCAGTTCCGGGATTGAGAATCTGAATCATGAAGCCAAGTTGTGACCTATCTTTACACTCGGTGGGGAAAGAGAAATTCCCAGAAAAGTATGCGGTTCCATCGGCTTGAATGGTAACGGGAGGAGTGCTGACGACCTTCGCATTCACACCAGCGGAAACATTACAAATTAACAGCCCCTGAACAAGTGTCCCTTCCTCTAATCGAGCCCCTGCTTGCCCGTCTTGATTCTCAATTTTAAAGGTGACGATTTCATTGGCGATGTCGATATCTGCATTCCCAATTTGGTAGGCACCTTGGTGAGAGGAGTCGGAAGCGCCCAGCGGTGACCCATAGCTCAGAGCCTGCCCCAAGGTTTCTGAGGATGGTTCTTCGGCAAGAGAGATTTCAGCTCCTATTCCTACACAAAAGGTAAGTCCAAGAACCGGCATGAGAAGAGCCTGTATTATACGTTTCATGATCCACCTCACTTGATGTGATTGATTCCTTATTGATTTGATCTTCATGTATTTCTCCTTCTGTCACTGTGAATTATCTCCCGAAAGGCTCGATTGCACATGACCCGTTGGAGGGGGAAAATTCAGGGGAAAAGCAGTACTTCAAAAGAGGGGTGACCTTAGTAACCGGCTCTCTGGGAGTGCAAAAAAGAATGTACAGGGTGAAGGGGAAGTAAATCAGATTTACCTGGGAGCAGGAGCCTTACTCTCAGTGGGTAGGTTGCCGACTGGGAGTGGAGCGGTTCGTCTGCAACGATACCAAAGCCACATCAGTTGAATGAGGGTGCCAGATATGGCGGCAATCAATCCGATATAAAGACCTGTGATCTGTCCATAATAGGTTCCAAGGAACAGGGTAAGAGAGATGATGAGAAACGAAAGAGCGACTGCCTCGGTAATCCCTCTCGTCTGTCGACGGTGAACGAGTATTCCCTGAAAATAACTCTCCATGGTGCTAAACCCCGGAAAGAATACTGCGAACCAGATTGCATACTCTCCAAGGGTAGCGAGTTCGTGAGACAGCCCGGCTATCGTTCGAAACCAAATGGAGGAGAGGGGGGTGGCCGCAATAAGGAAAAATAGCCCGCTCGTGATTCCCCCCAAGAAGATGGCGAATTGTTTGAGCGGCTTTCGATAATCCGGTCGATCCAGGAGTGCGACGATGACCTCTTGGTAGGCCAAGCCAACGCTCCGTAGAGTAAAGGAAAGGCCGGCAAGGACAGGCCAGACAGCTAAGGATTCCAGAGGGAGCGGCATTCGACTCAACGCCGCGCTAATAACCGGGAGTGCGACGAGGGTAAAGAAGGGTGTCATGGCTAATGGGATATAAAAAACAAAAACCTCAGAGAATGTCGGAGTCTTTTCGGCGGGATTTGCTTCCTTATGCATCTTTGTAATGATAGGCCTGACGCACCAATAAATAAAAATGGCTTCGGCGATCACTCCACAAGACATCCCGCTCGTGGCAACGGCAATTCCCGGGAGGGTTTCCATCATGAGTCCTATGATCAACACCGTGAGATTGCATCCTAAGCGAATGGCCGTTCCGACTCCGATTGGTCGTGTGCGACCCGATCGGATTAACAGTCCCTGCTGGAATCTGCGGATAGCAATGGCACCAGTCCATGGGGTCATGAGTTGTAATCCCAACCGTGCCGGTTCGATGATATCCTTAGGGGCTCCAATCAAATTTGAAGCAAGAATGTCATACAGGGGTGTCCAGGCGACGAGAACATGGAGTGCGGTAAGAGCCCATGCAAGGCCCCACATAAAGTTTCGAAGGAGCCGATACGAAGACCAGTTTCGCGAAAGTGCCGTGGAGGCCGCCAATAACATAATCACAGGTGCTTCAATGAGAAGGCTCAAAGGAAAAACAATCCCTGCATAAGCCGCAAGATGTATTTCTGGGGCTGCCAGTCTCGCCATCACCGCACTGACCAGAGGTAACTCAAGGCCCATAAAGAACCAACTTCCGGCAAGTGGCCACCATAACTGGAAAATGGTGCCGGTATGTCGAGATGGAGGCGAATCCTGCCCGTCGGTGTTTGTTGTAGCCATGGTCGTCGAATCCTAACGTGAGCTGAACCAGGGTATCAGGAACCTGGAAAGAGGATCATAAAAAGTTTGGTCTTGGGTGAATAAACTGTTCTGATCGTATCCAGCGGTATCGGTAGGTCTCTTTTCGGTTGAGGTAGACTACCCTAGATGTCAATATACTGTTTATGTGTAAGTCATGGTACCGGTTCTCTAGTCAAGGAGGGGGATGATGCCGAGTGAAGACCCGTCTCAAGTTTCCTCAATGAGCCAAGAACAACAAGCGACGATTCAAGAGGCCGTTTTAGCGTCAAGTCAGAAATGGATTGCCAGTTTCAATCGTGGGGATACTGACGCCTGTGTGGAAGCATACACCGCAGATGCGGTAATCCATGCCAAACCCATGGGCACCTTTCGAGGAAAACGTACCATCGATGACTTTTGGCGTCCATTCATGGCCTCCGGAGCCAAGGATCTTGAGTACCATAATACGAAAATTGACGTGATGGATGAGTCTACGGTCTTACTCTCAGCCGGATGGTCGATGAATGTTGGTCGAGGAATCATTACCAAGGAGAAGTGGGTAAGGCAACAAGATGGAGTCTGGCGTTTAGTAGAGGATCATTTTGAAATTCAAGAGCAGTTTAATGCCTCTTGAGAAACGGGAGAGAGATGGTTGAGGAAGGCGTCTGAACAGAGAACGATTAGGAATTCGACTGTTTCTCGAGGGGAATCTCGTCAGTCCAAGGGTAATGCTCCAAATTGTTCCGGGACAGGGTAGGACCGTTTGGGGCAGACCTTGATTAGACGTTCCGCTTCAATGTTCCAATGATGTGAGAGAGTCGTTCTTCTTCTCCGGCCTGAAATGAGGAAAATTCAAGTTCAAGACGGTTATGGTGCATATCCACCACTTTGGCAGAGTGGATATTGATCTGAGGATGGACACCGGGATAGTACAGTCGAAGTGCAAGGACTTCTCCTGCTTCAAGAGTTAATTGACACTCAATTTCGCAACCTTGCGCTGAAAGTGCTAAGACGCGCCCTACCCCAAAAGGTCTGTGACTTCGAAAAGCATCTCGATAAAAAAGAGCTGGGAAGTCAACCGCATGCCTTTGTTCCTGTTGCAATGTTGTCCCCTCTAAAACATGGAGATGAGATAAGAGAGTAATCTCCTTATTGCAAACATAAATTATTTATAAAGATATCGGAGGTTTTTTAATCTGTCAAAAAGATAAAGAAACTTTATCCGGTAGTTAATCTGAAGCCGCACAAGGAAGGCTGTGAAGGCACGCTTCACTCCCGAAATATTGTTGGGGGTCAATGAAAGTATCAATTCTTATTTATGGTCTGGTTATGGTGATCCTTACTGGATGTCATCCCTCTCACGACGTGAGATCCGACTTTCCACGATGGCCTCTCCATGCGGCGACTATACCCTCTCCACAACAATCTCCAACATGGTTGGCGCGTGTGAAGTCCTTGGATGGAATTGCAGGGCGTGAACATATTCGTCTGGTTTTTCTTGGTGATTCGATCACACAAGGTTGGGAAAAAGAAGGGCGTCGAGTTTGGGAGCAGTATTATGCAAAACGACAGGCTGCCAACTTTGGAGTGAATGGTGATACGACGGAAAGTCTCCTGTGGCGTATTCAGCATGGAACCTTACAAGGCCTGAATCCAAGGCTTGTCGTTCTGCTTATTGGGGTAAATAACACATCTCCAGGGGCATCTCCCCAGGAAATTACTGACGGAGTGAAGGCTGTTCTCTTAACAATTCAGCACGTTTTACCTCGGACGAAAGTTCTTGTACTCGGAATATTTCCGACCGGGCAACATCAAGATCATCCTCGGCGAGTCAAGGCCCGCAAAGCCAACCAGTTGATGGAAGGGATGGTGGAGAAAAACGAGGGGCTGTTTTTGGATATTGGAGGTACCTTTCTCGAAGAGGATGGCAGCATTTCCACGGAAGTCATGCCGGATTTTCTTCATCTCAGCCCTTTCGGGTATCAGTTATGGGCTCATGCCTTAGAATCAACTATTCGGGCCTATTACCCTCATTCGGTCACCCCCTGAAATTCAACCGGGCTTTCTCACGGTACACACGTGAAAACATTTTTTCTTCATCCTATGATCTGGTTCACAGGCAGTAATAGAGAACCATGATATTGTTCCTGCATGGAACCCATTGTTGATACCTCCCAAGATGTGAGGTACTCGTCCTCTCTTGGGGAGTCACTTTACAGGGGATCATCAGGAGTCGGATTTGCCATCTGCATCAGCCTTCCTCCTTCAATATGTGCTTGGTGGATCATGTGGAGGTTTATAGGTAAATTTCTAGAACTTCTTAATTGAATGCCCCGGTGGTTTCCCAAATCTAGGCCTCCGTTTTCTTTTCCGGTTCTCCAATTCTAAATATTCAGTCGTACCTCTCTCCAACAAGGTCTCATACCGAGGAGCATCTTCATAAATATCTGAGTCGATAGGGGCAGGAGTTTAGTGGTACAGGACTCACAGCCTCTTTAGGTTTAAGGATAGCTCTACGCCTTCCTTTTTGTCTTTCTCCAATTCAATGAAACATTTCCGTAACACACTGTTTATTAATAGAAAATTTCTCATACCCTGATACTCTAGGTTTTTGCAATCGTGAATTACCGCCCTTATATCATCCTGACAAGGAGGAAATTTCAGCTATACTTTCCTAATAAGGAAGGAAAGGCGCAATGGATCCTCAGGAAATACAGTTAAAAGTAGAAAGTTTTGCTCAAAAGCTTCTTGAGGAAGCCCATGGAGACCCGGTGCGAGCCTTGGGATTACTTGTGCTTGTATTAGAAGGATGGGAAGGTCGTGATGGGGAACAGTATCCGAAGTTATTGAAGAGAATACGAAAAATCTTAATTCCAGAAGCTGATGAGCCAACCTGTGTATATTCCATTCAACATATAGCCGGAGAGATGTCCTGGGAAGGATATCAGCATTGTGTTCGTTGTGGGAAAGTCTTGAAGAAAAGAAAAGAATCCTCAGATCAGGGCTTTCCCACCGGGCATGTCTATCAAATGGGAGATACTATTGAGTTGGAGGCTGACGGGGAATTTGATTCCTGCACAGATTAATGAGAATTGGTACTCCTTTCCAAACCTAGGCCAGTGATGGTTAGGGTGATTTCGCAACGTTTCTAACCTAGCTGCTCATATTCATTTTTAGTGGTCGAATGCGGTCGTAGGTTCTTCGCCACTGATTTCACGGTAATCAGGTTTGCCTGTCTTGGAGAAAAATTCATATCATATTGTAAAATAATAATAAAATTCATGTAAATGAACCAGAACGCCGAATTCTTCACGTGTCTTTGACCTCCCGTTTACCTCTTCTTCAAAGATTTCCATGCTCAGCTATACTTGAAATTGGAGTATTAGGATTGTGTCGTAAGGAAGGGATGGTTCATTGGAGCACCCTGTGTGGTGGCCCCTGCCCCTTCCCTCACGCAGGATCCGTCATGGTCAAGGTTCAGGTGTAGGGGGCTTGTTTTGGTGGAACATGGAAATTGTTGGTCGATGATGGAAAGCTCCTACAGTGATGTTTGAAGTGTATGAAAGATTCGATACTCAAGACATGTCGAAGAAGATGATGGGCTGAGGGAAAAGGACGTTGCGTGGGACCTAAGAAGAAATCTTCCAAACGGGGGTCAGGAAAAAAGCCTGTTTTCAAGCCTCAGCCAAAAGGCCAGGGGAGCAGTGGAAGAATTTCATCGCTTCTGGAAGATGCGAAAGTACAAATGGAGCTTGGCAAATATGGGCGGGCTTCAGCTGCGCTTAAAAAAGTTCTCGCGATAGAAGAAGATCATCCTGAAGCCCTCCGAATCTTTGCGACCCTCCATTTGAAACTCGGCAGCTTGATGGCTGCAAAAACTTCTTTCGAGTCTCTTGCTCGTAAGGCCATGAAGAGTAAGGACTATCGGTTAGCAGAGTCCCTCCTACGTGAATATCTTGCCGTCGCTCCTCGATACGTCCCTTTTTTAGAAATGTTGGGAAAAGCTTTAGAGGCCAATGGACATTTCATGGCTGCCATTGCGGAATATGGGAAAGCTATTGAGATTTTTGTTGAAGAGAATGATCCGGATTTACACACAAAAGGGGTGGAACTTTTCGAGATCATGAAGGCCATTGGTGGGGATAGTTCCCTGACCAAAAAGTTGGCCACCCATTTTTCCGAATCCGCCAACGAGACCGAACAGTCTTCGGTATTAGATAAGGTTGTACCCGAGCAGGAAGACGTTACAGATGAGGTAACCCCTCCAAGTGACACGGTTTCCCCAATAAAAGCAAAATCTGATGAAGTTTGGGCGCCAGCTCCTTTCCCGTGGACTCCGACAGATGAAGTTGAGCCCCCTTCTTGGGAAGAAGAACCCGTTGGTAAAGAAGCTTCAACGGAAGTCTTGGAACAAGAAGAGGAGAGCTTGACCCATTCCGATTCCTTCACCCAAGAAGAGGATTCTACTGATCTGTCTACCTTGTCTCCACCTGAGGCAGGGGAGAGGGAGGCAGAAACTTCTAGGGAACCTCTCTCCCCCTCTGAATCCTTGTCGGATTCTGAGGCAACAGAATCTTTAGCAGATTCCTTGTCTCCGGATCAGAGCCAGTTACTATCTGAACAGGACGCCATTCCGGTTGATTCGGCCAACGATACTACCGCCATAACATCTGAAGTTGGCAATGAGACGCCATCGGGCTCAATACCACCAACAGTTGACCCCCTGCCCTGGGAAGACATTGAGGATGTGGCGCCTGTGGAGGGAACAGGTGATCCGGTCGGCTCCATGGTAGAGGAGGAATCAGCCCTACAAAACGAAATGAAAGGAGAGACGGTCGACTCTACCGAAGAATCCCAAGACCATCTTTCCCCTGAGCAGGAGCAGGAGACGGTGGTATCCGACGCTCAATCTTTTACGCTGGACACACCTTCGGCGACTTCCGACCTGGCAGTGGCCCCCTTGCCATGGGAAGATAATTACGAAACGGTCTCTCCGGAAGCTGACTCTCATCAAGTAGCAGATCCCAAAGATGAAGATTCTCCTGTTTCCACTCAGCCTGAGGAAACCCCAAGTGAATCGGATTCTCCCAATCAAGGTTTCTCTTTTTCACCTGTTGAAAAAGATGCTTCTTCCTTTGCGCCCTTTCCTTGGGAAGGGCATGCCGACTCCCCAGATATTGCAATCTCAGACCATACCCTATCTCAAGAAGAAGAAAGTTCAGATTTACTTTCTCCCTCAAAGGAAACAGAACAGGATGCTTCCACGCTTGAGGTGTTGCTCCCTTCCCCTCCTGAAGGTGGGGAAGGAACAAGCTTTCCTCAAGAATTGAGTGATACGGTCGAGACATCTCCAATGGGGGGAGAGGAAGAAACTTCTTCACAGGGGCAGACACATCATGATGAAATCATAAAACAGGAAGCCGCTCTTCACCCTTCTGGTCTCTCCGAGGATGGGGCCAGTCTAACAGACCACACCTCAATCGAAGAACCTGAGACTACGAAAGAAATTCAGGAAAATGTTTCCGAGAACCGTGTAATGCCTGGTGGGTTGGGAGACCTTGATGCCATCCTTGACGGAAATTACGAAACCCAAGAGACGACTCACGAAAGGGCTCATGAAGAAACGGTTGAGGCCAAACCCATTGAAGAGGTTGCCGCCGAAGCCATGGCAGCTCTTCAGACCGAACCAGAGAATTCTCCGGATCTAGCGGATACGACACAGAGCCCAGAAACGCCTTTTTTCCCATTTGGTTCTACCGGTACGATCGAGTTAAAAGAACTACCTCAGGAAAAGAGCATTCCCGTAGAAGAGGAGGAATCATTGGTCGAGGCGGCGACAGAAGCTCTGACCGCCTTTGAGCCTCCTGCTCATTTGCCTGAAGAATCACAGACGGTCCCTGACCCCTCACAGGAAGAGAGCAGAGGAGTTGAGTTCCCGATTGAGTCCAGCGAGACGGAATCCGTTCCTGTTCTTGAAGAGTCCTCCATGCCTGTTGCTCTTGAACCGCCCCAGGATGAGGAAGTCTCTGTTGAGAAACCTCAGGACCCTCCGTTTCACGTAGAACCCACCGAAGAAGAACAGAAAGAAGAAATAGGATATCAAGAAGACCGGAGGTCGGAAGAGCAAGAGCAAGAGCAAGAGCAAGAGCAAGAGCAAGAGCAAGAGCAAGAGCAGCGTCCGTGCAGGAAGAAGCCCCAATTGCTCTTTCCCCCTGGGATCCCCAAGAAGATGTTACACCCAGCATTTCTTTCTCAGACGGTGCCGGTGAGGAACAGTCGGATGAGGTGGCCTCTGTTGAAGAACCTTCAGGCATTCCCGCCAGACATCCAATTTGTCCAAACAGATGAATCCCAAAAGGTTGAAGACGAGCCGGTCTCAGCGTCTCTCTCTTATCCGGGACAATCAGGAAACAAACCTTGGGACGGATATGGATGTTGAGGTCCTCGATCCAGAGACTGAGGCAACTTCCATTTACGAAAAAGAAAAGGCTAGTCAATCGAGCGATGCCGAACCGTTGCCAGTTGCTCGTTCGTCCGGTCCAATGTGGGCTGTGGCTCAGACTCAAGGGATGGGCACCGCCCAAGCCGAGTCCAAGCCCCTATTCCCTACAGCCAATAAGGTAAAACATAAAGTCAAAAGGTTTTCACAAGGGGTCATTTCTACCGTCCGAACGGTTTCGATTCTTTCACTTCTTGTGACCATTGGACTGGGGCTCTTGGCGCTTGTGACCGTAGGGGTCATCAGTATCATCTGGGTGGCGGTTGAAGAGGTGCCTAGTGAACCCTACCAAAATATGATGAAAGCTCCGACACTTACCAGAATGGATTCGAACCGAAATGGGTATCAGGTGTTGAAACAATTAGGGGTAACCTACACGGTATATCCTGTTGGCGATCAAGAAGGGAAACAGGGCCCGGAGGGTTCCGGTTCGGTTGAGAATTCGAAGGTCGAATCCGAGGTCTTCACGAGGCTTGCCAACTGGTTCCAATTATCAGACCCAATAGCCGAGTTCCAAGCTCAGGCTTCCCAAGTCAAGAGTTGGAGCAGTCAATATGGGGCAGATTTGTCGAAATACCATCAATGGAAGGGGAAATCTTTTGAAGACGTAGGGTACCGATCTCTTGAGGGGCCGCGTGAACAGAAAGTACTCTCCGTGCATCGGCTTTTTATAGCGGAAGGGTTTTCGGGGACGATCAAGCAAGGTGTCGATCGATTGGCGAATGATTTAGAAGCCTGGCGTTTTGCCTTGGGCGAAGCCAAAACACTGAGAATGAAGATGTTGGCCCTTGAGATTGTTAAAGATGACCTTATCGTTCTTTCGGCACTCCTTGGCAATCCTTACCTCGATCGAGCGCTTCTGCCAACCTTAACGCAATTGGGACGCCCGATTTCACCTCAAGAGCGTTCGCTACGCTGGCCCATGCAAAATCAGTTTGCTCTGGAGGTTGACCAAATAAAAAGTTATATGAATCACCAACAGTTTCCGGACCGACCCTTGTATCAAAAGGCCCTGACCTATCTTCCCCTTCCAGAACAAAAGGTTTTTAACGCCCATGCCGCCTTTTATGAGAAATTAATTACTCATGATGCCATGCTCCATCTCGAGGGAGACCCTCGAAAAGGGCTACCCGAACGATATCCTCTTGCACATACTCCGGCGGAGTCCTTAACGGATTATTTCAACAACCCTGTCGATAATCTGGTCATGAACGAGCCAAAGGTGAATTGGCGAGAAATGACCGGGCGGCTTATTGAACTCGAGGCCCGGTTACGTTTGACCACGCTTCAAGCCAGAATACGACGACCACCTGAAACTCGAGATCCCATCTCTCGTATTGCCCAAGCGGGACAAGGATACTTTGATCCCTTTACCGGCTATACCATGTTGTTGGATGCTTCTAAAACCCGCTTATACAGTGTGGGCAAAGATGGTGTCGACAATGATGGAGATTTACAGCAAGATGTCGTCGTTCCCCTGTTCCAACGGTAAGGAATAATTTTTATTTTCCTCTCAAAGGCTCTTCCTTCTTTTCCTTGAACCGGATTCTTCCTTTTCCGTGAGTTCCCCTTTTATTCGGCACATACAGGCCTGTCAACCATTGCAGGAGATATGCGTTAAATCAGGGAGAGCAGAAGTCAAGCTTGTGACGAAGGAGGTAGATAGGTGTTCGTCATCTGGATCGTTGATCTCCAAATCCTAGGTGAGTTGAACGAGGAATGGTCCCAATGGGAAGAAGTGGCAAACGACTTGACCGAATAGGGATTCGGCTTGAAAATCAAGTTGGTATGGGACAGGAAGAAAAAGCCCGACCAAGTGGCTCCATTCAAAAGAGACAGGCTGTTGCAGGGGATAGCTGTCGAGGGGTGACTGATAACAAGGTTCTTTCTAGTATTGGCCACATTCGACATCTAGAGGTATGACGTTCTGGATCCCAATCACGCATTGGAAAGATTTTTGGTTTCTGTAGAGAAGCGAGCATTCCGTATGGCGTATCTGGCGATCGGACAGCGAGAAGATGCTCTTGAAGTTGTACAAGAGGCCATGAGCTTGTTGGTTCAAAAATATGCAAGGCGACCCGACGCGCAATGGGGCCCCCTCTTTCACAGAATTCTTCAAAATCGAATCAGGGATTGGTATCGTCGAACAGCTGTACGAAATCGATGGCGACAATGGTTTGGCGGATTATCGGGAAGCCATAACGAAGAAACAGAGGGGTTGGAAAATTTCCCAGACCACTCGATGAGAAACCCGGAACAAGAGTTTCAACAAAAAAGTGCAGTGGATGCCCTGACTGCTGCCCTCAAAGATTTATCGTTGCGGCAGCAGCAAGTGGTACTCCTGCGGGTTTGGGAAGAACTGGATGTGGCGGAAACAGCACGTGTCATGGGTTGTTCCGAAGGAAGTGTGAAAACTCATTATTCTCGGGCCATTCATCTGTTGCGTCGGAAATTAGAGGGGCACTGGCCATGAATGACCTGAACAAAGAAAAACAGTTTGTTCGTGCCATGAAATCCGTCCTCGATGAAGAGCTCGAGCATATGGATGGCTTAACTCTCACCCAGTTACAAGCCGCACGACGAAAGGCCTTAGCAACAACTCCTCCGGGGTTTTCAACAGCGCTATGGGCCGGAGGGTTGGCAGCCGCAATCCTTTTACTCATGGTAATGGGTGTTTGGTTCTTGCAGGCTCCTTCCATTCCAGCCATGAATTATGAGGATCTTGAGGTACTGGCGGCAGTGGACGATCCAGACTTTTATAATGAATTGGAGTTTTATCATTGGCTATCTGAAATGGATCGTCCAAGTTAGAAGGGTGATGATCACCGGGATCTTCCTTGCTCAGGTCGGTCAAGGGCTCGCCCAAGATCTGACGACGTCTCCTTCAATGGAAATTTTTGAATTCCTTGGAAACTGGAATAGGGAGGAGGGGAAGATGATGGATTCGCTATTGGAGGATCTCTTTCCCGACCCGGAGTCTCCGATCCAAAAAAAGGGTGTCGAATCTCCATTTCCCGGTCGAAGCCAAGATGGTGAAAACACATCAACGTCTTTGCCGCTGGTTGAACAGAAGGTCCCTGGGCATTATGAAGAATAAATGGCACATGTCTCGTGGGTGGAAGATTCTCTGGATTGCAGGGTCGCTTCTTATCTTGACGAATCCTGCATTTGGAGAATCTGTCGGAGGAGGCGTAACCTGGGATCAATTGTCGGCGAAGGAACAGGATGTGCTTCAATCTTTTTCCTCAAAATGGAATGAATTGACACCCAAACAGCAAGAGCGGTTACAGCGTGGGGCTGCTCGTTGGTCTATTATGGATCCCATCCAACGTCAGAAAGCGAGAAATCAATTTGAGCGTTGGCAAAAATTCCCTCCAGAAAAACGTGCGAGAATCAAGAAACGATTAAAGCGGTTTCGGCAATTACCTCCTGAACAACAGAAAAAACTTCGAAAGGCCAGGAAACGATTTAAAAATATGTCCCCTGAGCGACAGCAAAAGCTACGAGAACGCTGGAAAAACATGAGTCCCAAACAGCGACGCCGATTTCTAAGAAACCGAGAGTTCTAATACATCCATTTTCCTTCCCATCCTGATCGTCTAACCTATCAACGTGTGTTAGGGCTCATCTCCTTATTCATCTCATTTCCTCGATCAATGTCATTTCGCGTCGGTCCGAGTGAGACGTCTCGACTCGTGTTATAGTGAACTGATGCCAGCCTATCATTTGGCCTTTCCCTAAAAAGGAGTACGCATGCAGTGTCATATTTTGTATCCTGGTGCCTTTCCCATGGTGAAAGTTGAGTTGGCGGCAGGAGAAAGTATCAAAGCAGAATCGGGAGCCATGGTGTCTTCTTCTCCCACCATCGATATTGAGAGTCGACTAGAAGGAGGGCTGTTGAAGTCCATATCTCGAAAAGTTTTAACGGGAGAGAAGTTTTTCTTTCAAACGATCACGGCGGTACGAGGAGCTGGAGAGGTGTTGCTGGCTCCAACTGTCCCTGGAGATATTGTGGTGTTAGAGTTGGATGGCCTAACCGACTATTTGGTTCAAAAGGATGGAGTTTTAGCAGGGGCAGAGAGCATTCAGATCGAAAGTCGAATGCAAGGGTTGGCTCAGGGGTTGTTTGGGGGGGAAGGTTTGTTTATTTTGCAGGTCAGTGGGGTTGGACCGTTAATTCTCAATAGTTTTGGTGCCATTCACCGGATTGAACTTCAAGCCGATCAAGAACACATTGTCGATAATAGTCACCTTGTGGCTTGGTCCTCCACCATGACCTATACGCTCGAGAAAGCGTCAGCCGGATGGATTTCCAGTTTTACATCCGGAGAAGGATTTGTCCTTCGATTTCGAGGGCCCGGAATTGTTTACCTTCAAAGTCGAAATCCTGGAAACTTTGGTTCTTGGATGAGTCAATTCCTTTCAATAGGAGATTAACGATGAGGGTTGATCGTTAAGACCCATTCGCTGTCAAGGGTGAAGGTTACTTGAAGACTCGCCGGTCAATTCCATAAGGAATTCCTTCAGCAGTCAAGCTTCTTTCTCTTACCGGGTTCGCTGGTCAAAGGGCGAATTTTACCCCGATAAATCTTCATGCACGCATCATTCCTTAGGAAATATTTTAGTTGGATAAAGGGTTTATAAGTTTTGTGGGCACATTGTTGAACAGTTCCCTTTCGGCAGGGTTGGGGGTGGCTGTGGAGGATTCTAAAATAGTCATTGACTTAGGGGGAAGATTTGGCTAAACCTAATTGAACAATACTGTTCAGTTCTTGTTTCCTTTTTGAGCAGGGGGTTTTGCCCTACTGATTTTTTTCTAGCGAAAAATGATCTTTCGTATATAATTTTAGTGGGCACGGCCTATGGTGGCCAATTGACAACATCAATTAGGAGGGACCGAAATGAAGAAACATTTACTGGTTGCATCTCTCGCGTTGGCTTTTGCTGCCGTTCCGTTTGGAACGGTGATGGCTGCCAATCCTGATACCGGCCCTGGTTGCGGATTGGGTAAACTTGCCTGGGGTTCCGCCCAACATCAAAAGGATATTGCCCCTCAAGTGTTGATGGCGACAACTAACGGCACATTCTGGAGTCAAACCTTTGGTATCAGCTTTGGAACTTCCGGCTGCACCAATAGTGGCAAGGTGATGTCTGAACAGAGAACAGCAGTGTTTGCCTCATTGAACTTTGAAAATCTTTCCCAAGAAATGGCTCAGGGAGAAGGAGAGCATATGGCTTCCCTCGCCACCCTGATGGGAATCTCTGCTGATCGACATCCTGAATTCTTTGCCTTGGCTCAAAGTGAGTATCAAAATTTGCTCCAAGCCGGTGAAGCATCACCCTTGGCCTTAGTGAAAGCTTTGAACGAAGCTGCCTCAGCTCATCCAGCTTTGGCACAAGTCCAAACAACTCGCTAATTGGAAATTAGAAGAATGGGGCTTTGCTTGTTTGCAGGCAAAGCCCCATTCTTTTCTCCTCTACCTTTACTTTGTATCCCATCACTCGTTTCTTCATTATCGTAATTTTGTCATGGTCTGCTGCTCTAGCTGAACAAGCCTTTGCCAATCCCTATCTTGAAGAACTTCTCTCCCAGGCAGAAAAAAAGCAGTTGTGGAATCAGCGCCTTTGGCATCTCTTGCTTCATTATCGCTCCGGAGTCTTTGGGGGAGTAGAAAGCGAAGCGGATGGGGAAAAGTTTTTTCTGTCCCCAGATGGAAAAACTGATCCAGAACAAGAGTTACGTGCCACCCTTCGTCATTTTTTCTCGGATATTGGTGTCGGAAGAACCAACCAATATGCCCAATGTGCTTTTGTGGCACGTTATCACTGGCTTAAAGATGAGCTATCGTTTGACCCACTACGGTTGCCGGAACAACCATGTGAGAGATTTGATGATTGGTTTCGGGAAATGAACGCGAAGTCGATTACCATGATTTTTCCTTCTGGCTTTATGAATAACCCTTCCTCCATGTTTGGGCATACCTTATTACGGTTAGATCAGAAAGGCCAAACTGAATCGACTAGAATCTTGGCCTATACGATTAATTACGCAGCAGATGTTCCACCAAATCAAGGAATTTTTTATGCCCCGAAAGGTTTAATTGGGGTGTATAAGGGATATTTTTCTACCATCCCGTACTATTTAAAAGTACAAGAATATGGGGATATTGAAAATAGAGATATCTGGGAGTATGAACTCAATTTGACTCCCTCTCAGGTTCGTCGGATGCTCATGCATGCCTGGGAATTGGGGAATACCTATTTTGATTATTTTTTCTTCAAGGAAAATTGTGCCTATCACATTTTATCCCTTCTCGAAATCGCCAATCCTGACCTACATCTTACCGATAAGTTTTATCTGTGGACGGTTCCGACCGATACGATCCGTCTTCTCGTGAATGCGCCTGGTCTGGTAGGACGTACCATCTATCGTCCTGCCAGGAGTACTCAAATCAAGCATAAACAATCCTTATTATCGGAAGAGGAGACCAAATGGTTTCAACGAATCTCCTCCGATCCTCTTGAGAGCCAATCGGCTGAGTTTGAAGAGTTGCCCATTGATCGAAGAGCGTTTATTCTGGACACCACGTCTGATTATTTCCGTTTTCGATCAGTGACGCGTAAATCACGAGAGAAGGAATATAAAGAAAAGAATAAGGCTATTTTGATTGAACGGAGTCAATTACGGGTGCCCTCACCGAAACTGACGATCAAACCTTCGGTGACGAGACCTGAAACAGGACACCACACATCTCGAATTGGAATAGGTGTCGGATTGCGAGGCCAAGAACTGTTTGAGGAGGTAAGCCTTCGAGCGGGGTATCATGATCAGCTTGATCCCGACCAAGGATTTACCCCTGGGGCGCAGATTGAAGCCGCTGCTCTTCGGCTACGACATTATGAGTCACGTGATCATTATCGAGTCGAAGAGTTTTCTCTCTTAAAAATTCTTTCGTTATCTCCAATGGATTCGGTGTTCATTTCACCCTCCTGGAAGTTACGCGCTGGTGTGGACACATTTCGAACTCAATCCAATCGTCTTTTTTCAAATGTGAATTTAAACGGAGGCGTTGGTCCTTCAGTCGAATCTGATTGGTTAGGCCATTCCTTGTGGTTTGCCTTCGCCGAGGTTGACTTCAACTATGGTGATGGTTTTGAGGAACATCATCGGGTAGGTGGTGGAGGTACGGTAGGCGTCATGTCCACCGTTACGGATCGAGTTAAACTCCTTGTATCTGGAACCTACTTAGGCTATCCGGTTGGAGACCGTTCTGACGACATTCGCATGTTTGCGGGGGCGAGGTACACGGTCTCGAAGAACCTGGCATTACGATTTGAATTTTTGCATCGAGACTATGATGACCAAGGAGTGCTGCTCTTACATTTCTTTTTATAATTTTCACCTGGCCGTTTCTTTTTTGGTACACCCTTTCCAGAAGGATGAAAGTCATTCCTCCTCCCGGTTGGTATTGGAATATTCTTCCTGTGCTTTAATCGCATCCTGCTCAGCTTGGCTTTTGGGAGGGGGTGTATATCCTTCGATTGCCTCGACGGCATCGGTTGGGGAATAGACAATCTTCGTTTCTTGGTCTTCCCCTTGGGAAGCCTCAATGATTGTCGCAGGCAGTTCCCATATGCCTAAGGTTGCCAAGTCATAATAGAAGTTCAGGACGGCTCGTGAACCGTTCGGGGCGTCTCCGACCACAAACTGGTAGGTATCTTTTTGCTTTCCGTTTGGTAAAGACTCAGACGAAACGGGTTTCCCCAGTTGGATTTCAACCTGTTTCCTGGATGAACCGATCTCGAACGCTTCAAAATTAGGCTCAGGCTCACCACTTAACGCCATGGCGACAGAACAGCCGGTAGTCAATAAGGGCAAGAAAAGTCCCGGGATTCTTAGGAGGTCCGTAACGGGCATGTGAACTCCTTGTTGAGTGTTGGAGAGATGGACAAGCCGATAGACCAATATGACATTGAAAGTATTTTCTTAGAAGAAAAATTGTAGTTTGGACCGAACCAAAGGCTGTTGATAGAATCAGGTGGGTAGATCATTTGACGACCGCAAGGGAAAATCCAGGAAGTGGGAAACGGTAATCCCTTTCGTGATTTTTCAAAAAGGAATTCAGGATGAGTGGGTTCTTAGATCAATTCTTTGTCTATCACCCCTCTCCCTGGGAGGATCGCGATTGGGCACGGCTGAGTCGTTTGCCCCTGGAGGACGTTTGGTTTGAGGCTTCTGATAGGGTTCGTCTCTTTGGCTGGTTTGTTCCGGGGAGAGGTGGGAGAGATAATCATCCAGTTTTATTGTGGTGCCATGGCAATGCCGGAAATATTTCTCATCGATTAGAGAATGTGGCTCTTCTACATCGACTTGGCATTTCCGTCTTGCTATTTGATTATCGAGGATATGGACGAAGCCAAGGTAATCCGACTGAAGAAGGGTTGTATCGAGATGCGATGGGCGCTTATGAATACCTGACGAAGATACGTGGAATACGAGCCTCCAAACTGATTATTTTTGGTCGTTCTCTCGGTGGTCCGATTGCCGGGTATCTGGCCAGCCACCAATCAGCGGCAGGACTCGTCCTTGAGTCGACCTTTCCATCTATTGAAGCGGTTGCCCGGCACCATTATTTTGGACTTCCCATGCATTGGTTTCTTGGGGCCGAATTTGATCTGGCTTCCTTCTTACCACGAATACGTATTCCTCTCCTGGTTATCCATGGGGATCAGGACGATATTATTCCTTTTCAATTTGGACAAGAGGTTTTTCAGGCAGCTTTGGAGCCGAAAAGTTTCTACCGGGTACCTGGAGCTGATCACAATAGCCTTTATCGGCAGGGAGGAGAAGCCTATTTTCAACGGCTGTTGAGTTTCATTCGAACGGTTACCTAAGGGTCCTATCCCCACCTATTTTAGTAGTTATCCACAGATAAAAACAGTTCATCTGAAATTTACTATGTTAAAAATTTTTATTAAATCAATATCTTATAGAAATAATACGGTATTGATATGCTTATCCACAGGGTGATCATCTACCAGATGACCGTAAACGATTTTCGGAAAGGGTTGTACTAATGGGTCAAAGGTTGTTTTGGGGAGGAGGCTTCCTCCTTATGGTCATAATTTGCCGCTGTGGATTCACAGGCTCTTGTATTTGTGGGTGATCGGGCAGTGAAAGCCATAAATTGGAGCTTCTGGTCATGAAAAAAATAAACAGGGAATAATTGAAGATGAAAAAAGAAATTGGGTTCGTGCTGAAAAACATTTTCGTGCGGCTATAAAAGTCAACCCTCGGCTTGGTAAAGCACATTATTATCTTGGATTAGTCCTCGATAAAAGAGGAAGTCATGCCAAGGCGGCTGTGTCTTTTCGAATGGCCGTTAATATAGGATCACCACAATGGTTAGTTAAAGACACCGTGATCTTCAAAGACCATATTGGGATTTAACCGTAGTTCGTGTTCGTCAGATAGTGGGCCTACGTTGGAGTTGACGCATCCCGTAACTCTTCCTTCCTCAGAATTCCTTTTCCGTGACCTTTTCGCAAAGATGTTATCCTTCAAAAAACTGTGAAGACAAAGAAATAAAGTTGGAGAATCTGTCATGTTCTGGTAGAGTTCGCCGACATAGATACTGTATGGCCCACATATCACTCATCATCTATCCAGTGTTATTCATCCATTAATAGAAGGGTCGGGACTATGAATTTTCCCTTTCTCCTCAGGTGGTTCGGCCTCCTTTTATTCACGGCTTCGGTTCTTAGTGGATTTGGCTGCTCGACGACTCGAACTACTTCAGAGACTCAACATCCTCGTGACGTTTCTGCATCGAGCGACGGA
This sequence comes from Nitrospirales bacterium, assembly GCA_965223605.1. Taxonomy (GTDB): domain Bacteria; phylum Nitrospirota; class Nitrospiria; order Nitrospirales; family Nitrospiraceae; genus CBDCXA01. The sequence continues at coordinate 613,700 of CBDCXA010000005.1, forward strand.
GTTTCAGATGAAGCGGGAGAGGAGGGGATAGACTCGGGTGAGGAGGGAGAGGAGGAGTTCTTTGATCCCTTTGCCGAAGAGGGGGAGATTCTGGAGGAATACGATCCCTTTGAATCCTATAATTCTGCCATGTTCACCTTTAATTATAATTTCGATAAGTATTTTCTGAAACCCATTGCGACGGGGTATGACTTCATTACACCGAATATTGTGCAACGGGGTCTCTTTAATATGATTCAAAATGTACGGGTGGTTCCACGATTCTTGAATAATGTCTTCCAAGGAAAATTTACTGGTGCGGGAATTGAAGTCGGCAGATTTCTTGTGAACTCAACCGTTGGAATCGGAGGGTTTTTTGACCCAGCCAAAAGTTTGTTAGATTTAGAAACACCCTTAGAGGATTTTGGTCAGACCTTAGGTGTCTATGGGGTTGGCCCGGGCCCCTATCTGATTCTTCCCCTCTTTCCGACTCCCTTAACGGTTCGTGATGGTGTGGGATTTGCTGCGGATATCTTTTTGGATCCCTTCAATTACTTTGTTCTTCCCTTTGCCAGAATGACTTCCATCCCGCAAATTGTGAAAGATCCTGACCTAATAACTTTTGTCCCCTATGGCATTCGTGTCGGTGAAGCCATTAACCTTCGTTCTCTCAATCTGGAGACCTTTCAAGGGGTCGAAGATGCAACGATTGATCTCTATAGTGCGGTGAGAAATGGGTATCTTCAACAGCGGAAGAATGCCATTCAAGAATAACCACCCTAAGAACATGTTCTCTCATGTTTAAGGTTCGACAGGTACCCTGGAAGGGCTATCTTGTCTGAAGGAGGAGAGACCCTGGTTTGTCCAATTCTCAAATAAGGAGAGGACTTGCTTCAGATCGGAGAGGTGCGTAGGATAGCAGACTATGTGGTTTCTCCTCCAACCTGTAGTTCACTCTTTTTGGTTTGTCACTCAGTTGTTGGTTGCCATCCTGATCTTTTCCTCGTCCCCCATCCTCCATGCTGCCACGGGAACCTCAAGTCGGACGGCCTATTTTGACTTAGAACAAACTTCCACCGGTGTCTTGAACCCAGAAGAACCCGTCGAACTACTCGTGTACATGAATGGTGTCCCACCCGGGAAAGGTTCCCTTGTGGCTATCTTCGAAGGTAAACCATTTATTCGAAGATTAGTGCCGATGCTCCCTACCGATGCTCCCAAACGTTTTCGGGCCTCGGTTACGGTCGAACCGTTTTTCTCTGGATTTACAAACTCACAAGAAAAAGCATTGCGTATTTCGGTGACCTTCGCCCGCCTGCAAGGGATGAAACTACACCGATTCCATTCTCATATGGTCTATGTGACGTTCGGACTTTCTGAGGAGTCCACGAGACTTCCTACCGAACGGTTTAGTCCCGTGCCGTCTCGTACTCCAAACCGACGGACGAAAGAAGAGATTCCGGTAATTGAATCCGTTCCGCCACAAGAGATGGCCGTGATCACCGAAAAGAATTTAATCGAAGATCAGACGATCGATTCACATGTTGAAGAGATCTATTTACGACAGGTGAGTCATTTAATTACTCGAAGTTGGACCGGGCCTGCCAATGTCACCAGAAAAAAGAAGAAAAGTAAGGGAACGGTGCAGGTACGATTCCGGCTTCATTCCAATGGGGAAGCACAATTAATTCAGGTCGAGAAAACATCGGGACGCCAAGATGTTGATGAAGCGGGACTTCAAGCTATTGTGAATGCCCATCCGTTTCCTCCTTTTCCTGCTTCACTCCAGCACGAGTCCATCGATATGCACGTTGAGTTAAGTCGGACTGCCAAAGCGAAACCAAGAGCCGTTCGTCCCCAATTGCCTCGTGGCGGGTCCTCTCGTCCAAAAACTCCTTAAAGGGTTTCCTCCTCTTAAGAAAACAGTGAAGGGGTCCCCTGATTCATAATTTCAGGAAGACTTGTATTGTACGGTAACCGATGAAACCTGTAGTCTCCACTCGCTATTGGCACGAATGTAGTGATGGTCGAGTTCAATGTGATCTGTGTCCCCGGTTCTGTAAATTGCAGGAAGGACAGCAAGGTCTCTGTTTTGTTCGGGAACGCCGCAACCATCAGGTGGTCCTCACATCCTACGGACGTTCAAGCGGATTCTGTGTCGACCCAATTGAAAAAAAGCCTTTGAACCATTTCTTTCCAGGGAGTCCCATTCTCTCTTTTGGAACGGCGGGGTGTAATCTGTCCTGCAAGTTTTGCCAAAACTGGGATATCAGTAAGTCTCGAGAGGTGAATACCCTGGCCGATACAGCCTCCCCAGAAAAGTTAGCCAGGGTGGCCAAAACACTTGGTTGCCCGATGGTGGCGATGACCTATAACGATCCCATTATCTTTCATGAATATGCCATTGATGTTGCTCAGGCTTGTCGAGAACTCGACATCCTCTCTGTGGCTGTCACGGCAGGATACGTTTGTCCGGAGCCTCGGGCTGAGTTCTATCAATGGATGGATGCGGCCAATGTGGATCTAAAGGGCTTTACTGAACGATTTTATAAACAAATCTGTGGAGGAAGTCTTGCCCCGGTACTTGATACCTTACAGTATCTCAAACAAGAAACGAACGTCTGGTTTGAAATCACAACATTATTGATTCCGGGAGAAAATGATTCAGAACATGAATTACATGCTCTCACACAATGGGTGTTTGAACACCTTGGCCCAGACGTGCCCATTCATTTTACGGCGTTTCATCCTGACTGGAAAATGCTACACATTCAACCAACCTCAGCAAGCATCTTGTCCCGTGCACGGGCCATCGCTCAAGCAAATGGAATTCGCTATGCCTATACAGGGAACATACGGGATGTCATCGGGGGGAGAACTGAATGTCATTCCTGTCAGGCCACCTTGATTGAGCGTGATGGATATGTCTTGACCAAGTGGACCCTTTCCAAAGATGGACGATGTGCCACCTGTGGCACATCCTGTGCGGGGCGGTTTCAAGGGCCTCCTGGACAGTGGGGTTCTCAGCGCATGCCGGTTCGCATGCATGAGTTTCCTGATCCCTCATAAATCTCTCTCCTTCTCTCTCAACCTCTTCTTTGGCCGCTTGATAGTTTTTGATCGTGAAGGTTGGTCTCAAAAGGTGCGGTCCAATGGTGGGAAGAGGAGAAAATTCTCGTATCAGATCAATGTGAAAATCTCCTCATGGTCAGTCTCAACAAGGGACATTTTGGTAAGTAACGGCGAGGCAGTTGTGTTTTATAGACTGATATGTTTTTGTAGGGTGGTATACTTGAAGGATTCATTTCTTTAAGGAAGCAAGGACGTCGCAGTCGTGTCCGAGGGTTGGTCAGGGTTGCGTCTCGATGGGTGAATAGATATGAATGTGCCTCAAAAGTCTGCACATGGTGAATGGTCTTCCCGCTGGACCTTTATTTTAGCGACCACCGGAGCTGCAGTGGGACTCGGCAACATTTGGAAATTTCCCTACCTCGCAGGAGTACATGGTGGGAGTGCCTTTGTCTTGGTCTACCTCGTGTGTGTTGCTCTTCTCGGGGTGCCTATGATGATGGCTGAAGTCATGCTGGGTCGTCGCGGACGGCACACTCCTGCGGAATCAATGCGGTTATTGGCAGAGGAGGCAAAGGTCAGTCGGTATTGGCAGTTGATCGGGGTCAGTGGAACGTTGGCTGGAGTCCTTATCCTTTCCTATTACAGTGTCATTGGTGGGTGGACGCTCGGATATATCTACCGTTCAGCATCAGGGGTCTTTCATGGGGCAACCGCCGATCACGTCACACAGGTGTTTGCGAATTTTGTTGGTAACCCCTGGACTGGGGTCTGGTGGCATACCCTGTTTATGCTGTTGACCATGTTGGTCGTTGCTCGTGGGGTACAAAAGGGCCTGGAAAAAGCGGTGACCTATCTCATGCCATCCCTTGCTGTGCTTTTAGTCTTGTTAGTGGGATATGCCATGTCGACTGGGCATTTTGGAAAGGGAGTGGCTTTTCTGTTCACACCCGATTTTAGCAAATTGTCCGGCGAAAGTATGTTGGCAGCCATGGGGCAAGCCTTCTTCAGTCTCAGTTTAGGAATGGGAACGGTCATGATTTATGGGTCCTATTTACCAAAGGAAACCTCTATAGCCACCACGTCTATCCTTGTCGCCCTGGCCGATACGTTGATCGCGTTAATTGCCGGTCTCGCCATTTTTCCTCTCGTTTTTGCCAACAATTTGGAGCCCGGTTCGGGACCGGGCCTTATTTTTGAAACGCTCCCACTTGCCTTTTCCAATATGACTGGAGGGGCTATTTTTGGTGTCCTCTTTTTTGTCCTGCTGTTAGTGGCCGCCTGGACCTCTTCGATCTCCCTTATTGAACCGGCCGTCACTTTTCTGATTGAACGATGGCGAGTGACTCGTTTGGTGGCATCGGTGTGGTGTGGAATATTTACCTGGATGATGGGGTTGGGAACGGTATTCTCCTTTAACCTCTGGTCCTCCTCTACGCTGTTTGGTAAGAGCTTTTTTGACCTGCTGGATTATGTGACTTCCAACCTCATGTTACCGCTTGGAGGGTTGGGAATGGCCATTTTTGCCGGTTGGTTGATGGCACGAGAGGCGTCTCATGGTGAACTCAATATCGCATCTTCAAACGGATTTCATGTTTGGCAGTCACTGATGCGTTATGTCGCGCCGGTGGCTATGGTCATTGTCTTTGGATATGCGGTCGGTGTACTGTAGTTGTGGGACCGTTGTCTTACCTCCTCTAACCCGCAATTCGACCTTGTGACTGCATGGATGAAGTAAACGTTCCACGAGAAGAGGAACGAACTCCCCAAACAGTCCGGCAACGGATCATGCGGGAGTTAGAGGGAACCTTTCGTACCTCCCGCCAGTTAGCGGGCCTGCTTGGAATATCTGAAAAAAAAATTGAAGAGCATCTCCCCTATATCGTCAAATCCTTAGCCCACAAAAAATGGCAAACCTTTCTCATTGATCCTGCCACTTGCCTGGATTGTCAGTTTAACTTTCGTGATCGGCGAAGACTGACCAAGCCCAGCCGCTGTCCCCAATGCCGCAGTGAAGCGATTACCGCGCCGCAATTTGGTATTAAAAGTCTCAACAACGACAAGAGTTAGTTGGATAAGGTCAACATGGACCTGTATGAGGCTTCCTGAATGGTTTTCCCCCACTTGATGCAAAAAAAACCTGTCCCGGTGAATCTTTTTGAGACGTCTAGGTCTCTAATTGAAAAAATCACCTTTAGTGGGAGGGAAACGGTTTATGAAACGAAGCGCAATACTACTCCTCGGCATGCTTGTATTAAGTGGATGTGCCACCAGCTCGATTTCTGATACGGGATATTCATCTCCTCAGGAATCCTTGAGAAATTCCAATTATTATATCGAGTCTGGTACCAGGGAATTAGATGAGCAGGCGGTGTTGGGAGTTGCGGAAGTAGGAAATATTGACGAAGCCCTTATCCGTAAGTCTTTAAAAAAATCAGAGAATGTCTCGATTCCAAAAGGATCGTCCATTCTTTTGATTCAATCTGGAGCAGAGTATCCTGATAATGAAATCGTCCAAGCGATGTCCCAATTTTGGGATGTTAATATCTTGAGTGGTGATAGTCGTGATTATGACAAGAAGGGGTTACATCACAAGCTTCGTTATATGGCTGCGACGGCAGGCAATCGTCACGTGGTCGTCATGTGGGGGATTGTCGAAACGGCTGAACAGAAACTGGCCACGAAGAATATTTCCTGGGTTCCCCTAGTCGGGTGGTCTCTTCCTGATGAGCAAACGAAAATTCGCATAGGGTTGAAGATTGCCATCATTGATGTCGAAACAGGGAATTGGAGAATGTTTAACCCCAAATCGCAAGAAGATGAATTTTTTAGTTCAATTATGAATCGAGCGGGTGAGGATCAAGAAAAAGTCATAGACCTGAAAAAAGTGGTGTATCACCAGTCAGCGAAAGAACTCTATGAGAAGTTTACGAAATGAATTGTTGGAGCAACTCGTAGCCTGATTGGAGTTGGTACCTTCGACATGTAAGGTCTTCGCTATCATCGGTTTAGATTGCGGAGTAAAGGTTAATGGGTATTCGTAATAGAGGATTCGACCACATATGGCTAGTTTTGACCTCATTTCCAGTGCGAAAGCAAGGTGAGGGCCGTTCTTTAACCTATTTTGTTGGGACGTTTTCCACGCAGCACAGGAAACGTCCCAATTTTTTTCTTGTGAGAGTGGGAATGAACCAAATTCTTCCAGGGGTGACTTCTGCCACCCTACTCGTAGGAAGCCTTATCGTGGCCACTGCTAGTAAAACAAGGCGCGGTCCAATTTCTTAGCTTGTTCCACCCAACCCTCAACTTGTGAAAGGACTGGAAGGGCCTTGACCAGTTTTTTTTCTTCGTTGGCTTTCTCCATTGTTTCATGAAGATTTTTGGCATTACGTTGTCCCAATTCCGGGACGGTATCCACGCCCACGCATTCCAATAAATCCGCATATTGTTCGCCGACGCCTTTGATGCGAGCCAGGTCAGCGCGATTTAACCATTTTAGTATAAGCGTCTCCCCGATCCCGGTCTTCTCAGCGATGGCTTTTCGTCCATCGGGTTTGCCGCCCTGGGTGAGTAAATCAGCTTGAGTCTTAATTCCCTGTTCATTCAATTTGTTGGCATACGTCGCACCAATACCATGGACATCTTGTAATTTAGCCATGTCTTCATTGTCCCCCTTGTTATTAGGTTTGAAAGAGAAAACGTGATTGCACGTTCAGGTGCCTTAGGTAACGCGCTCTTACTCAAATTATCACTTTGGGCAATGCTATTCAAGATAGCCTGGGTGTCACATAAGTAAGGGGTCGGGAGTCTTTTTTATGAACAAGATTGCCGTGGTTTTTTGGTATGTCCCGTCACGCTCAAGGATTTCCCTCTGCGTTCTCCATTGGGACGCTTACCGAGGGAAATAGAGTTTGTTAGTTCGTTTGTTTAGTCTGAAGGAGTTGGGATGCACATTCACTGAATTCTTTAACAAAGATACCCATTTTGGCGTGTGTGGGTTCAAAATCAACAGGTAATCCATAATGTCGGATTCGTTCGCTTGCCGTTGGGCCAATGGAAGCAATGACCATGCTCTGACATGCCTGAAGAAATTGATCTCTTTTTCCCATGTCTTCAACGATCTGAAAGACATGATCAATTTGTACTGCATTGGTAATGAGGAGCACAGAGATTTGATGGCTCACAATATTAGTAATGAGGGTTCGCAGAGGGCCGGTATCGTCAGGTAATGACCAACGGTAAATTGGTACGGACATCACTGTAGCCCCTCGCTCACGTAATCCCTCTAATAAATCGAAGTTCCTCACCCCATATTCTTGAACGGCAATAACTAATCCCGCGATTCTGTGTTGTTCATCGATGGCCTGAAGAATTTCTTTCCAGGTATTCGGCTCTGGAACGATGAGGTGTGGTGTGAGTCCCCGCTCCCTAAGTGCGGCTGCAGGTTTTGGCCCTCGCACGAAAAGGGAGATACGTTGGAGGGCCTTCATGATTTCTTCGCCCCGGGTTAGGCGTTCCAATATTTGGAACAGGGTTCGGGTCCCTACTCCGGTAAGGAGCAAAAGGGCTTGGACTTGATTAGCAAGAAGTTGGCGCCCAAAATTCTCAACTTCGGGATGGGCCTCAAGTGGAGTTTCTTGCATGGAAGGGGCCACACAGGGAGTTCCATGATATCGGCGGATGAGGCTCTCCATTTCTTTGGCCATCCGGCTTTCAAGGGCTCCGACTTGCATTCCCTGGAAGTGCGGAGTATTTCGGCTCATGGGTTAGGAAGGATCCTTCGCACAACGAAATCCGGTCGATTCGTTCCGATCCTTGGGGTCACTCTGAATTCGAGTGAAAATCCTAACTTGCGGGGTCTCGACTTGCCATCCGGAACTTCGAATAACCTTATTCTTTCCCGTTTCTGGTCCCTTGGGATTTTTTTCAGGACTCTTTTCATAATAGGTTGGGTCGTACCAATCAGCGACCCATTCCCAGACGTTTCCTGCTACGTCGTATAGCCCAAACACACTTTTTCCCGCTTCATAACTACCAACCGGCATAAGTGTCCGCTCTCCGATCCATTTCTGGTTAAAATTGAGGTGTTTGTCGGTTGGTTCCACATTGCCCCAAGGAAATCGTCGATCGTCCCCACCCCGCGCGGCCTTCTCCCATTCTGCCTCCGTGGGGAGACGTTTGCCAGCCCAGGTACAATAGGCGTTCGCATCAAACCAATCTACGTTAATGACTGGTCGTTCCATAATCGACTCGGGCATGAGACCTCCATGCCATATGTTTCTTTCCGGATTATGAGGGTGTTGTGGCTTGCGATGTCCCGTCGCTTGCATAAATTCCAGATACCGTCCATTGGTGACTTCATAAGTGTCAATAAGGTAAGGATCGAGATACACAATATGGCCTGGATATTCGTCCCGACCGCCATCTCGCGCGGCGTCTGGCACACCCATATGAAAGGGGCCTTCAGGAATGAGAATCATGGGAGCACTGTCCTGTTCTGTCGCCTGGGTTTGCTGCATTGTGGGAGAAGCTGCTCGTGATGTCCCGAATACGACGCACAGACTCACGAGGAGAGCGCCTAAAGTAACGACAGACGACAGGATACGGCGATGAGAAAAGGCTTGTGGTTGGGAATTCATAATTTATACCTCGCTCCACAGATCAGTTAAAAGAACATAGTACCACGTTTCCAACTGGTTCTGGGATGGTCGGAGGGCAAAATGCCATACGAGGAGGGATTGACGTTCCCCTACGGGCTTTTCTACTATGACGGGGTTTAATTGGTGAGAATAACGCCACTGTCTTGGTTTGTCTGGCTTCGCTGTTAGGGAGTTCCAATGCTGGGATTACGGCATCTTGCGCTTCGGGTGACGAATTTGAAGCGCTCACAGACTTTCTATGAACGAATTTTTTCAATGCGGGTTGTCTGGCAGCCAGACCCGGATAATGTGTATCTCAGTAGCGGCCAAGATAACCTTGCCTTGCATCAAATTCCTGAAGCCGATTTAAAGTCCTATCAATTAGGGATCTCTCAATTCCTGGATCATTTTGGCTTTCTCATGGGGAGTGTGGAGGCGGTGGACCAGAAGTTCGAAGACATTAAGACTATACTCACGGAATGTGGAGGGGAACTGTCCAAGTTGCCTAAACGGCATCGAGATGAGAGTTACTCCTTTTACATTTTTGATCCTGACCATAATCAGATTCAAGTGTTATACGAGCCGACCATCTGTCAGCAATAGAATAATCCCACTCAGTCGATGAAGGGGATCCTTGTCTGCATCTGGTAACCAAGGTCGGTGGGAACTGTTAGAAGGATAAAAGAATATGGCTCAAGTTTGGGATACCCTGCCACGCGATCAGTACGTGAGTTTATTTCCTTGGACTTGGATTCAGATGGAAAGTGCGGAGCCACCGGGTCCCTTTCCCTTTGTGGGAGGGGTGGCGCCTGAAGTCCTTTCGGCGCTTCATGAAGCGCACGGTTTGCTCCTGAGCAGTGTAGAAACTGCCATCAGCGATGTGTTTTCCCGTCGTGCGGAGTTGGGTGATCCTGCCATCGAGAGAAAACTTGAAGATGCCTATATTGAATTAGTTCAGTCTCGTCCACACCTCAGTCAATATATACGCTGTCGGCGTGAACAAGATGGGACCTTTACCTGGGAATTTCCCCTCGATGCGAGTCGGTCGTCGAGCATGATGAATAGTGGACTTCGAATTTTCCATGCCGTCAAACGACAGGCAATTCCGATGACCTTTGAGCGGGAAATCGGTGCCGGCGTTGGAAATTTTTTGGGATTTTTAAACGGAGCTTACACGGTCTCAGAAGTCAAAACGGTCGCCACCAGCTCTGGTCGGGACGTCTCTCGTCAGCTGACGCAGTTAATGGACTTGTTAAAGAAGCATGATTGCCTGGATCTTTCCCCTCGATCAACCCTACGGGATCATTGGCTCAATAACACCAGAGATCAGGATTGTATACACTTAGGGCATGCCGCCTTGATGTATCGCGCCCAGGATCAATTTTTCTTGTTTGATCCCTGGCTGTTGCCATGGTTTGCTGAAGCCCCGGTCCCCTCCTTATGGGGATCAGTTCTTCCTGTCCCCTCCGCCATCTTTCTGACCCATGATCACGATGATCATGTCGATCCCCGAACCTTGCTGCATTTACCCAAGGAGATTCCCATTGTGGTCCCCAGTCGGCGAAACCGACGAGCCCTCTATTACGACTACCAGGCCTTGTTAGGTGCGTTGGGGTTTCGGAATATCATCGAATTGGCACATGGGGAGTCGTGGAAGTTTGAAGGGGGTTCGGTCGTGTCAGTCCCATTTTATGGGGAAGATCCTTGCGATATTGAAATGCCGAGAAACTGCTATTTGGTCAATGATCGCGGTCGAAATACCCTGGTTCATGCCGACAGCGGGCCCACCAATAGTGGGAAATCAGCCGTGAAAGAAGGTGTCATGCAGGGATTAGTTGAACAATATGGACCCATTGCGACATTACTTGCGTCTCAACAGCAACTGCTGGAGATCCGTACTTACGCTGCACATGCCGCATTGTCAAACCCAGGAAAGTGGTTGGATTGTGGTGAAAATGGCCATTTAACTAATAGCTATCTCATTGACCTCTGTTCAGCAGCACAGGCACGTTTATTTGTGTCCTATGCAACAGGTGGGGCAGATTGGTATCCCGATCACCTCTCCTTCATGTTTAGTAAACGAAATCCAGCTCGTACAGCCTTGTTAACAGGAAACTGGGAGCCTCCTGAACGACTTGGCGATCAATTGAAGCCTCACGGCTGCGGATATCACTATAGTCAGGCCCTTGATATTTTTCGAGGGACTTCTGATGGAGGGACTCAGGTTATTTCTGGGGCAGATTTCCTCTCTCCTCTGGCCCTGTACCGTCTTGACCATGGAAATCCTCCCTTTATGCAGTGAATCGACAGAAGAGCCTAGACCGTTCAAAAATCTCGGGGACATCCAACTTTTTGACCCACTTTCCTGGAAAGGGCGGGAGATTAATAGGGCCTTAGGAGAAAAAGGCCTTTTCTTCCGTGACCGCATTCTCTCCTCTCACTAGTGGCTAGACCAAATCAGAGCCTGAGCTATAATATAAAGTAGGGAAAGGGGGCCTTCTCAGGGCTTCCTGCCATGTCTCTCCCCCAATAGAAAGGCAAGAAGGAAAGAAAATTGGCATCGGTTTACGAATTTGGTCATAATGAGAATCTGTTGGTGAGGATAGAAGGGGTCTATTTATGATGATTCATCACAGGGACGGTCAAGAGCTGACAATACAAGTCGAATCTAGGGGATACTTGTATGTCTGACTCCACTTTAAATTCTTCCATCCTTGTGACAGGAGCAGCTGGGTTTATCGGATCTCATGTTGCCAAACGGTTGCTAGAGCGCGGGGAGCGTGTGATTGGTCTCGATAATTTGAATGACTACTATGATGTGAATCTTAAGCAGGCTCGCCTCGATAACCTAACTCCTTATGAAAATTTTACCTTTCTCAAACGTGATCTTTCCGACAAGAAGGAAATGGCCGCCCTCTTTTCTGATGAGCCGATTGGGTCGGTTGTTCATCTAGCCGCCCAAGCTGGAGTCAGGTATTCCATTATCAATCCCCATGCATATATTGAGAGTAATGTGGTCGGGTTTTTAAATATTCTAGAGGGATGTCGGCATGCAAACGTCAAACACCTCGTCTATGCCTCCACCAGCTCCGTATATGGCGGGAATACTCAAATGCCCTTTTCGGTTGGCCAAAATGTTGATCATCCCGTATCGCTCTATGCGGCGAGTAAAAAAGCCAATGAATTGATGGCCCATACCTATGCCCATCTGTACCGTCTTCCTTGTACCGGGCTGCGGTTTTTTACCGTCTATGGTCCCTGGGGAAGGCCCGACATGGCCTTATTTCTTTTTACCCGAGCTATCTTAGAGGGCAAACCCATTGATGTGTTTAATTATGGGAAAATGCAACGAGATTTTACCTATGTGGATGATATCGTGGAAGGCGTGATTCGAGTACTTGATAAGCCGGCTACTCCAGATCCCAATTGGTCAGGTGACGCGCCTGACTCTCGAACCAGCTCTGGGCCCTATCGGGTCTATAACATTGGGAACAATGCTCCTGTCGAATTAATGCGCTTTATTGAAGTATTGGAAGAGACGTTAGGCAAAAAGGCTGAGAAGAATTTACTTCCCCTACAACCCGGGGATGTTCCGGCCACCTACGCCGATGTCAGTGATTTGGTCCGAGATGTGAATTTTCGTCCTGCGACACCTATTGAAAAGGGAATTCCAGCCTTTGTTGACTGGTATCGCTCTTTTTATAATTGCTAATTAGGCTCCTTGAGTCACCCCCGTTATTCAGCCTTTGTTGTTAATATCTAGCCCTTCGGCTGCGAACAATTTATGGTTGACGATGGCCGGGGGCCGTCGATCCTCACCCTTACCGCCATGTTGGAAACCTGATTGCTGTCTAGCCCCTTCCCTCGACAATTGAGCATTCCTTGCTCGGATTGATTCCCTAAGGTATTCTCCCGTGGTAGAGGCCGAACGGCTTTACGAAATTGGCTGGGTATTTGGCACAAGCGTAGTTGTTTTCGTGGGAGTTGGAACCTGTCAGGGTATAGATTTCCAAATCCTTTATTCTTTTTGTTAGAAAAACACAGGGATTGGGCCACCGAGAGTGAGACATTAAAAGAGGTAAGAGTTATCCAAGAACTCTGGCTATGTTAAGAATCCATCGTTTGGCGGCCAGGTGAAAAAAGAGGAAATGTTCGAACAGATACTTCTTACCAAATTGAACAACCTTGTCGTTAAGATGGTCGTAAATCGAATATGAGTCATCCTGCCGTCCTCAGCGATTTATTGGTGATCTTTGCAGTCTCCATTGCCGTGGTGTTTCTGTTTCAGAAACTCCGACTCTCATCCATTGCCGGCTTTCTTGTGGCTGGAGCGATTATTGGCCCACACGGGCTGAATTTAGTATCCGATCTGGAACAAGTCCATACCTTGGCAGAAATTGGTGTCGTTCTGCTGCTCTTTACCATAGGCGTGGAGTTTTCCCTCCCTCATCTGACTGCCGAGCGCGGGTTGATTCTATTTGGGGGGCCGTTACAAGTGTTAAGTGTTTTACTGTTAGTGACAGGACTAGGTTGGGGGCTCGGACTGTCGGTGCGGGAAGCCATATTTTGGGGGTTTCTCCTCTCACTGAGTAGTACCGTCATTGTCTTAAAGGCGTTGGCCGATCGTGGCGAAAGCGATACACCCCATGGTCGAGCGACCGTGGGAATTTTAATTTTCCAAGACTTGGCGATTGTTCCTATGATGTTGGTCATCCCATTTTTGGCCAATCCCGAAACCGGTGTTGTGGAAAACCTGATTGTCCCCTTGGCAAAATCCGCCGGTCTTGTCATGCTGATTATCCTCGGCGCTTGGGTGTTGGTACCTCGGTTTCTTGAACAAATTGTGAAAACCAGAAGTCGGGAATTATTTTTATTGACGACGATTCTCCTGTGTCTCGGGATTGCCTGGCTCACCTCCTTGGCAGGCTTGTCTCTCGCGCTTGGAGCGTTTATTGCGGGTTTAGTCATTTCTGAGTCGGAATATAGTCATCAAGCCATGGCCGAAGTCCTTCCCTTTCGGGATAGTTTTAATAGTCTATTCTTTGTGTCTGTGGGGATGCTCATGGACTTACGAGTTGTCCTGGAACATCCGTTGATGGTGGTTTCTTTTGTTGGCCTGCTTATCGTGGGAAAATTCTTTGCTGGGCTTGTCCCAATGGTTGCGCTGGGGTATCCACCCCGATCGGCGATTCTTGGCGGAATCGCATTGGCTCAAGTAGGAGAGTTCAGTTTCATTCTTGCTCAAGAAGGGCAATCAGCTGGGTTATTGACAGGGAAGCCGTATCAACTCTTTTTGGTCATGTCTGTGCTCACGATGATCGTCACTCCCTTTTTGATTCAATGGTCTCCCAAGTTGGCCAGACGGGCTGAAGCGATCCAACGGTTACGGAATTGGTTTCCTGGAAAAACCATGGCGCGTGCTGATCAGTTCAAGGCTCCACATTTAGATATTACTGATCATGTCATTATTGTGGGGTATGGGTTGAATGGCAAAAACCTCGCGAAGGTTTTGCGGGAAACTGAAGTCCCCTACCTCATTGTGGATCTCAATGCACAGGTCGTGCAAGAAGCTTCAACCAATGGAGAGCCTATCTATTTCGGCGATGCTGCAAATCCCAACGTCTTACGCCATCTTCGAATTGAACGGGCCAAGGTCTTTGTCATCGCGATTTCTGATCCCTTTTTGGCTCGTCGAGCGGTTCATCTGGCGCGTGGGTTGAATGGAACTCTTCACATTGTTGTGCGTACCAGATATTTGAAAGAGTTGGACGAGCTTCATGAATTGGGTGCCGATGAAGTCGTGCCAGAAGAATTTGAGACATCGATAGAAATATTTGCTCTGGTTCTTCGAACCTACAAAATGCCTCAGAATTATATTATTCAGAAAGCAGAACAGGTGAGACGTGAAGGGTATGCTCTTCTTCGTCGAGAGAGACTTCCTGAACTGGCTCACCACCTCCGGGGTGGAACGTTGACCGATGTCGAAGTTGAAACCGTTCGCATAGATATCGATTCGCCTGTATTTGGACTGACGCTTTCTCAGGCCTCCATTCGGTCGAAAACAGGCGCCTCAGTCATTGCCTTGACTCGAGGGGGGGTGACCGATTCCAGTCCTACTGGCAATGCTCGTTTAGAGTTTGGCGATATTGTCGTTCTCATGGGGACTCCCAATCAATTACGTCGAGCCATCGAGATGTTGGTCAATACCGCGATGACCTAGTCTCGTTGGCTACAAGGGGCTGATTGCCGTGGAAATATTGGCCATCCCCAGCTTTCTTGACAAAAAAATCACCCCCATACTATAGTCATTTAAGGCCTTTTCGTCATGTCTTCCTCGCCGTGCCCGTCGAGTCATCAACCCATAAGGGGCGGTCACGCTGGCACCGTGATGGAAAATTTTGCAAGAAAATATGAGAGATGGTGAGGTGATGCCATGAATCAAGTTGCCATAGAACCAACCGCCGCGTTAGCGGAGCTTCAAGAATCTAAGCCAGATAAAGTGACCATTGTTGTATTGAGCGGAGACATGGACCGGGTGATGGCGGCCTTTATTATCGCCACGGGTGCTGCCGCAATGGGCATGCAAGTCACAATGTTTTTTACCTTCTGGGGGCTAAACGCGATTCGGCGTAAAGGCGTATCTGGCGGGGCGAAAGATTGGCTCAGGCGAATGTTTGGAATGCTGAATAAAGGGGGCGCAGACTCACTCCCTCTATCCCGGTTTCATTTTGGAGGACTGGGTACACGCATGATGAAGAAAGTCATGGGTGAGAATCGAATGCCAGGGGTGAAGGAACTCATGGAGACCGCCTTAGCCCTTGATGTAAAGTTTATTGCCTGTACCACAACCATGGGGTTGATGGGGATTTCAAAGAATACCCTTATTGAAGGAGTGGACCAACTCGCAGGGGTGTCAACCTATTTGGCAGAGGCCAAAGAGGGGGCGGTCAATTTATTTATTTAACTGTAAAAAATTCTTTCGATTGATCTAGATCAAGGAGCCGAGCACATGATTCACTCCGACGTCACACTTGATACACTAGGCCTTTTTTGTCCCATGCCAATTATTGAAACATCAAAAAAGATTAAAGAGCTGACACTTGGTCAAGTGCTTGAAGTGCTCTCGGATGATGAGGGCATTAAAAAAGACATGCCAGCCTGGTGTCAGACAACCGGTCAGGAGATGGTAGGGTTAGAAGAAGAAGCGAATAGTAAGGGGGCCGTGTACAAGGCCTACGTAAAAAAAGTCAAATAAACTTTCTTGCCTCAGTTTTCCACAGCGTGATCCTTCACCTTTTCCGAATATTTCTCCATAAATCGAACGAATTCAGCTACTTCTTTCCACGGTAAAAGTAAATTCTTTTTTAAAAATCTTCCCATTCACAGGCTTTCACATTCTGTCCACAGGCCATGCCCAGGCATTGTACAAGAATTTCACAAAATATTGAAATAATTACAAAAAATTGAAAATTTTAAGGTCATAATTTTCTTGACGAACCTAGATTCCAATGTTACAAAAAAATACAGAAGAAACCATTCTCTAAGTATTCAAACCCAGGTACTCCAGCAACACATCTTCACCCGTATTCATTTCCTGTTCGCGCTGCAGCGTAACACGAATTCCTAAGTGAAAAGACCTCAGTAAGTTTTCAAAGAGTGGTCCAAAAATACCGAAGAGGAAGTCGTTCATTTCGTGCTTGTAGTTTTTAGGTAGAAGCACATAAGGAAAAACTCTTGGTAATGGTAGTAGGTATGTCGTAAGGAGGAGGAAACATCCATGGGACCTTCTACAGAAGTACTTGAAACCTTAGCTTCGGAGATATCGAAGGAGTCGACTTGGAATGGAGAAAGTCCGAGAATAGAACCTCTGATTGATCCGGAGACTGGTCGATGGGTTGGGCTGGTCATTGTCTCGACCGTCGAGCGCATTGGTGTATTTTGGCAACACCAAGAAATCCTGGGCTTTGGGGATGTCAAAAATATACGTCGAGCCATGCTTCGAAATCGAGTTGATCGAGCCTATTGGTATCTTCCGGGAGCTGCACCCTCTCAACCTATCATTGAACTCTATGCCTGCCTCTCAAAGGTTCGCGTTATTCGCAGTCGAATGATGGGAGATTCTCTTTCAAAAACCTAGCCCCCCTCTTCAGAGGCCCGATTCAATCTGTCGACTCGTTACGATAATGAGGTCGCGATGTCTGGTCCTTTTAGTCTTCGTTATATTCACCTCTTTGTTCCAAAACTCTCATCCGGGGCCTTTATCCTTTCAAAAAATGGCAAATCAGCAGATGTAGTGGGCATGAGCAAGCATGATGTGGCCAAGGCACTCGGGGCCTATGGTCTTCAGTCTGGGTACCAATATTTTTGGTTTGCCTATGCAAAGAGTTCTCACGAGGCTCAAGAACTTGCGTTAGCCTGGCATCACCGGTATCTCCCGCCCGATAGTCCCCTGCCCTCGGACAGCCTTTCCAAGTCGGATTGGCAGTGCGAGGTATCAGGTTGTACTGCCTGTGCCTTAGCCCAGATGAGAAATTCTTTGTCTTCGTGAGTATGAGGTTTCTCTCTTAGTCTTCACCTCCCTTCAAACAGTCAGTACAATACATTCCCAAAAACTTGGTGGCACCGAGAGGTATTCCCTTGACCGATCTCTTCATGCGTGAGCCATTCATTGAAATAGTTCCGAACTTTAGTGAAGGCCGAAATAAAGCCATCATAAAAAAGTTGGTGGACCGTGTTCATCAGGTGAAAGATGCGGGCCTCCTTGATCAGCACATCGATCCAGATCATAACCGAACGGTCTTGACCATCGTTGGCCGTCCGGAAGGTGTGAAAGAAGTGGCGTGGCGATTAGTCGAGACCGCCTGTCAGTGTATTGATATACGGAAACATGATGGGGTTCATCCTCGGGTTGGTGCCATCGATGTTCTACCCTGTATCCCTCTTGGTCAGGCAACAATGCAGGATTGTGTTCATCTCGCAGGGGTAATCGGAGAGCGGGTTGGTCGTAAGTGGTCTATCCCAGTGTTTTTGTATGAAGCGGCGGCCACCCACCCCATGCGTCACAACTTGGCAAACATTCGGCAGGGAGGGCCTCAAGCTTTACAGGCTCGAATGCTTAAGCACCCGAATTGGTTTCCTGATTTTGGACCCAAAGAGCTTCATCCCTCGGCTGGTGCTCTTGCCATTGGGGCTCGGTCTTTTCTCATTGCGTTTAACGTGAACCTGAAAACAGCCACTATTGACGTTGCTAGAATAATTGCTTCCAAGATCCGCGAGGTAAACGGAGGTCTTCCAGCCTTAAAAGCGATCGGTCTCTCACTTTCCAGCCAGGGTTTCGTTCAAGTGTCGATGAATATTACTGACTTTCACCGTACCTCCCTACAGCAAGCTTTTGAAACTGTACGAGAGGAAGCGGCAAAAAGTCAGATTGCCATTGCTGGTTGTGAAATTGTCGGTTTAATTCCTAGGGCGGCCATCACAATGTGTTCTGAGGAGTTTCAACGGTTACTTGATGTCCAGCCACAACAAATATTGGAAAATAGGTTGGATTTAATCACAAAAATGCTAGGGTAATTGCGTATATATTTATATATTTTTTATAAATTGATATTAAATTTACAGTCTGTGAATAACATGTGGAAAAAAATAAAAAATTAAATAAAAACAATATCTTAAATTATTAAATAAATACAAGGGAATAGCCAGGATAATGCTTGTGGATCACATATGGCTATGATACACTCGCTTTTCGGATGAAGAGAGGCCACTGTCGGTGGCCAGAAGTATTTTTATAGGCCGGTCGTAAGAAGAAAGAGTGAAATGGAAATTAAAGTTTTTAATAATAACGTCGAGAAAGCATTAAAAGTAGCTAAAAAGAAATTAGCCGGTGAAGGCCTATTCCGTGAATTGAAACGGCGTCGGTTCTATGAAAAGCCGAGCGTGCGGAAAAAGGCGAAACAACGAGAAGCTCAACGACGTCGACAAAAATGGTTGGCGAAACGTCGGCCGGATTGAAACTCTGGTTTTTTTGCACCTTCCTTCGCCTACCGATTGAGATAGTCCCCGAACAAGTTATCTCTCCTTGAATGCACGACCGCTCTATCCACTCCATTCTCCGAATTGTCAGAAATGAAGTTTCTCATTGGCAAGAGCCTGTATTGGGCGTGGTTGCACGAGAGTCTTCAGATCCCTTCAGAATCCTCATCGCCTGTGTACTGAGTCTCAGAACCAAGGATCTCACCACAGCTCAGGCTAGTCAGCGTCTTTTTGCTCTAGCGACTGATCCCCAGACTATGGTGAAACTTTCTCCTTCCCGTATTGAACGAGCCATTTTTCCTGTTGGATTTTATAAAAGAAAAGCCATTCAACTACGAGGGATTTGCCGACAATTGCTAGAGGAGTTTGGAGGCGTGGTTCCAGACTCGATTGATCATCTCCTGACCTTGCCGGGTGTCGGCCGAAAGACTGCCAATCTTGTGGTGACCGTTGGGTACCAGAAGCCCGGTATCTGTGTCGATATTCACGTTCATCGAATTAGTAATCGCTGGGGATATATTCAGACAAAGACACCAGAGCAAAGTGAAGAGGCCTTACGGATCAAACTTCCAAAGCGCTATTGGATTACCTATAATGACCTTCTCGTTCCCTTTGGGCAGAATGTCTGTACCCCCGTGTCTCCCTGGTGTAGTCAATGTTCGGTAAAGCGGTATTGCGATCAGGTAGGGGTGGCGTCATCCAGATAGTTTACAAAAACCACCCAGAAGAGGAAACGGTTGAAAAGGAGCGATAAAGTTCCACAAGTTTTCAAATAAATAGTGTGGTTTCGGCTCCTGCGGTGAGGGTGAGGATAGCCGGAAGACCAACAACCTCGTCGACTTGGTCTGCTACGGCCTTGGGATCAACGCCCATGTATTCGAGCCCGGCACTACAGGCGATCAGGGAACATTGTCCAACGGTTTTGGCTTCTTGAAACATTTCTGAGATTCGTGGAACTTTTTTTTCTTGAAGTAACCGCCTGACCTCCCGTCCTGTTTCTTCCAATTCTGGGGAAAAGTCAATGTCATCCAATCGACCTTCCGCGAGTTTTTTGATTGTCCAGAACAGAAAAACAATACGAACATCCTTGCCCATGGCGGCTGCGGTGAGCCCTAAGGTTGCGACCTGGTGCAATTTGTCATAGGTCGGGTTGTGGGCAAAAATTATAAATCGGGGTGAAGGAGGAGTCATCATAAATTAGGGGTTCGACCTTCCAAGAAAATCATTATAGCCTCCAAACAAAAATTCTGACAAGCGAGAACCATTATAGGCCTGACAGCAGGGGAGGGTGCTCAATACACAAGGTCATCGTAAAATCAGGCTGGGGCCAAAGGAATATTGTGACGGGAATTTCAAAGAAGAAATGTGCGGTTTCGCAAGGCGAGCATGTTAGAATATGACAATGTTTGAACCATGGCTTTCGCCCCTAACAGATCTCTTTTCGAGTGAAATTTTTGTCACGGTAGGAGCGTTATCTGGACTGATGTTTGTAGGGAGTCTGATTGCTATACCCCTCATTCTCATTCGTCTTCCTTCCGATTATTTCGATGAACGAGTTCCTCGCACATGGATGAAGGACCATCACCCCGTACTTCGTTGGATGGGTTTGGTGATAAAAAATATCGTGGGATTGATCTTTTTGTTGGTTGGTCTGGCCATGTTGGTGTTACCAGGTCAGGGAATTCTTACGATGCTCATCGGTATCTCACTGATGGATTTTCCCGGGAAGCGTCGTTTGGAGGCGACCATGATTGGCCAGCCGGTGGTCCTAAAGGCGATTAACTCGATACGTGAGAAATGTGGTATCCCTCCGTTGATTTTGGCTCCAGGTTCGGAGTCGAAGAAACATCCTGATCATACATCCAACAGTGCGGAAGTTTGACCTCTTCCTCCATCGCCGTTACACTGCCCGCAGTGCTATCGAATAGGCGCGCATCAATTTCATATCTACCATGAATACTCAACAAACCGATCGGAAATCCTCACTCTACTTGATTGATGGAAGCGCATACATGTATCGAGCCTTTTATGCGTTACCTCCACTCACGAATTCCAAGGGCCAACATACCAATGCGGTCTATGGATTTACTACCATGCTGATGAAGATTATTCGTGAACATCAACCCACCTACCTTGGGGTGGTGTTTGACGAAAAAGGTCCCACCATTCGGCATGAAGAGTTTACCGAATACAAGGCGCATCGTCCGGAAATGCCGGGCGATATGCAGTCACAAATTCCATTTATTCATCAAGTCGTTGAAGCCTTTGGGTTGCCGGTCATTCGGATGGCTGGGTTAGAGGCGGATGATTTGATCGGAACATTGGCAAAGCAGGCTGCTGGGCCGGATCTCAATGTCGTCATCGTGACGGGCGATAAGGATATGTTCCAACTCCTTACCCCTGCGGTATGTATTTTCGATCCGGTCAAAGGGAAATGGATCGGGGAAGCGGAATGCCACGAGCGGTTTGGAGTAGAACCGGCCCGAGTCGTGGATATCATGGGGTTGATGGGAGATTCTGCTGATAACATTCCGGGAGTTAAAGGTATTGGGGAGAAAACCGCCAAAAAACTGATCACAGAATTTGGCACTATTGAAGAACTTTTAAGCAGAATAGAAGAGGTCAAGGCTCCTAAGACCCGTTCGCTCTTACAAGAGCAAGCGGATCAGGCACGCTTGAGTAAAAAGTTAGCAACAATCCTTGTCGATTGTCCGATAACCTTTGATCCAGGTTCTTTTCAGCTGAATCCCCCACAAGAGGAACCTCTTAAGGATTTATTCCGAGAATTAGAGTTCACAACCTTGCTGAAAACTTTCCAGTCGGCCGACACGGCTGAGGAGCGTTGGGGGGTTGATGTGGAAACTCTTGAAAATAAGGTTGCGGTGGCGAAATGGCTGAAGGGAATTGGAAACCGAACCGCCCTAGGCCTACACATTCTTGGAAGCCATGATGCCAAAGATCGGGGGACAATAAATCTGTTGGGTATAGCTGGGGCGGCGGAAGGGCATTCCGCAATCTTTCTCACAGGGGATATTCAATCATCTCTGAAGGAATGGCAGGTCCTCCTACAAGATCCCAATAAGGAGAAGGCAATTCATGATGTGAAGCCGGTCATTCAGGGGTGTCGCCAACAGGGCTTCGAGGTTCAAGGACCCTTGTTTGATACTATGATTGCCGATTATCTACTGAACCCCAATCGTCGTGGACATACCTTGGAAACGCTCGCGTTGGAGGTATTAGGGTACCAGTTTGAGGCAACGGACAAAAAAGCAAACAAGCCTCCCAGTAATTTATTTGAGGAGCCTCAACCTCTAGATCCCCGCCCAATTGCAGAAGCAGCTGTCGTTGTCAGTAAGTTAGTACCCATTCAGAAAATTCGTCTGAAGGAACAGGGCAGTCTATCGTTGTTTGAACAAGTTGAAATGCCTCTCGTGTCGGTACTGGCTGAGATTGAATCCAATGGGTTTCTGCTTGATGAGACCCTTTTGAACTCGCTCAACAAGGAAATGGAGCATGATCTCACTCTGATGATGGACGAGATCACGAATTTGGCTGGTGAAGAGTTTAATGTCAATTCGCCTAAACAGCTGGCGGTGGTGTTATTTGACAAATTAGGGTTAACGCCGTTACGGAAAACAAAAACAGGGTATTCGACCGATGAAGATACCTTGACCCAACTGGCCACGGAGCATGATCTGCCTGGAAAAATTCTTCAATATCGAAGTGTTAATAAACTGAAGTCTACCTATGTGGATGCCTTACCTTCATTGGTAAATCCCACAAGCAAACGTCTACACACCTCGCTCAATCAAACCGTGGCTGCCACGGGGCGTCTGTCCTCGACGGATCCCAATTTACAGAATATTCCCATAAAGGGGGAATATGGACTCCGAATCCGCGAAGCCTTTATTGCCCCACCAGGGCATACGTTAGTCTGCGGAGACTATAGCCAAATTGAACCACGCTTGTTGGCACATTTCTCCCAAGATGCACGCATGGTCCAGGTGTTTGAACGAGAGGAGGATATGCATACGGCCACGGCCGTGGATATTTTTAATTTAGCGGAAGAACATATCACCCGCGATATGCGGAGAATTGCAAAAACCGTCGTGTTTGGGATTCTTTATGGGATCAGTCCATATGGGTTATCGCAAACCCTCAATATTACCCAAGGAGAAGCCAAAGAGTATATTGATGCGTATTTTAAACGGTATATTGGGGTACGGGCATTTATGGATCGGACAATTCAAGAGGCAAAACAGACTGGATATACCACGACCATATTAGGACGAAGACGCCCGATTCCCGAATTGCACAGTGCCAACCAAACCCAAAGGAGTTTTGGAGAGCGAATGGCTGTCAATAGTCCCATACAAGGTTCCGCTGCCGATGTGATCAAGCTGGCGATGATCAAAGTCAGTGAACGTCTTCCTCAAGAGCTTCCGGGAACAAAAATGATTTTGCAGGTACATGATGAATTAATTTTTGAGGTGCCTGACTGTGATGTTGATAAAGCCAAAGAATTTGTTCAAGAAAACATGGAAGCCATTGGAGCAGAGATGGCACTTTCGGTGCCACTCAAAGTCGAAGTTGGGGTCGGTCCAAATTGGCGTCTGGCGCATCCGTGAGGAAACAGATCATTGACCTTGTAATTTTCCAGATCGTCACGGTCCGACGGTATTCCTTCCCTTCCTAACTGGTTCCTCCTCTCCTCTCAATCTGGCGCGCCCTTCCTGCTACCCTCAAAATAGAGAACGCTTGATCTATCAGAAAGAGAATCCTAAAAAGTGAACCTTAGGAGGAGTCCGGGTATTCTTGTGAAATGGAAGTAACGGCGCTAGAAAGAGTCCATGAAATTTGTAAAACTCGAACATTACGACTTACGACATAAGCCTAGGACTCTAGATGAGCCTGATGTTGTCCGTGATTAGGGTGCTAAAGATCAATGGAGTGTTCTATAGTTCTCGACGTTGTTCTATACGGTGAGTATCTCTAGAAGAGATAACGGTGATGCCGGGCTAACCCAATACTTCTTTCTCGTTCAGCAAACCTTTAACACCCATTTCAGAAGATCTTTTCTCATGCAGGGTATAAATTTTAATAAGGATGTGCAAATTGAGTGAATTCATGCCAGAGTAATGTGAAATCAAGTATTGGTCAGATATTGAAAGAGAGTATTACCCACGTGGATGAGGGAGTAAGGAATGCCAAAACACACCGATGTTCAGAAAGCCGAGACTCAAGGGAAACCAAATGTAAAAGTTCGCTATGAGACTACGGGCGTTGTGTATGTGTCACAATTTTTATTGAATGCCACGCCTGAGGAAATTCTCGTCAATTGTTCATCAGGATATATTTCCGATCCTGTCTCGAATGAACATATCTTGCCGATCCAACTTCGTATGGTTATGACGAGCGGAGCGGCACAACGTTTGTATGATTCATTGGGACAGGCGTTAAAGCAAGCCAGTAATGGAAAGGGGTCGCCCTCTCATTGAAACGGCACCCTATTTCATCCTGGTTCCTATGAGGAATAAAGGGACTCGACGAGAGAGGCGGTGTTAAACAACATATGATTGTGACGAGTATAGGCGGCATGGCCGTAAAAATGATCCTTGCCATTCGTCGATCCCGTGGAGTCTTTATAATCGACAAGAAGACATTGCCCATCTTTGGGGCAGCGCACTGCTTTTCTGGAACACTCCAACCAACGCTCAAACCCATCCCATGGTTCAAGCAATTCCCAGAGACCTTTATTGGTGACTTGGGCTTCTGGGGTCTTCGGTAAGGCATCACATCCCGCCACGGCCAATTGCTGGACATAATCTCCCCCCCAGGCAATTGGCATTTCCATTGTGACTTGTGGAAGCTCCATTTTCCCAAGCCATTTTTTCCCATCGGTTCGCATCATACGGTGGTTAACGATGTGTAAAAGGTTTCTGACCCCAGCCGTGTCCCACCCATACCGAACAGGAGTGCCATAGGTGACGAAATCGAGTGAGGCCCCGTTGAATAGCATTCCATTCTGAAGACTCGACTCAAACGATTCGCAGGTGGGATACGTTTCAAAAAACCCCGGGAGAGAATTTGTCGTCTCATAATAGGCACGTAAAATTTGTAAGAGGGACCTCCTTCCTTCGGACTCTACGGAGGCGATGAGATTGGAGGCAAGTGCTAAAACTTGCCCTGCATGTCCATGTGCATGGATAAGGATGCGATCATCCCGTTCCAGGTGATGTTGCGTGGTCATGTTTCCCAATGTGTGGACCACATGGCATGCCGCTTCAGCACGACCGAGATGATGATGGGCGGCGGACCAGAGCAATCGAATACAGTGAATGGGCTTGGATAGGTCCCGATTAAGGCCTTTGGCGTACAGTTCGACATACCCTTGGGAAAAGTTCCCCGCATCCTGAAGTAAATTGTCAACCCAGGTCTTGGTATCGCGGTCGTCTGTAAATGGTGGCTGAAACTCTCCTTCCAGGGTACCAATTCCATTCGTTTCTTGACGCATGAGGGCCAACAAGGCCTCCATGCCAGGGATCCCCCGGGAGTAGCCACGTTTTAATCCGCCTACATCATCAAGCCGTTCCATTCCAAAGAGATCTGTTCCGATATTGACCCCACTAAGAAAGACAATCACTTTTACCCCGGCATCCGATAGATGTTTTCCGTACTGGGCCATGGCGTCTTGCCATGCGGGCGAATCCGGTGGGGCAGAAGGTTGTACCTCAAGAAATTTTACGCGGTCGCCGGGATCCGATCGAGAATACGGGGCATGTTCAAAATTATTTCCGATGGGCATAGTGTTACTGAATACGTGTGTTGAAAAACGTCTGACTTCAGAAAAAAGGTATCATAGCACCTTGAGTAGAAAATTTACTAATAAGAGTATTCAAGAGGTGCCAGGAACGAAATTTGCTGAATTCTAACAAGCTCACGAATGTTCTGCCAATTTCTTCTTCGGTAAAACTTAAACGGTTCCTAAAGGAGCATGATGGTTTCCGTTCTATTGATTGAAGATGATCCGACCATTCGAAAAAATTACCGACGAATTCTTGAAAAAAAAGGTTTTGAGGTCATTGATGCAGTGGATGGAGAACAAGGAATTCAAAAAATTAAAAAAAACCCCATTCAGCTCGTCCTCACCGATCTACAATTACCTGGAATAAGCGGGGTTGAGGTCATAAAATATTTATCACAAGAATTTCCCCATGTTAAGGTCATTGCCATGTCGGCTGGCATCCCCAATCTTCTTGATGATGCCCGAGAAAATGGGGCGAATTGCACGATTAAGAAAAATTTTGATTTTAAAGAGCTGATTCTCGCCATTAATAGGGTGCTGCAATCCACCTATTGACACAACCTGTTGAATTCGATGATTTTTTCTCTGCACATGAACTGGTAAACGGGAGTGTAACTTCCTCGTTACTGAGTTAGCAGTCAGTCGAAGACCAAAGACGATTTGTTAATTATTCGTAACATGGTCAATACGAGCCTTCCAATTATCACCTTAGAGTTTGTTACAATGCCTTCCTTAACTGGGCATTTGGTGGTTTGTGTTCACAACATCGTTAAATAAACGTCAGGACTAGGAAACGTGCAGAGCATGAGAAAATTGTCATTCTTTTTAAGGTTTTGATCTTAATTCTCCTACATCATTTAGGACAAGGGGTTTTCTCGTTGTGGCGCCATTTCACGGAAAAAAAATTTCCGAATTTATAAATCGTTCTCTCATTTATAAAGTTGGAATCCCATTGGTTTCGCTGTTTTTACTGGGTAGTTCCCTCTTGCTCGTTTCTTCCTATTTGACCGGTCAACTGATGGGAACAACAACAACTATTAATGTTGTTGGGATGCAACGAGCGAGAGTCTATAAAATCGCATCTCTTCTTCAACAAATTATCATCCGCTAATTCCTCAGTCTCCCAACGTCATGTTCTGCAGGAAGAAATATTGCGTTGGAGACGAGCGATGAAAAGTCTCGAATTCGAAATTAAAGAAAAGGGAGAGACCAATCCGAAGCTCGACATTCTTGTCGATCGTTATAAAGAAGTGCAGCAACGATGGTTGGTTTCCTTAGAGCCACTTATTGAAAAATTCGCTGAATCTACTTAAAGAAAAGAAATGAGGGCGTGAACAGTTATGTCCAGCAGGCGGATATAATGGTCGAAGCGCTATCTGAGATTGTTCTGAACCTTGAAGAAAGCCGGGAGAGTCAGGTTCAGAAACTCTATTTCCTTCAGGTACTCTTTCTATTCGGAACCGCGGTCATTAGTATTGGTGCCATCCTTCTTCTAAATCATACAATACGGAAACCGTTAAATAAATTAACTCAACAGGCCGAGCGACTGGCCGAGGGGGATCTTTCAACCTTACCGTCTTTTATCGCTCCATCACGAAAAGGAGATGAATTTGCACAGCTTTCATGGGCGTTTCAAAACTTAGTGGAAAAAATTCAGGAGAAAATATCTGAAATTGAGGTTCTTCATCATGTAGGGAAAGAAATTTGTACCTTCGAAGTAGATAGTTCTGATCAGATGTTGCATCGACTGGCGAACCGGGCAGTGGAATTATTAAAAGTAGATTTATCCGTGCTCTTAGTTCGTCATTCCTTTCTTCAGAGTTGGGTCATTGAGGCAGCCTCAGGGAGTGCCTTCAACATGGTTCACAAAGAAATCGTATTGCTGGAGGAAACGCCCTTTGCCAATCAAGCTTTTGATTCAATGAAACCCGTTATGGTAACCGATCTGAATGCCCAGAAAGATTTTCCCGTTCATTTTCGAGATCATTTTGGCGCAAAAAGCTTGCTCATTGTTCCTCTCCTTCGACCGCAGGAGTGTGTGGGGGTCATGGTCTTTCTTAGTACGTCCGAGCCCAGGAGTTTTTCAGATTGGGAAATTCGATTTGCCCAGCATTTTAGCTCCTATGCCGCCATTACTATTGAGAACGCACGCTTGTTTGATCTCGCAACAACGGAATCCAAACAGTTAAAAACGCAGTTGGACAATCTGAAACGTGATATCACGGAATTGACACATGAGGTGCAGGCCCCGGCTGGTCGGGTTGCAGAATTTGCCACGTGGATTGAAAAAGATTATGGCGATCGTTTAGAAGAAAAAGGCAAAAGATATCTTGATTGGATAAAAAGAGAAGGTACAGATTTGCTTCAGCTTGCGGGCCGTACCACTGACTTGGCCCGACTCAACGCCCCTAACGATCCATTACAGCGTGTCGAGGTTACCGAGGTGATCAGAGAAGTGTTGGAATTGTTAAATAAAGAAATTACCGAACAGGGGATAGAAATTGCCGTATCCGAAAAGTTTCCCACCTTAGCATGTCGGCGCATTCATTTGAAACAAGTCATGGAAAATTTAATTAGTAACGCCATTAAGTTTATGGGGAATCAGCCAACTCCCCGGATTGAGATAGGGGTGGAGGAGTCGGAGGCTGGCCCTCTCTTGTTTGTTCGAGACAACGGGATTGGCATGGATCCCTCAGGAGTGGAGAAAGTCTTTCGCCCCTTTCATCGTGTTGGGGCTGTTGATGTTCCAGGAATGGGAATTGGCCTGGCGATTGTCAAAACGGTGATTGAACAGTATGGCGGATCGATTACTGTCACGACGAACTCTGATGAGGGAAGTACGTTCTGCTTCCGGCTACCTGTGTTTAGTACTCAGGATATGACTTCCTTAAAAAATAGATTTGAATGCTGAAGTTTTAAAATTTCATTCTTGCTTAGTAAAGGCC
Organism: Nitrospirales bacterium; assembly: GCA_965223605.1. GTDB lineage: Bacteria > Nitrospirota > Nitrospiria > Nitrospirales > Nitrospiraceae > CBDCXA01. Next base: position 642,172 of record CBDCXA010000005.1, read on the forward strand.
CGACCATGAACATGATAGAAAAAAAAGTCATGACCATTTTACTTGTTGAAGACAATGCCGGTGACGTGGAAATGTTTTTACGGGCGGTTGAGGAGGATCTTCCGAGGTCAGAGCATGAAGAAATCGAGATGGTATTTGCTGCGAGAGCAGAGGGTGGATTGAAAATTCTTCAGGAACGGCATATTGATCTTGTGATAATCGACATTCGTTTGCCAGGAATGAATGGAATTGAATTACTGCAACGGATCCAACAAATGGACCGAAGAATTCCCGTTATTTTTGTAAGTTGGGTCGATTCGGTAGACACCGTCGTAGAGGCCGTGCGTCATGGAGCGATTGACTATATTGTCAAGCCCTTTGAACGGTTGGATTTGGTGGTTCGAATTCACCGGGCTATGCGTATGGCGGATTTTCTCTCAAAAGTTCGGGTGACGAGTCCCACCCTTCCTAAAAAGCCTTTTACAACAATCTTAGGTTCAAGTCTGGCGATTCAAGAAGTGATGAAAATGATCGAAACGATTGCAAGTGTCAATTCAACAGCGTTAATTCTTGGTGCGACCGGGACAGGAAAGGAGCTCATTGCCAGGGCTATTCATGACAGAAGTGCTGAGGGGAGCGAGCAATTTCAAATTGTGGATTGTACCTCCCTATCTGAGGGAACCATTGAAAGTGAATTATTTGGCCACGTACGTGGGGCGTTTACCGGTGCAGTCAGTGATAAGCAAGGACTGCTGGATAGCGGGAGAAAAGGAACAGTATTTTTTGATGAAATAGGTGATCTGCCTTTAGGACTACAGGCCAAATTGTTGAGAGTACTAGAGGAAGGGGAAGTTCGAGCGGTCGGTAGTACGAAACAAAAAAAAATTAACGTTCGTTTTTTAGCCGCGACGAACCAGGATCTCGCTGAAAAGGTCAAACAAGGAGAATTTCGTAAAGACTTATTTTTTAGACTCAATGTTATGGTGATACGTGTGCCTTCCCTTGCGGAGCGAACCGAAGACATCCCCATTCTTTCAAGACATTTTATTTCACGGTTCTCGACTGAATTTGGGAAAGCCGTAGATGACATAGAGCCGGCGGCTCTTCCAGATTTAATGGCCTATCCTTGGCCTGGAAATATTCGAGAGTTACGGAATGTGATCGAGAGAGCCGTGATGCTTGCCAAGGGCGACCGTATTAGTCGTTCAGAGGTACAGAGTTTGTTGTTAGTTGATGATACGGGAGAAGAACGGAAGGATAACTATTATTTGGGGCTTCCCTACTCAAAAGCGAAGGAAAAGGTATTAGAGGAATTCAACCAACGATATATTAATTCGAAATTGGCTGCTCATGGAGGAAATGTTACCCATGCTGCAAATGAAGCCGGTTTACCCCGTTCTTATTTCCATGAAATCATGAGGCGGTATCTCAAGGATGGAAAATCTTGATGTTAGTATTTTCTGACAGCTACCCTTGCCATTTTCATAATTATCCATTTTTTTTCAATAATTTATCCTTATAATAGACTGATGTCATTTTTTACTGACAGTAATTAGCTGTTAATTTTCAAATAGTTATGTATCTTGCCATAAATTCCTGCCAGTCATTCCTTACGGTCCAGTAAACTCTGACGGAACCACCTAAATTCATTAGCCAATACATTTCCTATCTTATTGTTTTGTAAGACAATTTTTATCATTAATTTTTTTCGATTCTGAATGATATGGCACAGGCCTTGTACTACCGAAATCCGCTGCTCCCGGTCTATCTGCTTTCTTCGTAGTTAATTGGTCATCTCTAATGGGGGGCAACAGAAAGGAAGGTGATGTCAGTTTTTAGGGAGAAGCAATTTTTTTGCACTCATAGGTATGCTGGGATTCCAGCTATCAACGTAGGAGGTGTAATCGATGTTTTTATCTCGTAGACAATTCTTAAAGGTCTCCGCCGGTACCGTGGCGGCCGTGGCCGTGGCGGACAAAGCCCTGGCCTTGACGGCGCTGCAACCGGTCATCGAGGTGGGCAACCCCCTCGGAGACTATCCGGATCGCTCCTGGGAGCGGGTGTATCATGACCAATACCGGTATGATTCCTCGTTTACCTGGGTCTGCTCCCCCAACGATACGCATGCCTGCCGAATTCGGGCCTTCGTCCGAAACGGGGTGGTCATGCGGGTGGAGCAAAACTATGACCATCAAACCTATGAAGACCTCTACGGCAACCGCGGGACGTTCGCCCATAACCCCCGGATGTGCTTGAAGGGGTTCACCTTCCATCGGCGGGTGTATGGGCCGTATCGCTTGAAAGGCCCCTTGATGCGCCGTGGCTGGAAGCAATGGATGGACGATGGCTCCCCTGAGCTCGTCCCCTCCGTGAAAGCCAAGTATAAATTTGATGCGCGGTATCTGGACGACATGATGCGGGTGTCGTGGGATACGGCGTTTACCTATCTGGCCAAAGCGGCGATCATCATTGCCAAGCGGTACAGTGGGGAAGCCGGCGCCCGGCGTCTGCGGGAGCAAGGCTATCCGCCGGAGATGATCGAGATGATGAAGGGCGCGGGGACGCGCTGCTTCAAACATCGCTCCGGGATGCCCGTGCTCGGCATCATCGGCAAGATGGGCTTGACGCGGTTTAACAATGGCTGCTTGCCCTTGTTGGACCACTGGATTCGCAAAGTCGGCCCCGGCCAAGCCCAAGGCGGCCGGTATTGGTCGAACTATACCTGGCACGGGGACCAAAACCCGGGCCATCCGTTCTGGTCCGGTGTGCAAGGTGTCGATAACGATCTCAACGATATGCGCTTCTCCAAACTCAACACCAGTTGGGGGAAGAACTTCGTGGAGAACAAGATGCCGGAAGCGCACTGGAAGCTGGAGTGTATTGAGCGGGGCGCGCGCGTCGTGGTCATCACGCCAGAGTATAACCCCACGGCCTACCGGGCGGACTACTGGATGCCCGTACGGCCTCAGTCCGACGGAGCCTTGTTCTGCGGCGTCATGAAGATCATGATCGATGAGAACATGCATGATGCGCAATTCTTGAAGTCCTTCACGGACAGTCCGATCCTCGTGCGCACGGATACCTTGCAGTACTTGGATCCACGCGACGTGATCAAAGACTACCAATTCCCGGATTTCTCCAAGACCTATTCGGGGATGGTGCAAACGCTCAACCCGCAGAAGATTGAACGCTTGGGCGGGATGATGGTCTGGGACCAAAACAAGAAGCAAGCTGTGCCGTTGCACCGCGAACTCGTGGGCTGGCACTATGATCAAAGCGGCATTGATGCGGCCTTGGAAGGGACCTATCGGGTCAAGCTGCTCAATGGCCGGGAAGTCGACGTCATGCCGATCTGGCAGATGTACCTGGTGCACTTCCAAGACTATGACTTGGATACCACGCATCAGATCAATCGCTGTCCGAAGGACTTGATTGTCCGGTGGGCGCGGGATTCGGGTACGATTAAGCCCGCCGCGATTCACAACGGCGAAGGCACCAACCACTACTTCCACCAAACCATTTATGCCCGGGCCGCGGCGATGATCTTGATCATCACGGGGAACGTGGGCAAATTTGGGACGAACCAGCATACCTGGGCCGGCAACTACAAGGCCGGGATCTGGAACGCCACACCGTGGTCCGGGGGTGGTCTGGGGACCCATACCGCTGAAGATCCCTTCAACCAAACGCTCAGCACCACGGCGCATGGTAAGGAGATCAAGGTGAAAGGGTACTACTACGGGGAAGAAGTGGCCTATTGGAATCACGGCGACACCGCCTTGATCGTCAATACCCCGAAGTATGGCCGCAAGGTGTTCACGGGCAAAACCCATATGCCGACGCCGAGTAAGTGGCGCTGGGTGGCCAACGTCAACGTGTTGAACAATGCGAAGCATCACTACGACATGTTGAAGAACGTGGACCCCAACATTGAAACCCTGGTGACCCAGGACATCGAAATGACGTCGGATGTGAACCATAACGACGTGGCCTTTGCGATGAATAGCTGGATGGAGTTCACCTATCCGGAAATCACCGCGACGGTGTCGAATCCCTGGTACCAAGTCTGGAAGGGCGGCATTCGGCCCTTGTATGACACGCGGAACGATCTGGACAGCCCGGCTGGGGTGGCCAGCAAGCTGACGGACATCACCGGCGATAAACGGTTCAAACAACACTTCTACATGGTGTTTAAGAACCGCGTCGATGTGTATGTGCAACGGCTGTTGGATGCCTCCTGTACCGGCTACGGCTACAGCGCCGATACGATGCTGAAGTCGGAGAAGGGCTGGATGGTGATGTCACGGACCTATCCGCGGCATCCGTTCTGGGAAGAGACCAACGAGAGCAAGCCGATGTGGACGCGCTCGGGCCGGTATGAAAACTACCGGATTGAGCCGGAAATGATCGAATACGGAGAAAACCTCATCAGTCACCGCGAAGGGACGGAGGCGACCCCGTACTTGCCGAACGCGATTTTCACGACCAACCCGTTTGTGCGGCCCGATGACTATGGGATTCCCATCACGGCGCAGCACCATGATGACAAGACGGTGCGGAACCTGAAATTGCCGTGGCAGGAGATCAAGCGGCACAGCAACCCGTTGTGGGAGAAGGGGTATCAGTTCTACTGCGTGACCCCCAAAACCCGGCATCGGGTGCATAGCCAATGGTCGGTGAACGACTGGGTGCAGATTTATGAATCCAACTTCGGCGATCCCTATCGGATGGATAAACGGACGCCGGGCGTTGGGGAGCATCAGCTGCACATCAACCCGCAAGCCGCCAAAGATCGGGGCATCAACGACGGGGACTACGTCTATGTGGACGGCAACCCGGTGGACCGACCCTATCGGGGTTGGAAACCCTCGGATCCGTTCTACAAAGTCGCTCGGTTGATGATTCGGGCCAAGTACAACCCGGCCTATCCGTATCACGTGACGATGGCCAAGCATGCCCCGTATGTGGCCACCGCCAAGTCGGTCAAAGGGCACGAAACCCGCCCCGACGGCCGCGCGATTGCGATGGACACGGGGTATCAGTCCAACTTCCGGTATGGGGCGCAACAGTCCTTTACCCGGAACTGGTTGATGCCGACCCATCAAACCGACAGCCTCCCGGGCAAACATGCGGTAGGTTGGAAGTTTAAATTTGGGTTCCAAGTGGATAACCACGCGGTCAACACGGTCCCGAAAGAATGTCTGATCCGTATCACGAAGGCGGAAGACGGGGGCATCGGGGCTCGGGGCCCATGGGAGCCAGTCCGCACTGGGTTTACGCCCGGTCAGGAAAACGAGTTCATGATCAAGTGGCTCAAAGGCGAACACATCAAGATCAAGGTGTAAGCTGCGATTACGATGGACGCTGGCGAGTGCGCGAGCATGTGGCTCGGGCGTCGCATGGACCTTTTAACGTGAATGGAAGGAGTACATATTATGCCGGAAGTGTATAATTGGCAGTTGGGACGGAAGATGCTCTATCCCTACGAAGAGCGACATCCCAAGTGGCAATTCGCCTTCGTGTTTAACATCAATCGGTGTCTGGCGTGCCAGACCTGCTCGATGGCGGATAAGTCCACCTGGTTGTTCTCGAAGGGCCAGGAGTATATGTGGTGGAACAACGTGGAGACCAAGCCCTACGGCGGGTATCCGCAGTTCTACGATGTGAAGATCACGCAGTTGATTGAGCAAGTCAATCCCGGCGGGCAGGTGTGGAATGTGCGGGTCGGCCGCAAGCACCATGCACCGTACGGGGTGTTCGAAGGGATGACGATCTTTGATGCCGGGGCCAAGATTGGCCAGGCGGCGATCGGCTACATCCCGACGGACCAAGAATGGCGGTTCGTCAACATTTATGAGGACACGGCCACGTCGATGCGCGCCTTGGTCGAAGGCGTCGATAAGACCGGGTTCTCGCGGGATGAACCGTGGAAGATGCAAGGCAGCTCCTTGCCGGAGCATGAGACCTTCTTCTTCTACTTGCAGCGGATTTGTAACCACTGTACCTATCCGGGCTGTCTGGCAGCCTGTCCGCGGAAGGCCATCTACAAACGGCCGGAGGATGGGATTGTCTTGATTGACCAGAATCGGTGCCGGGGGTACAAGAAGTGTGTGGAGCAGTGTCCCTTTAAGAAACCGATGTATCGGGGCACGACGCGGGTGAGTGAGAAGTGTATCGCCTGCTATCCACGGATCGAAGGCAAAGACCCGCTGACCGGCGGGGAGCCGATGGAGACGCGCTGTATGGCGGCCTGCGTCGGCAAGATTCGGATGCAAAGCTTGATGCGCATCGGGGACGACGGCCTGTGGGCCGAAGACCGGTGGCATCCCCTGTACTTCACCATTCGGGTGGAGCAGGTGGCCTTGCCGTTGTATCCACAATGGGGGACGGAGCCCAATGGCTTCTACATCCCGCCTCGGCATGCCCCGCGCGGGTATACGCGGCAGATGTTTGGCCCCGGCGTGGACAATGCGATCGAGAAGTACTTGGTCCCGAGCCGGGAGCTGTTGGCGGTGCTGCAGTTGTGGCGCGCCAGTCAGCAGATTGTCTTCCGGTATGACGTCATTCCGGGTCCGAAAGTGTTTGAAACCCAAATTCACGGGAAGCGGTTCGAGATGTACAACGATACCGTGTTGGGCTTCAACAAGTCGGGCAAGGAAGTGGCGCGGATCCAGGTCGAAGAGCCGATCTATGTCCGGCCGGCCGAGCGGGTCACCTGGCTGTAAGCAAGAGCCTAGGCGAGTCCGTGGGCGGGGTCTCCCTCTGGGGGACCCCGCCTTTTTTTTGCCCTCCTTGGTTATCGGTGAATCCCCTATGACCTCCACTTGTGTTGGAAGAAATTGACATGATAATGTACTTTCTTCTTCCTGAAATAATTGGTTAGGCTTGTACATTTGTACAATGGTGCAATGGGTGGTCAGGAGCCATTCAATTACGGAATACATTTAGAGAAGCCTCTATGGGGAAAATTATGAAAAAATTTTCTAGAAGGGCACTACTCGGAGCGGGATATTTTCTGTGTCTTTCATTCTTTATGGGAATGGGAACGGCATCCTATTCTACGGTGGAAGCCGCACAACCTTCATCTTCAAAGGGGCAACCGCCAAACGTTTCCTCTTCCCATTCAGAATACGTGATTCTCTTTCTCCTTGAGGGGGTAGGGAAACACTCTATTCAAGCCGGACCGATGCCACTCTTGCAACGCTTTGCCAAGGAAGGGGCGGTGACCTGGTCAGCGCGTAACCCAACGGCAGGGTTACGGCTTCCCTCTATTGCTTCCATCATTATGGGGCTTCCAATCGAGAAACATGGCATTACATGGGATGAGTTTGATTTTGCACGAGGCTACCCACGGCCTGCCACCTTATTTGACTATATGGATCTCAGTGGTGGAAAGGATACGGCGATCTTTTTTATGGAAGAGTCCCTCTACCAACTGGCGAGACCTGAGCCCTATATTGATTACCAAATGTGTGGAGCTTTACGACCTGAATGTACTTCTGAAACCATCGTGAAATACATTAAGGATTATATGGTGAAGGGCGTCAGCGGGGAAGGGTATGGTCGTCGAATTTTAGATCTTCCCCATTTGCTTGTCGTACACCTTCCTGAAGCGGGGCGTATTGGCCGTACCCAAGGGTGGAAATCACCTGACTACCAAAAGGGATTGCAAAGGGTCGATACAGCGATGGCCTCTATTCTTGATGTGTACAAGGATATAAAGCGATTTGACCGAACAACCGTTTTCGTGACGTCTATCACCAATGGCGGAACTCAGGAATCTAAGGGGAAAGCGTCGGAAGTTCCTTGGATGGCTTGGGGGTTTGGCGTGAAGCCTGGACATCATATTCAGCAACCTGTGACCCTAAAGGATACAGGTGCGACTGTGATGCGGACGTTGGGGCTTGAGACGTATACGGAATGGGATAGTCATTCAGTTGATGAGGTGTTTATATCGCCTCCGCCTGAGAAATTACATTCTCGCGCGCAATTGCCATAGGGAGTGTGCTGTGATGTTATCTTTAACCATGCATAAAATGAAGCAGCTTTCTCTGTCAGTGCTCCTCATAGGAACGGTAGGAATTGGGATGGGTGAATTCGTGGATCATGAGGCAGTAGCAGCGCGTCCTAGTGCCTACTCAAAAGAATATTCCATCACCGTGGATCCCACGAAACTAGAGCCTCCAACCAGGTGGCATGTCCCAGGGATTACTCCCATTATTACCAGTATGGACCCGGATACATCCGAGGCGTATTCAACGTCCGAGGCACAACCCGTTACCCTGAAGCCTGGTCGATACCGGTTTGCCACCTTCACGTTTGATTTTCCGTTTACCGTGACGCTTGAGGGAAATTTAGAGTTTTCACGGTCGTTAGATCAATGTGTAGAAGGACGTGGAACTCAAGTCTTAACCGTCCAATGTGGGCGAATGATGCCCTATGGTGGTGTCCCCGAATACTGGTCAGATCAGAGGTAAGTATGGCAGAATCAGTTGATGATTTATTAGAAGCCTTAGAAGATGCCGATGATGCCACCAGAGAAGAGGCAGCGAAAGCGCTTGCCGAACTGGGTAATCCGAGTACCCTAGAAGCTCTCTTAACGGCCTGTGATGATGATTTCTGGTCGGTGAGAGCGCATGTGGCGTCTGCTCTTGGGAAAATAGGTAATCCCAAGGCCATTGAGGGGATCATTAATCTATTTAACGATCCCATCATGGATGTAAGAAGTTCTGCCGTGGTTGCAATGTCTTCCATTGGCGAAGCGGTGGTCCCACGGCTGGTGAAAGCTCTCAAAGATGAGCGTTGGCGTGTCAGGGAACAGGCGGCAAAAGCCTGTGGAGAGATTCGAGGGGCTGAGGCGGTTGATGGGCTTCTTCTAGCCTGTCGAGATCGAGATGGTGCGGTGAAGAGTGTCGCAGCGGAGGCGTTAGGAAAGATCGGTGTCGAAAAAGCCATTCCTATTCTGGTCAAACTCTTTCGGGATTCTTCAAAAATCGTTCGCGAAACGGCTGGAACTGCTCTGGTCACCATAGGAGAGTCTTCCGTCGAGGCCCTCATGGCTGCCTTAAAAGATAACGACTTTGTCGTTCGGTGTCATGCAGCCCGTGCGCTAGGAGGGATGACCTCCGACTATCAATACGGTCGATCCTGGGCGAAAGATCCTCGAGTGGTTGATGCTTTGATTGAAACCTTGAAAGACCGAGATCGTGCAGTCCGGGAGGATGCGACCATTGCCTTGGGAATGATTGGTGATCCCCGGGCAATTGATGCGCTCATTGAGGCTATGAAGGATGGTGCCGTGAAACGTCATGCTATCATGTCGTTGGGCATGATTGGCGATCCTCGAGCCCTTCCTCCAGTTCTAGATGCCTTACGGGGCAAGGGAATTAAGCAAACGGGAACTCCAACTCCTGGATGTATTGTGAGTGAGGATGCCTTTATCAAAGAGGCGGCAGCCACTGCCTTAGGTCATTTCCGAAGTACCAGAATTATTCCAGATCTCATCATGTTGCTGAAAGACGGGATTCTCCGTGAGCGAGCTTCTGACTCCCTTGTTCTCATTGGCGATGCTTCCATAGAACCGCTGGTCGCCTTCCTCCATGATCCAAAAGCCTCAGAAGTTGAATCGGAAGGGGAGCGTGTCCTCTCGTTCGCGACGAATCGACTCAATGCTACGGATGCCCTGCGGCAACTTGTTATGAGTACCCTTGATAAACTTGGTTGGGAACCACCAACCGATGATGTGGCCGTTGATTCAAGTATGACCGATAACCTTCGGGTTGATAAACCACTGGGAGATACAGGAAGGTTTGGCCCAGCAGGAGATTTAGCAAAAGGAGCCATGTAGGCTCGTTCTGGCACGGTTACCTCTGTTCTGGTCGTTTCTTTGTTCCAATCCCTTTTGGCACGCCCGCCGAAGATTAGTACCAGGCTAACGGCATCCCATTTTAATGCTTCGCCCTGGTTGACCGTTGTCTCGGAAACACACGGCCTGATGCCCCTTGCCTCTGTTGACCCCTAAAAAATGCCTGTGGTAAGGTACTTCTTCTCTAAGTTGCCGAATCATAGGAAGAAAATATTATTGTCGAAAATATTATGTGTCTAGGAAGAAGAGGACGTTCGTATATTATTTCTCATTCCTCAGCCTATTTCATCGGGTAGAAATTTCGACAGGTTTGCGAGAGAGACATCTGTATGGCCGATGCTGTTCTTGAAAATATCGCTGCCTTAAAAGATGAGGATTGGGAGGTTCGTGAAGACGCGGCCTCGATTCTTGGTCGAGCACAGGACAGCCGCGCGGTATTACCCTTGCTGTCTCTGTTATCGGATGAAGATCGTTCCGTTCGTATGGCTGCCATTGCCGCCTTAACGTCTATAGGTAAAGCCTCAGTGGTCCCCCTTGGCTCCTGTTTGTCATCTGAAGATACCAATATCCAGGAGTCGGCGGCCTCTATTCTCTCTCATATTGCTGACCCGCGAGTCGTATCCCCTCTTATACAGGCTTTGGGTAATCACAATTGGATTGTACGAATGCATGCGGCCAAAGCTCTGGGACGCGTGAAGGATTCCAACACCGCTGAAGCGTTATTCCCCCTTCTTCAAGATAAAGTGAAAGGGGTACGAGAAGAATGCGTACAGGCCTTAGTCCAATTAGGTGAGGCAGGTATTCCTTTTCTTCTGGAAGGGCTCAAACATGAAGAATGGATTGTGCGGCTTCATGCGATTGAAGCCTTGGGCACCTTGAAATCTTCCCAGGGAGTGGAGGCACTGATCTATGTCCTCTTTAATGACAGAGATTCTGCCGTACGAGTCGATGCGGCCAGGGCCTTAGGTGATATCGGTGATCCAAAGGCCGTGGACTTTCTTATAACTGCCATAAAACAAAACGATCTTCGTCCCGTGGCAATTGAATCCTTAGGCAAGATCGCTGATTCCCGTGCGGTTCCAGCTCTCGTGGCGGTTGTGACTGGTTCGGTGACTCCACCACCAGATAGCCGAATCATTACGGGGTGCGGGGATCAATATGAAGTAGAAATGGTATCGGTCGAAGCCGCGGTTAAGGCCCTTGGTCGTATTCAGGATCCCTCGGTCATCTCAACTTTGGTTAAGGCCCTCCAGAATACGATGGTGCGTGAAGAGGCGGCCAAGGCTTTGGTGTCCTGTGGATCTGAAGCCATTCCTCCTCTTCTGGCTATTCTCAATCAGGATCCAGATGACAATATCAGGTTCCACGCCAAAGAAGCTCTACAACAATTAGGCTGGCGCCCGAACCGAATCAAGTCTGGCCTCACCCCCAAACAAAACAGGCGGGAACTCTCAGGCTAAGGTATGCCAAAAGAAACGCTTGAAACGATCATCTCCGAACTTGTTCACGAGGAAGACTGGCGTCGTATGCGTGCCCACACCGCCTGTATATCTGGTGGCCCTCGGGCTGTCAGCCTCCTGATTGAAACCTTACAAACGGGGAGTGCAGCTTTAAAGATGGAAGCCGCTGGTATGTTGGCCAGGATAAAAGATCCAGCAGCTGGAGTTCCCCTCGTTCGCTTGCTACAAGATCCGGATGAAATGGTTCAAAAAGCTGGGGTGATTGCCTTGGAGCAGATGGCTGGGGTGGTCGATGAAGAGGCTGCACGGGCTTTGGTGGAGACTCTTCACCATGTTGAAGATGAGACTCAGCGAGAAGCCCTCATTCGTCTTATGGGCGTGATCCCTACCGCCATCGTTCCTTTGACCGAAATGCTGAGGCATTCGGATGAAACACCTCGTATCACGGCGGCCACGACCCTTGAACACTTACTCGACCCCCGGTCATCCGATGCCTTGGTCGATGTCATGGTCGATCCCGTTGTCCGAGATATTGCGGTTCGTACCTTGAAGCAGTTGGGTGCGATACGAAATCGAATTGATGAGGCGTTTGATCGGCTCAGAGATCTTGAGGAACATAGTGAGCGAGAGGAAGGTCGAATGGCGACGGTGATCGATCTCTTAGGGATTGGTCGTCCGGCCGTTGAAATTTTGATTGAATATTTGGAAGATGAGGATTGGCTCGTACGAGAAGCTGCAGCCGATCTATTAGGAAAAATTGAGGATGCGAGGGCAGTCAAACCTTTAATGAAACGGGTAGGGGTGGATAAAGATACTGGCGTAAAGGAGCTGGCCATCAAAGCACTTGGGTTGATTGGTGACTCTCGACCCGTTGACCTTTTGGTTGAGCAGATTCCCATTCGGCCTCTTCGAATTTTTGCGATTGAAGCGTTAGCCAAGGTAAAGGATGCTGGAAAATTAAAGCCCTACGCTGATCTCTTTGAGAAATTAAAAACAGATCGTGATGGACTGGTGTCGTATAACTCCGGTGTCATTGTTGACAAATTGCAGGCCATGTCGGCTTCTGCTGATGCCGCTTGGAAGGAGGGTCCAGAGGGTTATGAGTAATACGGAGGGGCAGACAGATAGAGTTGATCAATTGGTCTCTGCGCTACGTGATGAAAATGAAGCGTTGCGAAATCATGCTGTCGCAAGCTTAGGGCAAATTGGGGAGGAGGCACTCTCTCGTCTCATGGCCTTACTTGAAGATGAAGATGTGGTGATACGTGAAGCGGCGACCTCAGCCATTGTGCGAATGGGTCCAGTTGTGGTTGAGCCGCTTATTGAGGCCCTTACCGATGACGAATGGTCTGTCAGGGAGCAGGCCGCGGCAGCCCTTGGAAAGTTAAAGGATCCGCGAGGAGTGGAGCCGTTACTCAAGGCTCTAAAAGATCGGGATGGAGCCGTACGTATTGCGGCGGTCTGGGCGTTGGAGCGGTTGGAGGATGCACGCGCGGTGCCAGGTCTGGTTGAGGCCTTACAAGATACCACCGTGCGGGAGGATGCGGCTCGGGTATTGAAAAAAATTGGCGACGTCCGGGCTGTGGATGCGCTGGTCGAGGGACTGCAAGGAAACAACTGGATGGTTCGACGGCATGCGGCGGAGGCGCTTGGAAAAATTGGAGATATGCGGGGTGGCGATGCTCTCATTGGTGCCCTCCAAGATGAGGACTGGTTAGTCCGACGAAATGCTGCAGAGTCCTTGGCACGATTAGGTGAGAAACGAGCCGTTGAGCCCTTATTACCCTTATTAGAAGATGAGAATGAAATGGTTCAGGAAACCGTGGAGGGAGTGTTGGCCAGTTTAGGCTGGAAACCGACGGCGTAGACCGAACCCCTAACAGAGGCTGATATCGGCAGCCATAAGATCGGAATTTGTTTGACAAGGGAATGGCAACATTCCTTAACAAAAATTTTACCGTGAGAGGAGTACCATGGCAGACAATGCGCAACCCCTAAAACTGTTGCAGATTGGACCCAAAGGTGGAGCGAAGCCGGACGGTTTTAATTTGGTGACAGAAAAAGTTGTCTCAGTCAATCCCGTTGCTAAGCAAATCGAAGTCGAATTACTTGCCTATGATGGAAAGACCGTCGTCCTGGATGTGGCAGAGGAAGCCGTCGAAGACCTGCAACGTATTAAGCCTGGGGATGGGGCGACCATTCGTGTTGTTGAGGAGGATGGCAAGCGAATCGCGAAGAATTTTAAAATTCGCTCGAAAAACCCTGAGGCAGCAAAATTAGAAGCAATGCTTCAGGACTTGAAAGATAGTCATTGGCTCAATCGGAAGTATGCTGCCGAGATTTTAGGTGAATTAAATGATCCACTGGCTGTTGAATCCTTAGTCGAAGCGTTGACTGATGAAGTTGGAGATGTTCGTCAACGGGCCTATGATTCTTTGATTCGTTTGGGCGCTTCATCCGTCCCCCAGTTGATTCCTCTCTTGGTTTCTGAAGAAGACGATCTTCGGCAATCTGCGACAGAAATAATTAGAAAAGTGGGGAAGCCGGCTGTCGCACCTCTCGCGGAGGCTTTGTCACAAGCCGATAGTCGATTAGAAAAAAGAATTCTAAAGGTGTTGGACCGGATGGGCTATAAGCAAAAGACGCAGGAGGTGGCCAAAGGGAGGTAATCGGATAAGACGGTGAGCTTTGCCTTACCCATTTTGAGGTCTTGTGGCCATAGGTCGACCCACTGAATGATAGTCAAATCCTAACTTGAGGAGTCGGTCTGGTTCGTAGACATTACGTAGATCAAGAAAAATAGGTTGTTTGAGTTCTGCCTTGATTCGGTCTAGGTCTAGGTTCCTAAATTGGTTCCATTCAGTCATGAGAATAACGGCATCAGCTCCTTCGATAGCCTGATAGGCATCGCGGCAAGGAACGAGCCCTGGCAATAGTTTGAGGGCTTCGTCGAGGGCTGCTGGATCAAAGCCTTGAAGGGTGGCTCCTTCCTCCATCAATTTCTTTGAAATACCGATAGCAGGTGAATCTCTAAGGTCATCGGTATTGGGTTTAAAGGAAAGTCCCAATATAGCCAACGTTTTGCCCTTGATCTCCCCAAGGGCCTTGCGGATTTTCTCTACCATTAACTCGCGTTGTTTTGCATTCACGAGGGCTGCTGCTCGGGCGATTTGAAAATCATATCCCACATCGTCTCCTGTTTGAATCATGGCAGAGACATCTTTGGGAAAGCAGGATCCGCCATATCCGGGACCTGCGTGGAGAAACTTCCCACCAATTCGATTATCCAGTCCCATGGCCTTGGCCGTCGTTTGAACATTGGCTCCCGTCCGTTCGCAGATATTGGCAATTTCGTTAATGAAGGAAATTTTTACGGCCAGGAAGGCATTTGAGGCATACTTGATCATCTCAGCGGTGGGGACATCGGTAATGACAATCGGTGTTTCCAAAAGGTAGAGCGGCCGGTACAGATCCTTCATGATGGCCGTCGCTTGGGCACTATCTGTTCCAATCACGATTCGATTGGGACGTAAAAAATCTTCTATGGCAGATCCTTCACGTAAGAACTCAGGATTGGACACAATATCAAACTCATAAGGGGTGGTTTGATGGGCTTCAATCACTTCTCGAAGACGTTTTCCTGTTCCGACCGGGACGGTAGATTTAGTCACAATGACTTTATATCCAGTCATATTGCGTCCAATAGCTTTTCCCACTTCCTCGACAAAAGAGAGGTCCGCTGAGCCATCAGCTCGAGATGGGGTTCCGACCGCGATAAAGATTACCAAGGCACGTTCCACTGACTTCGCAATATCGGTGGAGAAATCAAGTCGTTGTTCTTTGACACCCTTGGTCACGAGTTCGGAAAGCCCCGGTTCGAAGAAAGGCACTTCGCCCTTCTCAAGGTTTTCAATACGCTGTGCATCCACATCCATACAGGTGGTGGTGATACCAAATTCTGCAAAACAGGCTCCAGTAACAAGTCCGACATAACCTGTCCCAATTACACTTATATGCATAGGATTTCCTTTGGATTGAGGAAAAATACGGTTCTTTTCTGGAATTTAAGATTATTTAAGCAATGTTTGTTCCTAACAAGTATATCTCTATACCTGCTGGGTCGCAAGAAATTCGCCCAAGCTTCAGCCTGGTGAAGCTCACTTTCTCTTATTCTTGATTAATTGACAGTTTTCAAAGGGTTTCAGTACAATCCATCGCTTCAAGTATAGGCATTACCCTCAAATTATAGAGGGAGATTGTTTCCCTTGTGGCTGCAACTCCCATATCTCAGATGGGATTCTATGAACGGTACTAAGGTAGTATTATCGTCGAGGTGCTTTCCCTCGTGATACCACAGTTCCTCTAGAGATCTCCTCCAGGTGGAAGGACTTCGCAGGAGCAATGGCTGCAATATGACCCAAGGATTTTGTGATATCTCTCCGGCTCACACTGCTGACAGTGATGCCTCTTCTTCCGGTAACCTGCAAGGACCTCTTTATTCCTCCCTGTTACTCACTCTTTTATGACCGCTGCTGAATCTCCCATGCAACACGTTCGAATTTCCTTATTTTTTACGGCTTTTCTCACTGGCGCAGTCGTGATGGCATTGGAGATGTTGGGGAGCCGGTTGCTCGCTCCAGTCTTTGGTAATTCGGTGTTGGTTTGGGGAGCGCTCATCGGTGTGATTTTGGCTGCCATGAGTAGTGGATATGCGACAGGGGGTTCCCTCGCTGACAGATTTCCAGGTGAAAAAGTCCTCACTGGATTACTCCTTTTCTCTGGAGTGTGGACCTTGTTACTCGCCTGGATGGGCGAACACGTGATGTTTACCGTCGATGCCTTGGTTCAAGATCCTCGCTGGGGACCCTGTCTTGCCGGTGCAATCATGCTGGCTCCCCCGGCTTTTGGGTTAAGTGGAGTCCTTCCTATTTTACTCCGTTTGGCTATTGGAGATTTGGGTTCACTGGGGCGTCATACGGGTATTATGATTGCGGTCTCGACCTTTGGAAGTTTAGTTGGGACTTTTGGAACGGCCTTTTATCTATTAACTTGGTTGGGAAGTAGATCGCTGGTCATCATTTTGGGTTTCGTCCAAATCGTGCTAGGAGTGTTTTGGATGTGGAAGGCTCGTCAAATACGTGTCCATTCAGTCATTCCTCTTCTCCTCGTCCTTGTTGTCAGTCATTGGCTGGTTCTCCATCCTATCCGAGTACTCCCTCAACCCCTTTATCAGGAAGATAGTCCGTATCAGCAAATTCGGGTGCGAGATGATGACTTATTTCGGTACCTTATCTTAGACCGAACTTTTCACGCTGTCATGTGGCGAGTCGATCCTATCCAATTGTTTTTGCCCTATAGCCAATTATTTGTGGTTGCACTGGCGAACCATCCTGATCCACGACAAGCGCTGGTGTTGGGGCATGGAGGCGGGTCGATGGGTAAATGGTTAGGAGCGGCTTGGCCTGATCTTCAAGTGGATTTAGTCGAAGTGGATCCCTCAGTCGTTCGAGTCGCAAAGGAGTATTTTGACTACGCTCTTCCTGCCAATCATAACGTCTATGTGAAAGATGCGAGAGTATTCTTGCAACAAACTCCAAAGCAGTACGATATCATCTGGGTCGATGTGTTTGCCCGACATCTTATCCCTTTCCATTTGACCACCAAGGAGTTTTTTCAAGAATTAAAAGAGCACCTTACCTCTGATGGGCTCGTGGTCGTGAATCTCGCCTCCTCAGGAGAAGGCCCGGATAATGCCAGAGCTCGAGCTGTCGTGTCGACCATGGGTAGTGAATTTCCAACCATCGCTTCATTTGGAGTGAAGGGTCCCTGGCGATCAACTGCGGAACCAAAGGCGGAAAATTTATTGTTCTTTGCCGGTCCGCAGGTCGGGGAAATGGGGAAGCCATCCTTTACAGCAAAGTTAGAAAAACTTATTAATGAAAATCGCCTACCGTTTCAAGCTTTGGAGCTCATGAATTCGAGGGTGACCACCCCTTGGGGCAAGGGGTTGATACTCACGGATGATTATGCCCCCTACGATCTCCTCGTCGGACATGAATTTCCAAAGAATCCGTTGGTACAGCCTTCAATTCATCAGGGAGAGTAGAAGGCAGGAATTTAAAGGAAGTCGTTGTTTTTCTGGAATTTTTTGATTTTATTAGACTGCCATTCATTCTCAGAATAAAAAGAATATGCGGGAAGGATTCCCTTGCTTCCCGATAAATGCCTGTGCTATAAGGTTCAGGCATTTGCTCTTGAGTCAGGCCAATTTTGTATGTGGAACTGTTTTCGGAATCGTTTTCATAGTGTAGATTTTTTGTTCGTCCATTTTTAATCACTTTCTTTTTAAGGAGGCAGGCTATGCGTAGGATGATGCTGGCGGTATTTTTCGGCCTTGTCTTGGTTGTCAGCGGTGCATCCGTATCCTTTGCTCTGCAGTCTGGCGGAGTAGAAATCGGGGATCTGGCAACAGGATCAGTAGTGGGCCAACCCTTCAAGGAACTGGATGTGGATGTCGAGCTCTTTGCGTTAGAAGGGGTTGGTGGGAAAAAGGTGTGGTATCCTCCCGTGAGTATCTTAGAATTGAGAGGTCGAGCTGGGCGTCCAGTGGTTATTAAAGTGACCAACAATGCTTCAGCTGACCACGGGTTCAATTTATCGGCTGATAGTCGATTTGCTGGTCCTACTTCTATGAATATTAAGTTGGTGTTAAAGCCGGGAGAAACCAAGTACATTGGTATCCCTACCAGCGATCTTACCTATGTCACTGCTGCTGGAATTTTGAATTATAAGTGCCACTTGCATGCAGCCCACTTGGGTGGAAAGTTGCTCATCCAAAAGTAAGGTTACTGAGAATCCCTTAACCCAATGAGTAGTCATTGGGTTGAAAAAATTAAAAAGGCCCCTTCTTCTCTTCGATAATGTCGAGAAAGAAAGGGGCCTTTTTTTATGTGTTTCTTATATTGTTTCTTTTTCAGGTTGACAATGAACTTTGTCGCCAAGAGGGATGTGTTGACTAGCTTTTAATTTTCCTGAGACGATCAAAAGCAAAAAACGGTTTTCACTTGGGAAATCGGTAGGGATGGTCTGGGTGATGGTGTTGAGATCTACGACGATTTCTTCCTGAGAAGCCAGTTCAGTTTGATTGACCACCCAAAAGTGGCTCCGGGCTTCCGGGAATTGCTTTTGCACGAATTGTTCAATCACAGACGGGAGTGTCTCGGTATTTGCTAGGAGAGGAGCCACCAGGATGCCGTGGAGAAGACATGTAGCCAAAAAAATAGTCAAATTTCTCATATAGACACCTTCAGGAATAATTATTGATTATATCATTATGTTACCATCAATTTGTCTACTTGGAATCATAATCTTCATCGGAAGTCACGTTCCCCTTATAGGAAAGTATTTGAAATCCAGGACTTAATGCCACAATTGCATTCTCAGGAATATCTTTAAAAATTACGGCATTGGCGCCAATCTTCGCGTTATTACCCACAGAAATTTTCCCGAAAAGTTTAGCTCCAGGAGCAATGTAGACATTGTCTCCTATTGTGGGGCACCCATTTTTTTCTCCATTCCCGGAAGTCCCGATGGTAATTTGCTGCGATAGATTTACATTTTTCCCAATTTTTGTGCCATCTGAAATCGTGATATTACCAAAGTGTCCAATATACAGGCCCTCACCTATTTGTGTCGATCTAGGTATATGAATGCCCCATATGGACCGTATTCTGTGATTGAAGAATAGGTAGACTGGTGTGAACAAGAAGCGAACTAAAAGATTCTTTTTCGTTAACCATTGACCAAAGCGAAAAATGATTATTGCATGAACGCCTGGAGCACGACAGCATCCAATTATTTTTTTTATTCGTGATCCGGGAATTAACTCATAGGTCCGTAAAATGTCTTTTTTAATCATGCGTTGGTCGTTTAATCGTGCGTGTCTTGATCTTTTCGAACATCGGAAGTCTTGGATATATGACGAGAAACAGAAAACGTGCAGGAATTTTAATTGACTTGAGAACTCTCTTTATAAGTATATCCAGCTGATTTTGGTTTGTAAAAAAAATACGAGGAATTGGGAAATCCAGGGAAAATAAAAAGCCCATCTAGCACCAAGTGCTAGATGGGCTTAACCTGACGAAACTTTCGGAGAATAGAGAAGCGAAATAGCCTCTCAGGGTCCATTTTTAATCTTTAGTTACGGACTCCACTCCAGACTTTTTCAGGATCGATTTCTTTGTCAGGATTCAAGGACCTTGCTTTTTCAAGTAAGGCTTCTGTGGTTTCGGGATATAAAGGATCAGAAATACAGCATTCATCTACTGGACACACTGCTGCGCATTGGGGTTCATCAAAATGTCCGACGCATTCAGTACAACGTTGGTGTGTGATAATATAGATACTGTCTCCTTCTCCCTGACCTTCTCCGACTTCGTACCCTTTACCTTCTGCTTCGCTTCTTGTCTCAAAGATTGCTTCATTGGGACATTCCGGTAAACAAGCTCCGCAGGAAATACACTCATCAGTGATCAATAAGGCCATAACCCGTGCCTCCTTCGACAATAAACAGATAAATTTTCTTTACAAACGAGGGTATTGACAACCCTTACTACACACGACCATATTCTGCTAAAAATTTTTGCAGGGAAAAAACTGCACATTTTCTTAGCCAATGTGAATTTCATTGTAGCTCGCTCATCTTAATTAAGTCAATAATTAATCAAGGGGGCAGAAGGCCTATCTTATTGATAATTATGGGCCATTTGGCCTAATCATAGAAGGAGAAGCCTGTGAGCCATCGTTCTAAAGCGTATGTCGAAATACAGTCAGGAGTAATTTAAATATTGATGTTTAACCCGTTAAAACCTCCGACTTCTGCTCCCAAGCGGAAACGAGTGTTTGTGTTACTGGCACTCTCACTTCTTCTTATAACCGGGACTCTCTTTCTCATGAGTGAAGAACAAGGGGGAACTATCATTGTGACGTTTCCCAATGGCCAACAGCTAGAGACTGAGGTCGCCGATACCCCTCAAAAAATATTCTTTGGCCTGGCATTTCGGGAAAAGCTTCCGGTGAATACTGGAATATTGTATATTTTCCCCACGTCAGACCTCCATCGACTGAAGACCAAAGGATATATCTTTCCAGTCGATTTGGTCTGGTTAGATGAAAGTCGATTTATTGTC
This sequence comes from Nitrospirales bacterium, assembly GCA_965223605.1. Taxonomy (GTDB): domain Bacteria; phylum Nitrospirota; class Nitrospiria; order Nitrospirales; family Nitrospiraceae; genus CBDCXA01. The sequence continues at coordinate 662,664 of CBDCXA010000005.1, forward strand.
TTTCTCACAGAACATGCAGACCCTTGCCCTGAAGATCCATGTCCCTTGTACGGGCCTCCCCCCACGAAGGCACGCTACGTGATACAGGCCGAAGCCGGATTGATACAGCGGGAAGGTTTAAAAGAAGGAGAGGAGTTGAAGTTTACGTTGAAAATGTGAGGCCGGTCTGGCCAAACGTTCTGTCAAGGAATCAGAGGTCTTCCTCTTCGTACCAACAGAGGAAAGTCGCGTGCTTTTTGAGTGTGATGAAGTGCTCAAAGAAAAGAAGGGAGAAGGTATGGATGGGTTTGAGAGAGTAGCCTGCGTCACAGATGTTCCTCCAGGGACTTCTACGGTGGTGCAGGTCAAGAATAAATCTCTTGCGCTCTTCAATGTTGAGGGAAAATTTTTTGCAATTTATAACACCTGTCCACACGAAGGAGGGCCACTGGCAGAAGGTCATATCAAGGGGTTTGTCGTAGCCTGTCCCTGGCACGACTTAGCGTTTGATATTCGAAATGGACAGGGGACTGATGGTGGTGGGTATTGCGTTGGAAGCTATGAGGTTCGAATTGAGGGCGATGAGGTATGGATTGGAGGCCGGAAGCCTGTTTAGTGGAGAGTACCCATAACTTTGTCCACTGAGAAACAGGTATGTGGCAGAAGGAAGGCCTGGAGCTAATTGGCAAAATCCTAATGAGGAGGGAGTTGTGACGGTACCAGAACGTCCAGTACTAGACTCTAAGCGTGAGGAGAACAGGATTCGGGCCACGCTGCACAGTATGTTCAAGATTCATCTTTGGGAAGATCGGACGAGAGGTGAACTTTGGGTGCCTTCCTATAACTCCCCAGAAGTCGTGTTGGTTGGTGATACCTATTTGCGAACAGCGAGTGGGAATGCTGTTGATGCGGGGAAGCGGACGTTTGAGTTCGAACCTATTTCCACAGGCATCCATCGAATAATTTTTGAGAAAAGAATGGGATGGAAGTTTACAGCCGAAGATCGTCGTGTCTACTCTATAGAGGTTACACCCCAAGATTGAGACAAGATTGAGAATAGAGGTCATATGCCTGAAATCGGGCTCGTCGAAGGACAGTTTGTACCTCTTCTTGAAGCCCGAGTTCCCCTAGAAGATCGTGGATATCAGTTCGGGGACGGAATCTACGAGGTCATTCGGACCTATCAAGGCGTACCATTTCAACTCGAAGCCCATCTCGCTCGTCTTCAGAAGAGTGCACAGGCAATCCAATTGGCCCTACCCTACCAAGCGGAAGAATGGCAGAAGAAAATAAAAGAGGGAATTCGGTTGGCTGAATTCCAAGAATGCAAAATCTATATTCAGGTGACAAGAGGAGTGGCTCCACGTGATCATGCCTTTCCCCTAGACGTGGCCCCCTCAGCAGTGATGACAATCAAAGAAATGCGTCCCATCTCACCGGATTTGACCCGGAATGGTGTGAACGTGTTGACGATCGAGGATATACGTTGGGGCCGGTGTGATATTAAATGCCTCAATCTTCTGCCCAATGTCTTAGCCAGACAACAAGCCCTGAATTCACAAGCCTTTGAAGCCATTTTCATACGGGATGGCAAGATCACGGAGGGAGCCATCAGTAATGTATTTATCGTACAAGGTCAAACTCTGGTAACCTGCCCAGTCGGGCCACACTTGCTTGCAGGAGTGACACGTCAAATTGCCCTGGATTTGGCCGGACAGGCAGGAATAGCTATTGAAGAACGGCCCCTTTCCCTAACAGAACTCAAACAGGCTTCGGAAGTGTTTCTCACGGGAACAACCATAGAAATCCTCCCCGTGGCGAAGGTGAACGGAGTGGCACTCGACTCTGAAAATCCTGGCCCGGTAACCTCGATCTTGGTAAATCAATTCCAATCCCTCATTCAGGGGAACTGCTTGCAATAAATAGCTCTGAAATGTTAATTTGTTACGATTTTCTATGGGTTTTTGAAGAAGTGATGTTGTTTTCAGAGAAACGAAAGTAAAGCCGGTCCTGAATTCCAATTCCCAACGAACATCCCTTACAAAAGTGGGAGCCTGGGGCATGGGGTCCTGCCGACAGGTTGCCGAACAGGTTCATACAATTGCCACGCCGATAGTTCAAGCGCTTGAGCTTGAGCTTGTGGAGGTGACCTGTTCTGGCCAAGGCTCACGAACGGTGCTTCGAGTGTTTATTGATAAACCGGGAGGGGTTCATATTCGGGATTGTGAAGAAGTCCACAAGTCCCTAGGTCATGCGCTCGATATTGAAGATCCGATTCCCCATGCCTATAGATTAGAGGTATCGTCTCCGGGGCTAGATCGTCCCTTTCACCATCGAAAAGACTATGACAAGGCTATTGGATCTCAAGTTCGGGTCAAACTGACAGAGCCCCATGAGGGGCAGATGGTCTATATCGGGAAACTTGTAGACGTAGATGACGAAGGAATACAAGTAGAAGGGAAAAAAAAGAAGCTCGTACACGTGGCTCATTTCCTTTGGCGAACGATTGCTCATACTCAACGGGAGATTGAGTTTTAGGGAGTTGAGTGCAGGCGCGTAGGGAGAACAGACGTTTATGAATCGGGAATTGATAGCAGTCATCGATCAGATTGGGCGAGAAAAAGGTATTGATAAGGATCGAATCCTCGGTGCAGTAGAGGCGGCCCTGCAGACTGCTGCCAAGAAACGATTTGGACAAGGTGAAAATATTGAAGTGGAAATTGATCCGAAGTCCGGAGAAATTTCGGTCGTATCTAAAAAAACTATTGTAGAAACGGTCACCAATCCCAAAGCAGAAGTGTCGATTCAAGAAGCCCGGGAGTATGATGGGGATGCAGAAATTGGGGACGAGATAGGATCCTTGATTGAAATGGAGGAGTTAGGACGTATTGCGGCACAGACCGCCAAGCAGGTCATTTTCCAAAAGGTTCGTGAGGCGGAATGGGAAGCCGTTCAGAAGGAATATTCCACTCGTCAGGGTGATCTTATGAATGGGATTATTTTGGGACAAGAGCGGAGAAATTGCCTAGTCGATTTAGGTAAAACCGAAGCCGTCCTTCCCGTGCAAGAACAAATTCCGCGAGAAACCTATCGGCGTGGTGATAGAATCAAGGCCATTTTACTGGAGGTACGTCGAACACCAAAAGATGTGCAAGTCGTGCTCTCGAGGACACATCCACAGTTTGTCCTAAAGCTTTTTGCGTTAGAGGTCCCAGAAGTCGCAGAAAAAATTGTTGAAATTAAAGGCGTGGTTCGTGAGCCAGGAGATCGAACGAAAATTGCTGTGTCGTCAAATGATAAAGCCGTTGATCCTGTAGGGGCTTGTGTGGGAATCAAGGGCTCACGGGTTCAAGCAGTGGTGCGAGAGTTACGGGGTGAAAAGATTGATATTATTACCTGGACGAATGATCCGCGGGTTTTCATTGCTGAAGCGTTGAATCCCGCGACCATCGAGAAGGTTGGTATTGATGAAGAGAAAAAGTCGGCCTTGGTCGTTGTGGCTGATTCTCAATTATCGCTAGCTATAGGAAAGAATGGACAAAATGTGCGGTTGGCAGCCCGATTAACGGGTTGGAATATTGATATTATTAGTTCCACCGAATATGAAAAGGAAAAGGTGGAGCGGGATAAAGAAATCAAAGCAGCCTTGGCTGATGAAGCCGAAGCCCAACGGGCCGAGGAAGAGGCACGTGAACAGCGAGAACAGGCTTTGGAAGCTGAAGGTAATTCTTTAGTGGAGTCGGGGCAGGGTGATGAGGGAGATGAGGAGTCTCCTGCTTCGGTTCAAGGATAATGGGAAAGGGCTAAGAGGGGCTTGCCAGCCATCCTACTTGGAATGGAATGAATGAGAGTTTACGAGTTAGCTAAAAAATTGGGGATGGAAAGTAAGGAGCTTATTGCGGTTCTTAAGAAGATGCATATTGCTGTCTCCTCTCATAGCAGTACCATTGACGAGGATGTGGCTAAAGATTTGTTGGTGAAACTTAAGTCCCGGACGGAAAAAACAACCAAGACAACGTCAAAAAGCAGTACCAGAAAAGCTTCGAGCAGCAAAAAAACCGATGGGAAAAAAGCTGCCAAAGACTCCCAATCGAAATCATCCTCCGTGTCCTCAGAGGAGGTTGCCAAACCTGAAAAGCGTCGTATTCTCATCAAGCGAAAGAAGACGGAGGAAGAACTTTCAGCAGCTTCTTCGGAAGAAGAGAACAAGGTTGAAGGCACGTCCCCAGAGCGTGAACCAAGTTCAACCACCGGTGTCCCCCCATTAGAAGAAAAAGAGGCCCCGGTGGCACTGTCTACAGAAGCGGGACTCCCTACTCCGTCTTCAGAATTATCGGTTCCCTCTCAAGTGAGTCCGGTTCTTGACGAAAAACCCGGAGTTGCTGAAACCGGATCAGTGGTGGGAGTTCCCCCTACTCCCACTTTAGAGTCGACTGAGGGCGGTGAGAGCAAGGGGGGACGAAAGAAGCCTGCTGTTCCAGAGAGTGGTGGAGAGGGAGGTCTTTCTACTAAAGATAAACCCAAGAAAGCCAAGAAGACGGGCCGGGTCAAAGATGCTGATGATTTACGGTTTCGTGAAGATGCCGCCCGGTGGCAAGATTTACGAGCTATTCCCGTCCATCGCCGCGAAGACCGTTCCCGTCATGTCACTGCCTCAGCTCCTACCGAAATTACCAAGCCGCGAAAAAAGGTTATTAAGCTGACGACCGGATTAACCGTCAAGGAATTTGCCGAACTCATTGGTCAACGACCTACCGACATCATTCGGCAATTGATGGAAACCGGTGAGATGAAAACATTGAACCATCCAATGGACCCTGATGCGGCTGTGTTAATCGCTGAAAGTCTGGGATTAAAAGTTGAACTATCGGCAGAAAAACAAGGTGAAGAGTTACTTGAAGAAGTCACTGAAGTATCGGAACAGGAGCGACCTGAGCCTCGGCCTCCTGTGGTGACCATTATGGGACATGTGGATCATGGGAAAACTTCTTTACTCGATGCCATTCGGAAGGCCAATGTCACGGAGCAGGAAGCAGGTGGCATTACCCAGCATATTGGTGCTTATACGGTGGATGTAGGAGGGAAACGGGTCACGTTTCTCGATACTCCTGGACATGAAGCCTTTACCTCAATGCGAGCTCGTGGTGCCCAAGTCACGGACCTCGTTGTGCTGGTTGTTGCTGCAGATGATGGGGTCATGCCCCAAACGGTAGAAGCGATTAATCACGCGATTGCTGGGAATGCTCCCATTATTGTGGCGGTGAATAAAATTGATAAACCTGGTGTCAATGCTGATCGAGTGAAAACAGCCCTCGCTGAGCATAATCTGATTCCGGAGGCTTGGGGAGGCACAACGATTTTCGTGGAGGTGTCCGCCAAAGAAAACATCGGGCTCGATACCTTATTGGAAATGATTTTATTGCAAGCCGAAGTGTTGGAACTCAAAGCCGATCCCTATGGACAAGCCAAAGGGAGTGTGATTGAAGCCAAATTAGATAAAGGACGTGGGCCGGTCGCCACCGTGTTGGTGCAAAGCGGAACGCTTCGAGTTGGCGATGCATTTTTGGTTGGGACGTTTAGTGGAAAAGTTCGTGCTTTGGTGTCAGATACAGGAAATAAACTGAAAGAAGCCGGGCCCTCTATCCCTGTAGAAGTAGTCGGACTTCCGGGTGTGCCATCGGCCGGAGACCAGTTTTTGGTCGTCAAAAATGAAAAGGTAGCAAAAGAAATTGCAGCGGATCGGATGCAGAAACAGCGAACAGCCGAATTGGCATCTCTGAATCCTCGGGTTTCGTTAGACGATCTCTTTTCCCAGATTAGTGAAGGTGATATCAAAGAATTAGGTCTTGTGATTAAGGCCGATGTGCAGGGGTCGGCTGAAGCCCTGAGCCAAGCGATTGAAAAGCTGTCCTCTGATGCCGTGAAGCTTCGGGTTTTGCACCGTGGAATCGGTGGAATTACAGAAACCGATGTCATGCTGGCGTCATCGTCCCGAGCGATCGTTGTCGGGTTTAATGTAAGACCTGAATCAAAGGCGGCCTCTCTGGCGGAAAAGCAAAATGTTGATATTCGTTTGTATACAGTTATTTATGATGCCGTTGCGAATATTAAAGCTGCAATGGAGGGCCTCCTTGAACCCACGATTAAAGAACGAAGTTTGGGGCAGGCGGAGGTTCGCCAAGTATTTACCATCCCGAAAATCGGTGCAGTTGCTGGATGTTATGTTTTAGAAGGCACTATTTCTCGTTCCAGTGCCGGAGTTCGTGTTGTGCGAGATCATGTCAATGTGTTTGAAGGCAAGTTGAGTTCCCTGAAACGATTCAAGGATGATGTGCGTGATGTTCAACAGGGCTATGAATGCGGGATTAGCGTCGAAAACTTTAATGATATTAAAGTTGGAGATGTCTTAGAGGTGTTTGTCCTCGATAAGATTGCGGCCACCTTGTAGTGGGTGAACGCCTCTTATCTCACGATAATGCTGTAAACGGACTTGGATGGTTGTAGGGTTGTGCAGGGTAGAACTCCATATCCCCAACGGACATTCGTTAAAAGACAAGAGGAAAGTGGTCGTCGGATTAAAAGATCGGCTTCGGCGAAAGTTCAACCTGTCCGTGTCGGAAGTGGATGACCAAGATCTATGGCAAAGAGCGGTACTCGGGATGGCCTGTGTTGCCAATGACGGTGCTTACGTGAATAGGGTTTTGGATCAAGCCATGAATCTCGTGCGATCGAATCCGGCGCTTGAGATTCTTCAGCACCGAATTGAATTGTTATAAAGGTGAAGGGGGGAGAGCAATAGGGATGCCCCGTAATGTACTAAATGTGGAAATACCCGAATCGGAGGGATGTATGTCTAAAACCTCCTACTCACGGTCCACTCGTGTGGCCGACCAAATTCGAATGGAAATTGCTGATATTTTGTTTCGAAAAATTAAGGATCCACGGATTCAATCTGTGACGGTCACCGATGTCGAGATGACGAGAGACCTCCGTATGGCCAGGGTATTTATTACCACCTTAGCCGAGGATGAAGGACCGGTATTCCAAGGCCTCATAAAGGCCAAGGGATTTATTCGTGGCGAAGTTTCCCGACGTTTATCCCTACGGTATAGTCCTGAGCTTGTATTCAAAAAAGATGAGAGTGGTGAACGGCGAGACCGAATTTTCTCCTTGCTTGAAGAATTGCGCGATCCTATGGATAAAGACCCGTTGAGCGGACAAGCGGTCGAGCGTTCCTCTGGAGAGTAGGAGTGGGCACCGTAGAACAAACGGGTGTGGAAGATGGCATCCTCAATGTGTGTAAAGAGCCGGGCTGGACATCTCATGATGTGGTCGCACACCTCAGAGGAATGCTCGGGAAACGAAGAGTGGGCCACGCTGGAACCTTGGATCCTGCTGCCACCGGCGTCCTTCCTGTCCTTATTGGCAAAGGGACGAGAATAGCCGAGTTTTTAGTGGAATGGGACAAGGAGTATCGAGCAGTCTTGCGCCTTGGGGAAAAAACCGATACCCAGGATGCCACGGGGACGGTAGGGGAAAAACGATCCACCCAAGCCGTGACTCAAGCTGATATCCGAAAGGCAGTTAGCCGGTTTCAAGGGCCGATTCAGCAGATACCCCCGATGTATTCTGCGGTGAAGGTGAAGGGGGTCCCGCTCCATAAAGCAGCTCGGGCAGGACGAACGGTAGAACGACAACCTCGTGAGGTGACCATTCGTGAGCTTGAGGTTTTGGGAATCACGGGAGATGATGTCTCGCTACGAGTGGTCTGTTCCAAAGGTACCTATATTCGCACCCTTTGTGAGGATATTGGAGAGTATCTAGAGGTTGGAGGACATCTGCTCTCGCTGGAAAGAACGAGAGTAGGACCGTTAACGATTCGGGAAGCCTTGTCTCTCCAGGTTGTTCGTGAAAAAGTCGAAACGAGCCGATTGAGCGAGGTGATGCTTTCGCTGGATCAAGCCTTAGAGACATTCCCGGCCGTGGTCGTCACGGAAGAGCAAGCCCAACGTACGATTCACGGGGTTGCCGTCCCCTATCACCCACGTAGTATTATTGGGGGGGATAGTTTGGACACGGTCTGTTCTGGGGATGTCGTGAGAGTGAAGTCGCCCGATGGTCGCTTGCTTGCGTTGGCATCCACAGCTCCAAAACAGCAGGATGGCCAACCAGAACGTATGGTGGACTCAACGGTAACGCTCCCCATATTGAAAGTGTTCGTTGATTCCTAATGTTTCGTTTCACGGTGAGGTCAGCGACGAGTAAGTTGAGGTACGGAGCATTAAAGACAGTAAAAGTTGAATTGCTAGTGGAAAGGTAGGAAGCGTTATGGCATTAGAAAAAGCTGCAAAGGTTGAATTGGTTAAAAAATATCAAACCCACGGAAAAGATACCGGGTCACCAGAAGTACAAATTGCGATATTGACCAATCGGATCACTTACCTAACTGAACACTTTAAACTCCACAAAAAAGATCACCATTCACGCAAAGGGTTGTTGACCATGGTGAGTCGTCGTCGTCGCCTTCTCGATTATCTTAATCGAGTCGATCATGGGCGATATCGGGCAACCCTAGATCGTTTAGGCCTTCGAAAATAATCCATCGCCCGTCAAGCTTTCGGCAATACAATGAGAATGTCTGAATGGGGCTACTGCACAGGTGTACACGGATATGGGCTGAAGAGTTCGGGAGGACCCGGAGATCTTGAGGATATATCTGTGGGCATCTGTAAGGTAGGGAGTAGAGGAGAGACCTTGGTATGGTACATGTTGTTGAATTAGAAGTAGCAGGGCGAACCCTGAAATTGGAAACTGGACGTGTCGCTCGTCAGGCTGGAGGGTCCATTTGGCTGAGTTATGGGGATGTCGTCGTGTTATCCACCGCCGTTGGCTCACCAACCATGAAATCGGGAATAGATTTTCTCCCGTTAACAGTAGATTACCAAGAGAAAACCTATTCCGCCGGTAAAATTCCAGGTGGGTATTTTAAGCGGGAAGGGCGTCCTTCCGAACGAGAAGTGCTCACAAGTCGTCTGATCGATCGGCCGATTCGCCCGTTGTTCCCAGAGGGCTACTATTATGAGACCCAGGTAATTTCATCTGTGCTGTCTGCCGACCATTCAGGAATTGGCGATGTGTTAGGGATGACGGCTGCATCCGCAGCGTTGGCCATCTCAGACCTTCCCTTTCAAGGGCCGATTGCGGGGATTAAAATTGGTCGACTCAACAACGAATTTATTGTCAATCCAGACCTCGCAGATTTTGAAGCGAGTGATTTGTATTTGGTCGTTGCTGGCACAGCTGATGCGGTCATGATGGTTGAGGGAGGGGCGAACCAATTACCCGAATCCTTGATGATTGAGGCCATTGAACTGGCCCATCGAGAAATTAAAAAGATCGTTGCCAAAATTAATGAGTTGCAATCCTTGGCTGGGAAACCCAAACGTGTAGTGCCGGTGGAGGAAAAGGATCCTGCCTTATTAACACAGCTCAAAGACATGGTGGCCAATCCCATCAGAGAGGCCATTACCATTCCAGATAAGGTCGCTCGGCAAGACCGAATGGCCGCCATTCAATCTGACGCGGTGGAAAAATTAAATACCGATCCAGAAAATGATCGTTCGAAATTGATCGCACAAGGTTTCCATGACTTGGAGTATAGCGAAGTTCGAGAAATGATTTTGGAAAAGAAGGTACGAGCGGACGGGAGAGGGGCTGAGGATATTCGACCGATTACCTGTGAGGTGGGGGTCCTCCCACGTGCTCATGGGTCCGCCTTGTTTACAAGGGGAGAAACCCAAAGCTTAGCCGTTGTGACGTTAGGAACGACGGATGATGAACAGCGAATTGATGGTTTAGAAGGGCAAGTTTTTCGCACGTTCATGCTCCATTATAATTTTCCGCCCTTTAGTGTTGGAGAGGCAAGACCGCTTCGTTCTCCGGGCAGAAGAGAGGTCGGGCATGGGGCCCTTGCTGAGCGGGCGCTCAAGGTTGTGATTCCTGGGAAAGAGGAGTTCCCCTATACGATTCGTATCGTGTCAGATATTCTGGAGTCGAATGGATCCTCCTCCATGGCCAGTGTTTGTGGTGGGGCGTTAGCCATGATGGATGCTGGGGTTCCGATCCAGGAGCCGGTGGCTGGTATTGCCATGGGTTTGATCAAGGAAGGGGAGCGAGTCATCATTCTTTCAGATATTCTTGGATTAGAAGACCATTTAGGGGATATGGATTTCAAGGTGACAGGGACCCGTCAGGGAGTCACGGCCCTACAAATGGATATAAAAATAGCAGGGATTACTCCAGAACTGATGCGACAGGCCCTTGAGCAGGCTAAGGCCGGGCGTCTCCATATTTTGGATCGCATGCAAGAAGCTCTGGACGCCCCTCGTCCCAATCTTTCTGCCTATTCGCCCAGAATTTTCATGATGAAGATTAAGCCTGAAAAAATTCGTGAGGTCATTGGGCCTGGTGGAAAGACCATCAGAGGAATTATTGCGGATTGTGGCGTGAAGATTAATGTGCAGGATACGGGTGAAGTGTCCATCGCGGCTGTCGATGAGGCTTCGGCAGAAAAAGCCAAAGAGGCCATTGGTCGAATTATTGAAGAAGTAGAGGTTGGAAAACTCTACTTAGGTACGGTACGGAAAATAATGGATTTCGGTGCCTTCGTGGAAATTTTGCCCGGAACAGATGGTCTTGTGCATATTTCTCAACTGGCGCATCATCGGGTAAAGGCTGTGTCAGATGAAGTATCGGAAGGTGATCAAATCATGGTTAAGGTGTTGGAAATTGATCGCCAAGGAAAAATCCGGCTCAGCCGAAAAGAAGCCATGGAGCCGGCCGCTCCCACCCCTACCCCCACGCCGGCCGCTGAGTAAATCTCCCGTGTATAGAAAGAAAGTTTTACAAAATGGGGTTCGGGTGGTCGCCGAGAAAATGACGGCCACCAAATCTGTTGCCATTGGGATATGGGTGAATGTTGGCTCCCGTGATGAACGACCGGGACAAGAAGGAGTCTCTCATTTTTTAGAGCATATGTTTTTCAAAGGCACGAAACGCCGTTCCGCCTCCCAGATTTCTCAGGAAATTGATGCCTTGGGAGGGGAAATGAATGCCTTTACCTCTCGAGAAAATACCGCCTTTTATGTCAAGGTCATTGACCGCCATCTGGCCTCAGCGATCCGTCTTCTTGCGGACTTGTTTCACCATTCATGTTTCCACCCTAAGGAAGTTGAGAAAGAAAAAAATGTGGTCCTTGAGGAGATCCGGATGGTCCAGGATGACCCTGAGGAACTGCTGTATGATTTACATATTCAGCACCAACTTCATCAACATCCGTTGGGAAACCCCATACTCGGCCGCCCGCATACCATAAAGCGATTCAACCAACCAACCCTTTTCGAGTATATCGATAGTCATTATGGCACGAATGAAATTCTCATTTCGGTGGCTGGGAGTTTTGAGTGGAAGGTTCTTGTTCCCCTGTTAGAAAAAGCTTTCGGAACCGTTCGCCGAAAAGTCGACCATAAACCACAGATGCGTCAACCGGGAATGGTGCATGGTGGCTTACTGGTTCAGAAAAAGTCACTCGAACAGGCGCACGTTTGTTGTGGGCTTCCTGGATTTTCGGTGACCCACAAGGATCGTTACATCGGATACGTCTTGAATACAGCCCTCGGAGGTGGAGTCAGTTCCAGACTCTTTCAACGAATCAGGGAAGAACGTGGCCTTGCCTATTCTATTTATTCTTTTCTGTCTTCCTTTTCAGATGCAGGAGTCCTGACTATTTATGCTGCTACCAGACCGCGTGAGGCAGGACGGGTAATCGAACTTATTAGAAAAGAGTTAAGGCAAATATCTCGACATGGGTTAACCCCAAAAGAATTGACAAGGGCTAAGAATCAAATGAAGGGATCCCTCATGCTCAGTTTGGAGGGGACACATAGTCGGATGAATAAATTGGCGAAGGAAGAAATGTATCAAGGACATCCCAACTCCTTTGACGCTATTCTTAGAAAAATCGACAACGTGACCTCTTCTGAAGTGTTGCGGCTAGCCAGGTCAATTTGTAGACCCAAGGACTTTTCAGTCACTGCCCTTGGACCCGTTTCTCTTCGATCACTTCAGGCAGCTTTAAGCTGATCCATGAAGTTTGTAGAAAAGCAAGGAAAAACAGCGGGTAAATTTCCTGAAATTATCAATCGGTATTTTAATATAAGATATTGAAAATAATGGTTTTTTATTTCATTCTATTTTCATGTCTTTTCCTGAACTAATTCCTTGACACCTAGAATTGATTTGGGTACCATTGGGCCCTTCTGGATCCTTGAGAAGCAAATTTTTTTGTTCTTTTCCATAATAATTAGTGAAAAATATCATTGAGAAGGTTTAGAATCGCGGGAGGGGGTGGCTGAATTTCTGATTATGTGTCATCTCCGTTTTTTTCAAAAGGTTATTTAGATATTCGGTTTTCCAATTCAATTTGTTTTGTCAGCATTTTTAGTATTTTTTTTTAAGGAGGTGTGAGGTATGAAGAAGGTGGTCATCATAGCCGCAGCATCCTTTTTCCTATTTTCATTAGTGGCGGTAGGGTCAAGCATGGCAGCCGGCCCTGCGAAAATTGGAAAGACAACCCTTGAGGGTGCAACTGTCAACAGTTTAAAGGGGAGAGTATATGCCCAATGGGCAGACAATCCAGATGGAGAGATTCTTTTTGGAATTCTCTATTGGAACGATGGTGAACCAGCTTCTGGCGATCCAAGTGGCCGTAGCTCTACATCTATGGATGTGAGGCCTCCAGATCCATTGTTTACCTGTTGTTCATGGGGTTTCACTGGTGGAACGGAAAAAAATGCTGCCTATTCCGGACACTATAGCCCTGGCTCAACTGTTCGCCTTAAAGTTAAAGATAAGGCTTTGATGGACCAACTTATCAAGGCTTCCCAGGATTTGGTTGCCATGGAAGTGAGCCTCAATGGTAGAACAGTAACAGGATTTAAGGTTCTGGCTGCTGAATAATTCTATTTACGCTAATAGTAATAAACTTTATTGATGATTTATTATTTCTAGGAGGGGGCCATTATGAAAATTCATAAGAAGGGCTTGGCATTCCTCGTGGCCATTGCCTTAATTGTGGGCTTTAGCTCAACGGCCTTTGGCATCGAGGCGTTCCAAGAAAGATTTGAATGGGGTGACATGAGTAAGCCGACCACCATTCAAGGTCGTGTGATTGTTGTTGATCCCTATGATAAGGCTGTGTGGTTGAACGTAGCCATCTATGGCGGAAATTCAGAGAGTGGTCTTTGGTGGCAATCGACCATGCCTGGAAAAAATCTCAAGTTTTATGCCAAGGATGATGCGGTTTGGAACCAATTGAAAGATCTTGGTCGCACTGGTGTAGGACCAGCGGCCGCAAAGTCAGTTCCGGCTTCAAGTAAGGCAACCAGGGTTGAAATTGTCGCTACCGAGCCAGAACAAAATAAACGTGTAATTTCATCCGTTAAGAAATTGGATTCAATTAACGGAACTCCATCAAATACCCTCAGCATTGCAGCGTTAAAGGCAACTGATGGGAAGTGTCGTGATGAGCACAAGGGTGAGTGCTTTAAGGCCAAGCAAAAATTGGCCACTGCTCCAAAAGCCGTTCCACGACAACATTATGATGTGATGCTTCCTGGTGGCAAAACCATTGGTGGAATGATCCCATGGTCAGCTCCCTATAACACGAAGTAAGTATTCAAGTAGCAAGTCTTTAAATTGAAAAAAGGCGTGACTCTTTTTAAAGGGTCACGCCTTTTTTTATTTTTCCAAATGGTGAAGGACCTTATAGTACGACATCAGAGGGTGATAACCAGGGTTAGTCTTTATCGAGTTTTTGTTGAAGCTCAGCAAGTCGGTTGAGAGCTTCTAGGGGGGTCATTGAGAAAAGGTCAATTTGACGCATTTCTTCAATTATGGGGTGAGGGGATGGTAGAGAGGATTCAGTTGATTGGAGAGTCAGTTGCGTGAAGGGCTCGGGCTCATTGAAAACGGATGGCCTGGCACCCGTTGAACTTTCAAGTTGTGCCAGGACCTCCTCAGCACGCCCGATTACCGGGCTTGGGAGTCCGGCGAGTTTAGCGACATGTATCCCATAACTTCGGTCGGCACTTCCTTCAACAATTTTTCTGAGGAACAGAACCTCCCCATTCTTCTCTCGAACAGCCACTGTGTAGTTTTTTACGCCTTCTCGATTTACGGCCAGTTCGGTCATTTCGTGGTAATGCGTGGCAAAAAGTGTTCTCGCTCCTAGATGGTTTTTATCTTGAATAAACTCTGCCACCGCCCAGGCGATACTCAGTCCATCATAGGTACTTGTTCCACGACCGATTTCATCAAGGAGGATCAAGCTACGGTTAGTGGCACAATGTAAAATTTTTGCGGTCTCTGTCATTTCCACCATGAAGGTACTTTGTCCGGCAAGGAGATTATCGGAGGCGCCAACTCTTGTGAAAATACGATCTACTAAACCAATACTGGCAGATGTGGCTGGAACAAAACTTCCAATATGAGCCATAAGTGCGATATGACCTACCTGACGTAAATAGGTACTCTTCCCGGCCATATTGGGGCCGGTAATGAGAAGTAAACGATTTTCGTCAAGGTCGATCAGGGTATCATTTGGAATAAAATTGTTCGTTTGGCTTAAGCGTTCTACTACGGGATGCCGTCCCTTAAGAATAGAAAATGTCCCCCCCTCGTGAATCTCAGGCTTACAATATTGATAGAGGGCAGCTGCCTCTGAAAAACTGGCTAAAACATCAATGGTGGCTAATCGAGTTCCCATCGTTTGAATACGAGCGGTGTGTTGAGCCAATTGATGACGAACCTGTTCAAAAAGTTCCCGCTCAAGTTGGGTGACATGTTGATTGGCTTGGGTGACACGTTCTTCTAATTCTTTTAACTCTGGGGTGGTAAACCGTTCGGCATTGGCGAGAGTTTGTTTGCGTTGGTACCGCTCCGGGATGCGGTCTAGCTTGGTTTTTGAGACTTCAATATAATAGCCGAACACTTGGTTGTAGCGGACCTTCAGGGAGTCAATGCCGGTTGATTCCCGTTCTCGAGATTCCAACTGAGCCATATTCCCCTTACCTTCGCGGCAAGCGGTCTGATATTCATCAAGCTGTGCATGAAATCCTGATTGAATAATTCCACCCTCTTTGGTAGAGACCGGAGCCTCTGGAAGAATGGATTGTGCGATAAGCTCTGTGAGGTCTGAGAGGCTGTCCCATTGACGAGTCAGATCTTGAAAGACTGTGGTCTGCAATGAGGACAAAGACTTCTCGATATCAGGAAGGACAGACATGGATTCTTGGAGAGCCAACAATTCACGAGGGTTGGCGACTTCCAAAGAGATACGGCTACTCAGGCGGATCATATCTTGAACTTTTCTGAGTTCTGCTCGAAGTGTTGTGCGGGTTTGGGAATGCTGGAGAAGTTCTTCTACGGCTTGCAGTCTGCCTTGGATGCGGTCAATTTGAATGAGTGGCCGAACAATCCATTCACGAAGTAATCGATTTCCCATTGCGGTCGTCGTGTGGTTTAAGACGGCGAGGAGTGAATGGGGCGACGTCTGACCTCTTTCTTTCACATCATTCAAAGGCGTAGTCAGTTCGAGGTTACGAATCGTGACACTGTCTAGGTGCATTTCATTCTCAGGGGGAGGGATCGAAAGCCGTCGTATGTGTTCATGTCGCGAGCTGGGCTGTGTTTCTTTAAGGTACCTCAGGACGGCACCAGCGGCCCTGAGGCCAAGGGTTAACGCTTCACATCCGAATACTGAGAGAGAGGAAACATTGAATTGGCGGTGGAGGAGGGGAAGGGTTTGTTCCCTTTCAAAGTGTCCTGGGTCCTGAGCACAGATTCTGGTTCCTTTCAGGGATGTCAACAAGGGTTTGAGCCGTTCCTCCATTGGCCGGGGATAGAGCAGTTCACGTGGTTCAAGTTTCACGAGTTCGTCTTCTAATTGGAGAAGAGGGTCGTTTCCAGAAAACTCTTTTACCCAAAATTCTCCCGTGGAAAGGTCAAGCGCGGCAATTCCAATAAGAGACTGTCGCGTTCCTCCTTTCAGAGACACTGACTCTTCAATAACCCCGGATAAAAAATTAGATTCGGTTGCCGAAAGGAGTTCACTTTCAGTGAGGGTTCCAGGGGTGTACACCTGGACGACTTCGCGACGGACGAGTCCCTTTGCCAATTTTGGATCTTCAACTTGTTCGCAAAGAGCCACGGTGCGTCCGGACTGGAGAAGTTTCGCAATATAATTTTGTGACGCATGGTGGGGAATTCCGCAAAGGGGGACGGGATTGGCTTTGTTTTTATCTCGAGAAGTCAGGGCGATATTTAAAACTTTGGATGCATCTTCTGCATCTTCATAAAACATTTCGTAGAAGTCACCCACTCGGAAAAACACGATTGTATCCGGGTAGGCTTGCTTCACCTCTCGAAATTGTCGCATGAGAGGGGAAAGGTCTGGTTCAGTCATTCCGGGGCCTCTCTGAAAGGACGAGAGAGTCAGGTGTTTGATGGGTAGTCGCGGCTTTTTCCAGAGAACGGCTTAGCCGTCCTAGATCCGATTCGGCTTCGAGAAGGGCTTTGGTTTTTCGACGTAAGGCCAGATGAGTTTTAACCCAGCCAGGTACGAGAAGAAGACTGGTCATGAGGAGCCCCAACAGGAAGGCAAAAAAAACAGGAACGAACATCGGGGTCGTCCGTTCTTGGAACCCAAAAAAATATCTTATCGTAATGACTTGGTCCTGATTTTGAAAATAAAAGGATAGGCCGAGGAGAAGCAGGAATCCGATGACGAGGAAACGAATGATCATGAAAGGCTTTCTCTTTTAACGGACATCGAAGATCCGATGTGCCTCTTGTCCACTGGAGAGAGTAGACGAAGGCCATACAAGTCTTAACGATTAGAGGTGATGGTTTCTCCTCACGTACGACGTGTCTATCGTAGCCCCTAGCCTAATTTGCGTGCTTCATTATATCCCCTCATTTATAAGCGCCCATCTTGGTATTACGCAACTAGGACAGCATCCAAAACTTCATGTCGATTACCCTATATGGGTTATCTAGGAAGAGGAGGATCTCCCGAATAATGTGTGATGAGGTGTCCAACGAGTTGAGCGCCTCTGGCCCCAAGGCCCTTCAGTTGCAGCTGTCTCGTGGAGGACGGGTGATGGGTTAAGTGGAGTTCTACCCGATCATGGGGCAATTCTTGGAGCATTTTATCTGCCCATTCAATCGCCACAACCCATGTGTCGTCAAAATAGTCTGAAAGACCAATCTGTTGGTATTCCTGGAGAGAATCCAGTCGATAGAGGTCCGCATGAGCAAGTGGTGGATGTCCTCCATATTCTTGGATAAAGACAAAGGTTGGGCTGGAAATATCCTCAGGATTTTTACCCATACCTTTTCCAATGGCTTGTACCATAGTTGTTTTTCCTGAACCGAGCTCTCCAAACAGGGCAATAACGTCTCCCCCATGTAGGGCGGCTCCTAACTGTACCCCAAACTTTAGGGTGTCGGCTTCTGACGCCAGGTGCAGATTCCATTCTTGGCAAGGAAAAGGTGGATTCATACGGGCACATATAAGAAGGGAACGGTATCTAGGAGGTGTGCCTTTGGGTCTTTCTGGTTTAACTGCCGCAGGGTATGCGGAATGTGCCGTACTATATCACTGGCAATCATTCCACATTCTCCTAGTTTCTGAGCAGCAAAATCTCCTGCCAGCCCGTGGGTGTAGGTGCCCAGACAGGCGGCATCCCAGGCTGAACAGCCTTGACCCAGAAAACTGGCAATTATTCCGGTGAGGACATCCCCGCTTCCTGCAGTCGCCATTCCTGGGTTCCCGGTAGGACAAATTGCCACATGTCCATTGGGATGTGCAAGAACGCTTCGGGCGCCTTTAAGGACCACAATGACACGATGTTTTTGCGCAAAGCTTTTGGCCAGGCCAATCCGATCGGCGTTGATCTTTTTAGGGGAAGAGAAATTACATAAACGAGCCATCTCCCCCGGATGGGGAGTAAGGATGAGTGGAGCCTTGGCTTTTGAGAGAAGGGTAGTTTTTCTCCCACCTATGGCGTTGAGGGCATCAGCATCAAGGACCGTAGGGATGGGTAAGGTTGGGATCAGGGTCTGGATAAGGGACACGGTTTCTGGATAAGAACCGAGTCCCGGTCCTATGACAGCCGCCGTGCGTGTCTGCAAAAATTTTCGAAGTGGTGACAAGGCTTTCTTCCCAAGTGTTCGGGCGGCAGTTTCAGGCATAGGGAGTGTCATGACCTCAAGGAGCTTGGACTCTAAAGTGTCATTCACGGAAGCAGGAATGGCTACGGTAACTAACCCTGATCCCGTTCGAAGTGCCGCGTTGGCCGAAAGAGCTGCCGCACCAGTTTTTCCAGTTGATCCAGCTACAATCCCAATGTGTCCAAACGTCCCTTTGTGTCCTGATAGCGGATGAGCGGGTAAAATAGACTGAGCAAATGAAAGGGAGAGGAGGGCGATGTTGGTTTGAAGGGAATGAACCAAGTGGGGAGGAATACCAATATCGGCAAGATGGATCGTTCCGGCACAGTCGACTCCTTGGTTCAGATAGAGCCCTTGCTTGGGAAGCCCAAGTGTCACCGTGGCCGTGGCTCGAACGGCTTCACCCAATATAATGCCGGAATCAGCATGGAGTCCCGAGGGAATGTCAATGGCGAGTATAGGGCGCTCTTGTGAATTGAGATGGTGAATCGCTGACAAATAGGAGCCTTGAACAGGAGAAGAGAGGCCGGTGCCCAGAAGTGCATCGATAACAAGACTGCCGCGATTGATCCACTCGGTAAGCTGTGATAGGGAGGGCTGAATACAGGTGGATCGAGGACTGGAAGCTCTTCTCCATCGTTGATAATTTACTTTCGCATCACCTTGGAGATCCGTTGTCCTGGTGAGGAGCAGAACTTGAGGTTTGGCTCGTTTACGGCGTAACAAACGCGCCACCACAAAGCCGTCGCCGCCATTATTCCCTTTTCCACAGAGGATCGTCACGACTTTTCCGGAAAGGGAACCCCAGCGTTCTTCAAGATAGTGAACGACGGCCTTGCCCGCCTGTTCCATGAGCGTGAGTCCTGAGATCTGTTCTTCGGCAATAGTCCGAGCATCCAAAGCTCGCATGGTCGCGCCCGTAACAATCGGAATCATTGTTGAATGGTTGGGGGAAGGAAAGCGCTTCTTCTGCATCCGGCAGTCTGTCCTTTTCTCGAATTGTGCAGTGAAGAAGAGTTGCTGGGTGGTCTCACGAATTGGTGTAACGACGGTTGATTTAGCCGATGAGCTGTTTCATTTCCCTGACGGCTTGATCCAGCCCCACAAGTACGGCTCGGGAAATAATGCTATGGCCAATATTATACTCCACGATTTCCTGAATTTGAGTGAGTCGTTTGACATTTCGGTAGGTCAACCCATGTCCAGCATTCACACCTAAGCCAAGCTTAAAGGCGAGTTTGGCTGATTGAGAGAGTAATTCAAATTCTTGATGCTCTTCTTTCAACAGGGTGGCATTGGCATAGCGTCCTGTATGGAGTTCGACATAGTCCGCCCCTATTTTATGTGCTGCTTTTATTTGGTTGAGGTCAGGGTCCAGAAAAAGACTCACGGGAATGCCGCCTTCATGTAATTGGGACGTGATTGTTTGGATGTGGATTCGATTACCTACGACCTCAAGACCCCCCTCTGTCGTCAGTTCTTGTCGGCGCTCCGGGACCAGGGTCACCATATGAGGCTTAACGGTCAATGCGATTTTCACCATTTCATCAGTTGCCGCCATTTCTAAATCCAATTTCGTTTGAATCATTTCCCGAAGTAGTTTGAGATCTCGGTCTTGAATATGGCGTCGATCTTCCCGGAGATGGACGACCAAGCCATCGGCTCCAGCCAACTCAACAAGAACGGCTGCGGCAAGTGGATCAGGTTCGCATCCTCCTCGCGCTTGTCGAACCGTGGCGATGTGATCAATATTTACCCCTAATCGTGCCACCTTAACTCCTGAAAAATGTAAAAAAACAATAAGTTATGACGTTCTTCCCGGACGGCTATGACTCGATGAGAGCATTATTACAAGATTCCGGTTTAGGTGACAAGGGAAAGTGGAGGATAATTTTTGATGGGTCGGTTCAGGTTGACATTCAGTGAGAAATGAGAGCTGGCAACACCCGAATAAAATTGACTGATGGAATCTCACGATTTAAAATAGGGCTCTTTCAATGCGTTTACAAGAGCTTGTAACACGTAAGCACGTGTTTCATTCAAGCTTGTTTTTAAGGACCATTACCGGTAACCCTCTGCCATGAAGGCAGCAACCACTACGTGTATCAACGGAGTATCACCCTACGTCAGAACCTTCACCTTTCTCTTCGAGTACCCCATAACCGACTCCCCATCTGTATGTGACACACATGGATGAATTTTATCGTATAAAGCGTCTCCCTGCTTATGTGTTTGCCGAGGTGCAAGCCTTGAAACTTCAGGCTCGGCAAGCAGGGGAAGATATCATTGATTTCGGCATGGGAAATCCTGATCAGCCCACCCCGCAGCATATTGTCGATAAACTCATTGAAGCGGCTAAAAAAGAAAAGAATCACCGGTATTCAGCCTCTCGAGGTATTACGAGGTTACGTCACGCCATTACTGGTTGGTATAAGAAAAAATATGATGTCGACCTGGATCCTGAATCTGAAGCGATTGTGACGATCGGGTCCAAAGATGGGATTGCCCATTTAGCCCTTGCGCTGATTGGTCCAGGTGACGTGGTGTTAACCCCGACACCCACCTATCCCATTCACACCTATAGTGTCATCATCGCGGGGGGGGAAGTACGTGGGATTGAATTACGCCATGATAGTGATTTTTTTGAAGATCTCACGCGTGTGTATCGGCAAACTCTCCCACGCCCGAAAATGTTGGTGATGAATTTCCCTCACAATCCCACGACCGCTGTTGTGGATTTGGAGTTTTTTAAAAAAGTGGTGGCTTTTGCCAAGGAACATAATGTGATGGTGATTCATGATCTCGCCTATGCCGATCTTGTGTATGACGGATATCGGGCCCCTAGTCTACTTCAGGTGCCGGGTGCCAAGGATATTGGGGTCGAATTTTATACCCTTTCCAAATCTTACAATATGCCAGGGTGGAGGGTTGGATTCTGTGTTGGCAATCGAGAAATCATCGGGGCGCTGGCCAAAATAAAAAGCTATCTCGATTATGGGATATTTCAACCCATTCAGATCGCGAGCATTATTGCCCTGAATGGACCGCAAGATTGCGTCAAAGAAATTGTCGCGCGGTACCAGGGGCGTCGTGATGAATTGGTTGGGGGACTCAATCGGATTGGGTGGTCGGTCGATAGTCCGCGGGCCACCATGTTTTTATGGGCGAGAATCCCTCCAGCACTTCGTGGTATGGGCTCGCTAGAGTTTTCGAAATTGCTTCTCCGTGAAGCAAAAGTTGCCGTCTCTCCCGGCATTGGATTTGGTGAAGGAGGAGAGGAGTATGTCCGGTTCGCACTCGTAGAAAACAAACACCGAATACGACAGGCCCTCCGTGGTATTAAAAAAGTGTTAAGCCAGGAGGGGAGCTAACGTGAAAGACCGGATACGTGTGGCCTTGGTGGGTTTGGGAACGGTTGGCACCGGCGTCGCTCGGATACTACTCGAAAATTCAGATTTGATTCAACGACGATTGGGTGTACCGTTAGAACTTGTCCGGATTGTCGATTTAGATATTACAAGAGATCGAGGGATATCTCTACCACCAGGAATCTTATCCACGGATCTCGCGGCAATGATGGACGATTCCACAATCGATATCGTCATTGAGTTAATCGGTGGGTATGATCATGCCAAAAAATTGATTCTGAATGCATTTGAGAGAGGCAAGCAGGTTGTCACGGCCAATAAAGCCCTCCTTTCTGTCCATGGTGAGGAAATCTTTGAGGCCGCGGCTCGTCATAAGGTCGATATTGGCTATGAAGCGAGCGTGGGTGGAGGAATTCCCGTAGTCCGTGCCCTGACGGAAGGATTGTCTGCGAACCGGCTGCTATCGGTCTATGGGATTATTAATGGAACGGCCAATTACATCTTGACCCGGATGACTCACGAGGGACAACGCTTTCAGGAGGCCTTATCCGCCGCTCAAACCGCAGGGTATGCTGAGGCGGATCCGACGTTTGACATACAAGGTACCGATTCTGTTCATAAGCTTTCTATTATGGTGAACCTAGCCTATGGGACCTCAGTGGAGGTGAAAGATATCCATACTGAGGGTATCACGCAACTCACCCCACTGGATTTAATGTTGGCAAAAGAGTTTGGCTATGTTGTGAAGCTGTTAGGCATTGCCAAGTTTCAGGAGACCGAAATAGAGGCCAGAGTCCATCCCACTATGATTCCATCGACGGCGCCATTGGCACAAGTTGAGGGGGTGTATAACGCGATTCAATTGGTTGGGGATGCGGTTGGCGATATTGTTCTCTATGGCCAAGGGGCTGGTTCGATGGCGACGGGGAGTGCGGTGGTGAGTGATGTCATTGATCTTGCCAGGAATGTATTGCGAGGGGCGTCAGGTCGTATTCCCCCAGCGAGTTTTCCGCAGAATCAGCGCCGTCCCTTACGTATTCGTCCGATGGAAGATATTTCAACACGGTATTACATGCGATTTATGGTGTTAGATCAACCGGGTGTGATGGCGAGGATTGCCGGAGTGCTGGGTGGGCATAGTATCAGCATTACGTCGATACTACAAAAAGGTCGAAAGGAGGGGCAAACCGTCCCTGTCGTGATGATGACCCACCAAGCGCTTGAAAAGCATGTGCAGGCTGCTCTTCAAGAGATCAATCGTATGCCCTTTATTGCGGAACCCACGACATTGATTCGGGTGGAAGGATCTGATGAGGAGGAGGGGCATGGGTAAGCCTACGCAAGCCTTCATCATGCGGCGGTGTGGGGTTGTGGCATGAGGATGTGGCATGGTGTGATGGAAGAATATAAAAAGTTTTTGCCCATCACCGAACAGACGCCCATTGTGACGCTTGGTGAAGGAAATACTCCGCTCATCCCGGCTTTCCGTTTGGCGAAACAGATCGACCCCCGCATTGAATTGTTTTTGAAGTTTGAAGGGGCGAATCCTACTGGATCCTTTAAAGATCGAGGAATGACCCTTGCCATCTCAAAAGCCTTAGAAGGTAAGGCCAGAGCGGTGATTTGTGCGTCAACGGGGAATACCTCCGCCTCTGCGGCAGCCTATGGTGCGCGAGCGGGTCTTCCGGTGTACGTGCTCATTCCAGCTGGAAAAATTTCTTTGGGGAAGCTCTCTCAAGCCATGATGCACCAAGCCACCGTAATTCAAATTGAAGGAAATTTTGACGCGGCGTTAACGATTGTGAAAGATCTGGCCGTTTCCTCGAGTATTGAGCTTGTCAATTCCATCAATCCCTTCCGGATCGAAGGTCAAAAAACAGCGGCCATGGAGGTGTGTGATCAGCTAGGAGGGGCCCCGGATAAGCATATTTTACCGGTTGGGAATGCCGGAAATATTACGGCATATTGGCGTGGGTATCGGGAATATTTCGCGGCAGGGCAATCATCGAAATGTCCCCAGATGATTGGGTTCCAAGCTGAAGGGGCTGCCCCCATTGTGAAGGGGCACGTGGTAGAGGATCCTCAAACGATTGCGACTGCCATTCGTATTGGAAATCCTGCAAGTTGGTGTCAAGCGACTCAGGCCATCGAAGAATCAAAGGGGGCCATTGACATGGTCACCGATGAAGAAATTATGAAGGCCTATTGTCTTATCGCTTCCGAGGAGGGGTTGTTTTGCGAGCCGGCCTCAGCGGCGTCAGTTGCGGGACTTATCAAGCTCAGTCAGGCAGGTGGGCTTACCCAGGGCGAGCAAGTCGTGTGTACGTTAACGGGTCATGGGTTGAAAGATGCGGATGTGGCGATTGGTGTGGCGAAAAAACCGGTGACGGTCAAAGCCTGTCGAGATGAAGTCGCTCGATTGTTGGAGGTGTGAGGGAATGCTGTCATGAAATATGTCATTGTGCAGGCGGATGGACTTGTGCAACAGGCTTGTGGGGAACTAGAGGGAAAAACCCCTTTACAGGCTGCACACCTGCCTTATATGGATCGTGTGGTCCAAACTGGAGAACTTGGACGTCTGTCGGGAGGAGAAACCGGGCCATTGGAAGAGTCGGAGATGATTTCATTAGGACTTTTAGGGTACGATCCCAAGAAGTATGTGACGGGGCCTGCCGCATTTGAAGCCGCAGGACTGGGGGTTAGCCTCAATGAACAAGATGTGGCATTTCGATGCAGTATGGTGACGCTGAAATCCCAGGAGACGTCAGGTAGTCATGCCGGCCATTCCGCCTATTCCGGGATCAAGAAGTTTGGTCCGCATGTAATTTTGGAAGATGAGACTGCCTGCGATATTGAAACGGAGGACGCAAGAGAATTAATTGAAGCGGTGAATGAGCAATTGGGCTCAGAAACCATTCAATTTTATCCTGGGACTGGCTCACGACACTTAATGGTGTGGGTCGGGGGAAAGGCCAAAACGACCTGTGTCGATCCACGTGTGGCCCGAGGGCAACCGATACCTGATTTTTTACCCAAAGGAGATGGCTCTGACAATTTACGAAAACTGATAGAGGCCTCCTTTTACATTTTAGAGCAACATCCGGTGAATGAAGAGCGTATAGGACTTGGCCTCAAGCCCGCAAATTGTTTTTGGTTGTGGGGAGCAGGAAGAGATCCAAAGTTGCCAAAGGTCTCCGATCGTTTTCAATTAACGGGGGCGGTTCTTGCCAAACAGGATTTGGTCCGTGGCCTTGGCGTGTTTGCAGGATTGGAGGCCATTGCCCTTGATGAACTGAGTGAGACTGGAGACCCCACTTGGTTACAAATAGCCCAAGAAGGCCTTCAGATATTGGAGAAGAAGGATGTGGTATTTATCCATATCACTCTTCAACAAGACGGTCAGGACTATTCAGCCCGTGAGAGTTGTGATCAACTTGAGGTGTTTGATAGAGATGTGATTGGCGTGCTCCAAGAGGGGTTGGAGAAATTGGGCCCTCATCGATTCTTGCTTGTCGGTGGAGTTCATCCTCAAGAGAAGGCCTCAGAGCAGGTGCCCCTCTATGGGGTGACGCAAGGTCCTTCGACGACGGTTCGCCATGACGGCCATCAATTTCATGAAATACAAGCTCAGGATGGAAGTCTGCGAGAGGCAAGTAAGCTCGCAATAAACTTTTTTTCACGTGGTTCATAACATGGGGCAGGTAGGTCAGGTCTATGGCCTTGTTAGTACACAAATATGGAGGGACTTCTGTTGGGACTGTAGACCGCATTCGTAAAGTTGCCGATCGGGTCGTCGAACAACGAAAGCAGGGACACGATATAGTGGTGGTCCTCTCGGCGATGAGTGGAGAAACCGATCGCTTATTAGCCTTGGCACGTGAGGTAACCCCGATCCCTGACACACGAGAATTAGATATGCTGCTCTCAACAGGGGAGCGGGCTTCTATCTCGTTATTAGCTATGGATCTGCAAGCGCGGGGATGGCCTGCCCGGTCCTTTACCGGTCGACAAGCAGAAATTGTCACGGACAATGTCCATACCAATGCTCGAATTGCCAAGATTGGAGCGGGTCCGGTCAAGGCTGCATTACGAAAGGGAACCATACCTGTTGTCGCGGGGTTTCAAGGAATTTCAGAACAATCTGAAGTGACGACCCTGGGTCGTGGGGGTTCTGATTTAACCGCGGTGGCCTTGGCGGCGACGCTAGAGGCAGATCTCTGTACAATTTTTACTGATGTGGATGGTGTGTACACGGCCGATCCGAATATTGTGCCGTTGGCGCGCCGGCTTGAAAAAATTTCCTATGAAGAGATGTTGGAGTTGGCCAGTCTGGGAGCCAAGGTGTTGCAAACTCGCTCTGTGCAATTTGCGGCGAAGTATGGAATTCCCATTCAAGTAAAGTCGAGTTTTAAAGAGGGGGAAGGAACGCTGGTGAGATCAGAAGATTCTGATATGGAACGTGTCATGGTATCCGGGATTACCGGAGATCGTCATCAAGCTAAAATTACGATTTTGGGAGTTCCCGATACCCCAGGAATTGCTGCTAAGATTTTTGGTCCAGTGGCCGAGGCCCATATTCTTGTGGATATGATCATTCAGAATGTGGGACAAGATTCGCTGACTGACATGTCCTTTACGGTTCCACGAGGGGATTTAGGCAAAGCCATCGAGCTGACCCAACGAATTGGAAAAGATATTGGCGCCAAGTCCGTGGAAGTGACGGAAGCGATAGCTAAGGTTTCCTTGATTGGAGTCGGGATGCGGAGTCACAGTGGTGTGGCCGCGAAAATGTTCCAAGTTCTCTCCAACGAGGGGATTAACTTAATGATGATTAGTACATCTGAAATTAAAATTTCCTGTGTCATTGAAGAAAAGTATTTGGAGTTAGCCATGCGGTCGCTCCATTCGGCATTTGAGTTGGACCAACCGCAAACGGGTGATACGGAATAATCGGAGGCAACCTTCAGGACAGCTAGGAACACCTGTTGTTCTGTCTCCATTGAAGGAATGTAATACGACGAACCATGGCTCGTAAATCTGCAGTAAAAACTCCTGTTCGCCGCCGAAGGGCCCATCAATCCACGAAACTTGACCCTTCCTTGTTTCCCTCTTCCCTTGAAATTTATGATACGACCCTTCGTGATGGAGCGCAATCCGAAGATGTCAGTTTTTCGGCGGATGATAAGGTATTGGTAGCACAGAAGCTCGATGAGTTGGGGGTACATTTTATTGAAGGGGGATGGCCCGGAGCCAACCCGAAGGATGTTGATTTCTTTAGGATGATCAAGGAGGTTCCACTCAAGAATGCCTCTGTCGTGGCATTCGGATCTACCAGAAAAGCGAGCAATCAGGTTCAGCAGGATCAGAACATAAAGGCCTTACTGGCTGCGGAGACCCAAACCATTACTATTTTCGGAAAGACTTGGCCATTGCATGTGACCGATGCTCTGGGCATTTCGTTACAAAAAAACTTGGAGATCATTGAAGATTCCATTGATTATTTGAGGTCCCAAGGCCGGCAGCTCTTTTATGACGCGGAGCATTTTTTCGACGGGTACAAGTCGAATGCGGAGTATGCCCTTGAAACGCTCCGTCGAGCCGTGAAGGCGGGCGCCGAGCGCGTGATTCTGTGTGATACCAATGGGGGCACCATGCCCTGGGAAATTCAGCAAATTTGCGAAGTGGTCATGAAGGAATGCCGCATACCCTTGGGCATTCATGCCCACAATGATACGGAGATGGCGGTTGCGAACTCGCTGGTGGCAGTGGAGACAGGCGTTCTCCAAGTGCAGGGTACAATCAATGGAATTGGGGAACGATGTGGGAATGCGAACCTTTGTTCGGTTCTTCCCAATCTTGAGTTAAAGACCAAGCGCCCGGTGCTTCGAAAGAAATTGGCCCATCTGCGGAAGGTCTCCAATTTTGTCACAGAAATTGCCAATCTCACCCCCGATAAACATCAACCCTATGTCGGTGATGCTGCCTTTGCTCATAAGGGCGGGGTCCATATTCATGCCGTACAAAAAAATGCAGCGACCTATGAGCATATCCTTCCGGAACTCGTCGGAAATCGTCAACGGGTCTTAGTATCCGACAGTGCCGGTCGGAGTGGGCTGCAGGCCAAGTTAGAAGACTACGGAGTCACCCTTAAAAAAGAGGATGCCAAAGTACAGGAACTCGTAACGGCCCTGAAGGAGTTGGAAGGAGATGGCTATCAATTTGAAGGGGCCGAAGGGTCCTTTGAGTTGGTCGTACGAAAGGCGTTAGGAAAGCATAAGCCTTCGTTTGAACTCTTAGGATTTCGAGTAAATGTCGAAAAACGTCAAACAGATGCCTCTCCCATTTGCGAAGCCACGGTGATGGTGAAGGTTGAGGGAATGGTCGAACACACGGCTGCAGAAGGAGATGGGCCGGTGAATGCCCTTGATCACGCCCTGAGAAAAGCCCTTGGGAAGTTTTATCCCCAACTCAATGAAGTGAAGCTTTTGGATTATAAGGTACGAGTCCTGGCTGCCAACAAAGGGACAGCCTCGAAGGTACGGGTACTCATAGAATCGGGGGATCACCAGGCGATATGGGGGACCGTTGGGGTTTCTGAGAATATCATTGAGGCGAGTTGGCAAGCCTTAGCTGATGGTATTGAGTATAAACTCCTCCCAAAAGAACGAAAAGGCCGTTGACCTAAGACTGAATAACCCTTGACATAGTTGGTAACCTCACGTAATTTATAGGAAATTTTTGTCACAAAGATTGTCTTATAGAGGTAGGGCGGTCAATGAGTCATTGGGCGGGTTACCGTATCATTGATCGGCAAGAATTTTCAGACTTAGGGCATTGGGGGGACGCATGAGAAAATCTGATATCGCGAATGATATTTTTGAAAAGGTAGGAGTTTCGAAAAAGGAAGCTTCTGATATCGTAGAACTCATCTTGAATCTCCTCAAGGAAGTCCTTCAAAAAGGGGAATCGGTCAAAATTGCCGGATTTGGGAATTTTGTGGTGCGGAGTAAAGGGGCGCGTAAGGGACGCAATCCACGAACAGGGCAAGAAATAGGGATTACTCCACGCCGGGTGGTCACCTTCCGTCCGAGTCAAGTATTCAAAAAATTTGTTAATTCTTAAGTCACGGAACTCGGAAATTCCATCGTGACTGAAAAGGAGCAACAATGAAGGCTGAGCCCCGGCTGGGTAGCAAAGTCTTCTATAAGATTGGAGAGGTGAGCCAGATTACCCAGCTTCCCTCCTATGTGCTCCGGTTTTGGGAGGCTGAGTTTAATTTTCTCAAGCCCAAAAAAAGCACGGGAGGCCAACGGTTATACGTTCAGCGCGATATAGAATTGGTCCTCGAGATTAAGCGAATGCTGTATGACGAAGGGTACACTCTGGAAGGGGTCAGGAGATTTAAATCTAGAAAAATGCGCCAATCCACCAAGCAGGAGCGCCCCCAAGATGTGGCGAAACGCCTAAGAGGGAACCTTCAAGCTATTCTGAAGCTACTCGATTCTGCTCGATATTAATTATTTACCAAAGACCGCCATAGGTCCTTTCCTCCAACCGCTCGCTCAGTGTAAAATGCCCCTCCTGAACAAAAGAACATCTAAAATTGGGTCGGGGCGTGGCGCAGCCCGGTAGCGCACTCGCTTGGGGTGCGAGAGGTCGGCCGTTCAAATCGGCTCGCCCCGACCATCTTTATCAGAGCTGCTTCGGCAGCTTTTTTTTTGAGGCCCTGTGAATATTCTTGTGACCAATGATGATGGTGTCGATTCTCCTGGACTGGAAGCCTTAGCGTCCGCTTTAAAAAAGCTTGGCACGGTGTATGTTGTGGCTCCCAACAGGGAACGGACCGCAGCCGGGCATGCCCTCACCTTGCACAAACCCCTTAGAATTACGAAGCTGAACCCTCGATTCTATTCGGTGAGTGGAACGCCAACTGATTGCGTAAACCTTGCCCTTAAGACCATTATTAAGGGCAAAGTCGGACTGGTCGTATCGGGGATCAATAAAGGTGTGAATTTAGGAGATGATGTTACCTACTCGGGAACGGTGTCTGCGGCACTCGAGGGCGTCATTATGGGTATTCCCTCGATTGCCGTCTCCCAAGAGGGCCGGCAGCGCTTTCACTTTCGGGTGGGGGCGGCCTATGCCCTCCGCATGGCGCGTTTAGTTCTTGAAAAGGGCTTACCTGAAGAGACCTTATTGAATATGAATATTCCTGATCGTCCAAAGCATAAAATTCAGGGAGTGCGAATAACAACATTAGGTCGACGTCGTTTTGATAACCCCATTATTGAAAAGGTGGATCCTAACGGACGAAAATATTATTGGATAGCGGGAACCAGAATATCCTGGAATCGGCAGCCGAACTCAGATCATTCCGTTCTCCGCAAGGGATTTGTGTCGGTTACTCCCATTCATCTTGATGTCACTCATCACGAGGCCATGGCGTACCTGAAGGGGTGGGATGCCATCATTGAAGGATCGACTCGAAAAAAATACTCCATTGTGAACCCCCCTAAACATAAACGGTAGGGCCATGGGATTCCACGGTGAAAATTTTTAATACCCTGTCAGGACAAAAAGAACTGTTTAAACCCCTTACTCCTCAGAAGGTATCGATGTATGCCTGTGGCGTAACGGTGTACGACTTTTCGCATCTTGGTCATGCACGGAGTGCTCTGGTATTTGATGTCATCCGTCGATATCTCGAATACAGGGGATACGAGGTTCTCTATGTGAGGAACTTTACGGACGTCGATGACAAGATCATTCATCGTGCCGTTCAGGAAGGGACGACCTCAGAGGAGGTGGCAGGGACCTATTTGAAGGCCTACCAGGATGATATGGAACGGGTAGGGGTCCGCCCAGCCAATCGAGAGCCTAAAGCGACGGATCATATGTCAGACATCATTGCCATGATTGAGCGACTGATTCACAAAGGATATGCCTACCCGATTGAAGGAAGTGTGTATTTTTCCGTTCCATCATTTCCGGCGTATGGAAGACTTTCCAAACGAAAGCTCGAAGACTTGTTGGTTGGAGCTCGGGTGGAAGTCGATGAACGAAAACAGAACCCTATGGACTTTGCCTTGTGGAAAGGGGCCAAGCCGGGGGAACCGAGTTGGGACAGTCCATGGGGAGCGGGGCGTCCGGGCTGGCATATTGAATGTTCGGCCATGTCGATTCGGCATTTGGGAGAGACGTTTGATATTCATGGTGGAGGAATGGATCTGATCTTTCCGCATCACGAAAATGAAATAGCCCAATCCTGTGCCTCCACTGGAAAGGAGTTTGCCAAGTATTGGATCCATAATGGATTTGTTCAGATCAACAAAGAAAAAATGTCAAAGTCACTTGGTAATTTTTTTACGATCAGAGAAATATTTGAAAAGTGTAAGACACGAGATGGCTTCAGTGAGCGTGTGACAGGAGAAGTCCTCCGATATTTTTTATTAGCCACTCATTATAGAAGTCCCTTGGATTTTTCGGATCAAGGCTTACAGGAAACCAAGAATGCCCTTGAGGGATTCTATAATCTCTTCCAACGGCTGGATGAGGTCCCAGAATCACAAGGAACAAGAAATTCTGCTGTAGATCTGGCCATTCAAGAATTGAAAGAATCCTTTTCGTTGGCAATGGACGATGATTTTAATACACCGGAAGCTATCGGACAGTTTCAAAGCTTTAAAAGTACGATCAATCGAATGTTACCTGATACGTTGTCTAAGGAAGATGCTAAGAGGATTAAGAAAGTATTTTTTGATTTAGGAAAAGTCCTTGGCTTATTTCAATTCACCTATCGGGATTGGCAGGCAGGACCACAAGACGGGTTAGGGGCAAGAACAGAAAATTCAGAATCAGAAATTGAGAGAAAACTCGCCGAACGTCTTGAGGCGAAGGGACGAAAAGATTATCAACGGGCAGATGAAATTCGTCAAGAATTGGCTTCTTGGGGAATTACCATTGAAGACAAACCGGATGGCACCAGTAGGTGGAAACGATAAACAGTCCGACCTGCTTTATGGACTCCATACCTTGCGGGAAACCTTACGCGCGGGAACCCGATCAATCATTCGGCTTTTGGTAGTACGGCAAGATGGACAGTTTGCCGAAGTGGTTCGGTTGGCACGTGAGGCAGACATTCCTGTTCAAGTTCGACCGAAGGCGGCACTTGATCGGCTGGTTCCCACGGGAAAGCACCAAGGCGTGGTGGCGATGGTTGGGGCCAAGATCTATGTGAGTGAAGATGACATCTTAGACTTTGCGCGCGAGCAAAACCAATCTCCAGTGGTGTTATTACTTGATGGCCTGGAAGACCCTCATAATCTTGGAGCCATTCTTCGTACCGCGGAAAGCGCTGGGGTTCATGGTGTGATCTTGCCCGATCGTCGTGCTGTCGGAGTGACCAGTACCGTTGCCAAAGCCTCGGCTGGAGCGGTTGAACACCTAAGACTTGCTTCTGTCACGAATCTCTCGAAGACGATAGAATCACTCAAAAAGAAAGGCCTCTGGGTGTATGCCTTTGACCCAGAGGCCTCAAAACCCTATACCGCGTTGGATTTTACTGGTCCTGTCGCCTTCGTATTTGGAGGAGAAGGAAAGGGCCTTCGCCCGGGGGTGCGTTCAAAGTGTGATGACCGTGGGTTTATTCCCATGCAAGGACAAGTGGAGTCTTTGAATGTCTCGGCAGCCTGTGCGATTGTCCTCTATGAAATGGTGCGTCAACGCATGCCATAACGATCTGCCCATGTTCCTACCATCATCATCGTATGGCAATCATGCCTTCCTGAATCGCTGACTTCAGTAATTGTGCGGTGTTGGATACACGAACTTTTTTCATCATATTGGCCCGATGGGCCTCCACCGTTTTTACACTGATTTTTAAACGATGTGCCACCTCTTTGTTCTTACACCCATTCCAAATGAGTTGTAAAATTTCCTGTTCGCGGGTGGTGAGCGCTTCAGGTCGTTTCCGTCGAGGTGGGGCTGTGGCAATGCGGGAGGAGGGTTTTGATCGCCTAGATGTTGCCGTCGCCGATCTTCCCATGTGTTTCTTCTCCTTGTTACTGGTACCTGTTTCCGGAGTTGCCGCAGAGAGGAATTTTCCCAAGGGCAAAACCTTTAAGGAATTGTAACAGTAGGATTGAAAAAAAGTAAATGGGAGCAAACCCTGACGATCTGAGGTATCATTGATACTGACTGCAGGTTGAGAGACAAGCTCGAAAACGAACAAATTTTGTTGCTCGCTCCCTAGGTATAGCTGGTATGTCTACGTATACACTTCTAATAGTGTTCGTGTATGGGACAATTTTTGGTAGTTTTCTGAATGTCTGCATCCACCGTCTTCCTCGGGAAGAGTCTATTGCGTGGCCGGCATCACATTGCCCTCATTGTCAGGCTTCTATTGCCTGGTATCATAACCTTCCACTGATCAGTTACCTCTGGTTACGAGGTCGATGCCGACATTGTCAGAACCCCATTGCCTGGAGATACCCCTTCATTGAATTGGTGAACGGACTTGGTTACCTTGGAATCGTCTGGTGGTTTGGGTGGAGCTGGGAAACGGCTGTTTACTTCCTTCTCTTTTCTGCCCTGCTGGCCATTTCTGCAATCGATATCTCCCATTTTATAATTCCCGATGTCATTACGTTACCAGGCATTGCCATCGGTATTATCTTGAGTGCCACCATTCTACCAGTTGGTTTATGGAACTCTCTGCTAGGTGTGTTGGTAGGAGGGGGATTGTTATGGATCATGGCTGTCGCGAGTCCTCTCCTGTTTGGAAAAGAAGGAATGGGTGGAGGCGATATAAAATTACTTGCGATGATTGGGGCCTTTTTAGGTTGGAAGCCAACCCTTCTTACGGTACTCGTGGGCGCGTTCATCGGCTCCATCGTTGGAATTGGACTCATTGCCAGTAAGGTAATGCAGCGAGAACAATATCTACCCTTTGGTCCATTCCTTGCGCTGGGTGCAATCGTTGCTTTGTTTTTCTATCACGATTTATTTAATTGGTATGCCGGTTTTCTTGTAGCGGCTCGTTAATCTTACCCTCCTGTGCTTTGCCTAACCTTCTCACTTTATTCTCTTCCGTATCTCATCCGATGCGAAGTCGTATCTGAACAGAAACATTAATCTTCTCTCACCTACTTGTGGTTCTGAAAAGAGGAAGAGGCTGCCTTTTTCGATTGTCGCCACTTTCTTTGTCATTTCAGGCAGATGCAGTTTCTACAACTCATCCTTGCCCATAGGAATGAAGAAACAATTTCATCAAACCGAAAAGGAATGATTATTGGAATACCTCCCCCTAACCGAACGAACATTCATCCGAGCAGTGGAAATGAGATGGGCTGGGTCACAACGATATCCACATACACAAGATTAAATGAGCGAATGGGGAGGAGTCTCCTAGAGGTCTTAATCGTATTGGGAATTGTTGGAATAACTGCGTTGATGACCGGAGAGGCATTCTGGGGTGGGTCCATGACGAATCGACTGGCGGCCGTGAAGAAGAATATCGCCTTGGAGTTACGAATCGCAAGGCAATGGGCAGTGATCAGGCGAGAACCGATTTCGGTTAGGTTTGATGTGGGGGGCAGTCATGCCCGGACAGAGCGGTTTCGTCAAAACGGACGTCCTTTACGGCAGTATGATTTTTCAAAGAAGGGCATTGTGGTCAAAAGTCTTTCAAAGGGTTTTCATGTCGTCTTTTATCCGAGTGGGCGAACAGCCACTCCAACAACCATTTTGCTTCAGGATCGTCGTGGGCAACAGGTTGCCTTGACCGTTAGCTTAACAGGACGGGTTCGAATGAATTGAAGGAACCACCATGAACACTATGCGATCAAATTTTTTAATAGAGACGCATTTTCCCTCAACAGGGCATGGCTTTGATGGGAACGAGGGCTTGACGGTGATCGAAACCCTGGTGGCATCAACCATCCTCGCCCTGGGTGTCATGGGAACGGTGAGTATGTTTCAGTGGGCCGCACAGGGTGAATCAAGTGGGTGGGTGCAATCCAAGGCGCTGGCCTTGTTGGAGTCGAGGCTCGAAGCAAAACGAACGGGGGGATGGAAAGAATTACTCATGGATGATCTTGATGGTGATGGAGTGACAGAACTCTCCATGTTGGATGATGGCCAGGGATGGGATGCGAAGGCAGGTGATGGGACGTATACAGCTGAAACGATTATCGATGACGTGCAACTGGTATGGACGATTGCATTATCCCATCCGGGGCCTCTTGGGAAGGTAGGGAGCGTGCATATAGAAGGCGTGGCACGTGCGAAAACCATCGATGGAAAAGTGAAAACGGTCCGGATGGGATTCATTCGGACCAATCCACGATTCGTGGGGAAACAGTAATGGACAAGGCACGTACACAACAACGAGAGAGCACATGCAGGCCGTCTTTGAAAAAAAGGCTCCTCTCGGGAGAGACCCTTGAAATGATGCAGCCTGTCCGAGCGAGGCTTTCTGAGCCATGGGGAAGGATTGGCACAAGTCGTGGTACGACGTTGGTAGAACTTCTGGTCGCGCTTGTTATGAGCCTACTCATTCTCTCAGCCAGTATGCAAGGGTTACATGTCTTTCAACAAAAATTCATTGACCAACAGAACGCCATGACCCAACAACAGGAACTGCGAATTGGCCTTCAGGTTTTAAAAGAAGAGTTGCGGTTGACTGGGGAAGGTCCCTTTAATACTGGACCCTGGTTGATGACGGCGGAACAGACCGAGGTGTCCTTTTGGGCCAACCTCGATGGAAGGTCCACCACCCTTCGACTTCCCATTCAAGGCACGGATTTGCAGTTACCGGTGATGAGTAGTCGTGGATGGAAGAAAGGGCGACATCTACTGGTTTGCCACGTAACGGACTGTGCCAAAGCTCGATTAGCGACCAATGGAGTACGCAACAGGTTAACCATTGAGTCGGCCTTAGGGCGTCCTTTCCCATTAGGGAGTCAGATAATTGAACTGCGTTTTATTCGGTATTACCAAGGAAGAGATCGTCAAGGTCGTTCAAGCCTGATGCGACAAGTGGGGGGTGGTAGCCATTCTTTGATTAGTCCACTCTCACATTTTCATCTGAAATATTTCACTGATGAAGGATTGCTCACGAACAATCCGGGGGAGGTCTCGCGAGTCATGCTTGATATCGCGATCGGGCATCAATCTCGTATCATTCATACAGGAGTCGCGTTACGAGGGTGAGTCGGGAGGTGCAAGGAGTAGAGAGATGGAGAACTCAAAACGAGGGTTTGACCAACAGGGGGCGGCGTTGCTTGGGACGATTTTGATCGTCACCATGCTTATGGTTTTAGGGATCGGTTCCCTCGTCGTCGCAACACAAGAAATACGAAGCGCTGACTCAGTCAGGAAGGCTATTTCCGCCCGCTATCTGGCAGAGTCGGGAATTGCCTTGATCCAGCGATGGTTTCACGATTCCGACTTTCGAATCACGCACCCTGCGAAACATAGACTGACCAAACAATACAGGCTTCCCGGATATGGTCCTTCATTTTTTTCGGCACAAGGGACTTCTCAGTTTACCGGAACGCCTCAGCAACCAGATCTCATCCTCCAAGCATCGAATCCTGTGGATCAAATACTACTGAATGATGTCAAAACGGGGTGGTTGCGAGGATTAGCGCGTGATGGGAGCATTGTGAATCTTCGAATGTATCAACCTATTCGGAAGGGGTTGCTCTCTAGCGTAATGATTGAAGCTGAACGCAAAGGAATCGGCCGGACGGTGACAGTACAACTGGGGGCCAGCCGTATTCCACCCATCTCGATGGGTGCAATGATTCATCAAAATTCTGGCGTGCCAAGTGGTCCGGGAAGCATAGCGCCACTTCCGATTGAAGTTCATTGGGGAGACCTGAAGGTTAAAAATGATGTGCATATTGGATCTCCTGTTTTTATCCCTACCAAAACAATTTTGGGGACCATCGATGGGCGTTCTTATCGACAGATGAGTAGCCCGGAAGATCGATGGTTTGATCTCATTGCGGGAGGGAACATTCTGGTGACGTCATCTGCTGGGTCGAACGTCTCCCTGGGATTGAATATGTATGAGAATCAAGATCCTGTTCCAGGAGTGCATCCCGATGCTTGGGATTATGCACGGATGAAACACGTTGCCCTCCAGGAAGGTCATTATTATGTTCTTGGAAGCGATGGGCTACTCTATGACTCCTCGGCCAGTTCTAGCGGAGTGGGAAAAGATCCGAACCTTGTTCTCGGCTCACAGACCGTTGGAGACCATCGAGGGCTCATTTTCATTGATACCCTGGACCAACAACCACCCAACCCCACGAATTTAGGTCAACTGACCCTCACAAGCGAGTACATCGAAGGCATTGTCATTATCAATGCACATGTACATTGGCATCCGAAGGGGAGGGGAGAGGCACTCAATGTCTGGAGTCCTCCTGACCCGATAACTCAAGCTCAAGTCGCGGTGCCTTTGAGTCGGATCCATCTTCAAGGGGTCCTGTCCGTTGCGGGTGATTTAACTTTTAAAAGTAATCCGCGTGTATTTGGAGCGGTGATCGTAGGCGGTGGCGTTCGTACGATCGCTTCATCCGGGACCGCGATAGAAATTTGGTATGACCATGATTTTGCTCAGGGACACTTTAGGGGAGTCCCCCTCGTTTTTCTGGCTCCAGGTACATGGCATGAGTGGTATTAGGCAAGAGCCAAATTACTTTAAAAAAGAGAATATCGCCAGGTTTCAATCCAATGAAGTTATGAGAATTTTCTTGTGGAATGTCAAATAATTGACAGGTGAAGTGACAAATTTTGTCCCCATTTTGTTCTTTTCCGTTCCTTATCCTCCTCCAAAAAATAAAGAAAAACAAAAAACTTCAATAGGTTGTGCCCTCCAATGGTAGGAATGCACCAAAGGCACATCACTTGCTGATATGAATGTGGTTCCGTCTAGGTAGGTTATATGGCGTTAGGACGTCACCGGGTCACCATGGACATTAGCTAGAGGAGTAACATGAAAGGCAGCAAGGGATTTACCCTTATTGAGATCGCCATCATTCTTTTTATCATCACCGCAGCGGTCATGTTGGCCGGGCCGTCGTTTTTGAGGATGATCTCTGGAACGTCCTTGAAACAGGGAACGGTGGAATTGTCGAGTTTTTTAAAACTCGCCAGGACCGCGGCAATGGGCAGAAACCAAACAGTCGTTGTTACCTTGAATCTCGTCGGAGGCCATGTCCAATATTCAAGCGGTGGTGTGTTTCAGGCAGAAACCTTGGATGAAGAAATTGTGGGCTTTACAGGAGGCCCCATTTCATTTAATGCGTTGGGGCTTCGTCAGGGTGGAGGAAATGCAAACCAATTAATCACCCTTACTGATTCGGAGGGAACGGTCCATTCCGTTGTCGTCACCCCAGGGGGCCGAGTCAATTATTGCCCGCAAGCAACCTGTACGTAATCACTGACAACATAGACTCACGTTTATGGTAGAGGATGTCTAACGTGATACGAAATCGGCAACATATGACCGGACAAAAAGGATTCACACTCCTTGAAAGTATGATGGCCTTGGTAATTTTGACCATCGGGATGTTAGCCCTGGCGGGTATGCAGGCGATCGCCTTAGTGTACAACGTGGATGCCAATGAAATGGGGCAAGCTACCAGTCTGGCGACGGAGATGATCGAACGGATTCAGTTTAATAAACAAAATGTTGATGCCTATGCCGGGATTGATACTGCCTCAGGGAATCCTTGTCCGAACTCTCCTGCGGGCGCACCTCCCCCACGACCGACTTCACGTGGAGACTGTATTCAATGGCAGGCCAATATCACCAATTCCAGTCTTGGAAATGCTCAAGGAAGCGTCGTGGTGGTCGATCCTACGGGGGTGGTGACTCCTATTAATAATCCCTTTGGGACGGCAATGGGTACGGTTGCTCCATTAACGCCCGCAGCGTTGAATCAAACCAATGTAGCGGTCACGGTATTCTGGTTTACCCAAGCCCATGGATTGGGTGGCAATCTTCAAAAGACCAGTCGCTTGGCACGAGTGACATTACGAACCATTGTCACTCCACCGTAATCTTCTTTTTCAGGAATTGAAAGAGCCAATGACATATTCCCTTAAGCGTGGACAGTTGAAGAGAGCGATCAGCCAACAAGGTTTTACCATCATTGAAATGATGTTGGCCCTTGTCGTTGCGGCTATTATTTCAGCAGCTGGATATACGGCTGTGATTGGGAGTCAAAAGGCCACAAGGGTCAATGAGCAGGTGGCAGACACGCAATCCAATTCCCGTATTGCCATGGAGTTACTCGCTCGCGATTTTAAGCTGGCGGGGTTTGGGATGACGACCCCAGTTGGGGCCTGTACGGTAGGGGGCGCTGCGGCACCGTTGGTGCCGAGTGATAATGCCCCTGGTGGAGCGGATACGGGACCTGATCGGGTGAGTCTCGTACTCCCCATTTCCAATTCCAATGCGGCGGTGGGTCCCTTATGGGAACTTAACGCAACGATGCCAGGCCCCTTTGGAGGTGGATCAGGTATTGTCATTCCTCTGAGGCCAGGTGCTGTTGCTGATATGGTGGCAAGTGGACTGCAGGGAGGAAATGTTTCAACAATTTCCATAGGCGGGGCGGTCTCGGCTGTCGTCTCGGTTATTGCAGGGGATACCTTATCGTTACAAGATGAGATTGGGGCCCCGAAGGTGTTTCCTGCAGGTACACAAATTTTCTTGCTTCAATGCGTGACCTATCAAGTCATCCGAAATGGTGATCCGAATGCGGGAGCTTGCGGCGGAGGGACTCCCTGTCTCGTTCGCGGTGTCGCCGACATTGCTCCGCCCTTTAACAACCTGGACTGTAATTTGGGGCTGCCGAACAATTGCGTCGAAGTGGTGTCCGGGATCGAAGACATTCAAATGGCCTACGCCTGCGATGCGTGCAGCGCGGCGATCAATGGTGGGGTGGCCGATGGGATTCCAGACGATCTGAACGCCTCTGGTACCTTTGATATCGGTGACTTCATGACGAATACCACCTGGACCGGTCTTCCCATGACTCCGGATAAAATACGAATGATTCAAATCAATGTGTTGGCTCGCCAAGTTCGTGCTGATACCGGATTTAATGAATCAACGAATACCCGAGCGGTCAGTACTCCGAATCCTATTGTCTTGAGTGACCATAATCCTGCAGTGCCGGGGGATCCCGGGTTTAACCTTGCAGCCTATCAACAAGAACGGCGCCGTGTCCTTGTTCGAACGGTAAAAGCCAGAAACATAGGATCATAAATGATGATGAATACATTCAGTCACAAGAGAGAGGTATTCATGGTTTTGCAAGACCAACGAGGCGTGGCCATGATTACCTCCATCATGTTGATGATTGTGATGACTATCTTGGGCATCGCAGCCATCACGATTACCGGTATGGAGGGACGGATGGCGGGGTTTGGTCGAGCAAGTGAAGCCTCCGTCACTGCAGCAGAGTCCTGTCTCAATACGTCGGTGCAAATTATTCAACAGGCCTTGGACGTCGATTCGGGTGGATCCCTTCCTACCGCCTTTGATGCCGGGAATGGAGGACCCGTTCCAGATGCAAACCATGCCACATTAAACCAGGAGTTGTTTGGTCAACCCAACGGTTCGGGAACGATGATGACCAACAACCCCGATGATCCGGCCGTTGACCCCAACCTCGTCCTGAATATCAATAACTATTCGGTCAATGGAGACATTGATCGGTTGTATGTCCAACCCAAACCTGGAGCCTCTCAAGCATTTGATGAAGCGGCCACCGGGAATACCGATATTATTTATCGGATTAATTGTTTGGCCACCAACAATGCGACGGGAACCTTTACCAGATTAAGCGGAGTTTACTCCTGTACCTTTACGTCAGAGGGTTGCCAGAAGGCTCTGTAAATGGTGAACAAGGGTACTTGTTTTTGTCTAGGCCCTATGCAATCCCACTCGGCCGATTTAAGGAGTTTCCCACCTATTCCTCTCCCCTCTTTAGAGGGGACCCTTCGGAGGAATTTACCTTTGGAAATAATTTGATACCGTTAGAAGTATGAGACCGGTTTGATAAGCCTCCGTTTCTCTTGTGCCGTAAATCAAGGGAAGGAGACAGAGGGAGGAAATTATGAAATCCCAAAAACCATCTATTCTCTTCCTATTCCTCTCAAGTACTGTATTGACCCTGAGTCTTCCGATGGCTGCGGCTGCTCAAGTGATGGCTGATTACACATCGGCACCTCCCTTCACCGGGAATGTGGTGACCCCAAATGTGCTCTTTATCCTCGATAACTCCGGAAGTATGGGTGCAAGGGCTCAATGCCATTTACAGAGTGGTGATTTTAATACCTGTGCGGCTTGGCAAAATACTCCCGCCGAGGCTTTCAAAACCTATTCTGGCATGTTTGATTCCATGAAATGTTACACCTATGACAACACGAATTCTCGTTTCGAAGAAAGTGGTTCTGCGAAATCTTCGGTTAACAGTACCTGCTCTAGCACACTCTGGGATGGAAATTTTCTGAATTGGATTACGCCCCGTCGCATTGATTTAGCCAAGCAAGCCATGATTGGAGGATCCTGTGCAGTCACGAGAAATGCCGATGGAACATGTCCTCCCACGGCTGGAAAAATAACGATGAAGGGGGTGACCCATCGATTACCGTACTGGAGTAGTAACCAATCGACTCCGGGCGTTCCGCTCACGGGAACGAATGGCGCGACGGGTCGTATGCCTTCCGCGCTCCTCCCGGCTACTGGTTCGGTATTTTTCCATCTTCCTGGAAATGTTCTGGGAGAAGCCGGCCCGCTGGGTTGGCATGATGGTGCCCCATCTGCTCTCGTCGGATCATTTTGTGTCGACAACGATGAATACGCCCCCCATGCTCCCTACTCCACGACCTCTTCGACGGCCTGCACCATAGATGTGCTCGATAAAAATGGTGCCCCTGACACGTTTACGGCAGACTCGGACAGTTATGCCGAACAACCTTTTTCGATAAGAGTGGTGGTGAGCGTGGATCCAACAGGTGTAGTCCAAGACGTAGGGTCGAGAGCGCGCTTCGGGCTCATGCAGTTCACCGGCCAAAATTCTAGTGGTGAAACAGCTGGAATTGGAGGAACCGTCACGGTTCCTATTGGGAGTCAGCAATCGATTGATTGGAAAGGCACGACCATTGAAACCT
This sequence comes from Nitrospirales bacterium, assembly GCA_965223605.1. GTDB lineage: Bacteria > Nitrospirota > Nitrospiria > Nitrospirales > Nitrospiraceae > CBDCXA01. The sequence continues at coordinate 704,498 of CBDCXA010000005.1, forward strand.
TCTCAAATAACACGGAAGCGATGATCGATTCATTGGAAGAAACCTTTCCCGCCTTGGCAACCCCGTTAGCTGAGGCCTTGTATGAAGGTATTCGCTATGTGGCTCAGGTTGGTTCCTCCTTTCAATCCTCCTTTCCCGGTCAATATGTCTATCCATTAGCGTATTCCCCAGGGGTATCATTGGGATCATCCGGAATTGGATCGTTGGGTTCAGGAGAAGTGAGTGCCTTAACAGGTTCGGAGTCTTGTCCTCCCGGTTATGTGAGTGGGACCTGTGGACGAGATCCCTTTTTCTTTGGCAGCAATCACGCTCCGGTTTGGGCCAGTCCTTCGAACACGGTACCCTGTTGCAAAACATTTATTATCGTGTTCACGGATGGAGCATCTTCCAGAGACTCGACAATACCTGGAGGCTCACTTGATGATAAGGGAACTCCAACGAGTAGTGATGATGAGGTCCTGTGTTCTTCTACATCTCCAAGTTTGTGTGATTATGCCCATGTCGTTCACGGAACCCATTGTCAGGGTGCTGGTTGTGCCGGGCATCGAACGGACTATGGGACCGGGTCTCACTTTTTAGATGATGTAGCCTATTGGGGACATATCAACGATCTCAGACAAGGCACCCTCCCGGTCACTGGTGAAGCAGGACATGACTTACCAGGATTTCAAAACGTGACGGTCTATACCTTTTATGCTTTCGGGAGTCTGGAGGGACGGGAATTATTGATGACCGCGGCCAAGGCCGGAGGATTTGAGGATAGTGATAATGTAGGAGAAGCTGGGTATAACGAGCCGGACAAAGTGGGTGAATGGGACAAACTTATTAATGATACGGGGGCCGCTGGTAGTGATGGAATTCCGGATACGTATTTTGAATCAAGTAACGGAGAGGATATGAAAAAGAAACTGACCTCGGCGTTGGTCAGTATTCTGAAGAGGACATCAGCGGGAAGTTCCCTTTCAGTCTTGGCTTCTTCCTCGAGTGGTGAGGGGGCCGTGTACCAATCCTATTTCTCTCCGAGCGTCTTGGAAGGACTCAATGAAATTAAATGGGTGGGATACACACAAGGATTGCTGATTGATGCCTTCGGAAATTTACGGGAAGATGATGGTGATGCCAAGTTGGTGTATAAGGATGATCCGATTCTCAAAATGCGGTTTGATACGGCATCCCAAACAGTCCTCGTTGATCGGTTTGTTGATATCAATGAAGATGGGACTCCAGATACACCCAGCACACCGTTAGGAACAGTAGAATTAAAAGATGTGAATCATTTATGGGAAGCCGGTGAACGGTTGGCCCTCACCTCCTCGAGTAACAGGAAACTCCTCACCTGGTTGGATACTGACTATGACGGAGATGTCGATGGTGGCGAGCAAATATCCTTTTCGACGGCGAATTTGACAGAGTTGACGCCTTATTTGCAGCCGAGTGCCGCACCCTTCACGGCAACGAATCTCATCAATTTTGTTCGCGGGGATCAGGTGGCGGGACTACGTGACCGACAATTGACGGTCAATGGATCTTTGAACGTCTGGAAATTAGGAGATGCGATTCATGCTCCCCCAGTCGTGGTAGGTGCGCCTGCGCAACGTTTCGACGTAATCTATGGGGATTCTTCCTATACCGCTTTTTTCACTAAATATAAGAACCGCCGACAAGTTGCCTATGTCGGAGCGAACGATGGCATGCTTCATGCCTTTAACGCAGGTTATTATCATCGTGGGGATGATCCTGCCACCACGACAAAGGTGGAACATGGTTGGTTCACCCGGACTCCGACTGACAATAGTGGCGGCCCCCAATTAGGAGATGAACTCTGGGGTTTTATCCCGCAAGAACTCCTACCTCATCTACGATGGCTTGCGGACCCAAACTATACCCACGTCTATTATGTCGACTTGCAGCCCAAAGTGACGGACGCCAGAATCTTTACTCCGGATGCGGATCATCCAAATGGCTGGGGCACAATCCTCATGGGAGGGTTCCGGCTGGGTGGGAGTTGTGGAAATTGTACAGGGGGAAATGGGGCAAATCCCATGACTGTCAACGCAGACTTTAATAATGACGGCGATACGACCGATGCGGACGATACGCGAAGCTTCTATAGCGCCTACTTCGTATTGGATATTACGAATCCTGAAAAGGATCCAAAGTTGTTGCATAGTTTTTCCTCGGCTGATCTGGGACTGACCACAACGGTGCCATCCATGTTGCGGGTGAGTCCGACAAGCGCGGGATTTATCGATAATACCAATGCGAAATGGTATATGGTCGTGGGATCAGGTCCCACTGGATTTGACATGGGGTCTACACAGGCTGGAAATCTCTACGCATTGGACTTGGCTTCTGCTGGCAGTACGGTTACCACGTTAGTTGGAGAAACAACTGACTCTGTGATGGGAACGCCCCTGTCTATTGATCGGGATTTGGACTATCGTGTGGAAGTGGCATATATGGGAAGTATGTTGGATGATGGGAGTCTTCCCTGGGAAGGGAAGCTCCATCGACTGACGATGAATGACTGTGTGGCCACCCCCTGCTCAACGAATACATGGGGGGTTTCTGTCAGTACCAAGCGAGGAGCCAGTGAAGTGCTCGATGAAGTGGGGGGAAATTCCATGGGACCTATGGTTGCCTCCCCCTCCGTGGCATTGGATGACAGTAATCAAGTCTGGGTCTTTGGAGGCACTGGTCGGTATTTCAATCTGAGTGACAAGACGAATACCGATCCCCAACATTTTATTGGAGTCAAGGATTCTGTGTTGAATGGACTCTGTACGGAATCGGACCAGACCAATTGTCAGAATAATGACCTGCTAAATGTAACAGGTGCCGTGGTCTGTGTCTTGGGAGTGGGAACCTGCGGAACCTCCACTGATCAAGTTACAGGCGTGTCGGGAGTGACAGGTTTTTCTGGCTTGATCTCAGCCGTAGCCGCTAAAGACGGTTGGTATTCAGCGTTAGGTACCGGAGAACGAGCATTAACACGTCCATTGGTATTTGCTGGTATTGTATTCTTCCCGACCTTTACTCCGACGAATGATCCCTGTGCGTCGACAGGAAATAGTTCACTCTATGCCTTATATTACAGAACGGGGACGGCCTACTCCACGCCCGTTGTGGGGACGACCCCATCTGGTTCCAATAAGGTTGTCAATAAGAAAATTGACCAAGGTCCTGGCCTCTCGACTGAGTCCGGGGTACATATCGGGATAGGTAGTGAAAATGGGCAAGCGCAAGTTTGTTCCCAGAATTCACAAGGTGAGGTCGGATGTACCAAGGTGCAGATGACAGCAAAATTTGTGAGTCGATTCCTCACGTGGCATGAGCCAAGAGACTGATAGGTACGTAGCAAAAAAGACAACCGCAATATAAAAAGGCAGGCTCCTTTTCCAGATATCTTTTACGGAAGGGGAGACTGCCTTATTCGTTTCTTCTGGCTCCCTCCCAGGGCTCCAGACAATTTTCTTGCCAGTCAAACTGCCTTATCCCCTCATCGGAGGGGACTCTTCAGTAGGATTTACACCTCGCAAGTCCTTGGTAAAGTAGATAGCAAGGCGGGTTCTCCAGGCTATTGAGCAGGATCTAAGAAGGGGAATTGCTGCCACCCAGAGGGAGGGCTTTGAATAACGAGGATTGAGTTAAGAAGAATCTATGAATTGGAGACGTTAGCACTACATTACCAAGGGGATCCGGTATGAAACACCCATTACAAACATTACTTGCAACGTTGGCGTTCGTAAGTTTGTGGTCGAGTCCACAAGCAGCGCATGCCCAAGTATCCATGAGTGATTACACAGCCCAACCCCAATTCGTCAGCGAAGTGGTGACGCCTAACATTCTCTTCTTGTTGGATGCCTCCAGTAGTATGTCTACCTTTGCGGCCAATGCGATCAGTGGAGGAAATTGGACCGAAACACAACAATATGGAGGCCTCTTCGATCCCTTGGTCTGTTACATTTACGATGCCACCAATAAACGATTCGATCCGTCTGTCACCAAGGACAATGGATTGGTTGAGAGACGTTGCGATCAAACCGCCGGCGGTGGGAATCACCTTTGGGATGGAAATTTTCTCAATTGGGCGACCACCAAACGATTCGATGCTGCCAAGTTAGCCATGCATGGTGGGTCCTGCATAAATACCGCGACAAATGTTACGGGAAATCGAGATGCGGACGGTGTGTGTTTGCCGAGTGGGTCACCGGCCAAAAAGACCTTTGTGAATCAACAAGTCTGGACGTCGGATTATGGCGGAACAGGAGGGCATAAAACGACGGACCAGGTGGCGACAGGTGACGGCGTCAACCAATTGAATGGACGTGTGCCTGCGACCGTGCAGACCGGGGTAGGAACGGAAATGCGTTTCCATTTTCGAGGCGGAGTCTCCGGCATGGGCGGATCCTTTTGTACGGACAACGATGCGGTCCCACCAATTGAAACTGGAACAACCTGCCATGGCTCACAGTGGATCGATGCAAATAGCGATAATATTGTGGATCCAGGAGAAGTGGCGGACGATACCGATAGCTACAATGAACAACAGTTCTTTATCAGAGTCTCGTATGTCGATGACCCTGAGGGCGTCATTCAGCAGGTGGGCGCTCGGGCCCGTATGGGACTCATGATTTTTGAGACTTCTGCAAAGGGTCGCCTAGTCACTCCTATTGGATCTCGGCAAAACCGGGATTGGCTTGGGACAGGAGTTGAAACGTTTAATCATAACCAAGCGGCGATGATCGATGCTGTGGATGAGGCTTACCATATTGCAGGGACTCCACTCGTTGAAGCTCTCTACGAGGGGCTCCGCTATATGGCTCAAATCGGAGAAGCTGGGAGCACAGCCTTCCATACCCAAGCCTTTTCTCCTGCAGGTGCTCTTGGTTCGAGTGGAGGAGGATCACTCGGTCCTGGAGAAATTGACGTCTTAACAGGGACGGAGACCTGTCCCTCGGGCTATATAGCAGGTGCCTGCGGCCGTGACCCTTATTTTTTTGGGAGTGACCATTCCCCGGCCTGGATGAGCTCCAGTCAACGAGTTGATTGCTGTCAGAATTATATAATCTTGTTCACAGATGGATCTCCCAATAGTCAATCGTTTCTCCCTACACCGTTAGTTGATTATGCCCAGAGCGTTAGGGGGCCTAATTGTTGTGGCATTGATCTCGACGATTATGACCTCGCCGGGTTGGCCTATTGGGGACATATCCATGATCTACGGCAAGGCACCGTGCCGGTGATTAATGAGACTGGACATGATATCCCAGGCAAACAAAATGTGACGGTCTATTCCTTTAATGCTTTCGGTGGAAGTAGTGGGAGGGAACTCCTGAAACTCACGGCCAAGCTTGGTGCCTTTAAAGATAAAAATGGGAATAATCAGTTTGATCCCCTCATTGATGAGTATGACACGGTCAACAATGCCACAGGAGCCTTTGGTGCCGATGGCATCCCCGATACCTATTTTGAATCGGATAACGTCGATGAAATCAAAGCTCAACTATCCTATGCGGTGAATAATATTCTCAAGCAAAGTGGGTCAGGGTCATCAGCCTCGGTGCTTGCCTCATCGTCAACAGGTGAAGGTGCGATCTATCAGTCCTTTTTCTTCCCCAGTATTTTTGAAGGATCAAAAGAAGTGAGGTGGGCTGGGTTTACCCAAGGATTCTTCATCGATGCCTTTGGGAATCTCCGTGAAGACTCCAATGCTGATGGGGCTCTGGTCTATCAGGAAGATCAGATCATCCGGATGCGGTTTGATAGTGGTATCAATGAAGTTGTTCTCGACCGATATGATGACGGAAATGCCGATGGCAAACCTGATACGGCCATGCCTAGTGGAAATGCCAGCTTGAAAGATGCCTCGAGTATTTGGGAAGCGGGCGAGCGGTTAGCCTTAAAAACATCCGGGTCCCGAAAGGTCCTTACATGGTTGGATACGGACTATGATGGAGATGTCGATACGGGAGAACAGATCGTCTTTTCAACTTCGAAATTAACTGAATTAACGCCCTACCTCCAAGCCGGTGCGGCTCCCTTTACCGCAGCGAATCTCATTAACTTTATACGCGGAGATCATGTCACGGGACTGCGAGATCGACGTCTTACCGTCGGGGGCAGTCTGAATGTTTGGAAGTTTGGTGATGCGATTCATGCCCCTCCGGTGGTGGTCGGGGCACCCACACAACGGTTTGATGTGATCTATGGGGATTCCTCCTATACGGCATTTTTTGCCCAGTATAAAAATCGTCGCCAAGTGGCCTATGTAGGAGCGAACGATGGCATGCTCCATGCCTTTAACGCAGGCTATTACCATCGTGGTGACAATCCTGCGACGGCGACAAAGGTGGAACATGGTTGGTTTACCCGGACTCCGACTGACAATAGTGGTGGTCCCCAATTAGGAGACGAACTCTGGGGTTTTATCCCGCAAGAGCTCTTGCCTCATCTGCGATGGCTTGCCGATCCGAACTATACGCATGTGTATTATGTCGATTTGAAACCCAAAGTAACCGATGCACGAATTTTTACCCCAGATGCGGATCATCCCAATGGCTGGGGCACGATCCTCATGGGCGGGTTTCGACTTGGGGGGAGTTGCGGGAATTGTACAAGCGGGACCGGTGCAACGGCGACGACCATCAATGCCGATTTTAACAACGATGGAGACACCACCGACCTTGATGATACTCGAGATTTTTTTAGTGCCTACTTTGTGTTGGATATCACCAATCCAGAAAAAGATCCGGTCCTCCTCCATAGCTTCTCGTCTGCGGATTTAGGTTTGACCACGACGGTTCCCTCAATGTTGCGGGTAAGTCCGAAAGCTGATGGGATTATTGATAATACGAATGCGAAGTGGTTTATGGTGATGGGATCTGGGCCGACGGGATATGACGTGGGCTCGACCCAAGCTGGGAATCTCTATGCCTTGGACCTTGCATCCACTGGCACCAGCGTGACCAAATTAGTCGGAGAAACGGCAAATTCCCTTATGGGAACTCCCCTCTCGATCGATCGAGATTTAGACTACCGAGTGGAGGTGGTGTATATGGGGAGTATCCTCGATGATGGCTTCGCACCATGGGAAGGAAAGCTCCATCGACTAACCATGCATGAATGTGTTGTGGTCCCTTGCTCCACGAATAGTTGGGGGGTGCCAGCCAGCGGAATCCGTGGGGCGAGCGAGATCGTGGCGGCAATTGGAGTCAATCCGTTTGGACCGACGGTGGCTTCGCCAGCGGTGGCCCTCGATGATAGTAACCAATTGTGGGTCTTTGCAGGCACGGGACGATATTTTAGTCAAAGTGACAAAACCAACATTGACCAGCAATATTTTATTGGAGTGAAAGATTCCGTGTTGAATGCCCAATGTTCGGAGACGGATCAAACGGATTGCCGAGATGAAGATCTCGTTGATGTCACTGGGGTAGTGGTCTGTGTGTTGGGGGTGGGGACCTGCGGGTCGAGTACCAATCAAGTTACGGGAGGGCCCTCAGGCGTCAACGACTTCCCCTCGCTGATCAATGCCGTGGCCGCAAAAGATGGTTGGTATATGACTCTGAGTTCGGGAGAACGTTCCTTGGCTCGGCCATTGGTCTTTGCCGGGATCGTCTTTTTCCCAACCTTTACCCCAACGAGTGATGTCTGTTCTGCAACGGGAAATAGTTCGCTCTATGCGTTGTACTACCGAACGGGGTCGGCGTATTCCACACCCATCATTGGGACAACCACTTCCGGGTCAAATAAGCACATTAATAAAAAGATTGACCAAGGGCCAGGACTGACGACCGAAACAGGAGTTCATATCGGCATGGGGAGCGAGAATGGTCAGGCCCAAGTTTGTTCTCAAAACTCTCAAGGGGAGGTGGGATGCTCAGAGGTGCGAACGGCTGCCGCATTTGTCAGTCGTTTCTTGACCTGGCACGAACCGCGCGATTAATTCTCAAGACCTCTCACCAGTAGTATCCCTCACGGACCTTCTCATCTGTGAGGGATGCTCGTTTAAGCTTCTGTACTCCAGATCATTATTTACCGTCCAAGCTGACCCCTAGGACAACATATTCCCGAGAAGGTGTCTGGACGACTTTTGCCTTGCCTGGTTTTGTACCGGGTATCTCCCTTCCCAAATGAAATATTCCAGCTATCCTTATAGATGGGCCAGTTCGTCAAGATGTAGCCATTTGATTAGCGACAAAATGTTGTCCCTGCTTGTCGGGTAATGTCTTCTGTTCAAAAATGCGCAAAAAAAATTGGAGAAAAATCATAAAAAAACATTTAAAAACAATATCTTGTAAAACTGTTCATGAAGGGGGCCAGTGGCACGTCCTTTGCCATACAGAAAGGTGCAGTGATCCAACCTAGTAGGAGGATTGAGGAAATGATGGGATCCAATAGGCAACAGAATCAAACGAAACATATCATTCAAAAATTAGGGTATTTGATCGTCTTAGTCTTCTGTCTCGCCGTTGTTCCTCCTATAACTGCTTTTTCCGATGAAGGTGCCTCTTACCAGTCAATTGGGACCCTTTATTCTGGAGTGGTGACAGGAATTCAGGGGCAGAGTATTGAAATTGACCGGAACAGGTATGGGTTTCATAAAGAGTTAACGGTTGCCGATGATGAAGGACGAGAAAGAAAGCTTCAGGAAATAAGGACGGGGATCAAAATTCAATATCATTTGAAACAGGGAAAAGTGGACCAATTAATTATTCGATTGGCTCGGTAACGATGATGCTATTACACATGAAAAATTCAGTGAGGCGTTGGATGAAAGGGGTCGATGTCATGACACGTCACAGCCTAACCATAATGATCACGGTACTGCTGTTGGGAATAGGAAGTTGGGTTCCTGGAGAAGCCCAGGCTCAGGTAATGGCCGATTATACCTCGGCCCCACCCTTTGCCGTTGATTCATCGGTCCCCCCAAACGTGCTGCTCGTCCTTGATAATTCCGGCAGTATGAATAATATGGCCTATGACTATAAAGGGGAGATTGATGCAGCCAACCCGGTCACCAAGCCGAATGCCTTCAATCCGAACACGGTCTACTTTGGGCTGTTTGATCCCTATGAATGTTACAAGTATGACACCGGACGTTTTGTACCAGATGGAGCCACCCCCAATCCTGCAACCCCTGGTACCTGTACGGTTGGGACTTACAGATGGTCAGGGAACCTGCTCAATTTCGGGACCATGCGGCGCATTGATGTCGTCAAGTGGGTCATGATCGGGGGAAACTGTGTAGCTGGGAGCCGAAATGGAACGACGGGTAATTGTTCACGTCTCTTAGGACAGAAAGACTTCCATAATAGTGCTTGCTGCCATGACCAAACCCAAGGGGTGTCGAGAGCCTATGCAGTTGATCGAATTCCGGCCGCTCAATTACCTGCCATAGGAAAAGATCTCTATTTTCATTTAAAAGGCTCAGGCTCCTTTGCAGGGAATTTTTGTCTGGATAACGATTCAAGAATCCCTACGGGGGCAGCCTGTGACAAGGGAACTACGAGTGGGGTTGGCGGGGTGAAGGAAAACGATGCAACTGATGATAGTTATGTTGAAACGCAATGGAACATTATCATCGATGATTTAGTGGGTGCCGCAGGTGTGATTCAAGAAGTGGGGAATAAGGCCAGATTCGGCCTGATGGAGTTCAGCGGTGATTCTGAAGGTGGAAAGGTATTATCCGGAGTGGGGGATAATGTCGTGGATATGGTGAATGCCATTGAAACCACCACGCCGGAAACATGGACGCCTCTGGCTGAGTCCATGTATGAAGCGAGTCGGTATATAGCCCAAATTCCCCCTGCGTACCACAATTCGGACTTTTCAAGTAACGTCACCAATAAAGACCCCTATTATTTTACGAAACCTGATTGGGCGAGTACCGCTCAATTTGTGACCTGCTGTAAATCCTTTGTCTTGATCTTTACGGATGGAGAATCTACGGAGGATGATAATATTCCGCTCGCGCTTCAAGATTATGCCCATGACAAGGATGTGCATGGTGCCCATTGTACGGGAGCTGGTTGTGCAGGACACCGTACCGACTATCCAAATAACGGTTCTCACTTTTTAGATGATGTGGCCTATTGGGCCCATACGAACGATTTACGCCAGGGAACTATTCCCGTCATCAATGAAGCCGGTAACGATCTGGCTGGTACCCAGAATATCAATGTCTACACATTTTTTGCCTTTGGAAGCGGGTCTGAATTATTACAGTCCGCCGCCAAGGGTGGGGGCTTTAAAGATAAGAACGGGAATAATAAACCGGACTTGGTAGAAGAATGGGATGAAGTGAATAATTTAACCGGGGCCGCGACACCGGATGGAGTGCCCGATACCTACTTTGAATCGAGTGATGCCTTTCAATTACGGGCAAGGTTATTGGCGGCCATTACCAGCATTCTGCAACGAAGCACGGCTGGATCTTCGGTGTCGGTGCTCGCGTCTTCTTCCACGGGTGAAGGTGCCCTGTATCAATCCTTCTTTTTCCCGCAAACCTTTGAAGGTGCCAGAGAAATTAACTGGACCGGCTACACAGCAGGTATTTTCTTAGATAAGTTTGGCAATCTTCGGGAAGATACCAACGGCGATGGCCGTTTGGTCTATAACGATGACAATATTATCGTCTCGCGTTTCGATGCCGGGAATAATACGGTGTATGTTGATCGGTTTGAAGATGCCGATCAGGATGGCGTGGCCGATACGGTTGCTCCCATTGGAACAGGAGATATGAAGAGTCTCAAAGGAGTGTGGGAAGCGGGGAGTAAGCTCGCCTTGACGCCCTCCGCCAATAGAAATTTGATCACCTGGGTTGACCTCAATAATAATCAAACTGTCGAAGGAAGCGAACAAATTGCCTTTAACACAGGCAATGCCTCGAAATTGGCAGCCTATCTTAATCCTGGTGCGGCTCCCTTTGATACAAATAACCTCATTAATTTTACCCGAGGGGATCATATTACCGGATTGCGGGATCGTCGACTTACGGTGGGTGGCTCTCTCAACGTTTGGAAGTTAGGTGATTCGATCTATGCTCAGCCGATTGTGGTAGGAGCGCCTACCCAACGATATGACGTGCTTTATGGTGATTCTTCCTATACAGCCTTTTTTACAAAATATAGGAATCGTCGCCAGATGGCTTATGTCGGAGCCAACGACGGCATGCTCCATGCCTTTAATGCCGGATTCTTCAAACGTGGCGATGATCCCTTAACGAGCGGCAAGATTGAGCATGGCTGGTTTAACCTCACAGGTGATAATGGAGAGACATCCCATCCATTAGGGAAGGAACTCTGGGGATTTATTCCACAAGAACTGCTTCCCCATCTCAAATGGTTGGCGGATCCCAACTATACCCATGTCTATTATGTGGACTTGACGCCGAAGGTAACGGATGTTCGCATCTTTACCCCCGATGCCGATCACCCCAATGGCTGGGGCACGATCCTCATGGGAGGATTTCGTTTTGGCGGAAGTTGTGGAAATTGTCCTGCGGCCAATGGGCCTGCTATGACCCTGACAGGAGACTTCGATGGTGATAGTGGAACGGCTAATACCACCAGAAGTTTCTATAGCGCCTTTTTTGTCCTCGATATTACCAATCCAGAAAAAGACCCGGTCTTGTTGTGGAGTTTTTCGTCTTCTGACTTAGGGTTGACCACGACAACTCCTTCAATGCTTCGTGTCCATCCAAAAGCCACCGCCGACATTTTTGATAACACCCAAGCCAAGTGGTATATGATCGTAGGATCAGGCCCTACGGGATATGGTGGAACGACTCTACAGGCTGGAAACACCTATGCCATCGATCTTGCGAAGGGCCCAGGAGTTGGGAACGCAAATGTCACGACGATGCCAACCCAACCCACAAGTGCGTCAGTCGATGGTGCCTTTATGGGGAATACCATCACGATCGACCAAAACTTTGATTATCGTGTGGATGTCACCTATATGGGCGGTACCATAGATGACAACAGTCCTCCTTGGCGAGGGAAATTATATCGGCTCACCACCCAGTGTCCTACCAATCCCTGTAGTACGGGGACATGGGGGATTCGGGATGGTTCCGATCGAACTCCAACAGACTTGCTGGAGAATTTCCCAACAAGTGGGACCCATAACCTCGGACCTGTTTCCGTCACACCGGGTGTTGCGATTGATGATGCCAATAAGGTTTGGGTATTCGTCGGAACCGGTCGGTATTACGACAATGTGGATAAGACGAATACGGATACGCAATACTTTGTTGGAGTCAAGGACTCGGTGATGAATAACGTCTGCACAGAGGCAGATGGCGATCGAGATAAATGTCATCCCAATGACTTGGTGGATATGTCCACAACCACCGTTTGTATAGTTGGTACGGGAACCTGTGGCGCAGGGACCGATCAAGTAACAGGTGGCCCCAGTGGAGTGAGTACCTTCCAGTCTTTGGTAGCCCATGTGGCGTCTAAAGATGGATGGTATACAACCTTGCCTAAATCTGGTGAACGTGCGCTGTCTCGACCGCTCATCTTTGGCGGGATTGTCTTCTTCCCAACCTATACACCGACAGCCCATACGGATGTCTGTTTAGTCACCGGGGAAAGCCGGCTGTATGCGCTTTTCTATAAAACAGGATCTGCCAACGAGACGCCCGTGGTCGGTACTAACGGGACAACCACGAAAAACGTGAATCGTGTCGCCAGCCTTGGTCAGGGGCTTGCTACCGAGGCGGTGGTCCACATCGGAAAGGGTGGTGGACAAGGGCAGGCAGGGATCTTTACCCAAAACTCCCTTGGACAGGTCTTCGGTACCGATGTCATTACCCAGATTATGACTAGTCGGTTTCTCTCTTGGTATGATGTACGAAGTTAAGTCGTAGATAAAAGACTGGGTGGTTACCAAGGGCCCCTTGAGCAACTTTTGAGAAGCTCAAGGGGCTTTTCTTTTTTATCTGAGTCTCCTCACTTTGTTAAAGAATTCTCATAACCAGATCCAATTTTACTTAGACGTTCTTAATCGGGTTAATTACTAACATCTTGACTTATAAAAGAACTTTCAAAATTTTGTTTCAAGTTTGTTCAAGTTTGATCATCCGATGTTGCATCAGCCTACCGACTTTTTCACTCACTGGGGTTTTTTCAAAAAAATTCTCCCTCTACTTAACAGGCCTAATTAAAAACTATCTATATTTCATATAGTTAAAAATAGAAACAAAAATTTTCCCACTCTCGGCATAGCACTTGCCTATTTGGGTTACCTCAAAGGGGTTAGATCCCTATTTTAATCGGATTCAACTATGAACCAAGAGGTTGTTATGAAACGCCAGTGGAACATTTTCTACGCAGCCTTATGTCTGTTTGGACTGTTGGCACCTGGGCCGGTTTTGGCTCAAACCATGGCTGATTACACGGCCTATCCCAATTTTTTAAATCAAACGGTTCCGCCCAATATTTTATTCATGGTGGATATGGGTAATAAAGTTCTCCCTGCGGCTTATGCAGGAACCAATCATCACTACCCCATTTCGTTTAAGACTGGGACCCCGACTCAAAGTAAGTATGCCGCGAACGTTACCTTTGATGATGGAACAGGACCTGGAGTCGACTTGGCCTCCGTTGACCAGGCCGGAGCAGTCATTAATGCTGCCACGACGGCGTCCCCAAGTGATGTCTTTGACTCTACGAAATCCTACTACGGTATGTTCGATCAACTCCGCTGTTATGTAACAAGCTCCAATAGTTTTGACTACTCTTCGGTGAAAGCCAGCGTAGCAGCAACCTGTTCCATTTCTGAATGGGATGGCAACTTCTTAAATTGGTTGACGATGCGGAAGAAAGAAGTGCTGTATCAAGTGTTAGTTGGAGGGACATCACTCCCCGCTTCTGCCAATACGGATGGTACCGCCAATTCCCTCGCAGGTGAACTCAAAACGGGAGAAAATGGTTCCACGGATAGTTGTGCGAGTAATAGTAAGTCCTGTTGGCGATATGTGAAATTTGTTCCGGCGACGACCTTGTTGGGTCGGGTTCCGATTACTCTTCCCAATCCAGTCGTTGCCGGAACCAATATGGATGCTACGCCTGCCAATCTAGGTCGATTCTTTGGAATTGGGGATGGAGATATATATATCAATGACGATGCCACTCCAGATCCCTTTGATGCTGCTAGCGGTAATCAATATGCCATTAAGGTCGACCTGACGACTGAGCCGGATGTGCCCTCGGGCACCGGAAACGAGAGCGATCATTGTACCGTTGGACAGCCGGGATTTGCGGGACATCTTATCTGCTACAAACGTCAAAAGTCGTTAGGATTATTCCAAAAGCTTCAATTGGCCAACATGCATGTTGGTGTGATGTTCGTCAATGCCATCAGCGGGCAAGGGGCCAGGGTGGATTTTGAATTTGATGATAACTTTAATCCGTCCTCGATCACGGGTATCAGGAATGAAAAAATTTCAGCCGAATCGCCCTTAGCAGAAGCCCTGTATGAAGGGCTGTGCTTGTATCGCAAAGCCCAAGGGCCCTGTTACAGCAATAGTGGGGCCTCTTCGGTGGGCTATACGACGAGTACCGGCAGTGATGGGGATCCGTTCTATTTTGCGAGCCTGAATCAAATGGTCTCCTGTTGTCGAAATTTTGTGCTCATGATAAGCCCTGGGTCTGCTACGGCTGACGGAGATACGCCTGACCTTCAAGTTCCGTTTGGGGATTTGTTTTCCGGGGCTAATATTGGATTGGCCTCAAGTGGGGTAACGGGTGACCGCTTGGACGACGTGGCCTACTATGGGAAAACGAATGACGTGCGCGGCCCTGGTCTCACTGGTGATCAAACCGTCACGTTTTACGGAGTCAATGCGATGGGTGGTATTGCCGGAGCGAACTTGCTGGCATCAGCCGCCAAGTATGGAGGGTTTGAAGATCAAAATAGCGATAATCTTCCAGATGCTGCCGGGCAGGCCTGCACGTATCCGGTTGGATCGAATTTAGGAACCGGAGCGAGCACGAGCAGTCCGGAATGGGATATTAATCAGGATTGTGTCCCGGATACCTTTTTTGATGCGAGTGAAGGGGGCGATTTAGAAGCTCAAATCAATGCAGCGATTGCTGCCATTCTTAAGGAAGCCTCTTCCGGGAGTGCGGCCTCGGTGTTGGCTTCTTCGTCCACAGGAGAGGGAGCCATTTACCAATCCTTCTTCTTTCCGAGTGCCTTCGAGGGGCAAAAAGAAATTACCTGGACTGGTTATACACGGGGTCTGTTTTTAGACGCCTTCGGGAACCTGCGTGAGGATACGAACTCGGACGGTGCCCTGGTATATGGAGACGATCTCATTGTGCGGACCCGGTTTGATACCAGTACGAGCCAGGTCGTCATTGATAAATATGTCGATGTCCTCCCTGCGGATGGCAAGGCTGATAGCTCCGTTCCGAGTGTAACGGTAGGACTGAAGAATGTGACTGGGATTTGGGAAGCGGGAAAACGTCTGGCCCTGACACCAGCCTGTAATCGCAAGCTACTGACCTGGGTTGATCTTAATAATAATCAAACGGTTGATGGTGGTGAGCAAATACCCGTGGAGGCAGCCTGTGGACCGGTTGGCGTCGACACTTCAACCATTCTTGCGCCCTATCTTCGCGCCGGTGCCGCTCCCTATACTGCCGACAATATCATTAATTTTATTCGCGGCGCTCAGATCGCCGGGTTGCGTGACCGACAGCTTACTGTCAATGGGTCTCTCAATGTCTGGAAGCTCGGCGATGCGATCCATGCACAACCTATTGTCGTGGGCACCCCGACGCAGCGATTTGATGTGATTTATGGTGATCTCTCGTACACGGCCTATTTTAATCAATATAAGGACAGAAGGCAGGTGGCCTATTTAGGGGCGAATGATGGCATGCTCCATGCCTTTAACGCAGGATTTTATCATCGAGGTGATGACCCGACCACAGTCGGCACAGAGGAGCATGGCTGGTTTACGCGAACGCCGACCGATAATAGTTCAGGGCCTCAGTTAGGTGACGAACTCTGGGGATTTGTTCCTCAGGAATTGTTACCACATCTTCAATGGTTGGCTGATCCCAACTATACCCATGTTTATTATGTCGACCTGACGCCAAAAGTGACAGATGTACGGATTTTTACTCCAGATGCCGACCATCCCAATGGCTGGGGGACGATCCTCATGGGTGGGTTCCGTATGGGCGGGAGTTGTGGGAATTGTCCCGCTGGGAGTGCGCCCCCGATGTCGGTAACTGGAGACTTAGACAATAATGCGGGAACGGCTGATGAAACGCGTACCTTTTATAGTGCCTACTTTGTCTTAGACGTTACCAACCCAGAAAAAGACCCGAAGTTATTGTGGAGCTTCTCCTCTGCGGATTTGGGGCTCACCACAATGATCCCTTCTATGTTACGGGTGACTCCTGCAGCCAGCTCGATGACCGATAATACCCAGGCGAAGTGGTATATGGTGATGGGATCGGGGGCTACCAGTTATGATGCCGATGTGGATCAAGCCGGACATCTCTATGCGATCGATCTCGCCACGGGTCCCGGGGCAGGGAATATGAACGTGAAACAGTTGGTCGCGGAACCGCTCGATTCAATGATGGGCAATACCTTAACGATTGATCGTGATTTTGATTATCGAGTGGACGTGGCCTTCGTCGGTGCGGTCATTGATGATGGAAGTGGGCCGTGGCGAGGAAAGTTGTACCGGCTCACCATGAATGATTGTGTGGCTCCATGCAACACCACGGTGTGGGGTATTGATGACGGAGGTGGCAATCGGGTCCCCACCGAAATTCTGGATACCTTCCCTCCGAGTGGGACCACGGTAGAGTTGGGGCCCGTAGTGGCGACTCCGGCAGTGACGGTGGATGATGCCAACAAGTTATGGGTGTTTTCGGGTACCGGTCGGTTCTTTAGTCAGGCTGACAAGTCGAACGTTGAACAACAGTATTTTGTGGGTGTTAAAGATTCCGTCATGAATAATGCCTGTACCGAAACTACCAGGACGAATTGTCATAACGATGATCTGGTGGATGTGTCAGGTGCCGTGGTCTGTCAACTAGGAGTGGGGACCTGTGGAGCAGGAACGAGTCAAGTCTCCGGTGTGACTGGCGCGACGGATTTTCCGTCCCTTGTGAGTTTGGTTGCCTCGAAGGATGGATGGTTCACTGAGTTATCCGCCTCGGGTGAACGGGCGGTGACTCGGCCTATCATTTTTGGGGGTATGGTACTCTTTCCAACCTTTACTCCGGATAGCGATGTCTGTAATCAAGGTGGGGACAGTACCCTCTACGCCCTCTATTATCGGGCTGGCAGTGCCTTCTCCTCCCCCGTGATCGGTGTCACGGCTGCCGGGACGAATAAAAATATCAATGGAAAGGTCGGACTTGGAAAGGGCTTGGCCTCTCAAGCGGTAGTCCATCTTGGCAAGGGAAGTTCGCATGGGAAAGTCACCGCCTATGTGCAAAAGTCGGATGGTGAACTTTTGAGCATGGACATTTTCCTCGCAGGAGCCCTCTCAAGCCGGTTTATTTCCTGGCACGATAGTCGTTCCTGACCTCAAAAGGATGCGCCAATCATAGGAACCTACGTCACCTAGGTATATTACCTAGGTGACGTAGGGTGCCTTTCAGATAGCCATCACCTCGCAGTTCTTTATTCTTCATAGGCTATTCCCATGAGTCATTCAGAACCATCAGGCCGTTTTCGGGCAGTGATTTCCTGTTCAAGTTTTACCCTTTCTCCATCCAAATTCGAACATCTCTTCTAGAGACAGGTTTGAATTGTTGTCAAGAATTGTCTCTTCAACCGCTGTAACTATTAAATCATATTGAATTTTAGGTGTTTGGACAGGTGCTAGCACATGCTTGCACCAGAAGGGCATAGCACTTGCCTCTTGTTCAGAACACCTTTAGGAGGATCCCAAGATGAAGACGTTTAGCATGAGTCTCCGGCCGTGTAGGAGTGAAAATAAAAATATCTTTAGGTCTGGGGTGACCAAATCTCTTTGGAGGTGGATTCCCATTGCAACCATGGCCTTGCTCGGACTGATGTTTAGTTGGCCTGCCTCTTCTGAAGGAAATCCCTACCAAGAGGCAGAAGAAATGGATTCTGCCAAGATTTATTTCACCGGGATTGTCACGGATAAATATACTGAGGGGCTTGAAGTAAACAATCAGAATTATCATCTCCATCAGGAGGTAGTTATTAAAGATGAAATGGGTGGCACCAGACGGTGGAACCAGGTCGCGAAGGGATCTCATGTCAAGATCCATCTGTACCGAGGAAAAATAGATGAAATTATACAAATCCTACCGAAATGAAAGACCAAGGTGGTAACGACAGTCGGAGAGTTTTGAAAGTAAAGAAGAGCAGTGAGGTTCTAAACGTGTACAAGAGGTCATTATGAAACGCAAGGCAATCATAGGATGGGCCATCCTTTTCTTGATGACGGCAAGTCTCTCTCTCCCTGCCCAAGGTATCGCCCAAGTCTCAATGGCCGATTACACAGCGACACCGCCCTTTGCGGTGAATACATCCGTGCCGCCGAATGTGTTGTTGGTCTTGGACAACTCTGGAAGTATGAATCGTGTTGCCTTTGATTATGCTGGCAATCTGAACGCCTTTGATCCGAATACTGTGTATTCCGGGCTGTTCGATCCTCTCGAATGCTATACCTATGGGAGCCAGAAATTTGATCCCAATCCAGCCCCCAACCCAGCGACGCCAGGTACCTGCGGTATCACTGAATGGTCGGGCAATTTGATGAACTTTGCCACCATGCGTCGTATTGATATCGTGAAACTCGTCATGATGGGCGGAACCTGTTCGGTCGGAGGACGAGATGCCATGGGCAACTGCTCACAGCTTATTGCTCAACAGAATTTTGCGAACGGAGCCTTTGCTGCTGACCAAACTCAAGGTGTCTCCAGGGCCTTGGCGATCAATCGGATTCCCGTAGCACAACTTCCTGTCGTTGGGGAGAACGTGTATTTTCATATGATGGGGGATACCGCTGCCTTAAGTGGAGGGTTCTGTCTCGATAATGATGTCAATCCTCCACCCAGTTCCAAGTGCGATACCGGAACGACGGCTGGGTTAGGCGGAGTGAATGAAACAGCGGATGGATACTTGGAAACTCAATGGACGCTTCGTATTGATCACTTTCAAAATTCCTCGGGAGTTATGCAGGAGGTGGGCAACAAGGCTCGTTTTGGATTGATGGAATTTCGAGATGATAGTGGAGATGGTGGGCAAATATTGAGCGGGGTTGGCGATAATATTCAAAGCATGATTACCGGAATCGAAGCGACGACCCCGCAGACCTGGACTCCATTAGCCGAATCTTTGTATGAAGCGACTCGGTATATCGCACAAATTAGCCCGGCTTACGTCAATTCCAATTTCACCGTGGCGGGTGTCAACCAAGATCCTTACTTCTTCAAAGCACCGCAATGGGCGAGTACGTCCCAATTTGTCCCTTGCTGTAAGACCTATGTCATTATTTTTACTGATGGACAACCGACTCAAGATGCCAACATTCCAGGTGCGTCCATTACCGATCCTAATGGAACTCCCGGTGATTCGAGTGACGATGTCGTCGTCTGTCCCGTGGGAACTGGGGAGATATGCGATTATGCCCATGCCATTCATGGAAACCATTGTACCGGGGCCGGATGTGCTGGCCATCAGGAGGATTACCCTAGTCTCGGTTCCCACTTTTTAGACGATGTGGCCTATTGGGCGCATACGACTGATCTTCGTCAAGGAACCATTCCAGGAATCAATGAAACAGGAAAGGATCTGGCTGGCGAACAAAATGTCACGGTCTACACCTTCTTTGCCTTTGGAACCGGTTCCAAAATATTACAAGATACCGCCAAGGCTGGAGGCTTTCAGGACCGAAATGGGAATAACATTCCCGATCCCGGCGAATGGGATGAAGTCAACAATTTAACAGGCGCAGCGGTTCCCGATGGGGTGCCTGATACCTATTTTGAGTCCAGTGATGCCTTTCAATTGAAATCCAGGCTGTTAGCGGCCATTACCAGTATTCTCCAGCGGAGTACCTCCGGTTCCTCCGTGTCGGTGTTAGCCTCTTCGTCCACTGGTGAAGGGGCCTTGTATCAATCCTTCTTTTTCCCGGCCACATTCGAAGGGGCCAAGAAAGTAACCTGGACTGGGTACACCGCAGGGTTGTTTCTGGACGCCTTTGGAAATTTACGTGAAGATACGAATGGAGACCATCGGCTCATCTATCGAGACGATCATATCATTACCTCGCGTTTTGATTCTTCAAATAATGAGGTCTTAATTGATCGGTTTGAGGATATCGATGAAGACGGGAAGGCCGACTCGGTCACGCCTACAACCACGGCCACCATGAAACAAGTCAAGGGAATTTGGGAGGCTGGCAATCAGCTAGCCATCAAATCTTCCTGCACGCGAAATATCCTTACTTGGGTGGATCTGAACGGGAATGGTCTCGTGGATGGCGGTGAGCAAATACCACTTGAATCCAATTGTGGAGCCAAGGGGCTTGATATGACAGCCACCCTCGCCCCGTATCTGCGCGCCGATCCGACGCCTGGGGCTGTCTTCTCTTCGAAAAACATCATTAATTTTATTCGAGGAGATCAAGTGTCTGGGATGCGGGATCGGGAATTAACGGTTGGCGGAAGTCTCAAGGTGTGGAAGTTGGGAGATTCAATCTATGCCCAGCCGATTGTCGTAGGTGCTCCAACCCAACGCTTCGACGTTATTTACGGTGATAATTCCTATACTGCCTATTTTAACCAGTATCGAAATCGTCGCCAAGTGGCCTATGTGGGCGCCAACGATGGGATGCTCCATGCCTTTAATGCAGGGTTTTTCCATCGAGGTGACGACCCGGCCACGACCGCTTCGACTCAGGTGGAGCACGGGTATTTCACGACGAATCCCAACGATAATCTTGGTGGGAAACCTCTCGGTGATGAACTCTGGGGATTTGTGCCGCAAGAGCTTCTTCCTCATCTTCAATGGTTAGCAGATCCTAACTATACCCATGTCTATTATGTCGATCTCACTCCAAAAGTGACCGATGTCCGGATCTTTACTCCGGATGCGGATCATCCCAATGGATGGGGAACGATTTTGATGGGTGGATTTCGCTTTGGGGGAAGTTGCGGCAACTGTGCAGCTGGCACGGGGGCTCCACCTATGACGGTGACCGGAGACTTTGATAATAATGCCGGGACACCCGATACAACAAGATCGTTTTACAGCGCCTATTTCGTGATGGACATCACCAATCCGGAAAAGGACCCTGTGCTGTTGTGGAGTTATTCCTCATCAGATTTGGGATTGACCACGACCGTGCCATCCATGCTTCGAGTGCTTCCTGATAGCAGTACCAACATTATTTCGAACGCTGATGCCAAGTGGTACATGGTGTTCGGGTCGGGCCCGACAGGCTACGATGGTATTTCCAGCCAATCTGGGAAAACCTTTGCCATAGATTTGAAGTTGGGACCTGCCAGTCTCACGACCATGACGACGGAGGCGTCCAACCCACCCTCGCTTGATGGTGCCTTTATGGGGAACACCCTTACCATTGATCGAGACTTTGATTATCGAGTGGATGTGACCTATATGGGCAGTACCCTGGATTATGGGAGCACGCCATGGGGCGGCAAGTTATATCGATTGACGACCGAATGTCCTACTGTGCCTTGTGGCGTCTCAACGTGGGGTATTTCAGATGGTGTGGGTCGAACGGCCTCCGAGCTTCTATACACGTTTCCAACGACAAATAGTTTGGAGCTTGGCTCTATCTCAACCACTCCTGCCGTGGCTATTGATGATGCGAATCAACTTTGGGTCTTTGCAGGCTCCGGGCGCTACTATGATGATCTGGATCAAACGAATACCGACGTGCAATATTTTGTTGGAGTCAAAGACTCGGTTCTCAATGGGACCTGCGTGGATTCAACAAAAAACGGATGCCATGATAATGATTTAATTAATATGTCGAATGCGACGGTCTGCCTGCTTGGGACTGGGACCTGTGGGACGACAGGCAATGAACAGGTTCAAAATGTTTCAGGAGCCGATACCTTTCCCGCATTGATTGCGCTGGTCGCGTCAAAAGATGGTTGGTACACAACGCTACCCAATCTGGGAGAACGAGCCCTATCACGCCCACGCGTCTTTAGCGGCATTGTGTTCTTTCCGACATTTGCTCCGACGAATGACCTGTGTACCGTAGCTGGGGAAAGCCGGTTGTACGCCCTGTTTTATAAGACCGGTTCCGCTTATTCCACACCGGTGATTGGGACGAGTGGAGCAGGAACGGAAACGATAAAACGGTCCACATCCATGGGACAAGGATTGGCAACCGAAGCGGTCATTCACGTTGGGAAGGGAGGACAACACTCGAAGTTCGGGATCTTCTCACAAAACTCCCTCGGTCAGGTGACAAGGGTGGGAAGTACGGGAACAGGATCCGTGACAAGTCGATTCCTGAGTTGGTTTGATGATCGAGGGTAGTGATGAGGCGTGTCGTCGGCTGTGCGGGGTGACGTGATGGTGCACAGCTATACCGGTGCAAAAAGGGTATTTTCGTGACAAGCTGTTTTTTCCCATGCTACAGATTAGAAGCGGGGTATCCGGTGTCTGTTTGGTCGAGGAGAAGCGATTGCGACTCGCCCGTGCGGCGTTCAGGTCTTCAATATGGTTCAAAAGGAGAGCATGTTCGTGAACGCTCAATCGTTTCATGTCTGTATATGGTTGTGTGGTCTTCTCTTTCTCGCAGGATGTAGTTCCGAATCAACGCCTACGGTAGAACAACCAGCGACTGAGTCCGTACCAGTTACCGGGGCCTCCTCTTCTGGCAATCCTTCCCCACCTCAAGTAGCCGCGAGCACGGAACTTCCCTATATAAAGTCAGCAGAAATTTTCCCCAGTCCGATCACCTTGGACCGGCCTGTTCAGGTGGTCATTGACGCCCTCGATCCGAAGGGAGGGGCCGTCACCTTTCAACATCAATGGAGGGTCAATGGATTTGATTTGGGTGGCGCGACGGCACCTCAGCTCGACCCCAAGCTCATCAAGCGTGGTGATAAGATATCCGTGACCGTCATTCCGGTAGGGGGCCAGGGGCCAGGACTTCCCTTCCAAACCTCGGAGGTACTGGTTCAGAATACCCTTCCTCGAGTGACATCCCTGACGATCGAACCCTTCCCAATACGACTTGGGGATCATCTCGTTCCTAAAGTGACTGTCGTGGATGCCGACGAAGACGAAGTCACTCTTCATTATCGTTGGACGCTCAATGGCAATGTCGTTTCAGAAGGGGATCCAGAACCCTTCCACCTGTCCGAGGGCCACCGTGGGGATGAGGTGCAACTCGTGGTGACCCCCAGCGATGTGATGGGGGCGGGTGAACCCTTCCTGTCAAAAAAAATAAAAGTTTCCAATAGTCTTCCTCGGATTACCTCCACTCCCCCTTCAGCTCTTCATAACAGTCTCTATCTCTACTCCGTCACCGCCGTCGATTCGGATGGCGATCCCTTAGTATTTGGGTTGAAAGATCCTCCTGCCAATATGACTATTGATCCCAAGACTGGGAAACTCCAGTGGGCGGTAACCCCGGAAGTGACCGGTCAGCATACGGTGACCGTGACCGTGAGTGATGGTCATCATAATGAACCGGTGGAGCAGGAATTTGATATTACCATTGGGGCTGGGGTTCCCGAGCTGGACGGGTAATATCGACTGCCACTGACCTGTGAAGCCAGTCATGTCAACAAGCGCCCAGACTTGGATCTGGGCAGGATCCTATATTGTCACCATGGCAATCTGTTTGCTACAATTCATTCTAGGCAAACCAAAAGGGAGACTGTCTCAACCGGGTGCGCAAACTTAAACTGCGAGAAGGAACCAATACCGCCAGTTTGTTCGGTCACCATGATCGAAACCTCAAACTGATTGAGGAAGGTCTGGGCGTACAGCTTTCAGCCCGGGGAAATGAAGTGTCTCTCTCAGGTCCATCGGGTTCGCTCAAACAGGCCGAGAGGCTTCTCACCGAATTGTCGGAATTGACCGTTGAAGGGTACGATCTCCAATCTGATGAAGTCGCCCTCGCGCTTCAGTCTGTCCGTCGCGACCAAGACCTTCCCCTGAAAACCTTACTTTCCAATACTGTTCCGATCACCACGAGTAAACGATTTGTGGTGCCGAAATCCCCGACACAAAAACGGTATATTGATGCCATTCAAAAGTTCGATATTGTGATCGGCATTGGCCCGGCCGGTACTGGGAAAACCTATCTCGCCATGGCGATGGCGGTGGCTTCCCTTATGCGGAAAGAGGTGAGTCGTATTGTGTTGGCGAGGCCAGCGGTGGAGGCTGGGGAGAAATTGGGTTTTCTCCCAGGTGATATGTATGCGAAGGTCAATCCGTATCTACGACCATTGTACGATGCGCTCTATGACATGATGGA
This sequence comes from Nitrospirales bacterium, assembly GCA_965223605.1. Taxonomy (GTDB): domain Bacteria; phylum Nitrospirota; class Nitrospiria; order Nitrospirales; family Nitrospiraceae; genus CBDCXA01. The sequence continues at coordinate 728,994 of CBDCXA010000005.1, forward strand.
CTTAGACCGTGCGAATCGCCTGTTAGAACGAGGGGATATTGAATTGGCACCCTTGGCCTTCATGCGAGGGCGTACCTTGAATGATTCGTTTGTGATCCTCGATGAGGCACAAAATGCCACCGCGGAACAGATGAAAATGTTTTTGACCCGCTTAGGCTTTAATTCGAAAGCGGTGGTGACAGGTGATATCACCCAGGTCGACCTCCCTATGGATCGAGTATCAGGTCTGGTGGAAATTCGCGAAATTTTGGAGGGGGTTGAGGGAATACAATTCATCCATTTTGACGAACAGGATGTTGTTCGTCATCGATTGGTACAAGAAATTGTGAAAGCGTACGATCGTTATCAACGGCCGAAAGGCACAACACCGTCAAGAAAAACCAATCGTGAGGCACGGGGAGCGATAGGTGGCCCCTCTGAGATGCAGGATGAGAACTAGGAGTTATGGCCGTTCTTGTTCGCTCTGGTCTCCGCCGCATTCAGGTTAATCAGAAGATTGTGGTTCGCCTTGCCCAACGAATCCTTGAGGCGCTCCACGAAGCCGATTCAGAATTGAGTCTTGACTTTGTCGGTGATCGAAAAATTCAACGACTCAATGATCGTTATCGACGACGAAATGTGCCGACCGATGTCCTCGCCTTTTCCCTCCGTGAAGCGCCAGGGCCTTCCTCACCGTTGCTTGGAGATGTGGTCATTTCATTGCCCACCGCTGAACGACAAGCGTTGATTCATAAGCATTCTGTGGAACGCGAGGTGGTGATACTGCTGATACATGGGATTCTTCATCTCTGTGGCTATGATCATGAAGGGAGCTCTCTTGAGGCCCGTCGCATGCAACGCAAAGAACGGGCGATCCTGTCTTCACTGCCTCGGGTTCCGAGGTTTCTTCGATATGTGTAATGTTCCTTTTTCCAGGTAGGGTGACTGTTAGTCGAAGGATCACACGATTATTTTTAGAAATAGGATAAAGGAATTCAAAGACAATGGCATGGCTTGATCGTCTGAAAGAGGGGCTTTCTTCGACCAGAAAATCTGTGTTGGGATCATTGGATCGCTTAATGGGTAATGGTCCAGACCCGATAGTGCTTGAAGATTTGGAGGGTGCACTCCTGGGTGCAGATTTAGGCGTGCATACGGTCGATCGTTTGATGGAACGTTTTCGCGAAGAGGCTCGTGGGATGAGTGGGGGAGAAGCACAGGGCGGTGATAAATGGATACGTATTTTAAAAGAGGTCATTATCAGTCAGCTCTCGGCCTGTCAGGGCGATTCTCTGGAACGCCTTGTCCAGCAGGGTCCCAAACCCTTTGTCATTCTCGCGGTAGGCGTCAACGGCGTTGGAAAAACCACGACCATGGCAAAGCTCGCACAACGTTTTAAGCAACAAGGTCTTTCCCCACTCTTAGTGGCTGGCGATACGTTTCGGGCTGCCGCGATTGAACAGCTAGAGATTTGGGGAGGGCGAATTGGGGTGGAGGTGATTCGTCATCAGCATGGAGCCGATCCGTCGGCGGTTGTGTTTGATGGTGTGGCAGCGGCCAAGGCCCGTGGAGTAGATGTCCTGTTGATTGATACGGCCGGCCGGCTTCATACCAAGACGAATTTAATGGATGAACTACGGAAAGTTCGGCGGGTCCTGGGTCGTGAGATTCCTGATGCCCCCCATGAGGTCTTGCTCACCCTCGATGCGACCGTGGGGCAAAATGCCTTGTCGCAGGCCAAACAGTTTCATGAGGCCGTGGGCGTTACTGGTATTGCTCTGACGAAACTCGATGGTACCGCACGAGGAGGAGTCGTGGTAGCCATTGGTGATGAGTTACACATTCCTGTCCGATTGATCGGTGTGGGAGAAGGGGTAGAAGACTTACAGGATTTTCGTGCTCAGGAGTTCGTCGATGCCCTGTTTGCTCAAGGCGCCTGAGGTTCCTGATAGTCTTTTCCCTTGTGTGGGACCCGGTCAGATCTTTTTGGGCAATTCCTTCTCAGGTGAGCAGTCGTGTGCTAGACTTATAGGTGGGTTGAGAGTCAAGCGGAGTAAGGATTCTCCGCCATGGTCGGCATGTGATATGGTTCGAGAAGGGTAAAGGATGGCGATATGTTAACGATCCTGGTAGTTGATGATGACCGAGTAAATTGCGATATGCTGCAATCCGTATTCACTCGGCAGGGATATCGCGTGATTACAGGAAATAGTGGGCGTGAAGCCTTGGCATTGTTTCGTGAGCATCGTCCCCGCGTCACCTTGCTTGATCTCCGTATGCCCGAGATGGATGGCATTCAAGTTCTTCGAGAAATCCGCGCACTCAATCCACGAGCGGCTGTGGTGATATTAGGTGGAGGCGCGACAGAAGATCAGGAGAATCAGGCTCGCGAATTACGCGTCTCGGACTTTCTCCGAAAGGGGTTATCTTTGGATGTATTGGTGAATGCTGTGAATCAACTTGCACAACAACCAGTTGAAACTCATTCTCGTGATTTACCCGCCCTGGTTGATGAAGCGCCTGAAGGGGGATCAAAAAAAGGCAATAGCATTCTTATTGTGGAGGATCAGTCCTCAGTTCGCGAATTATTATTACGATTTCTCGAGCTCCGTGGATTTCAGGCGAGGGCGGCTGCGAATGGCCAGGAAGCGTTAGACGCGATCCGAAAGGACCCACCTCAAGTCGTGCTCTTAGATTTTTTCCTGCCGGATATTAACGGAGTAGAGGTCCTTCGAACGATCCGAAACGAAGGGCATGAATGTGGGGTCATAGCCTTGACGGGGTGTCAAAGTGAAGATCTTCTTCAAGATGCCTGGGATCTCGGATTACATGAAGTGTTGAATAAGCCTGTTGATCTCGAAAGACTGCTGACGACCATCCAACTGGTCCTTGTTCTTCAAGAGTGTTAAGAACTCTACTTGAGCCTCGTGTTCAATTCCCGTACCATAGTGATCAATTACCTTCGCCGTTCTTTGACTGTAGCGACCTCTTGTGAAACATATTCTCCTTCAGGTTTTCATTCTTCTGTGTCTTCTGCTTGGAGGCCCTGGGATTCTCTTTGGGAAGATGAAGGGGGTTCCCAATGAAAGTCTTAAGCCAGGCTCTTCTTCATCGATTAAGATAGTCCATCATCGGTTAAGCCTGAAACTTTTACCACAAAGCCATCACCTGGCGGCGACAGATCGACTCAATTTGATCGTTCAACAGGAGGGGCTCGAACGTATTACGCTTTTTCTCTCCAATGCCTTCCAGGTTTCTCAATGTGACCGTATCGAGGGTACGGAACGTTCTCCTCTTTCTTTTTCTATCCCCCAGGGTATTTCTTCAGGCCCGGGGTTGGAAAAAGCATCTTCCCGTACCCAACACATATTCCTCTCTCTGCCGAAAGGGGTGCACTCCGGGCAGCTCATTCAGATAGAGTGTGCCTATAAGGGTGTCGTCAATCATCCTCCCGTCCGTTCGTCACATCTGAAATTTGTGGCCCCGGATCAGACCGTAGGTCACATCGGCCAAGAAGGTGTCTATTTAAGTGGGGAAACGCAATGGTATTTACACCATCCGGGGGCCTTGCCAACCTTTCAATTGGAGGTATCGATTCCACGAGGGTGGGACGTGGTGACACATGGGAAAGAGACATCCCGTCAACTCCAGGAAGAAACTATTCATACGACATGGGATATTCAAGCCAAAACCGAAGCGCTGACCCTTGTGGCCAATCACTTTATCAAGCATCAACGTCAGTGGCAGGGAATTGAACTCTCAACCTATTTGTTTCCGGAGGATGCCAAGTTATCATCGGTCTATCTTGATGCCATGGAAGACTATTTGACTGTCTACTCCAAACTCATCGGTCCCTATCCATTCCCAAAATTCTCAGTCGTCGAAAATTTTTTCCCCAGTGGCTTAGGCATGCCTTCTTTTACCTTACTAGGAAGTGGAGTGATCAAGCGTCGCTATGTTCAGCCTTATGCCCTTGGGCATGAGATTGTTCATTCCTGGATTGGTAATTGGGTCTATAACGACGTGGAACAGGGAAACTGGGTTGAAGGGCTCACAACCTATTTATCCAATTATTATTATGAGGAATTAACGGGAACTGAAACTCAGGCGATTGAACAACGTCGAAAAATGTTATTGGGATATGCTGTCTATGTGTCACCCGAAGAGGATTATCCGCTCATAGACTTTCAGTTTAAGTCGGAACAGAAGGATAATGCGATTGGGTATCAAAAGGCCGCCATGGTGTTTCATATGTTACGCCGAGAAATTGGCAATGACCCATTCTGGAAGGGAATTCGCCATCTGGTACAACAGCATGCCCAAGCCTATGCGACGTGGAGGGACTTGGAGCGGAGCTTTTCTGCAACGTCGGGGAGAAATCTTCAAGAGTTTTTTGATCAATGGGTGAATCGCGATGGGGCTCCATCACTCTCCATTCAGGATGCTCGGGTGCTGCCTGTAGAACCCACTTCTTCTGACAGGTCGGAGTGGCACCTCACCTTTCAACTTCAACAACAACAAGAAGGGCTCCCATTTCACATGCCGGTACCGCTACAGATTCAACTGCAGGATGGATCGCTTATGGAGCATGCGGTACGTGTGACAAAACGTAAGCAGGCCTACCAGTTGCGTGTGGACAGTGTACCAAAAAAGATATGGATTGACCCAGCCTTCGAACTTTTCCAACGGTTGTCCCGACGATCATTGCCTCCTATGTTAAATTTATTCGTGACGGATCACGCACCGACACTGGTGGTTCCTGATCGAGGAAATGATGCAGAACGGCAACCCTATGAACAATTGGCCCAACGCATTGTAACCAGACAAGAGGGAAAGAAGATGACCAGGTATAGCCCGAATGATCAAGGAGTGCTGGCTGGTTCGATGTTGGTGCTTGGGGGGCCTTCTATCAATTCCTTCACTGGTTGGGTGACCGAGGCCTGTGGGAATCAGGTAGACCTGGCCCGTGAGAGTTTCTCTATTGGCGATCAGACCTATGATGCACCGGACATGGCTCTGTTGGTCTCCTGCCGGTCGAAGATTGATCCGGAGAAGACGGTCACCCTCTTCTATGGACTCACTCCCATTGCGGCTGGTAAGGTAGCCCGTCTTTTATTTTTTTATGGGTGGGATAGTTATGTTGTGTTCCAAAATGGGCGAGTGAAGACTCGTGGCGATTTTGAAACCGACCTGAAGCCATCGGAGGTATCTGTTGATGCATCGTAACAATGTGCTGATTGGATTAGCGGTCATGTGTGTCTCCTGGTTGAATGTGGTTGAGGGAGTATGGGCGAATCCTTCTTCTGGCAAAGGCGAGGCATCGCTGACTTCGCAAGAGCGACATCTTACGAATATTCGACAACTCACGTTTGGACGAAAAAATGCGGAAGCCTATTTTTCCTTTGATGGAGATATGTTGATTTTTCAATCCACGAATGACTGGGCGCTTGGTCCAAATCAAGAACCGGTATCCAGTCGGGAGGCAAAAACGACAGGTCTCGATTGTTACCAAATGTACACGATGGATTTAGACACCGGTGGAATTCGGTTAGTCAGTACGGGGCGGGGAGTGACGACATGCGGCTATTTTTTCCCAGGCGGTCGCCGGGTGCTCTATTCTTCGACCCATCTGTCTGGAACCAGTTGTCCTCCGAAACCACAAAGAGGGAAACGGTACCGGTGGAAGCTTGATGACTACGATATTTTTTCCGTGCGTGTTGATAATCAACAATTGCAACGACTTACGGCGACCCCTGGGTATGATGCGGAAGCGACGATCGCTCCCAATGGACGATCGATTGTGTTCACCTCTATGCGTGATGGAGACTTGGATCTCTACTCGATGCGACTGGATGGGACGCATCTGACCCGATTGACCAATGAAGTGGGGTATGATGGTGGCGCGTTTTACTCTGCCGATAGCAAACGGATTGTGTACCGTGCCTCTCATCCACAAAATTCCAAAGAGCTTGAAAATTATACCACGTTGTTGAAGCAACAACTCGTGGAGCCCGGACAGCTTGAAATTTTTGTCATGAATGCCGATGGGTCCGACAAAGTCCAAGTCACGAAGAATGGGGCTTCCAATTTTGCACCGTTTTTTCATCCGAATGGACGACGGATCATTTTTTCGTCGGATGTTCATACCAAAAGCGCGACAGCCCCCGATCAATCGGTACGTCCCACCTTTCATCTGTATCTCATTGGTGATGATGGCTCGCAACTTGAGCAGGTGACCCACGTGGGAGGATTTAATAGCTTTCCGATGTTTTCGCCCGACGGCAAACAGATTGTGTGGGTCTCCGATCGAGGAGCAACACAGCGAGGCGAATTTAATATCTTTTTGGCTGATTGGGTGCCGTGACCTCTTGGCTGGGAGCGCAGGCGGTCTCTGAACATTCCTCTTCAGTCTTGAACTCTCGTCCTCGCTCTTGGATTGAACAGGCACTTTCGCTACTGGCTCTGGCCCTCATGTTTTGGGGGTTCTCCCGGCTTGATCTTCCTGTCATTCGATTTATCCGATCCCTACATACTTCTGGTGGAATTCCCACGCATCCTTGGTTGGCTCTCTGGAGTGATTGGGGGGATTGGCTCGGAAAGGGAGATGTCCTGTTTCTATTCAGCGCATTGCTTTTGATCAGCGGATGGCTGTTGAACCGATCATCACTCCGTTGGGCAGGTCTTGAATCGGCTGTTGCGCATGCTGTCGCGGGGCTCCTGGGACTGGCCTTGAAATTTCTGGTGGGTCGGCCGCGACCCAAATACATGCATGGGGACGAGTGGGTCATGAGCCCTTCTCTTGAGAGCGGCATGCATTCCTTTCCGTCCGGACATTCCTATGCGTCTTTTGCGGTGGCGGTGGTCTTGGCAAAACATTTTCCTCGACTGGGATGGTTGGTCTATGGCTTGGCTGCCCTGATCATGATCAGCCGTGTGATTCGGGGAGCGCATTACCCATCCGATGTGGCTGTCGGGATGGTCTTTGGCCTACTCGTGGCCGCGTTCATTTGTAACCCTGCCGGTAATAGATGGGAATCAACTACGGAGATGCTTTGGAAGGCGACTGTAGGCGTTGGAGTCTTCTTTACCTTTGTATGGGTGGCGACACATATTCCTTCACCGGAGGTATGGGCGACCCTCTTACAATATGTCGGGCTGGTATTGGTCGTTGTCGGTGTCAGTTTTCGAATCTGGTCACCTGGGAGATGGGGTCATCATTGGAATATCAGGCTTCGTCATGTGGGCACGGGGTTAATCGGATGGGGCTTGGCGATTTTTACAAGTTCTTCTCTGGTCATCCTCGTGGGAACCTTGTTACTGATCATCCATCTACTCCGGGGGATGGAAACGCTACTCCCCAAGAGCGAGGTGCCAGATTTCTCAAGGCATAGTGGGGGGCGTTTGGCAGCGGAAGGGCTTGTTGCAATAGGGGCTGTGGGAACCCTTCTTGTTCTCAAAGGATTGGCTGGAATCATCCCGTTTGTATGAAAGAAGTGACTCTCAGATGTTGGAAAGGTATTGGTCGAGTCGTCTTAGGGTAAATTGTGAAAACTCGGAGGTGGAACCTTTGGGCCTTGTGGTTCAGGGGGGATGTCAACCATAGGTTTTTTGGCCATCAGAAGATAACCATACCGTTGGGCGATGACATGAAATTTCCGGGCTTCTGCCGGTAGCTGGTCCTTGATCCGCTCAGGAAGCAAGATCATCGTTTTGCCTGGCTGTTGGAGAATTTCAACCAAACGGTCTTCTTGTCCGGGTTTCACGAAATGGGTTTTCCGTTTGGCGTAAAATACCACCGAAGCTTTTTCTCGACCGTATTTCACGAAATGGTCCTCAGGACCGAGATTGACTCCGGCAATGAAGGCTAATTGTTGTGGAGGTGAGATAAAATATTCGTTGAAATGCGGAAGTCCGATTTGAATCGCGAGCAACATAAAAAATCCGATTGTTGTTCCTGCGACCCACACAAATCCTGCCCGTCTGGCTTCTGAAAGTCCAAAATATCCGATCAATCCGCTTCCCAGGAGCAAGACCGCCCCGCCCATGATTGGGGCGGGACCTGTATCAATCTGATTGCCATAGGGGAATTCTTTGATGACCTGGTCAATAAACGTCGTATAGAGGGCAGGGCCTGCCGAAAAGGCCAGACCGAGGAGGTAGCCCAATATCATCATCATGCGGATGGAAATTCGCAAGCCTGGTGTTGTGGCATTGGCCAAACATCGGTGTAGGTAGGCTCCTGCCACAATGGCGGCTGCAGGAAAAAGAGGCCCGATATAGTGAGGAAGCCTCGTGGCGGACAGACTAAAAAAGAAAAATCCAAACACAAACCAACAGGCTGCAAAAAACTCGAATTCCCGTGGGGCAGGTTTGCGGTCGGTGCCACCAAGTTTCCATTCCTGTCTCCAAAACTGCCACCCGCGGTACGTTTGATGGAGGGCCATGGGCAAGAGGGCACTCCAGGGGAAAAATCCCAAGGCTACAACGGGGAAGTAAAAGAAAATAGTTCCACCATGGCCCCCAATGATATTGAGAAATCGTCCAATGGTATCCGCTGAGGCGGATCGTGTGTAGGCGTCACCATGAATGTCGAGCATGATGGCATACCAGGGAATGGCGAGGAGTAACATGAGGACAGTTCCTAACAGGGGAAATCCTTTGTTCCAAAACTGTTTCCATCTGTGAGAAAAAAACAGGTAGGGGATAATCGCCATCCAAGGGACTAATAATCCAATTGGACCTTTGGTCAACGTTCCAAGGGCCATGCCGATATACAATCCCCACATATAGTGGCGCTCACCCCTTGTGCCATGAAGTCCTACCCAAAAACAAAAGAGAGAGAGGGTGGTAAAAAATATCAACACACTATCGGTGATGACGGTTCGCCCAATGGCCACAATCTCTATATTGAGAAGCAGCATAAGACTGGCCAGTAGGGCGATGGCCGAACCGGCCACTCGTCTCACAAAAAGGTATTGGAGCAAAATAAATCCGACGCCAAACAGAGCTGAAGGGAACCGGGCGGCAAATTCATTGACTCCAAAGGTGTGAAAGGATGCGCTCATGAGCCAATACAACATGACGGGTTTGGCGAAGCGGGGTTCGTAGTTGAAGGTGGGACTCACATAGTTTCCGGACTCCACCATTTCTCGCCCGGCCCCGGCGTTTCGTCCTTCGTCTTGGTCGGTAAGCCCGAGGTTACCCAGTCCAAGGAAAAAGAGCAGACAGGCCAAGGACACAAGTAACAGGAGATGTCTAAGAGTCTCCGAGCCTTGTTCTTCCTGAGCCGTCATCGTGCCGGCAGTCTCGGACATAGATTAGCCTCCAAGCCTTGGCGCATTTTTACTCAGGGGAGTTGAGAGTGCGTCTTCAGGAGGTTTCCGGTGAATGAGCATGAGGTTGCGAATATAGACCGTGGCGCCGACAGATTGGCCTGCAATAAAGACAGGATCTTTTCGGTAAATGGCATAGGCCAAGGTAATGAGGCCACCGATGAGACTCATATACCAAAAGGCCAGGGGAACGCGACTTTCATTGTGGCGTTCGGAGGTCCACCATTGAATGACCCAACGACCGAAAAAAAGTCCTTGTCCTAAAAACCCTATTCCGATCCAAATTTTCTCAGTGGTACTCATGTCCTAAGGTCCATGGATCGTAACAGGTGGAAGATGGAATCTTGAGAGAATGGAACGTGAAGATGATGAGTCATGTTGGACATCACGATTAGGATTTGATGTCTTGTTTAAATTGATAACGCAGGCAACGCGTACTCATCCAGCGTACCGCAATCAAATCGTAGAGGCCTTTAAAGAGGCGATTTCCGACTCCATATTTTGATTGACCATGGATCCGGGGAAAGTGTTGGATCGGGACTTCTGTGACCCTAAATCCATGCATGAGGGCGAGTGCTGGGAAAAAACGATGTAAGCCTTCGAACAGTTGAAGTCGATCGACCAGGTTCCGACGAAACAACTTGAGTTCACAGCCGGTATCATGAATGCCGTCGTGTGTCACCATGTTCCGAAAGCGATTGGCGATACGCGAGGATAATTTTCGCACGAGGCTATCATGTCGGTCTTTTCGCCAACCACAGACCAGATCAAATTGAGGGGCGAGGGCCAGTAATTTGGGAATATCCGCAGGTACCACCTGTAAATCTCCATCCATGGTCACAACAAGGTTTCCTGTTGATTGTCGGAGCCCGGCATCCAACGCAGCGGTTTTCCCATAATTTTTATCAAAATGGAAGACGCGGACCTGAGAATGTTGCTTGGCGAATGAGTTTAGGAGTTCGCTACTGCCATCGATGCTTCCATCGTCAATAAAAATAATTTCGTAGGGAAAATTTTGAGACGATGCTTGAGCATCTAAGACCTGAATGAGTTGTTCGGTGAGGGGGGGGAGGTTATCCCGTTCATCCTTGATGGGGATGACCACCGAAACCCACGGGAGAGGATGGGCGGTCATGGTCGTGTTGTACTCTCCTGGGAACCTCTTGGACGGTCATTCACACAGGGCATTCTACAGAATCACTGAGATCCGGTCAAACCAATGCGTATACCGATTCATCAGGTCTTGAGTAGCAGGTGAAGAGTGAGAACTTGTGGGGATTCCCTATGAAAGTTAGGAGGAAACTCGAAACCGCATGGTTCCCATTTTGCTGACTTCATTGGCTTCCCATCCTACATGGATCTCGACCCGATACTTGCCAGGTTTCCAGCCAGAGGGGGGAGGGAAAAATTGGAGATAGCCACTATCATCTTCAAGGCTGATCATCATTGAGTCTTCGGTAACAATGGTGGAAGGGTCGAGCCCTTCAATATTCTCAGGAAAGCAGACGCCGATCACCTTGAACGGTTCATAATGTTGGTGGAGTTTAAAGACCAAAAAAACGGCACGAGCATCTGGTTGAAAGACTTCCGTGGGGTCGACGGCGACAATTTCATGAGTCCGGCGGTCCGTGAGTTCTTGCTCATATCCCCGAGAAAACTCAATCTGCTGAAAAAGGCCCTTCGGAGGGCTGTCCACGTCGTACCTGGAGGATTGCCCGGCATTTTGAAACTCCCAAACCGGTACATTTTTTGTCAACGGGGGCCGCTCGCCATAAGTTGGGATTGCAAAGCCTAGGCTCAGGACAAACGGAGTGAAGAGAGCGATTATCTTTAATCGTTTAAACATAGAGGTCGGTCGTTTATCAAACATCCAGTTTCTCGTACACCTCTCACCTTGTACCTGTCAAGAGTGGTGGAGTAGGACGCGTCTCATGCCTTGGCTCACGTTGTTTTAAGGTGGTGACGAGGACCGATCTCACCTGCTTGCGAGCTTAAAGAGCCGTTTGTTACAATCCACTCCCTTTAGGTTGTTCTCCAAATTTTCTCAAAGGTGAAGGTTCTTTATGGGTATTTTGGCCGATCCCGATGCACTACCCCAGCTCATTGGAAGTTATCGTCCTGCCGATGAATGGCAACAGCACATTAATACTCTTTTTTACGGATTTCGACGGGATCAAATTCGTGATATTTACCAAACGTTTGCTACCGCAGATTATCGATTGGCTCATGCCCTGGCCGTGGACTACATAGAAAAGGTCCGAAAACGCGAGAAAACTGCAAAGAAAGCCCTCTCTTCATCCAACGAGAGTTCTTCGGCTTCCTCCGCACCTGCCCCAGAGGAAGAATTGGTTATTCATGAGTGGGGTTGTGGAAATGGGAACCTAGCTGCCTGTTTCCTGAGTCACCTGGAAACAGTCGATACTGAAAAAACTATTTACCCACGCGTACGGTATGTGCTGGTTGATAACCAAAAGGACGTGTTAGCTGCAGCATTGGCCCATCCTGACTTGGGGCGGCATCTCGATCGCGTGGAAACCTTGTGCGCGGACGTCACGAAATTAGAGACGGTCACCGACGGAACGGTCGATCGAATAATATGTAATGAATTATGGAATGATCTTCCCACCAAACTGATTACCAGAAATCAATCGGACTTTGAGGAAGAGTTTCTTAGGCCGAATCTGAAAGAAAGTCGATTTACGCAGTTGTTTCAGGCTGAAAAATGGCCGCCTTTTGTGAAGGCGTTCGACGAGTTAATCATTGAACCGCTTCTTGAGCACCATCCTTTTTTGGAAGATATCATCTGGGAGAAAGAATATCGAAAGGTTGAATGGAAAGAGGTTCCCTTTCGTAAAACCATCACAGACATGTTGAAACACATTGACGAACAGGTGGTCGTGCCGGTCAACGTCGGCGCTTGCTTGACCCTTCAGGAAGCGCAGCGGTTGTTGCGTCCTGACTCCATTGGATTCAGCAGTTTCGATGCAGGAACTGGGAGTCTCGATGTCTTGAATGATCCAGAGAAACCCTGTTACGGCCAATTTGGCGGGCAGTTCAGTTTTATTGTGAACTTTCTTCTTCTCGAGCAAGTTGCAAAATTCTTGGGTATGGCGACAAGAGGGATCGAACCGCAAGGAGAGTTTGTCGGTGAGGCGTTGGCCGTAAATGTCGTGAGTCTCATGGATCTGTTATCGACGCATCCCTCGGTTGTCTCTATGAAACCCTGGGAGCAAGACCAGTTGGTTCTTCGAACCATCGAGGTTCTGAATTCATCCTATTCCAGCCCCTATTCGAGGAAAATCGAATTTCCCTTACAAGATGGGGCGCCTGACTCAGAACGCCAGGCCATGCTAAAGATCATTGCCTCGTTAAAGGATGATGGGATTCCTGACACCATTGCCTACCTTACCGAGGAGGAGCTCACTTCCGCCAGTCACGAGCTAGAAGCCCTCGGGTATGACCAGGATGCCATAAAAGCCGCGCTTTCAGTCCCGCCTCATGGAGTTGATTATTCTCATATGTGGGTCGGAAAGTCAGAAAGATGAGGTTCCTGACCAAGAAGGTCTGAATTTCAGGCTCCTACCCTTAAATAGGGGGGTGGGGAGAATGTTCTTGACTAATGGTTCGCAATTCCTGTAGCCTTCCCGCGGTTTTATGTGTGATTCCTTTGACCAAAGAATGGTAAGGGAAGGTCCGTTTAAATAGGAGATTATTTGTAGAAATCTAAGGCAACACTTTAGATAGTTTTTGGAAAAAGTTTTTCGTGAAAGATACGTAGGCATAGTAGGTAGAAAGTCCTTTTTTTTCGATCAATGTTAGACTAAGCCTACGCGGGAAGTCCTAAGGGTTTTAATAAGGAATTGAAGCGTCATGTTTGGTTCATTTGGCTGGATGGAACTGTTACTAATTTTATTCATTGTGTTGATCGTATTTGGTGCTGGAAAAATTCCCCAACTTGGAGAGGGTTTAGGAAAAGCGATCAAGGGATTCAAAAAGTCTGTTCATGAGCCTGATGCCATCGATGTAACCCCTGTGCCCGAAGAGCAGACCCAGCAGGCACAAGCGGCTGCACAGGCCGCCCAGCCTAGCCCCGGTCCATCCGAGCCAGTGGGTCAACCAGGGCAACCAAGTCAGCCAGGACAGACCGGGCAAGGCTGATATCGTGGCTCATTCGTAAAAAATAAAGCGTTCTACATGCGTAAGAGTAGACCCTGTGTTGTTATTGGCGCTTGAGTAAGTTTGACAGGGTTGTTCCTAAGGAAGTGGTGGTGAAGATGTTTGGCCTGGGTGTCGGTGAAGTTCTTATCATCCTGGTCGTGGCCTTCCTGATGTTTGGGCCGAAGCAGCTTCCTGAAGTAGGGCGTCAGGTAGGAAAGGCTGTCAAGGGGTTTAAGGAGACGGCTGATGATCTTAGGCAAACGGTCGATCCTGAGATCAACATGATTCAACAAGAGTTCAAAATGGTTGAGCAAGACCTCACCGCTTCAATGAAAGAGGCCGAAGATGAGATCAATGCCGCCACGAAGGGAGCGGACCCAACGGGTGAAGACTCATCCGATAATATGCGGCCAATGTAACTATAAGGATTTTAGGAATAAAATTGACAAATATATTTAATATGATAATTATGAAGGCGTTTGGAAGGAGGTGACAATACATACATCAAACATGCCTTTTGTTGGTTTTGAATAAGTTTTTGGTTACGAATCGTGCTTAAAAAATGATAGGGACGTCAGGAGATCCAGGCACAAGGGATATCTTGATCAGTCAATAAATTATTCACCATAGTGTTGCGGTTTGATTGACATCGGAAGTCACTAGTCTTTTCTAGTTTTTTAGATGTTAATTTGCTGCACAGGAGGAACGCTATGATGAGGAAGCTTGGTTTTAAATGTTTCGTAGCGGCGTTAGCCGTGTCGATACTACCAATAGCCTCGAGTTTTGCAACACCGCCAACGGCAACCCCGAAGGCATCACCACCCTGGCCATCACATGTTCCACCCGTACCCAGGGCCATTCCGGATCTCATTCCCTATTGGAACTTCGATCCACCAAAAAGTTCTTTGTTTAATCTGAATAATCTGACCGTGTCCGGAGACCTCAGGGTCCGTCCTGAATTCAGGTCTAATGGCACGTTTGGACTCACAAAGCGGAATGACAATGTCGTTCAGCAATGGATGCGGCTTGGGATTAACTACTCCGTCTCGCCGGATATTGACATCTTTATCCAACCCCAATATGCCAAGAACTGGGGTGCAAATGGGGTCACCGCGGGCGGGACAGGTCAATGCGGCGCAAGTATCTGCGCGAATGATGCGTTCCATGTCAATGCCGGAGATAGTTTCTTTGTCCGGCAGGCTTATGTCATTCTGCGAAATGCCGGTGTGCCCAACTTGAGTTTCAAGCTTGGTCGGCAATTGATCGTATATGGGAACCACCGGTTGTTTGGTCACTTTGACTGGGCCAATACCGGTTTCTCGCATGATGCGGCAACGTTTAACTATACCCAGCCGAAATGGAACATTGCCGGTGGTTATGCCCGTGCAGCGGAATCTGACTTTAGTACGGCTGCTGCTGGAGGGGCCCCCGATAACTTCCCACTTGCGGTTCCTGGTCTAGACGGCCCCAATGCCAATGCCAATGCGGACGCCAGTGACGATGCGGACTTCTTCTTTCTGCGCGCTCAACTGAAGCCATTTGCCGGACTCTCCATTGAACCATTGTATGTCTGGTTCAGAAATGGTGGGCCAAGCAATGGCGCGGCAGCCGGGGTTACCCAAGCCCATGCGCCAAACCAGAGCCGTCATACCCTTGGTGCCAGAGGTGCCTGGTCTGGTGGCTTAGGACCTGTCATGAAAGCGGACCTAACTGCTGAGGGTTACTGGCAGACTGGAAGCCAAGGGGTGCTCAGTGGAAACACGAACAGAGATCTGAGCATCAATGCCTGGGCGGGCAACATTGCTGGAGGCATTACCTTCGTAGGCGGACCTCGTTTAGCTGCCATGCAACCTCGGATTGGGTTGGAATTCAACGGGGCATCTGGAGATGGTGATGCCACGACTTGTACGACATCCGCTACCTGTAATGGTACGGCCAATACCTTTGAAAACCTCTATCCAACCAACCATATTCTCATGGGTTACATGGACCTTTTCGCCTGGAGAAACATGATTGGCTACAGTGCCAACTTCAAAATCAAGCCAACCCCCGCGTCTCATGTTGAGATTGCCGGTTGGATTTTCCGTCGACAAACCAATGGTGACAACTGGTACCGGGCTGCGCAAAACGTGTATTTTGCTCACCGTCCTGGCATCACCACTTCTGACTCCTTGGGTCAGGAAATTGACATCATCTATACCCACTTCTTTATGGGTGGGAAAGTGGCCTGGCAACTTGGATATGGTCACTTCTTCCCTGGAGAGTTTGTTGAACAAACGATCAACAATAGTGCTGCTGGTGGACCAATTGATCCAGTTGGTCAGGATTGGGGTTATACCCAAATCCACGTTAACTTCTAAGTTGCAATAACAACATACGGTTACCCCGTAACTTAAAAAAACCCCGGTGAGAGTGATCCTCTCTCCGGGGTTTTTTTTTGGCTAATAGATTGTAAATTTTTCCTTATCCGTTCGGAAGAAAAAACCGTGGCGAGAAGTTTTTCACTCTTTGGACAAGCGGGTAGTTTGGAATGGGCATTAATTAAAGTCTTGTTGAATAGGAGGTCTGGTCTTTTATAGAACCTTCTACCGAGAAGGTTTCGGTTCGTTCTTTGGACGGATCTTTGCTGTTTTTGAGGACCGAGGCTTGTGGGACATGAAGATCCCAACAAAGTTCAAGGGTTTGAAGGTTCTAGTTATTAATTTTATTCACACCCGCCTTCCCTTAACAAGCTGAAGGCTAACTGCTAGGTACTATGTGGTCCCGCCATTACTTTCCGGTTAAGGAGATATTTCGCTCAGGGGCATTTGATGATAGGAGAGGGTAGACCACGCTAGAAGATCCTATCGAATCAAGGAGTTCTCCAAGCGTGATGCGCCCATCCTTGTTTTGATCAGCCGAACCATTCAATCCAGCTAAAGGATGGGATTGCGGTGAATTTGAGAATTGTGTCCTCACAACTTGGATGACTGGAGAAGAGGACTGAGACTGGGGTGAATCCAATAAGCCTTGCCAATCAGGTTCTGCTTGTGGTGACACGAGAGACGCTCTGTTATCCGGCAGGGAGATGATCGGACTGTCGATCGCTAACAGAACCAATTTTGCCTGGGATCGTTTTAGGGTTCCCTGGAGTGCATGGAGTGAGAAGAACGTAGATTCAGATGAACTGGGTGACTCGGTAAACGGAATGAGAAAGATTTCTCCAGTCTTAGGATTCGTGATGGCATTTCCGGATAGATAGAGAAAGACAATTGATTGTTCGTTAATACGGGAAGGTAACCATTGGGTGATCGCTCGCTCCATATTTGATTTGGTCGCTTGATGGCCCCGGAGCACCAGAATCTGTTTCCCTGGAATACCAGCAGATTGTTTGATCCTCTCTGCAGCCTGAATCACTCCGGTCAAGGGACGTGGAGCAATTCCCGGCCATTCGGGTTGGTACCGATCGACACCAATAAGAATGCCGTACCGGTTTATGCTTGAACGAAGGTTCGGCGAAGTGGGCTTCGGTTGAATGATGGCGGTCGGCCTGGAAAGTGAAGCTGGAGTGCTGTCTGATGCAGGTCTGATGGCGGAAACGAGGGTTTGCTGTGATGAGGTTGAACCGGAAATAACTGTGACGACCAATTCCCCTCGTTGGGCGGTTACGTTGTCAGGCATCTTACCCCATAGAAGGGTACTTTTTGTACTGCCAGGTTGGATAGGGCCAAGTTCCACAGGGGCTGCGAGGCTGCTGGCAAATGCATCGATAATGGCAGAAGTTCCAGATAGACTTACTTGCGCATCGGAAACGGGCGAAGGTCCGCCATTAGTCACGTCAACCCGCACACCAACTTTTTCCCCTGCTTCCAGGATAACATTGTCATTACCATCTATGAGAGTGGCTTGAATGGAAAGTGGGCTAGGAGAAGTGTCAGATCTTTGGGGTTGGCTCCCTGCAAGAGTCGGTCCTCCGGCGGTTCCTGGTGGTGGCGCGGTAGCTTTCGCCACAACCCCGACCATTTGCTGTGCGAGGGTCCTCGCCGCGGTTTCCAACTCACTTTCAAGCTGAAAGGTATTACAGGTACCCGTGGAGTCAAGCACCGGAGTCCAAATATTTAGGTCCTTCCGGTAGGAGAGCGGTGTTTGCCCTACGGTATTTCCATTGGCATCAAGGTAGAGCGCGAGGAGTTGAATATCCAAGGTGGCGGCGTAGGTGTTATTTTCTGATCCAACCTGAGATCCACGACCCAGAGAGTTCTCAATGAGGCGAAGTTGAACCGTTATGTGAGACGGCTGGTTTGAAGAGGCTTCACGGACATTGTTTCCTTCAATCAAGTGAACCTCACCAAATGCTTCCCTGCCAACGTCTAGAAATTCCTTTGCGACGGCATGGCCGAGGTGCCCTTGCCATGGTTGGTCACAAATTTGACGTTCGATAATGGCTGAACGAAGAGGTTTTTCCAAAAATATATTAACTGCAACAGGGGAATGTCCAACTGGTTGTTCTTTATGGGTGAGTCGAGGCAGGGTGACCTTGTCACAGCCAGACAAAAAAATGAGATATAGGAAGAGAACGAGAAATAGGCCAGAAGCTGTGATAGCGCTTTTTTTCATCAAGGTACCCTACCCGAATGTCTCCGTCGATGCAATAGAATCAGGGGGATTCACCTGATTCTTGTTTGCCCCATAGCCCATTGGATGTAAGGTTAACCATGCGGTATGCCTCTTGACAGTGACCTTTGGGAGATGGATGATAGTAAAGAATTCTTCGTGACGACAAGCCTTCTTTTCTTGTTGAGAGACTCGAACTTGTAAGAAATGCTGCTCGTTCTTACTGGCTCGCTGAAGAGGAGGGAGACATGTGGAATCATAAGTGGTCGAGAGGTGTCTTTTTATTTGCCGGAATCTTGGTTCTGTTCTTCAGCGGCTGTCAATCGAGTCCGGATTCTCGCTTACAATCCTATCTTGGTTCGCATCTAACCCCAGTCAGTCAACAACCCGCTCTCTCTTTCTTTTCTACCAAGGGGCCTTTGGAGACTGGACTCATCGTGATCAATGACGCCTCAGGGAAATCGGCTGCACCGGTTCTCTCACCAGAGTCGTTTGCGCATATGAAAGCCCTCTTACAACATCGGGTTTCGCAGGAGTTGCCGCTCTCGATTGTCAAGGATCTCGCCCCTGCTGGTCTTCGACCAGGACAGGACCTTTCTCCTATCCTTGCAGAGGCAGAAAGAAATGGGCTCGCCTATGTCTTGGTTGCGATTCTCTCCAGTGAGGAGACTCGCTATCCTACCTACTTGCCCTTCAATGGAGTGGTGCAACAGGGGGGCGGGACGAGAAATAACCCAGGGTATGAAACTCAAAACTTTGCATTGATGGAGTTTGCGTTGCTCAATGTTCAGGAGTCTCGCGTCATGCTGGTTTCAGATGGTACCGCCTGGGCAACCCTGTATACCTTGGACAATCAATTAAAGTCGAATGTCTATCCCGTCGTCGTGCGGGCCTTACAAGTGAATCCCATCTACCCTGATTCCTATTCCAATGCTTCTGATATTTTGCGTGCGGTCTCTGCAGATGATGCGATGAAGCAGGCGGTACAACATTTTCAAGAGGCCTGGTACGATAAAGGATAGTGGCCTTGCTCCTAAGAAGAAGATTCCTTTGCATGACAGTCTTTTCTTGCCAGAAGCGTAGGGGTTGATTATACTCCGCCGCGGTATGATGAACCCCAAAGATTCCTCTCAGCGGTCGCCCTATTCGTCCATTCCCGATCTTGATCAGCAACTGTTTGAGTGTTTCGGTTTTGAGAGCTTTCGTCCTGGGCAGCGAGAGGTGATTCAGGCTGTACTTGATCGTCGTGATGCCCTGGCCGTCATGCCAACCGGACAAGGGAAGTCCCTTTGTTTTCAGCTCCCAGCCACCTGTACCTATGGCCTGACACTTGTGGTAGCGCCCCTTATATCCCTCATGAAGGACCAAGTCGATGCCTTGCGACCACGGGGGCTTCGAGCCGAGGCCTTTCATTCAGGACTGACACAGATTGAGCGAGATAAGATTATTCAAGGTTTGCGGCTCCGGCGTATTCACGTATTGTATGTTGCGCCCGAGCGGATTCAAAGTGAGTGGTTTGTGCGTCTTCTCCAGAGTTCAGGAGTCGGGCAACTTGTCGTCGATGAAGCCCATTGTATTTCTCATTGGGGACATGATTTTCGACCAGACTATCTTCGAGTCGGTGATCTGAGGGCTTCATTGGGCATGCCACCCTGTTTGGCGTTAACCGCGACCGCCACGAAGAAGGTGCAGGAAGATATTTGTCAGCAGTTGGGATTGCGAAACCCCTTTAGAATTGTGACAGGGTTTCGAAGGCCCAATCTTCAATTTCAGGTTGAACATTGCATGTCTCTTTTTGAGAAACAGCAAGCCTTGGAATCCAGGATTGCCACCCTCCAACGGCAGAGCCCATCAGATGTTGTGTTGGTGTACTGTGCAACAAGGCGACATGTGGAAGCAGTGGCTGAGTTTCTGAGTGAACAATGGCAAGATGTCGGATTTTATCATGCAGGACTCACGGATGAGGCCCGCAGTGACATTCATGAGCAATTTCAAACTGGGAACATTCGGATTCTGGTCGCCACGAATGCCTTTGGAATGGGAATTGATAAAGCCAATGTACGACTTGTGGTGCATTTCGATCTACCAGGAAGTTTGGATGCCTATTACCAGGAGGCTGGTAGGGCAGGGCGGGATGGAGCGCAGGCAGTTTGCCTCCTGTTGTCTCATCGGCAAGATGTGGGGACTCAAGAGTATTTTATTCGACAAGCCCTGAATAGTCAGGCAGAGAAACTTCGATTTTTGCTGAATCGCATGGTGGAATATACGTCCTTGTCCGAGTGCCGACAATTATCGATTCTCGAGTATTTTGGAGATCATGAGGAGGCCGCGTTAGGGCCTTGTGGTCAATGTGATCTTTGCCAAGTTACGGCTCACTCCTAAGTCCTCCGGCAATACGCATTCGTTCCTGCAGTTCGTCATATTCATGGGTCACGGGAAATTGTGGGAACTCTTGAACAATATTTGCCGGAGGGCGAAAGAAGAATCCTGCGTCGGCCTCTTTTAACATATGGGTATCATTGTAAGCATCACCTGCCGCCATGACAAAATAGTTCAGATTCTTAAAGGCTCGTACCGCTTGGCGTTTTTGGTCAGGGAGTCGAAGTCGGACATCTCGGATGTGTCCGGTATCATCTACGTCGAGTTGGTGACAAAAGATGGTGGGGAGGGATAATTGTCGCATAAAGGGAAGCGCAAATTCTGAAAACGTATCCGAGAGAATAATGACCTGACAGCGTTCTCTGAGCCATGTGAGAAACGTGGAAGCTCCGTCAAAGGGTTTCATGGTGGCAATGACTGATTGAATATCTGATAGGCGTAATTGATGGGCTGCCAGGACGTCGAGTCGATGTTTCATCAGTTTGGAATAATCAGAAATTTCACGAGTGGTGACCTTCAACTCTTCTATTCCAGTTTTTTCTGCAAATTGTATCCAAATTTCCGGAATCAGCACTCCTTCAAGATCCAGACACACAAGCGTCGGATGGCTCATATTGTCGTTCTCCCCATATCAAGAGTTTGGTATTAAGGTCTCTGGTGGCACAAGAGGTCACTATCATATAGAAATGAAGCGTGGAATGAAACGTTCTGAATACAACTTTCCATTGGGTATGAGTCAGCCTTAACCTTTTTGAGGAGGGGAAGGAGGTTGAATCCCACGATTCGCAAATTCTTGATTGAGAAAACGCCAAACGTGGTTGAGCCCTTCAGCAAAAAGATCCTTCCCTGGCCACTTATGAGTAGGGTTGGCAGGATGTTGTTGGACCCAGTCTAAGGCGAGGGGAAGAGGAATAAATCGTAAAGGCCCGCCAGTAAGGGCTGACCAGAGAAGACCTAATATGGTACTTATGCGGAGGGGGACAGGAAGCCACGCGACTGGATTATTGGCGATATCTTGACATAAGGTTGCGTCACTCGTCACGAGAAGCTCCCGGCAGGCTGCGGGTCTATGTTCGTAAATGGAGCAGGACTCTTCTTCCAAGAACGGGCAGGGAATTTTGAGAGCATAATAGGCTTGGTTGAGGGGTTCAATTTCCGCATCTGTGAGCGTGCGGGTGGTTTCAGAGATGTCCTGGAGTGCAGACAGAAGACCTGCTTGAGCGAGTCGACGTTTGGTTAAATCAAGTTTTTGCAATACCTTCTGGCGGATGACTTGCGGTTGGTTCAAGATTGCTTGCGACAGTCTATAGGCTTCAGGAGCGGAAATGGGGACCAGCATCCGGCAACAAGCGGCGCATCCGTTTTGACAGGAGACGGATCGGCCGGCTTGGTCAGCTTTTCGTTGTTCAAGGGCGAGGGCATCTTCCCCAAGTTGTCGAAGGGAAGGAACAATCTCAGTAACGGGAATAAAGTGGGTGGGAATCTCAAGCGTGGTGGAGAGTTCTCCTGCAGGTGTTTGAAGCGTGACCGTCAAAGATTCTTGTGGGGCCGGATCTTCAGAAAGGGGCGTCATGATAGGATTGGCATACCATGCTCTACCTCTTGTTGTCATCATCGGTCATTGGGACATGAACGATCTATGCGATTAACGGGTCACCAGATTGGATTACTCAAGGAATACATGCATGATCTTGTGGAACAAGCTCGCCAAGATGAAGCTGCAACAAAAGCATTTGGATTTTCCTCCAAAGCCTATCGTCCTGACCAGGCCATTTCTGACTTATTGGCCATTCTTGACGATCGAATTGAGTCGGAAGGGGTCCAAGTCGGGCTTCCGGAATCCTTTTTACATGAAATGTGGACCTTGTGTAATGAAGCACAGCAAGATATTCACAACCAGGTTTGGTTTGAAACCACTGTAGGGGAGCAGGGAACGTCCATGTCTCAAATTCGGGAACGGACCTATCGGGCGTTAATTGCCTTTATCGAGCGACCACAAGAAGAAGGGGCGTGACATGAAGAGGTCTCTGACGTATCGAATGATTCGGTTCCTGTTCGCGATCTTGTTCTGCGTTGGGATGTTGTTTTGGGGTGACCAGCGTCATGGTTGGAGTTTGGCATCAAATGCTGGGACGATAACATCTTCTGCAATTATGGCGTTAGAACCAGTTGTGGAAACGGGTCTGACGCGGCCTGTACTTCTCACACAAGCGCCAGGTACTTCCTCTCAACTCATTGTTGTCGAGCAACCGGGTCGGGTACAAGTCATTGAACGTGGCCGATTACAGCCTTCCCCCATGTTAGATATCTCGGATCGAGTGCTTTATGGGGGAGAACGTGGTCTGTTGGGGCTCGCCTTTCATCCAAAGTTTACAAAGAATGGACGTCTGTTTGTGAATTACACGCGTCAGCCTGATGGGGCGACCGTGATCGCTGAATATCGACGGTCCTCCCCTCGGAGCTCGACGTTTGACCAGGAACGTATTTTACTCGTTGTCCAGCAACCCTATTCCAATCACAATGGAGGAATGATGGCCTTCGGACAGGATGGGTTTCTGTATACGGGAATGGGGGATGGTGGAGCAGGTGGCGATCCTGGGAATCGAGCGCAAGACATGTCTTCTTTGCTTGGGAAAATGATTCGCCTAGATGTTGATACCGAACAGAGCTATGCTATACCACCAGAGAATCCCTTCCGGTCTGGAGGGGAACGGAGGGAAATTTATGCCTTAGGTCTGAGAAATCCATGGCGGTTCTCTTTTGACATGAAGACAGGCCTGCTTTGGGCAGGTGATGTTGGCCAAGAGGAATGGGAGGAGATCGATATTATTCGGCGTGGAGGGAATTATGGGTGGCGCGCTATGGAGGGAAGTCACTGTTTTCTTCCGATTCAAGGATGTATTCGGCAAGGTATGGAGCTCCCTCTTGCTGAATATCAGCACCAGAAAGGGCGGTGCTCTGTGATTGGTGGCTATGTCTATCGAGGCAAAGCCGTGCCGGCGCTTGATGGCCGATATCTTTTTGGGGATTTCTGTAGCGGAGAAATTTTTGCCTTATCTCGGAACGCCGAGCAAGGAGAGCCTGGTTCGGGAAGGATCTCCCTTCTCCTGAAATCTGGATTGAAAATCTCTTCCTTCGGTCAAGATCGAAGTGGTGAGGTATATGTTCTTGATATCACCGGCCGTGTTTTGAAAATCGTTCCTTCGCCATCAGGGTAGCAAGACTCTCCGATTGAGCGTCAGATTTTACCTAAGCCCCAATAGACGGCAATGCCGATTAATTCATTGAGGGATTTGGTATTTGTGTCCAATGCCCCAACAGTCGGGATAATGGCAAATGGATGTATATCCCAATTTTCGGATGGCCGATTGCGAACCGAATATCCGCAGGGATACCCAATCGCATCCATTCCTTGTTTCTTCAGTAACCCAAGGGCTCGAGGGAGATGAAGGGCTGAGGTCACCACAAGTACTGAGGCTGATCCAAGTAGGCGTTTTGTCTGTACCGCATTCTCATACGTGTTTCTTGAGCGTCCTTCGACCAAAATGGCACCTTCTGGGACACCGAGTTGAAGTGCCAGTTTTTGCATGATGACAGCCTCAATTGGTCCATCCTTAAAAATAGAGGCGTCTCCCCCTGTCAGAAGAAGCCGTGGGGCCACACCCTGAGAAAAAAGTTCACTCCCACAGAACGTTCGTCGTAAACTTGGGTTGGAGGGCTCTACCTGTGGTCGAAGCGTCCCTTTGGCCATGGCTCCCCCTCCCAAGACGACAATAGAATCAAAGTGGCGTTGTTGGTGAGGGTGGAGGATCAGGGCCCGTTGTTCAATATGTCCTGCTATATAAGTGGCTACCAAAGGGTTGCCGAGTAAAAAAACAATAGCGCAGGCCGTTACCGCAAGGAACCGTATCCACCAGAGACGGTGAGGGGAGATTGGACGCCAGGCGGTGATCGTGAGGACTCCAAGGCACATCGCCAACCAGGTATAGGGATAGATAAAAAATTTGGCAAATTTGTACAGTGCAAAGACAAGGGGTGACATTTCCACCGAAGGCTCCTCCTGCATGAAGGTAGATACTGGCCCTCTGGCCGGGTGACTCTCCAGGGGGGTGACCAGGACGCATTGGGCATCTGTTTGGCGAGGATAGCATTCGGGCATCACAGGGAACAAGACAGTCTATTGATGAGGTTATGTATGGGAAAACGAAAACAATATTGGTTGATGAAAAGTGAACCGGAGTCCTTTTCTATTGAAGATTTACGGCAGGCACCCAAGCAATCGACCTATTGGGATGGCGTCCGGAATTACCAGGCAAGAAATTTTATGCGAGCAATGCAGCCGGGGGATGGTATTCTTTTTTATCATAGCAATGCCAACCCACCCTCTATTGTAGGAACTGCAGAGGTCACACGTACGGCTTACCCAGATCATACGTCCTGGGACCCCGAGGACTCCCATTTTGACCCGAAGAGTACCCCTGAACATCCAAGGTGGGATATGGTCGATATCCGTTTCTGTAAGAAATTTGCAGAACCGCTCCCCCTGGAACGTCTTCGGAAGGAGGCAACACTTCAGCAAATGGAGCTCCTGCGAAAAGGATCCCGGCTCTCTGTTCAACCAGTGAGGGAAGGTGAATGGAAGCACATTCTTCAACTTGCCAAGAATTGAAGACACCATCTCTCTATTCCCCGGGAGGAAGTTGCGGCTCAGCATCGGGAATGATCAAGGTGGTATAATGCGGGATGGACCCAATTTCTACCTTCTGATTGTGAGGCTGAAATGCTAAAGAGGGTACTCTCATGGTTTGTGTTGTTGGCGGTCTGTACGGGGAGTCTATCTCCTGGGTTTGGGCAGGCATTCTCTTCCAGTGATCTTCAATCAGCCACCATTGACGATTTACGAAAAAGAATTAAGAAAACTCCAACCGATCCGGATTTACACGTTTCTCTTGGGAATGTGTTGGAGTCTATGGGCGATCTGACTGGAGCCATCCAGGAATATACGGAGGCTTTGCGACTCAACCCTCAGGATTCCAAAATATTTTTTGCGCTCTCTCAGGCTAGACGGAACCAACGTGATCGAGAGGTGCAATCAGAACAATCTAGCATTCAACAGGACCAGGCCCTCCCATCTCAAGAACCCAGTCTTCAGTTGGGACAAGAGTTATTGAAAGAAGGGAAATTAGCTGAAGCCATCACGCAATTACGGCTAGGATTGAACATTGAACCAGGGGCGCAAGGTGGCCGACTACATCTGGCTGAATCATTACTCCTGATGGGAGAGGTCGATGGGGCGTTGGGAGAATTGCAGGCCCTTATTCGAACCAATCCTACCATGACGGAAGCCTACCTCCGACTTGGTGCAACCCTCATGGTGAAACAGGATTGGGCTGCCGCCAAAAAGGTTTTTGGCGATGTGCTTCGCTTGGATCCGACCCTTGTCGAGGCCCATTATAATCTTGGGATTGTCAACTACACGATGGGAGATGTGGAGGCTGCACTCGTATCCTACCGCCAGGCGCTTCAGTACCATCCGGACTTTGCTGATGCACATTTTCGACTGGGTCTCTTATTGAAGATGACTGGGAAGCCAAACGAAGCTGTCTCAGCTTTTCAGGCAGCAGCAGAGAAGGGATTACCGAGGGCTGAATATTTTCTCGGTAAAGCCTATCGCCATGGCAGTGGGGTGAAGCAAGACCTTTCCATCGCCTTACATTGGCTCTTCCTAGCTTCTGATCATGGGGTAGAACAGGCTCGGATCGCATTGGCCCAGTTACGGGGTAACGCCTTGGGCCGCCAAGGAAAAGGCACAGAGGACCCTCAGAAACTGATGCAGGCCTTTCAGGAGTTCCGCCAAAAGATGTGGACGGCTTACCCAAACCTCGGAAAGGCACAAAATGGTAAATCGGTAGGACTGACCCTTCTCAAGATGGGACGCCTTCAAGAAGCCATCCCGCCCTTAATTCAGGAAGCGGCTGCCCTATCGGAGGAGTCCCACGACATGTTGGCTATGATTTATGAAGAAGGCATTGGAATCGAGTTTCCTCCCTATAATGAACGAATTCTTGCCTACTTTGAACAGACTGCGGGGGAGGGATTACCAGGTTCCCGTATGGTGCTCGCTCAAATTTATGGAAAAGGGTTGGGTGTCCCATCCAATCCCAAGAAAGCCATACAATTATTACAAGGTCATTCTCATCCAGCTGCGCAACGTCTTAGGCAGCAATTGGCAAGACATGTATCGATTCAATGACCCTGTTCCCTAGCCCAGCATTATGTAACGCAAAGAGGCTTTTCTCGCCCTACGTTCGGATATTGATGGCACGACATCAGGCTGTTTGTCAGAGGGGATTGTATTAGTCGTGCGACCAGACTTCTCGAAACATCACCTCATTACACTTGCCTTAGTATTGGTCTGCGGAATGTTGGGGACTCTCCTGACATGGGGGAGTGGGTTGATGGCTCCAGCCGTCTTCACCAGTTTAAATTGGTCCCATTATGATCAGTGGCTTAGGCAACAGGGGGAAACGACTCAGCCCAGCCCGGTGGTGTATATACAGAAGCCTTCCCGTGCTTCCGGTCCAGAAGACAAGGCGTTTCCCGTTGACCGAGCGCTTGTTGCGCAATTGATTGACTCCCTCGATCAGGCCGGTGCCAAAGTCATCGGAGTGGATATTCCTCTCCATGAATCCAGTCCTCCAGGACTTGGGGGAGTGACGAGTGACGCCATGTTTTTGGAGGCGGTTGCTCGATCAGGGAATGTGATTCTCTCACTTCCGGCAATGAGTGGTCCTGGCCATAAACCAGGACGGTCATCGGAGGCTGCCTCTCCAGATCATGGATCACTCCCCTTATGGTCGTACAGTCAAGTAAGCTCCCCTCACCACCTTTCCTCACTTCAATTGAAACATGACCTGTTGCCGTTGGTGGCCCATGAAGCCCTCGATGTGGGACATGGATACCTGGTCAAAGACCCTGATCACGTTCAGAGACGAGTTCCTCTCGTGACCAGGTTACAGGATGCCGTATTTCCTGCCTTCAGCCTGGCCCTCTATGCACGGTATATCTCTACTGTCCCCAAACAGGTGAAAATCGTACCTGGTGAATTTATTCAATTCTTTGATGACTCCCCACCGGAAAGGCAGAAGGAGAAGATTCGCATACCCGTGGATGCCAAGGGTCGAGCATTATTTACGATTCCGCCAAGCAACAGCAAAAAGAAGGTGAAATGGATATCTCTTGATGAGATTCAATCATGGCTCAAACAGGGAAATCTCTCTCAACTTCGTTCTCTGGTATCGGGAAAACTCGTGGTCCTTTCTTTTCCTGAGTCGGGGGAGGATTCAATTCTGCAGGCGACGATGTTGGCAAGTTTGTTTGAGGGAGGATGGGTAACGGAGGCCTCCCCCTGGGAGCAACTCATGTTGACCGTTATGCTTTCCTGGATTGCGGCTTGGATAATTCTTCGCCTTCCCGGATGGAAAGGACCTGTCCTCGGAGGATTCTTAGTTGGAGGCGTTCTCCTACTCGGCATTGCATTACTCGAATGGGGATCAATCGTGATAGCCATTTGGTCTCCGATTTTAGCCATCATCTTATCCTCGGGACTTGTTGCCTTTTGGGCACAGGGATTCTCGGGGAACCGGATCGTAGATCTGGAAGGGAAAATACGTCTGGTCCAAGGGGAATTACGGGACATGAGGGAAACGCTTGTTACGCGGGAGTCTACAGTTGAAAGTCTGGAAGAAGATCTTGAGGCAGCCCGTCTTGAAGGGAGTAAATCAGCTGGTAAGGCGGAAGAACTTCTTCGCCTCCAGGGAAACCTCCAAAGGCAATGTGAGGAGGCTAAAATTCAGGAAGCGCAAGCCAGAGAGAAGCTGGAGCGACTGACTCAGGAATTGGATGGGCTGAAGGCGGTGACAGTTGAGGCAGGACATCTCCGAGATACCCAACTAGAACGATTACGTGTGGAGTGTCAGAGTTTGGGTATTGTCACGTGTGACCCTCAGGTTCTTTCTCTCTTTTCCGATTTAAAAAAGGCGGCTCGTTCAACGCTTCCCATCGTCCTTCAGGGAGAACCGGGTACCGGAAAGGAATTATTTGCCCGAGCAGTGCATCGACAGAGTCCTCGGGCAGCCCGTCCCTTTGTGCCGGTGAATATGGCAGCTATCTCCCCAGAACTCTTCGAAAGTGAGCTGTTCGGCCATATGAAAGGGAGTTTTACTGGGGCCCTCAATGATCGAAAAGGATTTTTTGAACTCGCGAATCACGGCACTATTTTCTTAGACGAAATTGGGGATTTACCCTTCGAACAGCAGGGGAAACTACTCCGGGTCCTCCAGGAAAAAACGTTTTATCGTGTAGGTGCGACCGTCCCGACATCTATTGATGTTCGAGTTGTTGCCGCGACCAATAAAGTCCTGATGCGGGAAGTGAGTCAAGGGCAATTTCGAGAGGACCTATTTTTCCGTCTGAAGGGATTGTTGATTCATTTGCCACCTTTGCGTGAACGACGGCTCGATATCCCACTTCTGGCAGATAGTTTTGTCACAGAGGCTTCCGAACAAAACGGACGGGAAGGAACGAAGCTCTCGGGTGAAGCGATGCAAGCCATTGAAAGCCATCGTTGGCATGGCAATATACGTGAATTGCAACAGGTCATTCATCAGGCCGTGGCCCTTTCCGAGGGGAAGGTTCTTACCAAGCGGGATTTACGGCTCACGTCTATACCGAATGCCGACCCAACATGTCACCGTGGAGAAGGAGACTCGATATCCATACCTGGTAGCGATGAAGCGGTCCTTACGATATTGCGGGACCATGAGTTTGATATGCAGAGTACGGCGAGAGCGTTAGGGTGGGATCGAAGTACCGTGACGCAACGGCTCAAGGGAATGGGATTTCGGGCGCTCGTCGAGACTAGAGGAGATATCCTCAAAGCCGCTCAGGGTTTGGCTGGTCGTCCCGAATTGGCAACGCGAGTTCAACTCAAACTCCAGGAATATTATCAACACCTGATCAAAACTCTTCAACCCTTTGAGGCCGTCGAACCAGCCATCCAAGCTTGTCGAAAGCGATTTAAAAATCTTCCAGAACGGCATTTCAAATTTGTGGAACTCCTTATCCGCCAATATTTTGATCGTCTGATCCAACCTCCAACACCTCACTAGTTTACTGCGATAGACCCAAGGAATCTTCGGAAAGGACCCAAGTACGAGATCGTCTCGGCCAGTCCTCTGCTGGTTGTTGTGTGGCTGCCTAGCTGTTTGTTTCCCTGCTGGGATGCGGGGCATGCGGGGATTCCCCGCATGGGCCGTTGGTTTGCGGGAATCCTTCATGGGCCCATTTCTTGATGAAATCTTCTAACTTCCCAAGAATAAAATGAAAATTGAAATTCTGTGTCTGCCTCAAATCTGGCAATTCCTTTGCTATTCGCCTGGACTGGTCAGATAACCCGGGCACCCTGTTTAAAGAGGGAAGCTCTCACTCTTAATCAAATGCGAAGGAGGCAGTATGAATCAGATATCAACAACGGCCAAGAGTCAAACGCCCAAACCCAACAGTGGGAAACCAGGAGAGAAGAAGGCTCGCACCGTGTCTGACGACCGCCAGGAAGTGGGACTTATTGCTGCGATCATGGTCGTGCTTTCCTTGGGAGTGTTGGGATACTGGATCGCTGAAGAAGGTGGAAATACGCCGTCTGAAACACAACGTGTGGCTGCTACAGGCACTTCTAAAGACTGGGAAGGGAGCCAGGCCTCTGAGTCCAGAGATCCGGAAAGTCGCGTTTCCCTTATCCAGACTGTTTCAGCCGAAACAGGAGATATGCCTGCTTCGACACAAACCTCTACTCCTATTCCCGAGTCCCTTGATGTGCACTTTGAGTTTAATCAGCACCGTTTAACCGATGAAATACAATCTCAGGTGAGAGAGGACGTGGCGAAAAGGGGGAACCTGAGTGGGTGGACCGTCTCGGTAGAAGGCCACGCCGATCGGATTGGATCGGAACCTTTTAACCAGGCCCTTGGGCTACAACGGGCGCAATCCATACAACAGTTTCTCGTCGAATTGGGAGTTCAAGAAGAGTCTATTGTCGTCTCAAGTATGGGAGAGCTGGCTCCCTTGTGCCATGAGAAAAATGATGACTGTGATCAGAAAAATCGTCGGGCACATCTTGTATGGAGTGAGTCCACGTTGGTGACCCAAACTCCAACCGTATCGCCAAACACTCGTCAGCCGAATCAGGATCAAGCCTTGAAGCTGGCGACTGCCTCTCATGGAGAACAGGATACCGAACAAGAAAGTCTTTCGGCTCTCGCGTCAGAGGTGACGCCGTAACGGGAATAGAATGACGAGGAGAAAAGTCATTGAGAAGGAGATCTTGATTTTTCTCCTCGTACCGTCTCACTCGGCTACCATGCCACCATTTGAATTCATGGCTTTCGAAACCAAGTAAAGGATCACTATGATGCAAACCGTCCCATTGTGCCAGATCAGGTGTCATCGATTTTTTCAGAGCAGGTCTTGGTACCACAGGTTCCTAATTGGAAGTGCTTGTCTTTTTGGATTGTTGTACCTTGTGATGCCACCCGTCTGGGCTCAACCGGAGTTCCTCCACAAGCCTCTCCAACACCATGAGGCGAAGCAGGGTTCTTTTTTTTATACCAACCAGCAAGATTCGACCTCCCATAGGGCGCCTCTTCTCAAGACAACAGTTACGATGCAGGTGACAGGACTCATTGCCCGAGCGACAGTCCAACAAGAGTTTATGAATCCAACTCAAACTTGGGTAGAAGGCGTGTATGTGTTCCCGCTCCCCGATGATGCAGCTGTCGATCATGTACGAATGAAGATTGGAGATCGTGTGATTGAGGGTGACATCCAAGAAAAGGCTCAAGCCAAAAAAACCTACAACAAGGCTAGAAAAGAAGGAAAGCGGGCAAGTCTTGTCGAACAGGAGCGACCCAATATCTTTACGACCTCGGTCGCCAACATGGGACCCGGTGAACATTTGAGGATTGAAATTGAATATCAACAAACCGTGGCCTTTGATCAAGGCAGCTTTCGTTTGCGGTTTCCTCTTGTCGTCGGTCCTCGGTATATCCCCGGTGAGCCCCTTTCCACAAAAGAGTCGACTGGACAGCCGACGGGGTATGGGTGGGCAAGGAACACCGATCAGGTGTTGGATGCAGCCCGGGTCACTCCACCGGTCATTCCTCCGAAGGATCAACGGGAAAATTTAGTACACATTTCGATCAATTTAGCAGCGGGAGTTCCCCTTTCAAATGTGTACTCCACCTACCACCCCATCCAGGTCAGTCAGAAGGCTGCCGGGACTTTCGAAATTCAGCTGCAAGACAAACAGATTCCCGCCGATCGAGATTTTGAACTCACGTGGTCTCCCGTAAAAAGCGAAAGGCCGCGGGCGGTGTGGTTCACGGAGAACAAGGAGGGGGAAACCTATCTGTTACTCATGATGTTTCCACCCATGCTGGAAACAAAGCCTGAGAAACGTCAGCAGCGGGAAATGGTCTTTGTCATCGATACGTCCGGGTCGATGCATGGTACGTCCCTTCGGCAAGCTCAGGCCGCATTAACACAGGCCTTGGAGCGTCTCTCTGCTGAGGACACCTTTAACATTATTCAATTCAATGATCGCACGTCTTCCCTCTTTACCCATTCCCAACCCGCGACGTCTCGTCATCGTTCTCAGGCGATTCGGTATATTCAAGGACTTCTGGCGACTGGAGGAACGGAAATGTTGTCAGCGGTCCGCATGGCCTTGGAGACCAGGACTGAATCAAAAAGATTGCGCCAAATTATTTTTATGACGGATGGTCAAATTGGAAATGAAAAAGCGTTGTTTACTTCGATTGTTCAACGATTGGGAGAGAGCCGTCTTTTTACCGTTGGGATCGGGTCGGCTCCCAATAGCCACTTCATGCACAAAGCCGCATCATTTGGAAGAGGGACCTTCACCCATATTGGAAAAGTTCAAGAGGTCGAAGAAAAGATGCAAGGGTTGTTGGCGAAATTGGAGCATCCAGTCTTGAAAGATATTACCCTTACTCGGCAAGGCTGGGATTCAGCAGAGGTGTTTCCTGAATTCATACCAGATCTCTATCGTGGTGATCCCGTGGTTCTGGCAGTCAAAACAAAAGGTCTCCCGAGTCGGGCACAGCTGAGCGGATTTTGGGGAGATAAACCTTGGAATCAGGTGACGGAATTAGAATCTTCAGAATCACGGGAAGGCATTGCGACCTTGTGGGCCAGACGAAAGATATCCTCTCTCATGGATCGTGCCATCGCAACGGAACCGGAGATGAATATCCGGGACATGGTCGTGTCTGTCGCCCTTCACCATCATTTGGTGAGCCCTTACACGAGTCTCGTTGCTGTTGACCGTACGCCTGTTCGCCCCTTGTTGCAACCTGTGCAGACTCGTGCCATCCCCACTCATCTCCCACAGGGACAAAGTCATATTGCTATTTTTGGATTGCCTCAGACGGCAACGTGGGGCTCACTCCAACTGTTGTGCGGCGTGATGCTGATCCTCATTTCGGGAATGTTGTGGTCGGTCAGGCGGTATGTCGAATGACGCGGCGTACCTTGTTAACAGGAGCCGTATTAGGAATGGGCATAATAGGGCTTCAACAGATGGCAACCGGCTTGATGATTTTCGTCAAAGCCGAGCTGGCTCAGTTTTTATTAGAGCGAGCGTGGGCAAAAAGCCTGCACGGTGAGGTCGCGGTTCGCCCATGGCCTTGGGCCGATACGTGGCCGATTGCCAAGTTAACGGTTCCGGCTCATGATGTGTCGGTGATCGTGTTAGCAGGTGCAAACGGAAGGAATCTTGCGTTTGGTCCCGGATATCTTCTTGGGGGAGCGAAGCCAGGGGCGGCTGGAACGGCCGTGCTCACAGGGCATCGTGACACACACTTCAAATTTTTGGCGAATCTTGAAGTTGGAGACCGTCTCGTTCTGCATGCCCCGCAATTGGGACCCTTCCCTTACCGGGTACGTGAGATTCAAATCGTCGATTCTCGCGATGCACGAATTGGACAGGATATGGATTCCGCAGTCCTCGCACTTGTGACCTGTTATCCATTTGATGCCCTGGTGCCTGGGGGGCCGTTACGATATGTAGTTATTGCGGAAGCCGAATTTCGAGAAACGGCACAAGGTGAGGCGGTCTATCGAGACGAAGAATAGTGACGTATTTGTGATCCTAATCGCGGATAGGGAACGGGTTCCCATTTGCCGTGATGTCCATACAAGAAGGCTAACTGATGAAAAGCGGGAACGAGGACAGTTAAAAATTTGACTCCCCGGGCCAGAGACGAGCGACCATGACTTTTGGCCCCATAGGTTGAGCAGCCATGCATGATTTGATTGCGGAGTATGATGATCCGGTTAAGAGAGAGGGAGAGAAAGGTGCGGTAATCCCCTTCTACCACTCGGCTCAATGCATGAAGAGATTCTTGCACGAGACGTTGTTGAAGTTGAGGGGACGGTTGCGCCCTCCGCCAATAGGCATCCTTTAAGAACCGGTCTCGAATGAGCACGGCACCATCTTGCCGGCAAGCAGCCGTCGCCTTTTTCAAAATGGCACCCCCTTGTTGTTGATCAAGACTGTGAAAGGCAAGGATTTTTTTGAGAAATTGCTGTAAGTCATCTTTGACCTGTTGCTTATCCCCTTCGAATCGCCGTCGACTCATCAAACATTGTAAGGCAATCGAGAGGAAGAGGAAGGTCTCGTGGGATTGCGTAGCGGGAATGGCAGTTGCTGCGGTCAACCAGGACTCCGCACGCTGTAACCGTTCCTGGAGGCTTTGTTCTGAGGTCATAAAGGGTACTCGTGTGACTGAGTCATCGTAAGTTTAATGGTCGCTTGGTGGGACCTTGGAACCATAGGTCTCCATGACATAATCCATCACCTTTGGGGCTTGTTGAACGAGGGCAAATCGAGCCTCTCGGTCACGGCATTTCCCAGCCAGGATCCAGCCAAAGGCTTCTTCGTGGTCCCCTTCACGATAGGCCTTGATGGCTTCGGTGAGGCAACCTTGTCCTGAAATCTTCCCTCGCAACACGGCTGGTGGTCCTGCCTGTACGACAAAATTCCTGCAATGGCCGCGAACCTTGCGGTCCTGCCATATTTCATCGACGAGATTTTGAAAGGCGAAGGCTTGTCCTACACACAGGAGGAGACTGATGCCGGCGAGAAGCCAGGGGATTGTTCTGAGTAGCATGGGAAACCTCTAAGTGAAATGAATATGGTCTCCTCTTACGTGGTTGAGATGGGAAAATCAAGGCCAGAAAGACAGGGTGACCATGGAGAGGATTCCCTGAACTCCCCGGAAGGTCTGATCTTCGTGACAAGATGACCTGCTACACTTAGGAGTACGTGTGATGGTAAGGCAACGCAGGGAATTTGGGTCAAGGTAAACCGATGTTTCGTGAATGGATACATACCCATATGGTTTTCGTTGATCCTGAACCGAACATGCTTCATCGGGTAGGAAGGGGTATCCTGTTGCTTGGGTTAGCATGGTGGACTTGGAAGTTTGGAATGGCCCCGCTGAAGTCAAATTATGCCGGCGGGTCCTTTATGCATGTCATCAATTTACCCTTTCACGAAGCAGGTCATATTGTCTTTGCCCCTCTAGGCCGATTCTTACAAGTCCTGGGTGGCACAATTGGCCAGCTTCTCATCCCCTGTCTTTGCCTGGGGACCTTTTTATTCAAAACGAGAGATCCCTTCGGTGCAGCAGTTTGCCTATGGTGGCTTGGCGAAAATTTTTTGGATATTGCACCGTATATCAATGACGCGCGGGATTTAGATCTCATCTTACTGGGGGGTGTAACAGGGGAAGAGGTCGAGGGATACCATGACTGGCAATATATCCTTGGAAGCCTCGGGTGGCTCCAATATGATCATCTTATAGCCAAATGGGCTCATGGGTTGGGTCTGCTCATGATGGTTCTGTCCTTACTCTGGGGACTGTGGATATTACGTATGCAAACGACCGGGGTAATGCAGAAAGGAGAGTAGGAACATTCCGCCTCGGCAAGCGAGGGTAGTAGCCCCTTCGGAAGAGGTACTCCGAAGAAACTGGAAGTCCTTTTTTTGGCGTCTATGGCAGAAATTTGCAGAAAAAGAAATTTCCAGGTTGGGAGAACCTCTTTGGCATCTCCTATCCTATTGATATACAAAGAGGCTATTTTTATTGCCCAAAGTCTAAACGGCATGAAATATGCGGAGTAGAAAATGAGTCGCGATCGTTTCACCAATAAGGATAGGGTTCATGCTCCAAGCCAAGTGTGTACATGTCCAAGAGGTCAAACAGGGCCGGTGTTGGAATTCGTTTATCGGGATCACCATTCTTATGTGTTTCGGAATAATATGGGGTGGGGGATTCTCGGGAGCGGCATATGGGGAGATGTATCGCTATGTCGATCAGGGCGGTACCCTCAATGTTACGAACGTTCCTACTGATCGTCGCTATAAGAAATTAGAGTTTAATTATCATTATCTTGGGCCGATGGCCTCGAGAGAGGAAATCGAAGAGGTCATTGCATGGTATTCGGATAAATACTATCTCGACCCCAATCTCATTCGTGCCGTCATCAAAGCCGAGTCAGGATTTGATCCTTTGGCCCTCTCCAAAAAAGGCGCCCAAGGGCTCATGCAGCTCATGCCCCAAACTGCGGCACAAATGGATGTGCGAGATTCTTACAATCCGGTAGAAAATATTAAAGGTGGAGCTCGATACCTTCGGTACTTGTTAGATAAATTTGACGGCAAGATACGGCTTGTTCTCGCGGCTTATAATGCAGGTGAAACGAATGTGCGAAAATATCAAGCCATCCCGCCGTTCAAGGAAACCCGTCACTACGTTAAAAAAGTCCTTAAATTCTATCGTGAATATCGAGTCAAAGATCCCTACCTTAATCGTAACGCCAGGTAAACATCCTTAGTATTGCGGTTTTACCTTTCATATCATTTTGTTCACCCTTCTCCTCTTCATCACTCCTTCCCATCACTTGAGTGAAGTCCACCATAGGGATTGAAGAAATGATCTCCTATACTGGAAGGAAGGAAAAAGGCGGGTGAACGAAAGTTTTAGACTTTTCAAATTGAATTTTGTAGTATGGAAAAGGAGAGTGGGGTATTTTCCCACAGAAATGGGACGGTAAAGAGGTTTCCCTGGGTGAAGGGATAGACTAGGATGAAAAAAAACTTACCAGCGGTGATCCTTCTATGGACTATTTCGATGATAGGTGCTTGGTCTGCTCCCTCCTTAGTATCTGCCATTAACCTTCCTCAAGAAGAAATTTACCAACATACGAAATCTTCCACTGCATTGATTGTCGCGGTGGATGATCAGGCGGGGTCTGTCTCGTTTGGTAGCGGTGTGTTTATCAATACGAATGGTTTGCTGCTGACCAACGCCCATGTCATAGACGGATATAAAAAGTTATTTGTCTATGTGCGAAACCAACTCGTATTTCCTTCTCCCACGGTGGTCGCTGTCGATGAGGACTTAGATTTGGCAGCCTTACATGTTCCTGCCGTGAATGTTTTACCCCTGACATTAGCCTCAGACCTCCCCGCTGAGGGCACCCCGGTGATTGCAGCTGGGTATCCACGCATATTCGATATCTTGCAAATGGGGCTCACGTTGCATACGTCGGTCTTTCCCATTCAAGTGAGCGGAATTGCCTCGGGTCGCTCTCGGACAAAGGATCGACCGACAATCTTTATTCAAACGACGGGGATGCTAAATAGCGGGATCAGTGGTGGACCGCTGGTTCAAGTCGATAATGGGGAATTGGTTGGAATGGTTGTCCATACCGTACCGTACTTGGGGCAGGCGAAAAATGGAAAAGGGCGGGTTGTTGGAAGTGTCATGATGCAGGCCGGAATTAGTTATTCCATACCTGCGCCCCTGATTCGACAGTGGCTTAACCGGCAACAACTGACGTATCAAAAAACCCCGATGAGGCGACCTGCTGGCGCTCGAATCCAAGCGATGGGAGGGAAGGGGGAAGGGCCAAAAGGCCAAGCCTTGACTTTTTTTTCAACGGCACATCTTCTTCACACGATAGCCAATGCCATTGACCAAGATGTGGATCTCCTCCAATCCTCTATTCACTTTTATCGATTGGCCCTTCAACTCCAACCTCGAAGCCCTTGGATCTCAAGAAGCATTGGACGTGCCTATGCCGCGTTAGGTCGGTGGAAAGAAGCGGCCCAGGCCTATCGAATTGCCTTAGCCGCGGATCCCGGAGATCCTGAATTACTGGCAGATGCTGGAGACACTTCGTATCATTTGAAACATCTGAAAAAGGCGGTGCACTACTACCGTGGTGCGATGAAACTGGACCCCTGCTCCGCTCAAGCCCATAATGGGTTAGGGCGAATTCTTTGGGAATCCGGTCGAAAAAAACAGGCATTTAAAGAATTCGGGTTAGCCTTCCAATGCCAGCCCTCCTCACCGATCATCGTATATAATTGGGGTTTAGCATTGGAAGATCGAGGTGCCCGAAAGGATGCCCTTCGGGTATGGGAAGAGTTTTTAAAACGTCCCCAGAGTCAGCCAAACAATGGGCGATCCTTGATCCAGAAAATAAAGAAAAAGGTCACCCATCTACGTACGATCGTTCGTACCCCTTCTTCATCTTCCAATAACAAGCTGGGTCGACCCCCGACGTCGACGGCTCAGTCTCCGCTTGCGTCACCTCGTTCACGATAGTCGGTACGACTAGCCTTCTTTAAGATATGCGGGTAATGGTCTCTCAAGGAGGGAAGGCGACTCTCCGCAAGAGGGACGGACCATCGCCTTATCTCAGAGGGTTTAGTCGTCAAAACGGTGGGACTCGACGTGGTAAGCTTTTCGACAGTTATTGAATAGCAATGGCATGGCCGTCTTCAGTAACTTCAGCGCGAATCATGTCCCCAGCTTGTTTTTTCCCACCCAGCAACATGGTGCTGTTATTGACGTGAAGACGGACTTCCCTACCCGTTCTATCTTTAATGACGTAAAACTCCCCCTCTATTTTCAAGAGGGTACCATCTACGGTGATATTATTCGAAGGGATATCAAGGGGGGCCCCTCCTATATCACCCATTTGTGCGAATGAGAAAGCGTAACCCCCCAGGATTAAGGCTATAGAGAGTAAAGCGGTTTTCAAGAGCGTTTTCATACCTGACCTCCTTTGTGTGAATGATCCCACTATATTGAATGGTTCCGTGAATTGGAGCTCCTCTTCAATCTGAACATTTTCCTGTTGCGTCGCATTCGTACATAACGTGACTATTGAGTGGATCAGTGACAGGGGCACGAAGCGCAAAGAACAGCAAGCCGATGACCAGAACCACGGCAATAATCCAAATGTGAAACGAAAATTTTAGGTGTCGCATTTGGTCATAAAGAGAGCAAGAGGCATGCCTTTACTAAAAGGAAAACCTGAGAGGGAAGAGGAGTAGAAAGGCTGCGTTCGTTGCTCGAATTGTGTGTGGGAAAGTGCCACGTATCGGAAAGATGTCAAGAGAGAAATCTTTGGGGTATAGATCGACATTTTCTTTTGTATGGCCCGTCCTCTATGACGGCAACAGTTTCCCCAAGCCTCGGACGATAAGGTAGGAAAGGGTGCAGGCGTTGGGATAGGGGAAGGTACCTATACCGTAAAGAAATGTTGTGGATGAGGAACAGAGAGCAGACCGTTCTATCAAATAACTCTCCCTTAGAATCAAGTTGTCTCCAGGAGGGGTTGCCTTCGAGACGATGAGGCTTGGTGGCGACTGATAAAGAGAGAGAAGCCAGCCGTACAGAGAAACAACGTTCCTATGCCAAACATCCCCATTTGTGATCCCCACTGATCTGTCATGATTCCAAATAACAGCATGCCGAGACTGGCAGAAGCCATCGCACAGGTATTGAGAAGCGTTAGGGTACGACACAGGAGATGATCTGGAGTGGCTTCTTGTACCAATGACCAGATGATGGGGGTAAAAATGGCGGTGCTCGCTCCTGCAAGGCCTACAAACAAAAAGGTCAATCCAATGGACTGCGTGAGACCAAGTCCGAAAATAGCCAGACTCCCCATCCCTAGCATTCCGGTGACCAGATGGAGTCGCTCGCGTGCGCCTTCCTTAGAAACCCAGGTGAGCCCTAAAGAGGTCACCAACATTCCGGCACCCATGATGGACCATAAGTAACCAAGGACGTCGGCCTCGACTGGTAACTGCTTCGTCACAATAGGGAGCGTGAAGACGAGTGCACTTCCTCCGAGGGTAAAGGCGATGGTGAGCAATACGAGGTAGACGAGGGTGGGATGTTGAAAAAATACGAAATGTATTCCTTCTGTCAATTCCTCCCAGATGGATTCAGGCTTTTTCTGGGAAGAAGTAAGAACGCCTAAGCGAGGAGCTTGTATCCCTATGAGACAGCATGCGGATAGGATGAATGTCACCGCGTTGACCCATAACACGTTCTGCGCTTGGATGAAGGTAATCAAAAGCCCGCTGATGGCAGGACCAAACAGAACACCCATATTGGCGGTACTCTGAATCATCGCATTGGCTGCCATCAGTTCTGACCCCTCCACCACTTTCGGAATAACCGATACAAGGGTCGGTCCAAAGGCGACAGAAGCGACGGAATTCAGGAAGACGAGACCATACAACAGTTCGAGGGATAACAAGTTCAAGCCATACAAGAAGGGGATCAGTGCGATGAAGAGACTGCGCATGACATCGAGAAAAATCATCACGAATTTTTTGGGTAGCCGGTCGAGATAGACCCCAATGAATGGATTGAGAACCAAAGAGGGAATAGTCTGCACCAATCCAATCATCGTCATGGCAAGGGCGGACCCCGTGAGGTCATACACCAACCATACAAGCGCGACCTTTGTCAGACCATCACCGAACTGGGATATCGCTTGAGCAGACCAGAGAAAGAAAAAGTTCCTATTACAAAAAAGACTGGTCTGGACTTGTAGGGTTATTGCCATTCTGAAGGCAATGATTCTTCTTGTGGACCGTCATGCCTTGTGTGAAGAGAGGGTGGTGGGTTCTCATGGGGAGGCGTGAACGGTGGTGAGGGCCTATACGATGCTCCAAGAAGTAGTTCTTGAATTGTGAGAAAGCGAGTTGTGTTGCGTAAAAGCTTTCGGTAGGTCTGAAGATATTCTTGAACCATACGTTCAGCCGTAAAACGGGAAACAAACACTTGACGACAATGGTATCGGTCAAGGAGATGAATTTGTGTGACGGCTTCCACCATTTCATCTAAAGACTGACAAATGAAGCCCGTGGTCCCATGATCGATGATTTCGGGCACGGATCCTCGAGGATAGGCGATGACTGGAGTCCCACAGGCAAGTGCTTCGATAAAGACGAGGCCAAAAGGTTCCGGCCAATCGAAGGGGGCAAGGAGCGCCAAGGCATTGCCCAAAAAGTCATTCTTTTCTTTATCAGTAATTTCCCCCAGGAATTCAATCAGTGGATGCGATAACAGGGGTTCAATCTCTTGCTTGAAATACGTGCGATCGCTTGGATCAATCTTTGCGGCGATACGAAGTGGAATCCCTGCACGCTTGGCGATCTCGATCGCTTGATCGGGACATTTCTCGGGGGTGATCCGTCCAAGATAGGCCAGGTAGGAATTAGGATGTGCCTGGAATGCATACAGGGCTCGGGGAATCCCGTTATGAATTGTGGCTTCCCAATTTGCCCAGGGCATCGGTCCACGTTGAGCATGGGAGATTGAAACGAGGGGCATATCTGAAAACTCATGAAACACGGGAAATAATTCGGGGAGGTCCAACCGTCCATGGGTCGTGGTGAGAACAGGTGTGCGGCACCGTCGTGCGAGAGGGAAGCCAAGAAAGTCCATATGTGAATGGATAATATCGAACTCGGTTGACATACTATAGGCATCTTCTAGCAGCATCGTGGTGGGTGCCAATGGGCTCGTAATATCGGGATCGAGTCGGATGGCTTGACGGCAAGCAGGACGCAGGGATGCCTGGGTCTTGGAATCCCCACTCGCAAACAAAGTGACCTCATGTCCTAACCGAACCAGTTCTTCCGTGAGGTATGAGACAATACGTTCGGTTCCGCCATATTTCATAGGGGGAACCATTTCTGCGAGTGGAGCAATTTGAGCAATTTTCATTGAAGTTCTCCTTGACGCCTGAATGGTTTGAGTGTGAAGTGAAGGGGATGTCGTCTACTTGAAGGTCCATCATGATAGAATTCGTGAGAGAACATGGTAAAAGTGGCGAGAGCAAGTAAGGTGCCATGACTCACCAACATTGTGTTCTTCGGGGTAACAAGTCCCAAAAACAATAATCCACGAGAGCCTTTCCCGAGTGCTTGTTTTACGAGATTCTCTCTCTAGAAAACATCAAGCGATGGAAAGAATGTTTTTGAAGACGGGGAGTCGAGGTAGGAAGAAGAGGGGGAGTATGGAAAGATACTGAGGGTGGAATACGATTAAAAGTCAGAGGGAATATCCATTTAATAGATACGCGTGACTACATCATGATAGGGCACATCTTGTTGCTGATGGAGGAAAGATCTGACAGTCCTTCAGCGAGAAGATTCAGCAACTGTGAGATCTGATCAGGAAGTCTGGCGGTCCTGCGAACTAAAAACCCCCAGGGTGTCAGACGCGTTCAGTCAAACATTTGAGATGAAGAGAGGAGTCGATCCAAATGAGAAACTATCGTTCTCTCAGACAAGTTCTGAATGGGTGGAGAAGGTCTCGTCTTGTTCAATGTATCGGAGGGTTTTTGGTCGTTGTGCTCCTATCAGGACCTGTCT
The DNA here is from genome assembly GCA_965223605.1 of Nitrospirales bacterium. Classification (GTDB taxonomy): domain Bacteria; phylum Nitrospirota; class Nitrospiria; order Nitrospirales; family Nitrospiraceae; genus CBDCXA01. Next base: position 771,270 of record CBDCXA010000005.1, read on the forward strand.
ACTCAGCTGACCATGAGGAGTCAATAAAAAAAGTAAAGCAAGGTGGTGAGAATCGGATGGTGATGATACCGACATCCTCCATGGCGAGTGATAAAGCCACGGTCACCGTGTCTGTGCTCCGAGAGACCTCGGCTTCCGCAAACCAACTCCTTGACTTTTGTCAATCTGATCCAGATTCGCATCCGCAAGAAGAGACGACGAGACAATCAAGGTTTCTTTGCCAGCTTCTTGAAGGACTGGTGACTCAGCTCAATGCCCCGAGACATGAGTTCCAGGGCAGCGAATACCTGGTGACGATTCCTCTTACGCAACCTCGTGAGGGAGTTGAAGCCGTGACATGGACCTCAAGAGATTTGGATGGGGCTATCACCTTTTTGGATGTGGTACAAGGGGGGACGTTAAAAGGAGTTCGAATTTCTCTTCCATCGGGTACGAAAGATCCTAAAGTCGATAGATCATCATGTCAGGCCTGCCCCATTCAAGACCTTATTTTTCAGGCGGCCGCTATTCGAGACCATAAAGCGTTCCTTGAGAATGAAGGGCGACGATAATGGTAGGTAGAGAGACCTGAATTCAAGAGATCGTTAGAAGTCTGGAAGCTTGTCAGTTTCTCTGATGGACTGCTCGTTAAAAAAGTGTGTGATGGTATGAATTATGATTTTAGACGGACCATAAACCGTGACGAGTGATATGAAGTTTTATTGACGTTATTGACCACCGCTCGACAAAGTTCTCCACGGTCTTCGTCATCAATGACCATTACTTTCAATCCAAACTTATTTCCATCGGTCCAAAGGACTTCAGCTTCATCGATGGCCGTTGGGACTTCATTGTCAGGTAGATAGACTCGAAGAGCCAAGGTCATACCCTTTTCGACCTGATTGGGACTCTCAATAGCCATGCCGTCTCTCGACAAGTTCACAACCGTTCCCTGCCCAGCCACGAGTTGGCCTGATTGGGTTCCCGCATACGAAAAGTGACAGTGTATCGGAACCCGTAATGAATTTCGCATTTCCATGGCTTACCCCCAAACATCTCGAAAATATTAGTGATTGCAGAGGTAGTCCCCTTGATTAAGGGGGCTATCCGTCCTGCAATAGGTCGAAATTACTGTGTTGGAGGAGACAGATCTACTCCTCTTTTGGGGGGCTATTTGTGAAGTGAGTAGGCTGGGGAAATGGGCTTAAGGTGATGAAGAAGGGGATTAGCATTTTTCAAAGATGGCTGAGGCCGTTATGAATGCAGGCGAGGAGGAGGATGCCCTTTAATACGGTCTTATGCCTCGTGAAATGAGTTCTTGCCATGAAGGAGAAAATAGAAGGTTCTTTTGAAAAACAATATTCGTAGTGGAGAGGGGTGGGAGGGAGGAACGCTTACCCTTCCACAGGTTTTTCTGAGGCATAATCGAGGTATGCCCAGAGTTGCTTGGCTTCCTCGTCACAGAGTACCACGGGGGTACTATTGCCCGTGAAGAACACCTTCACATTTTCTTCGTCACCGTAGACCTGACGTTCACAATAGAGGACATTGTCGAAATTAATAGACCGATTGCCAATGATTAAGAATGTCACGCGTGAACTCCTTCTCTGGAACCAACGACGAGACTGACATGGGATTGTTCAGAGGATCATACCAGACTAGGCTTGATCCCAGGTGCTGTCAAGTGTTTGCCCTCTTCATGGTTGGGGCGACCGATGGCCCTTGACCAAAGCCCTCATCCAGTCTTAGGCTTATGGGAAACGTGTAGGTCCGTCCTTTGCTATCTCGGGGAAATTCATGGGAAGACAGGTGTGATATGACTGAACAATGTGGCTCGATCCTTGTGGTTGATGATGAACTCGAAATGCGAGAGCTCCTACGTGATCTTCTCGAGGATCAGGGGCATCATGTCGGTCTCGCTGAGAGCGGTCAGGAGGCTTTGAAACATCTTGCTGAAGAATACTATTCCGTCGTACTGACGGATCTCAATATGAAGGGAATCCAAGGAATGGAACTGCTGGCTGAAGTCAGACGGGACTACCCCGACTGTAATGTCATTCTGATGACGGCTTTTGGAACGGTTGAAACCGCGGTGCAGGCCATGAAGGAAGGTGCGACAGATTATCTCGTTAAGCCCATTAAGTCAGAGGAACTTATTCGGGTGACCGAACGTGCGTTACGAGAAGCCATGCTTCGCCGAGATGTGAGTCGGCTTCGTAGTGAGGTGCAGAGGGAGTATAGTTTTCATCAGATCATTGGGAAGAGTAAGCCAATTCGGGAAGTATTTGATCTCATCAAACGAGTCTCAGATAGCCCTACCAACGTCTTGATAACCGGGGAAAGTGGAACGGGGAAGGAATTGGTGGCCAAGGCGATTCATTACAATAGTGATCGACGAAACGCCCCATTTGTTCCCGTGAACTGTGCCGCGATTCCTGAGGCCCTATTAGAAAGTGAATTATTCGGCCATGTGAAAGGAGCCTTTACCGATGCGCGTATGGACAAACGAGGCCTTTTCGAAGAAGCCCAGAAGGGAACCTTGTTTTTGGATGAAATCAGTGAATTGCCCTTGATGCTACAAGCCAAAATTCTGCGCGCGATCCAAGAACGAGAGATCAGAAGGGTGGGAGCCACTCGATCGGTGTCGGTCGATGTCAGGATCATTGCGGCCACAAACCTTGCATTAGCAGAAGAAGTAAAAGCCAAGCGATTCCGGGAAGATCTTTATTACCGATTAAATGTCATCGAGATGAAAATTCCTCCACTTCGGGAACGGCGGGACGATATCCCTCTGTTGGTCGATGCCTTTTTAAAGAAATGTGCAGATCGGAGTGGGAAAGCTCTCCAAGGAATCAATGAATCGGCCCTGTCTCTCCTTGTGGATTACGGCTGGCCGGGAAACGTGAGGGAGTTAGAGAATGTCATTGAGCGAGCCGTGACCTTGGCTCGTGAAGAGAAAATACTTCCAGCAGATCTTCCCTTAACGATCCAGGGTGTACGTGGGGACCGACAAATTTTGGATGAGTCAGCCGAACGAACGTTGCCGTTGGAAGAGGTAGAGAGAGAATATATTGTCAGGATATTGGAGAAAACTGGTGGGAATAAATATCAAGCTGCACAACTTCTTGGGATTGATCGAAAAACATTGTATCGAAAATTAGGGGAAATTGCAGAAAAGGGAGAGACTGCTACGTCATAGGCCGGTTAAGGCATGGCCAATAGGATCGGGCTATTGGTTAGGAATAGCTGATTGTGAAATGAAAAAGAAAAGCAAGACTACCAGGACGGCCAAAATCAGTAAGACAAAAGTGGCCAGACGCACCCAGCCCAGGGGAAAAACGGCTTCGTCATCTTCGTTGATTAAATTAAAGAAGATGACTCTCATTCAAACTTCCCGTCATCTGGAAGGTATTGTGCGTTCCGCTATGGATGGCATCATCATGATCGATGAAGAGCAACGAGTCACTCTGTTTAACAAGGCGGCCGAGCAGATGTTTGGTATTGCGGAGTCCGAAATGATTGGTCGGCCTATCGAAAGACTGATGCCGGAGCGATTCAGGCTTCATCATAGTGATTCTGTTAAAAAGTTTGGTCTCACGAACAGCACGACTAGGGCAATGGGGAGGTTGGGTGAGATTGTCGGTTTACGGTCAAATGGAGAAGAATTTCCGATTGAGGCCACAGTTTCCCAGTCGGTCGTTGGAGGGGTACGGGTGTTTGCCGTGATTCTCCGGGACATATCCGAACGGAAGAAAGCGGAGAACGCGATTGTCGCATTAAACCAAAAAACAGAAATGATTTTGCAGTCAGCGGGTGAAGGAATTTATGGCATCGATGGGAATGGGAAGGTAACCTTTTTCAATCTGGCTGCTGAACAGCTAACGGGGTGGAAACATTCTTCCATTAAAGGGAAATTAATGCATCCTCTCATGCACCATTCCAGGCCCGATGGATCCCCCTATCCACAGGAAGAATGCCCGATTTATGCCACATTGGTAGACGGGGCCATCCATACGATTGAGAATGAAGTGCTTTGGCGGAAGGATGGGAGTAGTTTTTATGCGGTGTACACCAGTACACCCATGATTGGTGATCGGGGGGAGCTTATCGGGGCTGTCGTGACCTTCAGTGATGTGACGGAGCGGAATCGTACCAGGGAACAGCTCAGGCATGCTGAACGTCTTGCCGAATTAGGAACCTTAACTTCCGGGATGGCTCATGAGATAGGCACACCTATGAATGTCATCCTCGGTCGAGCGGAACAACTTCTGAATAAGACCGAAGAGGAACCCACGAAAAAGGGATTACGGACCATTGTCTCCCAGGTAGAACGGATTACGAAAATTATGAATCAACTTTTGGCCTTTGCCAGACGCAGAAAAGGAGAAACTCGACCAATTAATCTGCAAAAAGTCATTGAGGAATGTTTAGAAGTGCTACTTGAACGTTTGGATCGGAGTGGTATTAAAGTCAAGCCTTCCTTTCTTTCTACGCCTCTCATCATCTCTGCGGACCCTGATCAAATGACACAAGTGTTTTTTAACTTGTTTATGAATGCGATTCAAGCGATGCCGGAGCAAGGGACCCTGCACGTCGAGCTCACGAAGGAAAATGATATCGGTATTGTGAAGGTTTCAGACACGGGTGAGGGTATTCCTCGAGAGAATCTTTCAAAAATTTTTCTTCCTTTTTTTACGACCAAGGAATCGGGACAGGGAACTGGGTTGGGTCTGAGTATTGTCAAAGATATCATTCAAGAGCATGGTGGGACGATCAAAGTCCACAGCGTGCTTCGCAAGGGGACCACCTTTATCATTACTTTCCCGATTGGTTAAAATTTAACACCCTCTCTTCCTTCCTTTTCTTCCCAACCAATTGTGGCGTCCTGCATCATTGATATTTAGACAATGGGGCGTTTTTCCACATGTGTAAATTTTGCAGACCTTTTCATTTGTTTTTCCCATCCCGTTCCCCCCAGAAACATTGGGTTTTTCCTCGGGTTGTTCACAAGGATATAGGCATAGGGTTTGCCTTAATGAATTCAATAACGAGAGGAAAAACGCAGAAGGGTATCTTGGTGATTGATCCCAGAAAAGAAATTTTGTTGGTAGAAGATGATCCGGAAATGAGAAGTCTGCTCTGCGACGGGTTATGGGATTTAGGATATCCCTTAAAAGAGGCGAGCGATGGGGATGAAGCGTTACGTGAAGTCATCGAAAAGAGTCCCGTGCTCATCGTCACAGATTTGAAGATGCCGGCGGGAGGGCTTGACTATCTTGCTCGGTTGCGGAAATTTGCCCCGTCCTCCCCCATCATTGTCATGACGTCATTTGGTGATGCCAAAACCAAGGAGGCTGTTTTTCAAAAAGGGGCAACTGCCTACTTTGATAAGCCGCTTCGACTCCAGGAGCTCAAGGAAGCCATTGTGAAATTGCTTGGCCGCCATGCGGTTTCTTCCGAAGGGGCTTCATAAGTTCAAGTAGGCCTGGTTTCCGAGAGTTATGCATGACTCCTAAAAAAACCTGGGGATTGTAGAACGTTCTCAGGGCGATAGATAAAGGACCCATCCGAGATGGCCGGATCTCAACAAATTCCCCACAGCGATACTCTTAGGGATCCCATTTTAACTGCACGACTTGACGCGCTGCGTGCACTTGCGGAGCGGACGTCCGATCGAATTATGGTGGTCGATCACAATCAGACCATTGTTTATGCCAATCGAGCGGCCTGGAGAGAGAGTGCTATTCCACAATCGAATGCGCCGACGAAGTGCTATGAAGCGTTCCTGAATCGAACGGATCCCTGTAGTCAATGTCCTGCAGAAGAAGTTTTCAAAACCAATGAGGTTCGTACGGTTTCCTGTATGGTAGGGGGAGAAGGACTCAGTTGTGGAATGCACCAAGCTTTTCCCTTGATGGGGGAAGAAGGGACAACCGAATCTGTCTTGGTCTTGTTTTCACCCCTCAAGGGCTCGCCAGATCAGGTGACTTCTACAGTTTCATCGGTTACAACGGGCCGGTCTGAGATATCAATGGGTCCTCATTCCCTTGGCGACTTGATTGGCGTAAGCCACAGGATGAAACAGGTATTCGATTTGGTTCAGATGGTATCTGATAGTCAAGCGACCGTTCTCATATTAGGAGAAAGCGGAACAGGAAAGGAATTGGTGGCACGGACGATCCATCACTTGAGTGATCGTAAGCATCAGCCGTTTGTGGTTGTTGATTGTGGGGCGCTGCCTGAGCCTCTCCTAGAGAGTGAGCTCTTTGGTCATGTGAAAGGGGCGTATACAGGGGCTCATGTGTCCAAGCGTGGATTGTTGGAAGAGGCGGATGGTGGAACGATTTTTTTAGATGAAATTGGCGATGCCTCTCTTTCTTTCCAGTCCAAATTGTTACGGGTGTTGCAAGAAGGTGAAATTAAGCCGGTTGGTAGTAATCGTTCGTTGAAAATAAACGTTCGGTTTATTTCTGCGACAAACAAAGATCTTTCCGAGCAAATTCAGGTCAACTCGTTTCGTGAGGATCTCTACTACAGGATTTCTGTGCTGCCCCTCCTCCTCCCTCCATTGCGAGAGCGTCCTGAAGATATTCCATATCTCGTGGAACACTTTGTGGCCAACGCGTCCAAACTTAATAATAGACCGATACGTCCGGTTTCAGGTGCAGCGCTGACGGCCCTTGCCGAAGCTTCTTGGCCAGGGAATGTTCGCGAACTTCAACATCTTATTGAACGTGTTGTTGTGACATCGACGGGAGAGATATTGAACAAAGATGACTTTTTCCCAGTGAACGAGGACGAAAGTACTTCTGAAAATCTCCACATTCTTTCTCGGCAAGTTAAACATCGAGTCGAACGGGAAAAAATTATCACCGCGTTACAAAAAACTGAAGGAAACCGGGCGCAAGCCGCCCGACTCCTTGGAATTAGCAGAGCCAGTTTATACAACAAACTTCGCACTCACCGGATTAGATAATCCTTCCCTTTCTCTTGGCGGTACTACTCTAGAACATTGCTCATGTAGATTAATTGTATCCCCACAATGGTACAAAGTTCTGCCCCATTTTGCCCCAGAATTACCTTCTGCTGTCTAAAAACTTAGACGGTCTAATTGGTTGATATCACGTCTGTTTAAATTCACTGTCGCGAAACTGTCCAATGTCTTGGAAATGTCTTACGTGAAGAGAAAGTCCTTATTCTCGGGAAACATCACAACCATTTGACTTTATTAATAAAAATATTTTTTCAATTATTCAGGTAGCGGCATGTCAATTGCGCTTAGAAAAAGGTGCTGGTGAAGGTGTGGAAGATTTTGGACCGGCCTCCGAATTTCTCCACGTCCCATCTTCAGATGGATCCTTCGCCAGCATCTTTACGATCTGGAATACATTCCGAGAGGTCATATTCTTACGTGGAAAAGAATGAAATACATCAAATCTTATTTTTTTTAATGATTCGTCATTATTTTAACCGCCGTATGGGAACGGCAGTAAGGGAGGCCGTGTTATGAAATTTCTGTTGAATCGTGGTGGACGGGTAGGTGGTCACGTGACTGCCGGATTACACCTCGTCCTATTGGTTGCAGGATTGGTTGGAGCGCCGACTGTTTTTGCGCTCGATCAAGCGGCGAAGGAGTCGCATAAGAAGGCTCAGCCTGTCTCAAGCCTCGGTTGGGTCGAAGCTCTTAAGGGTCAAACGGTTGTGGAAAATTCTATCGAAGGGCGGGCAGATCGTGCAGCCTTGGTGGAACAGCAACATAACCGGATGATGGAACAAATGCAAAAAGATATGAATCACGCACCCAATACTGGCGCCTTCAATACCATGTCGATGATACATCAATATGGCGCAGGAAAAGGGAACGGACTATTAGCCTCGTCCCCTGGGGTGGAGCCGGTTTCGGGGAAGGGAGGGAACTGTCCCGCCACCGCTCCGGTGCGGAAATATGATATTTCAGCCATCAATGCAGAAATCTCATTGAACCAATGGTTGGATTTCTACCCTGGCTATATGTATGTCCTGACGGAAGATATTGAGAAAGTTCGAGCTGAGGAGGCGAAGAATGCGGCCGCCCGCGAAAAGGAAGGGCATACCGACCCAGGAGGGGTGAAAAATGGGTTGCAAGATCAATGGATTCAACCCTTGGTCATTCGTGGAAATCAGGGAGATTGCGTCAAGTTTACCTTACGAAACCAGCTCGAGGGTGGGGAGGAAGTCAGCCTCCACATTCACGGTTCCGATATGGTGATGTCCAAGACTGGTGCGGCGGCCACGACGACCAACGCTGATTCCGTTGCTGAAGAAGGCAAAGCCATAGAAATGGAATGGTATATCCATCCTGATACGCAGGAGGGTGGACGGCAATTCCACAGTTACAGCAATGACCGAGAGTTAACCGTGATGGGATTATTCGGCACCTTTGTGGTGGAACCCAGAGGGTCTGAGTATCTTGATCCCATTGGAACAGGACCGGCCACCCCAAAGCGGAGTGGATGGCAGGCCATGATTAAGAATGGCACAGGCCCGGACTTTCGGGAATTTGTGCTGATCTATCATGAAGTCGGTGATGAAGCATTTCGTCCTGTCAATAAACATGGAGACTTCTTGCCTCAACGCGATCCACTCACAGATGCCTATCGACCAGGGGCTCGAGCGTTGAACTATCGGAGTGAGCCGTTTGGGATCAACAATATGCATGTCCAGCATGAGTACTTCGGATTTGAAGATGAATCGATGGCCTATAGTAGTTATACCTTTGGTGATGCCGCTCCGACCATCCCAAGAAGTTATCTTGGCGATCCAGCGAAGTTTCGAATTGTCCATGGTGGATCGGAAGTCTTCCATTCCCACCATCCGCATGGAGGGGCAATTCGCTGGCAGCGGAGTCCACGTGCGAGCGATGAAATGCCTGTCTGGCATAAGGGGCAAACTGGTCCGGTGAAAGTGCCAGTCATTCGAACCAAGTCAGACCGTGTAGATGTCGAAGTGATTGGGCCTTCAGAAGCTCTTGATCTTGAGACGGAATGCGGATCAGGGCTTTGCCAATGGTTGGCCGGCGACTTTTTATTCCATTGCCATGTGGCGCACCATTATGTTGCTGGAATGTGGGGATATTGGAGAGTGTATAACACCTTGCAGGTTGAAAATTCCCACAATGACGTCATGCCAGACCTTAGAGAACTGCCGGATAGACAGGGACGTATTCAGATGCCGGTGACGTCCGACAGTTTGGTGGGAACGACCGTCAATTGGTTTGGAAAAAAATTCAAGATCACCGATAAGGGAAAGAGTAACTGGAAAGCCGATCCAGCGGTCGTGACGATTAAAGATTGGGTCGAAATGCAATTGCCGACACGCGGGTTGCCAGGGCATTCCAAGGATGAAAGGCAACAACTCGTTTCCTATGATGCCACAGTTGTTGATTGGGTTTGGAAAGGGAACAAGGCCTTGAGTGAAAAAGAGGCCACCTTGGGTGAAAATCCTAAGTATCAACCAGCCTGGCAAAATGGATATAAACCAGGTGAGCGTCGGCCAATCCTTTTTGAGCCTAAAACCGGGAAGGTGGCGTGGCCGTGGCTCACACCTCACTTTGGCAAGCGTGCGATGTTTGCACCGGACCATAACCCAGCTCCGTGGCTGGAAATGATTCACTTGGATGAAGATGGCAACCGATCCACCGAACCAGCCAAGGCTGGTGAAAATGGTCGGTGGAGTCTTTGCCCAGAGCGGACGGGGCATCAAAAATACAATGTCCACTTTATTCAATTGCCGATCGAGCTTGCGGCGAAACAAGGCAAGGAGCCAGCCATCGTCGATCCCAATGGGCTGCTTTATGTTGCGCATGAGGAGGAAGCCGCGATTCGAGCCAACAATGACCTGCGGTATCCATTTGTTTTCCGTGCCAATATCTATGATTGTATGGATTGGACCTTGACGAGTGAATGGTTGGATGATGACATCACCAACTTCCAATCATCAAAAATTAATACACATTTTCACTTCGTACAGTTTGACAATCAGGCTTCGGACGGGGTGATTTCTGGAGCCTCCTACGAGCAATCGGTACGACCCTTCACGCAGTTTAAAAAGGAAAAAAAGAAGGGACTGCCCGTTCCGATGAATGCCAAGTTTACCAAGGCCGCTAAGAAAGGGCATACCCGTATTGCGGTCACGAATGCGAAACAGTATCACGTGGATACGCTTCTTCTTGTCGGAGCCGACAATGTGGAAGGCAATGAAATTAAGCGTATCAAAAAAATAGAAGGCAATGTCATTACCTTCGCGAAACCGTTGAAGCATGATCATCCGAAGGGGGATATTGTCACCGTAGAATTTGTGCGTCAGCGTTTTTATGCTGATGCGGATGTGGGGTCAGTGTTCTGCCATGACCATGCCTTTGGTGGGACAACCTGGCCACATGGAGCCATTTGTACCTTTTTAATCGAGCCGGTTGGGTCCACCTATCATGATCCCAAAACCGGGAAGCCAAAACGAACCGGTCCGATCATGGATATTCATACGGCTGAGCCCGTCGGTTATGGTGTGAGTGGGAGTTTCCGGGAAATTATGATCCATATCCTGGATACGGTTCCGCATACTGTCAACGTCGTGACAGCAGGGAACCCTCCTGGTCAACCGATTGACGTGGCATTGGAGTCTGGCAGAACGGTTTCGTTCCAAATGCCAGAAAACGATAAAATAAAAATGACTCCGATGCCGTTTCTCAATGGGGGAACCCATACCACCGGTGGCGCGATTAACTTTAGGGCAGAACCCTTTGCCCAGCGTCTCTCGAACAACCCGGATACGTCCCAACTCTTCAGCAGTAAACTTCATGGGGATCCGAGTACACCGATGGTACGTGCCTATCTTGGTGACTCCATTGTCTTCCGGCTCCTGGATGTCACGATGAATGAAAGTAACGTCTTTACCGTTTCGGGCCATACGTTCTTAACTGAACGGTATGCCGGCGATGCCAATAGAAAACATACGATCCATATTGGTATTGCGGAACGGTATGACTTGGTCGTGCCCCAGGCGGGCGGACCACGGTTACAAGCTGGTGACTATATGTATTTCAATGGGAGAAGTTCCCACTTCTCTGAGGGGTCATGGGGGCTTATCCGTGTATTGGATAAACCCGTCAAAGACCTTCAACCGTTACCGAATCCAGCCTATAAGGGTGGACCAGAGGGCCTCCCGAAATCTCTTCCGGTCTGTCCGAAAGAGGCACCGGTAAAAAGCTTCAATGTGGTTGCGATGGATTACCCCTCTATGACCTTTAACCCCAAAGTGGAAGAGGCGATCGAGGTGGATTTTGAGCGAACCATTGAAGTGAAAAACCCTGAAGCCAAAATTTTTGTGTTGGAGGACGAAGTGAAGCAGGCTTCAGGAGATTATCATCCCATGCCGCTGACCTTACGGGCGAACGTGGGTGATTGTATCAAGGTGAATCTGAAGAATAAGTTGAAAAAAAGCCGAGCCTCTTTCTCGGCCTTTGGTCTGGCATTTGATCCGAAGGATTCCCAGGGAGTCAATCTGGGGATGAATGAAGGAGATCAAACGGTGAAGCCCGGAGGTAGCCGGACCTACACCTATTATGCCGATCCCTTTAATGGTGAAACGCAGACGTTGGTGTGGGATTGGGGAAATGTTGCCTTGAACCCACGCAACGGACTTTTTGGAGCCATTATCATTGGCCCAAAAGGATCAAAGTATCAAGACCCCAAGACGGGGGCTGATATCTCATTGAAAAACAGCTGGGCGGCTGATGTCATTGTCGACACGGCGGTGGCGGGAAATGAAACCCGAAAGAATTATCGGGATGTCGCACTGTTTTTCCAAGATGAAGACAATATTATTGGGACAAGCTTTATGCCCTATGTCCAGAATGTTGCCGGCTTGACCGGCGTGAATTATCGGTCTGAGCCCTACCTCTATCGTGAGGATACGTTGGGCTGTTCGCTGGGACGGATGTTCCAACCCTGTGAGGTTGATAATCCGCAAGATCCAGTGACTCCTTTGATTCAGGCCCATGCCGGCGATCCCGTTCGGATCCATGTATTTGGAGCCAGCAGCGAGCAAAATGGGATGTTTGGTATTGAGAAACATGAATGGCCAATTGAGCCGTTCATGAAAGGGGCTGACCAAATTAGTGTTGTTGAGTTCGCTGGGTCTGAAGGGGTCGATGCCTTTATTCCTTCAGCGGGTGGAACCTATTCTTTGCCTGGGGATTATGTCTGGAGTAATCAACGGCTGCCCTATAGTCAATCCGGGCAGTGGGGCTATCTCCGGGTGCTTCCATCAGGAGATCAGCGGATTCGCTCCTTGTCCAACGCTGGAAGTGGTGCGCAAACCGCTACGGTGGAGCCGGATAGCCAGCAGGCTGGAGAGGCAATTCCAACGACCATGAAGTAGAAGGCAGCTTAGTCACGTTGGTCAAATCCGGGGGCAACACTTGGTCTCTTTCATGATTAGGTGTTGCCCTCGATTTGTTATGGAGGCCGAGAGGGCTATGAAAACACGAGTGCCAATCTATCTCTGGATGATCCTCTTGTCGGTAGGCTCATTCTCTCCGATAACCGAGGCCTATGAAGAAATTACTGTAAAGAATGGGGGCTCACTTCAGGGACATATCACGTTACAGGGGGAGGTACCCAAGCCGAAAGCCTATAATTTAGTTACTCTACCAGATCCAGTATTTTGCGGAAGGATTTCCAACGGAAATGGATGGCGGCTTCTACAACCATTTAACGTGGGGTCTCAGGGGGAGTTTCGCGATGTCGTGGTTGTACTGAAGAACATAGAAAAGGGAAAGCCTGTGCCGAAGGCCATTCCAGAAATTGAAGCCATTGATTGTTTATTTGCCCCATTTATTACCATTGTCTATGACCAGCGTCCTGTGAAAGTCTCCAATGTCGACCCGGTGTTTCACGACATTCAGGCCTACGAGACCTCAAGTTTAGGGGCGCGCGTCTTATTTAACACGCCTCTCCCGATGAATCCTCGATATTCGAAATCTAGCCTCTCGGTCGCAAAGCGAGGGAAGCGATTATCCGGCAAGCCCATTTTACAAAAGGTCCGCATGACGAAAGGGCGAAATATTTTTGTGATGCAATGTGGATTTCATGCCTATATGGAGAGTTGGGCGTATGTTGTAGATCACCCCTATATTGCCTTAACCGATGAAAACGGACGGTACTCGATAGAAGGAATTCCCCCAGGAACCTATCAAGCCCTGGTGTGGCATCCCGTCGCTAAGGCGGGGAAGGGAATTGAATTTGAAGTGACCATTCAACCCAACCAAGCCTCGACGTTGGATGTTTCGATTGATGCCCCAAAAGGGAGACTGTATGCCAATCAATTAGAAAAGAATCCTCGGTTTGGATTAGATCTGATGGGTAACTCAGAGATTATTCCCTCTGTGGAATTGCAGAAGTATTGAGTGAAGATGAATGTTTAAAGAATGGCAGGACTCAGCTCCTTCCATTCGATGATCCCGCATGACTGTGACTGTCGCACATTGGGACTGCCAATCCTGTCCAGTGAAAATTGGGGCAGACCTCTGTAATATTGAGGGAAAAGAGGGTGCGCCCTTTCAAAATATGAAACAGACCTTGATGTATCGCCCTGGGCAGGTTGTTTTTTACGAGGGGCATGCAGTTCTCGGTCTGTATATACTCTGTGCTGGAAGAGTGAAGCTCACTCGTTCCTCAGTGGATGGACAACATCGCCTGGTAAATATTATAGATCCAGGAATGCTCATTGAGAAGCAATCTTTTCAAGATAAGGCGATCCACGAAGTGACCTGTGAGGTGCTTGAATCATCACAGATTTGTGTTCTCGACCGATCCGAGTATCTCGGCTATTTGGAGAAAAATGGTCCCTTGGCCGTCAAGGTTCTAAAACTTCTCAGTCGTGAGATCGGGCGGTCTCTTATTGAGGTTGACCAGTTTGCCTTTGCCACATCGCGTGAGCGACTCGCGAGTCTGCTTTTAGCGTTGAGTGATCGGTACGGAGAGCCGGTCCCGGAAGGTGTGCGAATTACGCTGGAATTTAAACGAGAAGAATTGGCTCAGATGGCGGCTATGACGGTTGAAACTGTTGTACGCCTGTTGAAATCTTTTCAAATGGCTAATCTTATTCGCTTGCGTCATCGTGAGATAACCCTTGTGCAGTCTCATGAGCTTCGGCAGATGACCCAGTAACAGTCTTATCTTGTTGTCTCCCTGTCCTAATCTCCCTTTCCTATATAGATCCGCATTGTATTCTCCCAACCATCGAACGGCTTAGTTCTCTCTGCCTCCGATTTTTCATCCTTTGTATCACAGCGTAACACACTCCATTCCTGAACCAGTAGGGCGAAAGACCTAAATCGAACTTGATGGTGGTCATCATGGAGTCACGCTCGGGTCAAGGAAACTATCTGCCGTTGTCGTTACGATATGGCCGATGAAAAATTTCGGTAAGTGATAGGCGATGGTCGTGAGGAAAGGAGTCGGACATGAACGGTGTGAAACAGCGCATGAAAAAATTTTCAAAACGCTATCTTCGGGCTATAGCGGGATTAATGTTCGTGGGGTTATGGCTGACTAATGGTTCCTTGGTGTTTGGGGAGACAGGCAATATGGTGTTTTTTCGTGGAGGCGGAGTGTTTGCCACCAGTGATCGATCGAATGAGGTCTTTACGGATGTGTTTGGATTGACCGGTTCTCAAACGAATAGCGACCGAGGGTATTATGTCGGGGCAGGGATGGATCAGGTCTTATCCAAAGATCTTTGGGGGATGTTGCCTGGGACGTGGGCGTTAGGAGAAATTGGGGTCGAATTCAAACGGTTCAATTCAAACAGTCATGTGACACAAGCGGTACCGAGTACCTGTGCCTTTGCAGGAGTGTCAAGTTGTACTGCCAATACGAATACAAAAGTTCAGATCACCATGTTAACGGTGAATGTGGCACCTAAAATAAAATTTATGGAGGGAAGCCGGTTTCGTCCCTGGGTGATTCCCGTCGGACTGGATTTTCATGTGATTAGTCCGCCCTCAAATGATACGACAGTCCTTGATGTCGGTGTTCAATTTGCGGTGGGTGCGGATTATAGGGTGTGGAAGGCCATTCATCTTGGAATTGATGGAAGATTTCATTTGGCGACCGGACAAACGGATACGGTCAATAACTTCGGTACGGTCGGCGGCTATGTCGGAATTGCCTATTAAGTCTGGCAGAACACGTTAAGGAGGTCGGTCTGAATTGGGCTCAACTCTTCTCAAAGTATGTCGCCCTTCCTTGTTGAGAGAATAGTTGACCCAAGCAAAAGTCTACCGAAAAGTGGGGGGTGTCTCCTCCTCCACTTTTCGGTTAGGCTATTGTTGAATTACGCACTACTTGCTTTTTTTCGAATGTAGCAATACTCCCCAAAAAGCAATCGTCGTTCTCCTCACATTCTTTCTGTAACCCTCTAATCTTTTAAGACTAATTTAAAAAATATGCGTGTGAGTGGGAAGGAATGAATCTAGGCACAGACCTGGCATTACACTCACGATAACGCGCCGATTTGAATTGGTAGGTAAACAACATCAGTGAGGTGAGGTTATGAGATGCAACGTGGGTGGAACCGAGCGACCAATTCGCCTTACGGTAGGAATTTTCCTCTTGGGGCTCGCTTTCTTTGGTGGGCTGCCAGAATTAGGTATGTGGGGCTTAGGGGTGGTTGGAGCCATTATGTTGGGGACTGGAGTGGTAGGCTATTGTCCCGCCTGGACCCTGTTTGGCATCAACACGTGTCACACGAAGCCGGCTGAAAGAAGCTAAGAGAACAGAATGTACTACACATTTATCAATTGAACATTTTTATACAAAGGAGGGGAACATGGTTACTTCAAATGCTCCAGGTGTCCCGGTTGGTGGTCTCAAGACCGTGGGACAAATTATGGGTACGAATGACCTTATCTTTCATGCAGGCCAAAATGGATTGGCAGTGGCAGTAGAACTACTCAGCACGCATAATCCAGGAGCCCCAGTGGTTAATGATCAGAATAAATTTATTGGGTTTATCAGTGAATTTGATGTTCTTCGAGCCCTGGAGGCCGGTAAAGACCTGAGTCAGGTTACGGCAGAAGAAATCATGGCGAAGGACCGAATCGCCGTTGAGGAGCAGACCACAATTGCCGAGGCTGTAAAAATTATGGAAGAGAAACGGTTGCTGAATCTCCCGGTTGAGAAAGACGGGCAAGTGGCCTATTCTGTGACTCGCCATGACCTCCTGCGTGCTTGGATTGGACTAGGTTTTGGTATGGGGTTGGAGTACTAAATTAGGGATAGAAGCTTGAAGACAGTCTATTCGAAACCAACGTAACCGTTCATTGGTAACTCCCAATTACAAAACGCATTATCTGACTGTTCCCACCACCTGTTGAGGGACATGAGGAGAAGAGGCCTTCAATGAAGGTCCCTGTAGAACGCCATAAAAGAATAAGGAGGTTGTTATGTTTCAAGTTATTCGTGCCATGGGTATATTTGGTGTCATGAGTTTATTTCTTCTCGGGGCTATCACTTCTAACCCGGCGGTACGTGCCGAGCCTGCCTCCCCTGCCGTGGGATATGATATTCATGTCCAAGCGCCTCATATGATGGAAGATGGGACGCCAGGTGGGCCATTTCACCATTACTGTAAAGGAATTTCCGATAAAATCCTTCAATGCCTCCTCTTTGAGTCCACAGATCCTAAGGCTCCGTTGGTCGCCATCGAATATTTCGTCGCGAAAGACCTTGCTCGTAAATTACCCCTGATTCAATGGCATCGGTATTTCCACGATCATAAGGTTGAGATTGCCACAGGTCGTGTGAAGGTATTAGATTTACCAGATAAGGAAGCAGCAAAAGTTGCCGAAGCTGCTTCGAAAACTGATGGAGTGATATATCATCTGTGGCAAAAGGGGTTGGAGTTTCCGGACGGGACAGTGACTTTCCCACAATCTTTAGGGCATATCTTTACCCGGTCGGAATAATAGGACCTGAGGCAGAGGGGCATTCTTATTGGGTGCCCCTTTTTTAACCAAGGTAGAGGAGACATTATGGGAAGCGTGAGTTGTCGTGCAGCAGGGTTCTTGTTCACCGTCGGGGGTCTTCTTTTCCTGGCGGGAACGATCGCGTTAGGAGCAAATGCCGAAGTCCTAAAGCCACGGGTGCCTGCCGACCAAATTGAAGAAGCCAAAACATGGACGAATCCCATTCCGGCCACCGCGGAAAATATTCAAAAGGGTAAAACCATTTTCCATGGAAAGGCATTTTGTGCGACCTGCCATGGGTTGGATGGTAAGGGGATTGGGAATATTCCCGGTTTAGTGGGAAAACTTCCGCGAAATTTTACGGATAAGGCATGGCAACAGGCGAGAACAGATGGGGAGTTGCTCTGGATATTAAAAAATGGGAGCCCTGGCACGGATATGGCTTCCTTTATTCCTTTAGTCCTCACCGAAGAAGAAGCCTGGCATGTGCTCCTTTATGTACGTTCTTTTGGAAAATAGCGAGCCATGAGGTTAAGCCATTGTGTGCCGTCCACCTCTCCCTTCCTTTGTGAATGACGATGTCTCCACGTAAGATTGTCATTGTCGGCGGCGTTGCTGGAGGAGCAAGTGCAGCTGCCAAGGCTCGTCGTGTAGATGAGTCGGCTGAAATCCTCATGTTCGAGAAAGGACCATTTGTATCCTTTGCGAATTGCGGGTTGCCCTATTATGTTGGAGATACAATTCAAGATCGTGATGAACTCCTCTTGCAGACTCCAGAGAGTTTTTGGAGTCGGTTTCGGGTTCGAGTAAAAGTGCGTCATGAAGTGGTGGCCATCAACCGTTCGAAAAAACAGGTGGTGGCCAGAAATCTCCTGACGGGAGAGATGCTGCACGAAACCTATGACCGCCTTATTCTCGCTCCGGGTGCTGGCGCGTTGGTTCCACCCATTCCTGGAATCCAGGCACAAAATATTTTTACCGTCAAAACGGTACCTGATTCTGATGCCATCAAGCAGTTTCTTGTGGCTCATCAACCCAAAAGAGCTTTAGTGATTGGTGGTGGGTTTATTGGATTGGAAACTGCGGAGGCGCTGGTCAACCAGCAACTTCACGTGACGATTGTAGAAAAAGCCCCACAGATTCTTCCTGTCTTTGATGAGGATATGGCGGGGCTTGTCGCGTCACATGTGAAGGCACAGGGTATTCAGGTCATCGTGAATGATGGCATCACGACCTTTCACCAGAAGGGAGAATATACCAAGGAGGTGGAACTTGAGAGTGGACTCCGCCTCCCCATGGATCTTGCCATCTTATCCATCGGTGTACGTCCTGAGCTCCACTTAGCCCGAGAGGCTGGACTGACCATTGGCGAAGCAGGTGGAATTGCGGTTGATACCCGTCAACAGACATCCGATCCGGATATTTTTTCGGCTGGAGATGCCGTTGAGACCATCCATCTGGTGACGGGAAAGCCGACGAGAATCGCCTTGGCCGGTCCTGCGAATAAACAAGGGCGGGTGGCAGGAGCTAACGCAGCTGGTGGCAACATGCATTTCCCTGGAGCTGTAGGGACGGCCATTGTTGAAGCCTTTGGCATCATTGCAGCTAAGACGGGTCTCTCTGAACGTGAAGCTCAGAGACACGGATTTAATTGTTTCGTGTCCGTGACCCATCCCCTTGACCATGCCGGCTATTATCCTGGCGCTGAACCACTACATATGAAACTTATCGTTGAACAAGGGACCGGGCGACTGTTGGGGGCACAGGTAGTTGGAGAGCAAGGAGTTGATAAACGTATCGATGTGTTCGCCACGGCCCTTACCGGGAACATGACTGTTCAGGACCTAGAACATTTGGATTTAGCCTATGCCCCACAGTTTTCTTCGGCAAAGGGACCTGTCGTGATGGCAGGATTTGTCGCAGCGAATACCGTTCGTGGTGAGGTGAGCACCATTACGGCCGCTGAATTAAAACACAAGCTCCAAGAAAACATCCCGCTTCAATTGCTTGATGTACGAACCGCACGGGAGTTTGCCTCTGGGCATGTGCAAGGGGCTCGACTGGTTCCCCTGGACGAACTTCGTGAGCATATGGCAACATTAGATACCGAGCAAGAGACCGTCGTGTATTGTAAAGTCGGTCTTCGCGGATATGTGGCGTCGCGAATTCTTCAACAAGAAGGATTTCGTTCGGTGACTAACCTGACGGGCGGTATCCTTTCATATTCCAAAGACACTCTATGGAACTCGACTTCAGAAAAAACCCAATGATTCTCAGTAATATGATCGACTCCATGGCAGATGGAGTCTTTACGGTTGATGCCAAGGGTCACATCGTGGCGTGGAGTACGGGAGCGGCTCGAATTACAGGCTATGGTGAAGGAGAAGTTGTAGGTCGTTCCTGCCATTTTCTCGAAGGGCAATCGTGCAAAGGCTTCAGCCAACTGCGAGAATTTTTAAATAATCCTTCGCCCGCTCCGTGGGCCATTTGTAATCAAGAGTGTAAAGTGTT
Source organism: Nitrospirales bacterium (assembly GCA_965223605.1). Classification (GTDB taxonomy): domain Bacteria; phylum Nitrospirota; class Nitrospiria; order Nitrospirales; family Nitrospiraceae; genus CBDCXA01. The sequence continues at coordinate 790,768 of CBDCXA010000005.1, forward strand.
GGCGAAGGATGGTCGAGAGCTGTACTTATTTGGCAATGTCTCGGTCATTCGGGATGAGCAACGAAGGGTCGTGGGGGCGATGGGAACTTTCACGGACCTCACCGCCTTTGTGGTCAATAATCAAAAAATTGAACTACTTGAAGAGCAAACCAAGTCTCGGGATGCCTTTGAGCAAATGATTGGGAAAAGCCCACCTATGGAGGAGATTTTTCGGCAACTTCGCCTGGCGGCGCAGAGCGATGTGTCAGTGTTGTTGACCGGAGAGTCGGGAACCGGTAAGGAGTTAGCCGCAAGAGCCATCCATGCCTCGAGTGCGAGAAACGATAAACCCTTTTTAGCTGTCAACTGTTCGGCGATTCCTGAAACCCTATTAGAGAGCGAACTGTTCGGGCATGTGAAAGGGGCCTTTACGGGTGCTACCCGAGACAAGGTCGGCCTGTTCCAAGCGGCACATGGAGGCACGCTGTTTATCGATGAAGTCGGCGATATGAGCCCCATGCTGCAACTCAAATTGCTCCGCGTCCTTCAAGAAAAAGAAATCCGGCGGGTCGGGGATGAACGGAGTCTACCAGTCAATGTGCGGTTGCTGACCGCGACGCATCGCGATCTCAAACACTTAATAGCGTCGGGGGAAATTCGAGAAGATTTTTATTATCGAATTCGAGTCTTTGAGATTCGCCTTCCTGCTTTGCGAGAACGGCGGGTGGATATTCCTTTACTCGTCAATCACTTCATTTCTGAAAGTTCTCGTACCTATCATAAGGCCGTCACCGGGTTAACCCGGGAGGCCATGAAATGGTTAATGGACTATGCTTGGCCTGGGAACGTTCGGGAATTGAAACATGCTATTGAACATGCTTTTGTGACGGTTGGCGGAGACCATCTCACCTTATTGGATCTGCCACCGGAAATCCGGCAGCCAATTGTATCCGCTTCATCGAATTGCTCCCCGCAGGGTCTCTCAAAAGAAGAGGAGTCAGAGCGCGATGAAATTGCAAAGGTTTTACAACAAACCAGTGGTAATCGCACCAAAGCAGCCAAGAAGCTTGGGTATAGTCGAGTGACGCTCTGGAAGAAAATGCGACGGTTTTCACTCGATGGCCTTTCTCTCTCCTAAATACTGCAAGCCATTTCCAGAGTTTGCCTGTTTTACCTAGCCACGTTTTTCATTGAGGCCTAATCCAATGGAATAGAAAATTGTTAATTAACAAGTTAACTCATTGTTAACATTTCATGGTTAACAATATCTTGATCCATATATTATAAAAACCTAAATAAAACTTATAAGATATTGAAAATAAATATAAATTAGTTTTATTGCAAAATGCAAAATTTTGGCATGTACATTGCTTAATGAATTAACAGTATGGAGAGAAAGAGAATCGTGGCTGCCACGGAGAAAGGAAGGCAACATGTTCTTTAAACAATACTATCTAGGCTGTTTAGCTCAAGCCTCCTATCTCATCGCGGATGAACAAACGAAAACAGCGGTGATTGTCGACCCACAACGAGACATCGACCAATATCTCGTTGATGCGGAAGCGAAAGCGGTCACGATACAGTATGTATTTCTCACACATTTTCATGCAGATTTCCTAGCCGGGCATCTTGAGCTTCAAGAAAAAGTAGGTGCGAAAATTTGTTTAGGAGCTAGAGCCCAGGCAGAATTCCCATTTCGGGCATTTTCGGATGGAGAAGTCTTGGAATTTGGTCAGGTTCGTCTTCAGGTCTTAGAGACTCCGGGGCATACGCCTGAGAGTATCTCAATTCTCGTGTTTGATCGAGGCAAAAATGAGGAAGCCCCCCATGCCGTGTTGACTGGAGATACTCTCTTTATCGGGGATGTCGGACGTCCCGATCTCTTGGCATCCGTCGGGATGAATGCAGAAGAGTTGGCAGGAATGCTTTATGACTCCCTACACAACAAACTTCTTTCCTTGCCTGATGAGACGCTCGTCTATCCAACCCATGGCGCCGGCTCCATGTGCGGGAAAAATCTGAGCTCTGATACCGTCTCCACCATGGGGACACAACGCTGGTACAACTATGCCTTACAACCCATGCAGAAAGAAGAATTCATTGCGATGGTCACGGCCAATCAACCGGAAGCTCCTCAATACTTTGGTTATGATGCGATGTTAAATCGGCAAGCACATCTTACGCTCGATGAATCCCTCAAGCGTGGGTTGAAACCGTTGAGCCTGGATGTGGTGACTGCTCTACAGGGAAGCGGAAGCCATGTTGTGGATGTCCGAGATTCGGTAGACTTTGCCGGTGGACATCTGGCCCATAGTTGGAACATTGCTTTAGGTGGAAAATTTGCGACCTGGGCAGGAACGATGCTTGATCGGAAGAACAGCATTGTGATTGTGGCAGAGCCAGGTCTGGAAGAAGAGGCCGCCATTCGTCTTGGACGAATTGGGTTTGATCACGTGGCCGGGTACCTGAATGGAGGGATGCGAGCTCTTCAAAGCCGGCCGGAGTTGATCAGCCGGACTGAGCGAATCACGGCAGGTACCTTGGCTGAACAGTTAATGACGACTGAACCACCCCACATTCTTGATGTCCGCACGGACAAAGAACGAACGGAGGGAAAAATCGATTCGAGTGTGCATATTCCCTTGAACCAGTTAGACAAACGAATTCATGAGGTCCCAGATGATCGCCCTGTGGTGGTCTATTGCAAGAGTGGCTATCGTTCTGCAATTGCGGTCAGTCTGTTAGAGCAAAGGGGGATAGGCAGAGGGGTAGATTTAATTGGTGGATTCGATGCCTGGCAAAAAACGTGGGGGCGTCAAGGAGGGACATCGTGTGACAAGACCACGCCGTTGGAAAACAAGATGGCATAAATGGTGAGGAATAATGATAAGCATGCAGTTTCCTCATAGGGAGTTCTACTGTACCTGTTCTTAACGAAAAAGGAGGCCTGAATGTTCAAAAGTTTGGTGACTCTAACCATCGCAGCCTTAGTCCTTTCCGGTTGTGCAACAGCTGGAAATGGGGGGAAGGGAAGTGGCATGAAAACTTCTAGTCCTGCCACCGGCTATGATATTCATGTGCAAGCGCCGCACATGATGGCCGACGGGCAGTTAGGAGGGCCGTTTCACCATTACTGTAAAGGGATCTCCGATGAGCTGTTGCAATGTTTATTATTTGAATCAACGGATCCCAAAGCCAAGCTGGTCGCGGTGGAATATTTCATCGCCAAAGATTTGGCGCGAAAGAATGTGCCGCTCATTAAGTGGAACCGAAACTTCCATGACCATCAAGTAGAAATCGATACCGGGCGGGTGCAAGTGCTCGATATGCCTGCGGACAAGGCCAAAGCGGTGGCCGAAGCGGCGGGAAAAACGGATGGCATCATTTTTCATCTGTGGCACAAAGATCAAGTGGTGCCCGATGGGAGAGTCACGATCCCCAATTCCGTCGGACACGAGATGCGAACCAAATAAACGGTATTTCAGTGGGGTCATACGGCTAGGCGGTGTTCCCACGCGATAACCTCATCCTAGTTATGGAAAAGGAGGCCGATATGTTGATGGTTAAGGTAAAACATTTGCTCGTCGCAGGCTTGATCTGTGGCCTGGTTGTGTTCTTTGGTCCTGCTATGGCTATGAGTGCTTCTCCTGCGGATGGCTATGATATTCATGTGCAAGCGCCGCACATGATGGCCGACGGGCAGTTAGGAGGGCCGTTTCACCATTACTGTAAAGGGATCTCCGATGAGCTGTTGCAATGTTTATTATTTGAATCAACGGATCCCAAAGCCAAGCTGGTCGCGGTGGAATATTTCATCGCCAAAGATTTGGCGCGAAAAAATGTGCCGCTCATTAAGTGGAACCGAAACTTCCATGACCATCAAGTAGAAATCGATACCGGGCGGGTGCAAGTGCTCGATATGCCTGCGGACAAGGCCAAAGCGGTGGCCGAAGCGGCGGGAAAAACGGATGGCATCATTTTTCATCTGTGGCACAAAGATCAAGTGGTGCCCGATGGAAAAGTTACCATTCCTAACTCCGTCGGTCACGTCTTCCGTACCAAGTAACCGCATGCCTGCAGGGTGGGGTTCATCACCCCTCCCTGCCTTTCAAGAGCCCTTCATTTTGAACTATATAGGCGCCTGATTTGAGGAACGTCATCGTTTCCACTGCCATGTGCGCCTCTCTCATAGAAGCCATGGCTTTGATTTTGCCTTGACAGGACTGGTGCGGGGCCTCTCACGGTCTCGATGGGAAGAGGTTGGAGGCATTTCTTAGACTCAAAGAAGTTGAAATAAGAAAATTTACTTAATATTAGTGCTGTGGAAGGAATTAAAGGGTGGAGCAAACGTTGAACTCATTTCAGAAATCAACCGTGGGAAATAAGTGCTATGAGGACTTCAAGGAGGCTTCTTTTTCAGACCGATATAAAAATTTTCCGGCCTTTCTTTTTATTTGATCAAGTGAATAGCTATTTCTGGTGATGAAAGTTTTGATATGTCGAATAAAGGAAAGGGTGCCATGAAAGGTCAAGGGGATCATCTCAAAAAGAAGATTGATGCATAAGGCCACACGTAAGAGAAGGAGCTGGGGAGAATTGCTTCATAGGCGTATTCGAATAAAGGTAGTGAGTGCACAATGACGTCATAATCGGTGACCCTTGTTCATGAAACCAAGATGAATTCATGGCATAGCATTGGCAGAACGGATAAGGGGAGAGTAGGCACAAAATGAGTCAGTTGGTACAACCTAGCGGTCTTATTCTGCAAAAAAGAAACATCAGGCTCGTGAAACGGAGGATGAGGATATGAGGAATATGGGGGCATTACAACCAAGAAGGATTACTGGGCCACTGGTCAGTATTTTTCTAATCGCGCTCATCGCAAGCGTTCTTCCTACGGGACTCTCTGCGCAGAATAGTGATCGCATTGCGGAATTGGTGAATAACAACTGCGCCTCTTGCCATAAGTTTAAGGGGCAACCCGAGTCGCGTTTTAATCTCAAAGCTCCGGATTTAATGTGGGGAGGCAGTAAATATAAACGTGAGTGGTTGATCGGGTGGCTGACAGGAAAAGAAAAACCATTGTACCCAAAAGGATATCGCTGGGATCTTTCGCAAGAACCGACTGAACATGTGACCGTGTCTGCAACAGAAGCTGAAGGGATCGCTGACTATTTTGAGCAATATTTTAAAGACCCAAGGGTCAAACCCGGACTCATGGATCTCTCCACGTTTACAGCTCAAGAAGCTGCATTCGGGCGCCAGATCTATAAGGACCATGCCTGTATTGGATGTCATATTATCAAGCAGGACGGGGAGCTTGTGGGTGGACCGCAAAGTGCTTCCTTAGTTGAGGCTGGCCGCCGATATAACCTGGATTGGCTCTATCGGTTTGGGATGAACCCTCAAGATTTTACTCCACATAGTGGAGAGTTTTTAGCCGATGCCAGTGAGCTGGGGCTTCGCTATATCATTGGGTATGTCGCTATCCAAGGGCTGGATGATTTTAAGTTTTATAAACCGTGGACGAGCCAAGAGTTCGGGAAAGCTGATGTTGGTCGGGGGAAGGTCTTGTATAAGCAATATTGCTCCCAATGTCATGGAGCCACGGGCCAGGGAGATGGTCCAGCAGCCTCTGGGTTGACTCCAAAACCTGCCGTTCATGCGAATATCCCCTTTGAAAAATTACCGATGGAATATCTCTATAACGTCATTTATCACGGCGGACGAGCCGTTGGAAAATCTCCTTCCATGCCCTATTGGGGGATGACGATCGGCCAACAGGGTGTGGCGGATGTTATGGCCTATTTGAAAGATACGTTCAAAGGGGGAGTTCAGGTTGAGGTTGCTGAGGCGGCATCGTCCGGTAGCAGTGGACCTTTGGGGGTCTGTCCTCAGCCGAGGAAGACGAAAAGTGCTCCAAGCAAGTTTCAAAAAATGGAGAATCCCCTGCCGCATTCCAAAGGAAACATCCAGGCCGGGAAAAAACTATTTCTTGAAACGGCCAAACCCCTAGCCTGTGCCCAATGTCACGGGCCGAAAGGGGATGGTCGAGGCGTGATGGGCGCAGCTTTGGTCCCGCCTCCACGAAACTTTACGTGTGGAGAGACCATGAAGGACATTTCTGACGGCCAATTATTCTGGATCATCAAGAATGGATCCCCCGGGACTGGCATGATGGCCTTTTCAGGAATGCCTGACGATCAAATTTGGAAATTAATCCATTACCTTCGGAGTCTTGCGCGATAGGGATGGTTAACAGGTGGGAGGAGTTTGGATCTCCTCCCATGCACCCAGAGGAATACCATTATATGGCTCAACAAGATTCTCTCAAACTTTCAGTGGATATTTCGAAAGAACAAATATTGAATGCGGCTGGTGAAGGGATCTTTGGCTTGGATTTGGAGGGACGCCATACCTTTGCGAATCCGGCGGCGGCTCGGATGCTGGGGTACCAAATAGAAGAACTCTTGGGGCAGCCCAGCCATTCGCTCTGGCACCACACTAAAGCCGATGGGAGTGCCTATCCGGCCCAGGATTGCCCGATCTACAAGGCCTATAAAGATGGACAGGTACATGTGGGCGAGAATGAAGTCTTCTGGCGCAAGAATGGGACAAGTTTCCCAGCCCACTACTCCAGCAGGCCGATATGGAATGAGGCTGGGGTGCTTCAGGGGGCGGTGGTTACCTTTTTGGATATCACCAAAAAGAAAGAGGCAGAAGACGCAATTCTACAATTGCAACGACATAATAGTCAGATTCTTCATGCGGCTGGGGAAGGGATCTTTGGCTTAGATCTAGAAGGACGTCATACCTTTGTGAATCCGGCGGCGGCTCGGATGCTGGGGTACCAAATAGAAGAACTCTTGGGGCAGCCCAGCCATTCGCTCTGGCACCATACTAAAGCCGATGGGAGAGCCTATCCGGCTGCGGACTGTCCCATCTATAAGGCCTATAAAGATGGACAGGTGCATATGGGTGAGGATGAAATCTTTTGGCGGAAGGATGGGACGAGTTTCCCGGCGCACTATTCCAGCACCCCGATACGCAACGATGCCGGGGACCTTCAGGGGGCGGTGGTCACTTTTTTAGACATTACCGAACGGAAGAAGATGGCTGCACAGTTGCTGAAAGAAGCTAAGTTAGCTGAAGTGACTCGTGTATTGGGTGATGTCGGCCATGACATAAAAAATATGCTGATGCCAGTGTTGAATGGTGCCTGGTTGTTACAAGATGAACTCCAAGAAGTCTTTGAGGTGGTTCCTGTTGACAAAGGTCAATCTGTGGCTTCGAATCAACAAAACTCGAAAGTGATCATTGAAATGATTGTTAACAATGCCAAGCGGATCCAGGATCGTGTGAGGGAGATCGCGGATGCCGTGAAGGGAGTGACGAGCGTGCCACAATTCGGAGTTTGTTCCATGGCAAAAGTGACCACTGATGTATTTGAGACGCTTCGTCTCTATGCAGGGGAAAAAGGCGTGATGTTGCATTCCGAGGGACTGGAGACCTTACCAACCATTCAAGCCGACGAGCGCCGATTGTTTAATGCCCTCTACAATCTGATTAATAATGCGATTCCTGAAATGCCTGCCGGGGGCTCCGTCACAATCAGCGGGCAGTTATCGGCTGAAGGTAAGCTCGTTGAAATATCTGTCAAAGATACTGGGCGTGGTATGCCTCCTGAAGTTCGAGATCGTTTATTTACCCCTGAGGCCATTAGTACAAAAAGCGGTGGTACCGGGTTGGGAACCAAGATCGTCAAGGATGTCGTCGATGCCCATGGTGGGGCCATCAAGGTTGAAAGTGAAGAAGGAGTGGGTAGTACCTTTTATCTCTCCCTTCCTTTGATACAAACAAATAGGTAAGCGCTTTTTCAGCCTGTCAATCTAGCCTGTTGATAGGCTGGTCGGCAAATCCAAAGAAGGGAGCATGACGTACTTAAACATGGATAATCGTCTATAAATAGGGGTCGGGAGTATTTTTTATCACAGAAGAACGGAAGTGAGACGAAATGGGAAGTATGTGTTCGTGTGCTCAGTAGGGGCCAAGTTGTAAGGCCAAATTATTCATTTATATTTTTGAAAGGAGTCGTCAAATGTCTGAACAAAAAACGGCTAGTATGTTTGGTGGAAGCCAAGCCACGAACGGCTTGGTATTAGTGGTTGATGATGAGCCGGATATTCGAACCATTGTTCGTATGACTTTGGAAAAGTCCGGGTATGGCGTCATCGAAGCTGAGGACGGAGAGAAAGCCATTCAGGAAATACGAAGTGGCGAGAATCCCTTGATCGTTGATCTGATTTGCACGGATATTCAAATGCCAAATCTCGATGGTTCGCAAGCTATCGCATTTTTCCAGAAAGAATTCCCACGGGTTCCAATTATTGTTATTACTGGAGCTCCGGACTTAAGCATGGCGACTGAGTTTTTGAAACGAGGAGTCGTTGACTATTTAACGAAACCAGTGGATCGGGAGAAATTAAAAGCTGCAGTAGCGAAGGCCATGGAACAACGGGACGCCGTTAGATTATAGGTATCGCAAAAGCAACAGAGTGTTAGGGAGGTGATTCTCTGGTCCCAAACCATGTTGTACTCTCCAATTTCACAGGTCTTCTCCCTTTGAAGGGAGGAGACCTGTGAAAGATGTAGGGACATTGATGTGTGCCTCTATCGAGTTTGAGGAAAAAAGTGAGCCCCTCACCTAAAATTAGTTCTGGAATTTCTCGGCGTCATGAACTCAAGGCAAGTTTGATAATGGGAGCAGGGAGCCTCCCTGAGGTGCCGGGGAATCTTCTGCACGCTGCGGAGAGTATCGCTCTACCATTTGGACGAAGCCGTCGTCACCTTGTCGCATTTCCCCAGAAACGACCCCTCATGGTGATGACCATCAGGCTGCTTCCATGGAAAACTCCATTCCCCGTAGAAAATGAAGAAGTCAGGCATCGCAATGATGCGTGTGATTCTTCATTGGCATTAAGCCGACATTCCCAGCCATATCGATGCCGATACGTTTCAAATGAAGACTGATATATGTGTGTCCAGAAAAAAGGAGTTGAAAAATGGCTAGTTTCATAATCTCAGGTAGCCGCGGCACTGACGATCCGACTATGGCTTCATTGCCATTTATGGCGGCCAAGACTGCCAAAGAGCAAGGGCATGATGTCATTCTTTGGCTTTGGAACGAAGCGGTAACCTTAGGACGTCAAGGAATTGCCGATCATGTTACCGGGGTCAATCTGACCCCATTGAAGGACGTCTTGACTGCGGTACAAGCTGCCAGGATTCCGATCTGGGTGTGTGGAGCCTGCGCTGTGGCCCGACAAATTAATGAAGGAGATCTGGTAGCTGGAGCCACTATCAAGGGTATGCCTGATTACATTCAAGCGGTGAGTGAACGTGATCGGAATGTCGCGTTTTAGAAGTTGCCCCGAGACTCCATCGCTTTGTCATGCCATGCGCACGGATTTTCTACTGAGGAGGATGAGGGAAGGATCTCGTTACATTCTAGGAGGGAGACCATGAGTCGAGATGTAAGGGAAATACGAGTGGGATTGGCCCTCGTCTTGTTGGGACTTTTATTTGGTGTAGCAATGGGGATCTCCTTTGGCGTCAATGAAGATGCCTATAAAAACTATATTGCTGAGGGCATCGCCGCTCATCCTGAAGTCCATGATGCGAAAAGCCAAGAAAAGATCTGGCGGTACTCACAACGAGCTCACTTTCATGCGACAGGCATTGCGGCCTTTGCGTTGGCTATGCTCTTTCTCGTCATGTTTTCTGATATGAAGGTCACCTACAAAAAATACACCTCACTGCTCATCGGTCTGAGTAGTCTGTATTCGTTTTCTTGGTTCACCATGTTTTTCTTAGCACCGTCGATGGGCCGGGGTCCTGCTCATGAACATGCTCTGACTGAATTGTTTGCCATGACGGGAGTTGGTGGACTCATGCTTGGGGGCGGTTTACTGTGCGCTAATCTCTTTCTTGGATTTTTTAAAGCGAGTGCTGATGCCTAAATGTTTTAGAGATACAGAATGTCCGAAAACTCTGAAGGAGAGATCACACCATGAAACGTATAAGCCAAGTCATTCTCACAACGGCGTTCATATGCTCTTTGACAATAATCGTTGACGCGGCTGAGCGACACATGATGCAGCCTCGTGTGCCTGCTGATCAGCTTGAAATGGCTCGAGCCCTGAAGAGTCCCATCCCTATGTCGTCGGACGTGGTACAAAAGGGAAAAGCGATCTACGAAGGAAAGGGAACCTGTTTCAATTGTCACGGCATGACAGGAAGGGGGGATGGGCCAGGTGGAGCCGCCCTTGAACCTTCGCCTCGTAACTTTCGTCATCATGGGATGTGGCGTCATCGCACGGAGGGAGAAATTTTTTGGGTCATCAAGAATGGATCGCCTGGGACTGGAATGATCCCATTCGGTGGGATGTTAACTGATGAAGAAATCTGGACGGTCATTCAATATGAGAGGACCTTTGGGGGCGGACGTGGTCCTGGAGGAATGGGTCCATCAGAAGGGAGAGGACCCAGAGGTCGTGGCCGACATGGTGGGATGGGTCATCATGAAGGTGGATGTTGCCAATAATTTAAAAACTTCTCTGAGAAAAATATCCAATTGGGAGTATTTGAAGAAGCTCAGATTTTTGTCCTTCCAGCCGATCTCCGGACATTAGCAAGCCAAGAGTAGAGAGTTTTCGCTACAGCTCCAGACGGCCCTTTGTAGCGGATTGCCCCACGATCGTTAATTTTCCCCCTCTGTTCGTCTGACAAGTTGTTTTTCCCTAAAGAATGGATAATCAAATCTTTGGTTCGCTGGCCTCCCTCTTGCTTTATCCGAGGGTGGATGGGTAGGAGAAAAGAGGTCTCAATGGATTTAGGATATCTATGAATCGTTTGTGAAAGAAGAGGAAGGTCCTGGAGTCGGTCAATCCTTTAGTATAGCTTCAAGTCCAAGCAGTTGATCCCATTGGGTCCAGGTGAACCAACAGAGCATCCAAGCAAGATGTTACAACATTTCGAAAACCTTTTACGGATCATTACAGCTATGGCTCGGCAGGAATCAGAGAATTTTCCTCCTTCCAATCATGATTTGGACCTGTCTCATTATGAAGTCGCAAAGGAACCAGTTCAAATTACTTCTTCGAGAAACATGAAAGAGATCCTGCCGAAATTTGATGCCGTGTTACAGGCCTGTCTTGCTGTCCTTTTTGTTTCACAATACATGAGGGGTGACCGTGAGTGGTGAGCGGAAAAGGCCGATAGGTAAGTGTCTGGGGTGGAAAAGGGGATGACTTTCATCGTCGCCCTACATCTTCTTGCGGCCATGGCCTGGATTGGTGGGATGCTGTTTCTCTCTCTTATTGTCGTGCCAATTTTTAAACGAGAAGGGTTTAACCAAGAACGAACATGGTTGTTTAAATCAGTTGCCCTGCGTTTCCGAGTCGTTGTCTGGATCTCCATTCTCTCCATTCTTTTTACAGGAGCATTTCTTTTATCGGCTCATGTGGATTCTTCAACAGGTTCTCAGAGCTGGCCAATGATCTTACAACTAAAACTATTTCTAGTGACATTCCTTATTGGTATCACGGCAGCGCACGATTTCTGGATAGGACCCCTGGTAGCTCGAAGAAAAGCGGGGTCAGGTTCTCTACGACCAGCGGAAAAGGTTCTTCTCACGGTCTCTCCCTGGATCGCTCGACTGAGTCTCCTGATTGCTCTCGTGATTCTTTTTCTTGGGATTCTTGTTGCACGTAGCTAAGGTCTTTTGGTTTCAAGATAAGAGGTCAAACCGAAATGTCGAAGATTGAAGCAGGTAGGGTGTCTTAAGCGTCAGTGGGTATGACGTACCTGAGGGGGGCTTAATATGGGTAGGAGGAGGGTCGCGTTTTTTTGGTTCCAGGGACTTGTCGGTAGCTTCTTGGTTCTCACAACGCTAACGATCGGAATAGGGGAAACACATGAGGATACGGAAATAGACAAGGTGAATCAATCCATGGCCTGCGCATCCCCCTTTAAAGGGAAGACAGTCACTCAAGAACAACTTGCCACTCTAGCAGCTACCCATAAGCAATGGCTGGATGAATCTCTTAATCCAAACGAACAACCTGTCAATCTGTGCCAATCGGTTCTCACCGGTGTGAATTTAGAGGGGGGCGATTTTGAGCGAATTCATTTAGAGCAGGCGCATATGAATGACGGAAATTTCACAGAAGCTAATTTTCACCAAGCCCATCTATTTGGGATTCAAGGACAACGAACTATCTGGGCGAAAGCCAGTCTAGAGGGAGCAGACTTCCGAAAAGCTTTTATGCCTTCGGCAAATTTTTCTGAGGCCGCTCTTGATGATGCGGTATTCATCGATGCCTCATTAGAAGGTGCTAATTTTGACTTGGCTATGTTAGAGAGAGTCCATCTAACAAATGCGGCATTATCACGGGCTTCGTTGCGTGAGACCATCCTTGTTGATGCGTATCTATATGGTGCGAATTTGCAGGAGGCGATCCTGTGGGGTGCAGACCTTCTTGATGCCGATTTGCGCAAGGTTCACGCGGTTCATTCTAATTTTCAAGAAGCCAACGTTCAGGGTGTTCGATTCGACCAGGCTAATTTAGAAGGCGTGGATTTCAGAAAGGCCTATCTTAATGAAGCTTCGGCTCAGCAAGTCTATGCCGTGGGCTCCAATTTGAGCGAGGCGGTCTTATGGGGAGCGGACCTTGGCTTTTCGAACTTTCGTAAGGCAAATTTCCGCCAGGCTATGCTGGTTGGAGTGAATTTAGAAGGGGCAAGCTTGGAACAAGCGAACCTTCAGGCAGCCAACCTTGAAATGAGTATTCTCTTTAAGACCGACATGAGTAGGGCCGATTTGCGTAAGGCCAACCTCGATCGAGCGGTCATGATTAAGGCTCAGCTCCAGGAGGCCAATCTTAAGGAGGCTTCACTCAAGGAAGTGTATTTACCGCGAGCGAATTTGCAAGGAACAGGATTGTCTGGTGCGATGTTGAATTGGGCTAATTTGGTGGAGGCCGATTTACGCAGAGCGGATTTTTCTCACTCCGAATTAGCCAATGCCAACCTTCAAGAGGCCAACTTAGACCACGCGAATTTTCAACAGGCGAATCTCTCCTTGGCTAAGCTTCAAAATGCAAGCCTTCGGCAAACACATTTTGAAGGGGCGAACTTGACCAAAGTCGTAGGGTTGACTCAGGCTCAAATTAATATGGCGTGTGTCAATATGAACACTCAATTACCCCAAGATCTTAAAAGACCTGATCCGTGTCCATCAGGGAAATAATCTTACGAGCTATGAAAACCCCCCTTGAGCTTCTGGTATGAAGAGGGGTGACTTTGGTTAAGAAATGTTGGACTATTATTGGTTCCAGGAATTGTTTCATGGAGGCGCAGTGGTCGTTGCTGGTTTCCGAGGGCTTGGATGTGTTTAACCCATTGAAGAATTAGGTTTTAAATGAGTAGGGACGGCAGTTGGTGAGTGACAAGCATAGGGACCGCACTAGGGTGGAATTGAATAGGGCTTTCAATATACACTGCAGAGTTTGAACGTTAATCTTTAGGGGTTGAGGTGTAAGAATGAAATGGAAATGGTTGTTGTGTGTCGGGATGAGTAGCTTGTTGTTTGTACCTGTCTCCTGGGCTTATGAGGAGGGACCTGTAACAAATGGAGGGACCATTTCCGGTGCTGTTTTCTTGAAAGGGAAGAAGCCTCCGGCTAAAGCCTACAATCTCGTGTTGTTTCCGGAAACGGCCTATTGCGGCCGAATTTCGACTGGGACCGGGTGGCGGTTACTTGATGAATTCCAAATGGGAAAAGACGGAGCCTTGCAGAATGCGGTGGTCATGCTCGAAGGTGTAAAAAAAGGAAAGCCATTCCCTTCCATGGAAGTGACGGTACAAGCCGAGGATTGTACCTTTAACCCTGGGGTGGTGGTGGTTCGGGATCGCCAAGATATGAGTATTGTCAATATGGATCCCATAATCCACGATGTACAAGTCTACGAAGTATCTCCCAGTGGATCTGAAGTCATTTTTCACCGCCCGTTACGATTAAATCCTTATCATCCGAGAGAGATAGCCGCGACCCACGATCACAGGCCAGGTGAGCCCTTAACCGATCGACTAAATTTCACCAAAGGCCGTCGGATTTTCTTTTTAGAATGTGGGTTTCATGCCTATATGCAAACTTGGGGGATTGCCGTAGAAAACCCCTATTATGCGATAACGAATGAAAAGGGTGAGTTTTCATTGGACGACGTCCCTCCTGGTGTTTATTCAATAATAGTGTGGCATCCGGGATTGCGCGGCATTCTATCCTCGGAAGTGGTTGTCTCAAAAGGAGAGCAGGTCAAGACACGGTTTGAGTTTGATTCCCCGCGTCCCCGATTAAATGCGGAAACCACTATGGTTGAGAATCCACATTATAGTATTGGGGTCCTTGGAACCTTTGGAGAGGAAGTCGAAATCGTTCCCACTCACCAAATACAACATGATAAATAGAATTTATTGTATGGGTCTTTGAGAATGGTGAACTTGTCCCATGTGGACTACCGAGATTTGAGTATAAAGAGTTAGTGGAACATGAGGAGAAAGGCCCTTCTTGAATATGAAGGTTTAAAAATCTTTCATTCCCCCCTTAACTACTTGACTTTTAGACCTCTGTCGGTTTAGCCTCCCCTTTCGTTTTCTCAAATTTCTCATATCATTAGCTGGTTACCGATGATTGTTGGTGTGCTCAAAGAACCAGGAGGAATTGAACGGAGAGTCGCTTTGACTCCTGGGGTCATTCCTTCCTTAAAACAAATTGGCTTGTCTGTGGTGGTTGAAGCTGGCTGTGGTCAAGAGGCAGGCTATACCGATCAAGCGTTTCAGGCCAAGGGGGCCGAGGTTCTCTCCACCCGAAGCGAAGTATTTGCAAAGTCTGACATACTTGTACAGGTTCGGGCACTTGGCACCAATAGTGATTTTCAACAGGACTTATCCTCTTTTAAAGATAAACAACTCTTAATCGGGATGATGGATCCCTTCGGAGCGGCCGAGGCTATCCGTGATGTGAGTGCTCGTGGTGTGACCGCATTTGCCCTCGAGTTGTTACCAAGAATAACCCGTGCTCAACAGATGGATATTCTCTCCTCGATGGCCACGGTGGCTGGGTATAAAGCTGTTCTTATGGCAGCCGAACAATTACCAAAATTCTTTCCCTTGCTTATGACGGCCGCTGGGACCGTGTCTCCAGCACGGGTATTGATCATGGGTGCAGGGGTCGCTGGTCTTCAAGCGATTGCGACAGCGAAAAGACTTGGCGCGGCCGTAGAGGCCTATGATGTTCGTCCGGCAGTCAAAGAACAGGTTCAAAGTTTAGGGGCCAAGTTTGTTGAGCTAGATTTAGACACCAAGGATGCCGAGGATGCGGGCGGATATGCCAAGGCCCTGACTGACGAGCAACAATCTCGACAGCGGGAACTCTTGGCCAAGGTCATTGCTTCCAGCGATGTCGTGATTACCACGGCTCTGGTTCCTGGGAAAAAAGCACCAGTCTTAGTGACAGAAGAGATGGTAAAGGGCATGGCTCCAGGTTCCATGATTGTTGATCTTGCTGCTGAGCAGGGTGGGAATTGTGAGCTCACCAAGATGAAAGAAACTGTCGTGCAGCATGGGGTAACCATTTTAGGGCCTGTGAATCTTCCAAGTACCGTTGCGTTTCATGCGAGCCAAATGTATTCCAAAAATGTCGTGAATTTTCTGAAGTTATTTGTCAATAAAGAGGGGCAACTCAATATTGACCAAGATGATGAGATTATCCAGGGTACCTTGGTCACCCAAGGTGGAGACGTCGTTCATCCGAAGATTCGTGAACGCTTGGGCCTTTCTCCGTTAACCTCATAGAATTCCATGTCATAGGATTATCATATGGAAGTACTTATAACCGGACTCACTATTTTCGCCCTAGCTGTATTCGCTGGGTTTGAAATTATTACGAAAATTCCTCCGACGCTTCATACGCCCTTAATGTCTGGGGCAAATGCCATTTCTGGGATTACTTTAGTTGGAGCTCTCGTGGCAGCAGGGGGCGAACAGGGTGTTTTGACAACGACGCTCGGATTTCTTGCAATTGTTTTTGCAACCGTCAATGTCGTTGGTGGGTTTCTTGTCACCAATCGCATGCTCGCGATGTTCCGTAAGAAAGGGTGATTTGTGTACCAGTCCATCATTAATGGGACATATCTCGTTGCCTCCATTCTCTTTATTCTGGGGTTGAAGGGATTAACGCATCCTCGGACGGCGGTTCGAGGAAACCTCCTTGGGGCCCTGGGAATGTTTCTCGCGGTCGCGGTCACCCTTCTTGATCGTGGCATTGTTAATTGGACCATTCTGTTTGCCGGTCTGATTATTGGGGCTGCTGTTGGAGCCATTCTTGCCGTTAAAATTAAAATGACAGACATGCCTCAGTTGGTGGCCATATTTAATGGCCTCGGGGGCATAGCGTCTGTGTTGGTGGCGGGTGGGGCCTTAATGGGAGTGCAGGCATCGGGTCAAGAGCTCAATCTCCAATATCTGATTGCGACGGCGGCAGCGGGTTTGATTGGTGGGGTGACCTTCTTTGGTAGTCTCATTGCCTTTGCCAAATTACAAGAAATCATGTGGGATAATACCGGGACCTTTTCCGGACAACAAATTTTCAACGGGGTCCTTGCCGTTATCCTGGTTGCCTTATATATATGGATGGTCGTCTCGCCGGACCACACCTTGGCCTATTGGGTGCTTGTGTTGGTCGCCTGCATATTGGGGGTGACCCTCGTGACGCCTATTGGCGGGGCCGATATGCCGGTTGTGATTGCCTTGCTCAACTCCTACTCTGGAATAGCCGCATCAGCCACCGGTTTCGTGCTCATGAACAATGTGTTGATCATTGCGGGAGCCCTCGTTGGTGCTTCGGGATTAATTCTGACGCAAATCATGTGCAAGGCCATGAATCGCTCCCTTCCCGCGGTGTTGTTTGGATTGGGCGGGGATGCCACAGGAGAAAAACTTTCAGCGGATTCTGTCTATGCAGGTAAGGTCACGTCAACAACCCCGGAGGAACTGTCACTCCTATTCGATGGCGTTCGGCGCGTGGTGATTGTTCCAGGGTATGGGCTTGCCGTGGCACAAGGGCAGCATGCAACAGCCGAACTCGACGAATTGCTTTCGTCTCGTGGTGTTGAAGTGGAGTATGGTATTCACCCGGTGGCCGGGCGTATGCCAGGTCATATGAACGTTCTTCTTGCTGAAGCGGACGTGCCCTATGAGAAGCTTAAGGATATGGATGAAATTAATCCTAGCTTTGAGCGAACGGATATTGTCATCGTGAATGGTGCGAATGATATCGTCAATCCCCTGGCTCGAACGGATAAAGGAAGTTTGTTAGCGGGTATGCCAATCCTTGATGTGGATAAGGCGCGAACCGTTGTCGTCGTCAAGCGGAGTTTGAGCCCTGGATTCGCTGGAGAACCTAATCCTCTCTTTGCGGCTGACAATACGCTCATGATGTTCGGTGATGGCAAGAAGGTCATCGTCGAACTCATTGCTGCGCTTAAGGAAAATGCCTAGCGGTTTGATTCTGGTCGTATCTTTCCTCCCTTCTTTTTTTACCGCGCTTCCCTGAATTCTTTAACCATCTTCATGAGCTGGGAACTCCTCCAGCCCTGATTCCCGAGCGGGTCTTCTTCCCCTAAACAGGATGTAGGGTCAACTTTGACAGGGGAAAATCCTCTATCACAAAGGCACTATTCACAGGTGTCTGTGGATTATGTGGATACTTATACTTAAGTATATGTGTTGAAAATGGCACAAGGGTGCCGCTAGGAACTATAGAGCAAGGGATAAGTTTAGGAATTCGTAGTTTTACGGATGTGCACAGTTCAGGTCGGAAACAAGCTCTTGGACTTTTTTTCGGGACTCTTCAGATATATTTTTAAACCGCAATCCCATTCCAGGAAGAAAAAGAAGACGTTCAGGTTTCCGTCGGACCCACATCACCTCTGCATTGGCTGAAATAGATTCTTTAGGGTGATCGGGTAGGGAAAACTCTACCGGCACACGACTTCCAGGTGGCAGTGGTTCACTCGTTTCGACAAACAACCCTCCACCACTGACCCCGTTGGTTAGGCTTTGAAATTGGTTGCCCTGCGGCATGCAATAGCGTACCAGAATTTCTAAGGGGACCCTTGGAAATTCTCGCGTATGGCTTCGGCTTCCCTCTTTTTTCTTGGTCTGGATAAATTCGATGAGGGAGCTGTAGCTTACCTGTCCCATATGTTCCCCAAATGGGCCTCTCAGTGTAATAGATTCATTTTCTTCATTAATTTCAAGAGTTTTATCTTGGTGAGCTGCTGTGAACAGAATTGGAAGTTTCATTCGTGTCTGCCTTATTAAAAAATAAAGGATTTATAAATGGAAGTTTGATTTAAGGGAATAGAAAACCCCAACCCTTTCCATAAGGGTGGGGAAAAAATAACGAATTTATTTTAAATCTATGGAACGCAAAGCCTATGCCCAAGGAAGTCTACATGTACTACCAATAAATTCAATAACATAGTGAGATAGACCGAATGGACTGCTAGATAAAATGAAGTGTGTCGTAGGAATTTTCCTACGAGTCAATATTCCCCTCGCGAAATACTTGTTAAATTTGAGGGGCGACATCAAACGTGCTCGAGCGAGTAAAGGGAATAAATATTGAGAGAATAACTTATTTAGGGTCAGGTATGGAATTGGGAGAAGGTGAAACAATGGGTAAGTCGATTTTTGATGCATGCATCTGGTTCCTATAGTAGGTGACGGTAGGAGGGGTGGCCGGTGTGAGCGGGAAATGATCTTTATCTGCTCCTGATATGGCGACCCGAATCCTATGCCCCTTTTTAAAGAGATAGGATGTTGGAATAAGGTCTATCACAAGGGTTTCTATGGAGCCTGGTTGAAGCGTCCTTGAATCCTTTTGCGTAAAGGATTGATAGGGGACCACATCGCGATAGGGAGGAGAATGAACCGTAGATGAACGGTGAATCGCACGTAACAATCCTTCTGTGACATAGGCAATCTCACCTTCTTCGTTGATATCTTCTAGATAGACAAAAAAATTGCCATCCTCGGCAGTTGAAGCAATGGAAAGAGTGACCAAAGGGTGTCCCGTGACCTCAATGTTTTCAGTCAAGGGAGCGGTGGTGTAGCAGAGCAGCTTCCGGTCTTCCTCGTTTCTGTTAGGGTAGGGGGTGATGATTGGGTTGGCGATGAGGGTATTCCAGCGCGTATGTTCTCCCGTCCCGGCTGTGGGATCGACGAGAATAGTGTCATGTCCTTGTTGGTTTTGTGGTCGCTCTTTGGAAAGAATTCCATTTTCTTTAAAAAAATAGGGGGTCATGGAGGCAGGAGGTGGCCAGGTCTCGGCTGCTTTCCAACGTTCCTCACCCATCGTATAATAATGAACCCGCGACTCCTGTTGCAGGCCGGTGTCTATTCCCTTTAGATGAAAATCGAAAAATTTTAAGAGTTCTCCGATATGGTCAAAGCTCTCAGGTTTGGCAAAAAATGGACTAATATGTCGACTGCCCCCGTGATCCCATGGTCCCAAAATTAAACGATGTTGGGCCTGTTGAAGCGTGAGAAAACGACGGATGGCGGCATGAGGATAGGCTCCATCAAACCATCCGCTATAACTATAAATGGCAGTCGGGGAGTCTCGGATAGTTTGGATATACGTATGAGGACTGAGGACATCGATCGTCATGGTCTGGTTGGATGGCGAAGGGTCGTCACGATACGTGATGCCAAGGGCTTCGGTGTGGGGGTTCCAGTTATTGGCATGTTCTTGGGTCGCGATGGCCACGGAATGGCCATCGGGATCTGAGTCAACAGGAGCCACCCCTTTCACAAACAATGAGGCTAGCCATTTTCCGGGGGGAAGAAGATTCGCATCAAGATTCTTGTTGAGTTGGGACCAGTGCTCCGTAAACCAGGTAAAATGCATGCCGCCAGGAAAGGCAATTTCTCTAAATGCGTCAAAAGATGAAAACATTGGGGCAGCGGCTTTGACGGCTGGGTGCTGGTTGATGAGCAAAAACTCTGCAGATGATCCGTCATAGGAAATTCCCAATGTTCCGACGACACCGTTGGACCAGGGTTGCTGAATAATCCAATTAACTATTTCTGCCCCATCCTGAATTTCCTCAGGTGTGTGGGAGAATCGTCGAGTCCCAAACGAGGCTCCCGAGCCTCGAACATCAACGCTGA
This sequence comes from Nitrospirales bacterium, assembly GCA_965223605.1. Lineage (GTDB taxonomy): Bacteria > Nitrospirota > Nitrospiria > Nitrospirales > Nitrospiraceae > CBDCXA01. The sequence goes on from CBDCXA010000005.1 coordinate 811,042, forward strand.
CCCAGGCATAGTGATGGGAGAGAAAACGTTTGACATAGGGGGCGAGGTATCCCTTGGGCTGAGATCCGTTCACCCAACTCATCGGCCAGCGATACTCCCATGATCGCCAGTACCTGGTTTGATGGAGGATGGTCGGGATCGTTTCAGATGTGGAGAGTTCACGTGGAAGATAGACATCAATGGCAATTTGAACACCATCCCGCATCGTGACATATTGTGAAAACTTTTTTATTTTTGGATCGTTGGATCGTGAGGCTTGCGCGTACAGGCGGGGCTGTTCCGGATATTGGGTTGGAGGTGCTTCTTCGGGAAGTGCGGTGCAGTTTCCAAGACCCAAGACCGACGCAAGGACAAGAATACAAAATCGAAACATCATGATCCTATTTGAATCGTTGATGACATTTCGTGGGGCAGGCTCTTATGATTCTGTATCCGAACCCATATCGGAAGTCAACTGTTCTCCCGCTGGCTCCCGATCACTTTGTGTGAGTTTGGTCAGTTCGGTGCGGGCGGTCTCATCAATTTTAGTGAATTCGATTCCCATACCAGGTAGGCGGACGAAACGTTCCGTCATGCCGCGGGTCCAAGTAACAATGGCATGGGCGGTAATGGGAGCCTCCGGTTGTGTTGGGAGTGAAAAGGTCACGGTCAATTCGGTGTGGACGGGGTAGGGAGATCGGGTCTCAATAAATAATCCACCAGCACTGATTCCCCCAGTGATTCCTTCAACTTTTTTTTCATGAGATTTCCTATATTGAACTCGCATGGCGAGTGCTGCCCGAGCCTTCTTCCTCGATTTCTGTTGTGTCGAGGAGGGAGAGGTTTCTATGGTGTGAATAAGCTGATCCCAGGATATGGTCCCCACATGAAATCCCTGTGAAGAAAATATGCGGATGACTTCTTGTTGAGGATCGATTTCGATGATGCTGTGATCAGAGTCCTCTTGTGAAATAAGGCGGTGTATTCCCATAGTGACACGTCTTCAATGTGGCGTTGAGAATTTTCTATTTCCGCACATAGGGAAATCAGGCGCATGTACCCGTTGGCGCAATTTGTAGCTGTTTTTGCTACCTCAGTGCAAAACCTGGTCCAAGGCTCGATGGTAATTTGGATGGAAGTTTTTCCTGCTGTAACAGCGTGGCGATCTTGAATTTGTTCGAATTTGAATCCGGAGGGTCAAAGAATGACCATTTGAAACGTTTTCTGCTGATAGGTGTTTAGAAAGTCATGGTAAAAAGAAAGGAAGGAAATAGCGGCCTTGCGTACCTACCTCACCTCATACCTTTGAGCAACATATTGGTACCAACTTGCTATGAGGATCAGTCAAGTCCCTAGCATGGTAAGTCTGGTGACGATGTGTAGGTGTGTTTACAGAATTGAGCCTCAATGGTTAGAGGGAGATTATCTATCGCAAGTCTGAAGTATGTCGGGTTGCTCGATTAGGTTACAGAGGAGGGAAGTCTTACAATTTTCAGCCAGAATTCTTGTAGGTGGCGGAGCGCAGAAATAAATTGATCCATGTCGACTGGTTTCGTGATATAGCAATTGGCGTTCAGATTGTATGATTTCAATACATCGCCTTCATCTCGTGAGGAGGTCAGGACTGCGACGGGTATTTGTTTGAGTTTTTGGTCTTGTTTAATCTTGGCCAATACCTCCCGACCACTCAATTTCGGTAAATTCAAGTCAAGGAGAATGATATCGGGGCGAGGTTTCTCGGTATGATTACCCCGTTGATACAAAAAGTCCAGAGCCTCTATCCCGTCTTCGACTACGTGGAGGTCATTCAGAATACGGCCATCTTCCTTCAAGGCTTCTTGGGTGAGAATAATATCACTTGGACTGTCTTCCACGAGTAAGATTTGAGCAGCTTTTTCCTGTTGATTGCTCATGTGCCTCCCAATAGAGAAATGATGGATTGGAATGGAGTATTCCCGAAATGGGCTATCCGAGCACAGACTCGAAAATTCAATTACGTACCTGGGTCGTGTCCTTCCGTTGGAGCGATCCCCTATTTTGACGTCGTGGGTAGGGAAAATGAAAAGGTCGCTCCTTCTCCAGAAGACGGCTCAACCCAAATTTGCCCTCCGTACCGTTCTACGATTTTCTTGCATGTGGCAAGACCAATTCCAGTTCCCTGATACTCACTTCTTTTATTGTAACGTTTGAATATGCCGAAAATTTTTCCAACAAATTGGGGGTCTATACCAATCCCATTATCTGTTATGGAAAAAACCCATTCGTGATCTGTCTGTTGCGCGGTCACATGAATAGTGGGTGGTACATCCCTTCTAAACTTTAACGCGTTGTCAAGGAGATGGTGAAAAAGGGTTTCTAGCAGTTTCGCCTCAGCCTTGACTGTCGGGAGAGGGTCATGGGACACGCGTCCGTTCAGTTTCTTAATTGAAAAGCTTTTGGCTGAGATGAGATCCTTCATCAGGACGTCGCAATCTACTGACTCAAGAAGAGTCGGGATCGAACTTATTCTTGAATAGGCTGCAAGATCTTCAATGAGTTCTCTCATACGATTGGATCCATCAATGGCAAATTGAATAAAGGTTTTGGCCTTGTCATCAAATTGATCCTTGTATCGACGTTCGAGGAGTTGCAAAAAACTTGAAACCATTCGAAGTGGCTCTTGAAAGTCGTGAGAGGCGAGATAGGAAAAATGTTCGACCTCGGCCTTGACACGTGTCAGTTCAAGAGCGGTTTTCTGTAATTCTTCTTGATAGCTGATGTCACGAAATGTCAGCAGGTACGATTGGCTTAATAGACCGGTGCCTTTGATCAGAGAACTCGAAAGCTCAATTGGAAAACGTGTCCCATCTTTCCTTGATACGGATGTCTTGTAGTCTTGATGAGTCTTGGAAGTACGGGTAAGGGAATAGATGGGACAGCAATCTGTTTGTTGACAGGTATTGTCTTGAGGGAGGGGATGAAAAAGTTTATGCGTTGAATGTCCTAGAAGATCTTGTTCCGTAAAACCGGTGAGACGAAGGATATATGGGTTGGCAAAGGTCGTATCCCCGTTAGAGTTGAGTAGCAGTACACCGTAATTTATAGAGGAGAGAACAGATTGCATGGTGTTGAAGGAAGACAGGGCGTCACATGCCTCCTGAAATTCTTTCTGAGAAGTTTTTTGAGCATTCCTAGAGGGCTGGGATGATTCCGAAAAGGTTGACATGGATTTTTCCATCATTACAACTCTTCCTTTTGATTTTTATTCTTTTCCAGCTGATAGGAGGGTATTTTCCCCTTTTCCGGTATGTGTTGGTTGGAAAACTGGGCTTGAGGTGAAAACAGGTATCTGGATTCATCACGGAACTTGTACAGGTCAGGCTTTTCCTTCTTCACAACGAGAAACCAGGTTCAATTTTAGTTAGATATGGGGCTTGAAATTCAAGAGGTTTGAGGTGGAGCCATTGTCATTCCCGATGCACCGCCCGTCTCATTTAAGGCGTTCGCAACCGTCCTCAATAATTCATCTGGATTATACGGTTTTTCAAAAAACCCTTGAGCTCCCAACTTGAGACATTTTTCCTTCAGGTGCTTATCTCGTTTGGCCGTAATGACGATAAAGGGCATGAGGCCCGTGACCGATCGTAAGGCAATACGTTCAATAATCGTGAAGGCGTTACCAGCCGGCATGGAAAAGTCCAGAATTAACAAGTCAGGGTTTTCTTTGACTCCCAACGTTGAACCAGAAAGGGCGTCTTGTGCAATTAACACTTCATACCCCTTTGATTTCAGTCGTATCGAAAGCGAGTAGGCGATTTGTGGATTATCTTCAACAATTAGAATTTTTTTCATGAGTTCAACCCTCGTTAAGCCCGAGTTTTCTCTGTTTTATTGCAAAGAAGAATTCAGCCAAATTATTGAAGACTTTCTCCAAGTTCCAACGATGATGTTTGAGTACGTCTCGACATATTGAGAATTCCGCGAATAGTCTCGATGAGGAATTCCAGTTCGCACGGTTTGTCAATAAGGGTGAGGGAGGTACCTACCATCGCTTGATTGACCAGGTCGCTTTTGGGGAATCCAGTCAGGACAATTGTCGGTATTGTCCCAATGGCATTTCTGACTTCTCGAAGAAGAGTTGGGCCATCCATCACGGGCATCATGAGATCCACAATTAAGAGGTCTGGAGTTTCATCATGAATGACATCTAACGCTTCCGTTCCGTCGCAGGCTGTTTTGATCCTAAAACCTGCTGTTGACATAGCTGTTTGTAATAGAGAACGAATGGATTCCTCATCGTCGATGATGAGAAGATAGGGTCTATTGACTCGATTCGATAGATGGGGATAGGGAAGGGTGAAGGTAATGGTAGTTCCTTTCCCGTCCTCACTCTCTGCGGTAATGGTTCCCCCATGGAGTCTTACGATTTCTCTGGAGATAAACAACCCGAGTCCTAAGCCTTCCCCAATATTGGTTTGTTCTGACTCCCCTTGATTCAAACGATCAAAAATAGAATCGATCTGATCTTGAGGAATGCCAGGACCGGAATCTTTAATTGAAATTTCTACCCACTGACCGTCCTTTTCTGACATGGAGAGGCCAATGGTTCCGCCGGTAGGTGTAAACTTCAAGGCATTTCCCAATACATTGGTTAAAACCTGCATGACACGAATATCATCAATTAACAGTTCCGGGAGACCAGATTGAAAGGAGTGATTCAATGTAATCTCTTTTTTCTTGGCAATTGGATACATTGTGGCAAGCGCCTGATTCACAAGGTGTTCAATGGAGATCATGCGAGTGGAAATTTTTAATTTCGCAGTTTCGAGTTTTGCGGTATCTAAAAGGTCATTGATAAGTTTGTTGAGTTGGTCGCAGCTGTCTTTGGCTACTTGCAAATACTCGAGCTGAGTATCGTTGAGATCACCCGCCATTCCCTCTAACAGGATACAAATGAATTCGCGTGTTGAGGTCAGGGGTGTTTTTAATTCGTGGGAAGCTTGTTGATAAAAACGCTGGAGCCCTTGTGTCTTTTGAAAAAGGAGCTCGCCTGCCTCTTCCAGCCGCTTAAGAAGCCTATGTCGTTCCATGGAGTGACGTATGGCTCGATGCAAGGCAGCCTCATTACAATTTTTTTTCAATACATAATCCTGAGCGCCCTGTTGGACGGCCTGGAGTGCAACATTTTCGTCACTATTGCCGCTTAAGACTATTATCGGTGGGCAATTCCAGGTCTTTTGAATTTGTTCGAGTGTGACCAAGCCTTGGGAGTCCGGTAATGACAGATCTAGGATAATGAGATCAAAGGAGTGGGTCTGAAGAAGATCCTGCGCATGATGCAATGTGTCAGTGTGGGTCAAATCTATTTTCTCACTTGCTTCACCTTGAAGTAGCTCCTCGATGATTTGAACGTCACCGGGATTGTCTTCGACGAGCAGAGGTTTAATCATGAGTGGATCTCTGCATATCGTAGGTAACACGCCAAGACGTGTTTGCGTATGAAGTGTGAAAGTCGCATCATTTCCTAGATTGCTCCGAGTAACACTTTTTCATTTGGATGAACTGCGTAATCATGGAATAGATCTCTTGTTTACCTCTTGTAGCGTAGCACTTTTATCTTCAATGGCAAATAAAAGTACGTAATGGCGCTTGTCGGTATAAAGAAAAAATAAATCTTGTGTGTCGTGACAAAAATTTGTTTGTCGAAAATTACAATAATTACAATATACGTAAAAATTCTAGGCTGGGGGACTTGAGAAGTTCAATGGTGAATGACGACTGTTTGACATAGATGTTCTTGCACTCTTCTAACCAGCCGCTAGGCATGCAGGAATTTTTTTCTTTATGAAAAATTTATTTTGCGTGGTGCAAAGAGATATTGAATCTATGGAATGTTGCGTTGAATCTGGCGAATATCAATAGAATTTCTGTTCATCCTAAGTGGGAAACAATCCATGATGCCTCTCAACCACGACTAGGATGAAAATTTGGTCGTAAGACATAGAAATCAGCAAGAGGAAAAACGGCATCCTAGTCCGTAGGAACGGCTCCTGTTTTTTGTCTCAAGAAGTAAGGGGGACAAAAGTATTGATAGAGGGCAGGTATCACGAATAAAGTTAAGAGCGTAGAGGTAATCAGTCCACCGATTACAACCGTTGCCAAGGGACGTTGGACTTCGGCACCCAAAGTTGTCGCGATTGCCTCTCTCCTCTAATTGAAAGAGGAATAGGTTTTTCTTGCGCTTAAATCATCTCTTGCTGTCGAGCCTTGCTATAGATTTCTTTCTTCATGAGGAGAAGAAGGCCCACTCCAAGCAATGTCGTGAAAAACGTGACGAGTCCTCCAATAAAAGGAAGAACAGCAAGGAGAGAATATAAGATCAAGCCTATGAGAAATGCGGACTTCCGGTGGTCGGGTTTCCCAAGCCATGCTGAAAGTTTTTGCCCGGCCCAGGCTATGACAAATATTCGGGCAACATAGAGGACAATGATATACCAGGCCAGAAGCAGCATGGCTAAGGGGAGCCCGATCACTGATATCGCAAAGAGGCCAACGAGTAGGGGAATCCCAAACAAACCAAACACTCCCACCACCAACGAGAACCCTGGTTGCTGTTCGAGTGTGGTCATTGTCAGCTGTGTGGCGTGAGGATAGAAATGGATAATCAGTAATCCCAGAATAAGAGTAGAAACAAAACTCGTTACGGTAAACAGAATTTTGAGACCAGCCAAAGCAGCAAACATTCCCTTGGCAGAGGGAAAGAAACTTTTCGGAGAAGAGGATCGTTTAAAAATTTTGCCCGAAACTGTAGCCTGTTCGTCAATGGATGCCTCCTTTCTACTCCAATAGTGAAGATTGCCATCAATTTGGGCTTTTGAGGTCAGGCGGACGGTCCCGGCAGCCGCGTGTACATGTCCATTGATAACATTGGAAATGGCAAGATTGCCCGCGGTCACCTTGATATCTTTTTCAATTGGAGCCCCAAGCTCGACAGATCCTCCGGCAAGAACGAGACTGCCTTTGACTGCGGCAGAAGGAGTCATTTCGACGTTCCCACCAGCGATCGAGGCATTTCGTTCAATGGTTCCGTTAATCGTGATGTTCCCTCCCGCAATCCGGATATCCTGGGTGACCGTTCCGGTTATTGAAACCGTTCCACCTGCAGCCAGAAGGTCACCGTTGATTGTACCGTCAACCAGAATTTGACCACCGCCTGCATACACATCACCATGAACCGTCCCCGAGATTTCTACCCGCTCTCCAAACGCAAATACATCTTCGTTGATGACCTGCCCGGAAGGGATAATCGTCAACTTGGAGAATCTGCTCTTTTCCCTTTCGCCATCATCTTCACCAGCCAATGTAATATTTGGGATAAACAGAGCAAGCGTGATTCCCAACAGGCAACCATACATCGCAACATAGCTCATCTCTGTTTTCTTGTTATGGTAACGGTTAACCATGTATTCCCCTTTCACTCTTTACCTGTCAGGTAAAATAGGATGGCCTTCCAAATCTGTCTGGAAAAGGTAAGGCATTGAATGTGAGAGCAAAGTCGATGCCTTTGCAAGAAAGAGGTGTGGGATTTAAAGGATTCTATTAAAGATTCGATAAGTTAGATAGTGGACACTTGAAAATTCTCGGAAGAAAAGAGAGGAGCCATGCTACAGTGGAAATCGACTGCGCTGTAGCAAAAGGCAACAAGGTTAGAACGAGACGGAAATCCAAAGAGTCAAGAAAAATAAAACCAGCAACCGGTACTCATAGCGATCCTGGGTGTGCCCAGTACTATTTGCGATGTTCTTGCCCGACGAGTTTTTGATGTTGAGGACCATAATTATTCATAATAAATTTTAGGAGTCCGTGTTTTGAGACGAGCAGGTGGCTGCAGTTTCACAGTGATGAATGAGAAGGAAGGGGGGCTATTCGTCAGAGAGTTTACTATGGATAAGCGCAAGATCTTCAGAAGTTAATCCATCGGGCAGACTAGGCCTCCAAGGACTTTTCCCATTGGTAGATCGATGATAAAACTTTTTACCAACTTTCTTAATATCCCACCACTGCCCGCCTGCGAGGAATTCATACAGAACTCGCTCAGACATCCATATTCTCCTTTTTGACAAGATCCGTGAAACATTGAGCCATCGATCCTTCCCTCACTTCTTACGCGAAGACCAGGATGGGTTTAGTGAAACTTTTTGACACTAGGGAGCCATATGGAGTACTGCCCGTTTTTACGTCTCGTAAGGCGTATCTGCCCGTTCCGACTCATCCGATCCACCTGCAGAAATATTTCACTCCATGTATGGGAAGGACAATCTGCCACTATTTCATCAAGCAGACAGCCGGGATGTTGAGAGACAACGTCAAGTATTTGATTCTTGAGATTTGTAGGGTTCACTATCACACAGGCTCCATGGGAATAGTGTGTTGTTGGGGGTCGTGCGTATGAGTTGTGCAGGACCAATGCCAAAGAAGATAACCTCAATGCTCGAAAAAACTGGCCTGGACCTACTACCTTTTGAATGGTAACGATTCTGATCAATAATCGAGTGGGGAAATTTGGTCAGGAGGTAAAAAGAAGTCTGTGGATAAAAGCTACATGAAGTCAAGATTCAAAAACAGTCGATCATTGTATTTAAGAATTTAATTTCAGAAAGGCACACCTCTATTGGGAAACTACGAAGAGGCCTTTATCAATTCTGCTTCAATCCATGTACCAACCAGATAAGCCATACCGATGACGAGCATAGCAATGAACACATGTTCGACAATCATCATCCAGGGTCGAACTTGTTGTACCTTGGCTAAATACAGGTTGAGAACAACCAGGAGGAACAAGCCCCAGGATACGCTGACAGAGATTGCACTGGTATTAGGTAACAAGAGAATTGGTAACAAAAAAGTCATGCTAATAAAAATTTTTGTCATGAATGTCGAAACGGTTGATTCCCAGATCTCTCGGGTGCTAAAGCGATTTTGGGATTCTTGGGATATATGAATGCCAAGCGCATCGGATAATGAATCTGCGATCGCGATGGTCAAGATTCCTCCAACCACCACTGATTTAGATTGAGTGCCCGTATAGAGTCCAACAACTAATCCTAGGGAGGTAATAATTCCAGATGTGAGGCCAAAACTCACTCCGGTCCGTACAGCGGTTTTCATCATGGGAGGAAGTCCATCTAAGAAAGATTACGCAGTCACAAGCCGTCTTTCTCTTTTGTCTTTGATCGTTGGCCGATTAATCGACATGTCCCGCTTCTATCGTGGATGCTATACGCCTGGCCAAGGAAACATAAAGGCTGGACAGGTTGCTTGGTGAAGGATTGCGTGAGAAACACTGCCCAAGACAAATCTGGTTATTCCGGTACGGCCACGGGAACCCATGAGGACCAGGTCTGGGTAAGTTTGGGCCACTTCACGAAGGATCATGGTAGCGGGTTCTCCGACGACGGCCATTCCTTTTGTTCGATACCTCTCTGGTGGAAGTTGCGAGACGACGGAGTCGACGAAGAAATTGGCGCCTTCCAGCGCTTTGGCCTTCATCTCTTCTTTCACGGCATGTTTGGCTGGCCAGGGTGGGCCGGCAAAGTTTACCGCGGTAAAAATCGTCACATCTATCGCATTCTTGAAGGGGTTGGCTGAGAGAAACTTTACTGCGGCAGCGGCATCATCGGGGCCTTTTAATGGAACTAAAATACGATGGATAGCCCTCACAGGATTCTTGACGACCAATACTGGACAGGGGGCATGGGATAGTACTCGATGAGATACACTGCCTAAGAGCAATTCCTTCAGGGGGCCGACCCCACGGGCTCCCATTAAAATGAGATCAATATGTTCCTCTTGTGCAATGGAAATAATGCAGTCGGTGGGGTTTCCCATCTCCAACCTTTTTTCGACCCGACGGATAGGTGGAGGAAGAAGCGAGGCTGCATGAGTCATGGTGCGCGCTCCTTCCTCGCGCATGGCTTTCTCTATGGACAGAGATAATTCTGCCGAGGCTTCGGGAGTCATCATGGGGTATTCTGGAGTAGGAATGTCGAGGACATGTACAAGAAGCACTTCTTGAGGACTTGAAAGATAAGTGAGCATTTGGCTAGCTTCATGTGATTCTGCTGAACCATCTACCGCGAGCAGGATCTTCATAAGGGTTTCCAATTAAATTTGGTTATACTCCTGGGCAGGAGTTGGAGAGTTGTCCACAAACCATCATAAAAAAATGTCATCGACTATAAATAGTCCAATCTAAGTGAAAACACGCATTTAAGATATTGCCTTTCAAATTATCTCCAAAAATGTTTTTCATGAAGTGAAGGGAGCAAAAGGAGTGCCAGCTTCTTTTGCTAGGTTCTACCCTACCTTGCCCATTTGGTTCTTGCTACGAAGAGAACGACCTGTTGGGCAAAGAGATTGACTACATTCGGCTTGACCGGAACCTCCTCCTCTCCAAATGATAGGGCATTGGTGGATCATGTGGGGATTTCCGCCACAGAAAAAGTGAAGGCGCTGTAGCAGGAGTCCCCGTTGTCCTTGTTCGATCCTCTATTATTTGGACGAAATGGTTATAGACATGGGCCTTTCCAACGGTTTCTTTATGGCATTTTCCTTGCTGATGCAGGGGAGGGGAAGTGATGGGGAGAAAATTGTGGGGAACATGGAGCGAAAGATTTTTGGAAAAGTACTCGTGCCAGTTGATTTTTCCCCTTGTTCGGAGGAGGCCTATCGAGTTGCCTTGTCTTTGGCACGAAAATATCTATCAGAGGTAATTTTACTACATGTCATCGATACCAATGCGCTGGAATATCTGAATCGTCAGGGGTTAGCACTTCCTTCCCAGGAAAAGGATCAAAAAAAACGATTGCGGCATCAGGCACGACTTATGGCAAGACACTTTCTTCAACTGGAGAATGTCAAAGGACTCACGATTCGACGCGTAATAGTCGAGGGGGCTCCCTTCGTTGAAATTGCCCGGGCGGTTCGGAAGGAAAAAGTTCATCTGGTGGTGATGGGGAGTTATGGCGGTGAGGTTGGGAGTGTCGAGAAAATTTTTTTTGGAAGTACGGCGGAAAAAGTTGTAAGGACTGCCGGTTGTCCGGTGTTGACTATCCCATTGACGAAACGGTTGTCAGCAAAAAAAGGTGATTCATCCATTTTGTAGAGGAGACGTCATGAACAAACAACGAACCAAGTGGGTCCGGGGTTTCTGGATTGGGCTGGTAGGAATTGGATGCTTGTGGTTCTCTCCAGTAGCGGCCCAACAAGAGCAACGCATTGATGTGGTTATCAAGGATTTTACATTTCACACGCAGCAAGTTCCGCTTCAGTTAGGAGTTCCAACGGTTATATCCATTACCAACGAAGATGCGGAGCGGCATGATTTTGGATCTCATATTTTTCAGGGAGTGTTAACCCATATTGAAAGTGGAGGCGTAACATCCTATGGAAAGGACCTACGGGGGGTACTTTTGGATCCTAACAAAGAAGCCATCATACGTTTTTCGATGGAACGACCAGGAAAGTATGAGTTTCGTTGTTCGATCCATCAAAATATGAAAGGGGAAATATGGCTGATGAATGTTGGGAAGGTGTGAAGAAAAGGAGAAATCCATCGGTGCCTCTCTGATGAGATGCGGAGGCGCCCTCGCTAAGGAACTGGGCTATGAAATCTATTGTGCAACGAATATTGTTTGCGACCGATTTTTCTGAGGGGGCCACGGGGGCTCAACAACACCTGTTGTTATGGGCCAAGGAATGGGATGCGGAAGTGACGTTGCTTCATGTGGTTGAAGTTCAACCGGGGATGAATCTCGTTGATCCGGTGGTCCATTCATATGTGGAAGCCCAACGTGCTCAGACCACCTTTCAGCTGACAGAAATTTCGGCCTGGTGCACGGAGAATCATATTCCGGTTGGTATTCGGACGAACGTTGGAACGCCGAGCCAATCCATCGTGGATGTGGCGAAGTTTTGTGGATCGGACGTCATCATGATGGGGACACGTGGAATGTCAGGACTCGAGCATCTTTTCGTGGGAAGTACGGCCGAACGAGTCATACGCATGGCACCTTGTCCGGTGATGGCCGTTCCGGACATCGGGAAAGTCGATAGTACGATGACCGCCCGCCCTTTGGATGCTGCGCCTCGCTACCAACGCATTGCGCTCCCTGTAGACTTTTCTGATTGCTCGCTAGATGCCTTGGAGTATGCGATCCAAGTCACGAAGAAATTTGGTGCGACCTTACATGTCCTTCATGTTCTAGAACCGGAATCGTTCGGTCTAGACTTTACGCTGCGTCAGGTTGAGGAACGACATCATTCGAGAGATGTTGCAGAGTCGTGGCTTTCAGAATTAACTACATCTTTACGGGGTAAAGGCATTGAAACCACCTATCAGGTATTGGGAGGATTACCTCGAGAGTCTATTATTTCCCGAATAAGGGAGGATCCCAGTGATCTGATGGTGATTGGAACCCACGGGCGAAAGGGGCTTTCACGCGTGGCGTGTGGAAGCGTGGCCGAGTATGTGTTGCGGCATATTCATTGCCCGGTGTTGACGGTTAAAAGTCCAAAGTTTGCTCCAGAGTTTCGGACTCAGGTCCCTGAACGACCAGCGCAAATGTTTCAATGGTTGCCTGAGTGGAGGGAGGCCTATGGAGTTGATTCGTGAGCCTTCGGTAGGGAGATGGATTTCAATAGATCCAACCCTTGAATCCCTTTTATCCCGGTTGGAAGAAATATCCTTGCAAAATCAATTTACCGCCCAACGCACACGAGCGTTCGAACAGGCTCTTCACCTGTACCTCGAGCCGGGGACGTCTATCCTGCTCAAACCTCTTGTTGAGGAAATAGAATTAGCCAGGCTCTACCTTTTTGCAGATTATTATCCCAACGATGGGCAACTAACTCTTATTGAACAATTACGAGACATCATTGAAGTCCATATTTCTGAGGAGGAACGACGATGGCTGGATCCAGTCAAACATTCCTATATGGATTTGTTGGAGGTTCAACCGCCTTGGAGTGGGAAAAATGGGGCCGACCTTCTCTTACGGTCTCTCGGGAGTGACCGACAGTTCACAGTTAAGAATGTAACCTTGGAACGTACTATTCAGGTCGGGCAAGTTCTTCTCACGAGGCTTATTTGGACGTCTGAGGCGGCGTATATTCCAGGTACGGCTGTTCTTCTCGCTCATTCGGTGGCACGAACGATTTTGGAGGTGACAAATCAGGAGCGTCGAGAAATGGAAGCGACGACCGGATCTTTTAATCTAGGAGAGTGGGAAGAGTTGGTCAAGCCGTATGGCTATCTCTTACTCTGGAATGTCGCTCAGGCCCGGTTTGGGACGTTGATCAAGTCCGAGAAGAGCACCAGCTATCGAACGCCAACAGGGACTCCCTTTCTGTATGCCGTGGCACTCTATGAACATCATGAGATTCGATTGCTCACTGATGGGTTTTCTCAATTTGAAGAGTGGGAAAAGGGCGAGCCGACCATCTCGTCCGGTGGAACCATTGAAACAATGGTTCTACGCGGTGACCCGACTGAGGAAGGAGAAAAGGAAATTGTGGGCCGTGCTACGTTGACCCCTTCTCAACTTTTCATCGAATGTGATACTCCAGAACGACTTAACCGTTTGAAGCATACTCTGGCCTCGGCGTTTGGATTTTCTCTTCATTTTCGAGGTGAAACCACAGTGGCTCCAATGCATCAACAGAGTTTCCCTGATATCGAAAAAGATCATCCTGAAAGACATTCCATTGTTGTCGATAAAGATGAAGAATATCGCCTTCTTGCCTCCTTTCTCGAGAACCTGTATTTTGACTGGTCGGATCGGCCTTCTCCCGCACTTGGGGGCGAAACCCCACGGCATGGAGTGATTCGAACGGCAATTCGAGATCGAGTCGAAGGGCTCATTTCGGAAATTGAAGGTCATGACATTGCTCTTCGCCGTGTCGGAAAATCCGGTTATGACTATAACCGACTACGTGCGCATGTTGGGTTAGATATGAATCCTTAGGGTCCTAAGGAATGTCCTCCTCCTCAACCTTCCTCAGCAAGTCTTGCTTTCCGCATTTGATCGATGCTCTCACGCACGAAGGCTATAAAATTGTGGGGCCTCAGGTACGTGACGGAACCGTCATGTGGGATGAGATTCAAGACGTGATCGATTTACCTCGTGGATGGCAGGATTATCAAGAGCTTGGGCGATATCGTTTGGAACCATCTGATTCTCAAAAATTCTTTAATGTGGTTCATGGGCCTGAGTCTCTAAAAAAATTTGTGTTTGCACCTAGAGAGCCTCTCCTGGTCATTGAACGCAAGAATGAATCTTTGGACGTACAAGTCGAGCCTCCACTGCAAGAAAAACTGGCTATTCTTGGGGTCCGAGCCTGCGATCTGGCAGGGCTGGCTATTCAAGATCGTGTGTTTATGGGTGATCTATTTTCTGACCCCTATTATCAATCAAGACGGGAGGGGTTGTTTTTGGTCGCTGTGAATTGCACCAGGGCATTATCCACCTGTTTTTGTGCGTCAATGGGGACAGGTCCAAAGGCACAAATTGGTTTTGATTTGGCATTGACTGAATTGGAGGAAGGGTTTGTCGTGGAATGGGGAAGTCGAGCGGGGAAGAACATGCTGGCATCGTTGAACCTACCGATAGTCTCTGCTGAATCGATGACAAAAGCTCAGGACCAGATTGCCGCTTGTGCGAGGAGTCAAACCCGTCATGTCGATAACCAACAATTGCCTCAAGCCTTGTACGATGCCCATAACCATCCCCATTGGGATGAGGTGGCTTCTCGTTGTTTGGCCTGTACAAACTGCACCATGGTCTGTCCAACTTGCTTTTGCCATACCACTGAGGAAGTGCCTGATTTGGAGCAGCAGCGAAGTGAACATACTCGTCTTTGGGATTCCTGTTTTACGGAGAATCATGGATACATTCATGGTAAGAATGTCCGGCCAACGATAAAAGATCGTTACCGTATGTGGTTGACACATAAATTTGCTTCATGGATCGACCAATTTGGATCATCCGGATGTGTGGGCTGCGGACGTTGTCTGACCTGGTGTCCAGTCGGGATTGATCCTACCGAAGAATTACATGCACTCTTGGACCGTAATAAAGGAAAAAAGACTGATAGTTGATTCGTCAATACGACTGTACAGAATTTTCCGATGAACCCCTACTTCTTTCATTCTGCAACCATTATCGAGAAGCTCCAAGAAGCTGAAGGCATCTTTACCTTTCGCTTGCGTCTAAACGATGCTGAAGCACATAGGGGATTCCGCTTCTCAAGTGGGCAGTTCAATATGGTGTATGCATTTGGCGTTGGAGAAGTCGCGATCTCCATTGTCTCAGATCCGGAAGAAACCGATCTCTTGGATCATACTATCCGCATTGTGGGAAGAGTCACTCAGGCCATTGGTCGACTCGGGACGGGTGATATGTTAGGGATTCGTGGCCCGTTTGGTCGCGGTTGGCCGTTAGAGAAGGCTCGAGGGAAGGATGTGGTCATCGTGACGGGTGGGCTGGGATGTGCGCCTGTCGCAGGGGCAATCGACTATATCTTTCGGCGACGGAATGATTACGGGAACGTAAAAATAATCCATGGTGTGAAAACTCCAAAGGATCTGTTGTACCGCGCCCGCTTTGATACCTGGCGGGACCATCCCAATACAGAAGTATTGCTCGCGAGCGATCGACCGGATAAAAGCTGGAAATACCATATCGGGGTCGTGACGGACTTGTTTGAAGAGGTGACGCTGGATTCTCGCAACAGCCTTGTAATGATGTGTGGGCCGGAAATAATGATGAGAGTGGGAGTGCCGATTCTTATGCGGCGCGGTATTCCAGAGACGAACATCTATGTTTCATTAGAACGCCATATGGAGTGCGGGATAGGCCTGTGCGGACATTGTCAGATGGGACCCTATTTTCTCTGTAAGGACGGTCCAGTGATGCGCTATGACCGTGTGGCGAAGTTGCTGGATCTTCGAGGAGTCTAAGCCATGACGTTACAGGTTGTTCCTCAGGAAGGCCAACGGTCATCGGTCCCAAAACTGGCGGTGTTTAAATTTGCCTCATGTGATGGTTGTCAGCTCTCGGTACTGAACCTTGAGGATGACTTGTTAGCCTTGGGCCGGCTACTCGATATTGCCTATTTTCCTGAAGCTTCGAGCAATCTACGAGAAGGCCCCTATGATATTGCTCTGGTTGAAGGCTCGATTACCACACCAGATGATGTACGACGTATTATTGCCGTTCGGGAACAGGTCAAGATTTTAATCACGATTGGGGCCTGTGCCACGTCAGGTGGTATTCAAGCTCTGAGAAATTGGGCGGATGTCGAGGCCTTTAAACAGGCCGTGTACCCGAGTCCTGAATACATTAGTTCCCTTAGTACCTCTACACCAATTTCTGAACATGTGCTTGTTGATTTTGAACTGTGGGGGTGTCCCATTGATAAGGGGCAACTGCTTCGGGTCCTTACCGACCTTCTGAACGGCAACACACCTCGTCTTCCGATACATTCCCTTTGCTTGGACTGTAAGCGTCAGGGCCATGTCTGTGTCATGGTGGCAAAAGGCCTTCCCTGTTTGGGGCCCGTCACACAAACCGGCTGCGGCGCGATTTGCCCTGGCATGGGACGAGATTGTTATGGGTGCTTTGGGCCAGCGGAGGGGTATAGCCAAGGAGTGGGACATCCACCGAATACATCTTCCCTTGCTGAACATTTTCATCAAGATCTTCAGCTCATCCCAATAGAGGTGGTGCGACGTTTTCGTGGGATCAACGGTTCCGTCGGTCCATTTAAGGATACCAGTGATGCCTGGCAAAGAGACTAGTACTCGAACCATCTCGATCAACATGATCGCTCGAGTCGAAGGAGAGGGAGCTCTGGATGTGACGGTCAAAGATGGACAGGTGTGTAATGTCCAGCTCCGTATTTTTGAACCTCCTCGTTTTTTTGAAGCATTCTTGCAAGGACGTTCCTATGAAGAGGTGCCGGACATCGTGGCCCGAATCTGCGGAATTTGTCCCGTGGCCTACCAGATGAGTGCGGTCCATGCATTAGAACAGATATTTGGGATTCAATGTGAACAGTCAATTCGTGATCTCAGACGCCTGATGTATTGTGGGGAATGGATTGAAAGTCACGTGCTCCATATGTACATGCTGCATGCACCGGATTTTTTAGGCTATGAAAGCGCCATTGCCATGGCGAAGGATTATCCTAAAATGGTGAACCGAGGGCTTCGTCTGAAGAAAATTGGTAATCAAATTTTAACATTGCTTGGAGGACGGTCGGTACACCCCGTGTCGGTGAAGGTTGGTGGATTCTCACGGGTGCCTCGAGTCCACGAGTTGCAGAGTTTGCGAGAGGAATTATTGTGGGCTCGTGATGCTGCAGTGGAGACGATTTACTGGGTAGCTGGTTTTACCTTCCCAGACTTTGTTCAACCGTATACCTATGTTGCCTTGAAACCGTCTCGCGAGTATCCTTTCAATGAAGGACCCATCGCGTCCAATCTGGGCCTGCATATTGCTGCCAATGAATTCGAATCCCATTTCCTCGAATCACAGGTGCCACATTCCAATGCTCTTCACTGTGTCTTACATGGTTCCTCCTATCTTGCTGGTCCATTGGCACGTCTTCACCTCAATCGTGATCAACTGTCACCACTGACGAAACAGACCTTAACGGATACGGGGCTTCCACTTCCATTATGCAATCCGTTTCATAGTATTGTGGCACGTGCGACCGAAGTCCTCTATGCCATAGAAGAAGCGATTCGCCTGATTGAAACCTACCAGGCCCCTTCGGCCCCGGCTGTTCCTGTCGTGGTTCGGGCGGGGACCGGTATGGCCTGTACGGAAGCGCCTCGAGGGATTCTGTATCACCGATTTAACGTGGCAGATGATGGCACAATTAAAGAGGCGAAGATCACCCCCCCAACTTCGCAAAATCAGCTGAGAATCGAAGAGGATCTGCAAGCATTTATTCCACAGATTCTCACTCAAACGAATAAGGAAGTGGCCTTGAGTTGTGAACGGGTGATTCGTTGTTATGATCCTTGCATATCCTGTGCAACGCATTTTCTGAAACTCGAAATTCATGAAGGGCTGTGATGGATCAAGAGGTAGGCATGACAGGTGGTATTTGTATCATTGGCTTGGGCAATCTATTTCGGGGAGATGATGCCGCGGGGATTCTTGCCGTGCGCCGACTCAGAAGTCTCATTGATAAGGAGTGGAAGAGAGTGGAGTGCCATGAAGCGGAATCAGGTGGTCCCGAACTTTTGGACATGATGAAATACGCGGATACCGTCATTCTCATCGATGCGGCACGAAGTGGACGGAAGGTTGGGACGATACATGAACTCAATGTTTCCAACGATTCAATCAGGCTCACCATTTTTCCACATTCCACCCATGCATTGAACCTTGTTGAGACTATAGAATTAGGCAGAGTGCTGGGAAGACTTCCTCCTCACGTTATTATCTATGGGGTAGAGGTCGGTGTCGTTCCAACAACTAGGGAAGTATCGCCAGAAGTTTCTCATGCGGTAGAGAAAGTTGTGGAGGCCATCATCCAACAATTGGAGACGGTATGTCATGCATGAACTTCACCTCATGAAGTCGATCGTCAAAATGGTTGAGGCACAAGAGTCGGTTCGATACGGGGCTCGTCCCATTACCATTCGTCTTCGGGTAAGTGCGCTCTCCCACCTTCATGGCCAGGATTCCACCTCCCTTGGCGCGGTATTTTCGATGGCAAGCCAAGGAACCGTGGCGGAGGGGGCATCGATTGAACTGATTTCAGTTCCAGCCTCTGGAATCTGTACGAGCTGCGGATATCAGAGTGCCCTGGTTGATCAATCACACCCATGCCAGAGGTGTGGCGCTGGTGCTTGGAGACTCTCGGAGCAGCCCGAAGTCGTTCTTCAAGATGTGGTGATAGAGGAATGAATACTCCTGCTTCACAACGACTACAGGTTTCTGTTGTGGGAACGGTTCAAGGGGTTGGATTTCGGCCCTTTGCCTTCCGCTTGGCTCGACAGCTGGGAATAGGTGGATGGGTGATGAACACGTCAAGTGGCGCGCTTCTCGAAGTTGAGGGCTCGATGGTATCTGTGGATCAATTTCTCCAACGTCTCACCAGTGAAGTACCGAACACGGCCTGGATCGAACAGATGACAACTCATCCGTTACCAACAAGGGGACAAACCTGTTTTACGATTCTGGCCAATAGCTGTGCAGGAGACACCCGTTCTTCGATCGCACCTGATATGGCACCCTGTCAGGATTGCCTCCATGAAATGGGCGATCCGGGTAATCGACGGTATCGATACAGTTTTATCTCCTGTGCGAAATGTGGACCGCGCTATAGCATCCTGACAAACATTCCCTATGCACGTCGGGGGACGACCATGGAGCGCTTCCCTCCTTGTCCGACTTGTATCGGGGAATATGAAGATGGAGAAAATCGACGCTACCATGCCGAGTCTCTGGTCTGCCCAATCTGTGGACCCACGTTGACCTTCTTAAATGGACAAGGAACCGCAACGCGGTCCAACGATGAGGCGTTGCTGCAAGCCTGTGATGTAGTTCGACGTGGAGGGATCTTAGCCGTGAAAGGTCTGGGCGGTTTTCAATTGTGGGTCGATGCGCAATCGGAAACGGCGATCCAGAGATTACGCGAACGAAAATTGAGGCCAGACAAACCCTTTGCCGTGCTCTTCCCGTCCTTGGAAGTCCTCAAGGTTCACTGTGTGGTGTCATCCCACGCTGAGGCCTTGCTCTCTTCTCCTCAAGCTCCGATTGTGATTCTTCCACGTCTGATGAACTCTCAACTTGCTGATGCCGTTGCCCCACAGAACCCAACAGTTGGTGCGATGTTGCCCGCCACGCCACTCCACCATCGGCTGATGCCTGAACTGCGGTATCCGGTGGTGGCCACGAGCGGAAACCGTTCAGGGGAACCATTGGCCATCGATAATGAAGAGGCCGTCCAGCGTCTCAAAGGAATTGCCGATGGGTTTTTATGTCATGACCGGGTGATTGCTCGGCCACTTGATGACTCTGTCCTACGGACGATGGATCAAGGTTTTGTCGTGTTACGGCGGGCTCGCGGCTTTTGTCCTGCTCCTCTCTATATAAAGGAAGAGGTGGGACCAAGGAAGAGTCCTCCACTGATCTTGGGTGTTGGGGGACAGTTGAAAAATGCTGTGGCCTATGCTGCAGGTAATCAAGTTCTACTCAGTCAACATATTGGCGATCTCTCAACCTCAAAGGCGGTTCAAGCCTTCCGACAGACCATTCAGGACCAGGAATTCTTATTCGGTCGTAGACCCGAGATGGTCGCCTGCGATTTCCATCCCGATTATCGTTCCAGTCTTGTTGCCAAGGAGTTAGCGCAGTCATGGCAAGTGCCACTCATTCGGGTGCAGCATCATCACGCGCATGTCGCCTCTTGTATGGCGGAGCATAGCCTCACGGGGCAGGTATTGGGTGTGGCGTGGGATGGCTCTGGGTTCGGGGAGGATGGCATGATATGGGGTGGGGAGTTTCTCAAAGTCGAGTATTCCAGATGTGTACGCTTGGCCCATCTTCATCCATTTCGATTGCCCGGTGGAGAACAAGCCGTTCGTGAGCCACAGCGTGTGGCTCTCTCCCTCTTGTGGGAGGCCATGGAAAACCAAAGCGGAGAACTTGACCTTCCCCATCGTCGAAGTTTAGGTTCGCGCCATGATGAACTGTATACTCTTCTCCAAAAAGGATATGCCTTTCCGCTCACCACAAGTATAGGGAGACTTTTTGACGCCGTGGCCTCATTCACGAACATGTGTCAGGTCGGAAGCTTTGAGGGACAGGCGGCGATGAATGTGGAAAATGCGGCCGTAAGCTACCGTGAAGATACTCTTGAACAAGAGAGTTCCTATTCAGTTCCTTTGCTCGCAACGGAACAAGAAACCTGGGTTGCCGATTGGAGGCCGATGATTCGTGTACTTATTGATGATGTGTTGAATGGAGTCGACGAAGCGGTGATTGCCTATCGTTTTCATCAGGCCCTGGCCAATCTTGTTGGGGAGGTGGCTACCATTGTTGGGTTGCCTCGAGTCGTCCTCACGGGCGGATGTTTCCAAAACATGTTTTTAACAAATTTGACGAAGACCCGCTTAGAGCAAGGGGGATTTACGGTGTACACCCATCAACAGGTTCCTCCCAATGATGGAGGGCTTGCCGTGGGGCAGGTCATGGTGGCAGCAAGTCGAGCACTCATGGGTGATGTGGTAGAGACACGGTGTCCAGCGTAAATGGAGATTGGCAAGCATGTGTTTAGCCATTCCTGGTCAGGTACAGGACGTGACAGACAATCAACTTCGTATGGCAAAGGTGTCCTTTGGTGGAATCGTCAAAGAAGTCTCTCTGGCGTTTGTGCCTGAGGCAGGCGTTGGGGACTATGTCATTGTCCATGTAGGGTTCGCGATTTCGAAAGTGGATGAAGGAGCCGCCCAACGAACGCTCGCGGCCTATGACGATCTTGACTTGCCAGGAGAAGGCGCCCCTGACCCTGCATGATCGATGGAGAAATGTCCAGCTCATGAAATACGTGACTGAATTTCGACAAAAGCAACCCATTGAAAAGATGGCTGATGCCATTCAACAGACCATGAGTCGGTCCTGGACCATCATGGAAGTTTGTGGTGGTCAAACACATGCAATTGTCAAGTTTGGCCTTGATGCCTTGCTACCTAAGGGGCTCACCTTGCTCCATGGGCCGGGATGTCCAGTCTGTGTGACTCCCGTGTGGCTAATAGATCAGGCCATTGAATTGGCTGCTCTGCCTTCGGTGACGCTCTGTTCCTTTGGTGACATGCTGAGAGTTCCTGGCTCAAAAAGTAATCTCTTGGAGGGAAGGGCTTTGGGAGGTGATGTCCGTATGGTGTATTCACCGTTGGATGCCTTGGCACTCGCCCGAGCCAATCCGGATCGAGAGGTTGTGTGTTTTGCGGTGGGATTTGAGACTACCGTGCCGGCTTTCGCCATGGCGGTGACAGAAGCACAACGATCGGGGATACACAACTTTAGTTTATTGGTTGCCCATGTTCTGGTTCCACCTGCCATGGAGACGATTCTGGCGTCATCGGACAATCGCGTGCAGGGGTTCCTTGCAGCCGGTCATGTCTGCACGGTTATGGGATATGAAGATTATGAAGAATTAGCTCAACGGTATCATGTTCCCATAGTGGTAACCGGTTTTGAACCTTTGGATATCTTAGAAGGTATTTTTTTACTCATTACTCAGTTGGAAAATCAACAAGCCAAGGTCGACAATCAGTATACTCGTTCGGTCCAGCGTGGAGGGAATCTCGATGCGCGGACGATGGTTCAAGAGGTGTTCGAACCCACGTCTTGTACCTGGAGAGGGATCGGAGAAATTCCTAACA
The DNA here is from genome assembly GCA_965223605.1 of Nitrospirales bacterium. Taxonomy (GTDB): domain Bacteria; phylum Nitrospirota; class Nitrospiria; order Nitrospirales; family Nitrospiraceae; genus CBDCXA01. Next base: position 833,465 of record CBDCXA010000005.1, read on the forward strand.
GCGGGTTACGGCTTCGACCGGCCTATCACGCGTTTGATGCCCTATACCGCTTTCAAGGGCAGGTGCCACAAGGAAGTCATGTTGTAGGAGAAGATCCAGACTGTCGAAGCGGGTTGGTGTTGCAAGGATTGTTAAAACCACCAGACTGTTCGGCATTTGGATCTCGTTGCACACCAGATACGCCTCTTGGAGCTCCCATGGTCTCTTCAGAGGGTGCCTGCGCCGCGTATTACCAGTATCGAGGACGGGAACAAATCTTGAAAGCATAGGAACAATCAATGGCCAATTATCAACAGTTTGGGTTGCAGTGTCCCCTCCCCACATCACGTCACGAGAGGGTGCTCCTCGCACATGGAGGTGGTGGACGTCTGATGCAAGAACTCATTCAAGAAGTATTTATCCCAGCTTTTCGTAATCCACTTTTAGCACAAGGACATGACGGAGTCGTATTTCCGGTTGATGAAGGACGGATGGCCTTCACAACAGATTCTTATGTCGTACAACCACTTTTTTTCCCAGGCGGTGACATTGGAACTCTCGCTGTGAATGGCACTGTGAATGACTTGGCCATGTCTGGGGCAAAACCGCTTTTTCTTAGTGTTGGGTACATTCTAGAAGAAGGTCTTCCCATGGAAACGTTACGGCGGGTGACTGCCAGTATGGCCAAGGCGGCAGCTGCTGCAGGGGTGTTCCTTGTCACCGGCGATACCAAGGTTGTCGATCGCGGAAAAGCTGACGGGTTATACATTAATACCGCAGGTGTCGGGGTCGTCCCCGTGGGCGTGCAGGTGAGCCCTCAGCGTGTCAGGCCAGGGGATCGTATTCTGCTCAGCGGTGATTTGGGTTCCCATGGTATTGCTGTCATGAGTGTACGAGAAGGGTTAGCCTTTGACGGCTTGATTCAATCTGATTCAGCTCCCTTGAATGCCGTTGTCGAGGATCTCATCAAAAGTGGAATCGAGGTATCCTGTATGCGAGATCTTACTCGAGGAGGATTAGCGAGTGCCTTGAACGAAATTGCAAAAGATGCCGGCGTTGGCATGACGATTCTGGAAGATCGAGTTCCCGTCAAGAATGCTGTGCGAGGGGCTTGTGAACTATTAGGGCTTGATCCGCTCTATGTCGCAAATGAAGGTCGCTGTGTTCTCTTTGTTCCATCTGAACAGGCTGATGCAGTCCTCTCAGTTTTGCATCGCCACTCTGTGTCGCAAGAGGCCGTCGAAATTGGAGAGGTGACCGAAGCAGGTCCATCGCTGGTTGTCCTTCAAACAAGCTTTCATACCGAACGTGTCTTGGATTGGCTATCGGGTGAGCAATTACCTCGGATCTGTTAAAGAGATAGATATAAGGAGTCGCGCATGAATATTACGGTAGCAGTTGATGGCTCAAAATATGGCAAGTGGGCTGTGGAGTGGGTTGATAAAATCCCGCTTATCCCCACCAGGAAAATCACAGCCGTGCATATCGTCGATGATCAATCTCTTCGGGCGCCTATGACCCCCCAACCTGTTCCCGTTTGGAATGAACAGTTTATTCAGAAGGAGGTGAATCGACGAATTCTTGAGGGAAAGCAGATTGTGCGTGATACCAAAAAAATTGTGGATTCTCTCTCTTTGAAGGGGAAAGTGGTTGCCGACCGCGGAAGGATTGTCCCCACCCTTCTTAAGCGAGTGACAGGCAAGGGCAATCTTCTGGTCTTGGGGTGCCGTGGATTAACGGCGATTGATCGATTCCTTTTAGGAAGTGTCTCCACACAAGTTATTCACCAGGCTCCTTGTTCCGTGCTCGTCGTGAAGGAGGCTCCTCGCCCCTTGAAGCGAATTCTTTTCGCGACGGACGGATCGAAATCATCAGATAAAGCCATGCAATTTTTAATTAAAAAGATGTTGCCATTAACGGGACAGAGTAAAACACGAGCAATAGGCATTGAAGTGGCCGTCATGCATGTGATGCCTTATTTGAAATATCCTGAACTGAAAGAGGCTGGAAAGGTTTTGGTCCGCAATGCCGGGGCCCGATTATCCAAAGCTGGCTACCAGGTTGAGGAGGTGTCAAAAGTTGGACAACCAGCCGAACAAATACTCAACTTCGCTGAACGGAGAAACGTAGACCTCATTGTGATCGGAGCGAGGGGACTCGGGGCCGTTTCCAGACTCTTTCTCGGAAGTGTGTCGACGAAATTAGTTCACCATAGCACCTGTTCCGTCTTGATTGTTCGATGAGCATGACCATGCGAGGTTTCCGCTTCCCACATGACCGAGATGGGCGAGACTTCCTGGTATGAATAGGTGAGAAAGTCGGGGAGTGATCGTGAAGGGGACAATGATTTGCCCTCCCAAAGTTAGGGATGCCGGTAGGTGAGAAGTAAGTTGTGCTGCATTTGGCTCCATTGTAGACCACAAGGTGAGGAAATATGCATCAGTTCAAATACGTTACTCCCAGGCATTTGCACATATACCTCCTTTTAACCCTCTTCTGAGTTTCAATCTTCCTTTTCTTAAAAGGTCCTCCCTGGCATGTGGATTGCCTATTGACAAATGGGAGGGGATCTCTCTCGTTCGCTCTTGAGAAACAAAGGGTCGTCTTGTCGAACGAGCTCTTCTGGATCCGACCTCTACCCCTTCCAAAGGGAGAGGTGGTTATTGCTGAAAATGGACTGATGGCATTGAGGGGAAGATTTATGTTTCAACGTGGAATTCGAGACAAATGACACCGATGTATGAATACCAGTGCTTGGACTGTGGAAAAGAATCGGTAGAGGTCTTTTCTCTCAAGGAGCATGAAACAGCCAAGCCAATGTGTCGAACGTGCGGAAGTACGAACATGAAGCAACTGTTCTCGGGCTGCATTGTCAAGACCACGAAAAAGAGTTAGGAACGATCGACTGAACCTAAGCCAAGAGCGAGGTCAGGTCTTCCCAAGGGAAAAGATGTTGGATAAATGGCGAGAGGAGGGAAAGGCGTGAAAGTTCTCTGTACCATAGACGGATCGGAGTTTTCACATTGGGGAGCTGAGGCCGTGGGAATTTTAGCAGCCCAGCCGCCGAGTTCTCTTGTACTGCTCCATGTAGTAGCGACGAGTGATATTTCCTCCCTGAAGGGCGTACGCTCCGCACTGAGAAAGCAAACGATAATCGCCTTGGAGGAGGCAGGCCACCGCCTTCTTCGACGTACAAAGGAGGCGGTCACGGTTGTGCTGTCTCAGCAGGCTGAGAGACCCATGACCAAAATCACGACCGTACTGGCTCGTGGGTCCGTCGCTGAAGCCATTGTCAGACAGGCCCACCGTCGCCGAGTCGATCTCATCATGGTCGGTTCGCGCGGGTTCAGCGATATTCGAGGGTTCTTATTGGGAAGTGTCTCGCGCAAAGTTGTGACCAGCGCACCTTGCCCGGTTCTTGTGGTGAAACGTAAGCTCACGGCCATTCACCATACCGTCTTGGCAGTCGATGATTCAAAATTCTCCAAAGCGGTTGTAGATTTCCTGTTAAATGAGTTTGCTGGAGAACCAACACGCATCACCATTCTTTCAGTCGTGAACCCGGTTGTGACAAGTCTCGGAACGGAAGTGCTTACATCTAGGCAAGTATCGGATTTGACAAAACCGAAGGAGGCACAACTTCGATCGGTGGTGAGTCAATACCGAAAAATGTTCTTGAAGGAGGGCTGGGCCGTCGAGACAAAAATTCTGAAGGGGCATCCCGGCCAGACCATCATTCACTACCTTGAAACGCATTCAGCGGATCTCGTGGCTGTTGGTTCCAGAAGTCTGACGGGAACTGAACGGCTTCAATTAGGCAGTGTTTCTGAAGCAGTGCTCAAGTATGCCCCCTGCTCGGTTCTTGTGGTGCGCGGTCGACGCAGATGAACAAAGTAGGAAACTGGCTCTTCGCGAGTTGTTTCCTCTTGTGTATGGGATGTGCGAGCCCGAATCCAACGTTATGGCCTCCTCAACCTGGAATGTCCTCCCATGCAATCATTGTATCCGTCGATACGTGGCATGCGATGATTGCGGTGACTCGTATTCGTGTCAGAGAGAGTAGCCCATCAACAGATAATCGCCGGTGGGTATATGAAGAATGGGGTTTTGCAGAAAGAGATTGGTATCTCGAAGGACGTCAGGGCCTTAGTGGGACTTTCCGAACATTATTGTGGCCATCGATCGGCGTAGTTGAGATTGCTCACAATACCAACCTCTGGAGTGAGCGCACGCCTCAGCCGCCTGCAGAACAGTTCACATTTCATCTGACTGAACAGGGGTTCCGTCGGTTGCGAGAATATCTTGAGTCCATGGTTGAACAATCATCCCCAATCTTGATAACGGACGGTTCGCAATTTTATAAAGCTACTCGTTCGTATCATCTCTTTCATCATTGTCATCATTTTACTGCCGCAGCCCTTCGGGAAGCGGGTCTCCCCATTACTGAGTTCTGGGCCTTCAGTCGAGGAAGTTTTGCCAGCCAGCTTCGACGGGCTGAACGCATGGTTACCCAAGGCAGGGAAAAAGCACATTGACCTTGTTGACGAAAAAGGTCTTCTAGGTTCGAGCATGTCTATGGGTACTGTGACCTAATACTCAACGAAGTCAGTTCCTGATGCTGCAGCAAGGCTATGAAAATCAATTGGGGATCCAAGCCCATCAACAGATATTAGAGGATTCTAAATTACACATCTTCAAAGACCCTCAAGAGGTTGACCCCGTGAAGCGGGTTGCGGCTCGTAACCCGAGCGCAAAAAATCAGCAATCCGTTTCGGCAAAATGCGCTGGTCCAATCCACGACACCGATGAATATGGTACGTGGTGATACGTAGATCAACATAATTTCGGCATTCCGTGTGATTCGATTTTTCTGCCTTCACAAAATCCTGTTCATAAGGTCCTGGAGTTAGGGAATCGACACCGTACCTCAATAATCGGAGTGGTTTTACCAAGGAGTTAAGGAGACGCTCGAAACGACTGATGCTCGTCAGATACCAAAGACTTCTCCATTCCACGGCAAGGACCGAGAATGGTCATCAAAATAATCCCACGGCGCACTTCTTCACGATTTCTTAACTGTTCAGGTTTTCCAAGCCAGCTCGTCGATCGAGTAATTGGAGATTGAGTAGGGATGGATTCAGGGACACGATCCTCCAATATGGGAGATACGATTTTGGGTATTGGAACCGGTGGTTCATTAGGTAAAACTTCTCTGAGGGATTGTTCCGTCTCCAACGATGTTGCCTCATTGATCTCCCTTTTTAACCATTGCGCAAACCTACTTGCAAGGAAGACTAGAAAAAAGAGGAACAGGTAAATGAATGGTTCCATGGACATGATCACCTCATTTTTTTGGGGCGGAAGGCGGTTCTTCGCCAGTGTCTGCAATCGCATCACGCATGGCCGTGTCTGCCTGAACATTCTTCATTCGATAGTAGTCCATGATCCCAAGATTTCCTTCGCGAAACGCTTCGGCCATAGCGCGAGGAACTTCTGCCTCGGCCTCTATCACGCGTGCTCGCATTTCCTGTTCCAATGCCACGGCTAAGGCACGACGTACCTCGGCTCTAGCCTGGGCGATCTGTTTGTCGGCATTGGCCTGGTCAATTTGGAGTTTCGCTCCGATGTTCTCGCCCACGTCTACATCCGCAATATCAATGGACAGGATTTCAAATGCAGTTCCCGCATCCAGTCCCTTCGAGAGAACATGTTTTGAGATATGGTCAGGATTCTCCAGCACATCTTTGTAGGTTGCTGCGGAGCCGATGGTACTCACCATCCCTTCCCCCACTCTCGCGATGACAGTTTCTTCACCAGCACCACCCACAAGTCGATCGAGATTTGTGCGGACGGTCACCCGAGAGACCGCAATGACCTGGATGCCGTCTTTGGCGACCGCTGCCACGTGAGGTGTTTGGATGACTTTGGGAATCACTGACATCTTCACTGCCTCCAGCACATCACGGCCAGCCAGGTCGATGGCCGCTGCTCGTTTGAAGGGAAGTGGAATGTTGGCTTTATCAGCTGAGATCATGGCATTCACCACCCTCACTACATCCCCCCCTGCAAGATAATGTGCTTCAAGGTCGTTGGTCGGGATCTCTAAGCCAGCCTTCACGGCACTGATGCGAGCGGTCACCACGGTGCCTGGCGGTACCCGACGGAAACGCATGCCGATAAGGGTCAAGAGTCCCACGTAGGCTTTGGAGGCCCAAGCCGCGATCCACAGTGGGAGTGGAATCATATAGAGAAGAAGTGCTAAAGTCGCGATGACCAGCACGAGAAGACCGAGGATCCCAAACACATGTAGCTCACTGCCGTTCATGGCTCGCTCCTTTCCGGCTGATCGGGGATGGCTCGAACGACAATTCGGTTGCCATCTACTCGAGTCACTTCGATTGGTTGTTTAGCTTCGATATATTCACCCTCAGACACCACATCCACCCGCTCGCCGTCGAAATGCGCAATCCCAGATGGGTGCAAGGAATGTTCTGCGACCCCGCGCTTACCGAGCCAGCGAAAGTCGGACTCGGGCGTTGATGCGTATCCCTCTCCAGCCGGCAGTTCCGTCTTCAAAATTAATCTCTGCCCAAACGGGGTGTGCGTCATAAAACGGAGAAGGACTAACGCCGCAGCAATCGCCAATAACAATGACAGTGCGACCTGGCCTACTGCCGTCAAAACGACGTCCCCTGTGGCCCCTTCTCCGACGAGGCTCAGTCCGAGGCCTCCAAGTACCGCCAGGAATCCCAGCACCCCCGTGATGCCAAATCCAGGGATGACAAAGACCTCGAGCGCGAGCAGAACAAGGCCAATTCCGACCAGAAGCAATTCTTCCCAGCCCGCCAGCTGCACGAGCCAATGACCCCAGAAAAACAGCCCAAGGTTTATAATTCCCACCAGGCCAGGCATGCCAAAACCCGGAACGCGGATCTCCACGATGATGCCGAGAATGCCGATCGTCATGAGCAGAGAACTGACCAAGGGATGTGTCAGAAAGCGTACGAGTGTTTCCGCCCAGGTCTCTGTGGCTCTACGTATTTCAGCACCAGAGAGATTCAGTGCGTCCAGTAACTCCTCTATGCTGTTGGCGCGGAGATCGGCGAGCTTATGTTGGAAGGCTTCTTCAGTCGTCAGCGTCAGGAGTTTTCCCTTCCCAATCACACCTTGGATCTCTACATCCGCGTCAACCATCGCTTCCGCCAGCAGGGGTGGACGATTGCGGCTTTCGGCGGTGGCGCTGAATTCTTTGCGCATGTATGAGACTGTCTTCTCGGCGACCGGTTGTGCTGGGGCTCCCGGCATGCCAATCTGCACCGGAGTGGCTGCGCCGATAGTACTACCACTTGCCATCGTGATCTGCTCGGTAGCCAGAGCAATCAGGGCTCCAGCAGAGATGGCCCTCCTGTTGACAAATGCCACTGTTGGAACTCGACTTCGCAGAAGCGCATCTCGGATCAGGACTGCGGCATCGACACGTCCCCCAAAGGTGTTGATCTCCAAAATAATCTTTGCGGCATCGACACCTTCAGCTTCTTCTATTATCCGTTCCACAAAAGGAGCAAGCCCAAGATCAATGACCCCATTGACTGGCATGATATAGACAATTGGCCTGGGAGCCTGGGCATGCACGGACTGAAATATGATGAACACACTAGCCAATCCCAGTAGGATGAATGTCCACGAGTGAAGAACCTTTCGAAGTGGGTGTTTGTGTACGAATCTAGCCATGTTTCTCATAGGGGTTCTTCTCGCGCGTTCATGATTCTCGCAAGTGGCTAGACCAGGGTTTACGGGTCCTGAACAAAGGCTTAAGTCCTTTATTCCAACATGAGACTTCTCTAAAATTCGAAACGGTATGCGTTACACATGGTCCACGTAGAACATGACTCTGATTGATCTAGCAGGAGAGATGCCATCCAGGAAGGAGGGCTGTGGAATGTAAAGAAGGAAGTTTTTTCAAGGCTTTCCCAAGAATGGAAGCCCTAGACGTTTCAATAGAGTGACCCGTTGACGCATTTGAGGGCAGGATTGACGGGGACTCTGTGTCAAAAGGCTACATGATGGAAGTGAGCACCAAGGACCCGAGATGGCAAGATTATTGTGTATCTGCGCTGATATAGCTCCGTAACACGTCTCGTCGGGCGATGATCCCGATAAGTGTTCCATCATGGTCGATGACAGGGACTCGAATGAGGTGGTTCGTTTCCAATATATAGATGAGTGTTCGACCATGGGTCATTCCCGATGTTTTATTGAAGGAGGTGTCTTGCGCTGTGCCCACTGTATCAGGAGGCGGCGGTCGCTATCTGACAAGCGTGCCTCCGGATGGGTAGGGAGATAGAACCACGGTGGCATTTCTCCTTCTTCTATTTCTTCAACAATCTCCTTCATTTTCTTGACGATTTGTCTTGATCCATATCGATTCCATGTCGAGAAGTTGAGTTCCTCTCTCCCTTCTGCGACGTCCCACGCGAGGAGCCACGATACGGGAGCTACCTGACTATACCAGGGCCAAACGGTTTCATGTGAATGACAGTCATAACAGGCACGCTTCAAAATTGCTTTGACATCGGAGGGCGTGGAGGGTTCCGTCTCTACGGGAGGATTCGTCAGGTTGACTGGAATGAATTGGATCATGATGATGGCTACTATCAACAATCCAATGGTTTTAAGTAGGAACATGACAGAGAAACTCTTTTAGCTTGAATATTTCCCCAGATTCACCTTGCAAGGAGGCGATACGTGATATGGTGGCCTCGGTGCAAGTATTCTGCGATCAGGGATCGTGATTGGTGCCTGATGTCGGGTTTTTTCCTAATCACGTATCTGTACTATACCACGTCTTCGATCTGGTCCTTTCTTCATCGGTCCCGTCCCGAATAAAGGAGGATCGCTGTTTCATCACGTTTATGGAAGGTTTCCAAGTTGGCCGCTTACCACGAAGATTGATCCCGAGAGATGTCCCTTGACATGAATGGGACATTGTACTTGGAACTTGCGCCCCTCTGCACCAACTGTGAGAAGGGGACCTGTGTTGATAGGAACTCGCTTTGTTTCGTTCGGTCCAACCGTAACCGAAAGTCGTGCGGGCTCTTTTTCACCGCGAGTCTTTTTACTTCCGAGAATTGATAAACCGTCCACGGCAAAGATATGTGACGTTGTTGTCAGGTTTTCGAGTATAAAGACCAGCCCACCTTCTATATCTATTTTGTTATCAATGAGGACCAAACTGGGTTGCCAAATAGCTCGGTCTGGCGCAATCTGGGTGGCCACCAAGCGGAACTCTCCAGCTCGTGCATCATTTCCCCACCAAAGTCCTATCAAGACCGCCCCTATGATCAAGAGTGTGCTTCTTCTCATACCTTCCCCTCTCCCTACCCATCAAGAGGAAATCGATTTGGATATCAATGGCTGTGAAAGATTCCCTATATCGATGATGCAAATTTAACACCTTCCTCTTCATGCCTCTCGTAGATGCGTATCGTACCTCTCTCACTCTGTTGACCAGACATGGCTGATTTGATCTGACCCAATTCTCCACGCGGTTTGACAGGAAGCTGTTGAAAAATGCTACACCTGTTTTGCAATTTGCATGGTGTATTCCCCGTAATAGCCTTAATTTGTGATGGTTGAATAAAGAGGATGGTTGATAGGGATGGTCTGGCCTTTGCACAAAATGAAATGGTTGGAGGGTTCTCAATGTCATGTCGTTCCATACGTAAGGATTCCCAAGGAAAAAAGATCCATCCAAATCTGGAACAGTATCAAGACGAACGGATGAACTTTTCATGGGATGAGGCTGCTCAAGAGCTAGATGGGCTCCCAGAGGGGCGGGGGCTAAATATTGCCCATGAAGCGGTGGATCGTCATGCTGCCAGTTCACGAGGGGCTCAGGTGGCAATCAAATGTCTTCGAAAAGATGGGCAAGTCCATGATTTAACGTATCTTCAACTTCGGGAATTCACCAATCGATTCGCCAACGTCCTTCAGTCTCTTGGTGTCATGAAGGGAGAGCGAGTCTATGCATTAGCTGGTCGAATCCCAGAATTGTATATTGCTGCCTTAGGAACCTTGAAACATCGTGCCGTCTTTTGTCCCCTGTTTTCAGCTTTCGGTCCTGAACCTATCCGGGCTCGCTTGTCAATTGGGCAAGCGACTGTGTTAGTCACGACCGAAGCGTTATATAAGCGTAAGGTTGCCGATCTGCGTCCCGTTCTTCCCCATCTCAAACACATCATCCTTATTCGTGAGGGGAAACAATCAACACATGTTCCAGATACATTGGATTATGAGCAATTGATGACCCAAGCAAGCGATCAGTACGTCATTGAGTCAACCAATCCAGAGGACATGGCTCTTTTGCATTTCACGAGTGGAACAACAGGAACACCAAAGGGTGCGGTCCATGTGCATCAAGCGGTTGTCGCCCATCATACGACTGGAAAACTGGCATTGGATTTACATCCCGACGACATTTTTTGGTGTACGGCTGATCCAGGATGGGTGACAGGAACCTCTTATGGAATAATCGCGCCCTTGACGAATGGGGTGACCATGATCGTGGATGAGGCCGAATTTGATGCAGAACGTTGGTATCGCACCCTTCAGGACTATCGAGTGTCTGTCTGGTATACCGCTCCGACGGCTATTCGAGTCATGATGAAAATCGGATTGGATCTCGTTCGACAGTACACCTATCCAGCGCTTCGTTTTTTAGCGAGCGTTGGGGAACCCCTGAATCCGGAAGCGGTCGTCTGGGGAGAAAAGGCTTTTGGACAACCTTTTCATGATAATTGGTGGCAAACAGAAACAGGAGGAATCATGATCGCGAATTATGCTGCTATGGATGTTCGCCCTGGTTCTATGGGACGGCCATTACCTGGTATTGAGGCCGCGATCGTGCGGAACACCCAAGAGGGTGGCGTAGAGGAGGTCAAAGAACCGGACATTCAAGGGGAGTTGGCGTTACGCCCAGGATGGCCTTCGATGTTTCGTGCCTATCTTCATGAAGAGGAACGATACCTGAAATGTTTTAAGAATGGATGGTATGTAACTGGTGATCTCGCCAGACGAGATGCAGACGGATATTTTTGGTTTGTCGGTCGTGCGGATGATGTCATTAAAACTTCCGGTCATTTGATCGGGCCCTTCGAAGTAGAAAGCGCGTTGATTGAACATCCTGCAGTTGCAGAAGCTGGGGTGATTGGCAAGCCTGATCCCGTGGCAATGGAGATTGTGAAAGCCTTCGTTTCCTTGAAAGATGGATACCAACCATCACCCGACCTTCAACGGGAATTGATCGGATTTGCTCGCAAACGCTTGGGAGCCGCCGTCGCACCCAAGGAAATTGAAATTCTTTCTTCCTTGCCCAAAACCCGAAGCGGGAAAATCATGCGACGCCTTTTAAAAGCCAGAGAATTAGGCCTCCCTGAGGGCGATACGTCAACATTAGAAGAGACATAGATGTCGCTACATCTCAATCGGGCCAAGGCCCTCACCATGTTGCACAATATGCTCCGCATTCGCCGCTTTGAGGAGAAAGCTGCCGAACTCTATAGCCTTGGGAAAATTCGTGGGTTTCTTCATCTCTATATAGGAGAAGAGGCAGTTGCAGCCGGAGCGATTCCCATCTTGAAGGAGGATGATGCGATCGTGGCCACCTACCGTGAGCACGGACATGCTCTCATGCGTGGGACTCCCATGGGGGAGCTGATGGCGGAACTGTATGGGAAGGCGAATGGATGCAGTCATGGGCGAGGGGGGTCCATGCATTTTTTTGATGCGTCTCGTCGTTTTTATGGTGGACAGGCGATTGTCGCCGGAGGCCTGCCAGTCGCGGTCGGTTTAGCATTGGCGGATAGGTTGCAGAATCGCTCCCATGTCACCGCGTGTTTTTTCGGTGATGGGGCCGTTGCTGAAGGAGAGTTTCATGAATCGATGAACATGGCCGCGCTTTGGAAACTCCCTGTGCTCTTTCTCTGCGAAAACAATCTCTATGCGATGGGAACGGCCATCGACCGGTATGAGTCACAACCCGACATTTTTGCAAAAGCACAAGCCTACGGGATGCCCGGTGAAGCCGTCGACGGGATGGATATTCTTGCTGTCGAAGAGGTGATGCAAAAGGCCACGGAGAAGGTCCGTGCCGGCAAGGGGCCTCATCTGCTTGAGTTTCGAACCTATCGATTCCGAGCCCATTCCATGTATGACGCCGAATTGTATCGTGAAAAGGAAGAAGTGGAGGAGTGGAAAGAACAGGGTCCGATCGTCACGTTAGAAGGACGCATGCGGGAATGGAAGTGTCTGACGACGGATGATCTCAATGAGATAGAGAATACCATTGCAAAGGAAATTGAGGAAGCGGTGGCCTTTGCCGAAGCTGGACCGTTCGAGCCTGTAGAGCAGGTGACAAAGGATGTCTATTCCCCTGGGGATGGTTCGTAGCCATCAGATATTAGGAATTAATAAACATCGAGTCGGGTTTTTGTCATGAAAAAAATCACCTATCGCGAAGCTGTGCGAGAAGGATTACGAGAAGCTCTTCAGAGTGACCCTCGTGTCTTTCTCATGGGTGAGGATGTAGGGCGATATGGAGGAGCCTATGCCTGCAGTAAGGGATTATTACAAGAGTTTGGCCCTGAGCGAATACGTGATACCCCACTGTCAGAGTCGACCTTTGTCGGTGCGGGAATTGGAGCGGCGCTGGGCGGTATGCGTCCGATCGTAGAAGTCATGACTGTGAATTTTAGTCTCTTGGCGTTAGATCAGATTGTCAATAATGCGGCCACCCTTCGTCATATGTCAGGTGGGCAGTTTACGGTCCCACTTATCATACGGATGGCAACTGGAGCTGGGCGTCAGGTGGCCGCACAACATTCCCACAGTTTAGAAGGATGGTACGCCCATATTCCTGGAATTAAAGTCCTGACGCCAGCGACAGTCACCGATGCCAAGGGCATGCTCCTCGCCGCACTTCGTGAACCAGATCCGGTCCTGATCTTCGAGCATGCGTATTTGTATCCCCTTTCGGGTGAAATGGATGAAGAGGTCGGAGTTGTGAACCTCAATAAGGCCGCGGTTCGTCTCGCTGGAGAAGACATCAGTCTCATCACGTTTGGAGGATCTTTGCGGAAGGTACTCGAGGCAGCGGCACTCCTGGCCAATGACGGAATTCATGCTGAAGTTATTGACCTTCGTGTTTTACGCCCTCTTGATATGGGGACGGTTCTTCAGTCCGTACGAAACACTCATCGAGCCCTCATTATCGATGAAGCATGGCGGACAGGGAGTTTCGCCGCTGAGGTCAGTGCTCAAATTATGGAAAAGGGGTTTTACGACCTTGATAGCCCGGTTGGGCGAATCTGTAGTATGGAAGTGCCGATTCCCTATCCTAAACACTTAGAAGAAGCGGTCTTGCCACAGGTTGGAACGATCGTCAACGCCGCGAAGGAGATGGTGCAATCCCATGGCTGAGTTTGTCATGCCGACCCTCGGTGCGGATATGGAAGAAGGTACCTTGGTGGTCTGGCATAAACAACCGGGAGATCATGTGACTCGCGGTGAGATTATCGCCGAGGTCGAAACTGATAAGGCGTCCATTGAGGTGGAAGTATTCACGACAGGTGTTCTTGAACAACTACTCGTTCAGCCTGGCGACGTCGTGCCGGTTGGGGCGGTTATGGCTGTCATCAAAGAAGATGGCGTGGCGTCCGCTGATGGGGGGGCGGCTCGTTCCGAGGAGATAGGTTCCCCTAGAACGTCATCTGCGCCTTCTACCCCAACGGCATCTCCCGTTCAGTCCCGAGTCACAGATGTGGATAGAAAGGAAACCCGGCTAAAAATTTCTCCTTCTGCGAGAACGTTAGCCAGGGAATTGGGGGTGGATCCAGCTTCTGTTCATGGGACGGGGAAGGATGGGGCGATCTCCCGAGATGATATTCAAAATGCGGCACGAACTTTAGGTACACCCCTTGACACGAAACAAGAACAGGTTCCAGCGGCCGCTGCCTCTGCAGGCGATCGACAGGCACGAATGCGCCAGACGATTGCTACAGCCATGGCACGGTCCAAGCGTGAAATACCTCATTATTATCTCAGCACTACGATAAATATGAGTAACGCCATGCGGTGGCTCGAAGGAGAGAATCGAACGCGTTCCATCGCGGATCGGTTGCTCTATGGAGTGTTGCTGATCAAAGCCGTGGCCTTGGCCTTGAAAGAGATCCCGGAGCTGAATGCCTTGTGGAAAGAAGGAAGGGCTGATCCAAGCCCCGCCATTCATGTGGGAGTGGCCATTTCTTTGCGACAGGGTGGTCTTGTGGCGCCGGCGTTACATGACACGGATCACCAAAGTTTGAGCACCCTCATGAATGGGTTTCGAGACTTGGTGAAGCGGGCCCGGGCTGGCACATTGCGAAGTTCGGAGATGTCTGAGTCGACCATTACCGTGACGAGTTTGGGTGAACAGGGTGTTGAGGCCGTTTATGGTGTGATCTATCCGCCGCAAGTCGCATTGGTTGGCTTCGGCAAGGTGGTCACGCGACCATGGGTGGTTGGAGAAAAGATTTGTCCTGCCCCGGTCATGACCGCCTCGCTCTCGGCAGACCATCGTGTGAGCGATGGTCATCGGGGGGGACTATTTCTCGCGGCCGTCGATCGGTTATTACAGGAGCCACGCCACCTATGAGTACTCCCGCAAGGCCTGAAAATCTGAAAACCACGGTTCTTCGTATATTAGGAGAGATTGCTCCGGAGGTGGATGTCTCGACGATTACACCCGACGAGAGTTTTCGTGACCAACTCGATATTGATTCAATGGATTTTTTGAATTTTGTTATCGCGATTCATGAAGAATTGAAGGTAGACATTCCTGAGGTCGACTATCCAAAGCTGGGCACCTTAAATGGCTGCCTGGAGTATTTGTCGGCAAAATACCATTCATAACGTTGTTCATTTGCGGGATCGTTCGCGCCCAAACACGGCCTTGTTTTCTAGCGCTTGTAGGTTGGTGTACGCAAAACAGGTACGATGACGGATTTTATAGAAAGTCTGGCCGGTGTTCTCAACCAGCTCCATCCCCTCGTCTATTTAGGACTTCTTCTGCTGCTGAGTTATCTCGGTGGTGAAATAGCCACATTCTGCGGTGTTCCCAGAGTCACAGGCTATCTGGTAATCGGAATGTTCCTGAGCCCATCCGTGTTGGATGTCTTTCACGAACGGCTGGTCAAGGAAGAACTCACCCTCGTCATCCATATCGCACTTGGCATTATTGCCTTCTCAATCGGCGGGACTCTCGAATTAAACACCTTGCGACGACTTGGGAGACACATTATTTGGATAACCTTTACCCAGGGTATTGGTGCCTTCCTTATGGCCACGTTGATGCTCTCCTTCCTCTTCCCGGTCATCTTCGGTGAGGGGTTGGCTTCCCCTTCATATTGGAGTGTCTATTTTCCCGCGGCGCTCGTGATTGGGGCGATCAGCGCTGCCACCGCACCGGCGGCTATTTTGGCCATCGTCCATGAGTACCGGGCAAAAGGGCCTCTCACCACCATCCTGCTTGGCGTTGTGGCGTTGGATGATGCACTCACCATCTTCCTCTACGCGTTTGCCGTGAGTATCGCTGGCAGCCTCATTCATCAGGAAGCGTTCGCTTGGCAAAATTTATTGATCACCCCCGGCATCTCAGTGCTCGTTTCTTTGGCGATAGGCGGTGGGTTGGGAGTGGGCCTCAGAACTCTCATGCCATTTGTCCCAAGGCGTGAAGCTCTGTTAGGACTTGTCATAGGCTGTATCTTCTTGGCAAGCGGGTTTGCCATAACCATGGAAGTCTCTCCCTTACTTGCCAATATGATGTTTGGATTTGTTGTGGCCAACTATGTTGGCCAGCATAAAGAGTTGTTTGCCATCGTGGAAGGTTTGGAAGATGCGATATTCGGGATGTTTTTTACCCTTGCTGGAGCGCATTTGGATCTCAAGGTGATTGAAAGTGCAGGTTGGTTGGCCTTGTTGATCAGCCTGGGGCGCTTCTCAGGAAAATTACTAGGCAGTCACCTTGGGGCACGTATATCCGATGCCCCACAATCAGTCAAAAAGTATCTTGGTTTTGCCCTCTTACCAAAAGCCGGTGTCACGGTGGGTCTCGTGTTTGACTCAATGGATGTCTTGGGGGATACGCCACTAGCCGGGGTTATCGTAAGCGGAATGTTGGGATCGGTTATTCTCAATGAACTCCTAACACCGTTCCTGGTACGCTTCACCCTCTTCAAGGCTGGGGAGGCGAGGGGAGCGAAACCGCTCGGTGAGAATGCGTACGGAACAACAGGTACTTCGTGAATCCACGGCTGTTTGAGGGAGAGCAATGAAGGATTTAAGTGAGGAACAACGGCGTGCAAAAATTCGTACGTTACTGCCTTGCATTAGCAAGAGGGCGCTCCCTATTGTGAGGGAAGGGATAAGTATTCAGGATGTGATCAAGGCCATGATTGAATTTGAGCACAGCCGCATACTCTATGTGGTAAACGAGCAAGAGCAACTCACCGGTGTGATCTCTTTGGGGATACTTGTGAGACAGGTCTTTGCTCCAAGTCATGAGCCCCAAATTCACGCAAGATCTCTTGTTGGAATGATTACTGCCGAAACCGCAAAGGATATCATGCAGACGAAACCTATCTTTGCGCACAAAGAGGAAGAGGTCGGCTCCGTGCTGAAGAAAATGATTGAGTCGAATGTGAAAGAGATTCCGATCGTAGACGAAGCGAGGAAGCTACTTGGTAACCTTACGATGATCGATCTGTTAAAGTTTCTTTCAAACTCGTCCGGACCTTGAGATCTGTCAGAATATTCGCGAAAGGTAAGGCAAGAGGTTCCTCCTATATCTCATCGTTGGGAATATCCCCTCGCAAGGTTTTCGGGATACCAATGCACGCCAGAATCAACAAGATACTTTGAGGAAGACCAGCCGAGATTGAGGCGGCTTGAAGGGCCTTGAGTCCTCCTGCAAGAAGCAGAACAGCCGCCGCCGCTCCTTCTGAAATTCCCCAAAAGACACGGTTGGCCACTGGAGGATTGGGATTGCCTCCTGACGTGACCATATCATCGACGAACGATCCTGAATCGGAAGATGTAATAAAAAAAATGACGATCAATAACAGGCCGACCCATTGCATGACCGTTGTCCCGGGAAGGTGTTCGAGCAAGACATGTAATGACATGGCGACATTTTCCTGAATGGGACTGGATAACGTACCCTCTAAGCGTTCCACGTAAAGTGCAGACCCACCAAACACAGAAAACCAAAGAAAGTTCATGAGGGTCGGAATCAATAAGACATAGAGGACGAATTCCCGTATCGTTCGGCCGCGTGAAATGCGAGCGATAAAGATTCCAACGAATGGACTCCACGAAATCCACCATCCCCAATAAAACAACGTCCAGTTGGACTGCCAATGTGAATCTGCTCGGAAATCGATCCAGAGACTCGTCGGTACAATATTTAGAAAATAGTCGCCCATGCCGATGAATAGGGTTTTCACCTGGTAGAGTGTCGGGCCTGTCAGAAACACGAAGCCTAGGAGGAGGAACATGAGGAGCACGTTGAGGATACTCAGGTACTTGATGCCTCGTGAGACCCCACTGACCGTAGAGGCAGTGGCTACACAGGTAATGAGGACCACGATCAGGATTTGAGTGTGGACGATATACTCAATGCCGGTTAAACGGGCAAGCCCTGCGTTGATTTGCATAGCGCCTAACCCAAGGGATGTCGCGACGCCGAGTAAGGTTCCGATTGTACAAAAGGCGTCGGTTACATGTCCCAACCAACCAAAAATATGTTTTCCGAAGAGAGGGTAAAGGAGGGAACGTGGAGCTAACGGGAGGTGATGACGGAAGTGAAGCAGAGCAATACCTAATCCGAATATCACGTAAATGGCCCACGGATGTAGTCCCCAGTGAAAAAAACTGAATCGGATAGCTTCCAAGAGAGCCTGATCACTCCTTGGTGCAGCATGAGGAGGATCTTTGAAATGGTACAGGGGCTCTGCCACTCCCCAGAAGACCAGACCCATTCCCATACCCGCTGCAAAAAGCATGGCGAGCCATGAAAACGTACTGAATGGGGGAGGTTCGTTGTCTTTCCCAAGACGTATATTGCCGTAACGACTAAAAAGGATATAGAGGACGAACCCCAAAATCCCACTTGTTGTCAGGATGTAGTACCACCCAAATACATCAGTGATGAAGTCCAAGGTAGCGGAAAAGACGAGTCCAGCCGTATTGGTCCAGAGACCTGCAAAGATAATCAAGGCTATATTAAAAGCTGCTGCCGAGAAAAAAACCGGCGGGCTGATGCCGTCGCGCCATTCCTGAAGGGAGTTTTTTATATGAATCAAAATGGGCATAGATGGGGTACAACGGCTCTTGGGTCTTCTACCTCGGTGTGGGAAGAAGCAAGCTCTGATCCAATCCGGTCCTTTCGCTCAAAGAGCTTCCAAGAGGTAGAAGAAACAGGAATGTACAAATTTTCTAGGAATTCATGGGAAAAATGGGGGGAGGAATCGTGTTGTCCTTGCTCCCTGGAGCGTTGTTGTGGAGACAGTAGGTGATGTTTTCTGTATGTTGGACAACAGGGAAGAAGGTCTGTGGCATTTAGCTACAGGCCCGGTGGTAATTTTAGGCCTGAAATTCCCCATGCCTTGTGTTATTCCTGTCACCGCGTTCCTCTCAACCCAATGATTCATGCTGGTTTTCAGCCCTTTGTTTCATCTGGTCTTGTGGCATTTACTATGCACAAGTGAAAGAGTAAATATTTGTTGTTTCCACTCTCTATTGTCTCGTGAGGGAAAACCGGACCATGTTTCAAAACAGAAGAGAAGCAGGAGAGCGGTTATCCCGGCGTCTTCAACAGTATAGGGATCATCCGCAAGGTATCGTGCTTGCGTTGCCTCGTGGAGGGGTTCCTCTTGGATATCAAATCAGTTTGCGGTTAGGCCTTCCCTTGAACGTCTTTCTCAGTCGGAAACTTGGAGCACCTGGTAATGCTGAGTTTGCGATCGGGGCCATTACAGAAACGGATACCCTGTACCTTGATCATCAGACGATTCAAGCCCTGTCCATTTCCAACGAAGAACTTCAGCAGATTATTGATCTTCAACGGCAAGAGATTAAGAGGCGGCAGATTTTGTATCGCAGAAGTTGTCGACTTCCTTCCTTGACCAAACGCGTGGCTCTATTAGTGGATGATGGCATTGCGACGGGTGCAACATTTTTGGCATCCATACAATCGATTCGAGACCAGCAGCCTCATCGATTAATTGCAGCGATCCCTGTCGGACCGCCTGGGACTCTGAGCCAGTTGAAGCCCCTCGTTGATGAATTGATTGTTTTAGAGACCCCTGAGCCATTCTTCGCAGTCGGGGATCATTACGTAGATTTTCGCCAAGTGTCTGATGACGAAGTTCGGCAATATTTAGCCAAGGCTCAAGAAGTGGTCGGAGAGGTGCAGAGACAGGGATCGAATGCTCCTGCAGAGTTAGGTTGAATGACGATGGAATAAAAATAGTTAAGAAGAAGGAGGGAGCCTCATGAAGGTGAAAGGTATCATGACCGAACCGGTCCAATATTGTGCCCCAGAATCTAATTTGGCCGCAGTCGCGAAGGAAATGTGGGACAGTGATTGTGGCGTCTTACCGATTGTTAATCATGCAGGGGAAGTAGAAGGCGTGATCACGGATCGTGATATTTGTATGGCTGTGGCAACAAAGGGCCGGGTCGCGTCGGACATTACGGTTTGGGAAACGAGTTCAGGGAAGCTCTAATCCTGTGTTCCTGATGATCCTATCCATCACGCTATGACGATTATGCAAGAACACAAAATACGGCGCCTTCCGGTCTTGGACGACAATCGTGTCTTGCAGGGTATGATTTCCCTTAACGACATTGTCTTAAACGTGTCCGGAAAAAGAGGGAGGAAAGTAGCTGATCCTTCTGTTGAAGATGTGTTTCAATGTCTTCGGGCTATATCTGAACACCGAACCTTGCTTGATCCAGAGGTGACCACCGTTGGATCATCTACCTCGTGAAGAAACCGAGAGAGAACTTTAACCAGGAGAGAGGGTTTTATGCGTATTGTGGTTGGCGTCGATTGGTCGGATGAGACGTTTTCAGCCGTTCAGACCGTGAATCAACTGTATCATCCCAAAGAGCTGATTTTGGTTCACGCGGTTGATGTTCGATCGTTCGAAGACCCATTTTTTGCTCCGGCTGTAGCCAAGGAAGCCTATGCAGATTTTAGAAAGTCATTGGTCGAGTCGGGCCAACAGCTATTGGAGCGAACCTCCCATCTTTTGGGGTCTGACATTTCTGTCATGCGTCATTGTGAATTTGGCGGTCCACAGGACGTGATTCTCGATACGGTCCGTTCAACATCTGCAGATCTTGTCGTGATTGGAGCCAGAGGTCTCAATCGTCTCTCAGAAGTTGTGCTGGGAAGTGTTTCACACCACGTATTGCTCCATGCCCCCTGCACAACCATGGTCGTGAAAGAGGGAAGAAAGTTTTCCGGTCGAATTCTTTTGGCGGTGGAGGGGTCCGGATGATGCTGAACGTCTCCGACTGTGGCTTCGCACCCATCCTTTCAAACAATCGGTTGAACTCATGGTCGTAACCGTCGTCCCGAATCCCTATTTTGGGGATCCGGTTCCAGCCTTTGCCTATCAAAGTTGGGTTGAAGATATTCAAAAACATGCCAAAGAATTCGTCGAACAGTTTTCGGGATCTCTTCGGGGTGATTCGTATTCTGTGGAGAGCAAGGTCCTCCAGGGCGATCCCGCTGCCACGATTGCAGAGATGTCGAAGGATTTCGATTTTCTTATTGTCGGGTCTCATGGCCGAAAGGGATTAAGCCGGTTTCTGTTAGGCAGCGTGTCTCATTCCTTGGTGCATCGAGTGGCATGTTCTGTTTTAGTCGTTCGGTAGAATATGTGTGACATAAGGTGGGGAGGTTGAGAATGGATGGCCTCACAGTTATCGGGATTCTGGCTCTCATAGTTGGAATGATTGGGTTGGGAGTACTCTTTGCCGGTCGATACACTTCGAATAGAGAGAAGTGACGATCAAACCGTAACAAGTCACCCTGGGTGGCGAAATCAAATATCTGACCAGGAAATTTTAGATGTGCGAGTCTAGATACGCCTGATGGTTCCATCTGGTGTCATCAGTTAAGGACCGTAGATTACTCACGTGGACCCCAAGCAAAAACACTTCTCAATCTGGTACCTCATCATCGCATTCTGGATCTTTCTCCTTGTCCAGATATTTCTGACGCCTTTTATCAGCCGTGCGGTTATCCCCTACAGTGAATTTAAGACAGCTCTTTCCGAGGGAAAGGTTGCGGAGGTGTCTATTTCGACTACCCTCGTCCAGGGGCGAATGAAACCTGATACCGGAACGCAAGCTGAACCGTCAACTGCTGTACAAGAAGGCCAACTCTTTGAAACGGTTCGGGTGGAAGATCCTGATCTCTTGGCCGATCTTCATGAACATGAGGTAAAGGTGACGGGTGTGGTGCACACGACATGGGTCAGAGATTTGTTGTCGTGGGTCATTCCGATTGCTGTATTTGCCGGACTGTGGCTCTTTATTCTCCGGCGAATGGGACAGGGGCAAAGTGGGTTCATGAAGGGCGGTCAGAGTAGTGCAAAAGTCTATATGGAAAAGGAAGTTCAGGTCAGGTTTTCAGATGTTGCTGGGGTCGATGAGGCCAAAGAAGAGCTGCAAGAGGTCATTGAATTCCTGCAAACTCCTGAGAAGTTCAGCCGTCTGGGAGGGAAGATTCCCAAAGGGATTCTTCTGGTTGGTCCCCCGGGTACGGGTAAGACCCTTCTCGGCAAAGCGGTCGCGGGAGAAGCTGGTGTCCCTTTTTTTTCAATTAGTGGATCGGAGTTTGTAGAAATGTTCGTGGGCGTGGGAGCTGCAAGGGTGCGAGATTTATTTGTGCAGGCCAGGAAGAAGGCGCCCTGTATCATTTTTATTGATGAATTAGATGCTCTCGGAAAGGCTCGGGGTATGGGTCCCATGGCCCATGAAGAACGTGAGCAAACGTTGAATCAACTGCTAGTTGAAATGGATGGATTCGATCCTCATGCGTGGTGTCGTCCTTATGGCAGCTACGAACCGTCCTGAAATTCTTGACCAGGCGCTGCTGCGTGCGGGTCGATTTGACCGACATGTGCTAGTGGATAGGCCGGACAAACTTGGAAGGCTTGCCATACTGCGAGTCCATGCCAGAGGGGTGCCCTTAGCTTCGGAAGTGAATTTAGATGAAATTGCTGCGATGACGGCCGGGTTTGTTGGGGCAGATCTTGCGAATATTATGAATGAGGCGGCACTCCTGGGAGTCCGTCGTGGGAAAGATGAGGTGGGGTTGTCGGAACTGCAGGAAGCCGTTGAACGGGTGATTGCTGGCCTCGAGAAAAAAAATCGAGTCCTTAATGCGATGGAAAAGGAACGGGTGGCTCATCATGAGGTCGGCCATGCCTTGGTTGCCATGTCGATACCAGGTTCAGACCCTGTACAGAAAATCTCCATCATCCCGAGAGGGATTGCTGCGCTCGGGTATACCATTCAATTGCCAACGGAGGACCGATTTTTGATGACCCGAACTGAGCTAGAAAACAAAATCTCAGTATTGCTGGGAGGACGGGTCGCAGAAGAAGTCATTTTTCATGAAGTATCCACCGGGGCTCAAGATGATCTTGCGAAGGCGACCGATATTGCGAAAAGTATGGTCAAAACCTATGGGATGAGTGAAAAATTAGGACACGTCTCATTTGAACCAAACAGTCAGCCATTATTTCTACAAACCGGCCAATCTCAGATATCCAAGGAGCATAGTGCAGATACATTGCGTGAGATTGATTGTGAGGTCCGGCGCATCATTGAGGAGCAGTATGCCCGTGTCGTATCGATCCTCGAGGGACAAAGAGAGGCATTACGAAACGCTGCAACACTTCTTTTGGAACAGGAAACCATCACGGGAGAGGCCTTGAAGGAAATCATGCGTTCAGTCGGTGAACAAAATATGACAAGAACAGCTGGAACGCCATCACATGGTGACATCTCCTTCGAAATGAACGTCCTATGAAGCCACCTGAGGCCAAAGATTTAGTCGTGTCATCACTAGGTTCGGGGCGGATTCCTTCTCCCTTGCGAGGAGGAGAGGCCGGGTTTATTGATGAATCACGAGCCGTCCTTCTCAGTTCTGACCAGGTTGAATTACAGCCTTTTCTTCAATCCAACATTCCCCCTCCAGCATTTGAACCGGCTGGACCTCGCTCAAAAATTTTTTTTGATCCAACTTTATTAACCTGTGGAATTGTCACATGTGGAGGTTTATGCCCGGGTTTAAACAATGTGATTCGGTCGATCGTATTGATGTTGCACTATGGGTATGGGGTGAAGCACATTTTGGGGTTCCGCTATGGATATTCTGGGTCTAACGTCAAAAGAGGGAGCAGAACCGTTCCGATTGACGCCCCACTTGGTGGATAGCATTCATGAACGTGGAGGGACGATCCTTGGGACCTCCCGAGGTCACCAAGATATTAAAGATATGGTGGATACGTTAGTGAACAGGAACATTGGCATCCTGTTCGCTATCGGTGGAGATGGAACTTTGCGAGGGGCGTCTGCCCTTTGCTCAAGAAATCGCTCGACGTCGATTAGACTATCTCGGTTGTGGGTGTTCCCAAAACGATCGATAATGATTTGCATTGGATTGAACAAAGTTTTGGTTTTGCGACGGCGGTGGAAGAAGCGAGCCGGGCGATTGATGCCGCTCATGAGGAAGCACGTGGGGTGTTGAATGGTATTGGACTGGTCAAATTGATGGGGCGAGAGTCAGGGTTTATCGCCGGACATGCGAGTTTAGCCAATAGCGATGTCAATTTTTGTCTTGTTCCTGAAGTCCCTTTTTCTCTTGGTGGGGCCGGTGGATTATTACGAGCTTTGGACATGCGTCTCCAGCGTAAGCCTCATGCGGTGATTGTGGCGGCTGAAGGCGTCGGGCAGGACTTTCTTCAAGATCCGAACAAGCAGGAATTTGATGCCTCAAAAAATCTCCGATTGAAAGACGTTGGGCGCTTTTTAAAGAAACAGATCGGCCAATACTTCTCAGAAATGGGGAAAGAGGTTTCGGTGAAATATATCGACCCTAGCTATATTATCCGAAGCCTGCCTGCCAATTCCATGGATTCAGAACTCTGTTTATTGCTTGGACAGCATGCCGTCCATGCGGGAATGGCAGGGCGGACGGACGTCATGGTGGGGTATTGGAATCAACGGTTCACGCATGTCCCAATCCCTCTCGTGGTTACATCAAGAAAGCATATCGATCCGAACGGAGCCTTTTGGCAGCGAGTGTTAGAGGCCACGGGCCAACCGGCTACTATGATGCAATCTGAAAGGGTATCTGATGAGTAAAATGGCAATTATTGGGGCAGGATCCGTAGGGGCGACCATCGCCTATGCGGTGATGATGCAAGGGTTTGTTCGTGAAATTATTTTAGTTGATAAGAAAGAAGAAAAAGCGAAGGCAGAAATGATGGACCTGAACCATGGCTCGATGTTTGTTCCGTCCGTGGCCGTCTACGATGGAACCGTCGAGGATTGCGCGGGCGCGGATGTGGTGGTCATTGCAGCAGGGGCGAAACAACAGCCTGGTCAGTCGAGGCTGGATCTAGCAGAAGCCAATGCTGCCATGTTCAAGACGTTGATTCCTGAGGTGGCGAAGGCTATACCGGAGACGCTCCTTGTGATTGTCTCAAACCCTGTCGATGTCCTCACCGAGTTAGCGCTACGTCTATCCGGATTTCCCGAGGAGCGCGTGATTGGTTCTGGCACCGTCTTGGATACCTCGCGATTTCGATTTCTGCTTGGGCAGCATTTCAAGGTGTCGGTTAGCAATGTGCATGCATACATTATCGGAGAACATGGTGAGAGTGAAGTCGCTGTGTGGTCAAGTGCTCAAATTGGTAATATTTCATTAGATAAACTGTGTCTTCCTAACCGTCCATTATTGGATCGGGACTCGAAAGATGAGATTTTTCGGGGAGTCCGTAATGCGGCTGGTGAGGTGATCAAGGCCAAGGGTGCAACCAATTGGGCTATCGGATTAGCTGTCGCAAAAATTGTAGAAGCCTTGTTACGGGATGAACAGGTCATTCTCACGGTCAGTCGAAGATTGCACCATTATTACGGAATTGATGAGGTGTGCTTAAGCGTTCCTTGGTTGGTGACGAAACGTGGGGCGGTTTCGTCTCTTGAGATACCCTGTAATCGTAGCGAGTTGGCCGCATTTCAAAGGTCGGCAGATGTGGTTCGAGGGGTATACCAGAGCGTGTGCCAATGAATTTCTCTTCAAGACTCTTTTAAGATTGTTTCTCGCGAAATGATGCATTTTTCCCCATGCTGGGTAGTCAGGCTGGCCCCAATCTCCCCACTAAATATTCCTTCATTCAATTGTGCCTCCCTTCGGTTTGAAAATCCTTAGTAAGAACCCACTAAAATACTCGCAGAGTTCGGTCTCTCTTTTGCATTTCTACCGGCAACGGACTGGAGGGTTGGTAAGGTACGAGACCGCACCATTCCATAAACAAATAGAAAGGGGTCAGAAATGGTTCCTGCAACCCAGGCGGAGTCCTTCATCCGCTGGTTTGGAGAAATTTGTATTAACGATATCCCACTTGTCGGTGGGAAGAATGCGTCCCTTGGTGAGATGTACCGTGAATTGGCTCACAAGAATGTCAACATACCGAATGGGTTCGCTGTCACGGCCGAGGCCTATCGTTACTTTCTGAAGGAGGCCCATCTTGATGGACGAATAAAGGGGATTCTGTCAGACCTAGATACCCGAGACTTGACCAACCTTCGTGAGCGAGGACAGAAGGTACGGCAAGCGATTCTTGATGCCCGTCTTCCCTCAGACCTGGAGCAGGTCATCACAAAGGCATATGATGAGCTTGGCAGGGGTCCTCAGGACTCGGTAGATGTCGCTGTTCGTAGCAGTGCAACTGCTGAAGATCTTCCTGATGCCAGTTTTGCCGGTCAGCAAGAAACCTACCTCAATATTCTAGGCCACTCTGCCTTACTCGACGCTTGTAAGCGTTGCTTTGCATCTCTATTTACCGATCGGGCTATTTCCTATCGTGCAGATAAGGGGTTTGACCATTTTAAAATAGCCTTGTCAGTCGGTGTTCAGCTGATGGTGCGATCGGACTTAGCCTCCTCGGGAGTGATGTTCTCCATTGATACCGAGACTGGATTCCGTGACGCCGTCTTAATTAATGCAGCCTATGGGTTAGGCGAGAATGTTGTACAAGGGTCTGTGAATCCAGATGAGTTTTATGTATTTAAACCAACTCTCAAACAAGCATTTCGTCCAATTCTACAAAAGATCATTGGGAGTAAGGAGTTTAAATTGGTCTATGACCTTGGGGGGAATAAGGGAGTAAAGAATGTTCCGGTCGCTCCTCATGATCGTGCTCGGTTTGCTATTACTGATGAGGAGATTCTTATTCTCGCCAAGTGGGCCTGCCTCATTGAAGATTACTATAGTGAAAAAAGGGGCAAGTCGAGTCCGATGGATCTGGAGTGGGCAAAAGATGGTCTCACGGGTGAATTATTTATCGTCCAGGCACGACCGGAAACTGTGCAGTCTCAAAAACCTCGAAAAATTTTAGAGACCTATCGATTAACCCACAAGGGATCGATCCTTGTTGTGGGGCGGAGCGTCGGGGAAAAAATCGGACAGGGACCTGTGCGAGTCATTCATACGGTGAAACAAATACACGAATTCCAAGAGGGTGACGTATTGGTCACCGATAAAACTGATCCTGATTGGGAACCGATTATGAAAAAAGCTGCTGCGATTGTGACCAATCGTGGAGGACGGACCTGCCACGCAGCCATTGTGAGTCGAGAGCTCGGTTTGCCAGCGCTTGTGGGGACCGATAGGGGAACAGACCTCCTGAAGAATGGTCAGGTGGTTACGGTATCTTGCGCCGAGGGGGATACGGGATTTGTCTATGAGGGAAAACTTCCTTATACGATTGATCGTGTGGACCTGGAAAATTTGGCACGTCCGAAGACAAACATCATGATCAATGTCGGGAACCCCGAAGAGGCCTTTGGATTGTCTTTCATTCCGAACGATGGAGTAGGTCTTGCGAGAGAGGAATTTATTATTAGTACCTATATCAAGATACATCCCTTGGCGCTCTGTGAATATGAACGACTGGATGATCCGGCCCTCAAAGTCGAAATCGATCGACACACAACAGGGTATGACGATAAGCCACAGTATTTTGTTGACAAGCTTGCTCAAGGGGTGGCCATGATTGCTGCTGCCTTCTATCCAAAGGATGTGATCGTTCGTTTGAGTGATTTCAAGTCAAATGAGTATGCCAATCTCATTGGGGGACGACGGTATGAACCGACAGAAGAAAACCCCATGTTAGGGTTTCGTGGTGCGTCTCGCTACTATCATCCACGGTATCGGGCTGGCTTTGCTTTGGAATGTTACGCGATGAAGAAGGTCAGAGAGGAAATGGGATTGACAAATGTCAAACTGATGATACCGTTCTGCCGGACCATCGAGGAAGCTAAAAAGGTGCAATACGAAATGGAGCGGTATGGGCTTAAGCGAGGAGAGAATGGATTGGAACTGTATGTGATGTGTGAACTTCCAAGCAATGTGATCCTTGCTGAAGATTTCGCAGAAGTCTTTGATGGGTTCTCTATTGGATCCAATGACCTCACCCAGCTTACGCTTGGGGTTGATCGGGACTCGGAAATCGTTGCTCATGTGTTTGATGAGCGTGATGCGGCGGTGAAGGCATTCATTGCCAAGGCCATCCAGGTTGTGAAAGGGAAAGGGCGTAAGATTGGAATCTGCGGGCAAGCGCCGAGTGACTTTCCTGAATTTGCCCAATTTCTCGTCCAACAGGGAATTGATAGTATTTCGTTAAATCCGGATGCCGTGATGAAAACCACGAAAGCGATTGTAGAGATGGAAAGAGCCTAGTGGTTCACAGATCGGGCAATTGAATGTTGGAGAACCTGATGTTTAGGCCCTAGGTAACAGTGAAAGTGTTACGTCTTGGCCCCGTCACAGTCCATGGCAACTGATGGAAAAACTTCTCCTGTCTCGCAAGTCTTACGGTGGTATGCGTGTGACTCGGAATCGCTTTCCCAGGAGCTTGAAACTCATGCTCAACGAGGCCTAACGGAGGATCAGGCGCGGCAGCGTCTGAAACAGTACGGGCAGAACGCTCTCCCAGAAACTCCTCCTCCTTCCCTTCTTTCTCTATTTTTCTCCCAATTCTCTAGTCTGATTATTTGGGTGCTCATTGGGGCTGCCGTTGTGTCGGGGCTCCTTCAAGAATGGATTGACGCGTTCGCGATTCTTGCCATTGTGTTGCTCAATGCTGTCTTAGGCTTTGTCCAGGAATATCGGGCAGAGCGATCCTTGGCTGCCCTCAAAAAACTCTCCATCGCGACTGCGTTGGTAATTCGAAATGGTTCTGCTCGAACAATTCCTGCCCATGACTTGGTGCCTGGAGACCTGATCCAACTCGAGGCAGGAGATCACATCCCCGCCGATGCTCGACTCGTATATGCCACGGGTTTTCGAACTCAAGAGGCTGCGTTGACCGGTGAATCGACTGCGGTTAATAAACATGCTGATCCCTTTCCCAATCAAGACCTTCCTCTAGCTGATCGTCATAATATGGTATTTCTTGGCACCCAAGTTATCGCCGGAAAAGGGCGTGCGCTGGTGGTGTCGACTGGAAAGGCGACCGAACTTGGTGCGATTGCCTCCCTACTCCAGGGAGAAGAAATCCAAACGACTCCCTTGCAGAAGCGATTGGAACAGTTAGGGCATCTCCTCCTGTACCTATCCTTAGGAATCGTCGTTGTGGTCTTTTTATTGGGGTTGATGCGCGGAATTCCTCTCGGTCTGATGTTTCTCACCTCCGTGAGTTTAGCCGTTGCGGCTATTCCTGAAGGGCTCCCAGCTATTGTGACGGTGACGCTGGCACTCGGCGTCACCAAGATGGTCAAACGTCATGCCTTAATCCGTCGGTTACCGGCTGTGGAAACCTTGGGGTCGACGACGGTGATCTGTACGGACAAAACTGGCACATTGACAAAAAATGAAATGACGGTCGTGCGATTGTTTATTGATGGGCGAATCCTTTCCGTGACAGGCGAGGGATATGCACCCGAGGGAACGATTACGAGTTGGAATCAGGAGCAGACATTTCCGAAGGGCGGCGTGGATTTTCTTAAGGCCTCGGTGCTCTGTAACGGGGCTCAACTTCAGAGAGAAGAAGGAGGGTGGTCTATTCAGGGTGATCCCACGGAGGGAGCCCTTTTGGTGGCTGCGGAAAAAATGTCGTTTCAGAAATCTGAGTTAGAACATCACGCGAACTTTCTAGGGGAAGTCCCATTTGATCCAGAGCGAAAAATGATGACCATTGTGCGAGAAGAAGCGGATGAGGTAATTGCGTTCGTCAAGGGTGCTCCGGATATACTGCTCCAACGCTGCACACAGTATGAAACGATAGATGGAAGCGTGGCTCCATTGGGTTCGGAGATACGCGCCAACATTCTCGAGGTGACGGCTGGGTTTGCAGGTGAGGCCCTTCGCGTCCTCGCGGTGGCGCGTCGCCCTCTGGACGCGCGACCATCAGAATTTCATGCCACAGAAATAGAACAGTCCCTGATTTTTTTGGGATTGGCTGCCATGAAAGATCCCCTTCGTCCGGAAGCAAAGATAGCTGTCGAGGCCTGTGCCCAGGCAGGTATTCGAACGGTCATGATTACGGGTGATCATAAGGACACCGCGTTGGCGATTGGTCGGGAGTTGGGAATTCTCAAAGATGGGTATCAAGCATTGTCTGGGCATGAATTGAATGGGATCACTGAAGAACAATTAGTGGAACAAGTCGGACGGGTTGCGGTATTTGCACGCGTCTCGGCTGAACATAAATTAAGAATTGTGAAAGCTTGGAAGAAAAGAGGTGCCATTGTCGCGATGACGGGAGATGGCGTCAATGATGCTCCCGCCGTGAAGGCGGCGGATATTGGAGTGGCGATGGGGCAAACAGGCACTGATGTCACGAAAGAGGCCTCGGCGATGGTCGTCACCGATGATAATTTTGCCTCGATTGCAGCGGCCGTGGAAGAAGGGAGGGCCATTTACGATAATATCTTGAAGGCGGTGCACTTCCTGCTCTCCTGTAATATTAGTGAAGTGTTCGTCATGTTTTTTGCGACCTTATTAGGGTTTCCATTACCCCTGATGCCGGTTCAGATTCTCTGGATTAATCTCGTCACAGATGGGTTTCCCGCCTTGGCCCTGGCTGTCGATCCAAAGGCACCTGATCTGATGGAGAGGAAGCCACGATCGCCTCTAGCCAACATTTTGGAAAAGGATCGAATGATTCTCATGTTCGTCCAAGGGCTTTTCATGGCGGCGGTCGCCATGGGGGTGTTTTTTCTCACCCTGTATGGATTGAACCAAGATATCGCGCAAGCCAGAACGGTGACGTTCTCAACTTTAGTCGTCGCTCAACTTGGGCATGCTTTCAATTGTCGGAGTCATCGCTATTCTATTGTTAATTTGGGGTGGACCAGCAATCCGCACCTGCTCTTGGCCGTGGCCCTGTCCGCTCTTTTGCAGATGGTTATTATTTCCTTTGAGCCTCTGGGTTTGGTGTTTAAAACGGAACCACTTCCTCTACTGGATTGGGGCATTATTGTTGGAGGAGGTCTGTGCCCTGTGCTCGCCATGGAGATATGGAAGGCGATACAAGGAAGAAAATACCGGTTATGATAATCACCGTGATGACTGCGATCGGTGCGGCTCTGGTTATTGTGTTCTCAGGAATTAAACTTTCCAAATACGGTGATCGTATTGCTGAGCTGACGGGGTTAGGGGGGCTATGGGTCGGGGTCGTGTTTATGGCGACAGCAACGTCCCTCCCAGAAATTTTTACGACAGTCAGTGCAGCGTTATTACAGGTCCCTGATTTTGTAACGGGTGATCTATTGGGAGCCGGATTAACGAATATGTTTACGTTGGGACTTATTGATCAACTTTATCGTCAGAAAAAAGTATGGCGCCATGTAGCTGTCGGACATTCGATGATGGCGGCCTTGGCAATTACGCTTGTAGGGTTGATGGGATTCTTCATATTGCTCAAGTTTCCAATGGTAATTGGAACGGTGGGGGTGGATAGTTGTCTTCTCCTCCTCCTGTATATTCTTGGGATGCGAATTGTCTATCGACAAGATCACGTCACCCGGCTTGATAACCAGAATCGTGAGGTGGCCAATCCTTACGAGCTAGAGAGTACTCCGCAGAGCAAAGCAAATGGGGCACTAAGAAATTCTATTATCGGGTTTTCAATTTCAGCATTAGGTATTCTTATCGCGGCCCCACTGCTGGCCTCTTCTGCACAACAGATTACGGTTCAAACCGGCATCAGTACGAGTTTTATCGGGACGTCTCTGCTTGCTGTGACGACGTCCTTACCCGAACTGGTGATTGCGGTCTCTGCTGTCCGAATGGGACATTTTGATTTGGCGGTAGGAAATCTATTTGGTAGCAATGCCTTTAATATTGGAGCGATATTTTTTGCCGATCTTGCCTATACCCCAGGTCCCATATTAAGTTCCGTGAATTCTTTACATGCCATGACGGCCTTCTGGTCCATTCTTCTGATGAACATTGGGCTCATGGGGATTCTCTACCAAGCCGAGAGGCGGTTTTTTATGATTGAACCAGATAGTCTGGTTATCATGGGAGGGTATGTACTGGGTATGTGGCTATTATTTCACTAGGGGAGAGGCAGCCAGGGCTGAAAGAAAAAAGAGGAGAATGACTCAAGTCATTCTCCTCTTTTTGGTTCTGAAAAAAATGCTCTTGGTTTAAAAAGAAATTAACCAACCAAGTGTCCGTCTTTTCCTTTTTCTTTTTCTTCATCGCCCATGTCACCAGCGACGAGCTTGCCACCTTCGGCTTTTTCCTCATCGGCAGGTTGCTCACCAGCGACGAGCTTGCCACCTTCGGCTTTTTCCTCATCAGCAGGTTGCTCACCAGCGACGAGCTTGCCACCTTCGGCTTTTTCCTCATCGGCAGGTTGCTCACCAGCGACGAGCTTGCCACCTTCGGCTTTTTCCTCATCAGCAGGTTGCTCACCAGCGACGAGCTTGCCACCTTCGGCTTTTTCCTCATCAGCAGGTTGCTCACCAGCGACGAGCTTGCCACCTTCGGCTTTTTCCTCATCGGCAGGTTGCTCACCAGCGACGAGCTTGCCACCTTCGGCTTTTTCCTCATCAGCAGGTTGCTCACCAGCGACGAGCTTGCCACCTTCGGCTTTTTCCTCATCAGCAGGTTGCTCACCAGCGACGAGCTTGCCACCTTCGGCTTTTTCCTCATCAGCAGGTTGCTCACCAGCGACGAGCTTGCCACCTTCGGCTTTTTCCTCATCGGCAGGTTGCTCACCAGCGACGAGCTTGCCACCTTCGGCTTTTTCCTCATCGGCAGGTTGCTCACCAGCGACGAGCTTGCCACCTTCGGCTTTTTCCTCATCAGCAGGTTGCTCACCAGCGACGAGCTTGCCACCTTCGGCTTTTTCCTCATCGGCAGGTTGCTCACCAGCGACGAGCTTGCCACCTTCGGCTTTTTCCTCATCGGCAGGTTGCTCACCAGCGACGAGCTTGCCACCTTCGGCTTTTTCCTCATCAGCAGGTTGCTCACCAGCGACGAGCTTGCCACCTTCGGCTTTTTCCTCATCGGCAGGTTGCTCACCAGCGACCAGGTGGCCATCCTTATCTTTTTCTTTTTCCTCATCTCCCATCGAGAAAAGCTTTCCACCTTCCTTTTCTTCGGTTGGAGCTGGTTGAGGAGCATTGGCTGCAAAAGCAAACGGTGCAGAAATAAACCCAAGCATAGCTGCAAGGGCTAACATCAACTTAAATCTCTTCATTCGAGACCTCCTTAAATTATTTTTGTGGGCGTAAACAAAAGTTCCGTGATTCGTAGGATAACGTTATGGCAATGTCTGTGCCGTAGTGGTTTTATGGATGTCTATGGTAATTTAAGCTCATAGTTTCATATGCTTACACAATTAATACATTCTCAAATCTCAATTCGATGAATTGTAAAAGGTGGAGGAAATCCCAGCCTGACAAGGTAGTTCCATAGGAATATCTATGTTTTTAAGGCAGTTATGACTGTATGCTTTATCATGCACATTTATTCTCCTTAACAGTGAGTAATTTTATTTAAAAAATTATAAATTTATTGAATTATCAAAAAGATAAACAAGGAGTCTTTTTAAAAAAATAATAGGATATTGAGTAACTATAATTAAATTTTTTTTGCTAAAAACAAATGAGCGTTGGTCATGTGAGGGCTTTCAGGGAGAAAAGATGAGCGACAGGTTGTTATTGACATGAAGTCCTTCAAGTGGGGTTTTATCGTTAGAGATTAAGAAATCGGATAGCGAGTTGTGGATATCGTAGCAATGTATTCGTTGGGAGCAGGTGAGAGATCCATTAAAAAAAAGATCCCCCAGCGAGAAGGAATCCGGCTGGGGGATCTTGTGTAGAAGATTATTGGCAATGCCCTGAATTATGGAAAGCCAATGACCTATGAATTTGATTCTCTAAAAAACATATTCTTAAAGAGTTGGATTCTTACCAGCGACCGCGTTTTCCACCGCCGCCACCGCCACCGAATCCTCCGCCTCCACGACCGCCGCCACCTGAGCGTGCTTCTTGTGGGCGAGCCTCATTAACAGTCAAAGTACGGCCTCCTAATTGAGTGCCATTCAATGCTGTAATAGCCGCATTGGCTTCTTCAGATCCTGCCATTTCAACAAAGCCAAAGCCTCGTGATTGACCAGTAAATCTGTCGGTAATAACTTTGACGGACTCAACCGTTCCATGCGGAGCAAACAAGTCGCTTAACTCAGCATCAGTCGTGGAATAGGGTAAGCCGCCAACATAGATCTTCGAACCCATGGGGTTCCTCCTTTTTGGAATGTGACTAGATAATGGTAGTGTTTTGATCTCGAGAAGCAGGAGGGGAAAGGACTGGCCGAAGACGCAAGCTGTAAGGCGACTAAGGTCTGATTTCCGATCGGATTCCCGGGCCAAACAACAGCCATTCAGGGCCATACAGTTTATGCCGCACCACCGGCCCAATGGGATGAAGCAATTATACGGTACCATACGTTAGATTCAAAGGCAATATATGATCATAGGACTGGGAGCAGTGATTCCTTACCTCTTTACGTTTCGAAAGAGGCGAAAAAGCTTCTCGATTTATTCCGGAGGACCTCTATTTATTGGGCTAATGGTATCAAGGAATTTTATGTGTCGTTATTATGAAAAAACACCGTATTCTCTTTATATGTCAATTAGGATGGGTGGCGTAAAATATCACCACAATAGGTGGGATTGTACTCAAATATAAATTGGAAAAAGGGCGTGGCTGACTCATAGGTAAAATGCCTAGTTATGGTCAATTTGCGATAGACAGGAATGAGATCTTGAACATTTCCGAAATCGCGTGAACGAGGAAGTGAAGAGATTGCTTGTGTCTTTATTTGATGCCAACCTCAAGGCTCCGAAATTTTCTGGTCAAAAACAGTTCATGTCGTTCCATTCGGTACGCCATTCTTCGGTCCTTCTTCATCATTCTGACAGCTGGGATGGTTAGGTTACATCCATCATTTCAAAAAAACTCTTTTATTTTTGGGATGATAGGACTTTATGTGTATACGCATTTACCCTTCAGCAATAAAACGGATTTCACTATGAGCAACGGCCTAGGTTTTGCTCAAGAGGACGGGTTCACCTGTGAAGCCTTCTCCTTGGAAACGGAGCCAATTGTATGTACAAGAAAGGCCATACGAATAGAGCCTACGGGGTAATGGTATGGTCGGTTCTTTTTTTCACAGTCGGAATCACCCATGCTCTCGAGGGACCAGTTTTTACTGTTCGGACTGGGCAGGAACAAGCCAGGTTTGTCGTGCTTAAAAAATTCAACCACGCGGCAATTTTAGATAGAGAGACAGAGTTAATTTGGGAGCGAACGCCTAGTGCCCAAGGCGCAGGGTGGACCCATGCTCCCTTGCTGTGTGCTACGAAAACGGTTGGGGGGCAAAGGGGGTGGAGATTACCTTCTTTCCTCGAACTTATGACCTTAGTGGATCCATCTGGGGAAGGATATGCTGCTGGGACTGTCTTACCAACGGGACATCCTTTCCATGGAGTACAACCGGATACCTATTGGACAGAGACCACATCTTCCCGCAATGATCGACAGGCTTATGCGGTAGATTTTGTCGCCGGAGACCTTACGACACAAAATAAATCAAGAATTAGTTACTATTGGTGTGTTCGTGGCGGCATAGAAGACCTTCCCAGTTCTACTTCTCTTCATGTGAGCGAATCTCTCTAACATTTTTCTGTTGTTGCTATCATTTCGCACTTAGTTTCTGTAGGTGTGAAGCCGCTGCGGACCTCGTCTACTAATATCTATTCACCTCCTCACCCCATATTCCGAAAACGAAGTTATTCACAATTAAAATTGGAAGGGCTCTCAGAGTGAATCGTGGCCTTGGTTTGTCACGATCACGTAAAAATAGAAAAAATATGGTGAGTGCAAGATTTGTGTCCTGTGGATGAGTGAAAATATGGTATGCGTGAAAGTCTCTAAGAAAAAGTAACTTGACAACGTCCCGGGAAAGGAGCAACGTAGGCCACTTTTTAATGTAAGTGCGGTACTAATTACCAACTACCAATAACCAGGAGGTGTGCTGTGGCACAAAAACATGGGAAGGTGAAGGTAAGTATAGTTGCACTCATTGTAGCCGGAGCCATGATGGTTCCAATGGCCTTTGCGGCTGGGATGTCCCAGGATGCGGCGGCCAAATATATCTTAGCGACGGCCAAGGCCTTTCGCACGGTCTATGTCAAACAAGTGATTTCCGCTGCGAAAAAAGCCAATGTGAAACCAAACGAAGGCTGGAGTAAAGCGGATCATTCCATTATGCTCCCAGCCCAATTTGTTAAAGCCGCTGGGGCTGAATTGAAGGATTTCGAATTAGGATTAGTCGGATTGACTCCTATCTATGATTCCAACAAACCCAAAACTGATGCCGAGGCCAATGCCTTGAAAGAAATGATGAAAGATCCTTCAAAAAAAGTTTTGACGTTTGCCGATGGGAATCAGTTTAAAGGGATGTCTGCAGATTTCGCGATTGTGCAGGGCTGTGCCGATTGTCATAATGCCCATCCAAAGAGTCCCAAGAAAGACTTTAAGAAAGGTGATTTGATGGGAGCAATTGTCGTTCGCTTTGCGAAATAATCCCTCTGTTGACTAAATATTCCTCTCTGATTTGGACCGGAAGGGTGAACAAATTCTCTTCCGGTCCTGTCTCTCCAGATTGTAAAGACGATGACATCCGATTGTGCCACCCCTTTCCATTGCCAGGCATTTCTTAGGCCTGCTCAAGACCTCCCCAATCGGACAAGAGCTCTCTCCTTATAACCCGTACCTTTTTTGGATGCCCTTGAGAAAGTATTGAAGGGGTCCGCCTCTAGAAAGTTCTCTACCCTTTATCGAGTTTTTAATGGTGAGGATAGAAGTTCGTTGAAAATTCGCAAGATAGGCAGGGCTAAACAGATTGGCCTTTCAAGGCATATTGATTGCTCTTCTCAAATTCCTGTTTGTGGACAAAAAATTCCTCAGGGGAAAGGTCGATGAAAAGCAAGATGTTCATCTGCATAGCCTGTCTCATGCTGTCAGGTCTGGGGTGTGTGAGTACTCAAACCCATGAGAATTCTCTTAAACAATTAGAGGAGGCCAAGATGTCGTCTGCCATGGCGACAAAAAAGCTGCAACGCTTGAAAGAAGAGTCGGCTCAAGCCCTCGAGTTACTTCACGAGGAGAAATCCAGGATTGCCGGACAATTACAACTGGCACAATCTGAAAATGAGCGCTTGGCGTTACGTGTGAAGGGGGCAAATGAAAAGAATAATGCACTGGAACGCGAACTCTCTACCCTGAAAGAAGACCGGAAAACTTGGCATACCGAGCAAAGTCGATTGGAATCGGCGAATGTAGCCATCACGGAAGAGCGGAATAGGCTGCAGGGACAGTTGAACGATGTAACAGAGAAAAATTCAAAACTCACTGTTCAGAACCAAGCGTTACAAAACCAACGGAATGAGATTCAGCA
Organism: Nitrospirales bacterium; assembly: GCA_965223605.1. GTDB lineage: Bacteria > Nitrospirota > Nitrospiria > Nitrospirales > Nitrospiraceae > CBDCXA01. The sequence continues at coordinate 870,769 of CBDCXA010000005.1, forward strand.
GCAACGAGACTCTCTTCAGGTGGAGAATCAGGGACTTCTTGCGAAAGTAACCACTTTGAATGACGAGATGGCTCACATGCAGCAACAGCTTGAGGGTTTAGAGGCAGAGGTTTCCCGAATCCCACTACTCGAGGCACGTGTGGCCGAGCGAGATCGGGAGATAGCAGAACGTGAAGCCCAATTATCGGCAGGGCAAGAACGGATCGAGTTGTTGGAAAAAGATGCGAACAGAATTCAGGACTTGGAGAAAGTTCTCGTCACTCGGGATCAGGAGCTCAAGGCCCTGCGACAGGTTTTGGCTGATCGTGAGGCGCTCGCTGGAACGGTCGTCGCTCTCACTCAAGAGCGGGAGAATCTTTCGCGACAGTTGAAGGGCCAGAGAGAGCAGATGCAGTTAGAGGAATTTGAACGACAACGGTTGGTGGCAGAGCGTCAGGCAAAGGATTCAGAAATACAACGACTGAACCAAACACATTCACAGCTTGCCGAATCGTTGAAGGCAGAAATCGCGAAGGGTCATATTCAGATTCAACAAGTACGAGATAAATTAACTATTAATCTCGTTGATAAAATATTGTTTGATTCCGGCAAGGTTGAGATTAAACCAAAAGGAGTTGATGTACTCAAACAGGTCAGCAACGTCTTAGTCAATGTCACGGATAAACAAATTCGGATTGAAGGACACACAGATAATGTCCCGATCCGAGGAAAACTCCTGGAGCGATTTCCCTCCAACTGGGAATTGTCCACTGCACGGGCAACGAATGTGGTTCGATATTTAATTGAGTCCGGTCAGCTCACGCCTTCGAATCTCACGGCCGTTGGGCATGCTGATACTCAACCAGTGGCACCAAATGACGAAGAAGAAGGGCGATCTCTTAATCGTCGGATCGAAATTGTCTTGTTCCCAAAAGACCTTTCAGGCATTGCAACGGATATTCATACCGAGGGAGGCTAACAAGGGATATTGAGGTGAGGCGGCTCCGAAGAAAGAAGGGATCTCTCCTGCCCGGTTAGTATACTGCGCCTCAAACGGCGCGTGTGGCTAATAAAGAGGGTCTTGTGGGCCCCACCGCATGCCGGCCAAGTCTGGATCTTCCCCATCTATTGAAACAGGTTTAGGGGGTTTGTTTGCTTTTCGTTGAGCTTGACGGGCTTCTTTGTCACGGCGTTTGAGTTGTTGATTACGTTCACGGTCTCGTTTGGTGAGTGTCGCTTTTCCTGGTCTTCCGATGATGCCCTCCTCGGGTCATGGTTCGTACTGAACAAGGGGTCCAGTTTCCTTTCCTGGTTCCCCTGTTCAGACGAGAAAGCATTGACCCTTATCATTGGTTAGGCGTTAATAGACAACATTCACAGAAATATGGAAACGGTCGGACTATTCAGTGGCCCCACGACGTTTTTTTGCCCTCGTATCTGCTGGCGGTGTTTCCGTAAGGGTATGACGAGAGCGCGCGCCTTGTCCAAGCCCTCGGCTGGACATCACGACAATTTCACGTCGGATTTCATCTATTGAAATGGAGGAAGGAGCCTCACCAGAATCTGAGAATCCAAGTTGTTGCCAACGAATTTTAGGTTTTTGTGCGACGCGTTTTTTCTTCTGTGAATTTTTACTTGTTCTCCAAACGGTTGACATGGGCTCTGCACTCCCTTCTTGGTAAATCAATCCGAGGAATAGAGAGGCCGTCAAGGTCTCTATCTACTCGTAAGACTCAATGGCAGAAAATCCTGGCCTTTGAGTTCGTAGGATTCTTCAACCATAAGATGCTTCTGACTACCGTTGAACCTCCTAAGGTGTGGCGCTGAATGGACCCCTGCCGCCATCACCACGTTAGATTCAATTCGAAATCATTGTCAGAGCAGTCTTCCTGAAATCTGGCTGTGTGGACAGTTTTAAATCAGCCTAGAGAAAACAGAAAGAATTGAAGAATCGGTCACGCGGAAAATCTTGTGACGGCTGTAGAAGCATGAAAAGTAAAGTATTTACCGCAAGTTAGACGGTAAATTAACGTAACATGCCTGGAGGGCAGTGTCAAATTTGAGGAATTGAAACCCTAATTTTTTACGTGTTTTACGTAATAAATCAATAACATACTTGGAAGGGAGGGCGTCGACAATCTATTCCCATCGGTTGATGGCCCTGAACGAATCAAGCAATTTCGGAAATAGGCGGATTTTGATGATACACCGTTGGGGCAAAAGGACGATCAAGGCATCCTAAGGGAAAAGCTGGTTTTCGGTCGATTCGACGGAGAGTCTCCGTAATCCGTTCTGGTTTGCCCCAATCACTCCAAAGCACCCCAGATAATTCCAGAACGGAGACATGGTCCGGAACCTGTTGAAGGAGGTGGGATGAAAAGTTTTTGGTCGGCATGTGTTTATAGATATGTTTGATCATACGGGATTCTTTTGAGGTGCCGATAACCGGGATCAATTCGTCAAATAATGAAATGATTTCTGGAAAACAATCTCTTCCCAGATTCCATAGGGTATCGACATGGCTCATGAGTACCAAAGTGTTCCATAACCCGCCATTCGTCAGTGCGTGATCGGCTTGAGCCGCGGTGGGTTTTTCTAGAAAGGCCTGAACAGAGCGAACAGGCCTATTTTGGATTGAGGTAAGGAGACGGTTGGGTTGAATCCAGCCATAGTCCAACTCAAGTCGGTCTGGCGCAACTCCTAGTAGCACCACTTTGTTTCGATCTTGTTGTGCAGATTGGATTCCCATGGACACGGTCTCTAAAAACCGGTCTTCTGGATACACAAAGTGATCTGAAGGATAGATGATGATTGTGGCTTGGGGGTTCTGTGCGCGGATGTAGGCTAAGGGGAAGAAGACTCCCGCCGCAGTATCACGATTAAACGGTTGAAACAAAACGGTTCCTGATTGACGGCCATTGAGTTGGGACAGGGCTTCCTGTCTGTGATGCTTGGAGACAACGGAAATCGTATGGGCCGGGGTGGTGAGACGGGTGGCTCGGTCGAGGGTATGTTGAAACATGGATCGTTTTCCGACAAAGGTACAATACTGCTTGGGTTTATGACTTCCGAGCCATCGCTGCACAAGAGAACGGACCCGCTCCCCTTCTCCTCCAGCAAGAATAATCGACCAGAGATTTGAAGCCTGTCCAGATTTTTTCATGGCGGCCTCCTTCACGTTGTTAGATGAACCAATAATAATGGAACCATCAAGAATCTGGTTATGAGAGGCATCCTTATTTGTTATTTCCCCAATAGGTTGGTAGGCGAGGAGCAACTTTTCGCGTTCGTGGCAAGCGGCCCGTTCGCCTATTCGAGACAATTTGGGTTTCTAACATCTCCCCGCAGTTGATACATCGGTGCAAAAAAAGAGGGTGCCCGCCTTCCTCCTCAAGTGTAATGGTACAAGAAGCCACCATAAGCCCATGGCATCGAGGACAATCTTCTTGGGAGAGGGGAGGAGTCTTAGAATTGGAAGAACCCCTCTGACTGGAGTTAGACGGTGCCAATTAATTCCCTTTCCGTTACTTCGAGAGGAGTAAAGGGTTTCGGACACCTTTGACGACTTGGTAAAAGGCCGAACAGTCAATGCAGTAGGTCTGCATAAGACTGAGATCTGCAAACCTAAAGTTGTATTTTGTTCGGTACTTTCTGAGATCTATCCAAGTCTGTTGTGGTGAGGTCACTCCAATTTCATCCTTGACTTTTCCACAAGCACTACAGAATGGGACTTTAATGAGTTTCACCATCCCCTCCTTTCGCACTGTCGCTTTTTAAAAGGTATGGTTTCCTGGGTTTTAACCAATCTGTGGATCCAGGGGGTAAGGTCTGATAGGTGGTGGGAAAGGCAATACATAGGAGGTATCCCTTAACCTATTACATACATAACCAAGTGCAACTGATTGATAAGGCCGACCATTTGAATAGATAAACGTTGATGAGATCAACCATACGCAATTTCAACTAGTTAACACTCACAAGATCTATTCATCTGTTATGCAACAAATACACCCAATAAAAAGAGTGAAGAAGCCTCGGGAAGTTGAATGCTTTGATCTGGAAAGGCATAGAAATGTGTAGGAATGTGGCAACAAACCTATTCAAAAATGTTCAGTTTTTGAAAGAATAAAGAAAGGGTAAACTCCCCCTTTTCGAAGCATTTGCTGTCGCAGGAAGAGCAAATCTTTCAAATAGTTGAGTGACCAGCCTTTGTTGAAGAAGAAAGGGAGCCTAGTCGATCCCGCCGCACCTGACCATTAGAATGGATTGATTGAAAGCACCGGGTAATAATAATGGTTTGAGTTGAGCATTTCTGTATCACCATTATATTGCTGTTGTATGGTATTCTACAGGAAGAGCCTCGGACGATATAATCAAGTCGGCAAAAATAAGGTGAACGGGCCAACATGAAAAGACATCCCTCCTTTTCTCTCATTCTTTGTGTTGGAAGTGTTCTGTTCCTTCTTGCATTTGGTGAAGTGAATGCCGTGGGCTTTTATGTGCAACGAGTCCCGGCACCGTTTACCATTACCATAGAAGGGCAGTCGCCCTATTATCAACCGGTGCAGCCTGTTGTGCCACAGGGCGTTCCCGTACAATGGTTCAATCCTACTGCTTCCCCACATACCGTCACCGACGATTCTTGTGGTCGTCGGAGAACATGTTTGTTTGATAGCGGTCTGATTGGTCCCAACCAGCAGTACACGGTCCCAAATCTTCCTCCAGGTCGATATCCCTACCATTGCGAACTCCATCCCATCATGCGCGGCATGGTGACCATTACAGAGGGGCAAAGACCTCAGCTCACCCAGTGGATAGATCCTTAAGACTCCATACTCTCCGAATGTAGGAAGAGGCAAAAGTGATTGCGAAGACGACTTTGCTCTCAATAGATGGGAGGGCGGAAAGACTAGTCTCTTGAGTTGTCCTGATAAGAGATATTTATCTTAAGGGCTGAAAAGGATGTGAAGGAAAAAGATTAAAGGGAGTCAGGGGAACAGGACAACGTGAGGGCATCAATAGGAGTATTATGGTTCTTCCATCACTTGTCGAACGGCTTCTCGAAGCTCTTCGGGGTCGAAGGGTTTTAGGAGAGTTCGGTGCGCGCCAAATCGTTTAGCCACATCAAGAAAGTTCCGATCTCCGTATTCACCTGTCATCGCAATTACCTTGACGTCAGGGTACTCTCTTGTCAACTCGAGAGTCGTGGCCATGCCATCAGTATCGGGCATGAGGATATCTGTCACAACCACATCAGCGGGCGATTCTCTAAATAGGGTCAGTCCTTCACGGCCATCGGCAGCTTCCTGAACCGTATGCCCGGAACCCTCTAACACATGGCGAAGTAATGTCCTGAGACTTTCCTCATCGTCAATAATTAGAACACGTGCCATAAGGCCCTCCTGCCAAACCCTCAGGGACTAATAAATTCTACCGATTGTACGTGAGATAGCCAGTAAAGGCGAATGAAATACTTGGAATCTTCTTATTGACATACCTGCTGTGTAGGCCAAAGTAACCTCTTTTCCCTATATGATTAGGGCTAGGGGATTCTTCACGTAATAACTTATTGAAAAATAATAAAAATTTTAAAAAATGCCTTGGTGTTTATAGAAGATATCCTATCCACCCTAATAAATATGCTGCTTTATAGTATACAACCCTAGGAAATTCAACTAGTTACTTCAATGTTAGCATGCCGAACCGATTGGGGAGGGAAACCGGGAAACCAAGCTCTACTATAGAGGGAGTCTGTCTGGATTAGTTGGGTTGAGTTCAGTCTGGAGAGAAGACGCCCCTATTATGGTTTAGGGGAGAGGGAGAAGAAGGCGGGGAGTCTGGCAATTCAAGCTGTTGGGAGGGATGAGTGGCTTGAGAGCGTTGAGATGAAACTGGCAGGGGGAGTTTAGCGGACACGTGGATCTTGAGATGGAGGGTTGCGGTGGGTCGCTTTAAAAAAAATCCGAAAAGCTTCTTACTCGAGGATTCCAAGGTGGCGATGAGTTGAATACATGCTTGATGATGAGGGTCTTGGATAATCCGAAATTTTGCGTAGCGGGATCGTTTCAAAAGAATATGGGAATATTGAAATACGACATAATCTTCTGGAACACAAAAGGACTGGTTCAATTCTTTATTTTTCCGAATGACCTCTTCGTGTACCGTAAAGGTACGGTGAATGATCTGGGGTTGGTCTTTGGGGAGCACCTCGCTTTGGGGGTTATCACGAGAAGGTGGAATTAATTCACCAGGTAATAGTAGGGGAGATGAAAAGGAAAGAGGGTCTGAGGAGGGCGGAATAAGCTCTCGTTCTTTTTCCAGACCAGGCTGGCCGAGCGCAAAAGAGGGAATAGCAATCCAGATCATAAGAGAGAAGAGGAACCAATAGGGTAAGAATCGAGTATCCATTCAGGGGGGAAGACCTCTGATTACTGAAATTAAGATTAGCGAAGCTATGGTTACAAACAAGTACAGGCGCGATGAATCATCGTGGATGTACCATAGAAATAAGAAGGGGAGCAAGGTCGGAGGGTGGAAGAACATTTGGTTTCACTAAAGATCATTGGCCAGGTGAAGGCATTGTTTCGATGGTCGTGTGAACTCGGATGATTGAACCATATGGGTAATTTTGAGTTCATCGGCATGACGTTTGGGATGTTCGCGTGGTGAGATGGGTGAGATTCCATTCGTGAAAAGTTTATCTCATAAAGAAAAAAAATGGATTCAGAGTTGACAAAATCATTCAATACGCATACCTTTCGATAAAGGGATTAATCTAATGGATCTATCGTAGGGCTTGAACGTACGTAGACCGCACTATCCAAGATTCCGTTAGAATGTTGAAAGGGGGTGAATCGAGTGGCCGCAAAAAAGAAAGCAGCAAAAAAGAAGCCTGCCAAAAAAGCCGCCAAGAAGAAGGCGGTGAAGAAAAAGGCGACCAAGAAGAAGTAGCCTATAAGTAATGGGCCCTGGGGTATTCTCCCTCAGGGCCCATTCACTTTAGATCAAGCTTCATGGTTCTTCTCGCAGGTTCCTATCCTTCCTTCTTCACTACTTCTACGAACGCGCCTTAAAAGCTGTTCAGATGACGATGTGTCATGGCCTTCAGGACCGACCGTTTGAGAGTTTTCGCCTCTACTGGTTTGACAAGATAGTCAATCACCCCTTGTCGTAAAAGGTTGGTGGCCATATTCACATCATGGCTTCCAGTCAGGACTACAATAGGAACTCGGGGAAATTCCTGCTGAAAATAGGCGATGGCATCCAGACCATCAATCTCAGGCATTTGAATGTCCATGATAGCCGCATCCAGAATCAAGGGATGTTCTCCCTTTTGAATCTCTTCAATGGCTTGTTCCCCATTCTCCGCTTCGACGACATCGTAGCCTGACCGTTCTAAGGTCATTCGTACGACCCTGCGGATATCCGGATCATCATCTGCAACAAGAATGAGACCCCGAGAAGGGGTGGCCCAACACATATTCGCTGATTTGGGTTCAGACAAAGTTGTAAGCATGGGTTTTCTCCTTGTGTGAGTGGGTGGGGTGACAGTGAGCGGTATGCTCTTGGGAATCATGATTTGTTCGGGTCAGTGGCAGGCGGATGGTGAAGGTCGTCCCGACTCCTTGTTGGCTTTTCACCAGGATAGTGCCTTGGTGTGCCTCGATTGCATCTTTAATAATTTTAATTCCTAGTCCAGTCCCCCCAGGTTTATGGCTTTGAGGAGATTGTGTGAAGAGAGTCGCGCACAGTTCTTGAGGGAATCCTTTTCCGGTATCGGATACCAACAGCAGTAAGGATTGGCTTTGGTGATCCACGGTTCCTTGAACCGTAATTCTTCCTCCGGAAGGGACTTCCGGGATGGCATTATCGATTAAGTTGTAAATGGCCGAAAACAGAAGGCGCTGATCGGCTGGGATAGCCGGCAGATGGTCCAGCCCTTCCCTGTTAAGGGACACACCCTGTTTCATGGCATTGATGTGAAGGGTTTGAAACACCTCGTTGATGAGAGACGGGATATGACAGGGTTGGAACGAGGGAGGGGTGGTGGCGCCCTTGACTGCATCAACAATTTCTTTGACTCGATCTTGTATACGATGAAAATTATTCCGTAATAGGTCAACGATCTCTTGAGCGAATCTTCGACTGGCTTGAATTTGTGGAGACCCCTGGGAACCGATCAATCTGAAAAGCTCGTGCAATTCCTGCTGAAGGAGGTCCATCCCATTCAGTAGGGGCATTAACATATTCTTCGTATCATGGCTGATATCGCCCAGTACCCTGGCCACTTCAGCCAGTTTTGTTTGTTGGAGGAGTTCCGCGGTTAATCGTTGACGCTCAGACATGTCACGAAAGGTTCCCACCGTCCCGACTATCTGTTGATCCTGCCAAATAGGTGTCTTTGTGGTCTCGACCGGAATCCAGGTCCCGTCTTTCCGCTGCATTTGTGGAAATTCTTTAGCCTTGTGAATTTGGGAAGAGGCAGGAAAGGGCGTGCCCAGTAATTCCTCGGGGGTATACCCCAACAGGCTTGCGCCAGCAGGATTGATAAAGGTGGTATGGCCATCAGCATCAAGGCCATAAATCCCTTCGCCGGCAGATGCCAATATCTGTTCATGGCGTCTGGAGAAATCCCGCAAGGCTTCAGTTTGCTGGTGACATTCCACCGCGACGGTCAGGCGGTCGGCCACAGTGGCCAGCATGTTGAGGGTATGGTCACTCAAGGGATGTTGTGCAAACAAGGCGAGGACGCCCAAGACCTCCTCGCCTCTCAACAGGGGATAGCCGGCGAACGCTACCATTCCTTCGCGCTTCGCCCAATCCTGATCATGAATATGGGGGTCTCCAATGACCGAATTGGTGAACAACGGGGTCCGATCCGCGGCAATCTTTCCGATTTTGAATTGCCCAAGCGGAATACGATGATGACGGCCCTGTAGGTTGGTATACAGTCCGGCGCTGGCTTGGAGCTCAAGTATAGAGTCACCGGGATTCATGGTCCATATACGGACAAAGGCTGCGTTGACATGGTGCACGAGTGTTTCGGCACATCCTTGGAGTAAGGGTTGGAACTGATAGGGGCTGTTGAGGATCCTGCCAATGTCTTGGTCCAACTCAATGAGGCGAGATTGTTCATCGACGGTGGCCTCAAGATCAGACAGTCGTGCCTGGAGGTCAGCCTGTTGATACGTGCAGTCTTCCAATGCGAGTTGCGCCAATACCGCTCGGCTCATGGCTCGAAGCCTCTCTTGTTGTGATGGGGGGAATGATTTCGGTGATCGATCCAAAATAGAGAGGACCCCAAGAGTCTCTCCTTGATGATGACGAAGAGGAATTCCGGCATAAAAGGGAAACCCGGGGAATGAAACATCTGAGGGATGATGAATAATGACGAGGTCCGGTTGGAGCATCGTATGAGCCGAAAAGGAGTGGAGGTTTGGGATTTCTATTGGATCCAGACCGTTTTGATAGGTGAACCATCGCTTGTCGGAGCTTTGAAGGCAAAGGCAAGCGATGGGAGTGTGGCAAATTGAGGCTGTCAGTCTGGTTAAATCCTGAAGAGGTTGCTTGGAAAGTGTTTTGAGAAAACCAGAATCAGGTTTTTGCCGGTAAAGGGTCTCTTGCGAGTTTGTATAGGGGATGTTGTTCATCTTTCACACACCTGCTTGTCATTTACATTCTAGAAAATGAAATGCGTATTTATTCTTTCTTGATTTTCAGGGTACGCTGGATTGCGTAGACTTTGTATGAAGTGGCTCACAGTCTTTAAAAAAATTGTCAGCCAGAAGGAGAGCGGAGATGGTGTCGAGTAAGTGGTTAGATCTACAGGTGATTTTTTGTTATTGGAGAATAGATTAACCCAAAGAATAAGGCTGAAATTTTACAAACAGAGGCCGAGCATAGGTACAGGATCAGATGATGTGAGGAGAGTCATAGCAGCAAAAAAGGGACGACGACGAAAGGTCTTTATTAATGTTGAACTCGTAATATTCGTTGGGTGTGTTCCGCTTTCTGTTGTTTAAGCTGGGCATAGGCTTTTTGCCCGTTCATCAAGCGGTATTGGACATCTTCGGTTTCGACCTTCTCACACAGTCCCTCTCCTGCTTGATAGGCCGTGAAGCGAAGGATGGTCTGTTCTTTTCGATTAATACGAAGAATACTGGTGGTGCAGGGTTCTCCGGTATAGGGGTTGGTAATGACCGTATCTTCTCCCCATTCTTTAATGCTGTAGATATTCGTGAGGACTTCAAGGATAAGTGCTGATTCATTGAGCAGGATGGCCGTCGATTCGATGCAATAATTCTCTTTGCGATTACACGAAATTTTAGATGTGTGAACCGAGTCGGTGGTGGCGGCATCTTTTCGTATCCATGATCCCTGGGCTTGGATGGCTGTCTTCCACTTGGTGAATTCATAGTTCGCTTGGGGGAGGTAGGGAATAGGTTGATCGAGGGCAAGATTGTCTCGGGTCAAGGATTGAAGGGTTGGAAGATCAATATCTCCGGTCACCGGAAGCTTCACATATTCCTGATAGGCCCGAAGGGCCTCTTGTGTGCGGGTATCCATTTTGCCGGTATAGGGGCCGGTTCCGTACCCAAAGCGGCCTAAAAAAATCTGAACTCCCAGGATGAGGACTCGATATTCTTTGGGTTTCGACTTCAGGGTTTCCAGTTCTGTTTGCGCTTTGCGATCTTCTGGTGATAGGCCCGCCTTGGAATCTGCTGGTGAAGCAGGTGGATTATTCTTTTTCAACTCGGCCAATACCGGTGCCGGTAGCAGTAACAGGGGAACAAGGCAGAGAAGAGCCAGTTTCAGAAAAATTCGCGTATCCATGAACGTTCACGCCTCCTACACAGAACAGATTAATGGTACTCAGTAAATACTGGGCTGGAGGTCTCCACGTCAAGTAGCTGCTCCATTTTGTGGCTGTCAGGAGCGAAGAGGTAGGGGCAGAGCAGCCTAAAAAGCCACTCATATCATTGTTTAGGGAAAGGGGACGGTCACGTTAGGCAAAGAGCAGGGGTACCAAAGAGGTTGATGCGGAAATATTACAGAAGACAGGGGAGGGGGTGTGAAGTCAGATGCCCTGAAATAAGAGACGGAAATTGATTCAATGACAAAGGTTAGAGAAGGCTGGACAACCCCTCTTACACGGTATCTTCGGCTGGTTTCGTTCGCAGGGAAGTATTATTGAGTTGGGCGACGATAAATTGTTGAAGGCGTTGTGCTTGGTCTTCGTCCATGGCTTCTGTCTTGGCTGCAAACTTTCCATCTTGTACCCACTGGACCGTCGCCTGTTTGATAATGAGGGGAGTATCTTCCTTTGGGAGGAGGACTTCCAAGCTAAAGGTCATGCCAACTTCCACTGGGTGTGTGCTATGGATCGTCAGTCCTCCCATCCCCCCCATGGAGAGGTCGATAACCATACCACCTCCTACAAGGTCCTTTCCTTTAAAGGTGACGGGGCAATCCACAGGGACGCGAATATACTGACGAATTTGCATGACATTTCCCTGGTTCGTATAGTAGATCAAGTGTACCACGTGCAACGTGTGCGTCTATGTTAGGATGGACCCTGTAATATTAAGGGTTTAGGGGAGGAGTCGGAGTGCCAAATTCCCTTGTGGCTCATGTCAACGACCATAGGAAACGTGGGAGTCAGGAGGCTCCGCTGTACAAGGATTTACGTCCCGATTCCTACAGTCGAAATTTGGTCAGGATATAAAAGTAGTCGGTGTCCTGGTTACCACCTAGTGGTAAATTCGTAGAATTAGGAAGCCGGTCAAAATAACTCCCCTTGAACCAATGGTCATAGCCAGCTTCGAATTCTAGGTTTTGACTGATTTTCCACTGAACCCGTACCTCAACATCCTGTCCCAGTACATTACCCGATCCACCCGTTTCATCACGAAGTCCACTTGTCCCAAAGGAACCTCTTGAAGTAGCAAGATACCAGAGTCTGTGTTTGAACTGAGCGGTGACACCCGGCACGGGAGTCACGATGATGCGCCAGCCGGGTGAACTGATATTCGTTCTGAAAAAAGGTCCAAAGTTTCCGGTTGGCATGTATTCAAAGCGGCGGGCCCCAAATAGGGTATCAAATGCCGTATCTTGGCTGTCGCCTCTCTGGGAATCACCGCTGGCATAGTCATAGTGAATGAGGATGCGTGGGGACCAAGGGAACTTGAACGAGAACCCAAGGTTGACGTGTTGAAAGTGAGCCACGTGACGAGTCCTGCCTCTCTTCCCTGTTTGCCAAACCGATTCAATTTCATAATCAAATCGTTCGGCTTGTGGAGGGGTATAGAGGCGGACACCATAGGTGGAGAAAGTGCGTTGAGTTGGAGTCATCGAACCGCGTTGGTCGTTAAGCCCAAAGTAATAAGTATTGAAACGAAACCAGGGTATCTGGTGAGCCTCACCATAAACTCCCCAGAAGAGGGCATGTTCCGATGATTCATCAAGTTGTTGAGCATTCAGAAGCACTGGTTGGACCAGAAAGGTGCGAAGACGCCAGTTCTGTTCCCGCGTGACTTGCCAATGGAGGCCATCAAAGGCATTCGTGCTGTTACGGAAGTCATTTCGGGCAATCAAGCGGCGGCTCCCGATATCGAGGGTCAGTCGACCAACGTGTAGGTCTGTGCGAAGTCCCATGTCTAACAGATTTGAGAATGTCGCAGATGCGTGCAGTTGCAGAATATCCGTCTCATTTCGACTGCCCGTCGTCACAAAAGCATTGCGATCATCCAGATGTACGCGTGAGTCCTGCCCCTCAAAAAGTAGTCGGAACAGGCCACTGGTCACTCCTACACGGACCCGAGATCGCTGTTGGATCTGAGCATCGGGGGTTCCTAACGGCTGGCTTGTTCGCCACGGATGGTCATAGCTTTCAAAACGGGTTCGTTGCTCCAACCCAAGGTCAAGCCAGGAAGGAAGGTTCATGATCTTTTTTACATACCGACTCCACCTCCATTCTTTCTTTCGGATAAGCACCGCATCCGCCGATTCTATTGGCTCGAGGTAGGAGGGGGAGTGAGTCGACTCGTTATAGGAGTTACCTGCAGTTTGGCTGGGACTGTTTCCAGCGGAAATATTTTTCTGACGGAGCCCCTCCGTTAGCCCTAATGAAGTCAAAGATAAAACTATAATGGCTTGAAAAGTAACATGAATTCCTAGGCCACGGATGGTGGGGCTGGTATAGGTAGTCGGTCGCACTATCATGTCCTATCCACGTAAAAATCCAGGGCAAAGAAAAGCTAGGATTGTAAATAGTAGATGGCATTATCTCAAACATTAGTGACATCTTAAAGGCCAAAAAAGAAGGCGAGATGTGCTTGGGAACTGGAAGGAAAGGCTGTATCTTGTTTTAAGAAAGACTCCCGACCCCTTTTATGAGGCTGGATTAGGAGGGAGCATGACCTGCTCGTTGTTGAATACGAAGAATGATGAATTCGGCAGGTCGGAGGAGGGCGACTCCCACCTGTATGTTGAAGAGGCCCTGTTGTGTATCAGAGGCAGTGGTGGTCGTGCGGTCGCATTGTACAAAGTAGGCTTCTTTGGCTGTGGTACCTTGAAAGGCTCCTTGTTGAAAAAGATCCTGTAAGAAGTTCCCAACATTCAAGCGAATGGTGCTCCAGAGTGGCTCATCATTGGGTTCAAAGACTGCCCATTTTGTCCCTCGAGCGAGACTTTCCTCCAAAAAGAGGATCATGCGACGTGTCGAGATGTAGGTGTAGTCAGAATTCTGGTGATTCGATCCCGCCAAGGTTCGAGCTCCCCAGATAACCGATCCACGAGCAGGCAGGGTGCGAAGGCAATTGATTCCTGCAGAAGTCAATTGCTCCAGTTCCTGATTGGAGAGGCTACGAGAGAGTCCTGATGCACCTGATACAACCGCGTCTGTGCCAGCTGGCGCTTTCCACACTCCTCGTTGCGTGTCGGTGCGTGCCATGATTCCAGCTATGGCTCCTGTCGGTGCAAAGGTTTTCGCGGCATTATTCTGAAGGGGGTCAGGATATTGGACCTGTGGCAAATACAGGGCGGCGTTTTCACGATGAGAAAGTCCCCAAGAAGCGAGACTGGTGGTTATGTCTTGGCTGTTTGTCCATTGTGAGGGAGGATCGATCAAAAGTAGCGCCCGACGTTGGTAGCAATAGTCCAAGGCTGGGGCGAAGGTCGCTGAAGGATTCACATCTTGGGTAAAGGTGAGGGGAGGAATACAGAGTAGATTGAACAGATCGATTTTGTTCAAGGCATACAGGCCCGTCTCGGCAGCCTGTGTTCCAGGCCCGGCAATATCCTGGTCTTGAATCGCCGAGTCATCTGAGCCAGAAGAATTCTGATGGACTATCCGAACGATCACCGCCGTTCGGCCTCCATTCAGGAAAAATTGATGTACCGCATAACTCATTGGACCATCTTCCCAGAGCCCACCAAAGCGTCGCTCGAAGTCCGCAAAACTAGAGACCGTCGTCGGCTCGTTGACTGGGCCGAATTTGGCCCTGCCGAGAAAGGCAGTTATGGAGGTGGGGACACCGATGATCGGATGAAGGCCCTTTTGGATTTTGTTGAGAAAGATGTTTGGAGGGGTCTGTTGAAGGGAGGCGAGGCCGGCAGTGAGCTTTGGTGTACGTCTAGGAGGTTTCACAAGGTTCCTGTAACAGTCAAGAGGTGAGCATCCAAGGAAAGGGCCAACGTTACTCTAGAAATAATCCCTCATGGCACAACTCTATGGATTCAATTGCTACGTCGTTGCCAGGTGCGACAAGGGACCCAAGTGTATAGCGCATAGGCCAGGCATTGATCAATTTCCATACAAGAACGGTACTACTACGATCCTCGTTCAACAATTGGATGGTAACTGCACGGCGGTAGTTTCCTGCTCCGGTTCGAACTTGGTCCCACCATTCATACAGATCCAACGTCCCAATCATTCCTCGTTTGAGTATGACGTTCCCATACTGGACTCGGCCTGGAATTTTCCGAACAGCAGATATTTTGTCGTTCCCGTTTCGATATTCTATGACTTCGACGGTGGCTTCCGGCAGAACAACCTCACTGAATCCAGCTTGAACACTTTCGGTGTTCCCAGTTCCCACGTCGACGAGAAAATTAAAGTTCCCATAGGGTTGTTCACGAAACACGGCCATGGAGTACTCCTCCCATTAAAAGACAATCACTCTTCTAGAACCCTTCCTGGTTCCTGAACTGCTGAAGCCTTAATGTCTTGAGGAAGATATACAAGATCTTCGTAAATATGTAAATCATGTTGTATCGTAGTCGAATGGGTTTTGTTGGCAGAATCCTTGTACACAATTTTTACCTGTAATTTTGTGGGTTCTTTTCTGCGGAAATAGGCAGCGCTGGTATCCAGAAAAGTTGTGATGTGTTTGTGCGGCGCAAGAAATTCAATATTACGAAAGAGCGGAAGGGACGAGATGTCTTGGGTCCCATTCAAGCCACGGAATTTTTTGTCAAAACGTATGCGGACTTTTAGGGCGGGAGTGTCTCCGATATTGGACACCGAGATAAAAAAAAGACCTTGGTGAAACTCGAAATCCACCAGAACGTCGGGGTTCCGGGGTGATGCGGGTGCAGGACTTTTTAACCTCGGAATCGTACGCGGTGTTCGAGAATTTGGTTTTTTCGCCATACGAAAAACCTAGCGTGAATGCAGAAAATGGCTGTCAGGCGGTAGCCTAGGTGTTTAATATTCGCCTGTCAAGATCTTTTTTATTAAGGGGTCGGGAGTCTTTTTATAACTGCAACTACTTACGGTGGCTCGATGTGCTTGAATACTAAGCCAGCCTTAGAAAGCCAGGCGGTCTCCAAATTTTCTTGATCCCGTTACTTCCGTAAGGGCGTATGAGGTGCGGCAGGGTACATTCCTCACTGTCACACCCTTCCAATCGGTTGTCGTTTAGTCCCCTTAGTTAGGTACTTCCACGATATCTGGTTTCATCGGGGCTAAGAGGGCCAGTAGTTCCTGTTGCTCTGGATTGGGAACCTTATAGGCGTTCAAGGTTTTCACAAGATCATCAACCACATAGTTAAATTCCGCTAGCGTGATTTCAAGGCCGGCATGGGAGGCTTTCATCGTCCGACCGGAATAGACGCACGGACCTCCAGTCGCCATACATACTTGTTCTGTAACCAACTCTTTCAACTTGGCAATATCGATGGACGCAAGGCGATCGGCCACTTTCTGGTTGGTGATTCGTGTGTCGTTCCCTACCGTGTTGATAAAATCATTCACGACCAGTTGAATGGCCTTCTTACCCCCTAGTCGATCATAGAGGGTTTTTGTGGGTGGGGGTACTTCGGTTGCGCAGGCACTCAATATTATAAGGCTAATGAAAAAGACCAGAAAATAAAGACCTTGACGAATCATAGGGATTCCTCCATTCGAAGAAATAAAAGGTTCTATGAGAAAATATTATTGAAGAAACTAATTGGAAAACGTCGTGTATACCATACCTGAGTTTTTATTTTCGAGTGCGTGGGTCTGATAAAATCCAAACACACATAAGCTGAGAAAAAGACAGGTTGGATTCAGGCAAGGAAGAGGGTGTGCGAAGTTATTTTTTCCCTTCAAACACACACCCGGTTTTACAAGTTTCTCGGATGACAACACGAATGAGGGAAGGCAACCGACTTTTGAGGCGGTCCCAGATCCAAATTGCCAAGTTCTCACTGGTGGGATTGGTGAGACCATCAATGTCGTTTAAGTAATGATGATCTAGCTGCTCGTGTAATGGTTGGAAAGCTTCTTTGAGTTCAGCATAGTCCATCACCCAACCGGTTTCTGGATCAAGGCCTCCTCGAATATGTATTTCAACGCGAAAGGAATGCCCATGTAATCGGGCACACTTGTGCCCTTCAGGTACGTAGGGGAGACGATGTGCAGCTTCAAATGAAAATTCTCTAAAAATCTCCATGTCGATCACGAAAATTTCTCCCTAGGAAACGAGCTTATTCCGATGCCGCCGTTCTTCTCAAACCATAGATAGAAAGGTAGCGGGTATCTGATTGTTTTTTGATCCAGGGAAAACGGAACAGTTTTCGAATTTGACTGGAGTATTGGCCAATGTTGATCTGTTGCCATGTTCCCTTCTTAAAAAGTTCCTCATGGTTTTCGTCCCCAAGAAATCCTGCCAGTTTTTTATCGGTAAAAAAACTGGCAGCCCAACTGTTGGTCCAAGTTGGCTGGCACTCCCGAACATAGTCATCCACCTCAAGAAGCAGGGCTTGAATTTGTTTCAGGTCTTTCATCACTGATTCAGAGGTGAAGAGAAACAGGAGATGATGATCTGGAGGTATGCTGATAAGACCAATGGTTTCTTCCCGTTGCCGACAGGTATGGGTATTGATAGTGTACGCATCTGGAGTCCCCGGGTCCTGTTTTGGAAAGGTGATAGAGGTGGGTGCGCCGTCTTTGCACTCAAGCCTGAGGGCCGGAGGGGGGCAGTCCCATTGCACCTTCACGCCAAATTGATCAATGTTGTTCAAGAAAGAGGGAATGTGTGAATTTAAGGCAATCGTATCTTGGATCGATTCCCCTGGTAGGAGTTGTACTCTCCGGGATCCAATTTTCCATGGGCGAACCTTTGGCAAAATCGATGTGTTTTGATCATCCAGGCGAATAGCCGAAAACCACCTGTAATCATTCGGCGGATTCCACGGTAATTCGGTCAGGTCGACGGTCACCGTGGAGGAACTGATATTCGTCAGGTGAATATGTAACTCGTACCATCGAACTTTAGGTTTTTTTAAAAACACTTCCATCGCCAAGGGCAAGCGAGAAACTTCCTCGTCTTGACTGTGACTCGGAGACGGGACGACACACAACAGGACGACGGTTAGATACAAGAAACGTTTCCAATACGTTAATCGGAACATACGAGGCTCCCAGGCTTATTGTAACAAATGTTGACCGTTTGATTGGTACCTTTCTTTTCTGGGTATGAAGTGTGTGACAAATAGAGAGTCGTCGCTCTGAAGTTTGGAATATGTCATGGAAGGTCCGACTTTCTCCAGTCTTGCACTTCCTCTTTCTTTTCGCCTACACTCCTTTTCTCAACGGTTCAGTTTCAGATCTAAACGATTCTGCAGTCATGTCATTTGGAAGGTGTTGTCCGGTGCAGTCGGCATTTGAGAGTGAACTCGCAGAACTGATTGTCAGCACCCTTCGATTAAAAAGGGAACCCAAGAGTATTGATCCTGAAGAACTGTTGTTTGAAGGAGGCCTCGGGTTAGATTCTATCGATGCGCTAGAGCTTGGCCTGGTTATCTATCAGGATTTTGGATATAAATTCGAATCCAAAAGCCCTGAAGTAACAAAAATATTCTCTACGCTTCGATCACTTGCCGCAGCAATAGAACTCCACAGAACGAAATAGTCCAGGTCACCATAGTCGTTCAAGGCATGGGGTGTAGAGAGTTAAAGTTCTTTATATGAATCCACTGGCTCTCACTCACTATACGGCTGTTTCATCACTGGGGAGAGGGCTCGAGGCGACCTTGTCGGCTCTCAAAAATCATCAGTCGGGGTTACGACCCTGTAATTTTGAGGACGTCAATCTCTCTACCTATGTGGGAACAGTTGATGGCTTGGAGTCCCTGATTCTTGAGGACTCAGTACGGTCGTTTGATTGCCGAAATAACCGTCTGGCGCTATTAGGGCTTCAACAAGATGGATTTCTTCAAGCGGTCTTGGAGGCACGTGAGCGTTTTGGACCACATCGAATTGGCGTAATTATTGGAACCAATTCTTCCGGGATGCTAGAGACGGAGCATGCCTATCGGCAACGGCATCCAGACCATGGGGAGCTTTCAAGTTCCTTTTGTTCCACCTACGCCTTTACCCACAATATGTTTTCCGTAGGGAACTGCCTGCAACGATACTTGGAACTTCGCGGGCCTGCTCAGGTCATATCCGCAGCCTGTGCATCTGGTGCGAAGGTGTTCGCCAGTGCAGCTCGTTTAATTGATGTTGGCCTCTGTGATGCTGTAATTGTGGGAGGAGTCGATAGCCTGTGCCGAACGAACCTGTTGGGATTTGCCTCCCTTGACCTCTTGTCCCAACAACCCTGCCGACCCTGCGATGAACAGCGTGATGGTATTTCCATTGGAGAGGCTGCAGGGTTTGTCCTCCTAGAAAGGCCTACCAAAGAGAGGCGTTCCAATTCACTAAAGCTCTTAGGAGTGGGAGAAAGTACGGATGGGTACCACATGACTCATCCACATCCACGTGGAGAGGGAGCTGCCATGGCCATGAGTCAAGCATTAGCTCAGGCTCGACTTGATGCGTCCGACATAGATTTTATTCATTTACATGGGACAGGAACCAAAGCCAATGACGTCACGGAAGACCAAGCCGTCACCCGCGTGCTTGGAAGGGATGTGCCCTGTGGTTCGACGAAGGGATGGACTGGACACACGTTGGGCGCAGCGGGAATGATGCAAGTGGTGATCGCAGGGTTGTGTTTGCAACATGCTTTCCTCCCAGGCACCCTTATGACGACCAAAGTCGATCCGGCTTTGACCAGTTGCATTCTACTGAACAGTCGTGACGAACCTGTCCAGAACATCATGTGCAATGCGTTCGGTTTTGGTGGAAACAATTGTAGTCTCATTATTGGGAAAGTTTGATGGAGGTGTTTCTCCAAGGGGTGGGGGTATTGGGACCAGGTCTGTTAAACTGGCCGAACGCAATCACTGTATTGAAAGAACAAGAGACGTATTCCTCAGCACGTATCCCTGAGCCGATTCCTACCTTACTACCTCCGAATGAATTCCGACGAAGTAGCGATGTCGTACGGTGGTCTCTGCAGGTGGCGCAGGAGGCATTGACGCAAACTGAGTTGCTCCCCAAAGAGGTGTGTACGGTGTTTGCCTCCTCAGAAGGAGAGTCCCAGGTGCTGCAAGATATTTTTCTTTCGCTCGCCCAGGAGAAGCCGCTGTTATCACCGACGTTGTTTCATCACTCCGGACATAATGCGGCCGCTGGTTATTGGAGTATCGCGACGCAATCCCAGCAGGCATCGACCAGTCTTTCTTGCTATGACGCCTCTTTTACTAGTGGATTGCTTGAACTGTCCGTTCAGGTGCGGTCGATGAAATCATCCGGGTTACTGGTTGCTTGTGATATTCCACCTCCTGCTCCACTTCTTGCGGCCAGAAAGTTGACGGCTCCGTTTGCCGTCGCGCTTCTGGTGAGTGATCACCGTACTCCTTACACCCAAGCCAACTTACACGTAACCATGTCTAAAGATTCGAATGTTAAATCTTCTTTGATGTCGCAGATGGAATTGGAGTCTCTTCGACAGGGAAATCCAGCCGCCAGAGCCTTGCCCTTGCTTGCGATGATAGCCAGCGGACAACAGGGGCGGGTGAGTTTGCCCTATTTAAATAACCAGAACGTGCAGGTGGATGTGACCACAATGGCCTAGAGGGTAGGGCTGTAAATGGGAGGATCTAATTTAGTGAGGCAATCATGATTCGTGCGTTAGTGACAGGTGGAAGTGGAACAATTGGAGAAGCCATTTGTCGGGAGTTGGCCAGACAAGGCAAGCATGTGTTCGTTCACGGTTTTCAAAATAAAGAAGGTGCCAATAGGATCGTGAAAATAATTCAGAAAGGAGGAGGGACGGCTGAGTCGGTCTTTTTTGATGTGACGGATGCTGCCAGTACGAAGAAGGCACTCGATCAGATTCTCACCGAAGGGCCGATTCAAGTCCTCGTGAACAATGCGGGGGTGTATGATGATGGTCCCATGGCAGGCTTCACCATCGAACAATGGCAACGGGTGATCGATGTGTCGTTACGTGGATTTTTTACAGTGACGCAACCGTTGTTGTTACCGATGATCCGAATGAGGTGGGGGCGTATTATTTCCGTATCTTCAATTTCCGGAGAGAGAGGGAATAGAGGGCAAACCAACTACGCCGCCGCGAAAGGGGGATTGCACAGTGCTTCGAAATCTCTGGCCTTGGAAGTCGCCGATCGTGGAGTGACCGTTAATGTTGTGGCGCCTGGGCTCATTCAGTCTCCCGCCATTGAACAGTCGTTTACTCCGGAACAGGTGGAACAACTCGTGCCGATGAAGCGGGCGGGAACCCCAGAGGAAGTCGCGGCACTTATTGGATTTTTGGCTTCTGAACAGGCGAGCTATATTTCAGGTCAGGTGATTGGGGTGAATGGTGGACTGGCCTAAGGATCGACCCATTACGAATACGCCATGAGTTCATCGGGGGCTGGAGCATAGACCGTTTTGGCGCGACGGGCGGCTTCGGTTGCACCAATCAATGGAGCCAAGGGATCGCCGAGAATTCGGTAGGAAGAGATCGCGTGCTTATCGGTGAGATCGGAGTTGAGTAAGAGATCTCCTAAGGTACGGATGTTGGATTTCCGAGCAAGAGTTTCACACACATTGTTGGCCAAATAGGCATTTTTGATATTGAAGGTGGCTTTCGTTGCGCCAAAAGAGGCCGCGCAGATTCCTGATAACACACAGGCTTCGGCAAAACTTAGCCCAACCTTAAATCGATTGGCGACATCACAGGCAAAGGAAAAGATCACGCCAATCGGTGATCCCTGAGCATATTGAAGGTGTCGCGCCCGCACACCAGAATAGCCAGCCCATCCACTGGGCCGACCATGTCCCACATACAGAGCAGCACCCATCCCTATCCCTAAGGCGGGCAATAAATCACGACGAACGATTCGTTCGGAGGTCCAACGAAACACTTTCACCTTGTTCTTTGTTGCGGCAAAACATTTCTCCATTTGAGCGGTCATTCGGATCGCGCGGTCCTCCCATTGACCTAACAGGGCCACCGGTCCGAGAGGGCCCGTAGTGCGGGCCCGGCGAACAACAGCCGATGCGGATTCGGCAAAGGTCTGTAATTGAGGGAGTACTTCCGGTAGCCAGCCCACCGGGATCGGCCTGCCATGGGAGTCTGACAGAAAGAGGCCGGGTAGGGCTCTTCTTGGGGATTGTGCTCGCGGGCCGATGATAAGAAGACCGGCCAATGTATCGAGAAGAGGAGATTTGACGATTTCAGAAAGCTGATGAGTTCTCTTATGAATGAGAAGAGTCTTAACTGGACGAGCGGCTTGATGCGCCTGGATCAAGGGAGCCAATTCGTGGAGTGCCTCCCTTGATCCGGCAACGGCCCACACGTTGGGCTTAGGCATGGACGACATCTGCGTAGGGTTGCCAAGCTGTGACATCCGGCTTGGGGACTTCATCTTTGTCGATGCACTTGCGAACATAGTAATGTTCGATAATGTTAGCCTGTTGCTCACGATTAAAGGAGTCAAAGTCTCCATTAGCCGCAAGCAAACTCGCTTGTCCCCCTTCTCCAGATCGATGTCCAGCCGTCGTTTCAGGGTATCCATAGTTATAGGCCGCCGCACCCAAGTCGGCCTGAGCTTCCAGGGCCTCCACCATATAAACTGGACCGGCTACAACACCTTGCCAGACATGCGTGAGTTCGTGGATTAAGGTCGCCGGCGAGAGATCATTCCACGAGGCAAAATTAATCAAATACATCGTCGTAAAGGGACGTTCCTCATTGACTAATTGAATAAGGTCAACCGGCAGGGAGAGTTCCGCGAGGCGGACCTTATCCAATTCAATGGAATTGCCAAAAACCTTCTTGGCCTCGATACGCTCGGGTTCGGTCAACGGACGGTACGAACCAGGGAACCATTCGAGAATAAGGGTGAAGGCGAGGGCGATTGCACTGCCACCAAGTTCCAGGCCTGCAATCATCACTTCCTTCGCCGTGCGTCCCAATTCCTTGAGGGCTTCGAACACGCGGCGCGCGGCATCTTCCGTGGGTTGCAGAATGGCAGCTTCAACAATATCTTTCGTTGATTGGCCGAGTTCTTCAAATGCTTTGACCAGGTTTTGGAGCGCATGTTGAGGATGCGCGATGGTATCGGCGATCAGTTCGGTCAGGGTCACCCCCAAATCAAGGAGTTCTTGCGTCACGTCTTTAATGACTTCGAAGGTTCGCTCGGCTGCCCAGGCCATTAATTCTGCCACGGTGGCTCCTGCTTTATACATGCCATGGATTACCGCTCGCACCCCTTCCAGAAGGTCTTTCTCGACCCAGAGTAGAATATAGTCCACCGTCCGTCCGGCTTTATAGAGTTGCTCGCCAATAGCATTCAAAGCAGCCTCGCCTGCGGATTGCGCCCAGGCAATCACGTCGGCCATGACCATGCCTGCTTTATCCATTGCCGCAATGACGGTTTCTAATGCCTTTTGGGATTTCTTTTTGGCCCAATCCAAGGCCTCGCGCACTGATCGACCCAAGACCTGCATGGCATTAATGGTTTCCCTCCAGGCATGGGCTGCTAAGTGTTCGGTTTGTGTGAGTAACCAATCAAAGACATCGCCTAACGGTCCTGCGTATTGAAGAACCGCGCCAAGGGTACGACGGAAAATGAGGTACCCTAGCTTGAGCGCTTCCCCGAGTACCGACCCAATGGCTTTTCCTGCTTTAATGGCCGCGTCGAGTAATTTTCCAGCCAAGTCGTATGTGGCCGACATGGTCGCGAGCGTGAAGTCTGCAAGGGTTTTTCCGAGACTGAAAATAGCCTTGACCGATTGTGTAAGGAGGTTTCCGGCTATCTTTCGCAGGCCTTTCGCGACTTGGATCAGAGAATGACCGAGATCAAACGCGGCATCAATGACTTTTCGAATCGCTTTAAAGCCTGACTTGGCAATATTGGTGACGAGGTCTCCCACGGTTTTACCAATGTCCAACAGCCCGGCCACAACCTGCTTGGCAACGGATACTGCTGCTCGTGCGATGTACGAGGCGAGATCACCTAAGGTGGCTCCGATACGCCCCACGGAAGCGGCCACGCGGCGGACAAATTGCAGTCCTTGTTTTTTAATATCGTTGAGAATCGTCCCGACGCTTTTTCCGAGGTCTCGGAGCGATCGAACAACGGTGTCCAAGAGTCTTGACGGATTCGTGACGGCCGCTACGAGAATTTTTCCGATGGTTTTTCCAACCGCAATGAGGCTTTGCACGACACCTTTCATCAACGCAGCTCCAAACTTCACGGCTTCGACCAATATTTTTCCAACTTGTTCTCCGATATCAATGAGCGCCTGCACAAACTTTTTCACGACACTTAAGGTTTTTTTGGCGAGCCAGGAGAAAAATTTTGTGATGCTCGCCCCAATTTCTTTCAAGGCTTTCACCACAGACTTGACCGCTGACCGGACGAAGCTGGCCGCGGCGTTCAAGACATCGAACACGGCCTTACCAACTGCTTGGATGCCTTTGATCATTTGCTTGAGGGCGGCAAACCCTGCTTCGAGCGCCCCTTGGACTAAGTTCTTGATGGTTTTGCCGGCAGCGAGGAGGGCTTGGACCAGGTCGGCAACGCGATCAATGGTCCAATTCACAATATCCTTCACGGCTTTGCCAATTGCCTTGACGATACTCCCAACCGCATCAACCACCGCATCGACAACGGCCGTGACAGCGTTAGAGACCGTGTCGACAACATCTTCGACAAAGTCGACCAGGGGTTTATCCAGGGGAGAGTCTGGTGGCGGGATCACCGTTCCTTTTTTGCGAATGAGCTTTCCCGTATCGGCGAGCCATCCTGCGACATCATCGGCAGCCGATTGGTCAAGTTTGCCACGTGTATCCAGGATATAGTCTTTCATGAGGACTCGACCTTGCGCCGCAGGGAGGAGGCCGACGGCATGAACGATCTGTCGCGACCGATTTGCCTTCCGCAAACCAGAAAAGGCCACGCGACGATCGGTGGTCTTGACCTGAGCCAACTGTGAAAACATACCGCGGACTTGGTCGTTGGTTTTCATAACCGTTGCAAAGGCGACGGTTAGGTTTTCTGCTTGTTTCTTGTTGGTTTTTGACACCTTGGCAAAGGCAAGACCAAAGTCTGCCGGTGTGGCCTTCATGGTACGAAGTTGTTTGATCGTACTTTGACGATTACTGAGGGGCAGACTTGATAGGTTTTTCATCACCGGGTTCAGGCGGATGGTGGCTGCACTGGTTTTGCTGGGACGAGAGGCAAGGGTCTTTTTTGTGGGTTTTTTTCGGATGGCGGTGGTTGTGCTCACTCGGGTCCGTTTTATCGCGGTGACGGTGCGAGTCCTTGTTTTACGTGTGGTGGTCGGCATAATATCCCCCTTGACTTCGAATAGGCAGTCCCTCGTTGGGCTCAGGGCTCAATAAAGATTTTGACATTTCCATCATTCATGGTTTTGACAGAGAGGACGGGAAGAAAGACTTTCCCTTGTTTCGGAATATTGAAGACAGGAAATTTTACCCAAAGAAGAGGGTCGAGCAGTGTATGCAGTTGCGCTTTAAGAGCCGCCGTTCCAAATCCCGTGGAGGAGAGCAAGAACCATTTTGTGAGATAGCCGACCACCCGGTACGACATGGGATCAAAGGATATCTCGTATCGAGCCTCCACGGTGACGGTTCTGGCGTGCAGCGCGCCCTTGCCGCGTAAGAGGATATTGACGCGGTGGTTCCGATTGTGGACACCTGTGCCGTCAAAAGAGTATCTGGTGGTGCCAGCGAACGTCATCGTTTGGACACGTAAGCCACCCATTCTATTTAAGGCGGTTCTCGTTCGTGAACCGCTAATGTTTATGGCCTCTTGAGTCGTCAAGTGCATTTTGGCTCCAGCCTTCGTTTTCACCCAGGGGAGAAGCTGTGAGGCTGCCGCCTCACCACGTTTCCAAAACAACAGCCCATTTTCAAAATCGACGTAACGATTTTGACTCGGCCCCGACTCCTTGGCCGCCTGACTCTCTCCGGTCGGAATGAACACCAGAATGCTTGGGTTGATCGCGATGTTGCCCTTGAGTTTGACTCCTTTCACCGCCTTGAGTGCGGTGGCTGACCTGCTTGTGGTGAGTCCATTCGGGGTCAGTGTCATGGTTGGCGTAGCGGCCAGGACTTTTGCGGTTGGTTTCGGAGCCGCCATGCCGGGTGTGGCGACGAGATTGGGTAAATGAAACACATCATTCGGAACGGCAACCAAAGGTTTTCGAGTTACGAGGGGAAAGGTAAAGCCGAGACGCCGATCCGGTATGCGTTCATCAGTGATGGGATAGCCAAGGCCGGCATTCCGTTCCCATCCACCTTCAGCCCATTTTTGTCGAATGAGTCCGTGAATCTCATGCGCCCCGGTATACGGGGTGTAATAGACAGACCCTCGTTGAAAGTGATTAAACCGTCCAATTCTATCTGGGGTACTTGTTTCATCGGTCCGGGGATAGCCTAAGACACTACTCTCGGCACCAAACTCCAAGTATTTTGTCCGGATCGCACCATGGACTTCATGGGCACCCGTTTTGGGGTGCCAGTAAATGGAGCCACGTTGGAAATGATTGAACCGACCTTCTTTGTTTAGATCCCTCCCGACCGTTTCGTCCGTGGTCGGATATCCCAAAAGTCCCAACTCACCTTTCAGGGCAGACCATTTGGCTCGGATAAGTCCATGGATTTCATGGGCCCCGGTCGTCCAAGACCAATAAATAGAACCTCCTTTAAAATGACGGAAATAGCCTTTTCGATCTCGGCCCAATTTTACAGGAGTCAGTGCCTTCCCAAGAAACCCTTTGGTCCCCCCGAGCGATTTATACTTGGCATTGATGAGGGCGGTGGCGGTCGCCAGGGGAGTTTTAAATATCGTCGGCTTGACGACGAGCAACCCTTTATTCGGAGTCGCGAGAGTCGCGGCTTTTTTGAAGGCCGTGGCCATGATGACGGGGTCTTGTTCAGCCGTCAGATCCAGTTTGACTGCTTTAGCAATGGCGGGGTGACTGACCCCATGATTGACGACATCGGCAACGGTAAAATTCCGAGCAGGCATGGTCGATCTCCTTGGTTCTCGGTCGAAAAGAGAACCTGTAGGTGATGTATGGGTGAGTGATGACAGAATAAATTGGAGCGTGTGAATTACTACCGAGAAACTATGTAAAAGTCAATTAGGTGAAATCAACTACCCATGTTATTCTTCGAGTTATTCTGACGATGATGGCATAGCTTCTGGAGAACGGCTATGAACTAGGTCACAGGACAAACCTCCACGAAGTGGATGGAATGGTAAGAACGTTTTCGTGGGTTCAATGTGCGACCGCAAATGTCAAGGAAAGGCAGCGAGTCGAGGGAAATCATGAAGAGCTTTCTTAGGAACAACCCATGCTCAAGATAAAACAGCTTAAGAGAAAAGGTTTTGAAACCGTGGTGATTGGGAAGGATGCCACGTCTGGATTGCATGCCCTGATTGCGGTGCATTCTACCCATCTTGGCCCATCCTTGGGTGGTATTCGGATGTGGCCCTATCGAAACGAGCAAGAGGCCTTGAACGATGTTCTCCGATTGGCCCCGGCCATGACTGCCAAAGCCGCCATCTCTGGGTTGCCATTGGGCGGGGGAAAGGCCGTCATGATCGGAGACCCTTTACGGGAGAAGAACAGAGAGTTGTTTTTCTCCATGGGTGAGTTTATCGAATCACTCCGTGGACGGTATTACGCGGCGGAAGACTCCGGGATTGCTCCAGACGATTTAGATATTGTCCGAGAGAAAACCGAATATGTGACGGGAACGACGGCAAAACTGGGAGGCAGTGGGGATCCATCCTTGTCAACGGCGAAGGGTGTTCTTGCCGGTATGCGGGCCGCGTCACAAGTGGTCTTTGGGACCAAAAACCTCAAAGGAAAGCTGGTTGCGATTCAAGGAGTCGGCCAAGTGGGATGGAATTTAGGAAATCTCCTTCACCGAGAAGGAGCTAAATTGTGTGTGAGTGATCTCCACCGCGCCCGGGTGAAGCGAGCACAACAAGCTTGGAACGCTTCGGTTGTCGACCCTGCAACCATTCATCAGGTCTCAGCCGATATCTTCGCACCCTGTGCATTAGGAGGGGGCTTGAACGCCAAGACAATCCCTCAGGTTCGCGCAAAGATTGTCGCTGGGGGAGCGAATAATCAATTTCTCGATGAGAAGAAGGGTCCGGTTCAATTAATGAATCAGAGCATTCTCCATGTCCCAGACTATGTTTTAAACGCAGGAGGACTCATACATTTATATGTGCGAGAAATCCGACAAGAGAGAAAACTGGCTCCCTGGTTTCAAAAAATTGAAGAAACGGTTCGGCAGGTGTTAAACGTAGCACTCCACGAACAGCTCCCCCCATTCGTCATAGCAAACCGAATGGTTCAACAGACCATTCGGCAATAGACAAGCGAGCGTCTTGTTTTAATCTCCTATTCGAATCTGGAGGACCTCTCTAAGCCTTAATCAAGATGGTGGTGACTCTTGCTTTGAGAAAAACCTTATGGTCATCGAAGAAACGACCCATTGGCTGAACTAGGATTTTTCAATAAAAACGTAATTTGATTTGTCCAATTGTGCTAAACAGCCAGGCATCCTTACGTGCTTTTTGACTTCACAAAGGCTTCCAGAAGGTCATCTGGAGAGAGTCCGTCTTTGTCCTGAGATGTTTTATCGGCGTTTTCGCCTGCCGTTTTTTTCTTGCGGCCCAAGATACTCTCGGACAGTTTGATGCTGGGAATGAAGTTGGCAATAAATCGATATGCGCGAAACCAAAAGGGGGCACCGAGCCCAATCAGACCTCCGGTAAGCAACACCGAAAACAGCCAGGCAATTCCATCCTGCGTTCCCACGACACGTGACCCCATTGAGGCAAAAAAGGCATACAGCCATGTCGTGATCGGACCAATGAGGGGGGTCTTAAATTCCTCATAGGGTTTAATTCCCTTGCATCGGGAGTCTTTCAACGTTCCATTGGGAGTCGAAGCCAAGTTTGACGCACAATAGGGGAAGTATCCATGACCGATCGGTAAGCCCAATCCCTCCAGTCTTTGAGACTCGTGACGCATACTTTCTAAAACCTCGTTGTATTCATCCTTGACCGTATTCTTCTGATTTTCGTTGCCTGCAGTCTGAATTTTTTCAAGATACGCCTGTTCTAATTTCGCAATGTCGAGACTGGTGATGACCTTGTCGCTCAAAGATGTATCCCTGGCAAGAGAACGATACAGTTTAATCGCATCCACGTTGAGTGAAAGCGCAAGCACGAAAGCGACGAGCACTGAGAGTACTCTGGCTCGTCCCAAAAAAAACTGAGAAGCGGCCTCGCCATACCGTTCAAATTGATAGGAAAGGACATCTAAGGTGGACTTAATGGTTTCAGTGGATTGCTGTTGGAGGTGTTTCCCAAACTCAGTTTGGGCAAGTTGTTCGGCAAATTGTCTGGTAGTCAGTTCCTCGAAGTCCGACTTGAACCAATCTTTCACGAAAGGAATTCGTTCGAGGAATCCCCGTGCGGTATTCTGAAAGGCAGGATTTTTTCTCAATTGGTCTGCGAACTCGTGGGCCTTCGCAGTTAACGCATTAGCGGGAACCTTTTCCTCAAGACGTGTCTGGATCACATCCTCATAAAGTTTGGTCAACATCCCGTGAAAATCCTTGGCTCGCTTCCCTGCCATCTTATGGAGGCCTTCTACCACAACGGTGGCCAGGGTGGAGAGAACAATCATTACAGCGGCAAAGGCCAACAAAGCGGTAAGGTAATTCATGACACGACTCCTGCGATAAGGGTAGGCGGGACTTTGGACGTGCACAATTGATAACCATAACGTAGCAGACGAAATCGGAAAGGACAGTGACCTAGTTCACAGAACATCAATTCGAATGTAGAGAGAAGGATGTCTCCCTAGGTATTCCCAATACTGAAAGGGTTTGTCCCGGTTATCGAATGGCCAGTCATCTGAAGGATGGGTAGATTAGGTAATCGAAGTGATGAATGAGAGGGTGCTGTTCAATAAGCAAAAAAAGAGCAAGAAGATAAGGTGATGTCTATTGAGATTTCTTCTGAGATCTCTTCGGCAGGTTTTTCTTTATTTCATTATCTTTTTTCTTACGTGTTTTCTTGGTCCTAGGTTTTTTCGTTATGGGTGGAAAGCATTGCCGCATAAGTTGCTTCAAGCTATTGTCTCTCCAGCTTGAAAGGGAGACTGATTGCACTCCCCGAATGGTGAGAAAGTCAGAAAGAAAACCACTGGGATCTGCCTTGTCCGTGCGGATCCAGTAATGTTGTCTGAAATGGGATTGTAATTGCCAGTCATTGAGTGTACTCACCGCTTTTTTGAGCAATCCGCCAAAACCTTTTTGGGCTTGATCTAACCCCAGAGATTTATCGCGCAACTGCTGTTGGACTTGATAGACCTGATCCGCTTCGTAATACCGCAAGGCGAGCCAGCGTAAGACGTTGATATCTGTCATAGATAAACCGATGAACAAGCACCGGCTGTCGAACAACGCATTCCCCATCGTCCGATTACCAAAGGAGAGAATCGAACTCGCTGATCTCCAATATTGGGTATCGGTAAAGATTTGAGCAAGTTGACGGATTTGATCCCATTGTTTATCCAGGCCAAACAAGCTAGCCCAATTTTTCTCGTGCGGGAGAAACCCATGTACGTGATAAATAGGGATCTCAGGTCTCCCGAGGTTGGGGCGTCCGGCCGACGTGGTGATAGGTTTCAGAATAGCTGACTTGTTGTTGTACAGTCGTTTAACGGCTTGTTCAATGAGGTCGTCTGCGTTGAGTGTGATCACTCGTTTGATGCGTTTCGCATGACCGGCGCGATACTCTTGCAAAATGGTACGAGCCATGACCGCCAAGGTCGAGTCCGACTTCCGCAGGGTGGCGGCCTGTGGCATCTTGAAATCCGCATAGAGACTCTCTCGAAGGCATTGTGTGAACTTATTTGGCCCCAATGCATAAAAGGCACGCTCAAAAACAATCGGTAGAAATTGCGGATTTCTTTTAGGGGACAGGTCGTCTTCAATGTCCCAGGGCGAGGGCAACTTAGGCAGGGCCTTTTCCCAAACCCTTTGGGCCAGTTGATCCCAATTTGGAAGACCTACGGAAAGCGAGACCCCCGCACCAAGCACAAGCGTGACGTCACCCTTTTGGGTTTGCTTTGCAAGCAACTCGGGATTAACGGTTTTCATAACGACTCCCTTATTTCCCACGAATGAGTAGCCATTACGGCAAGTGAGCGTGAAGAATACGTAAAAGCATTACATTCATCAAGTGAATCTCTCTCTGGTTGTCTTTGATGAATACCGCGATTCCCGAGGGGAGGGTGAAGTCGTCAGGTCAAATGGTGAATCGAGGTATTCTCCTATGGTAGGGAGAGTGGGCAGGAATGGACTCCCAAATAAAGAGGGTTGGATGCTAGTCCGAATTCCCGTGGGCAACTAAGGCAAGAAAAGTAAAGGTCCCTTTCCCCCACCAATGTGGCACGACACAGTCTAACAGCCCAGAAAAACTCCGTCCTTCTTAGATAAAACTGTCTTTATCAGCAAAAACCTATCACCGTTTGGGACCATTCTGTTATTTTCCTTTGCTTCCACCCCATGCCCCCCCGCGTGTGAACTACGTAGCCCATGGCTTGACATCATCCAGAAAACCGCCTAGCCTTCAGGCTCGGCAATCATGTCTGTTGAGGAATGAGGTTTTGGTTATGAAACACCTTTACGTGCTGTTCACCCTGTGCGTCATCATGGGTTCCTTGAGTTTGGCCACGCCATCAGAGGCGGTCTTTGTCGATCCCCTTACCACCGTGGAACTGGAGATGCCGGTACATTTTATTTCTTCCGATGGGCGGGACCAGTTAGTTGAGGCGGGAGTCTATTCGGTGGAACCGGCTGAAGAATGGATTCGGTTGTTATCGAACGAGCGGAAGACAGCTTGGCTCATCGAAGCCAAACAAAGCCGACATGAATTGGAGTTGGATGAGGCCATGGCCATGTCCGTCCCCGGGGAATCCGAAGACGAACAGGACAATCATTATGTGCTGTTACTATTACCGGGCGGTGAGAGCCTGGAGGCCACTGGGACCTATAGTGGCGTTCGAACCAGGGGCATTTTTAAAAAGACGTTCAACCGTATGAAAAAAACGGCGAACAGAAATTTTAAAAAGGCCAGGTCCAAGGCCAAATCCGCAAGGAATCAGGCCTTCACTCAGGCAGGAAAGGCCAAGAAGTCGGTTCGTGCTGCAGCCCTCAACACCAAACGGCACATCGAACAAACCGCCCGAAACGTGGCCTCGAAGGTAACCGGCAGGAAGCGAAAGATTATGCCGTCCGTATCCGGAGGAACCAATCAATGGACCAAATGGAGTAAAGTGGCCAGTTCTGCTGCGCGCCAGGAAGCACGCAATTGGTTTCTACAGGTCTCTATCGATAGCCGAAAATGCAAAGTCATGGCGGTGAAAGCCATTGGAACACCGGGTGTGTTAAAGAGCGGATATTCGTTTAAGGGTCTGATTAAAAAAGCTTTAAAGGCGGCCGGTGCTTCGAAAACCATTGCGCAAGGGTGGAATCAAGCCTTCGAGGAATCTTGGAAGCAATGGGCCCGGTTCGTCATGATCCCCGGTCTTCCCTTCTACCCGTCCTTTGCGGCATTTCCTGGACCGCAAGCACCGCCCATTCCCAACGTTCCGGTTCCCCTTTCGACCATGCCCTCATCAAAACTCGCAGCCATGTCGCCCCCACAGTTGAACAGTCAGGTGCTATCGAGGATTGGTCAGGCCGCCAATGCTCAGGATGCCAAACATGCCGTCATGAAATTTGCCACGGATGTAGGCGGACGGTTTGCTCAATGTATGGCCAGTTGTATGTTGATAAATGTCATGGGGGCCGGTCCCGTTCCGACCTTTGCCCCGCCGGTTGTCATGGCAGGGCCTGTCACCGGCGGAACCTGCCGGGGCGGGTTCATTCCAGCGGCAGCAGGTATCTTCAGACCATGATCCCCCTAGAAAAAGGAGATTTTCTAAATTTTGATTGAACCTGTCCATTCCCCGAACCTGACTTTGGTTGTTTTGGGTATATACCGCAATGACCGACATGGAGGTGAAGACATTAAGTCATATCGTGAATCGAGGAACTCACCTTCAAATGGTGAGGGGTGGATGTTCGTTTGAATCCCCGTGATCGTTTACAGCTAGAAAAGTAGAATGTCGCCTTTTTCCATTTACGGTCACGGTACCGGGCACGAAAAATCTGAACGTCACATTTAAAATCAACTGGGCCGGGACTGTGGAACAAGACAGGAAAAACCGGGCGCGTGTATCTGTCTTGCACCGACATAGATTCCGCAGAATAATCCGATTATCGTCACCTTCACCAGCGAGGAAGAGCGTACTCGTTCCGCAACAGCCGAATTTCAGGTCTTTAAAATTGAGAAACCCCCGACGCCTCTCCCTAAGCGGGCGGTTTGTTCATCACAGGCATTTTTTCCCTACTGCCGGCCCTCACTCAAAAGAGGGAAGACCGGCTTTCGGTCCAATCCCAGGCCATCCGCGGCGTGAATCATATGGGGGACATTATCCGGACGTGTCGACCCCTTCCCCGATCGGTTCGTTCTCCGTCTGTAGGATGATGCCGGTAATATCACCGGTGGCCCCCACCGCAGCATCCTCATAGGTAATCGGAGCCGTGTAGTTCAAGAAGAGGGGCTTTTCACTGCGAAGTATTGCATAGAAATCGTCAAAATAATCCATCGGAAGGGTCACGTGAAAGGTGTTCGTGGCCAAGGGGCCGGTCTTTTTGAACTTGCCGATGGGTGGCGCCATGTCGGCCCCGAAGTAGACGGTGCCCTGGGCATAATGCCCGTGCTGTTTCGGATTTGTCTGCAAACTGATAATCCGGGAGAAGTTAAACCCTGGAATCTTTCCGGAGATCTTACGTAAATTCACTTGATATCCTAAGACTTTAAAGTAGCTGTTGGCCATGGGATGCCTCCTTCGTGAAATAGTGTTGGTACCTCTTGTATAAACCAACTGTTCCAGGTTGTCTGTTACCCTTGTCACAGGCAAAAGGGGATAGGGGAGAAAAGAAAGAAAAGGGAAAGGCGCGGGTGAGCTTAAAAACGAGGTTGCAGAAAACAGGTGTTGGAGGTTTGAGAACAGGATCTGAGGGAGAGGATGAACCCAACAGAACCGGAACGGCCCACCATGAATTGGCAGATAGAACGTCCGCTAGAAGAACCAATACCCAAAAACCGCGCCGATCCATCCGGCCGCGATCTTCTGTAACTCTTCGTTGACCTCTGCCTCCCATACCAGGGGAGCCATGAGGACGAGGGCTCCCCCGATCAACAGAACCAGGCTGACGATAATTCTCATGATGTCCACGTGGAATAGGGGACAGGAATAGGGAATAGGGGACATTCTACTTTTTGGCTCGTTCTGAGCCAGGGGCGAAATATTAAAGAAAAAGCCAAGGTGCCGTAGCCCGACTATCAGGTAGAAGTAAGATTTCAATCAATGGAAGGTTTTAAGGTTTGGAGAAGAAGGTATAGAGGAGAAAAATTATCCTGCAGAGGTTTTGTTCACAAGGAAAATTGATGTCAAAAAGACTCCCGACCCCTTAACAAAAGCCGTATAGGGCATGTTCTCCTTCGACCCGTCCTTGGAAACAAGAATCTAGAAAATAAAGTAGAATGTCCCCCTATTTCCAGATCACGAGTAGGTTGTGCTTAGGGAGGCGTAAGGGCATTTCGCCAATTACAGGTGCAGCAGAATTATTTTAGTCCACGAAAGAAGAACTCTCCCCTATTCTGTCAATTGTTTGTTGCATCTGTCCGTTATGTGCCAACCCATTCCCTATTTTTTTTGCATCTTTGCCACTTAATCTTAGTTTCGAGAGTGTTCCTCCCTGAATTATTTTAGTAGAAAAGATGGTCAAACAGTACAGGCCAGAAGGATTGGTCCTCCTGGCCTGGTTCTGCTAACAGTCATAATGGGCAAGCTTGAATTTGTTGCAGGTCTACCTAGGTATTCATGCGGTGATCTCTAGCTTGCAAAGGCGCAACTACTGTTATCCGTATTATTGGTAGAATTGGACTCCATCACCCCGTCCGCAGGATTGGCATTCACGGTGATTCGAATGTGACAGAGTTCACCCTTGCAGCCGAGGGCACCAGGAAAGGATAAGGTGGTCTCGTCTCCTGGATTCAAGGCTGGTGTTGGCCGTTCTTCTATTATGCCTTCATCAAGGTATTCCACTCGGGTTGTTGATGGCCCAGCTGGTCCTTCGCCTTGATTGCGGACCATTACCCGTACTTCCTGTGGTGAGGCACAGTAGTTGGAGGGAAAGAAGGGTGGGCCAGGCGGGAACGGTTTTACTGGTACGAGGTCTGGCAATTTTGGCCGTTCCCTGGGTGGAATTTTGTCATCCGGTGGTGGCGGAATCCGGCGCTTTTCTTTGACCATGCGCGGTTGAATTTCTTCAACGTCAATGGTTTCTACCTCTCCGTCGGATTTGGCCGCTGTGTAGACTGCTACAACATCAAGCTCGATCTGACTTTCAAGCACGGCAAACCCTTTGAGGAAACAACATTCCGAGACACGGTTGTGGCGAGCAATGTCCTCACAATCGATCTCCAGTGCTTCGTAGGGGCCAAGCTTGTTGGAAGATTGTTCAGTGACATTACCTGGTTTCTCGCCTGGTAGTGCAACGGAGAATCGCTTTTTAAATACAATTGGTTCGTTAGAAGTGTTGCGTACATTGATTGCTGTAAAATATTTCCCGGCGGCTACGACGTTGCCTTTTGAACAACCACATACAAATTTAACCGAATATCGATAAATTTTCCCACTGTCTTCACAACGTTTATCATCATGAGGACAGTTGATCTCCATCCTACGGAGGGCGATGTTATTGTCCGAATTCACCAGCCGGTGCGTCGGTACGGTTCCGGAGATCGTGGAAATGTTACTGCGATCTCTTTTGACCGATGCACTTACCAGGATCCGCTCTTCGCATGGCTCTTCAGGACACCAAGGAATAGGACCTACGATCAGACTGTCATTTGGCAGTACTGGCTGCGCAGAAAGGACAGCATCTCCCAGGTCAGTCCAGTCGTCGGGCCATAGCTTTCCGTTATTTGCAGTCGCTCGATAAGCTTGAACTTTAACCCCGGATGCCGAATGACTCCCGCGGTTGCCGACGCGAATATAGAGATAGTTTTCCATATCAGAGCGTGGGGTTTCATGATCGGTCCCACCGTCAGGGCGGTGCCGGTTCCACACATCCGGTGGGGTTACCACATCTGAGGGATAGGAGTATTCGCCCTTCCGTCCATCGTCAATGTATATATCGATATCGGGAGGGGTGCCATTGTATAAATTTTGTTTTTCAAAACCCCACCGCACGACTTTATGAGCCCAACCTCCAGAAAATCCTTCAAAGTCTGTGGTTCCCTGATCAGATTCCTGCATGGCACTAGAAAATCCAATAGCTGTATTGGGAACGATGCCAGAGAGCAGGGGAACCGCTTGCAACATCAAATACGTAGTATATCGGCTTGCATGTTGGCGCTCTTTGAGAGAAGTGCTGCCACCCCCCAAGGAGTGATACATTCGATAGATTGCAGAGGAAACAATTTGTGTCGAAAAATAACTTCCAATATCCATGCTGCCGCCAAATCCCCAACCAGATGCAACTGCACGGTCGTGGCGTCGGAGAATGACATTGTTAAATGGAAAGGTTCGAAAACGGTCTGGCGCTTGGCTCTCAGGGTCGAACAGGATAGCAGCCAAGGCATCACCTAAACCATGGGCAAATCCAAAATTAGGTGAGGAGAGGTGGTCCCATAGAATGCCATGCCCGAACTCGTGGGCCACCACTCTTGGGTCACAGGCAATGCCGACGGTCGAGCCACCATCAGCGAGTGAATACCGAAACCGTAAAATGCCATCGCCCAACGCATTGCCAGGAGCTTGGGCATTGACGATATTCAACCATCGGTGATCGACGGGGACAGGAAAGCTTGCGCCGTCAAAGTAGGAGTTCAAGTCAAATCCAAGGGTCTCGACTAACCGATAAAGCCAATCGTGGGTATAGTAGGCGCACACGGCAGCAAAGTTATCGCTATCTGCAGGATAGTGAAAAACTGCAGCCGCACCATTGGGTTCTGTTGGTGGGGCGATATTGGGTGGATCAAGGTCTTGAACTGCCACCAAATTGCCGGAGAGGCCCACAGGAATTCCGCCGCCGGGTAAGATCAAGCGTTCGAGGGTAACCAATTCGCGTTGAGCATCCAACAGAGCGACGGGTGCGGTTGGGTCAGCCTGGGGATTGCCTGAGAGCGAGATTGGATCATTTCGAAAAACTGATCCATCAACATCAGCGACAAGTGGACGAAGGTAAAGAACGACGTTCGTCTGCCAGTCAATGAAGGCACGCCAATTCAGATCTCCTATCTCCTTCGAATAGGTTGTAAAGAGCACTTCTCGCACATATCGAAAGGTGCTGTTTCTAATACTTGTCGGGACTTCGCCAATATCCAGCTGGGGAATTAAGTACTCACTCTTGCTGTGTTCAGGGGCCCCATGTTCAGGTGGGGCGATCCGACGGTCAGCCTCATAGCGATATATCAGGTCTCGGCTGGCATTGACTGAAAACTTGGTTAGTCGCGCTTTTTTTGAGAGTTGTTGAAGTAACCCATCGCACTTCTTTTGTCTATCAATTGGAAGTTCTTTCACCGCAGGGAGATCAAGGTTTTGAAAAACATTGCAAGCAGAGCCTGTGACAATATGGTTCTGTCCCTGCATGCGAATGACTATTCCTCCTTCCCATATCGGAAGACCCCGAAAAGTTTGTTGAAAGGTCAACACCGTAAATGATCGAATAGGTTGAGCCTTGACAAGTTTTATCTGTTCCTGCTCCGTTGGTTGAAATTCTCCAAGCATTGGTTGATCCATTGCGTCTATCAACTGGGGATTCAGACCGTACAGCGTGGCGACGGTTTTGAGATAGGCCTTTCCCACTGAGAGGGCACTCATGTTGTGTCCAGACCCCTCAAGTGGATCTGAGAGGTGTTGCAGGCCTATTATCTGACCCGATTTATTTCGTTGGAAATTCGTTTCTGTCATGACTGTCCTCCTTCCTAGACTTGTTTACCTAAAGATACGTAATAAAACTCGTATCATGTTTATCCGGTTCTTATTTCATTGAGTGCTTCTGATGTACTTGTAACCCGACCTTCAGGAACGAGGGTATGAACAAGGTCACATGTTCACTGAAAGATAGTTAGCCTTTGGAAAGCTAGAACATCTAAAACGAGGAATAACGAATGAGGAAGTGAGGAGGAAGAGAAACGAAAATTGAATAAAGTTAAGAACGTGACAAGTTCTTAAAATCTATTGAGAAATTTGTAAAAAAATAAAGGCGTTGGTAGGGATGTCAAATTTATTGCTGGTTCTGGTGTGCCGTGTAGGGAACGAACCTACGACCTGTGAATGACAATCTTTTGGATTTCCATTCTCGTGTCAAGGCCTCCAACGTTTCGTTCCATGCGAAAAGGCGACAAAACCCATTTTGAATTCTGGTCATGGATACGTACGGACACTCCATGGGGACGAGTGATGTTTGCACAGGTTGTTAAGGATAGAATCCTCGAACCGAATGAGCCTGCGCCACCTGTTCGATCCCATTCATCAAGGCGGCCATCCGCATCGAAGCATGGTGGGCTTGTGCAAATTCCAGCGTGCGGCGAAACGCTTTGGTAATGATATCTTTGAGACGATCCTGAATGTCTGTCACCTCCCAGTTAAAGCGCTGCGCACCTTGAACCCATTCCAAGTATGAGACGATGACGCCACCCGAATTTGCCAAAATGTCGGGAATGATAAAAACTCCGTTCTCGATAAGAATGTGATCGGCTTCCAACGTCGTGGGACCATTTGCTCCCTCCACTAATATCTTACATTTGACGTTGGAGGCATTGTGTGCCGTGATCTGCTCCGATAGGGCCGCAGGCACCAACACCGTGCACGGTAACCCAAGTAATTCTTCATTGGTGAGATGATCCCCTCCCTTGAATTCACGTAATGATCGCTGTCTATCCATTTGATACCAATCCGCGAGTGCCTTCACATCCAATCCTTTGGCGTTATAGATTCCTCCAGAGTAATCGCTGACGCCGATGACCTTGGCGCCTAACTCCGAAAATATAAGAGCCGTGTGAGAGCCAACGTTGCCAAAACCCTGAATGGCGATGGTCGATGAATGTAAATCGATGCCAAGGTGTTGCATGGCTTCAAGAGTCACATAGACGACGCCACGTCCCGTCGCATCTTCTCGACCGAGACTACCTCCAATAGAAATCGGCTTTCCGGTGACCACATCAGGAACCGCGTAGCCAACTTGGTGGCTGTAGGTGTCCATAATCCAAGCCATATTTTGCGCATTGGTTCCGACGTCAGGAGCCGGGACATCGATATTCGGTCCGATGATTGGAAGTATCTCGGCCGCATAACGGCGTGTGAGGCGTTGGAGCTCACCTGGACTCAGTTCCTTCGGATTCACTCGAACACCGCCTTTGGCTCCGCCATACGGCAGACCGGCGAGTGCACATTTCCAGGTCATCCACATCGCCAGGGCAGACACTTCTCCTAAATTGACATCTTGATGGAAGCGTATGCCACCCTTCGTTGGACCACGAGCCGAGTCATGCTGCACACGGTATCCGGTATGAACCCGGACGTCTCCGTTATCCAACTGTATGGGGAGACTCACAATCATGGACCGTTCGGGCAATTTGAGTCGTTGGCGTAGGTTTTCATCCAGGTTCATGCAATCAGCTGCGCGGTCGAATTGTTCTACCGCTAACCGAAACGTGTTGTTGTCGAATTCGGACATAAAAGGTTCTCCAGGTATCCGGTTGCTGTGGTTCCCCACAGATGAGAAGGGGTGGTCCAGTTTGCCGAGGAAATGGTTCATGGTGGACCTTTAATATATAGGAAGATGCGGGTTGTGTCCCGCACAAAGCTACCAAAAAGCAAGGGCAGATTTCTCAATGTATTCTCTCGGGCCCAAGGGACTACCATCCCTCCGCAATCGACATGGTAGACAGGGAGAGCGTGCTGGCGAACGTCGGAATATTCAGCTCCCCGAGCCAGTCCCATTTGCATGGACTTTTCGAAAAGAGGACAATACCCGGGGAGGTGTTTTCATGAGCGAAAATTTGCCGTTATAGGGGGCTGATAATTAGGTATTAGGTTGGCCCGGTCATACCCAATCAGATTCCCAGCAGGAAAGGCTTCAAGAGAAAGCCGGCGATTGGTTGTGTATCTCCGTTTAGCCGCCATCCATGAGCTGGGGACGTCGGGCATGACGGAGGAGAACATTGGTTTAAATGTTAGGGCAATAGCGATATGCAAATATGTAAAACTCACAGCCTAGGATCGGTACCTGAATTGAAATGGAATGGTGTCGTTTCCCTCTTCTATTGTTTCACCTTCTTGTTCCTTCAACTGGAGCCATCCCTCGCTCAAAATAAAACAGGTGACTGTCAACAAACCAGTATTCCTCCCGTTACTGCCACCCATGGCATGGTGGCGAGCCAAGAGGCACAGGCCACAAAGGTCGGGATAGAAATTCTAAAAAATGGAGGCAATGCCATAGACGCGGCCGTGGGGGTCGGATTTGCCTTAGCCGTGACCTTGCCCTCTGCTGGAAATATTGGTGGGCGGGGGTTTTATGGTTCTCTATCTCGCAAACCACAAACGAGTGACCTCCATCGATTTTCGTGAGAAGGCACCACTTCACGCAACCCGTGATATGTTCCTTGATGAAGGCGGTACGGTGGATAGTGAACAAGTGCGGCACAGCCATCTCGCCGTTGGCGTTCCGGGAACCGTGGCCGGGTTGTTACGGGCACTGGATTTGTTTGGGACCATGACCCTGGAGGAAGTCCTGGCTCCTGCCATACAGCTTGCCGAACAGGGCATTCTCGTTTCCGAACCCTTA
Organism: Nitrospirales bacterium; assembly: GCA_965223605.1. Classification (GTDB taxonomy): domain Bacteria; phylum Nitrospirota; class Nitrospiria; order Nitrospirales; family Nitrospiraceae; genus CBDCXA01. Next base: position 911,613 of record CBDCXA010000005.1, read on the forward strand.
TCTGAAAACGCTTGAAGTTCAGTCGAGAAAAGTTACTTCGATGGCCGGAAACCGCCAAAATATTTTTTAAACCGAACAGGATACCCTTTGAACCGGGTGAACGTTTGGTCCAAACCGATCTTGCGCGTTCCTTAGGCCGACTCGCGAAACGAGGTGCCTCTGAGTTTTATCAGGGGGAGATTGCAAGACGTATCGTTCAAGAAATGAAAAAACATCATGGACGAATGAACCTACAAGACCTGAAGGCGTATAAACCTGTCATGCGTCAACCCATTCAAGGAACGTATCGGGGGTATACCATTTTCTCCATGCCGCCACCTTCCTCCGGTGGCATTCACCTGATCCAACTCCTCAATATGTTGGAGGCTTATCCCATCGCTTCGTTCGGCCACAACAGTTCCAAGAGTATCCATCTTTTGGCGGAAGTGATGAAGCTTGCCTATGCCGATAGAAGTCAGTATCTCGGAGATCCTGATTTTTTCAACGTTCCGCAAAGCGGCTTAACGTCTAAGGACTACGCGGCACATTTAAGAAAAAAGATCAATATGGATAAGGCGACACCTTCTAATATGGTGTTGCCGGGAACCCCCTCCCGTATGAAAGTGACAATACGACCCATTATTCGGTCGTCGATAAGGAAGGGAATGCCGTCTCGACGACCTACACCTTGAATCATGCCTTTGGAACGGGAATCGTGGCGTCGGGAACGGGAATTCTTCTTAATAATGAAATGGATGATTTTTCGGCAAAGCCTGGTGTCCCCAACGCCTACGGGTTGATCGGGGGAAAGGCCAACGCGATCGAACCGGGGAAACGACCGTTGAGTTCCATGTCGCCGGCCATTGTCCTAAAAGAAAAGAAGCCGTTTCTGATCACAGGAAGTCCGGGAGGCAGCCGAATCATTACCACGGTGTTGCAGGTCATGTTGAATGTCATCGACCACAACATGAACATGGCGACCGCGACCGTCGCCCCACGTATCCATCACCAGTGGCAACCGGATGAATTACGGGTAGAGGGCCGATTGTGTGCGCATACCAAAAAGCTTCTGGAGAAACGAGGGCACCATGTGGTGGTAAAGGAGGATATGGGGAGCAGTCAAAGTATCATGCTGTCAAATTCTGGCTTGTCGGGGTATTCAGACCCTCGTCGAGGCGGAGCCTTGACGTTAGGGTATTAGTCGGAAAGATGTTTGTATTATTTTGTGGCACGAGAAAAAACGGAGACATTCTACTCTAAATTTATATAGGCGATGACGACGCTGTAAGTTTCCTTCACAATTGTGTTTTCTGCGGATCAATTCTGGCAGTTCCTTCCCGTCTTTAAATAACTTCCTGATAATTGTGGTTCAATACCTACCTAAGCGGTTGATTTTTTGTGGGCCGTGCAGGAATCAAACCTGCGGTCCCCTGCCTGAAAAATTGCGGTTCATGTTTGTCGCATATCTCAGATACAAAATGTCAGAATTGGAAATGACCAACCGACACTGATTTGTCTGCTTATTGTCTGAAAAATTGAGATTCTGGAGCCGTTGGGCGAGATCCTGCCAAACTCCCAATCATGCGGAATATAGTGTTGCTCACAGAACCCTACCCAGAAAATTTTTTATTGTGAGGTACATCACACCGATCTGATGCAGAGGTGTGTTAATAAAGAATCTGAAGGAAAACAGCTTTAGAAGGTTCAGGAATTCCACTATGGGAAATCTCACCATTACCAAGAAAAAATTATTCCTAGGGATACTCTGTCTCGCCATAAGCTCGGTAGGATCAATCGCGTATGGAAAAGATAACGATGTTGATATCAATATGGGAACCGCTGGAGGGGTCGTTAAGGATGTGTTTAAAGGGCACTCAATAAAAGAGAAGTTTTTTCTTACAGGAAGATATCGCCAAAGCTTATCCTTTTGGTATCCAGGCTGGGTTGAAAATTTACTGAATTACAAAACGGAAGGATTACATACGTTCGCTGGAGAAGGAGTTTTAGGATATAACTTAGATCCTCTTATAACTATTAGCTATGAACGACCTTTTCATGACACCCCTACCCAGCGAGAACTCCTGGAAACCAATACTACTCAAAGTGGCGGTTTTGACAAATTAGGAATTGGAGTTACCGGAAAAATCATTAAAGTACTGGGGGAAAAGGCTTTTGGAAAAGTGAAAGGTAAAAGCTTGAGAGCTGTTTTAGCAGGAGTTTTGTCCTTTAAATTTAGGTACACCAAAGAACGATTTTTTGGCGAGGCGAGAGCAGATCAACCTTTTGTGTTTCTATCGAGAAATGGGCAGGCAACGGTAAACACAGCAGGTGGTCTTGTGGCTCAACCTGGAGCGACTCAAAATATCGCAGTAAACGAAAAGGTCGCGTTCAAAACAACTTTTGAAGATTGGGAATATACAATTGATTTTGTTGACGGGATGAAGGAACTAGTTTCAAAAGAGAGAAAAGAGGAACTTGAAAAAAAGGGGGCTAGCGGTTCTCTTCTGGAGCGATGGGGTAATCCAAATTTACTTACACTTCGGTTGGGGTATTATCAGTCAACATGGAGTCGGCCAGCCTCCGTCAGTCAAATTTTTCGGGCAAGTGATGGGGCGCCAGTCGTATTTGAATCCGATTTTAAAACACGGGGAGTAATCATGAGATTTGGTCATCGCAACAACGACATTCCGAGTCCCTTCCCCTTTCCTTGGATTACCTTTGATATCCGAAAAGGAGCAAATGATAAAATCGTAAACTCGGTTGGCGGATTATCCGGAGGGATAACAAACGTATTTCGTGCAGGAGAAAATTTGGAATTTTTCGGATTCAAAGTCATGTCCTGGTACAACTTTTATCCAATTGATAACTTAAATCTATTTTTTAAGCCTGCTGTTTCTTTTGACTGGAGAAGTTGGACTCTAAGGGAACAGTTCACTGTAAGTCCCTCATTGCCTGTAGCATCTGATGTGATCCTGAAAGTATTCGGAAACGTAGGGATGACCTTCTAATACTCACCCTTCTGTCTGGCTCATGATGCGAACCCACGGATAGAAGCAGGTGAAACAGAAGGAAAATTGGTGGGCCGTGTAGGGATCGAACCTACGGCCCGCTGATTAAGAGTCAGCTGCTCTGCCAGCTGAGCTAACGGCCCACCTAGAGGAAGAATGTTGAAGAAGCCCACCAGCCGTTTGGATGAATGGCCTTTTTGAACATCCTTATCAAATGGAGAAAGACTAGGAGCTTTGAATGGTGCGCCTGACAGGATTCGAACCTGTGGCCCCCAGCTCCGGAGGCTGGTGCTCTATCCAGCTGAGCTACAGGCGCGTCTGCCAATCAGCTCGGAACCTTACCATAGGCCTTCGGGACCTGTCTAGACAAGGAGGAAGGCGGTTAGGCTTCTTCCTGTGAATCATAATGTGAAGGCATTTTCGACAGAAGATTCGGAATAAATCCGAACGGCAGCAGCACTTCTTCGCCGAGCCACGGTTTTTCTTCTCTGAGAGAATCTAAGAGGTAGCGTTCGCGGTCGGCCAGGACGTCTTCTTCCTGTCGAAATATTTTGGTGACTTGTTTCAGGGGGATAAAGGTCTGCACCTGACAGGCTCCCTGTACTTCGCCTTTTTCCTCGAGTGGAATTCCCATCATCCGACAGGTCAAGGGCCGGTAGGCATAGATCTGACAGGATCCGTCAGCATGAAGTGCTGGACAGGGTAGGTGTGCAAATTGTTCAACCAGGAAATCGATGTGGCAATAGTCGAGGCGGTCTAAAAAAGGGGATCCTTGGAAGAGGTCGGATGCAGAATGTTGAATGGCATTGGTTTGTTCTTGGGCGGTAGACTCAATTTGCTGTCTTGCGGCAGTGGAGAGGTGGGACAGTCCGGCTTGGATCTGTTCCACATCTAACAAGGTGATGGAGAAAGGCCCGATACAGCAATGTGTACAACCTTTGGCACAGGGGAGGCTTCCGAGGAGTGCCGCACGGGTTCGCTGAAACCAATGGTCGGCTTGTTCGAAGAGTCGTTCCGGTTCTGGTCGCCGGGACTCCATGAGACCGGTCCTATTCTTGGCCCATCTCTATGACCAAGTCTCCCTTGGGCGAATAGAATCCATGTCCGTCGATTTGAACAACTCCGTTGCAGTTTTCTTGAAAGAATTCCAGGATCCATCCATTGAAGTCGTAACCCTCTTCGGTAATATCCGATTGGGTATATCCGGAAGTCACCAGAAAATTCGACTTTTCCACATAATGGCGGATGAGCCCGGCTTCTTCATCATCATAGACGGCCAAGAGTTCTAAAAATTGTGCACGTTCTTTTTCCAGCACATCCTGATAGGAGCCTTTATTGCGACTGCAAAATAATTGAATGGGATTTTTTTCACGGTCATAGCCTAGGGTAATTTGGACCCAGGCCCAATCGTCCAGCGCGGCCTTATCCATTTTGGCGTGGAGGGGCGTTTGTCCCCGAGATTTGAGATAGTCCAAGAGTAGGCGCAGGGGCGGCGAATTCTCATTCATGCAGAAAACCCTTGTATAACTGAGGGTTTGTTGTTCTTCCTCGGTGGCTGGTTTCGGAGGTGGTGCGACTATCGGCAGCTCTTTACCCATGAGAAATCCCCTATCGCTTGAAGATCGAAATCTGTTTGTGTTCGGTGCCGATACTCTACTCTTCCACAGGTTGTGACTTCAAGGCCTCATCGCACGATGTCGTTCAGGCGAAACCCCGCTCCAGGACTTCCTTTTTGTTGTTGACACATTCTAGGGGTTTCGCTACACTCGGCTCCAGTTGCGAAATCGAATGGGCATTCACAATTTCCACCAAGCCTGTTCCTACCTCTTCTTCAAGACGGAAATCTCTTAGCGATACGGTTCGTCAGTTCATTCAACCACATCACGATCATAGTGAGGAGGGTCATATATGGGTAAATCAATGACGAAGTCTCAGCTTGCCGATCACCTGGCTGGTAAAGCTGATATCACCAAGAAGGCAGCGGTTGAAATTCTCGATCACTTAACCGCGATCGCCTATAAAGAGGCGAAAAACACCTTTACCGTTCCTGGTATTGGCAAGCTCGTCCTGGCAAATCGTAAGGCACGCCTTGGCCGCAATCCCCAAACGGGCGAAACCATTAAAATTCCGGCCAAACGGGTGGTCAAGTTCCGCGTTGCCAAAGCCGCCAAGGACGCGATTCTCGGGAGTAAGAAGTGAGCGTTCCTTCCTGGAACACTTAGGAAGGACATAAGGAAGTCATTCCTTCGGCCTTCATACGATTCCCATTACAATGAAAAAGGGCTCACTCCTTACGAGGGGTGAGCCCTTTTTGTTAGAGAGTCTCCCAAAGGTCCAACCGTTTTTTCCCATTGCCAAGAAGCCTTCCAGGCCCCTAAATCTGCTACGAATCCTATAGGAGCATGGGCCCCAGACCGGTTCCTCCTAAGCCATCATGGGCGACGAGTTTGATATAGTCCCCGTCCTGAACCACCGTATCCTCACTGGCAATCTTATTATTGACGGTCACAAAGACCTTTTTTTCCTTCATCAGCTGAAACATGGCTCTAAGGGCCCGGCCTTGCCGATGGACGAGTTTTTTCACCGATATGGGCTCGGGGACCTTGCAGGCGAAGTCCCGTTCTCCATCGGAAGTTTGCAGTTGGCCCATGAGGGTTATTGTTACCATTGGTCCTGTCCTCTCACTGTTTTAAGGCTGCGTCTATAATAGACCATGTTTCCGTTGGTTCTGGACGGTTGACTGTCCTTATTTTAGTCTGTTAAGGATTGAGCATGCAGTCCTTAGACGTCAACAATCCAGAAATGCCCGATTTACAATTTGTCCTGATGGTCCTAGCTCTTTGTACTTCGGACCTCTCAAGCTTGAATGTGCCTGACGAGGTGCGTACCCGTCTTTTCGATCATTGTTGGGCCCTGTTGCATGAAGGTCCGCCACCTACCAAGAAAGAAGAACGGGTCCTCGATCTACGTACCGGGACCGATGTGACCCTGGAAGCCATGGTAGAAACCATCCGCCGTCTGTTGGGTGATGCCGGAATTACGACCCTGACCTGGGAGCACGCCCCGAGCGAGCCGACTCGCACAAGCACCCCCGAGGCCTTACCCTTGGTGGAACGCCTTCAAAAGCTCTATCCTGAACCCCCGGATATTGTCGATAAACCCTCATCCAATTAACCGGCCTCACTGATCTTTTTGCCCAATCGTTCTAGATTTTATGGAAACTGTGCAATAAGCCGGACCGGGCCGCCCGTCCCTCCCTTGATTTTGATGGGCAAGGCCGAAATAAGAAATCCCTTGTCCGGAAGGCGGTCCAGATTCGCCACGTTTTCAAGCGCGTAGACATTGGCCTGACTGAGCAGTTGGTGCGCCAGGAACTTTCGCGATTGTCCATGGTCTATACTCGCCGTATCAATACCTACCCCCCGGACCTGTCGTTTTCTGGCCAAAAACTCTGCTGCGCTCGGGGAGAGTCCCGGGAAATGGAGACTCAAGGGATCTTGTAAATCATTCGTGCCTAAGTAGGATTTGGCATCCGACCATTTGACACCCCAGCCTGTTCGTATCAAGACGATTGTGCCCTCTTCGATTTTTCCATACTTGGATTCCCAGTGAAAGATGGCCTCGAGCGGGACTTGGAAGTCCGCGTTTTTCTCACAATCTTGGCTCACATCGATGACAATTCCAGGCCCTACCAATCGGTCTAACGGGATTTGATCAAGCGTTTGACGATCCTTGGCAAAGTGAATGGGCGCATCAAGGTGGGTTCCGCCATGTTCGGATGCTGAAAATTTTGCCGATGCATACCAATGCCCGGCCTCTGTCGGTCCCCAGGAGGTTTTCTCCCATTGAAAGGCGTCGTTATTGGGCCAATAGATGGTCTCAGGACCGAAAGCATGGGTTAAATCCAGAAGGCGATGTGGTTGATGGGGGGCACAGGCGAAGTGGCTTCCCGCGACGGCAGTGAGAAGAGCGACCTGGAAAATTTTTCTTAGAAATGCCCAAAAGCTGGTTTGGGTTACTATGTTCGTCCAGTTCATGATGAGGAAAACCCTAACAGGTTCAGGAAAAGAGACGCAACTCTTGATAACCAGTACCGGGGAGGGGATCTGTGCATCTTCCTGAGACTGATGTGTCACAATGGTCAGAGAGTTAGGATCCTCCATTGACCCTAGGATTCGACTTGTGCTAGATAGTAACCATTCCTAACAAGTAATCAGATGAAAATTACTCAAGATGACATCCGGGAGCGGTTTCGAGGCTGTGGTGTGAAGGTCACGGCTCAACGAGCGGCCATCTACCAATCCTTGGCTGAGCGGGAAGACCACCCCACCGCTGAGGATCTTCATCGGCAAGTGCGCCGTCGCTATCCCATGATGTCGCAGAATACTGTGTATTACACCTTGACCGTACTAAAAGAGGCGGGGTTGGTCCATGAGGTGAACTATTGGCACGATCGTTCCCGTTTTGATGCCAATACAACCTTGCACCATCACTTGCTGTGTTTAGGTTGCCGAAAAATTCAAGATGTGACCGATCAGGCACTCGATCGGCTTACGGTCCATCAGGAATCCCAAGAGGGCTTTACCATTACGGGACATCGTGTCGAGTTTTATGGCTATTGTGCGAGGTGCCGAGATCGTAAAACTGATGGAACAGCTAAAACATAACCTATCACCTCAGTCCAGGAAATAATTCCTAACCATCATAGAAAAGGAGATCACTATGGGGAAGAGTTTAGACGGAACCAAGAGTCATGAAAACCTGAAGGCCGCCTTTGCCGGGGAGTCACAGGCCAATCGCCGGTACCTGTATTTTGCACGGCGGGCCGATATCGAAGGGTATCCCGATGTGGGTGGGTTGTTCCGGGATACGGCCGAGGCCGAGACTGGACATGCGCATGGACATTTAGACTTTCTCAAAGAAGTCGGCGATCCTGCGACGGGTTTAGCCATTGGAGTCACTGAAAAGAATTTGAAAGCCGCCATTGAAGGCGAGACCTACGAGTATACGCAGATGTATCCCGGGATGGCCAAAACCGCGCGCGAAGAAGGCTTTGAGGAATTAGCGGAATGGTTTGAAACCCTGGCGAAGGCGGAACGATCCCATGCCAATCGGTTCACGAAGGGATTGGAGACCTTGAACCAATAGGAGTTGGGACGTATTCAGGATGTGTTAACCCCACGAAGGCACTTTGGGAGTTGTAAAGGTGGGCCGAGACTCGGCCCACCTTTCTTTTTTTCTCAAACCCGTAAAGCAGTCGTTGAGTAGAGTGGAGCCGCCGTCTTTTTCATCGAAAACGAGGCCAAAGTTACAGAAGGATGGGTAGAGATCATTAATGGAAGCCAAGGGAACTACGTTGATAGGTGTCGATCTACTCCAACCGGTGCAAGCTAAACCCCTCTTAGATGAAACCCTCAGAATCTATGACGTCTGTGAAGGCTGTCGCCGCTGTTTTAACCTCTGCCCGTCCTTTAATACGCTTCTTGATACCGTCGATGAGTATGACAGTGATGTCACCAAACTGACAGATGCGCAACATGCCCGTATTGTGGATGAATGTTACTACTGCAAGCTCTGTTACAACCATTGTCCCTACACTCCTCCCCATAAATATGCCATCGACTTTCCGCAACTGATGGTCGTATGGAAAAAGCATTTAGCGGCCACTCGCGGTGTTGGATGGCGGGATTGGTTGCTGGTGAAAACCGATCTCATGGGAACCGTGAATAGTCGGTTGGCTCCGCTCGTGAATTGGGCCTTACAGAATCGATTGATCCGTACGGTGCTCGATCGTATCATGGGGATTCATCAGGAGCGTCAGGTCTTGCCGTTTCAACGGGAAACATTTTCGACCTGGTGGCAAAAACGAAAAAAGGTGGAACAAGCAAGTCCTAAAAGAAAAGTTGCCCTCTTTGCAAGCTGCCTCGTGAACTATCAAGCGACGGATGTCGGAAAAGCGACGGTGCAGGTCTTGGAAAAAAATGGGGTAACCGTGGTCCTCCCGGAACAGCGTTGCTGTGGGATGCCTTCGTTTGACAACGGCGATATTGAGTCCATGGTACATGCGGCCAAGGCGAATGTGACGACCTTGCACCAATGGGTGGATTGGGGCTTTGATATCGTGGTCCCGGTCCCCAGTTGCAGCTTGATGCTGAAGCGGGAATATCTCTCCCTGTGCCCGGGTGAGGCCACAAGCAAGGTCGCCGAACATACCTTTGATGTCTGTGAGTATCTCATGAAGATGAAACGTGATGGGGAGTTGGACATGGATTTCCCACAGACTCCTGGGCGCGTGGCCTATCAAATCCCCTGTCATCTCCGTGATCAGAATATGGGGTTTAAATCGAAGGAACTCATGGAATGCGCCGGGGCCCAGGTTGAGGTGATCGAGAAATGTTCAGGACATGATGGTACCTGGAGTGCAAAAACTGAGTTTTTCCCACTTTCCATGAAGATTGCCAAGAAGGCCGTACGTGCGATCGAGCAAGAACCGGCCGATCTGGTCGCTTCCGATTGTCCCTTGTCGGGCCTACAACTGGACCAGGCTGGAGCGGAAACCCATGTGGGCGGCAAGGCAGCCAAACATCCTATTCAGATTGTCCGTGATGCCTATGGGTTACCCTCATGAAGGTGATCACTGAAACCGATCTTCTTTCCATAGACCAATATGAGCTGCAACGTGAGGTGCATCGGCGCACGATCATTGATCTCAAGCGGCGTCGCCGAATCATGTTAGGTGACAAGATTACCTTGGTGTTTGAGAATTGGGCGACATTACATTTTCAGATTCAGGAGATGATCCGTGTCGAACGAATTCTTGATCCGGTCAAGGTGCAAGATGAATTGGATGTCTACAACGCGCTGTTGCCGCAGGAGGGGGAGCTGAGTGCTTCACTCATGATCGAACTGACGGATGAAGGCACGATGAAGCATTGGCTTGATTTATTTAAGGGTTTGGATCATGGTGAAACTGTCTCCATCCGAGTGGGGGCCGATCTGGTCTATGGCGAGTTTGAAGGTGGGCATAGTCACGAAACCAAAATTAGTGCCGTACACTTTGTGCGATTCCGGCCAAGCCCATCCATGGTGAAGGGTTTGGGGGATTCGGCCGTGCGGGTGACGATGAAGGTCGATCATTCAGGCTATGGTGCGGAGACCGAAGTGCCCTGGGCTATGCGAGAAGAATGGTTGAGCGATTTGAAGTAGACGCATAAATTTGTGTTGTACGGTTAGCAAGGAATTCAGTGATGTCCTCTGTTTCTCTGACCAAGCGTGTTGAGTTTTCCTCTTCGCATCGGTATGCCCGTCCTGAATGGGATGAGGCAAAAAATCGAGAGGCCTTTGGGGCCTGTTACAACGATCCCGGCCATGGTCATAACTATTTGCTCGAAGTCACCGTAACCGGGGAGGTCGATCCCGGTACTGGGATGGTCGTGAATCTGTTCGATCTCAAGCAAACCCTGCTTCGAGTGTTGAAAGAGTTTGATCATTGGCATCTGAATCTCGATACCCCCTATTTTGATCATCTCATTCCCACGTCAGAAAATATTGCTCGTGTGTTATGGAACAAACTTGTGGGTGAACCGAATATCGGGACCTTACAACGAATTCGATTGTATGAGGATGAAGATTTATATGCCGATATTGACGGATCCGTCGGATTGGAGGTTGCTGGAGTCACCAGACGGTATTCCATTAATCCGATTCCAGAGTTTGAGCATGGTCCGCAATGGGACCTGTTTGTGACGGTTCACGGAATGATTCATCAGGAAACGGGCATGGTGATGGATATTGGGGAACTCGATAAGCTCGTCCACGAGCAGGTAGCTCTAATGAATTCCCGTGAAGGCGGTGAGCAGAATGATACGTCACAGGCTCCTACGATGTTGTCTGGAGATGTCTGGATCCAAACCTTATGGGAGCGACTCGATGAGTTGATCTCCGGGGATCGTCTGAACTTCATTCGCCTTGAACAGACCCGCGACCAGGCGTTTGAATGTTCGCGATAGGTGCTCTATACGTTTGTCAGTAAAGGATCTGTGAATGCCAACCACAGCTCAGTTCCCTGATGAGCAGTCGGATGACGGGGCCTTCCTACGTCAAGGTGACGCCTTTCAAGATTGGGTGACGGCAGATGGCAGTTCTGGTTTTCCTGCCGAATCTGGTCGGTATCATCTCTACGTGTCCTTAGCCTGTCCGTGGGCGCATCGCACGATCCTCTTTCGAAAATTTAAACAATTGGAATCGGTCATTGGTCTGACGGTCGTCGACCCGATTCGTGATGACGAGCGAGGTTGGGCGTTTCGAGAGGGGGATGGCTATTCGAATGACCCTATTAACGGCTTTTCCTTTCTGAAAGAAGCGTATCTCGCCACCGATCCTGCCTATAAAGGTCGGGTGACCGTTCCGGTCTTATGGGATCGAACTACCAAACGAATTGTGAGCAATTCCGATGATGATATCCTCAGAATGTTCAACTCGGCATTTGAACAATGGTCTCACGATACCATTGATTTCTATCCCGAACATCTTCGACCGGAGATAGACCAGCTCAACGAATTTATATATGAAAACATTAATGATGGTGTCTATCGAGCAGGATTTGCGACGACTCAAAAGGTGTATGAAAATTCGGTGCGTCGGTTGTTTCAAGCCTTGGACCAGTTAGATGGTCGGCTCTCGAAGCAGCGGTACCTGTTTGGAAGTCGATTAGTGGAAACCGATTGGCGGCTCTTTGTGACGCTTGTCCGTTTCGATGCGGTCTATCACGGACATTTTAAATGTAACCTGCGACGGCTCATCGACTATCCTCATCTTTTTGGGTATCTACAAGACCTCTTTCAATATGAGGGAGTCGCCGAGACGGTCAACTTCGACCATATCAAGCGACATTATTACGTGACTCACGATGATATCAATCCAACCCAGATCGTTCCTCTAGGGCCAATCCAAGACCTCCTTGCAGATCACGGTCGGGGACTGCTACCAAGCGATCATATGTAGGCTATTGGTGACAGGGAAAACGTCATTCCTAGATTATCCGTGAAACGCCAACCTCTTCTGGTCCATTTTGCCCCACAGGTTCTTTCGTCCTCTGTCCGGTTTTTCTACAAATCCAGCCAGTTTTCTACCTAAGAAAAAGAACTTCTTGAAAAAACCTCGTTATGTGGGATTCCAATGGAAATGTGACACGAGCACGAGATTTGCTTTACCAATAATATATGCCAGTGACTGAGCCTGTTCGTTTCGAAGCCGGAGAGGGAGGGAAGGAATGAGAAATCTATTTGGATTCTATTACCTAACCCGTAAACCTAAACTTCTGAAGAGTTTTGATAAGACGGTGGCTCTCTGTAAAGACGAGGGCATCTCCAGGTATGGGCTTGCTCGGTGGGAACAACTCTCGCAAGAAGTTCGGAAGGAGTATGAAGCCCTCATCCCACAATTGCCCTACGTGCGCCATCCGATGCTCCGGTCCTTCCTTATTATTGCGGCTCAAGAATTGGCGGTGTACAAAGTATTCAAGCGATGGGGGAAATCTCCCGGAGAGGCCTGGGAGGTTTGTGATGAAGCCCTCCGCAAGCGATTACAACGGATCCCGTCATGGGTACGGTGGATGGCCGAGAAGTATTATTTTTCCAATATTGCCAGTTGTCGCGCGCGTAAGATTGCACAGGAAAGTCAATGGAAACCCTTCGGTAAATGGACATTTACCTATGTGGAGGGAGACGGCAAAGAGTTTGACTTTGGCGTGGATTACTCAGGCTGTTCGATTCAAAAATTCATGAAGGACCAGGGGGCGGAAGAATTTGCGCCCTATGTCTGTTTATCCGATATTCCTCTTAGTGAGGCCATGGGGTGGGGGTTGAGTCGCAGTGAGACCTTGGCCGATGGTTGTAAACGTTGCAATTTCCGTTTTAAACAGGGAGGCCAGACGAACATCACTTCGACCATCCCAGAAGTTCAAGCCACTATACAAAAAATCAGAGAAAAAGAAGTTGGGAGTTGTACTGGATAAAGCTTTTTTTTGAGGGGATCTTACGTGGAGAAATTATTTTAAATATGATATCGACTTGTAAGACTGTCTTGGGGGCAGTTTTTGATAAGCTATTTCAGTAAATGGTCGGAGATGATCGCCGCCAGTTCATCTGCTTCAACGAGTCCTTCCCGAGTAAGCAGCAACGAGCCCTTTGAAAAAAGGTGAAGCGTGGGGTAGGTTTCGAAATTGTGCGTTTTTTTAATCTCCCGGCAGCGGCCCGGGACATGCATTTTGGCTTTTCCGAATTTTACCTGCGGAAATTTAGCTGCGGCTTCTTCAAAAATTGGAGCAAAGGCAGTACAGGGATCGCAAGTTGCCAGTCCATAGGAGACGATGGCTGCTTCTGCATCGGTAAAGTCTTTATAGTTGGCATCGCTGACGTCTTCGACTGTTCCTGCCATCGTTCTGCACTTCCTTCTTTTACTTAGTAAGGGGATACCGGTTGAATGAATATGTGAAAACCGGAGAAGAGAGCCTTGGGGGCCTCTTCTCCAGCTTTCGGAGTCGATGGATGATTAATTTAATTTCTTGAGGGCTTCGAGAATTTCCTTGTCATCCCGGGCCACTTTAATCTCTTGCACTTTAGAGTAGGCCACTTTTCCTTCTTTGTCGACGATCACCGTGGCGCGCTTGGAACAGTTGAGTGGTTCGAAGTATAAGCCGTAGGCCTTCGATACCGTCCGGTGCATATCTGCCAATAACCGATGCTTCAGATCCAAAGAATCCGCCCAGGCCTTGTGAGAGAAAAAGCTGTCGCAGCTGACTCCGAATACTTCGGCATTGGCACCCTGAAATTGGGGGAAGTCGTCGGTCAGACATTTGTTTTCACCTTGGCAAACTGGGCTCCAGTCTAAAGGATAAAAACAGAGCACTACATTTTTCTTTCCTTTAAAATCGCTCAGTTTTACGTCTTGTTGGTCTTGATCTTTCAACGTAAAGTCTGGAGCCGTATCACCGGCTTTAATTTCTGGGGCCACATCACTCATGATTTTCCTCCTCGTTATATTAGACCGGCCTGATTTTCAAATAAGGTATCTAAGTTTGGTATCATGCTGCTGGAAAGGTTGTCAACGGGGCAATAGGCCTATGCCGTCGTAGCGAACTGCCTATTTTTACAAGGTGATAGCTTGTGTTTAGGGCGAGATTTCCCGAAATCCGAGCATCTGGCCTGTTGGGGCTGCCGTACGATGTTTCGTGATACGAACCTGACGACCCAGGAGAGGAAGACGGAGGTCCGTTCCAATCTTTGGGGTGGTCCCATTGCGGAGAATTTCATCGGCTGTCTCCATCAACAGTTCTTCCATGGTGGAAGAAGGAAGGCCTTTGGGCACAAATCCCTCAAGTTCATCTAATCCAAACTTACTCAGGCCTAAGGTATAGACCCATTGCTTGAATTCGAAAGGTTCAGTCGAGGAAGGGGTGGCCGAGACTTCGTCTAAGCCCGTGGAAATATGATCATGCACAATGAAAAACGCGAGCGATCGGTCTTGCCAGTCGGAAGGGTTGTGGTAGGTCTGGGAGAGGACATCACAGGTTGTACCCTGTGTCAGGAGGGTAAAGCCCCGTGCTAATCTGGTGGCAAAGAGAATGGTATCCTGAATGGACGCGCTTGTGGCTGACGCGGCGGTGACGCTTCCCACATTTTCATGATCCCAGGCGAGGGAGCCTTGAAGTTGCTGCGAGCCTTCTGTCGAAAGTCGAGTGGCAAGTATTGCTGACCAGGGACCGTGGCTTGCGATGACGTGATTGGTATTTTTGCGGTCTTGTGCGATTTGTAAGGGACCGCCATATTCCACATTGTACCAAGAGGTGAATTCCTCCATGCTCGGTGCAGAAGTGGAATAACCGAGGAGGTACAGGGGCGTTTTAGGTTTCTGGCGTTTGGGTCCTTTGCGCTTGATTTTCATGAATGATGTGAGGATCTGGGAGATGCTCCTGGCAGTCTTCCTTTCACTCAGATGGCTTACGCTTTGTGGTTGGGTAATTGACTCCCCCAACTTTTTGAATGAGGATGAATAAAGAAGTAATTGGAATATTCCTTATCTCGAAATCCATCAACCTGAACGAGTTGTTGATTATAAACAAAGGCCTGGTAGCCTAAATCCTGAAAGAACTGAAAAACGGGACCACTGGTTTTTAAACTGACCTCAATAAACCAAGTGGGCAATAGTTTTCGTATGAGTTCTTTCCCTCCCTGAATAACCTCCCATTCACCGCCTTCAACGTCACATTTAATGAAGTGTAGGGTCTGAATGCTCCCCTCTTTCCAAAGATCATCAAGTGTGAGAATTTCAACCGTGACCCCTTGATCTGTGCGACCTTTCTCTAACACGTGGGCTCGATAAAATCCTGAATATCCATCCGAGTCAGGTATCGCCATTGTACGTGATTCATGCGTTGCCCCAAGGGCCTTATTCCACAGTTTCACATTTTTCAACTGGCCCAAATTGACCACAGTCTGCAATATTTCGAAATTTTCGGGTATGGGTTCAAAGGCTAGAACGTTCCCCTGTTCTCCTACGAGTGAAGATAGCTCTTTTGTGTAGACCCCAATATTGGCTCCAAGGTCTGCAGCGGTATCACCAACATGAATTAATTGCTTCAGCATGGGCAACTCTATTTCCTGGAGGCCGCTACCACTTATTGTTTGTCTGGAAAGATAATAATGCCTGGCCTTCCGTTGAAGGCGAGGACTGAGGCTCTTCTTGATGAGTGGCTTCAGAATGGCGCGCCAGAGACTCATTTATTGCTCCACGGTTCTGACCAATCTGGAATGGTAGTTTCTTTCCTGACTTTTTTCTGGAAGCACGTCGCAATATTGGGGGGCGGCAGATGGCTTTTGGAGCATCACGCCTTGGGGTAGGAGGCACGTACCTCTACCGAGGGATTCCTTGTTGTGCAAACCTTGGTCGAGGCAGCAGGCAACGGGTGGAATTGGAAAATTTTTCTTGGCGATTAACCCCCAGATTTTCCTAGAACCAAGGAATAATCCTAAGGTATTTAATAATAAAAGTCTATATGGGCTCAGGGGGCCTTGGTAGCCGAGACGTATCAGAAGAGCGGTATCAGTGGTAAGGGACGATTGGAGGAAGGGTAGCGAGATTGGAGGAAAAGTCTCAGGATTTGCCTGATTTTCTGGCTTTTCGTCGATCTTCAGGATGAAGCATTCGCTTGCGGATGCGCAAATGGTTTGGCGTCAGTTCCACGAGTTCATCGGGGCCAATATATTCGAGGGCAAATTCAAGCGTCACTTGTCGAGGTGGCGTCAAGGCCAAGGCTTCATCGGCTCCTGACGCCCGCATGTTGGTCAGGTGCTTGGCTTTACAGACGTTGATATCAAGATCTTCATCACGACTATTTTGTCCCACCACCATTCCTTGATAGACTTCGACTCCTGGTCCAATGAAAAGACTCCCGCGATCTTGAATATTAAAGAGTCCGTAAGCATTGCTGGTCCCCGCCTCGTGTGCGACCAGTGAACCATGAGGGGCAATGGCCGGCGCCGTGTCTTGAACCGGTCGGTACCCGGAAAACACATGGTTCATAATAACCGTGCCCCTGGTTCGGGCGAGAAATAAGTTTTTTAGGCCGATGACGCTTTTTGTCGGCAGGACATATTCAAGATGAACTTCGCTGGCTCCAGATTCCATATGAATGGTTTTCATTTGCTCGAGAGTGCCTTGGCGGCCGCCGACTTCTTCGATAACCGTTCCTTGGTATTCGGAAGGAATTTGAATCGACAGCGTTTCGTAGGGTTCCTGCAGGACGCCATCTTCATTACGGAGAATCACCTCAGGTTGAGAGACCTGGAGCTCATAGCCCTCTCGCCGCATTTGTTCGATTAACACGGAGAGGTGCAGCTCTCCACGTCCCGACACCAACAGGCGATCGGCACTGTCTGTTTCTTCCACACGTAGAGAGACATTGGTTTCCAGCTCTTTGAATAGACGGTCGCGTAAATGTCGTGAGGTGAGGAACTTGCCATCACGACCGGCAAATGGGCTGGTATTCACTGCGAAGGTCATTTGTACCGTTGGCTCGTCAATAGCAACAGGTGGGAGCGGGACTGGTTGCTCAGGATCGGTTATGGTTTCTCCAATACTAATCTCTGGGAGACCTGCCACAGCCACGATTTCTCCGGCACTTACGGAGTCGACTTCCTGCCGTTCCAATCCTGAAAATACCGAGAGCTCGGCCACTTTTCCTTTCAGGTGGCTGCCTTCCCGGGTCACCTGAAGAACCGGCTGACGTTTTGTGAGATTTCCAGCAACAATCTTTCCGATCCCCATCCTTCCTTTATACGAATCATAGGCTAAGGCAAGAACGAGCATTTGAAGAGGGGCATTCACCTTGATCAATGGTGCGGGAATATGTTCGAGGATCGTATCCAAGATGGGGTTGATATGGGTCCCCGGTTTATTGATGTCGAGAGTCGCCAGTCCTTGGAGGGCTGAGGTGTATACCACCGGGAAATCCAGTTGGTCATCGGTTGCACCAAGTTGGACAAACAAGTCAAATGTACGATTCAGCACATCGTCAACAACGGCGTCGGGACGGTCTATCTTGTTGATGACGACGATTGCCCGGTGACCTAAGGCCAAGGCTTTTCGAAGGACAAAGGTCGTTTGGGGCATCGGGCCCTCTTTGGCGTCCACCAGCAAGAGGACTCCATCTACCATTTGTAAAATCCGTTCAACCTCTCCTCCAAAGTCAGCATGTCCTGGAGTGTCGACGATGTTAATTTTGACGGACTCATAGGTGACACTGGCGTTTTTTGCTCGGATGGTAATACCGCGTTCTCGTTCTTGATCCATGCTGTCCAGAATGCGCTCTCCCATATCTTGGATTTTCCGATGGACGCGGGTTTGTCTCAACAGCGCATCGACCAAGGTGGTTTTCCCATGGTCGACATGCGCGATAATGGCAATATTTCGGATATCCTGCCGTCGCTGTTCGGCGGTATCAGAGGGAGAGGTTGCCGACGGAAGGGGCTGTGGCTCCATGGATGTTTACTATCCTTTCAGAAAACAGAAAAAAAAAGACGCCCGAAAAAATGGCGTCGCTTCACAGTATACCCTAGGAAATAAGGGATCACAAGCGATGCGAGGGGTTCTTGAACTAAGTAGGTCTTCTGTGATGAAGAATTTTGGGTTGGAAGGAGTTGGACTCGCTGCTTGAGTTTTCCCATCGACCATTATATGGTGAATGTGTCGGAACATCTCAATATCCTCAAGTAGTCAGGTCGTCCCCATAAAGGCTCATTTGCATGCCCTTTCATAACCAATTTATTGATCTGAAAGCTCCCGATCGTGGATGGAAGCGATGGCATACCATTGTGGTGGTACTGCTCCTTCTCTGTCTGATTTCCGTCGGAACGGTGGTCGGAACGCTGTGGTATTTTTCACAGGATCTGCCGGATATCACGGCCATTGATGAGCACCGACCCAGTTTGGTGACCCAAGTCTATTCCGATGATAAAGAAGTGATCGGACAATATTATCTTGAACGACGATTTTTAACCCCCTTAACTGAGATGCCGCAAAGCTTTGTCAATGCGGTGATTGCCGTCGAAGATGCCCGGTTTTACGAACATCCAGGTTTGGATTTAAAAGGAATCATTCGAGCCTTTTGGACGAATCTTCGGCGTGGCGGGAAGGTGGAGGGAGCCAGCACCATTACCCAGCAGTTAGCCCGGTCCTTGTTTCTTTCCACTGAACGAACCTATACCAGAAAAATTCGGGAATTAATCTTAGCCTATCAAATCGAAAAGCGATTGAGTAAGGATAAGATTTTAGAAATGTACCTCAACCAAATATACTTTGGGCATGGGGCCTACGGAATTCGTGCCGCGGCCAATACCTTTTTTGAAAAACCATTGACGGACCTGACTCTTGAGGAATCTGCCGTGTTGGCCGGCTTGCCGAAGTCACCGAATAATTATTCTCCGTTCCGCAATCCTGAATTGGCCAAGAAACGACAGTCCCATGTGTTGGAGCGGATGGAAGACGCCAAATTTATTTCGGCAGCAGAACACCAAACCGCGGTGGAGGCGCCACTGAATTATCGGCGACCCGAAAACGAGAAAGTTGGACCGTATTTTCTCGAATCGTTGCGGCAATATCTTGTCGCCCAACATGGGGAAACGCAAGTGTATAAAGGCGGGCTGAAGGTCTTTACCACCTTAAACGTGCCGCTCCAATATGCTGCCGAAGCCGCTATGCGACAGGGACTGCGTGATCTTGATAAACGCCAAGGGTGGCGGGGCCCTAAAAAGAAGATGACGCCTGAAGAGCTGGTGACCTTTATCGAGGCGGCGCAACAGACTACAGTCGATCTCCCTAAAGATGGAGAAATTGTTGAAGGAGTCGTGGTGAAGGTGCGAAAGTTTGGAGTTGATGTGCTCGTAGGTTCCACCATTGGATTGCTCTCCTATAAAGATATGGACTGGGCTCGTCGACGTCTGAAGGGGCCTGATCCCCGAGAAGATTCCGTCATGCTGGAGAGCATCAAAGGACATGTGAGGAAGGGGTATGTCATTGAAGTTGCGCTGAAGCAGGTTGAGGGGGAGAAGGTTCAGTGGGTCCTTGAGCAAACACCAAAAGTGGAGGGAGGTCTGATTGCGATTGATCCACGGACCGGTGGCATTCGTGCCATGGTGGGTGGCTATGATTTTCTCCGAAGTGAATATAATCGAGCCCTTATTGCACATCGCCAACCAGGTTCGGCTTTTAAGCCGATCATCTATGCAGCAGCCATTCAAAAGGGCATGGGGCCGGGTTCATTAATCCTTGACGCCCCGGTTGTGTATGAAGAAGAAGAGACAGAAAGGATATGGAAGCCGGAAAATTATGAACAGCGCTTTTACGGGGTGATCAGTCTTCGGGAAGCCTTGATTCATTCCCGCAATCTTGCCACGGTACGTCTACTTGATCAAATCGGTATCAAACCAGTCGAAACCTTGTCCCGTTCGTTGGGTATTAAAAGCGCATTGAGTCGAGACCTGTCCTTGGCCTTGGGTTCCTCGAGTATGACCCTTGTGGAACTCACGTCTGCCTATGGCGTTTTCGCCAACCAAGGGATTCGCAATAAGGCCTATATGCTTACGGCCGTAGAAGACCACAATGGGGAGATTTTAGAACAGATGTTGTTTGAACCGGAACAGGTGCTGACGAAAGAGACGGCGTATTTGGTGACGAATATGCTTGAAGACGTGGTGCAACATGGGACTGGGCAACGGGCTAAGTTTCTAAAGCGTGCCCTTGCCGGAAAAACCGGTACAACCAATGATTACACGGATGGATGGTTTATTGGCTATACCCCCAATCTTGCCTTGGGGGTGTGGGTTGGATTTGATGACCGTCGTCCCCTGGGAAGCCGGGAATCTGGAGCGAACTCGGCCTTGCCTATTTGGATCGCGTTTATGAAAGAAGCGTTGGAGCAGATTCCTTCCATGTCCTTTGAAATTCCCGACAACGTTGTCTACGTCCGTGTCGACCCCACCACTGGTTTACTTCCTGCGGAGGGGGGCCCCCCAGGTCTGGTTGAGATTTTTGCGAAGGGAACGGAACCGAAAGAAACGGCTCCGCAGCGGGTCGACGCGACCGAGTTTTACCAACTCGATACCTACCAAGAAATTCCAGATAGTACCTTGTCTCTCCCCACGAGCCAGCCAGATTTGTTTGGAGATTTTTAGTTTAAGTTGGGCAGGCCACGTTATGATGGAAGGTCTTCTTGGTAAGTTTCAGGACTGTGCGTCCTGATATTCTTCATGCCAGGCCATCTGGATCGCTTCCAGAATCTTTTCATTGGATTTCTCAGGCTCGCCTTTAAAGTCTGGCAAGGCCACAATCCAGGCATGCATATCCGTAAATCGAACGGTGAGAGGATCGGTCTCAGGATGGGCTTCTAAGAGTTGAATGGCAATTTCTTCCGTATCTTTCCAGGTAATGTCCATAGGAACCTCGTCTTTCTCGACCTCTCCAATTAAAAGTCACTCACACTTTTATTTTGGAGTGCTTCTTTCAAGGAGTTATCCATTAAGGTTTCGGCTAGGTGATGGGTGACCTTTTCTAATTCTGTAATGCTGGCCCGTATGGCTCGGTGATCACCACGATCTTTTGCAGCTTCAAGGGAGGCGAGAGAGGCTTGTATGGAGGCGGTTTCGGCCTCATCGATGAGATGCCCGCCGAGGTCAAAGGCCTTTTTGGTTGCCATGATAATCGCGTCGGCTTCCGTGGTGGCTTCGATGAGTTGACGAGCCTTGAGGTCCTCTGCCGCAAATTTAAAGGATTCACCGATCATTTGTTCGACTTCTTCGTCCGTGAGGCCATAGGTCGGTTTTATTTCCAAGGATTGTAAGTCTCCGGTTCGGATATCTTTGGCTGTGACGTTCAACATTCCGTTGGCATCAAGGAGAAAGGTGACTTCGATACGAGGGACACCTGCGGGTAGAGGAGGGACTTTGAGTTGAAACCTCGCTAAACTCCGGTTGTCACGGACGAGTTCTCGCTCCCCTTGTAAAACATGAAGATCGACAGAGGTCTGTCCATCGACATAGGTGGTAAACATTTCTTTTGCAGTCGTTGGGATGGTGGTATTACGACGAATCAGGGGACTCATGACACCACCCATGGTTTCAATGCCAAGCGACAGAGGCGTCACATCCAAGAGCAACATATCCTTGGTGCCTCCACCTAGGATATCGGCTTGGACTGCGGCTCCTAAGGCCACCACTTCATCTGGATTGAGCTCACTATGTGGAACCTTTCCGAATAATTCTTCAACACGCTGTCGGATGTAAGGCATTCGAGTCGAGCCACCAACGAGGACCACTTCATCGACGTCTGATGGTTGTAACTCAGCGTCCTTGAGGGCTGCCCGGCAGGGGGTCATCGTTTGATCGACCAATTCCTTCACCAACCCTTCGAGTTCATCTCTCGTAACCTCTCGAACATAGACCCCTTTCCCATGAGGCAGGTCCAGGGTAATGGTCGTTTTGAGATCTTCCGATAGCCGTATTTTCGTTCGTTCGGCTTCAAGGCGAATGGTCTGCATGAAGTCAGGGTCTTGATCGAGTTGAAGGCCATGTTGTTCCTGACATTCTTTGGTGATGACATCAATGACTGTCCGATCGAGATCGTCTCCGCCGAGATGCGTATTTCCGTTCGTCGCAAGGACCTCAAAGATGCCGTTCTTGAGTTTCAAAATAGAGATATCAAACGTACCACCCCCAAGGTCATACACGGCAATCGTGCCTTGTGTCTTTTTCTGTAAGCCATAAGCCAAGGATGCGGCGGTTGGTTCGTTTATTATGCGCAACACATCCAGACCTGCGATCATGCCCGCATCTTTGGTGGCTTGCCGTTGACTATCATTGAAATAGGCTGGAACCGTAATGACGGCCTGGCGAATATCCTCTCCTAAAAACTCTTCTGCCTTTCGTTTCAGTTCTTTTAAAATCATAGAAGAAATTTGCGGGGGGGAGTAGGTTTTCTCTCCAATGGGTATGCGGATGATGCCGCCCTGTTCTTGTAACGCATAAGGAAAGTACTTGAGCTCTTCCGTGACATCCTCAAGGCTGCGCCCCATAAAACGCTTCACTGAATAAATCGTGCGCGCCGGATCTCGCACGAGATAGTCTTTCGCGGCGTCACCAACCATGAGTCCGTTGTCGGTCATGGCAACCACAGATGGGACCATCGCGCGATCACTCCGGCCCTTGATAACGCGCGGCGTCTCCCCATCCATATAGGCGATTAATGAATTGGTTGTGCCAAGATCAATTCCTACAATCCTACTCATGATGGTTCGTGTGTCCTTGTTAGCTGGTTTTGTCGATAAGGTCCTGTACGATGTTTCGTACATAGGTCCGATTGGATAAAATTTCCCGCATTTCCTGGAGTGCCTGGAGTTTGTCTGCCTTCAAACTGGCGTCCTCTTGATTGTCGGCCACTTGAAGTTTGTCCCAGGTGGCAAAAAGAGAAATGAGCCGCTGTTCCATGTCTTTCTGGCGTTGTTCTAACAAGGTACGGTCCTCGGTAATTTTTTGTCGCAGGGTTTCCCGCTCTGCCGAATCGTTCTCCGGCGAGAGCGATTCGAACTCCTCGATGTCTTCCTGGAGGGAAAGAATTTCTTCAAAGAGTTCCGCAGGTGGGGAATTGCGAATGTCTTTGGCGTTCCCGGCTTCGAGTTGGACCAAATATTCTGCGCGCCGAACCGGATCTTTAAGTGTTCGATAGGCGGTGTTGAGGAGCGCTGAATTTTTTAGACTGATCTCCTGTTCTACATCTGTTTTCTGTTGGAAATAGTCGGGATGGAACGATCGACTCATCTCATAATATTTAGACTCTAATTCTTCCCGGTCGATGGTGAGCAACCGTGGGAGTCCAAGACAGGTAAAATAGTCAAACTCTTTGGACAAGGGTTGCACCTTGACGCATTGTTGACAGAAGTACTCGCCCGTACTTTCGGATTGGCAATGCCAACACATGCTCCGAGCCATTTGCAGTTCGGAACGTTTGCTTGTCGATGAATGATCGTGGCTCATAGTTGTTTACTCATGTGACTCAAACAAAACGAGCATGGCTCAGAAAGCCATGCCCGACGTTTATAAGTTTCCTGTCTCTTGGGACGACCCACCTGAGTCGTTAGG
This sequence comes from Nitrospirales bacterium, assembly GCA_965223605.1. Classification (GTDB taxonomy): domain Bacteria; phylum Nitrospirota; class Nitrospiria; order Nitrospirales; family Nitrospiraceae; genus CBDCXA01. The sequence continues at coordinate 935,287 of CBDCXA010000005.1, forward strand.
CCGAGAAAGACTCTCCGCAACCACAGGTCTTGTCGGCGTTGGGATTGACAAATTTAAAGGCGCCTCCAGTCAAATCTTTGTGGTAGTCCAATTGTGTCCCTTGTAAATAAATGGCACTTTTGGCGTCCACAATGACCTTGATGCCTTCGACCTCCGTCACGCTGTCGTATTCACCAATCTTGTCGTCAAAATTTACGGTGTAGCTAAGACCGGAGCATCCACCACCTTTGACTCCCAGACGAAGACCTCCCTCTGAGATCCCCTGGACATTCATGAGGCGGTGGATTTCCTTAATAGCGGCCTCACTAAGGGTGACAACGGGGGTAGAAGCTGTCGACTGTTCGGTGGTTTTGTCCGTAGTATCCATGCGTCACTCCTTTATGACTTCGCGTCTTCAGCAGGGTCAGCTTTTTTCTTATAATCATTCAAGGCAGACTTAATAGCGTCTTCTGCCAATACTGAACAATGGATTTTGACCGGTGGGAGATTGAGTTCCTGCACAATATCCGTGTTTTTAATCTTTTGTGCCTCGTCAAGGGTTTTCCCCTTGAGCCATTCGGTCGCAAGACTAGAGCTCGCAATGGCCGAGCCACAGCCAAAGGTTTTAAATTTGGCGTCAACGATAGTGTCCTTTTCTACCTTAATTTGGAGCTTCATGACGTCGCCGCATTCTGGGGCACCGACAATTCCGGTTCCCACATCTTTATCGTCTTTCTTCAACGAACCCATGTTCCGTGGATTGTTGAAATGATCTACAACTTTATCACTATATGCCATGGTACTTCCTCCTCCAACCAGGGTGAGAGTCGTTTAGTGAGCGGCCCATTGGACGCTCTTGAGATCGATACCTTCTTTGGCCATTTCATATAATGGCGACATTTCTCTGAGTTTATTGACTACCTCGATAATTTTTTGAGCCGTATAGTCGACTTCTTCCTCGGTGTTGAAACGCCCGAGCCCAAAGCGGATGGAAGAATGGGCCAGGTCGGAGCCGACTCCAAGAGCCCGCAACACGTAGGACGGTTCCAATGTGGCGGAGGTACAAGCCGATCCAGAAGACAGGGCAATTTCTTTGCAGCCCATCAAGAGCGACTCCCCTTCGACATAGGCGAACGAAATGTTGAGGTTATGAGGAAGGCGTGAGTCGGGATCCCCATTGAGGTAGACCTCTTCCAATGTGCCCATGATCTTTTCTTGAAGTCGGTCACGAAGAGCGGCCATCTGGACGGATTCCGTTGCCATCTCTTGTTCGCAAATTTCACATGCTTTTCCAAATCCGATAACTAAAGGAACGGGAAGGGTTCCAGATCGCATGCCCCGTTCATGTCCGCCACCGTCAATTTGGGGAACCAGCCTCACGCGAGGCCCTTTTTTTCTTACGTAGAGGGCTCCGACTCCTTTGGGACCATAAATCTTATGGGAGCTGAATGACATGAGGTCCACACCCAACTCATGGACATCGACGGGGATTTTGCCAACCCCTTGCGTGGCATCACAGTGAAAGAGGATGCCCTTTTCCTTGGCTAGCTTTCCGATCTCTTTAATGGGGTTAATGGTGCCGATCTCGTTATTGGCGAGCATGATAGAAATCAAGACGGTTTTTTCAGTTATGGCATTTTTGACATCTTCCACGTTGACTTTCCCGGTTTTGTCCACGGGCAAGTAGGTCACTTCGCAGCCCTTTCTGGTTTCCAAGGTTTTGGCTGTGTCAATGACCGAGCGATGTTCGGTGGAGTTGGTAATCAGGTGATTCCCTTTTTCCTGATACATCTCCATAACCCCCTTGAGGGCTAAATTATTCGATTCTGTTGCACCACTGGTAAAGATGATCTCTTTCGCATCGGCATTGATCAGGTGGGCCACTTGCTTTCGAGCTTTGTCGACACCTTCTTCTGCTTCCCAGCCGAAGGCATGATTGCGGCTCGCGGCATTACCAAACTTCTCAGTAAAGTACGGAAGCATCGTTTCCAACACACGAGGGTCTGTGGGGGTGGTGGAATGGCTATCCAGATATATCGGGAATTTCATCGTTTCACTCCTTCTGAAACTCGACTTGTTTGAACGGTAATAAGTGGGGTTCCACCCATCATATCCTCAATCGTCATGCTACTGAGTAGCTGTTGAATACTATCTTGAATCTTTAATAAGGGTGTTCGAATGTTGCAATAGTCCATTTGGAGACAGGCCTCACCATCTTTTTCATGGGAACAATCCGTAATTCCCAAAGGCCCTTCGATCGCGTCGAGCACTTGGGTGATGGTAATTTTATTGGGCTCGCGTGAGAGTACATATCCACCTTTCGGCCCATTATGACTTTCAATGACTCCGTGTTTGGCGAGGGTTTGGAGCACTTTGGCGAGTAGTTCGAGAGGAATCCTGTATTCTTCAGCGATTTCCTTGGTATTAACTACTCTGGCCTCGGTCATTTCGCCGTATTGCACGGAGGCAATATGCTGTAAGGCTAAAAGACCGTAGTCTGCTTTTTTGGAAAATTTCAGCATTTAGGCGTATACTCCACCGACTAATTAAGTCGGAGACTCGAATTGTCTCCGATCATTAGAGTCGTATATAATATATCACTGTGTGTAATAGCTGGTCAATGTGAATTTTTCTATACAAAGCAATGGTTTGGAAAATATATAGGTGGTAGGTTCCTCTGGTAGATGTGGAACATCCTGTGCTAAAGTGCCCCCAGAGGAATGTAAATAGTAAGTAATGGTCTTGTTACATACAGAAAGGTAACCGTCATGGGCGGAAGTAATCCTTATATTGAACAGGGGGAAGTCGAACTCCCCACGAAGCCCTACCACATCACATTTAATACCCCTGAAGGAACCATCGAAGTTGATGTCGATCCTGAAAAAATTCCTTATGGAGAAACAGGGTTACCCGGGAGTCTTCTCGATATTGCCCTCAATCATGGAGTGGATTTGGAGCATGCCTGCGGAGGAGTCTGTGCCTGTTCAACCTGTCACGTGAAGGTACACGAAGGTCTAGATACCTGTAATGAAATGACTGATGATGAAGATGATCAGGTGTCGGAGGCTCCAGGGTTATCTCTAAACTCTCGCTTGGGATGCCAATGTGTTCCCAATGGGTCAAAAAATATGACTGTGGAAGTCCCGGCATTAAATAAAAATTTGGTGAAAGAAAGTCATTAACCAATCATCTCCAGCTACTGTTTCTCAGGCATACCTAATTCTTTGCTCTCTCTTGCGTTCACCTAAATTCTTACAATGGGAAGAGAGTTCATATCGATGAGTGATGTGCGTGTCAGATTTGCTCCCAGTCCGACCGGGTACCTCCATATAGGAGGTGTACGGACGGCCTTGTTTAATTGGTTGTTGGCCCGTCACGAGGGGGGCACGTTTATTCTTCGTATTGAGGATACCGATCAGTCACGATCGACGGAGGAAGCGATCCAGGTGATTGAAGAGGGTATGCGATGGGTGGGGTTGGATTGGGATGAAGGCCCCTATCGACAGACGGATCGCTTGGACTTGTATCGGGACTATGCCTTGAAGTTGTTTAAAAAGGGTGCGGCCTTTTGGTGTGACTGTACGGCAGAGGGGTTGGAGGCCAGGAGAAAAGAGGCCCTCACCAAAGGCCTTCCACTCAAATATAACGGATGTTGTCGTGAGAAGGGATTGACCAAGTCTATTGGAGAAGCGGCGTTACGGTTTCGAGCTCCCAGCGAAGGAGAAACCGTGGTTGAAGATCTCATCAAAGGGACGGTACGGTTTGACAATACCTTGCAGGACGATCTGATTCTCTTACGATCAAATGGATATCCGACGTATAATTTTTCTGTGGTGATTGATGATGCCTTGATGGGCATTACCCATGTTATTCGAGGGGACGATCATCTGAATAATACCCCACGACAAGTTCCGCTTTTTCAGGCTTTAGAATTACCGATCCCTCAATTTGGTCACTTGTCCATGATTTTTGGATCGGATAAAGCCAAACTCTCCAAACGTCATGGAGCTATCTCGGTTATGGCCTATAAGGAGATGGGATACCTTCCGGAGGCCTTGATTAACTACCTTGTGCGGTTGGGTTGGTCGATGGGCGATCAGGAGATTTTTTCACTCGACGAACTCACCCAACATTTTTCGTTAGATCATGTACAAAAGTCAGCCGCGGTGTTTAATCCGGACAAGCTCCTATGGCTCAATTCCCATTATATGCGTGAGGGAGATTCTCACCGATTAGGTACCTTATTGGATCCCTTCCTTGATCCTGAAGGGGTCAAATTTGTGAATAGCCAGGCAGGAAATTGGAAAGAGCGATTAGTGCTGGCCCTCAAGGGCCGGTCTCAGACCTTGGTGGAAATGGCAGCCGCGGCAGAACCCTATATCGTCGACGAGCCAGCCATGGATGATGCGGCAGCCAAGAAGTTTTTAACTGAAGCGATCGCGCCCGCCTTGCAGAAACTGACGGACCGTCTTGAGGCGGTTGCTGATTTCTCGAAAGAATCGCAAGAATCAGTCTTTCATGCCGTAATGGAAGAAGAGGGGCTCAAGATGGGAAAACTGGCACAGCCGGTTAGGGTAGCTCTCACCGGCCGCACCGCCAGCCCAGGCATCTATGAAGTGCTCGATTTGCTCGGCAAAGAACGAACCCTATCCAGACTGCGGAAAGGCATTGCCAGGGCGCTTCAGCCAGTCTCTTGACTCTCCTAAAGCTGTGTCTTATATTGATTTTTCGGTTGGGGGATCGTCTAGTGGTAGGACACCAGATTCTGGATCTGGTTGCCAGGGTTCGATGCCCTGTCCCCCAGCCATTTTTTCTTGCCCCACCATCTTACTGAGCTCTAGCATTGCACGAGCACTTTCCTTACCTTGAGCCAATCAGGTTTGATCATTCAATTGAGGTTGAGTTCTCATGTCCAACAATGATTCTGCTTCTCCATCGGCACCTTCCGATTTTATTCGTACGATTGTTCGCGAAGATGTTGAGAAGAACAAACACGAGGGGCGGGTAGCAACCAGATTTCCTCCCGAGCCCAATGGCTACTTACACATGGGGCATGCCAAGTCTATCTGTCTCAATTTTGGCATTGCACAGGAGTTTTCCGGAGGAACCTGCAACCTTCGATTTGATGATACGAATCCAACTAAAGAAAACATTGAATATGTGGAATCAATCAAAGCCGATGTCCGTTGGTTGGGCTTTGACTGGGGAGATCGAGAGTTTTTCGCCTCTGATTACTTTGAGCGACTCTATCAATATGCGCTTGAGTTGATCAAAAAAGGTCATGCCTATGTGGATAGTTTGAATGCGGATGAGATCCGTGAATACCGAGGCACACTCACGGAGCCTGGAAAGGAGAGTCCTCATCGATCGCGATCAGTAGAGGAGAATCTTCAGCTCTTTGAACGAATGCGTGCGGGTGAGTTTCAGGAAGGGGCCTATGTGCTTCGTGCCAAAATCGATATGGCCTCTCCCAACATGAATATGCGTGATCCGACCCTCTATCGCATTCGTCGTGCGCCGCATCATCGAACGGGAGAGGCCTGGCCCATCTATCCGACCTATGACTTTGCCCATCCGTTGTCGGACTCCATGGAAGGGATCACGCACTCACTCTGTACCTTGGAATTTGAAGATCATCGTCCGTTATATGAATGGCTCCTGCGCACCCTTGCCGTCCCCTGCCAGTCCCAACAAATTGAGTTTGCTCGGCTGAATTTGAGCCATACGATCATGAGTAAACGAAAACTCCTGGAGTTGGTCGAAGGGAAATATGTCCGAGGGTGGGACGATCCACGCTTACCGACCTTAATGGGGATGCGACGTCGTGGGTATACGGCCGAGTCCATTCGAAAATTCTGTGAACAGATTGGTGTGGGAAAGCGAGATGTCGTAGTCGAGATGGCTCAGCTTGAGCATATTATTCGAGAAGAATTGAATCGGACATCGCCACGCGTCATGGCCGTGCTTCGTCCGCTACGAGTGGTTCTCGAAAATTACCCGGAAGGGCAGGTCGAAAATGTGACGGCTGTGAATAACCCAGAAGATCCAGAAGGTGGGACCCGTCAGGTGCCACTCTCACGAGTCGTGTATATCGAACGGGAAGATTTTCGTGAAGATCCACCGAGTAAATTCTTTCGATTGGCCCCCGGTCGGGAAGTCCGGTTGCGGTATGCCTTCATCATCAAATGTGTAGATGTGATCAAAGACCCGAATAGTGGGGAGGTTGTCGAGCTCCGATGTACATTTGATCCCGAGACCCGTAAAGGGCAACCCCAGGCAGGGCGAAAGGTGAAGAGTACAATTCACTGGGTTTCAGCCGAACAGGCTTTGAACGCTGAGGTAAGGTTATATGAATCACTCTTTACCGAAACCAATCCTGGAGGTGGACAAGACCTTGCCGCTTCTTTAAATCCGCAGTCTTTAGAAGTGCTGGCAGGCTGTCTGGTGGAGCCCAGTCTTGCCAAAGTAGAGGCAGGAACCCGAATCCAATTTGAACGACAAGGATATTTTTGTGTGGATCCCGACAGTTCGAAAGAACAACTTGTATTTAATCGAACCGTGCCGTTACGGGATACCTGGGCCAAGCTCGAGAAGGGAAAGAAAAAGAATTAAGCGGTTCTACGCAAAAGAGTTGGAATCTGTGAAGTTTTTTTAAGACGATGATTTGGGTTGGGGTGGAATCCAATTGTTATCTCGACCAAATTGAATAGCCAGGGAGGGAGACATTTTTCCAGGCCCACTTGTATCAGTGGATCTTGAGCAAAAGACGGTGAACACATCCTGGCGTGCTCGTAAATATCGTTGAAGAGTTTCGAGTTTTGAAAAAGAAATCTTTGCGCTATTTTTCTTCCCGCCTTTTTTCGAGGTTGCTTTGATAGATGTGACCAACATAAGAGGGCCTGGAGCCCCTTGCTGGATGATGTGATAATACACGGACACATTCTGTAAATCTGTCAGGCTGCTGCCATCCGATTTTTTCGACGGCTCATCGAATTGAACCGTCATTCCCGCTTCCCACCTTTTTTTATTCAACAGAATTTTGGTCCATGGTTCTTTAGGCTCGGGGCATCCTTGATGGTCGGGAGGGAAATTGGTTTTCATGGTTCGTGGAGGTGGCGGGGTTTTCGCGGGAGCTGGCGAATTTCCCTTGGGTTGGGGTTGTTGGGATACTCGTGGATAAGATCGGATTCCACCACGTTCCCAGGGAGGGATCACACGAAAATCACACCCAATGAGGGTCCCCAAAGTAACAAAGGTAACCAAGAAAAATCCTAGAGATTGGTTACGACGAATGTCGGGCATGAGGTTCTTTCTGTCCATGAGAATGGGAGATTCTTGTGCCTGTCATTTGTACCCTACAGGTAAGGAAATTGACGATCAATAATTTTTTATCATGCTACACAAGTAATTGTCCGAGAAGGGAAATAAGAGGGAAATCTTGATCAGAGGTTTGCCTGAGGGACTCCATAAGGAGTATGGCATCAATTTGAATTCACCAGGGGGCTATGGTACCGTGCAGCCTTACCAAATTGGGGATTTTATTACAAAGATTCCCAGGACGGGCAAAGACTTCAAGAAATCTTCATAGGTTAATGTACTTGGCTGGTCCCATCGTCTAGTTTGGCCTAGGACGGAGCCCTCTCAAGGCTCAAACACGGGTTCAAATCCCGTTGGGACCACCATACCACCCTTTGGTTGACCCGGTTACCTTTACATCAATTCTTGGTAGCCGGATAAGTGCCTAAATTTATCTATTACCCTTCTCCTATCCTCTCTTACCGTCCGCGTATATGATTATTCATCGCGGACGGATAATTCCCTCAATTTTTCCTATCCTTCTTTTTCCGTTCGCTCATGGCAGGCCCATGATTTAGGTTTGGAAGAGAACTTCTCGAGTCGAATGGTGCCCCGAGCAAGCGAACCGGGAGAGCGCGTCGTGGGGCTATAATTGAAAAAAACTTTTGTCTACTTTCTACGCTGTTCTGATCGGAGCTTGTATATTGGCATTGCGCAAGATCTAAAGGCACGAGTGATGGCACATAATGAAGGTCGGGGTGCTGCGTTTACATTTAAACGCCGACCTGTTCAGTTGCGGTACTCAGAGCTGTTTCATTCGGAAAGAGAAGCCGTTCAGAGAGAACGTCAGCTTAAACGCTGGAGTCGAGCCAAAAAGGAAGCTTTGGTGCTGGGCGATCTCGATCAGTTGAAGAAAATAAGTAAGCAGGGCGAGTATCTAGGGTAAATTGTCCCCTCAATTTCCTTCTTTCCTCCCATTCAGCTTGCGAGGTTGCATACCATATGGCAGTTCTTGGTATGCAGGGAAAACACCTTAATAGTTCTTCTCTCTTCCTCAGCTAGCCCGAACCGATTACCCATTTATTTTACATAATACCAGGAAAACTACCTTAATACTTTTCGCTTATGCAGTTTTCGTCTGTGTGAGGAGTATTAAGCTGCTCCTTCATAGGGAATTTTCAGGACCCTGCCACAATGTTTACAATGTACGGCATCGGGATCATGTCGGCTCAACCCGCATTGAGGACACTCATGGTGGAGTTTCGGCGGACGAAAAATAACTTGAATGAGCCGAATAAAAAGGGAAACTCCGAAGATCATGATAAGAACTGAGAGGAGCCGGCCGGTTGTTCCAGGAAGCGTAATGTCCCCAAAGCCCGTGGTGGTTAATGTCGTCACCGTAAAGTACAAGGCGTCAGAATAATTGGTGATTGCGGGATTGGAATGCGCTTGGGTCTCAAACACCACGGCTGTCATGATGAAAATGAAGATAAACAAATTTATGGTTCCCATAATTATGTCTTGGTTACGACGAAACGCCGGAAAGTCTTTTTGAAGTCGAGCGACTAATTGGTAGGAACGGAAAAGTCTAAGAGAGCGGGCTACCCGGAGGAATGCGAAATTTTCCCCCATGACTGGAGCCAGTAGGGAGAAAATAACAATCAAGTCGGCGATTCCTGCGGGTTGAATGAGTTCCCGTCTTCGAGATTTACTAATGAGCATTCGTGCAGTGAAGTCTACTAAAATGATTATGCCAAAGATTACATCTAAGGTTTCTGTCAATTGAGTGCCGTGAAAAAAGGAAGAAACAACTAAGAACAAAATGACGATGAGATCAAAGCACAAGAGGAAATAACGGAAACGAATCCCTCGAGGTGTGTCTTGTTCGTAGAGCTCCCGGAGAATGTTCAGGTTACGATGGGATCCTTGCATTATCCTCCTATCAACCGGAAATGGCGTGCTTGAGAGGATCTGATTCGATGACCATACCTGTTCTTATGCAGGAAGTTGGGAATGGTATGTTTTTCATTCCGTTTTTCTATCAAGGTTTTAGTAATATGACCACAAAGTGACTCATGATCGTAAGCGAAATCTTCTTTGTAAGGTTAAACATTTCAGATTCTATTTCGGTTCAACCTTCCTAAATTCCGTTACTGAGAATCCTTACAGCTTGTCCATTAGACAGAATCTCTCTTTCAGGCACAAAATATGCTTCTTACAACAAAAAGGATTTTAGTCGCCTATCTTGGGTTTGCAATCTGTAAGTCATTGTAAAAGTTTAGAAAATTTTTGTAGTTTCAAAAAATGTACAGATTGGCCCTATCGTTTTATACTTATTAGAGGCCTCCGAATGGAGAGGGGAATCCAGATTATCCCTTTGGGAAGGCTTTAGAAAGCATATGGCCTTGAAACGGTTTGCACCAACTCGCATTTCCCTATTGATAAAGTCCTTTTTGGGACTGTTAGGACTCCTTTGCCTGGCTGTCCCATTTTTTGACTCTCAAGCGACTGCCGTTCCCTTCCATTCCGAGTCTGAACCGCGACGACAGGTTATCCCTATTCTTGCGACGACCCTTGATCGCCATAAGCAACCAGTCGGTATCGTTGCTGAGATTCAGGTCACCCTTGAGGAGCGTTCGGATGATCAAGGTATGGACATTCAGTTTGAACGTTGGCCCGGTCGGTTTTCACGCGTAGCCCAGGTGGCTGTGATGGAGGCGATTTCCAATATCGCTACCTACGGCCACATGAATACGGACAGTCTGACAGTCTCCTTGAAGGTGCCTTATGAGGGAGTCACGGTTTATGGGGAGAGCTTATCTGCCATGGTGGGAATTACAGTGATTGCGCTTGCCAACGGAGATACCATCCAACCGTCTCGCGTGCTAACGGGAACTGTGGCTCAAGATGGGCACATTGGGGCTGTTGGTGGGATCGGGTTAAAACTCAAGGCGGCACAGGTTAACCATCTGAATCGTGTCTTAGTTCCGGAAGAGTATGACCAATCCGATGGGGATTGGAATACCCCATTTCTGCTCCATGTTTCTCCCGTCGACTCGGTCGCCACGGCCTATCAAGCTCTAACGGACAAAACCTTTCCAAATTCACAGGGTGGATAAAATCAGACCATTCTACCCCTGCGAGTCCTGGTTCCCTCGACAGTTCTCTTCCCACTCGATTTTTATTACTTGACTCTCAAGGAATTTTTTAATGAAAAAACCCTTCGTGCCTGTCGTCTTACGGCCTATGTGGTTGGGTTTGGAAATGTTGCGAAGGCGGCGTAATCGGAAATTGTCTCCTGAATTGACGGCTATGAAAGAGGTTGTGTATAAGAAACAGATAGATAAAGTCTGTCTATTCTTGTAAAGGCACAATCCCATGACGCAACGTGAATTTCGTGATGGTGCAGATGATGGATTAGAGGCGCTCGAACCCTTTGATCCGGATTCGATCGAGTCCTTTACCGACCTGTTGGGAGCCATGCGTAAAACGGCTTTCGGCGGACGGCGATTGGGTGAAGCGTTTGACGTCCTCTCCACCATGATGGGGGATCCGGACTGCAAGGTCGTGTTGACTCTATCTGGTGCCATGACCATTGCGAAAATGGGAAAGATCATCAGCCGAATGATTGATCTGGGCATGGTCCATGTTGTGGTGTCGACCGGTGCTCTTATTGCCCATGGCCTCAGTGAGTCCGTTGGGAAAACCCATTATCGTCATAATCCCTCGGTGTCGGATGAGGAGTTATTTTCTAAAGGCTATAATCGTGTGTATGACACCCTTGAAATGGAAGCCAACCTCAACTATGTCGAGCATGTCGTTGGACAAACCTTACAACGTCTAGATCGAAAACAATTCTTGTCCTCCGAGTTTCTCACGAGAGAATTGGGTAAGACTCTGGCTGAAGATATTGGGGGGATTGGTATATTAAAAAGTGCCTACGAAAAAGGGGTGCCGGTGTATATTCCAGCCTTTACAGACAGTGAAATTGGCTTGGATGTCGCAACTTGGGCCATGGGGCAGAACATCGACGAGGCCAAAAAACAGGCCGGAGACTCCACCAAAGATAGGGAAATTTTACGAATTTTACATGATACACAACCGGTCTATAATCCTTACCTGGATCTCAATAGTTACACCGAACAGTTATTAGATGCCAAACGGTTAGGCATCTTCACGATCGGTGGAGGTGTCCCAAGAAATTGGGCCCAGCAAGTTGCCCCCTATGTCGAGATTGGCAATGTGCGATTGGGAATGTCCATTGATCCTCCGAGGTTCCAATATGGTGTACGTATCTGTCCGGAACCTGATTATTGGGGTGGCCTCAGTGGGTGTACCTACCAAGAAGGGATTTCCTGGGGGAAATTCGTACCTCCAGAAGCTGGCGGACGATTTGCGGAAGTGTTAAGTGATGCGACAGTAGTATGGCCCTTGCTCATGATGGGGCTCCTAGAGCGGTTTTCCACCCCTAAAAAAGGTCGGGCTTAGTATTAATCGAAGTTCAAAGCCTTCAGGAAAAAGCCTTCATCGACCGAAGTCATCTGGTGCGGTGACCGTTCATCGCAACTTTCGAATTGATCGTCAATCGCTGGCGCGAGAGGTTGAAATTGAAACTTTTCGGGCTGGAGGGCCAGGAGGGCAGCATCGTAATGTGACTGATTCGGCGGTGCGTTTACGGCATCGTCCTTCAGGAGTTCAGGTTGTGGCGGCGGACTCACGGTCGCAACATCAAAATCGCGAAACGGCCTTCCTCCGGCTTATTGCTCGACTAACACAACTGAATAAGAAACCAAAGCGCCGTATTCCTACAAAGAAAAGCCAGGGCGTCATCGAGCGGCGGTTAACCACCAAAAAGAGTCGAGGCACGGTGAAGGCGTTACGAAGACCCATTCAGGATACAGAATAAGGAAACCCCTCTTGTATGAACAGTAAGAACAAAAAATCGATGAAGAGCATGCTTAGCCGGGTTTGCGGCAGGCGACGAACTGAGGTCCCTTGGTTGTTATTGCTCTGCCTATTGATCCTCCCCCTGATGGATGTGGGGGCCGCGGCTCCACCGTTTGACAAGGTGTTAGGTGCGAGTGATATCCGATCACGCGGGAACCAAGAGGCTTCGGTCGTGCTCATTGAATATTCCGATTTTACCTGTGGCTATTGCCGAAAGTTCTTTCATGAAACGTTACCAAAACTCCTTACGAATTATATTGAACCGGGAAAGGTCAAGTTTCTTTATCGGGACTATCCGCGTGATGAAGGAGGGCCCGGCGTGGACGCCGCCATTGCCGCTCGATGTGCCGGACAACAAGACCAATATTGGGGCATGCATGATCGATTATTGGGAGTTCAGGGTGGAACTGATCCCTCAATGTATTTAGAGCATGCTGCTGCATTGGGGTTGGATGCCAAGGCCTTCTCTGCCTGTCTACAAAATGACAACCACCGAAAGGATGTCTTGGAGGATAAGCAGGACGGTCTTGATTTCGGATTTCGCGGAACCCCTGGGTTTGTGCTCGTTCGGACGGTGGATGGTAAGGTAGATGTGACCAAATACGCCCCAGTCGGTATTCCCGGGGCCTTTCCCTATGATGTCTTTGAAGAGCAAATTGAAGCCCTGTTGCGCAAGCCCTAATTCACATGTGATGGTGGCTTCACGTTAAAAGTATGTACGGAAGTGACGGTTCATTTATTCACGATGGAGTGTGATTGAAAAATTATGGGAAATGAGTTGACATTCTGGATGGTTGACACCACAGAAGGCGAGCCCGAACTTTGGGTGTGTATGTCTTGCTTGGGCGAAGTATTCCGGAGGAAGGTTCCCGTTCCAGATTGCCCAACCTGCCATGAGGTATCCAGTTATGAAGCGTTCACCCTTGATTCCATTCGGGATTGGGGAACGGAGGACCTCATTGCCAAGGCAACATCTGCTATGGGGGAAATGTCCTCAACCACCGCGGCGTCCCCGCATGTGGAACCAGCCGGCTAATCCACCTTGAAGATCTGGAGAGCTTACTGAATGGATGCTTCGCGTCCCTTTCTTCTTGGAGACGAATGGCGTCGTACCGATCTTACGGAGTCCGTCACCAATCCCGCCACTGGTCAGGTCATTGCTACTATTTGCCTGGCTCGCGAAGCTGATGCCAACCAGGCGATTGACTCCTCGGTTACTGCATTTCGTGGGATGCGACAGGTCCCTGCCCATGCACGAGCCAAGGCGTTATTGTCCATTGCGACCTCCCTCACCGAACAACTGGAGACGTTTGCCCAATCCATTACTGCTGAATCGGGCAAGCCGCTTTCCGATTCCCGTCGGGAGGTGTCCCGAGCGATCCAAACCTTTACCATTGCCTCTGAGGAAGCCAAACGAATTTCGGGGGAGGTGATTCCCTTGGATACCACTCCCGGCTCAGATGGGTTCCTTGGCATGACGCGCCGTTTTCCCATGGGGCCTATTCTTGGAATCACACCCTTTAATTTTCCCCTGAATCTTGTGGCCCATAAATTAGCGCCTTGTCTGGCAGCCGGCAATACCATGGTGCTCAAACCCGCACCACAAACCCCTTTGACGGCATTATTGTTAGGCGAGATTGTATCGAAAGTAGGGCTTCCACCTGGAACATTGAATATTGTTCCCTGTTCAAACGCGGTGGCGGAAGGTATGGTGACAGACCCCCGCTTTCCCCTCTTGAGTTTTACCGGCAGTGCTTCGGTCGGATGGATGTTAAAAGCCAAGGCTGGCAAAAAACGAGTGGTTCTGGAGCTCGGAGGCAATGCGGCGGTGATTGTGGAGCCTGATGCCGATCTTGACCTGACCGCACAACGTTGTGCGGCAGGAGGCTTTGGGTATGCGGGACAGACGTGTATCTCGGTACAACGGATTTTCGTCCAGGAGTCCGTTTATGATCGGTTTTTGGAGACCTTCCTTGCGAAGGTTCGCCAGCTGAAGCAGGGTGATCCACTTGATGCTCACACAGTGGTGGGACCGCTTATCGACCAAGGAGCGGCTTCGCGTATTGAGGAATGGATCGGTGAAGCCGTCAGTCATGGGGGACGTTTGATCCAAGGAGGACAGAGAAACGGGGCCTTTTTGGAGGCGACGGTCTTAACAGGTGTGACAACCGACATGAAAGTCTGTAATCAGGAGGTCTTTGGCCCCCTTGTTTCGGTTACCCCATATCAGCAACTCACCGATGCTTTCACGGAAATCAATGCCTCATCCTATGGTCTTCAGGCCGGAATATTTACCAACAACGTGCAGAGTATTTTCCGCGCCTTTCGCGAGTTGGAAGTTGGTGCGGTATTGGCGAATGAAATTCCTACCTTCCGATCCGATGCGATGCCCTATGGTGGAATCAAGGATTCAGGATTGGGTCGGGAAGGAGTTCGGTATGCGATCGAAGAAATGACCGAACTCAAACTTCTTGTTCTGAACCTTCCCCCGCAAGATGGCCAATAGCGGCCTCCCAATAAAAAAATACCTGTTACGGTTGCGCATTGGGTAGCAACTTGATACAAATGTGACGAAATATTCGTTTGAGCTTTTGCGGAGAAGGTGAAGGGAGGAGAAATGGTTCCAACTCATATGTTTCTGACCAGAGGGGTTGGTGTTCATAAAGAAAAGCTAGCCTCATTTGAACAAGCGTTACGTAGTGCCGGTATTGAATTTTGTAATCTGGTCAGTGTGTCCTCAATTCTTCCTCCTGGCTGTAAAATCATCCCCAGAAAAAAAGGCGAAACGTATTTGAAGCCTGGTGCCATTACCCATTGTGTCATGGCACGGAGTGAAACCAATGAGCGAAATCGTCTGATTTCCGCATCCGTAGGAGTGGCTATTCCCACCGATCGACGCACCTATGGATATCTCTCGGAGCACCATGCCTATGGAGAGACCGATGAAGAATCCGGTGAGTATACGGAAGATTTAGCTGCACAGATGCTCGCGACCACCCTCGGGATTGAGTTTGATGCCAATGTGGCTTGGAAAGAACGCGAGCAAGTGTTTAAAATGGGTGGGAAAATCGTTCGGACTCAACAAATTACCCAATCAGCAATTGGAAAGCCCAATCTCTGGACAACCGTCGTTGCCTTGGGCGTGTTCCTTCCTCCTCAAGCTGTGCCTTCGCGTACTCGTCGCCGAAAATAGGTTCATGGGTTCCCCAAGCCAGCCGCGTAACGGGGACCTGCCCGCCTCGTCACTTTGCCGAAGGACAATAGGAACGAAGCCATGAGTTTACCCCCAGGGTGGTTGGGACCAGAAGATAACTTTCTTGGGATTCCGGAACCATGGTGTCATCCAGACCAAGCCGGGGTCTATATTCTTCCGGCTCCCTACGAACATACCTCCAGTTATATCCAGGGATCTGACGAAGGTCCTGCTGCGATTATCGAAGCGTCGCAGCAAGTCGAACTCTATGACGAGACAACCTCATCCGAATCCTATCTCGATTGGGGAGGAATCGCCACGGTGGCACCGCTGGATCTGAACGGACGTGTGGATCAAGCCGCCGTGGACGCGATTGAAGCGTTTGTTCATCCTCACGTCCATCCCGACCGTTTTCTTGTGACGTTGACGGGTGAACATACCGGGGCGTTAGGGGCGATCCGGGCGCACGCCAAGCGATATCCAGAGATGTGTGTCGTGCAAATCGATGCTCATGGAGATCTACGGCAAGCCTATCAAGATAATCCTTATAGCCACGCGAGTGTGATGGCTCGTGTGGTAGATGATGGTCTTCCTTTAGTCCAGGTTGGCATACGCTCGATTTCACCCGAAGAGGTTCAGCGTCAGAAAACGACCGCAACCATCGCAACCTTCTTCGCAGCTGATATTCTGGATCCATCTGGGCAATATGACGGAAAGGCCTCCCAATGGGTTCCCGAGGTTGTGAAGCACTGTAAGGGACCCGTCTACGTGACCTTTGATTGTGATGGTTTGGACGCGTCGATCATGCCAGCCCTGGGTACTCCAGAGCCGGGTGGTCTCGGTTGGTACGATACCCTATCATTCATCACGGCCTTGGCCCAAGGACCTGGGATAATAGGGATGGATGTCAGTGAGATCGCCCCAATCAAAGGATTGGTGGCTCCGCAATTCACCGTAGCCCGCCTGATTTATCGAATTCTCGGTCGGGTCCAACATCCTGGGAAAGAAAGGGCGCGTCACCGTACCAATTCTTAAATTCTACAACCTGGGCGAAAATATTTTTCCTCCTGTCCCATCATGGTTTCGGAACCTTCTCAACCACCAATCGATCAGTCGTCCCAGTCCTCTCCGGATAGGGACGAAGAGAAGTGTCGAATCAATCGGTTCTTCACTCGTCAAGGAACGTCTTCCCGACGGGAGGCCGATCGTTTGATTCAAGCTGGTCGGGTCACGATTAATGCGAGAGTGGCCACCTTAGGTGATAGGGTGGGGCCCAATGATACAGTGGCCTTAGATGGCATTGAGATTCCTTGGCGAACTCCGTCTGTGTACCTCAAGTATCATAAACCTGTGGGGATTACCACCACCACGGAACCCCATATTCCGGGAAATATTATCGCAGCGGTTGGGTATCCGGAGCGGATTTTCCCAATTGGCCGTCTCGATAAGGATTCATCTGGTCTCATATTGCTGACGAATGATGGTGATATTGTCAATCAGATTCTACGAACCGAGTTTGGGCATGAACGGGAATATATCGTCGACCTTGGCCGCCCTTATGACTCTACATTCCTTCAGCGTATGGCTGAAGGTGTGATGGTTCAAGGCAGGAATACCAAACCTTGTACGGTACACTCCACGGGACATCAACAATTCAGGATTACTCTGACGGAAGGACGTAATCGACAAATCCGCCGCATGTGTTCAGAATTAGGTCATCGGGTGGTGAAGCTCCATCGGATTCGAATCATGAAAATTAGGTTGGGGGGACTTTCGCAAGGAGAGTGGGAGCACCTGAATCCGGAAGAATTGGCTGGGCTTTTGTCGGCTCTCCATTCACATGAAACAGACAAATCCTCAATAAACGGATGCGTCGCTGGTGACTCAGAGACAGGAAAGTCTTGAGACTCTCTTGACCCGCATGAGAAGCCAGGCTAAGGTGTAGGATGAGAAAAATCAGTCGTGCAGGTAATATTTCCAATCGGCCTGAGCCCAAGCCATCCAAGCAAACCCCCTTAGTTGGTGTCGTCTGTGGGAGTAAATCAGATCTCCCCTATATGGAAAAAACGGTCTCCCTCCTGGAGGAACTAGGAGTTCCCTCTGAGTTATTAGTAGTTTCTGCCCACCGTACACCGAACCGGCTCTATACCTATGCCGAACAAGCTGACGATCGTGGTATTGAGATTATTATTGCTGGAGCAGGTGGGGCGGCCCACCTCCCTGGTATGATTGCGGCTATTACCCACATTCCAGTTATTGGGATTCCCATTCCGACCGAACAATTGCGAGGGCTGGACTCCCTCCTTTCTATTGTCCAGATGCCACGAGGGATCCCTGTTGCGACGGTTGCGATCGGGGGAGCGGAAAATGCTGGATTACTGGCTGCTCAAATTCTTGCTGGGCACAATAGTTTTATTCGGGCTCGAATTAAACAATATCGAGCCGAGCAAACCAAAGCCGCCGTGGAATCTTCTCCCGGTCCACTCCCCAAGCGAGGGAAGACTGGCAAGTCGTAAGCTATTTTCTGTCATCGGTTGTGACGTATGCCCATGATACCACCAGGTTCAATGATTGGAGTCTTAGGAGGTGGGCAGCTTGGGAAGATGTTTGCCGATGCGGCCAGGCGCCTGGGCTATCGCATAGCCGTTTGGGATCCTGATCCCGATGCCCCTGGATTACGAGGTGTGGACCTGGCGCTTGCCGCCCCCTTTACCGATCGCTCCGCCTTTGCAGCCTTTGTTTCTCAAGTTCAGGTTGTCTCGTACGAGTGGGAAAATATTCCTTTACCTTTGTGTGAGGCACTCGAACAGACTCTTCCCGTTAGACCAGCCAGTCGAATTCTTCGAATCTTACAGAACCGTATCGATCAGAAAAATTTTCTCACCCAACAGGGGTTTCCTGTGGCTCCGTACCATGCGGTCCCTACTCCAGACGACCTTGTCCTTAAAGAATTCTTAGGGTTCCCGTGCATTTGTAAGGCGGCAACATCCGGCTACGATGGGAAGGGGCAATGGCGTCTGCAGTCGGTAGAAGACTTGGAAGCTTTACGGAGGGAATTCAGTCAACGAGCCCAGACGAGGGGGCCTTGGATTCTCGAGAAATGGATGCCCTTTGAAAAGGAAGTGTCGGTGATTGTCGTACGTAGTCATCAGGGTGAGTGTCGGGTATATCCTGTCGGAGAAAATGTCCATCACGAGGGTATTTTGCGCACAACCCGCATCCCTGCCGATCTTGATCCACCGCTCCTGCATAAGGCTGAGACGCTTGGACGATCGGCCGTGGAGGCTTTAGGTGGTGTTGGTGTGTTTTGTGTCGAGATGTTTCTTCTCTCCGACGGGCAATTCGTGATCAATGAGATTGCTCCTCGGCCTCATAATTCAGGGCATTATTCCTTGGATGCCTGCACGGTCTCGCAATTTGAGCAACAGGTTCGGGCGGTCTGCTATTTACCACTCGGTGAAATACGGCTCTTATCTCCAGCGGTGATGGTCAATGTGGTGGGGGAGGCTCTCACGCACATTCAGGCTGAAGAACCTTTTCGCACTCTCCTTCAGATGCCTGGAGTTGCTGTGCATGTCTATGGGAAACGTGTGCTCCGCCCCGGGCGGAAAATGGGGCATGTAACCGTCATGGCCGAAAAAATAGATTCCGCATGGGATCTGGCCAAAAGTCTATTGCTGTAAGCTGACAATCATGTTGTCATGGAAGTGGAGTTCGGTGAGGCCTAGTTGCTTGGTGTGAGTAATCACATGGGTAGAGAGTGTTTCATTGAACCATTCGTCAGCAATCGGTTGAGGATCTGAGTTCAAAGAGTAGGGAAGTTCGTCTTTCCAGATAAGAGCGCCCTCGGCATTCACCAGTTCGAGAAATAATCTATTCGTGATAGGCGGTCTGGTTGGGTTATCTTTTTCAGCCGACCCTTCTTGTTGAATCCTTCCAAACAACACACAATCGACAGCATGTTGTTGGGCAATATCTTTTGCGAGCTGTCGTTTTTGAGACTGATCAAAATCGAGTAATGGGGGTAAGGGAATGGACGGATTTGGTACTAGATCGGAGGGTTTCCCCTCAACATCCTTGACCAATAACGTACTCTGTTCCTGAAAAATCGTCTTAAAGTGATGGGCCATATCCTTGTCGCCCTCAAATGGAACGACCGCGATACTTTGCATGGGGCCTCCCTCTGTTCGATGGGAAACGGGGGCTACCCAAGAGTTTTGAAACGGATGAAATTTCACCGATCCATTCACTGAATTCCCTACCCCCACCGCACAAAGCCATGCGACGGCTACACAGCCTTGGAGCAGGAGGGTCAAGCCCATGACCAGGCCAAAGGCAACTGGACAACTCCTTGTCCACACCCACCCCTTGATGAGGGATTTCTGCAAAGAATATTCACTTCCAGAGAGTTTCATATCCAAGTACCTCAGCAGGTATTGTGCCACAAGCCTTTTAAATTAAATACAAATATTTCATGAAGATAGACTCTTTAAAGTTTAGCAAACTGTTCTTAAAGTGTCTCAAGTGTATTGCGATGAGCAAGGGCGGCCTAATGGTAGGAATTCTCAAGGTCAAATCCGTCAATTTCTCTTCATTCTTTTGAGCTAGTCGCTGGAGCAGACTGGGTCAGGCATGTAATAGAAAGGGAAGGAAGTGGGGTTGGTCTCAGCCTAGGAGGTCTGTTTACCAATGGGAGCGACTCCACGCACGATGTCGAGCTGGAGCCAGATAGTGGATATGGGGATGTTTAAAGAATCCAATCAGGGCCATACCGGCAACAAATCCTCCGACATGGGCAAACCAGGCGACTCCGCCTCCTTCTGAGCCAAGGCTTGCACCACCACTTATCACTTGAAGGATGAACCAGAAACCCAAGACCACCCATGCGGGTACGTAAATGAGCTGGGTAAAGAAGCCAAGCGGAATTAAAACGGTGACCTGTGCCCGTGGGAACAGAAGGAGATAGGCTCCCAAAACCCCTGAAATAGCACCGCTTGCACCAACCATGGGAACGACAGAATGGCTATCAGTCATGGCATGTGCCAGGGCTGCCAGAATTCCACAGAGCAAATAAAAAAGGATGAATCGCTGCGATCCCATGGACTCCTCAATATTATCTCCAAAAATCCAAAGATAGAGCATATTACCTATAAGGTGCATCCATCCTCCATGGAGAAACATACTGGTGATCAGGCTGGCATAGGCCGGGAGACTCGCCAATTCAGGAGGAAGTTCCTCGTAGCCAAAGACGACAGAGGGAATCGCGCCGTATTGATAAATGAAAATAGAAGCCTGCTTCCCTTGCAATGAGACTTGGAAGAGAAAAACCAGGATGCAGGTGGCGATGAGTCCAATCGTAACCAGCGGAGTTATATGGGTGGGGTTATCATCTCGAAGTGGGATCATGGGGTGCGTATGTCTTTCGTAGGCCTCATCCGGACTGGGTCCCCATGGTCAGGTGGCTTTACGAGAAGGTT
Organism: Nitrospirales bacterium; assembly: GCA_965223605.1. Lineage (GTDB taxonomy): Bacteria > Nitrospirota > Nitrospiria > Nitrospirales > Nitrospiraceae > CBDCXA01. The sequence continues at coordinate 956,179 of CBDCXA010000005.1, forward strand.
GAGGTGTGAGTGACGAAAGTTGGTTGAAAGGGGAGTGTAATCCTGAATCGAGTGGAAAAGAAAACCCTGCGGCATGGGTATGTCCTCCACCGCCATAGGCAGCAGCTATGGCTCCCACATCCTCCTGATCTTCTCTCGAACGTAAACTCACATAGCGACGGTTACCTCGATCATGCCATATCACCGCAAAGGGATGTTCAGCCCCGAGGCGTTCTCCTAATTGGCTTGTCAAAATGGTACTGTGGACACAAGGAATGGTAAATCCATGAAAGGAGAGGAGAACGGCTTCCGCCGCAATTTTCTCGACGAGTTCATTTTCATAACGTAAAATCGCTCGTCCTTCGGCCTCCAGTTGTTCTTGAGTCAGTTGATTCCAGACTTCAAAGTCGAGGGTGTAGGACGCGAGGGCCGCATTGATTTCACGGCTGTTCGGTAAGGCCCAATTCCACAAGTCTTTATCCTGGACATACTGAAGAAGCCAGGGTGCCTGGCTCTGGTGTGCCCATTCCCAAGCCAACACCGCACCGGATTTCTTCATGTCAAAGTGAGCATAGGGAAGCCCCTCTAAAGCTTGCTGGGCCGTAATATGATGGTCAAGCACCAACAGCCCCTTGGCATCGGACGCTAGTTGTTCGAGTATCTCACGTGGGTAGCTAAAGTCGGCAATGAGAATATGAGCCTCCTTAAGATCTTGGGGAGGGGGCAGGCCATGTTTGACCGGAATAAATCGGATGGTTGGAAATCGTTTCCACACCGCCCAGGCGGCCCCAAACCCATCCATACATTCAGCATGGTAGAGCATGACATCTGGATGGAAATTTTGGGAGGAGATAGGATTCATTCGATTCATATCGGTCATCTTAGGTCCTAGAATAGCATGACCCTTCCGAAAGTAGAAATTTTAATACACCCTCATATTCATACCAACGGTTCGCGCTGCGAGGAAGATTGATTACGAATGTCCAGTTCGCTTGTTTTTCAATTGGGTGACCCAGGTACTGATTTGGAGCTGTTTTGAAAGTGAAATGTCCGTAAATTGTAGAGGGATTCCACCCAAAGGAGAAGCAGTAAGGCCGGTCGTATCGGATGGAGGTGGTGCATAGTCTAACACCGTGGATTCAATTGCCAGGGGTTTTGTGGAGCTCGGGAGTGCGAATTCTAAGGTGACTCTGGATCCAGGCTGCATGGCCGCACGACATTCGACAAATGCTCCACGATGGCTGAGTTGAGTGAGAAGGGCTTCATGCGCGACGCCATCCGGTTTTTGAGAATACACCCGAATAGTGGCCGGGATTTGGGCGGGGCAAAATTTAGCCGTGCCTAGAAGATCTTGAGGTGTGAGAATGCCAACCGGATGATGTTGTTTGGTCACGATGAGAAAGGGTATTTCACTTGAATAAAGGGCCTGTGAGACTTCCTCAAGTGGCTGATCGAACTCAATAGTCTGGACGGGGCGCGACATGACCCGCCGGGCATCGATGTCATCAGGATTCAGTCCCTGAGCCACCACTTTGAAGACGATATCCGAATGGGTCACGATCCCCATCTGGGAATCCGTATCCTTGATCAGGAGACAAGGAACCTGTTCCCGATGCATGAGGCGAGCGGCTTCTCCTACAGAGACATCTCCAGGGATCTGGATAACGCCTGGAGTCATCACGTGAATCACCAATAAGGTTTGTGGTTGTTCTCCTGACTGGTCAGACCTGTATTTCCCTTTGGGGGGGATCGGGTCAGCCACGGAATCACTCCCTTTCCTTCTGTGAAGACCGCACAGCAAGGAAGGGTGGCCCACAAGAAAGTATAGCAGATGGGTTCATATCGGAGACTTTACCATTTGCCTTGTCAAACAATTGGTTAGATAGGTAGACTACTTCAAGAACTTGAACTGTGTTCTTCCTCCAGGTGACAAAAATTGGTCCTGCATAATTATGACTGTCCTGAATGCTACTTGTCTATCCCACGGCAGAGATGTCGGAGATGGAGCCAGTCAATCTTTTGTGCCTACCCGTGGTGTATCATGAGGCTTGGACGTGCGAAGCCTTCAAAGGCTGTTATTTCCTGAGCGCATATGAAGGATTCCCCTGTCGTGAATTTTTGGGAACAATTACCACAACCCATTCTTGGACTCTCTCCAATGGACGGAGTGACAGATGCCGCCTTTCGTCTCATGGTGGCCTTACATGGAAAGTCCGATGTGTCCTTTACCGAGTTTACGAGTGTTGGGGAGCTCTGTCGAGGTCCCGAACAGGTGTTACACGACTTTCTCTATCATGAATGCGAACGACCCATTGTGGCCCAGCTTTACGGAAAAGATCCAAACCTCTTTTATCAAGCGGCCCATGTGGTGTGTGAATTAGGGTTTGATGGACTGGATATCAATATGGGCTGTCCGTCAAAAAGTGTTGCCTCTTCGGGCTCAGGGGCTGGACTGATTCGAACGCCTGATCTTGCACAAGAAATCATGCGAGTGACCCGTAAGGGGATGGAGGATTGGGCAAATGGTCAAACCCTCTCGGCAGTGGGCCTTAAAGCATCGCGGATAGCCGTTCTTCAGGAAATGAATCGAGTTCGATCGGGACAGACTACGGTCAAGCGACGAATCCTTCCTCTTTCCGTTAAAACGCGGATTGGATTTGATTCCGATATTATCGAGTCCTGGATGGCGCAGTTGCTCGCTGAGCAGCCGGCGGCCATTTCCATTCATGGGCGTACACTTGAACAAATGTATCGAGGTCAGTCGAACTGGGACGCCATCAAGCGAGCCGCAACCCTTGCTCGGCAGACGAACACCTTGGTGTTAGGCAATGGAGATCTTCGTTCACCGGCAGATATTTGTCATCGCGTGTTGGAAACCAGCGTACAGGGGGTACTGGTTGGTCGTGGTGCGTTGGGTTGCCCACAGTTTTTTAAGGGCAAGGAGACGCTCAGAGCGCGTATCCAAAGACTGCAGGCCGTCCCTCTCTCCGCTCCACTCGCTCAAATGACCCAAGAGATGCAGCGTGAAGTTCATTCACCTCAAGAACGTATGGGGCTCATGCTTGAACATGCAAGACGGTTCGAAACCATCTTTGGAACGGGACGATTTCCTCGTATGCGTAAACACTTAGGGTGGTATTGTAAAGGATTCCCACATGCCGCTGCGATGCGAGCGGAGATGGTTCGGACTTCCAGTAGTCAGGAGGTAAGCCAGATTGTTTCGGCCTATCTCGCATCACCCCTCTCTGATCAACTAAAAAGTTCGGAAGCCGCCGAGCTTTCTGTCTAGGGTCTTTGCCGGTTAGCCGTTCATGAATCTTCTGCTGGCCTCAACCTCTCCCAGACGTCAGGAATTACTTGCGTTGCTGGGCCTGCCATTTGTCACCATGGCTCCCTCATCTGTGGAACGAATTCCTCCCAAGGCTGAAGTGATTGAGGTCGTCCAGCGCTTGGCTCTAGAAAAGGCTTGTTCTTGTTCTTCCCAATATCCGCATGCAGTCGTTCTCGGAAGCGACACCTTACTCTCAATTGATGGAGATATTTTAGGTAAACCTGAGCACGGAGAGGAGGCGAAGGAGATGTTATGTCGTCTCCAGGGGCGAGCACACCTTGTACATACTGGACTGGCCCTTCGGAGAGAATCAAAACAGTTCCAACTCGTCGATCATGCTTCGGCAACGGTTTTTGTGCGCCCGTTACATGAGCGGCAAATTGAGGCCTATCTTCAGCAAGGAGAATGGGTGGGAAAGGCCGGAGGGTATGCGATTCAAGGAGCGGCAGGAACCCTCATTGAAAGAATTGAGGGAGATTTTACGGCGGTGGTGGGTCTTCCACTGCGATTGGTCGTTCGTATGCTTCAGGAGGTCAAGATGCCCATCCCTGCGGATATAGACCAAATTTATCGCGACAAACCCTATCCCAATTGGGCTCGATTTGCTGGTGATGGCGTCTAATCTTTTCGGAACTCACCCTATGCGATTGATTTGACCAGCTCTTTTTTCTTACAATCTACCCATTAATAATCCTTTGTTGTTCTGGTGCTGAGTAGGGTGCAACTGGCATCATTGTCTCGTGCCACAAAGTAGGAAAGTAGGGAGGCTGTCATGTTTTTTGGAAGGAATTATTGTCAGTCGAAGGGATGGAGTGTGAGCTTAGGGTATGCGGGGGCATTGGCGGTTGGTTTCATCTCGGCAGTTCTTGCCCAACCAGCTCAAGCCATTGATGTAAAGCTCACGATGGATGAGGCCAAGAAGACTCTTGAAAGCGGACGAATGCCCATGGAGAAGGCAGCCTCGGCGGAGGCCGTTAAGGAAATTATGCAAAAGGCATCAGTTTCCACTCGTGTGGGAGCAGATCCCATGAAAGATCCTTGCGGGCCCAGTGCTATTTTGAGAACGAAGCGTTTTTGGCTCGAGGCTTTTGGTCGGAAAGAAGCCATTGAATCGAAAAAACAAAAGAAGTCAATTCGTATGCCTGAAGGACGCATCCAAAAACTCTTGGACACCCCTCATCTTGAGGTCGAAATTCAGTTATGTGGAGATGATGAGTATTTTGCGGAAGGGGCCGATGTGGTCTTTCAACAAAAGTCTAAAAATATTAAACCGATTGATGTAAGCCCTGCGCAAAAAGGCCGAAAAAATGAAGGCGATGGACCAGGCTACCGATCTCGATTTACCGCCCGGTTTAGTTACGATAGTTTTGATCCTATGGGGAAAGCTAAAATTGTCGTCTTTTTCCCAGACGGGAAGCTCATTGAGATTCCTGCAGATTTCTCAACGATACAATAGGGTGTGAGGCCAGTAGGCCTATTCGGGCGGGGATGTGGTTTCGGCCATTCCCCACCCGGATTGTCGAATGGTCGAAAGGTAATGGTAGAGCCCTCCTTGTTGTAATAACGCCTCGTGCGTCCCTTCTTCAACGATCTTTCCCTCATTAATAACGAGGATACGGTGAGCTCGTTGAATAGTGGTGAGCCGGTGGGCCACAATAAAGGTCGTTCGTCCCTGCATCAGTCGATCCAAGGCTTCCTGTACCAACCGTTCCGACTCCGTATCAAGTGCGGAGGTGGCTTCATCTAGGAGAAGTAGCCGTGGGTTTTTCAAGAGGGCACGTGCAATAGCCAGGCGTTGACGTTGACCCCCGGATAAGTTGATTCCTTTTTCTCCGACGATCGTGTGATAGCCATCAGGGAGGCTCGTAATAAAGTCGTGGGCATTTGCGGCACGGCTGGCCTCTTCAATCTCTTGCTGCGTAGCTCCTTCCCTTCCATAGTGAATATTCTCACGAATGCTGCCACCGAATAAAAATGTTTCCTGTGGAACTAATCCAATTTGTGAATAGAGACTGTGGAGTCGAACCTCACGCAAATCAAATCCATCGATAGAGAGTGTGCCGGCAGTGGGATCATAAAACCGATGGAGGAGATTGATGAGCGTGGTCTTCCCGGCTCCGGTTGGACCGACGAGGGCCACAATTTCCCCCGGTGCAATGGAAAAGGAAATATTCGACAAAACGGGTTGGCGTGGATCGTAGGCAAAGCCTACATCCTGAGCGCGTACATGACCTTGTATAACGGGGAGTTCTTGAGCTGTTGGTGAATCCGCGATCTCTGAATTCGTGTCCAGGATTTCAAAGATCCGGGTCATGGCGCCTTGGGCTTCTTTTATTTGTGAGAAGACTCGTGCGGCTGACCCAAATGGTCCAATTAATATGCCTGCCAAGAGCACGAAGGCAAATAAGTCTCCTGGGGATACGCTCCCCTCAATAACTTGTTGCCCACCAAACCACATGACAGTCGCCGCGGCGGCAAATGTCAGCAACGTGATGGTGGGAATAAAGACCGCGAGAATCGCTGCTCGTCGCAAGGTCAGGGCGAGACTCTTGTCGATTTCTGTTGAGAGCCGACGTTCTTCACGTGACGTTTGGACAAATGATTTCACGACTCGAATGCCTGAAAAGACTTCTTCTAAGAGCGTCGTGACGGTCGCGGTTTGATCTTGTATGGAGGTCGAGAGTGCTTTGAGTCTTTTCCCAAAGAGACGGGCGACCAAAACAAGAATGGGGAGGATGACTACGATTAAGAGGCAAAGCTTCCAGTTCATGACAAGCAGGAATCCGATCCCTCCAATTGCGGTCACGAGTTGTTTGGCTGAGTCGATAGGAGTTTCGGTCATGGTGGTTTGGAGGACTCCCACATCATTCATCAATCGCGAGAGGAGTTCCCCTGTCCGTTTTTTGGAAAAGAAGTGTAGCGATTGCTTGTGAAGATGGGAGAACACATGCCGCCGGAAGTCCGCCATAATGTGTTGAGAAATGAAGGCCGTGAGATAACTGTGGCCGATAGAAAATACTCCTTGAACGAGGACCAACAATAAAAACAATCCAATGCGGTGGGTCACTGCTTGAAGGTCTCGCTGAACGGTAATTAAGTCCCACAGGGTCCCAGCCATTCTGACTAAGAGTAAATTGATGATGGCAATACAGGCTACCAACCCCATCGCACCGATCATTCGCACGGCATAGGGCTTAAGAAAAGGAAGCAAACGTAAATAATAGTTCATAGGGGTACGATGGATATTTTAGGAAAGGGAGAGATCACACAAGAACATGGAAGTGGGTATGAATACGGATAACGTCGTGAGGAGGATCGAGTACTGGAAGCTATATTTGAACGATCGATTCAATTAGGTTTTTGTTAATGGCAACATATTGTGCCTGATCTTTATCATTAATGAGGACATCCGTCAGGCTGATGAAGAGACGCTGTTCCTCATTGATCGCATCAGAAACTCGATTGCGCATTGGGGGGATCAGAAAGTCACCAACATATTCGCAGTTGACAGTGCGAATTCGGATCCGAATTTTTTTCCCCTCGGCCACTCAGACCTCCCGGAATAGCAGAACGTCTTCTAGCTTTTTCGGCGAAGGAACTTCTGACGTCTTCGAAGCTTCTTATGTTTATGCTTCCGCATTTTTTTTCGTCGCTTTTTTAGAACACTGGCCATTTATACACTCCTCGCGAAGCAGTCTATAAGGTTTTCCCCGGGAAAGCAAGTTGCAACGGGGTTCTATTACCCTGATGCTTCAGATATTTCACGAGGCCGAGATTGGTATCATACCCATGTAAAACCTGTCAAGAAAGGGGGGTGAAGAGTTCTCCGTGTATGGTGTCTCCCACTTCTTGACGAGGTGGGAGGTGCTCCCTATACTGCATGATCATGCTGTCTCGGAAAGGTATCACGAGCCTCTCTTATCCTGCCGGTGCTCTGTTTTTGACGTTCTTGATCCTACAATTCGTCTCCTGTTCCTCTGACAATACGCCACGGTATCCGGAAGATCATGAGCGGTTTCAACGAATCAATGTAGCTGTGGAATCCTTACGCGTGGCCTATGTTGATCAAGATCTTACCTCCATTCAAAATTTGTTGTTGCCTGTCGAAAAACTCGAAAAGTTAGAGGAAGATATTAAAAAGGATTTCTCTACCTATCAGGAAATTTCCCTCGATTTTTTTGTTGACCGGATTATGGTTGACACCGATACCATCGATGTTTTTCTCCATTGGCAGGGACGATGGAATCGTGCCTCTCCTCAGGATGGAAGCGGACAAGAGCGAGAACGTGGCCATGGTATGTTGAGGTGGGTGGGTGACCAATCCATTCTTCTCACCGACGTGGAGGGAGACCTTCCGTTTGGGCAAGCTGAGCGACAACCCTTACCGTCTCAACCGAACCAATTCACCCCATAAGAGTTTCGACAAAGGACAAGCTAATCTTGTGACTTCCTCTCGTCCATCAGATGTTGATTTTCTTGTTGTCGGGAGTGGCGTGGCCGGACTTCAAGCTGCTCTGGACCTCAGTCGATATGGGCATGTGCTCATTCTCACCAAAGGGACCCCTCTTGAAAGTAATTCGGTTCATGCTCAGGGAGGGGTGGCCGTTGCCCTTAGCGAAGAAGATGATGTCACGATCCACGAGTCAGATACTTTGAAAGCGGGACACGGACTCTGCCTACCTGAGGCAGTAAAGGTCTTGGTGGGTGAAGGACCGGAACGGATCCAAGATTTAATTTCCTGGGGAGCCGCCTTTGACAAAATTGGAGGCCGCTACGCCTTCGCCCGAGAGGCGGCCCATAGTCGGAGTCGGATCCTTCGGGCCCGTGGGGATGCGACCGGGAATGAAATGGTCCGGGTCTTGATGAACCAAGCTCGGCGCCGGAAAAGAATCCATTGGTTGGAGCATCACTTTACGATCGACCTGGTGGTCGTGGATGCGGTGTGTTGTGGGGTTCTGGTGTTAGATGAATTGACACAGACTCGATCCGTTATTCCGGCGAAGGCGGTTTTGTTGACAACCGGTGGAATAGGACAAGTCTATGCGAGGACCTCTAACCCGCCTCAGGCTACCGGCGATGGGTTGGCCATGGCCTTTCGTGCCGGTGCCCGACTACGGGATATGGAGTTTGTTCAGTTTCATCCAACCTCCCTTTACCTCCCCAACAGTCCTTCTTTTCTGCTCACCGAAGCCATTCGCGGGGAAGGCGGGCAATTACGAAACATTAAGGGCGAGCTGTTTATGCATCGGTATCATCCCAAAGAAGGCCTGGCTCCCCGCGATATTGTCTCACGAGCGATCTGGGCCGAAATGGCTGCGACGCGTGCCCGGTATGTCTATTTAGACCTGACACATCTGGGAGCGGCTTTTATTAAAGAGCGGTTTCCAACGATCTATTCGACTTGCCTACAGTTTGACATTGATATTACCGAGGAGTGGGTGCCGACCTCACCCAGTGCTCATTATCTGATGGGGGGCGTGATGACGGACCTAGAGGGGGCCTCATCATTACCGGGGTTGTTTGCAGCAGGTGAGGTCGCTTGCACGGGAGTGCACGGTGCCAATCGACTCGCCAGTAATAGTCTTCTTGAGGGGCTGGTATTTGGTCGGCGAGCTGCCTTGGCTGCCAAAACATTTAGTAAAACGAGAAAGTCACGGCCGAGCATTCCCTCGGTCCGGGATCTTGAAGGGGGGCGTCCCGGGCGGTTGGAGGATTCTGAAAAAATACGAAATTCCTTACGTCGTATGATGTGGGGAAAAGTCGGTCTCATGCGAACTCGAGAGTCGCTCGTGAGTGCCTTGGCGCAATTATCGCGTTGGGAACACATGGTCAATCGTCCGTTTGCCTTGCGTCGAGATATTGAAGTGAGAAGTATGATGACGGTAGGGAAGTGTATCGCTGAGTCAGCTCTCTGGCGGGAAAATTCGGTTGGAGCACACTTTCGTGCTGACTTTCCTGAAGCCAAAGGAAGTCGGTCGCGAAAAGGAATTCAGCCCCATAGTACCCAGCAACGTGATCCCGCAAGGGAAAAACCCAAAAAGATTTAATAGGGGTGGGAGGTACGGCTCGTGGCTTCTAGGACGGGACGGGTCTTGTGTTGAATGCGGGTCCGATAGGCCTGGAGGTATTGGCGATAAAAATGGAGGACCTTTTTCACATACCGTTGTGTCTCCCGATAGGGTGGAATGGCCTGATAGCGATTGACGGCCGTTTCGCCAGCATTATAGGCAGCTAAGGCTAAAGAAAGGCGCCCATTATATTGCGTTAAAAGGTACCGCAAGTATTTAGTTCCCCCTCCAATATTTTCCTCAGGATTAAAGGGGTTCCTCACTCGAAGTTTTTTTGCGGTTTTTGGCATGAGCTGCATGAGACCTTGAGCTCCAGCCTTTGAAACAGCTGATGGAATAAAATTCGATTCGGCCTTAATTACCGCTCGAATGAGTGCAGGGTGGAGGCGGTGCATTCTTGAGGATCGATTGATGGCACGGGTTAATCGTTGCCCTGAAATCCTTGCCGCTCGAGGTTTTTTTGATTCCGGTCCGATCCTTGAGTATCGTGGATTCGATGGCACGTTGGATAGGTGGAGCGTACCCTTTGCATCGATATATTGGTACAAGTCCGCCCAGGCCGCCGAGGACCCAGAGCAAAGACTGAGGGAGACCAATAAAACCAATAGGATGTACATATGTACGAGAGTAGCACAGTCTCCAGGGTTGTCAAAAAATGAGACAAGATAGAATTTTCTATCTTATTGAAAACTAATAATAATATGTTCAAAGCCTTAATTGGAGTGGATTTATTTTGCTAACCATCCAGGAAGATGTTCTTTGAAAAGGCTGCGAAGCCGGCAGGTGAGGGGGCCTGGGTGCCCATTACCAATAATTGTTTGATCCACCTGGGTGACAGGCATAATTTCCATGGAGGTATTGGTCACGAAACATTCTTCTGCTGCCGACAGGACTTCCGGCCGATAGGTTCCTTCCTCGGTAGGTATACCCTGTTCCTTGGTCAACCCGAGTACCATTTCTCGGGTAATTCCCTCTAAAATTCCACATTGTACGGAAGGTGTGTGGAGTCGTCCTTCTCGAACGAAAAAGAAGTTGCTTGTCGAACATTCTGCCAGAAACCCGTCGGTGTTTAACATCAAGCTATCCGAGGCCCCCTTGGAAGAGGCTTCAGCTTTTGCGAGGATATTATTTAAAAAATTGAGTGACTTAATTTGTGGTGGGAGCGCTGCTGCCGAGTTTCTACGTATGGATACGAGTGCGAGGTGAATGCCTCGTTCAAATAGATGGGCCGGATAGGGCTGGAGGGGTTTGGCGATGATGAGGACCGTTGGGCTTGAGCAAAGAGCGGGGTCCAACCCAATGTCCCCGGTTCCTCGAGAGACCGTGATACGGATATACGCGTCCGAAACGGTTTGCCCTTTTGAGGATGAGTCGGATGGACCGTGAACGCCAAGTCCGTTTTTCTTCAACGTGTGATCGAGGAGCGTGGGCCAGGCTGATTCTTCGAGTGGAATCGTGAGCCCGATGAATTGTGCTGACTGATAGAGCCGAGCAATGTGCCGAGTCCCCATGAAAATGTGCCCGTGATACGTTCGAAGGGTCTCATAAATGCCATCGCCATATAAAAATCCATGATCGAACACTGAGATATGGGCCTGCTCCTCAGGAAGAAATTGGCCATTGAGGTACACCCACATGTTGCCGGATTATTCCTTTCCCAACGCGTTAAAAAAAGCTTGAGCCTTCAACAGTGTTTCCTCATATTCCTTGTTTGGATCAGAGTCTGCCACAATGCCGGCGCCAACCTGAAGATACCCTTGCTGACCTTTCAGAACAAGTGTCCGTATGAGAATATTCAAATCGAGATCGCCACTCCAACACCAATATCCCATTGATCCGGTGTAGGGTCCACGACGATAGGGTTCGAGCATTTCTAAAATTTCCATACATCGAATTTTCGGGACACCGGTGATCGTGCCCCCGGGGAACACGGCTCGAAAAAGGTCAAAGCCATCCAACCGTGGGTGAAGGGTTCCCCGGATATTGGAGACGATATGACTGACGTGTGAGTATCGTTCGATGACCATGAACTCATCGGTGTGGACAGATCCATATTCAGAGACTCGGCCCACGTCGTTTCGTTCTAAATCGACGAGCATAAGGTGTTCCGCTCGTTCCTTATGGTTGTTGAGAAGCTCTTCCGTCAACTGCCGATCTTCCTGAAGGGTCTGGCCTCGGGGTCTCGTCCCGGCAATGGGTCGAACATCCACGTGACTATCATGCAGGCGGACTAAGCGTTCGGGGGAAGAACTGATGAGGGAAAAATTTTCAAATTGAAGGATGCCGGCAAACGGAGAGGGATTCACCTGATGGAGTCGCTCGTAAAGATGGGTTGAGATAGGTTGAAGGGATTCCTGGGTGGAGAAGGGTTTCCCGGATGAAGAGGGTTCGAAATCCAGAGTAAATCGATGTGACAGGTTCGCTTGGTAGATATCTCCAGACCGAATGTATTCTTGGCATTGTTGAACCTTGTCCTGATAGGCATGTGGCGGCATCCCCGGTTGAAAGGAAAAGGTCACCTGACTCAGGAAAGAAGGATTTGACTCATAAGGTGCCGTCAAGAAGGATTCCAGAGCCGCCAATCGCTCACAGCCTTCCTTGTAAAGCGTTTCCCGAGTTTCGGCTAAGAACCTGGACCGAGGCGGGGAAAAGATAAGAAAAAGTTCATTGTTTTCATGGTCGAGGGCAACGACCAAGTCAAAGAAGGCAAAATGGATATCCGGAAGGTCCAGATCCCTCTGAGAGATAGTGGGAAGTTGCTCAAATTGCCGGGCGACATCATATCCAAAAAATCCCACGGCCCCACCAAAAAATGGAGGTACGTGGGATGGTCGTGGGATATGTGCCTCACGTAGTAATCCGGCCAGTGCCTCAAAACTTGGCCCGATGTGACGTTCAATAGCATTATTCGTACGCAATTCATATTCCTGATTACTAGCTGAAAAGACAAGATAGGGTGCGCAACCGACAAATGAATAACGTGCGACCTGTTTGGGCCCCTTTCCGCTGTCCAGGAGAAAAGAAATGGGATGTCTGATGGCCAATCGACGATAGCATTCAAGAGGACTAACCTCTCTGAGCGGAAGGGTGCGATAGAGAGGTTGAGGTTCGGTGGATGATAAAAAGTCAGTTCGGGTCGGGGTTATCATGAGGGTCATTCGTCAGACAGAGTCTTTCTTCACCGAAGTCAAGAGGATGAAGCAACCTCTCGTACTATATCCTTCCTGTCTACGTTATAAAAGATGACAGTCGAGAGCACCGATATATGGTAAAAGTCGACGGAATACTTGACATTTCTGATGAAATTTTGATTGAATAGGCCGTTTAGGTTTGACGATGCCATCTGGCGTGTTCTTACGCTGGAAACGGTGACCTACCTATATGCCTGGTTCAAAGAGTTCAGCCTATGCTGGTTTGGGGCAGGCCGTTAGGATCGGAACCGATATCCTTGCTGCCCTAATAGCAGGAGGAGGTATCGGTTGGTTAGTAGATACCTACCTATTTGCCTCAGGGCCTTGGGGTTTGGTAGTCGGGCTAATCCTCGGAATGGTTGCAGGAATACGCAACGCTTACCGCGCTGCTCAACGGTGGTCTCGGTAAGGATCACACTCACTCCTGATAGAAGGACGATCTCTTGGAAAGCCCCTTACACGCCTTTGAACTACATAACTACATAGAAATTTCTCTTTTCGGCCTGGATCTTTCCATCAACAAAGCTGTGATCATGATGGGGGTGATTCTTGTAGCTGCAAGCATCTTTTTTCTGCGAGCCGCATCTTCTAAAAGTCTCGTCCCGACAAAACTTCAAAGTATTGCGGAAATGATGGTTGGGTTTATCCGTGATATGATCATGGATACCATGGGCGAGGAGGGTATGAAGTTCTTCCCCTTCATTGCCACCCTGTTTGTGTTTATTCTTTTTGCGAATTTACTGGGGCTCATTCCCGGGACCTATACGGTGACCAGTCAAATTGTGGCCACCGGGCTTATGGCCGTAGCGGTGTATGCCCTGAGTCTAATCGTCGGGATCATGAAGCATGGCGCTGGGTTTTTTGGAATACTGGTTCCTCCCGGCACACCCGGTTGGTTATTACCCTTGATGATTCCCATTGAGATTATTAGTCAGATAGCCAGGCCTATCTCCCTTGCCGTACGGTTGTTTGCCAATATGACAGCTGGTCATACGGTGTTGGCAGTGCTTTTTGGGATGGCCCTGACACTCCCTATCTTTATTGGCTGGCTTCCTTTCGTATTTACTATTGCCATTAATGGTCTAGAAGTATTAATTGCCTTTATTCAAGCCTATATTTTCACCGTATTAACTTGTGTCTATATCGGCGATGCCATGCATTTGCATGGATCTGAAGAACATGCTCATTGAGTCATATACAAATTAAGGGAGGGTGAATTGACAATGGAACCAGCAGCCGCAGCATTATTCGGGATGGGACTTGCCGCCGCCGGCTTTGCCGGAGCTGGGGTAGGTATTGGGTATATCTTCGGAAAGATGATCGAGGCCGTCGCCCGTCAGCCGGAGGCGGAAGGGCGGGTTGGCAAATATATGTGGATCGGGTTTGCCTTGGTCGAAGCCATTGCCTTATACGGCTTGGTCATAGCCTTTATCATTATGGGTAAAGGGTAATCGAGTGATGTGATAGAGGCGTCGCGAGACGATGCCTCTCAACTCGGTTCCTGTCGATTCCTTTTTGCTATTCTTTTAATTCTGGTGGGAAACCATGCCACAATTTGACTCACATTTTTTTTCATCGATTTTGTTTTGGGAACTCGTTTCGTTTGGAATTTTGCTGGTGGTGCTCTATAAGTTTGTATTCCCGCAGATACTTGAGGTATTGGAGTCACGGGAACGGAAAATTAAAGATAGCCTTGAACAGGCTGAACAAAATCGAGCTGAAGCCGAACGGGTCCTAAAGGAATATGAGGCTAAAATCCAGGCTGCCACCACTGAAGCCGAGACGATTTTAAGCCAGGCTAAGGAGCGAGCCCAACGGAGTCTCGAAGAAAATGAACAACGCTTAAAGGCGGATGCTGAACGCATTAAGGCTGAGGCGACACGTGAAATAGATCAAGAACGTCGTCGAGCCGTTCAAGAAATTCGGACTCAAACTACGGACTTGGCCCTTCAGGTGGCCGAACGTGTTATTGGTCGGAGTTTGAATGAGGCCGATCATCGGAGACTGGCTGACGAGGCCTTGGAGGCGGTGTCCCAAAGTTATAAATCTTAATAGTGAATTGAGAAGAGGAAAAGAGGTTGATGGTATGTGAAGAACACCTCACCTGACCATCATGAGGAGTTTTCGTTCGTACTTCCTGTTTGATATCCTTCCAAGTCAACTGTCACAAATCGAAATCCTAATTGCTTCAAGCGAGTAATAATCTTTCCACGCATGTTGGGCTCTACGATTTTAGGGAGCTCTTCCCGGTCGAGTTCAATACGGGCAAGATTGCCTTGATCCCGAACTCTGACCTGTTTAAAGCCTTCCCGGAATAGCACGGCTTCTGCCTGCTCTACCCGATACAAATTACTCTTGGTAATGGTCAATCCTCTTGGAATTCGTGAAGAGAGACAAGCTGCAGCAGGCTTGTCCCAGTTGGAAAGGCCTAACTCTTTGGCCATCGTTCGGACATCCTGTTTCGAACAGGCGGCCTCGACAAGAAGGCTGCGGACCCCCCACTCTTTGGCTGCAGTGATCCCCGGTCGGTCATCCCCAAGATCATCGAGATTGGTTCCATCACAAATTGTGGCAATCCCCTGCTCGGTTCCAATATGTCGGAGTGCTTGATAGAGATCTGTTTTACAGTGAAAGCAACGAGAAGCATCGTTAAGCGTAAATTCCGGCAGAGCCAATTGATCCGTGTGAATGATCATATGGCGACCACCGATCTCTTGTGCGACGTTGCGGGCTAACTCTAGCTCGATAGAGGGAAAGGTTGGTGAGACCGCTGTGACAGCCAGGGCATGTTCACCAAGTGTTTCATGGGCTATTTTAAATAATAAAGAACTATCGATTCCTCCTGAATAGGCAATGAGGACTGACTCCGTGGTCTTCAGGAGGTTTTTAAGTTTCTGGAGCTTAGAGTGGAGCATGGCATTATATTTTAATTCACTATTTCAATCCACGCAAAGAGTCACCACCCGTTAGGAATCCTTACATTCATTGTAGCATTATGGGGAGTCTGCATTCTCGGTGGAAGTATTTGAGGCGGTTGGGGGAGGCGCCGAACGTTTCCCGACGATAACCAGGACATAATGGTCTGGGTGGAGGTACTGTTTGGCCACCCTCAGCACATCTTTTTTGGTGACAAGAGAGAGGTTTTTGGGGAAGTCTGTGAAGTAATTGGGACCAAGGCCGTAGAACTCAATCAGGGTCAGCAACGTTGCAAGTTTTCCAGTTGTATCGAGCCGAAGAGGGAAGCTACCAATCAAGTAGGATTTTGCATTTTTTAATTCTTGGTCGGTGATCTCCTTATCGCGAATGGCATGGATTTCACGTAAGACTTCAGCAATGGCTTTTTCGGTCGATTGGGATTTTGTCTGGAGACTGACCACGAAGGCACCTGGCATTTTTTGAGCCTGAAAAGAACTCGACACCCCATAGGCCAATCCTTGTTTATCTCGAATGGAATCCATAAGCCGTGAGGAAAACCCGCCTGACCCTAACACATAATTCATAACAGCAATGGCATAAAAGTCAGGATTGGATCGCTGAATGCCTAGATGGCCGAGCAAGATCGTTGATTGGGTCAAATGATTTTTTTCTATCCGTTTTACTATTGGTTTAGTCAGTTTTGTCGGTTGACCATACTGCCTTAATGGGGCCGTCCCCTTTTTCCACTCAGAAAAGTGTTCTAGAACTAAGGTTTTGGCCTCTTCCAATGTAATATCACCAACAATCGAGATAATGGTTTGGTTGGGGAGGTATTCCCGTTGATAAAACCCGCGTACGTCTTCGAGGGTGATGGAATTCAGGGTTTCTTGAGTTCCATTGACCGGCCACCGATAGGGATGTTCCCCAAAGACTAATTCCTGAAAGGCTTTTCCGGCCACAACACCAGGGTTCTCTTCTTCACTTTGAATAACACCGTCAATTTGATTGCGTATCCGGGTAAATTCTTTTTCAGGAAAACTAGGATTGAGCAGTACGTCTTGCAAGAGCTCGAATCCTAAGGCCATGTCTTTTTTTAAGATACGAAGGGACACTGTTGTGAAATCATCGGTGACATTTGAGTAGAGTGACCCTCCAACAAAATCAATTTCTTCGGCAAGTTGTTCCGCATTGCGATGGGTGGTTCCTTCATCGAGTAAGGAGGACACCATGTTCGCCAAGCCGGCCTTTTGCTCCGGATCTTGTGCGGATCCTGCCCGGATAAGCGTTTCTACTTGAACGATGGGGAGGGTCGGTTGTTCAAGGACTAAGACCGTTAACCCATTGTCCGTGACGAATCGAGAAGGGGTAATGTCGGTACTCCAGGCGCTCGAGACTCCGATCAGACAGGTGATGAGCAGAAAGATGGTTGAACAGAGCCAACGCATGGGAATTACCGGCTGCGAGAGGTCGTTCATATCATAGGTGTGCGATTGTCGTGTCATGATTCCCCTAATATTCTGAATGGTTGAACCACGGCGGGCCTTGTCACTTATTGTGTTGACGAGTGGAGAGTGACCTGATCGGGTTTTTGAGGGATAAGGATCCCTACGGTACGGCGATCTTGGATCAGGTACTGAGCAGCCACACGCTGTACATCTTCGGCGGTCACTCCACGGATGCGTTCTGGAAATGTATCAAGGTATTGCCACCCTGCGCCAACGGCCTCAGCCTGTCCTAGTAACATGGCTTGTCTCACAATCGAGTCTTGTTGGAAGATATGGGAGGCTTCCACTTGGTTTTTCGCGCGTTGCAGTTCCCGGTCAGTTGGTGGAGTGGTTTGGAGTTTTTGAATCTCTTCGTAGAGGGCCTGCTCGACTTCCAAGGGATCTTGTCCAGGTTTGACGATGGCATAACAATAAAAGAGGTCGGGATCGGTTTGCAGTAGGCTATATCCTGATCCCACCCCCAGTGCAATTTTTCGATCATAGACCAGATTGCGGTACAGTCGAGAACTTTTCCCTTGTGACAAGATTGATTCGAGGATCGCCAACGCATAGGCATCGGCATGGGAATAGTTCGGAGCAGGGTACCCGGCCATGACAAAAGGCAATTGTGCTTCACGTTTAACCAAGATGCGTCGTTCCCCATGTTGTTCTGGCTCAACCGTGGTGACGTTGGGGGCATCGGGTCCACGAGGAATGGGTTCAAAGTATTGCTTGATGAGGGGGAGTACCTTTTCTGCTTGCACATCCCCAATGACCAGCAAGGTTGCATTGTTGGGGGAATAGTAGTTGTCATAATATTGTTGCAGGTCTTCCAGCGTCATGGCATTCAGGTCCGAAAACCAACCAATGATGGGCCAGTGATAGGGATGTTGTTGAAAGGCCTGGGCATACAAGGATTCCACGAGATAGGACTGGGGATCATCTTCTACCCGAAGACGGCGTTCTTCTTTGACCACATCTCGCTCAACTTGGAATTCCTTCTCGTCCAGGACGAGTCCCTGCATCCGATCGGATTCTAAATCCAGGGCGAGCTCAACTTGTTTGGCATCTAAATTTTCGAAATAAGCCGTAAAGTCGTGGCTTGTAAAGGCGTTGAGCACTCCTCCATTTTTATTGATCAACCGGGTAAAGGACCCATTGGGGTACTTGGCCGTGCCTTTAAACATCATATGTTCGAGCATATGGGAGAGCCCAGCGCGCCCCATGACCTCGTTGCGGGAACCCACTCGGTACCACACTTGAATGGTCGCAATCGGGGCTTTGGGTTCTTCCATGATGAGAACCCTGAGGCCATTGGCGAGGGTATAGGCCTGTGCCTCTGCGGCGGCGGTATTCTTGACGTCCGTGATGAATGACGGGAGAAGAACGATGAGACCAGCGAGAAGATAGGAAAAAGGACGGAACGATAGTAGATGACCCATTAAGCAAAAACCCCTGCAGTGAATTTTCATGCTAGCAGTTGCCTCCTCTAGGTGTCAAGAAAGTTGGCGAGAGGGATGCTCCGTTTCCTAATTGGCCGCAGGCTCCCAACACATCTCGTCCCTTACTCTTTCGAATGAAGGCCGGGATCCCTGCCAGTTTGAGTTTGTGTTGAAAGCGCAATACCTCCGAGTCCTGGGGGCGTACAAATTGGCTTCCTGGAAACTCATTGAAGGGGATAAGGTTCACCTTACAGGAAATTCCGCGTAAGAGTTTTCCGAGCCGGACGGCATCTTCCCTCGTATCATTGATTCCGGCTAGCAAGACGTATTCAAAGGTGAGACGTTGTCGCGGAAGCAGCGGATACTGTTTGCAGATTTGAAGCAAGTGCTCGAGAGGAAAGAGTTTATTGACGGTTGGCATCAACTGTTCTCGAATCTTATCGGTTGTTGCGTTGAGGGAGATGGCAAGATTCACCCCTAACGCCGCGACCTCGTCCAGACGGGAGACCAGCCCCGCGGTGGAGAGGGTGATTCGTTTGGGAGAGATCCCAAGACCCCAAGCCGAATTCGTCATTCGATGGATCGCTTCCGCTACGGCATCAAAGTTTGCCATCGATTCCCCCATGCCCATCAAGACGAAATTCGTCAGGGTTTGTCGAGGTGGCAGGTGGTCCAAGGTGGTGAGAACTTGGTCTATGATTTCGAAGGACTTGAGGTTACGCTGCAATCCCAATTGACCAGTCAGGCAAAAGGTACAATCGAGCGTGCAGCCGACTTGCGTTGAGAGACACAGGGTTAACCTTTGGTCATCAGGAATGAGAACAGCTTCGACCATGAGCCCATCTTCGAGATGGGCGAGGCATTTTTGGGTCCCATCATGGGCTATCCGTTGTTCCCAGCGCTGAAATCTCTGCACGGTATATGTTTGTTTCAGAATGGCGCGGTCTTGCACGGAAAGATTGGTCATGTCATCTATAGTATGAATTCGCTGTTTATACAACCAATGAAGAATTTGCTGTGCACGGTATCGTGGCCAATGTAGGTTATGAATAAGGGTGGCCATCGATTGAGCCGAATAGGCTAAGAGGTTTTCTTGGGGAGAAGAAGGAGAGGACTGTGGAGACATTGGTAACATGGTGACTGATATCATATCAGAAAAAATCTGCTAGGTGCTGGTAAGAAATAGGGCTGGTACTGGTTGAGTTTCTTCCTGTTTGTTATACTTTGACATCATCACATGGTATCTCCTCTTATTGTTGAATACTCAATGAAATTTTTGCGCAGTCGCCTCAGGTGGGCACGTTTTCTCTCAAGGCTGATCAGTCTTGCGTTAGTCGGGCTCAGTCCGTTTTTAGGCCTGGGATCTGTCGCGGCAGAAGATGAGACGTCTGCTGTCGGAACCCCTTGCCAGTCCGTTGAGTCCTGTTATCGCCTGTTCCTTGAACACATGCCTGTTGGACGGGACAGGCTTTCCTCACGTGACTCTATTCCCCTTGCACTTGAACAACTGTTGTCTCTTCGTGGGGAAGAGTTGGATTCGGAGTGGTCGCATCGCGGGGGGGTTCTTGCCGGAGTCCTCCTCCGAGAGCGAGATCCGAACCGAGCATTGCGATTATTCGAGGAGGAGATGAGTCATTTCTCAATCCTTCACGACTACATCTTATTTTGGAAGGGCGATACGCTCTTTCACCTGGGAGAATTTCAGAAATCAGCAGAGGTATTTCGCAGTATTCCTAAGACGGAGCCCGACTCGTTGTTGAAGAAAGCTGCCATGTTTCGTGCGGGTGAAGCTTGGTATCATGCAGGCAATTGTTCCCAATCGATGAGGCAGTTCAATCAGATTTCCTTGGTGACCTCCAAGGAAGATTTTGTTCCGCGCGGGCTTCTGCAACTGGCCGATTGCCAAATTCGGACGATTCAAACCACTCAAGGGTTGGAGTCTTTGAAGCGGGTGTGGATTCATTTCCCCATGTCTGAGGAAGCGGGGGAAGCCGAGGCACGGTTACATGCACGGACTGAGGGAGCCAAATGGATTCCTGACTCTTTAAGCCAGTTTCGGCGGGGGAAGGTTTTGTTGCGACAGGCCTATTATCCCGAGGCCATCACGGCGTTTCAAAAATTTTTGAAACTAGAGCCGGAGCATGCATGGAGGGAAGAAGCGCAATTTAATTTGGCGCTCGCCCTGTCACGTTTGAAACGATACGATGAGGCACGTGGTCTCTTCTTGACACTATTGAAGCAACGTGGGGATAAGGCAGGAGAATCTGCAGTTTGGTTGGCCAAAATCTATCTTCGAACGGGTCATGGAAAGTCTCTCCGAAAATTACCCAAAGTGTTCGGCACCATATCCTTATCGCCTTCCCAAAAGGCCACCATAGTCTTTTACTTGGCAGTTTGGCTTGAGGATCACCATCACATCGAAGAAGCGATCGCGGCCTATCAACGGGCCGGCTCCCTCCAGCCAGGGTCCAGGATGTGGCGACGTTCTTTATGGCGGATTGGATGGATGCAGTATCGGGCTGGTACCTATGACAAGGCGGCAACGACGTTTCAACAGTTCGTCAAACGAAGTCAGTCCACCAAGGTTATCCCTCAATTTCTGTATTGGAAAGGACGATCGTTAGAACAAGAGAAGGACCTCCACGCAAAAGAGACCTTTGCCGAGCTCTGTACGCAATATCCGTTTACCTATTACGGCCAGCTTGCTGAAGACTGTGGATCTCGTCAAGAAGAATCCTCCCCGTCCATTGTGGGACGGACCCAAAATGGTGAAGCCAAGACCCTTGCCGTTGAAAAGTACCTCCATCGCAATAGACACTTTCGCAAAGGGATTGCCTTGCAAGAGCTTGGGCTGTCAAAGGATTCAGCACGTGAACTCTCCTGGTTGGTGAAGAGTCGTAAGTTTGGTCCTACCCTGTTGCAAGAATTAGCTCTGACGTTGAGAAAAGTTGGGGCGCAACATGAAGCACTTCGTATTGCTAAAATCTACTTTCAGGAAGTTCTTGATGGTCGTCAGTCTGCCGATCATGAGAGCTTTTGGCATTTGGCCTATCCGGATGGATTTCTTCCTGTCATCAAGTATTATGCTCAAGGGTTGGTGGATCCCTATTTGGTGGCGGCCATTATACGTGAAGAAAGTCTTTATGATGCACAGGCGTTATCTCCTGCTGGGGCGATTGGGCTGATGCAGCTGATGCCGGCGACGGCTCAACGACTGACCAAAGGGACAAGAGATTTAAATGGGATGCGGGAACAACTCTTTGACTTTCAAACGAACATTCGATTAGGGAGTATTTACCTCGGTAATCTGGTCAAGAGGTTTTCAGGAAATTTAATACATGCGGTTGCGGCCTATAATGCCGGTCCCCATGTCGTGAAGCGGTGGGTGGCTCGAAATGGCCAACTTCCGCCGGACGAATTCGTTGAGATGATTCCCTATCGGGAGACTCGTGGATATGTAAAACGGGTCTTGAGAAGTTATCGGGAATATCACCGTATTCATCATGGTGTGTGCAAATCCGATTCTCTTGACAGGGTTTGTTGAAGCTTTTATAGTTCGCCCTACGGGCGAACCATAGGCAATGGTACCTATCTAGGATCGAGGCATACAGATGGCACTTGAAAACTTGAAGGCCCTTGAACAGAAAATTGAAAAGTTGGTCCGACACATCCAGCTACTCAAGGCCCGGAATACCGAGTTGGAAGAGGAGCTGTTGCAAGCCAAACGACAATTTGCCAAACAAGCAGAATTGGGTAAACAATGGGATAAGGAACGTGTGAATATCCGTGCCCGGATTGAAAAGGTGATGGGGGAACTTGAGGTGTTTGAGTATGTCGATGAGGCTGGAGTTTCGGAGGAGGTGGCACTTGACTAAGTCCATTGAAGTCGAGATCTTTGGGCAACGGTATACCATCAAGGGAGGAGCGGACGAGGAATATGTTAAGGAGCTTGCCGCCTACGTCGATGAGCAAATGCGGAATATGGGGCAGGGAATGAAAACGGCGACATTGGCCAAGATTGCTGTCTTGACGGCCATCAATATTTCCCACGAACTCTTTGAAATTAAAAGGCTTCGCGAAGCAGAGAAGGCCGAGGACGAACAACAGGTCCTTTCCCTTATGGAAACAATTGATGACCATCTTCCCGCGGGTGGTGTGAATTGATTTATTGAGTTGCCTTGATATATTTCATTTGATACAGTATCCTAGGCCCTATATAAGGGGTAATTATAAAATAAAGGAGTATATCTAGCGAGTAGGCGAGAAAGAATCGTACATAAGAGAGAAGAGTCGGAGACTAGATAAGGTCGCTAAGTAACAACGAGAAGCATTTCAAAAGGATTCGTATTCTGTTCAATGAGAAGGACAACGGATTATTTCAAGCGGTTGGGATGTGGGTGATGATGTGGCTTGCACTTCAATGTCCCCTCGTACGGTGGATGTGCGTGTGGGAAAAGGAGAATCTGGTGGCCAACATGGAACTACCCAAGCCGAACTCACAATATTGGTCAAAAGGATCCACAAGCCCTCCGCTGAGCGTTAATCTGACCCGGTTGTCGTCTCAACTCTGTCTTTGCCCTCAGTGACCCGTCTTTTCTCCCATTAAGACCTCTCTTATCCGTCCCGGTCCTTGGGACATTCGTACTACTCCTTTGTAGTCTTCCGTAACCAATCATGTCCAATAACCACCAACGTCGGGGGTGCTCTAGGCAGTTGTTAGGCATCTATGAGGCAAAGGGGGTGGAATTATTTTTCTCACAACGTTGACATATATATTTGCGGCACTCGTTGGAGCTGGCATTGCCCTTGCGGTGAACGTAATCTTCCGTCGTCAAGTTCTTGAAAGTCGCCGAATTCAAGCCGAGTCAGAAATTCATCAAATTAAGCAAAGCGCTGAGCGGGAAGCCGAAAGCGTGGTGAAAGAGGCTAAGCTTGAAGCCAAAGATCTCATGTTGCAGGCTCGCTCGGAATTGGAAAAGGAGCAAAAGCAGGTTAGAGGTGAGATGGGTGCTCTCGAACGCAAGCTCTCACAACGCGAGGAAGGGTTAGATCGAAAGATCAGCCAGGTTGATAAGCGTGGGAATGACCTACAAAAGCGAGAAGAGGTGTTGGGTAAACGAGAGCAGAAACTCACAGCTGCCGAGGCCGAATGTGACCGGTTGGCAAAAGAGCATCGGCAGGCCCTGGAACAGGTCGCCAGTTTAACGGTTGATGAGGCGAAACGCCAATTGATTGCGGACATTGAAGGTGAAGTCAAACTGGAGTCAGCCGGATTGGCGAAACGCATCCTTGATGAAGCCCGGGAGTCGGCTGAACGAGAAGCACGAGAGATCATTGCACGGTCGATCCAACGGGTGGGGCGTGATTATGTTTCTGAAGGAACTCTTTCGGTCGTTCCTATTCCGAATGATGCCATGAAGGGACGAATAATTGGGCGAGAGGGGAGAAATATTCGTGCACTTGAGGCTGCGACGGGGATTGACCTCATTATCGATGAAACCCCAGAGGCCGTCGTGATCTCCGGTTTCGACCCTATGCGTCGGGAGATTGCGAAAGTCTCTCTCGAACGGCTTATGCATGACGGCCGAATCCATCCGACTCGGATTGAAGAAGTCGTGGAGAAGGTCAAGGTTGATGTCGAGAAATTAATGATTGAAGAGGCCGAAAAAATAATATTCGAATTAGGTCTCTCCGATTTTCATCCCGAATTGGTCAAGGTGCTTGGCCGACTCAAGTATCGAACGAGTTATGGACAAAATAATCTTTACCATGCACGCGAGGCCGCTTATATCTGTGGCATTATGGCTTCCGAACTGGGTTTAGATGTGAAGTTAGCCCGGCGCGGGGCCCTGCTTCATGACATTGGAAAAGCAGTGAGTCACGAGGAGGAGGGACCCCATGCCATGCTTGGAGCCGATATTGCCAAACGCTATGGGGAATCCGAATTAATTGTGAATGCCATTGCTGCCCATCATGAACAGGTGGAAGCCTTGTGCCCGGAAACGTTGTTGGTGGCGGCGGCAGAGTCCCTTTCGGCTGCGAGACCGGGGGCGCGTCGAGAAGCGTTGGAATCCTATGTGAAGCGACTTGAAAAACTTGAATCGTTAGCGTATGAGCGGAAGGGCGTGCAAAAAGCCTACGCGATTCAAGCAGGACGAGAAATTCGAGTCATTCTGCAGCAAGAAGAACTCACAGATGCTGAAGCCTTTCAGGTTTCAAGAGATCTTGCCAGGAAAATAGAACAAGAGCTTACCTTTCCTGGGCAAATAAAAGTTACCGTTATTCGAGAAAGTCGCTATGTCGATTATGCGAAGTAAAGACAACCTGAAGAAGTCTGGTGGTAGAGCCTCCCTTTCTTCTAAAACGAGGAAGCCGTGAAGGTCCTCTATATTGGCGATATTATGGGTGAACCTGGTCGGAAAGCCATCAATCGGGCTCTCCCCAAAATAGTCAGCCAACGCCAGGTCGATCTTGTTATTGGGAATGGAGAGAATGTCGCAGGTGGCTTCGGCATCACTCCGGACTTGGCTGGGGAGCTTTTTGAGATGGGGCTCTCGGTCATTACCACCGGCAATCATGCTTGGGATAAAAAGGAATGTGTCCCGTTCTTTGATCGAGAGACTCGGTTACTTCGCCCAGCCAATTATCCAGAGGGGGTTCCTGGTACAGGTCGTGTGGTGGTGGAATCGCCTGTGGGAGAAAAAATCGGAATCTTGCAGTTAATGGGACGGGCTTATATGCCTCCAGTTGATTGTCCCTTCCAAGTTGCGAAACGAGAAATTGCTCTTTTAAAAGAGCAGGTGCCCACGGTGCTTGTTGAAATGCATGCCGAAGCCACTTCAGAAAAGATGGCGATGGGGCATTATCTCGATGGGCAGGTCGCAGCGGTGGTGGGAACCCATACCCATGTGCAAACCGCTGATGAGCAAGTATTGACGAATGGGACAGCCTATATCACCGACATTGGCATGACCGGGCCTCTTCATTCGGTCATTGGTATCAAAAAAGAATTTGCCATTGAGAAGTTTCTGACATCGATGCCTCGCAGATTTGAGGTGGCGTCAGGCCCGACTGTGTTTTGTGCGGTTCTCCTGGAGCTTGATGCACGTCAAGGTAAAGCGTTGAGTATAGAGCGATTGCGGGTGCATACGTAGCAGGGCCGGCTCCTGGCAACAGACACGGCAGACTATTCATGAACCCGGGTGTTTCCCCTCAATCTATCCTTTCCGTCTCCGATTTAACCCGTTTAATACGCAATCAACTCGAGGAAGAGTTCCCCGACGTATGGGTCGAGGGGGAAATCACCAACGTTCGTATACCTGTATCAGGGCATGTGTACCTTACCCTAAAAGATCAACATGCTCAGGTGAAGGCAGTCATTTTTAGATCCCACGCACAACGTATTCGATTTGAATTACAAGAAGGCCTCCAGATTTTGGTCCGAGCGCAATTGACGGTGTATGAACCGCGAGGGGACTATCAGTTGCGGGTGGAGTACTTGGAGCCGAAGGGGGTTGGGGCCTTACAAATACAGTTCGAGCAACTGAAGGAAAAGCTTCAGAAGGAGGGATTATTTGATGAGTCTCGAAAGCGGGAGTTGCCGTGGTTTCCTCATCGTGTTGGAGTGGTGACCTCCCTGACTGGCGCTGCCCTTAAAGATATCATGGCGGTTATCCAACGCCGATGTCCTCTCCTGGGAATGGTCATTGTGCCGGTACCCGTTCAAGGTGAAGGGGCTGGGGAAAAGATTGCTGAAGGGATTCGTCAGCTCGATCGTTCACAGTTGGTTGATGTGATGATCGTTGGACGAGGGGGAGGGTCCTGGGAGGATCTATGGAGCTTCAATGAAGAGGAGGTTGTTCGGGCAATCGCGGCGACCACGGTTCCTGTGGTCTCTGCGGTAGGGCATGAAATTGATGTCACGCTCGCTGATTTTGTTGCTGACTATCGAGCCCCTACCCCGTCTGCCGCGGCAGAGGTTATCGTTCCTTCCTTAGTTGAGATCACGGAACGGCTGCTCGAGCTATGGGTACGTGTAGAACGGGCTATACAGAATCAGCTCCAATTCTTACGCGAGCAGGCGTTGACCTTTTTCGAGGAAAAATCCTTAATCGAAATTCCGCTTCTTCGACGAGCACAACAGGTTGATGATCTGATGGGCCAATTAAAGGATTCTTTCGGTCAAGCGTTGGTTGCCCATCGGCAATTAGCCATGGCGCACCACCATGCCATTGGTCTGGCCAATCCGCTGGTACGAGTCCAGCATACTATGTTGCGAGTCCAGCAACTCTTACAACATCTTCCTCGTCATATGGAATCTGTGTTACAGCAAAAACGGGATGCCGTGAAAAGTACCATGGCCTTACTGGATAGTTTGAGCCCCTTATCAATATTGGGTCGCGGGTATGCCATTGTCCATTCGTTGCCCGATCAAAATATTGTGCGAGAGGCCCACCAGGTTCAGCCTGGTCAAGAGGTGCGTGCTCGACTCAAACGTGGTGAGTTGTTTTGTACCGTTCAGGAGATTCGTTCGGATTCCTGAGCCCTTGACCATGTTCCTCTGGAAGGTATAATGATCTCGAGGAACGTTTCGGCATAGTATTTGACTATAACAAGCATCACAGTTGGTAAAGGAGATCACGGTGGCGAGTATTAAATTCGAAGATGCCATGGCTCGGTTAGAGGTTATTGTCACAGAGCTTGAAAAAGGAGACTTGCCCCTTGATGAGTCGCTTAAAATGTTCGAGGAAGGGATCAAACTCTCAAAATCCTGTTTGAAAATATTGGATGATACCGAACGCAAGGTGGAAATCCTTGTACAAGATAAAGATGGGAAAAAACGATTACGTGCCTATTCAAAAGGTGAGGAGGAGCCTGATGCCCCTTCTTCATCTGTGTAAAAATGCCTGCCCCTCTGGTCCTTTTACCCCTCTACCCGAATGACTCGTTCTCCCTCCCAAACCCGTGACCGTCTGGATCGAGTCCTTGTCCATCGTGGTTTGGTGGCAAGTCGTGAACAGGCCGTACGGCTTATCATGGCCGGAGCGGTACGAGTAGATGGCGTGTTGGTGGATAAACAAGCCACTCGGATTCTTCCAGAAGCACAAGTTGAGGTGCTGCCCCGTGGGTTGCCCTTTGTAAGTCGGGGAGGGGAAAAGCTTCAGGCCGGGCTTGATGCTTTTCACCTGGATGTTCAGGGAAAGGTTGCCATGGATGTGGGTGGGTCAACCGGTGGATTTACGGATTGCCTGTTACAACGGAATGTCGGATGTGTCTATGTTATTGATGTGGGCAAAGGTTTGCTCGATTGGAATCTGCGGAATGATCCCCGCGTTAAGGTATTGGAGGGAGAAAATATACGTTATTTGGAACGGGACGCGATTCCTGATCCAGTTGAGGTCGTCGTGGTTGACGTGTCCTTTATTTCTCTCACCCTGGTTCTCCCGCAGTTGATAAAGTTTCTCGCACCTCGAGCGATCATGGTTCTGTTGGTCAAACCTCAATTTGAGGTCGGAAAGGGGCAAGTGGGTAAGGGAGGGATTGTTCGAGAAGAATCGCTTCGTCAGGTGGCGTTAAAAAGAGTAAAAGATTGCGCCACGAGCTTGAAAATGTCACTAATAGGAACAATAGATTCCCCCGTGCGAGGGAAAAAAGGAAATAGGGAAATCTTAGTTGGGTTGGAATGGAGTAACCATTCATCATAAAACCTATTTCTGACAAGCTCACCCCAAGCAGAGTGCTTAATCTCAAGGATTAGTCGCGCTCATTGATCGTGTAAGGAGGCGAATGAAGATATTAGTGACAGGCGGGGCAGGGTTTATTGGCTCTCATCTTGTGGACCGACTGCTGCTTGAAGGCCATGAAGTGACCGTGGTCGATAACCTTTCGACCGGACGACGGCGGAATCTGAATAAGGCGGCGACATTCTATAAGCTTGATATCCAAAATTCTCGCCTAGAAAAAGTGTTTCGCAATGAACGCCCATCCCTGGTGATGCACCTTGCGGCTCAAATGGATGTCCGTCGTTCAGTTGAAGACCCTGTCTACGATGCACAAGTCAATATTCTTGGGACCCTGAATTTAATGGAGCAGGCTTTTAAGCATGGAACGAGAAAGGTGGTTTTTTCATCTTCCGGGGGAGCGATATATGGTGAGCAGGAACTGTTTCCAGCTCCCGAGGGACATCCCACACGTCCCTTATCGCCCTATGGTATCAGCAAGCTGACGGGCGAACATTATTTATCATACTATCAACGTGTGAGTGGGATTCAATTTGTCAGTGTGCGGTATGCCAATGTCTTCGGCCCTCGTCAGGATCCAGAAGGGGAAGCTGGCGTGGTGGCCATTTTTATTCAAAAAATGTTGAATGCGGAACAGGCCATTATCAATGGGAATGGGAGGCAAACCCGTGATTTCGTGTATGTGGAAGATGTCGTCGAGGCCAATTTGGCAGTGATGGGGCAGGAAGTTCAGGGTGTCTATAATGTTGGAACGGGAGAGGAAACCACCATCAATGAGCTATTTACCATCCTGAAAGATATTACCGGGTCGGACTATCAGGAGATTCATGGTCCTGCCAAAAAAGGTGAACAATTGAGAAGTGTGGTAGACGCTTCTAAATTACGGAACGAGTTAGGGTGGGAGCCGCGTGTGACATTGCAAGAAGGACTTGAGAAAACAGTTGGGTACTTTCGAGGTGATGGGTAGAGCGAAATGCTTCGAAGAATTCCTGTCTGAAAAGCCTTTTATGTCTTCGCGTCATCCATACCGAGGTACTTTTTCATCGATTTGTACAGACCAGGCATCTATCCCGCCTACAAGGTTTTTTACATTAGAAAACCCGTTCTGCAGTAAAAAACTAGTGGCATCAGCACTTCGCATTCCATGATGGCAGAAGGCGACGATCTCAGTGTTTGGGTCGAGTTTATCCAACGAAGTGGAGAGGGTTCCCAGAGGAATAAGAACAGACCCCTCTATATTGGCCATCGAGTGTTCCCAATCTTCTCGAACATCCAGAAGAAAAGGCGTATCGCCTTTGTCCATCCTTGCCTTTAGCTCAGTCACCGTAATCGAAAAACTCATGCTGTTCCTCCTCAAAAATGGAAATTTATCATAGGCTACCGATTTCCAACCTGTCAACCAACCAATGTTGAGGTCGATCAGATTGTTGAAGAGATTCTCCATATTTTATGGCGGTTTGCCTTTAATGATGGGAAGTGCATTATTTAGTTAGCCAATGCAAAAATGTTTGGCAAGTGACAAAATTTTGTTCTTTCTTGGATTGAAATCCATACAGATAGTGATGTATTAACATGAATGGGATTGTAAGTGATTGATTAAATTTATAAAGTTCATGGGTTTGAATAATCAATTGGCATAAAAATTGCCTTCTAATTATTCATGGAAATATTTCTGAATGCCTGAAATAATAGTCCTGGTAACCAGTGGGTCAGAAGCCGAGGCATTGAAAATTGCTAGGGCCTTGGTCGAGGCTCACTTGGTAGCTTGTGCCAACATCGTCCCAAAAATTCAGTCAGTTTTTAAATGGGAGGGTCGCCTACAAGAGGAAGCAGAGTCCCTCATCATTATGAAGTCCCAAGAGTCACGAATGGAAGAAATTTTCAGTAAAGTTAAAGAGTTACACAGTTATGACGTCCCGGAAGTCATTGCGATGCCAATAATTAGCGGTCTTCCCGACTATTTGGGCTGGGTATCAGCTATGACCCAAAAAAAATAAAACGTCAAAAAAAATAAATTTTTCAATAGGTTCAGATTAAATATTAGTTGTTGACCGGGTACTCTTAGGCTTGGTAATCTCCGACAAAAATAGATGATGCTATACTAGACAGAAGGAAGAGCCATATACCTATGAAAACAGCTCAAACCCAGACGGGAAACGACGTGTATACCATCGTAATTTTTCGGGGAAATACCTCGAAGCCGATGCGTCTGAACATTCCCAAACATTACTTCAAAAAAGCGCTCATTGCCTTTGGAATTTTACTCGCGGTTGATGTTGCCGTTATTTCCCATTACATCATTCGGACTGGAGAGGTGTGGGAACTACAAACGCTTCAATCAGAAGTGTTAAGTTCTCGACAACAGACCGCTGCATTTTCTACGGCTGTAGGTGATTTGAAAAAGCGGATGTTAAATATGAAAGAGATCAACCAACGGATGAGAGTTATGTTGGGGATCGATGTGAAAGCCAGTTCCGGAGATGTTCTGAATGGAAAGGGTGGGGAGGAAACACCTCTTGAAGGTGAGCAGGTCTCCGAGCCTTCAGCAACCGGTGAGGGTGATATCTCTAAGAGCTTAAACGGTCAGAGTACGGCTCATGCTTTGGGTGAATCCATACCATTAGAACAAATCGATTATGCGAAAGATCAAGCCTTGCAGGCCAAGGTTAAACGAGAGATCGAATGGCTCGATGCCGAACTGGGTATTCAAGAAAAAGCCACGAAACAACTACTTGTTGAAGCAGAAAAACGTTCAGCACGTTGGGGGTCGACTCCTTCAATATGGCCTGTGAAGGGATGGGTGACCTCTGGTTTTGGTGTCCGGGTTTCGCCTTTTACCGGAAGACCTGCTCTTCATGACGGTTTAGATATTGGGGCTGCTAAGAATACGCCAGTCCGAGCTCCGGCGAATGGCAGGGTTACGACGGCTGGGTTCAATTCTAAGTTGGGAAACATTGTTCGGTTGGACCATGGATATGGGGTTCAAACCCTGTATGGCCATATGGCGAAAAGCCTGGTTAAGAACGGTCAGCGGGTAAAGCGAGGCGATGTGATTGGTCTCGTGGGAAGTACGGGGCTTTCGACCGGCCCTCACCTCCACTATATGGTAAAGGTCAAAGGCCGAGCCGTGAATCCAAGGCAATATATCGTTGAATAGCTTTTCCTTCCTCTTTTGCTCTCATCACTCCACCCCTTGATCCTTCGTACGTTCTTCAACGTTTCTTCAGGAACTTAAAGAATTCCGAGTCGGGCCCCATTACCAGCGTCGTTTTATCATTAAATGATTTTTTGTAGGCATCCATGGAGCGAATGAAGTCGAAGAATTTCGGGTCTTGTTGATAGGCTCGGGCGTAGATCTTAAAGGCCTTTGCATCCCCGCCGCCTCTCAGTTCCTCTGACGTTTCATAGGCCTTGGCCAAAATAATCTCACGATCTTTTTCTGCTTCTGATTTAATTTTCTGTGCTTCCTCAGCACCTTCAGCGCGGTATTGTTTCGCTTGTCGTTCGCGCTCGGCTTGCATTCGAGCAAAGACAGCCTTTTCATTTTGCTCGGGGAGATCCGCTCGTTTAATTCGCACATCTTTGATCTCGATCCCGTACGTCGTAGCTTTTTCATGAGAACGTTTCGTGACCACCTTCATGATGTCCGCACGAGTTTGAGACACGATTTCCGATAAATCATGTCGACCTAATTCAACCCGTAATTCAGAATAAATAATGTCATGAAGTCGTTGCAGGGCTCCTCGTTGCGAGCCAAAGGCTTGGAAGACCTTTAAGGGGTCGATAATGTGCCATTTCGCAAAGTTATCAATGAGGATAGTCTTTTTATCTTGGGTAATGACTTCTTGAGGCCGGGAATCATAATCCAAGAGACGTTTATCAAACCGTTCGACTTCTTCAATAAAAGGAATCTTAAAGTAGAGCCCAGGTTCTGTATAATTTCGAATAGGTTTGCCGAGTCGTACCACCAAGGCTGTCTGGGTAATATCCACGATAAAGAAGGGGGAGATGCCTAGCATGAACAGAAGAATGAAAATGGAGATGATCGTAAAAATAAAATTTTGTTTTGTCATGCGAATATCCTCTTCGAGGTTAGTTACCCTTTAGAGTTTTTCCAGATTGTCGTATCCGATCAAGGGGAAGGTATGGCAGCGTCCGGTCAGAAACTTTCCCGTCAATTATTATTTTTTCGATATTCGGGAGAATCTTTTCCATCGTCTCAATATAGATTCGTTTGCTAATGACGCCTTTGGCTTGGCTATATTCTTTTAACGTTTGCGTAAATCGTTTGGCTTCACCTTCTGCCCGACTGACCCTCGCTTGGGCGTATCCTTTGGCCTTATTTATGATTTGAGCAGCTTCACCTTTCGCCCGTGGAATAATATCGTTGCGATAGCTTTCGGATTGGTTAATGAGTTTTTCTCGGTCCTCCTTAGCACTGGCTACATCCTTGAAGGCCGCGGCGACTGCTTCAGGCGGATTGACATCTTGTAATTGAACCGCCTGAATAGAGACCCCTGCCCCATAGTCGTCCAGAATCCCTTGGAGTAACGTCAGGGTTTCCTCTTGTATTTGGGCCTTGCCGGTGGTGAGTACTTCGTCGATCAACGTTTTTCCAATGACTTCGCGCATAGATGCTTCGGCCGCCTTTTGTATGGTTTCGTCAATTTCGTCAACATTAAATAAATAATCTTGAGCGACATTAATGCGATATTGAACGTTGAATTCTACTCCGACAATATTTTCATCGCCGGTTAACATTAAGGCTTCCCTGGGGAGCATTTGATGGCGACCACGGGAGTCTGTTCGGAAGCCCACTTCCTTTCGGAGGAGTTTTTTGACTTTGGGTTGAAGAACAGATTCAAGAAAGGGAATTTTCAGGTGCGGTCCGGGACCCACGGTACGAACAACGTCTCCAAAGCGTTTAACGACTCCTTCTTCATCAGGGGCCACAATGAAGGTCCCTTGCCAGACCATCAAGACCACAGCCAGAACCAGAAAAAGGGTTTTGCCACCCTTTAACGGCACCATAGATTTAAATTGGTCTTGGGCTTGACGGAGTACATCATCAAGCGGGTCGTTTTTCTTCCCCCAGGGATCTTTAGGTTCCCACGCCATACAGTACACTCCTTCCCCATAGGGTTTTGGGTCAAAGGCAATTGAGTCAGAGAATTAAATCACACCTTAACAAACTTAATGAAAGGGGGCAACCCAAACTGTTTTGTCAGAACAGAAACAACGTGCCGTGAATAAACTTGTGGACTCCACGTACCAATATGAATGATTAGGTGAGATGGTGAAAGGCGAGGTAGGTGAGGCCGGCTAAGACTGCGGCGCCCGGTAAGGTTACGATCCAGGCGAGAAGGATGTCTCGTACCGTGGACCATTGTATCGTGCGCCAGTTTTTGAGCAACCCGATTCCAATGATTGATGAACTACTCACATGCGTAGTCGAAACAGGTAACCCAATTGTCGCTGCCGTCAAAACAATGGAGGAAGTTGTGAGGTTGGCTGAGAGTCCTTCCATATGGTCCATGGGGGTGACATCTTCAGCTAAAGATTTTGTGACACGCTGTCCGCCTAAGAATCCTCCTACCCCGATGGCGAGGGCTACCCCTACAAAGGCAAGGAGGGTAGAGGTGGGCGTTCGAGCAGAGAGCGTTTCTCCTAACAGAAAGATTCCGACAATTTTGGGAGCATCATTGGTTCCCCGTGCAAATGAGGCCAACCCGCTGGACCACCAATGGATCGTGTCGAATCCGAAGGTCCAACCTTTCATCCCAGCACGATCACATTCTGCGGGATTGGCCATAATGGGTTGACCCCATGAGCTCGGTTGAAACAGGGTCCGAGTCGCTCCAGCTGCGTCTATGTGAACAAGGGTACCGGAGTTTGGTAAAAAGCAAAGACAAGATTCTTTCCAGCGGGAAGCAAAGGAACGAATAGCGAGGTGAAAAAGGAGACAAAGGCCAAACGCTAACAATGGGCTGACCAATAAAGGGAGGGCTATTTTCTTCCAGATGCTTGGCCAGATCAACCCCGAGTTTCCCAGTGCCATGAATCCTGCTCCGACGACGGCACCCGTTAACGCATGGGTCGTGGAGACAGGAAGTCCCGTGCGGGAGGCGAGGAGTACCCAGCTCATGGCTCCCCCTAACACCGAAAGGGTGAGAGTCGGGGGAAGAGCCCCTGAGGTGTCAAGCAAGCCTTGGCTAAACGTTTTGACCATAGCCGTGGCCAGGATCGTTGAAGCCAAGGCTCCTGCCACGGTCCAGATCGATCCCCAGCGGATGGCGCGGTGATAGGTTGAAATCCCGCTTCCCACCAATGTGGCAATGGCTTTTGAGACATCGTTGGTTCCGTTGGCAAATGCCAACCCAAGCACGAATAGACTGGCGAGTAACGTTAGATCCATGGGAATGCGTAGGAGGAACGTCGATGGGAAAGAAAGCCCTTACGCAAGGGAGCCTCCGCAGGACGATCCTGTTCCAGCGGTACATCCATAACAATGGTTCGCGGTGACGATCTGACGAGCGGAAAGCTGAGTGGCCGAGAAGTGTTTGATGTGTTGGGGCGCTGTAGACGTGACCGGAAGGTCTAGCATCTGATTAAAGTCACAATCGAAGAGTTGTCCGTCCCAACTAACGGAGAGAGTCGATCGGCACATGAGCCCATCTACGGCCGCCGGGTTGAACGCGTGAACCAAGCGTTCCATATAGCCTTCATAATTTCCACTCTCAATGAGAAATTCCAAGAATCGGCTGATGGGCATGTTGGTTATGGTATACAGTCGATTAAAGGTAATCCCGTAAAGGCGGTGCAGATCTTGTTTGAATTTGGTTTCGAGACTGGCTTGTTTGGGGGGAAGAAAGGCCCCAACTGGGTTGTAGACCAAATTGAGGATCAGCCCGCTCTCCGGTTGCCCATATCCGAGGGAGTTCAGACGTTGTAATCCTTCAATAGACTTATCAAAGACGCCCGCCCCACGTTGTTTATCCGTTTGAGAAGAATGGATGTCAGGCAGTGAAGCGATGACTTCCACGTGATGTTTAGCCAAAAATTCTGCCAAGTCTGACTGAGACGGTAAGAGGAGAACAGACAAATTGCAGCGATCGATGACATGCCGACCCAAGGCATGCGCTTGTTCAACCAACCAACGAAATTGCGGATTTAACTCCGGGGCGCCACCCGTCAAATCTACGATAGGAATATCTGTAGAGGCGAGGGCCTGAATACAGGCTTCTGCCGTGTCTTGTGACATTTGTTCAGATCGGTCCGGGCCGGCATCCACGTGGCAATGTCGGCATGTTTGATTACATAATTTTCCCAGATTGAGTTGGAGGGTGGTAATCCCCGTGGCGTGAATGGGTTGTTGACCACTTGTGGAAACGGTTTGATGAAAGGGAAGGTAGGTCCCGGTTTGGTCAAGAATCCTCAATTGTTCTTGAGGCTGTGCCAAGGGGAGTTGTCTGGCTAATAAACTTTCGGCCATGCTAGCAACAACTTCCATCCGGTGCACAAGAGATTTCGTCCCCACTCACCTGTTCTCCAGCCCTATTCATAATCGTAAAATAGGGGGCATATTTCGGACTTTGGAGCACGGTCAGAGTTTTCGAACATATTTCAACAGGAACGCCTCTCGGAAAAACATGTTGGTCATCATCGGCAACTTCGCGAAACGGACCGGTTAATATGGCAAAATGACCTTTCCAAACACATGGACGGTCCTCCGGGAATATGGCGACCAGTCGGGAGTCAGAGGGCAAGAGGGTCACCGGAGAGTCTGACAAGAGGAAGAGAGGTTGCGAGGAGGGGCGTGTAAACATTTCAATGGGCGAGCCATTCAATTGTTGAGGCCGACCTCGTTCGAAGGTCTGCCCTTGCTCATTCACAATACGGCTGAATGGGCCACACAAGGTGCCAAAGAACGATTCTGAATTGGTGGATGACTTTGGCAGGTTTATAACCAGTTAAGGTCAAGGAAAGAAAATGGATTCCATCTATTGTTTGCCAAGGCATAAACTTAATTTGATGAATGCCTCGGAATCCAGCTGATTCAAGTCCACCGAGGTATTCGTGGACCGTTAAGGCTCCCGATAAACAGTCCCCCCATTTTTCAGCGTCGTGAATCATATAGTTTGGGACCGGTTGATCTGCCAGGATATCGGATATGGTAAAGCGGCCACCAGGCTTGGTCACTCGAAACATTTCATTAAATACTTTTCGCTTATCGGGGGCCAGGTTAATGACACAATTAGAAATAATTAAGTCGATGCTATTCTCTTCCACGGGCATGGCATCGGCCATCCCTTTACGAAATTCAATATTCGAGGAGGGATATCCGAGATTCGATGCAACAAGAGGTGCATTTTTTCGAGCCATGGCTAACATCTCATCCGTCATATCAATTCCAATCACTTTGCCGTCCGGTCCGACGCCCCGTGATGCTTCAAAACAATCAATACCCCCTCCGGATCCAATGTCCAGGACGGTTTCTCCCAGTTGAACGGTTTCCAGACCTGCCGGTGTTCCGCACCCATAGGACACCGTGAGCACTTCCTCAGGAATGAAGGATTTTAACTCTTCAAAGTTATAGCCAGTCGGGCAACACATCTGTTCACCCGTCGTGACTGCGCGGGCATAGCGCTCGCTCACCTGTTTTGTCACTGTATTATCTATCATGGTTACCTCGTATCTATTGAAATATAGGAGAAAAAGATTTGAACAGGAGCTCTCAATGCTTGTGTCTCACGAGACTACATCCGTTTGTTCTAGGATGTCTGTAGTCTAGGCTACAACGTCCTCCATTCGCCTGCTCTTCCTATATTAAGAGAAGAGTCGGGTGGAAGTTAAAAACCTTTCACAGATTCGCAAATATTTGGATGAGGAGGATATGATTAATTCGGTTGACCAGCCCGTCTGCTCGAGTATTTATCGCTTGATTTTGATAGCCAATGTCCACGTTGTAATTGGGGGTTAGGGTTCGATTGAATCCCAGGAACAACCGGTTTTGATCAAATCCAGCCAGCGGTCCGTTTCCCACAGCCGTGAGATTCACAAAAATTTCATCATAGACCGCGAAGGCCCACAGAGGGAAGCGATCAAAGGGAAAATTCGCGCGGAGCATACTTCGGGCTCGAATTCCTGTGCCCTGGCCTCTTTGGATAATTCGCTCTTCCAATCGCCAGCGATTCATCATATGAAGGAAAGAGTACTTTCTGGAATAGATGAGTTGTTGGAATATTCGGTGTTCTCCCCGAAATTCTGGTCGATAATTTGTTACCCAGGCATAACCCTGCCAGAGCGAGAGTCGAGGGGTCACTTGATATCCTAAGGCGGGGCGAATGAGAAGCTGATCGAATTCTGAGAGAGAATCTCCGACACGTGGATTGACTTCAAAATATCCAAGCCACTGCTCCGAAAAGGGTATGGTGAGGTAAAAAGGAACCCAATATTGGCCGTCAATGCTTGTACGAGCCCTAGCAGGAGAAGGGGACAGACAGAAGAGTAGCAGTATGGTGAGGAGAGTGATACCAAAACTCTTTTTCTGAGGAGTGATCATGAAACATTTCCTTAGGACCATAATCCGCCCTGGCCTGTAACCCGGTCCGTATATACCATCATCCTGAAAATACACACAAGAGGCCACGCTCGTGCCGATCGAGGACTTCGCGTTATTCTTTAAATATTACGTGCTATTGAGATAGCTATAAAGGAACGCGGTGGCCAGAGGCTCTCTGAGCCCAAAGGGTTAACTGGTCGGAGTCTTCAAGAATATCGAGAGGTACTTCGTAGAAGGTTTTTAGGGTTTGTCTCTTATTAGGTTGGAAGGGCTGCATTCCTTTGGCGAGATAGGGTTGGCGGGAAAGAGCGTTGGTCTTAAAAAAAAGACGTCCATGATAGACAATTCCGAAAAATTGACCGTTGGAGTATAGGCCCGAACCGCCAAACATGTTCCGGCATGCGAGATGAGGCAAATCGCTCAATTGGTCAAGAACAAAATCCTTAAACGTATCGTCCGTTGAGTGCTTTGTTCTTCGTATGGGCGAAACGGATTTTTGTTTGGACGCCATGGGCTTTTATCCTTGTCTCAAACAAAGATAGATGATGGATCGAGAGCGCCGCCGCTCAAGGCACAGATAATATGAATGTCCTCAGTGCCAGAGAGGCGAGTATCAAGGTGCGGGACTGCCTGGTCACGTACAAAGATTTTAATATGAGGTCGTATGTGATCCTGTTCGGAAATTATCCGGAAACGAATCCCCGGATACGATTGTTCCAGGTTATCCAAGAGCTCTCGAATGTCTGCACCACGGCTCTCAACAGGAGATTGATTTCCGGTATAGGATTGAAGGGGACTCGGAATGTGGACCTTCACGGCCGCCCCAAGGCTACCTCGATGGAGTACACTTCCGGAAGATGCCGAACAAGGCATTGCCAGGAGGTTCCTTCATTTCGACTTGCCCAAACTTCCCCGCTTGTGGTCCCAAGATAAAGACCAACCGGTTTGTGTGAATCCGCGGCCATCGCTTGCCGTTTTACAGTCCACCAAGCCTGGCGTGGAGGCAAGCCATGTGATTGTCGGTTCCATGTCTGGCCGCCATTGCGAGTCATATAGACGGCAGGTTTGCCTCCTGGGCTGACGCGTGGCCAGACGGACGTTCCATCCATGGGGAACACCCAAACCCGTTGAGGATCTCTGGGGTGAAGGAGGATGGGAAATCCTATGTCCCCGATCGTTTTGGGCATGGTGCGTCCGATTCGTATCCATCGATCTTGTGAAGAGTGCGATGTACGATCCATCCTATATATTCCACAGTGATTTTGCTGAAACAAGCGATCTGGTTGCATGGCATGCAGTTGGATGCAATGTGGGTCATGTCCATACTCTGGATCTGACTCAGGAAGAAAATCAGCTTCACAACCTTGATTGAGAGGCGTCCAGGACTCACCGCGATCTCGACTCTCGAACACGCCTCCCATAGAAATACCTATGTAAAGATGATGGGCATCCCGGGGATCAATCAAAATTGAATGCAAGGTCGCTCCCCCAGGAGGCCCTTCGCCTTTGGGGGGAATCCATTTTTCACGTTGAGGATGGGCGTTAAATCCCTTCACAGTATTCCAAGTTTCTCCGCCATCTTCAGATCGGAAGAGACCGGGAGGGGAGGTACCAGCATACCATACGCCAGGTTCATTGGGATGACCCGGCGTGAGCCAAAAGGTATGGTCTACGATTTCCCCGGAATCGTTCGAGGTCTCTTTGGGAAAGGCTGGAGGACCTGAGGCTTCCTTCCAACTCTTCCCACGGTCAATGGATCTGAATATTGTGGGGCCCAGGTGTCCCGTTTTGGCCGCCATCAGCGTGGTGCGCCCATCGCGGCCGTCACGAACCAGATGATGAATAATATGTCCTAAAAAGAGAGGGGCTGATAATTCCCATGACCCACGATTGGAATCGCTTGTGAGAAGAAAACCACCCTTACGCGTTCCGATCAGGAGGGTCACGGGTCCTTTGGTAGGGCTCAGTGTTTTGTCAACCGACTTCTGAGGGGTGGCCTTCTCTGAGGGGGAGGATGGGATTGTTGTTTTTTTTGCCATGCATTTCCCCTTTATCATCATTAAGCCAGGGAGCGGCCTATTTCAAGTCTGGGGTAACTAGAACCTCGAGATTCATCCTGTCAGAAACTTGGGGACATATCATGACAGGCCACTCAGGAAATCTTGAGGACCCGCCGATTCCTGGTTGACTTTACAATCCAACAGTCCCGTTGGCCCCTATTATTGCAGGATCTTCGTGGTTGAGCCACAGACTCGGCTTCCCCCAGAGAACCTGACTAACATCTTCCGCACCAGGAGAATCACGACATGAACGTCTGGAGACGATGAAGGCACCCGTTCCAACCTTCTTGATGTTTGTCTCGAGTTTCACTATCGGGGAATTGCTCATGAAGGAGTGTCATCTCAGTCGCTGGACCTTGAGCACAGAATCGAAGGGTTACGAGGGATTCCCCTGCCCCCGAGTCGCCACAAGTACTTCCAGCTTCCCACGCCCATGTAAAAACCAGTTTTTCAGCAGGAATAATTTCCTTATAGGTACCAACTGCCGTATGAATTTCACCATCGGGGGCTTTCATTTGAATACGATACGCACCACCGACTCGTAGGTCGACTTCAGCGAGCGGCACCGTAAAGTCGTTCGTGGGCCCAAACCATTTGGTTAAGGCTTCCGGATTCGTC
The DNA here is from genome assembly GCA_965223605.1 of Nitrospirales bacterium. Classification (GTDB taxonomy): domain Bacteria; phylum Nitrospirota; class Nitrospiria; order Nitrospirales; family Nitrospiraceae; genus CBDCXA01. The sequence goes on from CBDCXA010000005.1 coordinate 996,570, forward strand.
CAGGCATCGAAGACTTTTTCGGGCGACGCTTCAAAGGTGCGGGTAAGGTGGAGCGTGTGGTGCTCCGACGTGGTATGGGTTGCCATGATGCCTCCTCTTTATGTTGAGTTTCCTCTAAGAAATGTTCCAATTTTGCAAATTGCGACGTCCAAAAACATTCATACCGAGTCATCCATTCGGCCGCATGTTCCAGGGGGGCTACGGCTAACGTGCAGCGCCGAATCCTTCCATCCTTCTCTTGGGTGAGAAGCCCTGCCTGTTCGAGGATTCGAAGGTGTTTCGAGATGGCGGGGAGTGACATATGAAAGGGTTTGGCTAGATTCGAAACGGAAGAATCTCCCTTTGCCAAACGTTCAAGAATGGCACGTCTTGTAGGATCGGCCAAGGCTGAAAACGTACGATTCAGAAGTGCATTGTTATATTTAACCATATGGTTAAATATATAGGCTTTTCCGTGGATATGTCAATCCCGTCTTTGGAATTGTGTAAGTGAGGTTACAGAGGGCCTCCCAACTCTTTGCTACACTTCTTCTATGGCTCTCCTGGAAGTCTTTGTTCATAGAGGGTGTCCCTCCGAGGCTCGAGCTCGCTCTGTAGCGCAAGAAATTGGAACTGCGTATTCCCAGTTACAAATACATGTGTGCCAGGCACATACCTACCCTCAAAGAATATCTGAATTAGGCTTATTGATCCTGCCCTCTTTTGTCCTGAATGGCAGGTTATTAGCGGTCGGAGTCCCTCGTACCATTTGGTTGATGGCTGAATTACAAAAATATGATCTTGATGTGTCGAGCCAAGGTAACAAGCTTTCCTTAAGGTGAAACTGGGAAAAGATGACGTGCGATGGATCTTATCGAGCCTGAAGATATCTGTGAAGGGGTAAAGGATCATCATGCCGGAAGAAGGTAGCCGACATCAGTCTAACCCACCATTGGTCCGGCCTGGGTTTATTGCCAAATGGCTTCTTGTGGCGATGGTCGTTGGAAGCGTTCTCATGTTCGCTCCCTGGTTTTCAAAAGGGGGAAAAGGAGAATTTGACTTATCCCAGCATTCAGTTCCTCTAGAAAAAATTGTGGCTGGAGGGCCGGGAAAAGATGGCATCCCGGCCATACGTGAGCCTCAATTTGTCTCGGCATCAGAAGCGTCTTTTCTCCAAGAGAAGGACCGAGTACTGGGAATTCGAAAGGGCGACCAAGTCAAAGCGTACCCTATCAAGATCTTAAATTGGCACGAGGTTGTCAATGATACCGTAGGCCAGTTCCCGGTTATCATTTCCTACTGTCCACTCTGTGGAACCGGTATGGCATTTCGAGCCATTGTCGGTGGGGAGAAGGCATCGTTTGGCGTGTCCGGGCTTCTTTATCAAAGTGATTTACTCATGTATGACCATCAGTCAAAAAGTTTATGGTCACAAATTTCTATGGAGGCCATTGCTGGTCCCCTGACCGGAGCTCGATTGGTTCCTATTCCTTTGGACCATACAACCTGGCATGACTGGAAATCCAGGTATCCCGCGACGCTGGTGCTTTCTCCCCATACGGGATTTTCACGGGATTATAGCCGTGATCCCTATGGGTCCTATGATCAAACTCGAGACTTACTGTTTGATATCGATCATTTTGATCCCTCGTATCATCCGAAAGAATGGATTGTCGGGATTGACGTTCAGGGAACCTTTAAAGCCTTTGCCTTTTCAGAATTAGAGAAAACCAATGGCCTCGTGAAAGATCGACTCAATGGGCAAACGCGGTATATCCATTTCAACCGAGAGGCCAGAACCGCGTTCGTGTTAGATGAACATGGTCAACCCGTGCCATCCGTCATGGCCTATTGGTTTGCTTGGTATACCTTTCATCCAACGACTCAGGTGTTTCATGCGGAGGAAGAACGTACCGAAGAGCAAGGCGAGGGAGAACCAAGAAACTTAAGAAAGGAATTGAGCTAGCCCCTTTGGATCGAGAACCGTAATCGATCGTGTTTCCATGCGGATAAAGCCCTTCTCGCGGAATTGTCCGAGAATGGCACTGACCGTTTCTCTACTTGAACCAATGAGGCTCGCCATTTCTTGATGGGTAAGTTTTGCACGAATTCGTGTTCCTTCCCCTTCCACAACCCCTTCGGTTTTACGCAATTCCAAAAGTAGGTGAGCGAGACGTGAGGGGACATCACGAAACACCAGGTCTTCCACGCGATTGTGAATCCGTCGTAATCGTAGCCCAATGAGCTTCGTGAGCTTCAGCGTCATGTCAGGATGGGTTTTGAGGTAGTGATCAAAGTCTTCACGGGTAATGGCACAGATGAGTGTATCGTCAAGGGCTTCGGCAATGGTTTCACGAGGAGCTTCTTGCAGGACTTCCAACTCTCCAAATAGTTCTCCCGGTTCCAAAATTTCAAATGTGACTTCCCTGCCATTCGGCGCAATATTTGAGATTTTGACTCGGCCCTTTTTAAGGAGATACACGGTATTACTGGGATCTCCAGGAAAATAAATAGGCCGTCGTTTTTTGATCTCTTCCATGCGAGTCTTTTGACTCATTTCTTGGAGTTCATTTTTGGAAAGCGTGGAGAAAAGATTAAAATGTCTGAGGTACCAGAGCTTGGTAGAATATTCTGTGGACTTGGACATGTGGCTTACTTCCTTGGGCAGAATGGTCGAACCATACTCGATGCGTAAGGAGAGAGGCAACCCTGTTTTCTATTTTGTCTTTTTTTACAAAGGGTTATTGAAATGCGGAAAATACTGTGGTACATCTTTCACGAGTTAGGAATAATTGTGTAGGAAAAGGCCCTCATGGGTTTGGGAGGAATACACGAGACAATCCATGGCAAGTCGTCAAGCAATGGGCAGGCCTGTTTCAAGCGAACAGGGATGTTACGTTTGTTAAGTCATTGTCCTCTTGTCCCGGGAGTCACTCAAGATGATCGAACAGTACTCACAACCAAAACTTGCTGAGTTTTTAGGTGAGACCTTTGAAGCGACATGGCGTATTTTGGGAGAGGATCAATTTCCATCCCTCGCCTCAGATTATTTTGCATCCAATCCTTCACAGTATGTCAGCCTGTTTGACTATGGACTTGCCCTCCCGGATTGGGTGGCTGCCAGTCCATGGCGAAAAAAAACTCCCTACCTTTCGGACTTAGCTCGTTTTGAGTGGGATATCAAAGAAGTCTCCCATTTGCCACAACATCCTTCGATTTCCAAGGAAATGATTCAAGGAATAGACCCGTCCTTGAATGTCAAGCTGGTCATTGGTCAGGCCTGCCGTTTGTTTGAGTCATCCTTTGCCGTATTCGATATTTGGAAACAATGTTTTTTAGGAAATCAGCGACCGCAATTACCATGGGCGCGGACTCAACGGTTGGCCCTTTATAAACAGGAATCCAAGATGTGTATTCGAGAGTTGAATGAATCGGAATACCTGCTTCTCGAACACCTCATGGCTGGGGGAACGGTGAAGGAAGCGCTTGATTTGACGTTACATGTCGTTGGAAATATTTCGCAGAACACGATTACTGAATTTTTTCATATGCTCTTTCAGGCAGGGCTCGTGACCCACGTTGAAAGTCTTTCGACGAATACGTAAGTTCCACCGGCCTGTGACATGCCGTCTGCTCGGTTTTCGAGCGAGGAAGCCGTTTCTGCCTTTCACTCCTTTTCTACTATTCCCGTGTGGGAGGCACCTCTTCTTTGCGTTAAGCCTTCTTATTGGTACCCTCGTATTCCCTCTAGGGCCATCTGTTCTCGCAAATCCCCCACACAGCTTTAAGCAATACCTCCCTTCTTTGGTTCGTGCGCAACAGGTGTGGGTCACGGTAGATCTGAGTACTCGTTCGGAAGCGACGGATCTTGATGCGTTCAAGAACATTGTGACTCGACGAATGGCTCAAGTAGGTTACTCCGTTGTGGAAGATCCTGGTCTTGGCTATGACGTGAAAGTGGAATTCACATGTTCCCTGCCTGAAAATTCTAGTGAACAAAAGGAGAGCCGTCAAGAGGGAAGGCGTGGGTCTCCTTGGGCAGGGGGCCCTCCTTGCCATATGCGATATGTTCATCACGGGACCATTATGGCGTGGCAGCGAATTGATCGTGTGGTCTATAACCTAGGGGTTCAGACGGTTCAACGGTTGCAGCAGGAGGCGGTTGGCCAGGATCCATCACTCTTCGTCCGAAAATTTTTAGAACAGTATGAATATCCTATCTTGTTCGCTGCCGAATGGGGACAAACCGAACGTTTACTCAGGCTCTTGAAGCATTCCAATATAGAGGTCATTAGAAAAAAGGTAATCTTCATGCTGTTAGGAGAAACCCATGCAACGAAAGCGATTCCTTGTTTAAAAGACTTTCTAGAGGATGAAACCTTTATCCAGCCTGCTATCATGGCTCTTGGCCACTTTGGGGTTGCGGGTCGATCTTCTTGAGTGCGAATCCTCCAGCATTCGAAACGACCTGATGTGGTGGCTGCCGCCGCCCATAGTTTGGGCCAAATTGGAGGAACAACGGGGGATTGGAGCTTAACGCCACTTTTTGTGAACATGCTTCAAACAGAGGGGTTAAATTGGGAGACTCAAATTGAATTGCGGTGGGCAATTGGCATGTCTCCGGATCGAATGGCCTTACCCGTTCTCGAGGAACTGCGTAAACAGGTATGGTCTATTCGATCGGATGATCCGCTCCTTCAGGAACTCAGACTCATGATCGATTGGAGTCATCGCTCTGTACGACTTGGTGGCCACACCGATGCCTATTAGTTGATGAACAGGAGCCCCGCATTCGGCGTGGGTGAGGGAGACAGGTATATGGCCGATAAACAATTTTTACTCGATTTGGGAAAGCTTGTCATTGCCGCAGCATGGATTGATGGCGAATTATCCCTTGAGGAAATTCATGCCCTGAAAGACTTATTGTTTCAGGTGCCCGATATGACAGGAGATGATTGGCATTCCTTGGAAATTTACATGGATCACCCCGTTTCGGCGGAAGAACGAACACGGCTTCTGAAGGCGGTGGTGGGGAGCATTCGATGGGCAGAGGAAAAGTCTTTGGTCATCGATACATTAACGAGATTGGTAGAAGCGGATGGGGAAGTGCATGCAGAAGAGCTAGCGGTCTTAGCCCACATCAAAAAAGATGTCGCAGATGCCCCGACAGGATTCCTTGGACATGTATCGCAGGCCATCCGTGGAGCCGTTCGAAAACGTCAAGCTGCGGTCACCAAGCGATTGAATCGAGAGGAGGGACTCGACGACTATATTAAAAACCGAGTCTATTATTATCTTTCCGCCGAGTTAGAAAAACGCGGTACGCCATTTGCTCATTCAGATGAACGGGTTCGGACCTTGTGCCTGGCTGGTGGTTTGATGGCACAAGTCGCGTGGGTTGACTCCGAGATGGCGGAATCTGAACAGCAGATGATTCAACAGGTGTTTGAAAAGAGTTGGGATCTCTCGAAAGAAGAGGCGAGAATTATTAGTGAGGTGAGTTGTAGCCCAAGGACCAAGGGGCTGGATCTCGTGCGTTTGACTCGATATTTTTTTAATGGAACCACGCATGAAGAACGCCTTACGTTCGTTAAGGCTCTCTTTCAGGTGGCGAATGCGGCTCAGAAAACCTCCTTTGAGGAAATCCAAACCATTGAGTTTATTGCCAAGGGATTAAGGATTCCTCATAAACAATTTATTGAGGCGAAACTGACAATCCCCCGGGAAGATAGGGGAGGCCTGTAGGGTTCCTCTCACTCCTTCAAAAAGACACGGGCTTAAGAAGTACGAACAATTTCATGGAACCTCAGGATAGGCCGAGTGCTGCGATCGTAGCTGGACCGACGACTCCATCGGCGCGGAGGCCTTGGGCCCGCTGAAATCGTTTGACGGCAGAACGTGTTCCCGTTCCAAAGGCTCCATCGACGCGGACGGAGACTCCCGCTTGCCGTAAGGCCCGTTGAATTTTGCTAATGGAAGAACCTGTCATAAGGGGATGCTTGAGTCGAGCGTGTTTGATAGGAATCCGTTTTACTTTTGCTTTCACTTTAGAAAGGTGTCGCCTGGTCGTTGGTCCAACAACTCCGTCAGCGCGTAATCCATGCTTCCGCTGAAACCATCGTACTGCTGAACGAGTACCTGAACCAAAGGCCCCATCAACCCGCACCGGAATTCCCAATCGACGTAAATTGTGTTGAACGAGACGAACGTCCTTCCCCGTCATGAGCGGACGGGAATAGGAAAGCGTACGTTGTCTCTTATGAGACGTGGCTGTCTGAACCGTACCTCGTAGAGGCTGCATGCTTTTGGCTAGAGAAGATTTAACTCGAGGCTTGGGGGGAGCTTGTTTGAGGGTCGTAATACTTTGACGGAGGGTCTCATTCTGACGGGTCAGGTCGAGCACCTGTCCTTGTAACTCTTCTTGACTCAAGATGGCTTGCCGCAGACGCGCTTCCATTTCAGCCCGTTCATCCGAAAGGTCCTGCACGTGGATTCGAAGTTGCTCAAGCTGAGTGAGTAACGCTGGTGGCCAATAGTCACATCCGGCGAGGGTGAAGGGGATCAGCAGGAGTCCAAGACGAATGGTGCGAGTTATGGATGTTGAGGGAAGATTCATAAATGGCCTCTCCTTACAAAAACAACAACCTACGAGGGGTGTACCTTCTCCATCCTCATTTTGAGAATTGCCTATAGATTAGGCAGTACTTAATGAGAAACTACAGGAATTTACCTGTTCTTTCAAGTTCTTCCTAAGAACCTTGTGAGATAGGCCTGTGTGAATTGATGAAAATCAACGGTGCAATGGCCGCAGTCACGCGTTGGTCATGGTAGCAGATTCAGTGGTCACACCTACCGTTTCCGGTCATACGGTTATCCGAGACGTGTGACCATTATGAGGAAGTGATGGTCGATCCGCTGGGTACAGTCGGTTTTTTCGGATGACTCTTGCTTCTTGGTTGATGGGTAAGAACCTTCGCGAGAGCGGTACGAAGGTCGGTAAGGGTGATGGGTTTACTGAGGATGCTATCAATGTTTGAGGAAGCTTTGGTTTCCTCATCCAACAGATCGGCAATTCCTGTGACCATGATGACAGGCGTCGTCGGCGAGAGGAGTTTGACCTCTGCGGCTAATTGGTCCCCACTCACTTTTGGCAATCCTTTATCGGTTACCACCACATCGAAGTCGAATTTCTTGAAGGTGTGTAAGGCTTCTTCGCCATCGCTCACACCGATGACCGAGTGATGATCCTTGGCTAAATATTCCATGATGACTTTTGAGACTAAGGGATCATCCTCAACGACAAGTATGTGAAGTGGTCGGACCGATTCTTGCGTCATGGGTGAGCTCTGTTGTTCATCCAGGTGATGAACGATGGGGAAACCAACAGTGAAGGTGGTTCCCTCTCCCTGAACCGTGGATATATGAATGAGTCCTTGATGCCGTCGAATGATTCCAAACACCATGGAGAGTCCAAGGCCGGTCCCTCGGTCCCCCTTGGTTGAGAAGAATGGTTCGAGGCATTTTTGGCGCACATCATCAGTCATGCCGACTCCTGTATCGGTGACATCAATACACACCTGATCATCCTTTTGATAGGTACGTAATGTGATTGTACCGCCACCTGGAGAGGCATCCACGGCGTTGAAGATCAAGTTGATAAGGACCTCTCGTATTTCTGCCTCGTTCCCTAAGATTTCTGGAATTTCCTGGAGATCGGTCTCTACCGTAATCGTAGAGCCCTGAGCCAAGGCCTGGTCCTTCCAGCGAGGTTGCGTCAGTAGAATGGCTTGCGTAATCAGTGTATTGAGTTGAATGAGGGTCAGGCGTTCCTCTTCTGGATTTCTCTTTCGATAAAACTCTCTGAGCCGGCTCACGACCTTGGCGGCATCTTGTCCAGCGGTTTGAATGAGTCGGAGTAGGTCGAGCGTCTTTTCCTTGTTCTCTAAACTCTGAGGATTCATGAGCATCAGTTCTGTAAACCCGACGATGGGTGTGAGGGTATTATTAAAATCATGCGCAATCCCGCTCGCCATTTGTCCCAAAGCGCGTAAACGTTCTTGTTGAACAACCTGATGTTGGGTATCTTTCAATTCAATGAGGGCTTGCTCGAGGTCCTTGTTTTTCTCCTGCAAGGCAGCTTCAGCTTTGAGTCGTTCCGCAACATCCTTCGCATTTGCCAGGGCGATGGCAACCTGATTGGCTAATTGTCGCCCACTGGCCAGGTCTTCATCTGATAATGTTGTGGGGTGCTGATAGCCAAGGGTAATAAATCCAACGAATTCTCCAGACCGGACAATGGGGAACAGGAAAAACGCGTTCACGTCTTGATGAGCAAGGGGGCCGAGAATGGGAGGAAGATCTGGTCTTTGGACGAAGACGTGGTCCCGATTCTCTTTGAAAAGTTCGGTTTCATTTGATGAACAGGTACTGTGTGAGGTGACGGTATGGGTGTCCCGCGCATATCGTTGAATGACATGATTCCAGGTATGTGGTTGCTGCTCATCATAAAGTGAGATGCTGCCTTGGTCTGCAGGTAGGATGTCAGGAATTCGAGACAGTACGACATTGATGATCGTTTGAGTATTCAGAGATGAGAGGATGGCCCTGTCTATTTTCCCAATGGTCGCTAAAGTATGGAATTGGCGTCCAAGTCGTTCGGCCATTCCATTGAATGCATGAGCCAGATGTTCAAATTCATCTCCACTTGATACATGAACGGGACTGGAAAAGTCCTTATTGGCAATTCGTTGGGTACCCCTTCTGAGTTCTTCAAGAGGAATGAGACTACGACGAATTTGGCTGATGCTAAAAAATATGACCACCAAAAGAGAGAGTCCAAGCACGAGGAAAAAAGAATATTTGAAACTGACCATTGAGGCCAGTGCGGTTGTTTTTAATTCACCAACGACCATGACCCATGGGGGTGAAAGATAATGAAAGGAGAGAGGAATCGTCCAATACCCTCCGAGGTATTCGCCTGTGTCTACTTTCCATTGAATCTGACCGGATGAATTACTCAATGCGGGAAAGAGAGGGAGAGGATGATGAAGTCCTTCGGCGTTTTTGGATCTCACCAAAGGGCGGCCAGTGTGATCTAAGACATAAAGGGGCATTTCGGTATTCCAAAAAGCCTCACCCTCAATATGCCAAAGGTATTCTCCTTTAATGGTTCCAACGAGAATTCCACCCAGAGGTTCGTCTGCGCGAACCAGGCGGGTGATGAGGATGGTAGAAAGTCCATTCGATTTAGAAATAGTAGATATCAGAGACTTCCCATTTTGCAGATGATGCCATTCTTTGTCAGATAAATTGGGGCTTACGGCAAACGAGCCCATAAGAACTTGTGGATCCCCAGATGGTTGAATCCAAGTGAGAGCATGAAATCTTCTAGAAAGATCTCGTGTCACTTGTGGTTCTGAAGTCAAAGATGTTCCTTTTTCTTTGCGAATGAGATCTTGTGACACAGCTTTCATATCTTCTTCAATGAAGAGAAGCCGTTCATAGACGGACATTCCCAAGGCTTTGCTCATTTGGTGCATTCTGGTTTGGCTTTCTTCATTTAATTGAGTGGTCACCTGAGTGAAGGCAATGACCGCTAGGAAGGAAATGGGTAATAGGGCGCATAAAAAGAATAATATGAGCATCCGGCGGGCAACTTTACTCTGAAAAATCTCAAAACCAAGCTTCATAGTCCCACCAGGCTCCTTAGAAATCTTGGGCCAGACCGACAAATCCACCGTCATTGGCTCGGATGATGTCATCCCAACTTACCCGTGCCGCGAGCGGTGGTTTCGTGGCGCCGTCACGCCCCATGCTATAAAGATCAAAGGTCGAATTAAGAGGAACAAGAAATTTATCTTTTCGAAACTTTCCCTTGCCTGTTACCGTCGAAAAATTTAGATATTGATAGGGATTTCCCCATGGATCTTTAGGGATGGGCATGCCGACTTCGTGAAGTGTCAGGGGCAACGTGCCTTCAGATTTTTCATAGGCATCGATTGCCTTGGCGAATATACTAATTTCGGCGATGGCCCTTGTCCGCTTGGCTTTTTCGAGGTAATCGACATAAAAGGGAATGGCGAGGCCTGAAATAGTACCCAATATTGCTACCACAAGCAGCAGCTCAAGGAGAGTAAAGCCTGGACTCACAGACCAACGATGTCGTCTCCAAGACCGGTTGGAAGGCTGGTGTATGAGTTCTGGAGCTCCCACATTCATACGTTCTGTTGACCCCCTAGCTGTGAAGTGAGTGGAGGACAGAGGGTGTATGTCACAGATCGTAGGTGGGCGATGGTATTCAAAAGAAAGAATATCTCCTTATAAGTTTTCTTGTATGCCAGTTCATGTATCGCCACGGTGTTTTCTCCAGAAGATATTCGGTTGGTTTTGGAGTGTCATCGTTTCCTTTTTCGGATTAACAATAATGGCAATAGACGAATTATTATCTTCGAAGTCCGAGTAGGAAATTTCATAGACGGTCAAAGCAGCAATGGACTTCGCATGAATTGCTGTAATGGTATTGATTTCCGAAGTGCTGTGCCCGGTTCCAAAGATGATGTGTTCATCCGTTATCTGAAAAAACCGATCGGCATATTTGGGATCTTCGGTTTTCCATGTCGCGATGATGTCTGGGTAGGAACCCCTCTCATAGTCCTTCTGACAGGCAATCAGCAGGGTGAGGGTTAGGACGGTCATGACGATTCGTAATATGGTCATCTTAGGTATCGCTTGACTCATGTCCCCTCCTTTCACCTGAATCTTGCTCCAAGTAGTCAGCAAGATTAGTGCAACTCCAATGCCTTTTTGAGAAGGGGCAGTTCTGAAATTTTCAATATTTAACAATGAGTTATATTACTTATACGAAAGGAGGGGGAGAAAAAAATAGACGAAGAATTGGCCAAATTTTACAATTAATGTTCCGAGTGCATGGCAAAGCGTTTGTGACAAAGCCATTAAAGTATAGGAGAAAAACACCGGTAGGAAGAGTTTGATTCGTAGATCCAAGATAGGAATGTGCCAGGCCTCCTTTAGGATTCGTTGATGGAAGAAGACACGAGAGTCGGTGAAGGCGTCAAGGAGTAGTCTTCGCCCGACGCGGGAGTCTCTTGAGGAGTCGTTGGCTCGTTTGAGGTCTTAAATTGTTCAAGGAGGACTTGAGCAATTTCTATTTGAGTTCCTAAGGTAATGATTTTGGTATTGATCGTTGAGCTATTGTGATCACCCATTGCCTGTTTAATATCTTCATAGGCGAGACGCACTTCCTGTTGTTGCGCCTCCATATCCTTAACCTTCTGACGTAACGCAAGAATCATATCATCAATTGATGACGCTTCATTCTTGAGGCAATCATTTTTCCGAATGGTGGCTTGAATCAAGAGGTTTCCGGAAGAGACTTCTTGAAACACCTTTCGAAACCGATAAAGTGGACCGGCAATTTTATGAGAGAAGAGCGTCCAGTGGATGGTAATAAAAACCAAAGCAAGGAGAGTCGGAGGCCAGACCTGGGTGTGAAGGGCTAGGAATTGACTCGCAATTTCGTTTCGCTCCATCCAGGACAGGGACATATCATTTAGTTGAAGGGAAAGTGGAATAAAGATGGCCCCCATGATGACAAACAAGATGATGACAAAGTGAAAAAGGGCGATGGCAAAAAATCGGTATTGAAGGGACCGATCAACGATATAGATTTTTCTCTTTGGCCAACTCATAGCGTACCTCTTTCATGTTACCCTTGGTATCATTCCTCTCTTACGGGAGATCGATATCAAAAATTCTTTTTCACCATGTCTCTTAAACAATAAAAAGCTTCCCAAACGTTTGGGCATCACCATTGGATTTGGCTTCATCCTGTGGAGGTTTGTGCAAGTAGAATGCCTTATCTGTAGGTGAGCATTCCTGCTATTTATTTGAAAAATCGGCGTTGTTACGAAAAAAAATCGGGGCAGGACGACAAAAAATGGGCGAATGGCTGGTCTTTGGACAAATTTTGTCAGGGTCAGTGGTGCGAGTTACGATACCATCCTGAAGGGGAGAATCCCTGGAAGGGCTGGACATGATCCCTCTTTTCATGCTGCCTGTAATTCTTCTTTTACGGTATCGAGGAGAGTCGTGAGATTAAAGGGTTTAGAGAGGGTGCGACGCGCACCTAGCAATTTTGCCAATTCCAGTATGGATCCGACCCCAAGGGTGTCGGCACCTCCAGTCATCGCAATGATTTTTGCTGTCGGGAATTCACTTCGAAGAAACTTGATGGTTTCAAATCCATCTTGACCCGGCATCAGTATATCCATGAGCACCAAATCCGTAGGATGTGATCGGTAGACTTCTACCGCCTCTTTTCCTGAGCGACCCTCCAACACGGTATAGCCAGCCAGCTCAAGCGTATCTTTTACGAGACGTCGAATGGCTTCCTCATCATCAACTACTAAGATTGTCGGCATGCAGGCCCCATGGTTTGTTGCCAGTGATTGTACTGAGTCGTCTGATTCTCCTAGGGGAGAGACTCCCAGTGCTGTCACAAGTTTTCTTTGTCTTGACGCAGAAACCGCACGGATCTTGTGTATAAGTATAACAAAAATGAAAAATCGTGCTGGCTTGAGGGTCATGAAACGAGGAGGATCGGAGGGGGGTGCCTCTCGAAGACCTCCCTTCTAGGGATCGAGCGATGGATGAGAAGGACGTGGATCGGGAACGAATCCGTTTCGGTTAGGCATGTGGACTAACGGAAGAGTCTTCTGGGTCATGGCCTCGTCTTCTTGAATAATATTGTTTTGATAGAGTATCCAGGCGACCAGGCTATATACTTCATCGGGACGAAGAGATTGAGGGGCTGTAAAAGGCATGGCTCGATAAATATAATCGTAGATGGTGGTCGCGTAGGGCCAGTAACTGCCTATTGTTTTTACGGGAGAAGACGTATTCAAGGTTCCCTGTCCTCCTACAAGTTTATTCTGAGGTCCTTCGACTCCTGTTGGCCCATGGCAAACGGCGCACTTCTGTAAAAAGAGTTGGCGTCCCTGCTGTGCGAAGCCCTTGCCGGCGGGCAAGCCCTCACCGTTTGGAGAGATTTCGATATCCCATTTCTTAATATCTGAAGGGGTGGCTGGGCGTCCGATTCCCTTCCAAGGACTTTCCTGGTTTGGTTGTTCCCCTGCCTGAGAAGAATCGGGCCCCATCAAGACGAAGAAAGCCAAGCAAAGAATAGGGTGAAGGATGTCGAGTTTAGACATGCGAAACCTTTCCATCGCGGTCTATCCGCCAATGTTGAGTCCCGTTGAAATGATAATATGAATTCGTGCCTCTCTCCTGTCTGAGAAAGTCTCCAGTTGGTTGAATATATCCAGTGGAATCGGTGCACCGGCTTGAGATGGTTGTCGATTGACCGTTCCAGAACCAAGGAAGGCGGAAGCGGGTCGTACATTTTGGCAAAATCGGTTCTTGTAATTCCGCCTCTTGCCAAGTTTGGCCCTGGTCGGTCGTCACCTCAACTTTGGTAATGGTCCCGCGACCTGTCCACCCTAATCCACGTATCTCAACAAAGCCTGGCTGGATGTGTTGTCCTCCCGAGGGACTGGTGATGACCGACTTCGCATCCATCACCAGGGTGAATTGCCGTGCCGTCCCGTCCGGCATTACATCAGTATATTTAGAAGTCTCCTCTCTTGTCATAAAGGGGGCAACACTCAGTTTTAATCGACGAAGCCACTTCACGCAGGTGTTGCCTTCCCATCCAGGGACAAGGAGCCGTAAGGGAAAACCTTGCTCGGGGCGAAGCGCTTCTCCGTTTTGCGCGTAACAAATAAGAGCCTCGTTGAGGGCCTGGGCAAGAGGAATGCTCCTCGTCAGAGCCGCAGCGTCACTTCCTTCGGCAAGCATCCACTGTGCCTCTGGAGAAAGGCCAACATGTTGTAAGACTGTTGAGAGGGCGACACCCGTCCACTCACTCGTGCTGAGAAGACCGTGGGTCATTTGTACAGTCTTCCCCTTAGGTCCAGCCCATTCTTTCCCACTGTTGCCTGAACATTCAATGAAGGCCAGGCGAGAGATAGAAGGAAAACGTTGCAATTCTTCCAAAGTAAAGACCATGGGGCGAGCGACCAGTCCATGAATGAGAAGACGGTGTTTCGTTGGGTCAATTCGAGGAATGCCATTATGGTGTCGTTCAAAATGTAGAGCAGAGGGTGTGACGATTCCGTGGAGATCTTGATGAGGAGTAAAGGACCGTTGGGATTTCGTGAGCCGTGAGGATTGTTCAAAAGATGAGCGGGCACCGTACGGCGTGGCCAGGCGGCCTGGAACTTTGGTGGGGTCTTGTTGCTGGTGCGTGGGTGAAGTGTCTGCGTAAAGACGGTTTGTGAAGACTTGTGCAAGGGTCAGGGTCGCAAGTGATGCCGCTCCGGTGAGAAAGGCTCGACGATTAACGTGAGAGATCGAGGGGGGAATCGTTTTTTCCGGTTCCTGAACGCTTGGAAGATGACTGGCACTCGAACGTTGTTCATCCTGTGCCCGTGTATGCTGAGAAGACGCGACCATTGGAAAAAAGGGATGGTCCATGGCCATGTTCACTCCTTTTTCGGTTGACCTCAACGACTGCTCAAAACTGAATAGAGATGATGCCGGTACCTCGAGACCCCATCCAGAGGGTGAGACTCACCAATATGCCCATGATCAACAAAGTGAAGAAGTCATTGCGTCCCATACTGGGCGGGTTGCAGTGAATGGGTTGGAGCCCAGGTCCGAACCCTTTTGATTCGAGGGCCATGGCCAACAATTTTGTTTGACGAAATTGATGCCCGAACAACGGTACGAGTAATGGTGGATATCGCCGAATTCTGTCAAAGAGACTCGTTGCGGTCAAGTCTAAGCCTCGCGCACGTTGGGCTTGGACCGTTGCGCCAATGGCACCTAACAGGTTGGGGACCCAGCGAAACGCCAGGGAGAGAGCAAACCCAACTTGGGCAGGAAGTCCGAGTCGTTGAAGGGCATAAATAAAATCTTCTATTTTTGTGGTGGAGAGGAGAAGGATTCCTCCTAAGAGCATGAGCGCAATACGAAATCCCATCCCCACCGCAAAAAGCAGGCCTTCATGTGTGATAGGGTGGTTGCCGATGGAAAATAGAACGGTCTGACCTCCGACAAAAAAAGGCCATAAGGCCGTACAATACAGGAGAAGGAGTGTAAGAAGAATCCAGATGGTTCTGAGGTTTTTCATGCAGCCGGTTGCCTGAAACAAGATCATCAGAGCTGCAAAAGGGAGCAGCAGAAAAAGAGGATCCGAAAATGTGAGGGCCATGATGCAGAGTCCCAGAAAAGAGAGGATTTTGGTACGTGAATCGAGTTGATGAAGCCAGGTCGTATGATCAAGGTAGAGATAGTACTGATTCATTCATCTCTCTTGGCAAGGGTGCCCGGTTACTTTTAGGGATGACATGTTTTGAGAAGGTCAGTGTAGCCGTTCATGTCTTTGGGTGCAATGCCGACTGAATCTCCTGAACATTTATGTAGGTATGCCCCCACCGAGCTGCAAATTTCGTAATGGCTGGGACTTCAAGTCCTGTTTCCGATTCGATGTGTGGATCTAACAATTGAGTGAAAATTTCTCGAGTGGTGTTATCTGAGAAAATTTTTCCATTTTGCACGATGAGGCATCGTTGAGCAAAGCATCCGACTAGGGCCAAGGAATGTGTCACCATGATGATGGTATGACCCTGGTGATTGAGTGACGCCAGCATGTTCATCATGCTGGTGGTTTCTTGGAAATCGAGTCCCGTGGTGGGTTCGTCAAAGACAAGAATACCGGGTCGGGTCGCGAGAACGGACGCGACGGCAATGCGTTGCCGAGTCCCCTTGGTGAGCGAAAAGGGGTCTTGAGTACGAATCTCTGGATGATGAAGCCCGACAGCATCCAGGGCCTCGGTCACTCGCTGGTGACGTTGTTCTTCGGAATAGCCGAAATTGAGTAATCCAAAAGAGACTTCCTCCTCAACGGTCTCGGCAAAGATTTGGTGGTCTGGGTTCTGAAACACAAACCCAACCATCGTTGCCCGTTTGCCGGGAGGAATGTCCTGTGAGTTCCGACCGTGGATAAGTATCTGGCCTTGAGATGGGGATTGGAGTCCTGTAAGAAGATTGGCAAAGGTACTTTTCCCTGATCCGTTATGACCGACAATTGCGACAAATTCGCCTTGCCGAATCGTAACGTTCATATCTGACAAAATTCTGGTTCCTGATTCATATTCAAAGCAAGCCCGTTGTGCCTCAAGTAAAATGGGGGTGTGATGTGGTTTCAAGGGTGGGTGAGGAGACTCCCCATGCTTTTCAGGGTTCAAGGTCAACCCACTCTCATCTGTCAGGGCCCAAGCCTCCTCAATTGTCGTGGGATATTGACTAAGTGGAAGGTGAGAAAAGATACTCGCCATGGGGAGGGGACTGAGCCCATGCTGTTGAAGAAGGGGTTGTAGTTCAGGACGGCTAAAGAGGTCTAACGCTTTCCCTTCCCACATGATGTGACCGTGAGCAAGGACCACAATCTTTTCCATGTGTAGGGAGATCTCTGGATCATGTTCTGCCAGGAGTAACGTATGCCCTTCTTGGCGAAGTTTCGCAAGTGTGGTGAGTATCATTTTCTGCCCAACAGGATCTAAATCGGTCATCGCTTCGTCCAAAGCCAAAATGGTTGGTTGGGAAATCAGAACGGTTCCTAATGCCAGTCGTTGGCGTTGGCCTCCGGATAACGTGAGGGGGTTGCGTGACTCGAATCCCGAAAGTCCGACAAGGTCGAGGATCTTCTGAGCCCGTTGTTCAATTTCCTGAGGGGTGATTGAGTCTTTTCGAGACGCGAGATATTCGAGAGGGAAGAGTAATTCTCGTTTGACATTCGTTGAAACTAATTGAGCTTCAAAGTCCTGAAACAGGAGCCCAACCTCTGTGGCTTGCTCCCACACCGGTCGTGTTTGCGTATCCTGCTGATTGACCAACACCCTGCCGCTCCAGGATCCTGAGGATTGGTGGGGAATGAGCCCGTTCAGGGTCAGCAAGAGAGAAGATTTCCCAGCGCCACTTGAGCCCATAATGGCGACGGCTTCACCTCGCTGAATGTCCAGCGATATCCTATTAAGTGCGGGAACTGTTGCCTGTTGATAGGAGAAACTTGTGTCTTGAAGAGAAATGTAAGACGGTGGGGATACGGTGGACGTGGGGTGAAAGTGCGGGGGCATTGTTGACGAAGGTGAACCCGAAAGAATCTCTCTTACACGGATGTCTTCATATCGCAGTCCCCACCGAGCGACCCGTGGGTTAAGAAACAGGATGAGAGGAGGAGCCAACATCAAAGACATTAATAGATTGTTGGAAAAAATCGCGACGGCCAATATACGAAAAGGAACTAATCCGAGCCACTCGACTCCCCAAGCAATGATCAGAGCACATGCGAGAGAGGAGAGGAGACAGATAATGAAAAACTCCACCCGTTGGCGCCATGAGTGAAAGTTCAATCTCTGTCCTGAGGACAATGGCCCTAAATGGTTCCATAAAAGATAGGGTAACAATCCATAGAAAAAGTTTCCTAAAAAACCAAATAGGCTCGCCGGACCAAACGTCCCAAAACAATCACCAATGAGGTTTCCTAATCCTGCTCCCCACGCGGCCACTGGACCGAACAGGAAAGATGCGACAATTGGGATCGCATTCGCGGGGCGAAGCTCGGCGAAGCCTGGGATGAGAGGAATCCCTACCTTAAAGGGGATGAGAATGGCGGCATAGATGGCAGCTGTTTGGGCGACAAGGACAATTTGCCGAGTGTCGCGCCAGACATTCATGAGGTCTCCAAGGGTCGTTCGTAGAAAGCTAGGCATACCGAGAACCTGAAAATGGAAGATGATGTCAGGGACCTTTACCCATCTCCCGTCATCCAGAGGACGTGTCGGATTCGTACCTCTGTCCCACACGGGGAGAGTGAGAGGCTTGTTCATGGGCGATGGCATTATGAGAGTTAGACGGGCTTGGGTCAATCTGCTTGGTTCCTGAGTATTGAACTCGAGGAAAAATTAAAGACGGGACGTCGGTCAACGGCGTCGGGAGAGGCCAAGATTGATCATTTTTTGAAGTAGCTCGGGATAGGACATGCCATGTTCATTCGCAGCAGAGGCAAATTCTTCGCGGATCGCGATTTCCGGATTCGGGTTGGCTTCGAGGAAGTAGAGTTCTCCGTTAGAACGAAGCCGGTAATCAATGCGTGCATAGCCATCCATTTCTAACGCACGATAGATACGTTTGGTTGTTTTAATAATATGGGCGCCCAGTTCAGGCGATAGGCCCTCTGCCGGTTGTTGCATGATTCCATTTTTCCGTTGATAATCGGGATTGTGTTTGACGCGGGCGGTGGCAATGGCAGGGGCTCCTGGCGCCAGATTTTCAAAGGTCAGTTCCCAAATCGGGAGGACTTCAAGTCGCTCGTTTCCCATCACTCCCACATAGATTTCCCGCCCGTCAATGAATTCTTCAACAATGGCATCGCTTCCGATGTTGTTATGAATAAAATTGATGCGCTCAATCAGCTTCTCGTCACTGTCCACTATTGAGGCTTGTGAAATGCCAAGCGAGGCTTCTTCGTTAAGACATTTGACAATCAGGGGAAAGGTCAGAGATTTGGGCTTCCTTGGCTTCCGACCCTTTGGAAAGGCCGAAAATGAGGGTATGCGAATGCGATGGTAGGCCACGAGTTTTTTAGACAGGGCCTTGTCGCGAGCGAGCACGAGGCCTCTGGGATTACATCCTGTATAGTGGACTTGAAGGAGTTCCAGAAAACTGACCACATGTTGGTCGAGTGCTGCCAGGCCGTGAAATTCTTCTAACAGATTGAATACGATATGGGGTTCCCATTCGGTAATGGCCGTTCGGAGCGGCATCAGCTCATCTTGCAGGCCTAAGGGACGGACATCATGTCCAAGCTTTTTGAGGGTCGTGACGACATCATATTCGGTCTTCCAGGCAAAGCTTTCCTTTTCAGAATACCCATTCAGCGATTCTGGGGGGACAAGGGCTGGATGCATGAGAACCAGGACACGTAATTTTCTCATAGGGCAATCCAATTCCGTCTGTTGTACAGTAACTGCATGGTTTTGACCGTTAAGAGGACGGAAAAATCCAATCGCAATTTTCGCTCAGGGCTGACGGCACGCAATTTCAATTCGCGACACCGACCGATCATATCGTTTAAGACTTGATCAACCGTAAATTGGTACTCCCCTGACCATCGAGAAACCAGGTGGCGAAGCTCCGCTCGGTTTCGAATAAGGAAGGTAGAGGCTCGTTCGAAGGAACGATGCTTGAGGTTGTCGGAAAAAATACTCTTGAGATCTCGATCATAGGCTGCGGGGAAGCCAACTTCGTAGAGTTTCTTTTTATAGTCGTAATGTTCACGAAGAGTTTTTCGGAGAGTCGGGAGTGAGTCAACCTGCATTTTCGTGCGAATGACTGGAGTTTCCTGACGGATGTCTTCAATGAGTTGATCGACATATTCCAGTTTTTTTAAGGCAGGCCAACCTTCGTACCGTTTTCGCCAGACCGCTTTGGGCTGAAACCACACCGCAAAGGTTTCAGCAAAGTCTTCATCGGGATGACTTTGAGCGTAAAAAAATTGGAGGTGCTGAACAAAGCGTCGGCTGGCGGGATTGGGACGATAAAAGTCAGGGTACTTGCGTGAGGATTTTCCGAACAACTTTTGCCAGGACCGGCGCCGTTGAAATTGATAGGCATGTTGAATCGCATGGCCACATTCGTGACGAAGGATTTTCATAAATTCTTCCCTGGTACCTCCCTCGACCTCAAGCATTTGACTGCGCTCGAGTTTCATCAGGCGTGGATGGGCGAGGTAAAAGGGGATGGCAACGCCGGGAACTTTATCGGGTGAAAACCAATCGTTGGACAGCCAAAAATGAGGACGAAAACGAATGCCTCGACGTTCGAGATCTTCGTATAGTTCCTGAATGCAGTCTTCAATCCACGTGCCTTCCCAGCGAAGGTTCAGGTCACTGAAGCGCATGGCCAGTAAACTTTCATTCGAGCTGCGTGCTCCGGTGAAGCGCCGGACACGTGTGGGCGCTTTTTTTGAACGTTTCTTTTTCGGTGCCGTCTTTTTTTTGGAAGTTGACCGTTTTTTCATGATGAAAGTTTTGTGTTCCTTTACCGGTTGGTGAACGGAGTATTGCCTCCGCTTGTAGGGGTTGGCCCTGAACCGGTTGCGCCAGGTTTGGATTTGATGACGTTCATGGCGAGGGCGAGCATAGATCCTACATCCGCCAAATTGGAGGGAACGACAAGGGTATTTCCCGTTTTGGCTAATTGTCCAAAGCGATCAATATATTGTTCCGCCACTCGCAATTGAACGGCTTCATAACCACCGGGAGCCTGAGTGGCTGCGGCTACGGCCCGGACTCCTTCGGCAGTCGCACGAGCCACCGCGAGAATGGCGGTCGCTTCCCCGTCCGCTTCATTGATCTGTTGTTGTTTGTTGGCTTCCGATGCCTTGATCACTTGCTGCTTATCTCCTTCGGCCCGGTTAATAGCAGCTTCACGGTCTCCTTCCGAAGCAAGAATAAGGGCACGTTTCTCACGTTCCGCTCGCATCTGTTTTTCCATCGCATCAATAATATCACGTGGAGGGGTGATGTTGCGGATTTCATATCGCAGCACTTTTATGCCCCAAGACTCTGTCGCTTTATCGAGTTCGGTCACGATAGAGGTGTTGATCATGGTGCGTTCTTCAAACGTTCGGTCGAGTTCGCATTTTCCTATTTCGCTTCTGAGAGTCGTTTGGGCCAATTGAGAGATTGCAAAATAATAGTCGGAAATACCATATGAGGCTCGTTTGGGGTCCAAGACCTTGAGATAGAGGATGCCATCGATGGTCACTTGGACGTTGTCTCGCGTAATGCACACTTGTTCGGGAATGTCGATGGCCTGTTCCTTCAGCGTATGTTTATAGCGGATGACGTCAATAAAGGGGATGAGAATGTGAAATCCCGCATCCAAGGTTCCGCTAAATTTGCCTAATCGCTCCACAATGTAGGCATTTTGTTGAGGGACGACTTGTGCCGTTTTCGAGAAAAGGATGATCACCAAAATGGCAAGGAAAATGACAACGACCATGCTTCCTTCAAACATGTGTACCTCCCAGGAGGATCATTCCGCCTGAATATAAAGGGTGAGCCCTTCAATACGTTTAACGTGGCATCGTTGGCCTTTGACAATAGGCTGTCCGCTCACGTTCTTCGCGTTCCAGGGACTTCCACGGAACTCAACCTGACCGGCTCCCTCAACGGTAAAGTCGTCTTGGGCGATGGCGATTTCATGGGTGACCGAATCGACAGCTCCGACCGTATTCATCGCAAATCGAGCCTTCAAGGGTTTTCGAAGAGCGAGGAGCGCAATGATCGAGAACACAGAAAAGAAGAGCCATTGCATGACATGAGTCCCAAATAGCCCAAGGGCCACCAGGAGGCCTACGACGATGGCTGAGATTCCGAAGAATAGAAAGATAAACCCACCGGGGACCAGCAGCTCAAGGGCGAGAAGTCCAAGCCCTAGTAACACCCACATCCACCATTCCATGCCGTGATTCTCCAGGGTGAGTAGAGTGAAATGAGAAGAGATATCGTAAAAAATTAACACAATGGCCTGTAAGTGTAAAATACAAGGTGAAAAAGGTTAGGACGATGAGTCGTATGAAGAGATTCGTTACGGGGTAGGCGGAAATAACAAAGGAAGTTGCCAGTCGTGACGGTCATCATAATGTTGTGACGATACAAGAAAGAGGGTGTGAAATGGAATGGGGGGGGTGAGGGAGGAATCTTCCTGGCAGCAACTCCATTCTTTTCCTATGGATTTCAAGATGGTGACAAAGGTCGAATACTCTTCTTCCTGTTTGGAGAGAATTCGTTCACCATGATGAAGAAGGGTTAGGTACCCCTTGGACGGTTTCCATTCCAGGTCGGAAAGACATTCTTCAAGCGCATCCCAGTTCTCTCCGAAATAATTCGGGAATTCAAAGGCTCGAGCATATTCTGTAAAAAGCTGTTGCTTGGTTTCGCAACGCTGCCCATCCAGATGGATGATCTGAAACCTTGGTAAGTCATGCGGCAGACTCTCTCCTGCTTCGTACTCATCTGTAATAAAAAGATGTACCCAGGGAGGGTGTGGAGATTGAAGGGGGGCGACCGGAATCATGGCGATGTCCTCTCTATGAGGGTAAACGTCTTGTAATGGTCGTCGGTGTAATAGGCCTTTCCAGTCTGTTGTTCGATCACAAGACGTTCGGCTCCACGATTTCGCCCTCGGATTTTAGGGTTCACATCATATTCTCGATACCGGCCTTGGGGAAGCCTTCGTTCCCGGTTTTGAAAGGTTCGGCCACCGACATATCCAGCTGGGGGATCCCCATCATTTTCTTGAATGATCCGTAAAACGGTCCAGACCTTACCGGGAATACCTGGTTGAGAATAGGTTGTGTTTGATGTGGCGGATGTGTGATTAGGCTGTCGGCTGACTTCTGTAGATCTCTCCTGTGAAGGTGCTGTCTGGTCTTCCTGCTGGTTCAATTGCGCATACAGGGAAAATCCAATGATGAAAAGAAGCACAATCCAAGTGAGGGGAGATTTCATTTTTGGTGATGATTGGCCTGTTGCATTCATGCGAATGGTTCGTCCGTTGGGGAAAAAAGGATAGCTTTGTCGGGGCTGGTTACTCTCTCCGTATCGAAATAAAGTTGTTGCGTGATCATGGATTCAGTTTTTCTCGCATTGTAAGACCCTACTCGGTATGATGAGTCAATATCAAGATGAGGAGAGCGGGGATGATGGAAGAATGGATCGCCTTGTGGTTTCAATGGGTACATGATTGGGGATATCCAGGCATTATCATATTGATGGCCTTGGAAAGTTCGGTCTTTCCAGTTCCCAGTGAAATTGTCATTCCACCAGCCGCCTATTGGGCGACACAGGGGCGTTTTAGCTTTTGGGGTGTCGTCTTGGCTGGAACCATTGGTAGTTACATAGGAGCGGCAGCCACCTATTGGGGAGCCAGGTGGGTTGGAAGGCCACTTCTCGTGAGATATGGAGCCTATATTTTTTGTCCTGAAAGTAAATTGCTTCGTGCCGAACGGTGGTTGGCCAGGTACGAAGCCGGAGGGGTATTTTTTGCCCGGCTCGTTCCCGTTGTTCGTCATTTGATAGGGATTCCAGCTGGGATTATTCGAATGCCCTTTGGCATGTATAGTCTCATGACCGTCATTGGGGCAGCCCTCTGGTGTTGGGTGTTGGCTTGGTTTGGTGGGAGTCTCTTAGGGGATCAACCTGACTTGGTCAATAATCCTGCTCAAATGGTGCATGTCCTGAAACAAAAGTCTTTCATGGTTGGAGGTGGGGCCCTGGTGCTCTGCGCCCTCTATGTCATGGTTATGAAACTGACAGCGAAACCAGCCATTGTCGAGGAATAATGGCGTCTTGATTGATCTTTAGCACTATCAAGTTTACTCGAAAGTAGAATCGAGAGCTATCCTGTCTTCACTGTCGACTGCATCAGGCTGTCGGCTTTGGGAGGAGAAAAGCCTTGATAGCCTTGGTGACGCTCGGTTAGTTCGAGTACCGAGAAGGGTTCTCCATCAATCTGTTCCGGCGCAGTAAATATTTGTCTAAGATTTTCCCCCCGCTCTCCCACAATCTGTCCAGCAAACGTCACGCCTTTCTTTTTTAAACGCTCGATACCTCGTTCGATATCTTCTACCAGTACCGCAATGTGGTGGTATGTTTGATCACCGAATTTATTCACCCAGGGAGGGATCACACTGGTCTTTCCACGGTCATCATCGTACGCTTGATCCACAAAGAGAGCGGGATAGCCTGGAGCCCGATAGACCTTGGCATACCAATCTTGATATTCAATGGTTTCACAGTAGGTGTAGCCTAGAGCCACATATTCTTTCGCTCTTTTATCAACATTAAGCGTTCGTAAGGTAAGGTGATCGATGACCGGTTTAATTCCCACGCCTACTGAGTCTAAGTCTTGTTGAAAAAGCTTAGCCGCACGGTTATGACCGAGATAATCATTCAACATACGATCAATTAGGGCGTCTAATTTTGATCCTTGAATCATGGCCAAACCTCCTGAGTTACTCCACCGAAAATTGTATCCCTTGAGCCAGCGGAAGTTCGTTCCCCCAATTGATCGTACAGGTTTGGCGGCGCATATAGGCTTTCCAGGCATCGGAGCCAGCCTCACGTCCCCCTCCGGTTTCCTTTTCTCCGCCGAAGGCACCGCCAATCTCGGCACCGGATGTACCGATGTTCACATTGGCAATACCACAGTCACTTCCTCCGACCGACAGAAAACGTTCCGCATGTCGCATATTCATGGTGAAGATAGCGGAAGAGAGTCCTTGGGGGACTTCATTGTGTATGGCAAACGCTTCTTCAAGGTTTGAATAAGGGATGATATAGAGAATAGGAGCAAAGGTCTCTCGTTGAACGACGTTCCAGTGGTGCTGTGCGCGTACCAATGTCGGTTCAACAAAAAAGCCTGGCCCGTTGAGGACCTGTCCTCCATAAAGAACTTCTCCTCCTTCTGCCTTTATTTCTCCGAGAGACGTTGTATACATTTCCACCGACTGTTGATCGATTAATGGCCCCATTAGAGTTTGTGGCTCCAGAGGGTTGCCAATGGGCACCTGCTTATAGGCATTGATGAGCCGCGAGACGACCACGTCATATTGCGATTCGTGAACCAGGAGTCGTCGGCTTGTGGTGCATCGCTGTCCAGCAGTTCCTACAGCCCCAAATACGATTCCAGGGATTGCCAGATTCAAGTCGGCCGTTTCATCAAGGATGATGGCATTATTCCCGCTTAATTCCAGAAGAGTACGACCCAAGCGTCCGGCGACCAATTTGGCAACATGCGTTCCGATAGGGACCGATCCGGTAAAGGAGATCAGAGGAATGCGTGTGTCCGTGACTAAGGTTTCCGCCAAGTCATTTGTGTTGGTAATAAATAAAGAAAAAATACCTGAATAGCCTTGTTGCTCCATGACCTGGTTACAAATATGCTGAACCGCAATCGCACACAGTGGGGTTTTGGGTGAGGGTTTCCAGACTATCGTGTCACCAGCGATGGCGGCGATAAAAGCATTCCAGGCCCACACAGCGACAGGAAAATTAAATGCAGAAATAACCCCAACGACTCCAAGAGGATGCCATTGCTCATACATTCGATGTAATGGTCGCTCGGAGTGCATGGTTTGACCATAGAGCATGCGGGCTTGTCCAACGGCAAAGTCAGCCATATCGATCATTTCCTGAACTTCGCCGTCTCCCTCCGCCTTGATTTTCCCCATCTCCAAGGAGACGAGGCTTCCGAGTGCGTCCTTTCTTTCCCGCAAAGCCTGGCCAATTAAACGAACGAGCTCACCTCGTTTTGGAGCGGGGACCCTTCGCCAATCGCTGAAGGCTTTGACCGATTCGTTCAGAATATGGTCGTAGTCGGACCGTGAACAAGGAGAGACTTGTGCGAGAGCCTGTCCGGTCGCGGGGTTCAAGGAAGTGATGAGATCGTTATGATGGGTAGGAGACCACCAGTTTGGTCCACTGCTTCCACCTGCATTGATGGGTTGAATTCCTAATTCGGACAAGACATCCATTGCGGTACCTCACACGTACAATCTACTGTTTTCTCCAGTTGCGCTCGTGGTCCGGATGCCATTCATCTATTGATAACAGAGGCCAAAACGGTTGTTGAGAATGTCATAGAGTGGGAACGTCTCCTGTGTGACGAATCCCTTATAAGCTGGAGAGTGGTTGATCACTAAATCCAGGACTGAACAGAGTCCCGAGGCGGTGGTCACTTGGATGGCCGACCACTGTTTTTCAGCAATGGATTGGGGATAGATTTTTTTGACATAGTTCTCTTCATACAATTCACCGTCTCGATACCCGGTAACGGAAGCATAGACGAGGACCACATCTTGGAGTGTTTTGGGAATAGCTCGTTCCAGAATGCGTTTCAAGGTGTCACGGTCTTCATTTAACAGTAGGTCGTTCATCAAAAGATGAATCTTTTCGCAATGGCCAGGATAGCGTAACGTTTTATAGTTCATGGTTTTCACTTTCCCAGCATAGGTATCGGCCAAGGTTCCCAACCCCCCTGAGGTATTAAAGGCTTCATACAGGAGGCCGTCGACTTCGATCGTTTCATATCCCTCCAGAGGAAGGAGCGGCACTTCCTCGCCCTGTTCAATTCCATAGCACACATTCCCATACTCATTGATCAACCCGTCCGTGGACCAAGTCAGAGAGTATTTCAGGGCATTGCTGGGGTGCACAGGTAATGCTCCTACCCGCATCTTGACGTTTTCCACAGAGTCAAAGTGTGTCATAAGTTCGTGGGTCACGATGCTGATAAACCCAGGAGCCAATCCGCATTGAGGGACAAAGGCTTGCTGGGCGCCAGCACTGATCTGTTTGACGTGACGGGTGACTTCCACATCTTCGGTTAAGTCGAAATAGTGGAGATGATGGCGGCGGGCCAGTTCGGCAACCTTCGCATTACAAAAATACGGCAAACTCGACACAACGGCATCATATGTGTGGGAAGACAGATGGTGCTCCAACACATGGGGCTCTCTGACATTTAAGGTATGGGGGGTCACGCCAGATGCAGGTAATTCCGAGACGAGTCGTTGAAGGGTGTCGGGATTGACCTCGCCAACTGAGACACGATAATCAGGGCAGTTTGAGAGAATCGCTGTGATCAGGGAACCGATTTTCCCTGCTCCCAGCACCAAGATGTTTCCCTTCATAGCCATCCTTGTTCTTTCTCACTCACATGTTCAAACTCGCTCTTTACTGGGTGATCGTATACCTCTCATGCTGTTTCTCGCATCTTGTACCGTGCGTTTTCATACCGTACAATGCCTCATCCATGATTGTGAGGTAACCTATTGTGACTCCGCAAGAAGCACGTGCCTATTTAAATTATTTATTAACCCTGAGTCTGCGGCAGGAGGAAGCATTTGGTCCTTTGGCTCTTGCCTTTATTAAAGAACAAGATCTGGCGGTTCTCGGTCTTGAGCCTGAAGAACAATTTAATCTCCTTTTTGCTACGGTGCAAGCCTTTGCCTCAGAACCGAAGCGATATACCCAGAAATTGGAATGTTTGCAGCGCGCCCGCCAACTCTTGTCCCACACGAGATACGATGATCCGGAACTTGCGATGCAGTTGGATCATGACATCCAAAAAACGACGTCGGAAATCGCCCTCTATAACGAAGTCATGCGTGTTCCACGCCCCCAAGGCCTGGACAAACAGCGATTGATTGTGGAGACCGATGTGCCCAATTATTTTTTGGATTTGGCGCAGAAAAGGGCAGCGGCCTATTATCAAAATAAATATCGTCTCACAACGGATTCTAAAACCGCCCAGCATTTTGGTGGAACGCCAAAAAAATTTGAACCGGATAATGTCACGATCCACAAAGAATTCCCTGGAGCCTGTGCCCCGTTTATGAGCGTACGCACGAATGGGTTCCATATGATGTTGCCATTTGATCTGAAGATTAGCCGCAAGCCTGAGGATCCTTTGGATGCCGGTATCAGGATTTTCTATGCGAAAATGGGATACTCGTATCCGTTGCGATATGAGTTGGGTAAATTATGTAGTTATCACGATGGCACGGTATTGGATATTCCCTTGGATGACCCCGATCTCCTATTCGTCTCCGCTTCACCCATCAAGGAGCCGGAGTTCCTTCGCGATGCCCCAACGCAGGGTGGAGAGGTTCCACCGGAATATGCCTATCCCCTTGCGGTTCTTGAGCACACCGGCTCTTTGGGGCCGTTCATACAAGTGAGTTGTAATTTCAAGGTGTGGTTTGATGCGTCGAAGGTATCGGTCTTGATTCAGGGGGCCCCGGATCTCTATGAATATGGACTCCAGGGTGGGGCCGGTTTAATGACGAGGACCTATGCTTCGGATAAGGTTCCTGCCTACGTCGAATCGTTTAAGGAGCCCTGGCAAGAGGGGCTCAGTTACAATTTTGTGAATTTACACCTCACCTTGAGTCCAGGGTACGATACGGCTGTCATTCCCTTCAATACACCGATCTTCTCACTCTACCCCTTGTTAAGTCGACATAACTACACAATTGTGGACAAGCATACGTTATAGAAATAAAAAGGTCTGTTGGCTTCCATCACTCGTGACTTCCTCCTTCCTCCAGTTATTTCCTAACTTCTACATCACCATTCTTTTGACCATAGATGAGGTCTCAATTTCTTTATTCTCTAGTTATCGGACGAAGAATGTATTGAATGTGTTCACCTGTCATCGCCACCCTAGAATAATATAAAAATTGAATCATGCTATTAAAGTTGATTGTTGGTAACGCAAGAAAAATGGCCGTAAAATTTAATAAGATATTGAAATATTAAATGAAATATAATAGTTTTTTGTTGTAAAAATAATAGAGAAATTATATTATTTTTATGATGGCTAGGCTGGCAGAGAAGGGCGATCAAGACGTGGAGGTGAGGAATGTCGTTTTATAAAGAAATGCGGGAATACGTGTTAGCCCATGGGGCGTTAAATAATCCCTTTTTAGAACGGTTCCGAACTGGAGTCCTATCTGATGAAGAGTTTCAAGGATTTGCCATGGAGTTCTATAATTTTGTTCGCTTCTTCCCAAAAATTCTAGTCACGCAGCTTGTGCATACTGAAAATGAATTGGTCGCACAGGAATTGACCAAAGTACTCTATGCTGAGTTAGGGCATGGGCGAAGTCGGAATCGTCATGAACTACTCTATCGTGATTTTCTTCGTTCGATAGGAGTGGATATTCATACATCGATGACACGATCAATGTTGCCCTCCACCAAGGCCTATTTGGAGGGAGTTGAAGAACTGCTCAGTAGTGGCAATCACGATGTTGCCCTAGGAGCCTCCTTTGGCTTAGAAAATATGGCGACCACCATGTGGGACCATTTGATCCCAGGTCTGACTCGACTTAGAAATGAGCGATATCCCAAAATGGACCTCACCTATTTTGCCTTCTATCTGGATTTGGAGTATTCACATGAAGATGCCATGGAAACGGCCGTGGAAACCATGGATGGAAAGGGTGGGATGCCGATGTCCCCGCTGAAACGAGAGGATTTTCGCACAGGAGTGATGGCGGTGTTGGAATACTTAGAAGGGTTTTGGTCCGGGCTCAGTCAAAAAGGGATAGGAGAGACGGAGGATCTCTTCCACACCGCCAGTCGGACGTGAAATGGTGCAAAGGGATTGGTCCCTGCGTTGACATTTAGGTGCAGCCTGTCCATGTGCGGAGTGATGTTCCCCTCAGAAGGCTTTCTCAATACCTTGTCCAGT
The DNA here is from genome assembly GCA_965223605.1 of Nitrospirales bacterium. GTDB lineage: Bacteria > Nitrospirota > Nitrospiria > Nitrospirales > Nitrospiraceae > CBDCXA01. The sequence goes on from CBDCXA010000005.1 coordinate 1,025,958, forward strand.
CGACGACGAATGTCCTTCCTTTCTCTTCACCACAATGTGCAGTTGTTGCCGGATTGTTGTGAGGGCGTTCCTCTGTGGACCTTGAACAGAGTTCTTGTGGGATATACATGACGATCAGTTGATCCATGACGCAGGTCTCCGGCACAAGAAATCATGTGTTCGGTGCGCTCAAGATAGGTTCATGTTCATTCATCCAGGAAAGATGAAAAAGACTGAAGATGTGCAGGAGTGGCTATGGCCGACTTTCCACGTTATGTCGAAACGGTAAAAAAACGGTATCAATTAAAGAGTGATTATGTTCTGGCCAAAAAATTAGGTATTGCTCAGCCAGAGGTCAATCTTATTCGCCGAGGGAAAAAAGTTCCCAATCCGGACGTCTGCATCAAAATTGCCAACCTCTTAGAAAAGAATCCCGTTGAATTGCTGCTTATTGCCCAAAAGGACAAGGCGCCTGCGAAGGTGAAAAAATATTGGACTCTGGCCTTAACGGCTGTCGATGTTTTGCTGCACGTACCGGCGCGGCCCCGGTATCTTCCGAGAAAAATAGAGGCTATTGGACGTGAACTTCGAGAAATGGAATCTCAAATGTTGACGTACGATGGGGCTTCAGCCAATGCCGAGGCAGTCCGACTTATGGAAATGTCTGAACAATGTGTGGATGCAATTATGGAACGTTGGAATATTTGGAAACGAGGAGAAGCATTATATCCCAATTATTTAGTGGCCAACCAATTAGCTGTGGCGAGAGGGGTGAAGATTCGGCGGCTTTTAATTTTTTCTCGAACGCAAATGGAATTGCCTGAGCTTGTGGAGGATGCGATTCGTGTGATGGAAGATCAAGCTCGGGTAGGTGTTCACATTTTCTACGGGTTTCGAGACTGCCTCAATCTCTCACCGACATTTCAACGACTCGAAGAAGATTTTCAAATGCAAGGTGCGGCCGATGACTTTAATGCGGCCATGTTTGATAAAGAAGTGCTCATTTTTTCTATGGGGTATCGCGATGTTCCGTTGGGGAAAGGTGACGCCCCACCCTCCATTACCATGATCAACCGATTGCAAATTTTGTGGCGGCAAGATCTCATGCGCAACCTCAACCCAGCCCTCGTGTTTGATTTGACAAAGTATGTGGTGGAGTATCGGAGTCCGGAAGCCTTTCAGGGGGACCGGCGCCAGTATCTCGCATCCACCGCTTCCTCGACCCATGCCTGACCTTCCAAGGGGCCTACCGTCTATTCGCAGGCCGGTTGGGGTAAGGTCGGTGTCATGAGAAATTTGACCCCGACAAAGGACATGCAGTCACCATTTTCGAGGGGAACCTGTTTGGACCAACGGACTTCCACGAGCGCCAATCGTTTTTCACCGGGTGAGTGAGTTGGGACATGCACTTCAAACATTTGGTGTTGGCGAAACGTGTGAGGCATCAAGATGAGCATGCCACCAGAACTCACGTTCACCGAGAGCGCTTCTCCCTGGTGCAGCAGGATCGTTTCCGAGTCATGGGCTTCGGTCAACTCATACGTACAAGGCTGCATGAGCGCGACTCGTTCACTACGAAGGACACGATGTTGAGGAGTGACGGCCATAAGCTGATCTCCTTACATAAAAGGCTTGAGTTCTTGAACTCAGGGCGCAGTCTTTAGCAAAGAGAAAACAAGAAATCAAGAAAAAACAAAGGGCCATGACAAGTGAAAATACCTATCAACAGATTTCTGTAGATAGCCTGTGAAGAGCCTGTTGATTTTCTCGTGGTTATCTTGTGTATGGTAACCGGCGGTACATATGAGTCTCGCGACTGGAGCGAGGTTCGGGTTGTTGCCTTCGAGGTTTGAACTAGAGTATTCTTTTTAACGCTTACCGATGAGGATGGGGTGACATGATGATTACTCAGGAGAATTTAACTAAGTATATACTCGTAAATATGCCGGATGCGCAAGTCGAGGTCTCTGACAAGACGGGCACCATGGACCATTTGAATGTCAAAGTCGTGTCAGATGTTTTTAAGGGAAAAAACTTGTTAGATCGTCATCGAATGATTTACCAGGCCTTGGATGAACCGATGAAGGACGGACGAATCCATGCACTGGAATTAACGGCTGTAACCCACGAGGGAGAGTAAGAGGGAGGAACGTATGGCAAATCCAATTGAAGACGAAGTGCAAGAAGAGGTCAAGGCACACAAGATCCTTATTTATGGGAAAGGGACCAAGTCCATGCCGATGTGTGGATTTACCCGAGAGACCATGGATTTTTTTGATAAATATGGGTATCCCTACGAAGTGATTGATGTCTTGCAAAATCCAGAGAAACGTGAGGTTTTGACGAAAATCACCAATTGGCCGACGTTGCCCAAGGTATTTATCAACGGGCAGTTTTATGGGGATACGGATATCTTGGATCCCATGGAGAAAAAAGGGGAAGTGAAGCCGCTCTTAGAATCCGCCTTTGGAGAAGGAAAGTCCTCGTAAGTCTTCGTGCCGTGGTGAACAAAAGGGAAGCCTTCAGGGTATCGTCCTACCCTGTCGCTTATTCCATAGTTTCCCGTTCAAGGTTTGAGGATGCACATGCCTGAGGAAGGAGGGAGGTTACTCCACAGGTCTCCCTCCATTAAATACCCCATCCCCCACTGACATGGATATTCGTTCCATTGACATACCGGGCTTCGTCGGAGAGAAGGAACCGAACGGCAGCCACGGTATCCTTCACGTCACCGATATAACCTGCAGGAATTCTTTTCTCCATTCCCTGTAACTCACCGGGCGATGCACTGCCCGAGTCGATGAATCCCGGAGAGATGGCATTCACGGTAATGTTGTAGGGAGCCAGCTGCTTGGCCAGCGTCTTTGTCAGGATGAGTATGCCGCTTTTGGCGATATAATGTGCCGTGACTTCGGATTGGGCGACCATCTGATCGGCATTGGCCATGCTAAAGGTGATGATTCGACCATATTCTTGGGTCTTCATCAGTGGGGCTGCTGCTTGAGAAAGGTAGAAGACCGGGTGAAGATTATTCGTAAACATCTCGTTCCACCCTTCAGGGGTTTCCTGAAATATATTGACACGGTGATAGGGGCCCGCTCCATGGATCAAGGTGTCCAGTCGGCCCCAAGTTTGATAAACCTCGTGTACAAAGGCGGCTCCTGCAGCGGGATCAGAGACATCACATTGTTTGACGAGCGCGTGTCCGCCTCGTTGTTCAATGTCCTTGGCAGTAGCCTGGGCGTCCTCTTGACTGGTCCGATAACAAATTGCGACAGACCATTGTTGATCAGCCAGATCGAGTGCAATGGCCCGACCGATGCCTCGTGCTCCTCCAGATATCACTGCGACGCGAGGGTTCATAGGTGTATCCTTTCTTGGGCGTCTTCGACTTTCGCGTGATTCAATAACGTATCGGGACGTGCCACACAGGTCCCTTCTCGTTTCAACGAAATACCCCCCGTTGTTTCAGCCGAGGAATAAGGGTGTGCAAGACTTCACTGGTCCGCTGAGACAGCGGTGCACGAGTTCCTTCCTTGGATGAGGAATGTTGAATAAGGTTCAGAAGATCGTCAAGAGAATCAATATCATGACCTGGTGGCAAACAGGCATGGGATAGTCCTAAGACCTTCGCTCGTTCGAGGGTTCGAGCGGTAACTTGATTGGTTGACCAAGGGATATTCGAGAAGAGGTCAGGATTGGGTTGTTTCATACCGATGAGGTAGTACCCGCCGTCGACGGCTGGGCCTAACACGAGGTCATGCTCGTTGAGGAGTGTCAAGGCTTCGACATAGGTGGTTGGTGGGAGATCGGGAAGATCGGTTCCCACCATAATGATCCGTTGATACCCTCGCTGAAAAAGCTGGTCGAAGGCATGATGCATCCGGGCCCCGAGATCATCTCCTATTTGTGGTAACAACCTGACTTCCTGGCGAGCCTCCAAGACACGAAAAAAGGCATGATCCGGACTTGGGGCGCAGCCCAGATATCGATGGACTCGTAATGCCTGTGTCTTTATGGCCTTCCGACTCCGTTCCAATTCGTCTAAGACAAAACTGCCATGAAGGGTAGACGCCTCATCTGGAGTCAGGGGGGGGCACAGGCGCGTTTTGACCTCGCCAGGAATAGGAGCCTTGGTCATCGTGATGAGGGCATCGGTGGCATTGGTCGTCGTAGGGGCTGGAGGGTGTGGGGATGACTTCCTTTTTCTCTGTGAACGCCGCATGAAATAATTTCCTCAGGTCCTCCTTACCGTATACGCCGATACCAATGACTGAGCGTTTCAGGAGAAGTCCCTACCCAAAAGAGGAGCCGGAGGGTCCACATTAACAAAATTGTTTTGAGGGGTCCACATTGCTCCCAACGGCGAAAAGAGGTTTGAACCCTATCAGATAGGGCAACCATGTTCCCAATAGCTTTGAGTCGACGTGTGAAATCGATATCTTCCATGAGAGGCATGTTTTTGAACCCACCGACGGAATCAAAGCTTGATTTGCGTACAAAGATGGCTTGATCGCCGGTGGAAATGCCACTCCATCGGGAGCGAAGATTCATCATCCGACTAATTATCCATGGCCATCCATGATCTCGTTCGAAGCGAACATTGAAACGTCCGCCGATGATTCGTGGATGAGTGAAGGCCTGTTCAATTGCCTGCTTGGCGGTAGTCGGCAGTAGGGTATCAGCATGGAGAAACAAGAGGAGATCGCTTTGAGCAATCTTGGCGCCGCTATTCATTTGATGCGCTCGACCAGGGTCCGTCATGACCACGGTGATATCGGGTGTGGTGCTGGAGCTTGGAGAGAGTTGACGGAGAAAGTTGGTGGTTCCGTCCGTGCTCCCTCCGTCCACGATAATAATGTGGTCGAACCCTAACGTTTGGGTGTGGGAGAGGGTCCCGGGAAGCGCAGTGGCTTCATCGAGGGTAGGAATGACGACCGTGATCGTCATGGTCGGATGTTTACCGTTTGTCGGGCTTGAACATAAAGAACATCACCAGAAGTACGGTTCCCCAAAAAAAGGCTTGTTTGTGCCAAAAGAGAACCTCGCCAAAGTGAAAGATGCCGAGTCCTAATATGAGGGCAAGTCCCATCACCGTATACCGGATCGTGGGATTGACGATCACGGCGTGACTCCAAATAAAGAGCCCTGCGGAGTAAAGAATCAGAGGGACTATATTGATTTCATAACCTCCACTAATCGAAAGGAGGACGTTGAGAAACCCCACAAACATCATGGCGGTTCCTACAAATTTCTCGGCAATGAGAAAATACCGATCTTCCCCGGCTGTCTCCTCTGGCTCAGGAGATGGGTTCCGAGGCGGAGGGGTTGGTTGCGGATTTTCTGATGAATCAGAGTCTGACATATTCGTTTTTAAAATGTTTACTGAGGGTTAGGGCTTGGCGTTGATAGGAAGAGCCTAACGCTGATCCATAGAGGTGTGTGGGCGACTGTCGCATACGTTCATACATCACTTTGAAAAATGTCTGCCCGTCATGGATGAGGAAAGGGACGTCGTGCGGGCGAACTTCCAGGACGACCTGGGTTCCATTGAGTTCTCCCTTTCCAAACCCGAAACCCGGGTCGAAGAATCCGGCATAGTGAGTACGGAGTTCTCCGCAGGCTGCCTCATAGGCAACCATTTCGGCGGCATACCCGGGTGGAACGCGAATGCGTTCCTTCGAAGCAAGGATATAGAACTCCTCTGGTTCAAGGAGCAAACTATCGTTTTTTTGTCGTTGCAAGGGCTCCCAAAAATCTTTGGCAGCGTAATGGGCGATCTTTGAGAGGTCGATGACATGACTATTTTTTTTGGCCCGGTATCCAATGATTGGTTTTCGCGCATTGGCGGAACCATGCAGATCGATTCGTAAGAAGAGCCCCCGGTCCGTCCGAATGGTCTGGGGAGAAACCGGTTTTTTTTTAGGAAGATTATGAAACAGGAGAGGGGAGGCTTGGTGTGTCTTTCGCAGGCTGTTGTCAGGAACGGAAGGATCCCCTTGAATCAATCGAATTTGATTCAAGGTCTGCCCCGTTTGCACTTTAATCGTAAAGGAGCGGGGGACGACCTCAAGATACAGAGGGCCATCATAGCCGGGGCGGATCTCATCAAATCCTGTATTGAGGTCGGTGACCACACGTGTAAAGACATCAAGTCGACCCGTGGTGCTTTTCGGATTGGTGCGGGCGCGCAGCGATTTAGGAAGGTGGAGTTGTTCGAGGAGGGGGATGAGGTACACATGTCCCCGTTCCAGGATGGCGCCTTCGGTTAAATCCATCTCATACATCACGAGGTCGGATTGATAGAAATCCAGGACATTGAGGCGACTCGTCATATCAGACTGTTCCGGCAGGAAACTACTTAACAATCGATAGGCTTTAGGCCCGAGCCGAAGGTCCAAACTGGCAGGTTGAATTTGTCCTTCTTCAATGGGAATTGGTGCGTGAATATTGCCCTTCGCGATCAACTGTTTCAATTGTTGATAGGGAAGAATACCGTGGGTAGCGTTTGCGCGGCTCACAGATCGTCTAGGGCTCCATCCCCACAAAGGGCTCCAGGTGACGGAGCGCCAACCATTGGTAATTCACGAGAAGGGTTCGCGGTGGGTTGTGGATATTCAAAGGTTTTATTTTCGTAATTTTTTAAGACGGCACGCTGTTCATCCAAATGCATCATGTAGTCTGCGGGAAGCACGGGGATTTTACCTCCTCCCCCTGGGGCATCGATCACAAAATGCGGGACCCCCATGCCGCTCGTATGTCCTTGCAGTGAACGAATGATATCCATGCCGGTTTGGATCGTGGTGCGAAAATGGTTGGTCCCCTTCGTCAAATCGGCTTGATATAAATAATAAGGTTTCACCCGAGCAAGCAATAACTCATGGACCAGTTTTTTCATGACAGCAGGATCATCATTGACACCCTTCAGAAGCACCGTTTGTGCCCCAAGGGGAACTCCCGCATCTGCCAGCCTCCCACAGGCCTCCTTGACGTCCGACGTCAATTCGTCAGGATGATTAAAGTGAAGATTCATATAGATAGGGTGATACTTTTTTACAATCTCACAAAGTTTGGCGGTGATGCGTTGCGGGAGAGACCCTGGAACTCGTGACCCGAGGCGAATGAGCTCGAGGTGTGGAATACTACGTAACGCTTTCAGAATTCGTTCTAATAAATGATCGGGTAGCAGCAAGGGGTCTCCGCCCGAAAGAATCACATCGCGCACTTCCGAGTGCTCACGAAGATAGGCGATGGCTCGATCCAGTTCTCCTTTTTTCAAAAATCCAGGTTTGCCGACCAGTCGTTTTCTTGTACAAAACCGACAGTAAATCGGGCATTGATTGGTGACCATGAGCAAGACGCGATCTGGATATCGGTGCACGAGATGTGGAACCGGACTCATGAGATCTTCTTCAAGCGGATCATCCTCCGCCTCGAAATCTGCCATTTCTTCAATATCCGGCACGACTTGCTTCCAAATCGGATCGTTTTTTTCCTTGATGGTAGCCATCACGGTGGGGGTGATACGCATAGGATAGTCACCCACAATGGCTTCAATTTCTTTTGCGTCAACGCCAAGGTGTTCGGCTAAGTCTTTGGGTTTGACCAAGCTATTTGCGAGTACTTGTCTCCATTCTTCCATGCGCCTGTCCTTTGCGTTCGTGTTCCCGTTCTGGAGGAAGGTCGGATAGACCTCTCCTCGTTAACTGGTTCGATTGGGTGACGAATAGTTTTCTTCCAGGTGTTTTACGATATCCTCGGCTTCCGTAAGGATTGTCTTCCCATCCGTGAGGACGGGTACATAATTTTGCCCAGAGACGTCTTCGACGTTTTTTCGAAACGGTCTGAAGTCCGCTACAAGCACTGACTCATACTCGAGTCCGAGCTCTTCGAGTTTCCGCACGACGGTAATGCAGTCTGGGCACCAATTGACATGATATAGGGTCATAGGACCGTGGACCCCCAATCAGTCTTGTTCATGGCCCTATGTAGCATGCGGCAATCCAAGTCTTTACGCAAGTAGGTTGTGAATCAATAGTTCAAACGGAAATTTTAGCACAGGGAGCCATGATGGCGTCACGCATCCCGTGAATGATTTTTTTCTCTAATGAACAGACTGTAGCCAGCACTCCTGCCAGCCGAGCCTCTCCATGATGCACAAAATAATAGGGGGATAATCTCGTTCTCCCAGCCATGGGAGCCATGTCTTCTCGTTGGGCGTCGAAATAGAACATCTCAACCTGCCTCCCCTTATGAAATTTCTGTAATATATATGGGGTCGTGGGGAAAGAGGCGAGTGCCTTGTCAAGCACATCGGCCCATTCCTGTTGAGAGAGGTCATGGCCAACGGACACGCCTCGGCTTCCCCAGGCCAGCTCCGAAAATCCTGACGGCTTGACCACATAGTGGCGATCTTTTTGAGAGGCTTGTGCGAGTTCCCGCCAATCGGTGACGGGTTGTTGGCCTAAGCAGAGGTCAGGAATGATCGCAGAGGGAGGCAGGGGGTGTGGGTCGAGAATCCATGTATGCGGAAAGACCTTCTTGAGCAAGGGATATGTCGTTTCTCCCAGCTCTTGCTCCCAAAATCGTTTCAATACGGGATGATGGAATAACGCAAAAGCCATTTTTTCTTCGAGATGTGGTTTTAATGGTGGGGTAATCGTGACCCGGTTTTTTTTCGCGCTATAGGCGGTTAACTCGGTCTTCGGAATATTCATCAAGTCAAATAACTCGTAGAAACGATAGACCACGGCAATAGGTAAGGGGCCGCCGTCTCCGGTGTAAATCAATCCTTCTTCGGTAAAGCGAATATCTTTTGGATCAGCACAGACCGTCTCTATTCCTTCCCGCTGAAGTTCTTGGACAACCCATTGCATTTCGGGCAGATAATCTTTGGACTCTTCAGACACCACGATCGCAATACATCCCACCCGTTCTCCACGCAATTCCTGAAACATCGCTCCAAACTCACGAATCATGCCATTGGCTCCACCAATGAGTTCAACCCCAGGTGGAAGGGAAGGAGCGTAGGCTTGTGACATACTGCCTGTGAGACCGATCCCTCCTGGAACACTGTCCAGCTCCGTGATAATCATGCCCTCTTCTGTTGGGATGATATCGGGTCGAATAATGCCAGGGAGGTCCTTGCGAAACCGTTTCATCCGTGCCTGTGCCGTGAGGGCAGGAGGTTTCCCTTGATCCAACAGGTCTGCCACCCAAGGCGGTTGCCGGTGATTGTTGCTCTCAAAATAGAGTTTGTTGAGCGCCTGATTAAATGCCAGAAGGTGGTTCCCGAGAGAGGATAAGAACTCGACGTCCTCTTGTGACAGCATGTAAGGCGTACAGGTAATCCGCCACTCCTTCACTTGAGGGGGTGTCGGGGTTGGCCTATCAGGGTCAGGTTCATGAGAGGCGGCAAATAGACCATCTCGGGTCAAGGCTTCAACAATAGTTTGGCAGGGATGTTGGGTGGTTTCTTTCACGGTGCGTGTTTAGAGGTCGTGGTGAGCCAGTATGACAGTCGGATATTCTGCCTGATTCACATTTGAGGATTTAAGGCATTGACGAAACAATGTCAGAGGGAATCGTACCACGGTTGTACGAAGGCAGACAAGGGGAAGGCGACCAAATGGCCCAGGGTATACGTACTTAGTCCAGTGAGACGGAAAGAGAATGAGAGAACATCTTTTCGCTTAAAGGCAACGGAGAATGGTGCTAGAATGAGCTCCTCTCTGGATGTCAAGAAGATGGGATTTCTCGTAGTCTTATCGAACTCTTGACATCCATACGAACCTTGCTGAAGGATATGACGCCGCTATATCTTACGTATTCGATATTACTCCTACATACGTGATGTTCTTGTAGGTTGGTATGTTGCGTTGACATCTCAGATCAATCAAACGAACAGATGACCCAGTTGAACAGCCCTGAATTGATGAAAGGCTGAATGTCTCACGGGTCCTCGGGAGGACGGTGAAGCGTTGTTTCGTTACCCCTTGTACAGCAAGGCGGTTTTATTGGAGGTCTGTCGTATGAATGAGCGGCTCTTTCGTAACAAGGAGACGGTCGTCCCCCTATGAAACCACCGGTTTTGCCAAAACAACATTGGTGGGAGCGGCATATATCCTGGTTGCCTTCCTTTCTGGTGCTTTTTCTCATTGCTTCCCTAGGCATGGGGATCTGGTTTCTTTCCAGCATGGAAGAGCGATATGTGGCTTCAGCAGGTGTACGATTAAGTTTGGGAGCCACTGAGCTGGCCGAGCGGCTTGATACCTTACTGAAAAAGCAATCTGAGCAGGTGCGCCTCACGGCTGCACGCCTTGGTCGAGAGGGATTGGCTTCCAATAATGTCAGTGCCATGCTGCTGGCCATGAAAGAGGGCTCGCCGTTGCCGGTATGGATTGGAATAACCGATAGAGCCGGAAAGGTCATTGGAACGACCAACGAACAGTTTTTGGGCGAAGAATTCCTTCAGCATGATGGGGATGAAGGAGTCACGAGTCAGGACCAAGTTCGGGTTGTGATTGCTGGGGGTGTGGAATCGGTCGAAGGGGAAGTTACGCAAATTGGAAAAACTCCTCTACTCGCTTGGTCCTCAAAGGTGTTTGATGCCAATGGTGTGGAGCAAGGTACCGTTGTGGCTCGGCTTGAGTTATCGACGTTAGAGCCCTACTTCGCCAAAATTGTTGAAATGCTAGCCAGCCGATTTTCCTTCCATGCATCCGAGGGCCGGGCACTCGAGTATGGAATCGTCACTCCTCAAGGTTTGACGGTCTTTGACTCTATTCCAGAACAAGTCGGGATGATCAATCCCAATCCCTTCGGGTTATCTGCGAATGAACTGATTCAGGTTGATCAACCTGGATATGTAGAAGGATCCCATTTGCACAGTCGGGTCTCGGTCGTAACAGGGTATGCTCCCATCCGGGAGATGGGAATGGGGGATTCGGCCAATTGGGTCGTCTTACTTCGTTCAGATAAGGCCTTGCTCTTAACCCTGTTCCGGGCCGACGCCTGGAAGGTTGCCCTGGTTTGGGCCTTGGTGGGATTGCCGGCTGGACTCTTTCTACTCATTACCAGTTGGTACCAACGTGAATTTTCACGTGTACGAGATCGGAGTCGGGAGGCCGAACACATTCAACAGCTACTCGTAGAACGAGAAGAACAAACCCGACTGATGGTGAATGCGGTCCCTGATGCCATGATTAGTTTTGACCAAGAGGGATGTATCCTTGATTGGAATGTCCAAGCTGAACGCATGTTCGGCTGGAGTCGTGATGAAATGGTGGGACGGTCTCTCTGGACGACCATTATTCCACACACGGTGAAGGCACACCTGGAGTCCTTGCTACACAAGATTTGTCATCATGGAGAAATTCAGGAACCAGGTGCTCAGGAGGAAATCCTCGTCTGTGAACAAGATGGGATGGAGTTCCCGGTTGAGTTAGCCATTGCCCCAGCGCGAAGGGGTGTCGGGTTTGTGTTTACGGCGTTCTTCAGAGATATCAGAGAACGGAAGTTGCGAGAAAGACGTCTTCAGATGCAGAACGCCGTCACCCAAATACTGAGCGAATCCACGACGGTATTGGAGGCCAATACGCGCATTGTTCGACTGTTGTGTGAGGCCTTAGGTTGGGGGCTGGGCATGTCCTGGGGTATCGATCGGTTTTCGAAAGCCTTACATGTCGGAGAGGAATGGCATGCCGAGGAAATTGACCCCTCGGAATTTGTCCTGGTGAGTAAAAATATCAGCTTTGAGAAAGGTATTGGGTTGCCTGGTCGTGTGTGGGCGACGGGAGAACCGGTTTGGATTCGGGATGTCTTGAACGATTCAAACTTTCCCCGTTTGGAGGCGGCAGCCATGGCTGGGCTGCATTCAGCATTTGCGTTCCCCATAAAAGTTGGAGGAAAAGTGCACGGGGTCTTAGAGTTTTTTAGCCATGATATCCGTGAGCCCGATCAAGATCTGTTAGGCATGGTGAATGAAATTGGAATCAACGTAGGACAATTTGTCGAACGCAAAGAAACGGAAGCGGCGTTAACTGAAGCGGAGGCACAATTACGACAAGCCCAAAAGATGGAGGCCATCGGTCGGGTAGCAGGGGGGGTCGCTCATGATTTTAATAATCTCCTGACGGTGATAACCGGATATACGCATCTTCTTCTGGCACAAATTGATGAACACAACCCCATGCGGAATGAAATTGAAGAGATTAAGAAGGCCGGGAATCGCGCCGCTTCTCTTACAGGCCAACTCTTGGCCTTTAGCCGTCGACAGGTGATTGCACCTCAGGTCTTGGATCTCAATGCGGTCGTCAGCAATATGGAGGGTATGCTCAGGCGGTTACTCGGAGAGGATATCATTGAATTGGTCACGGTGCTGGGGCCTGAGTTAGGGCGAGTGCAGGCCGATCCGGGGCAGTTAGATCAAGTCGTCATGAATTTGGCGGTGAATGCCAGAGACGCCATGCCCCAGGGTGGAAAATTGGAGATTCAAACATCAAATGTCACCATTGGAGGACTCGAGGGGGGAAGACGGGGCCAGTTCCACCAGGGTCGTATGTACAACTACAGTTAACTGACACGGGTTGTGGTATGGATCAAAAAACCTTATCGCAGGTTTTTGAACCCTTTTTTACCACGAAAGGTCAGGGGAAAGGAACGGGACTAGGCCTCTCCACCGTGTATGGGATTGTCAAGCAAAATGGTGGCGATATTGTTGTGGACAGTCAGGTAGGTAAAGGCACCAGGGTGACCATCTATTTCCCGACCGTCAAGGACGAGCTCTCGGAGGGTGCCGCCGAGATCCCCCATCAGGTGCCCCATACCATTGAAGAAACCATTCTTGTGGTAGAGGATGAACCAGGTGTCAGAGGATTAGTTACGGCTGCGTTAAGAAAGGGCGGATATTCGGTTCTTGAAGCGAGAGATGGCATTCATGCTCAAGTGGTCAGTAAAAGCCACTTTGGGAGCATCGATCTCTTATTGACGGATGTGGTCATGCCACAAAAAAGTGGACCGGAAGCAGCCAAAGAACTATTAATGGATCGTCCTGATATGAAGGTGTTGTATATGTCAGGGTACCCGGACCATCCAGTTTTTTCAAATGGCCCTGTCGATAAAACTAAATTACTCATGCAGAAACCTTTTATGCCTGAACTACTGACCAGACGTGTCAGGGAAGTCTTAGAGATGTCTGGAGAGGAATTTCAACGGCTCCATCCCGTTTCGTCCTAATCCTTTCTTTCGCGAACCCCTTGATCCAAGTACCATAGATCGGGTATTGGTGTGGGGCGTGCCGTTCTAGGGGGTATGGACAGGAAAGACAAGAGCGATAGAATGGTTCTGGATGACCAAAGGAAGAGAATATGAATCAAGGGGCCAAACAGGATGTGACCGATCCTGAAAAGGCGATCGATCAATATCGCATTGCCAAAGAACCCTTCTATCAAGCCGTCGGGGATGAAGTGACGCTCTTTAAGGCGGCTGCTGACCGGTCGATGCCTGTGATGTTAAAGGGGCCCACGGGTTGTGGAAAAACTCGGTTTATCCAGCATATGGCCTATCAATTGGCACGACCCCTCATTACTGTGGCCTGCCATGAAGATCTGACTGCCTCGGACTTGGTTGGACGGTATCTGTTGAAAGGGGAGGAGACGGTTTGGCTGGATGGGCCACTTACGTTGGGTGTTAAACAGGGTGCCATTGTCTATTTAGATGAGATCGTTGAGGCAAGAAAGGATACCACCGTTCTGATTCACCCATTAAGTGATGATCGACGCATACTACCGATTGAAAAAAAAGGACAGTTTATCGAGGCGGCTCCCGACTTTATGTTGGTCATTTCTTATAATCCTGGTTATCAAACGGTTCTGAAAGACCTGAAGCAAAGTACCAAACAACGTTTTCTGGCCTTGGACTTTACCTATCCTCCCTCAAAAATCGAATCGAACATTATTGTAAAGGAAGCAGGAGTTGAGCTCTCCATTGCGGAGCGATTAGTCAAACTTGGTGAAAAGGTCCGGAATCTTCGAAACCATGGGCTGGAAGAAGGAGTGAGTACGCGATTATTGATTTATGCTGGAGCGCTTATGCGACAAGGCGTGCCGGCAAAGCAGGCTTGTGAGGCCGCCATTATTAAGCCGATTACTGACGATCCAGATATGCAGCGAAGTATTGCCGAGTTGGCGAAAGCTATTTTTTAATGATCCTAAGGTGTGAAAATGTCGGTAGGGACTGTGCTATTCCAAAAAGGAAAAAATGATCACACGAGGGAGAGTACACGTCCTTTCCCCTCTCTCTTCCTCACCCTAGGGGTATGTTGGATGATGGTGGTAGGAGGAGTGGGCTGTTCCTCAATCCTTCATCCAGGGGCGAGCGATATGTTGAAAGAGGCTCAGGAGGAGACAGGGAATGATGGCTTGAGGACTCTACAATATCTTGCCACCAAGATGGAGAAGACGATTCCCACGGTCAAGACGGCAGCGGATAGTCGCCAGCAGTTAAATATTGTTCATGACCAATTTCATGCCTTACAAGAGGCGTTTTGCGATGTGACAGAAGAGCAGGGGAAACAGCCTGCCTATAGTAAGGCCCATACCTTAAAAAAAGAAATGCGCACCGTCTTTCATCGGCTTTGGAAATTTCAAGACCGTGTACCTCTTCGGGATGTGCATCTTGATTTACTGTCACTGCGAGTTCAAGAATTGCAAAACGCCTTACAGACCATTACCCCCTGATTTCTAAATTTTTACCGTCATCCCTGGCCCCGTTTAGACCCCTTTCAGATTCCCAGTCTCTCAAGAAGGCGCCGTGAACAGACCATGCTGATTCAAGATGTGGCTCAAGGTGTCATCCTGTCCGTGCATATACAACCCAAAGCTGCCAGGACCGAGTATGTGGGAATACATGGTGAGGCATACAAATTCAGAATAATGGCCCCTCCCGTTGAAGGGGCAGCCAACGAGGAGTTATGCCGATATCTCTCCTCAGCTTTTTCTCTCCCAATGAGGAGCGTGACGATTCTTTCTGGGCAGCATGGGAGGAGAAAACGTGTGTTAATCAAAGGTTTGGATGGAGAACAAGTCCAGAGTGGCTTGCTCGGGTTGCTGTCTGAGGGTAAGAGTAAGATAGAGGGCGGGGTCGGTATACGGTGAGAAGTCCGGGAGACCCTGTTTTGTCAAAGCCTGTTCGTTACTCTTCAGAAACCGGTTAGGCCTTATGGTTTACAAGCCCAGTCCCCTCTATTACAATTCATCGTTTTTCTCACCGATTTCATGGTGAGTGGGGATTTGACTTAAGAAGTACTTGCCTGGGGCCCTTTGATAATCGTTATGAACGAAAGCCACGTCATTCAATGAGTCTATCAGAGCGTCTAGAGATCCGAATTGCACGATTCCTCGATCCGACAACAGCCAAGGCCCTATCGGAACTGTTGATCGCCGACCAATCTGCAGAGACGGTTGAGGAGTTATTAGAGGAATTACGTGGTCTCTCCAAAAAAATAGAACAGGCGGCGATTGAGGCCATTCCGATTCTCCAACAGAAGGGGGGGCTGAAGGAAGTCGTCAGATGGCTTGATACGGTCATTGTTCTTGCGGAGTCATCCGGAGCGACGGCTTTAAAATATTTGAAGGAAAGTCCTTTACTCATGGGGCTTCTTCAGGGTCCACCCATGCAGCAAAGAGTCTTAGAGGTGGTATTAGAGTTAGGGGAACAGGATCCAAATGTCGCGGTGGAGTTTTTTCGCGCGTCCCCGGAACTCGTGCAGATTATTCCTTCAGATGAATTATCCCAATGGGCAGAAATCGGGATGGAGTTGTGTCGAATTGATTTTGTCATTGGAGTTGAGTTTGTACGCCATTGTTATGCGGTAGCGGCTGTCCTCCCTCAAGATCAAGTGCGAGATTGGGTGTCATTCGGTATGAAGCTCATCACCCAAAACAGTTTGGGTAAAACAGACTATTTAGGAACCGTCGAATTCTTTCGCACGAGTCCGGCTATTCTTGGTGCGATTGAGGAAAAAGGCCTGCGAGGGGAAGTGATCTCCCTTGGGAATCTTCTGGCGGAAGAAGTTCCGCAGGTTGCGATCTCTTTTTTAGCCGAAGCTCCTGCATTGATTCGTCGTCTTCCTTCCCCGGAATGGGCGAAGCAAGTCTTTCATTATGCTCATTTTGTGGCAGGACGGGATCGAGAGGCTGCCTGGTCCTATCTGAAACAATGTCCAGAAATCTTTTCTTTGATTGGGGATACGACCGAAACCGCAGCGGCCTTCGAGCGTTGGTTCGCAAGTGGAATGGAAATCCTAGAATATAGTTTGGAAGGCGGGCGTGCCTATTTCTCACTGGAAACAAGAAAAGCCTTAGCCTCAATTGAAGAGGCGATGAGTGGCGTTCCCTTACGTCAGGTCGCGCGGGCACTCAAACTTTTTGTCCAAGGCTTATGTGCGGTTGATGTTTCGATTCAGCCTTTACCTGAGCCAACAGAAGAGGAGAGTGCGTCTCATGCGATTGCGCGGGCAACTGTTAGTCAAGATGGGAAGACCATCCTGTTACCCTCCATGCTTCGTCAACGTGCGGATCAAGAAGGGAATCGGCGACTGTATGTCGTCATGGCTGCACATGAAGCGGGTCATCTTGAATTCGGAACCTATGCCCTTCGGATGCAGCAGTTGGAAGACCTATCGCTTCAGGTTGACGAACGATATCGAAATGTGAAACAGGAGCCTGTGTCGGGACAGGTGGGGAGCATAGAGCTGGGTCGATCCCTTGAAGATTTATTTCAAGTGTATCCTCAACCAGGGGTGATCCGAGATCTTTGGATCGTGTTGGAAGATGCGCGTGTTGAATATCTTCTCCAGCGCAACTATCCAGGGCTGAAGGCGGATCTTCGAGAGTTTGCTCGAGAAGCGATGACGACCAGGTCATTGTCGCATGGAATGTCCATTCGGGAAATGGTGGTCGATGCTCTGTTGATTCTTACGACCATTGGAAAAGATGAGGCTCCCATTTCCGAACCTATTCAAGATGTGGTCAACGACGTGTGGGAGATTGCTCAGTCTATCTTCCATCCACTCGTGTCGGCAGAGGATTCAGTCCGGGTGGCTGATCGTATCTATGTGGTTCTGGAGAAACATATAGGAACATTTTCGAAGGAGTCTGAACCGGAGGGGGAGAGCCCA
Source organism: Nitrospirales bacterium (assembly GCA_965223605.1). GTDB lineage: Bacteria > Nitrospirota > Nitrospiria > Nitrospirales > Nitrospiraceae > CBDCXA01. The sequence goes on from CBDCXA010000005.1 coordinate 1,043,116, forward strand.
CCCTCTGCCGGATCAGGGCCGGCGGCCTCAGAGAATCTGTCAGATGACTACCGTTCCCTTACCAATTTTAACTACCGGGGCGCGATGAACCCTGACATGATCTCGCAAGAACCGGGAGCAGGTGAAGAGGATACTGATGAGTCTCCAAAGGAAGGTGATTCCGATCAAGGGGCACCTTCACCGATGGAGACCCACCTCATGCGTGATCGGGCAGGAGCCGCGGCCGAATCAACCATTGAAAGGGATATCGATGGAAGCGTGAGGAGGAAACCGTTCCTCAATCATCAGCTGATCAACCATCCGAAATTCAAGATGCACGACGGGGTCGTCAGGAGGCTGCGTCTGGCGATCAAGGCCTGTTCCTCTATGATGAATGGGATGGCGGGATTCAAGATTACCGAAGTCAATGGTGTCTGGTTTCTGAACAGACGCCTCAAGAAACGAACCCCACCTTCGCGGAACAGGTTCTCCAAAATCACGGCCCGGTGATCCGAGTCTTGCGTCGCTATTTTCAAGGGATGCGGCCTCCTGGTCTGCGACGAGTTTCGGCACAGACTGACGGAGACGAGATAGATCTTGACGCCGTTGTCGCGAGACAAGTTGATCGAGTGGCGGGGATCGTTCCGACGGATCACGTGTATATGAGAAGGGAACGCCGTGAACGAGATGTGGCTGTGGCCTTTCTAATTGATGTCAGTGGGTCCACAAGTCGACAGCTCTCAGGAGAGACTCGCCGTGTTATTGATGTCGAGAAAGAAGGGTTGATTGTCTTATCAGAGGCCTTGGAGGCCCTTGGAGATTCCTATGCTGTGTATGGGTATTCGGGGCAATCCCGCAAACAGGTCGATTTTTTGGTCCTCAAAGACTTTCATGAAGGGGGACGGGGGAAGTTTTTTGGTCGTTTGGGTTCGATCGCACCGAGACATCAAAATCGTGATGGCGCAGCCATTCGACATGCGACGAGGAAGTTACTCGCCCAGCCAGCCAAAGTACGATTGTTGATCGTGATCAATGATGGGAAGCCGCTTGATGATGCCTATGCTGAGGAGTATGCCCTCGCCGATACGAACATGGCCTTACGTGAGTCTCGAATGAAAGGGGTACATCCCTTTTGTATTACTGTGGACCAACAAGGCGATGAGTATCTACGGCGAATGTATGGGGACGTGCGGTATCTTGTGATCGACCAGGTAGGATCGCTGCCAGAACGGTTACCAAAGATCTATCAACGGTTGACGGCCTAACTTGAGATGAGCCAAGAGCCAGAGGAGAGCGAATCAAAAAAATGGAAGAAGTGGAATATGAAACGAACGGCACTTTGACGATTGAGGATTGTAAGTCTGTGCTCGAACGTTCGATCTTAAGGAAAACGAAGACCAGTGGATGAATGATCCATTTTGAACAGATGGTTCGACATGCTAATTTACTCGTCTGTGCGAGGAATCAAGGACATTTGATTGGAGTCGTGCCTGCCCTGACGGATTTTAAGCTTTTGTTGTTATATTTCCGATATGGCGGTTGATGAGTCGTTTCAAGCGGCAAAGTATTACAACGAACTTCTTCGACAGGCGGGGATTAGACTGGGAGAACAGGGTAAAATAATTGTCCTTTCCGCGCCAGCTGTTTTACAGTATTACCCTCGTCAAGGATTTGTGAGACTCCCCCTTGCTTGGGTGTTAATGGGAGCTGATGAGTTGGAGTAAGAACCGATGACCGATTCTGTACCAGCGAGACCCAATATCCCACCGTGGTTGTATAAGTTATTTACCGGGCACCAGTATCCCTATGTTCGCCGGCAGGCCAAGTTTTCCAAAAAAGTTCCCCCTGGCGAAGAACGGCCTGAGGCGACGAAAGAAGAAATTGATGCCAAGTTTTGGGAGATTTATCCTACCTGTTGGGTGAAAATACTTCAGGAAGTGAAAGTCGGGATGATTGTGGCGTTTAACGACCTTGGTGAGTATCAAGCTGGAGAATATCAGGAACTCGTCGACAATCCGGAAGAATTTCTTGGGCGAGTCTATGGGAAAAAAAAGATTAAAGTGAACTTTTATACTGGAGATAATTTTGTGTGTACCATTAATTTCAAGGTCGCTGGATGGACAGAACATGAGGAGGAGGAAGGATCTCATTAGAAACAATCAAATCTTGTCGTGCAAAGGACTTTTTTAATTGTGCAGGGGGCATTATGGCAAAGCCGAAAATAACCGTCGTCGGGGCTGGAAATGTTGGTGGCACAACCGCCCAACGCCTTGCGGAAACTAATTGTTATGACGTGGTGTTAGTCGATATCGTGGAGGGGGTTCCACAGGGTAAGGCGTTAGATTTGATGCAGGCCGGTCCTGTCTATGGATACGATTCATCGGTCGTTGGGACCAATGGCTATGACGAAACGGCAGGGTCGGCTATTGCCGTGATTACCTCCGGAAGCCCCCGAAAGCCGGGGATGAGTCGTGATGAATTGTTGGGGATGAATGCGAAAATCGTGGGGTCGGTTGTCCGCGAACTCGTCGCCCGGTCTCCCAATGCTATTTTGATACTCGTCACCAATCCGTTGGATGCTATGGTGCATGTCGCCCAACAGGTCAGTGGGTTCCCTACCTCCCGGGTTATCGGTATGGCTGGTGTATTGGATTCTTCCCGCTTACGGACCTTTATTGCCCAAGAGTTGCAGGTGTCAGTTTCTGAGGTACAGGCGATGGTGTTAGGGGGACACGGCGATACAATGGTCCCACTCATCGGTTATACCACGGTGGCGGGGAGGCCTCTCCATGAGTGGCTTCCGAAAGATCGGTTAGACGCGCTTATACAGCGAACCAGGGATGGTGGTGCAGAAATCGTCAAGTTCCTCAAAGTTGGAAGTGCTTTTTATGCCCCATCGGCTGCCGCTGTTCAAATGGTTGAAGCCATCATGAAGGATCAAAAACGGATCTTGCCTTGTGCCGTGCGTTGTCAAGGAGAGTATGGCTTAAAGGATGTGGTAATAGGCGTCCCAGTGAAGCTTGGAGCAAGTGGAGCGGAAGAAGTAATCGAATATGAATTGACTCAAGATGAGCTGGTGGCCTTACAACAGTCGGCCGGATCGGTGCGTGAATTGTGTGCGACCGTCGATCGTCTCTTGGAGGCCTAAACAAGAATGGTTGAGGGGGGCAACAGCCCTTTGCCCACGGGTTCCGAATAAATACCTAATAAAAGAGCAATACTCTGACCGTCTCGCTCTTGACAAGATGCCCTAGCCTACGGTAGAGAAGCATCTACAATTCCTTACGATTAGGTGGTGCCTCTATGAAGTTCCTCGAAAATCCTTTTCAAACAGCCGGAGCTGGGTTTGCACTCACGATTGTGTTAGTCATTTTTTGGCTGGCCATCCGATAAACATCATTCAGTCTGGAGCGGGTTGGAATATGAACCAACCCCTCAATTAACGAAAGGCGGTTACTATGCCGGAAGCAGCTGCATGGGCCGAGGTGCTGTTCCGATGGATTCACTATATAGCTGGTATTACGTGGATCGGGTTGCTCTACTTTTTTAATTTCATTAATGCAGGATTTATGAAGGGTCTTGATGGTGCCCAGAAGGGGGTGGTGGTTCCCCGACTCATGCCGCCCGCCCTCAATTATTTCCGGCATGCCGCCACGGTGACCGTTTTGGCTGGCTTGGTGCTGATCTTGTGGCTCCATACGCCACCGGCAGGCTCTGGGTCAAAAGCCGTATGGATTGGTGGCATTCTCGGTATTATCATGATGGTAAATGTGCACGCCATTATTTGGCCGAATCAGCAGAAAATAATTGCCGCCACGAAAGCTACGGCCGAATCTGGTACTCCAGCCCCAGCAGAAATGGCAGGATGGGCAAAGACGGCTCTTTATGCCTCGCGTATAAATGTTATGCTTTCCATACCGATGCTGTTCTTTATGGCCGCTGGCAGCCATCTAAACTAGTCACGATTGAAGAAGATTCCTTTGAAGCCAAGGCGGTTCTGGACGTCAACCAGAGCTCCTTGGCTTTTTCATGCTTAAATAATGTTGTTCGTCTCGTCGGGAACGTGAAGGTCCGGTAGGCCTATCACATCCGATTTCTATTAGGCCACAGGCCCTAAGCTATTGACATTTTTGTTGAATTTCTCAGCCCATCCCTTGACGAGGGGCGGAAACTAGACTTATAGTAGTGAAGGGTTGGGGATTTCCCCTGTTCGGTTCCCTTTATCACGAGCCGGTAGAGCTGATTGATTTGTCTAGATAAAGAAAGGCATGAGACTTCGTGACCGAAACGAGATTACTAGGAAAAGTAGAGGGGAATCCTTGGGAAATTGAGCGGTACCTGGGACAAGATGGCTATGAGGCCTGGCGGACCTGCCTTACCAAGTTAAACCAGGACAAGGTTGTGCATGAACTCAAGGAGTCTGGTCTTCGCGGCCGAGGGGGTGCTGGATTTCCTACAGGGATCAAGTGGGATAAGGTTCTGAATCATAGGATTAAGGAACGATATTTTGTGTGTAACGCAGGAGAGCATGAGCCAGGGACCTTCAAGGACCGGTATCTCCTTAAAGAGGCCCCTCATCAACTGATTGAGGGATGTTTGATTGCCGCACATACGGTGAATGCCAAGGCTGCCTATATCTATCTGAACCATGAGTATGAGGAAGAGGGGAAGAATTTAAATAAAGCATTGGACCAGGCTCGAGCCAAAGGTTTGTTAGGGAAGAATATCTTAGGAACTGGGGTTGACCTGGATATCGAGGTATTTGAGGGACATGGCAGTTATGTCGCTGGCGAGGAGACCGCCATGTTGGAGTCTATGCAGGGACGGCCTGCCATGCCACGGCAAAAGCCTCCGTTTTATCCCACTGATTTTGGGCTCTATGGAAAGCCCACCTTGGTCAATAATGTAGAAACTCTTTGTAACATTCCGGTGATTCTTCGAAAAGGTACCGACTGGTTTAAAGCCGTTGGAACGGAGAAATGTCCAGGCACAATGCTGTTTTCCTTATCTGGAGCGGTCAATAAACCGGGAGTGTATGAAATGCCCCTTGGAACGCCAATCAGGCATTTGATTGAGGTTCATGGCGGTGGGGTGCCTGGTGGTAGAAAGGTCAAGGCTGTGTTCCCGGGTGGCCCATCCTTTTCCATGGTGACGGCAGATGACCTTGATCTTCCAATGGACTTTGATGCCTTGAAAAAAGCCGGAACGGGGTTAGGATCCGCTGGTGTGATTGTTGTCGATGATGGATCTTGTATGGTGAAGCAGACGCTCAAGTTTTCCGATTTCTTTAAGGTCGAAAGTTGTGGGCAATGCCCGCCCTGCCGAATGGGAACGATCAATTTAGCGGCCCTCATGACTACGATTGAAAATGGCGAGGGGACCGAGAAAGATCTGGACAGCTTGCTTCAACTCGGGGGATTTGTCAAAGGCACCGGGTACTGCACGCTTGTAACAGGTGCAGCTGTGCTGGTGCAAAGTAGTCTGAAATTATTCCGCCATGAATTCGAAGAACACATTCGGCTCAAACGTTGTCCGTTTTCATCTGCCCAAGCTGGTCTTAATTGAGATGCGGTGGGAACCGACTTTATGCCGCACGTGACATTTTTACATCCCGAAGGGAAGAGCGGAGAAGTCGAAGAGAATCTTTCGCTTCTTGAGGCATCTGAATTCCTGGGCTTTCCCCTGAACCATGATTGCGGGGGTAATGCTTCTTGCACAACCTGTCGTGTTGAGGTGCAAGAGGGTGGCGATAATCTCTCGGAGATCGACTTTGACGAACAAGATCTCCTCGATCGTGAGGCCCTGACAGAGCCCTGGCATCGATTAGGCTGCCAAGCCAAAGTTCTTGGAAATGTGGTCGTTCGTGTACCGGAGGAAAAATTTGCACCTCCGACAACCGCCTGATGGGAAACGGGCAGAGGGCGGAAGTGGTCGCAACCCTTGTTAAAAACATGATAGAATAATACATGCATTCCCTATGCTATTTATGAAAGGAGAGAGCCAATGGTAACAATTACGGATATGGCCGAACAGAAGATCAAGGAACTCATGGTCGAGGAGGAAGATGTCGTCGGCCTCAGAATTTACGTACGCGGTGGTGGCTGTAATGGGTATCAATATGGAATGGCATTTGAGTCAAAAATGGGTGACGACGACACGGTCATTGAAAAGGGTGATGTCAAAGTCATTATGGACTCTCAAAGTGCGCCCATGCTGAGTGGTGCTGAAGTCGATTATGTCGATAGTGTTCAAGGCTCTGGGTTTGCTATTAAGAATCCTCAAGCCAAGACCACCTGTGGATGTGGTAGCTCATTTAGCACCTAAGGACGCCGTTGAGTCGAATCGCGTTTCTGTCGTTGTGATGAATCAAGGGCCGGGAGCTTGCCGAGGGCAGCTCTCGGCCCTTATTTCTTTCTTCCTACCTTGAAATAACCTTATCAGAGAGGGGTTATGCCACAGGTATCCCTAACCAGACGATATCGGTTTTCTGCTGCCCACCGATTACATACGCCCACATTGTCCGACGCCGATAATCAAAAAATCTTTGGTAAATGTAATAATCCCAATGGGCACGGGCATAATTACGTGCTTTTTGTCACCATTGCTGGACGTGGGAAGGGTGAACGGATTTCATGGAAACAGGGTGAGGGGATTGACGCACTTGATGCCATCGTGAATACAACCGTCGTGCAACGATTTGATCATCAAGATTTAAACCTTGATCCGGGATTTTCCACGCGGACCACCACGGGGGAAAATCTTGCGAAGTGTATTTGGGAGATTCTCACAAGTAAAAGTCTGCCCGGTCGATTGGAAAAGGTGGGTATCGTGGAGACGCGCGACAATTATTTCGAATTCGCTGGATAGTTCAATGCGGACAATAGAAGGGGGTGGCGTTTTGTCTCAAAAATGAAGACGTCGCCTCTTCTGTTCGTATCAGGAGAGACAAAGGATACATCATGCCAAAGAAAAAAACAGTATCGCGAGTTGTACGGAAGACCAAAACTGCCAAGAAGCCAGAGGATATCGAAGGGCTTGTTCATCACCTCCTGCAGGCCTTAGGAGAGAATCCCAAACGTAACGGGTTGGTCAAAACACCTCTGCGAGTCTCAAAAGCGCTCCAATTCATGACCAAAGGGTACCAGCAAGATATCGATGAGCTTCTCAATGGCGCATTGTTTCCCATAGACTATGATGAAATGGTCATTGTGAAAGACATCGACTTCTTTAGCCTCTGTGAACATCATATGTTGCCCTTTTTCGGTCGATGTCATGTCGGATACCTGCCTAATAAACGTGTTGTTGGTCTGAGCAAAATCCCTCGTCTTGTCGATACGTTTAGTCGGCGATTACAAGTACAAGAGCGTTTGACCGTCGAGATTGCCGGAGCCATTCAAGAATACCTCAAGCCCCATGGCGTTGCTGTGGTCATGGAAGGACGACATCTCTGCATGATGATGCGCGGAGTTGAGAAACAAAACACGGTGGCCGTGACAAGTGAAATGGTAGGGGTCTTCCGCAGTCAAAAACAAACCCGGGATGAATTCCTTCGGTTAATCCGCAGAAATACTGCGTTTGAATAATGGGTGTCGAGGAAGATCGTGACCCTGCTCACTTCTTAGTTTGTGTCTTGAAACGACTGGAGAAACGTCTTTATGCAGGCATTAAATTGCTCAGGTTGTTCGAGGTTCGGAAGGTGGGCGGCTTCCGGGATAATCTTGAGGTGAGCATTGGGAATGTGATCAGCCATGAATTGGGCATCCGATGGCGGGGTGGCTTCATCCAGCTCTCCGACAATGACCATGGTCGGTGCCATAATGTTTGAGAGTAAAGTTCGGGAGTCTTGCCGTCCGGCCATCGCCATCAGATCTACCACCATCCCACTTACTGGGTTCATGCGTATGATGTCTTTCACCTGTTGAACCAAGTCAGGTTGAGTATTCCTGGATGGTTCACAGAGGAGTTTGAGGAGCATCGTGTCTGCAATCGGCTGGGTCCCTTCGCGAAAGGCAACTTGAGCCATGTGAAAACGGCTTTGTCGACCTTCCTCATTATCAGCCTGCGCCTTCGTATCTGCCAGAACTAGCCCACGTACATACTCTGGATATTTCCGATAAAAAGAGAAGATGATGTACCCACCCATGGAGAGTCCTGCCAGGACGACGCGGGAGAGATTGAGGTGGTCAAGCAGTCCCTTGATGTCATCAGCATAGTCGTCAAGAGTAAAATGCCAGAGGGGGGCATCGGTCGCTCCATGCCCTCGTAGATCAAGGGTCAAGACACGATATTGGGGAGACAGGGCTTCAATCTGAGGCAGCCACATGTGTTGATTAAGAGGAAACCCATGGACAAACAAGACCGGTATTCCTTCCCCTTGATCGGAATAGGCTAACGTAATGCCATTGACCGGTATCGTATTCAGTTTCATCAGAGGCTCCTTCACTTCTATTGAGCATTGCTACCATATGGGGCTAGTATTATTCAATCAAGGGCAGTAAGGTGAGAACACCTCTGGCCCACATGGTGCAATGATAATGTTGAAATGGCGGTTGGTCTTGAATCAACTGGAGCGAATTGTCTGATGCCGACCCCGTCGGAGGAACAATCCCCGCTGTTTCCCGAGTCTCAGCCCGTCCATGAGTCTGGGCCTGTGGCCATGCAACCCTTGGCTGAACGGATGCGACCGCAATCCTTTGATGAGTTTTATGGGCAAGAAGATCTCATTGGACCCGGGCGGCCACTCCGGAAAGCCATTGAACAGGATCACCTCTCATCGATCATTCTTTGGGGGCCACCCGGCACAGGGAAAACCACCTTGGCGAAATTGATCGCTCGCTACTCTAAAGGGGCCTTTGTGGCCTTTTCAGCGGTCACGGGAGGATTGCCAGAATTACGGCGAATCATTCAAGAAGCGAAACAAAAAATCTTACACCGTCGGATTCGAACGGTTCTCTTTGTCGATGAAATTCATCGGTTTAATAAAGCCCAACAGGATGCATTTTTGCCTCACGTGGAGGATGGAACGATCGTGCTGGTTGGTGCGACGACCGAAAACCCCTCCTTCGAGATTATTGCACCCCTCTTATCACGCTCCCGGGTGATGGTCTTACAACCCCTTTCGGATGCGGTCATTGGCCAACTCATTGACCGTGCCGTAGTCGATGAAGTCCGTGGATTTGGACAATTCAAGGTTTCTTTAACGGAAGGGGCCCGAAAACAGATCATTGGGCTTGGGAATGGAGATGCACGTTCGGCCTTAACGGCCTTGGAATTCATTGTGACCCAACAGGTCACGAGCCCTGGCCAATCTTTGACCATCGATGAGTCCCTGGTACAAGGAGCCGCCCTCACCAAATCACTCAGGTATGATCGGGCCGGAGAAGAACATTATAATCTTATTTCAGCTTATATAAAAAGTTTGCGAGACTCAGATCCTGATGGAGCTCTGTATTGGCTGGCGAGAATGTTAGAAGGGGGCGAAGACCCGAAATTCATCGCCCGGCGGATGATTATTTTTGCCTCGGAGGATATCGGGAATGCCGATCCGTTTTCCTTGGTCTTGGCTACAGCGGTATTTCAGGCCGTGGAGTCGGTGGGATTGCCAGAAGCGCAAATCAATCTAGCGCAAGGGACGACGTACTTAGCGACTCGCCCGAAAGACAATGCGTCCTATGTTGGTATTCGTGAAGCACGGCAAGATGCGAGAGAGTTTGGAAATCTCCCCGTGCCGTTGCATCTACGTAATGCCGTGACGTCATTGATGCGTGAACTCAAATATGGTGAGACGTATAAGTATGTTCATGATGATTCTTCTGCTCAGGATACACAAACACATTTGCCGAAACCGCTTCTTCACAAACGGTATTATCGACCAAAAACCCCGTAAGAAAAGGTCCTTATTAGGGTATTGGACAAAAGTTTCTATTGGGATATACTGGGGGGTATGGGAAGCCGGGCAGAGCAACAACAATGTGTCCCAGATTCGGTTGACGATCGACGACGATCGGCGAGAGTTCAGTTGACCGGTGCGGCTCTTCTTGGTCGGAAAGACGGTTCGGTTTCGGCCGTCTTGGATAATGTCAATCGCATTGGAGCCGGGTTTCATGCCAAGGAGGAACTCATTCCCAAAGAGTCCTTGACGGCAACATTGGCCTTCTTGGACCAGGATGGTCATGAACAGCAAGAGAAACTCGGAGGGTCGGTGGCCTGGACTAAACCATGGGAAAAAGGATATTTAATCGGTGTGGTGTGGGATCAGGTTGTGACCAAAGAAAACAATCGGTGGCTTTCGCTCTATCTTGACGGTACCCTCAAAAAAGTTGGCTAGCCAATCTCCTTCAATTTCTGTTTGACCTCCTCCAGCTGTTGGGAAGCCTCTCCCCATTGAGTTGTCAGTTTCTCCAGTTCATGTTTCCATCGCTCATGTTCCAAATGAAGCTCATTCCACCGTCCAAAATCTTGATAGAGTTTTGGATCTGCCAACTCTTTTTCTCTGGCGGATAGTTTGGCTTCTAGAGGTGTGATCTCCCCTTCTAGTCGGGTGACCTGTTTCTCTAATCGAGATTGCTGTTTGCTCAGTTCTTTTCTGACCTGATGGGCGTTCGCGTTGCCGGAATCAGGTGAGGTCTCTTGTTGGCCACCTTTCTTTTTCTTCTTTTTTTGTTTTTTCTCGGGGCGTTCACCCTCCTGGGCCTTGAGGGCCTCCCATTCTTGAGCGCGTTTCCATAAATAATATTCATAATCACCATAGTAATCTCGAGCGGTTCCATTATCGATTTCGACGACACGGGTGGCAATTCGCATGAGAAAGGTTGGGTCATGGGATATGAAGATGAGAGTGCCCGGAAAGGAGGTCATGGCATCGGTGAGTACATCCACCGAGGCGGGATCCAAGTGGTTGGTGGGTTCGTCCAAGAGTAGAGTATTCGCTGGTTCCACGAGCATTTGTGCCAGGGCAACCCGGTTGCGTTCTCCACCACTCAGGGCTTTGATGGGTTTTTTCTGTTCCGCACCGGAGAAAAGAAACGTTCCGGCGATTCCACGTAAAAAATTCATTTCAGCCTGTGTCGACATCTCCGCCAAAGACTCTAAAATGCTGTGTTCGGGGTTCAACGCTTCTGCCTGGTGTTGTGCGAAATAGTGAAGCGTGACGCCATGCCCAACGGTTCGTTCCCCCGCGTCAAATGTGATCGCCCCAGCCAGAATTTTTAAGAGCGTACTTTTCCCTGCTCCGTTTTCACCCACCAAGGCAATTCGTTGTCCGCGTTCGACTAAAAAGTCGAGTGATTCGTAGACGACCAGATCCCCATAGGCTTTTTTGACCCCCTGGAGTTCCAAGACCTCACGGCCGCTGGCGGCCGGTTCGGGAAAGGTAAATCGGACACGTTTCGTATCCCGTGCCAGTTCGATGCGCTTTACTTTTTCTAATTGTTTGATCCGTGATTGTACTTGTGTGGCTTTATTCGCTTGATAGCGGAATCGGTCGACAAACTTTTGCACTCTGGCGATTTCTTTGGACTGGCGGGTGGCAGCCGCTTTGAGCTGAGCGTCACGTTCAGCGCGCCATTCAAGAAATTTAGAATAGTTCCCTCTACATTCGACCAGTTTATGATCACGGACCTCCCACACGTGGGTCACAATCCGATCGAGAAATTTTGTGTCATGGCTGACGACCAAGAGCGTCATGCCGGAGTTCAAGATAAATTGTTCAAACCAGGTTTGGGTCGGTTTATCTAAATGGTTCGTGGGTTCGTCAAGTAACAGGACGTCTGGGTGAAACAACAGGAGGTGGGCCAGCGCGACACGCATACGGTTGCCCCCCGAGAGCGTTTCAATGGGACGTCCAAAGTCACTGACGGAAAACCCTAGGCCAGACAGGATTCGCTTCGCCTCATGTTCAGGAAACTTGTCTCGGTGGGCCGCGTCTAAAATGGTTTTCCCGGCGAGGACTTCCAGTTCTTGAGGGAGGTAGCCAATCGTTAAACGAGGGCGCTTCCTGATACGCCCCTCGTCGGGAGCCTCCTCCCCCAGAATCATACGAAGAAGTGTGGTTTTTCCCGATCCATTGGGTCCAACCAGACCGACGCGAGTTCCAGGACGGAGATGGGCGGAGGCCTCATCAAGGAGGGTGCGCGTCGCAAATTGCTTACTGACAGATTCAATCTGTAACATGAAGTTAAAACAAGAACGTTGGGAAAAAAGTGAACAGGATTGTAGAAATCCTAGGGTGCCATGGGCGGAAGTTTAAAATTTTTTGGCGAAGAAAATGGCATGATAGAAAGGATAAACGGTCTCCCGTGAAAAGAATAAGAATTGGTGGAGCTGGCCGGGATCGAACCGGCGACCTCGTGAATGCCATTCACGCGCGCTCCCAACTGCGCTACAGCCCCATTCAAGTCTGAAAGTATGTATAAAAGAGGGAACCCTCTATAATTACAGAACAATTTTGCATGCTATCACGCAGGATTTAGTGCGTCAAGATGAAGATGAGAAGAGTAGAGAGTGAGAAATAGAGAAGATTGTTTTGAGTTATCCACAGACCTGGCTTGACAAAGAGGGGAAGGATTCGCATAGTATCCTGCCCACGGAGCCGTGATCTAAGGGAGGTCAAGGCTCTTTTTTTTGGCTAGGATCACACAAGGCAAAGGATGGTTGGGTTGTGAAGACACTAGTTGTCATTGGGGCGCAATGGGGAGACGAAGGCAAGGGTAAGATTGTTGACCTGTTAGCCCGGGATGCAAGAGTGGTTGTGCGCTATCAAGGCGGCTCCAATGCCGGACATACGGTTATCAATAATAAAGGAACTTTTGTGTTTCATCTCATGCCCTCAGGAATTCTTTATCGAGGGACCCTCTGTGTAATTGGAAATGGCGTGGTGGTTGATCCAGGGGCCTTGATCGAAGAGATGGATGGGCTGGAGCATAAGGGATTTCGGATTGGAAAAAATTTCCTGATCAGCCAGCGTGCCCATTTGATTATGCCCTATCACAAGGCGATTGATCAGGCCTCGGAACAATCCAAGGGTGCCAAACGCATTGGCACGACCGGAAGGGGGATAGGTCCGGCCTATGCTGATAAGATGGCCCGGATCGGCCTCCGCATGGGAGATTTGCTGAACCCCTCTTTGTTTCGAAAGAAACTTAATGAAAATATTCAGGAAATGAATACATTTTTAGACCGTTTATATGGGGCTCCAGGATTTGAGGCCGATAAAGTCTTCCAGCAATACATGGGGTATGCCGAACGGTTAGGGGGCTATATTACCGATACGACGAGGGTTGTGAATAAAGCAGTCGAGCAAGGGAAAAGTGTTTTGTTTGAAGGGGCGCAAGGTACACATTTAGATATCGACTTTGGAACCTATCCCTATGTGACCTCCTCAAGTGCGACGGCGGGCGGAGCTTGTACGGGAACAGGGGTCGGACCCACGAGAATTCAAGCCGTACTCGGTGTGGTGAAAGCCTATACGACGAGGGTTGGTTCGGGGCCATTTCCTACGGAGTTACAAGATGGAATGGGGGAGGAGCTTCAAGAACGAGGAAATGAGTTCGGGGCCACGACGGGTCGAGCCAGGAGATGTGGCTGGTTTGATGGCCTGTTGGTACGCGAGGCGGTTCGAGTCAACGGTTTGACATCTCTGACGGTGACCAAATTAGATGTGTTGGATGGCAGCCGAGAAGTGAAGATTTGCACGGGATACCGGCATGGAGGAAAGCTGTATCGAGAGTTACCCGCTGACCTTGAAGTCTTGACGGATTGTCAGCCTGTCTATGAAACGATGTCCGGATGGTCGGCTCCGACCAGTGGGATCTCTTCGTATGCGAAATTACCGAAGCAGGCCAAAGCCTATCTCAGGAGAATTGAGGAGGTGGCGGACTGTCCTATCGATATCATTTCGACTGGATCGAAACGCACCCATACGATTATTGTGCGCAATCCAATGACCTCGATGCGCCCACGAAAGACCACTTCCAGGAAATAAACGAAATCCCTCAAAGAGGCCTCAGGAGGGTTGACAAGATCCCCTTTTGAGTGCCACATTCAGCAGTTCGGATTGAGCCCTATTGCATAGGCATAATTGCGCCTGTAAATCCGATTCGGCATTGACAACATTCAAAAAGGGAATGGTCAAAAAGTTCGTCAAGCAAGGCCGCAGCCTTTTTGACGCAGTGGAGCGTAAGGTCAGTACGTGAGCACGGCAAAAAGGCGAGAACTCCGCTGGCGGGTTTTTTCATCATTCCCATTCTGACAAGGTGGGCCGGTAGCTCAGTTGGTAGAGCATCGCCCTTTTAAGGCGAGGGTCCTCGGTTCGAGCCCGAGCCGGCTCACCAAATATTACGAAAGTTTAGCATTTCTTCCCACTGCCTTACACCCCCAAAACTCATTACTCAGTTTTAGAAGTAAATTGTATTGCCTTGCTAGGGCGCATGACTGACAGAGGCGGCAGAACGCGCCCTCAGGCCTCACCTCGTTATTGCCCCTCGCCTCCGTTACCTCCCTGCGTGGGCGCCGTGCGTAAGGACGTGGCCAACCCGACGCTGGAGAGACCGAAGATCAACCATTTAGAAGGATCGAAATTATACCAGCGCGGTCCGTTTCGATAATCGCTCGGGTAGGTGTGGTGGTAGTTGTGATACCCTTCCCCGAAGGTCAACAGGGACACATACCAGCTGTCTTGGCTCGAATCGGTCGTGCCGTGTGGCTGGCTTCCCCAGAGGTGGCAGATGGAATTAATGCAAAAGGTGGAGTTGAGCACCGCAAACATTCGGCCTACCCCCGCTAACAAGAAACACCCCAGTCCGCCGATCCAGCCCTGATAGAGAAAACCAACGAGAAAGGTCAGGAGGAGACTAGAGAGCACGATGGGCACGTAATACCGGTGTTGCCACATCACGACCCGATCTTTTCGCAAGCGCGCGGTGTATTTGTCATCCGAATATGGATCCCTGAAAAACAGCCATCCACAGTGGCTGTACCAAAATCCCCGCTGCGCGTTGTAAGGGTCCTCGTCTTTGTCGCAGCGCGCATGGTGGCGGATATGATTTGACGCCCAGTTGAGTGCAGAGTTTTCAAGCGCCCACCCGCCCGCAAGGAGAAGGCCTCCTTTGACCCACGTTGGACAGTCGAAGCTCCGATGCGCTACTAAGCGGTGGTAGCCGACGGTAATGCCCAAGCCCGTCACTACGTAGAGCAGGGCGAACAGACTCCAATCCACCCACGTATAATCATAAAAATAGGCGAACCCGGGCACCCCCACCACTGTGCCGAGGGTCATGAGGCCAAACAAAAACATTGCTCCATAATTAGGGGTTCGGGGCAGCGGGATCGCTGAATGTGAAGGTCTAGTCACTGTAGGATATTCCTTTGTTTTAGGTAGGTTAGGTAAAAAGGGAGGGGGCGTTGCACAAGCGCCCCCTCCAGCTCAGTCTGCTTCTCAGGATGTGCGATTAGAAGCGGTTACGACTGCCACGGCCGCCGCCGAAACTGCCCCCGCCGGAGCGCGGCTCTTGAGGCTTCGCCTCATTGACCGTCAACGTTCTGCCGTCCATCTCGGTCCCATTCACTGCGGTGATCGCAGCAGTGGCCTCTTCAGACGTGGACATCTCGACGAAGCCAAAGCCTCGTGACTGCCCGGTAAACTTGTCCGTGATCACACGCGCCGACTCAACGGTGCCGTGTTGCGCGAATAAGTCTTGCACTTGTGGCTCGGTGGCCGAATACGGCAAGCCCCCAACATATAATTTCGAACCCATGGGGTTCCCTCCTTCTGGATAGTGATATTGTCTTAGACGCGAGGAAAAAGATAGTGAGAGGAAGGAAAGAGCCGAAGACGCGAATAGTGAAGCGGCTTAGGTTTGGCTTCCGATCAGATTCCCAGACAAAACAACATCGATGAAAGGCCCTGGAATTTTATGCTTCATCACCGGGCCAAACATGATGAACTATAGTGATACTATCAGGCGTATGACGGAATAGCAATCGCGGGCATGGGAGCTTACCCACAACTCCTACGGCTCTCGAGGTTTGAATTCATTCAGGCTCAGCGCGGGATCCCCTGTGCGGAAATCCGACAGAGTCACTTCCTCTGTTGCTCCTCGACGTCGCTTTGGACTGGGGTACACATGCGTGCTCGCATCGGAGGGTTTCGTGCCTTCCACTCTAGGACGAGACAGCGCCCCTTGTCCAAGCCCCTGGCTCGACAGCTAAATGACTTGACGGCGAATCTCATCAATGGACATGGCTGTACCCTCTGCCTTGAGGTTCGGCAGTCCCAATTGCTACCAATCGGTCTTCGGCTTGCGTGTGATACGCTTCTTGTTCGGCAGATTTTTGTTGCTCCGCCCCAGCGTTGTGATATTCATAATCCTTTCCTCCCCTTTAGATCTTTCCTCTTCAACAGCGGTGAGACCGTCACGGACGCATCTAAGGTTCACGCGTGGGGAGTGGGGCCTGCCAGATCAGGTAGGGAGGTTTCTTCATCCCATCCGCAGTGTTTGGGTACAGATGCTGGGCATAACCGTAGGCGCTTTCCTGAGCTTGGAAACAGGTTGATGCTTCAAAGTGGTGCGACACGGCTCGTAGATCCAATCGGCCCTCGTCGCCTGGACCGGCCACATACAATTCGCAGGAAAAACCGCCCTCCTTGGAATACTGGGTGCTGACCAAGAGCCGTGAACCATCCGGAAACGTGGTGATAGGTTCAACGTTTAGTTTGCCCATGTGTGCCCCTTCCTTTCGCTCGGTCTGATGCTGTCAGTTCACTTACGTATAAGGTTCTTGTCTGGAGATCTTCCCTCGAGTGATTTGATTGCTTGCCCTCGGCTCTTCCTCACACAGTTCGCAGCCTGATGATACCTCTTGAGGTTACCATGAGCTGCCCCAGCCGATGGAGATGCTCGACTTGGAGAAAGATGAGACTCCAAGGGGTGTTTGGAAGGTTCGAGAACAGGTCCTCTACCGTGCAGTAAGGGGTTTCCCGGACGATGCCGAGAATTCGATTAGCAATGGTCCTCTTCGGCTCCATGCTCCTCCCTCCTTGTGAACAGAAATATGAAATTCCATGCAAACTTATTGAACCATCAGGAGGTCCTGTGCATTCTTCTGTTTACTTGTCCTGCTGAGTGCCAAAGTGGAGCGGGTCTTTGAGGTTTTGTAACTCCCGGTAGTAATAGAGGGGAGTCGGCCGCTTGTTCTTGAATCTCAGCGATCTGAGAAATTCGATTTCCTCGTTCGTCGCCTCACCACTGAACGTGGGATCCCCAAGAAACTCTTTGAACCCTGGCTCTTCGTCCACCGGTTGCTCCGGGTCCCGTTCAACAAACTCAAATTTCTTCAGGTGCTCTGGGACGACTCTATGGTTCAAGACGATTTCCATCCCAAATGTCGGGAGGTCGATGTCCCAGGATTCAATGAGAGGATCCAGAAAGGAGAGGCAATTATCATTCGACAGATTAAAGATGTCGGTATCCAAGAATTCGAGCACGTTGACCCGCATCTGTTCATAGCTTTTTTTGTAGAGTTGAGCCATAAGGCGGAGCCACGGTTCGTTATCCAGTTCTTGTTTGGCGACGCCCTTGACGACGTCCAACAGTTTCTGGGACACGAGTCGTTCAAGCTCGCCGAAGGGCTGCTTTTCAAAGATGGCTCGTATGGCTTGGTCTTTTTTGGGGTTGCATTTGCGAAGAATTAACTCGCGTCCTTCATGAAACAACGGTGCAGGTGGGTCGCTCAATTGTTGTTTCAATTGTTCCCGACGTTGGAGATCAGCCAGCTTGGCAAGTTCACCGTTCGGAAACCTCAATAATGTACTGATCTTGTCGTAAATATCGGTCCTGTTTGAGGCAGGGGGCAGTTTTTTCTGTGTCAGTAGTTGAGAGATGTAGGATTCCGTCACCTCAGCCGTCCGTGCCAGATCTCTTTGTTCCAGCCCAAGTTTTTCAAGTCGTTCCTTGATCAATTGAGTAAAATTCATGGGATATTTCCCTAAAAGTAGCTAGTAATAGTTAATTAGATATAGGAATATTCATTTATCTCACATAATAGTTGACAAATTCAAGTTAATTAACTTAGTATGGTTAAACAATGAATGGAAGAAACAAAATTCATAATTATATAACCCAGGTTAGGTTGTTTGAAGTGGCGCTTCACCGTCATGATCCAAGGAGGTTGCTATGATTGCTCGACATGTGACGATGCGGCTGAAACCCAATAGCGCAGAAGAGTTTACCTGGACGATCGAAAAGAAAGTCATTCCCTTGCTTCAAAAACAACAAGGCTTCGAGGACGAAATAACGTTTCTCGTTCGAGATGGACGGGAAGCGGTTGGAATTAGTTTTTGGAAAAAACAAGAACAGGCTGATGCCTATAATCTCGAAGGGTATCCGGACGTGTTGAAGGCCCTGGCGAACATATTGGACGGAACGCCTCAAGTGCGATGTGGAGAGGTGTGTAACTCAACCTTTCATAAAATTGCCTCGAGCGTAGCCGTTTAACGTGACCGGGTCTTGTGGTTCGAGAAAGGGTGGGTGTGGTTGCCATTCTCGGACCTGTGCTGTGAAAAGGATCGTAATCTTGAGTTGGTAGTTCCTATTTGACGTTCCAGTAACGCTGACTGTCCTATCCCTTGCGCTTCCCCATCCCTTCCTAGCGCGATCGATTCCCCAGTCTCCGCCGCTTCGACGCCAGAGTGTCTCTCGAGTGCGACAGTTGTAGGAGTGTCTTCTTAATAAGATGGTTGAAGCCTTCCAGCTGTCGTTGGGTTGACAGAAGCGACCTCTCGATCGTGGATCGGGATCGTTTTTGGTCGAAAGGCTAGTGGCTTTTACCGAAAGGGGATCATCATGACACGTATTACCATTGCAATGACAGGACTTGTGCTGTTCGGAATGGCGACCGTAGCTGCAGCCAATCCGTCGATGCTGCCCAAGCATCCGGGGTATCCGTCGCTCGGGGAGTACGCCAATGATACCGGTCAACCGAACTTGACCAATGCACAATCATTGAAGGCCGCAGCAGGGGCCGGGGAGTCGCATCTGACGCAGGATCTCGTGGATCCGAATAATGCCAGGCTTACGAAGTCCTTGAAGGCAGGCGAACTTCCGAAAGTATCGGGGCCTGACATCAAGATAGATCCGCCGGTCAAAGAAGGCACGCGTATGCCGAAATAAGTGCCGGAAATCGCTAAGGGGAGGACATCAGCTATGTGTTCTCCCCTTAGATCCAACGGTAATAGAGGCAGGACTCTTGTGCCGCGCTATCTTGAGTAGAAAAGTGTTAGTCGTTCACTGAGAAGTATCGTTCGCGTGATCGTGGGGGGCCTGCGATTACGTACCCAGCTCTGGGGGCCCGAACAGGGAGAGTAAAATCATGGATAAGAGTAAGTTGAGGATTGCGGCCGTTATGCTTGGCGTGATGGGGATTCTAGGCGGGCTGGTCTGGAGTGCTGATGCTGATAAGAAAAAGCATCAGGGACAGAACGAAGGGCATGTCCGGCAGGTGGTGGCCATGGTGACGACTGCCAAGATCACGGCTGAACAAGCAATGAAAACGGCTTTAAATCACTTTCCGGGAACAGTGATAGAGGTAGTGTTGGACAAGATGTATGACAAAACGCTCTGGGAAGTTGAAATCCTAACCGGCGAACAAGCCATTTTGGTAGTCCAGATCGATGCGGAGTTAGGGTTGGTGCTGGCGACTGAAGAGAAGATGGTTGGAAAACGGCAAGAGCATAAGCAGAAGTCATAGGTCTCATTCAGCGATGAACGATGATGAAGGAATCCCTTCACCCATGTGCTTCCTTATAGGGACCAGAGGGAAGCAGGACGACAAACAGGTCCCGATCAGATGGAGGGTTACATAATGAGTACCAATAATTTCATTATACAGGCGACGATAGTAGCGATGTTTGTGTTGGTGATGTGGCTTCCGGCGATGACGGCACAGGCGGAAGATCAGCCGACACAGATGTTGACGGCTCCGGTCTCAACAAGCGCGCCTACCTTACAGGTTGGAGGGCTTGGTGAAACGGCGTCGGGTGCTGTCGAGGATACCATCAAGGCCTGTATGGCCAGGATCCCAGATGGTGCCAGTAGCGGGCAGCGCTTAATGGCGGAAGCGAGCTGCGAGCGAGACAAAACCGATCGGATCTCGATCGACGCGGTACCAGAAGTATAACGGTACATCGTGCATCCTACCGGAGTGAGGTGTCCCATGCCGGATCATGGGGCATCTCCCGTGGAACGGAGAATCCGCCTATCTGCTGAAGTGTTCCCAACTTCAGGAGTCATGAAGAGGGATCCGTGTGACTATTTTGGCCCACTGTTCATCGGAAACGTTTTTTTGATGACTTCTCTGGCCTGGCGCACCACAGGTGCTGTGAAGTCCACCGTGAACACCATTAGTTCGTTTCTGCGGAGAAGGAAGGAAAGAGGATCATCATGATTATCTACATCCACGAGGACTGTGGCCAGCCTGCGTTTGAGATTCCAGATGACTTCCCGCCCGAAAGGCCAACCGTTTTTCCATTTTCCTGCCTCTATTGCCTTCAGGAAATCGAAGAGGTTTCTGACCTCTTGGTTGTTGAACAGATGGGGCAGTAATTGAGGAGAACGCCATGGCTGATACCTGCTATTCCAGTGGAAAGAAAATCATCTTAATACCACGCCAGAAAGCGAATGGTGCCTGGGTATGTCACTTTACGATTCCAGAATTAAAGGAATCAGCGATCGTCAAATACCAAGGCCATCTGCGGCAGGAGTATGAGACGGAGCAGGAAGCTAAAATGGCAGCCTTTACGTATTCGAAGAAGATTCTTGGTTCCTCAAAATAGGATGCCACCTTAAACGTGATTTTTTTCAGCAAAATGTCAGGCTGAAAAACAGTTTCGAGAGGAGGCGATTCGACCATGCTTACTCCAAAGAGTTTTGCCATACAACCTAACGGGTTCCTCAATAAAAATAATGTTGGGAATCTCACGGATGATGAGCACATGGTTGAGGAGCAGATCGTGGAACTCAAGGCCGCCTTTGCGCAAGTGAAATGCTCGGAGCTGCGTCTCCTGGCCCAATATGCGGTGACGCGTGTATTGGCCATGTCCCCCACACTAGAGGACGCAGGTCAGGAACTCCTCCAAGCCATCGGTGAGAGCCTAGATTGGGAATTGGGTTTGTTCTGGAGCGTAGATGAACAAGCCGAGGTGCTCCGCTTTGTAGACCTGTGGCATGCACCAGAGGTTGAGGCATCCGAATTCGCGGAGGACAGTCGAGAACGAATCTTTCAGCGGGGAGAAGGATTTGTTGGGAAGGTCTGGGCTAAAGGCAAGCCTATCTGGATTCCCGACGTAGTCACCGACCCAGATTTCCGCCGAGCACCTATCGCAGCGAGAGCCGGACTTCATGGAGGGGTGGGCTTTCCGGTCCGCAAGGGTGAACGTCTGTATGGAGTCATTGAGTTTTTCAGTCATGAAATTCGGGTGCCGGATCATGATGTCCTCCATATGATGGCGGACATCGGGATCAAAGTCGGTCAGTTCGTTGAGCGTAAGGAGACCGATGAGGCCCTTCGCCGTGCCGAAGTGAGGTTTCTCGAAGAGGCGAGGCTGGCTGAGGTCGCCCGAGTACTAGGAGACATTGCACATGATATCAAGAATATGCTGATGCCGGTCGTCACTGGAGCCGCGCTCCTCGAAGAGGAACTTCACGAGTCTTATGGACAGTTGCCACAGCCTGTGGCCGGCGTGGCGGCACGCAGTCGGGACCTGACGAAAGACCTCATCGAAATGATCCAGAATGGATCCAGACGCATTCATGATCGGGTCAGAGAGTTCGCCGATTCGGTGAAGGGTCTCACGCGGCCGGTACAGTTTGGCCCTTGCCGAATTGCTGAGGTGGTCTCGAGCGTCTATGCCATACTCCGGAACCCTGCCGCTGAACGCGACGTGGTTCTCCTGGTTACAAATCTCGAGACCCTCCCTGTGATCCAAGCTGATGAGAGCCGACTATTCAACGCCCTCTATAATCTCGTGAACAACGCAATTCCCGAAACGCCAGCAGGTGGGTCGGTCACCGTCCAGGGTCGGACAGAGGAAGCGGGGACGAATATCGTGTTGTCTGTTATTGATACAGGGAAGGGCATGCCTCCTGAAGTGCGGGAGAGCCTCTTCACCTACCAGGCGATCAGCCGCAAAGAGGGCGGGACCGGACTGGGAACGAAGATTGTCAAGGATGTCGTTGATGCGCACGGTGGATCCATTCGCGTCGAAAGTGAGGAAGGTATAGGGAGTACCTTTTACATAGCGTTGCCTATTCAGCGGTCAATTCTATGAGATAGGTCTTACCATCAATGGAGGTACGAGTTGGTGCAGTATGCAGTTCTTGGAGCCAACTCGTTCACTTCTTACGAAGAAAGGAAGGGACGAGATGACCGAGCAAAAATCAGCGAACATGTTTGGAGGTGGCCAACCAACGCAAGGGTTGGTATTGGTGGTTGACGACGAACGGGACATACGAAAAGTGGTTCGGATGACGTTGGAAAAGGCAGGTTATGGTGTCATCGAAGCCGAAGATGGAGAAAAGGCGATGCAGGAAATCAGAAGTGGGGAAAATCCCTTAATCCTTGATCTTGCCATCATGGACATCCGAATGCCGAAGGTAAATGGTATCGAAGCCATCGCCTTTTTTCAACAAGAATTTCCCCGGGTTCCGATCATTGTACTGACCGGACATCCAGATGTGGAAATGGCAACCAAATTCATGAAAGAGGGTATTGTCGATTATCTGGCTAAGCCGGTTGAAAAGGAAAAGCTACAGGCTGCCGTGGCAAGGGCAATGGAGCAACGAGAGGTCAATCATTTGTAAGGAGCTGCAACCATTCAGGTTGCAGAAATCCCGATGAACTGAAGAGGATCTTACTGGCGATTCTTCAGTAACTGAATAAAACCTTGTGCCGTTCACCGAGGGTGCAAGACAAGTAGGGTTTGTAGAGACCAGGCTTAAAGCTTTTTCTGTGCATTTCCGGAATTGTTAAAAAAATATTACCCTCCGACAAACGAGGAATACATGAATGTGCTCCATGTCGCGACGTTAAACAGGCCGATTAGATCCAATTTAGGTTACGGTCCAATCGAAACGGTTATTTATAATATCGATAAAGGACTCCATACGTTAGGTCACCGTTCGATCGTTGCTTGTTCAGGTGATTCCCAGGTTGTCGGAGAGCAGTTCACGACCATTGAAAAAAGCTTCACCGAGTACTGCACCGATCACACCCTCGTCAAGCAGGAACAGATGCGCCGCCATCTGATCAGGTCACTTCAACGCGCGCAACAGGGTGATATTGATATCATTCACATGCATGATGCCGACATGGTTGAATATATTTTTAACAGAGTGTGCCAAAGTCCTGTTCCCATTGTGATGACGCTCCATGTGCCGGCAGCAGACCATGCAGGATTCACGCAATGGAATGAGACGCTCATTTCGTCCTCAAGCGCATATTTTGTCCCGATCAGTGAATACCAGAGATCGCAGCATCAGGGATTAATCAACGGACAAAAGGTTATTCATCATGGCATTGATGTGGAAGACTATCCATTCAAAGACCATTTTAGAAAACAAGACTATTTGTTCTCGATCGGAAGAATCACCCCAGATAAAGGGCAGGATATCGCCATCGAGATTGCGAAACAATCAGGCTCCCGGCTTATCCTTGCCGGCAATGTCCAGAATAAAGAAAAAGACCGGGAGTTTTTCAAGAAAATAGAGAATTCAATTGACCTGGTGACAGACGTGGGCCAACCGTTCGTCGGCAACGATTATTATGGACAAGTCATGAAACCTATTTTGGATTCAGATAAGCAGATCATCTATATTGGAGAAGTTGATAGCGCGCAGAAAAAGCTTTGGTACCAACATGCGCGAGCGACTCTCTTCCCGATTCAATGGGGCGAACCCTTTGGGCTGGTGCTCATTGAATCCATGGCCTGCGGCACTCCTGTGGTGGCCTTCCGTAAGGGCTCTGTGCCCGAAATTGTCAGTCATGGAAAATCAGGGTTCGTGGTGGATTCTATCGATGCCATGGCGGCGGCTGTAAATGCGATCCACCTTATCAATCCGAGTGACTGCCGCCAGTACGTGAAAGATCATTTCTCCATCGCCGGTATGGCCGAAAAGTATACGGCACTGTACGAACGGATTGTAGATGGAAGGACGGCATGCCTAGAGACATCCCCGTAAGTAACGGGTCTTTTCTGTTGAATTTTGATTCGGATTATCAAATCCGGGACGTCTATTTCCCATTTATTGGTCAGGAAAACCATGGAAGCGGACATCCGTTTCGCTTTGGGGTATGGGTGGATGGACAATATTCTTGGATGGGACCTGAATGGAAAAAAGATTTACGATATCAAAATGAGAGTCTTGTGACGGATGTTTTTTTAAAAAATGAGGCCTTGGGTTTGGAGCTCCGATGCGCGGATGTGGTGGATTTGGATGTGAACATCTACATAAAAAAAATCGAGGCAACCAACCTTCAAAACAAACCCCGTCAAGTCCGCCTCTTTTTCAGTCATGACTTTTATCTCTATGGAAATGACATCGGCGGCACGGGGTATTTTGATCCTCGGAGCCGTTCGGTCATCCATTACAAAATCCACCGGTATTTTCTGATCAGTTGCTCGGCGCATGACCAATGGGGTGTGAATCATTTTGCCTGTGGGAAAAGAGAAGACTCGGGAAGTTTGGAGACTGTTCAAGACACTGAGAATGGAGAACTAAGCGGGGAAGCTGCCGCCTGGGGCTCGCCGCATTCCACCATAGGCATGTGGCTGGAATTGCCCGCCAAGGGAACAACAATCGCCTATTATTGGATAGCGGCAGGGATGACCTATTCCGAAGTCGCCAAACTCAATTTAGAAGTTCACAAGACCACGCCGGAAGAACTCCTCAAGCGCTCATCGAAGTACTGGAAAACATGGGTACAGCAAGATTCCCTGCAGATCCAAGACCTGCCCAAATCCGTGACTGACGTGTTTAACCGAAGTTTGCTGATATTGCGAACTCAAATTGATAACCGCGGAGCCATTATTGCCGCTAATGATTCAGACATTGTTCGTTTTGGAAAAGATACCTATTCCTATATGTGGGGGCGGGATGGCGCGTTTGTTGCCGCCGCGTTAGCCAAGGCTGGATACTCGCATGTGTGTATGAAATATTTTGACTTTTGCGCCAGGGTGTTATCCGACGAAGGCTATTTATTCCAGCATTATAATCCGGATGGATCCCTTGCCAGCAATTGGCACTCCTGGTTAGTCGCTGGCCAAGAGGTCCTTCCCATCCAGGAAGATTCAACTGCCTTGACACTTTGGGCGCTGTGGATACACTACGAAAGTTTGAAGGACGTAGAATTTATTCGGCCCCTCTACAGCGCACTCATTAAAAAAGCTGCTGACTTTTTAGTCAGTTACCGTGACCCTCAAACGCTGTTGCCGTTGCCGTCGTATGATCTCTGGGAAGAGCGTTACGCATTGCACACCTATACGGTTGCATCTGTGATCGCCGGTCTCAGAGCCGCTGCAAATTTCGCAAACCTCTTCCAGGATACTTCCCTGGCCGAGAAGTATGATTCCGTGGCCGATGAAATGACGGGGGGAGTTAGTCACCACCTGTACCATAAGGGCCTCAAGCGATTTGCCCGATCAGGTTCCAGAGTAGATCGAGGATATGAACTTGATGAAGTCATTGATATCAGTCTGTTAAGCTTGGCAACTCTGGGAGTTTTGGATCCTAAAAATTCGCGAATGATTGAAACAGCCAACGCGGTACGCGAGCAGCTATGGCTTAAAACTTCTGTTGAAGGATGCGCCAGATACCAGGGGGATGTCTATCAGCGTGCGGGGGACAGCCCGCAAGACATTCCCGGAAATCCTTGGTTTGTTGCAACACTTTGGCTGGCAGAATATTTTATCGATCAAGCAGAGAATCAGCAGCAGCTTCAAGCGACCCTTCCTTATCTTGAATGGTGCGGAAAAAATGCGCTTCCTTCCGGTGTGCTGGCTGAGCAAATACATCCTGAAAGCGGTTCACCGCTTTGTGTGTCGCCTCTCACGTGGAGTCATTCCGCTTTGGTGTGGACTGTTCTGCGATACATTGAAAAGGACAAGACGCTTAAAACCTAATAGCTCTCAAAAAAGGGGAGCATTATATGGAAGAAAATTAAGGGAAGGTTCTACTTTTCTAGTCCATTGGCGATCACTTCAGAAGCCTTAATGTAATCTCCAGTCTCGATTAGCCTTTAGTCCTGACCATTTAAGAAATAAAGGCTGGGAATAAGAGAGCAATTTTTCTTATGTGGGGGAGGTAAGAATAGTGCCCCCGACTAGAATCTACCTGGGATCTGCGGTGTGGGAAACCAATTCCGGTCCCCTCTATTAGCACTCCGGCCAGATAACCCTTTGCCCTAAACCTTTAGTAGAGGTGGTTGAAGGCAGACTGGGTGAGGTAGAGTGAAAAATTGAACGCGGTTTCCTCAACCGCGGGTCAGTTGGTCAGATTCTATGTAAGGCGAGGCAGTGTGGAGGGCTCGTGCTATAAGATGGCGAAGGTGCCGAGGTGGCTTTCTCGGGTTGAATGGGGAGGGGAGATCCTCGCAGAAGAAAGGCGAGGGTCCTCGGTTCGAGCCCGAGCCGGCTCACCAGTTTTCCCTTCCTCTTACTTCCATCTAACGAGTCTTCAAAGGCTAGATTACTATAGATTGGTATTCCTGATTTCTTGGGGTAGGCCTTACGAATTATCTGAAGAAACGCTCTGGGTGAGAGAGTAGATTAGTTCAACCTTACGGTGATACGAAATAATGGGATCACAGACATCTCCACAATTGATACATCGAAATCCGATAGAAGTTTCTGTCTCGGTATAATACTCATCCCTCACCATTAATCCGTGACAGCGTCTACAGTTCATGAAGCCTGCCCTCCTCTTTTTTAACTAACAATTACTCCTGGATCCTGGACGGGCTCACCACGTTTAGTAGAGGATGCTACATAGGTAGCAGTCAGGACTGTTGAGATGATAGATAAAATTGTGAGTTTGGTTGTGGTCTTTTGTACAACACTACTTGCACCGGCATTGAGGGCTTTCTTGGTGATCGTCTCATCCAACATCCCTGATTGAAAAATGACTGGGGTCGTTTTCAGGACGGGGTCCTGGGAAATGATTTCCAACAATTGAATTCCATCCATTCGCGGCATCTGATAGTCAGTAATGACCAGGTCGAATTCGGTTGTTTTCATGTGAGAAAGTGCATCAATGCCATCACTTGCCTCTTTACACGTGTAGCCGTGGAATTCTAAAAGGGTCCGGTAGAGGGACCGTATCTGTGAGTGATCGTCTACAATGAGAATGCATTTCTTGTCGAATTTTTTCATCGACTCATCTTTTGATCGTTTTTTGTGGTCTGCTTTCTAGGAACCCATTTCGTCTAAATGATCAAAAAGCCTGCCTCATTACTGTAGGGCTGACGAGGTAAAATTACAATATTGCGATGGGAGGCTTAGGATAAAAAGACGATAAAAATGAGAAGAATATGTATAAATTTATCATAAAGGAGAATGATGCCCAGTTCGATTTACTGGTTATACCTACTTGAGGTAAGGCTGAAAGTTAGGAGGACAGAGGCGGGAGATATGTATGGTATGACAATAGTCGGAAGTCGTGGTTATGAAATGAAGGTAAACAACATACTTGAATGAGGCAACTAGAGCAGGTCGGAAATGATTGAGACGTTATTCCTCAACGTTAAACCGATAGCCGACGCCCGGATCGGTTAAAATGAATTGCGGTTCTGTTGGAGATTTTTCAAGTTTTTTCCGAAGGTGCCCTACGAACACGCGGAGGTATTGCGCTTGATTTTCGTAGCCGGGCCCCCACACCGCCGTAAGAATCATGCGACGTGTCAAAACCTTTCCTGCATGGTGAATCATAAAGGTCAATAAGTCGTATTCCTTTGGAGTGAGTTTCACCAACTGGTGGTCCAGGCTTACTTCGCGGCGATTGAAGTTGATGGAAAGGGATTTATATTGAAAGGTCGGCTGTAGATTTTTTGGATTGGTGACGCGGCGCAATACCGTTCGAATTCGCGCTAAGAGTTCATTCATGCCGAACGGTTTGGTGACATAGTCGTCCGCTCCTTGTTCCAGCGCTTCAACTTTTTTTGGTTCTTCTCCAATGGCCGAGAGGACAATGATGGGAATAGGAAATTGTTCTCGAATGCGTTGGGTGAGTTCAATGCCGGTCATCCCTGGCAGGAGGAGGTCGACAATGGCGAGTTCTGGTTTTTTAGCCTGCAGAACCTCCAGGGCCTGTTCTCCACTCTCAGCTATTGTGATGCTGTAACCTTGCGCCCCCAGCCCGACCTGTAAGGAGCGACAAATCTGGGGCTCATCATCCACAACAAGAATTCGTAGACCATTGGTCATGAATGGCTCCAGGTATGGCTATCCTGTTGAACGGGGAATTCATGCGGAGAATCTTGCTCCAGGGGGAGTAAAAATGAAATTCGAGTTTTTCCCTCAGCGACCGAGTGGGCCATAATATTTCCGCCATGGGCTTCAATAATGCCTTTACAAATGGAGAGCCCTAGCCCCGTGCCTCGTACATTCCGCTGGGGTCCGTTTTCAATTCGGTAAAATTCCTCGAATATGTGTTCAAGATCATCAGGCTGAATTCCCACTCCCTCGTTACAGACCGATACCTCAATCATATCCCCATGGTATTCAGCGAGTATCTCTGTTTGTGAACCTTCTGGTGAAAATTTTACGGCATTGTCTAGCAGGTTAATCAACACCTGTTGAATTTGTACCCCATCGACATAAATAGGGGGCAGGGATGCATCTAAGTTTGAGATGAAACGATGATGTGGCGACCAGTTTCTGACACGCCGGATGGCGCTCTCAAGCAATTCTTCGAGAAACTGCCATTCACGTTCGGGAACGAGCATCCCAGCTTCAATCCGTGACATATTGAGCAGATTGTCAATGAGGCGATCGAGATAGTCGATTTCAGCAATCATGCTCGTTCTTACCTCATCAGGAATGGTATTCCCCTCCTGGCCGTTGGTCCCAACGCCGGTGGAGACCATGGCCTTGACAGTGGTGAGGGGCGTACGGAGTTCATGGGAGACTGACGAGAGGAGAGAGGACTTCAATCGGTCGCTTCGCCTGAGTGCCTCCATGGTTGTTGTTTCACTGTTTCGTAGGTTCTCTTCCGCTCGTTGCCGTTCAATCATTTCACGTTCTTTTTCCTTTTGCGTTCGGACGAGCTTAAAAGACAGTAAGATTCCTAGGGTCCCAACAAACAGAGCGACTCCGACCTGCCACAGAATTCTTGACATGACTTTTGATTCAGCGTAGCGGTCCAGTAATTGGACTGCTTCATTGGAAACAGCCTGAAGGGTATCTCCCAGATCCTCGAGAGCATGTAACGCCTCCTCATAGGCTGGGTCATCGGTGGAGATGGCAAGAAAGGCGTCTGCGTGGGCGATAAGTTTCTCAAGGAGCGTTTGTTGTTCTAAGAGTTTGTCTTGGATCTCAATCGTGGCGGCCTTGGGCAGCACAATCGTTTTTGTTCGACCGAGGGTCATGATTGCTGGACCGCCCTTTATTAAGGCATCTAACGTTTGATTTAACACCTTGCGAGTGTACCCATAGTCTGTCGTAAAGCCCTGTGAGGTTAACAAGACATCCTTCATGTGTTTCGTATGGAGCATCCGTTGGCGACCGGCTAAGTCAATGATAATCGCATCGGTTTTGTGGCTTTGAAATGTGAAGAAGGTTTGAAGCAGGATGCCAAATATGGTGAGTAAGAACAGGGTAAGGATAATGATTAAATCTCGACCAAGGGCTTGTCGTCCTCTTGAAATGGAGTGCACGGGTTCACCTTGTCCTGATTATGAGAGTGATCTATCCTACCTATTGTGGTTGCCACGAATAAAATATAGTAGGCGGAAACTGGTGACGGAGTAAATATACGTACATATATCTATTTGATGTTGCAAAAATGAGACTTGGCAAGGATGGCCGCCTGTTCTTCACCGCATCTACTTTTTAGAGCGTGGGGATGATGAAAGAACAGTGGTATTGGTCGGAGCCATGACCTGCATGGCAAAGGGTATGCGGTCTCTTGCCTCTTTTTTGAGATGGCTTTTTTGGTTGGTAGCGAGGATTACCACTCCGGGATAGGTTTGAAGGAGATCGAGAAGGTAGCTCACTTCTTGATTGGCATACCGATCATGGCTGTCAGTGACTTTCGTTCGTCTTCCAAACAGCGCGTCGGCTTCATCAAAAAAGAGTATGGATTGGTTTTTTGACGCCGAGGTGAGTAGCCGGTTGAGATTTTTCTCCGTTTCCCCAATGTATCGGCTTTTCACGCCTTTGGTCGAGATAAATCGTATCGGCTTTCCGAGTTGAGCTGCCAAGGTTCGGGCTGCCATTGTTTTCCCGGTACCACTAGGTCCAGAAAAAAGCGTGAGGAGCCCTGAAGATTTCCGGCGGTTGGCCGTGATTGTTCTAGTTGGCTTCATGCGGGCATTCTCCTTTATGGCCGTTTTACCATTGGATATGTTGAATCTAAGGTTTTACGATGACAGTCCCCTGCATCGATCCAAGATGCAGAATGCAGTGATAGGGATACGTCCCGGTCTCAGTAAAGACATGTTCAAATCGATGGCCGGGCTTCGTCAACGTTGGGCCACTATCAAAGTCTTTCCCACCTCCTGAACAGTTGAGGTCTTGACAGTTTCCACTAGTGACGGAATGGGGCTCATGTGCCCCATCTGCATAGATCCAGACCACCTTTTCTCCCCGGCGTATGGTGACAGTCGAAGGGGTAAAAAATGAGGTGGCTCTCATCACTATCACAGTATGGCCTAGCGGCTGAGTTCCCAATGGCTCACGTATGACAGGTGCCCTCCCACGTTTTGCAAGGACAATGAATTCATCACGACTCACCTCAATAGAACAAGTCTGTCCTGGTTTGGCTTGGAGGAGAATGCTGGCAATCTGAGTCAGTTGAGCATGCGCTGGATTTCCCTTGAAGAGGCCGTCATCTGAGATGACCTGTTCTTGAGGCGTTGTGCCATCCTTCCTCTGAGTGATGGCTACCAGAAGACAGTTGTTGTGATTGAGTCTCCAGGTCAGTTCCAGGTCGAACGGGGGGTCTCCCGATTCCAGGTGATTGAGAAGAACGGCACGTTCACCATTTTCGACGGTAGTTCCGAAGTCTAAGATAATATCTTCATTCCCCCAACCGAAGGTCGCAAAGGCTACTCCTGGTAGCCAGAGCATCAACGTTATCGCACAAGCAAGGGTCGTGTTTGTAGCACAGGCTTTTCCCCACATTTCCCACCACCTTTCTCATAATGGATCAAGAGGTTTCGGCTGTCCTCTAATCCCTACGTGCTAGAAACCTATTTGGAGGGCGCGGTGATTTCATCCTGCGCGACATGGCCACGCATAGATTTCTCAAGAACATTGTGGTGAATTTCAAGCGCGATGACACGTGCAAGTTGTTCCGTCGTGAGGGCACCCATGGGGAGTCCCTGCGTATCTGAGAAAAAGGGGTCTTCCGGTTGGGCCTTCCGATGAAGGTTGATGAGAATTTTTGCTGGCTGAATCGATTGTGCCCTAGGTCCCACGAGGACCGCCTTATCTTCTGGCAGGACTCGAGTTCTCGTGGCCCAATCCCTCGACTCAATATGAACGAAAGAGACATTCCAGACTTTACCATTTAACAGGCTGCGGACCGCTCTGGCAGTTTCTTGTTGAAAGGAGGGTTCGCGTACGATCATCTGTAAGGCTTCACGAATTCGAATATCATAATAGTTAATGGTGGAGTCTGGCTGTGACGGTTCAAGAAGTTTTGGAGAGTTCGCGGCATAGTACGGCTGATCTTTAAGGCTGCCATAGGCATCGATGGTAGTGAGATAGGACTCCAAGAGGGCTTGCAGCCGATCAGTTCGTTCCTCCGGTGATAATTGTCTTATGGCTTTGTTGGTTTGGATCGGTGCCTGTGGAAGATTTCGAGCCACTTGGGGCGCCTTTCGTTTTTTCTTGGTGTCCGCTTTGCTTACGACCCATTGAAATTCACGCGCTAAAAGGGGAATGAGCTTTTCAGGATGATTGAGCATACCCTGTTTCTGCAAGCTGGAGCCATTAATTAAGAGTTTCACCCGCCCGGGTTGTTTCATACGGGCAACCAGAAAAAAGAATTCTTTTCCCTCGCGGTTCAGCACATGCGGCTCAATAACCACTTTTTCTAACGCTTGTTTTTCGAGTGCTTCATTAAAACGGCGGTATTTTTTTCGATGTTGGCCCATGAGGTGAAAGGCATCCACGACGGTTTGTGCTGACGATTGCAGTAATGATCGCTGAAGGTCGGTTTCTAATTTTTGTGGTGAGGCCGTAGGTTTCTTTTTTGGGGAGGTAAACACTTGGAAGGGTAGGCCAGGTATTGGATGCCCCGATCCCTCGGCTTTGTCCATATCGGAACGGTCATGTTGTTCAAGATGGTCCTGGTGGTTGGCATAGGAGAAGGGAAGCGTCCCAACTAGCACCGTGATGGCTGTAAGCATGATCCAGAAGAGCTTGCCTTTTAAAAGGTCCTGACGTTTCAAGGTTGTACGGTACCTACAATACTCCCGAGCCGGCATGTCTCCATTCATGTGAAAGTCTCAGTTAGATACACCTTCTGGTCTATCTTGTCAGTCGCCTAAGAGAAAAGTATGGCTCCTATTGTGACCGGTTTGTACCTCTATTTGCAAAGTGATAATGTTACATGGGGCTGTGATCTGGGTCATAGTCTTCGCAGCGAAAACGTGATACAAGCATCCCATTACTTTTCCAAGGCATTCTTTGGTATTCCTTGTTCATCCTTTCGACATCATTGCACTGCCGGCTGACAGGTACTCATAATTTTTGAGGAGGAGGGCGATCCCTCTGTAGAGAAAGGCATTGTAATTCTATGGCTAAATTTGAAATTCTTCCTGGATTAATCTTTGTGGATCGTACGGGATGGGGGGCGAAGCGTTCGTTTCCTCGACTGGGTCACCGTGTGCCTCGCACGAAACGGACACATGTGATTCTCCACCATACCGTGGTCTCTGATCGGAGTGATGCCTCTCCCGTGGTATGGGAAACTTTGCCTGAAATCTACCGGAATATGCGACGCATGCAAACGATTCGTCCAGATCTCGGCAATGATGTGCCGTATAGTTTCCTCGTGTATTTACTGGCCAGGAAAAATAGTCTGGTCGTGTGTGAAGGACGGGGGGAGGATCGTACGGGCGCTCATACGAAGGGGCATAATACCGCAGGAATTGGGATTGCCTTGGCTGGAAACTTTCACGACGATGATGTCCCAGGAATTGAAATTGCGAAGCGTATGTACTTGCTCTCAGGATTTCTAGGGTGGCTTAGGTATGCACCAAGTCATCCTGACTATGGGACGTTTCCCGCCATGAAGAATCTTGGTTCGGTGCGACCTGTGGATCGTGCCGTCTATGTCCACCAGGACTTTAAGAATACCGCTTGTCCCGGAAAACGGGCCTTACCCCATCTCTCCCAACTGGCTTTTATTCATCCGGATGCCTACTAGGTATCCGATAGTCTTTTCCCTGTTGTTGATGGGATTTCTGCTTGGGGCCTTCTGCGATGCGGTGAAGGCCGAGGCCGATGGTCCTGACTATTGGGCCGTTCAGGCGGTCCCCCTCCATGACCACCTGAACCTACGAACAGGGCCCTCAGTCGAATTCTCAATCCTGGCCCGTATTCCTTCTGGATTCTTGCACCTTGAAAATTTAGGTTGTAGTCCAGAGTTTACCCTTTCTGACTGGGAACGGTTTTCCGAGCATGAACGTGAGGTGGCACTCTCTCTACGGTGGTGTCGGGTACGATTCCAAGATCAGGTTGGATGGGTCAAGGGATCTTACCTTGAAGAAGGAACGAGTCCCTCGGCCATGACTCCTTGATCGGGAGATTGGTTCATCCACGTTAAGAGATCGAGCGGAGATCTTGCAGCTTCATGTACCTTAGTCTACCCCTTCCCTACAGCATGAACTCATGCGTCCTTTGACAATATTTTATTGGCGATAAAGTCTTTCCGAGTCAGGAAGGCTTCAAATCGTCGATTCTACCCTTCTTGTTCAGAGGTCTTGCCTGTGCGAGCTGGCTGACTGAAGCGACCTGATGTAGGTATATGCTAGGGGTTCCCTGGAGTTTCCATCGATTCGAGTGAGGTCTGATTGGGGTAACCTGCTGTGGTCTTGAAGCCGACCTTCCCTACTTTTCTGATGAGACCGACGGCATGTTGGCATTGATCATCCGCACAGCGTTCGGGAATCAGGCGAGTCAGGGCCTTGTAGTCAGCGGGTAAGGAGGCACTAATGAGAGCAATATATTGCTTGTACATCTTCCCGAGGGTTTCGCCTTTCTGCAAATTCTCTTCAGCGAGATATCGTTCATCTCCAGTCATGAAGTATTGATAGCCCTTGAAGGTCTGTTCGGGAACATCCAGATCTTCATTTTCCGGAAAGGCGTCTTGGTAGAGCAGCTTGAATCGCATATTCACCGATTTAAAACTGCTTTTAAATTGAGAGACCGGCTTCACGGCCATGTGAAAGAATTCCTTTGTCTGGGCTTCAGGCAGTTTCTCATAAATGAATCGAAAGTCTTTCGTCCCATCGGGTGGTTCGAGCACCTTGAGAATAAACCGTTGGAGGTCGGCGATGTCTCGCGCAAAGAGGGAGCGACCGGTTCGAAAGGCCACTTTAGGAAATTCAATGGACTGCGTACCTTGGAAATTCGTTAAAAACTCTGACAGTGCCGGCTGACTCATGATTTGCAGGACCAGCGGGGACAAATAATGGTTAAGACCAAACTCTTGAAACACATCTTGATAGTTTTCGTAGACGGCCTTCAACCGTTCAGGGTGAGGCTCTCGCACGGTGGGAGAGGCCAAGATGAGGACCACTCCATCCTGCGGCGACCACAAGGTGACCCAGGGAAAGACATGTTGGAAGGTATTGATAATGGTCATCATTGATTCGTCATCCACTCCCATGAGCGGAAACCATTGGGCATAGACGGCATGGGGGTTCATTTTCGATTTGGCTAGGGCCAGGAATTCAAGGGAGTAGAGGTTTTCGACCCCCGTGATCCAAGGATGGGCTGGCTCGGAGACGATGAGATCATAGGTGTCGCGTGATTGCCGAAGGACGCGAAAGGCATCGGAGTGGATAATCCGTAATTTATCTTCTTGTGCCGCATAGGCCCCGTGGAATTTTTTGAAATAGTCTCTGGCATCAATCGTGGCCTTGGATATTTCCGCAACCTCCACGGTCTGAATGTCGTGGAGATGCGTGGCCAGTGATGGGCCCAACCCTGGGCCGAGTCCGACAAAAAAAGCCTGTTCGACCTTAGGCGTCAGATAGATGGCCATGAGGGCATTGAGCGCTCGGACTTGTCGATCTCGTTTGGTATGAGAAATGGGTTGGGCATTCACATAGAGATTCGCCTCACCATCTTCCTCTTCAAAAATATCAACCATACTATCTGGACCGTGAATATTCGCCACATGGGTAAATTGTCGTAACTGTTTGGCCCACTCTTCACGGATTTTCATGTCAGGGCGGTTCTGGAGTTTCATGATCCGTGGCGGGGGACTAAATGACTGCTCGCCCCAGGCCGGGATGAGGAGGGCGGCAATTGTAGCGATGACTCCCAATCCCAGCGATCCCGCCTTGATCCAATTTTGTTGGGCCGTTAGATACGCAACCAAGGGAATCGTGGCGGCCATGAGGATTAAATTCAGTTGAAAGACTTCTTCAAATCGGAAAAAGTAAAAGAGGAGATATCCTCCAATCGAGGCTCCTAAGGTACTGGCTAGCGTATTGACCGAATAGATTTTCCCCACGGTGTGACTGAAATGAGCACGCTGGGATTTCAGGTAATTGAAAAGGAGTGGGAGGTTCATGCCCATGAGTCCCACCGGAATGAGAAGCATCATGACAAAGAGGACGAACACAGCAGCCCAATACATGGAAAAGTTAAAATAAAAGGGTGTGAAGGCAAAATACACACGAGAAAACCATATAGGCCATTCTGGGATGGACAGGTAAATGGCAAACCATGCGAGCAGAAGGAGGCTTTGGACAGCAATGAGTATTCGATAGTGGATAATCTTTTGAAACAGGCTGATAAAGAGACTGCCAAGTGCTAACGCGAGTATGAAGGCCGCGACAATGATTGAAAAGGTATAGGTCGTACTTCCAAGAGAAATTCCGGCCATCCGAATAATGAGGTTTTCAAGGCTAAACACATAAAACCCTGACATGAAGGAGACCAGCAGGACCGCCCATTGCCCAGTGGAGACACCGGGTTTCTCTATCTCTAACGGCAGTTGAGCTTGATCGAGTGGGAGCCCCTGGTAGGCGTCCGGATTGTTTTTATATTCAATATAGATGATGGCACAGATACCGATATTGACAAGCCCCGTATACATCAAAGTCAGGGGGAGGCCCCACCACTCGAGAAAGAAAAATCCCGCGCAAAGGGTGCCCCCAAACGCACCGGCTGTATTGGTGCCATAGATTATGGCGTGGATGCGATGGCTCTGTTCGGGCTTGGCAATCAGCGCATCCGCTAAAATGGGAATGGTCCCTCCCATGAGAAAGGTCGGGAATCCAATGAGGCAAGCGGTAAACAGGATACTGAAGAGCAGGTCGAGAGCCGGATGGGAGCTCCAAAAGGGAAATGAGGTTGCCAGCATCGTAAAGATGGAAGGGGAGATGAGGCTATAGAGTCCGATGAGTCCTTCAATGATGCCATAGAGAAGAAGCTTATTGTGGTGAAGTCGATGACCATAGCGTCCGAAGAAGTGGTAGCCCAGTGACAGAAACAGGAAAAAAATGGCGAGAATAATCGCAGTGGCCTTCCCGTGGCTTCCTAAAAAGTAGGCGAGGTATTTTTGCCAAACCACCTCATAGACCAGACCCGTAAACCCTGAAAGGAAAATGAGGGCATAGACATGTAGGGAATAGGTTCGAACTCGTGCGAACAGATCGTGTATCATAAGAATCCTTATCGAGACAATCGTCTAGAACCAAAGGGGAAAGAGGAATTTAGGACGATTCTTATTATAATGAGTCCTTTCAGTATAGAAAGTAATTTGAGGAATTATGCAGTCAAGTCTCCGAGGGAATTGATAAATCCGAGTTTGAGAGTAGGGGAGATGAGTAAAGGCCTTTCTCCTACCGGAATAGAGAGTGGTGAAGGGAGCATGGTATGTGTAGGGTGATAGGGTCTGTAGGGCTCGCTTGTTGGTTTTTGATGTCGCTGTTGATCGTGTGTGCCCAAGCCAAGACAGACACCTCCTCAAGAGGCCTTACCATGCTCGAAGCCTCTGACGACGAAGTCAGGGTTTGGACTGGGGGAGAGTCTTGCCAAGGGGTCGTTCATGCAGGAGGTCGGATGGCTGAAAGTCAACGGGATCGACTCCGTCTTGCTTCCTGGAATATACGGTGGTTCCCTATCGGAGAATTGAAACCTGATCCGAGTAATGCTCATGAACCGACAGATCTTCCCTGGTTGACTTGTGTCTTAGCCTGGATGAATGTCGATCTGTTTTCACTTCAAGAAATTTTAGACACGCCAGAAGCTCAAGAAGCTTGGCAGACGATCCTTCCCCGACTGAACCAACTGACTGACGGAGATTGGACCGTGCAGCTTGAGACCTGCGGGTATGAGGACGGACATCATGTTGGGTTTTTATGGAACCGAAAGCGCGTGTCCTTATCAGACCACCAAGCCTTGTGGCAATTGAACCCCAAAGCCACATCAAGCAAACAGGCTTGTGCCAAAGGCTATCGTCCGGCTCGCTATGCCTACGTCAAATCCCAGGACCCGGGAGGTGTGGACTTTCATGTGGCAGGAGTTCATTTTAAATCTGGTCCCACCGTGTTTGCCCTTGAGGATCGTCAACTCGCCTTAAATCGACTTGATCGAGCATTTAAGGACAAGGTGGCCAAGGATGCGGATATTGTTGTGTTAGGGGATTTTAATACCATTGGTGCCGGGGATCGACATACGCAGAAACGAGAATTAAAGTATTTCCATCGTTTCGTCCGAAGGGAAAAACCGGGGTTCCTGGATCTCCCGGTCGACGTGAAGTGTACCGAGTATTTTCGCGGACGGGGTGGGTGGTTGGATCATGTCTTAATCTCCAAAGCTATGAAAGAGGTGACGGTTCGAGCGGTGCGGATGACAGGTTATTGTCGACTGCTGGCCTGCCAGCGAACCCATAAAGCCATGCCAGCTGCTTATCGCCGTCTCTCTGACCATTGTCCTATTATTATTGAGATTCAGAACAAGGATATGGACTAGTCTTGAACAGAGGACTTCCATTACAGGAGTCGAACAGATTTTTTCAGCGGGATAGGGCAAGTCAGCCCTTGCAGCCCGTACCCTTTGTAGGTTACAACTACGGGTCAATTCTCAACGTCCCCATCGTCTAGCCTGGCCTAGGACACCAGCCTTTCACGCTGGTAACACGGGTTCAAATCCCGTTGGGGACGCCATTTTCCTTCCTTCTCGTTTTATCATCACCCAACTTACGATTAATTACTGATCAGGATGGTGACGGACGTTGCCGTCCAATCCGCCCCTGCCTCTTCTTCCTGAGCTGAAGTCGATGTTGGAATGGCAGAGGCGACCATTTCAGGTTCCGAAACTTCTTCGGTTTCTTCTGGCTCCCTCGCTGCTGCCGGTTCCATCACGGGAGTGGCTGGAGGTTCTTCCTCATAAGCTGGTTCATCGGCAACCACAATCAAGCCTCTCGTAGCTTTTTGTGCCAGTTTGTTTCGCAAGTCTTCCAACTGGCCTTCTTTGGCTCCCCGAACCAATTGTCCACCTCTGGTGGTGACTTTTGATGCGGCGGCGGCCATGATGTCCTGTCTGATCACTTGGGCTGTGTCGGCATCCGTGCTGAAGAACAATCGGAGCGTATCGGTTCCTGCCGGAGGGCTATAGTCCCAATGGAATCCAGCTTGGTTACCCGAGTTGAGACTATCGGGAATTCTCACCTGGGTATGTCCATGAATGAACCCGCCGGGATGAAAGTTCGGGTTTTGATAATCGTTGGGAAATAGCAGGTTGACATTCCCTTCCGAGTCCACGTCCACAATGGTCAGGTACCCGTCGGCATTGGTTTGAATTTCCAATTGAAGGCTATTGCCTTGAGAGCGAGGTTCCGAAGGTCGGCGAATATGATATTGGGAAGGTGCCAAATCAGCGACCACTTTGATGCCCCTTGTCATGGCAATCTGTGTTGGGACCCGTTGTGTGGATTGTCCCGTGACCACTCTGGCCTGAATGTCCAATTGGGTCGAAGGGTTTTCCAGGGTCATAAGCTCGGTGGCGGTCACGCTGCGTGATACCACAGCGGCCATTTCGTTGGTCCCCTTCCCATCTTGAAGGGAGACCGACGCGACTTCTTCCAGTCCATCGGCACTGAACATTCGTACACGATCACCTTCTAAATCCACCACGAATCGGGCAAAGGCCCCGGGACCGACAATTTCAACCTTGCCCAGTTTCCGCTTCAGCGAATCGGCAAGCTGTTGCCGTTTATTTTTTGGAACGGAACGGAATTGAACGGGAACCGATCTGCTAGTAGAGGGAGCCGATAAAAGCACCGCTCTTGATCGATCCGGGATTGTGGCATTACCCGGCTCCAAAGAAGCCAAGGCGTTGTCAGCGGTGATGTTGTGAATGCGTGCGACGGCCAGAGCTTTTCCGGGAACGAATTTCAGTTCGTTTGGGGGATAAATGGCCCACAGGCTGTCAGGGACGGCGCCCAAATGACCGGCCTTGGCGAGAGCAACCTTCCCCTTTGAGGTGGGATGAACCATGGCCCAGGGAAGCCGGGCAACTTTGTTGTCAGATGTTCCGGTGTTTGATCCGGAATCGGTGAGGGTCAGTAACGGCTGATCCATGCGGTTTTTGGGCGCTTCCAATTGAGGTTCCGGCATGGAGGCCCGTCCGATTTGGCTCTGGATCCGTTTCAGTTCCCGCTCCGCTCCGGCCAGGATCTCCCGTGGGCTGGCGGAAACAGGAGCGTTGCTCAGGCTCTTGGATAAGGCATAGGTGAAGAATCCGTGATAGCGGCCGTCGATGGGTCCGTCGAGGGCTTCCTGGTGAGAGGCCGCACCGGTCATAAGGACATACTTTTCGGAAAGCAGGGGCACCACCGCTCGAGTCGACACCATTGCGTTCGTATATAAGGAGAGTCGAGTATCGGGGGGGATGGATCTGGTCCGAAATTGCACCCCCCTGGTCGCCGTTCCCGAATGGCAGGAATCCAATACAATGAATACCCGAGAGGTGGGTAATTGAGAAAAAATCTGATCCAATTCATCATCGGTAATGTCCCGAACCTTTCCTGACCGGCCGTCCTGAGGAACCAACGTTTCATCCTTGCCATCGTCTTTTTCATCTCCGTTGAGATCCTTCACCTGCGAACCATGTCCGGAATAGTGGATATACACGGTGTCGTTGGGCCCCACCGTTTTGACGAAGGTGTTTAAGGCATCCAGAATTCCCTGTCGGGTGGCTTCTTCATCTTGCAACATGGTGATGTATTTGTCTTGAAATCCGAATCGGGTCATTAACACTTCCCGCATGCGGTTGATATCGTTTTTCGATCCGAACAAAGACGGGATGGCTTTATATTTGTTGATCCCGATCAGGAGGGCTCGACCCACACCAGGTGGGTCCGAGGCTGCGAACGAGGAGAAGGTCGTCCAAGGAATGGGAAGAAAGGTAAGAATGACGAGCAAGGCGACATGTCTTCGATTGAGTAGCGACCGTAAGGTTTTCATGGCATTCCCTCAGAATGTTAGTTCGAAATCTTATGATAAGGACTACATTACGTAATGCCCTTATCCATATCTGAAGGTAGGTCGTACCTTCGAGACGAGAGGTTCAAGGTTCTTTGAATTCAATTCTGCTGATAATATCTTGTCGGCTCTTCAAGGATTCCACTACCTGCTGAACATTTACGGAGGTCTCGCCGGGAATAGCGATCACATAGGTTCCCTCTTCTGTAGGGCCGTCTGCAATATGTCCTTCCAAGGAACGGATCACCTGGCGAATGTCTCGCTCTTGGGTGGTTTCTAAAAAGGTAATCTCCAAGTAGACCGAAGCCATTGGGATTCCGCGTTGATAGATTTCACCGCCATTGGTTTGGCCAATGGGGCCGGAATTCAAGGACCACATGATGGCTCCAAATTGAACCATCAGGAGTCCTGCGGCCAATGCGGGAGCCCATTTGGGTGCGAGCAAACCCCTTAAAAAAGAATTGATATGGTCGAACAGGGTTGGAGCCAGGAGCGGGCTTGGCTTAACGGCTTCCTTCGGTATGGAGGAAGACAGGGGGGCGCTACCGACGGCAGCCAGCACCTTCTCTTTCATGTGGGGACTCGGATCCGGAAGCTCAGAATAACCTTCACGCAGCAGCGAGCCGAGTTCCTGGATTTCCTCAAGCTCGTTCCGGCAGGACGGGCAGTGAGATAAATGTTCCGCTACTTCTGCACGATCCCGATCGGTCAAGGTATTGTTGGCATACCAGGGCAAGAGCGTGGCCACCGGGTGAACATCTTGTGGAAGCTCGGAAGAGTCGTTCATGGTGCAGATTCTTTCTTGACCAAAGGTCCCAACAATTTCTTTAACTGCTGTTTGGCGTAAAACACCCTCGTCTTAACCGTATTGACCGGAATTTCCAGGATGGTGGCCATTTCTTCATAGGGCAGTTCCTCATAAAAAGCCAATCGTAACACTTCCTGGTGTTCCTTGGAGAGTTTAGTCAGGGCTCGTTGTGTGGCTGCTCCCGTTTGCTCCCGGTCGATCGTCTCAACAGGAGATTCGTCCGGATCCGCCAAGGTCAGCAGTTCGTCGGAAGACACAGTACGCTGTTCGTGCCGGACGACTTTCCTGAGGGCATCCAAGGCCTTATGCCGGGCGATCCCGAAGATCCAGGTTGAGACCCGGGATTCCCTCCGAAATGTGTGTGCCTGTTTCCAAACAGTTATCATTGCTTCTGCAGCCACATCTTCTGCAACCGAGTCTTCATTCACCAAGGTTTTTATATAATGAAAGGTCTTGGTGGCATAGCGATCATATAGGATTTCATAGTGAGCGCTACTTCCCTCCGCAATGGAGGCCATGAGTTCCCCATCGGTGATGGTATGCAGGTGTGTCGTCTCCATTATTCCAAATGTTCGAGGTAGGGCCCGAAACGAGACGAAATGCTCTAACATATTTGGTTAGAAGGGACAATAGGACCCCTGTGATACAGCCAACATCTTGAAATTTCTGAAAGAAATGGTAAGTTGGCCAATCTCTATAGTCTTTGGAATCCAGGCAAGCGTATAAATGGGGTGGAATAAGAGGATGTCATAGACTGT
Source organism: Nitrospirales bacterium (assembly GCA_965223605.1). Taxonomy (GTDB): domain Bacteria; phylum Nitrospirota; class Nitrospiria; order Nitrospirales; family Nitrospiraceae; genus CBDCXA01. The sequence goes on from CBDCXA010000005.1 coordinate 1,085,599, forward strand.
TCATTGACCCCTCGAAGAAGGCCAGATTACAATCCATGAACCTTTTTCGCGGTGCAAGCGACCAACCGTCATGAAGAAGGATCGAAGAGGGGAATAGATTTCATGCTCAAGGGATCACGGAAAGAATTTCACGGATATTCAACTTTGGGAGTGGCGATAGGGTTATTTTTCCTCACTTCCTGTGCCGCGGCGCCTTTTCTCATCCCTGCGGCCATCGAGTTTGGCCGGAATCTCCTCATGACCAGTAATAAAAATTATGGGCCTGGTTATGCCCAGGATGTCAACCACATGCTCCAACAAATTTCCCAACCCTATCGACCCACGACCACCGGGATTCAGCCAGGCATCGCTGGGGGGGGCAATCAGTTTACGGGCCCCGAAGGAGCCGTAGCCGGTTCTCAGGGAATTCCAGTCGAAGAGGAAGCCATCGTCATGTCCACTGAAGCTGGATCACCGGTTGAAGGGTCGGTTGCGATGATGACCGGTCAAGAAGAAATGGCAGAGAGCCAGATTCAACTGGATGTTGCCTTGGTGAAAAAAAAGGTGGTCAATGGAGCCGTAACGGTTATTCCCATTCGTGATGGAGACATCCTGAAGGATGGCCGCGGTGATCCTCATGCCGGTGATAAGTTCCGGATCATGTTCAGAGCCAATACCGATTGTTATGTTTATGTTATTGCCATCGATGGGTCGGCCTGGGTTCAAGGAGTGTTTCCTCCTCTGACCTCTCCATTTGCCAATCCCATTGTACCTGGTGAGCAGTATGTTATTCCAGAAGGGGAGAATTGGTTTAGTCTTGATCAGTTTCGAGGAATTGAAACCATCTTTTTTGTCGCATCGCCCTTTAAACGAGATGATTTAGAGGGCATTCTGTCCAAAATCGCAGGACGCGAGCGGCATCCCCAGGATACTCCGGAACAGGTTCGAGAGCCGGCCATCTTACCGGCAGCGTATCAAAATCACATTCAGGGAACGTCTCCCTTTGTGCTCCCAGCTGGATCAAGCACAAACCAAGGGATTCTTCCCACGACCTTTTTTACCCAGAGAGTCGGCGAAGCCCTGCGGGTTACGCGCTGGTTCCGTCATCAATAGGGAGATCGCATCATGAAACGGGCCATTCTGATCATCCTATTCTGTAGTGCTGTCTCCTGCGCGTCTTTTCCGGCACAGAGTTCCCAAGGTGTCGGAGATCCCTGTTCCCAAAACCCTGCTTCGGCCCAGCCAACAACCTTGATGGGGTCGATCATGCAAATCGGAGGTAACCTCCTGTCAACCGCTGCGACCAACTTCAGCCAACATTATGGAGAAAAATTACAAACGCTTCTTCAGAATCTCATCACGCCCAAGAAGAAAGCGGAGCCCTCACCCGTTGTTGCGCCAGTAGGTCCGGAAGGCGGAGTCCCTCAATTCGAGGATGGTACCGAGGGTGGGTTTGAAGGGGAAGAAGGGTTCGATCCTGGAGCTGAGGGCCAGATCGTGGGTGGAGAAGAGTTTGAAGGAGGATTCGATCCGGAAGCCATCCCTGAAGAGGAGTTTGTCCCGGCCGTCCAATCCAGAGGAGTGGAAGAACTTGGACCGGGAGAAGTATCCGGACATTTTGTGATTGGAAATGCAGAGGCTAATCCCTGTGCCCCGGTCACTCAAACTGTAGAGGTGGGTGCGGGAGTAGAAGGGGGGGTGAGCGGTCTAACGGAAGATGTCGTGCCCGTCAGTCTAGATGTCCTATTGGTCAAAAAAACGATCCGAAATGGAACGGTCACCGTGCTTCCTATCCAGGATGGGGAAATCCTTCGGGATGGCCGTGGGGATCCTCACGCCGGAGATAAGTTCCGGATCATGTTCCGAAGCAATGTCGAGGGGTATATTTATGTCATTGCTATAGATGGGTCTGGATGGGCTCAAGGTCTGTTTCCTCCTCCCAACAACCCCTTTGCCAATCCGGTCACCAGCGGGCAACAGTTTATCCTGCCCGACGAGTCGAATTGGTTTAGCATGGATCAGGTGCGGGGGGTTGAGACCATCTTTTTCGTCGCGTCCTTGCAACCTCGACCAGATATCGAAGCCATTATGAAGGAAATCTCCGGACGGGAACGGCCGGCGAAAGGCTCTTTTCAGCCGGTGACACAGGCTGCCATTATTCCCAACGGATATGGTCAGAGCCAACCCAGTCAGCAGCCGCTGATCTTTCCAGCGCTACCCAATCAGCAGCAAACCATCCTGCCGACGAGTTTCTTTGCCAATAGTGCGGGTGAAGACCTACGGGTGACCCGCTGGTTTCGACATCAATAGGGAGGCGGCCGATTCCTCATCTTCTGGTGACCAGAAACTTCTCCCCATAATATTCTTAGGATTGGGGAGAGGCTCCAATTACATCAACCGGTGAGCCACCCAACCTCTGGGCCAAATCCAACGCCTAGGAATTTCTTTTACAAGAGATCGAGTTTCCCACCTGCCGTTCCTAGCCAAATTTCTTCTTGCAGATTTCTCAAATACTGTTAGAGATTTCGAATGATAGACATGGCAGACGAATACATCGCTTTCTGCATCTTCATCACCGCGGAGATGATTTGGTTTTTTTTCTTGAGGGTGGCACGAAGGTCTCGCTGCATTTCGAGAGTAGCTTCCCGAAAGACCGCGAAAATCACGGCCTGGATGTCTGGTGGGCCTTTAAGAATGTTTTGTCGTTTGAAGGATCGTATGAGTGCTTCCCAATGTTGTTTGACCTTGCTCCACGAGGGATTTCTTATCAATTGTTTGGCGAAAGCCTTAATGGTTTTCCGTTGCTTCTTTGAATACCCACGGGATTTTCCGAAAAACGGGAGGGCTCGGGATTGGACCCCGCTGAGCGACCCAACTGCCTCCAAGCTTTTACCCTCTGGCTGGAGAAGGGCAAGGGAATAGCGGTCCTCATCGAGGGCGTGGAACAATGCCACGGAATGTTGTAATTCCTCATCGTGCTCGGTTGGATGAGCCTGGATAGTGACGAGCTGGCCCTCTTCCGGTTTGAGGATTAACGAATTTCCTTCACCGGGTTGAACCAGATAAATACCTGGATTCACTGGAATAACGGTTTGATCGGTGCCCGTAAAGTGAGTTTTCTGATCGAGCATGATGGTGGTGAGATCGGATAATGGTTCCAATGCAGTTGCAGCAGGAACGAAATAGAGAAGGAGAAGAAACGTGTAAAAAGAGGAGATGAGGTGCGACATGACAAACTCCCTGGTTGATCGGTCCCTTTTCTAAAGCCGTCAAAATGCCATTCGCGTACCAACACAATCGGGCGACGAAGGGCCAACGTAAGGGCTACGCAAGGGAATGTCAAACGCCGAAAACCGGATTCCAAAATTGCTAGGGTTGTATTTTTGAGGATGTGGTTGTGTATATGAGTTAGAGAGGAATGAAAAAATAGAGGGAGGCAACTATTTTGGGGCCCTCATCATGAGCCTAGGTTCCTTGGGGGACGAAAATAAAGTCTCCAAGGCTTTCGTGCCCTGCCATGTGAATGGGGTCGTAGGTGGGGATTTGCTCAAAATTTAATCGCTTGGCATCGCTTAAGACCCTTGTACGGACTGCCCAAAACAGACGTTCTGCCTCTAACACGGTGGCGTTGTCTTGCAAGACTCCCAGAAAGGCCTGTGCAAACACTGAGTGCCCGGTTCCCCCTTCATCTAAAACCGGTTTGAGGCCTCCGGATGTCATGGCGGTCCTGACTCGTTTTGTCGCCAGGGTTTTCAGGAGATCCATCCTGGCTTCTTCCGACAAGCCCGGCCGAATTTTCGCCAGGGACGTTCGGGTTAACTTCCCGCTAAAACAGGAATCGGCCACGATCATGACATGTTTGGCTGACATCAATTGTAAAAGGTCGATAATCGTTGGAAGGAGAATCCAGTTGGAATTATCGGTCATTTCCCCATCTGCTGGAATCCAATAGCCACGGTCGATATCTTTTTCCCAATATCCATGCCCTGCGTAATAGACCAGAAGATTATCCTTTTCCGTTAAGATTTTCCGGTAGTCATTGAGGGCCTTGAGAATTTGATGACGCTTCGCATCGATCAACATGTTGACTTGGAAACCGTATCGCTGTTTCAAGACCGAGGCGATGGCTTTGGCATCCCCAATGGCATTTTTGAGAGGTGCCCAATGTGTATATGAATCATTGCCGATGACCAGGGCATAGTACGTTCCAAACTTCGATCGGTCTGGAATAGGGGGGGAGACGATTTTCGGAGAAGAAGCCGTTTGCGGCTTGACCATTAAACGGTAGATGCCTCGTTTATTTTGAGTATCGATGGCCAGAATTTCTAACGGGACTCCCTGATCTCCCGGATGCAGCATGGGCAGTTCAACCGTAAAAACCATATTGTCATTGACGGTAACCGGTTGGCCGTTGGCTGACAGCATGTGAAGGCCTGCCGGTGCGAGGACGCGTCCGGTGATCCGCTTATTGGTTTCGGCTTTTACCGCCAGGCTCATTTCATCTTTGGCAACATTGATTCCCCTCGTGCGGAGCAGTGGCGGGTCAATAATTTCGATTTTAGGTCCTTCAAAACCGAGATCCACGACGCTCGCTGTTTGAATCGCGGGAGGCGCCTTTTTGATCTCTTCTTCCAAATCCTGGATTTGTTGCGAAAGGCCGGCTATTTCTTGATCTTTTAATTTCAGCGATTCCTGTCTGCGGGTCACTTCCATTTTGAGATTCTGTACGTCTTGTTCGTATTGAGCGATGACCGTCGTTTGATCCGGTTGTTGGCGAGCAACTTCCAAGTCGGCTTGAGCGGTCTTGTATCGACTTTCCAATTCAACAAGTTTTTGATGCTCAATGCGTAAGGTCCCCTGTTGTGTCTCCAATCGTCGGCGTGACTCCGTGAGTTTTTGATTGGCCTCTTGCAATCGTTTCTCAAGACTTCCGATTTCTCCTTCGCGATGTGCCAGTTTTTGTTCCAATGTCTGAATTTTTGCTGCCATGTCGTCTTGAATGAGCATGGCCAATTTGTTGTCGTTGAGACCGGAAGCCTTGGCATAAATTTGAAATGCCTCTTTCTGATTGGGCGAAACGCCTAATCCCTGTTCATGCAGCCGTCCCAGATTTACTGCCGCTTGCGAGAAACCCTGGTCGAGTGCTTTTTGGTACCAGTTGGCGGCTTGTTGATAATTTGGAGAAGTGCCCAACCCTTTTTCATACATGGTGGCTACGTAGTATTGAGCCTGAGAATTTCCCTTTTCGGCTTCTTTCAACCATAAGGCCAGTGCCGTGGAATAGTCAGCGCGGTCCATGGCAACATATTCACCTCCGCGAATGTTGCAATCCTCCGCCGTCGTTTTGATAGGTCGCCGTGGGGTGACATAGGTTACCTGGGTCCCTAGGCGGCGTACTTGCCCTGGGAGCAGACAATCTACGACAACAAATTCATCTCCAGAGAGTTGCGGTTGTGTTTTTGTTGAAGTGGGGATTGAACTTGGAGAGGATTCCTGAGAATGACCAGCACACCCCAAAAGAAGTATGACGGTCGCCACAATATACGAAGATGCAATCCAGAATGTTGTGCCAGGAATTAACTTTCGCACGATACTTTTACCCTTGTAGTTTTTTGCCCATTTTACGTACAATAGCCGCCTTCTTGCAACATCGTGAATCTGGGATGAAATTACCTGGACGATTGGCTGCTTTTACAGGTGAGTCGGAAAAACAGGACGAAGGGTTCAAAGAATTTCTTGTTTGATCGGTTTCATGAAATTTAAGGGGGTGGAGGAAATTATGTTATGGACCACGGTTTCAACTAAAGGCACAACCAGGAATAACGCACAAGCAAAATCCAACCTTGGTAAACGATGGATCATCCCGATCTTCTGTGTAACATTGTTCAGCCCCCTGGGAAGTCCAGCTTGGGGGCAGACGCTCGATCAAGCGGTGTTGGGATTATTGACAAACAATTGTGCCGCCTTAAGCGGCGGATCGACCGCAGGTCTAGGAACCAACCTGGCCGCCCTCTGTGGAATTCCCGGAACCGGTTCCACAGGGAATTCGTCTGGGGGAGGAGCCGCCGCAGTGCAAACGACCGGTGTCTCGGTTCAAAACAGTACTGTGTTGCGACGGCTGGAAGAAGCAAGGGGAGAGGAGGAAAACCATCAGGCTCGATCCGGTGGAGTGAACCTTCGTCAAAACTGGATGGCCTCTCCCTTGGCATTGTTGGAATCCGTGAGTAGCCCGATGGCGCAATCAGGGTCAGGAGGAGGGACGGGATCGGCTTCCTTCTCTGCCGGACAGCAGTGGAACGGTTTCAGTCTATTCGGGTCAGGTCAATTTGAAGCCTTGAATCGGGACCGCACAACCTTTCAAGACGGGTACGACTCTACGATTGCCGGGATCACGGTGGGGGGCGATTACCGATTTGGAAGCAACCTTGTGGTCGGTCTTGCCGTCAACTTTTCGGATCAAGATGGAGATTTCGATGGAGGAGGGTCTTTCGGAATCACCTCCTATGGTCCCACTGTGTATGCCCTCTACCAAATTGACAACGAAAATTTTATCCAGGTTGTTGGTGGCTATTCACGCACCTCCAATGAGGTGAGCCGGGCCGTCAACTTGTTAATCAACGGATCGGGCGGTGCCCCTGATAGAACCGCGGTAGGCACTTCGTCCAGCGATGCGGACGGAGACATTTTTACGGCGAGTATCCTTTGGGGACACGATCATCCCTTCGGAAACCTCACGGTGGGACCTCGAGCAGGGTTGAATTATTCAAACACCCACATCCATGATTATTCCGAGGTTGGAGGAACTGGCGTGGATCTGCGGTATGCGGATCAATGGGTGAATTCCTTGCAGAGCGTTCTTGGCATTTTCGCCTCCTACGCGGTCAATACCAGCTTTGGGGTCTTGGTTCCCCAAGCCAACGCGGAATATATCCATGAATTTGCCAATTCCCAACGTTTCATTACCGCTCAATTTGTTGAAGATCTTCGCGCCAATCCGACCACGTTTCGTTTTCAAAACGAGGTCCCGGTCCGGAATTTTTTCAATGTAGGAGCCGGGCTGGTTGCGGTCCTTCCGAATGGGTGGCAACCGTATGTCAATTTCCGGGCGATGGTTGGCAATTCTCAATTTGATAACTATGCCGGTACCCTTGGGTTGCGGGTGGAGATGTAATCTGGCAGGGAAGGATCGATGTAAACCTTTAGGGTCGGCCTTATTCCAAGAGGTCCACAAGGCATAACAACCTTACATTCACGTTGACCATCCTTCACCATTGGCGGTTGGCCGGAGTATGCAATGGCGAACAGGTTGTCCCGTCATATCTGTCATACGGGAAGGTAATCTACAATGCCCCTCAGGGCTCATCAGCCCTTGAGGGGCATTGTATTTTCTATCGGGGGAATTCAAGGGCAGCACTAATGCGGTCTGATCGTGAAGGGGTCGTCAAATTTTCCTTTCAAGGCCGAGAAAAGTCTCCGGTGGGCGGCTGGTTGCGAGAAGAGGTTTTCTGACATGAACCAACGGGATGGGGTGGACTGTCATCCTTCTTTTACAGGGTCCGCATTGGGGAAAGGATCATCACCACGGAAGGTGAGGAAATGAGCAGACAGGGCTTACCCATTGAAACGATGTTGAAAAACCCACTGTTAGCATTCCTACTTCTTTTTTGTGTTCTCCCCCTGAACAGTTGGGGCCAGGGGGAACGGAATTTCAGTCAGTCCAACCCTTGGTATAAGGCCTGTACGAAAAAAACCACGGTCGTGAATGCGATCAATGCCTGTTGTACGAACAAGTATCAACAATGCAGGAATTTTTGTCAGAGGGAGTTCAAGGGGAATCCCAGGGGACTTTTGCTTTGTGACCGAAAGTGCGATCGTGACAATGAGGGGTGCTGGATCCGACGGGAGGCCAAGCCCAATTGGATGTATAACTATTGTCAAAAAAAGTTCGCCGGAAAGAAAGTCCGGAAATCCACCTGGGCGGGCTGCTGTTCTTCGTTGAGAAAAAACTGTTTGAAATCCTGCCAATCGTTTCCTAAGAGCGGGCGAAAGGAAATTTGTGACCGGTGCATGAATTCAGCCAAAATTTGTCTGAATCAAGCTCCCCTTCCAAAACCCACTCCTCCTATTGCCACACCCCCGCCCGATCTTCCTCTTCCAAGTCCCAAGCAGGCTCTTCTACCTTCCATGGAACCTCGATTTCAGAAAGCCCTTACACGATTGGAAGGGTTAATCAACAGCAAGGGGCGTTCCGATCCCAGGCGTGGGAGATACACATGTTGGATCAGCAAATTACGCAATCCCAATGTGGATGATCGAGTCATTAAATGGAGAACGATCTGTCCCAGAAAGTCAAATGCCGCGTCACCTTTTTCCACGAGTTGTCCGGTCCTGTCTCCGCGAGATGTCGATGAGACGGCTCTTTTTAATCATATTAAAAAATTAGAAGATGTGGAACCGGCCAATCGGAAGTTGGGCTTCATTTTACATCTGCGGAGCCAAATTCTGCGAAATGATGAACTGCTGCAGCTCCCCTATGAAAGTTTCAGAGCCCTTCACGATCAGGTCGATACAACGATAGATATTTTGGACAAGATGTCCACTCGTATGTTTGGCGGCGGTAAGGGTATGCCGAAATACTACCAACATATCGATACATGGCTGGGGAAACTGCAGGATGATACAAAGAAATTGAGTGTGTTGAGTTGCCATTAAGGTAACACCTCATGGATTTATCTGCGTCCATATGTGGTAGGAGGGAAGGCAGGCGAGGGGTGATGAGAATTCCTTGCGGTCTTCATGTGTTATCGCCCTTATTATTCATGAAGCGGATACCTCTAATGAGGGGGAATGACGGCCACAAAGAAGTTTGGTTGGTTTACAGCGAATTTTTGGGCAGCCTATAATCCTCAAATTTAGTTTTTGGTTCCTCGAAGTGATATGAGAATGAGAGTGGTTCCAGTGGATCGATTTGACCTCTATACTCCTCGGTCAGGATTGGATGAACGCTTCCCTGACCGAGCTGGCATCGTCTTTATTTCTTCATTGTTCCATTTTTTTTACCACTATTTCCCCTCGTTCACGATCATCTCTCGCCATATCTCCTCTCTATCTAGGCTGATGCGAATCAATTTCCTGGTTGAACAACATGGTCTTCTAAGGAAAAAGAATGTGTGGTGAATGTGATGTAGATCACACCGATTGGGTAAATAGTCGGGTACAAGGGTAAGGGATGGTTCAATGGAGACAAAAATTTTATTAAAACTCTTTGAACCAAATGAAATTGCCGACGACATACTGAACATGAGAGGTGAGAGAGTTCTTGCCTCAGAGAAGAATGACCATGAGTCAACCTAATTTTCAATTTTCTGATGAAAGGAGGCAGTCGTGAAGCGGAAATATCTACATCAACCTAATAAGGAGAACCTCATGAATCCATTAAGGACCATAGGAGTAAAGTTGGGGGCTTCGCTGCTCTTGGCAGCTTGTCTGGTTTCCCCAGCATTTGGGGAAATCAATCTTCCCACAGCCGTACAATTTGACAAAAAGATACATTTCCAAAGCCAAGGAGGTGAGCCTGTTGCCTTGGAAGCCGGTATTTATGAAGTGGATGCGACCGGAGAAAATCAGTTGGCATTGGCAAAGGTTGGGACGGAAGAGTCGGCGGCGGTAATGATTAAGGCTCAACCAGCCAACCATGAAGAAAGTCTCGATACTGCCGTCGCACGACTCGCCCCCTCCCCAGATAATAATGAAGATACTCCGCATTTAATTTTCTGGAGCCCGGAAGGCATAGCCCTGGAGTCGGTCGGTTCCTACAGTGGGGTGTTCTCCCGCTCCGTATTGACCTGGGGACAAGAGGGGAAAGAGGCAGATGCTGAAGAGGCCCTGACGGTCGAATTTGAAAAGGACATTTACTTTAAAACCGTAGGGGGAGAACCCAAGGCTCTCAAGGCAGGGGAATATAACGTGGCCTTGGCTGGTGAGGATAATCTTCAACTAACTTCCGCGGGGGGGGAATCCATTACGGTTGCCACGGATTCCTTGGATAGTAATGCAGCCTTTATGCTTCCGGACTTTGGAGATAACCCTGATATGCAGCTTCTCGTGCTCAGCACGGCTGGTGGTCAATCTATCTTGGCCTTGGGATCTCACAGTGGGGCATTTCCCCGGGGTTGGGGTTTTGTCAAAAAATTGGCGAAAAAGGCCAAAAAAGGAATTAAAAAAGGTATTAAAAAGGGATATCGTGTATCCAAGGGAAAAGTGAAACGAGTTGCCAAAGGGATTGCCACGGCTGGACTATCCGAAGGCAAGAGATTGTATGGTAAACATAAAGGGAAAATTAAGGGTTTTGTCAAGAAACAAGTGTATAAGCGTGCCGGCAAGTGGATTAAAAAGGGAGCGAAGTTCTGTATGGGTAAAGGAAAAACCATTTGTGCCGCAGCCGCAACAGCAAGTTAATAAAATTAAGAACGGTCACGGTTCTTAGTCCGTAGAAAAAAGAAATCGTGAATTAGAAGAAGGGCGTTCATAAGAACGCCCTTCTTTTTTCAGAATTCATAAATCGTATACGAATGATGGATAGTATTTCCCTAATCAGGCAACGTGTTCAAAAGCGACTTCTTTCCGATGGTGGATTCCCTGAGATGCCGGGGGGGGACTTTCGCCCTGATGCCACAGCCTGGGCGGTTCTGTTTCTCCGCAATCAAGCCTCACATGCCGATTCGATTCAACGATCCTGTAAACATTTGGTGGAGAGCCAATTGCCGGATGGACGGGTGCCTGTCTCCAGAAACCATCCGGAGGCCTTTTGGCCTACGGCCCTTGCCATTATGGCGTGGCAAGGACTTCCGGAATTCTATCACTCTCGAAAAAAAGCCCTTGGCTTTATAACCAATACGGTCGGCCGACATTGGGAAAAACAAGATGACCTCGTCGGCCATGATACGTCGATTCCCGGATGGCCATGGATTTCCGGCACCCATTCCTGGATCACCCCAACCACCTTAGGTATGTTGGCTCTTCAAGCCCAAGGAAAAAGCGATCATCCCAGGATAAAAGAAGGAGCCCGAATGCTCGTCAACCGGCAACTAAAGGAAGGAGGATGGAATTTCGGAAATACAACAGTCTTTGGCCAGTCTCTCCGTCCCTTCCCGGAAACGACCGGAATGGCTCTGGTTGGGTTAGCGGGATTGGTTTCTCTCGATACTGTCCGTGCAAGTATTGCGTATCTTTCGGAAGAGATTATTACCTTGCGAACCCCCCTTGCCCTAAGCTGGGCTCTGTTGGGATTACGGGCATGGGGTCGGCCCCCCGAACGAGAATCTCTGTGGATTCAGGAGACAGTTGGAAGAGAATCCTTATTTGGCACGTACGACACCTCTTCTCTGAGCCTGTTGGGATTGGCGGCTTTAGGAGAAGAGGGTTTGAACTGCATAGGTGTGAGGGCAATCACCGTCTTGGCTCCATCAGGTCAACCCCTTAGATAGTAGGAACAAGATTGGCAATGGGAAGAAATTACCTTCAACGAAGCATATCTCGACGCCGCTTTCTACAACTGACCTTGGCCGGGGCTGCTCTGGTTACGGGAGGGTTTCCTTTTTCTGCCTGGCCTCAACGACCGGACGCACATGTATTTATAGGGAAAGCGGCTTCTTATCAACTTGACCTGGTACGCGTCTTGTTGGATGGTTTTCGGGAGTTGAAGGTCCCGGTACACGCTATTTCCGGTAAACGTATTTTCCTGAAGCCAAACCTTGTGGAATCCCATCAGGGTCAAGGACATATCAATACCCATCCTCTTTTAATACGGGCCGCGATTGAGGCCCTATTCCATCTTGGTGCCAAGGAAGTCTTGGTCGGAGAGGGCCCTGGGCATCGGTGGGATACCTTGCAAATTATCGATCAGTCGGGATTGGTCCATGTATTACAGGAAGATAAGATTCCCTTTGTGGACTTGAACCGACAGGAAGGGGTTCGGATTAAAAATCTGGGAGAATGGACTTCTCTTGCGACGTTGACCTTTCCCGCCATTTTGGGGGAGGTCGATTGGATTATTTCGATGCCCAAATTGAAAACCCACCATTGGGCCGGGGTGACGCTGTCCATGAAAAATCTGTTCGGAGTGATGCCGGGCATGTATTATGGGTGGCCGAAAAATGTATTGCATCAAGAAGGAATTCACCCCTCCATTCTAGATATCACGGCCACCTTACAACCCGATTTTGTCATTGCGGATGGGATCGTGGGAATGGAGGGGGATGGGCCTATTATGGGAACACCGAAACCGTTAGGGATCATTGTGATGGGACAAAATTTACCGGCTGTGGATTCGACCTGCTGTCGAGCAATGGGGATCGATCCTAATCGTATCGGCTATTTAGCGGCAGCTGAAGGGTGGTTGGGACCTTTGAGTGAGGACCGGATTGGCCAACGAGGTGAGAACATATCAGATGTACGGAAGAATTTTTCCCTCGTCTCTCACATCCCAGCCCATGATGGGTTACGATTGCCTTAAGGAAAGATGAGGTTCTTGTTTGATTCTTGGAATAGTGGGTTGGGAGCAAATGGGAGGCATACATTTTCACGGTTCACCTGCTAAAGATATGAAGTAGTTCTCGCTGATATTGATTCGTTCAAGACGAAAAACCTTGCTTTTTTCACCTGCGCCAATTCGAGATCATTGTCCTTTCGACATGCACTTTCATCATTAGAGGTCTTCTTCCTGTTACCTCCTGTTCTCAGGAAGAATAGCTGATCGAAATCATTGGGGACGATGACCTCACAGGACCTGATGGCTTGCTTTCTTGAGGCGGTGTAGAAATCCTAATTTTTAAAAAACCTTTCTCTTCCAGCAGTTTTTTCGAGAAGAAAATCATCAAAAAACAACCCAACAAAAATTAAGTTTTGTTAGGTTCAATAAATCGAACTTATCGCGATTGTCCAATTATTCCACTTCCCAGCTATATTATTTCAAACTCTAATGGCGGGAGCACTGACAGAATTGCCTGTTATTAGGTCAAGTTTTGATTTTAACCCTGAACTTTATCTTCTAGTCTTCCCTATGACTATTTTTTGAAATAGGCCCATTTCTGGTTTACTAGGAGGCTATGCTGCTTTGACGTTGACCTGGATGGAAAATGACAGAAGCGAGCTTTCCTCTTGAGAAAATCCCGTTGGGGATGCCATTTTCGTGGACCCATACGGTCTAAATTTTCTGCTGAAGACCGTATCTTTCCCTTTATCTAATCATTCCCTGCTTCAATACCACCCATTTTAAGCAAAGCAGGAGTTGTGTCCTGTACACCAAATCATCAGATAAAAACATTCTCATGACGCTTATATAGATTCAGGCAATCGATTTTACTATAGGATCAGGGGCAAAATAGTGATACACTTCGCCACGTCTCTCATATTTATAGGAATTTTATGGGAATACCTTAAGGCAGGAGTTTCCTCTGAATGTCCCATCCCATGTCTGATTGTTCTTCTCACCCTTTTCACCTAAAGGATTGGTCCTAGCGTACCTGGTAGAATCCCTTGCTCGCTATCCCTAGCTTCTCGCTTTTCAACTGATTGGAGGTCCCCCTTGCTCGTTTTTTTAATCCACGTGCGCGACCCTCAATTTTACGCTCTTCCGGCTAAGGAACGGACTAAAAACGGGCATTATCGGGTGATGGGTTTCCCTCCGATCGGCATCATGAGCCTCTCGGCAGTGTTAAAACGCGAGGGACATGAATGTGTGATGTTTGATCAGGCCAATCCGAATACGCCGAATGACGTCATTATTGAGCAAATCCGCAGGAGAAAGCCGGCTCTGGTTGGGTTGAGCTTTTTGAGTACCACCAGCTACCCCTACGCCAAAATTCTTTCTCGTCAGATTCGTGTTGTCGATTTCAAGGTCAAACTGGCCTTCGGGGGTGTCTTTGCCAGCCTGAACGCACAGCTCGTGAAACATCAATGTCCCGACGTCAACTTTATTTGTCGTGGTGATGGCGAACAATTGATCCTCGATCTAATTGAGCATCTCGAAGATCCCATAAAGGTTGATGGAGTGACATGGGCCAAGGATGGGCAGGTCATTCAGAATCCCAATCGGAAGATGGAACGGAATCTCGATCAATGGCCCTTTCCCGATCGCGAAGGTCTTCCCCTGGAGTTTGTGGAGTCTATGCCCCTTGATGTGCCCGTGGTCCTATCGATGGAACGCTTTACGTCGATGCAAACCTCCCGTGGCTGCCCCTGGCCCTGTGTGTTTTGTGATATTCCCATCTTTAATGAAGGGAAATGGCGCTCCAGAAGTCCACAGCATGTGGTGGAGGAGTTTAAGTATTTACAAAATCTCGGCTATGGAGCTGTGGCGTTCGTTGACGATCACTTTCTTCTGCAACCCAAGCGCATTGAAGCCATTTGTTCCGGGATTAATAACGCAGGCGTGACCATTCAGTGGGGCTGTGAAGGGCGGGTCGATTCGGTGGCGCAACATCTCTTCCCAGCCATGGCGAAGGCGCATTGTCGGACGCTGATGTTTGGGATCGAAAGTGGCAGCCAGAAAGTTCTCGACCGATTGAAAAAAGAGCAGACGCTGGAGGAGGTGGAAACGGCCGTGGTTAATGCCAAGCAGGCTGGTATTGAAATCGTCCACGGGTTTTTTGTGGTCGGGAATCCCGAGGAGACAGTCGAGGATATTAAGTCCACGTTTGAGTTCGCGTCGAGACTCCCACTCGATACGTTTGGCTTTAACAGACTCTGTGTGTATCGTGGGACACCTCTCTGGCAAGAATATGTGAAGCGCGGGTTGGTCAGTGAGGCCACGGATTGGTATAAATATTTTAAATGTACTGAAATCGACCCCACGTGTTTGCCTGGTGAGGTGATCCATGCTGAACGTCAGGCTGGTCTCCGTCGCCTGTTTTTTTACAAGATCCTTCATTATCCAAGGCAGGTGTTTTGGCTGCTCCGCCGGTTTCTTCGACACATGCCTGTTCGTGATGTCGCCTACCTTTTATGTAAGCCATTTTTGGGAAACAGCAAAGGTGCGACGAAGGCGGAAGTGTTGTCCCGGGCTGTTGAACATGGCGAGATGAAAGATGCGGCGGCTAATTTTACCAAGTTGAATGACGATGTCTTAGAACAAGTCATGCTTGAGTCACAAGCCGAGCGTCTTCGTATTCAACAAGAAGCGGAAGCCTCACGAGAATTGCCGATGGTCTCTGGTCGGTGATCCCATTGCTCTGGCTCGTGTGATTAAGTTGAACAGTCTCTCTGATCCTCAACCGCACCCCTCATACCTCTTTCTTGTCCTGATCCCTGCTACCTCAGGATTGTAATGACTTGGGTGTTCGGGTAGACTAACCCGTACGTACATTCGCCTCTCGGGCATTCATTTTTTTAGGGCGTATTTGGTAGGTGGTGGAGGAAACCATGAGATCATATGTCGTCATGTCTTTGACTCTAAGCAGTCTGCTGCTCTACGGTTTAGGAGGGGGAGTTGGACAAGCTGATGATCAGAAACCCGCTGAGTCGACCGCCGAATTCCAGACGACCTCGGCGAAGGATAAGGCTCCCATGATCGTCATCCCAGCCGGAAAGTTCTCCATGGGGGCGGATGATGGGCGCGGTAATGAGCGGCCGGTTCATGAGGTACAACTTCCTGCCTATGCCATTGATCAGTTTGAAGTGACGATGAAGCTGTATGACGCCTTTCTTCAAGCCACCGGCCAAACACCACCTCCTCTGTGGGATCCTGAAGCGGTCAATGCCGCCGGCGATCGGCCGGCAGTCGGACTGACTTGGAACGATGCACAGGCCTATTGTAAGTGGGCTGGGAAACGCCTCCCGTCGGAAGCCGAGTGGGAAAAAGCTGCACGCGGAGAAGATGCCCGCCGATTTCCTTGGGGCCATATGCAGCCGTTTGTGGACATCGCGAACTACAATCGTGGTGTGTGGGTTAGTTATCCCATTACGCTCGTCAATGTGAAAAGCGGAGTCAAGGGAATGAGTATTCGCCATGGCCTCAAAACTGGGGGGAAAAGTCCCTATGGGCTGTATCACATGGCAGGGAATGCCGCAGAATGGGTTGCGGATTGGTATGATCGTACCTATTACCAACAGAGTCCGAAGGAGGCTCCCAAAGGCCCTAAAAAGGGAGACAAGCGTGTGATTCGTGGAGGGTCCTGGTCCGACACCCCGGTAGGGATTCGCTCAACAGCCCGAGTCTCAGCCGAACCTACCTATCAAGACCAAACCTTAGGGGTCCGTTGTGCGATGGATGTGACCCCTTAGGGAAACGGCCTATCTTGAATATTGGTGATTCAGCGCCGAATTTCTCGCTTCTTGCAGTAGACGGACGACGGTATTCCTTAGAGGACTTTTCTTCCCGTTCCGTTCTTGTCGTGGTATTTTCCTGTAACCACTGTCCTTACGTACAGGCCTATGAAGATCGGTTGGTCGCCTTCCAACAAGAGTTTCAACAACGGGGAGTCCAGGTGCTTGCCATTAATTCCAATGACGAGATTCAATATCCCGAAGATGGCTTTGAGAAAATGGTTGCCCGGTCTCAGATGAAGAACTTTAATTTCCCTTATCTACGAGATGCTACCCAAGAGGTGGCCCGAGCCTATGGAGCCACGCATACTCCTCAACTCTTTGTCTTTAACCAGGAGCGGTGTCTTGCCTATACCGGAAAATTTGATGACAATTGGCAGAATCCATCTGCTGTAACCAAGCACCATCTTCAAGAAGCGGTGGAGACCATTTTAAATCAGGGGGAGGTGGCTGAACCGGCCACCCATGCCATCGGTTGTACGATTAAATGGGCGGAATCCTAGTCTATGCCTGTCCCTCCACGTTTTCATTTACTCGGGAACCTGGTTTGACTACGAAAGCGTGGACCTTCCTGCTCATAGGATTGGTGCTGGCCACAGCGTTATTTTCTGTGGTCCCATTTAGGTCTCAACCTGTTTCCCTTCCTTCGCCCGATCCTACACCCCCTCAACTCAGACAAGAACAGGTACCTCTGGTTGCTGGAACAGAACCCTTACCTCAATTATTTATTAAAGCGGGATGTCCGGTATGTCATATGATTCCCGGGATTCCTGGAGCGCATGGCAAGGTAGGTCCACGTCTCACACTCAAGACGACGGGGCCTAAGCGGATCGTCGATCCTGGTTATACCGGCGAGGCTGAAACAGTCAAAGAGTACATTATTGAATCGATACTTAAGCCGAGGGCCTATGTGGTCGAGGGATATCCCGATCGAACGATGCCTACTTGGTATAGTAGAAAGTTGACTGCACAAGCCTTGGAGAGAATTGCCGCGTATCTCGAGGTACAATCTGGCCTGGAGTCGGACGGATAGGGCACTGGGCATCCTCAAGAACTCAGGTGGCGTAAAACCGTAAGGGGAACAATCACAGGAAAGAGAGCAAGAGCAAGGTTAGACCTTTTTTAATGGTTTCAGGGTTGGGGCTGCCCCTTTGATTTGAAGGCCGGGGCCATCTTCTTTCTTTTTTTCACTTTCCAACAGTTTGGACATGGCGTCGTCCCCTTTAAGCCCTTCGAGTTTAATCTTGAGTCGGAGGTTGTTGGCACTATCGGAATTGATGAGGGCTTGTTCCAATGAGACCTTTCCATCTTTGTAGAGATGGAATAAGACATGATCAAAGGTTTGGCATCCTTCCTGTACGCCTTGTTCCATCGCTTCCTTCAACGTGTCGATTTCCGCCTTCTTAATCAAATCTTTAATGCGGGGCGTATCAAGCATGATTTCTAGGGCCGGTACCCGTCGTCCGTCCAACGACGGAATGAGTCGTTGAGAAATAATGGCCCGAAGGTTTAAGGAGAGCTGTAAATAAATTTGTGCGTGACGTTCAACAGGGAAGAAATTCATGATACGTTCAATGGCCTGATTGGCATTGTTGGAGTGGAGTGTTCCTAAGCAGAGATGTCCTGTCTCTGCAAAGGTGATGGCAGCCTCCATCGTCTCAAGGTCTCTGATTTCACCGATGAGAATCACGTCCGGTGCCTGTCGCAATGTATTTTTGAGGGCATTTTGGAAACTGTGCGTATCAAATCCAACTTCACGTTGGGTGATGATCGATTTCTTATGCTCGTGGACGAATTCGATAGGATCTTCGACTGTGACGATATGGCCGGCTTGCGTTCGATTTCGATGATCGATCATGGCTGCCAGGGAGGTTGATTTTCCGGATCCCGTTGCACCCACAACCAGGACCAATCCGCGTTTGGTCATGGAAATATCTTTAATGACGGGTGGTAACCCAAGGTCATCAAGGGAGACAATTTCAGCTTTGATGTGCCGGAACACCATACCGACGTTCCCGCGCTGCCGAAAAGATATTGACCCGGAATCTCCCAAGATCTCGATAGAAAAGGGCCAGATTCATTTCCATCTTTTCTTCGAATTCCCCACGTTGAGGCCCACGCATTAAGGCGATGGCAAGGTTTTCGAGTTGTTCATTGGTGAAGGGTGGATCTCCGGTAGGTTTGGTTGCCCCATGCACTCGATAGGTGGGGGGAATATCAACGGTCAGATACATGTCCGATGCTTCACGTTCGACCATTCCCTTCAATAAGGTTTTGACATCCATTCATGACCTCTAGGTTCGAGTAAATGGGCGCGGCGGCCGGGCCTCTTTGCCCGACTTCGCATGCCTCAAAATGTGTGCTAGGCGCTGGCCACGCTTCCAAACAGATTAGGATTCATGCTGCGGGACTGGGCTTCACCTTTGGTGACGACGCCCTTGTTCGCTAACTCGGTCAGGGCCATATCCATCGTTTGCATGCCTTCGCGTTGGCTGGCTTGCATAATTCCAGGGATTTGGTGCAGCTTCCCCTCTCGAATCAAATTGCGGACGGCGTTGGTGCCTAGCATGACTTCCACCGCTGCGACTCTTCCGCCTACCTTCTTTTTCAAGAGGGTTTGCGTCAGGACGGCCTCCAGGGATTCCGACAACTGTGTCCGAATTTGCGCTTGTTGGTTCGGAGGAAAAGCATCGATAATACGGTCGATCGTTTTGGGGGCGCTTGATGTGTGGAGGGTGCCAAAGACTAAATGGCCTGTTTCTGCTGCGGTTAAGGCTAATTGAATCGTTTCCAGGTCTCTCATTTCCCCGACGAGAATAACATCGGGATCTTCCCGTAAGGCCGACCGTAACGCATTCGCATAGGAGAGCGTATGTACGCCCAATTCCCGTTGGTTGATCAGACATTTTTTGGATTTATGAACAAACTCGATAGGGTCTTCAATCGTAATGACGTGCCCCTCGTAGGTGTTGTTCAGAAAGTCGATCATACCGGCAAGGGTTGTGGATTTGCCGGATCCCGTTGGTCCTGTCACAAGCACCAGCCCTTTCTCTTTATCGCAAAGTTTACGAACGACAGGTGGCATATGGAGTTGTTCTAAGGCGACGATCGTCGATGGAATCGTCCGGAACACGGCTCCCATACCTCTATTTTGTTGAAAAACATTGACCCGAAATCTTGCAATGTCACCCATTTCAAAGGAAAAGTCACATTCGTGCGTTTCCTCGAAGACTTTACGTTGGGTATCATTCATCATGTCGTAGACCATCCCATGCACGTCTTCCATTTCCAGGACAGGAACATCCAGCTTCTTTAAGTCGCCATGCAACCGAACCATTGGGGGTTCTCCTGCACTGAGGTGAAAGTCTGAGGCGCCCTCTTTCACGCCAAACGTTAAGAGTTGTGCGATGTCCATCTTCTTGCTTTCGCCTCCTTGGTGTCTAGCAAATCGACAAAGAGTAATTCCTGCGTTCTGAATACCCTAACCCCTCTATCCCAGGGCGTTCAGGTCCTCCTCCCCAACAGGTCGGATTCATGAGCGTTGATACCGGATGAACGCAGGTACTCTCTAAATATAGCAGAAGGTTTTCGAAGGGAAAGATGGCTTGTTGTGGTTAGCCAGAATCATCAGAACTGGTCGAATTTATTATAAAAGACCGAGTTTTTGGCCGGTCTGTCGAAGGACATGAATGACGTGCTGTAATTGTTCGGGAGTGTGCTCAGAGGTGACGGTTAGTCTGATCCGGCTGCTGTTCTGGGGAACCGTTGGTGGCCGGATTGCTGGAGCAAAAACCTGTTCTTGTAAGAGTGATTGGGCGAATTTGAGAGCGATTTCCGGATCTCCAATGAGAATTGGCAGGATGGGACTGGCACTAGGGGTTAAGGTGAACCCCATTTGAATGAGTTGGGAATGTACATAGTCGCGGTTTTTCCAAAGACGGGTTCGACGTTCGGGTTCGGCTTGAAGGATCTTGAGGGCAGCAATGGTTGCAGCACAGGATGCCGGTGGAGGGGCCGTGGTAAAAAGGAACGTTCGGGCGGTACTGATCAGATAGTCGATCAGAGATTGTGGTCCTACGATATAGGCGCCACTACTTCCGAAGGCCTTTCCAAATGTTCCCATATGAAACGGCTGTCGCTGCTGCAAGTGAAAATGCTCAAGGCTTCCCTGCCCGGTAGCCCCTAAGACCCCGGTGCCGTGGGCGTCATCAATGACCAGTTGGGCCTGGTAGGTTTCCGCAAGTTGTGTTAGTGCGGGAAGAGGGGCTAGGTCCCCATCCATACTGAATACTCCTTCGGTCACGATAAGGACGTCTCGTCTGGCTGCATGTTGTTGTAAGAGTGTTTCGAGCTGCTTGACGTTGTTATGGGGGAAGACCCGAAAGTCTGCACCGCTTAATCGACAACCGTCGACGATGCTGGCATGCACTAAGCGGTCGGCAAAAATGATTCCGCCTTGTTTTCCTAGGGCGGTGAGTAGTGCGAGATTGGCTAAATAGCCAGACCCAAAACTGAGTGCGGAAGGGGTACCTTTAAAGTGAGCGATGGCTTTTTCTAACTCCATATGAGGAGGCAGGGTTCCTGAAATGAGGCGGGATGCTCCGGAGCCTACACCATATTCTTCAATGGCCGTGATGGCAGCTTGTTTCAATGTAGGATGTGTGGCCAACCCAAGATAATTATTGGAGGCCATATTGATCACATTTTTCCCTCGTAGCGTAAGGCTTGTAGCATTGGTCCCTTCGGTGGGTTGGATCTGTCGGATGAGGTGTGATTGCTGTAATTGTGAGAGCTCTTCATCAAACATCATAGTGGGAAGCTCAAGCGGTTAGACTGGCTGGATGGCTCAGGTGGAACATGTGTCGTTTGTGGAGTCTAAAAATAATTCACGCACCGTACCTTCTCCCTTTCCAACTGTCAACATGACGGTTTCCTGGTGCTGTGATAACGTTTCCTATTTGACAAGTCTTGGAAAAGCTTAGTATAAGGCGAAAACGATAAGTATGGCGAACTTTGGTTCTAGGGAGTATCGTGAAACATGACTTTCCGAATTAAAACGGCGACGAAACATGTTCCTCTGAACGAGGCAGAAATATTAAGCAGAATGGAGCGTTTTTGGCTGGCTGCCGAAGAAAATCGTCGAGGCGTCGTCGTGGCCCTCCTCATATTGCTCGTGGCCATCGGAATTGTCGCTGGGGCGATTTGGTATGACTCGGTCAAGGAACAGGAGGCGTTGAGCGTCTATGAGGAAGCCAATCGATTTGCCTCAATTCAGCCGGAAGACAAGCCAGAGCAGAGCGCCAAAAATATGGATCAAGCGGTCCTCCAGTATCAAAAGGTGATCAAAGAATATCCGAGGAGTTCGATTGCCCCCCTCTCTCAATACCAACTAGGGTTACTCCTCGAGAAAAAAAATGATCAAGCTGGGGCCATAGAGGTATTTCAGAAATTCATGACACAACATCCCGACCGGGAATCAATGGTCGGACTCGTCGCCCAGCGACTTGGGTATATCTATCTGCAACAAGGAGAACGAGAGAAGGCCGAGAAATCTTTTACCAAAGTTCTGTCCATTCCGGGGGCTCTGAATAAAGACCACGTATTATTTGAATTGGGAAAACTGGAAGAGGACCAATCCAGACCGGAAGGGGCCTTGGCACGATACCAAGAGTTACAAGAACAATTTCCGAACTCTCCACTGACGAGTGAAACCGCTGTGCGAATCAAGGCCCTTGGTGGCAAGGATAAGGCCTCAGAGGACTCGACTAATCAAGGAAAAGAAGCGCCCACATCTTCTCCAAAAGAACCCGACAACGCTGAAACGAGCAAGGAGTCGGCTGAAGAAGGGGCCGAGAATGGCCAGAAAAAGGAGTGAGAATACTAGGGACGTATAGCGAGTAGGTCCCCGGGTTTAATAAGACGGCCTGTAAGGTTATTTCGGGCCTTCAACTCTCGTACTGACAGTCGAAATCGCTTCGCAATCTTCCACAAGCTATCTCCCCATCGAACCCGGTACCATCCTTTTGGAGCCTTCTGGTGTTTTTTAAGGCGAGGAATGGCTTTCCGTTTCCACGTGGGTATTTTACTGAGTACCGATGCAACCTTTACTTTTTTCCCAACGGGAACCTTTAAAAGATAGGATTTAACGTTAGGTGGAGTGACATTTCGCCGTAACTCTGGATTGAGGTTTCGAAGCGTATTGAAAGAGACTCCCGATGCTTTTGCAATGTTTCGTAAGAGCAGGGGCCGTGGGATAACCACCTCTTCATATTGATGTGGCGTGGTCTCACCGACGTTGAATCCATATTGAGCAGGGTTTCTCCCAATAATCGTAGCAGCCATAATTCGAGGAACATATTCTTTTGTCTCACGTCGAATATAGCGGCTCTTGGCGATGTGGCTGAACTCGGTCCCCTTCGTTCTTCTGAGCGCCCGTCCAACTTTCCCTTCCCCGGCGTTATAGGCCGCCATGGCGAGATGCCAATCTCCAAATAGGTCATATAGGTCGCGCAGGTAGCGAGCTGCGGCAATGGTAGATTTCATGGGGTCCCGACGTTCGTCGACATAGTAGTTGACTTTTAAGCCGTAATGTCTGCCTGTGGCTTTCATAAACTGCCAGGGGCCTGCTGCTCTGGCACGGGAATAGGCTCGAGGATTAAATCCACTTTCAACCAGAGAAAGGTAGGTGAGCTCTAAGGGGAGATCGAATTCGGCAAAGACTCGCTCGACCATGGGACGGTATTGCCCTAACCGTACGAGCCATTTTTCAAACCGATGTTTAATCTTCGTATTGAAATATTTAATGTGTCGCTCAACCTTGTGGTCACGGACGATGGGAACGGATGAGAACGGTTGATTAATGGCTTCTGATTGGTCTTCGGCCTCCACCGTTGCGGAGACCAGCTCCGTATCTTGGACGGATTCCCCATGTTCCGCCCATCGTGAAAAGAGGTTCTTGAACCGCAGTGGTACCTGAGTCGCCACTTGAGGGGATGGCCATTCGGTACCAATGGGTGTGGAGTAGGTCTCTGACTCCCTGACGTAAATAGGCCCTTGGACTTCCTTTGGTTCCGTAGAGGTAACGGTGGCTGTTGCGGCTGGCTGATAGGATTCGTGACCAAAATTTGCTGGGACTTCACATTTTTGCTCTGGGAGCCCCTTGATACAGGGCTCTTCAAGTTGTTGGGCCTCGGCAAGGGCCGTAAGTGGGGTTCCCAGACTGAGGATGAGACCTATTAAAAGGGCGTGAGGCCGGTTACTTTTAGAAAAAGAAAGTGTAAATTTCATAGTCGTCTATTTGGGTTTTCCCCAAAAATCCTTTGTGAAACATACTTGTTTGAGATTACAGATCGAACCTCATGTTGTCAAGAAACAGTGAGCTATACCTACGAAGAAATCTTCAATATTTCAGATAGGATTGGTCGTTTTTACTCCATCTAGGACTAAACCATTCTGGCGCCATTTGTTACCTTGACAGGGTCTACCCTGCGTGGTAGCGTACCTGCTTTTCTCCTTCTTTCTATCACTAATTCCATCATGTATGAACCCCGCAAAGGTGTGGGGAGGGAGTATGTCACCATGTTGAAACGGCGTTTATTGGCTCCGGGCCCCACTCCAGTACCACCGGAAGTGTTGTTGGCAATGGCTCGGCCTATCCTTCATCATCGGGCGCCAGAGTTTGCTGAACTATTTGGAGAAGTACGAAAAGATCTTCAGTGGTTATTTCAAACGGCCCAGGATGTGTTAATTCTCGCTTCCACCGGAACAGGCGGGATGGAAGGGGCGGTCGCGAACTTTCTTTCTCCAGGCGATAAGGCCTTGTTCATTAATGGAGGGAAGTTTGGAGAGCGCTGGGGAAAATTATGCAAGGTGTTTGGCGTCCAAGCCATTGAGATTAAGGTTGAGTGGGGGACGGCCGTGAATCCCCAGGATGTCGCCGATGCGTTAAAAAAGGATCCCTCAATTAAAGCCGTCTATGTTCAGGCGAGTGAGACCTCGACTGGGGTGGCCCATGATGTAAAGAAGCTGGCCGAGATTGTTAAAGGTTATGACGATACGATCTTAGTGGTGGATGCAATTACGGCCCTAGGGGTTTTCGATATTCCAACAGACGCCTGGGGCTTGGACGTGGTGATTGCGGGTTCCCAAAAAGCCTTTATGTTACCTCCCGGTCTTGCCTTTGTGAGTGTCAGCGAGAAAGCCTGGCGTTTGGCTGAGAAGGCTAAAAATGCCGCGTTTTACTTGAATTTTAAAAAAGAACGAGATGCTCAGGCCAAGAATCAGACTGCCTATACGGCTGCGGTCTCGCTCATCTTGGGACTGCAAGAAGTGTTAAAGATGTTTAAAGCTGAAGGGTTGGAGCAGGTATTTCGCCGTCAGGCTTCTTTGGCGCATGCCATGCGGGAAGGCGTTCAAGCGGCCGGGCTCTCCCTGTTTCCCAAAGGTTCACCCAGTGATGCCTTGACCGCGATTTCAGCTCCAGAGGGAATTGATGGACAGGCCATTTATAAAAATCTCCGCGTCCAATATGGAATGACGGCAGCTGGCGGTCAAGACCATTTAAAAGGCAAGGTCTTTAGAATTTCTCACATGGGGTACCTGGATCGATTTGACATTATTTCGGCATTGGCAGGAATTGAAATGGTGTTGAAGGGCTTAGGGCATCCCGTGCAGCTGGGAAGGGGAGTGGCTAAGGCCCAAGAACTGTTATTAGCCGAATAAGAGACCTTGTCTCTGGGAAGGGAATTTCCGCGATCCCCGATCCAGTAGATGTTCTGACAGCTGTTAACGATATCACGTGCTCACGCACGTACTAACGTAGGATACCTTTTATTATGAAAATTCTTGTGAGTGATAGCCTTTCGAAACATGGAGTCACCGTCTTAGAGAAGGCCGGGTTTACCGTTGATGTCAACACGGACCTCACCAAAGAACAATTGTTAAAAGAGATTGTTCCCTATGATGGATTAATTGTCCGTTCCGGGACCAAGGTAACGGAAGACGTCATCGCTGCCGCACAAAACCTAAAGGTCATTGGCCGTGCTGGATCGGGATTGGACAATGTGGATACCCCGGCGGCCACGCGACGCGGTATTGTGGTGATGAACACGCCCGGGGGCAATACCGTTACCACTGCCGAACATACGATGTCCATGATTTGTGCGATGTCTCGTAGGATTCCTCAAGCGACGGCTTCCATGCGGGAGGGTAAGTGGGAAAAAAAACGTTTTATGGGCGTCGAGTTGTTCCACAAAACACTCGGAATTATCGGAATTGGGCAAATTGGTGGCTACCTCGCGAAACTCGCGCAAGGGCTTGCCATGAATGTGATCGCCTATGATCCCTATTTGGCTCAGGATCGAGCCCAGGAGATGGGAATTGAGGTCGTTCCCTTAGATGATCTCTTGTCCCGTGCGAATATCATTTCTGTCCATACTCCCTTAACCCCGGAAACACGCTCGTTAATCAATGCGGCTGCCATCGAGAAGATGAAGCCAGGGGTTATGATCGTGAATTGTGCTCGAGGGGGGATCATCAACGAAGCGGATTTAGCCGCCGCCTTAGAGAGTAAGAAGGTGAGTGCCGCGGCCTTTGATGTTTTTGAAGAAGAACCTGTCAAACCTGATCATCCCCTCCTCAAGCTGGATAACTTTATTTGCACCCCACACATCGGGGCTTCTACGACAGAAGCACAGGAAAATGTGGCTGTGGGAATCGCAGAACAGATTGTGGATTATTTTAACAAAGGGTTGGCGCGTGGGGCGGTAAATATTCCCTTCATTCCGAAGGAGCAACTGGCAAAACTTCAACCGTATCTTACTCTCGCCGAGAAGGTTGGCCTCTTACAGGCTCAGGTGTCGGAGGGAGGAATGAAGAGTGTGACCGTTGAATATCATGGAGAAGTTGCGAGTTTATCAATTAGCCCTTTGACCGTGGCGCTCATGAAAGGGTTGCTGACTCCGATTCTTGAAGATGTGGTGAATTTTGTCAATGCGCCACTCTTGGCTAAAGAACGTGGGATTGAAGTCAAGGAGGTGAAAAGTAGCGAGGCCGGAGACTTTAGTAGTCTCATCCGTGTTCGGGTTGAAACGGAAACGAAGTCGTACCAACTTGCCGGCACGTTATTTAATCGTAAGCATCCTCGTATCGTCGAGATCAATAATTTCCCCGTTGAGGTCTTGCCTGAGGGCCATATAATGCTGATTTTGAATAAAGATCAGCCAGGAGTCATCGGTTCGGTTGGGCAAACGTTGGGGGCCCATGGTGCCAATATTGCTCGTATGGAATGTTCTCGTGAGGAACGAGGCGGACGTGCCTTGTTAATTATCGGTCTTGATGAACCCTTGCCATCGACGGTCATTGAAACCATTCGTCAGAGCGCGCACATCTTGTCTGTCAAACAAGTTGATCTGTCCAAAGGGGAGTGACCGTCCTTACTGAATCCTATGTCCCGCCCTTCGCGACAGTATTCCAGTCATCCGCCTCGGTTTCTACAAAAGCACGAACGAGCCCTTATTCCTACCGGTACATCAACTGGGCTGCCGCTCACGGCTCAGCGTATTCGTCATGTGGAAAAAACTCTGATCGAGGTGTTAGAAGGATGGGACTACCGAGAACTTATACCTCCCACCTTTGAATATCTTGACGTACTGGCGACCGGGTTGGAGCCCGAGGTCTTGGAAAACTGTTATAAATTTCCGGACCGTTCAACGGGAAGGATCCTTCTGTTACGTCCAGATGTGACGGCTCAGATTGCTAGGATGGTGTCGATGGGCATGTTAGGGTGGGAATTTCCCCTACGGCTCTGTTATCGCACGACGGTATTTCGATATGAACCTGAGCATGCCGGCCGTGATCGTGAAGTATTCCAAGTGGGGGCCGAACTCATTGGAGTGGACGATGTGTTAACCGATGCGGAGGTCTTATTCCTCTTAATTGAATGCTTGCAAGGGCTCGGGTTGACCTCCTTTAAGATTTCTCTGGGGCATGTTGGGTTTTTTAAGGGACTCTTATCCCAAGCCGGCATGTCTTTGGAGGGGCGAAAACGTGCCGAACATGCTGCCGCGCGAAAAGATATTCCCCGACTTGAAGAAATCCTGACCTCCGAAAAGGTTCGTAAAAGAACGAGAGAAGGAATTCTTGAAACCCTAGGGTTGTACGGACAAGAAGAAGTATTGAAACGTGGAGCCGAATTGGCCGGAACCCATCGCGAGTTGGTTCAGGCTCTCGATCGTCTTCGTAAGGTGTACCGGTTACTGGTTGCCAATGGGATGGGGGCGTTTATAGATTTAGATCTTGGAGAGTTCCGAGGATTTGATTATTACGACGGCATCGCCTTCGATGTTTTTGCTGATGGGGTAGGACATGAATTAGGAGGCGGCGGACGGTACAATCATCTTATGAGTCGATTCGGGAAATCCATCCCATCGACGGGGTTTGGATTTGATGTGGATCGCCTGTTTCAAGCCCTCGATCCTGTTGTCGGTCAAGACGATTCTCCTCACAAACGCTGCTTACTCTCCATATCGACAGGGAAGGGTACGCAGATGTTTCAGGTCGCCCAATGGTTGCGCCAAGCTGGATATCAAGTGGTTCGAAGTAAGGAGAGTCACAAATCAGACAAGGCATCCCTCCGTACAATTCTTGAAGAAGCTCAATCATTGGATGTGACCTCGATCGTCGTTCTTGGCCACTCGACGGTAAAGGCCGAAGAGGCTCTGGTCTTCCCAACTCTGAATTCCACAGCCCTCGGATTTTCCACAAAAAGTGGGAAAACGAGGTCGACACGATCTGTCTTACGAGGAAAACAGCCTACAGCTCCCCAAACGATAAAGCTGAAAGAACTTCGTGCTTGGTTGAATAACGTCTCCTAGTTCTCACAAAGGACCTTGGACCGCTGACCATGCTTCCTTCAGATTTTTCACAACCAAAACTTCCCCCCCAAAATCTTGAGGCGGAACAATCCGTGCTCGGTGCCATACTTCTCGAGAATACGGCCATGGCTAAGGCCATGGAATTGTTGACTGAGGATAATTTTTATCGAACCGCCCACCGAAAAATTTATCAGGCCATGCTCGAGTTATCGGAACTGGGAGAGGTCATTGATCAAATTACCTTAACGGAGCGGTTAAAGTCTCAAGGTGAACTCGAGTCTGTTGGGGGGGCGGCGTACTTAGCGGAGCTAGTACAAATTGTTCCCACAGCCGCGAATATCAAATACCATTGTAAGATTGTACGCGATAAAGCTTTACTCAGGGGGCTCATTACGACGTCGACCGATGTGGTCACGAAAGGCTATGACGGAATGACCTCCGTGGATGAGTTACTGGATTTCGCCGAGCGTTCCGTTTTTAGCATTGCCCAAGGGAAAATGGGGCAGTCGTTTACTCCGTTGCACCAGGTGATCAAGGAAAGTCTCGACCTGGTGGATCGGTTGTCCAAGCGAAAGGAACGGGTTACAGGGGTCCCGACTGGGTATATTGATCTCGATGATATTACCGCTGGCCTGCAACCCTCGGATTTGGTGATTATTGCGGGACGGCCAAGCATGGGGAAAACGAGTTTGGCTCTGGGGTTTGCCTTGCATGCTTCGATACATGCCCAGGCCACTGTCGGAATCTTTAGCCTTGAAATGTCGAATGCCCAATTGGTGCTGCGGATGCTCAGTTCGGAAGCGCATGTCGATTCTCATGCGTTACGGACCGGACGACTTCAAAAAGAAGATTGGTGGCGATTGGCCGAGGCTGCCGGTCGGTTAGAGCAGGCAAAAATTTTCATTGATGATACCGGGGAACTTTCCGTGCAACAAATGCGAGGGAAAGCGCGCCGTCTCAAAGCTGAATGTGGACTTGATCTCCTGATAGTGGACTATTTACAGCTTATGCAAGGACGAGGAGATTCTGAGTCACGACAGCAGGAAATCTCTGATATTTCTCGTTCGTTAAAGGCCCTCGCCAAAGAATTGAATGTTCCGGTGGTAGCACTCTCACAGTTGAGTCGGGCCGTCGAAAACCGGAAACCACCCATTCCAATGCTTGCCGACTTGCGGGAAAGTGGCGCCATTGAACAGGATGCAGATGTCGTCATGTTTATTTACCGCGAAGAGGTGTATGAGCCGGACTCCGAACGAAAGGGAATTGCGGACATCTTAGTGCGAAAACATCGGAATGGTCCTACTGGGGAGCGGAATTTGCACTTTCAGGATCGATTTGCCAGATTCGAAAATTTGGAGAAGCGAGATAGCGTTTGACCCTTTCAGGGATGACTGCGTATACTTCATAATGAGAGGGAATACGACTCATGTTGAAGCCTGTCACAACCGCCCAAGTACCTTCCAAGCCCCATCAACATTTCCCCTCTACACAAGACTGGTGGTCTAAATGGGGGCAGATGATTCTGAGCCTGTTGACCATTCCGGCTATTGTTGTCTCTTGTGCCAATGGGCCCCATGCTGGAATGGAAAAGGGGCTGACCACTCAAGCTGAGGCCGACAGCCAGGCCAAGGTTTCAGTGACCCCGCCTCCAAAGGATCTCCACACCTATTATCATTTTATTCTCGGTCATCAGGCAGAACTTGCGAAAGATGCCGACGGTGCGATTGATGAGTACCTGCGTGCCTTAGGCGGGGATCGTGACAGTATCCAACTCCAAACGCGTTTGGCGGCTCTCTACCTTTCGACAGGAAAGCTTGAGAAGGCGGTGCATTTTGCCGACCAAGTTGCGGCTGAAAATCGGGTCACGGCCAAAACACTCATTGAAATCGCTGCTGTGTATGCGGGAGCTGGAAACATTGAGCAAGCGGTTGTCATGTATGATCGGGCCATCGCACTGGAACCAGCGTCCCATGAACCGTATTTCTCAAAAGGGATCTTGTTCGTCAATCAGAAACGATATCCAGAGGCGAAGCAGGCTTTTCTCCAAGGTTTGGAGCGAAATGAAGGAAGCCCTTTGGGACATTTTTATTTGGGAAGAATTGGCTTGCAAACAAAGCAGTGGGATGCGGCTATTTCCCATTTTCGAAAGACCATCGATCTACGTCCGACATTTGAAGCTGCTCATATTGGGTTAGCGACGGCCTATGAGTCAACGAAGGAGTATGCACAAACCGTTGAGGTCTACGAGCAGTACCTGAAAGAGGTCAATTCTAACAACCGGGATGTTCAACAACGCTTGGTCAAAGCCTATATTCAAATGAAAGATTATGACCAAGCCCTCCCCTTGTTAGAGCGCATTCTCGCTGAAAATCCTCACGATTTGGACGCTCAGCTTCGCGTAAGTTTAATTTATGGAGATCAAAAAAATTATCCCAAGGCGATTTCCCTCCTGCAACAAATATTGTCAGTCCGACCGAATGAGGTCAAGATTCGGGATTACCTCGGTCTGATGTATGAGCAAAGTGATAAGCCTCAAAAGGCTCTTCAAGCTTATCGAAAGAATTTAGAGATTGAACCAACCTTTTATGATGGACTCATGCATCTTGGATTTTTACTCTATCGGCAAAAGGAGTTTGATCAAGCCATCCCTCATTTAGCCGAGGCGGTTCGATTGCAACCCACGAAAGCAGATCCCTATTTGTTACTAGGCCTTGCCAATCTTCAAGCTCAATATCACGAAAAAGCATTGGCGGCCTTTCAAGAGGGAGTCCGGCGGCATCCGTCAAATGCTGATCTGCATTTTAACTTGGGGACAGCTTACGACAAACTTGATAAGTTCGAGTCCGTCGTGGAGTCTATGGAAACGACCTTACGATTGGATCCCAAGCATGCCGATGCGTTGAACTATCTGGGATATAGTTATGCCGATCGAGGCATTCAAATTGATAAGGCTGTTGAGCTCACCAAACGGGCTGTCGCGTTGAAGCCGGACAATGGCTATTACATTGATAGTTTAGGTTGGGCCTTTTTTAAAATGGGACGGTTGGACGATGCCTTGAAGGAAATCAACAGAGCCATTTCTCTTGTCGGTGATGATCCCGTCATCTTTGAACATCTTGGCGAGATCTATTTCAAACAAGATCGGTTAGAGCAAGCAAAGGACGCCTGGCGTCGTTCCTTGGAACTCGACCCCAACAACCAAAAGCTCCGTGATCGGCTTCAAACGTTAGGGTTTGGGGATTTGTACAAGAAGGAACAACTGAGTCGGGTTGAACCTTCAGATCGTTCTTAGCATCCGGTTCCCTCCTGTCAATATGCTCTTGTTTCATGGTGAGAAATTCAATTCACCACATCCTAGAGCCAGGATTTCCCTGCTTATATGGTAACTTTCTTTTCCTTGAAGGCGACCAATGGTGATAGGACGGGGAACGGACGTTTTTACAAATTTCTAATTTTATTAACCAGGAATACCAAAAGTTGGCAATGGGGGACAGAAAATGTAACAAAATTTTGTCCTTTGGTTCCCCTTCATTTTAAAGCTCACCTCCGTCGTGAAAATAAAACTCTTTGAAAACATGCAATAATTTTATCTTTTACCTTCCGAGTTTCCTCTTGGCATAGAAACTGCTGACTCCCAGGGTACGTTTCAAGACAGCAATGCCATATCCGGCGGCTGAGAGTGAGTCAACCACACAACAGGGAGGAAGAGGATGAGGTTACCAAGACGTGTACAGGGGCAGAAGGGCTTTACGCTCATCGAGTTGATGATCGTGGTCGCCATTATCGGTATTTTGGCTGCTATCGCGATCCCCAACTTCTTACGGTACCAAGCCAAGTCACGACAAGCTGAAGCCCGAACCAATTTGGGCGGAATCTTCGTGGCTGAAACCGCCTATTTCGGTGAGCAGTCACGATTTGGCAGCTTACAAGAAGTTGGCTTTGCGTTGGCTGGTGCGACGAGCAACCGTTACACCTACCGAAGCGGTGCGGGAGGTATTGCTGGAGGTGCCAATACCGGTGGTGCTGCTGACACCATTCTTGCTGCCATGGGACCTGGTGGTGCCTGGACAGGAATTGCAACGGCTGCTGCGATGAACTTTGATGCGACACCAGGTGCTGGTGTGCCTCCTGGCTTTACCGCCAACGCGGCTGCTGACTTAGATAGTGACCCAACTGTCGATGGTTGGTATGTCAACGATGTGAAAGCTGGTCTTGATGTCGCCAATCCTGACGACGTGACGACCTAAGTCATTCGATTTGTCATGGGGGTGGGGAGTGAGCCTTGGCTCCTCTCCCCACCCTCGACCACACAGAGAACCCGATCCCAACCTCCATCAGACTATTTGATCCCTCTTTTCTCCTCTAAGGGTGAGGCGGAATGAGGGAACATTGTTTCTTCGATGCCCCACATGACCTCTCAACGCAAACACGTGTTCTGGCAAATGAATCGGGTCCCTAGCTTCCTAATGGGACCACTGGGGTTGTTCCTGTTGACTGGTTTGCTTGTCCTCTCTCCACTGCTTGATGGCGGTACGTCTCACCTTGCCGTAATGGGTATTCGGCTCATCATTCTCGTCTGGATCAGTTTCTATCTATGGACCAGTCTTGAGTCTCAAGTGATTCGATATTGGACGTCTCCCCATCTCTTCATCGTCATTCTCTTTCTGGCTGTCGCAATTTTCTCGACCATACGGTCTTCGTACTGGCATCAGAGTCTTCAATGGCTGTTAATCCTCTTCGGCTATGCATCATTACTGTATTTAATTGTTCTTTCGTTATCCTCGTGGGATCATATAACCAGGCTCTTCTGGGTCATTGGTGGAGTCGGTCTCTTTCAGATGGCTTGGGCGCTGGTTCAAGTGCAACAAGGTGTTGTGAGGCCGACAGGGACGTTTTTCAACCCGAATTTCTTAGCCTGCTACCTTGCCGTGGGATGGGCGATCGTATTGGCCTATATCGTTCACGTCTCCGGAAGGCAGTACAGGAGTAAATATTGCGGGCCAACGGCTCCCAAGAAGTTGTTGTTCCACGTGGTCGGACCGTTTCTGTATCTTGCCGCCATTGCTGGAATCCTTATGTTGTCAGGATCGCGGGGAGGATTGATGGCATGTTTGGCAAGTACGGTTGTGATTTTAGGTATGCGTTTTGGTTGGAAGGGACAGGGGGTGATACTTGCGATTGTGCTGGTGGTCTTGGTTCTCCCAAACCCTCTTCAGCAACGTATTTTAACCGAGCATCATCGGAATCCTGCGGCCTACTCTCGAATTCACATGTGGGAGGGTGCGATCCAAGAAATGTTGGACCATCCTTTTGGAGTGGGATTGGGGATGTATCGGTATGTTGCTCCCCAATATGCCTTTCCGCTTGAAAGAGAAATCATACGATACGGTCAAATTTCTCGAAGAACACACAATGAGTTTCTCCAGGTTGGAGTTGAGATGAGTGTCGTGGGGCTTCTTCTCTTTCTGGGTGGGATCATGTTGCTCATCAGGGAAACCGTCAAGGTTTTAAGAAAAA
The DNA here is from genome assembly GCA_965223605.1 of Nitrospirales bacterium. Lineage (GTDB taxonomy): Bacteria > Nitrospirota > Nitrospiria > Nitrospirales > Nitrospiraceae > CBDCXA01. The sequence continues at coordinate 1,119,291 of CBDCXA010000005.1, forward strand.
GGCTCACACGGAGTCAGCGATCCATTGTGGTAGGAGCAGGAGGCGGTATAATTGTTCTGGTGACCCATGCCTTGGTCGATTCTACGTTCCATGTGCCAAGCCTTGCCATTGTTCTGACGGTTTTGGCCGCGATTGTTTTGTCAGCTAGCCGATTGACAGGGGCAGGTCTCGTTACGGTGCGGGAGCGGCATCTGACATGGCCCGGATTTTTGGGTGGAGCAGGGGTGGCCTTATTAGGGCTCACCTTATTCTATACCTTAAAATTAAGTACGGCATGGATGGCGTATGAAGAAGGAGTCAAGGCCATGAGGGGAGGCGAACATGCCAAGGCGATGACCTCCTACCAGAAGGCGATCTCGATCGATCCGACGAAGGCGCTGTATCATCGGGCCTTGGCCTCGACCTATTTCGAAAAATTCCAACGATCGAGAAATCCAACCAATGCACAACAGTCCGTTGGTGAGCTTCAACGTGCTATCGAATTGAATCCCTTGGACGGGCGGGCCTACGGGTTGTTAGGACATGTGCTGAAGACTTTTGGATCTTCGTTAGAGAGGGAGAATCCACGACGCGTTGGGCTGTTTCAGGAGGCCTATGAAGCGTACCGAACCGCGCTCAAGTATGAGCCCTTCTCCGTGTTTAATCGTCTCGAATTAGCCAGGATTTTAGGGAAACTTAATAAGAAAAAGCAGGGCGAAGCCCTCATTCAGGAAGCCATTTCGATGGAACCTAATTTTCTGCCTGGACGGGCCTGGTTAGCCGCACACCTGTGGGAGTCTGGAAGATCGGAGGAGGCGAAAGCACAGATCCAAGAAATTAAGAAACGACAAAACCTGTACAAAGATATGAAGACCAACAATTTTGAAAAGAGTTTCCTTCGAGTTGATGTCCGCGCTTTGGAGCGATTGGAAAATCCGGTAGGGTGATCCTGTATGAATGGTCGTAGCTCTCAACAAACTGTTTCTTGGATGACCTCAGGAATCCTCCTCGTCTTATTGGCGGTGGGGGTTGTGTGGACGCTTTCACTCGTGAAGGAACAGCATGATGATCTGGAGAGGGTGAAAAAATTTGCCTACGTACCCAATGGGAAATATTTAGGCATCATTTCATTAGGGTATGATCAACTCGTGTCGGATCTCATTTGGCTCAAGGTCGTCCAGCATCTTGGCAATCCCAATGAATCAAGGGAGGGAATGCTGTGGGCCTTTCATGCGGTCAATGCGGTGACAGATATCGATCCCAAATTTGTCTGGGCCTATCAAATTACGGGAACGATCCTCACCGTGTTTGCGGGGATGGCAGAAGAGAGTATTACGATTTTGCAGAAAGGGATGAAACATAATCCGGATCGATGGGAACTTCCCTATTTGGCAGGCTATACGTATTTTTTTGAAAGATGTGACCCCAAAAATAGCGCACACTATCTTCAAATTGCTTCCAAGATAGAAGGGTCCCCATCCTATCTCCCGAAATTGGCGGCGAGGATGTCCGTGGAAGCAGGCGACGTCGATTCGGCCCTGCTGTTCCTCCAAAGTGTGAGGCAGGAGATGAAGGATCCTGTCCTCCTCGAGTCCATTGATGGCCGACTCAAAGAGGTTGTGGTCGAAAAGGATATTCTTTTCTTAGAAAAAGGCATTCTGCTGTATCACCAGCATTATGGGAAAATGCCGACTCAACTCCAGGATCTGGTCACTGGAAATATTATTGGGGAAATCCCGCCTGAGCCATTTGGTGGAACGTACGTCATGAACAAACTGGATGGAGACGTGGCCAGTACCACCCAATCCACGCGGTTACGTGTGTATAGTAAACGGAAGTGCCGGTAGTTCTATTTAAGGTGTCAGAGCTCTTAAACAAAGGTGTGAGTATGGATGCGATTCAAATCCAGGGATTAAATAAAGCCTTCAAGTCAGGTTGGTGGGGAAAGCCGCCTGTGCAGACACTGAAGAATCTTTCTCTTACGGTACGGCGAGGAGAAATATTTGGATTTTTAGGCCCAAATGGGGCGGGGAAAACCACCACCATAAAGATCTTAATGGGTCTTATGCGCGGCGATAGTGGAACTGTGGAAATATTTGGATTACCAGCAGGATCGAAAGAGGCTCGTCGGAAGGTCGGCTTTTTACCCGAAGGACCCTATTTTTATAATTATCTCACCGCGCAAGAATTTTTAAAGTTTTATGGAACCTTAGCCGGTATACCTTCCAAAGAGTTAAGGCCTCGGATCGATTCCCTCTTAGAGCTGGTGGGGATGACCCATGCACGAGATCGACAACTCAGAAAATTTTCCAAAGGGATGCTGCAGCGTGTGGGATTGGCTCAAGCGATCATTCATGACCCCGACTTGGTGATTCTTGATGAACCGATGTCTGGACTTGATCCTATTGGGCGCAAAGAGGTTCGTGATCTCATTCTTCGTTTACGCGAAGAAGGAAAAACCATTTTTTTTAGTTCTCATATTATCCCTGATGTCGAAATGATTTGTGACAGGGTTGGGATACTCTTAAAGGGTGAACTGTATGCCTCAGGCGAAGTAGAGGAACTTATGAACCGAGGGCACTCTCAATCGGTTGAAATTGTGTGCGAAGGTCTTGAGTCTCAAGAGTTGTCTTCCTTAAGAAAATATTCCTCTAAGATTTTTCAAAAGGGGCGGCGGGCCATGATCATTCTTCCCGGTGCTGAAATGGTCGATGAAGTGGTTGGTATGATCAAAACTCAGCGAGGGACGCTGGTCTCGCTCAACCATGAAAAGGGGTCGTTGGAAGAGTTATTTGTTCAGGAACCGCACCATCAAACAAAAGAAAAGGTGGAAGTATGTGGGAGATAGGGGTCATTGCCTTTAACACTTTTCGTGAAAATCTTCGAGATAAAATTCTGTATACCGTTCTGGTGTTTGCGGTTCTGCTCTTAGGAGCCTCGATTTACCTCGCCGATTTATCGGTAATGGAACATCAGAAAATTGTAACCGATCTGGGACTCGCTGCCATTAATATTGCGGGTGTCATCATTGCCATAATGGTGGGTATTAGCTTGGTGACGAATGAGATCGAGCGGAAAACCGTGTACACAATCCTGGCGAGGCCGATGAGTCGAGCCCAGTTCATCCTTGGGAAATACCTTGGCCTGCTTGCTACGATCTTCCTCAATATCTCTATTATGGTAGGCGTCTTTGTCGGTATGCTGTTTGTCTATCCTGCTGCCTCATTTTTCCCGGTGTTCCAGGCCATTGAGTTGATCTTTGTTGAATTGATGCTGTTGACCGCCGTGGCGGTATTTTTCTCAACATTTAGCTCTACGACATTGAGCGCCATCATGACCATTGGGGTTTTTATTGTGGGCCACTTGACTGGTGACTTGGTGGGTTTGTCGAAGCGAAGTGCCAATGAGCTTATCAAAATAGGGACGACGGCTCTGTATTACCTTTGGCCCAACTTAGAGGTCTTAAATATCAAAGGGCAGGCCGCAGCCGGAATCTCAATTCCTTTTTCCTTACAAGCTACGGCCTCAGCCTATGGTTTGTGTTACGCGGCTCTCTTGATTGTGGCAGCCTGTGTGATATTTCAACGACGCGATTTCTAGAATGCGAGGTCCCGACTATTCAAGAGGGGCCCCTCTATCGAAAACCACCTGGACCTTCCTCTCCCTTACCCAAATTACATGATTATTAAAGGCAAGAAAGCTTTTCTTGATGGAGTTGGCCTTTTTGCCTTGGCTGGTCTGGCTCACATGGTTCGTTTGGGGAGGAAATTGAGTCCTTTTCAGATTAATCATGGTGAGGAGGGACAGGCCTCGCCTAGGCCCAAACGAATTGTGTTTTTTATCCCAAGCCTGGGAATGGGAGGGGCACAGCGGCAGTTAGTCACGTTGTTGAAACATCTTGATCGTGAACAATGGAACCCAGAAATCATCACGCTGGATACTCCTGACAAGTTTTTTTTGGAACAGGTCCAAATGCTGGTTGGTTCGATTACTCTGCTCAATAGAGAAGGGCGAGGGGCAACCAGAAAAGTGGTTCTTATTTGGAAATTATGGAAGCATCTTAGGCGCCATCCATGTCATCTTCTCCATGGGTGGATGCATTATGCAATGGCCTTAGGGTCTATCGCAGGGACTCTGGCAGGGGTGCCTTGTATTGTTGGTTCCCTTCGAAGCGGATCTCCAAGTCGGTTCCCATGGCACTTTCCTCGTTGGCAACGTGGGATTGACATTTTGACGGCATCACTCCACTCACACCTCATTGCCAATAGTGATGCGGTGAAGAGTGATCATGTGCGGTGGGCCTTTTTATCCGAGCGAAAAATATCAGTCATTTATAATGGCATTGAAATTGGGGAACAGGACTCTGAAGCAACCAACAAGCATTTTGAGACGGTTATCTCTAGGCGCCACTCCGAATATCGCCCGATCGTTGGCATTGTGGGACGACTATGGCCCGAGAAGGATCACGCAACATTCTTACAAGTAGCTTGTCGCATTCGACAAGACAAGGACCGGGTGCAATTTCTTGTTGTGGGAGAGGGGCCCCTTCAAGAGATGCTTAAAACCGAGAGTAGGGTGTTGGGTCTCTCCGAGCACATCACGTTTCTCCCCTATCAAAAAAATGTATTGTCGGTGATGCGGCAAATGGATGTGCTCCTGCTGACCTCAACGCATGAAGGCTTCCCGAATGTGCTCTTGGAGGCGGCGGCGGCTGGGACTCCAGTGGTGACCACTGCCGCAGGAGGTAGCATGGAATTTGTGGTGAATGGGGAAACAGGTTTTGTGGTTCCTGGTGGAGATGTTGAGGGGTTGGCCCAAAAGGTTCTTCAACTCGTCGATGATCCTGAACTCTGTGTTCGAATGGCGAGTCATGCCATTGCCAGGGTCCATCAATATTTTTCAGCGCCCCAGTTGGTGAAACAACTGGAAGAACTGTACGAACGAAGTTCGCATTCCTCAAAATCCCTCAGGTCTAAAAAGTCACCGTTACATGTCTGTTTTATTTCCGCCAATGCCTATACTCTTTTTTGGCCGACACGTGGAATGACTTTTGGCGGGGGCGCAGATGTTCAAATCTATACCCTGATGCGAGGGTTATCGCGAATCCCAGGCTATATCGTATCTCTGCTCACACGTGGAGGGGATGTTCTCACCCAATGTCGCCAGGGAAATATTCAGGTTTTCCAACATACCCTTCTTGGAACGCCGAAGGAACAGGATCAGAATGAATCTAAGGTTGGGCTCCCCGGTCTGTCATCAGAGTCTCCATCTGGAAATGTATGGGAACGGTCGGTCGTAAAATCCAAAACGTGGTTGAATTCAAAGCCTCATACCATACAAATTGGTATTCGTTCCTGCATCAGAGGGCTCTATTCAATTCGCCGGAGGATTGTCGCATGGCCTTTTGTGATCTGGGGAATCAAGGTATTCGAAGAAGCCAAAGAAATATATCGGTGGGTGAGAGTGTTACGAGACGTTGCGGCCGATATTTTTGTTATTCGATGTGCCTCTCGCACCGTCGGGATTGTGTCGGTCGCCTGCCGGTTATTGAGAAAAAAGCTCGTTTATATGATCGCCCATGATATTGACGTATCCGGTGAATATGTCACAGCCCACAAAGAGGCCGGTCAATGGTATGAATATGGATTTCGCCATGCAGATGCCAGGATTTGTCAACATTCCAATCAGGCCCATATGGTACAGGATCGATATCAGGGGTCTGCCACCTTGATTCGTTCCTTATGCCCTACGCCTGTTGCGGAACAGGTCAAGCCAAATCGCAGGATAGTTCTGTGGGTCGCTCGGGTGGATAGTTGGAAGCAACCCACCTTATTTGTCAAATTGGCAAAGGAGTTGCCCTCTCTTGATTTTGTCATGGTTGCCGCTCCCAGTGAAGTTGATCCCTATAATCTTGCGATGATTCAAGAGCAAGGGAAGGACCTTCCCAATTTAGAGATACTTGGGAGTATGTCATTGGAGGAATCCAATGCGTTGTTTGATGAAGCGATGATCTTTGTAAATACCTCCCAAGCAGAAGGATTTCCCAACACGTTTCTTCAGGCTGCGGCTCGAGGAGTCCCCATTGTTTCCTTTGAGGTGAATCCTGACGGTGCATTGGATTCCTATCAATTTGGGTATTGTGCAAACGGAGATTGGACGAAGTTGATAGATGATATGGTCACCTTGAGTCGCAATCGCGCATTACGGGAACAGATGGGAGTAAACGGCCAGCGATATATTCGTGACAACCACGATCCCTCCGTAATCGTCGATCAGTATACTGAACTCTTTCAGTCGGTTCATGCCTCAGTGGGTGTGGCAGGATGCTCATGACACCTATCAGGAGAAGGCACAAAGAGAAGGAGAAGGCATCAGCCAATTGTTGTTCTTTCTTGGCCCAACCGGGAGTGGGACTCTCGCGACCCGTCATTTCAATGGATCAACGGCATGTTCCTTTATAGCGAACATCCGGCTCGCCATTCCAAATCAGACCTCGGACCAACCCCATTTTAACAAGTGTGAACGGCAAACGAATAAAGGGGCAATAGAATCCTGTGCAGTAATGTCTGATATTTGTTTGGAAAATAAGGGAAGTTGTGTACAGTAATCTAGAGAGCTGAGGTGCGTCTCATTTCAGTCTGTTGCACTGTCTTCGCCTTCGCTGAAGGATGCGAGGAGGGCACCGGTTCCTAGACAGAGCCGGTGTGTGTCTTCATGAGTTGGTACGCGGGGGGATTATGAGATACGAATTCGGGAAGAATTGGACTCAGTATGTGGAACAACACTTTAGTGATGAACGGGTTGCGATTGCGCAAAACAGTATGTTGCGATTTCTTAATTTGAAAGACCTCAAAGGGAAAAAGTTTCTAGATATTGGATGTGGGAGTGGAATTCATTCTTTGGCCGCGTACCGTGCTGGAGCCGACCAGGTTACCAGCTTTGATTTTGATAAGGATTCGGTTTCCATTACCCAGAAGCTGCATGAATTATCTGGCAGCCCGAGTAATTGGTTCGTCTCCCAGGGCTCTGTTTTAGACCGTGAGTTCTTAGCCACCTTGCCGCTCTCGGATATTGTGTACAGTTGGGGAGTGTTACATCATACCGGTGAAATGTGGACTGCCATTGAAAATGCTTCCGGACGATTGGAAGAGGATGGCGTCTTTTTTATTGCTCTCTATACGTCGGATGTCTTTATCAGTCCTTCTCCGGAATATTGGTTGAAGATCAAGCAGGACTACAATCGCTCTTCCTCATTGGGAAAGCGGAAAATGGAATGGGCCTATGCTCTGCGTTCGACTATTATCCCATACCTTCGAAGAGGTTGGAATCCACTACGACCCATTCTCGGTTACAAACGGTCACGAGGCATGTCGTATTGGACGGATGTGAAAGATTGGCTTGGGGGTTGGCCAATGGAATTTGCTGGGATTGCTGAGACGAAAGCCCTTTGTTCTGACAGATTAAACTTGGAACTCCTCAACATTAATGCTGGAGAGGCAAATACAGAGTATCTCTTCAGAAAAAAAGGGGTGCGAAACTATTGGGATGCCGCGATGGCGGGGATTCCCATGGAATCGCTCCCTGGCCCCTTTTCACGAGGCCAAGGGCATACATGGGTGGTTTCGATTCCGCATCTTGCTCAGTCGGGAGACTCTCAAGAACATCCGAAGCAATCCAATTTAATGTTGTACGAGAACGGAGTGCCACTTGGATTTGCGCACGTTCCACATAGCCATATCGAAGCGTATGGGAAAGGCCGATATTCTCATTGGAAAGACTCGTTGTTGTTTAGTACGACTGATAACAGTGATCCCAATACTAATGGAAGAACGTATTCCATAAGACCTTCGATGATCGCACAGTACGAAGATAAAAAAGTCGTACAATAGATTTGGTTCCCCTTAAAAAACTGAGCTTGTAACCATGTCGATGGGAAATGGGACCTGGTTATGTCTGCACCAACAACCTTCTCCACCCAATTCCAGGATATCTGGTGGGGGGTGACTCGCCATTCAGAACTTGTGTGGGAAATGACCCGGCGAGAAATTTCCGAACGATATGCCGGGCAATTCTTGGGGACCCTCTGGGCGGTGGGACACCCCTTTCTTCTGATAGGGATCTATGTGTTTGTGTTTGGTGTGATCTATCCCTCGAGGATTCGAATCGGCCAGGACCTTCCTAGTAGTTTTGTCCTTTATATCTTATCCGGCCTCATACCCTGGCTTGCCTTTTCCGAAACCATGAGCAAAGCCACCACCGTCATACTGAACTATGGGAATTTGGTGAAACAGGTTGTCTTTCCTATCGAAATTCTACCGGTCAAGGGAGTGCTGGTGGCCTGCATCACCCAAGGGGTCACCACCGCCCTATTGCTTGTCTATATGCTCTTGATTGAGGGGGCTGTGCCCATGACGGTCGTCCTGCTTCCCATTCTTTTTGTTTTTCAAATGCTGACGATGTGTGGTGTCAGTTATTTTTTCTCGTCGCTTGGGGTGTATGTGCGGGATCTAAAAGATGCCGTTCAAGTGTTTTTGAGTGCCGGATTGTTCCTTTCCCCCATTTTATATTTACCAGTTTGGGTAGACCAAATTTGGTCTCCTTTTCGATATGTCCTTATAGTAAATCCTTTTGCCCACTTTATTTGGTGTTACCAGGACATTTTGTTTTATGGGGCGATTCAACATGGGTGGTCCTGGATCGTCGTGACCGTTGTCACGCCCTGTACGTTGTATGGGGGATATTTCGTCTTTAGAACCTTGCGTGTCAAGTTCTCGGAAGTATTATAAGTAGTAACCCTGCTCATTCTGAAAATCGAGCGTCATGGTGCTCGTGCTCATGGTGATATGGAGTCCTCCGTCGTTATTAATGTGCAACATGTGTCGAAGCGATTCGAAATCTATCGACGATCGCTTGATCTGTTGTGGAGTTTGGTGTCCTCACGTGTGCCACATAAGGAACAATGGGTCCTCCGAGATGTCTCGTTGCAGGTACAGAAAGGGGAAATTGTTGGCATTGTAGGGCAAAACGGTGCCGGGAAAAGTACACTCCTCAAAATTATTACAGGTACATTGCAGCAGACAGAGGGCGACGTTGAAGTTCATGGTCGTGTGTCCTCAATCTTAGAGTTGGGAACGGGGTTTCATCCGGAATACACGGGTCGGGAGAATATTTTTTTAAATGGGTTTTGCCTTGGAATGGGTAAGCGTGAAATACAGAGTAAGCTCCAAAGAATAATAAATTTTAGTGAGTTGGAACCAGTTATTGATCGTCCGTTAAAAACGTATTCTACAGGAATGCAGGCTCGCCTGGCGTTTAGTACTTCTTTGGCTGTCGACCCACAGGTCTTCATTGTTGATGAAGCCCTTTCCGTCGGTGATGTTCGGTTTCAGCGCAAGTGTTTCGCCCAGTTTGAAGAATTTCGAAAGGCCGGGTGTGCCATCTTGTTTGTGACACATGCCCCAGAGATGATTAACGCGGTATGTAACCGTGCGATCTATTTGCGTGATGGGGTGATCGTAGAAGACGGTCCTCCAAAAACCGTAACAGGGGCCTATCTCAAAGAGATGCTCACCGGAAAGAAAGGCGGGCCGGTTGCCTCACCGCTCTCTGAAGAAGACCGGGAAGAGAAGGCAGGCTATGGGACCCAAGAAGCCAAAATTATTGATGTTGGGTTTCAGAATATGGACCCAGGAGGACTTCCGGAATTGAGAGTTGGCGAGAGGTATGTCATCTATTGCCGGGTGTCTTGCCAGGTTCCTTTTCTCGATGACCTTCATGTCGGCATTTCCATTCGAACGGTTCATGGGGTGATCCTTTTTGGAATCAACTCGGTTTCAAAGGATGTCAAACTTCCCGTGCTGCAGGAGGGGGAGGTCCTCGAGGTGCGGGTTCCACTGACCATGTGGCTGGCACCTGGAAACTATTTTTTAACGTTTGGAGCCTGGGGGTTAAAACGAGCGGTCCATTATGATCGAAAAGTCGATGCGACCCATTTTAGGGTTTCTGGAGAGTGCGGCATGACTGCGGCTTCTTTGGTGAATCTTGAGGCTGAATATGAAGTCGCGCGTATGAGTGAACGGGCTTCGGTTTTGGGAGAGCAAGCCTTGTGAGGGAGATGTGTATCCATGTTGGCTATCCCAAGACAGCCACGACTACATTGCAACGACATCTTTTTAGTCATCATCCAGAGATTGAATATTTGGGGAAATTTATCCCAGGATATGGCTATATCACGCCCTCGCTTGCTTGTGCCGTGAACGAGCTTATTTCCCATGATGAAATCCATTACTGCGGAGTCACGCACCTCCGTGAATTACTTGATCCTATTCGAACGCAATCCGGCTCATCAACTTTGTTGCTCTCCAGCGAGTCGATGATTCACCCCTGGGCCACCGATCGAGGTGTGGTGGCACGAAGAATTTCTGAGGCCTTTTCCCCATGCCGAATTCTCATCACTATACGAGAACAGCGAGATAGCATTAAATCGTTTTACGGGCGACATGGGCGTTTTTGTCAATATCTCTTTCTTCAAAAAGATGAGTCAGAGCGGTTACGGTCCCCACTGAGTTTTCGGGAGTGGTTTTCCTATTGTATGCGAAGTCTCGATAAAAATTTTTTGGGTGTGCTTCAGTATTATGAGACGGTTCAATTTTATGTCGATCTGTTTGGTCGAGACAATGTGGGCGTTTTTCTCTTTGAAGAGTTCTTGGAAGATAAAAAAGGGTTTTTGGGTAAACTCTGTCGGTTTTTACGCATCAAGGATGTCGAAAAAGCCGAAGCCCTCCTAGACGGGAAACATGAACTTCCAAAGTTCTCCAGGATGGAGGTACTGCAAGGCGGAGTCGTCCCCACGCTTCTTCCTTGGTCGAAACGAGCCGATTCTCCTGGTCCCATGAAACAGCAACCAAATTTTTTTCGACGGGCTTTTGGTACGCCTACGATTACCCTTGACCCCTCTCACCTTCAACAATTGCATCAGCTCTATGGAGAAGGGAATCGACGCTTACAAGAAACCTATCAGCTTCCTTTACAGCAATGTGGATATTTACTGTCACGATAGGGGCCCAGAAGGACAGGCAGGAGCGATGGGTGCCAACCACGGTCAATGGAACGTCGACGTTCTGAACATGCCTGTGGAAGGAATGGATGAGTAGTTCCATGATCCAATGAAAAGAGTAATGCTATGCCGGTAACAAATTCAGATCGACAGCGTTCAGAATCCCTGCCTGTGAACCCCCATTTCGAACATAATCGAGTGGTTTGGAGTGACGAGTATAGTGGGGAATATCTCCCGGTTCCCTATCAGGAACAATTTGATGATCAGTGGCGTTTGTTTTTGGAACAACAACCTGGATTTTGTCGTCATACGGGAGTGGAAACGAGTGATCCCTACATTGATGATCGCATTGCTGACCTCACGGGCGAAGAGGGTTTCTTAGAAAAGAAAAAGTTTGGACTTATTTTTCCGCTGATCAAACAGGTCCGGCAATGGTTTCAAGGCGCTCAGCGACAGAATGTGGGCGGGCGCTTATTTCTAAGTCCGAAATTCCCCATTCAATTTTTTCAGGGGAAACGGTGTTTAGATATTGGATGTGGTGCTGGTCGATGGACTCGGACGATGCAGGTACTGGGGGGAAAAGTGAAGTCGGTTGATGTGTCATCGCATGGACTTGAGGCCACGCGAAAATTTAACGAGGACGTGGAGGAAGTCAATCTGTTTGATATTGGTGAACAGTTTCCACATCTCCATGAAGCGTTTGATTTTACGATTTGTTGGGGGGTGGTGATGTGCACCCACGACCCCAAACTTGCCTTTGAGAATGTGGCTCGAACGGTGCAACCAGGGGGGCACCTCTATACGATGACCTATGCTCCTACCTTCCATAATTCTCCTTTTGTGTTGGATCATCGGCGACATTACCATCGCCAGCTCACCACGATGGAAGAAAAAATTCAATATGCCTATCACATCGCTGACCGGCCTGAAAATGCCATTAATTTATTGGATATGCTGAATACCTTTTATAACTGGACTGTCCCGGAAGAGGTCATTCATCAGTGGTATCGGAACAATGGGTTTACAGACATCCAAACATTGAATGCTGGGGAGCCAAATTTTTGTGCGTACCATGTGCTCGGAAAGAAACGTTCCTAGGGTGCCTGGAAGGCGAAGCGATCTACTTGATGGTGTCGGGAGGTTTCCAGGCCGACAGGTTGTGAGTTCGGCAAGAGAGAGCCTGCTATGACCTCGGATTCAGTCATCGCAGAAGTGCAGGGTCGGTCTCCTAGAACGTTTGATGAAAATTTTCAGGAGATCATTCAAGCCTATGTCTCATTAGGATTTAGCCAACAACTCATTGCCCAGTGGTCCTTACCTGAGGGTGATGGTCGTTCACTCACCTCTCACCTGGAGGTCCTCCAACCACGAAACGTCTTAGAAGTCGGGACCTTTGTGGGAGAGGCCACCCTCCTCATGGCGGCGTATCTTCCGGCGGGTGGGAAGATCCATACGGTCGATCCTAATTTTCCCCTCGAGCGGGAGTTAGGGGCCATGCAGTCTCAGGCTCTTGGTGAAAATCTTGAGGTTCGGCACCAAGAACTCGCTCGTAGGGCTGCTCACAAACTAGGGGTTGAGGACCGCATTATTTTTCATGCCGGTGGTTTTTCTACGGGCACCACGTTTACGTCCCATCGTACCGACCCTCAAGCTTGTGTCCCAGTTATAGGGCCACAGGTATGTCAAACCCATGGACCGTTCGATCTCATTTTTATTGATGGATTGCACTATGCCGAGGCGGTTCTGAGTGATATCAGACTCGCGACGCGCTTTCTTGCTGATCACGGACGAATCATTATTCATGATGTCTTTGGGATGTGGGGATCTAATGTCCGTCGTGCGATCTTTCGGTTTTTAGAAGATAACGACGAGTTTGAGTTTATGCATGGGCCATACGCAAAGGTCGCAGATTCCATTGGCGTATTGCAAAAAAGGAAAAGCGCAAAGGTTCCATATCGATTGCCAGATATGTGGAAAAGCCCTTCAGGCATGGTGATGGATGAAGCCTTTGTCTCTTCCGTTGCCACCATGGTGGTCAATCGGTGCGCCCCGAAGCGGATCATCGGACTGGGAGCGCAGGCGCGAGGCATCTTGGCGAAGTTTGAGCAGCAAGGAGTTTCCGACGTGCATATGATTACCACAGCTCCCATCACGAGTGAACCGGAGATGGAGGCAAGGGGGCAGGTCACGTCACATTCGTTCGAGACCGTGTTTCGGCCTGAGGTTTTGTATGATGTGTGCGTCGTTTTTTGCCTGGGAAACGAGTTGGACCAGAGCGCGTTGGACAACCTTATTGAATCCTCAGTTCTGTGCAGTCGGACGATATTGTTGGGGGTGACTCCCCCTGGAGAAACAGGATTCGGAGATCCTTGTGGTAAGCCCATCGCCTGGTGGGTGAAGGAATATTGGAAACATCGATATCGTTTTCATGATGTGATTCGTCCCGAACTAGAGCCTTTAAAATATTCTTATTCGTTAAGTCCCATTCTGCCTGTTCGGTCCTCTGAACTTTCGAATGTCTATCTTGTGACCCACGAGGATTCGTCGTCCGATGCTGCGGTACTTGAACAGGTCCTCCTGGAGAAGGAGCGCCGGATTGAGGATTTAAGCCTCCAGTCTCTTTGTACGGATATCCTGTTACGTGGGTCGCTTCAGAAACTTGATGAGGCCCAAAAGCAAATAGAGCGATACGGTCGAGCCATGGCGACTTATGAACAGAGCGTGGAATATGCCATAGGATATAAACTTGGAAAGTTGATTCAGGCGGTTCCGTTGTTAGGTCGATGGTTGAATGCGTTACGGTCAAAGCCGAGTCGGTTATAGGACTCCCCGTGCCATCCTCCTTTCTGACTCTTTCCCTCATGCTCCTCGGTTGAAGAGAGTGAATCTGAAGGAGATGGTATGTGTGGTATTGCCGGTATTGTCGATCAGGGAGCAGGGTTAGGGCGTCAACGCATGTTGGATATTGTTCTTTCAATGCGAGAGACCATGGTCCATCGTGGCCCCGATGATGCTGGCGTCTGGATCGATCCATCTGACATCTGTGCGCTCGCACATCGACGTTTATCCATCATTGATTTAAGTCCAGAGGCACGCCAACCCATTGGGAATGAAAATAATACGGTTCAAGCTACATTTAATGGTGAGCTGTATAACTATTTGGAATTACGCGCGGCCTTACAACTTCAGGGCCATTCCTTTCGGACACAAACGGACTCCGAAGTGCTGCCGCATCTCTTTGAAACCATGGACCCGCAGCAGATTGACCAACTCGATGGCATGTTCAGTTTTGGGATCTGGCACCGCGAGCGACGACAGATCCTGTTGGCACGTGATCCATTTGGGAAAAAGCCGCTGTACTATAGCCAAGGACCTGGTTGGTTGGCCTTTGCCTCGGAACTCCAGGCCCTGACCCGTGTGCCCCAGGTCGATCTTACAGTCAATCCAGACGCACTCGCACTGTACCTGTTACTTCAATATATTCCCCACCCGGTTTCAATTTTTAAGGGGATTCATAAGCTTCCCCCTGGGGCGTATCTCTCTGCGAACTGGGACGATATTCGTAAAGGGCAGAGTCGTGTTGAGCCGTACTATACCTTCCAGGCTCAGGAACCGGTTGTTGAGAAACGGTCCAATCGTGAGTTATTGGAAGAGTTGCGAGTTGTCGTACGGGAAGCGGTGCAGAAACGGTTGATGAGTGATGTCCCGCTTGGCGCTTTTCTGTCCGGTGGCGTCGACTCTTCTCTAGTTGTGGCGATGGCACGAAAAGAATTGGGGCTTCATGTCCAAACATTCTCGATCGGCTTTGAAGATACGGGGGAGACTGAACATCTCTATGCTCGGGAAGTCGCGGAGTTTCTCGGAACGGAACATCATGAGCAGCTGTTAAATGCCGATGCCGTGAGCCAGATTCCCCAGATTGCCGCTAGGCTTGATGAACCCAATGGGGATTCCAGTTGTTTGCCGACGTATTTGTTGGCGGAGTATACCAAACAATTTGTAACTGTTGCCTTGTCTGGAGATGGCGGAGACGAGATGTTTGGGGGATATGGTCGGTACCAAGGCTCACTCAATGAAGCCGACCATTGGTTCAATCGATTCACACGATCATTAAAAAATAAAAAGTGGTTTTCACCAGCTGATGCGTACCTCTCGCCCAGATGGCTTATCTTTCAACCGGAACAGGTCGAGGCGTTTATGGGAGGGCCTTGTGATCACATGAGAAGTCAGGTGGAGACGTGGCGAGACTTCCTCAATGACTCTCGGCTGCCTTTTATGCATCGCATGCGGACGCTAGATGCCAATACCTATATGCCAGGGGCAGTACTTGCGAAAGTTGACCGAATGAGCATGCAGGCCTCTCTTGAGGTACGTTGTCCTCTTCTTGATAAAGAGGTGGGCCGATTTGCCAGCCGCCTACGCGCTCAGTCGTGTTGGAGTCCACCCGACACGACTAAACTCCTCCTGAAGCAGTTAGCCTCGGAGTATCTACCGGAGAAGTGGATGACTAGAACGAAAATGGGATTTGGACTCCCATCGAAAACATGGTCCCACCAGGCTCTTTTGGGTTTGGCACGTGACAGCATCCTTGCTCCCACCAGTCAACTGTCCCAACATCTTGATGTTTCGGCCTTAACCAGATTTTTACAACAACAAGAGCAACCAGGTTATTTTTCCGTGTATCGTCTGTGGCCGGTTTTGTTGCTGGAGCTTTGGTTGCGGAATTTTCAGGAAGTCAGGTTGAAGCCACATCTTTCCGCCCATGTGAATTGAAACTTGGTAGATCAAAAAAATGGGGCCTTAAAAAGAGACCGGCAGCCCTGATTCACCCAAGCACAACACAATACTGCAAGTTTCCCCTTCAAAATTATCATGCTCTTTCCTTCGTTGCTTCATTGGGCATCACGCCTGTTCCTACCTAGGAATACAAAAGAAAAAATTAAATATTTCAATAGTTTTTGTGTGTCAAGGATATGGAGAAGTGAGAGATGGTCCCAATCTTATCGTTTATGACATTGGGAGAATATAGGTAAGCAGCACCAACAATACTGTGGAGAAGGGCCAAATGCGAATTTACTGGACCCATCCATTGTTCGTGCGAAAATGGTCAAAAGGGCATCCAGGGCTGTTTTCGTGAGGTTTCAACTCCATTTCCTAAGGGAGTGGTCTGACCAGGTTGCCTCATTACTAATGGGAGCCCGGTGAATAAAAATTGGAAATGGCCCCTTTCCTCCATGTGCTCCCGAAGGGCGTGAGCAGGGATCGTCCATGCGAGAAAAAATTAGTTTGTCTGAATTCGCTGGGTGAAGGAGCCCAGGTGAGAGTACGACATGATACAGATGAGTCAGGAGGTCCAGGCCGAAAATCGAGAGCATGTCCAGTCTCAAACAATGCTCGCAGCTGTCAAGGAGGAAACGGTTGAACATCGGGTTTTTCATGTCTGCTTTATTTCTCCGTTGGGCCATGGATTGTATCAACCGGGGGCCAACAGTTCCTTTGGTGGGGCGGAAGTACAGCTCTATTTATTGGCGGGCGCCCTAGCAAAGGATCCGCAATTTCGTGTTTCAGTTCTGACGACCGTCTCCGAAAACCCTGGCCGGGAGCAATGTGGGGCCATATCACTATTCAAACGTGTGGGGAGAAACAGGCTTACGTCGAAAGGACCCTGGCCCCTTGGCCAATTTTGGAAAGCGCTCAAAGGGTGGGTTGCGGCCTTTCGAGAAATGAAACAGGTTTTTCGTGAGATTGATGCGGATGTGTATGTACATGCTGGCGCTGGTATTGAAGTTGGAGCCTATGCGCTTATTTCAAAGCTCCTTCGCCGCCAATTTATTTTTATCGTGGCTTCACCGTATGACGTTTGCGCACCCTACGGAAATCTCTCGGGGTCTCTCAAGTGGCTCTACCCGCTTGGGGTGTCGTTTGCCGATACCGTGATATGCCGAACTCGTCAGCAGCAGCAGTGGTTATCTGCACGGTATAAAAGAGAAGGAAGGCTCATTCGAACCGGACATCCGGTGCCAGAGACGAAACCAACATCTCCCACAACGGTCTTATGGGTAGGGAGAGCCTCAGATGTCAAGCAGCCCCATCTCTTTCTGGATTTGGCCGAACAGACTCCGGGGATCCATTTCACGATGGTGGTGATGACGAATCAAGCCCCCGAACCTCTTGTCCAGCAGATTAGGTCTCGAGCTGAGGGGATCCCCAATTTGGCTCTGCATGAAAATATTCATGTGTCTGAGATGACCTCGTTTTTTCAGTCCGCCAAGTTGTATGTCAATACGTCGCGAAGTGAGGGGTTCCCAAACACGTTTGTCCAGGCGGCCATGCATGGTATTCCCATTCTTTCATGGTCGGTGAATCCCGATGAGGTCTTATCCGAATTCGACATTGGGATATGTGTGGAGGAGTCCTGGGAGTGTCTTATAGCGACCACGAAACGTGTGTATCATTCGGAGACCCTGCAACGGGAAATGGGTGAGCGGGGTTACCGCTATGCCGAAGAATTTCATGAGCTCACGACGACGGTCAGTTGCTTTAAGGATCTTTTCCGAGAATGGAAACCCTAGAACCACCGAGAAGGAGTCTGCGACTCTGTTTTGTTGGGCCGGCTAACAACGTCACAACCAGGCGGTGGGTGGAATGGTTTTCACAACGTGGACATGTGACGACCATCATTACTGTGGAACCCATGTTTCAAGATTTCCCCAAAAGTTTTCAGCAAGTAAACGTTGGCGTGTCCTGGCGGTTCAAGAAGCTTGGGCGTTTGGTCTCAGTGTGTCGGATGGTGTGGGCCCTTCATCAACTCAAACCGGATATCGTTCATGTCCATTACGTGCGTGGGTTAGCGTGGGGGTTGCTTCTCAGTCGAATGCATCCCTGTGTCGTGACTCCCTGGGGGAGTGATATTTTGGAAGAGCAGGGTGCCTTTCGAAATGTTCTGAGTAAAACCTTGACATGTTGGATGTTAAAAATGGCCGATTTGATCACGGTGAACTCCCAGTATATGAGAGAGCGGGTCGAGCAATTGATGGCTACGGCACGATCGGTGGTACACATTGGATGGGGGGTGAACCTGCGTCGATTTTCTTCCGGCTTGTCGGTGGCCCGATTGCGGGAACGATGGAATATCACTCCTGCCCATCAAGTGATCTTTAGTCCCCGTTTGGCCAAACCTTTTTACAATCATGACCGCGTCATTCGAGCCTTCTCCCAGATTCATGCCCTTCTCCCCCAGGTACTGCTTGTGATCCCAGAACAGTTTGCCGATCCCGTGTATGTGAGGAGGCTGCGTGCCTTAACGCAAGAATTGGGTGTGGAGGGCCATGTCCGATTTCTTGAGGAGATTCCTTATGAAGACATGCCTGCCTGGTACAACCTTGCGGATGTGGTGGTGATGGTTCCCGATTCGGATGGCATGCCAAATTCCCTATGGGAGGCGATGGCGTGTGGGGCGGTGCCGGTGTTGCGCAAATTACCTCAATATACGGAAGTCATTCAACATGGGGTCAACGGGTTTTTAGTAGATGTTCAAGGACATGAATTGGAAGAGACCTTGCGACGGGTGCTGACCGATGCCGGTCTGCGAGAGCGTGTGACGCAAATGAATTTTAGGAAAGTGAAGGAGTCTGGAGATCAGGATCAAGAAATGGGTCGAATGGAGCGTTGGTACGAACAGCTCGTGTTGAACTAAGTATCCGAGAAACATGTTTCAGAGGTCCAGGATTCCCATGTGTGGCATTGCAGGAATTGTGAGTTTTCATGACCAACCCGTGTCGGGGCAGGCGTTACAGGCGATGACGGAATCGATGACACATCGAGGCCCTGATGGAGAGGGCTATGTCTTTTTGGCTCCCAGGACTTCTCGGGCGCCTATAGTGTTAACCGGTGATGGTCCTCATGCTTTTCCCCACATTTCCAAGGATTATTCCATTGGGTTTGGTCACCGAAGGCTAGCAGTTCTCGATCCGACTTCAGATGGACAGCAACCGATGGGCACGGAGGATGGGCTCTTTTGGTTAACCTATAACGGTGAAATCTATAACTATAAAGAATTAAAGCAGGAGCTTCAGGAGCTGGGTTGGGCATTTCATTCGAAGACCGATACGGAAGTGGTGTTGCGTGCCTATCAGCAATGGGGAGTTGAGAGTCTTCATCGGTTTAACGGGATGTTTGCGTTTGCCCTGTGGGATGCACCTCGTCAGCGTCTTTTTTGTGCACGTGATCGGTTAGGCATGAAACCCTTCTACCATACGCAGTTGCAGGATCGATTTATCTTTGGATCAGAAATTAAGGCTCTGTTGTCCGTGTCTGGAATGATGGTCAACCCCAATCCGCGCATGATTCATGATTTTTTGATTTTGAGTCTGCAAGATCATTCTGAAGAGACTTTTTTTGAACATGTGAAGCAATTAGAGCCGGGGCATTACCTGCTTCTCGAAGGGTCTCGACTCGAGTGCAGGCGGTGGTGGAGTCTTCCGCTCCACAGGTCCCCGTCCATGTTGCATGATGGGGATGCTGTCGGAAAATTTAAGGAATTATTTCGAGATGCCGTTCGAGTACATCTTCGAAGTGATGTTCCAATCGGAAGCTGTTTAAGTGGCGGGCTTGATTCGTCCTCCATTGTTTGTACGACACATAGCCTATTTTCGACTCAGGCTACAGATGAGGGTATGGCCTCACGTGGGTTTCCCTTTCACACCTTTTCCTCTTGTTTTGATAATCCCGTATTTGATGAAAGGAAATATATCCGGCCTGTCCTGTCACAAACAGGTGTACAGAATACAGAGGTCTATCCTGAGCCACGACGGTTGTTCGAACAGTTGCCCGACATTCTATGGTTTCAGGATGAACCAATGGGCGGAACGAGTTATTTGGCGCAATGGGCTGTCATGGAATCCGCATCACAGCATGGGGTCAAAGTTCTCTTGGATGGTCAGGGTGGGGACGAATTACTTTGTGGGTATCCAGGGTATTGGGGGTCGTATTTCGGAGATTTATGTAAATCCTTGTCTCTGGTGACTTTGCTCAGGACTGGATGGGCGTATGCAAAAAAGCAACCGTCGATTCATCAGACCGTATGGTCGAACCTGGCCCGCGCGGTACTTCCCTCTCGCAGTATTTCCACCTTTCGATTCGGCCTTAAGGGCCATCGGTTATGGGTCAATCTTGATTTTTCCGCGAGTTATTCTGATCGCCATCGATTGCTTGATTATGGGAACCACTATGACTCCTCACTTGATAATCACCTTGCGGCCTATCTTCAAACACACAGCCTGCCGGCCCTTCTCCACCATGAAGATAGAAATTCCATGGCCTTTTCCATCGAAGCACGCTTGCCATTTCTTGATGTGCGATTGTTAGAGTTTCTTCTCTCTCTTCCAGCCAATCAAAAATTGCACAGTGGACAAAGTAAGTTTCTCTTACGACAAGCCATGACAGGTGTCCTGCCTCCTCAAGTGAATGGTCGTATGGACAAAATGGGTTTTGTGACCCCTCAAGATTATTGGCTCCGAGGACCCTTGCGGCCGGACATTGAAGAGATATTTCATTCTCAGACCTTTCGTTTCCGATCCTATTGGAATGCTGACAAGATGCAGACCCTCTATCGCACCTATTGTGAAGGGAAGGCCGGCATGGGGGCTACGGTCTGGCGATGTCTCAATCTTGAATTATGGTTACGCAGGTTTTTCCCCTAGTGGTGATCGGAAAGGGATGACAGCGTGACCACAGTTGTAGACGCAGAAGAATCCAGTTTGAAGGTGGCACCGCTCCTGCCAAAAGACCGGATCAATGTCATGTTTGTCATTGTGGGATTGGGGATTGGCGGTACCGAAAACCAACTCTTGGAATTGGCTTCACGTATAGACCCCCAACGGTTTGCCATCTCGGTGTGCAGTCTGAAGGGGGAAGGGGTGATTGCCAAAGAATTAAGGGAACGGGGTGTTCACGTCATTTGCTTAAGAGGAAAGGGGCCATGGGATGTTCGGGTGATGTGGCATTTGACGAACACAGTACGTGAATTGAAGCCCGACGTTCTCCATTCATTTTTGTTTTACGCGAATCTTCTTTCCCGAATTGTCGGGAGGTTCTTACAGGTCCCTGTGGTGATTAGTTCCTATCGAAATGCCTTGGTCTGGAGAACCTATGGGGAGTGGCTCCTCGATGGGCTCACGATTCGATGGAATCATGCCATTACCTGTTGCTCGGAAGCTGTGCGTCAGCGATTACTTGACTCATTCCCAGAAGTCTCCGAACGATGTATGGCCATTTATAATGGGGTTCCACTTGCACGATTCTCTTCTGAAGGTGATGTCCAACGCTCAAGCCTTTCCCTACCAGTTGGCATGTCTGTTGTGGGCACCGTATGCCGGTTGTTCGAACCGCAGAAGGGGCTAGCTGTGTTGTTACGCGCTTTTTCAGAACTACTCAAACGGGGGCGTGTGCAGGCATGCCAATTGTTACTTGTGGGAGAGGGGCCCGCCAAGCGTGATCTGATAGAACTTGTGTCTCGCCTCAATATAGAACCGCACGTTCGGTTCCTGGGAGCTCGCCGAGACGTTGAGAAAATTTTACCAGCCCTGGATGTCTTTGTGTTGGGTTCCCTGTCGGAAGGGTTTGGCATTTCCATCGTGGAAGCGATGTCGGCGGGGATCCCTGTCGTGGCAACGAAGGTAGGTGGCATTCCTGAGATCGTGCGACATGAAGAGACCGGACTCCTCGTTCCCCCTGGGGATGTTGGTGCCATGGCCGAAGCCATAGAGCAATTGTTACAGGATCGTGAAAGGGCCAAAGCCTTTGGAGAACGTGGACGGGAACGTGCCCAGCAGTTTTCCATTGAGCAGGCGGTACAACGGCATGAGGATTTGTATGAACGGGTTCGGTGTGGGATGTCTCTTCACCAAGGTGAGGGTGCCCTCGTGAGGACAACGTGATCCTTCTTGTTTTGACATTCATGATCGCCTTTCTCCTCTCGTTGTATGCTGTCCCGATTGCTGGGACGACCGCAGAGAAATTTGGCATTGTGGATAAACCCGATGGCAAATTGAAACATCAGCGTAAGCCCGTTCCGTATCTCGGTGGGTTGGCCATCTATTTAGCTTTTTTGATTAGCTTAGCGTTTACCTTTGAATTCCGGCACGATGTGCTGGGAATCATGTTGGCCGGCACGCTTGTGACGATGCTCGGACTGATTGATGATTTTGGTGAATTGTCACCGCGAAACAAATTAATTGGGCAACTGTTAGCTATCTTTATACTGATCAAGAGTGGAATACGAATTGAAATTGTCGCCATTCCTGAATGGCTAGGGTTAGCCCTCTCGGTGTTTTGGATGGTCGGTATTATCAATGCCTTTAATTTGCTTGATATTATGGATGGATTAGCGGCTGGCATCGGTGTGATTTGTGCCTCCATGTTACTCTGGGTCTCCATTGCCAATGGAGATACCACCATTGCCTTTCTGTTGACTGCCCTCATTGGAAGTCTCATCGGGTTTCTACGTTTTAACTTTCCACCGGCCAAAATCTATATGGGAGATGCTGGGGCCATGTTTCTTGGCCTTATGATCGGGGCGTTGACCATGATCGGGCAATATACGGGTCGGCATGCGGTCTCACTCCTGACACCTCTACTCATACTCGGAGTTCCCATTTTTGACACGCTCTTTGTGATGTATATCCGCTATTTACGCGGACTCCCCATCTTTCTTGGGAGCCCTGATCATATGGCCATTCGTTTGCGACATTGGGGACTTACCGTTTCTCAAGTCGTGGTCGTGAGTTATATCGCGACGGTTATCACTGGGGGGATCGGTTTAGTCGTGATGTCCCTACCGCCCAACAGTGCCATGCTGTTGAGTGGCGTTACCTTCCTCGGTTTTATTGTTCTCGGCCTCCTTCTTACGAGGGTCGATGTGACCGTAAAAAAAGAACCGCTCATGACCAAGACGCTATTACCTGAAAGCCGTAGCCATGGAGGAGACCCACACGTATGATCGTTATTGTTGGTGCCGGGTTAGCAGGATTAAGTACCGCCTATCACTTACGAGACCTTCCCTATAAGGTGTTTGAAAAGGAAGGGGAGGTGGGAGGGTTATGCCGATCCTATTCGAAAGATGGGTTTACCTTTGATTATACCGGACATCTCCTTCACTTTCGCCAGCCGGCCATAAAAACCTTAGTCGAAAATTTATTACAAGGTTCGCTTCAGCGTCATAACCGTCGCTCCTTTATTTATTCCCATGAAACCTTTACCGAGTACCCGTTCCAGGTGAATACCTATGGACTCCCTCCGGAAGTCGTGCGTGAATGTTTGTTGGGTTTTATTGAGACGTTGGTTCAGGATTCGGCGTTGCCCGAGGGGCATCCTCCTCCCACTTTTAAAGAGTGGATTGTCGGGAACCTTGGCGCGGGAATGGCCAAACACTTTATGATTCCCTTCAATGAAAAACTTTGGCAGGTCCCCTTGGATGAACTCACCTCTGACTGGGTCTCGTGGCTCGTGCCTAAACCCAATGTGAAAGATGTAGTGAACGGTGCGTTGGGTATCAAGGATAAGGCCTTTGGGTATAACCCCACCTTTCTCTATCCTGCACAAGGAGGAATTGAGGCATTACCGAAGGCTTTCCTTCGCGTCGTGTCGGAGCTCAGTTTTTACAACGAATTGATTGAGGTTGATACGGTCTCGCGTCAAGCCTGTTTTCAGAGTGGCGAGGTCATGGACTATAACGCACTTGTCTCGACAATGCCGGTTCCTGAACTTGTGAAGCGGTGCAAAGGGTTGCCACAGGATGTATACCAGGCGGCAGCGGGGCTCCGTTGTGTGTCCGTATACAACCTGAATTTGGGTGTCGCGCGAGCGGAGGTATCTGATAAGCATTGGATTTATTTCCCTGAGAAGTCTCTCCCGTTTTATCGGGCGGGTTTTCCTATGAATTTTTCCCCTTCACTTGGTCCCTCCGGCTGTAGCTCTCTCTATGTGGAGTTATCGCACCATCCGACTGAACAAGTGGAACAATCAAAGCTCGTCCGACAGGTTCGAGACGGACTTGAACATGTTGGCATATTTCAACCGAAGGAAAAACTCGTCGTGGAGGATCTTCGAGATATTCGTTACGCCTATGTACTGTATGATCAGCATCGTTCGAAGGTCTTACCCAATATTTTTTCAGAGTTGGAAAAGCGCGGGATTTATTCTGTCGGTCGGTATGGACGATGGGAGCATACGTCTATGGAAGATGCCATCGCTCAAGGGAAACAATTAGGTGAGCGTCTTTGGGACATGTATCAGGACCCGAGTGTTTCTGCTGCCTCATAGGTCTCATGCCTGTTACCGTTGCACATATTATTACCAAGTTGGAGCTCGGGGGAGCTCAGCAGAATACATTGTTCACCGTCTCTCATCTCGATGGACAGCGATATCGTCCCGTCTTGATCACCGGAGAGGAAGGCATCCTTGATGCCGAAGCACGGAATCTTCCTGGTGTTGAGTTTTTTCAAATTCCAACCCTGGTGCGTCATATTCGTCCCTTTGCCGATGTTCGCGCCCTTTGCTCCCTCATTTCATATTTGATGAAAATCAAACCGGCAATCGTTCATACCCATTCTTCGAAGGCTGGAATATTAGGAAGGTTGGCAGCCAAACTTTCCGGGGTGCCTATCATTATCCATTCGATTCATGGATATGGTTTTACTCCCTACCAACCCTATGTGGTCCGGAAAGTCCTCATTGCGATGGAGCGGCTCGCCTCAAAATGTACCACCAGGTTTTTTTCGGTCTCACAGGCGAATCGAGCCGTTGGGATACAACTTGGTCTGTTTACCGAAGCGCAGTCTACGGTCATACGAAGTGGAATAGATTTAGCGGCTTTTCGGAAGACTCAGGTCAACGTGACGGCAAAACGGGCTGAACTTGGATTCAGTCAGGATCAGTTCTTGGTGGGAATGGTTGGTGCGTTGAAACCCCAAAAAGCTCCGCTTGATTATGTCAGGGTGGCTGCACAAGTCTATCGTCACTATAAGAATGTTCGGTTCTTGCTCGTGGGAGACGGCGAGTTGCGCGAAGCCGTGAAGGAGGAAGTGTCCCGTTTAGAGTTGGAGGACGTGTTCTACCTCGTAGGATGGCGTCAGGATATTGTCGAGATCATGAAAAGTCTTGATATCTTTGTCCTTACCTCATTATGGGAAGGGTTGCCCAGAGTGTATCTAGAGGCGCTCTCTTCCGGTATCCCGGTTGTCGGCACTCGAGTGGATGGTGCGGCAGAAGTCATTCAACATGACATCAATGGAATGTTGGCTGAACCAGGAGATATTCCGGCTCTCGCCAATGCGGTCCTCACTCTCCTCACTGATCCTGAGCGTCGTCACCGACTTAAACAGCAATGCCAGGAACTTCCTCCCAGTTTTGATATTCAAGAGATGGTTCGACAACAAGAAGAGGAATACCAACAGCTCCTTCAGACCTATATGAAAAACATGGTTGGAAAGAGGGCGGATACCTTTTCTCAAGTTTAAT
This sequence comes from Nitrospirales bacterium, assembly GCA_965223605.1. GTDB lineage: Bacteria > Nitrospirota > Nitrospiria > Nitrospirales > Nitrospiraceae > CBDCXA01. Next base: position 1,144,843 of record CBDCXA010000005.1, read on the forward strand.
AGATTCCGGAAAATGGGTGTTGAGGAATGTACCGGGGGCAGGTAGGGATGAATCATGCGGAGGGTTGGAGTTGTAAAGAGAAGGTTTGGGAAGTGGAAAGACCAGGTAAGTCCGTACCCCGTTACGATTCTGTACGTTTCTGAAGAAGGGATACCGTAGCATGAATCTATTCCAAGAGTATTTGGGAGACCAATTTGTCCTGAAGCGGCCGTCAAAGGCCTTCTACCGAAGCGCCGTTTCATTTCTGTTAGCGGGGATTTGTGTTGGTCTTTCTTATCATTATATGACCGGGCTTTCGAATGTGTCCTTTTGGGTCGTATTGACTGTCATGATGATCGCGGGATTGGGGTGTCTAGGGGCAGGTATCCGTATGGGAACTCTCCTTTGTGGAATTCAGGAATGGAAGAACCCTTTTATTAACCTAACCATCGTCGTTTGTTCGGTTATGGTGGTCGTCATTGGCTTGGAGGGGTTTTTAGGTTGGAATGAGCAACAGGTCCTTCATATTCTACCCAAAAAAAAGAGAGCCACCCGTTCCTCACCCGTGCCTACCGGCTTAAATTTGAAACCAGAGGTCATCGCGTATATTGAAAAACGACAAAAGGTACTTACCATGCCTGTGGAGTGGGAACGGCGTGCTGTCAAAATTCCGGGGGCGGCCTATGCCTATTATTGGCATGAAGTCCTCCATGTACATGATAAAGAAAACTTTCGAAGAACGACTCCCTTTCCTCCAAAATCACCCGATACCTTTCGGATTATGGTCGTCGGGGATAGCTTGACCTATGGGTATGGCATCGAAGAACAGTACACCTATTCTCATATTATCCAGAAAAGGTTAGAAGAAAACTATAGGGTGGAAGTACTGAATCTGGGGGTAAGTGGAAATCAAAGTGAAAATATTCTAGCCGTGGTTCGCAAGTTTCTTCCTTGGCTCCATCCGGACCTGGTTCTTTATGGAGTCTGTTTGAATGATTTTTTACCCTCGGGACAAGGGGAATATAATGGAAGAGGCTATGAGTTTCCTCTTCCCGAGAGGGTCAAAGATCTCCTGATCAAAAACACGCGTGCCGCTCGATATGTGAGTGATCTGTACGATAAATCCTTGCGAACGGCAGGGCTACGGTTTGATTTTTTTGATGATATTCTTCAAGATTTCGATGGATATCAACAGCGGTTTGGTCAGGATGTGCTGAAAATGAATCAATTTGTCCAGTCCCAAGGATTACCGCCGGTCTTGACGATGATCCTTGACCAATATCCAAGACAAGGAGGTCGAGGGTATCGGATTTCAAGGGTTGCAGAACGATTGCTTGGGCAGGCGGGCATGGACGTCATTGACACTGAGGACTTCTATGCCCGATTCAATGGGGCAGCGATGCATGTCAGTCGATGGGAAGGACATCCCAACGAGCTGGCTAATGCAGTCTTTGCCAATATGTTTCTGAAAGAACTTAACGGGCATCCTGCCTTACAGCCATTTCGGAAGCCCTAATGGCTCCTCCATGACGCGTTTCAGTTCTCTTGATTCATTTTGAGACTTTTTCTGAGGAGTTGGGAACTTGTCGGCAAGACTTTTCTTTACTCGACAAGTTCTCTTGATCGTTGTACGATCGGGCGGGGTGCGGTATCCATTTTTCCTAGAGAGAGACGGAGAGGAGCTTTGTCCATATCCCGTGATCTCAAGAGAATAGCACTCCATGTTGCGTAGATATGTAACCGATCAGGCCATGTAGAGAATATTGCCGAGAATGAGGAGAGGTGCATGCAGGTTCCACTACTTGATTTGAAAGCTCAGTATCAGACGATTCAAGAGGAAGTACAAGGGGTCATTCAGCAGGTCTGTGAGGAGCAGGGGTTTATTCTAGGGAAACGGGTGGCGAGTTTTGAGCAGGCGTTGGGCACCTATCTGAAGGTGCCGGCGGCGGTGGGTGTCGCTTCCGGGAGTGATGCGCTGCTCCTCTCGCTCATGGTGGCCGGAGTTGGGCATGATGATGAAGTCTTGACGGTCCCCTTTACGTTTTTCGCGACGACTGGTGCCATTTCTCGGTTAGGGGCCAAACCAATCTTTGTCGATATTCATCCCGAGACGTTCAACATGAATCCGAAACAGATTGAACAAGCCTTGACCCCAAGAACGAAAGCGATTTTGCCTGTTCATCTGTTTGGCCAATGTGCGGAAATGGAGGCGATCGAGGAGATCGCACGTCGTCATCACTTGATCGTCATTGAAGATGCGGCCCAGGCCATTGGTGCTTCCCGTCACGGGAGATCTGCAGGAGCCATGGGAGATATGGGGTGTTTTAGTTTTTTCCCATCAAAAAATCTTGGAAGTTTTGGTGATGCAGGGGCAGTTACAACTCATAACACAGCATTTCAAGAGCAACTGACCATGCTGCGAGTTCACGGAAGTCGTACGAAATATGTACATGAGCGGATTGGGGTCAATAGTCGATTGGATGCCTTACAGGCAGCGATCCTCGAGGTGAAACTTAAACATCTTGATGGATGGGCTGAAAGAAGACGGCGGAATGCCTCACGGTACGAGGAATTATTTGCGCAGGCTCATTTATTAGAGCAGGTGACCTTGCCGAGGACTGATGTCGGCAATCACCATGTCTTTAATCAGTTTACAATCCGAGTACCACAACGGGATGCGTTGCGCGAGTTTTTATCTGAGCGCGGAATTGGTACGGAAGTCTACTATCCCATCCCTTTACACCTTCAGTCCTGCTACGAAAACCTTGGTTATTCGAAGGGTGATTTCCCTGTGTCGGAACTGGCAGCTGACGAGGTATTGTCCTTGCCTATTTTCCCCGAGTTATCGGAGGGGCAATTGAGCTATATTGTAGACGCCATTTCCGATTTCTACAAAAAGAATTAATGCTGTAAAGTAGAGTCCTTGCCTCCTGTCTCTTGTGCTGTTTGGCATACCCCGTTGCACTCTTGTCCCGCATTCCCGCTCGGCGTACAATACGGCATCCATTTCATACCAAGAGGAGGCCTTATGGATCAACTTAAAGTTCCCCCGAGGCGTCGGTTATCGCTCGATAGGAATATAGAACGGTTGCGTGAGCAGTTGGCCGAACTTATTCCTTTTTTGGGAAAAGGAAAAGCCCAGCCAACTCGATCGCTCGAAGAATTTGATTTGGAAACGGAGCGTCTCGTAGGAGAAATTCTTGGCGAAACCTCCGAGCTGTTAGAAGCCTATGAATATGCAGAATTAGGTGAAGCCAGTGGACTGGTCAATATGTTAGACGAAGGGCCTGAAAGTAGTAGTAGTGACGACTTGCGAAAAAGCCTGTTTCAACGCTATCGAGTACTGGAAAGTTGTATCGCTCAACTTGAAACCAGACGGGCTTCAGAGGCCAAGGTGCCAAAAGGAAGTCTCCAAGCTCTGATTGGACCTCAGGTGGCTGAACATATGTCCCCCGATTTGCGTTGTATTGAACACAATGCGACCTTAAAAGATGCCGGTCAACGTATGCAAGAGTGGAAAACGGGTTCCCTCCTCGTCATCGATAATCACTCATATGTCGGGATCATTACCGATTCAGCCCTGGCGCGAGATGTTGTCGCGCAAGGCCTTGACTCGAACAAAACGGCTGTCCAGACCTGTATGAGGAAAGGGCTGGTGTGCATAGAAGGGGATCGACCTATCATTGATGCCGTACGACTCATGAAGCAAGAAGCCACACGTCATCTGGTTGTGACTCAAGAAGGTGAAGTGATTGGGGTGATCTCCGTATCCAATATCCTTCGATATTATTCTGGCGTGGCGTAGAATGGGAGCGGCTGACACGGTCAGGGATTGGTACGCGGTGCGATGGATAAGGTGCCAGGCCCATTACGAATCTAAGGGTATGGTAATGACAATTCCTCCCATGACATCGTTGAGTTTGAAATCTCGTTTGGGACTGAGCAAATGTGTGTTATGGCAACTCACACAAGCTTTTGAGACGGCAATATCCGGATACACGGCTTTAAAGAAGTGTTTTTGTCCGCTGGTCACAATACCGGTAATTGGATTCATGGATTGTGAGGAGAGGGCTTCCAGTGCTTTTCGTTCGAACTCATTGGCAGGGCCATTGTGAATTGGCCAAAGGCTAATCAGACCGTAACGGATACTATCTCCCTTTTGGGCGGCAAGCTGGCCTGAATATTTGAGAAATTGAGCAGGTAAGGGAAGGGCATTGCGTTCTTTCCAATGTTCTGCGGCAAAGGTAATCCCCTTTTCCTGCATTCGTTCGACGACATGGGTGGTATAGATTGTTCGATCGGCCTGAATGATCGAGTGGACATAGTTTGCGACGGTTTTTGGTGGTATTCCTCGTTCTAGGGAAGGGGGAATACCGCCGAAGGAAAGCGGGCCGATCCCTGCGGTGAAAAGCGCGCCTACTCCGAGGACGAGCAGAGCCGTTTTTTTTGTTGAACGCCATTTTTTCATGGCACCTCCTCCTTTCGTTGTGTCACCTCTCGAATTGGGTAAGACCGTCTTCAAGGCATGTTGGGATGATACCATGGGTGCCTTTCGGCCCAAAACCCGACCCTCTTCTTATTTTAGCTCAATTCTTCAATATTTCTGAAACGTCAGACCATATGGTGATTACAATTCCTGACTGAAACCTACCCAGACTCAATTCCCTCGTGGCGGTCAAATCTCCTAGAGACTATTTGGGCCTAGTCGGGTTATCCGACATTGAGGTTCAGGAGGTATTGTTCGAGTGCTGTTCGTTGACGGGCTTCTTCCTCTTTTAAGGCCTCAATACGAGTCCGAATCCCTTCAAAGGTATTTTCTTGCTGATCAAGTTTTTTGACATACCGTTTATAGAGTGGGGAAGTGTGAGCTAATCGTTGCATATTCTTCCGAATCCGCTCCTGCTCTTTCGTCAATTCCTGTGTCCGTGTTTCTAACCCTGTTCGTGTCCTTACCGTCTCTTCAAGTTTCGTTCGACGTTGAACAACGTTTTCAAGGGCTTGTTTGACATGAGGAGACAACACGGGGGCCTTCACGATCAATTCGATTCGATTAAGCCGGGAATTCAGGAGATGAATGGTTTCGTGAAGGGGTTTGACTTCTTGAACAGTGAGCGTGCGGTTCTGATGGGCATCGATGGTAAGCGGGAAGCGGTAGCGGGAGCGTGTGCGCTCCATTGACGTTGGGGGATTGGCCAGCGTCCAATCTGAATGTGTGGGATGCTCGATAAGGAGTGTTTTCGATTTTGTGTCACGGTTGTGAATGCGGTAGGTGGACTCTCGATGGTATTGTTTCTTAATCCGCAAGGTCCCTTTTTTGATGACCACGGATACGAATTCTTGTGGACGAGATTTTACGATGGGAACGACTTCGGTTGTCCCATCTAGGGCGTAACTAATCAGTCTGGTTTCTTGAGGGGCCAAATCCAGAATTTGAGCGTCCCCAGCATAGGCATTCTCCTCAAAAATGGTGATAGGGCCTTGCATGAGATGCAAGGAAGATGTGTTGTGTAAGCGGAATCCATAGAGTGGGTGTTTCGCATGGACGGATTGATTGTAAATGGATACTTTTTCTCCTTCTAGATATTCATTCAAGATAGGAACCATGGCAGAGGAGTGTTGAGGAATGGTGAGAGGGGTGGACATGCGGTACCTGAATAATTCACCAGACTCTTCACCCTGTGCCTGAGCCTGAAAGCCTTGATGGAGGTTGAGCCGTTGAGGCGCTTGCGCACCGAGGGTCATCGCAGGCCCAGCGTCAGCCAACTCTCTTGAGCGTTTGTGTTTTTGGCCTCGACCCACCTGTCGTTTCCCTTCGTCCTTGCCAACAAAACTCTTTCCTGACCGGGCCTCTTGCTCTTCCATCTGGTCAACTGTTCCTTCATAGGTTTGTGGTGCGAGTTGTGAATGGAGGTTGGGTGTGACCACAGGTCGCTCGAGATAGAGGGGTTGATACAGGTCCATGATAAATGAAATGGGGCGTCCGGCTATAAATGAGAGGTTGACGTCTTTCCAATCCTGATCGGAGGTATTTTCAACAATGGCCCATCCTTGGACATAGGGATTGCCCTGGTCGTTCATAACCAAGCGGTATGCGGTTTTCCAGACAGGGGTTTCATGTAAATAGGCCATTCGAACGTTTCGCTTGCCTGTTCCCTGGAATGAAATAGCAATCGTCCGTTTTTCATGATCGTGGTTATCAGCGATGGTCGAAAGAGCTTGGAGTAGTTCACGGTTAAGCGCATCATTGAGAAGACGAATGTGCTGGATTTGTGAGAGAGGTATTCGCTGTAACCCTTTCGGAGTGAGTAAGGTGAGGTAGTCGACGGTCACGACCTTGGGAGGTGTTGTGTCACCTAGATACTCGGTTTTTTGTTCGACTCCGACAATGGTTCCGGTGAAAAGTGAGGCCGTCGATATTTCAACTGATTCGCCTCGAATTTGTCTCAGAATTTGCGATAAATTGGGATGGTGCGACAGGTCGATTGCCAATCTGCCAAGTGTTTTCCCAAGCGGATCTCGGGACCCGTAGAGCATGGAGGTCACGTTCCCTCCATCGAAGTCTTGAACCACCAAACTTTTTAGAAGGTCATTCATGTGAGGGAGGGGAACTTTAAAGGAGACCCTGGTGTCACCTTCTACGGAGCCATCATGTTGAAAGTATCCCACACCACTGGAATAGAGGATCACGGAGGTGAGTGGAAGTGAGGGAGAGGATTGAGCGAATAGCCTGGATGGAAGAGACAAGATGGCTACGATCATACACAATAGACTCATTGTTGTTTTAAAACGACTTGGTTGGGTGAACATGAGGTCCCCTCCAATCTGGGAAGCTTAGTGTGTGAGAAATCGGTTATTTTTTAGGAGATCTTGCAGGGTCATGGTTTGAGTCGTCGGATCCTTTCACAATAGAGTAACTCTTTGAAATATAACGTTATCATCTCTTGATGGTCTAAGCATCTCTAAGATGAGAAGAAGGGTTGGAATTGTGCACCAGGGCTTGTCACAGGTATCATAAGAGATGTCATTTTTGTTCTTAAGCCAACGGCACAAATAAATTCTTTGCGAAAACTCATTCGATTTACTGGCTGGTTCATTGTCCTGCTTCTGGTTCCCTTGATTATCGGAGTATATGGGGCCTTACCCTATGTGCTGGCCGAATTAGTTAAATGGGAACTGGTACAGCGAGGATTTAAGAAGCCGGAAATTACTTTTGCCTATCCAGATCTCAACCAACTCACGGTTTCCCACCTTTCCTTAGAAAAAAACACCGATTCTGGTGTGATCCTATTAACCGTCCAGGATGGAATTGTAACCTACCACCCGTCTCAACTCTTTCAAGGACACCTTTCTCACATTTATGTCACCGATGCAATGATTCGCGTGATTCCTTCAGAGATAAGGGAAGGTCAAGATGAAGACCAATCCAGGAGCCCTTCATCAGGGTTAACCATGGAATCGATCCTTCGGCCTCTTCCACCATTACCGTTCCAACGCTTCACGATAGAGTCTTTAATAGTTGTTAAGGAGGGAAAGGAGGTCTCTCCTCAAAAACTTGGAATTTCGGGGGATCTCGAGAATCATGATGGGCGGGTCCGTGGAAATTTTCAGGCTCAAGGGCCTCAGACTCCGGCTTATCAGGTCGTGGTTGAAGGACATAGTTTGGGTAATATGAATGTAACACTTCTCCGGACCGATGACTCATCGACTGAAATTTGGAAGAGTCATGTTCAGAGCATTCCACAAGATGACCATATACACATTAATGGACAGATGACGACGGATATTCATGAACTAACAAGGTTTCTCGCCCATATGGTTCTCGTGCCTCAAATAGTCATGGAAGTAAGGGGGCGTCTTGAATTGAATTGGGATGGTGATGGCCCAAGAAGCGCTTCACTGGGTGGTTTTTCATCTAAGGCTGACATGAAATTTTCCGGGAACTTTCAGTTCCAGGGAACTGTTCCAGCCGAGACCCAAAGGGTCAAGGATTTAAAACTCGACCTTGTCGGTCATTTTGCCATGCAGGCTGGAGCGGTACAGTGGGACCTCTCTCCCCGTACCGTCATAGAGGGAGTGTTCCCGGTGAAACAGGAGACCTTGCCAACGCCCATACAGTCTTTGATTCAGGAAGAAGATCTCCCGCTTCTTGTCTCATTTCCGAAGGGGATTCAAGGGCGATTATTGAAAAAAGATTCGCACTTTGCCTTTGAGGTACGGGAAACCGGTTGTGTGCAAGTCGACAGCGCGAAATCACAGATCGTCATACAACTATGTCTTACGGATTGGAACGGGTTGGCGGTCAGTCCAATTCAAGCTAAGGGGCAATATGCTCTCTCCTTGAGTATGCCTCCATCTGGTTTTGGACCATTGGAATTCGAAGGGGCAACGTGGGATGTGAAGGGAAGTCTTGGCTTTCATGAGGATACTATTATGCTATCTCTTGATACCAATTCGATCGTGAAGTTCGTTGCACCGCGCAGGCTTGACCTTTCCCTTCCCTACGTAAGCCTGCAAGTGCGAGACACGGTGGTGGCCCACTATAGGCAGGGGCGGAAGGAACTCACCATTTCCCAAGGAATTTTAGACCTGCATACGCCGACGGTCCATTGGAAAGACCGCAAGGTGGCCATTCAGGGAGCAATCGTCTCCCTTAAAAAGATCTATCACGACGGGTTAACCTGGTCGGCAAAAGGAGCCATCGAGCTTCAGGGTGTCTCAACAATTATTGGGACTCAGGAGCCTCCTGTTACCAATTGGTCTGCTGATTTCGTCCTGGATCCTTCCGAGGTGGTAGTCGTTCTCACGGGTCACAGTAAGTCTAAGCCCATTGCTCTGAACGCCCGTCTCAGACATTCATGGAAAACCCATCAAGGTGTATTACAGGCAAAATTGTTGCCGTTGAGCTTTTCAGCAACCGGGTTTCTCTTGAGTGAGGTGTTGCAGCCTTGGACCTTTCCCTTTGATATTGCCTCGGGGAAACTTTCTGCGCTCGCTCATCTATTCTGGGAGAAGTCTCCTGTGTCTGGGGATAATTCCTATAGTCTGAAAACGAGTGAAGTGGAAATAGGGCTTCGCGGTCTCTCGGGGCACTACAAAAAGGTCATCTTTCAAGATGTGTCGACACACTTGATCCTAAGAGGGGCCCAGCAATGGGTTACCACGAAGCCAGTGCTGGTGACCTTAAGAACGCTCCACTCCGGAATAGATGCGAATGATATTTCTGGACATCTTCATGCGGTATTCAATCCCTTTACTCAATCGTACCGATTGCAGGTAAAAGATTTTTCTTCTGCCCTGTTCGGGGGACTGGTGACCAGTCGGATGATGACGTTCGATTCACGCGATGCCCAACAAAAATTTACATTGGATGTGAAAAATATCCAGCTGGCAGACCTACTTCACTTGGAACAACAAGAGGGGTTGGATGGAACGGGAGTGCTTGATGGAACCATTCCGTTGTCGATGGAGAAATCAGGAGTCGTTGTCCATGAGGGGATGGTGGAAGCTCGTGAACCAGGAGGTGTCATTGAATATCATACGGCTAAAGAGACATTAGCTTCACTGTCACACCTTGGTCCACAGATGGAATTAGTCGTCGATGCCTTGGAAAACTTCCACTACCATCACTTGCGAGCAGGGGTTGATTATTCTCATGATGGGACTTTGAATCTACGCATTCGTCTTGAGGGGAAAAATCCTGACCTTCAGAAAGGCCGTCCTATCCATATTAATTTCAACCTTGAGGAAAATATCCCTTCGTTATTAAAGAGTTTGGCCATCGTTCGTGGAATTGAAAAAGACATTGAGCGAATGTTGAATCAACCCTCGGGGCTTTTCCCTGGGAATTAGGAACTCAAGGGTGATACACTCTTTCTATGGTTGGTCTCAGAACGCAAGGTGCCTTTGGAATGCATCGACGGGTAGGTCTGGAGGGCTTCATCTCTCATCTCCTTGTCATTCTAGGAGTACTCTCGATTTGGGGGTGTACTCCTCGAGTAGAGGTGGCCGCTCCGGAAAAACCGATAACAATCAATTTAAACGTGAAAATTGAGCATGAAGTTCGTGTAAAGGTCGAGAAGGAACTGGACCAGGTGTTCTCTGAGGATAGTGAATTATTTTAACTCCCCGTTTGGTAGGAAGAAGGAGGCCAGCATGAAAACTTTTCAGCGAGTCTGCCTAATCGGGGCAACAGTCTTGTGTCTTGGCCTATCCAGTACCCTGTATGCCATCACGCTACATGAAGCGAAGGGACAGGGATTGTTGGGAGAAATGCCGAACGGCTATCTAGGAGTGGTCAATCCTCCGGGTTCCCCTGAAGTCCAAGCATTACAAAAATCTATTAATCGAAAGCGGCGAGCGAAATATCAAGAAATAGCCAAGCGAAACGGTACAAAACTCAGTGCTGTTGAAATCCTAGCAGGAAAGACGGCTCTTGAAAAGACCGAGCCGGGACATTTCATTAAGTTGCCCTCAGGTCAGTGGAGTAAAAAGTGATTGACCTGCGGCTTATTTCTTAAGCAAAGAGCTCTCCCCAAAAGCCTCCTTCTCACACTCCTTGAAAACTTCCTCGTTCTTCTCCGTTTTCTCCTTATCTGGCTACCACCAACATGAATAGCTCTCAGTTGAAGAAGTCGTGTCCAGGTATCGACAAGACTAAAAAGAAGGACAAAGGTCTTGCCAAAATGTCCTGTACAGCTCTTCAGCATTGCACCTGATGTCTTACAAGGTAGACAAGTCTTAGGGAATAGGGGGGCGTCTAGCTGGTTTTTAGGTGCGGTTCCGTCAAGTAAAGCTCTGGAAAATAGGAAGAAAAAAGGCGTATAGTTACGGAGGAGTTAGCGGGTAGAGGTTAGTTCGAAAGATGTGAGAGGGGCCTGAAGGAAAAGACCTTCACTTTTTCAGTTGATTCGAAATATCCCCTATTTGAGTTGCTCACAACCCCTGATTTTATTGAGGAAGTCTTCGTCGGAGCGGTTCGGTATCGGGCTTGCTTCTTTCAATCAAGGGGAAATGCGCCCTAAAGGTGGAAGGGGGCTTCCGATTGGTCATATGAATTTGGTACCGTAATGAAAGAAGGAAATGGAAAAGGTTGGTTGGTCAAAGGGTCGAGGTGGCTGGTATTGATAAAGGTATGAGAAGGAACCGTTGATGGCATTGATTCACTGCCCAGAATGTCAGAAGGAAGTCTCGACTGAGGCCAGAACCTGTCCCCAATGTGCCTATCCTAACCCAGGCGGACAAGTAAAACAAAATGGCGGGGAGTTCTCTACGCTTATGCCCTGTCCAGATTGTGGTGTTCGAGTATCAAGGCATGCAACCCAATGTCCTCAATGTGGGTGCCCCTTGAGTCCTGGTCGAACTCCTCAACCCTCTAAGGAGTCTGTTTCTCCCGTTTTTCCTCCTGTGTCTCAAACCAGTGAAGTAACTTGTCCCCATTGTGGGTTAGCCTATGATAGCCCAAAACTCGAGAAGTCTGTTGTGGAAAAAGAATTTGTCCAGCCGGCGGTGGCACCGCTTGGAGACTATCATCCACCAGAAGAACCAGTCACTGCTCAACCAGAAATCAAGAACCCTCAGCCATCTTCCTTGGGCACAGCCCCTTTGACCTCAACCCTTGAGGAACCATTGTCGGTGTCTTCCCTCAAGACAAATTTTCCGGAATCAGACGTTGGCGAGAAGCGGTTGGATTGGGAAGAGTCCGGGTTTCAATTCTCGGGCGGAAACAGAACGTTTGAAATTCCTGGGCCAGAAACAGTGCCATTGGAAACCTTAGAGTCAGTAAATGAAAAGTGGCCTTCCAAAGGCCGTGAACGAAAAATGAATCCGCTTTGGGAAGAAATGTCCGTTGATGAGGAATCTTCTTCAACGGGTTCCCCCAGTAAGTGGGCGATCTCGTTGGTGATCCTGGTAGCTATCGTTCTTGTCTTTGCCGCGTCAGTGGCTATTTGGAAAATTGTAGGACTCGAGCAGTTTTAAAGAAGTCTTTCTTACGAACCTCTCTGAATTCAATCCTCCCAATTCCATCCTATAAGTAGACGTTCGCTTTCACATTACAGCCATTATAGCAGGGGAAGACCCGACTGACCGCATGGTCCTAGGGGAGCCCGCTGACGCCTTGCCACAGGATGAAAAGGACTAACCCCTTTTAGTGTGTTTCATGGAGAAGCAAGGTCTTATGATCTGTACGGTTATTATGCATTAGTGAATTGACTGATGTGAGAAAAATCCTAAGGCTTCCTGTCCCAATTTTTGTGGCTTCCAGTCTCCCCTCTTCCACCCAGCGGTAGACAGTCCATCGGCTCACATTTAAGATCTCAGCTGCTTCACGTACTCGTAATAATGGTTTTTCCATGATTCCACCTCTTGGACATGTCCTCTGTATCAGCCTAAAGCTGGTTTTCAGAACATGTCGTATTGAGTTCACAAGGTCAGACGTCTAGTTTGCCAAAGAGCGCGAGGGTGGAAATGACGATGGAGGACCACGAGATTGGGGTGAGGACTGTATGAGAAACGGCTTCCAATGAGATGGAGTAGGCTGAAAAGGTAGACTGGTAAGAAAAAACTCTGGAGTAGGAACCGATTCGGCTTTCTCAAGGATAGCGGCCGTACATATCCAAAAGCATAGAGGTTTGGAATGGGCTGTCGCATCGTGGTGCGGCTGTGAGAGTTTGAAGGAATGGCTGTAGGCAATCGTAGATAAGCACAGGTGTAAAAAAAGGCAGCTGACAACCGTGATCAGTTGAATCGTTCGTTTCATTTGTTAAAGTCGAGGTCCAGCGTGTTTGTCTGTGCAGATGTCACGTCAATTTCCTGGTGGATCGTCCCCAGAATCGGATGCCATATCTTGACCCGGTAGTGACCAGGAGGAATTTGATCGACTGTGAAATTGCCGGCTTGGTCTGTCATCGCATAATAGGGATGGTTGACGACATACAGCCAATTTTCCATAAATTCATGCCGATCGCAGGTGAAGGCAACCACCTGCCCATCTTTTAAAGACTTTCCCGTAAACTCTTCTGAGGTGGTCGTGTGAGCTTGGAGGTCACGATTATGGACAGTCCGTAGTATATTTGCTTTTTTCCCACGGGCCACATAGGTATGTAAGACATGCTTGACGTCGTCTTGGTTTGAAAAATGTACAGGGGCATGCGTTGGGAGGACACCGGTGAAGGGACCAAAATTGCAATGTTTTAATTGAACCTCCAAGGAAGAAGTTGTGGAACCAGAATATTGAAAGGTTCCTTGTCCAGGAGCATTGGCTTGAAAAGCTTGCTCACGAAAAGGTTTTCCTTGTTGGATGCCTTCAATCACCACCAGGGCCCCTTGAAGGAGTCCGTTGGTGACATCAACTTTGACGAGGGAACGTTGGTCGCCACATATTTCTGGATTTTTCTGAACGGGAAATATGCGTGGGGTAGGAGTCTTGCCGGTATACTGTATGGTGCCGGTCAAGGTTGCCCCATTTTCAACAGGTTGTACCTCATAGGCAAGGCCCTGCATGGGTAACCATAAAATTCCCATCATGATCATGTGACCAAATTTTTTTACTGTTGTGATCATTGTGTTCCTACCCCCGTATCTATGTCCGACATCTGGGATCCTCGAGGCGGTCTATTTGACGATTTGCCAGCCGACCATGACGGTCCAATCTGTTTCAAGTTGCGGTCCATTCAAGTTCTGATAGATTGGGACTCCAAATTCCACTCCCAAGCGGTTCTCGTAGCCCATAAATTCTGGGAAGAGAAAATTGACGCCCGGAAGAATATCGAGGCGCTCACCGCCACGTCGGTTAATGTCTGCCGTATGGATCATCATTGGATTGAGATTGGGATCAGCCCCATCATAGTTTTTCCAGTCAAGCCAGTTGAGTCGGAGCGAGGTGCTCACCCAATTGGTCCAACGGTAGGCACCATAACTGGTAACCTGATAATTATCTCCCACTGAATAGCCTTGGTCATTTTGCCCCAGCCGTAGGGTCTGTACGAATTGAAAGCCCCAGGACACATCATTCCTTAACCCTGTATAGGTAAGACCGGGAAACAAGTCCACGGTGCCTGACCCTAGTTGCATAGGATAGGGAAGGCGTGAGTCTGCTCCAACGGGAGTGTTATCCACAACTTTGATATCTCCGGTTGGAAGTCCAACTGCAAAATTAAGATGAAACCGGTGGGCACCCAAGCTGGGAGTTTCAAAGGCCCAAAGTCGTAGGAGGGTGCCGAGCCGGATATCTCCAAACCCAGAGGATTCGGTTTTAAACCGTCCACCCATTCGAGTCACATGGTTCATGCTTGATTGAATGTACGGAATCATCGCGACAAGGGTGACGGTTTGATTTAGTCCGTACATGAAGCCAAACATATGCATATCCATATCCATGTCGGTCGGCGTGACGGGAAATTGTGTGAGTACTTGTGCATTAGAGAGTCCTGATGTTCCGGATCGGTTCCCATCCATGGACATATGCATGTATCGATAACTCGCCATGAACTCACCCTCATTATGGGTGTGATTCCCCATCATGCCGATAGGACCATGTGAGTCTGGTCGTTCCGCTTGATAGAAATTCCCCAGAATAAGTTTTTCCCCCTTTTTATCTGCATGTTCTCCGAGAGATTCCTCCACTCCTTTCATCAGCCCATCGAGGAGGGCAGCTTGAAGTGGTGGAGTTCCAACAAGAATGAACACGATGCATAGAGACAAAAAGCCAAAACATTTTTTCGAGAATACAGGTGCTATAGCAAGGTCATGGTTCATGAAATTCTTCCTTCAAAAAATCTAAACATGAAAAAAAGACTGCTAAAAGTTCATAGAACTTCAAAAAGTATGAACGTGTTGACTTTACAGAGTCAGAGATACAGGTACGAAATGAAATATTAGCGAATGACTGAGTCCTAAGCCCATTGACATTCCTCAGCCCTTTACCGGGTCTGAAGAGTCGTTACGATATAAGACTTTGATTAGGACTGCAGAAAAGGAAGTGGGGGGGCGCGAGAGTGAAACAGGTCTACAATAAAAAGGGATGGTTGTGTTGCCAGCTGTTCTTGTTGGATGGCAACAAGGGGAGAAAAAGGTTTTTCCGATACAAACTCAAAAAGATGAATGCCTTGCCCGGCTGCACACATAAGAGAACAGAGGGGATTGGCATGCGTTTGAGCTTTATGATGGTTGTGATGGGTACTGTGAGCGAGGGCCTGGGTGGCCAGAATGGCCCCCATTGTTAAGAACACAAGTAGGAGGGCAGTAGTAAAGTATCGATTTCTAAGATGTTTCATAAGCCAATTAGGTCGATAATAATCTGTTCACTGCAAGAGGTCAATACGAATAATGGAATAAATGAAGGTTGGTGAATGAAAATATTATTAAAAACAACACGTTAAGGTTTTTTTTTAGGAACTGCTACACTTAAGGGAAACGATCGCAGAGGAGGCCTGAATGTTTTATACCGAAGACCAAAATGGTCAGGGGAAAGATACGTCTAATGGGCATCAGCCCCAACGGTTTTCGTCTGCTCAAGAGCTCGTGGATGTGTTACGTCGGCTGCTGAGGGGGGAGCCCATGGAGGTTGTTGCACGGGATCATCATGTCCCGATCAACCGACTGAATACATGGATTCAACGATTGCTTGAAGATGATATGGAGAGTCTCAACTTAGGTGATGGGACCCAAGATCGATTTCGAGACCTTACAAGTCAAATGAATGCGCTTCACAAAAAACTTGATATGATTCAAAAGGTTGTAGAAGGTCTTACGAATGAGTTTGAAATGGTGGCTTCCCAGTCTGTACCCGTTTCTGAGGGGCCTACCTCGGAATATGCCGCTCAAAAGGAAGAGACGATACTCGTGGTTGATGATGAGGAAGAAATCTTGATGCTAGTGAAGCGAGTGCTGGAAACTCAAGGATACCGTGTCCTCACAGCACAACATAATAGCCAAGCCTTTCTTGCATCGTTTCAATATTCTGGTCCCATTCATCTTATGATTGCGGACGTCATGATGCCGGGAGTATCTGGTCCCGAATTTGGTTCCAAGTTATGCCAATATAGACCAGATATGAAAATTATGTATATGTCCGGATGGCCACAAGAAACAGTTTTTGAAAAACTCGTATCCCAAGAAGGGGTCGCATTCATTAGTAAGCCGTTTTCAGCCGAAGTGCTCCTTGGGACCATTCGTGAAATATTGGATACCCCTTCAGGAGGCGTGAAACGGACCAAGGGATATGAGGCGACCACATGAAGTTTTCCAACCCACAAAGGGGAATTCTCTTCTATTGCCGTTTAGGGTGAAAGTGAAAACGGCAGACTTCTCCCTCTCGAACCATGCATTCCTTGTGCTCTACCTCGCAATGTGTGAGTTCTGACATCAGAACCAGATCAAAATGGCAGACTTCCGGATTGGTGGTTGCAAGGTCGTGGTAAACGCAATTGGTGGCCTTAATAGAGGGGGAGGCTTCTCCGGAAGGCGGTTCTTCGACTTCGGCCTGATAGGAGAGCTCGGTCAGGAGGCTCGCGACCTGTTGGATGCGTTCTTTGTGAGTATGACCTGTAATTTGAGGAGCAACTTGTTGAGCCACTTTTCGTGCCAATTTCTGAAAATATCCAATCAATCCTTCGCTTCCCAATTCTTCCTTTAACGAATCAATCAACAGTTCTGACATCCAGGAATATTGTTTCGGGAGTAAATTTATCCCTTGATCTGTAGGGATATAGGTGGCGGAAGGACGTCCTCCGGTTTTACGGGAATCTCCCTTACGGATGAGGCCGTCTCGCTCAAGGGTGACAAGATGTTGGGTTACGGCAGTTCGTGAGATTCCTAATGACGAAATTAAGTCCTCAAGCGTCATGCCTCCCTTATGTTCCATAAGTAGAAGGAGTAGTTCTCGTTGTCTTGTTCCAAATCCTGCAAGCATTAGTTGTAAATACCAATTATTATAATAATTTAACTATTTTAACATGAAATATTGACAAAAGTGAAATTTTCCTTCATTATCTGTCGTCCCTCGAGGATGTTTATATAGAAACGTTCAGGAAAATTCGATCAATTTTTTGCAAACCCTCTCATTTGTTAGATACCAAGCAGGCTGTTTATTTAATTAAAAGGAGGTATGTATGAACCGTTTAAACAATTATCGTGCGTTGTTTGCTGTCCTTGTGGGGCTATTGTTTTCCTTAGGATGCGCTGGATATTCCCATTCTGGTGGCGGGCATAACCCCCATGTCAAAGAAACCATTGCCCATGCACAGGAGGCAGTTTCCCATGGGGATATGGGGCATTCAAAAGAACTGGTCACCCATGCAGAGGTGGCGCTAACCCATGGACAAGCTGCGATGAAAGAGGTGCAAAATCCTCATCTGGAGGCAGGGGTGAAGGAGTTGGAAGAGGCGATTGCCCATGGCAAACAGGATCATGCTGAGGTGGCAACGAAACACGCCTCGAGTGCTGTGGAGCATTTAAACCAAGTCCATTGAGTCTGAGAGGTTTATGGCAAGCGGGTGTTACCCATCCGCTTGCTTGGACCGGTGCCCTCAGCGATCCTGGTGCAAGGAGTGAGACTCGGCAAGGTAGAGGAGTCGAGGGGGTTTTGAAAGGCAGGGATAGGATCAAATGGCTTTGGTTAAGGTACTATTTTTTTGTAGAGCCCTAGAGAATGGTTTTTTCTAATAGTGAACAGTTCTCGAAACATGCCGATCCCATCTCGCAGGACCTGCACTTTCGAACCTGACCGTTCGGACCAGTTCACGGGAAGTTCTGTGATACGATAATTGCGCTGCTGTGCGACAAAGAGTAATTCCAGGTCAAATCCAAACCCAGAGATTTGAGCGACTGAGAACAAGTCCTGGGCCACTTCTTTCCGAAACATTTTAAATCCACATTGCGTGTCATGGATACCGGGCACACTTAATCGTTGGACACACCAATTGAAAAGATTCCCGAGGGTTGTTCGATGCCATCTGGTCTTTAGAGTGAATTGTGGATCTTGAGCTGCTAAGGCTCGTGACCCCACCACCAGGTCAGCTCCCTTTTCTAGGGCAGCTTCAAATCGAAGAACTTCCTGAATGGGGGTAGATCCGTCCGCGTCTGCAAAAAGACAGAGGGTCCCTTTTGCGTCTCGCATTCCTTGGCGCACGGCAAGGCCCTTTCCCCCATTCCGCTCTAATTCCAACAGACGAATGAATGGTTCCTGATTTTGAAATTGGCGTACCACCCTTGACGTGCCATCGGAACTACCATCATTGACCACAATCACTTCAGAGGGCTTTCCATATTCGTGTAAAAAACTGGAGACGGCCTGTAAATAAGGAAGAATACGGTGTTCTTCGTTATAGGCTGGGATGACGACGGAAAGATGGACTTGGCTCATGGTTGATGGTCACCATGGAGACATGACAAATGGCTGTCCGTTGAAGGTGAGGAATGTTCTGGCGCAACCCTTGGTAGAACATACGTAAAAAACATTCCATAAGTATACCATGATTGCAAGCCAAGGAACGGTGCCACCAAGGGATAGTGGAGTTCAGAAACTCCAGGTAATCAGAATAAGGTAATAACAGTGCTGAGGAAGATGAGGAGAAAGAAGGTTTTGAGCGCTTGAAGAAGGAGGGCCCACTCCTGTGAGCGGACCTCTCCTGCTTGTTGTCACAGGCGTATGGAAATCCTACTTATCGAGTGACGGCACCTTCGGACGCTGAAGAAACATGATTCGCATATTTTGCCATCACCCCGACGGAGTAACGGGGTACGGGTGGAGTCCAATTTTTTAGACGTGCTTGAATGTCTTCATCAGAAATTTCAAGGGTGAGGGTCCTGGCTGCGATATCGAAGGAAATGGTATCACCATTTTGTACGGCAGCGATCGGCCCTCGCTTGGCTGCTTCGGGTGCCACATGACCGGCCATAAGTCCGTGTGTGGCTCCTGAGAACCGGCCATCGGTGAGGAGCGCCACGGAGTCTCCTAACCCGGCGCCTACGAGTGCTCCTGTGACCCCAAGCATCTCCCGCATACCAGGCCCTCCTTGCGGGCCTTCATAGCGAATGACGACCACATCGCCCGATTGAATTTTATTTTGCTTGACGGCATCAAAGGCTAACTCTTCTCGATCAAACACTTTAGCGGGACCTCGATGTGTCATCCGTTCATGGCCAGCAACTTTGACGACACAACCTTCTGGTGCCAGATTACCTTTCAAAATGACTAACCCACCAGTTGGTTTCAGAGGGTTCGATAATGGGCGTAACACCTTCTGTTGAGGGGTCTCGGTGGCCTTCCGAGCTTCTTCTCCGATCGTCTGCCCGGTAACCGTCATTTCGTCACCATGGAGGAGGCCGGCTTCCATAAGACGTTGGGCGACGAGGGTCGTTCCGCCGGCTGCAAAGAGGTCGGCCGACATGTATTGTCCCCCTGGTTTTAAGTCTGCCAACAGAGGGACGCGCTGATTTATGGTGTCAAAGTCATCGATGGACAGGTCGATTCCGGATTCTTTAGCGATAGCCAAGAGGTGTAAGACCGAATTCGTTGATCCTCCAGTAGTGGCGACGGCAGCAATGGCGTTTTCAAGTGATTTCCGTGTAATGATTTGGCTAGGACGGAAATTCTTTTTCAATAATTCCATCACGAGTTCACCACATTTAAACGCGATATCATTTTTTTGAGGGTCCATAGCGGGTACCCCATTTTGGCCCATGGGAGAGATCCCCAAAAATTCGAAGGCAATGGCCATGGTATTGGCTGTAAATTGTCCCCCGCAGGCGCCAGGCCCGGGGCAGGCATGATCTTCCAAATCATGCAGTTCCGCTTCGGTGATCTTCCCCGATGAGTGACTTCCCACCGCTTCAAAGACATCCTGAATCGTGACATTTTGTCCATGATGTTGCCCGGGCATAATAGATCCCCCGTAGAGCATGAGAGAGGGCAAGTCGAGACGTGCCAAGCCCATGACGGTTCCGGGAATGGTTTTATCGCATCCAGAAAGGGCAATGACGGCGTCGAACATATGGCCGCGAGCAACCAATTCAATGGAATCAGCAATCACTTCACGGCTAATGAGCGAGGCTTTCATCCCCTCGGTTCCCATGGAGATTCCGTCGGAAACGGCGATGGTATTGTATTCAATGGGAGTGCCTCCGGCGGCTCGAATACCGGCCTTGACCCGTTCCGAGAGGGTGCGGAGGTGATAGTTGCAAGGCATGACCTCGATCCAGGTGTTCGCGACTCCAACAAGGGGACGCGAAAGATCCTCGTCCGTAAACCCCACGGCTTTCATCATGGCTCGAGCGGGGGCCCGACCTGGACCATCTGTTATGGTTTGGCTCATATGCTTCGGATTAAATGACATGGGAACTCCTTTAATAGGGAACAACCTGTTTGCTGCTGGATGGAAAAAACAGGCAAGCTTGCTCTGTAGCATGTTCCAAGGCGTGGTCGCAACTGCTTCGAGCGTATTTCAATCGAATTTCGTTCCTAAAAATAGGGATTGAGGGGCAAATCCGTTACGAAAAACTGGTAAGGCTCAAAAGGGGAAGCCCAAGGGGGGCGTCAAATCCGATGTTGTCATGAAGAAGTGAGGACTATTCCTCCTCCACGTCTTTCGGGAAGGATAGGGCTCCGGTCACAGCATGAACAAAAACTTCCTGGACCTCCCCCGATTGGGTCACGATTTCTATTTCCCACATCGTGTCCTCTGGTGAAGGTTCTAGCTCGGCAAGAATGACGACCCCTGGGATTCGCTTAGTGGCAAGTGCGATAGCTTCCTGAATATGGATTTTAACTGAGCCGAGATATTCGGTGGGGTCCGGAAAGGTCTCTTCTTCAGAACGGAGAGGCTGACTGAAGACGGCGGAACTGACCAACAAGGACAATCCCATCACAAGTAGTAAGAGCGTGAATCGGGGTGTGGTAACCACGAGAGACTCCAGAGGAGGGCGAAGAATCTGTTCGCCCTCCTCTTTAGGTATTAGGAATGATGGCCTGACATCTTTCCCATGCGGATTGGTTTTGTGCCCAGCCCCTTTTCCTTTTTGTTTCATCATGTCATGAAATTTTTTGACCCGAACCGCTTGCTCCGGAGTCAAAACGGCCATGGCCTTTCTCTTGGCCTTAACCGCCGCGACTCTTAGGCTGACCTGTTGGGAGGCGCTTTCTTTTAGTTTGGCTTCAATAGAGGAGATATCCGAGGAATCATCATCCATCAATGCACGGGCTTCGCGTTCGGCAACCTTAATATCCGCTTCGGTTTTAATACGCGTTCGGTCGAGATCCAGTTGGATGCCTTTCAGTTGTTTCACTTGGTCGTCAGAGAGTCCCATTTCCTTGGCCCCACCCAACAGACCACGAATAAGATGTCCGGTGGTGGCATGATGTCCCATACCGCTCATTCGCCCATGACCATGTCCCTTGTTGCCATAGCCTCGGCTATAGGACCCTCCATGCCCCTTGCCGGTCGTCCCATGGCCTTTACTATAGCCATGGCCGCCTTCACTTGAGGCGAAGGGAACTCCGAGACATACGACAAAGGCCCCAGTGAGTAAGCTGGTCAGAATTGGATGTTTCATAGGTCCTCCTTACAGTCGGTTCGGTTAAAAGTTCGTCAAAAAACCAATAGCTAAGATCCGAGAAGTCCGCCCTTACCCGTTAAGGCATTGATGATAAATTGAATGGCAATAGAGGCTAAGAGTAGTCCCATTATACGCGTAATTATTTTTTCCGCGATAGGGCTAATCCACCGGGCCCCCTTGCCTGCAATGGCAAATATGATATAGCTTGCCAGACCCACTGCAACAAGGCAAGCAAGAAGAATTCCCCGTTGAGTCCAGCTGGTGGCTTGCGATTCCAATAAAATCACGGTGGTGATAGCCGCCGGGCCTGCCATCATGGGGATGGCCAAGGGGGTAATCGCCACATCTTCTTTCCTAGTACCTGCCTCCGTCTCATCCAGGGTCTCTTGCACCGGCGAACGTTTGGCCTGGAGCATATCGTGGGCAACCAGAAGCAACACCAAGGCCCCGGCAATTTGAAAAGCAGGGAGGGTGACCCCGAAATATTGAAACAGGTGCTGTCCAATAAAGACAGCTGCCATCAGGAGTCCGGTCGCGGTCAGACAGGCGACACGTGCCATTCGTAGGCGAACGGCAATGGAATCCCGAGCCGTCATGGCCAGAAAGGCAGGAACTGAAGCAATGGGATCTACGATCACGAAGATAGTACCAAAGGCAAACAGGGCATATTCAAAGAGCGGCATCCATTGGGTCCTCCTGTTCCGCAAGCGGGGACGGTGTTAAGGACTGTCAGCCTTTCTCAAGAGATCGGCTCGGGGATCTTGGCGAGGAACATTGCCCAGAGCCTCAAAATGTTTTTGGTCCTCCTCAGAAAGTGGGGTTGGCATGACGATATGGAGGTTAAAAATAAGATCCCCTCGAGACCCTGTTGGAGTCGGCAGTCCTTTGCCTTTCAATCGAAGTTTTCCGTCAGCGCGACTCCCGGCTGGAATTTTGACGCGCACCGATCCTTGAAGGGTCGGGGCTAACACTTCTGCACCTAATGCAGCTTCCCACGGCCAGATAGGGAGCGTGACCTGTAAATTGGCGCCAATAGGTTGAAATACCCCGTCGGAGACAAGATTCACATTCAAAAATAAATTCCCTCGTTTCCCCCCGTTGCGACCTGGAGCTCCCTTACCCGCGACTCGCACACGGGTGCCCTCCTCGACACCAGCCGGAATTTTTACGTCGATGGTACGAGTCTTGGGCCTGGTTCCAGCTCCATGACAAGAAGGACAGGGGTTCGTTCGTTGTCCACCCGATCCACGGCAGGTCTCGCAAAGTACCGGGTCGGTGAGTTCCACACGACGCGAGGTTCCGGTCAGGACTTGTTGTGGAGAGATCATGACGGTGGTTTCCAGGTCCTCACCCTTGGACGAAAATCCTCGAAATCCCCCTTGCTGTCCGGCCTGTTCATGTCCGCCGAAAAAACTTCCAAAGAAATCATTCAAGTCAGCGGCATTACCA
This sequence comes from Nitrospirales bacterium, assembly GCA_965223605.1. Taxonomy (GTDB): domain Bacteria; phylum Nitrospirota; class Nitrospiria; order Nitrospirales; family Nitrospiraceae; genus CBDCXA01. The sequence goes on from CBDCXA010000005.1 coordinate 1,167,823, forward strand.
GAATAAAACCCGCCTCCGTGGGTACCTCCTGCTTGAGCACGAGCTTGCTCATAGGCCTCTGCTTCCTGCCATTTCGGGCCATATTGGTCGTATTTTTTACGAATAGCCGGATCGCTGAGGACTTCATGCGCCTCGTTCAACTCCTTAAACTTTTTTTCTGCTTGAGCTTTTCGGGATCCAGTATTGAGATCAGGATGGTATTTTCGTGCGAGGCGTCGATAGGCCTTCTTAATATCATCTGCACTAGCGTCCCGTGGGACACTGAGCACCTCATAATAATCTCGTGGGGTCGTCGCCATATTTCTTCAGGACTCCTTGATTGGAGTGGATTGAGTCTTCAAATATTATACGTCATCTACCGGCTCTTTATAGGTAATAACCATTCTTTTGAGTATTTCAAGGGTTTCCTGGCCAGAAATGGGCTGGCGGAGGGGTGGGTAGACGTCAAATTGGCCGGTTAGTCCTTAGAAAGTTCCGGTAAAGACCACCGTTGTTTATTCACAAAGAAATGGAGGTGACGGAGAGGAAGGTAGACCGTGACCGTGGACTGTTCCCTTATTTCAAGATGCGTGTGAAATACGGGTTATCAGATGTTCATCTCCAAAGGAAAGGTAGAGAAGGCGGTCGGCACCCAGATCTTCGATCAAGGCGATATGACTTTTCAAGGAGAGGGATGGAGAAGGTGGGGACTCAAGGCTGATGTCTTCTGGTCGTATGCCGACATGGATAGTCGAAGCAGATTCAAGATGTGAGGGATCCGACTGTGGAGGTAAGGGCAGAGACAGTGGGCCAATGTGGAGCGTCATTTGTTGGGCGACTTGTTCAAGAGTGGCTGGAAAGAGGTTCATGGCTGGATGACCGACAAAATTCGCAACAAAGGGATTGATAGGACGTTGATAAATATCTTCAGGGGTGCCGATTTGCTGGATGCGGCCTTCGTGGAGGACCACAATGGAATCTCCAAGGGTCATGGCTTCAACTTGATCATGGGTGACATAAATGATGGTCGCTTGAAGCCGGTGGTGGAGTTTTTTCAATTCCAGGCGCATGGAGGTCCGAAGGCGGGCATCTAAATTAGAGAGGGGTTCATCAAATAGAAAGAGTTGAGGCTGTCGTACAAGTGCTCGGCCAATTGCGACTCGCTGTCGTTGACCGCCCGATAAGTCACGTGGTTTCCGTTGCAGCAAGTCACTGATGCCTAATAGTTCTGCCACCTCTTGAATGCGTTCAGCTATGTGTGATGACGTGGCGTTCTTCATTTTTAAACTAAAGCCCAAATTCTCCTGGACTGTCATATGCGGATACAACGCATAATGTTGAAAGACCATGGCGATATCTCGGTCTTTGGGTGGGAGATGTCCGACAGACTGTCCTCCGATCAACAGGTCTCCACTGGTGGGTTGTTCGAGCCCTGCGATGATGCGTAAGAGGGTGGATTTCCCACAACCGGAGGGCCCGAGCAAAATGGTAAAGGAGCCCTTCCTGACCTCAAAGGAACAATCGGTTAGAACGTCGGTCGAACCGAACTGTTTTGAGATCGCCCGAAGCTGGAGGTGTGCCATGATCGGCCGGTTATCCTTTCACCGCCCCGGCGGAGAGTCCACTCACGATCCACCGTTGGAATAAGAGAACCAGGACAATAAGGGGCAAGGTCGCAAGAACTGAGGCGGCAGCGAGTTCGCCCCACGGCATCGTGAATTCGCCTTGAAACAGGGCGATGCCCACGGGAAGGGTTTGTCGGTCCGGATGAGTCAGAATGAGCAGGGCAAAAAAGAATTCATTCCATGCGTAGATGAACGTCAGTATCGCTGCCGTAAAGATTCCTGGTGCCGCGAGAGGTGTCATAACATAGGTCAAGGATTGCCAGGTGGTACATCCGTCAATCAACGCCGCCTCTTCAAGTTCTTGGGGGAGTTCCTGAAAAAAACTTGTGAGGATCCATATCACTAATGGAAGCGTAAAAGCGAGGTAGGGCAGTACCAATCCCCACAGACGATTGAGCCCGCCAATCTGTTCTAATAAATTCCAAAGGGGCCCCGCGATGGCGATATGGGGAAACATGGAAATGCTGAGCATGGTGCCTAAGATCCAGACCTTACCGGGTATGCGGAGGCGAGCCAAGGCATAGGCGGCTGGCGTTCCGATGATCAGAGCCAGGACTGTGGTCGCGCCCGCCACGATCACACTGTTCATGATGAACCCCGTAAGCTGATAGTCCACTAGGGCTGATTGATAAAAGTGAAATCCTCCGGTGGGCCACCAGGTTGGAGGTGAGGCGGCGACCTCCTTCTGAGACTTGAAGGAGGTGAGGAGAAACCACAGAAAGGGAAATAGGCTTAACAGGACGGTGAGCACAATGCCAATACCTAACATCCACCGTCTCTTCATGATGATTCCTTGGTTAAGAGTTTGGACCCGAGTGTATGGAGGTACAGTAATGTAAGAAGGAAGATCGCCATAAAGACGACGACGGAAATCGTCGAACCGTAGCCAAGTCGTCCTTCAGTAAACAAGGTCTGGTACCCGTAGTATTGCAGGACGTGGGTGGCGCCTCCTGGGCCCCCCTGGGTCATGACAAATACCAAATCAAATACTCGAAAGGCATCCATGGTTCGAAAGAGGAGAGCTAACAAAAGAGCAGGCATGAGGAGAGGAAGCGTGATATGCCAAAAGCGTTGCCACGCAGTGGCGCCGTCAATGCGTGCCGCGTCATAGAGATCCTCTGGAATTACCTGAAGACCTGCAAGAATGAGTAGGCCGGCAAAGGACGAGGTTTTCCATACATCGGCGAGGACGATAGCCAGCCAGGCAAATCCAGGATAAGCCAACCACGGGACATACGCTTCGACCTGATCTCCGAAGAGGAGCACATTGGCCAGACCATATTGGTCGTTAAAAATAAACCGCCACATTTGCGAGGCGATGACCGTGGGAATGGCCCAGGGAATGAGAATCGCAGCACGTACCCACCCGCGGCCTGGAAATCTTTCGTGAATGACGAGTGCGATGCCTAGCCCCAGCAGCAGTTCAAGGAGAGTCGAACACAACACGAACCCGATTGTCACCAATAATGCCTGTTTCCCCAAAGGATCCTGAAAAAGATTCAGGTAATTCTCCAGCCCGATAAATTGAGCGCCTTGTTGAGGAAGAGCCGTAAACTGCCTGTGCAGACTGAGATACAAGGATTCCATCACAGGATAGAGGGCAAACACCAGCATGAAGCTTAAGGCGGGGGCCACGAACCAGAGCGTTGACCAGTCGTACTTTGGCTGGGCTGGCTGGGAATGTGCAGTTGATCGATTGGATATCATGAGGGTTCCGAAGAGAGTGCCTGCAATAACGTATCAATCTGGCGGTCCGCTTCTTTTGCTTCCGTGAGAAGATCAAGGTGAGGGAAGGCCAAGGCTCGGCTAAAATACCGCTGCAAAATATGTGAAAGGGCTGGATAGAGTGGCGAGCGTGGACGAGGAGCCGCATGGGTGAACATTTCAAATTGATCTCGAAAGAAGGGTTGCGCAGCGAGCACGTGAGCATCTTGGTACAAGGCTGTTCGGGATGGGGCCAGACCGGCATGAATCGCAAAAAATTTCTGTGAGTCATAACTGGAAAGGAAACGAATAAATTCCATAGCTTCTTTTTGATGATGGGAAAAGGCACTAATGCCATACAGCCAACCACCAAGCGCGGAAGTGCTCTTGTCTTTTTTAAAGGCGGGAATGGGAGCCACCCCGACCTTTCCCGCAATGTTGGAAACCGTAGGATTGTTGGCGACCGTCCAGGCATAGGGCCAGTTTCGATGAAAGATGGCATGACCTTGAATGAAGACTGCGAGTGATTCGGGTTCCTGATAGGTCAGGAGCGATTGTGAGGCAATCTGTCCCATCACCTGTGATCTGAGAAACTCGAGTGGAGCAAGGCTCTCGGGGTGATGCAGTTGCGCACGGCTTCCGTTGGAACTGATGAGGTGTCCACCATTGCCATGAATCCATTCCAACATGTTACACACCAGCCCTTCATATTGTTTAAACTGGGCGGAGTACCCTTGCAGGGCGGGTTGTGCTCGTCGTTCCTGCTCAAGGATGTGCTTGGCTTGTGATACCAGGTCCTTCCAGGTGGCTGGTGCATGAAACCCGTACTGCTCCAGGAGATCTTTTCGGTAATACAACATTCCACCGTCAATGCGACTGGGAATCCCATAGATCTGATCCTGATAGGTACCGGCCTGAATGGTGGCGGGCAGGAATTGAGCCTGTTCGTCGGGAGGAAACATCTGGCCCAGAGGACGAGCCCATCCGGCAGCAGCGAACTCCGGAATCCAAACGACATCCATAAAAAAGAGGTCGATACTGGAATCTTGGTTTTTCAGTTTTTGTGTTAACAGGTCATGATAGGCGGTGGAAGAATGTGGGGCGATCTCACGAACGATCGAAATATGCGGATGTGATTGGGAAAATTGTGTAATGGCTTCCTTCCAAACTTGGGGATGATCCGGTTTCCAGGAAACAAAGCGGAGGGTGGTGACAGTAGAGGTATCCGTTGTTGAGGCGGAAAACGTTTCAAAGGGGGACAAAGCGAATAGAAAACAGAAGAGGAGTCCAGGTATCCACGTTGTGAGGAAACGGTTTCTCTGAGGAGTAAGGCGGATCATGACCGAAGCCACATGCTCCCATCACGTAGGCGGTTAAGAGAACAATCAAACCAAGAGGAATTATTTCGCGAGCGCCGCTTTGGCTCGTGTCATCATCTTGCAATAGGTACAGATTTCAGTTGTCGTGGGTTGTCCACAGTGGGTACAGGGGTGCAGGCGGGCTTGGTCTTGCTCAGAAACCGATAGCCCCTCGGAATGTCGTTTGGATTGTCGATCGAGGAACTTCCAATAGAAGGATTGTTTGGTCCCCGGCGAAGCCGTTTCAAGCGTGTTGAGGACCTCTTTATAGAGGATCGTTTTGGCCCCTTTCGCCATGGGACATTCTTCTACAATGTAATCGATACCATGCAAAACGGCATAGGCCGCAATTTCTCGCTCAGTCAGTCGGAACAGGGGCTTTACCTTTTTCGCAAACCCTTCAAAGGAGGCAGGCAAGGTGGGAGATTGTTTCTCGAGGTAGTCCTCTTGCCAATGGAGGACATTGCCAAGAAGACGGGCCGCCTCATCGTCGAGATTATGTCCGGTCGCCATGACATCGTATTCATGGTCCACGGCTGTCTTATTGAATTGATAGCGTTTGATCGTGCCGCAGGCTGAGCAGGCGGGACGATGAAGGAGATTTGAGAGATCTCCGACCCCGGCTCCCGCATCCTCCTCAACCTCATGGATATGAAGTGTTCTGTCGTATGACGAAGCCACCTGTTGTTGGAATTTCTGGACCTTGGAATAGGATGTTTGGGAATAGGTCCCAATGCCAAGATTTACATAGAGGGCATCAGCCTGAAATCCTAATTTCAGCAAAATAGCCCACAGGACCAAACTGTCTTTCCCACCAGACACTGCCACCAGGATGGAGTCCTTGATGGTGAACATGTCTTGGGATCTGATGGCACGGATCACCTGGCTATGGACAAATTCTGTAAAACAGGTTTTACAAAAGGCGGCATTATGTCTCGTGAGGTCAATAACCGCCTTACTTGGGCACTTTTTACATTTCATCAGAAACTCTTTGATCTAGTGATGCGAGTGATACTGAGGAAGCCCCTCCGGAGATAACTGGCCGAATTTCAATTTCGTCCGTATCGGCAATAAGCTCGTCTTCAGTGACCAGTTCAGCTTGACGAATAACGAGATAGGCTTCCGGGACCAGTTGGAGTTCCTTCAGGATATCTTTCACCCGTTTGGGGCCTTGAAGTTGCATTTGACGGTCTGGCTGGCTCAGAAGAATATTCATAGCTCTGATGATATGCCTCACCAAGACCGCATTGCAATGGAAGATCCGGTTTAATCGGTAGAGGAAGAAAAAAAGGTATACTAATAGATTTGGGAGGAACTCGCATCTGATGGAACAGGAGTCAGGTCAATCGATTATGGGGCATTGGGTCTGGAGCGGATGGTATTGGCTGCCAGTAGGCGCCTACTGTGGCCTGATATTTTTTCTCTCTTCTCAATCATTTACGCAAGAAACAGTATCCACAATCTTTTCGGTAGTAGGGGATAAAGTGCTTCATATGGCGGAATATGGAGTCCTGGGGATTCTCTGCTATCGCGGATTTCGATATGCCGGGACTTCATGGACCGCCCAACATGCTCTCTGGCTGGCTATTGTGGTAGCCCTACTGTATGGCGCCTCCGATGAACTTCATCAAGCCTTTGTGCCCCTACGAGAAGCCGATCCTTGGGATTTGCTGGCTGACGGAATCGGAGCCGCCATCTGTACAATAGCATGGCATTGGATTCAGCCCTTGTGGAGTACGTCCGCAGATGAGGTGAGGGTGTGATATGGGTTCCTCAGAAGAAATCATTGAGGATAAAAAGTTTAATCAGGCTCAAGAAAAATTAATTCGTGGAGATTTAGAAGGGGCGTTGAAGCTTTTTCAGGAACTAGTAAAGTCCAATCCAAACTCTGTCACCTGCCAATTGATGTTAGCTTCAACTTATAAAAAAGTCGGGGATCTAGAAAATGCTTCCATGGCATTTCGAGAATGTACAATCATAGCGCCAGAGAAAGAAACAATTTCATTAATGCTTTTTCATTCTCTATACGATCTAGGCCAAAAAAAAGAAGCGATAGTAGAGGCAAAGCGGCTTCTAGCTTTAAAAGGCTCGGCGCGGTATGAGAAAATTTTAAATGAATTAGAAACAAAGTCATTACTTGAAAAAGAAAGAGGGGATTCCAGGAGTCTTCCTCTAGGTACGCGGATATCAAGATTAGAAAATATTATTCTTGGAGGTCAGACTAGCTCGGATATTTATTTAGAACTTGCAAGGCTACAAATGAAAAGTGGTGAAATGAACGAAGCAAAAAAAACATTTTATTGTGCAATTGAGGCAAATCCAGAGTACGGATGGAATTACTTATTTTTAGGGAACTGGTATTACCATGTGAAAGATTATGCGGAGGCCTTAACATGTTTTGAAAAAGCTCAAACCCTAATGCCGAATAACTCTGCTCCCCTGTGGAGTGCGGCAGAGATGCTCGAAAAGCTCGATCGTTTTAAAGAGGCAGATGCTAAATATAGGGAAGCTGTAAAGCTTGAGCCTGATGACGAGGAGGCTCAAAAAAGGCTTGATTTGTGGGAGCAAAGAATGCGGCCTGAAAATTCTAAATGGGCAGAGCAGAGCAAAGTAAAAGGGAAAAGAAAAGTGGATGGGAAATAGTTTGTTACGAGTGAACTAAAAGGTGGAGGGAGCCGTTATTTTCAATTCGGTAAAGTCGCATAGTCTTCATGTACAATGTACTTCCTTTTCTAAGGGGCGATCCCTCTCTTCTTCTAAATGAATTTTCCGCCAGGTTAGAGTCATTTTCTAGTCTCTATTTGATTCATAACCATTTTAAATAATTGAAATGATAGGCAACGATGGGTTGCGAAGAAAGTCTTGAGGTATCTTTTACAGGCTAGCTAAATACACGAATTTCGTGTACACTATTATCGTGTTAATCGGTGAGAAAGGGTCTCAATGAAGAATATAACCTTTAGTGCTGATGAAAACGTAATCAAGAGGGCAAGAATAAGAGCTAATCAGGCAGGGACCACCTTAAACGAGTTGTTTCGCGAGTGGCTAGGAACCTATGCCAAACAGGAAATAGGATCTGATCAATACCGGCGTTTAATGAAGCAGTTCGAATATGCAAAGCCTGGCAAGCATTATTCGCGAGAAGAATTAAATGCCCGATAAGGTTTTTCTAGATACCAATGTTTTTATATATTCATTTGATTCTCGTGATTCAAGAAAGCAACGCTTAGCTCAAGATCTCATCGCAGAAGCCTTGGAAACACACCAAGGGGCTATTAGTAGTCAGGTCATCCAAGAGTTCTTAAATGTTGCTTCAACAAAATTTACTCCAGCTCTGAATCGATCAGATTGTCAGCGATATCTGGATGCGGTGCTCGCTCCACTCTGTGAAGTGTACCCATCTCTTCCCCTGTATCAACAAGCTTTAGACCTTCGCGAGGAAAGTGGGTATGGCTTTTATGACTGTTTGATTGTTGCTGCAGCGCTTCATTGCTCCTGCAACATTCTTTACTCTGAAGACCTGCAACATGGACGCTTTATCCATAGCCTTCAGATCATAAACCCTTTCTTGCAGTCGTCTTGATTGTTGATTCTTCAACGAGCCTTCTGAAATTTTCTTCCTACTTTCTCTTATACGTGATCTCCATCATTTTCATTTCTTTGGTGCCATGGTGTGTGCCGTACATGTGAAAGGTTTGGTTGTTCTTATCGATGATTGTCCAAATCGCACGGTGCTTCATGTGACCCTCTCCACTTGGTTCTGGATGTTGGCCATGCAATGTGATGGTTTTGCCGTCCGCACTGGCTGACCCATCCATAATAAAAATACCGGTGCCCATCGTATCGATCCAAGCCGTCACAAACTTCTTTTTCACATTGTCATATCCGTCGATCCCAATTCCTGAGAAGGGGTGCCCCATCATTTCACCATTAAATTCCTGATAGATATAACGCCCATCCAGCAAGGTTTTAATTTCGGCGGTTCCGGTGGTCTCCACAGGAGGCTTGCCTGGCATCATCCAGGATTTAGTTTGGGTCGTCCAGCTTCCAGCAAGACTTGTCAACATTTTGTGCGGTTCTCCGGGTGTGGCCATTTTTTTGTATAGTTCCATCATGGCCTTCGGATCCATCTGCTTATCTGACTTCATATCTCCGGCAAATGCGGGAGCTCCTATCAGCAGAATAAAGAGAGAGGTGAGTAAAAGCGTTAAGGGACGCATGGGGGCCTCCTTATAATTTTACGAAGTGGAAATTGATTCATGAAATTGGGACAACGGAAATTCTAGGACATGTGTTTTGATTGAGTCAAATGTCCTTGCCCTTAGAATTTTTTTTATAAAGGCTCCATGGAAAGTACTGTTAGGAAAAGAAAGTTACGGGTTCGTCCCATTCCTTTAGTTCAAGGGGAGTACTTATTCCGGTTTTCAAGTTCTTATCCCCAAAACGCCCTCCTTGGTTGCAAATGGTAATAGGCCTATTAGACTATTTTTCACGGTTTAAATCAGAGTAATTATTGGCGGGTTAAAGATTGCCCAAATAATTTTAGTCGGAAAAGGTTCTAATTCTAGTGGAACAATTTTTTCATGAATATATGGTCTATAAGGCCTCTCTGAGCCTTATGTTAGGGGTTGCCAAAATCTTTTTTGCAAGTTCGATCGCGTTATCTATTGATCAAACCCTCTCAAAACGAGTCATCGAAGTTTTTGGAGTAATGTTATTTATTCTTGTTGTTGTTATATATGTCCTTGGAACCATGTAGTAGGGTTGCATTAATTGCAGGAAGAACGACAAGATGTTGTCCTTTTGGTGACAAGCTTGGGATGTCCCGGTATAATTTCCCCCTATGGTCACAAAAGGAATCCCTCCTAGTTTGGCAGCCGAACCCCTTGATGAATCTCTGGTCAAAAAAACGGTCGCTACTGCACTTTCTTTTTCCGCACAAGTTGATAGTATTGCCCCGCTTTGTGGTGATGCCTCGAATCGTCGTTACTATCGGCTGACTCTCTCTGAGGCTTCCGTTTCCTCGTTGATCGTGATGCAGTTGGCTGATCCCGAAGCCTTTAAAGCATCGGAAGAGGCCGTGAGTGGGACTGCACCTGTTTCGAGCGAACTTCCTTTTACCAATGTCCGTACCCATCTTTCGGAGACCGGTATTCCTGTGCCCCAACTCCATTTGTATGATAAAGGGGCAGGGTTACTTTATTTAGAGGACTATGGAGATACGACGTTGGCCCAAGCCTGCGAGAAGGGAATAGGTGAAAGGCAAGCTGATTTGTATAGGAAAGCCATAGAAATACTTGTTACTCTCCATACGTCTTCGACAAGTCCACAAAATCCTCGCTGTCTGGCCTTTCAGCGTGGTTTTGACCTGTCGCTTTTAATGTGGGAGTTCGAGCATTTTCTGGAATATGGAGTTGAAGCTCGCATGAGTGGTTCCATGAGGAAGCAGGATCGGGAAATCGTAACAGAGGAGTTTCATAAAATAGCCCAAGTCATGGTGGAACAGCCACAGGTGTTGACGCATCGTGACTATCACTCACGCAACCTCATGGTGAGAAATCAAGATCTCGGCGTCATCGATTTTCAAGATGCCTTGCTGGGTCCGGCGACCTATGATTTAGCCTCGCTACTACGGGATGCCTATATTGAGCTTGATGAGGCGTTAATCATGGAATTGTTGCATCGTTATCGTGAGCAGGTCTCGAGGATAGAGCCTTTCCCTTACTCGACGATAGAGTTTCGGCGTCTCTTTGACTATACAAGTATTCAACGGAATCTGAAGGCAGCCGGTCGATTTGTGTATATCGATCGCGTTAAAGGGAATCCTAGCTTTCTTGCCGATATTCCGCGTACCCTGGGATATGTTCGGAAGAACTTTGACGCCTATAGCCAATTCGACCTCCTACGTACTCACCTCGCTCCTTATGTTCCAGAGTTGCAGTAATTCCCCACCCGTCGCCGTTGATCGAAAGGCCTCCATTCAATGAAAGCCATGATTCTTGCTGCCGGGTTTGGGACCCGTCTTCGTCCACTGACGAATCAGACCCCAAAACCCCTCTTGCCGGTTGGGGGATATCCCCTGTTGGAATGGAATCTGTTGCTCTTACGGCAATATGGTATCCGTGACATTATGATCAATCTACATTACCTGGGTCAGCAGATAGAGCTGCGTTTGGAAATGGAACTCGGCTCGCTCTTCGAATTTCCTATTCTTGGGAAGAAACCATTTTAGGAACCGGTGGGGGCATCAAACAGGCTGAAGCTTTTTTCGAAGGGGAACCGTTTCTGGTGATGAACGGAGATACCCTTTGTGAGGTCGATCTCCAAATGCTTCAACAGGTCCATAGGGAGAAGGACGCCCTGGCGACTATGGTCGTCAGAGAAGACCCGGAAGCCCAGCAATGGGGGCCGATCGAGGTCACCGCGGAGGACCGGGTACAGAGCATAAACGGCATCGGACGTTCGCACCGTCATCCCTCCCATACCTTCATGTTTGCAGGACTGCATATCATGCACCCTGGGCTTCTTCAGGATGTGCCAGAAGGCCAGGAAACATCGATTATCGATGCCTATCAACGGATGCTTGCCAAAGAAAAGTTCGTGGCTGCCTTCCCATTTTCCGGGTATTGGTCAGATGTGGGCACCTTGGAGCGATATGAGCAAGCCCAACAGGATGTGGAAGCCAAGCAACTTACAATTGAGAGACGGTTACAAGAGCGTTGACGATAAAGGTAAGGGGAATGGGCGGGATGGTCCTAGACTCGTTGGAATGACGCGAGGCGTGTTTTAGTTAGAGATAGGGTTTCCTGTTGGCTTTCCGAGAGGGTCGCCTGAGAGGAGCCATCGCTACCGAAACGTTTTTCCATCTGTGCAATGAGCTCGGTTCCTTCTCTTGGTTGATCGGCTCGTTCATACAACTCAATCAGTCGCATATAGGCTGGAATCACGAGAGGCATGTCTCGCGGAGATTTTGCTTTTTCAATAATAAAACGATAGTTGCCAATCGCAGTCGCAAGTTCTTTTGTTTCCATGAGCATGGCCTCTACCATGAGCATGGAATATTGGTCGATTTTCGCTTTCTTATCGGTTTGCCACGGACCTTTGAGTAAGGCATTGATGTTCTTCTCGCTGAGCTTAAATCGTTTGGCTTTAATTTTCTGCAATTTCTCGAGTACCCGCTGAGCTTGGGGCCATGCGCCATTCAGTCCGATCAATTGGCAGCGGCATCCCGAAGCATTGGTACAACGTCCTCTTAAGGGTGAGAAGTTTTTCTTTGCACGAAGAGCTGGAAGAAGTACCAAGCCATGTGTTTCTTGACATCGCTGACAGGCGTGGTCGTCCTGTGGAGCGATAAATATAAACATTCGGATACCGGATTGTTCCCAAAAGTTTTCTGCCTTAATGCGGCCCGCTCTCACTTGAATTTGGTGAAGTTGCCAGATGAGCAAGAGCCCAAGAACCGCTAACAAATAGGGGACATAATCGGGAACCGAAACTTCCATTGAAAGGTACCTTCAGGCAGTTTTGTACAGTGTTAATAAGTATAGCAAAAGATTGTTGGTTCATAATTCTATAGCAAAAACAAATTGTTAGAAGTAAGGACATTCAAATTATTGTAGAAATTGAGGGACAGAAATAGAAGGGGACCTACCAGTAAGATGAGCCCTTATTTATTAAAAGGTGCCGGTGAGAAATTGCGGAGTCGGAGGGCATTTCCCACGACTGTGACTGAAGAAAGAGCCATGGCACCAGCGGCCCAGATTGGATTGAGAAGCCCTAAGGCGGCAGCTGGAATGAGCAAGGTGTTGTAGATGAATGCGGCAAATAGATTCTGTTTAATATTTCTATTCGTGGCGCGGGAAAGTGCAATGGCGGAAACCAGTCCATACAAGTTTCCTCGCAATAAGGTTACATCTGCGGCTTCCATGGCCACATCCGTTCCGGTTCCGATGGCGATCCCGATATCTGCTTGAGCGAGAGCCGGAGCGTCGTTTATGCCATCGCCAACCATGGCCACCACTTTTCCCTTCGCTTGGAGGTCTTGAATCTTTTGAGCCTTTTGTTCAGGTAAGACCTCCGACATCACCTCGTCGATGTGAAGCTGTGTCGCTATCGCTTGAGCAGTACGGTGATTATCTCCCGTCAACATCATCACGGCTAACCCTTCGGCTTGAAGTCTCTTCACCACCTCTTCGGCTTCTTTTTTGGGAGTATCTTTTACCGCCAAGACTCCAAGTAAAGTACCGGTTGAAGCCTCTTGGACGTGATTTCCATAGGTCTCTGCTAAAAACATGGGAGTCATACCTTGTTGAGCGAACTGTTGGGCAATCTGGTCGGCTTCCTGTGAGGGAGCAATGCCGGCCCAGCTCAAGAGTTGCTCGTTACCCAGTACATAATTCTGTTGATCGACCTCTGCTTGAACACCCTTACCGGGTAGGGTACGGAAGTTCTGTGCGGTACCCAAGGAAATTTGACGCTCGTTGGCCGCTTGAACAATGGCCTGCCCAACGGGATGTTCCGATCCGCGCTCAATAGTCCCAGCGACCTTTAGAATGCGGTCCTCCTGCCAGTCATTGGCTAAAGGTCGAATAGCACTGAGGGCAGGTTCTCCTTGGGTCAGGGTTCCAGTTTTATCCAACACCACGGTTGAAAGAGCTTGCGCGCGTTCTAATGCTTCTCCACTGCGAATAAGAATGCCCTGTTCAGCACCCTTCCCAATTCCCACCATGACGGAGGTAGGCGTAGCCAAACCAAGGGCGCAGGGACAGGCCACAATCAGCACGGCCACAAAGTTGATGAGGGCTCGCGTGAAATTGGGTTCGGGTCCGAGAATCATCCACAGGGTAAAGGTGAGAAAGGCGATGGCCAACACGGCAGGAACAAACCATGAGGCAATGGTATCAGCTAATCGTGCAAGAGACGGTTTCGCTGCCTGAGCTTCTTCAACGATGGTAATAATTCGCGCAAGAGCCGTTTCTTTGCCAACCTTGGTGGCCCGTAGAGTAAGACTGCCTGTTTTATTGAGCGTGGCACCGGTAATCGTATCTCCAGGTTGTTTGTCCACAGGGAGACTCTCTCCGGTGAGCATACTTTCATCAATGGCTGAGGTGCCTTGAAGGACTGTGCCATCGACAGGAACTTTTTCTCCAGGACGTACGAGTACTTGGTCGCCAATGAGAACTTCCTCAAGGGGGATATCCTGTTCTTGGCCTTGCCGGATCACTCTGGCTGTTTTTGGCTGAAGACCAATCAAGGTTTTGATGGCTTCAGAGGCCCGACCTTTTGCACGGTGTTCCATGAGACGGCCGAAGAGAATGAGTGTGATAATGGCCGCAGCCGTATCAAAGTAGACGGCTGGAGCAACTCCCACAGCGGTAACTAGATGCGGTGCGATCGTGATGGCAGCACTGTAAAAATAGGCCGCACTGGTTCCCACGGCGATTAACGTATTCATATCCGTTGACCCGTGTCGGGCGACAGCCACTGCCCCTCGATAAAATTGCCAACCGGCCCAAAATTGAATCGGTGTGGTGAGAAGGAATTGGAGCCAAAACGATGTCTGTGTAGAAATGGGAAGCCCTAAATGTCCGCCCATTCCTAGAATCATCACGGGGATGGTCAGCAATGCGGCGATCCAACATTTCTTAATTAAATTCTGTTCTGTTTGTTGGTGCCGAGATTCGCGAGTGGGCGTTGCGGTCGTAGTTTCGGAAAGAGCCGGTTCTGACACGGCTCCGATCTGATAGCCTAATTCTTGAATTCGATGGTAAATGGTTTCGGGGTTTGTTTGGTCAGGAGCATAATCAATGGAAGCGGTTTCAGTTGCGAGATTGACGGAGGCACGGTCGATCCCGGTTACTTGATTCAAGCCTGTTTCAATCCGTGCCACACAAGAGGCACAGGACATTCCTTCAATGGGAATGGTTAAGGAGGTCATCTTCGAGGGTGTTTCTGATGAAAGAGGAGTCTGTACTGGTGCTTGAAGGATTTGAGTTACAGGGGAGGCCGGAGCAGATCGTTTTCTTGGCGACAAGGTGACAAGCTGAATAGGAGTTGCCTCAGCCATGCCAGCCATCCCTTTAGGACCCTCTTTTAATATGCGAGCCGGATCTTTTTCAAACGTCCGTTTGCAGCCAGGTGCGCAAAAGTAATAGGTCGTATCCTGAAAGTCCATCTTGGCAGGGGCTTGAGCTTCTTCCACCGTCATGCCGCATACCGGATCAATCGCCACGAAGGGACTCCCTTCTTGTGTGAGAGGGCTTACCTAATGGATAGGCTCATTTCCACGATCATACCATGCTACAGATAAGGCCTGTGGTGAAAGAATCAACAGGGGGAGTCAGGCCAGGGGAATGTTTTTCTGCCGAATGAGTCGAGCGAGATAAGTGCGCTGTAATTGAAGTCGTTCCGCGGCTTTGGTTTGGTTGCCATGGGCCAGCTTCAGGGCATGACGGATGATGCGTTTGCTATGTTCTTCCATGGAGTTATGGTAGGGGAGGTCAAGGAGGTCCCCGTTTGCGTCATCTCCCGACTCATGAGTGGAGCCATGTGAGAGCCCAAGAGTCTGAGGAGGAATCGCATCCTGAGGACTCATCACCACGGCACGGGCTATCGCGTTATCCAGTTCTCGGATATTTCCGGGCCAGGAATATTCAGAGAGGGCTTTCACCGCAGCAGGGGTGAGGGACATGTGAGGTCGTTTCGCATCCGTGGCATGACGTGCGAGGAAATAGTCGGCGAGTAAAGGAATATCTTCTGGCCGTTCTCGTAATGGTGGCAGGGTGAGTGTAATGATATTCAGTCGATAGTAGAGATCTTCTCGAAACTGCCCGGTTTTGACGGCTTGCGGTAAATTTTTGTTCGTCGCCGCGATGACACGAATATTGACCTTGACCATTTTGTTGCCACCGACTCGTTGAAATTCTCGGTCTTGCAATACTCGTAATAACTTCGCTTGAAGGCCGAGTGGCATATCTCCAATTTCATCTAAAAACAAGGTTCCGCCATCGGCCGCTTCGATTTTTCCCTTTTCTAATCGGTCGGCACCGGTAAAGGCTCCTTTTTCATGTCCAAATAATTCGTTTTCGAGGAGTGTTTCTGTTAGGGCGACACAATTAATGACGACGAAAGGCATGGCTTGCCGAGGACTCCAGCGATGGAGAGACCTGGCGAATAATTCTTTTCCCGTACCACTTTCCCCTAATAGTAAGACGCCGACATCGGACTGTGCCGCTCGCTGAGCAGCTTCAAGAATAGGAGTGAGCTGTGGGCTCCTTCCAACAATGGAGGCATAACGTTGATTGAGTTCTGAACGGAGGTAGGCTACCTGGTCTTTTAAAAAAACACGTTCTAAGGCTTTCTCAATCACCAATGCGAGGTAGTCCATATCAAAGGGTTTCGTGAGAAAATCAACTGCACCACATTTCATCGCCTCTACAGCAGAGGCAATGGTGCCATGGGCAGTCATCACGATCACAGGTGGGGCTGTTTGCGGCTGGTTGCTGGGCTCCTTCGAGGTTGGTTTCTTTGGAGTCGGAGGGTTCGTCGCTAACGTCTGAAGAAATTCCAAACCGGAGAAGGTTGGCATTTCGAGATCGAGCAGGATCAGGTCGGGGGATTGCTCAGCCAGGAGGCGGAGGGCCTCCTGGCCATGTTGTGCGGTGATAGTGCTGTGCCCAAAGGATTCAAGTCGATCGTGTAACAAAGTCACAATGTCTGGATCATCGTCAACAATCAGGATGGTCGCTGTCATGTATTCCCTTCTTCCATCACGTTGATTACGAGGCCCGTGATAGGTTTGGGAAAGAAGTATGTCGATTTATGAGGCATCCGTTCCCCAGCTGAGGCCACGGCACTGACTTCACTGACCTTTGTGGCATTGAGGAGGAAGGCTCCTTGTGCTTCGCCCTTTCGGACGAGTTCCACGGCTTCGTGGTCATCTTTAGTATGGATGACCCGCTCTTCGGTCAATTCTGGAATAGAGAGTGGGGTCAATATGTGACTGTGGAGAATCGAGACATCCAATCGGTCACGTGGTGAACTCCCATCCTGGCTTCGAGATTCCGGTTTTCGCTCTAGTAAAACATAACGGGATTCTTGTTGAAGGGCCAATCCAAACGCCTGTCCTTTTTGACCTCGTTCATGGAGCGCATTCAAAAACTGTGTTCGGATTGCCGATTCATTGGAAGCGTCGAAAGGGAATTCCTCAATCGTAAAGTGATCCGATAACGTTGTCTTAATGGTGGCTAAGGGAGGAATCGTGGTTTTCAAGACTCGATGAGTTGGAAGGACAGTTAAGCCCGGGTCTTCGAGGCGACCGAAGAGCATGAGAACCCCATCCCAAGGTTGCGGACCTGATGAGGTTGTTCCCGCAGCTTGTTTCTTTTGAAAGTTCAAGGCGGTTTCGTAGCGATGATGTCCATCAGCAATAAAAATAGGCTTTGGTGCCATGGCCTTGGTCACCCCACTCAGAATCGCCGGATCGGTAATGGCCCAGAGACGTTGACGGCATCCTTCCTCATCCGTGAAATCAAATCGAGGATTGGTCGACGAAATATATTGTTCAATAGGGTTGGAGACCTCTCCAGCTTCGTCCGAAAAGAGGGAAAAAATTGGACTGAAATTGGAGTGGCAGGCGGCCATCAGGTTTAAGCGATCACTTTTGGCTGCCGCACGTGTATTTTCATGGGGGAGGACGCCTCCCTTGCTAAAATCTTCGAGCTCCAGGAGAGCCATAAATCCTTTGAGGACAAGCCGGTCATGAGGACCCTCTCCATAGGGGACCGGGTAATCAATCGTATAGGGGTAAATAGCGGGTTCCGACTCTCGCGAGAGGACATTCTGTTGGAGCCACTCTTTCAAATAGGTGGCCGCACGGGTATACCGGTTGTTGCTGGCCGTATCATTGGGTTCATCTTTCCCGAGTTCTAACCGAACGATGTTATGGGGATGTTGGGTATAGAGGGCATTCTGTTTATCCGCATCAATGATGTCGTACGGCGGGGCAACCACTTGATCGATTTTGCCAATGGTTGTTTGATTATAGAGGACTCCTCGAAACGGCATTACATGGGCCATGAGTATATCTCCGTCAATTTAAAAAAGGTTCATAATGAATTATCGATAACGTGTGACGATAAATCGAGCCAGGTCAACAGGGTCGTCATCTGCACATCCCGCTTTTTTTTTCACCGCCGCGAGTTGTTCCTCGTTCGAGTGGATTCCCTCAATATTTGGAAGCAGGACACCTTGTTTATCTCGGCAGCGGACGATAAGGCCAAATTGCCGATGGTCGAGTTCTGAAAGCTGCGTGACGGGTTCCGACGGACTCAAGACATCAACAGAAATTTGGAGTTGTGCGATTTCCGTTGGATCCACTGGAGGAAATCGGGGGTCTCTGGTCGCAGCTCCGATGGCATTCCGGATAATCTCTTCGGCCAAGGTTTCTTTGACTGGTTCCAACGAACCGATACAACCTCGTAAGTTTCCGGCGATCTTCAGCGAGACAAACACGGCTGCAGGTTGATTATCGATTCCCATCTGGAGAAATCGATCCATGGGCGGTTCGAGAACTCGCTGTTCCTGTACGTAGGCTTTGATGGAATCTAAGGCCAACGTCACCAGTGGGTGTTGTGCCCCAACGGCGTCTTCAACCATACCCGCAACCCATGGTCAGAGGTTCCTTCCCTCCGACTGGAAATGAGCAAACGTACGACCGAACGGTGCGATGAGCTTAACGATCTCTGGAGACCATATACTGGGCCAGAATTTGGAGTGCCCGTTTGGCAGGGGAGTCTTCTATAAGCACAAGACTATCACATGCAGTATCCACGAAGGAACAGGCTCGCTCCTTAGCATAGGTTAAGGAGCCGAATTCTCGCATGAGCGACAGAATACGAACAAGGTCCGACTCAGTAAAAGTTCTGGTTTCCATCCGGTCTTTAATCATCTGCCGATCTTCACCTGAACAATGTTGCAAGAGGTGAAGCATCGGGAGCGTGGCCTTGCCTTGTCGGAGGTCGACTCCTAAGGATTTCCCTAGGCGGTCTCCATTGGCGGCATAGTCCAGGGTATCATCTGCCAATTGAAAGGCAATGCCGATATGTTGGCCAAATCGGAACAATGCATCCTGTTGTTCAGGGGTCGCTCCACCAATAATGGCTCCCATTCGGCAGGAGGCTCCTATGAGCGCGGCCGTTTTATGTTCGACAATTTGCAGATATTCTGTTTCTGCAATGGCTGGGTTCCCATTATAATAGAGTTGTAAGACTTCACCTTCGGCCATCTTTCGACATGCTTCAGAGAGCACTTCATTAATTTGCTGGTTCCGAAAGTCGACAATTCGACAAATAGCCTTTGAGTAGAGGTAGTCGCCTACAAGAATACTGATCTGATTGCCCCAGACTTTTCGGGCAGTCGACCGTCCACGGCGAATGTCGGCTTCATCCACGACATCGTCATGCAACAGCGTGGCTGTATGGATGTATTCAACCAGGGCGCCTAATAAGAGGTGTTCTTGTTCGGTATATCGAAAGAGACGAGCTGAAAGGAGAATGAGGAGGGGGCGAACTCGTTTGCCCCCACTATTCAAAATATGCGCGGCTACGGTGTTCACGAGAGCGACATGGGAGTCAAGATTCTTCTGAATCTCACCCTCCACCCCCTCTAATTCGCGGGAATAGAGCTCCCATATATCTGCCATAGTTTCGGGGGCAGCAATGACGGGTCTGTCACTCATGGGCAGGAATAGTAGGGTACTATCAGGATTAAAGTCAAGAGAGAAGGGGGAGCTACCCAGGCTCAATTCTTGACAGGTTCATAGAGGTTCCAGTAAGGTGGCAGATCAATTTTTACAATTAGTTCCACTGTGAATATCAAGAAATGTCGGGCCCATTGAAGGCTCATTGGCGACCTGATTTCACTCGCCGGAATCCCTTCCGAAAAAGAGGTGTATGAATTCGTGAACATCCCTGGATTGCCAATTAAACAAGGCCTCTATGACCCACGTAATGAGAAAGATGGGTGTGGCGTTGGGTTTGTAGTCAATATTAAGGGACAGAAGTCTCATACGATTGTGGAGCAAGGGCTTCAAGTTCTTGAAAACCTCACCCATCGCGGAGCCCAGGGCTGCGATCCTTGCACCGGAGATGGAGCAGGGATTCTCCTCCAAATTCCCCACTCATTCCTAAAGCAAGCTACCGCGAGCGAAAGTTTTACCCTCCCCAAGGCAGGCGAATATGGCGTGGGGATGGTGTTCTTGCCGCAAGAGGAACATTCGCGGCAACAATGCCAAAAAGTCTTTGAGAACGTGATTCGCGAGGAGGGGAGTCGACTTTTAGGGTGGCGTGATGTGCCGGTGAAGAGTGAAGCCATCGGAGTGCAGGCGCGGCAAACCGAACCTGTCATACGGCAGGTCTTTCTGGCCAGAGATATCCTCAATGAAGCCCAATTTGAACGTAAACTTTATGTCATTCGAAAGCGAGTCGAACAGGCCATTCGAGATACTGCCATCCCCCAGCGTGACTATTTCTACATTTCCAGCTTGTCAGGCAATACGATTGTCTACAAGGGGTTGCTGCTTCCCCATCAAATGACCGCCTATTATCAGGATTTGAAAGACCCTCAATTTGTCAGTGCTATGGCGTTGGTGCATTCACGGTTTAGCACGAATACCTTTCCAACTTGGCCACTTTCCCACCCCTATCGTTTTACCTGTCATAACGGGGAGATCAATACCTTGAAGGGGAATGTCAACTGGATGCGTGCTCGCCATGGTCGACTGCAATCAGAACTCTTTGGTGAGGATGTCGACAAACTCTTCCCTATCGTCTTTCCCGATCAAAGCGATTCAGCCTGTCTCGATAATGCACTTGAATTTCTGGTGTTAGGAGGCCGGTCCTTACCCCATGCCATGATGATGTTGATTCCTGAACCTTGGGTGGGTAATCCACATATGAACCTTGACCGGCGTGGGTTTTACGAATACCACGCGGCGGTGATGGAGCCCTGGGATGGTCCTGCGGCAGTGTGTTTCACGGATGGAAAGTTGATTGGTGCGACGCTCGATCGAAATGGTCTTCGCCCTTGTCGATATCAAGTGATGACCGATGATACGGTCGTCCTTGCCTCTGAGGCGGGAGTCTTGCCGGTTGATCCCTAAGATGGTAAGACTCAAGGGACGGCTGCAACCAGGGAAAATGTTTTTGGTCGATACGACACAGGGGCGGATTATTGATGACGAAGAGATAAAGGCTGACATTGTCGGGAGAAAGCCGTATCGCAGTTGGGTGAACCAACATAAGGTCTCGCTGGATGAGCTCCCCGAGCCCATGAATGTACCTCAACCGGATCATGCGTCTCTTCGAAATCGGCAACAAGCTTTTGGGTATACCGTTGAAGAACTCAAGATGGTCCTCACCCCGATGGCGGTGAATGGGGAAGAGCCGACCTCGTCGATGGGGACGGATACACCCTTAGCAGTCCTCTCCAATCGCCCGCAACTTCTCTTTAAATACTTTAAACAGTTATTTGCCCAGGTGACCAATCCGCCTATTGATCCTATTCGAGAGCAATTGGTGATGTCCCTGGTGACGAGTATTGGTCCCAAGCCGAATGTGATGGCGGAGATTCCTGAGGCTTGCCGGCGGATTCGCGTGCAACAACCAATATTGACGAATGCTCAATTACAAAAGATTCGTGAAATCGAAGATCCGAATTTCACCAGCAAGACCTTAACCATGTTGTTCCGTGTATCGGAAGGGCCGGATGGATTAGCCGCAGCGGTCGAACAGCTTTGTCAGGAAGCTTCGCAAGCCATTAAAGAAGGTTTTAAGTTTCTCATCCTGAGTGATCGTGGGGTAACCGAAGAATGGGCACCGATCCCGAGTCTATTGAGTATTTCGGCCGTGCATCATCACTTGGTACGAGAATGTACCCGTACCGAAGTCGGTCTGATCGTTGAAACCGGCGAGCCCCGAGATGTGCATCATTTTGCCTGTTTGATTGGGTATGGTGCCGGGACCGTCAATCCGTATCTGGTGTTTGAATCCCTTATCGACCTTGAGCGCCATGGATACTTCCCCGAAGGGGTCGATGCTCCCACGGCGGAAACGAAATATATCAAGGCCGTCAATAAGGGGTTGCTGAAGATTTTCTCCAAGATGGGCATTTCCACCGTTCAGTCGTATTGCGGCGCTCAGATCTTTGAAGCCATTGGTTTGGCTCAAGACATGGTAGATCGGTATTTCACTGATACCGCCTCACGAGTGGAGGGGATCGGTCTGAGAGAAATTGGGGAAGAGACCCTGCGTCGACATAGTCAAGCCTATGCCGAGCGTTCGGTGAAGCAGTTGGATTTTGGAGGAGAGATTCATTATCGGATTCAAGGAGAACATCACAATTGGAATCCCGAGACCATTTCCAAATTGCAACATGCCACCAAGACCAATAATCCAAAAACCTTTAAAGAGTTTTCCGATCTTGTCAATGATGAGAGTAAACGGCGTTCCAACTTGCGTGGCCTGTTAGAAATTCGTCAGTCCCCAGATCCCATTCCCCTGGAAGAGGTGGAGCCGGCAAAAGAGATTGTGAAACGCTTTACTACGGGCGCCATGTCCTATGGGGCCATAAGCAAAGAGTCGCATGAAACTTTGGCCATTGCTATGAATCGAATCGGAGGCAAGAGCAATACCGGTGAAGGTGGAGAAGATCCTGAACGGTTTCTCCAGCTCGAAAATGGCGATTCCAAAAATTCGTACATTAAACAAGTGGCCTCGGGCCGTTTTGGTGTGACGTCTCACTATCTCATCAACGCAAAAGAACTACAGATCAAGATGGCACAGGGGGCCAAGCCGGGAGAAGGCGGGCAGTTGCCGGGGCATAAAGTTGATGACGTGATTGCCAAGATGCGCTACTCAACTCCAGGCGTGCAGCTCATCTCCCCGCCACCGCACCATGATATTTATTCGATTGAAGATCTCGCGCAACTGATCTTTGACCTGAAAAATTCCAATCCCGAAGCCGATGTGTCCGTCAAACTCGTCTCCGAAGTCGGGGTAGGGACGGTGGCAGCCGGTGTGTCCAAGGCCCATGCCGATAAGGTGTTGATCAGTGGAGATTCAGGAGGGACGGGGGCCTCCCCACTGTCCTCTATTAAATATGCCGGTATTCCCTGGGAGCTTGGCTTGGCCGAGACGCATCAAACCCTGGTCCTGAACGACCTTCGGGGGCGGATTAGGGTTGAAACCGATGGACAAATGAAAACCGGACGAGACGTGGCCATTGCCGCCTTGCTTGGAGCCGAGGAGTTCGGGTTTTCCACGGCCCCTTTAATTGTCGAAGGTTGCATTATGATGCGAAAGTGTCATTTGAATACCTGTCCGGTTGGCGTGGCTACGCAAGACCCAGAATTACGAAAACGATTTACCGGCCAACCCGACCATGTCGTGAATTTCTTCTTCTTTGTTGCGGAGGAGGTCCGGGAGATCATGGCGAGCCTGGGCATTCGGAAACTTGAGGACATGATTGGACGTGTCGACTTATTGAAGGCCCAGAAAGCGATTGACCATTGGAAGGCGAAGGGCGTGGACCTCACAGCTCTCTTGACGAAGCCCGAGGTTGGCCCTGAAATTGCGACCCATTGCGTCCAGAAACAAGACCATGGGTTGGATCAAATTTTAGATAATAAATTGGTGGAACTGTGTCAACCGGCGATTGAGCGAGGAGAGAAAGTCTATTTGGATCTTCCTATTCGCAATGTGAATCGAACAACAGGAACCGTGCTGTCGAGTCATATCGCCCGGAAATACGGGTTGGAAGGATTGCCGGATGATACGATTAATATTAAGTTCACTGGGTCCGCCGGCCAGTCATTTGGGGCATTTGTCTCCAGGGGGATCAGTCTTACCCTAGAAGGCGAGTCTAACGACTACTTAGGGAAGGGACTGTCGGGGGGAAAAATCATTGTCTATCCCCCCAAGGAATCAACGTTCAAACCAGAAGAAACCATCTTAATTGGGAATACCTCCCTCTACGGTGCCACGCAAGGCGAAGCCTATATTTATGGGATGGCTGGTGAACGGTTTGCTGTCCGTAATAGTGGCGTGCGAGCGGTCATTGAAGGTACCGGGGATCACGGCTGTGAATATATGACCGGCGGAATTGTGGTGGTGCTCGGAAAAACGGGCCGTAATTTTGCGGCTGGAATGTCGGGTGGTGAAGCCTACATCTTAAATTCAGATGGAAAGTTTCAGGCTCGGTGCAATTTAGGCATGGTGGAGTTAGAGCTGGTGTCAGATGCCGAAGATCGTAAAACCTTACGACTCCTCATCGAAAATCATTTCGAATATACCCAGAGTAAAACCGCCAGGAGAGTGTTGGATAATTGGGATAATATGTTACCAAAGTTCTTGAAAGTGATGCCAGTTGACTATAAGCGTGTTCTGGCCAAACGAAAGGCAACGGCTGCCTAATGGGGGACGCAAAGGGATTCCTAAAGTACAAACGCGAAGGGCCGCAACGGCGACCGGTTGAGTTACGTGTTCTGGATTGGCGTGAAATGTATGAGCCGTTCCAGGAAGATAAGCTCAAAAACCAGGGGGCACGTTGTATGGATTGCGGAGTGCCCTTTTGTCAGAGTACGTCAGGTTGCCCTGTAGTCAACCTTATTCCAGACTGGAATGATTTAGTTTTTCGAGGGCGTTGGGAAGATGCCCTTAAAGCTCTTCACACCACCAATAACTTTCCTGAATTTACTGGCCGGCTTTGTCCCGCACCATGTGAGTCGGCCTGTGTTTTGGGAATCAATGCCGACCCTGTGTCCATTCGCGTCATTGAGTGGAATATTATCGACCGGGCCTTTGCCGAAGGCTGGGTTCGTCCCGTCACCCCAATTGAGAAAACCGGAAAGACCGTCGCTATTGTGGGTTCAGGTCCTGCCGGGTTGGCTGCGGCGCAACAATTAGCCCGAGCCGGACATACCGTGACGGTTTTGGAGAAGGCTGACCGGATTGGCGGATTGCTACGATACGGCATTCCTGATTTTAAAATGGAAAAGTCGGTTATTGATCGACGTCTCGCGCAGATGAATGCGGAAGGTGTGGAATTCAAGACGAGTGTCAATGTCGGAGTGGATATATCTATTGACGAGTTGAAAAAGACCTACGATGTTATTGCGCTGGCGATGGGGGCGGAACAACCACGTGAATTGCCTGTACCGGGACGGGAACTGAAGGGCATTCATCTCGCAATGGAGTTTTTAACTCAACAGAACAAGCGTAATGCGGGTGACTATATTGAGACCGACCCCATTACAGCCAAAGGGAAAAAAGTTGTAGTGATTGGTGGCGGCGATACCGGATCGGATTGCGTCGGGACAGCCCATCGACAGGGAGCCCTTGCTGTCCATCAATTCGAGCTGTTGCCTGAACCACCCCCCCAGCGGGCAGACAGCACGCCTTGGCCCATGTGGCCAATGAAATTACGGACGTCGCATGCCCATGAAGAAGGCTGTGATCGACAATGGAGTGTGTCGACGACGAAATTCACCGGTCATGACGGACAGGTGACAAAACTCCATGCGCATCAAGTGCAATTTGAGAATGGAAAATTTTCACCGATCCCCAATACAGAATTTGAAATGGAGGCCGATCTGGTGCTCCTGGCCATGGGCTTTACCGGCCCCGTGAAGAACGGCCTCCTCGATAATTTAGGTGTGAAGTACACCGACCGTGGGGCCGTGGTGGTTGATGAAAACTATATGACCTCGGTAGAAGGCGTCTTCGCCGGTGGGGACGTCAAACGGGGTGCCTCTCTCATCGTCTGGGCGATTGCCGAAGGTCGCAAAATGGCCGCTGGTGTTGACAACTATCTCCGTGCCAGCAAACCTGCCATGAAAGCCGCGTCCTGAACTTCTGTATGTAATCTCGATTTAAGACCGTCCTTATCTTTTTTAAACCCATAAAGAATAATAGCAACCAGGCTGTCCTTCTTGCTCGCAGAGCGCGCACGTTCGGAACATGCTCCCTCGATGCGCGCAGTTAAGGACAACCTGTCTGGTCTAATTGAGAAATAGGAGGTGTGAAAAAGGCAAGAATGCCAGTACTTGCTTAACGCCCTCAGTTAGACTAACTGGAGTATTCTTTCGATTAATAAACCCTCGCACCAGAAATTTAAATTGTTTTTCCTTAAAATGTGAAATAGGTCATAGCAAAAGAGTGTTATTAATTTAAAAATTTTTTTCTTCAATTGAAGTACAATCAATCTAATGAATAATCCAAATCCAGCACAACCAGAAATAGATAATTAACAAGAAGGCAATTTAAGTCTTTTTGAAGCGGAGAGGAAAGCTCAAAAGCTTGATCGTGAGAGAGCCGCCCTTCTTTCACGCCTTGGTGAAAATACCCTCGAAGATGTTCGCACTAGAGTAGCATTTGTTTTAAATCATTACCCTGGAACACGTGATTCTGACATTGAACTAACAATAAGATACTGGAAATTGTTCAATCAGGATTTAATTGAGTCAAATTCAGTTTCTTTTGAAAGCCTTTACAAGCTTCCTAAAACCACGTCCATATCAAGGGCTCGTGCCAAGATTCAAAATGAATTCCGACTTTTTCAAGCAAGTGAATCCGTAAGAGATAAACGTAAAGAATTAGATAGTGAACAGCGGGAATTCCAGGTAGAAAATAAACCAGCGGATTCAAAAATTTCAATTTTTTGTGATGAGAGTGGGAAAAATGAACGATTTAATATAGTTGGTAGTTTATGGATAAATGATGGCTATAGATTTTTTAAACTATTCAATGAACTTTCAAAATGGAAGGAAAGTAAAGAGATTCAAAGGGAACTGCATTTTAATAATTTAAAGAAAACCGACCTAGTTATTGTACGAGAGTTTTTCGAAATTGTACTTGGCCAATCTGATGTTCTTAGTTTTAAAGCTGTAGTTTTAGACTCCGCTAATATTCGCCAGATGAGTTCGGAAGATCGGAACTTTCGGTTACACTATCAGTTGGTAGCTAAAGGAGTCGAGCATGAGGTTTCAACAGGTAGGATTAAACTCCCAAGAAACATTTCATTAACCAAAGATAAAGATGATGGAGCTGATAAATTAAGGTTGGTGGAGTTGGAGCAAAGATTAAAGACAGAATGTCCAGCTTATTTTAAGCAGGCGATCGAGGTTGATGAGGTGAAGTCCGAGGAATCTCATTCGAGTTTTTTTATTCAAATTGCTGACCTTTTTGCTGCAAGCATAAATAGGAAACTTAATACTCAGGGAGAAAATTACAAAGATGATATGGCCAATATGATTCTTGGAATGTTGGGAATAAATGTATTAAATAGAGAGCAGAATACGGCCCAGGATTTTGTTAAAGTTCTCTGGATTTAAATAGTCTGAAATAGATAGGGAAAATGAATATATGAAAGTCTTTGACTTCTGAGTCTTCATCCTTTAGCAGGGTTCTTGTGCCCTTCTGTTGATATTTTCATTGAATTCTTTCTTCTACTAAATGCAAAGGGTTACAGGCCTGTTAGATATTGTGAATAAACTACTATGTAATTTAAAATCAAATTTATTAAAAATTCTTACAAAAAAATAAATTGATTGGATTGGCTCGTTAGCTTAGGCGCTGATAAATTGAAAAATCATCGAAGGTAAAACAACCTGTACTGTATGCCATAATCCCAGGGTCTCCTTCAGTTAGCTTCAGGTTTTTAGCAATATGAAGCAGGTTGTCATTAATATATAACTGTAGCTCAGACCCGTATCCAATCATCTTCAATTTTACAAAAGTTCCAGGTTTAACGTCTGGGATCTCACCGGACCACAGGATTCGTAATTTATCTCCTGTGTTTTGCATAAGAGAGACGTTGTTCCCGGGGTTAACTATGAAAGCATAATATCCCGGCTTCTTTTCCCTTTTTCGAAAAAGAATTCCTGCGCCACTATGGGTGGTAAGAGGATGTTTGAGTTTGACTTTTACAGTAACTTTAGAGTTCCCAAGTTCAGCAGGGTTTTTATTTGACTCAGAAGGGTAGTAGCGAAGTCTATTTGTAAAAGATGCTGTTGGGTCTTCTGGTACATTGCAAAGTGTATGGACATTGTCTTTGATCTGGCCTCTCCAATCCGACCTGGCGCCTACTAGCCAAGGATTGTCTGGTTTCTCTGACGCGTTTTTCTCTTGAACATGTTCAGCATTAAATCCTTCATAGTAAACACGTCGAAATTGACCTCCTTCTCGGGAATGCTGTTTGTTGGCCCGTTCTTCTTTAGAGCTTGTTATTGACCACGCCCATGCAACAATTCCAGCAAGCGCAATGAGGAATGTGAGAATTAGAAAGAGCCGAATTATTCTGTAACCTTGGTCACGCGTGAGATTTGGAAAAATATTCTTTCGTATAACATCCCGAAATAGCAAGAGGAGTACTCCAAGGGCGATTCCTCCGATTCCAGCTATTGCTCCCAAAGTCTCTAAAAGAGTGGAGTTCACTTTTATAATTCCAAGTTTTTTAAGGCGTAAGCTTTTTCTTGTAGTTGTGGAATTTTAGAGAAAGGGTGGAAAAGAAGCAAATTATTAGTTTGGAGTTTTATAGAGAGGTTTATCTAAAAATATTCTTGCCAGGGGTTCGGGGAAGAGCCTAAAAAGTCTGGAGTATTTCCTACTAGTCTATGGTGATGAATCTGAACCCTTCTCCGCCTTGTTCTTCAAAGCCTCGTTCATAGCGTTTAACATGGGTGGTATTCCCGTTTCGAATTTTCTCTACATCAAAAAAAGGCACCATTGTTCCACTGAATTAATTTTTGTGTATGAAAGGGGTTGGAAAATTTTTAAGTTCTTTTCTCATGTGCAGTCTAAGTATTTCATGACCATGTATGTTTGAGACGAATTTTAATTGACCCGGTTTTCTTCCTTTTAAACGTTTAGAAAATTGTCCATACCTTCCCATTAGTTTCAGTCCCTTGAAAATCGAGTTTGTCCGTTAAACTCAAGAACCAAGGGACAATTTTTGCCTCACCATCTTTATAAAAAACTTATAAGGAATCGTACATGGAAATTCAATTCATCTCCGAATTTGACAAAATAACATTTGAAGATAGACTTTCTAAAATGTCTTCCACATGTGGGTTTCCTGCGCCAAAAAATGACATCCCAAGCGAATCAAATTGGCCTAGACCATTCAATAAATAAGCGCAGATTTACCCGATATGCAGTAGAGGTACCCGCATTTTTGCATTATGAAGGGATCGTCGAACCGAGGCCTTTTGCGGTAGGACGGGTGTTTAATCTCTCAATGTCCGGATGTAAGATAGAATGCGATACCCACATGAAAGTTGGCAGCTCGATTGGTATCAATATCAACTTCAGTAACTTGTTTCGAAGGGTTCTTATCCATCGGGCTGTTGTGGTGTGGTCATTTGAAAAAGACTTTGGTCTCGATTTTGTCCACATAAAGAAGATTGAGATGATCCGTCTCAATGAAATTATTTCGTTTTTATCAGATTTCGAGATCGATGGTGAAGACGCTCCCGCCTCGTTGCCTATCTAAAAATATCCTAACCGTGACTTATTTATACACCTGAAGAGAACACGGAAGGGGACGGGTGTCTCCATAGCGTGTCGCTTGGGGGAGGACTTTTTATCGCAATGCGCTCATCTGCCTCATTTGAGAAATGAAATTCCCAACTGCATGTTTCGCTACTTCTACAAGGACATCATATTTAGATAATTCTTCTTCGCAATAAGTCAAGATGCCAGGGATTCATAAAAAGTTTTCGTGACATTTTTTCTCGACTCTTTCCCCCCTTGACATTTTCCTCCCCGAGATTATTTAGAAAACCAGAGACAGATTGAAGATAGGCCTGAGGAAAGAGCAACCGTTATTTCATCATGGATTGACCTTCAATATAGCCAGAAAGGAAAGGAGGAGAAAGTATGATTATTCGGAGATTCGAAACGAACCCATTTACAGGAAGCACACATGCCTTTTCGGAGTTAGACCGACTACGATCAGAGCTTGGACGATTGATTAATAGTACAGGAGACGGGCATGCGGGGTGGGCTACCCAGGGAGTATATCCCCTCCTTAATGTCTCGGAGAAAGGTGATCACTTTCTTGTGCGTTCCGAACTTCCTGGAATGGAGCTCAAAGATATTGATTTATCGGTGACAGGGAACAGTCTCTCCATTTCAGGAGAGCGGAAAATAGCGGAGGAAAGTGATCAGGTCAAATACCTTAGGAGGGAACGGGAAGGTGGGGTGTTTCGACGACTGCTTCATCTCCCGACCGAAATTGATCCGGGAAAAGTAGAAGCACAATACCAGCAAGGCGTTTTGACAGTATCATTACCCAAGGCAGAGAAAGTTAAACCGAAGAAGATTTCCATAACCGCCAAATAAGCGATTACGACAGAGTGATAAGAGTTTCCCGTCAGGAAAGTTGTACAAGGAGGAAATCATGGTTAACGCAAAAAACGAACTTCTACCCAAGGAGAAGCAAGAGGCTGCATCAGGTACGGAACGGTTGGAACCAGGGCGGTACTATACACCCTCCGTGGATATTTTTGACGATAGACATTCGATTATGTTGTCTGCCGATATGCCCGGAGTTAAGCCGGATGCCTTGACCATCGATCTACATGATCACGTTCTCACGTTAGCAGGCAATGTCGTCGAGACGGATCACTCCGGCGAAGAAGTCCTCGTCCAGGAATATGGGACCGGCCGGTTTTTTAGACAGTTTGAATTATCAGATCTCATCGATCAGGAAAAGATCAAGGCTGAGCTGGCTCATGGAGTACTACGGTTAACCCTGCCTAAGGTCGAACCTGCCAAACCCCGACGAATAAAAATTCAGGGGGGATAAAAAGTTTGCTAACCTCCCGGAGCTAGGAAACGTACTTTTTTCTCCGGGAGGTTGCTAAACTAAGCCTCAGGAGTTTTCCTCATAAGGAATTCCCTATTATGGAATGCACTTTGTTGCCTTTTTGTCTCTTAGGACGAATTTGAACTCCTTTCTGCTTTGTTCTTCAACGCCTCATTCATGGCTCGTAGCATTGGCGGGACACCTTCTTCGAATTTACTCCACATTAGAGGCACCATCATTCCACTGAATAATTCTTTGTGAATGAGGCGAGTGCCCTTGTCCGTCTCCTTAAGGTCAAACGTCTTGTCATTTCGCATGATAAACTCGGCTAGCATTTTCGCTCGCCAGCGGAATGATTTTGGTTCTTCAAAGATTGTTATTGTAGGCATATACTTCGGTCCGTCCTGCCCGTCTTTGCCTTGCATCGTAATACTCAGCTCCGATCCAAGGCTAGCGGCTCCACTTGCCTGAATGACGATAGGATTCCATTCTTTCCAATGGTCGAAATCAGTGAGGATTTGCCATACCCTTTCCGGTGGAGCTGCTATGTCGATTTCTGTACGGATTTCTCGCATAGGATTTCCTTTCGACCACAAGATAAAAGAAAGCGTGATGAAGAGAGTGAAGGCAATCAAAAACCATTTTTTCATAAGAGCACCGGTAACTTCGTTATATACTTATCTTATTCCTATAGAGGTGTGATAGCTATCTCAAATTCTACAGAAGATGTTGAATGTTTTTAAGGCCCAATGTTGACTGGGGAGCGATATAAGTGAACGGCCAAGAAGAATTTTGCAATAAGAGCAACCAGAGTCGCCTATGGTCTTGCGGTTTACTCGTGGGCATGGTGGTGAGTTTTATATTCATCGTTCCATTTGTTTTGGCTGGGGAGGTATCCAAGGGAGATCGTCTATTTGCCATAGATCTCAATCAATCTGAGAAAGGGGGGTTTGAGCAATCGATAGGTATAGGCAAAAGGGCTGGCTCTGAAGCGGTGACCATGTCCCTGCAATGGGATGAATTGGAGCCGTCTCCCAAACGGTTTAAGCCGAATCCGAATTGGTTGCCACTTGCAAATTCCTATTACCCACAAGCCGGTATGCAAGTGGCACTGATGATCAATCCGATCGATACGGGAAAGCTTCGGATGCCGAGTGACCTTATTGAAAAAACTTTTGATAATAAGGAAGTCATTAGTCGCTTTATGCGACTCCTTGATTGGGTGTTTACTCAAATTCCGAATGTACAGCTTGTGACTTTAGCTATTGGTAATGAAATCGATGCGTATTTAAAGAGTGATCTGAAAAAGTGGAATAGCTATGCGAAATTTTTTGAAGAGGTAGCACGGTATGCTCATAGGAAGCGGTCAAATCTTTTAGTTGGAACAAAAATTATGTCGTATGGATTTATGGATGATCGAATTAAACCGTTTGTGATTCGGTTGGGGCGAGCCAGTGACGTGTATATGGTGACCTACTATCCTTTGAATAGTAACTTTACGGTTCGAAATCCTAAAGATGTGAATTCGGATCTTGGAAATATCCTAATGAGGTTTCCCAAGAAACCATTTTACCTTATGGAGATTGGCTATCCATCGAGCCCTTTTTGCAATAGTAGTGATGAAAAGCAAGCAGAGTTTGTGCGGCAAGTATTTCAGGTTTGGGATCGGTATGGGGATCGGATTCCCTTTGTTTCGTTTACCTGGCTCTCTGACCTATCAGAGTCATCTGTTCATAAGTATAGCGATTACTATGGATCACAAGATATCAAGTTTAAAGAATTTCTTCGCACCTTAGGCTTACGGACCTATCCCGGAAGAGGCCAAGACAAAATAGCCTTACGTGTTCTCCGACAAGAGGCCAATCGGCGAGGGTGGAAGGCCCGTTAGGAAAAAACCTTAGAGGCCCTTTCCCCACATTGACAAGACATAGAGAACAAGCCAGAATCTTTGCCAGTTCAAAATTGGTCCCTAAGAATATTCAATGGGCGGAATTAGAGAAAGGTAGAGCGTCTAGGAGTATGCCGGAGAAGGAAGACAAGCTGGTCGCGGCGATAGCTGATAGACTCCGAAGAGCTGAAATTTCGTTTGTGACCAAAAAGGCAGTGGGAGGGCTGATGCCCGATTTTATCGTGGCGGCTCCCGATGGCCGGCAGATTATTGTTGAGACGAAACAATGGGATTTCCCCGGATTTACATCTCAAGCTAGCAAACAGGCGGAGCGGTACCAGGAAGCCGTGAAAGCCGATGGCATGTTTGTGGTCATCCCTGCCTTGAAACGGAATATGCCTTCAAAAGGTGTGGTGACGCTGGAGGGTCTGATTCCGGCACTGCAAGCGGAGTTTCAAGCCAAATCGACGGGGCAGTCTCAATCACATGAACCAAAGGTTGTCAGACGATCGGTCTTCGCGGCGATGCCCTTTGCGCCTCAGTATGAAGATGTGTTCTTTCTCGCGATGCGACATGCTGCAGATGAGGTAAATGCTATCTGTGAACGAGTTGACCGTCGAGAATTCCAGGGGAACATCGTTGATGAAATTAACCGCATGATTAAACGTGCCTCAGCTGTCTTTGTCGATCTATCAGAATCCAAACCGAATGTGCTGTATGAGGCCGGCATTGCCCATACCCTTAAAAAACCCTGTCTCCATCTCTGCTCCACTCCACTCGATAAACTACCCTTTGATGTTTCTCAATGGAAGACTACCCCCTATAAAATTGGACAGATTCATAAACTTCGCCAAGTCCTGACTCGCCGATTAAAAGAGGTCCTTTCGTAAACATTTGCCTTCATGTCTGAGGTTTGTTGCCCGAGCTACTTTGGTTGGCTGATGGGGGTTAACCTCAACGCATTTGACGGAGGACAGCAGAACCGATAGCTCCTCATTCTCGATGTTTAAGAAGAGGGACAACTATTGGGGCCGATTAAAAAGTCTTATAAATCTTTTTGAAGGGAGAAATATTTCTCCTTAGATTTGGGAGGCTGTTCGTGAAGGTTTGGGGTCCGTCGCATCTCAAGGAATATTAACAAGGCACAGGGAATATAAAAAATTGCAATGATTAATAACCAGTCCATCCTTCTTTAGACCTCTTTCTATTCCAATTCCTAAATTACCTTCTTCCACTTTTATAAATCCTTTATACTCAAGGAATATGCCAATTTTAAAAAACAAGAATATTTTCTAACAGGTTATTTTTTAAGGAAAAACTTTGATGGGGAGAGAGTAGAAGGATAGAGCTGGATGACGTGATACAGAATACTGTCTCATGAAGTGGATTGTTAGATACACTCAAAGAAGATGTTGAGACACGAGAAATATGGGCGTTGCAAAGTAGAAATTTATCCTTTTTTCTGGAACTTTTTTGTTTCAAAAGATTGAATGAGTGTAGGAGGCCTACTGCTTGGGAGATTACTCAGGAATGCCAGAAAAACAAACCTCTTTGTTACCCTTTGCCTTATCGGGAATATGTGGGGTAATCGTTTGTCTTGTCATAACGTTTATGACGGAGGCAAAAGTCGCCTGGGAGTCCTCCCTTTACTATTGGGTTGGTATTCCTGTCATGTGCCTGGTGATTTTCACTGTAAGTTTTTTCTTTCCTAAAGAACCCCTTCGATGGCCATTAGCGATGTGGGGTGGCCAATTTGTGTCGGTGCTGTTCCTCGGTCGTTCCCTTGCGTTATTTCCCTTAGTGCTTGTGTATTTGGCCGTTTGCTCTGTGCCGCAGATTTGTTTCGGACTGTTAGGCGCTAAACTGTCAAAAAGGATGACATAAGCGTAACCTGTGAGATCTGATATGCCGTGCACCCGCCTCTTATATTTCCGCTAACAGTGAATCGCGATAGAAACCCGTTCCTATGCTTGCACTCATATTTCGGCCGGCCTACAATTCTTTCGTATGAATCTTTGGATAAAATGGATAGGGCTTGGACTGGGGATCCTACTTGTGGCGTTTGTCGCGATGGGATCATTCTTGCCGACGACCTATTTGGTTTCTCGTACGGTGACGATTGAGGCGGATGCGGCGACCATTCATAAGGTGGTAGGTGATTTAAAAAAATGGGACCTGTGGGCTCCTTGGAAGGATGAGGACCCAACGATTTTGACAACGTTTGGTGAGAAGACGACTGGGGTTGGTGCCAGTCAATCTTGGGTTGGAAAGGATGGCGATGGCTCCCTTACGTTTACGGCCTCCTCACCAACTCGAGGAATTGAGTATGATTTATACTTTGATAAGGGCGCGTATCAATGTTGGGCCGCTATGCTTTATAAACCTGAGGGCAACAAGACCGTGGTTGAGTGGGTTATGAAGGGCAATATGGATACCCCGGTGTTGGGCGGTTATGTGGCTATGATGATGGATTCCGCAGTCGGTGGGATGTTTGAGCGGGGTCTGTATAAACTCAAGGAGGTGGTAGAGTCTTAGAAGTCTAGGAGCGTTAGTTGCCAAGATTTATGGAGTATTTTGAATAAAAAACCTCTTTACCCATAAAGTATGGTAATTCTCCCACATACATTCTCTACATCGTGATTTTCTAGCATTTTCCCTTAACCCGGTTAAACTGGACTCAAAGAAAGTCGTATTTTTATTTCACATAGAGAGTTTCTTCTCGAAGTATCATGTGTTACGCCTTATACCTGTCAACTGATATCACAGATGATCTTAGGCAAAGAAATTCCGAACTCGTTCGTTTTCAATCTCTGGATGACCTCAGTGAGACAGAGAGGAATGATCCCTGCCTTGCTCTTTTAGACTATCCGCATCGTTGGTATATAGGTTCGAAGGCACAATGCAGTTGTACCTTTCGTCATTTGTACTCCACCGAACTGGGTTTTGGTGCGCCGGTCGATTGGTATGAGGAGGAGCAGGATGAAATCGACGCCACGAAAGAATTGTATGATGTGCTCATTTCCATCCTAGCATCAGACCATCCTTGTGACCTTATTGATAGGTGGGAGGGGGCAGAGCCGAATTCGATTAGAGTTCTTGACGTGTCGCTCAACCACATTTCACGTGAGGCATTCCGTCTCTTCGAAAATCATAAGTTTCGACTCATTGGGCCCTAGCTTTGTGGTAATGTGGTGACGTCTCTTTAAGTTGTCTAACGAAATCACGGCTCATACTGTATGCCATCCAAGGGTCTTTTATTCGGTGCCTCCTCCATTCTCGGGTATCATTTAGCCAAAGGATTTCCCGGCCTTCTTGTCCCCTTTGTCTCTCCCAGTCAGAATTACTCCCATGGGTGGCCAGAACTTCACCTAGAAAGTTTGGATTGGATCCAGAAAACATTCACTTCGTATGACATCGAGAGGTTGCTGTATTGCCATGCGGTCTGTGATGTCCCGAAATGTGAGGCGAATCCCGATTGGGCCTATGAGATCAATGTCGGCCATTTAAAGAGAGTCTTGAGGGTGCTTCCAGAGCACATACGACTCGTATATGTTTCCTCCGATCATGTCTTTGGTGGCGATGGTGTCTATAATGAGAAGATGGCGCCTTGCCCTATCAGCATTTACGGAAATACTCGGGTGGAGGCAGAGCAACTCGTCTTATCTCGGGAGGGATCCTTAGTTATTCGTCCCGGTTTGGCCATTGGCCCGTCACTTACTGGGCGAACTGGACATGTGGATTGGCTTCGCTATCGGACGACCTCGAACTTGCCCATTACCATTATCGAGGATGAATATCGGTCGGTGGTGTGGGCGGATAGTTTAGCAGAACGGGTTCTACAGCTTGCGAAGAGTTCAATACAGGGAGTTCGGCATATTCCTGCAACTCGCGCAGTTTCTCGGGTTGAGCTGGCAAATTATTTGTTCGAAAAAATGAACTTAGAAGGAACGTTTTTTACCGAACGACGCCACCAACGTCCGATTCCTCATCTGGGGAGAGTCGAGTTGGCAAGTCGACATGACGATGCAGGTTCTTCCCCATTATGCTGCGTTCTCGACTCTCTACGACCTCACCAATGGTACACTTCGTTTTCGGTGCATTCTTCTTCCCATCTATCTGGTCCATAAGTGAAAATGCTGTGAGGCATCGTTGATTCGTTAAATCGTGTGAAGCAGGGTGGGGAGACGTAGCGTTTTGATCTTGGAATGATGGGTCGTAGCCTTGTTGCTCGCAACATTTCACCACGGTAGGTCCCGTTTGAAATACCTCATAGACACGGTCTACATCTCTTATGGGAGTGCGGTACCCAGGCGTTCGTCTTAGTTCCCAATATAAGAGGACGCAGCAGACTCCGTAGAATAGCGCAACCCATACTAACCAATTCATTTCGTCAGCCTCATTTGTTCCGAACTCTATCGATACGCAACCTCATGCTTCAAGGGAGTGGAAATTGGTTGTCTGGTTGTGGTGACCCAAAGTAACGTGACCAGCCAACCTATTATGGTCCATCCAAATAGGAGGTTGGTCAGTCCGATGAAAAGTTGGTTTGGATGTTTCTGTTCTTGGGCAATGTGAAACGGTAGCATGTACCACAAATCAATCATGGATTTCTCCCTCCTTGTTGTTGTCAAACTATTGCTACTTTGGAGGTTCACCGACACGGGAAAATCTGTGATCGAACCTGAGATAAGGGTACTGCGGGTATATTACGGTTGTATTACTTTTAAATGACAGGAGCGTAACTTTTTGAGGAAAATCAAATTAAAATGCATGACTGGATGGTTTTGAAAGGAGAATAGAGAAAGGGATAGAGAATTAGGGTAATCATTCAAAGGTTTAGGGGCGAGGATGACGTGAGTCGTTGGTCTGGAGGGAGCCACGTCGAGATGACTGGTCAAATTTATTTCCGTTTGCCTCTACCCGCCAATTCCAATATTCGCCGTTGCCTTCTGATGACATGGTCACAGCGATACGGTTTCCCTTGTCTACTTGTACTGGTTGATCAATGGGGAAAAAAGCGAGGCCCCAATGAGAGGCTCGATCAGTCGGGCCATTTGAAAGGTTCAGGCCCGGAATAAGATCGGCATTGAACCAGCCAGCCAGACCATGGAGACGACCTCGTCGGGTGGCATAAAAGGAGAGTTTGCTCTCAATTTCTTTCGCCTGGGTTTCCCCAAATTGAATCGGTTGAATCCGAGTCGGTTTCCCTAAAAACGTGCCTTCGTGCAACTTGAGAGGATGAAAATTATTGACGGTTAAGTCTCGTATGGGAGAAAAGTCGAATCCCTGGCAACCGGTGACCCAAAAATCGATGACATGTTCGTAAAATTGGGGAAGTTCCACTGGGACGAGGAAGAGTTCCACATGTTGAGGGATAAGTTTGCCTCCAGGTTTTAGAAAACGGTCTCGGGCATCGGTTAACGACCCTAAAATTCCTTCCTCGAATCCGAATGTCCCCATCGTTTCGGTCACGATCACGTCAACCGGCTCAGGTAAATTGACATGAAATGAGACATCATTGATAAACGTCACGCGATCTTGAAGTCCATTCTTGGAAGCCACGAGTTTGGCCATTTCAATCACGTCTTCACTTTCGATTGCATAGACATGTTTGGCACCAGCCCGACAGGCCAGGAATGAGAGAATCCCTGATCCACAGCCGAGGTCGAGCACAACATCGCCTGGCTTGACCGTCCGGGAAATGGCCTGTTCGTAAGACCCAGTGCGAATATCGTCCACCAACATGGAAAGGTGGTAGTTGATAAAGTCGGTATATTTCGTCATAGGGTCTCTACTAGGTGATGTGTGGTGGACAATTCCAGTCAGAATAGCCTCTCTCCAACGGGAAAGGCAACTAGGTAGATTGGGATCGTCGCGTGAGTGGAGTTTCTTAAGAAAGGAAGGCGCCGTTGCGGGTGTTAACGGAAAAATAAAGGCCCCGCCGGTGCGTAGTTCCGGCGGAGCCACCCCCATTCCAAAAAGTTTTGGAAGCAGGCGGGGGAATATTATTTCATGATGACCAAATCCCCACCCAAAACATCGGGATTGGTATGGGAACGGTATTTTAAAATTCCGGCGGCGGTCACGTAGGTCAAGTCGCTGGTCGGAATTCCGATATATTTCGTTTCACCGGGCTTGAGAGTCGTCTTTATATTCATGGAGGTCGGCCCAGCAAAGCGGGAGTCTGCGGATAGATTGAATCCGCGCTCTTCTTTAGAGCTATTGGTGACTTTCAGTACCACGGGACGACCAGCCCGGCCTTTTAGATTGAGGATGCTGGTAGGAGGATACCAAACTTTTTGACCGCCGACATTATCCAGAGCCTGAAGGGCCACATCAACGGAAAGTTCTTTAAAAGGTTGTCCGACGACGGAACCGGTCTCAAGATCACCAATTTCTACTCCTCCGGACTGAAGGGCAAACGCTGATGTGGTGAAACCAAGGAACACGCATACAGTAGAAAGAAATAAAAAATGAAAACGCCGCATAATATGCCTCCTTTGCGACTGCCGATTAAGTGTGGGTATGAGAATCAAGTATAAGTTTGCAGGATTAGGAGCCCCTTAATTGCCAAAATTCGGCCAACCAAGACTTTTCTCCCAAGCATTAAAACATTACGATCTTCATGTGTTTTCTATTTTCAAGCCAGGATTGAATGTTCGCCTAATAGGAAGATGAACCCAACCATAAATGGTGCAGCAAGTCTTCCTAAAAGGGCCCTATCAATAAGCGATTTATTAGGATCTGTCTACTGGCTCATGCGTACTCATGCCAACTCATGCTACAACTAACACTTTTTCATCATATGTTTTGATGGATTCAGCTCCTTTCATAGAGGCAGAACTTCAGAAATATTTTGGGGAGCTGCCCCGCGGCGGCTCCCCATCTACCGGAATGTCCGTAAGGAGGCAGGCCCTCTTACATTCCGGTATTGATATCGTTGCAAAGAAGTGTGGGAAGGAGGCAGCAGGAGAACCTCCTTCTCCACAGTCGAGTTCAAGCAAGGAGGCCGTCCGAACTTGAACCCAGAAAAAGGGTGAGGTGAAGACCGGAGGTGTCCAAGCCACAAGCCCTCACCTCAGTAACCCTGGTCAGAACAGGTATGACCAAGGTTCAGACATTACACCCACCCTCAAAAATTTCCCGCTTTCGTTTCGGGTGGGCCCGTGATCATTCAATATGGTCGAATAGTAAGCTGGAAAACAAAAACTTTCTACAGATCGATACTACTCCGTGCAACAGATTGAGAGGGAAATGAGAGGCAACGGCAATATTTTCGTTTTCAAAAGTCGAAATGATAAAATGCGGTGGACCATGGGAAAGACTTGAGGAAGTCGGGCGACCTATAATGTATAAGTTGGACGGCCTATCTCAAGACCTAGGGAATGCACATGATAACTGAGTTTGTCGTTACAGCCGGGGAGAAAGCCAAACGCCTTGATCAATTTCTTGTCGGCCGAGAACCAGATACATCCCGAACTCGCCTTAAGCGTCTTGTCGAGCTGGGTCGAATACGTTTGAATGAGAAACAGGTCAAGGCCAGTCAGATCATTCATCCTGGTGATCGAATCACCATGGATATTCCGAAGGCGAGTCCTTTGCAGTTACAAGGTGAGTCGCTTCCTTTAGAAATAATCTTTGAAGATGAGGAATTGCTTGTGGTGAATAAACCAGCAGGAATTGTGGTTCATCCTGCCTCTGGCAATTGGACGGGGACCTTGGTCAACGCCCTCCTTCACCATTTTGAAAACTCATCGGGAAGGTTATCCTCTGTGGGAGAAAAACAACGACCGGGGATCGTTCATCGGCTCGATAAACAGACCTCCGGGCTCATGGTAATCGCTAAAACCGATCAGGCTCATCGCGCGTTGGCACTTCAATTTGAACGACATATTATTCGCAGGGAGTATGAAGCATACGTGTGGAAAGTCCCACGTGTTTCGCAGGGGACCATCCATTTAGGAATTGGTCGGGATATGAAAAACCGAAAGGTCTTTTCTCCCAAGACAACGAAGCCTCGTGACTCAAAGACGCAATATCGGGTTGAGCGTGTCTATGGTAACGTGGCGTCTCACGTCCTGTTGACTCCTCAAACTGGACGAACGCATCAATTACGTGTTCACTTAAAGGCGTTGGGACATCCTATTTTAGGAGATCACACCTATGGGGGAAGAAAGGTTGCATGCGTGGAGGATATCCAGATTCCACGTGTGATGCTCCATGCTCGACTGCTTGGATTTCAGCATCCTCTTTCAAGAAAAATCCAGACCTTTACGGTATCAGCTTCTGCTGACATGGAGGTCATTGCCCAGCAACTCTCACGGTTGTCTGCACATGGGGATGTGGTACGGTCACCTACGTGTTCACATATACCTTCTAACGTTTAGATTCGGATGGCGGCCAATCTATTGTGGCTTGGCGTCCGCAATAAAAACAAGAGAGGCGGTATCGAGCTTTTCGACGAGGATTGGGTAATGAGGTAAAGATAACCGGAGTGTGGTCGAACGGACATTCAGGTTGTTGGTGAAGGAGGTGCTCATATGCCATTTCCAGTAACGCCGCATCTTCCCATTCTGGAATTCGCTCTTCCTGGCCGGTGATATGTTCCCGATGCTGGCATTTTGTGCAGGTGCCTTCATAGGTTTTCACGACGTCTCTTGGTTGAGAGAGGTCGAGAATATGCATCGGCCCGTTGCAGTTGGATTGCAAACAGTGGAGTACTTCATGTTGAAGCACCTGAACAAAACGAGAATGGGTCTGTAGGTTCACCCGAGAGGGCATGATGGACCTTCCTCCTTCGCTGGCTATTATTTTCTTTAAAAGAGTTAAGACTGTCAACTCTGAAGAGAATTCTCCCATGTAAAAACTTCACGGAAGGGTTCTTGGAATGAGGCGTATTCCCAAGGTATGAGAAAACGGTCTCCGGGCTTAGAATTTTCAATTATTTTGGCTCGTAGCTCCCGAGCATTCTGTTTGGTTCAATAC
This sequence comes from Nitrospirales bacterium, assembly GCA_965223605.1. Taxonomy (GTDB): domain Bacteria; phylum Nitrospirota; class Nitrospiria; order Nitrospirales; family Nitrospiraceae; genus CBDCXA01. The sequence continues at coordinate 1,209,225 of CBDCXA010000005.1, forward strand.
TAAGACCCTTGCCTATGGCTTATCCCTGGATTCAACGTTCGGTCGTTCTCGTACTCCTACTCGCACTGCCTCTTGTCGGGGTCCAATTGACGGGGAAACCCGTTTCACAATATGTGGAGATGCCTCCGCTTACCCAGTATGTCGAACATGCCCCCTTTTCATGGCCCGTGTTTTGGGCTGGGGTGCTTGTGTTGGGGAGTCTTCTCTGGTTGTGCATGAATATGTTGAGTCGATCTCCTAGACCACTCTCGGTTTTTTTTATTGAACGGAAATCTTTTCCTTGGTGGGGATGGGTCGGGTTGGCGTGGACGCTATTGTGGTGGGGCCTGGCCTGGTCACGATTGCCTTGGTTCGAGAGTTGGCAACTGTATACCTTTACCCCTCTGTGGTTGGGATTTATTGTGACGGTGAATGCCTGGACCTATCAGCGGACGGGGCATAGTTTACTCTCGCATCATCCCTGGTACCTTCTGGGGTTGTTCCCTCTCAGTGCCGTCTTCTGGTGGTTTTTCGAATACCTCAACCGGTTCGTTCAAAATTGGTATTATTTTGGAGGTGAGAATCTTTCCGCGATGGAATATGTATTCCATGCCTCGCATTCTTTCTCGACGGTGTTACCTGCGGTGTTAAGCACCAAGGAGTGGTGGGCTTCGATTCCATCAGTAGAGCGAATGCTGAGGGATCTTCCTATGTGGGAAGGATCCTTTACACCCGAATGGGGATTTTGGTGTGCGTCCCTTGCAGGCCTAGGACTCATAGGTATGGGCGTTTGGCCAAGTCTATTGTTTCCTCTCGTTTGGGTCGCACCCTTATTGTTGATTCTGGGAATGCAAATGATTGGAAAAGAACAAACGATTCTGGAGGGAGTTCGAGATGGAGATTGGCGGGAGATCGGAGAATCTGCTTTGGCTGGATTGACTTGTGGGTTTTTCTGGGAATTATGGAATGTCCGAAGCCTGGCCCATTGGGAATATGCCATTCCCTACGTACATGCCTTTAAGATTTTTGAAATGCCTATTCTTGGATATGCAGGGTATCTCCCCTTTGGTTTGGAATGTACGCTTGTGGCCTTGTGGCTCAAGCGAAGGGGGATTTGGTAGGTTACCGCACAGGAACAAACCGTTCTCGTGCATGGGTTTGCAGATTCTGCACATCTTCTTTCCGGGAGACCGAAAGTGGAACTGTGAGCTGAATTTCTTCAAGTAGCAGATTGGTATCTAACGGAGTTTTTTTGTGCAACGCTCGATAGAGGGCCGCAATGATGGCTTGCTCGATCTCAGCTCCACTAAACCCCTGGGTGGTCGATACGATTAAGGGGAGATCAAACTGTGTGGGATCCTGTTTCCGTAGGGTCAAATGAATGGTGAGGATCGCGTGGCGCTCTTTCTCATCAGGGAGATCCACAAAAAATATTTCATCGAAGCGTCCTTTTCTGAGTAATTCAGGTGGGAGGCTCGACAAATCATTGGCCGTGGCGACGACAAAGATCTCCTGTTTTTTCTCCTGCAGCCAGGTGAGAAACGACCCAAATATCCGACGGCTCACACCTCCGTCCCCAGTCCCGCCTCCCACAGACCCCAATCCTTTTTCAATTTCATCCAACCACAAAATAGCTGGCGCGATGGATTCTGCTAAGGTGATGGCCTTGTGAAAGTTTTTTTCGGTTTCGCCGATAAATTTATCGTAGAGGCGCCCCATATCGAATTTCAGAAGAGGCATCTTCCATTCCCGGGCGATGACCTTGGCCGCTAATGATTTGCCGCACCCTTGAATTCCTACGAGAAGGATGCCGCGTGGTGGGGACAGGTTCAGTGCCTGGGCTTCTTGAGTAAATCCGACTGCGGCTCTCGTCAGCCATTGTTTCAAATTGGCAAATCCTCCAAGCTCAAAATGATTGTCTTCTTGAGGATAATATTCCAGTAACCCGCCCTCTTTGATCATTTTGACTTTTTTTTCAAGCACCATTTGAATGGCACGGCTAGTCAGTTTTCCGTCTTCCACAATGGCTTGTGCAATGGCCTGCCGGGCCTGATGGAGAGTGAGGCCCTGTAAGTTCCGTAATAAATTTTCCCGATCGGATAGGGTCAAATGCATATCCCAATGAGACATTTTCCCTAATGAGGTGGCAATATGTTGGAGTGTCTTCTCCAATTCCTGAGCGTCAGGCAATTGCAAGGTCACTTGTACGTTGTGGGGTTCGATGTCGGGGGGCAGGGTCATTGTCGCCGCCGTGAGAATGAGAGCCGAGCGGGTATGGGCGAAACGATGGGCGACTTCGCGTAACTCACGTACAAGGGCCGGGTCGTCGAGATGTCGAGAAAAGTCCTTCAGGAAAAAAATACCTTCGATGCTCAGGCCCCCTATGTGTTGAATGGCACTCAAGGGCGTGACCGTCATTCGGTTGGCGTGATTGGAAGCGTCGGACTTGGTCAGTCCCTTGGTGACGGACCATTCGAAGAGTGGCATTCTCGTTTGATTGGCGACTGACTGGAGAAGGTGTCGCACCCGTTCTTCCTCCACGGTTTCGATCGTAATGATGGAATGAAATGAAAGAATCAGGGATTTCAGGTCATGAACAGATGTGGACGGACTCATAGCGGATTATTTGTGTCGGTTTCCAGGAAAAGCAGGCATGGTTATTTGGGAAAAATTTGAATTTCAACCTTTCCAGCGGCACCTTGGCTGGTTAGGCTTTCCTCCAAACGACGCGGATTAGCAATGCGTCCTTCCGGGTCATAAATAAAGCCAACTAAACGTTGACAATAGGGATGGGACGCATAGTGGGCGCATGCCGATGTCCAAAGATTTGAGATTTCTTTGGCCCCGAGTCCGGATCGAGTCCGTGTCACAAACATCACGATGTTTCCTGGTTGAATCAGGAAATCTCTCTGGATGGCTCCATTGAGCGAAGGGGCTGACCATTCTTCGATCCCCACGTCATCAAATTCCAAGTAGAGCATGGCTCGTACCATATCGCGAATATCATGCTCATCTTCGATTTCAAATGGAGGGCGATTTTCACTGCGTTCCCGAAATTGACGAATGACTGGATGGAACCGTTGACAAATTTTTCGAATGAGTTCCAAGGAATCACTCCAGGTCATCGATGTTGTTTCAGGCAAAGGCGTCGTCTGAGGTATAGACGTTGGTGGTGTCATGGTTTGGTTTCCCTGGGTAGTGGGTGATGAAGCTAAATTGTGCGGTTTGTCGAGAAACTGTTGGTTATGTACGTTACGAATGGGCATCGATATCTGTGGCTCCGGCGTGGCGGATGGCGTTGGGCGTGGTTCCCCTGTCTGGGTAGCGGGCGAGGCTGCCTCTATCGGTTGAGAAGATGTGGAGAGGGCGGGCATGTTGAGTTCTGGTTGTATGGGGTTGGGGGAGTCTGCCTGTGGTAATTTGGAGCTTACGCCCTCCGAGGGTGGCGTCTTCGGTTTTGACTTTACCGAGTTGGAGGGGACAGGGGTCGGTTTTGCTTGTGGTTCTCGAGATGGAGCTGCTTTCGTTGCGGTTGAGGGTTTGGGAGGTGGCGGTGGATTATGAATCAGGTCCAAAGCTTTTTGTGCGTCTTTGGCAAACTCAAGGGGAGATTTTGAGTTGGCCTTCTTACTGTCGGTGGGGTTTTTTTGTTGGAATTCAAAATATTCGATAAGGCCTTGAAGGATGGCGGCTGTTTTCTCAATGGTTTTATTACTAGTGATATCAATTTTATGTTTTCGTAAGACTTGGAATTCCTGGGAATTCTGCCCAAAAATATTACGGATGGTTTCTTTCAGGCCTAATTCCGCTTTTACCTTTAAGGCGTCCAGGTAGGGAACTCCATCCTGCATAAGCTCCCGAATTTGTTCGAGTCTACTTTCCAATTGTGTAAGGTGCTGTTTAATGTCTGATGGAGAGGCGACTGCGGCCTGCCCGGATCCAGTTTTGTGCTTGGCCATAGGATGGTGCTCTTTTTCTGGGCCACAGGTCATCAGTCCTGGGCCGAGTAGAAGTATAACGGAATAACCGTTAATTAAAACGGGATAATATGAGTATAGCAGGGACCTCAAAAATTTCGGTTTGGGAATAGGAATAGGCAGGCGGTGTCTGTGGCCCTTGGGGGCACGGTCCCTCGAGAGGGAAAGTTTTAAATTCTTAAGTAGCGTATAAGCATTTGAAACGATTGATTAAATATTATTTTTTCTTGCCCGTCTGACCTCCTTTCAGTTTTTTGGATATCTCAATGATGAGCCTCCGTTCAATATCAGCCCGCTCTTCCTTGCTGGCTTGAAGGATACGCCCTCCCTGACCCATTTTCTCGAAATCCGCCTTGACGGTAAGGAGTGTTCCCTTGGAGGGGAGAGGATTCAGGGACAGGACATATTGATTTCGAAAGCCTGCTGTCTCTAGAGAACGTGGTGAAGAAATTTTACGGTCTGTAATGAATACGGACTTCTTATCCGTCTGAAAATTGAGGAGTAGAGTATACCCATTGTGGGAGAGGGCTTCTTGGGCTGCCTTGGAGGTCTTAGCCAAGGGGTAGAGGAGTTCCCGTCGCTGTCCGCCATTGTCTCGCAGGGTGACGGAATATTGGGCCCTCGAGTTCTTTTTTTTCACCCAATTGAATTGAGCGAGCAGTTTTTTATTCTTTTTGACAAGGTCTTCCATCTTCGTGGTCATTTGACTCTGTTGAGCCTCAGCCACTTTGGATATGCCTTGGGCTTCACGAAGTTCACGATTGAGTAGGTTGATCTGCTCTTGCATCACTTGATTGCCATCTTGCAGAGATTGGATCAAGGATTCTTGTTTAGCGATCTGTTTGCGCAAGGTTTCATTTTCAAACTTAAAAGGTGATTCGTCTGGCTGGCATCCCAGTAAGAAGCCAAGAAACAGGATAGCGAGGAGGCTAGTCCAGGCCCAGCATTGTCGTGATATGTGTGTTGGAGAAATGAGCGGGTCTCGCATGCGTACGATTCTTATAGCAATGAGATGCAAAGATGCATGAGGTCCTGTATGGCGATCGAGAGGATATTCGGAGAATTTTATGCGTCTTTGCCTACTAATGCAAATAATTGAGGCTTTTGGTAAGATCAAACCCCACGAATCTTGCCGAACAACCAAAGGTGTAGATGATGTCTGATTGGATAGGAAGATGGATTCTCGGAGTGGGAATTTTCATTCTCAGTGGAAATGTGAGTCCGCTCAATGTGAGTGCGGATTCGGGGCCGGAAGCTCCCCATTACGTTCCTATCGAGGAATATGCCATCTACGATCGAGTGATGGAGGCGAAGTTCTTCACGTCTCAGACGAAGATGATCATCATGGAACGCATGACCACGACCACCTTGATGCAAGAGGAAAAACCGCTTCCGTTACGAGAATTATTTCAGAAAAAACGGTTTTTTAATAATTCCCTTCCACCGAGTTTATTAGAGGGGTTTCTGCGCAAGGCCGAGCAGGCGTCGGCGCGACTCGAATCAAAATTCTCATTTCCCATTCCAGTCAAGTTTGTGACAGATCAATTCCTAGATGATGCCGAAGTTTCCATCCCGGTTATCCCGGTTCAATTGAGCACGGTGCAGAAACGGCCGGGTCCTTTGCCGGTCCTGGGTGTGTTTCGATTATCACGAGTGGCCTTTACTCCTGCCCGGGACCAAGCCTTGGTCTATATCGGAGTCAATCGTCCAGATGGAACGGGTGCGGGGTTCCTTATTTGGCTGTATCAACATCAAGACGCCTGGGATCTTTACGGTACGGAGATGTTGTGGGTACGGCAGTAGGGACAAGAGACCGGAGAGTCCTGTTTTACAGAAATGAGGTGGTATGATTCGGAAAACCTTTCCGGTCCCTCCGTTAGGATGTAATTGCTCCATTATCGGGGACCCCCTGTCCAAACAGGCTCTCGTCATTGATCCAGGAGGAGATGCGAAGCGTATCCTCCAGACGGTTCAGGATCTTGGACTGACAGTGGTCAAGGTGCTTCATACGCATGCCCATTTTGACCATTTTCTGGCATCGGGTGAGATGAAAGAAGCAACCGGGGCGACTCTCTGTCTACATGAGGAGGACCGAACGCTATGGGAGGCATTAGAAATGCAATGTCAAGCCTTTCAGGTGCCATTTCATCCAGTTCCGGCTCCAGACTATTGGTTACTGGATGAAGAAAAAATCTTCATTGGAGACCTCGAAGCTATCGCCCTACATACACCGGGACATACACCGGGATCCATGTGTTTTCATTTTGCGTCTGAACGGCTCTTACTGTCTGGTGATACGCTCTTTCGTGGTGGAATTGGACGAACAGATTTGTGGGGCGGCAGCTTTAAAGCCATCGAAACATCGATTCGGGAGCGAATTTTTACACTCGATGACCATACGCAGGTAATCACGGGTCATGGAGAAGGAACCCTCATCGGGATAGAGAAAAATTCAAATCCCTATATCAGCGCTTTTTAAGGGAGCAACGGGATTGGCGCTGATGGAGGAAGATTGGAGAGAGCTGGTTGATACCTCGTTAGGCCGGTAATGGAGGCTTGTTATGAATGTCTTGAGGCAAAAGGGATTCTATGGGGTAGTCATTGGGGGAATACTCTGTCTTGCCATTCAATCGGGGATGGCTCAAGAAAACCATATTCCGGTAGATAAGGTAGAAGTCGGTATTTCCCAACAAGGGCCCGTCTTAATTCTTCACGTCGAGGAAAAACACATACCCATTTATGTCGATCCAACGGTCGCGGGTTCTGTCCACGCTGTCTTGCAAGGATTGAAATTAGAACGGCCCCTCTCTCACGATCTGATGCACTCGATTTTGGAGGCCTATCAGGGAAGGGTACTCAAAACTGAAATCACGTTAAGGGACGGAACATTTTATGGCGCGTTGACCGTTCAAATTCAAGGCCAGGAGAAGGTCTTTGATGGGAGGTCTTCCGACAGTATAGCCTTGGCCCTCCATTTTAAGGCCCCCATTTTTGTGACGGCCGCGACACTTGAATCGGCCGGAACAGAAGATCTCGTGCGAGAAGACAGTCCTACCGCATCCCTTTAACTGTCATTAGGCTTAGGATGTTCCTGATATTGTAAGTTGGTAACAATAATTTCTTGAAGAGGAAGGGGGGGCGAAAGACCGAAAGATAGCTGATTATGAGGAGACAGTCATTTGTGCACTTCAACCGTCGCGACCTCCGCATCAGATTCCCTCGCCACCTCACCCATCCTTGGTTTTCAGAAATCCAAAAAAAGGGGGAAGGGTTCGACCGACCGCGATATCACGTCACGAGAGCCACAGCCGGTCTTGCCACCACCGTGAAGCCTGGAGATACCATTTGGTTGATTGGACAACTCTATGCACCCTGGGGTGAACACCTACCAGCTACCCTTGATGCTCGAATTGATGTGGCTTCCGTCCAAGTATTGCAAGGGAGAAGGAGAGTTCGGTATGCCGCTGCTGAGACTTCACGGTGGTATCCCCTCACGAACGCAACAGAGTATCTGCAATCCCTACGGAGATTGACTCCTTCAAAACAGGCTACGCCTCTCTGGAAAAATTGGATGAGCCCCATTGGACAGTATCTTCAACAAATGCGACAACTCGAGCTTGATGAACAGCTGTGGGAATGGGAAAAGTCGTTATCCAAGAAATCTCGTCATTTCATCAGTTATCGAATACGTGATGGCTCACGTGCGGCTTTTAATTGCGCTCGGAGCTTACTCCGGAAAGACGTAGCCATTTTTTGGGATCGGTGGTCCCTCCCTAGACGTCTAGCCGAGCGAAGGGAAGTGGTTGGAGATCAACCACTCGATGACACGATCGAGCAGAATATTCGCCAAGCTGATGTGGTGTGGGGGATTGAAACTCCTCTTTATAATGAAGAAGAAAGCTACGCAGCACGAGAACGGAGATTAGCCGTTGAACTGGGAAAATATCGGGCTTTTACAGTTACTAATTGATCCCACCTCACAATCTACCCCTACATGAGGCACTCCTGATGCTTATGCATCAACGCATCATGGCGAAATTGAGATACCTGCCCTTCGCAATCCAACCCTTCTTGAATTTCTGATTTCTCTACTCCCCAAAGGGAGGTGTTTGGGTTCCCTGCCAAATTCGCCAGGAGGACTTAAATTTCTGTTCTTACTTTTACTCTCCCCAAGGGAAAGCTGCCGCTCTTGAAGAGCCAATCAGGGACGTTTGGAGTCTGGCGTGGCTGAAGTGAAGCGTCCCACCAAAGGCGGGAGGCGAGGCTCTTCTTCTTTTCTAACCCGAAATGGAAGTAGCTTGAGTTCAGGGCCGAATTGGCTGAAGGAGTGTTTATCTTTCGAGGTTTGGCCAGGAGGACTTGGGGTTCTGTTCTTACATTTACTCTTCTTAAGGGAAAGCTTCCGCTCTTGAAGAGCTAATCAGAGACGTTTGGATTCTTCCGTTGCTGAACTGGAGTGGTCCGCCGAAGGCGGATGGTGAGGACTGTTTGAGGTTCCGTTCGAATTCGGATGAGAACGGAACGAGTTCCGCAACCAAGCGAGGTGAAGCTTACGGCAGACCCAAACGTCTCTGGCCTGCGCAATGAAAGAGCGAAGCCTTTCCCTATATCTTCATGGCTTCCTTCACTTCCCCCAACGTCTCTCCCGCCACCCTCGCGGCCCGTGCACTTCCATCCTGGACGATATCTTCTAACTGTTTGGGTTTTGCGGTTAGTTTCGTGCGGGCGTCCCAGGTAGGAGTGAGGCGCTCGACCATGGCATCGGCAACAAGTTTTTTACAATCGATGCAACCGATTGTCGCTGATCGACAGTCTTGGTTGATTTGATCTTGGGTGGTTGGTGGGGAAAAGGTTTTATGGAAATCATACACTGGACAGAGTTCGGGGTTGCCCGGGTCGGTCCGTCGTACTCGGGCAGGATCCGTCATCATGGTTTTAAGTTTTTTTCTGACTTCCGGTTCCGGATCGGAAAGATTGATAGTATTGCCATAGCTTTTACTCATTTTCCTGCCATCGGTGCCTAGGACCTTGGGAAACTTGGTTAGATGTTCTTTGGGCTCGAGTAATACGGGTTTGTAGAGACTATTAAATCGGCGTGCCAGTTCGCGTGTTAATTCAAGATGCGGTAATTGGTCCTTACCCACAGGGACGAAATGTGGCTTATAAATCAAAATATCGGCAGCTTGAAGTAGTGGGTATCCGAGGAAGCCGTAGGTCGAGAGATCGCGTTCCTTGATTTCTTCCTGCTTTTCTTTGTAGGTCGGGTTTCGTTCAAGCCAGGGGACTGGAATAATCATTGAAAGGAGTAAGTGCAAAATCGCATGTTCGGGTATTCGTGATTGTATGAAGATGGTGGCTCGTTGCGGATCGATTCCAAAAGCCAGCCAATCGATTAGAATTTCCTTCGTGAACTCCTTGATTCGACTCGTATCGGCATAGTTGGTCGAAAGGGCATGCCAGTCGGCGACAAAGAAAAAGGAGTCATATTGTTCTTGTAATTGTTTCCAATTTTCGAGCGCTCCCAACCAGTTTCCGATATGGAGAAGTCCGCTGGGTTGCATTCCACTGAGGACGCGTTGTTGTGATTCAGATGAAGCCATTATAACACCTGTGTGAATGCAAATATTTCATTAGTGATAAACGGGACTAGGTTTCCAAGTACGGTCCCGATGAGGTGGAGTTGAGGATCAAGAAATATAAGACCTAGTAAAATGAGCATTCCATAAGGCTCTAATTCACTCACAATCTTTGCAGCCTGGTAAGGTAATACGCTTACTAACACGCGACCTCCATCAAGCGGTGGGATCGGTAATAGGTTAAACACCATGAGCACAATATTGATTTTGACGGAATATAACAACATAACTGCAATAGGGAGAACAACCATCCCCGGGAGATCTTGCTGAGTTTCGGACTTCGGCTGTGTATTCGAATAGTCCTGGAGGCTAGGATTCATAAAAAAAATAAGGCTAAGCAAAAGGGCGCTGATGATTGCGAGGAGTAAATTCATGCCAGGTCCCGCTGCGGCCACCAGTCCCATATGTTGGCGAGGGTTTCGTAATTGTCCCGGTTGCACCGGAACAGGCTTGGCCCAACCAAAGAAAAAACCGCTTGGAAATATAATAAACATGAGGGGAACTAAGATCGTTCCAATAGGGTCAATATGGGCTAACGGGTTGAAAGTCAGCCGTCCGGCCTGCTTGGCGGTGTTATCGCCATAATAATGGGCGACCCATCCATGGGCATATTCATGTAGGACCATGGCAAATAAAAGAGGTAGGCCTACATGGAGCAACGTCTGAAGAATTTGGGACAGGGAGTTCATGGAACGGGTTCAGGTAGAGGAACTGGGTCTTCGGCTGGAACAATTTTCCCATCTCGAACTTGGAGAAGGTGCAACGGTCTGTTCAGAATGCCTTGTGAGTTAAAGTTTGCGGTTCCTCCCAATGTAGGCAGACTGTTTGAGTTGATTAAATATTGTTGAATATCTTGTGCAGAGGTTGCGCCTTGGTGGATGCCCTGTAACACCAGGAAGGTTGCCTCATAGGCTTGTGCCGCGAAGGCAGAGGGGTCGTGGTGAAAGCGTTTTTTATAGCGAGCAATGAAGTCTTGCGTTTCTGGGTTGGCACTCCCTAGAAAAAATCCTTCCACAAACACACTACCATCGATAGACCGATCGGCTAGACGAAGGAGAGAGGGGGCATTCCATCCATTTGTTCCGAGGAGTGGAACTTTAATATCGAAAAAGACCAGTTGGGCGGTAATTAATGCGACTTCTCTGGCTCGGCCAGGAATAAATATGGCGTCGAATCCTGGGGTATAGATCGGTCGTGGTTCACTTTCTTTTCCAATTTCTTTCTTCTTGCGTTTGTCTAGTTCTTTTTCTTCGGTAATCGTGCCATAGCGAGCGAGATCTTCAGCCTTCAAATGTTTGATTTGAGCACCAAAGTCGGTGTCTTTTTCCTCATAGGTTTCCACGGCAATGATCTCGCCCCCTCGTTGAAGCACTTCCTGGCTGAAGAGGCGGGAGAGGGTTTTGCCATAGGTGGTGTTAGGATGCAAAATTGCCAGACGAGCAAAACGTGCTCGATCCATGGCAAAGTGGATGAGCTGGTTGATCTGCAATTGATAGGTCAGGGCAGTACTGAACATGAAATTCCCAAAACGGCGAACATTTGGAATCGTGGCGGTCGGAGTCAGAAAGGGCGTTTGCGTGCGCTCGGCTAATTCAGCCAGGGTTTGGACCTGTTGAGAGGCCATGGGGCCGACAATGGCTAGGGGAGCATATTCATTAATGAGTTTATAGAGTTCAGAGCGAATGAATAATTTTTCGGATTCAGAGTCCTTGATTGCTAATTCCAAAGAAGGGAGGTTGAGCACCTCTTTGCCTTTCTCCATGGAAAGTTGAATGCCTCGAAGGGCTTCAGTTCCGAATTGGCTTAACCTCCCTGAGAGGGGAAGGAGGGCGACCACCACATGTTGAGCGTTTTGAAGCCGTTGCGAAAAGGATTGAAGCAGCTCTTTTGCAGTAGGGGCATATTCATGTGTGGGGAATCGTTTTAAAAAAAGGTTGAGGTGTCGCTCGACGAGGTGCTGCTCTTTCCGCTCTTGATGCAATTCAGCCAAACGAATGAGTGCCAGGTCTCCAGGAAACTCCACCCGGTACCCACTGCGCAGGCGAAGAAGGGTTTTCGAGTCAAGTTGATGCATTATGAGATCGCGAATTTTTGATCGTGTGGCTTCTTGTTGGTCAGGTGGCGCCAACCGCATTTCCTCAAGCCAGGCTTGAATGGCCCTGAGGGGGTCTCCTTTTTTCGTTAATAATTCGCCCGTGAGCATGAGGGCATCCCGACGGGATTGCGTATCAGACGCCAAGCTTCGCACTTCGGCAAGCAGAGGAAGGGCTTTGTCTAGTTGGCCTTCTTGGCCATGTGCTGCGGCCAGTAATAGTCGTGCACGATGTTGCAAGCGAGATTTGGGAAACTTTTGAAAGAATTGTTCGAGAGTCGTGATCGCCCGTGAATACGATTTGGTCTGGACGAAAGCCGATCCTAAGAGGTAGTACGCTTCATCGAGCTGTTTGGAACGAGGAGACTGTTCAATAAATTCTTTGAGTTTCGGAATGGCCTGGAGTTCTTGGTTTTTCTGGAGGAGTGTCTTGATGTCGCGTAACGACCTGAGGAGTTTGACTCTCCCAATGCTGTGTGGGAGGGAATGCTGGGATAGGGCTGCCTGGGCAGCCAATAACGTCGACCCTGCTGAAGGCCACAGCAGTTGAACGATGAGGGTGAGGATGAAAAGTTTGCGTGAAAAGGAAGAGGCCTGGCTTTGAAAGAAGGATTGGGATGCAAGCATGATAGAGTTTTCAAGGGTCGTGCGGCGCATTGAAGAATTTCACTATAGGAACCCTCCTGGGCAAAGTCAAGAAAAGGACATCTTCATCTTTCTTGTATTCTCCCGAGTGCTTGGCTATAGTTTTTTAGGAAGTGGGGTGGGTACGGAACGTTCCTCTTAACTGAGTTTCCCGTTTTGGTTATCCTGTGGGGTCGGAAACCTTTCATGCCAAAGCCGAATTGTCACCCTAGGGAAAATGAAGAACGTTTGGAGGTCTATGATCGTTTCTTTGACCATCTTCGTATTGAAAGCGGCCTTGCGGCCAATACCTTAGAAGCCTATCGACGTGACTTGGTAAAGTTTCAAGATTTCCTGGAGAACGTTGAATCGCTTTCGAGTTTTTCAACCTTCACTCCGGAGGTCTTTACTCGATTTCTTCAGTATCTGCGTTCTAGGCAATTATCTCCTTCTTCCATTGCCAGATGTGTCGCTTCCCTCCGTCGCTTTCTTCGGTTTCTCTTGGCCGATGGGATCATTCAGGAGAATTTTATCAAGGAACTAGGAGCACCGCCGCCGGACCAGCCCCTGCCCCGAACACTTTCTCAATCGGAGGTCATGGCCTTATTGGAGGGGGAACAGGGAACCACGCTCGAACATCTCCGCGATGCGGCGATGATAGAACTGCTGTATGCGACAGGACTCCGGGTTTCGGAGTTGGTGATGCTCAAAACCGCGCAGGTGAATTTGACATCTGGGTTTCTCACGGTGATGGGAAAGGGCGCGAAGCAGCGGCTCATTCCCATTGGCGATCTTTCCAGGGAAAAAATTGAGCAGTATCTGAGTCAAGCTCGGCCTCGTTTACTTAAAGAACGTCGCTCATCCTATCTTTTTCTAAGCAGACGTGGGATGCCACTCACAAGGCAGGGTTTTTGGAAAGTTTTGCGGGCCCGGGCAAAGGCTGTGGGAATCTCCACATTACTCTCTCCCCATATGCTTCGGCATTCGTTTGCCACCCATTTACTCAATCGGGGTGCTGATCTACGGTCCGTACAGGCCATGTTAGGCCATAGTAATATTGCCACGACCCAAATTTATACACACGTCGATAGGGTGCGGTTAAAACAACTCCATACGGAATTTTTCCCACGAAAGAACAGCCGACATGTGGTGAAAAGTCCTACAGTCAGAAAACCTCACAGGTCAGGTTGAACCTTGTGAGTCAAACTCCATAGGAAAGGTTGACAAGGCCCCATCGACTTGATAGCATTCGCAACCATCTGGTAAGCAAGTGTTTTTTATGGGCGGGTAGCTCAGTTGGGAGAGCGCTGCCCTTACAAGGCAGAGGTCACAGGTTCGATCCCTGTTCCGCCTACCAGTGGATTTTTAAGAAGTATGAAATTTGCATTGGAATTTTTCATTGATTGACAGAATCCCGACGGTAAAGGATGTTTTCTTCAGGGTTTTCTCTCTCTGATACCCCCCGGCTTTGAGTGGAACCCATATTCACACAATAGTGACCATCGTTCCAGGCAGGGGCCGTCGTTCAGCCAGGTTAGGACGCCAGATTGTCAATCTGGAAGTCGCGGGTTCAAATCCCGTCGGCCCCGCCATTTTTTCAAAGAACCACCTCCCAGTTAATTTTTTAGAAGTCCGGTGGGGTAACGTGTAACTGAATCTGTGATGTTAGTAGGTCGTAGGGAACGTTTTGTCCACATACCCTTATTGGGGGAGATGATTTAAACTACTTATGTTTGAATCCGGTCCACTTGGACTTCTCAATTCGCTTGGAGCTGTTTCCAAGGTCGTTCTTTTTATCCTGTTTATTTTCTCTGTCGTGTCTTGGGTCATCATTCTGTCCAAGTGGTTAGTCTTTCGGTCGAGCGATCGGGAAGATAAACAGTTTCTCAAATCCTATTCCCGAACACCAGACAATGAAGAAATGCGGCATCATGCAAGGCGACTTTTAGACAGCCCTAGCGCGGCGGTGTTTCTAGGTCTGATCGATCGTATTAATTTAGAGCAAGCTCCTGAGAAAGGTAGTGAGTCGTCCACCGAATCTCGACTCCACCAACCTCCTCCCACCTTCGATAATCATTATCTTGAGCGTATTGTGGCATATATCGTGCAGGGCCAAATATCTAAGTTAGAACGGTATTTGCCTTTTTTAGCGACTACTGGAAATATTACGCCCTTCATCGGACTTCTCGGAACGGTCATGGGCATTATTGATGCCTTTCGGGAGATTGGCAAAGAGGGGTCGGCAAGCTTGGCCGTGGTGGCTCCGGGTGTTGCGGAAGCCCTGGTCGCGACAGCTGCTGGGCTGTTTGCTGCTATTCCTGCGGTGATTGCCTATAACTATTATTTAACCAGAATTCGTCGGGTGGCATTCAGGGCAGAAACGTTTAGTGTCGAACTGTTGAATTCCCTGAAAGAAAAATCCAGGACTTTGTAAGACATGATTTTTGAAAGTCGCCATCGGCGATTTTTGGCCGAAATCAACGTCATACCGTTAGTCGATGTTGTGTTAGTATTACTAGTCGTGTTCATGGTGACCGCACCCATGTTACACCGAGGCCTTGATATCAATTTACCCACCTCGGGTAGTTCGAATATTAAGGTAGAAGAACGATTGGTGTTGAGTATTGGGCGGGATCAAAAACTTTACCTGGATAATGATCCCGTGAGCGTGCAGCAACTCAAACGCCGTATTGAGTCTATGAAAGCCAACAATAAAACCCCATCGGTGTATTTACGCGCCGATCGAGAGGTTCCGTATGGTATTGTCGTACAGGTGATGGACAGCGTAAAACGAGCAGGAATTGAAAAGCTAGGGATGGTCACGGAGCCCTCAGGTGTTGAAGAGGTTGCTGAAGAACGGATACTCAAAAAATCAAAGCGCAAACCATAAGACCACACAGACTCACTCAATCGTTCCATGGCAAGTATTGGGGCGGAGGACGTGTTGGGGATGGTGTTCGGTCTTGACAACCCCTGATACATTCTGAAGGGGCGGGAATGACAAACACACAACCCTCAAGTCTGATTGCACTGGCCTTAAACGATGGACTTCCTCCATCTCCGCATTTCCCATTCTGGAGACTGCTTGTTCTTTCTCTGACCCTCCACTTTGCCATCTTGTTAGTGGCAGAGTTGGTAAGATTGTTACCTTCTCATGAGGAACGTATTGTGGCCCATGAGATTTCCTTGGTAAATCTCCCTTCGGCGCCCCCTCCTACGAAGAAAAAAGTTGTCCCTAAAAAACGCCTGCCCCCTAAGAAAGTTCAACCGACTGTCCAACCAAAGGTCGAGACTCCGCCGCCAGTTAAGAAGGCACCACCTCCGCCACCCCCCAAGGTGGCTCCTCCTAAGGTTGCCAAACCTCCGGCTCCTCCACCTGCTCCCAAGGCTCCTCCGGTACCCAAGGCGGTGCCCGCTCCGCCTCCACCTAAGCCCGCTCCAGTACCGAAAGTGGCACCTGCACCTCCGCCACCGAAACCCATTCCCCTGCCCAGTCTCGGGCAGAGTCCCTCTGAAGATCAAGCGCAGGCACGAGCAACCCAGCGGATGAAAAATGTCTTGGGTGGCATTGAATTACCACCGAATGCTCCTGAATTTGGTGACATTGGTGCGAGTCCTCAACCGAAAACGGTCCCGAGGACATCTCTTCCCCGCTCACCAAAGGTGTCCCCACGTGTTTCAGTGGATCCTCTCGCCCCGACACAACTTCCCCCTGAGACGCCTGTGAAGCCAAGGACGAGGTCTGATAAATTTCAGAAAGATATTGACTCACTCTTAAAAAATCTCCAGGTTCCTGAGTCCCCAGCGGTTCCGAAACCTCTCCCCCGTCGGGAGACTTCAAAGCCACGAGTGAAGACCAGAACTTCGCTTTCGAAGAGTCTTAAGACAGAATTGCTTGATATTGAAAAAAAATTAGAGGAAGAACGGAAACGTCGGGAAAAATTGAAACCGCCTGTCGAGCCACAGGAGGATGTCTCCAAGCCTACCGTAACGGCAGAAGTTCAGCAGGCTGAGCTGGAACAGCCGACCACCCGAATTCAAGCCAAGGGTGGAAGCTCTCTGGCAGATAAGTATTTATCACGAGTTCAGCAACTAATTGATCGTCAATGGCTCGCCCCTCCTGTTGATTTAGTGCGAACCATGTCGGTGGTGGTGAAGTTTCGTTTACATCGCTCTGGGGCTGTCAGCGATGTGGTCGTGGAGGAAACCTCTGGAAATGAATACTATGATTTAGCGGGTAGGCGTGCAGTCTTGAGTGCGGATCCGTTACCCCCTTTTCCACGGAGGATGTCGGAGGCTTACCTGGATACTCACATTACTTTCTTGGTGGGAGAACAGATAGGGTGAAATACTACACAGGTTCAATTTTCATTATTTTCTTGCTCTTCTTTGCCGCCTTTGTTGGGATTATGGAATCAGAGGCGGAGGATGTGTATCTGAAGGCCACGAGACCGGATTTCGAGAAAATTCCGATTGGAGTCTTTGGATTTCCTGCTGGAAAAGAGATTAAGTGGTCCGGCGCCCGCATCCCCGAGATTTTAAAGGCCGATCTTCGGCGCTCTCAAATATTTGCAGTTCAGGACTTGGCCCAGCTGGGAATTCCTGTCAAGACCGTCAACCGAAACGATAAGGCCTTTTTCCAACAAGCCATGGATAAGGGGTTGTCGGTCTTAGTCTGGGGGAGTTTAGCGTCAAGGAACCGAGATGTGGTCCTCGATGGGTTTGTCTATGACGGCTGGAGTGAAGAAGTGGTGGTGGGAAAACGATATGTCGGGCCAACCACCGTGGTTCGTCAGATGGCTCATCGGTTAGCCGACGAATTAGTCTTTCGTTACACCGGTGAGCCGGGCATTGCCCGAACAAAGATCACCTATGTCGCCCAGCAGAAGGGGGCGAGAGAATTATATGTGATGGATTATGACGGTCATGATCCTCGTCAAGTGACTGCGGATGGGTTTTTAAACCTCATGCCCAGGTGGTCCCCAGATCGCCGGTATTTGGTGTTCACGTCCTATCGAGCCAAGGGGACCCAAACTATTAGCCTCTTGGAGCTGGCAACGGGTAAACGATGGACGATGGTGTCCATAAATGGGCTCAATATTACCCCGGCTTTTTCACCAGACGGGAACTTTTTGGCTTTTTCCACGAGCCAGGATGGGAATGCTGAGGTGTATAAGCTGGATACAAAAACCAAGAAGTTACATAGGCTTACGACTCATAGGGCCGGAGATCTCTCTCCCTCTTGGTCCCCATCGGGTCGTGAAATTGCTTTCACCTCCGATCGAGGAGGAGGGCCTCAAGTGTATCTTATGAGCGCGGATGGTTCGAATACCAGACGGCTCACCTTTGAGGGGAACTACAATGCTGCGCCAAGTTGGTCCCCTCGTGGCAATTGGATTGCCCATGTCTGCCGGACAAAGCAACGACGGTACAAACTTTGCTTAACCAGTCCAGATGGCCAACAACGTCGTCAAATTACCACAGGGACCGGAATAGATGATTCTCCATCCTGGTCTCCCGATGGCCGTCATTTAGTGTTTAGTTCTTTGTCCAACGGGAAAAGCCATGTATATATGATAAATATAGATGGGACCGATAAAGAGCGTCTTACGTTTGATGATGCCCATCACAGTTCTCCCTCCTGGTCGCCTCGATAAGGAGTTGAGAGGGAGAACCAAGCGACCTCAGGCGCATTTTCAACAGGAGGGAGTTGTATCCATGAACATATTTATCGCACCAATTAAACTATTGGCCATGGTAGGCGTCTGTCTGATTTTGGCCGTGGGCTGTGCGAAAAAAGATATTCAGTCCACGTCAGGTTCCAAGTCATTTGAACCTGGTGTTGCCTCGGAAGATACGTCTGGGAGCGGGAACGATATGGCTGGACAATCTGAGGGCGAGTTCTCTGAACAAAATATGGCTGGACAAGATTCGGGGTCGGATTCCAGTATGACTTCAGCCTACAATTCTGGGGATGGTGCGTCGATTATTCCAGGGGACTCCTCAGAGGGAACAAGCGAAATGAGCGGAATGGGCAGCATGGATGATATGTCTGGAATGGGAAGTGCGGCTGATTCTGGTTCAACGGATGAGGGCTATCCGACCTTTGGATCAAGTGACGGCAATATGAATCAAGATTCGCTGAGTGGATTTGGAGAAGTCGAACCAGGCCAAACTCCCCTTGAGGATCGTCTCGATGATGGAACCCTTGTGGCAAAGGCCGATCCGAATGCTGCGGGATCTGGCATGCAGGATTTCCAAGATGGTCAATTTGAAGGGGCCTCTCAAGGTTTGGCTGACGTCTTTTTTGAATATGATAGTTGGAGTATCCCCGAAAACGCCAAAGCGAATTTGAGTGAAGGGGCTGCCTGGCTGAAGGCCCATCCCAATAGTCAGTTGCTCGTTGAAGGGCATTGTGACGAACGAGGGTCTCAAGCCTATAATCTGGTGCTCGGTGAAAAACGTGCCAAAGCCGTGTTGTCGTACCTCCTCGATCTCGGGGTATCCGCCAATCGTATGCATATCGTTTCGTATGGGGAGGAGCGGCCCTTCTGTGAGCGTCAGGATGAACAATGCTATAAAATGAACCGGCGAGGGCACCTGACGGTTCAGACCCCCTAAGGGTAGGTTCTGAGTTGTCAAATATGCTACAAATGAAGGAATGTTTGTTACGAAGTTGAGGAGAGAAGCATGAATCGGGTGAGTCAGGTCGATTCTCGACAGGTGGTCGCCATGCGGGGACGTGTGGTGAAGGGACTAGTTATTTGCCTTATGCCGTTTATGCTGTCTGGGTGTTTGGCTCAGAAAGCTGACATGAAACGGATGCGGGGAGATTTTGATAAACGGTTTACGGATCTCGATAAGCGAGAAAAGAACCTCAATCAGAAGATTGCCGATGCGATTACCCAGATTGACAAGCAGGGTCGAAAGGCCGAACAGGGAGTTCGAGAAGCCCGTGCCCGTTTGAAACATGATATTTCCCAATTGAATGAAAAGGTCGGCTCCCTCAAGGAAGGGGAGTTGGCTGAGCAGGCCCATCGTGTCAGGAAATTGGCAGAACGTGTCGATAATTTGAGTCATCAGAATGAAAGCCTGTCGCAATTGTTATTGAAACAAAAGTCAGATGTGGATGAACGTTTCGCACAATTGGAGAATAGCCAGTCCTCGCAGTTTGCGAAGCTCAAAACGGATCAAGCCCAGTTTCATACCAAGCTTGATGAGGTGAAAGAGAGCCTGCAAGGTGATATGGCCAAAGCGGTATCACGTGTAGAAGCGTTAGGGCCGACCTTGGAATCATTGGCACAAAAAATGGATGTTCAATTGGATCAACAAGATCAGTCCATTACCACCAACCAAGAACAACTCGAAAAACAACTCACCCAACTTGAGGCCCAAAATCGCGTGTTGAATGAGCGTGTTGGGCAACTTGGGAAAGCCTTGCCAGAATTTAAAAGTACGATGGCGGCATTTGGAGAGCGATTGGTAGAGGAAGACGAAAAAGTAGCCGAATTGACTGAACTTGTGACAGGTCAGAGTTCGGCGATGCGAACCAAGTTAAATACCGATACCAAAAATGTCGCCACACGCTTAAATGCACTCTCGGAAAAAGTTGATGCAGACATGAAGGCGATTACGACCCACTTGGGTGAGATCACCGCCAAAGTTGATAAGGACCTGAATGCCCATGCCAAGCACTTAGATCGAGTGTCCCTGAAAGTCGATGAAGATGGAAAGGCTATGGCTGGCCATCTGTCAGAGGTCAATAAAAGTGTGACGTCAGTAGCCCAGGCGTTGAAAACGATGAGTGCGACTATCCTTGATCGGGTGGATAACCAAGATCAGCGATTTGAAAAGGTCATGCAGGCATTGCAGCGGGTAACCACCGAGGTAAACAATCTGCGTGGTGCGAGGGGCCAAGCGAGTGAATCCAAAAGCAAGACTCTTTCCCATAAACCAAAAAGGCAATTATCCACGGCTTCTGTCTCTGGGGCGAGCAGCCAAAAGACCGAAGCTGAACAGCGGATGCTCCGACAGCAGGCACTCAGTCAGTATGAAGCGGTTATGGCTGTGTTTAAACAAGGCAGCTTGGATCAAGCCCGGCAAGGATTTACTGAATTTCTTATGACCTACCCCTCTTCCTCTCGTGCGCCCAATGCCCAATATTGGCTGGCTGAGTGTTTTTATGGCAGTCAACAGTTTGAAAAGGCCATAGGAGCATACCAACGTGTTGAACAGCGTTATCCTAATAGTGATAAGGTGCCCGCAGCTGTCCTCAAGCAGGGCTTTGCCTATTTAGCGCTTCAGGAACGGGCACAAGCCCGAGCCCATCTTGAACGTGTCGTACAGTTATTCCCGACATCTCCAGAAGCTGCTAAAGCCTCTGAACGGTTACGGCAACTGCAGTCAGCTCCCTGATTGCTCCAAGGTATTTCTGCGATCTATGCGTTCCTACACCCCCATATCTGCGATCCTGTCATTGGCTTGTATGCTGAGCGGTTGTGCGACCCATGCAGATTTTGTCGAGGTTCGGCAGGAATTGCGCCTGGCTGCCAAATCCCAAAAAGATGGTCGCGCAGAACTCAGACAACAGTTTGAAGATTTAGAACACCGGATCCAGTCTTTAGAAGTGGTCCAGGGGGGGAACATCTCGCCTACGGTTTCTCCCATGGCAATTGATGCTCTCCAATCCAAGCTGACGAATTTGGAGGAACGGATTGGGCAATTAGAGACGACGTTACAGGCGGTCGCCCTTACTCCGGAACCCACCACGCCTCCTCGCAGTATGAAGTCTCAGGACCCAGATCCTTTGCCTGTCTCACCACCGCCCCCATCTCTGAGGTCACCCTCAAAACAAGCTGCTCCGCGTATATCGGGCCTCAGTCCGACTTCAGCCTTCAATTTGGCCTATAATGACTATCTCAACGGGAAATACGAGCTTGCCGTCATTGGATTTCAACGGTATGTCCAAGATTTCCCCGAGACGTCCCTCGCCCCCAATTCCTATTATTGGATGGGGGAGTCGTATTTCCAACGAGGAGATTTTATTCGAGCGATTAAAGCGTTTGAACATGTTGTACATGAATATCCGGAGCATGGTAAAGTTCCAGCCTCACTCTATAAAATCGGAATTTCTGCTGAGGAAACCGGAGATAGTATGAGGGCTCGGAGTTATTTGACTCGTGTGATAGAAGAGTATTCCACGTCGAATGAAGCTAATCTTGCAAAGAATAAACTTGCCGAAATTCGATAACGGAAAGTTTCCCTCCGCGCGTGCCTGACTTCCACTGTCTTCCTGACGTTCCTCTTCTCACGTGACGGTCATGACTGGTTCCCGCGAATACGGAAAAATTCATCTCCTTCCCGAAGATGTCATTAGCCGCATTGCAGCTGGTGAAGTAGTCGAGCGGCCAGCGGCTGTGGTGAAAGAACTCCTCGAAAATAGTTTGGATGCAGGCAGCTCCCACATTACGGTCGATGTGGAAGGTGGCGGTATGACCCGCATTCGTGTCCAAGATAATGGGGAAGGCATGAGCCGGGCGGACGCGACCTTAGCCTTTCATCGACATGCCACGAGTAAGGTCACGTCGGACCGTGACCTCTTTTCGGTGCGCAGTATGGGATTTCGTGGCGAGGCCCTGCCCAGTATTGCATCAGTTTCGAAGGTCTCGTTAGTAACCTATAACGGGGGAGAAGAAGTCGGGACCAAACTCACCTTGTCTGGTGGGGAACTCGAAGGGCAAGAAGAGGCGGTGTGCCCGCAGGGCACCATGGTGGAAATTCAAGATTTATTTTTTAACACGCCTGCGCGAAAGAAGTTTCTCAAAACCGCCATCACCGAGTTTTCCCATATCAGCCAGGTCGTGCAACAAGCCAGCTTAGCTTGGCCCAATATCCACTTCCACCTCCGACATAATGGACACGAGGTGTTTCAGGTGACGCCAGTCACCAACCAAAAAGATCGTATTATCCAAGTCTATCAACGACGGTTACTTGATCATTCTATTGACATTCAAGGGGCCGGCCCCGGCTTTACGTTTGCTGGGGTGATCGTCAATCCTCTACAGGCCAAAACCGGTCGAAGCCCTCAAGATGTCTTTCTCAATCACCGTCCGATAAAAAATGGAACGATTTCTCATGCGGTGTATGAGGGATATGATTCCTTTCTTCCCAAGGGGCGGCATCCCCGGTTTGTGTTGTTCATTGACATGGACCCTAGCCAAGTGGATGTCAATGTGCATCCGGCCAAACGGGAAGTGCGTTTTATGCACCCGGAACCTATTCACCGTGAGGTACGGCGGGCCATAAAACAGGCCTTGGGACAGCCACCCACCAACCAAACCATTCCTCCATCTTTGGAAGATGAGCGCCTCAAATCCCTTGGTCGCTTATAAGGAAGACACGAAGGAAAAGGATTTTCCGGTGGCCAGGGAATCAGGGCGAGAGGCGTGGCCAGGGTCTCCCACCACATTGCCGCTGTCTTCTTTCCCATCATCAGAGCCCAATCGGTCTCTTGAGAAGTGGTTGGATGGAACGGGTGCAGGGCTCCCTTTAGAGACCGACCAGCAGGCTACGGTTATACCCTTAGGGCAGCTCAGCCGAACGTTTATGGTGGTTCAGGTTGGGACAGAATTACAAATTGTCGATCAACATACGGCCCATGAGCGGGTACTGTTTGAACGCCTGTGCCGCGAATGGAGCGACAAAGCAGGGGATGTCTCAACCTCTTCTGATTCCTGATCCCATAGAGCTTCCTTCTCACTCCGCGGCGCTCCTGAAGCAATATGTCCCAGATTTAGAGAAATTAGGATTGGTGATTGAACCATTTGGTCAGTCATCGTTTTTAATCCGGGAGGTTCCTGCATTACTGGCTTCTTTTGAATACTCATCATTTGTTCAAGATCTTCTCGAAGACCTAGAAGCTTGGAATAGTCTGACAACCTGGGACCAGAAAGTCCGACCGGTACTAGCCACCCTCGCCTGTCACTCGGCCGTCCGTGCGGGTCGGAGAATGGATCCACCTGAGATGAAGCAGTTAGTGACGGAATGGGTGGAAGAGGGGATGCCGATGACCTGCCCACATGGCCGACGTACTGCACTCCGTCTACCTGCTCAAGATCTCGCCAAAATTTTTGGTCGATCTTCATAATCGTGAGATCGTCAAGAACCCCTTCCATAGCGCACATGATAGATCACAGAGGAGGCAGCCTGACGTGAGCTACCCTCTTGTCGTTCTTCTCGGTCCGACTGCCGTTGGGAAAAGCCGAATTGGCTTGTATCTGGCTCAGGCCTTAGGTACCGAAATCCTTACGGCTGATTCCCGACAGGTCTATCG
Organism: Nitrospirales bacterium; assembly: GCA_965223605.1. Lineage (GTDB taxonomy): Bacteria > Nitrospirota > Nitrospiria > Nitrospirales > Nitrospiraceae > CBDCXA01. The sequence continues at coordinate 1,232,865 of CBDCXA010000005.1, forward strand.
GGGGATGGATATTGGTACGGAAAAGCCGGATTCAGCAGATCGTCAAGCTGTTTCTCATCGCCTGATTGATATGGTAGCGCCGGATGAGCACTTCAATGTCGGGATTTATCGACGGTTGGCTTTAAAGGAAATTACTCGTGTGCAAAAGAGTGGGCATCTTCCCCTCGTGGTAGGTGGCACGGGGTTGTATATTCGAGCCTTGATCCGGGGATTATGGGATGGCCCACCAGCTGACTGGAAGGTTCGAGGAGATTTAATGGAGGAAGCGAGGCTTCAAGGCTCCTTACACCTCCATACTCGATTGGCCAGGGTAGACCCAGAGTTGGCGAAACGGCTGCATCCTCACGATACGATTAAGATTATTCGAGGCTTAGAGGTATATCACATTACGGGGAAACCGCTCTCGGGGATCCATAGATCCCATGGGTTCCAGGAGAGGTCGTTTTCGCCTTTGCTTATTGGCTTACACCGTGAACGGCAGGTGTTGTATCAACGAATTCATGATCGGATCGACTCCGAGATCTCACGAGGTCTGGTCGAAGAAACGGAACAGTTGTTACAGCAAGGCTATGGTCGCCATTTGTCCAGTATGAAGGGATTAGGGTATCGTCAAATATCTGGATATTTGGCCGGTGAGTATGATTTTGATGAGGCGATACAACGCTTAAAACGGGATACTCGGCATTTTGCGAAGCGCCAAATGACTTGGTTTCGGAAAGAAGCTGGCATTGAATGGCTGACGGTGGAAGAGAGCCACTCTCCACAAAAAATAGCTGAAGACATCCTAAATCGAGTTCGACGCTATCAATCTCAGTTGACAGAGCGTGGGTAATCTCCATACATTCGCAGGCGATGGATGGCGAATATCGTTTCTGAAAAAGGAAAAGAATCAATGCCAAGAAAACTGAAAACTCCAAAAGCAGACCTCGCAGTAATTGGTGGGAGTGGCCTATATGAAATGGAGGGACTGAAGGCTGTACAGGAGGTGAAGGTAACGACTCCCTTCGGCTCGCCATCGGATCGCCTTATTTTGGGGGAATTAGATGGGGTGCGGGTGGCCTTTCTGGCACGGCATGGGAAGGGCCATCGCTTCAGTCCTACGGAAATTAATTATCGAGCGAATATTTTTGCATTGAAATCCCTTGGGGTCTCCCGGATTATTTCTGTCAGTGCGGTTGGAAGCATGAAGGAGCAGATCCAGCCGGGTGACGTGGTGTTTCCTCAACAATTTATTGACCTGACCAAACATCGTGCGAGTACCTTTTTTGATAAAGGCATGGTTGCCCATGTGGCATTTAATGAACCGGTGTGTCCCCAGGTATCAGGTGCGTTACAACAGGCTGCAGTGGATCAGGGGGCACAGTCCCATCAGGGAGGGGTCTATCTCTGTATTGAAGGGCCTCAATTCTCATCACTGGGTGAATCGCTACTCTACCGTCAGTGGGGTGTGGATGTAATTGGAATGACCAATCTGCCTGAAGCCAAATTAGCTCGAGAGGCTGAAATGTGTTATGCCACGATGGCCTTGGTGACAGATTTTGATTGTTGGCATCAAAGCGAAGCCTCGGTGACCGTGGAAGGCATCCTGGCCCTTCTTCACAGTAATGTAGGTATGGCCAAAAGACTCATTCGACGTTCATTGTCCGTGGTCCAAGAGGCTCGAACCTGTGCTTGCGGTCATGCCTTGCAATACGCCATCGTGACGGCCCCAGAGAAAATTTCACAGGTGACGAGGAAACGGCTCAGCTTGCTTATTGGGAACTATTTGCCAGCGAAGAAAGGAGCGGTTTGATAATGGGGAAATTACTTGTGGTGGGGTCAGTTGCCTTGGATACGGTCAAAACCCCATTTGGTGAAGAGAGTGATGTCTTAGGCGGGTCGGCGACCTATTTTTCCACTTCGGCCAGTTACTTTACGGAAGTTGATCTTATTGCCGTGGTTGGAAAGGATTTTCCAGAGGAACATGTTGAGTTTTTAAAGGGACGCGGAATTAATCTCGCCGGGTTGGAACGAAGTGAAGGAGAAACCTTCCGGTGGAAAGGTGAGTATACCCATCAACTGAATGAGGCCAAAACCTTAGATACCAAGCTCAATGTCCTAGAGACCTTTCGTCCCAAAATTCCGGAGGCCTATAAAAATCCATCGATGCTCTTTCTGGGCAATATTGATCCGGACATTCAATTGGATGTCGTGAAACAAGTGGCACGCCCCTCGCTTATTGCCTGTGACACGATGAATTTTTGGATTGATGGGAAGCAAGAGGCCTTGTGGCGGGTCTTAGAGCATATTGACGTCCTGGTCATCAACGATGGTGAGGCTCGTGCCTTAGGAAATGACCCGAATCTCGTCAAGGTGGCCGAGAAAGTCCTGAGCCGTGGTCCTAAATATTTGATTGTCAAGCGAGGTGAATACGGCGTCCTGATGTTTAGCAAGAAGGGAGTGTTTGGAGCTCCGGCCTTTCCCTTGGAGCAGGTATTAGACCCGACTGGAGCGGGTGACACCTTCGCGGGTGGATTTATGGGGTATTTAGCAGCCACTGGAGACCTGTCCGAAGCCGCGTTTCGGAAAGCCATCATCTTTGGGAGTGTGATGGCCTCATTTACCGTAGAAGCGTTTAGTCTTGACCGTTTGCGCATCCTGGATTACAAAGAGATTGAGCAACGATTCGGAGAGTTTAAGCGGTTGACACATTTTGAACCTCTCTAGTCGTATGTGGCGGTCCCTAAGAACCTGTTTTCCCAATGAGGGGGGGTTACCATGTGGCGAATGTCGGTTCTTCTTTCTCTTGGATCCTTGGTGCTGGTTGGACTCCTTACTGGTTGTACCACCAAGCAATCTCTTAAAAAGGCGGAGGGCTATTATAAAGAAGGTGTTGCCCAACTGAAGACGGACGAACAGCGGGCGTTCGTCTCTTTTCAAAAGTCTATCAAGGAAAATGCGGATCATCGCGATGCCCACTACCTCTTGGGCCATCTGTTTGCCAAGCAAGGAAAATATGAGTTGGCTGAGAAGGAACTTCGTGAGGCCCTTCGCGTTGATCCAGATTACTCAGAGGCCTTCACCTATTTAGGCCAAGTCCTCGCCCATCAAGGGCGCTGGAATGAAGCGGTGGATGCCTATCGCCTGGCCCTGGAAAATCCGATGTATGAAACGCCAGATCTCGCTCGGTTTCATCTGGGGCGTGCCTTGGCACATGAAGGCAATATGAAAGGGGCCATTGAGGCCTATGAGGAGGCCAGGTTGGTCTCTCCTGCTAATGTGAACCCAGGATTAGTCCATTTGGAATTAGGACGCGCCTATTATAAAATTGGAGACGATATCAAGGCACGGCGGGTGCTGTCTCGGGTTGCTACGTATGATAAAGAGGGAGCCTATACTGAAGAGGCAGGGCAACTGTTAAGTCGATTACGGCGGTAATGAGGGTCTATGGAATCGGTTGGTGAATTTTTTAAGCAGGTTCGGGAAACGAAGGGGTTGACCATTGATGAGGTCGCCTCAAAAACCAGAATTCGAACAGATTTTTTAAAAGCCTTGGAAGATGGGAACTTTGCTGTGTTACCCGACCAAGTGTTTGCCAAGGGGTTTGTCCGAACCTATGCCCGTTCATTAGGGTTAGATGAAGAAGATGCGATGCATCGATTCTCCCAATCGGCTGGAGCGTTTTACGATAAGCAAGAGGAACGAGAACGCCTTCGACTCAGACAGGCTGAGGATGAGCGTCGGCGAAGGGCCAACCGGAAAACCTTAGTATTAGCATTAGGCGTCGCTCTTCTGGTCATGGTACTTCTTCTTTCTCGCGAGCAGTCTTCCCTGTGGTCCTCTAAAGGGTCGGACATTCAGGCCCCGATTGTTGCAACAGCTCCAACTCCCGACACCACGGTCGCCCTCGAAAACGCACGGGAGGAGGTACAGGGTGCGGCGACGACACCTGAAAAGGCGGGACCTGTTTCAACAGAGGTTCCCGTGGTGGAGTCCCCCGCCATTCCCAATTCGTCTGAGAGTTTGGAGGAACCTCCAGCAATAGAGGCGGTAGAAGAGGTACCGGTCCCTGCTTCTCTTCCAGCCGAATCCTTGACGGAAGTCGTCCTTGGGCAGCCATTGGTCTTAGATCTTGAGGCGTTAGAGCTGACCTGGGTTGTGGTGCAAATTGATGGCGGCAGTCCCCATGAGGCCCTGTTGCGTGCAGGAGAGCGTGTGACATGGCAAGGGAGCGAGCAATTCACCCTGACCCTAGGAAACGCCGGAGGTGTGAAAGTCGAACTCAATGGAGAACCGAAAGGACCGTTTGGTCCCAGTGGAAGCGTGGCCAGAGAAATTGTACTGAAACCCTAGCCCTCCTGAATCCCAACGGGGTTCATCAATCGGATAGTGCCTAGAATCGTTGAAAGTTTATCCCCTTCGTGGGCTCTCACCTTAGAGTTGTCCATTCTCCCCACCCCTATCACCTACGTTTCATCACCAAAAATGACATATCTGAAGTTGCCGGTTCCCCATCTTACCTGACGCCTACCCTTATCAGAAATAAACAGTATCCTCCATTCACCTTCACATCGTAATATGAGTGCTATCATGCATCCTAGGTTAGCCTCGATAAGCGAACAAGGGAATTGAAAGCATAATGTCCCAAACGACAGGTCTCCATCACGATCATGAAGACGAATTGGTTGATCAGGGGGCGGCCTATCTCAAAGCTCGATTACCACTGATCCCAAAGGTTTGCGTTATTCTTGGCTCTGGCCTAGGAGGCTATGCTGAACAGACACCACATCATTATCTGGAAGAATACGATTCAATTCCTGGCTTTACCCCCTGTTCGGTAACTGGGCATCGAGGCCAACTGGTGTTGAGTGAGCGCCAGGGAGTTCCGGTTATTCTTTTGCAAGGGAGGGCTCATCGTTATGAAGGGCATTCCCTGCAAACTGTGACTCGACCCATACGAGTTTTAGCCAAATTAGGTGTCACAACAATGTTCATCACCTGTGCGGCTGGCTCGGTGACGGGAATGGCAGTTGGTTCCCTGATGTTGGTGACAGACCACTTAAATTGTATGGGGGACAACCCGCTTCTAGGAAGGCAAAGTGGCTCAGATGGGACTGAGAGATTTGTGGAAATGGCTGAAGCCTACGACCCTCAGTTGTTGCAGATGGCAAAGGTGATTGCTAAAGAGAAGGGCATTGCGATTCAGGAGGGAGTATTAGCAGCGGTCCTAGGGCCAAACTTTGAGACGAAGGCCGAGGCCATGATGTTGCAGCGACTTGGGGCTCATGCGGTGACCATGTCAACCGTTCCAGAAGTGATCATGGCCCGTGCCGAACAATTGTCGGTATTTGCGTTGGCGTTAATCTCAAATGAATCGGGGCAATCCGATAATGAGGCCTCAGGCCACCAAGATGTATTGGGTATTTCAGAAAGTAAGGCAGATATAGTAGGACAAATTTTGGATGGACTACTTTGGAGGGTTGCATTCTGTTTGCCATAACCCCTACAATAAAAATCAGACTAAGGCAGATTAGCCCAAGGTTCTTCGCTGAGAATATTGACAATGATCATGGGGCATTGATATATTCCGCACGTTTTTGCCTTAGAAAGCTTCGAACTTGAAAATTTATACAATTGCGGCGAACCATTTTGTGGAGTTAAACATAAAGGAGGAGTAGAGATGAGCACTGCTTTTAGGCTTGTTGTGTTAGCGACGGCGTTATTGTTTTTAGGTGCTTCTAATGTCGTGGCAGCAGAGAAAGACCCATTAAAACCCCGGGTGCCTGCAGATAAACGAAGTGCGGCTAAAAAAAATAAAAATCCCGTGCCATTCACCAAAGATAGCATTGCTGCCGGGAAGGCGTTGTATGAGGGAAAAGGAACCTGCTTTAACTGTCATGGCAAATCTGGAAAGGGTGATGGCCCTGCCGGTGCTGTGTTAAATCCTGGTCCTCGTAACTTTACCAATTGTAAATTCCACAAGAAACGTAAAGATGGTGAATTATTCTGGGTGATCAAGAATGGAAGTCCTGGAACGGGTATGGTTTCCATGATTCCTTCTGCCATTACCGAGGAAGAGGCCTGGACCATCATAAATTATGAGCGTGCATTCTGCGAGAAAATGGCGGCCAAAGCTAAATAAAATGGGTCCCTTCAATTGAGGGACAGTTATTAACGTACCCGACCAAGGGCAGAGAAGGTTTCCTTCTCTGCCCTTTGTTTTTTTGAAATAATTACCCATCCCCTGGTTCCCCCTTTCACATATCTGCTGGTGGGGAAAAATGCAGTCTCTTCACCCGGATGAAATCTATGTGGACTCCATCTTTTTCCGATAATGTTCCCATAACTCCTAAGCAAATGGGGGGAAGTGTGGCCAATCGCCCAATTTTAGGCGAAAGAGAAAAAAATCAGGAGGGGGTGAATTGAAGGAAACCAATGAGTTAGTATACAATGGCACGGTTATAGGATTGAGGGCGACTTGGCTGAAAAATTAAGAAAAACGTTGGGCGCCGTTCGCAATTTATCACCACAAGCAGCTTCAGATTGTGCGCTCACAGTCAGCTTGGCTTGTAGTTTACCTTTTGAGCGGAGAGTAAGAGGGGGAAATGAATAAATTGAAAAGAACCTGTGCGGTCATGTTTTCGATCGTGTGTCTGTTGACGCTTGAGTTAACAGGTGGCCTCATTCCTTTTGAGGGGACGTCGGCCTATGCTGCCTCATCTGCCCTGTCAAAAGGGTTTTCCGATATCGTAAAGAAGGTCACCCCTGCGGTCGTGAATATTGCCGTGACTGGAGGAGGGACTGCTCAAAGTGGAGGCCCTCGTCGTCCATTACCTCCTGGTCCTTTCGGTGGTCCTCCAGGCCCTCCGCCAGGACCACCACCGGGGCCTCCTGGAGGACCGGGGCGTCCGGACCAAAGTGCTGGCTCAGGAGTGATTATATCTTCGGAAGGACATATTGTTACCAATAACCATGTGGTCGAAAATGCCTCGAAGATGACCGTAACCCTCAGTGATAAGCGTGAGTTTAGTGCCAAAGTTGTGGGAACCGACCCAAAGTCAGACTTAGCCGTTATCAAGATTGAAGGCGAAAATCTCCCGTCCCTGAAATGGGGACAATATGACTCGCTTCATGTGGGAGATTTAGTATTAGCGGTTGGGAGTCCTTTCGGACTGTCATCCACTGTGACACTTGGCATTATCAGCGCTCTAGGGCGAGGAAATGTCGGGATTGCAGATTATGAAGAGTTTATTCAAACTGATGCCGCCATTAACCCTGGTAATTCGGGGGGAGCCCTTGTCAATGTTGATGGCGAGTTAATTGGGATTAACACCGCGATCTTTTCACGGACAGGCGGGTCCGAAGGCATTGGGTTTGCGATTCCTAGCAGTATTGCCATTGATATTGTCGATAGTCTTCAGCGCACAGGAAAGGTGGTCCGAGGTTGGATGGGAATTGCTATCCAAGAGGTGACCCCAGCCTTGGCTCAAGGATTTAATCTTCCCAAACATCGTCGAGGAGTCCTGATCAGTGACGTGAACGAGAATGGACCGTCAAAGGCAGCGGGCCTCAAGCGAGGAGATGTCATCCTTGAGTTTGACGGAAAACCTGTTGATAGTGTGAGCCAACTCCGTAATATTGTGGCCCGCACCAAAGTGGGCCGTGGCTCGGAGGTAAAGGTCCTTCGAAATGGGCAAGAGCAAACGCTTTCCTTGACCATTGGAGAACGGCCGAGTGACGAAGTCTTAGCAAGACGTAGTTCTGGGCCGGAAAAACCAGCAACCCCTCCCGAAGAGGAGGTACGTCCCGATAACGTCTTGGCGGCACTTCGTGTACAGCCGCTCGATGCGGAAACCTTGGCCCAACTGAAACTTCCTAGCGACTCCAAAGGTGTCTTGATTAATAAAGTTGAGCCTGGAAGTGCTGCCGAAGCGGCAGGAATACAGCAAGGTGATGTGATCCAAGAAATCAATCATCAGGTAGTCACCAGTCTGGAGGACTATCGGTCGTTTTCTTCAAAAATTAAAAAGGAAGAGATGGCAGTGTTGCTGTTAAGCCGACAGGGTAATAACTTGTTTATTGCGGTTAATCCTAAATAGAACACCTGTTCTTGGATTCGACCAAAAGGTTGAGCCCCTTATGGCTGATGGCGGTCAGTTCGATAAAGTTCAGCGGTGGATGCAAGATAATATCTTCTCACCGCTTGAAGACAAAAAGAAGCCGGTCATGGAGCACTTGGTTGAGCTCCAAGTCCGGCTGACCCGATCTGTTGCCGTCATAGGGCTGGTATTCGTCGGCACGTTTTTTTATGCGGATGATCTTGTTCAGTGGTTGCGGGTTCCCCTCCAAAATATGTTTGTGCCCGGTGCCCTCAAATGGGTGCCGACCGACCTTCCAACCATCCCGTTTGTGTTTCTGGCTCCTGCCGAAGCCTTATGGCAGAACATTAAGGTTGCCGGCCTTTTTGCCGTCGTTTTGTCGACGCCCTATATCCTTTGGGAAATATGGCAATTTGTGGTTCCGGGTCTCCACGGACAGGAACGCCGCTTTGTCGGGCCTTTTACGCTGATCAGCACCCTCTCTTTTTATGCAGGATTGTTGTTTTCCTACTTCTTTGTTCTCCCCTTTGCCTTAAATTTTTTAATTACCTATGGCGTCAACGCAGGGTTTATTCCCCAAATTTCTATTGCCCAATATGTCGGATTTGCGCTCTGGTTTTTGTTGGTCTTTGGGCTCATTTTTGAAGTGCCCTTAGCCATTACGTTGATGGCTAAATTTGGGTGGGTGGATGCCCCGATGTTAAAGCGGCATCGAAAATGGGCATTTCTTGGGTCTTTTATCTTTGCCGCGTTGCTTACTCCCACCCCGGACCCATTTAATCAATGTTTGATGGCCTTTCCTATGTATGCCTTTTATGAGGTCGGCATTGTGAGCGCCGGAGTCTTTAACAAAAAGAGCGCTGCCAGCGTGGATGGGAAGGATCTTGATGACTCCTCGGAGCCCCCTGGACCTCCCGCAGGAGGGAATGGTAAAGAACAGGGACAGGCATCCCAAACGGTTTCGGACTCGGAGAGTGAATACTTGTCTGTTCCCAGTGGAAAGAAATAACGAGCGATTCAGTGTTACGTATTGCCATTGTCGTGGTCAGTAGCAAGATCTTTTCAGGTGTGAAAGAAGATACTGGCCGAACAAAACTTGAAGAGTTGGTCCGAACAATTCCTGGAACGGTTGAGACCTACAAGGTAGTTCCTGATGATAAGGTCCATATTCGGAACGCGCTTTGTTTGATATGTGACCAGCAAAAACATGATGTCCTGTTCACGGTAGGTGGGACGGGTGTACGACCGACGGATTGGGCTCCTGAAGCCACCAGGGAAGTGCTTGAGAAAGAAATACCGGGAATTGGAGAGGCCATGCGGCAAGAAAGTCTTAAGAAAGTTCAAACGGCTATGCTGTCGAGAGGTACCGCCGGGGTTCGGTCACAGACTCTTATTGTTAATTTGCCAGGCAGCTTAACGGGGGCTCAAGAGAATCTTTCCACGGTTCTCCCGCTCCTTGAGCATATGGTTGAAAAGATTTCAGGAAAAACGGCAAGTCACGAGTCATGTTGAAACGACATCGTTTCGCACGGACAGCATAGAGAGTACAGGACATTCTACATGTAAACAAGGAGTGGTCATGGGGCGTGAATTAAATATTGTTTCTCAACCGGGTTCGGATAGTAGCGATGCCTGTACCTATATGTGGGCTTGCGCCATATGTGATGAAAACGAGACCTGTCAAAAAGACAAGGAAGGCCATAGCCGTTGGTTGGTGGCCAAGCGAATGGAACGCATCGAACATAAAATTCTCGTTATGAGCAATAAGGGCGGGGTAGGGAAAAGTACCGTTACCACCAATCTGGCCGTCAGTTTGGCGTTAAAAGGCTATCATGTCGGAGTGTGCGATATGGATATTCATGGCCCGAACATTCCCAAAATGGTCGGTGCAGAGGGACAAAAGTTAAAGATTAGTTCTTCAGGCGGGATCATTCCGTTTCAAGCCTATAACCTTCGCATTGCCTCCATGTCCTTCTTATTGCAAAATTCCGACGATCCGATTATTTGGCGTGATGCCTATAAATATGAATTTATTAATCAGTTACTCGGTGGGGTGGAATGGCAAGACTTGAATTACTTACTGATCGATTTGCCTCCTGGGACAGGTAATGAATCTGTCACCACGATCGATCTCATCCCGAATGTGACCGGTTGTGTCATCATCACGACTCCTCAAGAAGTGGCGCTTCTGGACTCACGAAAGTCGGTAACCTTTGCCCGCGATAGTGAATTGCCCATTGCCGGTATTGTTGAGAATATGAGTGGGTTGGAGTGCCCGCATTGTCATGAACATATTGAAGTCTTTCGCAAAGGCGGAGGTGAAGCCTCCGCAGCGGATATGGGAGTGAATTTTCTTGGTCGGATACCGCTTGATCCGGAAGTGGTACGGCAATGTGACTATGGGGAGCCGTTCGCGATGTTTTATTCCGATACCCCTACGGCCGAGGCTTACCATACGATCGCGAATAAGGTCGATACCTTTTGTAAGCAAAGTGGGTCCCTTTTACGTATTAACTCGAAGCAGCGGTCCCATTGAGATTCAAGCTTTTGACCAAAAGAGATGGATAATGTCTGAACTCACGCTTTTACAGAATGCGCTCCAGACCGTATTAGATGCGGCTCAACCCCTGGGTCTGGAAAAGACGGGTCTTCTCCAAGCCCATGGTCGGGTGTTGGGGGAAGATATCATTGCCGAGCGAGATAACCCGCCATGGAATAATTCCGCCATGGATGGGTTTGCCGTTCGTTGGGAAGATATCAAAAAAGAATACACCATCACCAAGCCCGTCGAATTAAAGGTGATCGAGGAAGTGCCTGCAGGCACCATGGCCAAAAAAACTGTGGGGGCTGGCGAGGCCATTCGAATTATGACCGGGGCTCCGCTACCAAATGGGGCTGATACGGTGGTAAAGGTTGAAGATACCGAATGTACCCCAGACATGGTTCGAATTTTTCAAGAAGTTCCGAAAGGTGGAAATGTTCGTCCCCAAGGAGAAGATGTTAAACGCGGGACGACCATTATTGCCAAGGGCACCAGAATCGGACCAGGTGAAGCGGGTATGTTGGCAATATTGGCGAAGTCCTTTGTCCTGACCTATCAACAACCCCGGGTGGCCGTGCTGTCCACGGGTGATGAATTGGCAGACCTTGATGAACGATTTGATGAGGACAAAATTATTAATTCCAACAGTTACGGCATTGCGGCTGCGATACAAGAGGCTGGTGGAATTCCAATTTTACTGGGAATCGCCAAGGATAACCCCGATGCCCTAAAAGAAAAAATTTCCCATGGGCTCAATGCCGATATTCTTGTGTTATCAGGTGGAGTGTCTATGGGGGACTATGATTTTACGAAAGCCGTCTTTCGTGAACTTGGTGCTGAAATGCACTTCTGGAAATTGGCGATTCGACCGGGCCAACCCTTGGCCTTCGGGAAAATTCAAGGGAAGTTAGCCTTTGGACTTCCAGGCAACCCCGTGTCGTCCATGGTGACGTTTGAGCAGCTGGTCAGGCCGGCGATGTTAAAAATGGGAGGGCATCAAAGTATTCAACGTCCGGTCGTTCAAGCAGTGTTTCAAGAGAAGTTCAACAAGCGCAATGATCGACGACATTTTTTACGTGGAATTTTGAGTCGGCAAAATGGAGTATTAACAGTACGGACGACTGGACCTCAGGGATCAGGAATATTGACATCCATGGTCAAAGCAAATGGGTTTATTGATGTTCCCGAAGACATTGAACATCTCAATCCCGGCGATGTTGTCAATGTCCAGGTCCTGAGCGAACAGTTTTGGAATTAGGACCATGGCTACACCTATCTTATGTTTTGTGGGACGATCTAACAGTGGAAAGACAACCTTGATTGAACGTGTGATTCCCGAACTGGTTCAAGCTGGCTATCGCGTGGCCACGGTGAAGCATACGGGACATGGATTTGATCTCGATACCGAAGGGAAGGATAGTTGGCGGCATAAACGTGCTGGTGCCAGTTCTGTGATGGTGCTTTCCAAAGGAAGTTTAGCCATGTTTTCAGATGTCTCCGATGAAATAAAGGTAGAGGAATTACGAGATCGCTTTCTTAACCAGTCCATCGATTTAATCATCGCTGAGGGGTGGAAAAGTGAAGGCTACCCCAAAGTCGTTGTTGTCCGCGATCAGTTCGGCGAAGTTCCGGTTTCTCAAGAGGGACTGCTTGCTGTTATTTCGGATAACCCCGTCGATACGTCCGTTCCCCGCTTGAAGCGTGATGATGTGTCTGCACTTGCGGACCTCATCATTCGCCACTTCCCTAAAGCTTTGGAGGCATAATTCGCACATCCAAGGTTCTCGTGCTCATGGCGGTAATAACAGGGGCTCTTCTCCTTGGAGCTGTGGCGGTTCCGCTGACGAACCAACCCAAGTTTTGTGCCAGTTGCCATACCATTGCCCCTTCCTATGACAGTTGGGCGAAGTCCACGCATAAACAAGTGACGTGCGTTGCCTGCCATGTTCGACCTGGGTTCGAGGGATTTCTCCACGATAAAGTCTATGCGGGAACCAAAGATGTTTTCATCACCTTGTTTGGAACACCTACAGAGGCTCATAACCTCCAAGCCAAGGTGCATTCATCCGTCTGTTTGAATTGTCATCAAGCCATTCTGCGGGTTTCGGAGGTCTCTCAGCGAGATCTCCCTTCGCCAGTAAAAGAGGTAGGCCTCATTATGAGTCATCGTGCTCACATGGAAGCCTTCGAACAGCGAGGAAAGGGGGAGGGATGTACGACCTGCCATTCGCAGGTGGTACATGGTTCGCCCATCAAACAGTATCCGATTATCATTCCAAGAGGGCATGTGAAGGCGGACAGTCAACCTTGGAATCCAGACTATCCAGAAGGTTCGTTAAAAAGGAAGGCCGCCCTGGCCGATTGTTTTCGCTGCCACGATGGAAAAAGTGAGCATGAGGGTAAAATCGTGAGCCAAAAATGTCAAACCTGTCACATTCCAGAAAAAATTGAAGAATTTCTTCTTTTTTAATTTCGAGTACACTCCTTGTCAAATCTTTACCCATTCATCTTGATGTTGTCATTCCACGTTCAGTAATCCCATGGCTCCTCCTATTGTTCAAGTCTCACAACTGTATAAACAATTCGGAGACTTTACCGCCGTTGATGGCATTTCTTTTAATCTCCATGAAGGGGAGACCTTAGGACTCCTTGGACCAAATGGTGCTGGGAAGACGACCACGATACAAATGTTGTTGGGTTTGATTACCCCGACCTCGGGGAGTATTCAGATGTTCGGACTGGATCTTGCCACCCATCGTGAAACCATCATGCATGATGTGAATTTTTCGTCAACGTACATTTCTATGCCGTTCTCCCTCACGACCGAAGAGAACCTTCGAGTGATTGCGAAACTCTACGGTGTGAAACAGGTTCAAGAACGAATTGAGTCCGTGGTCAAACAACTGGAAATGGAGGAGTTTCGTCATAAACTGACTCGAACTCTTTCTTCAGGTCAAATGACTCGGTTGACCTTGGCAAAGGCCATATTGACCGAGCCTCGCGTCCTCTTTCTGGATGAACCCACGGCAAGCTTGGACCCTGATATTGCCTTAAAAATTCGCCAGTTTTTAAAGGAAGTCCAGCGAACCAGTCGACTGACCATTCTCTACACGTCACACAATATGTTGGAAATGGAGGAGATGTCAGATCGGATTATTTTTTTACAACGGGGAAAGATTGTGGCAGAAGGGACTGCCCAAGAAATCACCGCCCAGTTTGGCAATGTGGATTTAGAAGAAGTCTTTTTACGTATTGCGAGAGAGTCGTAATCATCCATGAAACTCCACCGTATTACCGCACTGATTGTTCGCCATCTTTATCTCTATCGTCGTAGTTTGGCCAGGGTCATGGAGATTTTTTACTGGCCGTTTCTTGACCTCGTCATTTGGGGGTTTATTACCACCTACTTGCTTCAGTTTCGAGGGGATTTACCCGCGGCGGTCACGTGGTTTATGGGGGCATTGATTCTTTGGAGCGTTCTTTTTCGATCGCAACAAGGCATCACGATTTCTTTTTTGGAGGAAGTCTGGTCACGCAACCTTTTAAATCTCTTTGCAAGCCCGCTGAAACCTAGTGAGTTTTTAGCAGCAACGATGGTTCTCAGTATGGTCAAGGTCACTGCGGTGACCATTGTCATGGTCCTAGGGGCCCTGATTTTTTATAACTATAACGTTTTCACGATTGGAGTGATGTTGGTCCCCTTCGTGATGTGTCTCGCCCTCACAGGGTGGATTGTTGGCGTGTTCACAACCTCGCTCATTATGCGCTTTGGGCAAGAGGTGGAGGTTTTAGCTTGGGGCATGGTGTTTTTGTTTCAACCCATTTCTTGTGTGTTTTACCCCATAGACATTCTTCCGAATTGGTTGCAAATGATTGCCTGGTGCAATCCTGCTTCCCATATCTTCGAAGGCATGAGGCAGGTCATATTGGACGGTGTCATGCCAAAGGGCCATTTGGCTTGGGCTATTGGTCTGAATCTCCTCTTTTTTGGACTCATCGTTGCCTGGTTCCATCATACCTTTAGCGTCTGTAAAGAACAGGGATTACTCGTTCGTGTTGGAGAATAGACATACTTCACGAACGATGGACTCCTTCTTATCCTTCCGTCTCATAAGAAGAGGTCTTGACCAACCCTTAGTTTCCTCCCCTTCCCTTGCTTCTTTGTGCGGATTGCGTAACAATTGAGGTCTTAATAAGTCCCCTCCCATGGGAGGAGGGGCAGCATATCTCTGGTTCTCACACTCATGTATTCTCGCCCATGAACCGCTTTCATTTTAAAGCTCCGATCGCCCTGTCTTCGGCCATGAAGTTCAATATGGGCCTCCTCTGTGTGATGGTACTTGCCATTCTGACCCACACATACCTGATGTTACAAAGCCAACGATTACATGACTCGATTATTGATGTCGCAGGTCGGCAACGTATGTTGCACCAAAAACATCTGCAAGAGGTCTTGTTGGCCAAACAGAACCACGCTCATGAAATTGGTCGGACGAGAGAGATCCTCACGCAATCCATTCAAGTGCTGGTACATGGCGGAACGATTCCTTCAACTTTCCAAACAAGTCCTGTCGATCAAATTCCTCCGGCTCCAACTGAAGCGCTATCTCGATCCCTTGCGAGTCAGGAATTCTTATTGGCGAGGTTCGTGACAAAAGCCGATGCGTATCTAGGAGCGGGACCATCAAGCCAAGAAGAGTCACGGATCTTAGGAGAACTGATTGCCTTGAATCAACAATTGTATCTTAAGGCAGAGGAGGGCGTTTCTCTTTATCGGCAATATGCGAGCGAGCAATTTTGGAGACAGATGGGATGGGAGTCGCTTGTTGCCTGTGTTCTCCTTGGAATGTGGGTTCTATGGGCGCGACAATTGTTGGTGGCGAAGACTACCGCCTATTATGAAGGTGCAGAGCGGGCGCGAGTTCAACAAAACTTGAGTAAAAGCGAGGATCAGTTACGTTCGATCATGGAAAATTCTTCTGATGTGATTTTTATCAAGGATCTTGAAGGGCGGTACTTGGTCGCGAATGAAGCGACGTCCAAGGTGCTTGGACGTCCCCTTACGGACATCATTGGGAAACGCGACGACGAAATATTTGAAGAAGAGTCAGCCCAACTCATTATGGAGATTGACCGAAGGGTGATGGAGTCTGGACAAATGGAAGCCACGGAGGACTTACTGCTCATAAGAGGCAAGGAACGCTGGTTTTCTTCCATCAAGGCGCCCTATCGGGACTCACATGGAGCGATCCAAGGATTAATTGGGATTGTTCGGGACATTAATGAACGAAAATTATCAGAGATTGCTCTGCGGGAAAGCGAAAGCCGCCTGCGAACCATCATCGACAATTCACATGACTTGATCGTCTTGACAGATGTGAACGGGCGATATCTGTTAGCCAACCCTGCTGCTGCCAAACTATTTGGAGAGTCGGTGTCCTCCATGCAAGGCAAGACCTCATTTGAGATAACTGAGTTGGAAACCGCCCGTGTCATCGATGAAGTTGACCGTCAGGCCATTACAACCAAAAAACCCGTACGGGTTGAAAAAGAGTTTCTAGTCCACAATGATAAAGAAATGGTTTTCAGCCATCAAAGCCCCCTATTTTTCAAATAATGGTGAGGTGATGGGGGTCGTTGGGATCATGAGAGATGTCACGGAGATGAAAAAGACAGAAGCCGCACTTCGGGAGTCGGAGCAACGATTTCGAACCCTGGTTGCCGCTTCAAAAGATCCTATTTTCTATGTGGGGACCCAGGGTGATCTGCTCTATGGCAGTCCGTCTGTCGAAACCGTATTTGGTTACCCCATCACTGATTGGACCAATGAGAATGTTATCAAGTTTCTTCATCCCTCATCTGTTCCGGTGTACGAACAATTTTGGGAGTACTTTAAGACACATGGGAAATTTCCTGAAGATTCTCTTGAAATTACCTGGATTAAAGCGGATGGCTCGTTCCTCCATAGTGATCAACGCTATTCCAATGTCTACGGTCATGAAGGTAAGGTTACGGGGTTTGTCACGGTTTCTCGAGACATAACCCATCGAAAACGGTCGGAAGAGAGGATACTAGAAAAAGAGGCATTTAAAAGAAACATATTAAATTCCTTACCAGCACATATCGTGGTGCTGGATCAGCATGGGACAATCGTTGCCACGAATGAAGGCTGGGATGAATTTGCCTTTCAGAATGGCTGGTTAGGTAATAAGGGGGCCGGTCTCGGCATGAATTACCTCGCGGTCTGTGACCAGGCCATTGCCGATAATGTGAGAGAGGCAGGAAAGGCAAAGCGTGCCATCGAGTCGGTTCTTAAAGGCCAATCAACTCGGGTGTCAGTCGAGTACGAATGTCATTCACCCAGAGAACGACGGTGGTTTTTAATGATGGGAACACCACTTGGCCAAGGTGAGCGGGGAGCGGTGATTTCGCATATTGATATCACGCAACGGAAACTGGCTGAACAGTTGGTGGCCCGACTTAATCGGGATCATCACCTCATCCTTGGCTCAGTTAAGGAAGGAATTTACGGCTTAGATTTAGAAGGGAAAGTCACGTTTGTGAATCCGGCCGGGGCACGAATGATTGGGTATGAGCCTGAAGAATTCATCGGGAAAGTGCAGCATGACATTCTCCATCACTCGAGGCTTGATGGTACTCCCTATGCCATAGAAGACTGCCCTATTTATGCGGCCTTCGAGGGCGGAGAGGCCTACTCCACTGCTGATGAGGTCTTTTGGAGAAGGGATGGAACCTGTTTTCCTGTTGAGTATAGAAGTACGCCGATTCGAGACGAACAAGGGCTCATTATTGGAGCCGTGGTAACCTTTTACGATATTACGGAACGGAAAAAGGCAGAAGAAGCCTTGAGAGATTCAGAAGAACGATTTCGGACACTCGTCACCCTTTCCAACGATCCAATTTTTTATGTGGGGGTTGATCAAACCGTGTTGTATGCCAGTCCATCGGTTGAGCAGGTGTTTGGGTATGCAGCTGATGACTGGAGAAAGGAAGATCTACCGAGTCGAATTCATCCCTCCTGTTTGCACCTATTTGAAGAACATTGGAAATACTATTACGAACATGGCTATTTTAAAGAAGGTCCTCTCCAATTTCACTGGATCAAAAAAAACGGGACTTCTATTTTTACCGATCAACAAATCACGAATATTTATGATAAAAAAGGCAAGGTGTCAGGATTCTTGACGGTCGTTCGTGATGTGACCGAACGAAAGAAGGCTGAAGAAGCCTTTCGGCAATCGGAAGAACGATTTCGGACCATTGTCACCCTGTCCAAAGATGCCGTGTTTTATCTGGGTATGGACCGATCCTTCCTCTACGTGAGCCCTTCCGCAGAGTCGATATTTCAATACACTCCCCAGGAATGGTCCTATGCGCTGTTAGAACGAATTATTCATCCCTCCTCAAAGGAGGCGTTTAAGAAGTTTTGGGAGTATTTTGAGACGTATGGGAAAGCCTGCGAAGATCCTTTAGAAGTAAATTGGATCAGGAAAGACGGACGGATGATTCAAACGGAGCATAGTTTTTCCAATGTGTATGACCATCTTGGAAAAGTTGTCTCCTTCGTCTCGATTGTGAAGGATGTGACAGATCGAAATGAAGCCCAAATTAAATTGGGAAAGACTCGTGAAGAGATTATTGCAGCTTTGCGTCAAAGCGACAGCATGAAGTCGGCGGTGTTGTCGTCGATTTCTCATGAAATTCGAACGCCACTCGCCGCGATTAAAGCCATGGTGTATAGTAGCCCGGAGGGACAGGGAGACGGGAGCCTCATCCGTCGAGAATTTCTTGAGGGGATGAATCAGGAAATCGACTACCTCAGTCGGATGCTGGATAACCTCTTGGATATGTCACGTCTAGAGTCGGGAAAAATAGTGCCCACCCGAGAATGGTATTTGATTGAAGACCTAATTGAAGGAGCTATTCAACGCCTAGGAAAGTCAGTGGCGCAGCGAGAATTAGACCTGGTTTTAGACGATACCTTGCCTCCGGTCTTAGTTGATGGCATAGAAATTCAGCAAGTTTTGATCAATGTATTGGACAATGCGGTGAAATATTCACTACCTGCTTCAGTCATTCACTTAATAGTGGGTCATCATCACAATATGGTTGAATTTCGGGTAACCAATCAGGGGGCAGGGGTCCCCCTGAAGGAGAGGGAGCGGGTATTTGAACGATTCTATCGATGTGCCTCGATGGCCACGAAGCGAACAAGAGGGACAGGGTTAGGGTTAGCGATTTGTAAAGAGATCGTAAAGAGTCATAACGGGAAGATCTGGATGGAGTCAGATGACATTCGTGATGTGGCAGTCGTTATTCAACTGCCTATTGAGCAAAGTTATACAAAACCTTATGCACTGGTATAGGGGCAAGAGAAGGAGAATCTCATGGATACTGGGGCGCAAATCCTGGTGGTTGATGATGAGCCACAAATTCGACATTCTTTGCAGGTTGGACTAACTGGAAAGGGATACCAAGTCACGGTTGCTGAATCGGGAGAGCAAGCCCTTCAGTCTGTCTGCAATCGTATCCCAGATGTCATGGTTGTCGACCTCTTGTTGCCTGGAATAGATGGGATTGAGCTGACTCGACAAGTTCGGGAAACGTCGGCAGTTCCCATAATATTTCTTTCTTGTATTGGAGAAGAACAGAAAAAAGTGGAGGCCTTGGAGGTCGGAGCGGATGATTATGTGACGAAACCCTTTGGCATGGATGAACTGATGGCTCGGATTGGTTCTTTGATGCGACGAGCTTCGGGCGGTCAGGATCTTGGTCCGGTATTTATCTGTGGAGAGTTATCGGTGAATTTTGAAAGGCGTGAGGTCAAGGTTGGTGGAAATCCTGTAAAATTGACACCGACGGAATACGATTTACTTAAGTATATGATTCAAAATAGAAGAAAAGTGTTAACCCACCGAATGGTCCTCTCGGCCATTTGGGGAAAAGGATATGAGGATCAGGCCCAGTATTTACGAGTGTTTGTTGGTCAATTACGAAAAAAAATTGAAAGTACACCTGGTCGGCCCCGGTATATCTTAACCGACCCTGGCGTGGGTTATCGGTTCTCCGAAAACTAATCTTAGGGCTGACGGTCGTCAAAAATCAGTCTCGTATTTCTCCCGGGGATATTTCTTTTCTCCTACCCCTCTGTTCTACCCCAGCAGATCACATGACTACAGCATTTGTGGATCCCTCTATTTGAACAACAATTCTGGATAACGGAATTTAGGTGCATGTGTACCTAAGGCTAGGGTTTTTCCCTAAAGAATTTATAAATTATTTATATCCATCGGAAAATTACGAATAGAATCTTTATCGAAATTTGAATAAAAATCATCTGAGAAGATATACACACAACATTTTGTAGTACGGTCTCGTGGAATGTACCGAAGGTAGAATCGATTATTAGAGGGTCTCCGATTAGGAAAGTTTCAGAACCCCATTTTCCCCTCCCTGTATCCATTTAGTCATTTTGTCAGAATCGCAATGAATAAGTTGCTGCAAACATGCCGTTTTCTTGGGAAATGCATAAGAGATCTGCTGTAAAGGGTGAAGTATGACCTCCGGGCCTATGCCAAGCGTTCTTGTCATCGATCAAGATACTTCCCTTCGTACCAGGTTGCGTGAGGGGATAGAGGGGAAGGGCTACAGAGTGATAGCGGCCAGTCATGGTGAAGAAGCGTTGACGATGTGTCCCAGTGGAGGGGATATGCCTGGGGCCATTGTACTGGAGTTGGAGCAGCCCGGTATTACCTGGTATGAGGTTCTAGAATATTTCCGAAAGCAACAGAATATCCCAATACTCATTCTGGCCAGTAATGTGAATGAAGGGAAAGCGGTTGAGGCCTTGGGAAAAGGGGCCGATGATTTTGTCGTGAAGCCCTTTGGTGTGGAAGAGATCTGTGCCAGAATTGGTGCGATATTTCGTCGAACGGGAAAATTGGGGAATGCCTTTGCCGTGGAGCCAGCCGCAGTCTTTGGAAATTTGACGGTGAATTTTTATTTGCGAGAAGTGAGAGTCGGAAAGACCCTCGTCAAGTTAACCCCGACGGAATACAATCTCCTCAAATACATGATTGAACATGCGGGACAAGTCCTCCCACACCGTGTTCTCCTCACCGCCATTTGGGGAAAGGAATATGCGGATCGTGTTCAATATTTACGGGTTTACATGGGGCAGTTGAGAAAAAAAATAGAAAAAGCCTCAAATGGACAGACCTTTATATACACCGATTCAGGTGTGGGTTATCGGTTTGTGAGAGAATAGAGGTCTCGATTCCTATTCCTAAAAAAGAATGAGAAAAAAAAGATGGCGCGTCTCCTTTCAATTTAAGAGGGGGCCTCTTCTTCTACCCAGAGTGGTTGGGTTTAAGGTTTCTGGGGAATATTTTTCTTAAGCATTTCAAGTCGAGCGGGAGTTATTTTAATAAATAACGACTTTTCTTGGGTTACATGGACCGTTCCCGCAGGTTGGCCCTTGGCTTTTTTTACCCACTTCTTCTTTGTATAAATTACTTCCCCTTTGCCACTTTTCTTCAAATCACTGTATTGGAGCGCCAAGGTGGCCGCATCGCAGATGGTTTGATGGGGCACCTCCTGCCCTTTCTCGACTCGCACGATAACGTGGGAACCAGGTGTCCCCCGTGCGTGGAGCCAAAGATCCTCACTGTGAGCAAATCGATGGGTGAGTTCTTCGTTTTCTTTTGCATTCCGTCCGACGTAAATTGGAATGTCGTCGGTTGACATGAATTTCTTAAACGGTCCCGACCGTTGGGGTGTTCGTTTTGCTTTGCGCGTGGGGAGGGGAAGAGGAGATGGGGTGGACTGACTCATAGACGGCAACGTGTATTCCTTTGGTTCCCAGCGGTTCTCAAGGACGGCCTGAAGTTCCTCCTGTTGTTGCTGGAGGTTCTGTTCCGCTTCCAAGAGACGTGGACGGACTTGTTGTTCACTCATTTCGAACTTCCGATACTTTTTAAAGTACGCCTCCATGTTTCCCTGTGCCGTTTTGCTCGGATCAAGGGGGATGACGAGTTCTGGCAATTGATCATCAAAGTAATCAGAAACGGTGATGGATGTTTGCCCTTTAACAATCTGTGATAGATGGCCTTTCAATAACTCGCCATATCGGTTGTAATGCTGATATTGGGCGGATTTTTCCAAATCAGCCTGAAGCCCTCCAATTCGTCTTTTTGTCTTCTTAATGGCTTTTCGCAGCTGGCTGATCCGAAGGTGTTTTTGACGATCCCGGATATGCGTCAGTTCTTTCTGCTGGTAGGCTTCCTCGATCGAGTGGGAGATGGGAAAGAGGGAACTGTTCTCTGGTGCATAATTGCTCATCCCCTCTTTGTCTTGTTCCATACTTCTTGGGAAGGGAAGGGAGCGATACGGTTGTCCTATTTGTTGTTGACCTTCCTTCAGGGTGGCGAGTACGTTCTCATGAGGATCGAGTAGAAGCAAATTGGCACTTTTGCCTGTTAGGGCGATAAGAAGAATCCGAGGCCCCTCTTTACTGCGTAACAAGAAACGCACCACACGCGTCTTCTACCACTGATACAATCTGCTCAATACGGCTTCCCTGAATGTGGGCCCGCAAATATTGGCAAAAGGTTGGGGGAGTAGGGGGATTCGCAAGGCGCGCAGTTGTCAGATGGAGTCGGGCGAACTCCGGTTCTACTGATACGAACAGTCGATAAGATTTTCCTGCGGTTCTTATAGCCATCACCAAGGTGTGGGGGTGAGGTTGAGACAATTTTTGGATCCAACCTCCTACCAAA
Source organism: Nitrospirales bacterium (assembly GCA_965223605.1). Classification (GTDB taxonomy): domain Bacteria; phylum Nitrospirota; class Nitrospiria; order Nitrospirales; family Nitrospiraceae; genus CBDCXA01. Next base: position 1,255,283 of record CBDCXA010000005.1, read on the forward strand.
ATTGACGAAATTTCACCGACCACCGCGTCAATTTCTGTCTTTGAGAGGGCCATACTTTGTCTATGCAATCCTTATTTGGTAAGAAGGTCTGAAGGAAACCCAGCCGACCGAAACGTTTTTCCCCATAATCCCATATTGATTCATGGAATTTCAGCCTTGATTTCTCTCACGGTTGAGCCATGGGTTTAGGTCGATGAGATTGAGCATACCTGTTCACACCTATGGCGCAAGTTTGTACAGTTCTTGGCATGGCCATTGCTGTGATCAGGTAGGTGAGGGACCCTGATGTTTCGATCAGGTTACCTGCGTATCTGTCTCATAGACCAGGAGGTGCAGTATGGATTGTGCACGATGTGATGGCCTTATGGTGCAAGACTATTTCTACGATGTGCAAGAGTCTTTTGGAGAAACGTGGGCTCAAGGCTGGCGGTGTATCTCTTGTGGGGAAATTATAGATCCGGTGATCCAATCTCATCGTCTTTTGCAATCGGTTGAACTCTCCCTTCCCAAAGGGGAGCCTTCAACACGGGAGAGTTTGAAGACTGCGCCGGTTCAACTCGTCACCTTCTAGGGAAGTCTAATCCTGGATCTTTTCCTAAGGAAAAACTAGTTGGTCAAGGGAGGTTCCTTTCATCTCTTCTAGAGGAATCTTCCTGATGCCTCTTTCTCATTCGAAAGCAGGTATCTGCGACGAAATCTGTCTCCCGACCCATTCCTCAATTCCAGTTTGATTCCCATGCCGAAAAATCGATTCTCCCTTTCATTTCAATCGTGCATAGACTTTATGGCTTTGTGTCGGTAGAGTATGTCCAACGGGGGAAACCTTTGGAGTCAAGCGAATTTCAAGAGCAGGTTGAACTGGCCGTCAGTCCCGGGTATGCCTTGACGCATGGATGGGTTGTCCATGCGATTAACGGGTTTCTTTCTGCCTACTTTATGGAAGATTCCCGGTTCCGTGTCGGACGGCGTTATCATGAATTAGAAACAGGATTGGAGATCTGGGTCTGTGAATTGGTAAAAGGTATGGCCATTCAGAGGCTCATTAAACGATTGCAGGTCGATATCCCTCCCTGCCGTGTATTCCAGCATCCCTTGAGCCCAATCACCCGGTTTGTGATTGATTTGCCCAATACAACCAGTGAAGCAAAACTGGAAGATAAGGCTTAGCGGACGAGCGTGCCTGAGCAGAACCATCCTTCTCCTTGAAGGCCATTCACTGCATCAAGAACTTGGTTGGCTTTCATCACTTCGGGGTTTCCTCGTACGGTAACATGACCTTTCCGGCTGGCAAAATCGGTCTCTTGTACTCCCGGAAGTTTTGTGAGCGCGGACCTGATGGCTCCCTGGTACATGGTGCAAGATTGACCCCCTAATTGGATCGTCACTTCTGGTTGGGGTTTTTCTTCTGCTTCACAGCCAAGGGTCAGGGCTGTGAAAAGGACCATCAGAAAGAATAGGCCTGCGAACATCTCGATTCTCCTTGTCTAACAACTGATGACAGAATTAAGGCCTGGAGTTTTATCCTAAAGCCTGGTCGGCTCACTCTGATCCATTCTGTAAAGAATAACAAGGGGTGCTGGTTCTTCGTCAATGATTGTAATGGTGAGTTCGTCTTGAGCATGGTTCGGGGTCTGTTGGGGCTTGGTCCGCGCCTATGCTGTGGGGGAGTGATTGGTGAACAAACGGTCTAAAGGGTTCTTGACTCATACTTTTATGAGAGGGCTTTTGCATGAATTTTGTCAGACGATGCGGCAGTTGCTCGTTGATGTCTGTGAAGAATTAGAAACGGAGTATCGACCTTCATCGAAAAGGTTAGGGCTGCCACTTCCCTTATTTCAATTGATAAGGAAGGCCCTTCCTCATGAGGCATTCTCTCATTGGAAGGTCGTGGGGTGGATTGAAGATTTGAATGACTTACTCTTTTTGGTTGATCTGCTCGAGCAAGCCCATCGGGAGTCTGGAGCCAGGCTCTCTGGTGATTTTATGGAGCAAGCCTGGGATCATTGTTCCCAACAATATTACGAACATGCATATTTGGAAGAATTGTTCCCTTACGGGCGTCAACATGACTCAGGCTTTACAACTCGATTGACACGGCTTACGACTCGCTTAGGTCAACAGGTAACCCAACAGTCATTGTTTCTCGTAGAGGGAGTTGTGGAAGAAGGATTGAATATTGGTCGGTCTTCTCCCTCATCCATTCCCCTACGGTTGGTTCCTAATTTTGAGCGAGGTGAACTGGGAGGGTGTTTGTATATCGGCCTCCATGGAGGATATATCCAACCGCCAGCAAGCATTCGACAGGGACTTGCACAAGGCACGACCAAGGTTCGGCTTTGCATTTCTCGTGGCAAACTCGCATTGGCCGTGGGACGTCAATCTTTTCCGTTGGCCTTCGCCAAGGAAAAATTGGCTAACGGATGGCAAGTTCATCCGCCTTGCTGGGTGCGCGAGCCGAATGGCAATGGTGAGATGGGACTGACCCTCGGATCAACCTTGGTATATGGAAAAGACCGCAAGCCTCGTCGAATCCTCAGACCTCGGTCAGAGATTGTGGGTCGGGTCAAGGAGGCCTTGCTTCACTTGGATCGGGTATGGCCTGAGGGCTCGCAACTGGTTGGGCTTCTTACCTCCCGTCTTATTCCGATACAGGCCACGGGAGTGGTGAGTTATAGTTATCGAAATTACCCAGGTCTCTCGTTTATTAATGTCTTTGATCGAAATCAATTAGATCTCATTGATGACCTCGTCCATGAAAATAGTCATCACCATCTGAATCTCTTGCTACGTAAGTTTCACCTGTTTGCTGGTGATCAGAATGAAGAAATGTTTTTTTCGCCGTGGCGACGAAGCCTCCGGCCGTTGCGGGGTATCGTTCATGCGACCTTTACCTTTTCCATGGGGGCCATGTTATTTGCCAAAATCGCCAACGTTGAAGCGACAGGTAGGGGAGGTGTAGGCCAAGGCCTTTCCAAGCGAGAGAGACTGCGGTCCATTGCGCGAGGCCTAGAGGAGGTAAGTTCTGTGAACTACGCTTTGCAGGATTTGAAAGGTGTGGCAGTCCGGCGGGGATGGATGACAGCTTCAGGGCAATCTCTTGTCCGTGCCCTTCAAAGGCTCATTGCTCAAGCCAGCCAGCTCTTAAGACCTCAGGAATCGACTCTTAAGGGAACGCGCTTTCGCACCGACCTAATCCATCATCGTCGTGAATTACAAGAGGCTGAAGGTCTCTATCAACAGCGAGGAAGGCGCTCTAGGTGGACACCCTCTCACTAAAGGAAATTGTCGTCAGGGCTCAACCATAATGTCAACATGATCGGGAAAGGAGTCGGCCTCTTTTTTATCGGTCACTCGGAGTTGAAAACGAAGCCGTTTTGGCTCTGACACATTGGGGGCTTGAAAGGAGGCTTTTGGCATGTTGAGGTCCAACAGCGGAATTTTCACCCCCCTGATTTGGCTCCAGTGATATCGGAGCCCTCCGCCTTCAGGATCAAAGCTCTCCAAGCCGTCAAGAATTACTCGACTCCCGGATTTGACCGTCCTGTTTGGACCCGCTTCTGCCTCTGGTGGTTCGTTGGGTTCTTCCGGGACCTGAATATGAACATCGAGCTGCCCTTCTATTTCTCCGTTTGATGCCGTGATCGTCGCACGTCCATTTCCCATGAGTTGAAGGACTCCCTCCGGAAACACTTTCACAATGGAGGGGTCGGAACTTGTGTACGTGGTTCCTGTTGATGGAAGTTGAATAGAGCGCGTGACCCCATCGGAGTAATGTCCGACTGTTGGGATTGGGGCGACTTCTCCTAACGAGTGAATCGTGGCATAGACCGCTTCTCGTCCTGCGCTCCCAAATTTTAAGGGTTTATCCCCATCGAAATCTATGGCAAGGAGTTTCGCATCGGGTTTGACCTCAATTTCAATCTCGTCGAATACCGTTCTGGAATGTAGGCGACCTCGGCTGATTTCTGCGACGGCAAGAAGTCGCATGATTCCTATTGCGTTGTTAGGAATGTGTAGGGTTCCGCCAAAAGGAGGTTGGTGAGAGGCTTGAGATACCAGGGCCGCTGATTTGATAATGGCCCCCAGGGCCGTGTCATCTTTTTGACTGACGAGAACCTCGTCACGTTCGCCGTACCAGTAGTATCTGACCTCGACGATTCCCACATCATTGCCGAGATTGACGCGGGCCGTGACCGTTTGTCCTGAAGTCAGCGCCGTGTCAGGCGTTGGCTCCACAATTGTAAAGGCTTCACTGGGAGAGATTTTAATAAACGTGAAGGATAGGAGGAGAGGAATAAAAATGATGTAAAGTATCGATAGTTTGTTTTTCATGGGTCACGTCCTGCGTTAGCGTTCAAGGTGATAAGGTACGTCTGTCAGAATAACGCGCTCCTTAAAGAGGAGCGCTCCCTTTAACATAAGAGCTCGTTGATTATGAAGGATATTCTGCCACCAGCGTGCAGGGAGAATTTCCGGCACTACCACCGTTACCCACCCTTCAGGATCTTTGGCCAGGAGGTCCTCAATATAGCCGATAAGAGATCGCATTACTGAGCGGTAGGGGGAGGGAAGCACCGTAAGGTGTACCCCACATCCCCATTGCGCCCATTGAATTTCAATTCGGGCCGTCTCTTCCTTCTCGACATCTACGAGTACGGCCCGAATATCGTCGGCCCGGTTCCTCGCATAGTCAATGGCACGAATGGTTGCTCGATTCACACCGCTAATGGGGATAATCATTATATTGCTGCGTGGGAGGGGCGGCCGGTGGTCTCGCGTCAGATTGACTTGTTGCGCAAAGGCCACGTAATGGTCACGTATGGCACGAAATCCCATGATACAGAGTGGAATGAGCGCCAGGACAATCCATATGCCATCCACAAACTTGGTGACACCGATGACTAGGGTGACCAGGCCAGAAATAAGGGCACCGATCCCATTAATGACGAGTTTACTCTTCCATTGCACTCCGCGCTTAGAAATCCACCGCTTGACCATTCCGGCCTGGGCGAGCGTAAAGGAGATAAAGACCCCGACCAAGTATAAGGGAATGAGGGCGTGAGTATCACCCTGGAATCCGATGATTAACAGTCCGGCAAGTAATCCAAGGATAATGATGCCGTTGGAAAAGACCAGTCGGTCCCCGAAAGAGGCCATTTGGTGGGGCATGAACCCATCTCGGGCGAGAATCGAGGCGAGGCGTGGAAACCCGGCAAAACTACTGTTGGCGGCTAGGATAAGAATAAGCATTGTTCCGGCTTGGACGAGATAGTACAGCGGGCCAGTTCCGAGACTGACTCGAGCAACCTGGGATAAGACTGTTTCCTGTTCATGAGGGCGAATGTCGAATTGATAGGCGAGGTAAGTAATACTAAAAAACAAGGCAGCGAGGATAAAGGCCATGATCGTCATGGTGATCGCTGCATTTTTGGCTTCCGGTTGCCGGAAGGCTGAGACACCATTGGATATCACTTCAACCCCTGTCACAGCTGTACAGCCACCCGCAAAGGCTCGTAATAAAAGGAGAAGGGTAAACCCTTCCAGAGCAGGAGACGGAACGGGGAGGCCGGCTGAAGAGGCTGTGGTCGTCCCGGTCAGGGCCTGAACAAATCCCATCCCTAACATGAAAAAAATCAAGGAAATGGCGAAGTAAATGGGCACCGCAAAAATGCGACCAGACTCCCTGGCTCCACGAAGATTGATGATGACAATGAGAAAGGTTGCCAAAAGGCCAAGCAATATACGGTATTCATAAAGGTGGGGGAGGGCGGAAGTGAGAGCGGCGACGCCCGCTGCTACACTTACCGACACGGTGAGGACATAGTCGATCATGAGGACCGCGGCGGCGGTGAGTCCGGCCATTTCACCAAAATTATCTTTGGCAACGATATAGGCACCACCTCCTTCTGGATATTCATAAATAATTTGACGATAGGAGATGGTGAGGAAGGCCAGGAGGAGGAGAATGGCAATGCTCAGCGGGACCGACCAAGCCATGGCTCCTGTGGCCGCCAAGACTAGAACGAAGAGAATTTCTTCTGTCGCGTAGGCCACTGAAGAGAGTGCGTTAGAAGAAAAAACTGCAAGAGCCAGTCGTTTAGAGAGCCGTTCTTCTCCGGCTTGGGTGGTTTTGAGGGGATTGCCTACCAGAAGTCGTTTCAAGACCATCCCTATATTATGACATATCTCGGTGGAGCACAGATAGAAGGATTCATTTTTAAGGTAAGGGATTGTATTCCTTTGTAATGATTTCCGCTGTCCTTACCTTAAGACAATGAAGGCAAATTCTTCCAACGAAAGAAAAGGTGATTTGCGGGTTGGCAGGCTCGTTTTCTTCAAAGATTAAAGAAAAGGAAATGGAAGAAGCCCGTTTTTGTTAAGAGGATTTTGATTGGTTGCCAGTCACTTTCAAATTCTCAATTGGGGTTGACAGACAAAGTGTAGTTTGAGTATCGTTGGCGTCTATCTCGGAGCGAGTGAGGGGTGCGTGCGCATCCAGGCAAGAACGTTTTTGGCTCCACCATTTAAGAGTTTGTCTAAGACCAAATAACCAATTAATTGCATTCTGTTCACTTTTAATTTTCATGGAGGCCGGTCCATGTTTCACCTCAATAATTCTCAAAGGGTCAATTGGCTTTTTGCACTCTCCTTATCAGTGGGAATGCTTCTGCCTGCAGCAGGTTTTGCAGAAACTTCCGCAGGGCTTGAGAACCATTCTGCCAAGGAGGGGCATGTCACCAAAGTCCGTCAAACTCCTGCCTGGGCTGAAAAGTTAAAAGGCCAAACTGTCGTCGAAAATGCCATTGAAGGTCGTGCAGAACGCTCTGCCCTGGTCGAATTGCAGCATCAACGGTTGATGAAGCAAATGGACAAGGAGATGGCTCATCAGAAGCCTAATACCGGTGGCTATAACGATATGTCCATGATGCACCAATATGGTGGAGGCGGGGCCAATGCACTTTTGGCTTCTGATCCTGATGTGGAGCCAGTTTCCATGACCGCTGGGCGTTGTCCGGCTACAGCCCCAGTGAGGAAATATGACATTCACTCGATCAATGTCGAAATTACCCTCAATGCCTGGTTAGATTATTATCCGGGGTATATGTATGTCCTTAAAGAAAATATTGAGAAGGTTCGTGCTGAAGAAGCCGCCAACGCCAAAGCCCGCGAAGTAGAAGGGCACAGCGATCCTGGTGGGATCAAAAATGGAATTCAAGATCAATACATTCAACCGCTGGTTATCCGTGGTAACCAAGGAGACTGCGTCAAGATCAGCCTCACGAATGATTTGGAAGGTGAGGAAGAGGCCAGCCTCCATATCCATGGGTCAAGCATGGTCATGTCCAAAACAGGACAGCCAGCCACCACGACCAATCCTGATGCTATTGCCGAATTCGAAAAGACGATCGAAATGGAATGGTACATCCATCCTGATGCCCAAGAAGGGGGGCGCCAATTCCATAGCTATAGTAACGACCGAGAATTAACCGTGATGGGAATGTTCGGCACTTTTGTGGTTGAGCCACGTGGGTCTGAATATTTAGATCCCCTTGGTACCGGTGAGGCCACGCCTATGGCCAGTGGGTGGCAAGCCATCATTAAGAACGGAGCGGGCCCCGACTTTAGAGAATTTGTGTTGATTTATCACGAGGTTGGTGATGAAGCGTTCCGTCCGGTGAATAAACACGGAGACTTCCTTCCCCAACGTGATCCATTAACCGATGCCTATCGTCCAGGTGCGCGCGCCTTGAACTACCGAAGTGAACCCTTTGGCATCGACAATATGCATGTGCAACACGAATATTTCGGTTTTGAGGACGAGTCCATGGCCTACAGCAGCTACACCTTTGGTGATGCTGCTACTACCATTCCGCGAAGCTACCTTGGGGACCCGGCTAAATTTAGATTGGTCCATGGTGGTTCGGAAGTATTCCATTCCCACCATCCCCATGGTGGTGCGATTCGTTGGGCCAGGAGTCCACGGGCCGTTGATCAAATGCCGATGTGGCATAAGGGGCAAAATGGCCCATTAAAGTATCCCTTGATTCGTGCCAAGTCAGATCGGGTCGACGTGGAAGTGATTGGGCCTTCTGAGGCATTAGATTTGGAAACCGAATGTGGTTCAGGTCTTTGTCAATATCTAGCTGGTGATTTCTTGTTCCATTGCCATGTCGCCCATCACTATGTGGCCGGAATGTGGGGCTATTGGCGGGTCTATAATACGCTCCAAGTTGGCGATAACCACAACGATGTGATGCCGGATCTTCGTGAATTACCAGATCGGATGGGGAAAATTACCCTTCCGGTGACTTCCGATAAGTTAGTTGGAACAACGGTGAATTGGTTTGGAAAGAAATTCAAAATTATTCCAAAGGGAAAATCTAACTGGAAAACCAACCCAGCTACGGTCACGTTATATGATTGGGTTGAGATGCAATTGCCAACCAGAGGGATGCCCGGTCATACCAAAGATGAAGTAGGCCAAATCAAAGCCTATGATGCCACCGTGGTTGATTGGACTTGGAAGGGGCAAACCGCAATGAGTGAGCGGGAGGCCACGACCCATAATCCGAAATATCATGCGGATTGGCAAAATAAATATAAGGAGGGTGTACGTCGTCCTATTTTATTCGAGCCAAAAACCGGGAAGGTTGCTTGGCCTTGGCTTACGCCGCACTTTGGAAAGCGGGCTCCATTCTCTCCAGATAGAAATCCAGCACCATGGTTAGAAATGATCCATCTCGACCCAGATGGACAACCCTCTGCTGAACCAGCCAAACCTGGTGAAAACGGTCGTTGGAGCCTTTGTCCTGAGCGAGCTGGCTCCCAGAAATACAATGTTCACTTTATTAAGCTTCCCATTGAATTATCGGCCGCCCAGGGTAAAGAACCTGCAGTCGTGGATCCCAATGGGTTGCTGTACGTGGTACATGATGAAGAGAAAGCCATTCGGGCCAATAATGACTTGAAGGTGCCGTTGGTCTTTCGAGCTAATATCTATGACTGTATGGATTGGATCCTCACAAGTGAGTGGGAAGATGATGACGTCACCAATTTCCAATCATCCAAGATCAATACACACTTCCACTTCGTGCAGTTTGATAATCAAGCTTCAGATGGCGTGATTTCTGGATTTTCCTACGAACAATCCGTCCGACCGTTCACCATGTTTGAAAAGAAGAAAAAGAAAGGGTTGCCTGTCCCGATGAATGCGAAGTTTACGAAGGCAGCCAAGAAAGGGCATACCCGTATTGCGGTCACGAATGCCAAACAGTATCACGTTGGTACCGTCCTGCTCGTTGGTGCGGATAATGTCGAAGGGTCTGAAATTAAGCGTATCAAAAAAATTGAAGGTAATGTCATTACGTTTAAGCACCCCTTGAAACATAACCATCCCAAGGGAGATATCGTGACGGTTGAGTTTGTTCGTCAACGGTTCTGGGCTGATGCGGATGTGGGGTCTGTTTTCTGTCACGACCATGCCTTCGGAGGAACGACCTGGCCGCATGGTGCCGTCTGTTCATTCCTCATCGAACCGTTTGGATCGACCTATCATGATCCAAAAACTGGGAAGCCCAAGCGGACGGGTCCAATCATGGACATCCACACCATTGAGCCGGTGGGGTATGGCGTCAGCGGAAGTTTCCGAGAAATCATGATCCAAATCATGGATACCGTGCCGCATACCGTGAACGTGGTTACTGCCGGGAATCCTCCTGGTCAGCCAATTGATGTGGCCTTAGAGTCTGGACGGACCGTGTCCTTCCAGATGCCCCCGAATGAGAAGATTAAAATGACTCCCATGCCCTTCCTAAACGGAGGAACGCATACCACCGGTGGGGCTATTAATTTTAGAGCTGAACCTTTTGCGCAACGGTTAGCCAATAACCCTGAGACGGCTCAGGTCTTTAGTAGCAAAGTTCACGGCGATCCAAGTACGACGATGGTTCGAGCCTATCTTGGAGACTCCATTGTCTTCCGGTTGATCGATGTGACAATGAATGAAAGTAATGTCTTTACAGTTTCTGGACACAACTTCCTCACCGAGCGGTATGCCGGAGATGCCAATAGAAAGAATTCGATTCATATCGGTATTGCCGAGCGCTATGACTTGGTTGTCCCTCAAGCAGGTGGACCAAGACTCCAACCGGGTGACTACATGTATTACAACGGTCGGAGTTCGAAGCTGTCTGAAGGGTCATGGGGATTGATCAGGGTATTGGAAAAGCCTGTGAAAGATCTTCAACCGCTGCCCAATCGCGGATATGGAGATGAAGGACAGCTTAAGCCTTTGCCTGTCTGTCCCAAGGATGCTCCGGTTAAAAACTTTAATGTGAATGCGATTGATTTCCCATCGATGAATTTCAACCACAATGTGGAAGAAGCCATCGAAGTGGACTTTGAGCGCAAGATCACATTAAAAAATCCTGATGCCAAGATTTATGTGCTTGAAGAAGAAGCCAGTAAAGTCGATGGTGATTTCCACCCCATGCCGCTTACCATTCGTGGGAACGTGGGCGACTGTATTAAAGTTAAATTGACGAATAAAATGAAAAAAGGTCGAGCGTCCTTCTCGGCCTTTAGCCTTGCCTTTGATCCGAAGGATTCCCAAGGTGTTAATTTGGGGAATAATCCTGGCGACCAAACAGTTGGGCCAGGTGAAAGCCGAACCTATACCTATTATGCAGATCCATTTATTGGGGAAACACAGTCCCTTGTTTGGGACTTTGGCAACGTGGCCATGAACCCCAGGAATGGGTTGTTTGGTGCAGTGATCATTGGTCCCAAAGGATCGAAATATCGTGATCCGAATACTGGGGCAGATATCTCGTTAAAAAATAGCTGGGCTGCCGATGTCATTATTGATCGGTCTATTCAGGGAAATGAAAAACGAGCAAATTACCGGGATGTTGCCTTGTACTTCCAAGAAGAGGACAATATTATCGGTACGAGCTTTATGCCCTATGTGCAAAATGTGGCCGGTCTCGTTGGTGTAAACTATCGAGCGGAACCCTATCTCTATCGTGAAGATGCCCTTGAATGTTCATTGGGACGGATGTTCCAACCCTGTAATGTCGATGAACCTCAGGATCCTGCCACCCCAATCATTCGGGCGCACGCAGGAGACCCTGTTCGGATCCACGTGTTTGGGGCCAGCAATGAACAAAATGGTATGTTCAGTGTAGAAAAACATGAATGGCCAATTGAGCCCTTTATGGAAGGTGCGGACCAAATTAGCGTTGTTGAGTTCGCAGGGTCCGAGGGAATTGATGCCTATATCCCTGCTGCGGGTGGGCCCTATGCATTGGCTGGGGATTATGTCTGGAGTAACCAACGGTTACCCTATTCGCAATCTGGCCAATGGGGGTATTTCAGGGTACTTCCAGCAGGGGATAAGTCTGTGCTGCCCCTCCACGGGTCAAAACCCGGGGTTGAGCATGCCAAGAAGGACAATGAGGGCGTTGGGCAACTCAAGCCCGTCGTGTTAAAATAGTCCCAAGCTTTCGCATTTCCTCATGCGATACACGGGGAGGCCGAAGCTCGGCCTCCCCGTTTTTTTTGCCTGGTGCAGGAGTGGGGTGGACGAACAGGGTAGGTTATGTAATCGGTTAGGCCGGAACCGAATGACCACACCAAATCTTTTTCTTGTTGTCGCGGGGAGGTTTTCATGAAGTTTTGGCAGGTCAGTGTCGGTGCAGTTTTATGCTTTCTGATTGGGAACGGAGCGTCCGTAGAGGCCTATTCCGAAATTGAGGTTACCAATGGTGGAACGATCCAAGGTCAGGTAACGATAGAGGGAAACAAGCCTCGTCCCATGGCCTTTAATCTTGTGACAATTCCTGACCCGGTCTATTGCGGGCGAATTTCAACAGGGACAGGTTGGAGAATTGTAGAAGATTTTATCATTGGACCCAATCAACAACTCAAAGATGTTGTGGTGATGCTACGTGAGATCAAGGAAGGAAAACCCTTTGATGTTCCGAAAGTCAAAATTGAAGCAAAAGATTGTGATTTTTTCCCCTTCGTCAATGTGCTGAGAGCTCAAGATGAAATTAAAGTCATCAATATGGATCCCATTGAACATGATATCCAAGGGTATGAAACCGCAAGGAAGCGCGGGGCTCGGGTTCTATTTAATCGTCCCTTACCGATGAATCCTTTTCACAAGGTCATTGGGATGTTTAAAAAGCATAGCCATATGCATTTACCCGGCGAACCAATGATTGAGAAGGTCGAACTAAAAAAGGGCCGTAATATATTTGTTATGCAATGCGGATTTCATCCCTATATGTTTTCTTGGGGGGTGGTCGTCAAAAATCCCTATTTTTCTATAACGGGGGAAGATGGTCGTTTTATAATAAAGGATGTTCCTCCGGGTACATACACCCTCTCGGCGTGGCATCCAGGTATGAAGGCTTATTTAGAACAAACTGTTACCGTGTCCGAAAAAAAAGCTTCACTCGCGAATTTTACCTATACGGCTCCTGTGGGACGTCGGAGTGTACATGAATTGAATAGCAATCCGCGTTTTGGGTTGGAGCTTTTACGGGGTGAGGAAGAAATTACTCCCTCTTTACGACTTCAGAAACCGTAACAGGTTATCACGTGATGGGAACAATGTTGCGATCATTTATAGTGGCCAGTCTGTTTGTTGGGACAATCATTCCACAGGCCTGGTCCTACGAAGTTCGGGAGGTGTCGAATCCAGGGACCCTGGAGGGAACCGTGAGCTTGCGCGGAGACATCCCACCACCTCAAGCATTCAACCTGATTACGTTTCCTGATCCTGAATATTGTGGTCGGATTTCAAATGGAAAGGGGTGGCGACTGCTTCCTGATTTCGTGGTGGATTCGAATGATAAACTCCAGGGAGCCATTGTGACCATTGAGGGTGTCCAGGGGGGAAAGCCCTTCACCCTTTCCGTGCCAAAGGTGGAAGCTCGTGATTGCCAATTTTTACCCTTTACCACTGTTGTTCGGGATGGTCATGGGGTTGAAGTTGTCAATATGGATCCCGTGATGCACGATATTCAGGCCTACGAAACGTCACGAGAGCGTGGGGCACGAGTCCTCTTTAATTCTCCCTTACCATTTAATCATAAGCATAAGCGAGGAGACTTACATGCCTTGCACAGTCATCAGCCTGGGCGGTCGTTAGTCCAGCAGTTTCACCTTACCCATGGGCGGCGTACCTTTGTCATGCAATGTGGGTTTCATGCGTATATGATGAGTTGGGCTCTAGCCGTTGAGAATCCCTATTACGCCATTACCGATTCTCAAGGCCATTTTCTTATAGAGGGCATTCCTCCCGGCACCTATCGTCTTCGGATATGGCACCCTTCAGTCCCCAAAGTCATTGAACAAGAAGTGGTCATTCCACCTCAGGGAATGGTTGAGCAAGCCTTCGAATTCGAGGCTCCTGAGAAAAAACGGACGTCTCATACCATCCAGCGGCCTCCGCGATTTGGTCCAGCTGCCATTGGGCGACCTTCCCTCAAGATTCGCCCTCTCCTTCAAGAACAATAAGTCGTAGATTGTGTGTGAACATACCCCCCATGCATCGTGCCCCCCAGTTCTCCTTCCTTTCTTAGTTCTTCTGGCCCTATTCCCTCTAAATGTGGGGGCAACCTCAGGGTTAGCCTATGGTCAGACCTCAGAGCAGCAACTCAAGGGAACGGAATTTTCTGCCAGAATCATTTGGTCTCGGGGAGGGGAGCAAGTCGACGCTCTCTTGTTTGCCAAGCCTGACCGTTATCGTTTGGAACATCGTGGGGGCGTCAAGACCGAATATGGATATGCCAGCGTAACGATTATACGAGAGGATCAACAAGAACTCTGGTATCTCTTTTCTGAACGACGCGTTTTTGTGGCGGTTCCACTCCTTTCCGCCCATCGGCTTCCTACCGCCACCAAACTCGAAGGGGAAATTGAGCGGAAAAGAATTGGCCCAGGAATGATTGATGGCCGAGCCGCTATTTTATTTGAAGTCGTGGTAGAGCGTCAGGGTCGAAGAGAGGTGTATTATCAATGGACTGATAAGGAGAGGGGATTTGTCGTTAAGTTGTTGAACAAACATCGAGACTGGTCGATCGAATATCAACATGTCGTATTCTCTCGACAGCCAGGGTATTATTTTGATGTACCGAGGGGCTATCAACGCATCGAGGCCCAAGAGCTACCACGTCCATTCGAGGAGTATTAAATGGCACATCTGCGAAACAAGAACCACTGGATTTATCGAATTGTTCTGGCGGTGATTGTGGTAATCCTCAGTGGCGTGGTGCTTGCCGAAGCCAACACGGGTCAACTCGTGCGATCCGGGAAGAGTCCTCGGGTGTTGACCGCCGAGCAGTCGTCTCCCCACCCCCCCTCGGCTTCCACAATCAGAGAATTCCTCGGTGCTGCAAAGCCGACCGAGGCCTTGAAGGAATATGAAAGACTTAAGAGTGATCGAGGAGAAGATGATGAGGCACTGCTTCGTGAAGTCGCATTAGGTTTTATTCTTCCCCTTCGTAAAGATATGCGTGAGCAAATGCGTGGGGCTGCCTATTCCGCGTTAAAGGAATTAAAGTCGGATGAGATGGTCCCATTTTTAGAAGAAGGATTAAGTGATGGATCGGGTCTCGTTCGAGCCTTGGCTGCGGAGGGTTTGGGTCAAGTAGCACGTGGGCAACGTTCGGAGCGATATCGGCAGGCCTTGGAAGATAAGGCGGGTTTGGTGCGTGGAACGGTCATCAAGGGATTGGGACGATCTGGGGATGTCGCTGTCATTCCTTTGATCCGTCCATTTCTAAAGGATGAGCAAGCGATGGTTCGGGTTGCCGCAGTCGGGGCGCTCTTTGCGCTGGGGCAAGAGCGGCAATGGACGGCCTTACGTAAGTCAGCCCAGGCTGAAGATCGTTTTGAACGACGAACGGCTCTTCAATGGATGGGAGAATTGGGTGATCCACGAGGATTCGAAATTTTAAAGGGGTCGATACACGACCCGCAACCCTCCATTCGGGCGGCAGCAGCTGCTGCCTTGGGAAAATTGAAAGATGACAAGGCTGTCCCCGTCTTGATCGCTATGCTTCGAGATCCTATTTCTGCAGTCCGTACGGTGGCGGCCGTTAGTCTGGGAACGATTGGTTCTCCTGCTTCGGTTCCTGCACTCCGGAAGGCTCTCCAAGATAACAATTCTGGGATGCGTGCGGCGGCGCTGGCTTCCTTGCTTCGCATTGGAAGGCCATTTCAGGAAGTCGCCCATGTAGTGCAAGCACTCATTCAAGAGAAAAATCCAGGCATTCGATCTGCTGCTGCCCGTGCGCTCTCGCATGGTCGAGGGCGTGAGGTGATAGAAGTTTTGGCCTTTCTTGTCAATGATGCGGTTCCCCGTCCTCGAATTGCCGCTGTCAAAAGTTTAGGGAAAATTGGAGGGCGAGAGTTGATAGAAGTTTTTCGTCGAGCCCTTCATGATACTGATGAAGCTGTTCGTGCCACAGCGGCGAGTGCGTTAATGAAGGTGTTGTCTCCTTCGTCAACTCGGCACGAAAAATTATAATGGAGGGACGTGAATTCAGTGCGTAAGAGCGGATTGGTTGTCTTTCATATCTTCGGTGCGGCGTTTCTTGCCCTCATTCTTACCGATGTAGGTTTAGCCACGACGGTATCTTCAGAGGCTGAGGTCCCTCTGGCAACTGACGTGGTCTCACCGAAGGCCACAAGCTCCACACAAATACTTCCGCACGATACGTCCTCTGACAGGATTCATTGGCAGTCTTGGGACACTCCGGCTTTTGATCGCGCAAGAAAAGAGGATAAGCTTGTCCTCTTGGATTTAACTTCGGTTTGGTGTCACGCCTGCCACATGATGGAGCGAACAACCTATGCTGATGGAGAGGTGATCGATTTGCTGAATCGGCAATTTGTTCCTATACGGGTTGATTCGGATCAACGTCCAGATATTGAAGCGCGGTATCGGCAGGGAGGGTGGCCTACGACAGCGGTGTTACTTCAAACGGGAGAGATATTGTATCAGGGGAATTTTCTGGATCCCGAAGACATGAAAATCGTTCTAGAAGATACCCTGGCCGCCTACCGGGAGCACAAAGAAGAATTTCAGTCGCAAGCGGCCAAGGTATGGAGTCAAATTGAACAGGCGTTAGCAGAAAAAACGTTGCCGGAGACTTCAATTGAACAAGCGATTCTTGCGCAGTCTGTGGCAACAATGTACCAGAGTTTTGATCCCATCCATGGTGGGTTCCGGCGTGCACCAAAATTTTTTGAACCGGAAGCGATTCATTTTGGCTTTCTTCATTTTCATAGGACTCGTGAAGAGAGCATGAAGCAGATGATGTTGAAAACCCTTGATGAGCAGTTGGTCCTTTTTGATGCGGAGTGGGGTGGGTTTTTTCGGTATGCTGAAAACCCTGATTGGACGAATCCCCATTACGAAAAAGTTCTCCAGGTGCAGGCCAATAATCTGTTGAATTATTTGGAGGCCTACCAGGTCACTGGAGACCAGCGGTATCGACAGGTCGTGGAGCAACTTTCTGCCTATGTCGCAGCTTTCTTGACCAACCCTCAACGGGATGGGTTTTTTTCAAGCCAAAACTCGTTTGTGGGTCAAGTGCCCGGTAAACAGTACTACCAGTATCCTGATCGTCAACGGAGATCCATCGGCCTTCCACAAGTGGATACGTCCATGTATACCCACTCAAATGCCAAGATGATTAGGGCTTACCTTCGCGCCTATCAGGTCTTGGGACGAGAGCAATATAAAGACCTTGCGTTACAAACGTTAGAGGCCATGTTTCGTGAGCGCTTTCAAGCCGGGTTGGGAATGGCGCATTCGGTGGTACAGGGCATTCCTAAATGGAATGGAATTCTGCAAAACCAGACTTCATTTGGACATGCCTTGGTGGAGGCCTACTTTACGACCGGCAAACGTACGTACCTTGAGCGTGCCGTCCAGCTGGTTGACATCATGATTGAACGGCTTGAAGATCAACAGGGTGGTGGATTTTATGATCGGCCTCGGGTAGGTGATGAGGAGGGCCTGTTACGATTTTCTCAAAAACCTATAAAAGAGAATGTTGATGCAGCGATCCTACTGACCACCTTGTCCCACCTGACGCATAAACCCCAGTATCTTGAAAAGGCGAAATTAGCCCTACGAGTTGTTTTAACATCTGAGTCAGCTCTTCCCATTGCCTTGTTAGGGACAGCTGTTGATCGGGTGTTGAATTATCCCCTCAATCTTGTCGTTATAGGTGAGAGCGCCAATCCCAAGACAAAAGCCCTGTATCAACAAGCCATGCGGTTGTATATCCCTGGAAAAATTGTACGGCTTTTGGATCCAGATCGCGACTCTTTGCAGGTGGGCGAGGTGACCTTTCCGGTGCAGAAATTCCCTCAGGCTTTTGTTTGTACCGACAAGTTTTGTTCTCCTCCTATTACAGACCCTGATCAGCTTCCAGGGCGGGCTCAATTGGTTCTGGTTCAAACGGAAAAGAGTAGAGTATCCGGGAAACCATCTGAGTGAGAGATGGGGAATGACGGGACGTCTATGGAAGAGCATCGAGGATGTCCACTTCTGTCTTGACACGTCGGTCTTGAACTTGATATAAGGCGCAGGTTTTCACATGTTTTTCTGTGCAAATCTGTGCAGTTAATATATTGCTGCGAAATACATGAAAAAATTGTGGGTTGTGGAGTGGTCTGTAATTAGAGTAAGCTAATTAAAGGCCCGAAGATTGGGTACACATGTTTAATCGTAAGGAGGAGTGAGAATGAACATTCGTCGATCGTATTCAGTGACGTTCTTAATGGGGGCTATCCTCCTCGCCGCTCCAATGCTGGCGCAGGCGGGTGGGACCATCACTGGGAAAGTCACCTATGATGGGAAAGCTGAAAAAAAAGAGTTTCTTTTTTCTAAGTTTCCAAATCCAAAGTTTTGTCCTAAGATTCCGAACAAGAGTCTCGTGGATGGGGATAAACGCTTTTTACATACCATTGAAGTTGGTGCTGGTGGTGCCCTGAAAGCTGCTGTTGTTGCCGTTACCGATATCAATGATAAGGCCTGGCAGAAGGGGTACAAGGGTACAGATGCCGTGGCGGTATTCTGTGAGTTCCAACCCTACACAGGGGTAGTTGTTAATAAGGCAAAATTCCGTGTGGTCAATAATGATGCGGATCCTGATGATCCTAAGTCCAAAGAAGGCGTGCTGCATAACCCACATTCTTTCGAAGTGAAAGGTGCCAGTTCCTCAACCATCTTCAATATTGGTCTGGCCACCAAAGGTTCAAAACTCGAGAAAAAAATCAAAATGCGGAAAACCAAGCTCGGTTCTATTTTCCGTTTACAATGTGACCAACATGAGTTTATGCAATCCTTCTTCCTGCCCGTGAAGAACAAGTTTTTCGCAGTGGTGAAGGAAGATGGGACGTTTGAAATTAAGGATGTTCCAGCCGGCAAACATAAAATCAAGGCATGGCATCCCTTTGCCGGTGAAGTTGAAGCGGATGTTGAAGTGAAGGACGGCGCATCCGTCACGGCTGACCTCAAGGTTGCGAAGAAGTAAAATCCTTATTTTGTAATTTACGACCTTTTTGATTTACCATAAAAAGGGCGGTGGCTATTGTAGCCACTGCCCTTTTTTTATGGTGGGTTGGATTTGTGGAGAGGGGGTTCTATCATTTTGAAATATGTACGCTTTCCCTCCGGTGAATCTGACTTTGGTCGCCTTGCCTTTGTCGAAGAGATCCGTTTATGATGCCTGGATTTGCTAGTAACTGATTAGAGGAAACAATTTAGGGGAATCCAGTGCCACGGGAACTGTCATTAGCCGAGATGTTTCAGCTTGGCTATTATTGGGAAACCAAAATTCTCTTAACCGCCGTAAAACTAGACGTATTTTCGGTCCTGGCCCAACAGGAGAGGACCGTGGAACAAATTGCCACCGACTTGAAAGGGAATCCCCGCGTCCTCGAATTTCTCCTGAATGCTCTCGTGGCGATGCGAGTGTTAACGGTTGACCAAGGCCAATTCTCGAATTCGAAAGTGGCTGAGACACATCTCGTGAAAGGAAGCTCCCAATATGTGGGGCATTTGCTTTTACTTCACGATGCGGAATGGAACAATTGGGGTCATCTGGAAGAAACGGTTCGAACAGGACATTCACCTATTTCCGGACATGTTTTTACCAACGACCCTGAGTTAGGGGGGAATGTTCTCTCTGTCCTGGATCGAATCGGCCAGCAAAGCGGTCCGGGATTGGCCAAACGACTTGATTTGGAAAAGGTCAAAACCTTTCTTGATCTTGGAGGTGGAGCAGGAACCAATTCTATTGCCTTTTGTCAGGCCTATTCGCATGTACAAGGAACCATTTTTGATTTGAAGCAGACGTTGACTCTTACGGAACGAGTCGTCAAAGATGCCGGATTAGCCGATCGGATTTCCTTCCTGTCTGGGGATTTTAACTCTGATTCCCTCGGTGGTCCCTATGACCTTATTTTAATGTCGGATATTTTGCACTACCAAGATTATGTAACCAATGCTGCTTTGGTCAAAAAGTGCTCAATACATTTACAACCTGGAGGACGGTTGATTATCAAAGATCGGTTTCTGGATGAGTCCGGGACTGGTCCGGCTTGGGTAACCGCTTTCGCGGTACACATATTGGTCAATACTGAGAAGGGGCAATGTTATAAAACTTCAGAAGCCAGGGAATGGATGCAGGCAGCCGAACTGTCACATATTGAGGAATTAGAACAAACGGCTGTCGTCCAGGGCGTGAAAGCGACGAAAGGATAAATATGGCTGAATGGTTAAGACAGCCAGGTTTCTTTATGACCCATGCGACGGTGGGGGCTGATGTGAGTCAGCTCATGGCTACTTTTTTTACAGCCTTGTTTGTTCTTGGATGGTGGCAGGCCAAACACAACAAAAGCGATGCCCACCATTGGTTAATGTTGGGTGGGATGGTGGCGATGCTCTCGTTTTTTGTCAGTTATTATCTTTTCCGGCAACTTGGTGTCCTTGCCTTTGAAGGAAAGGAGGGGTTTGGGGGATCCCAAGCTCTTTACGACAATGTGTTTATTCCTATTTTGACGTTTCACATTATCCTTGTCACCATAGGCCTGATCATGGCGGTCTATATGATTGTGCTGGGATTTCGAGCTCAAGCCTTTGTGGAGGGGCGACGGATTCTCAAAAGTCAGGTCTTGCGTTTATCGTGGGGGCGGGCCGGTTTGGTTTTGGCAGCGGTCACCGGATTGGTCGTTGCCTATTTTTTTGTGCTGTATGCCTTGGATGAATTTCGTGTGGCACGATTTGTGGTGTGGTTTGCTTTGCTTATTATTGTTGGATTGGTCCTCGGCCTTGAAATGCTGTTCCAACGGATCTGGCCGGATGGTGGTCACCGGCATCGGGTTTTAGGTGCCTTCACCATGGTGGTGTATTGTGTCTTGTTCGTGACGGGAACCTTGACCTATACCATGTTGTACATTCTCTATCCTGGGAAAATAGGGTAATCCATGTTGGTGTGTGCTTGTGGGCGGTGGATGCATACCGAGGGAGTGGAGGAAGCGCCTCACGAAAATCCTGAACATTGGATGGTGCGATCCGAATGTTTGGGATGTGGACTTTGGGTGGGCCTCGAAGGTCCGAAGAAAGACGTCGCAAGTTTGGTTGATCGAATCATGTGGTCGGATGATGCCCGGCATGTGTTGAATCGGAAACCTCCCTATATCGCCAAACTGTTTAAAGAAGAAGTGGAAGATTATACGAGAACTGTTGGGCAACGTGTTATCACGTTTGACCTTCTGGCCCAGGCCAAACAAGGAGGCGCTGTTGAATGGGATCCAGATGCCGAAGCGCGTCTTTCGAATATTCCAGGACCGATACGTGCGATGGCCAAGATTGAGTTGGAACGAACGGCTGCCGAACATGGGGATGGTCGAGTCACGATTGCCCTTATGGAGGAAGTGAAGGCTCGATATTTTGGTATGGCTGCGCCAAAGGGGCAGGAGGGGCAGTTGTGATCCATCGGTTTGCCTTGCGAGTGCTTCCCAGTTTGACGCTAGCGGTGACAGAGGAGCAGTTTCGAAAGCGAAAGCGGTGGCTCATGTTGTGGCCGGGACTCGTCGCCTTTGCACTCTACCGATTGCTCAAACTTGTGACCCCCTTTCACGATGTCTTCTCCCTTCTCCTGCTCAGTGGATGTATTGCAGCGGCCACGGCGCTCTGGGCCTATACTCGAGGCCGTCAGGCATCCCTTTCTGTTATCTGGAGAGAGGATGGTCCAAGAAGAGTCGCATGGTTAGTAGGTTGGGTTGGGTTTGCCTATGGAGTCCAACTCTCGTTACTAGTCTTGGCCTTGCTACGTGTTCTCGCCAATTATGATTTCCTGATTCACCCGGATGGTCCTGCCATGATGGCTTTGATCATTCCATCCACATCGGTCGCTCGAGATGCATTTGAAATTGGCCATCTACGGTATTTGGAAGTGGGTGGGAAGCCGTTGTTTACGTTTCCGGATGGTCGCCCTTTCTGGACTCTGGTGTTTGGACAGAAGAGAGTGGTGGCTCAATGGTTTTTGTTAGCGTCATTCCTTTCTTTGCTGGTGGGCTGGAGCAGTATGGCCGTTGGATTTGGTTTCCACAGTGAATTAGGTCAATTCTTTCTCGTGTCCCTCTTGGGCGGGACGTTGGGGCTCATGGCCTATTTTTCCGGGCTTCGCCCAGGGAATTGGCTGAGGCAATTGTCGGGTACGCCCTGGTCAGAGCTTTTTCGTTTTTGGTGGTGGCCCGGGTTGGCGTTTGCCGCCACCTATTTTCTTGTCTTACTCGGTCTTGCACTCTATGTGTTTGGTCAAGATCCGATTCCACCTACCACCATGTTGGGTATGGCCGTCACGGTTGGAGTGATGATGACCCTCTATTGTTGGTATTTAGGAAACCGCCGGGCCTTTGAAGACCAGGTCCGTCAAGAAATTCCGAGTACCTTATTGAGATGTCCTTTTGTGATGGGTATCCTCTCGAAAGAGAAGCCTTTAGTTGTTCCAGATTCGCAAACCTCCGGTGATCCAACCCCTGAAGCGATGCTCGGTTCATCCGGAAGTCGGAATTAGCGGGACGAGGATGAAGATAGTGTCATGATGATGCCCTTTTCTCAAAACCAAAAACATCCAAGGCCTAGATGGATCCGGTTGTCTTTCTGCCTGTTATTCTTTCTTGCCCTGCTCATACCTATCTGGGCCAATGCGGATCTCATCGATGAAACGGTGCCAAGTGGTGCAAGTTTGGCACAATCTTCAAAAGATATTTATTATCAAACCGAGGGAGTTCCAAGTGGGCCTGCTGCTCCCAAATTGGGAGCGGAAAGTTATTTTCAATATCGCTCCTTGGATAATCGACTCCTTGTCTGGTTTGTCACGCAACAGCATACCTACTTTGGTGGTTTTGTCCTGGCCTTACCGATTTTTTGTCTGATCTTTGAATTGGTCGGGCTCATGACCAAAGATCCGGCGGCCCGGAAGCGTTATGATTGGTTGGCTCGGGACTTTTTAAAAGTCTCTCTTTTGGCGTTCTCGATGACTGCATTGCTGGGTGCAGTGATGCTTGGTCTGTTCCTGTTGTTGTACCCAAGTTTTATGTCCTATATGGGCGGGACATTTCGGTCGTTGATGCCCGTGTATGCCCTAGTCTTTTTAGGGGAAACCTGTTTTCTCCTGACGTATTACTATAGTTGGGATCTTCTGTCCTCACCTGTAGGAAAGTGGGGACATGCTGCCCTGGGTGTGCTAACGAATGTAACCGGTGCGTTATTGTTATTCCTGGCAAATGCATGGGCGGCTTTCATGATGGCGCCGGCTGGTGTTGATAGTGACGGGCGTTTTTTAGGCAATATCTGGCATCTCCTCCATTCCGCTCTGTGGAATCCCCTCAATGCCCACCGGTTTTTGGCTGATCTCATGTTAGGGGGATCGGTTGTCATGGCCTATGCGGCGTACCGGTTTTTTACAACGAAATCTGAAGAAGAGCGGGCTTATTATGATTGGGTCGGATATCGCTTTTTAATCATTACGGTTTGTGCGTTATTGCCCATGCCGTTTGCAGGCTATTGGCTCATGAAAACGGTGTTTGCCTTTCGGCAAAGTATGGGGATGACGATGATGGGCGGGTTGTTAACCTGGCTCTTCGTAATTCAGGCCCTCTTAGTCGGTGTTCTCTTTTTGGGAATTAATTATTACCTGTGGCAACGATCTGGAGCTATGGAAGGTGGTCGTCGATATGAGCCAGCCTTTAAGGCGCTGGTCCTTGGACTGACGGCCTGCCTTCTCGTCTGGTTTACCCCACATACTCTGGTGATGACAGCCACGGAGGTCAAGGCGGTCGGTGGTGCGCAACATCCTGTCATTGGAAATTATGGAGTCATGTCGGCGAAAAATGGCGCGATTAATATCATGATGTGTTTGACGGCCATCAGCTACATCTTATTCCGACGAGTCAATCGAACGATTACTGTATCCTGGAAAAAGGCCGGGAACTATATACTGATGAGTATGTTTGCGATTGGGATTCTCAATATAGGGTGGTTAGCTGTGTATGGGTTCTATTTACCAGCCAACGTTCGAGTGGGACTCTCGTTTCCACAGGCCTTAACAACCTTCACCATCCTCGTAGGGGGACTGTTCCTGAACCGAGCCATGTTGAAGGGATCAGTCGTGCATGAACCTATGGTCTGGGGTAAAATATCCGTTCGTGGGATGGTGACCCTATTTGGATTGGCTGCGGCCTTTACCTGGGTCATGGGATTGATGGGCTATATTCGTTCATCAGGTCGGTTATCCTGGCATGTGAATGAGGTCTTACCAGATGTATCGCCTTGGGCCTTCACGCCAACAATAGAGTTTGCCTCCAAAATGGTCACTCTGAACCTGGTTGTGTTTTGGCTTTCTGCGTTGGTACTCTTTTGGATTGCCAGTAAAGGGCGGGATGTTGCCTCCCTTAAAGAACCCCTGATTGCCGAAGGCACCACGCTATTACCTTCTAATTCACGAGAGGTTCAACCGTTATGATGATCAAGACTCGATTTCGATCCACTCTTTGGATGGTTTCCTTCCTCCTGTGTGTTGTCGGGGTGATGGGGGTATCCGTTATCGCGCTCCCGGCTTTGGCCGATCCATTGGTGTTAGAGGATTTTTCCATGAAAGGACCAGATGGATTTCCCAAAGGATGGGAGGCCCAACGGAATATGGGTAAGGCTCAGAAATCCTATGTATTGCATTCGGAAGGGGATCTGAATTTTCTTTCCGCCAAGGGAGCGGGTCAGCGTGTGTTTAAGAAAATGAAATGGGACCCGAAGGGGCTCCCCATCATCACCTGGAAGTGGAGATTAAAAGCCGCTCCGTCAGAAGGAACTGAACCCTATGCGGCGGTGTATATCTCTCTTGATACCGATCTTCTCGTCATTCCAGTTTCCACTAAGTATATCTGGAGCCCCAATCTTCCGAAGGGTACGATCAAAGAAGGTGGAATGTTTTCAGCTTCTGAATTAGTTGTGCGCTCAGGGGCCGCCCCCATAGGGGAGTGGGTCGAGGAGCGGGTCAATGCCTATGAAGACTTTGTGAAAATTCACCAACATGAACCGGCTAAAGAAGCCTGGGGCATTTCACTGTTAGCCAGTCCCGATATTGAAGTTGATTTTGGGCCTATTTCCGCTTCTGGTAACTAACTGTTCCAGAGAAAGGAAATCCGTATTACTTCCCAATCTCCATCAGCTACTGCCTTCCCCCTTGCAAAGGTGATAGATGTCGTCTTTGGTGCCTTGGTAATGGGTACCGTGGGTGTGCTGATTGGTTTGCTCATTCAGGATAATGCCTCGGTAATCGGAGGAGGGATAGGAGCGGTTCTGGGGTCTATCGTTGGCATACTTGGTGGCCGGCGGTTCTTAATCAGTATATTAGTTGGTGCGGTCTTAGGTGGAGGCTTGGCCTGGATATTGGCTGGAGTTGATCGCATCACCTATGGGGCTGGAGCTGGTGCGGCAATGGGTGGATTTCTGGGCGTTCAGATCTCCATGTTGTTGGATATGCGGGCTGAACGAAAGAAACAAGCCACCACAGCTGAGGCTCCTCCCGGATGAGCCGGTTAGTTGAGAAGAACGTCTTGTAAGGGTGATGGATATGATGGAAAATCGTGGTGTGCTCATTGCGGGTATTATTTTTGTGTTTGGGTCCTTCATACTCATGATTGTTGGGTTGGTCTATGAATCGTATAAAGCCAAACAACAATCTCAGCTGATCCAATCAGCCCAGTTTGAACCTACACCGGTTCAGGAAGTCATTAAGGAAGATTACTCGATGTATAAAACTTTAATGGGTGATGAAGGGCGGCCCATGGTTCAAATTCCGGAAGGGCCGTTTACGATGGGAAGTAATGAAGGTGATCCCGATGAAGCGCCCGAGCATCAGGTCTATCTCAAATCCTTTTATATTGATTTAAAGGAAGTGACCCAAAGTGAATATGAGCGGTATGTCAAAATGACGAAGAGAGGTAAACCGTTTATTCCAGTTTTTGAAGATGATATTTCCAAGATTCAAGGAGCCGATTTGCCAGCCATGGGAATGTCCTGGAATGATGCCGTGGCTTATTGCCATTGGGCGAGTAAGCGATTGCCGACAGAAGCAGAATGGGAAAAGGCTGCGAGAGGTGAACGAAAACGACGCTACGCTTGGGGCGATGAATTTGATCCCGTCCGTGCCAACCTGGATGGTGAAGAGGATGGGTATAAGTATTTAGCACAGATTGGTTCGTTTGAATCGGGAAGAAGCCCCTATGGATTATACGATATGACAGGTAACATTGCGGAATGGGTGGCCGATACGTACGATGAACATTTTTACGAGGGGTCGCCCTATCGAGATCCTGTGGGACCGGAAGAGGAGGGTGAGCACAAGGTTATTCGTGGAGGGTCCTGGCGCGAGTCGGGGTTGACCGCAAGAGTTTCTAAGCGTTTTCAGGCGAAGATGTGGAGAACCGATAGTACGATTGGCATACGCTGCGCCAAGGATCTGGAAAAAAATTAAGAGTACAAAGGCTGACTGGCGACATTCGTATAAGGCTGATGGATGGAGTTGGTCTTTTCGTGACAATACCCTTCGCCTAATCGTATTGGGCCATCATGCTTGAAACCAGACTAAAAATAGCATTCCTAGTGGCGATACTTTTTCTTACGAGTTTGCCCGTGGTTGGGATATTAAAGGGCACCAGAACCACACCCCTAGAAGATACAAATGAATTTACCAATAGTCATGGAGCCTCCTCTGCCGATCAAGTTCCGCGGCATGCACAGGAAGAAGTGCCGCTTCCTGAAGAGATGGTGTTTATTCCAGAAGGGCCATTTCTTAGGGGAACGGGGAAGGGTGGGTTTGATGAGGGGCCTGAGGGGTCGATTTCCCTGAAAGCGTTTTCCATTGATAAGTATGAAACGACGAATTATCATTACCAAGAATTTATTACCGCTAAAAAACATCGTAAGGCCGGTCCCCCGTCTCGATATGCGAAAAACCTTGCAAGAATTCGAGGTACGAATCAACCGATCGTGTATGTTTCCTGGGAGGATGCTCAGGAATATTGTAAGTGGCGAGGTAAGCGTTTACCCACCGAGGCCGAGTGGGAGAAAGCTATGCGTGGCACGGATGGCCGCCTTTGGCCTTGGGGGAATACAGACCGGCCAAGTGGTGCCAATTTAGGTCGTGTGAATGATGGCCATGAGGTGACGGCAAGGGTTGGATCTTTTCCAAGTGACGTGAGCCCCTATGGTGTGGCCGATGGGGTCGGTAATGTTATGGAATGGGTTGCAGACTGGTATGAGGAAAAGGCCTATCAAAATGGCGTAGTACAAGACCCTGTGGGGCCGGAACATGGGGTTTTCAAGGTATTACGAGGTGGGGGATATACCTCAACGGGGTCGGATGTTCGTATAACCAGTCGAAGTAAGATGGTTCCCAATTTTCGGGATGAAACTATTGGATTTCGTTGCGCAGTCTCTGGTAAGCCCCTGCTGGCAGGTGAAAAGGGCCAAAAAACGGCAAGAGTTAAAGAAAATCAAAATAGTAGAGGATTAAAAAGACCGCCAAAATGATATTGACAACCATACCTGCCAAAACTATAATGTCGAACAATTTTGATTCTTTAGCCATCGGTTCATATTTCCTTTATTCGTAAAAAAATCAAGGAGATCATTAACATAGGAGTTTGGCACTGTCAAGAAATTAGGGTGCTCCAACCTTAAGAACAGCCGAAGAAATTAGGTTTGCAGAATTCTTGTCAGTCAGAATGAATCGGGCTGCCGCTTCAGAAATGAAAGTTTTCTAAGGTACGTAGCGGACAGTTAAAGCAGGAGATGAAAGGGTAACCAAATGGAAACATCGACAACGGAGATGGAAAACGAAGAGCCGGAATTAAAAGTTAAAATAGGTAAGATGATTTTTTATATTACCTGTGCAGTTGGTCTATGGTTCTTCTATTGGTTCTCAGGCATTCAGTGTCCTTGCTGAGTGCTTTTTTTATGTCCAAAAAACATGTCAATGTTATGAATTTCTTCCTTTGGCAATTAAATGGGGTAGGGTGATTTTATGATAACGAGTGCAGGGTTTTGGGTGTTTCTGTTTTTGCTTGGATTTGCTCTCTTAGCTCTTCTGGGAATGGGGAAAAAGACGGATATATTAAACAACACCGTTGTGGCAGTCACCATCTCCATGTTGATTGCGTTAGCCTACTTTACACTCTTAAATCACTACCTCATGGAGTCACAGGGTTTAGATTATTGGTATTTGTTTAGAGAGTAACTATAAGAAATGGGAACGTCTATTTTGACTACATTTTTGTTTAGCTTGTGTTTTTAAGGAGGTAAGCCATGGGCCGTTTGATGAAGAGTAAAACGATGGCGATATTGGCGCTTGGCGCTATGATATCCCTCCTTTTGCTTCCTATCCTTGTTTCGGTGCCAGCCTTGGCCGGTGGTGGCGGTGGGCCGTCGGCTGGTAGTCCTCCCCCTGAAGTCGTAGAGGCCATGGCCGCAGCTGCAGCCAAAGGTGATGCGGAAGGGGCTGTTGAGGGAGAAGAGGGTGGAAAGCCAAAGGTTGAAAAGGGTAGAGACGTCTATTATAAGACCGAAGGAATTGTCGCCGGTGCACCGGCCCCGAAGACGATTGATGGTCCAGGAGATTACCCCCGATACAATTTTGAGAGCCGCGTGCTGCTTTGGTTTGCCAACCAACAGCATTTGTATTATGGAAGTTTCGTGTTGGCCGTTCCAATTTTTTGTATGATCATTGAGTTTATGGGTGTGGTTACCAAAGACCGAGCCCTTGGAAAGCGATATGATCAATTAGCTTATGACTTTGTAAGAATCAGTTTAACGGCCTACTCATTAACGGCGATTCTTGGTGGTATTCTGATCTTTACCTTCCTAACCTTATATCCAGCATTTTTTGGGTACCTCTCAAGTATTTTTAGACCAGTGATGCATATATATGCCTTGCTGTTCGTTGCAGAGAGCGGAACCCTCTACATTTACTATTATGGCTGGAATAAAATGACCGATGGATTTATGAAGTGGATCCATCTCAGTATGTCGGTCATCTTGAATGTCATTGGTACAGTCCTCATGTTTCTAGCTAATTCCTGGATTGCGTTCATGATGTCCCCGGCAGGAGTGGACGAACAGGGAAGATTTTTAGGAAACATTTGGCATGTGCTCCATACCGCTCTTTGGAATCCATTGAACGTTCACCGTATTCTGGGAAATATGGCGTTCGGAGGTGGTGTGGTTGCTGCTTATGCTGCCTACCGGTTCTTATCTTCAAAAACAGATGAAGAGCGAGCCCATTATGATTGGATGGGATATTTAGCCATGGCCATCGGAGTGGCCTTCTTAATTCCATTACCTTTTGCAGGATACTGGCTAATGCGGGAAGTCTATGCCTACCGTCAGCAAATGGGTATTACGCTCATGGGCGGACTGCTCGCCTGGTTGTTTATTATTCAGGCGACCATGATCGGTATTTTGTTCTTAAGTAGTAACTATTATTTGTGGCAAGCCCTGGGGCGAATGCGAGGGGCAGAAAAATACCAGAGGTACATAAAATATCTGGTGTTTATCCTTGTCTGCGGATTCTTGGTCTTCATCACGCCACATACGATAGTCATGACACCAGCAGAGTTAAAGGCAATGGGTGGGCAACAGCACCCTGTACTTGGAAATTATGGCGTGATGTCTGCCAAAAATGGAGGTATTAACGTCATCATTACCACGACGGTCTTGAGCTTTATCTGGTATCAACGTGGCAATAAAATTCCCATGGTTCCCTGGGCCAAATTTGGGAATATATTTATGGGGGTATTCTTCTTTTGGGCCTATGTCAACATTATATGGCTGGCTATTTATGGCTATTATATTCCGGCAAACGTTCGAATAGGTTTGTCGGTACCACAGGTAGCAACAACACTATCCTGTTTGTTCTTTATGGCCGCCCTAAATTTAGCCATGTTAAAAGGAGCGAAGCTTGGTGGTCCAATTGAATGGGGGAAAATTGCCCCTCGCTCCCAATATGCCATTATCATGTTGGCCACCGCCTTTACATGGATGATGGGTCTCATGGGCTATATCAGATCGTCGGTGAGACTGTTCTGGCACGTGAATGAAATTATGCGGGACAATTCACCTTGGGCCTATACCCATACCGTGGGTTTTGCCGCAAATATGATTTCATTTAACGTCTTGTTCTTCTGGATAAGTATCTTATTTGTCTTTTGGCTGGGAACGTTGGGAGCTAAAAAGATCCCATCTGCTGAAAAGGCTCCAGTTCCAACGGGAACTCCGGCCCCAGCAGTCAGTCGATAAGAAGACATACATTTTTAAGTTGTTCTCTACTTGTAAAGTCTCCCCCTTCGGATGGCCGAAGGGGGAAACCAAGGAGGGTTAGGGACGTGGGTCATTATTTTAGCGAAGCGATTAGTATGGGGTATCCTGTTTTCATCTTGATTATCGGATTAATGGTTTATTTTGGGATAACCATTTCCGACCCGGTTGCAAAAAAGGAAACCGTTTTTAAATGCTTTATTGGAATAGTGGCAGCATTTATGCTGTTTTTGGCTATCGCAAGTTATAAGGTGAATTTTTACGGGAATTCCCGTTTGTTACCTGCATCCCTTGCCATAATAACTGCATTGGCATTTATGATGGGGGTGTATTTTACCAATTTGGGAGCTCTATTTAAAATCGGTGGATTCATGTTCTTTGTGGCTGCATTCTTGTCAGGGTATGGAAACTGGTTGCCACAAGTAGAGGGTGGTTTTCCTCCTCCCGAAGTGAAATTGGACTTCGGGTCAATGTCGGCTCAGCAGCTTGCTGATGAGGGAGAAAAAATTATTTTCGGAGGAATTGGACAGAGTTCGGTCCAGGGAGCTATTGGAAAAGGGCAATGCCCGCTCTGCCATGGTTTCAATCAAGGGTTTTTAAGTGAGCGGGCGCCAAATTTATGGGACATTCCAGAAAGATCCAAAAAAAGGTTGGATGATCCTCGGTATAGTAAAGGAAATGCAGAAGCAAGGGATACGGTGGAGAAGGAGGCCTTCCCGGGGTCTGGTACAGCAGAGAATGCTCAGGAATATATTGCGGAATCACATGCTTGTCCGAATTGTTTTGTGGTGGAAGGTTTTGGCCTGAAGGGTTCTAACGACAGAGAAAGTCCTATGCCTAAAATTCATAAGCCACCTATTACGTTAACTCTTGGAGAAATGGCGGCAGTTGATACCTGGCTTTATATCCGTGAGGGAAAAGAGGCGCCTTCTTATGATGAAATTATAGCATCGTATGAAAAGTTTATCCCTGAGGGAGATCGTCCGGCGGCAGCCTCTGATGAAGAGGAAGGTGGTGGAGGTGGAGGAGCCGTCGTTGCCACCGGAGATATGGATGTTGACAAAATTTTCAACAAAGCAGGTTGTGTCGCCTGTCACACGATTCCTGGAATTGAAGGAGCAGTAGGAAAGCAGGGTCCTAAACTTATGGAAGGGACCAATGCACCAAAGAGAATTAAGTCGGCAGCATATAAATCTTCCCCTGGGGGAGGAACAGCGAAAACCACCAAGGAGTATATTACTGAATCAATTTTAAATCCTAGTGCCTATGTGGTACCGGATTTTCCAGATGACCTCATGCCTAAGGAGTTCGGGCAAAAATTGGATGCAGGTGCGATCACGAAAATTGTGGATTATCTCTCGAAATTAGAAGAGGGAAAAGAACCACCACCAAAATCCTAATTCAGAAAATTGATTTAAGTAGCTTTTCTAGATAAGGGCGTAGGAGGGGAGTATAACCATGAAATCTTTACTTGCAGGAATTGGTGGGATCATCGCCGTTGCATTTTTGGCGGTAATCCTTCCTATGGCAACATCCCTTATGGACAACCAAACAATCAAGTTGGTTGAAGGGTATATGCCAATGCAAATGCTTTCAGAACTCGCATTAAGCGTTGCAGCTTTTGCGATGGTAAGTTACCTGCTTTCACGAGTCGGGTTTAATTTGCCTCGGTTCTGGCAAGGAATTTTATTTTTGTGTTTCATCCTTGCTTATTTAAAGTTCAGGATTTATCCGCCAATTCCGTTTAGTGTCCGTGCAATGTATGGAACGGTTTCAGCGGTGGCCATCTTCATGTGGGTATCAAGTAACCAGGAAGATTGGGAGAAATTTAAACGACCAATTTTCAACGTCATGGACGGAATTTCTGGATTCCATAAGTTTTTACGAATTGGTTATTTGCTACTATTCCCATTATTAATTGGTGGTTTTGCCTATAACACCATCATGCCAAGTACCGCGGAACCTATTGAGTTAAGAACCGTTCATCCAGCTCCACCGGCCACAACCAAGGTTCATGGCCGAACGTTTGTGTTACAAACGGCACAAAACCCGTATAGAGTGGGGCCGGAAGGTAAATATGATGAAGCCTATCCCAATGCCCATATTGTGGAACAGGCTATGGGTCGATTAATGAAGTCAATGGGACCAGAGGATAACCCATGGGATCCAGAAGCCAAAGGCTATATTAGGAATGTCAGAGAAGGGGGAGAGATCTTCTATCAAAACTGCCATTTCTGCCATGGAGATAACTTAAATGGCCGTGGCCTCCATGCCTTTGCGTTTAACCCAATTCCTGCAAACTTTACCGATCCTGGAACAATTGCCCAGTTACAGGAGACATTTTTATTCTGGAGGGTTTCGAAGGGTGGAATTGGTCTTCCCCGAGAAGGGTTCCCTTGGGCTTCGGTTATGCCGCCATGGGAGCAACATTTAACGACCGATGAAATCTGGAAAGTGATTTTGTTTGAATACTGGCATACTGGCTACTATCCAAGAACTTGGGATTAATTTTTTTAGATTGCTGTTAAGGGGTGAATGCAATGATGAATCTAAGATTGTCAGCCTTCCGATTGATGCTCACAGGAGCAGCGATAGGGGCAATCCTTTTTTCGGGAAGTAGCATAAATCAAAGTTTTGCTCAAGAAGAGCCAGCTCCCGAAGGTTTTAAAAATATGGGGTTGCCAAAATTACCATCAGCTGAAGATGTTTCAGCTGGTAAGAGAGTTTATTTTACGAAATGTGTGTGGTGCCATGGTGTTGATGGGGCCGGTGACGGACCAGGGGCTGATCGCCTTTGGCCACGGCCGAGAAATTTCAACCAAGGAACATTTAAAATTCGCCACACGGCAAGTGGTGAATTACCTTTGGTAGATAAAGATCTGTTTCAAACTGTTACCCATGGGTTGCCAGGCTCAGCCATGCCATCCTGGGAAGGTATTTTAAGCGAACAACAAAGAATGCAGGTATTGGCATTTGTGACGACCGAGTTGGTAAAAGATAGAAAGTGGGATGATGAGGAATTTGAAACATTTACTGTCCTGCAATTAGAAAGTTTGGAGCCAGTTCCACAAACCGAAGAGAGTATCAAGCGTGGTTCCGAGTTAGTTGTTGAAAAGAAATGCATTGAGTGCCATGGAGTTGAAGGTCGTGGTGACGGAAATGCCTTCAATTTAAAAGATGACTGGGGTTTTGCTATTCAACCTGCTGATTGGCGGAAATGTTGGAATTTCAGAGGGAGCCGGCAAGATCCTTATAATGTCAAAAATATTTTCCGTACCTTTTCAACGGGATTAAATGGTACGCCTATGCCGTCGTTTGCCGATAATACGACCATCGAAGAACGTTGGCATATCGCGAATTTTGTGAATTCCTTATGTGAACGTGATAAAGAGGGCAAACCGTTAGAAATTGATATCTTGACTGATAAACCAAAGGTTAATTTCGTGGTTCCTTCAACCGTTGTTGAAGGAGAAATTCCGGATGATCCTGAAAGTGAAGCTTGGGCTAAAGCTGAAAAGCGTATCATCCCATTGGGTGGTCAGATTACCCATAAACCTCGAAACTTTGTGAATCGGCTTGATGATATTTGGGTTCGCTCCCTTTACAACGATAAGGAAATTGCCTTCATGTTCCGTTGGGATGATCGAACCAAGAGCGTGGCCGAAGAGCTTCCCTTTGAACCATGGGAAGTTAATATGAAAGATTACGGGGTGATTGAGCAAAAGCCCACCACTGGTGAGGAAGGTTCTATTGCCGCCAAGCAGAATAACTATCAAGTTTTCAACGATGCGGTGGCCATTCAGACACCCATAGCATGGCAAGAGCTTCCTCCTCCTGAGAAACCCCGATACCTTTGGGGTGATGAAAAGTATCCAGTTGATATTGTCAAATGGAGTGCAGGAGGAATGCTCCGTGGCTTTACTGGAACTGGGTGGGATCAAGATTTCGGCGAACGGGAAGACTTTGACGAAATGCTTCGGCTCGTCAAGTCTGAATGGAAGAATGGTCAATGGACAGTCATTATAGCCAGACCACTTAAGCCATTTGCTGCCGATGATCCTGTGACGGGGTATGAAGAAAATACCTGGTTTGAAACAGGGAAATATATCCCAACCGTGTTCTTCGCCTGGGATGGTCATAATGGAGATGCTGGACGAAAAATGGCTGTTTCTGCATTTTTCTACTCCATTTTAATGCCTCCAATTCCTAACACGGTGTATCTCTATCCGGCCCTTATTGCACTTGGGATTGTTGGGTTGGAAGGATGGGTATTAGCGCGTAGATCGAATAAGAGAAAAGAAAAAGAACAGGCAAAGTCAGCCTAATTGTTCAAAGATTTACAAGGGTAATAAGAGAAAAGGGGTGGGGGTTAACCCACCCCTTTTTTTTTGTCCAATCTTTATTGAGTCACAAACAGGCTTCAAGGATGAAATTGGATATAACAGGTGTGCTTCTGGCCGGAGGAAAAAGTCGTAGGATGGGGCAAGATAAGAGGTTTCTGGACCTTCAGGGCAGATCACTGCTTGATCGATCACTGTCGGTGATGAGGGATCTTTTTCAGGAGGTCCTAATTGTTGTGGCCGAGCCCTTGGAAGAATACAAGGTTGATGGGGTCCAAGTTGTTTTGGATAGAATTTCAAATTGTGGATCTTTAGGAGGGTTATATACTGGTCTTTGGCATGCCAGGTATCCAAGGGTTTTTGTGGCAGCATGTGACATGCCTTTTTTAAATAGGCACTTGATACGGTTTATGTCCCAATGTCATTCTTCCTCTGATATTGTCGTGGCAAATATTCTTCAGGGTCCCCAACCTATTCATGGGTTCTACGCGAAGGCCTGCCTCCCACTCCTCGAAAAACGTGCAAACGAACGAGAATTAAAAATTCAGAATCTTTTCCGTGAGCCCTCTTTGTCAGTTCATTTTATTTCAGAAGAGAAGTTGGTCGAATGGGATCGCCAGTTGTCGTCTTTTATGAATGTGAATACTCCGGCCGATCTGGAATTTTCTAGGAAGCTTTTATCACAGAAACAATAAGTTTTCGATTTATGGATTCTTGTATTGAAACGAATCTATTAATTATTCATCCAGGTGCCTTGGGTGATGTGGTCCTGTCTCTTCCGGCCATACGAGCCATACGGCAATCTCATCCCGCTTCATCTGTGGGTTTGATGGCTACCCAGGAGATAGCAGAATTTCTTATGGTCTGTGGGGAGGTCGATCAATCCTTTTCAATTGATCAACTGGGCTTGACTGGGTTACTCAGCAGTCAGGCAGAGAGGATTTCTCCTTCTCTTCAGGCTTTTCTCAAAAATACAAAATTTTTATTTGGTTGGATGGATGACTGTGATGGAAAAACCGTTGAAGCCTTTCGGGGGATGGGTATCTCTCATTGTGTAACCGGTTCTCCCCATTCCTTTGGTGGTTCAGGGAAGCATCAAATAGAATGCTTCTATGAAGCCCTAGGGCTGGATAATGGGCTGAGAGACGTAAATCCGGTTCTTGAGCTTCCGTTAGCCATTCAGAAACAAAGAATGGATATTGTCTATTCTGGCTCATTAAAATGGAGGTATCCACGAATTTTGATTCACCCAGGTAGTGGAAGTTCCCATAAATGTTCTCTGCCCTTCGTCTTGTCAGAATGTATTGAGACTTTGCAGCAGGAAAATATGTTCCCCGTTCTTCTGCAAGGACCTGCCGATCGCCAACAAGTGAGGGCTGTCCTGGATGCTTGTCGAAACCCTCCTCCTATCATTTCTGATATCTCTTTACGTGAACTCGCGGGCGTTCTCTCTAAGGTCGATCTTTTTATCGGACACGATTCCGGTGCGACGCATTTGGCAGCCGCATTATCTGTACCGACCATAGCCTTGTTTGGACCTACTGATCCTCAACGTTGGGCTCCACGTGGCCCCCATATTCAAGTTCTTACCGGAGCTCCTTGTCATTGTAATGGGTGGGATCAGGTCCGTGTGTGCCTAGATAAGCCCTGCCTCAATATACAAGGTCATCTTCTTCATGATGCGGTTCGAGCCAAAATAAATAAACAAGCAAAATTGAAATCTCCCAAAGAAGACAAGGACTTACCTTGTTCTGTCTGATAGAGCATGGTACAGTACCCGGTTGAATTTATTTCTGGAAATATAACAGTAGGGGTTAATTCGTGCCGCAGGATATCGTGAGGACTCTGGTCAGTCAGGCGTTAGAAGTGGCCTTACGGCAGGCCCAGGCTGCCAACGAGTTGACCCTTCAGCACTTTCCTGTCTTGCCCCTTGATCCTCCAAAAAATTCAGAATGGGGGGATTTTGCGTCTTCCGTCGCCATGGTTCTTGCCAAGTCAGAACGGCGAAAGCCAATGGATGTGGCGAATATTATTCTCGAAAAATTGAACAAAGGGAGCGATCTTTTCGAGAAGGTAGAGATTGCCAAGCCAGGTTTTCTGAATATGACGGTGAAACAAAAGTATTGGATAAAAGTGTTGTTTGAAATTGAGGAACAGGAAGAGCGGTATGGTTGGTCAAAAATTGGATCCGAGAAAAATGTTCTTCTGGAGTTTGTGAGTGCCAATCCCACCGGACCTCTTCATGTTGGTCATGGCCGTGGGGCAGCCTTAGGTGAAGCCATTGCCAGATTGTTAACGGCTTCCGGTCATAACGTTTCACGGGAATATTATGTCAATGATGCAGGACGACAAATGAAACATCTGGGGGCCTCGGTCTGGGCGAGATATCAAGAACGCTGTGGGCGCGTCGTAGATTTTCCTCAAGATGGGTATCAGGGCGCCTATCTGAAGGAGGTCGCTTCACATCTTTATGACAAAGTTCAGGATACGTGGCTCACGTTATCCCCAGGGGAAGCCGAACAAAAGGCACAAGAATTTGGGAAACAGGAACTCTTGGAGAATATCCGAGCAGATTTGAAGTCGTTTGGCCTCAGGTTTGATACCTGGTTTAGTGAAGCGGAATTACTCAATGCGGGAGCCGTTGAGCAGACACTCGCTGATCTCAAAGAACGAAAGCTGTTGAGAGAAGAAGATGGAGCCCTGTGGTTTTGCACGAGTCAGTTCGGTGATGAGAAAGATCGTGTCGTGCAAAAACAAGATGGGGATTTAACCTATCTTGCCTCCGATATCGCCTACCATCGTGATAAATTGCTTCGCGGTTTTGACTGGCTCATTGATATTTGGGGGGCGGATCATCACGGGTATATTCCTCGTATTGAAGCGGTGATGGAAGCGTACGATCACCCGAAAGATCGTCTGAAGGTGGTGCTGGTTCAGATGGTCAGTTTGATGCGGGGTGGTACAAAGGTTGAGATGTCAAAACGGACAGGGGAGTTTATCACGTTACGAGAAATCATGGATGAGGTCGGAGCGGATGCGGCAAAGTTCTTCTTTTTGATGAAACGTGCTGACACGCACTTTGATTTTGATGTAGAACTTGCCAAGCAACAGTCTTCCGATAATCCCGTCTATTATGTGCAATATGCACATGCTCGAGTGGCGAGCATTTGCCGAGTGGCTCAAGAACGACAAATCCCCGTTCCCAAGGCTTGTGACGCAGACTTGTCGATCTTGTCTCACCCGGATGATCTGTTGTTCATAAGAAAACTCTCTGCCTTTCCCTCTATGTTACAAGGTAGTGCTATGGCATTGGAGCCTCATCGGATCACCTTCTATCTCCAGGAACTGGCCAGGGTGCTTCATAATTACTATTTCAAGCATCGGATTTTACCTGCACTTTCTGATGAAGGACCAGAGACCATGGAGTTTGGTCAGGATCAGGTTCAGGATGTCCCGCACACACGGGCCCAACCTACGCCTGCGCAAACCGCGGCTAGGCTGGTGTTGATGTGTATGGCTCAGCGAGTCATCCGAAATGGACTCCATCTGTTAGGAGTAAGTGCACCAGAGAAGATGTAGTAAATGGGAAGAGAGTTGTGAGGCGATGTTAAAATTTACCATCAATCCTGTCTCCTCAGTCGGTCCTGAGCGGAGAGGGACGCTTGTTACCAAGCATGGCACGATACAGACCCCGGCCTTTATGCCGGTTGGTTCCCTAGGCGTGGTTAAGGGGCTTGATTCTCATGAGCTCCAACAGTTGGGCTATGGTCTTATTTTGCATAACGCCTATCACCTTTTTTTGCGGCCGGGGCATCAGGTCGTGGCACAGATGGGAGGTCTTCATAAATTCACGTCCTGGCCAGGTGCGATCTTAACGGATAGCGGCGGATTTCAAGTGTATAGCTTGGCAAAGTTCTGTAAAGTAACCGACGATGGTGTGACCTTTCAATCCCATATTGACGGTTCTTCCCATCACATTACCCCAGAAGGCGCCACACACATTCAAGAGGCCCTCGGGGCAGATATTATTATGGCCTTTGATGAATGTGTACCCTTACCAAGCCCTCAGAAACGGGTGGAAGAGGCCTTGCGACGAACCCATCAATGGGCGCGTCGTTGTCAGTCTGCCCGTCAAAATCAGAGATCCTCTATGTTTGGGATTGTCCAAGGTGGTTTCGACCCTATCTTACGGGTTCAAGCAGCGCGAGAACTCCGCTCAATCGACTTTGAAGGGTTTGCAGTGGGCGGTTTGTCGGTGGGAGAGGAAAAGTCGGCAATGTATGCCATGTTAGATGTGACCGTTCCTGAACTACCCGTTGATCGCCCACGATATCTGATGGGTGTGGGGATGCCAGAAGATCTCGTTGAAGGGGTTGCACGAGGAATCGATCTCTTTGACTGTGTGGTGCCCACCCGGCACGGACGGACGGGGTGGTTGTTTACATCGTTTGGGCGGGTTCTCATTAAACAGGCCCAATATGCTACAGATGATCAACCGATTGATCCCACCTGTTCCTGTTCGGTCTGTCGCCAATATTCACGAGCCTTTTTGCATCATTTATACAAAACCAAAGAAATGTTAGGAGTCCGACTCAATACGTTGCATAACCTGCATTATTTTGCAGATTTAATGACTAAGATCCGCAACGCGATTACGCAAGGTTCCTTTCGTCAATTTCGGGACGAATTCTTTCGCCAACGGCTCGCGATTGAAGCAGGCGGGGAGGACTCAGTCCCTGCTGGGGATCTTGATGATTCGCACATGCGGTATTCATAGGAGGTTGGATCGTGTTATCAACCATTGCCTGGGCACAAACTGCCGCTGCGCCCGGTGGTTCGGGTGCCACTTTACTGTCCCTTGTTCCATTTGTGCTGATCTTTGCCGTGTTCTATTTTCTGCTTATTCTCCCTCAACAAAAACGTCAGAAAAAACTTCGTGGGATGTTGGAATCCTTGAAAAAAGGCGATAAAGTGATTACGGCCTCGGGGATCTGGGGGACGATTACCAATATGGGAAAGGAAACCGTGACTCTCCAGATTTCGGATAATACGAAAATTAAGATGCAACGTGACCAAATAGCCCGACTACGGAATGAGGAAGAAGACTAGTCCCAAGTCCGTCATGTGTAGATAGGAGAAGGAATGAAGAAGGTTGGTGGTCGTCTTATATTGTTAGCAATTTTTATTGTGATGTCGGTCGTGCTCTATCTTCCGTCGAACCCCGCGTTATATCAATCGCTTCCTGGTTGGGCCAAAAAAATCCTGCCCGATAAGGGTATTGCCTTGGGACTTGATTTACAAGGAGGCCTCCATCTTGTCCTGGAAGTTGAAGAGGAACGAGCGATCGATATCGTAATGGACCGCCAAGTGTCGGCCATTGAAGGGGCCATGGTGGATCAAAACATCCCGGTCGAATCTGTCGAGCGGGACGGGGAAGCGTCATTACTTCTTTCGTTCCAGGACTCTGGGCGCGAAGCAGACATTCGAAAGGTGATGGAAGATTATCCTTCCTTCGTGGAAGAAACGGAGGGGTCTAAAGGAGAGACGCAATTACGGTATAAGTTTCGAGATGCTGATGCCAAGCGCATTAAAGAAACGGCCATTGATCAAGCGCTAGAGACCCTTCGAAATCGCGTGGACGAATTTGGCGTCGCAGAACCCTATATCGCCCGACAAGGGTTGCGCGAAATCATTGTGCAATTGCCAGGAGTTAAAGATCCAGATCGGGCCCGAGCGCTCATTAAGAAGACCGCGATCCTTGAATTTAAGATGCTCGATGAAGAGAGTCTCGTGGCAAATGACCTTCCTTCGGGTATTCCGAAAGGAAAGGTGGAAGAAGTCCTCAAGGATATCATGGATCGAATTCCGGAAGGCGACGAGATTTTATTTGAAAAATTCACGGATGAGGAGAGCGGGCGGGA
Source organism: Nitrospirales bacterium (assembly GCA_965223605.1). Classification (GTDB taxonomy): domain Bacteria; phylum Nitrospirota; class Nitrospiria; order Nitrospirales; family Nitrospiraceae; genus CBDCXA01. The sequence continues at coordinate 1,295,455 of CBDCXA010000005.1, forward strand.
AACATGGACTCCCTATCTGATCAAGAAACGAGTGATGTTGGCAGGAGATATGTTAGCTGATGCCAAGGTCAATATCGGGGAATTTAATGATCCCTATGTTGCTGTCGATTTTGACTCACGTGGGGCGAAGGAATTTGAGCGAATCTCAGGAGACAATATTGGAAAACGGATGGCCATTGTCCTTGATAATTCAGTCTATTCCGCGCCGACAATCCAGGACCGAATTTCCGGCGGGCGTGCCACCATTACGGGTGCCTTTACCATGGAGCAGGCGAATGATCTTGCCTTGGTCCTGCGTGCGGGGGCCTTACCCGCGCCCTTAAAAATCATCCAAGATTTGGAAGTGGGCCCTTCGTTAGGGCAAGATTCCATTGATAAGGGGATGTTTTCAACGATGGTGGCCGGACTTTTAGTCATTATTTTTATGATGATTTATTACCGGCTATCCGGCGTGATTGCAGATTTTGCACTCATACTCAATCTGGTCTGCCTGATAGGGGCACTGTCTGCCTTAAACGCGACCCTTACCTTGCCTGGTATTGCTGGGATTATTCTGACGATAGGAATGGGTGTGGACTCGAATGTGCTGATATTTGAAAGAATTCGTGAAGAGTTACGAATGGGCAAACCAGTACGGTTGGCGGTTGATGGGGGATATGACAAAGCGCTCCTGACCATCGTGGATGCCCATGTCACGACCCTCATTACCGGGCTGGCGCTCTTTTTGTTTGGAACGGGGCCCATTAAGGGGTTTGCCGTGACCTTGTGTCTGGGGATTGCAATTAATTTATTTACAGCCTTCGTTGGGACGAAGGTGATTTTTGATCTGATGAATCGTCGACGGTCAGCCTCCCAATTAAGTATTTAACATGGAAGGCTTCAGGTGACCCAAATGTGGGTGACCAAAGAAATCGGAGAGACCTATGGATAGATGTAGGAGAGGGTGGAACGCCTATGTTTGAAATTGTTGGAAAGACAAGTATTGATTTTATGGGGAAACGCCAAGTGGCGTTCATCATTTCAGGAGTCCTCGTGTGTCTCGGGTTGCTTGCGCTTATCCAAATTGCACGGGGTGCGGCAAATATGGGGATTGACTTTGCTGGTGGGACCGCCGTGCAATTGAAATTCGACAATCCTGTGATGATTGAAGATGCTCGGAAGGCTCTCGGTAAGCATGGGTTGGCTGATGCCGAGCTTCAAGAGTTTGGAGGCGATAATAAAATTCTTATTCGTATTAAGGGCGATGAGACGATTGAGCAAGGCATTGGGAAAAAAGTGGTCGAGGCGTTTGAGCAAGAATTTTCTGAAAACAACTTTGTCATTGATTCCAGTACTGCGATAGGTCCGACGATTGGGAAAAAGTTACAGAGTGATGCCTTGATTGCCATTCTTATTTCGTTAGTTGGAATTATTTTGTATGTGGCGGCACGATTTGAATTTCGTTTTGGTGTAGCGGCTGCATTCGCAACCTTTCATGACGTGCTAGCCGTTCTTGGCATTTTTTACTTGCTGGACAAAGAAATCAACGTTCTAGTCGTGACCGCTTTGTTGACCCTCGCTGGGTACTCCCTGACGGATACGGTCGTCGTCTTTGACCGTATTCGGGAGAATTTGCGACTGAAACGTCGCGAAGGCATCACGGGTGTTATTAATAAAGGCATCAATCAGGTGCTCAGTCGGACGCTGATCACCACCGTGACGGTAGTCCTTGTGTTGGTGCCCTTGACGTTTGCGGGGGGAGAGGTCTTGCATGACTTTGCCCTGGCCTTATTATTAGGAGTCATCATTGGGACCTATTCTTCGGTATTTGTTGCCAGTCCGTTACTGATCATATGGCCAGGTGCGGAGGGTAAATTATTGCGACGAGGCTAAGCATACTCTCTGTTTGATTGGGCCGAAGGCGTATGGTCTAGCCATGAGAAATCACCCCTTACCCTTTAAACGTGTGTGCCACTTATGAAGTTCTGGAGTCGGTTACCAAGTCTCCAGCATAAAATCATCACAGCCATTGTGATGGTTGGGTTACTCCCCCTTTCCCTTTCTCTTGTCCTAACCTATCTTGAAGAGCGTCGTGCCTTGCGTGAGACCGTAGGGGCGAACTTTAAAGAAGTCGCTGTCGAGGCGGCTCGACGCATTGAAATGCACATCACCAGAGGAATCAATGAAGCGCAGCAATTAGCGGCTACCCCCTTTCTGCGCACTGCAGTTGTCGAAGCCAATCGCAGTTATGAAGGAAAAGAACCGGAGCGCATTCAGTCTATGATTCGTGATTGGCAGCGTCGTTGGCGAGAGCGAGAGAGTCAGCATGAGTTCCCGCTATTTATCAATAGGATTGTGACAAATTATCTTATTCGATGGCATGAGATACGAAAGGCTGACTATGTCGGCATCTTAGTCACGGATAATCAAGGAGCCCTAGTTCTCAGCTCCATTCCCCAGGTGGAATATTATTATGGAAAGAGTCCCTGGTGGAAGGCTGTCTATAATGAGACAAAGGGCCAAGTGTATATTAGCGATGTCTACTTTGACCCTTCTTTTGGTACTCGTGTCTTGAATGTCTCCGTGCCTATACGTGGAGAAGACTCACAAGGAGCGATAGGTGCGATTAGTATTTTGCTGAAACAGGACACAATCTTTCATAGTATTTCGGAAGCCACGGTGGGTGCCACGGGACATGCCATGCTCTTTAATTCAGAAGGGACCCCATTAATGTGTCCCGTTCTCGCCCCTGAAGAGCATGCGATTACCTCGGCCTTGGCCAGTTTTGGAACGTCTCCGAATGGGGGTTGGATCGAAGCCGAACATGATTCGCACGGACATCAACATGCCTTGGTAGGATTTGCTCCTGTCCGAATCGGGGAATCTCTTGCCCCTGAGAGTTTTGGGGGGCAGAAATGGTTTACGCTGGTCAGGCAAGATCCGTCCGAAACCTTTGCCCCCCTCCAACAACTGGTTATCATGGTGGCTGGGTATGGAGTTCTGGTATTTGCGGTGCTTTGGGGAATCGGAGTGTTGGTCGCTCGAAAAATCGTTCAGCCGATAGAACTGTTACAAGAAGGGGCTCAGCGAATAGGGTCTGGTGAATTGACGCATCAACTCACCGTTCACACTGGGGATGAAATTGAGCAGTTGGCGAGCGCATTTAATGCGATGGCCTTCAATTTACAGAATTCTTTCGGAGAGCTTGAACAACGGATGTTTGAAATCAGGCAGTTAGAAGAAAAGTACCGGGATCTGATCGAGAATTCACCGGAAATGATTCATCAACTTAATCAGGAAGGGCAATTTGTTCATGTGAACAAAACTGAGTTGGAGAAACTTGGGTATACCCTCGATGATATGTTAACGATGCATCTTTGGGATATTGTCCCAGAGGAACAGGTCTCCGAGATCCATGCCTATCTCGAACGCCTCTTGGCTCAAGGACGGGCAAAAATAGAAACCGTGTTTGTGACGAGAGAAGGCCAATCCATTGATGTAGAGATGCATTCGACGGCCCTGTTCGACCAGAGTACCGGTGGGCTAGTCTATTCCCGTGGATTTGTTCGCGATATGACCCAGCGGAAAGCCCTTGAAAAGAAAGTTCAGCGGTATACCACACAATTAGAGCAAGATGTGACCGTGAGAACTCAAGAACTGTTGACCTCTCAACAACGATACAAAGCCTTGTTTGATCTCGTGGCGGATTCGGTTTTTATGGTGAGTCGGGAAGGCCATGTCATCGCGGTGAATAAACGGGAAGAGCAGGCATTAGGGTATCTCGAACGTTCTGTCATCGGAAAGCCCTTTTTAGATATTGTGGATCCACAGCATCGAGGGGACGTGGCTCAACTGTTAGCCAATATTTTTCAAGGGGAGTCACGCGTTCCAACTCAAGAGGTTCAGGTCTTTCGTGGGACCGGCGAACCGACGATTGTGGAAATGGATCTCATTCGTATTGAGGACGGAGCGGTGCCGTCGGTGTTGGTTCAATTACGCGATATTGCTGAGCGAAAACAGTTGGAGCAACAACTCCAGGAATACCGGGAAGGGTTGGAGCAGAAGGTGCAGGCCCGAACTCGGGAGATCGAGGAGACGAAACAGTATTTAGAAAACCTATTAGAAAATGCCAACGATGTGATCTATACGCTTGATACCAATCAATGCTTTACCTATGTGAACAGCCAAATAGGTTCCTGGGGGTATCAAAAGGAAGATTTGATTGGGAGACCGTATCTGTCTTTATTATCCAAACGTCATCGAGGACGTCGATTAAAAAGCACGTTGGATATTGGAACCAAGCAAGTGTATGAAGTCGAGGTATTGAGTAAAGATGGGGAGCCGAGAGCTGTGATGATGAGTGTATCTCCTTTGTACAATGCAGAAGGACTCATCTTGGGTGTGTTGGGAATTGCCCATGATGTCACCGATACCAAACGGATGGAGCAACAAATTCGTAATTCCGAGAAGTTAGCCTCCGTCGGGAAATTGGCTGCAGGTGTGGCTCATGAAATCAATAATCCCCTGGGAGGCATTCTCAATTGTTTGTACAACCTGGAAAAGGGCACCCTTTCTCCCGAGCGCGAGCAAGAGTATCTTGGGTCGATGGAGGATGGCCTTCGCAGGGTGCAAAAGATCGTTCGACAGCTCCTGGACTTTTCCCAACAACATGCCCCTGAGTTTTCCTCCACAGATGTGAATGGAATGGTCGAACAGGTACTGGTCTTAACCAACCATGTCTTTACGGCGAATCAGGTGACACTCCACAAACAATTAGGTTCCGATTTACCAGCACTCATGGTCGATCGGCATATGATAGAGCAAGTCTTGATGAACTTGTTACTCAATGCCGTGCAATCCCTTCGCGAGCAAGGGACGATCACCATTCGTACGAGAGAAATGGATGGAGTCTGTAGCCTGGAAATCGAGGATAACGGGTGTGGGATTCCGACGACGGTCTTGCCACATATCTTTGACCCCTTTTTCACGACGAAAGGAACGGGGGAGGGTACAGGATTGGGTCTATCCGTGAGTCTGGGAATCATTGAACGACATGGCGGGCGAATTCTTGTTAATAGCGAAGTCGGTCGTGGAACCGTCTTTACGGTGTGTTTACCCGTGACCCAGGATCGACAGGCGGTGGAACGAGCATGATGACGGCACACTCCATTCTGATCGTAGATGATGAGCCGCTCATGCGGCTCTCGATGGTGGATGCGTTGAAGGCCTTGGGCTATGAAGTCTCTGCAGCATCTGAAGGGAAAGAAGGCTTGGAGATGGTGACCAAAAACCAACCGGATATTCTCATTACCGACCTTCGCCTCCCGGGCATGAGTGGTTTGGAACTCTTGCAATCCAGTAAGCAACGTTCTCCTCGGACAGAGGTGATCGTGATCACCGCTCATGGCTCCGTAGAAACGGCGGTTGGCGCGATGAAGCTTGGGGCCTATGACTACATTACGAAGCCCTTTCAAATGGATGAACTCCTGTTAATTGTGGAACGGGTCATTAAGGTCTTGGCTTTACGAGACGAAAATATTCAGTTGAAAGAAGAATTGGAAGGTAAGTTTAGTTTTCAGGGGATTTTAGGGAAAAATGATCGAATGCGGGCCGTTTTGGAACAGATTAAATTAGTGTCGGGGACCGATTCTACCGTGTTGATTACCGGGGAGAGTGGGACTGGAAAAGAATTGGTGGCCAATGCGATTCATCATAATAGCCTTCGTAAAGATCAAGCCTTTATTAAAGTCAGTTGTGCCGCTCTCCCGGAAACCTTACTCGAAGCAGAATTGTTTGGCCATGAAAAAGGAGCCTTTACCGGCGCCTTGCGTCAGCGTCGTGGGCGATTTGAATTGGCCCATGATGGCACATTGTTTTTGGATGAAATTGGAGAGATTTCCCCCCTTGTCCAGGTCAAGCTCCTACGGGTGCTACAAGAACGTCAATTCGAACGGGTGGGCGGGAATGAAACCTTGAATGTGAACGTTCGAGTAGTTTGTGCAACACAAAAAGATCTTAAGAAAGAAGTGGCTCAGGGCCGATTTCGTGAAGATCTTTATTACCGTCTGAACGTTGTACAAGTGGTCCTGCCACCGCTGCGTGAACGTCGCGATGATGTGATGTTAATAGCAGACCATGTGCTTCACACCCATTCGGTCCGTGGGGCGAAGCCCGTGAAGGGGTTTTCACAGGACTCTCGTACCTTGATTTTGCGGTATTCCTTTCCAGGGAATGTTCGTGAACTTGAAAATATGGTGGAGCGGGCAGTAGCCTTGGGCAAAATGGATGAGGAAGTGCAAGCCTGGGATCTCTGCGGGTTTCCTAATTGTCCATTTTTAGGAGGAAAGGGAGAGGCTTCTTGCGGGTTTTGCAGTGAGGGACTGGCAGGTAAACAAGTCGGTAAGGTTCCATTAGAGTCTCTGGGGACGGCCCGAGAAGGGTTTGAAGAAAATTATATCCGTGCGGTCCTCCAGCAAGTGGAAGGCAATCGAAGCGTGGCCGCAAAAATCCTAGGGATTTCGCGAAAAGCCTTATGGGAGAAATGTAAACGCTACGACATTGCTTCTGGAAAACAGGATCAGGATGAGGAACCTGCCTAAGGGCTAGCCGTCTGATTCTTCGCCGCCCTCCCAAAGTTTTACGGTGCGGTCCCAAGAGGCGGTGGCCATACGACGGCCATCTTCAGAAAGAATGGCCTGTCGGACTGCGTCAGTATGGCCCTTCAGGGTTTTAAAGTTTCGCCCAGTCTGCCAGTCCCAAAACTTCACGAGACCATCATCCCCTGCACTGACGAGTACCTTCCCATCAGGGGAAAGGGACAGGGAGCGAATCCATTCCGTGTGACCCTTCAGGGTTTTGATTTCCTTCATCTCAGGAACTTCAAAAATTTTAATGGTCGTGTCTCGGCTTCCAGAAATGAGGTGTTTGCCATCTGGTGTAAAAATAAGGGCTCCAATCCAATATTCCATCGGAATTTGAAAGGACCCTAAGTGATCATCGATAAAAAATCCACGTAACTCCGAGTCATCCCCTGATTCGTCAGGGGGGCGCCAATGACCCAGGTGTAAAACTTTTTCCTCACCACTTGGTAGGACTTCCCACAGTTTAATCTTGCCGATGTCATTTCCCGTAGCTAGATGAATACCGTCTGGGGAAAAGGCGACACAGACGGACCAGTGATGGTCGTATTGGTCTTTTCCCAGCAGGGTCATGAGGTCGGTTCCTGTTGCCACTTCCCAGATTTTGGTGTCCTTGTTGTGAGAACCTCTTGCCAGCATGAGTCCGTCTGGTGAAAGAGAGAGACAACAGACATTGTGGTCATAACGAGTAAAGAGGAGCTTGGTGGGTTCCCCAGTTTTGGGGTTCCACATGCGGATGGTTCGGTCTTCACTTCCTGTGATGACGGTGTTGCCATCCGGAGTATACAACACTGATCGAATATCGTGGGTATGGCCCCGCATGGATCTCAGAAGCCGACCGGTTTCAATATCCCAGAGTCTGACGAGCCGATCCCCGCCGGCGGATGCGAGTGACAAGCCATCGGGTGAAAAGGCGACGGACCAGACACCGTGGGAATGTCCTCGAAAGGTCTTTATTTCTCTAGGGCCAGATTTCCAATATTCAATGAAGTCAGTTATGGGAGGCAGCGTCTCGCTTGTGGGATCAGATGTGAATGAGCCGGTTCCGATTGGATGGGTGACTGAATCAGCCATGATAGTTCTGCTCCTCTAAAGCTGTTGTCGTTGAACCAGTTGGATGAATCATCTGACTGGTTCTGGTTGATCTGGCATTGACAATGTGCCCGGCCATTTCGCTATAATCAGTACGTCAAACGACGATGATAAAAGAAGGTTTGGAACTAAGTCAAGGCGGGAAGAGGGGCATGGGCCTTCAGAAAACCCCGGCCGTTGTAATCGTCTAGGAAGGAGCGTGTTCTTATGGAAATTCGATTTCAGCCATCCCTCCTTCAGGAAGTGATTGACTCCTTTGTCGAAAAAACAGAACGAGAAGGAGACCCAACCTATTATAAAGATTTCCATGAATATGCTGATCCAATATATGAAAAGTTTTCTCTTGACGATCGAGAGGCGGAATTTAAGAAGTTGTATCAATACTTATTTGGGACGTGGGGGTTTTCGGACATTATCCGTGATGCCTTTAAAGAGTTTCCTGATTTGGAAAAACGCGTGGGCATCGTTCTCGTACGTGGTGTGTTGAAGGAGAGTGAGGAAGGTGTCGATATTCTTCGAAAGTGGGGGTCAGTTGAACAAGACCTCGCCAAAGAATTTGAAGAAAAAGGGTTGAAAGGTGTTGGGATTAAGTTGATCCCTCGCCGCTTCTATGATCCCGCCTTGAGCCGATATTGCCGCCATGAGTTGACGCATATTGTAGACATTCTTGATGACTATTTTAATTATGATCCTGATACCAAAGTCGGACAGAACCCGGGTGAGGAAACCCTCATTTTGCAGCGGTATCGGGTCTTATGGTGTCTAAGTATCGATAGTCGTCTCTCGCGAATGGGCAAAGAGCCTATGCTGACGAAACAGGATCGATTCAAGGAATTTCGGTCCTGGTATCGAAAGATCCCTCCCACTCAAATGAAGTCCGTATTCGAAGGCCTGTGGCTCACAGAAATGTTTTCCCATGCCGAGCTTATGGAAATGGCTGCAGATACTTCCCGTATTCTTGACCGAGCCGTGGAGGTGGAAGGAGCCGATCTGCCAGATACGACCCAAAAAGCCGTCATGTTGATGCCAGGGTTTCCCTGCCCCCTTTGTCGGTTTCCGACCTATTCATGGGTGGAAAATTTAGAAACTGATACTGAACCGTATGTCTTGGACTTTATCCGTGAAAATCATCCTGGATGGGATACGCCTTTTGGCGCCTGTGATCGCTGCGTAGAAGTCTATAAGATGCGTGCGGATGGTGTGTCCTAACCTTAGGGATGTCCATTCATGGCAGATGAACCAGAATACGGCCGCCGAAACTTTATAAAATCTTCCGCCTTTTCTTTCGTTAAAACTGCCCAGGAATTTGTCAAGCATCGTGATGCCAAAACCGAGAAAACCCCGGTAAAAACATTTCGGGCTGATTGGCTCCGGCCACCAGGGGCCGTTGAAGAATCAACATTTCTCGAACGATGCACCAAATGTGGTGACTGCATACCTGCCTGTCCTCATGAAGTCATTCAAATCAGTGAGCGTGATGGCACGCCTGAAATTTTCCCCGACGTGAAACCGTGCTATTTATGCGATGATTTTCCTTGCATTGCAGCCTGTGGGACGGAAGCGCTCATGCCGGTATCGGGGCTCGAGGATGTGGCCATGGGGTTGGCCAGAGTGGCCCATCGGGCTTGTACGGCAACACAAGGTTGTAATGCCTGTGTGCCGAAATGCCCCATGCAGGCCATTGAGATGGATTTTGGGTCTTTACGGTTATCTGTAGCCCAGGATCGATGTGTAGGATGTGGAATATGTGAGCAAGTTTGTGGAGCCGTGAATGATAAAATAGCCATTAAAGTTTTTCCTACAAGACTTCAAGTTTCACCCTAAATAATCATGATTTTTCACGAATTCTTTCATGCTCTATTTGCCCAAAAAAACAGGAGAATTTCTCCACTTAGAGAGTGTGAGAGAGCCACATGAATGATTGTAAAATCAGCAGGTTGGGTAGAGGGTACTTCATGCTTGACTTCCAATACAGCATTGCCTATTATACGCGAACTCTTAACCGGGTTATTTCCAAAACGGTAAGAGGCAGTAGCGTGAACAGTCGGCCATTTTGGGATTTTACAAAGGGTGCCGCATGATCAAAACTAAGGAAAGCCAAGGGAGGGTGGCTGAAGCAGCGCCTCCAGTGGTGTCCGGATCGAAGAAGGTCAAGGATTCACCTGCAGTAGAACGAGCCTTGAGTCGGAGCAAGGTGTACCTGCAAATTTCCTGGAGTATGTTGTACCCCGAGGATGATGAATTTTTGGAATATGTACAAAGTGGAGAGTTTGTAGAAGATGGGAGATCAGCTGTTGAAAGTCTCTCTCAATCGCTACAGGGTCTGGGTGGAGAACGGGCCAAGGAAAAGCTTGATCGAATTCTGACTCATTTTGATCAAATTGAATCCTGGGTTTCCTCCGAATGTTCGAATTGGCAACTTTCTGATCTCCAGACTGAACACCGTCGAGTATTTAGCAACGTCATTACCCTCGATTGCCCCCCCTATGAAACTCTTTTTGGAAACGATCATATCTTTGCACAGGCTCATGTCATGGGGGACATTGCCGGATTCTATAAAGCCTTTGGCGTAGAGCTCTCAAGGGATGTTCATGAGCGAATGGATCATTTGAGTGTGGAATTAGAGTTTATGCACTTTGTGGCCTATAAAGAATCCTATGCTCGCTGTCATGATGGTGAAGAAAAAACCAAAATTGTTGTAGATGCACAAAAGAAATTCGTCAAAGAACATATCGGGCGTTGGGTGCCACTCTTTTCCAAAATGTTGGCAAGGAAAGCTGACTTTGGTTTTTATCGATCAATGGCTGACCTGACCGCCGATTGGATGGAATTCGATGCCGCATATTTAGCCGTGAACCCTCAACCCTATACCGAGACCGAATATCGTCCGGCCACATTCAATGCCCCTGAAGGGCAGAGTTATGAATGTGGGGCCCAAGATGAGGGTAACGAACTTAGTCTTCTTCTGAATGAGGTTGGTGCTCAGAACTTCATGGATCAAAAACCTAAAGATGAAGAAGAGGGCGACGGGCCGGTAGGGAACGCATAATCGTCTTTATTTTTTTCGGTTGTTTTTAAGTTATTGGGCTTCGGAGTAGTTTTTTAATCATTATTTTAATATAGGGGAGGGCATTTACTTATGAGTGTGATGCAGACACGGAGCAAAAAACTTGTGTTTGGCATTCTTCTCTCCGCTTTACTTGTTGGGTTTGTGCTGACATTGGGGCAGGTACCATTAGCCGTCAGCCAACCGGTGACCTTACCGGTTAAGATGGTGAAAGGCCCCATTCCAATGGATGCAGCAAATCCACAGTGGGAGAGTGCGCCAGCAATCGTGGTGCCGCTGAGTGGTCAGACCATTACCACTCCAATGCACCCTAATATTTCCGTGAAAACGGTCATGGTGAGAGCCATTACCAACGGAAAAGAAGTTGGGTTCTGGTTGAACTGGGGTGACCAGACCAAGAATGATACAACCATTGGGCCTCAAGATTTTCGTGACCAAGCTGCCATGCAGTTCCCAGTCAATACTTCCGGTGCGCCACCATTCCAATGTATGGGACAATCCGGTGGTACTGTGAACATTTGGCGTTGGAATGCTGAGTGGCAAAAAGATCTTGGAAAAGATGCCGCTGGCATGTGGGACGTTGACGATCAATATCCGAGTATTGCCTGGGATTATTACTTTGAAGAGCCAGCTGGTGGTGTGACCTATCCTGACCGGATTGGACGAAGCCTTGGGCCATTCAACCCTGGTATTTGGTCTGGTAACATCATGTCAGACCCAACTCTTCGGGTAAGCTCCGTTGAAGATTTGAACGCTAACGGGTTCAGCACTTTGACGACCCAAGCTCACCAAGATGTCATTGGTAACGGCCTTTGGGAGCCATATGGTTCCATGAAGGGTGGTTGCTGCATGGGCCCAACATGGCGCGTAGTCATGAAACGGGCTTTGACCACTAGTGACGCGAATGACGTTCAATTCAAGGCAGGTGCAACTGTTCCCGTAGCTTTTGCGGTCTGGGATGGCACCAACGTTGAGCGGAATGGAATGAAGGGTATTTCGACCTGGTTCTCGCTCAAGATGCCCTGAGATTGAAACAGTAGTTTTTTCAGTTTCTAAGTAAAAAGGAAGAGCCCTGATCTCCCTGTTCGGTTTTTGAGCAGATGAGGTTGGGGCTTTTCTTTTTCCCATTTACAAAAATGATTTTTTAAAACTGCATACCGGTAGTTATCGATATTTCAATACGTTTTTGGCCCCGCAACCCGTTGCATTCGGAAGTTTCCAGGGTGTATAAAATAATATATTCATTAATGAAATCCATGTGTTTTTCTTTGCCCTGGACATGAAGCGAGGAGAAGGCATTTCATGAAAATTTCCCTCCTATTTCCTCCTACGTGGCATCCCTCACAACCCTATTTGAGCCTTCCTTCCCTTATGGGGTTTTTAACGCAAGCCGGTATAGAAAATGTTGCTCAACGGGACCTTGGTATTGAGGTCTTGGATACGGTTCTCACGCAAGACTTCGCCCGTGATGTGTATTTCAAACTTCAGGATAAACAAAAAAGTCTTGAAGCATCACGTGCGGGAAAGGTTGGCCCAGGCAGTGAAGAACATTACAGCAAGATTATAGAGTCGCTTGAACGATTTCCCTATCTTATTGATCGAATTGAATTAGCCAAGTCTTCATTACGTGGAGAGGGATTTTACGATATTGAAACCTATCGAGATAGTCTCTTTGTCATTGATAAATGGTTGGAGCTGGTTTCCTCTCTCTATTTCCCGACGAGAATGACCGTTGTTGATAATCAATTCAGTATGTACTCGATTTACTCGTCTAAAGATTTAATGAAGGCAATTTCTGATGAGCAACAAAATCCCTATATTGATATTTTTACCAAACGATTTCTGCCATCCATTCTAGGGGAATCCCCTGACCTCATTGGGGTGTCCATTACGGCCACTTCTCAGATTGTCCCTGGGTTGACCCTCTGTCGTTTGATTAAGGAGGCAAATCCCAATATCCATTTAACAATTGGTGGGAGTATCTTTACCCGGTTAGTGGATAATTTGCGGAGGTGTCCCAATCTTTTTGAGTTGACCGATGACTTCATTGTATTTGAAGGAGAAACGGCCTTCTTGGAGCTCGTGAATCAATTAGCTGGAAAGCGTGACTTTAGTAAGGTGCCCAATCTTATCTATCGTAAGGAGGGGAAGATTACGGTCAACCAGCCATTTTATTCAGAAAATATCAATGCGCTGCCTGCGCCTAATTATGATGGGTTTCCTCTCGACCTCTATCTCTCACCCGAGACGGTGTTACCTGTTCAGTTCTCTCGGGGCTGCTACTACAAAGATTGTGCTTTTTGTGCCCTGACGCTTGATCATCAAAATTTCCGGCAAAAGGATCCGGGGAAAACAATTGAAGAATTAAAAAGTCTGACGGCTCGATACCATACCCCGTATTTTTTCTTTACCGATGAATGCTTTGCCTTATCTCCAACCAAGAGACTTTGTCAGCAGATTATCGATCAGAAACTTAATATCCAATGGACGGCCGAGATGCGGTTTGAGAAAAATCTCTCTCGGGATCTCCTGACACAAATGCGTGATGCCGGATGTTTGAAACTCGTCTTCGGGTTGGAGACGTTTAACCAACGCATGATGGACTTCATGAAAAAGGGGATCACCCAAGCCAGTGTTCGACGAATTGTAAACGACTGCCTTGATTTAGGAATCGCCATACATTGCTATGTGATCGTCGGATTTCCAACCGAATTGGAAGAAGAGGCTTTGGAAACCATGAATTTTGTCGTGGAGAATACTCGACTTCATTCCTCCTATGGGTTCTCCTGCCAGCCATGCCTTTTTGATCTTGAAAAAGAAGCCCCAATTATGAGTGATCCGGGTAGTTATGGCATTCGTCGAATTATGCGTCCCGGCTCTGAAGATTTGAGTCTTGGGTTCTTCTATGAGGTGGCTGACGGGATGACACCAGAAGAAGCCGAGCGGTTGTATCAAACCGTCTATGAAAAAATTAGTGAAGTCGTCTGTGAGTTACCATTTAATTATTCCATGGCCGATGGCCTTTTGTATATTGCCAATGAAAAAGCCAAAACCCAACAAGTTCCTGAGCCAACTGTGTCGTAATGGGGCGACATGTTAACTGAAACCTCTCATATCGATAAGGCGATTGGCCGAATTGATGAGCAGGGAATGCTCTTCGAATATACGGTCAAGTTTTTATTGCTCGCTGGGTTTCTGGAATTGGTTCTGTACCGACTGGTTTCTCGGTTGGGGATGCATATCAGTAAGGTGGCGGAAAAACATGAATGGGTCGGGACCGTCTTTCAGGGGCTCTCCTTTTCAGGTCTTGTCTTGTTAAATGTCGTTTCTTTGCTCGTATTTCTTGCGTTACTCATATTGATCGTCAAGAAGTTTTTCTTAGAACGGTTACAATGGCAGTCCTCTTTAGTCATGTCTTGTGTGTCGCTCTTGTTGTTGCTTACGATTGCCTTTCTCGTATTCCCTCCCGCCATGATGGGGTCAATTGCCTATAATCTTATTGCATTTGTCATTATCCTCTTTCTCACGATTCAATACCTGAAACTTCATCCATCTCTTGCTCAGCGGACATTTGGGATTTGTTTCTTTTTAGGAATTTTTGGGTGGCTCTATTACCAAACCGTGTCCACCACCTATGGCATGCTGGGTGAGTATGTGGCCCCCCCTTTGGTTCATGAGGTGAATCGCGGCGGGGAAGCCTTCATGGTGTTGGCGAGTATCCTGGCTTTTTGGGCCTATGGTGGAGCTGATTTTTTAACGAAAAATCGAAGACATCGGCGTCGGGTCCTGTGGTTTCTCGTGGTTGGGGGAGGGGTGTTTCTCGGGCTGCTGTTTATCGACTATTTTCTTGGCCTGTATGACCCAGCCTTGGCAGAGTCTGCCAGGAAAGCTGGTGAGGGGATCAGCTGGATTTTCCAAATGGGGATGGGATACACTTTCTATCTGCCCTTTGCCCTGTATGTGACGGGTCTCTTGTGTTGGTCATATACGGTGTTAAAGCTTGTGACGATGGGCCGGATGGCAGGGTATGGATTAGGGTTAATCTTTATCGCTGGATATGCGTTGCAGTTATCTCATTTGACGCTGATGGTGATATTGGGTCTCATGCTTCTGAATCTTGATACCAGACGGGAAAAATCTGCTGTTCGTGATGAGTCGGAGGGAAGGCCGCTAGTTGGCGCGACCGTTCCGTTGTTTGGCCAAAAAACATGATAGGGAATGGTGAGACACATTATGGATGAATTTCAAGAAGTGCAAACATCAGAAACGGCACCGACTGCAATAGATCCCGGTGATCAGCCGTTAAGCCCGGAGCAAGAAATTGCAGAGATTGAAAAACTGCTAGCTGAAGAGCCTGATGATTTTCAAGCGCGATGTCGCCTCGGAGAGCTGTACTTCAGTAAGGGGCGTTTGGATGATGCCTTGGCCGAAGTTAAGAAATCGATTGAAATGGCGGAAGGTATTCGCACCGAGATGAATCGGTCTCTGGCCATGTATTATTCCAATCTGGGAACGATCTATGGCACCAAGGGCATGGTTGAAGAAGCTGAAGCCGAGTATCGCCGGGCCTTAGAATTACATCCTTACGATCTCCTGGCTTTGTTTAATTTGGGACGTGTGTACTCCGACAAACGTCAATGGAAAGACGCGAAAGAGTATTTTGAACGATTAGTAGAAGCCTCAAGCGAAGATCCGATTGCGTGGTACAATCTGGCCGGCGTGTATGTGGAGTTAGATAATCCAGAAGAAACCGATTTTAATACCATGGACATGGCCATGCAATGTTACATGCGGACTCTGGAGCTTGATCCGAAACATTTAGAAGCGAGTTTTAAGCTTATGGAAGTAGCCATGAACCATAAGAAAACAGAGCTGGCCATTAAAGTCGTTGAGGAGGCGGTTGAAAATAATCCAGATGAACCCCTCGCCTACTACAACCTTATTGGGTTGTATGATAAGTGTGGACAGTTTGAGCAAGCGGAACAAGCTCGGCAGCGCTTGAAAGACCGGTTTGCAAAACGAAGCAAGGATGACGGTGAGCAGGCGTAGGCTATCCAGTTGAGGAGGGAGACATATTATGTTTGGTAGCATTGGCATAACAGAACTAGTGCTCATTCTAGTGATAGTCATGATCATTTTTGGAGCGGGAAAATTGCCCCAATTGGGTGAAGGGTTAGGGAAGGCCATCAAGGGCTTTAAAAAATCAGTTCATGAAGCTGATGCTATTGAAGCCGAGGCCGAGGCCCAAGCTGAAGCCCAGGCTCAGGCAGCGCAACAAGTGGCAGCAGCCCCACAAGCTGAGACGGTTACTCCCGCCCCAGCACCTGACGCAGCTCCGGCAATTACCCCTTCGAGTGGGGGACCGCAAGTGGCTGCTGCTCCCCCAGCTTCGTCATAGACCACCTGACCGTAAGGCAGGTCTTGTCCAAGTATGCGGCGCGGTTACCCTTTCCCTTGATGAGGGGGCAAAGGGTGTCTTGTTAAGGAAGGCTGAACTATGACCACTGGAGTTGATTTAGAACTTGGATATATCCTCACCTTTGCCGGGAATGGAAAGGCACGCAGTACGGGAAATGGAAAGCGTGCAGTAAAATGTGGAATTCCACTTCCTCACCATGTTGCCCTCGATAAGGAAGAACAATATCTCTATATCGCTGAGTCTGGATCAGACCGCATTCGGCAAATCAATTTGCAAGAGGGGACTCTTCACAACTATGCGGGTATAGGCGAAACCTGTTATAGCGGAGACTCAGGTCCCTGTGGAGAGGCGGGCCTCTATCTCCCTCTCGGGATTGCCTTTGACTCAAACAATGATATGTACATTTGCGATTCGGGAAGTAACCGCATCCGACGCATTGACCATGAAACCGGGATCATTGATACGGTTGTAGGGACAGGACAGTTTGGTTTTAATGGGGACGGTGCTGCCTTGGAAGTGAATCTCACCTATCCTGCGGCGATTGCCTTTGATCAAGATGATAACCTGTTTATTGCCGATACTCAGGCTCATCGTATTCGCCAATATGACCCGAGAACTGGGCAGGTGTCGACTATTGGAGGGGTCTGGAGCGATGAAGATGAAGCTCGAGAGCAGCCTCTGGTGGCGAGAAACCTTGTGGTGTTATCTGGGGACTCTATCGGTATAGATTTTAGTGATGAACATGGTTGGCTTCGTCCTGAATGTTCGGATGGACTTGACCTCTCATTCTATATCGATGATGGTCGCTCTGCTTTGGAGGCCAGACTATACGATATTGTCGGCATCTCGATAGACGGGCTTGGGAATGTCGTGATTGTCGACAAGGGAAGTAATCGTGTGCGTCAAATAGATCGAAATACCGGGGTCATCTCTACCCTCGCAGGAGCCTGTCGATATGGATTTGATGGGGATGAAAAACCTGCCGTGAAATCAATGCTTCATGCACCAGAAGGTGCGATTTTCGATCATGATGGTAATATGTATATTTCCGATACCATGAACCATCGCGTTCGGAAAGTTGATGCCCACAGTGGAATTATTTCCACTGTTGCCGGTAATGGTGACAGCGGGTATGAAGATAAAAATATGGGCGGATGCGGTATGCAGAGGTTTGTGGCGAAGGAAGCAGCTGGGTCTATTAAACACGGGGATGGTTTATTAGCCGTGGACGCGGTTGTGAATAGCCCCGTAGGTATGACCCTTGACTCCAAAGGTTTTCTCTATATTTGTGAACGAGGCGAAAATAAAATTCGTGCGGTCAAGCTCTGGTAGGCAGGTAGGGGGACGGGTGAGACAAGGCCGGGTGCGCACAGGATCTCATTCTATCATTGCTGGTTTGTGTGGACTTTTCGTCGGCGCGATTATGTTAGGCTGGATGGGCATCCCTATGGTGAGTTCCGAAGGGATGGTGGTCCGGTCACACTTTATCTCCGGATCGATTCCGACCACTCCCGGTGACGAGGCTTGGCAAAAAATTCCTCCTATGGTTCTCCCGCTCAGTGGGCAGGTCTTTACGCGACCGGTCTGGCCTGAGCCGACCGCCAGGGCCTTACATGTTCGGTCGATTCACGATGGAAAAGAAGTAGCCTTCCTACTTGAATGGCGTGATAACACGAAGAACGATAAATTAACGCCAGGGACGTTCCGCGATGGTCTCGCCATTGGACTTCCACTTGGAGATGCCCCCGCTTTTTTCTGTATGGGGCAACTTGATCACTACATCAATATTTGGCATTGGAAGGCGGATTGGCAAAGCGATGTGGATCGACGTGCTGCTAAAGCCAAACAGCGGAAAAAGAGAAAAGGTGTTCGAAGGTTTGAAGTCATTCCCCGACGGGCTTCTTCCGTTGAAGATTTAGTGGGCGGTGGATTTAGCACGTTGACCAGTAAACGCCAACAGGGTCGGATTCAAGGCCAGGCCAGGTGGAATCGCGGTACTTGGCAAGTGGTAATGCGTCGGTCCCTGACCACAGAGGAGAGAGAGAATGAAGCACGTTTGGAGCCAGGGCGGCTTCAAACGATCTCATTTGCTGTCTGGAATGGGGAAAATAAAGAGCGAAATGGGCAAAAAGCTGTTGCCCCTTGGTTTCAGCTTGCCATTGACCCAATTGAGAAGATCTAATGCGGGTGAATGGAGAGGAAACCAATATCAGTTGGGAGTCCCATTTCAACAGGACGGAAGAGGACTCCACTAAAAGGAGTGTGAGGAGTCAGACATGACAGAACGAAGGCAAGCCCACCCATGGGGGAGGGCTTTTTTTATGTGTTGCTGTATGGCTGTGTTGGTCTTACTCGTCCCGGTGAGTTCCCCGTCGTCGTTTGCTGGTGATTCCCCCTCTGAAATGACAGCAGAAGAAGCTGAACGAATTGGAGAGGAATTTGGCATTATTGTTGGGGAAGTCGATGAGGAGATTCAAAAGGAACTCGGGTTGGTCCGGGCGCAAGGTGTCGTCGTATTTGAGGTGATTGGCGGCACGCAAGCTGATCTCGCTGGCATCAAGGTGCGAGCCGTTATTAAAGAAATCGATAAATATGAAATTAGAAATATGGTTGAATTTGGAACGGCGTTAAAAAAATCGATGGACCAATGTGGTTTTACGGTAGGGACCTATGAGCCGGCGGATCCAAACAATCAGGGGCTGGGCGGGATGATCAATTTTCATTTGGTGCGATGTCTGCGGGATTAAGATGCCTGTGTTCTCCTAAGTGAAAGGGGTACGAGTGAGATCATCGAACATACTCATCGCAGGATTATTACTGGCTCTGGTAGGGGGCGTGCAATTACTAAATGGAAATCGGGTAGCCGCACAGTTTGAGCCAGATCGCCCAGTCGAACCGTGGGTTGAGGAAATTGAAAAAACCTTTATTCCTTCAGAGAATTGTAAGCAATGCCATGATCGACATTATGAAGAATGGAAAGGAATGCGGGAGCAGACTCCTGACCTGAAGGTCTTTGGACGGGTTGATGCGGCGTTATTACATGGTACAGCCTTTGAGTCGCCGGTGTTTAAAACGGTGCTAGGGGTCTGGCTGGAAACCAAGCCCACCAAGGAAGAGCAGGCGCGTTGTTTATCCTGCCATGCTCCGGCTGTCACGGTGTTTCCCCAACATGCCGAGAAAATCTCGAAACAGGTCGTCGCGGGATCCCCACCGGTAGAAGGAATTGGTTGTACCTCCTGTCACCTTATTGGGGAGGTGGCAGAAACCCATGGACCTCCTCCCACGTTTACCATCAAACCTGGTGAAACGATATTTGGACCCTTTGCCGATCCTGAAGAAAACCTTGTCCATCCATCACGTCACCTTGATCTCTATAACAGTGTGAATTATTGCGCCTCCTGTCATTTTGATAAGGTTCATGATGTCAGTAAAAAAGAATTGGCGGGAGAGATATTGAAAGGGACAGTCTGTCAGGACTGTCACATGGAACAATCCACTGGGAGTGCCACGTCAAGAAGGGGATCATTGACAAGGGGAATAGGTCGGCATTGGTTTCGGGGGGTGGTGATCCCCGGGATTATGCTCAAAAATAGAAATTTGCAGGCTGAATGGATGCCAAGAATAGATATCGAATCATCACAGTCGGACGGTCAGGTTGATGGGACCGTTTTGGTGCGAGTCGGGAGTTTACCTCATCTTTTTCCTGATGGGGATCCGGTGCTCAAACAGTTTTTCATCACGGTCTTTATTAAAGATCAGCAGGGAAATGTCTTGGCTCAGGATATGAAACAATATGGGCTCCCATTTGAAAAGATTCTCCGTGGGCCGATTCCGGATCCTCTGGTGAAAGGTGGAACCACTCGAAAAAGTCCATTTTCTCTATCAGTTCCGAAAGGGACCACACCCGTTACGATTGAAGCCTTGTTAACCTATGCGTTGATTCCCGAACCGAGTCCCGAACTGAAAAAACGATATTTGGCGACCTTGAAAAGTGATAAGGAACGTAAGACAGCTGAAGATCTTCTGCAAGAATATGCCCAGCAACGAGTTCTTACCTTTCGAACAAAATCTCTCTAAAGCTCAACCAAGGAGTCTGTCGACGTGTTCACACAGTTATTAGGAAGGGTTACACGCAGGGGCGTTCTCGAAATGATCAGGAGACGACCGATTGTGACTTTGGGAGTGCTCCTGGCAGGGTCTGTGCTGATGGGAGGAGTCTTTGGGGCTGAGTCAGCTCTGAGTGCTTCTTCAGAGAAGCGGGCCATGGAGCGGGCGTTTCCCCATTCTGATAAGTGTAAGCGTTGTCATTTTCGAGTGTTTGAAGAGTGGGAGACATCTCCCCTGTCGCGATCTATTCATTCGCCGGTGTTCCGTGCTGCCCTTGATGAATACTTAACCTACTCAGGGAACAAAGATAAGGCTCTCTGTTTTAAGTGTCACGCTCCACATGTCAATGAATATGTGGAAAAAGTTCCCATGTTTATTGATCAGGTCAAGTCAGGGGATCCTATGGTAGATGGGGTGGGGTGTGCTCAATGTCATTTGATAAAAGAAGTCGACTTTACAAGCCATCCGCCTCTTCCGAAATATCAATTAGGTAAAACCCTGTTTGGGCCCTATGGTGACCCTGCCAAAAACTTAGCGCATTCATCTCTTGAGCTTGAAATGTACCGGAAGTCAACCCTGTGCTTGAATTGTCACCAGTCCGTTCCTTCTGCCAAGAACCTGGGAACGAAGAATGAATTGCTCGGGGCTTGGCAAACGAGTCAAGCTGTGAAGTCTGGGAAAGAATGTCAGACCTGTCATATGCCGGAACAAATTGGGGAGTCTGCGAATGGTGAAAAAAAACGGAAGGTGGCCAATCATACATTTCCTGGTAGAATTGGGACCTTGCGGCAAGAGGCGGCGACCCTGGCTATCGATAGTGAAGTCGTTGGAGATCGCTCGACCGTTAAGGTGACCGTCCAAAGTCTCGTTCCTCATAATTTACCGACGACCCACCCAGGTTGGGCACGTGTGGTGTTAGGGCTGACCGTCAAAGGGAAAAATCTGAAAACCGTGTACCATGAGGAGCGGGTATTTGGTAGGACATATGCCGACATCAATTCGAAACAAACGGTATTTGATTTTAAGGCAGCCAAGGTGGTGACAGATACGGTTTTACAACCAGAAGAGAAGAGGGTTGAAACATTTTCTTTTTCTACACCTGTGGATGCCCCGTCTATGGATTTAATTGTCTCCTTAGAGTATGCGCCCGTAAAAGGCCCACAGGAATTTCTTCAGCGAATAGAGGCTGAGTCACCCCTAGGTGCTGGAGACCCCGCCTTTCAAGCCATTCCGATTGTGAAAAAATCGGTGAATGTCCCTCTTAAAAAATAAAGGGAGACCGACTGTTGAGGACGAGAGTGAATTAATCCATGAGAATGGTGGAACTAGGGGATTTCATTTTAAAGATTTGGATGGCTGAGTAAACATTTTTGGCTGGTTGATTCAGTACGAGCGTGGAATTGGTGATGTGAGTATCAATCAGTTCATACGGTCCACCGCTGTAGTGGAGGCTACATTCGTCAAGGGTACAGTTTCTAAATACATGATTATCGAGTGACAATTGCTCTTTCGTAAATGTTTTTCCTTCAACGATAATGTATCGTGGCTCTGATCCCATCGTCCGATTCCTTCCTTGAAGGCAATATAACAAAACGTGGCTTGGCCCTGCAAACAATGTTGAGCTTCCAGAAAGGAAGTGCCCAAGCTGAGGCTGTGGAGAACCGTGGCAAAGGTGTACGTAGTAGATTTTACCTTGATCCTTTGTGATTCTGCCGATAAAATGATGCAGTTTTTTATGGAGATCCACAACTGGAGACGATTATCCCATCCACCTGTGGATAGGCGATAGGGAACGGCAGGACTTGATACCGTGGTTTGCTCGTGGTGAGCACCTTTTGAGTTAAATAATGGAGATCTATTTATCATGGCGGTAACGATTATTTTGGCCCTCTCGCTTCTGGGATTGGTCATGGCGTTTTATTACTCTTCAGCGGTCAACAAGATTCCCATTGATATGGGTGTAGATGATAAGGACATCAAGCAACGTTTGGCCAGAATTCATTCGGCTATTGCGAAGGGTGCGATGGCATTCCTGAAACAGGAATATAAAATTATGGCCATCTTTATGGTGGTCTTTGCTGCGATCATTGCCCTGCTTATTGATGATCACCATACCGATTATGTGAATGAAGGATTGTACACAGCCATCGCCTTTATCTTTGGCTCGGTGATTTCCATCGCCTCGGGCTTTATTGGAATGAAGATTGCCACACAGGGGAATGTGCGTACCACCGTATCGGCGAATCAATCGATTTCTTCTGCGTTTAATGTCGCGGTGAATTCAGGGGCTGTCATGGGTTTTGGGCTGGTGAGTTTAGCGGCGTTAGGGCTGCTCCTGATCTATTTGGTTTTGAAAGGCGTAATGCCTGAACAGTTGCCGACTCATGTGTTAATGGAAGTCATTGCTGGGTTCGGGCTGGGGGGGTCTTCAATTGCATTGTTTGCACGTGTCGGTGGGGGTATTTTCACGAAGGCGGCGGATGTCGGTGCTGACCTGGTAGGTAAAGTTGAAGCTGGAATTCCAGAAGATGATCCTCGAAACCCTGCGGTGATCGCGGACAATGTGGGTGATAACGTGGGTGATGTGGCTGGCATGGGAGCGGACTTATTTGGCTCCTGTGCTGAAAGCACCTGTGCTGCCATGGTGATTAGTGCAGTGGCATTTTCCGGGATGGTTGATGCGTTATTGTATCCGATCCTCATTTCTGCCATCGGCATTCCCGTAAGCTTGCTCACGTTGATGATGGTGAAGGTATCCACAGAAGAACAAGTTGCTCCAGCTTTGAAAAGGATGCTGATTATTTCCAGTGTCGTCATGGCCGTGGTGATGTTCTTTGTGACGAAAGTTATGCTTCCAGATACGTTTGAAATTGGTGGGGTGCCCTATACGGATCTCGGGGTGTATTTTTGCTTTTTGACCGGGTTGATCGCGGGGTTGGTCGTGGGATTAATGACTGAATACTACACGTCCCATGACTACGCACCCGTTCGGGAAGTGGCGAAATCCTGTGAAACCGGTTCGGCTACAAATATCATTTTTGGACTGGCTCTTGGCTATCAAAGTGCCGTCGGTCCGTATCTGGCCATTGGTTTGGCAATCTATATCCCGTGGATGTTAGCAGGGATGTATGGTGTGGCGATCGCGTCTCTCGGTATGCTAGGAACATTGGTGATTGCCCTGACGATTGATGCCTATGGGCCGGTGTCTGATAATGCTGGTGGAATCGCGGAGATGGCTGGGATGCCCGAGCACGTTCGCGAGCGAACGGACGTGTTAGATGCGGCTGGAAACACGACGGCGGCGATTGGTAAAGGGTTTGCGATTGGTGCGGCAATTCTGACTTCCTTGGCGCTCTTTGCGGCGTTCTTGACCCGTGCGGATTTATTGCTCAAGGAACAAAATGGGCCAGAGTATGATCTCCTGGGCACCATTAATTTACTTGATCCATTAGTCTTTACGAGTCTCTTCATCGGTGCTGTCTTGCCGTCATACTTTTCTGCCATGACGATGAAATCTGTTGGTTCGGCAGCCTATGAAATGATTGAAGAAGTTCGTCGCCAGTTTCGCACGATTCCAGGACTGATGGAAGGCAAAGCCGAAGCCGACCATGAGCAATGTGTGGCAATTTCTACTCAAGCCGCACTCAAGGAAATGATTGCTCCCGGTATTCTAATTATGGGGACGCCATTAGTGACGGGCTTCCTGTTTGGCATTCAGGCGGTGGCAGGGATATTGGCTGGCTCTCTTGTCGCCGGTGGCGTGATCGCCATCTCTTCCTCCAATAGTGGTGGGGCATGGGACAATGCCAAAAAGTATATTGAAAAAGGGAACCTCGGAGGAAAAGGGACGGAGACCCATAAAGCCGCCGTAGTTGGTGATACCGTTGGTGATCCGCTCAAAGATACCTCCGGCCCGTCACTTAATATTTTGATCAAACTTTCGGCTATTTTGTCGTTAGTGTTTGTGCCATTTTTTGTGCAGTACGGGGGGCTGTTGATCAAGTAATACAACAATATGTTCATGTGCTGATGTCTGACAAACTTGCCACGTACACATTCATAGGTTGAGGGCCAAATAATTTATTTGATGGTATAGCAAGGTAACTCTCATGGAGGCGGAGCCGGTTTTCAATCCGTTCGCGCTTGGAGACTTCACGAACCTTGCGACCATGACTGTTATATTCTTCGTGAACATGAGCCCTCGGGGAGAGATGATGCCTGCCCTGGCCTATGAGCTTTTGGTGGCAGGGGATTGCTGGTATGGCCTTTTTCCCGATTTCATAATAAATGATGAACGGAGCTGGTGAGGTTAGAGGCATGGGCTTATATTTCGCTGCACTGATGGGTCTCGGTGTTACTTTCACCCTAGTCTTTTTTCTGACTATTATACCTCCCAGCACTCAATCAATCTGATGATCAAGGTTATCAATATTGTAGCCTTGTAGCTCGTACATTTTCTTGTATACATGTGGCCCCCTATTTGAGGGGGTGGAATAGGACAGATCTTGACGAGGGTACGTGTGAGGAGTACTCTAATCTTGTTGATGCGTTCTGAGCGGAGCAGAGTCAACCAGGGATTTTTAAAGACTGGGAGGTGCTCAGATGGAAAAGCAAGAAAGGAAACTTGACTCAAAACGTGGTACGACTACCAAAGAAGAAGCAAAACCCAATCCGAAAGTCGTAGAGACAGGACAAAAGCTCAAAGAGGATATCGATAAGCTCGTCGATGAGATTGACGATGTCCTCGAAGAAAATGCCGAAGAATTTGTCAAAAACTATGTTCAAAAAGGTGGAGAATAAGCGGACGCATTCCAACGGTTGATATCCCTCCTATTATTTGCGTGTGTGACCTCACGCGGGCGCCCTCTCCATGGGGGGCTTTCTTCTCCTCAATATTCCCATGTACTCCCCCTCGTTCTGTGGTTAGCTATAGAGCGCTGTCATGGTCATTTCTTCCACTGATCAAAATGAAGAGGGGGGCTCTTGTAATCCTTTTGTGCGATCTTTGTCTGTTTGAATAACGAGGTACGGCTGCGCTTGAATCAGGTCTGGTCAATTGACAAAATATTTTTAAAAAGACTAATATTTTTTTCGTATCGGTAGAGGTGAAGACCCCGAGTACATACACCCAAAGTTGGAGGGATGGAGGAGGCATGAACCGGCGATGGATTGTCAACAGCGTTAATCTCGAACAACAACAGTCCTTCGCGAAAGAGCTGGCGGTCTTGCCTGCAACCGCCTCCGTGTTACTGGCAAGAGGATTGGATACCTTGGAACAGGCTAGAGAATGGATAGGCCCGTCAGGTGGTGTACTACATGATCCCTTTCTTTTGCCAGAGATTGAAGTCGCAATTGATCGATTGCATAGGGCTATAACTGGAAAAGAATTGATATGTTTTTATGGAGATTATGACGTCGACGGCATATCTGCCACGAGTATTTACCAGAGCTTCTTTCAGGCTTGTGGCGGGTCTACGACTTACTATATTCCTGAGCGAGAGTCCGAAGGGTATGGACTCAATGAACAGGCCATTCAGGCACTCCATCAACAAGGGGTGAGTCTCATGGTCACCTCGGATTGCGGGACCCTTTCTTTTCATGAAATAGAAGTGGCTCGTCATCTGGGCATCGATGTGATCGTGACGGATCACCATCATCCGGAAGCACATCGGCCGCGAGCCTTGGCGATGATAAACCCTAATCGTGCAGACTCACGCTATCCCTTTCCTCATCTCTGTTCAGGGGGGCTCGCCTATAAGGTGATACTGGCCTACCAACACAAGTATAAGATTCATGATATTGACACTCGCTCCTATTTAGATTTGGTGGCACTCTCAACGGTGGCTGATGTGATGCCGTTACAGAACGAAAACCGTGCTCTGGTCACGGAGGGCTTACGGACTATTGCGCAGGGAACTCGACCTGGCATTCGTGCCTTGAAGCAAGTCGCCGACGTGGGAAATGACTGTACCGCTGTCACCCTGGCCTTTAAGTTAGCTCCGAGGATTAATGCGATTGGCCGGTTGGCTCACGCAAAAGTTGGGGTCCAACTCTTTACGACCGAGTCACATGAGGAGGCGTTGTCTTTAGCGCAAGCCTGTGATCGTCTCAATAAAGATCGACAAGCCATAGAAAAAAAGATCACCGCTGAAGCCCTGGCGGACATTACGTCGGCGACGCTTCCATCGGCCTTCGTGCTCGCAAAGCAAAACTGGCATCTGGGCGTCATTGGTATTGTAGCTGCCAGGGTTGTTGATCGTTATGGGAGGCCTGCGATTGTCTTAACCATTAATGAAGAGGGGATAGCGAAGGGGTCGGCAAGAAGTGTGGCTGGATTTGATCTTTGTGCTGCCTTGGAGTCTTGTCGGGATGTGCTACAGACATTTGGGGGGCACCCTGCAGCCGCCGGTCTTACGTTGAAGGCCTCTCACCTTCCTCTCTTTCGTGAGCGGTTTGAGGCCTATGCCCACCGCCATCTTCCTCATCAGCGAGAGCGGCCAGATCTCCATGCAGATGCGGAAGTGCAGCTAAGCGAGATGAATCGCCGGTTTATCAAGGAAATAGATCAGTTGCAACCCTTTGGTGCCGGCAATCCTGAACCGACGCTCGTGGTGCGTAATGTCTCCGTGCTCGACGCTCGGATTGTCGGAGATTCCCACCTCAAGTTGACGGTGCGCCATCGGAACTCCCCTCCCATTCAAGGGATTGGATTTCGTTTAGGTGGGCTTATGAAGCTGGGACGAGATACACCCAAGGAGGTGGATCTTGCCTTTGTGCCAGAACTGAATAGATGGAACGGTCTCGAGCAGGTTCAATTACGAATTCAGGACCTTCAGGTGAACCCAAAACACTAGCCTTATGCCGACACAGACGATTACGAGTATGGACCAATTGCGTGCTCGGGTTATGACCTATAATCCCGATGCGGACTTGGCGTTTATCCAAAAGGCCTATGAATATTCCGCAAAGGCCCATGAAGGGCAGCGACGCTCTTCAGGAGAACCGTATGTCCAACATCCTTTGGCCGTAGCCGGCGTGTTGACTTCACTCAGGTCCGATGTCACTACGATTGTCGCGGGTTTGTTGCACGACACCCTAGAAGATACCGTAGCCACCGTTGATCACTTGGAGCAAGAGTTTGGACATGATATTGCTCGTTTGGTCGATGGAGTCAGTAAAATAGGAAAGATCCATTTTCGAAGTTATGAAGAAAAACAAGCAGAAAACTTTCGGAAAATGCTCTTATCGATGGCTGATGATATTCGGGTCATGCTCATCAAGCTTGCAGACAGACTTCACAATATGCGCACCCTTCAACATTTGCAAGAGTTCAAACGGCAGCAGATTGCTCAAGAGACCCTCGATATCTATGCCCCGTTAGCCCATCGCCTTGGAATAGGCTGGATGAAAAATGAACTGGAAGACCTGTGCCTGAAATACTTGAAGCCAGATGTCTACGGTCTACTCAAATCCCGTGTGGCCAAGCGAGAGGAAGAACGGCAAGAATATATTGAAGAAGTCATTGCAATGGCCGAGAAGGCATTACAAGAGGTCAATTTTTCTGGAGAGTTACAGGGTCGGCCCAAACACTTGTATGGGATTTTCCAGAAAATGGAACGGCAGGCGATTTCATTTGAAGAAGTCTATGACCTAACAGCCATACGAATCGTGACCGATTCCAAAATGAATTGTTATGCGATTGTGGGAGTGATTCATTCACTTTGGCGCCCGGTGCCGGGACGCTTTAAAGACTATATTGCCATTCCAAAGTCGAATCTCTATCAATCCCTTCATACGACGGTTGTCGGACCGCGTGGGGAACATGTCGAGTTCCAGATCCGCACAGAAGAAATGCATCGTATTGCTGAATATGGAATTGCGGCACATTGGAAGTATAAGGAGCGTGGGCAGATTGATGACAAGGAAAGTAAGGTATTCAGTTGGTTAAGACAATTGGTGGAATGGCATCAAGACCTACCTGATAATCGGCAATTTATGGACTCAGTCAAGCTCGACCTGTTCCATGATGTCGTCTATGTTTTTACCCCGAAAGGAATGGTTAAGGAAATGCCATTGGGGTCGACGCCTGTTGATTTTGCATTTGCCATCCACACAGAAATTGGAACGCATTGTGTGGGAGCCAAAATAAATGGGAAAGTCGTGTCGTTAAAGCATCAGCTGTCTAGTGGTGATATCATTGAAATACTCACGTCGCCTAGCCAGGTTCCGCATGCCGACTGGTTGAAACTTGTTCGTACCCCTCGGGCGCGAGCAAAAATAAAACATTGGTTAAAAGTTGAAGAACAAAAACGAAGCCTGGAAATTGGCAGACGGCTCTTAGAGAGAGAGTTCCGCCAACACAAGATCGTCCCAGCGACGATGTTTTCCTCTGTACGGTTTCGTGAAGTGGCAGAGGAGTTGGGGTATCAGACGTCTGATGAAATGACGGCTGCCGTTGGGTTGGGAAGTCTTGCTACCACAAAAGTTCTGAACTGTCTTAATCCAAGTCATACGGAAGGTCAGGTGCTGTCCGGTCCAGAATCCGACCGTCTGGAAATAGGAGCGGATCTTGGCCCCATTGATGACAAAGGTGTCAAGGTCAAAGGGCGGCGGGATGTCCTCATGCAATTGTCCCGGTGCTGTAATCCCGTTCCCGGTGATCGAATCTTAGGCTATATCACCCGTGGTCGAGGATTAAGCATTCATGCCGTAGGCTGTCCAAATCTTGATGCGGTGGATTACGATCAAGATCGTCTTGTTGAAGTCGAGTGGGATCAAGAGGTTGAAAGTACCCATGCCGTCAAGGTAACAGTCTTGGCCTTTAATAAAACGGGGGTCCTGGCCAATGTCTCCTCTTCTATTGCTGCCTGCAAAGCGAATATTAGTCGTGCAGAAATCAGGACTCGGGAAGATCAGAAGGCGGTTCTCGATTTTGTCATCGAAGTCACTGACACTGGACATTTACAAAAAGTGTTGTTAGGTATTGAGCGGGTCGAAGGTGTCATTCAAGCGCGGAGAGTCCTCGCGTGGCATGAGTTAGTTCCTGAAACCCCAAGTTCCGAAGGCGCCTCAAAAGGGACCGATTCTTACAGCCTATGACCTTCGAAAGTCATTAGGGATGAAGGCCTGCGTTTTCAGATAGCCCAGAAAATGTAAGCGGCGTTCCTTTTACTAAATGTAATCGCTGTGCTGTTCCTGCAGACAATTCCAATACAAAAGAGGCTGGGTGATTTGGTTGGTATTGGCGACAATCGTTGCCTGTACTTTTGCAACCAGGAACGTTGGGTTCAATATGGATGATCGTTCTTTTATGATTGAGCCAAATAAGATCAAGTGGAATTTTCGTATTTTTCATCCAAATGGTCCAATGTTGGGCATCTGGAAAAATAAAGAGCATGCCTCGATTTGAATCTAAATGATCTCGAAACATGAGGCCCTTGGCTCTTTTTTTTGGGGTATCGGCAATCTCAGCAATGATTTTATCGCCTTTGGGGGTTGTAATACTAAGTTCTGTGGGGGCGTCTTTAGCTTGGACCAAGGGTAGGAGTGGTAGGGTCACCAGGAAGTTGGCTTGAAACAGGGTCAGTAAGCTTCCAACCAGCAGAATCGGCATAAATTTCACTAACATTCCAAGATCTTAGAGGCCTTCGGCCTTCACTGTCAATATGGACTTCTGCAAGGTACGTTTTGGAATTCCCACTGGCTAGGGTTGCATTCCCACACATCATTATGCCATCTTAAGGCCACCTTTGTGGTTTTAGCGAGGAAGGATACTTTATGAAAGTCATGCGTAAGGTCTTGTATAAAAAGGGAGTTTTTGTATGCCCCCAATGTCGGCAATCTTACGTTCAAGAACGATGGACGGAAGAATGGCGAATTCGGTGTCATAAGTGTGATTATCGAGGAACCTTAACAGACGTCTCAGTTGAGGAGCACTTAGACGAAGAAGTGGTTCGTCGATAACGCGCGAGCTTTAATAGGTTTTCAGGTGCAAACAGAATAGTAGAATTTCTGTTTCAGCGACATGCATATGGGTACTCTCTCTTCTTGTAGAGTCAAAGCCGATCCTAATTGGGTCGGCTTTTTTTATGTGATGTCATAGCGAGGAGTCTTTTTTATGAATAGATTTCTACTCCTACCAAGTTTGCTCTTCCTTCTTCTGATTGGGACGCCTCATATTCTTGCGGCCGGGGAACATCAGGAGGGTATACAAGTGCTCGTCGCCTATTATTCTGCAACAGGTCATACGGAAAAAATGGCTAAGGGGGTTGCCACCGGTGTTCAAGAAATTCAAGGAAGTCAGGTTCTCCTCAAACGGGTTGAACAGGTAACTGCTTCGGAGTTGTTTTCTGCAGATGCGGTCATTGTGGGATCACCAGTCTATTGGGCAAATATGGCCGCTCCTGTCAAAGAGTTTTTTGACCGATGGCAATTAGAATTCGGGGTCTATCCAGAATGGAAAATGAGAAACAAAATTGGGGCGGCCTTTACGACTGGTGGGCAAATGGCTGGAGGCAAGGAATTGACGATGCTTACGATTCTGGCCGCGATGTTGGGCAATCAAATGCTTGTTGTGAGTGGTGGCGGGGCCTTTGGGGCTTCAGCCACATCGGAGGGGAAAAGTGTGGGAATACAGGAATGGGAGTTAGAGGAAGCCAAAGAATTGGGACGACGAGTTGCAGGAGTCACCCAACAATGGGTCAAGGGAAAGAAGAAACCCAATTAAGGCGTGGAGAGTAGTTCTTGAGAATTAGCCGAAGGAGTGAGAGCTGCCGAGCACACTCGAGCTAAAGAGGAACAGTTCTTGGCGCAACGCCCACAACAGTCCTTATCGTTCAGTCCTAAGGCAGAGATGACCATCTGTTTGTTGCCACGGGCTTCAAGGGCCACCTTTTGAACCTCTGACTCTGTTAGTCCCTTACAAAGACATACATACATGTGCCGAACTCCTTAGGCCAAATCCCTCTCATGTACTTTGCCCAAATGATTTTGATTATCTATAACGATTATGATAACCATTATCATTTATAATCCTGATTGTAACGTCTTATTAAAGGGCTGTCAAGAGGTGAAGTCTTCAAAATGAACCAATGTAAGTTGTTATTTTACAATAGGTTTGGTGGTTGGCTAGATCGTTGATTGCAACTCTTCCACCATATCAGCAATGGTATTGAATCCTGATTGCCAAAATTTCTCTGAACAAATATCAACGCCTAGCGGTTGAAGAAGTGAGGTAGGGCTCTGAGAGCCGCCCGCTGCAAGAAGGTCTAAATATTTCGGTACGAAGGCCTGACCCTCTTCTTTGTACCGCTGGTAAAGCGAGAGGACTAGGAGATTACCAAAGCTATAGGCATAACAGTAAAAGGGACTGGCAAATATATGGGGGATGGAGAGCCATTCCCACTTAAACTCATCTGGAACGGGCACCGCTTTCCCAAACTGTTGTCGAAGATTCCTCAGGTACATGGCAGCAAGATCTTCAACCGTCGCTCCTTTCCCCACCATAGTATGTGCATCCTCTTCGAAGCGGACAAAGAACGCCTGGCGCAGGATCGTGGCATAGAGGTCATCAAGTTGGGCAAGTAACAAACCTTGTTTCACTCGTGTATTTTTTTCTTGGGCCATCATACTATCCGATAATATTCGCTCTCCAAAAACAGAGGCCGTTTCCGCTAAGGGGAGTGTAGAGTGGAAAGTAAAAATAGAGTGGTCCTTGGCCATCATGCCATGGACCGCATGGCCGAGCTCGTGTGCCAGGGTCGCGATATCTCGGGCTTCCCCCGTATAATTGAGGAAGACATAGGGAGTGCCTGTCGGGGTGACACTATAACAATAGGCACCACTCATTTTCCCTTGATGGGATCGAGCATCTATATGATGATCACGAAAGATCTGCTCGGCATGGTCGGCCAGGGTAGGCGAAAATCCACGGTAAGCCTCCAAGACCATGCGAACGGCGTCCTGGTAAGAGTATTTCGTGCAATCTGAAGGATGTGGAGCATAAAGATGATAACGATTCATTGAGGAGATTTTACAAATACGGCCTTTCAGTGAAAAGTATTCTTGAAAGAGTTCGGTATTTTTGGCACAGACATTCAGGAGGGCTTGGATGGATTGGTTCGGAACATCATTCCCCAGATTCCGAGTTTCAATAGGGGCAAGGTAGTTCCTCATTTCCAGGTTTTCGCTTTTCCAGTCATTCACGAGCCCGATATACATTTCTCCAATCAAGTCATGATGATTTCCAAACACTCGATACAATTCCTTATAGGCTGCGGTTCGGATTCGAGCGTTTGGATTTCGTACATAGGCTGAGAGTTCTTCTCGGGTGAAGGTTTTCCGTTTTCCTTTCAGCTTGAGTGTGAACGTCAAGCGGTTGGTCAATACATCATAAAGTGTATTGATCATGCTACGGCCGGTCGTATTTTTGGTGTTAATGATTTTTTCCTCGGGCTCAGATAGGGTATGAGGCTTGAATCTTCGGATCGATTCTAAGTAATACCGTAAGTCCCCAGCGCCTTCGAGTAATCTTGCGGCATGATGTTCATCAATGGATTGCCACCACAGATCGAAAAAGAGGAGTCGGTTATGCAAAGTGGTCAGCCGCTCTTCGACTTTGGATTTAAAGGCTCGGGCCTTTAAGTTTTGGGTATTTTCGGAAAACCAGAGGTAGGCATAGGCTCCAATTCGTGAGGAAAGACGGGTAATCTCTTCGTTTAATTTTTGAATGGTTTGAAAGGTTGTTGCCGACATATCGGGACTGAGAGATTCCCGGAGTGCCTCAAAATGGGAAACCTTACTATCGAGGTTTTTAAACAACGCCTCACATTCGTCACCGGTATTTTTCATTAAATGGGTTAGGTCCCAACGGTCTGGAGCTTTGCCCTTTGATTTCTTGGTAGATCGAGACTTTTGTATCACTGTTTTTTTCGTAGCGCGCGGCATCTATATCCTCCAAAACTCCTCAAGGTGTCTGAGAGATATCATACCATCCAGCTTTCTCATTGGGCTACGGAGGCCGCAATTAAATTTTAAATAGATTAAACAAGAGGTTGTGAGTTGGTGGCTTCTCTGCATGTAATCAGGGAGCGGGAAGGAAAAAAGCATTGACCTGTTGATTGTGCGTGACGGGAGTGGGAAAATCACACCGAAGGAATGGGGATAAAATATGAATATCCAGGAGATCAATCGTGTCATCCAATATGTGACGGCGAGTACGTCTTATGAAAAGGAGTTGGTGGGAGAAATTATTCGTGTAGCCTTTAGTGAACTTGAGGATATTGCTGAACATTCAAAGGAAACATTTTCCCGACGAATGCTGCAGGAATATGTCTGCCAGTGGACATTGAAGAAAACAGGGCAGCCTGAACCATTGGTTCGGGAGATCTTAGAGAGTTCGGGGCGCTGGCTGGATCAAATGTGTCAAGAAGTGGAGGGAGCCCGTTCCTTGTCTAGTCCTGGGAACGAGCACCTATCCTAAGGAATCTTTGAGTGCCTGCAAATTTTTTGTGACCATCATATCCCCATTCTTTGTAGACACGGTGATGCCCTGATCACAAATTTTCCGACAAGAATCAATTCGTCCAAGCTGTTGGTAGCACTGGGCTAAAGCAAAGTAGGCTGCGGAGTAACTCTCTTTGACGGCAATACATTGTTCAAGCGCTGATGCGCCCTCTTCCCAATTTGAATCTTCCATATAGGCCTTGCCGAGCCCAAACCAAGCGACATCATCCTGCGGATCGAGGGAGAGGACCTTCTTTAACGGTTCGATTCGAGGGTTGGCCACAGATGTTCCTTCAAGCTGGTCACATTAACAAAAACGCCAGGATGGTTTTGACCCTAGCATGCTCTTGCCTCCATTGTCTATTCCGTGAATCACGTGATAGTATAAAATCCTTTTGTTCATGGCGTTTTGGAGAGAATGGACCTGTCAAGACCATGAGATGCGTGACAAAAGCTCCAAATTTTCCATGGGGTGTAACGATTTTCTCCCCTCGATGTCCTATGACCTTAATTTTTAATCGTTCCACTCATCCTTCCCATTGTTTTCTAAGTTAGGCTCGTTGTGGCTCAGACAGGATCGGTGTTCCACCAAAAATTTTTAGCCCATGATATGGGACCGGGCCATCCCGAGTCTCCTCAACGCCTTCTCGCCATCCAGGCCCATCTTCAAGAAATCGGAATTCTTGAACAACTAACACCTATTGAACCGGTCCCTGTTAGCGATGAATGGGTCCTTCAGGTTCATACCGAACAATATCTGCGAAAGCTAAAAACAGTCGCACCCCAGTCTGGACGAGTTTCATTGGACCCTGATACCTCCATGTCTGCCGGTTCGTTATCGGCGGCGTTGTTATCAGCAGGGGGACTGTTACGGGCCGTCGATGCCATTATGGCAGGCCATGTTGCCTCAGCATTTGCGCGGTACGTCCTCCTGGTCATCATGCCGAATCAGACCATGCCATGGGATTTTGTCTTTTAAATAACGTCGCCATCGCGGCCAAATATATTCAGCGGCAGTATGGGTTGCAGCGTGTACTCATCGTGGATTGGGATGTGCATCATGGGAACGGAACACAACATACCTTTTATGATGACCCTTCCGTCTGTTTCTTTAGCACCCATCAATTCCCCTTTTATCCAGGAACCGGTCGCGCCACCGAGACTGGTGCGGGGATTGGAGAAGGAATGACGATAAACGTACCCATGTCACCAGGGAGTGGGGATGATGACTATCGCGAGGTATTTCAGCGGGTCTTGGTCCCTGCGGCCGATGCCTTTCAGCCAGATTTTATTCTGATTTCGGCTGGATTTGACGCACATCAAGAGGATCCACTTGCGAGTATGTCTGTGACCGAAGATGGGTATAAGGAGATGACCCAAGTGGTGGTCGACCTGGCAGGCCATCATTGTCATGGACGAATTCTCTCAAGTTTAGAAGGCGGCTATCATCTCCAGGGCCTCTCCAGATCTGTGGCGGAACATCTCAAGGTGTTATTGAAGACATGAAACGCTGGAAGACATGGCTTGGGGCAACGGTGGTTCTCGTCGGCTTGGTCTATATCTATTATACGGAGATAAAGCCTGTCGTCATCTTTGGACTACGTTCAGATTACGCCAAGGCCATTCCATTCCAAAAAGTCCCGGAAGGCATCCCAAGCTTGCGAGCAGAATCATGCGGAACCTGCCACCGTGAAATTTATAATGAATGGAAAACCAGTATCCACGCGAAGGCCTATACCGATCCATTTTTTCAGGCCTATTGGAAGAAAGATAAGAATATTTGGGTATGCCTCAATTGTCATACGCCATTGGAAAATCAGCAACCGACCTTAGTCGGGGACATTCCACGAGGCCGGGTGGAACGGGCTCCAGAAACCCCCAATCCGCATTTTGACCTGGCCTACCAACAAGAAGGTGTGACCTGTGCCGCCTGTCATGTGCGTGATGGCGTAATTCTCGGGCCCTATGATGATTCTGCAGCACCTCATCCGACCCAATTTGATCCCTCGTTTCGGACGACAAAGATTTGTTATCGCTGTCATAATGTTGTATCAGGCCCGGCCCAATTTTATAATGTAGGGCCTTGTGGGACTTATGCTGAATCGGAAGGAGAGTTTTTTATTAAAGAAAGAGGGTTTACCTGCCAAAGTTGTCACATGCCCGTGGTGGATCGTCCGGTGGCAACCGGTAGTCCCATACGTCGAGGACGACGGCATCTGTGGAGGGGAGGGCATGATCCTGAGATGATTCGTCGTGCGGTGGCGCTGCAAGTGCAGGCTCATCCCTCAACCCCTGTTCCAGGGGAAGAGGTTACCTTTACGGTAACGTTAATGAATGCTGGTGCGGGTCATAAAATTCCAACAGGGGATCCCGATCGTCATTTTACCGTTGAGTTTTTGGTTTTTGATCAAGA
This sequence comes from Nitrospirales bacterium, assembly GCA_965223605.1. Taxonomy (GTDB): domain Bacteria; phylum Nitrospirota; class Nitrospiria; order Nitrospirales; family Nitrospiraceae; genus CBDCXA01. Next base: position 1,331,673 of record CBDCXA010000005.1, read on the forward strand.
AGGGAACGTTGTTGAACGGCAATCCGAGACCATGGGGCGCTGGATTCTTTGGCAACCAGTCATACTTGAACTGTATGATAATCGGTTACTCCCTTTAGCAAGTCGGAACTACATCTTTTCCTATCACTTGCCTCTTGAATTGAAGGGGATGACAGTGAAAGCCTTAGTCCGGTACCATATCCTCACGGATGGCCAACATGACATGCTCAAGACCAAATATGGGTTGACGGCGAATGATCCGTATGTGTTTACCATTTACGACCAAACATTTCTATTGGATAAACCCATAGAAATGGTCGTACGTAATTCGACGATTCCTTCACCTGGAGAAACGGTTTCCGAAGCCCCACTCATGGCTTGTGCGAAGAATGAACCCGAGACAGGGGTGGAGGGACAGAAAGGGTTCATACATCATGAAGGGACCTATCATGACTCAGTCCTTATTAATTGATTCAGAAACGCTGCAGCAAAACCTTGGCCGGGAGGGCTTAGTTGTCATCGATGTACGTGGCTCCGCGGCCTATGCCGCCGGGGGCCATATTCCGGGGGCTGTCCATGCCACCTGGCTTGAATTTAGTGATCCTAAGGCCGTGGCGAAAGGGTTACTCAATCCCGATCATGCTGCGGTAGAAAGGAAACTTCAAGGATTGGGTCTGAACCACGATAGTGATGTGGTGATTTATTCTAATCCATTCGATAATTGGGGCGATGAGGGCCGGATGTATTGGATGTTGGAATATTTTGGACATACCAAGCTCAGCATTTTAGATGGGGGATGGGTCAAGTGGGTTCATGAACGGCGTCCGTTTGAATATGGGGTAGTCCAAGCCAAGCCAGGGAACTTTCGCATTGCGGTACAAGAACAACATATAATTGAGAAGGGTGAACTGAAAAAATTAGTCAAGCAACCGAATCCGGAAAGAGTCATCCTTGATGCCAGGAGTTTAGAAGAATATGTGGGCAAGGAGGTCTCGGGAATTCCACGCCCTGGTCATATTCCTGGGGCGGTTAGTGTCCCCTGGAATAAGTTCTTGAATCCCGATGCCACAGTCAAGGATCCGAACATTATTCTGGCCGACTTGGATGAGCAGGGAATTGGGCCAAACCAAGAGGTGATCTGCTATTGCACGGGAGGCGTGCGATCTGCCTGGTTATACCTTATCTTAAAACTGGTTGGCTTTTCACAGGTGAGGAATTATCCCGGATCGTGGTGGGAATGGAGTCGAGACTTTGCAGCACCGGTTGAAAAAGATGCGAACGTACTAAAAAAATTCGTGGAAGATGAACCATCGCTCCCTTCTTAGGGGTAGAATAACTTGTGGCGGAATGCTATCGTAAAAAACTAATGTAGAGCTGGCACTTGAATAAATTAAGAATTCGTGTCGTCTTACCCACAGATGCAAGGAGGTGTCCAATGTTGCGTAGAATTCATGCTGGAATGGTGGTGGCAGCGTTTCTTCTCATGTGTGCCGCCGGTTCATTCATGGCCCAAAACGCTTTGGCAGGAGGCAATCCGCATATTGCTGAAGCAATTGCTCATGCCAAGGAGGCTGTTGACCATGGAAAGCAAGGGCATCCTGATGCCATTGTGACCCATGCCGAGGTTGCACTGACACATGCAAAGGAAGCTCAGGCTCAAGTCAAAAGTCCTCATTTAGCGGAAGGGGTGCGAGAGTTAGGGGAGGCGATTGCCCATGGGAAGCAAGGTCATGCTGAGGTTGCGACGAAGCATGCCGAAGGCGCTGTGATGCATTTATCGGAAATACAATAAAAAACGCAGGAAATAGTGTCATGAACGGGCAGGACGTGTTCCTGCCCGTTTTGTTTTAGGGGGGAGTGATTAGCATGCGAGTCGGGCTGTACCAGTTTGATCCGAAATTTGGAGCGGTCCATGACAATTTGGAACGTGTGTCCGAAAAGCTTTGTCAGGAGCCGTGTGATTTAGTCGTACTTCCCGAACTTTTTGCCTCAGGCTATCAGTTTCTCTCCCAAGAAGAAACCATGGGGCTTGCCGAATCTATTCCTGATGGACCGACTACTAGCCGTTTGATTGAACTGGCTAAGTTGAAGCAGATGCATATTGTGGGAGGGCTGCCTTCCCGACGCGGGGGACGTTGTTATAATGCTTCGGTCTTGGTAGGTCCCAAGGGACTTCTGGGTGTCTATGAAAAAACGCATCTCTTTTATGAAGAGACAAAATGGTTTTCACCTGGGGAGTCCGGATTCCAGGTGTGGGATATCGGTCCCGCAAAAATTGGAATGCTTATTTGCTTTGATTGGTTTTATCCGGAATCAGCCCGTCGACTGGCGTTATTGGGGGCCGATATTCTCTGCCATCCCTCCAATCTGGTTTTGACTCACTGTCCTGATGCCATGGTAACGAGATGTTTAGAGAACCGGGTATTTAGTTTGACCGCCAACCGTATTGGAAGTGAACAACGGGGTAATAAAGAGAAACTCACGTATATTGGGACCAGTGAGGTGGTGAATCCAAGAGGGAAAATACTGTGTCGTGCCTCAAAGGATCGTGAGGAGTTTCTGGTGGTCGATATCGATCCGCAAGAAGCTCGTAACAAGAGATTGAATGACTTTAACGATTTACTCCGAGATCGTCGCCCCGCCTTTTATCAACCCTCTGAAAACTAAGACGATCGGCGAAGGTCCCGTGGCCTTGATCCTATTCTTATTCAGCGGTAGGATATTTATATGATGACCCCGCTTGGAAAAGGAGTATTTCTGGTTGCGGCCCCCTCACTTCGTGATCCAAATTTTCGCCAAACTGTGGTGCTCCTCTGTGAACATGGAGAAGAGGGAGCATTAGGGATTGTCGTCAATCGACCGACGGCCATGCTTCTCTCAGAGGCCTTGCCCGATGTGCCTGTATTAGAATGCCAACAACATGTGTTATTTTCAGGTGGGCCCGTCCAACCTAACCAAGTCCTCCTTCTGTATCGACTTCCAGACCATCAGCAAGAAACCCATCATGTGTTTGACGGTGTCTATCTTGGAGGAGATATGCAGGTGGTCGAACGAGTATTGACACTCGCGAATTCCGAAGGGGTCTTCAGGGCCTTTGTCGGGTATTCCGGTTGGGCACCGGGACAATTGGAGAATGAAATGAGTACGGGCTCGTGGATTACCCTTCCTGCTGATTCTTCAATGGTGTTTCAACAACAACCGGATACGATGTGGCGAACGATTGTGGAATCCTTAGGAGGGAAATACACACTCTACTCTGAAATGCCGATCGACCCGAGCCTCAACTGAATTGATCTCATCTTTCTCTTCTTATTCCCCACCATTCAATACATTCTTCATCAACATGTGATGAGGGGGCTCAAGACGATTACTTTACTAGGTAAGGTTTTAAGAAACGTCCGGTGGTTGACGTCGGAGTTGAAATGATTTCCTCCGGGCGCCCTTCAGCCACAATGGTGCCTCCTTGGTCCCCCCCCTCGGGACCAAGATCAATGATCCAATCTGCAGACTTTATGACATCGAGATTGTGTTCCACGAGGACAATGGTGTTCCCATCCTCGACGAGTCTATGGAGTACCTCAAGGAGTTGTTTGATGTTTTCAAAGTGCAGACCGGTGGTCGGTTCGTCTAAAATATATAAGAGGCCTTTGTGTTCTTCAGGTCGTTGAGACGAGTGGAGTGTGGTCGAACGTGAGGGAAACAAGGAGCCGGGCCTGCGACGAGCGTGGCCAAGTTTCAATTCTGCTGCGATTTTGAGACGCTGAGCCTCTCCGCCAGAGAGGGTTGAGGCGGGTTGACCCAGGCGTAGATATCCCAGGCCTATGGACTGGAGTGTGTGAAGTTTTTCACCAATCTTGGGGGATCCGGAAAAAAAGGCTTGCGCATCATCGACGGTCATCGCAAGCACTTGGTCAATGGATTTTCTCCGATACGTGACATTCAAAACATCTGCACGAAACCGTTTGCCTTGGCAGGATTCACAGGTTACAAACATATCCTCAAAAAAATACATTTCAAGCTTTTCTTGGCCGCTACCCTGGCATTGCTCACATCGGCCCCCCGTGGTGTTAAAAGAAAAATGGGCAGGTTGTAGGCCTTGACGTCGAGCTTGGGGCGTGTGGGCAAAGAGTTGACGGATTTCATCGAATCCTTTCAGGTAGGTGATGGGATTCGATCGCGGGGTCCGTCCAATTGGAGATTGGTCGATCATTTTGACACCGGTGAGATGTTCCAGACCACGGATAGCTGTAAATCGGCCGATTGGAAGTGTTTCAATACGAAAGGCCCGCGCAACAGCACGGTAGAGGGTCGTATCTGCCACAGTACTTTTTCCGGAGCCGGAAACTCCGGTAATGCAGACAAGCATACCGAGAGGAATTTTAATCAGAAGGTTTTTCAAGTTATGTTCACAAGCCCCAGCAATAGCCAAGGTCTGTCCGGTCCCATCCCGCCGACGTGAAGGAAGGGGGATCTGCTTCTCACCTCGAAGATATTGTGCCGTCAGCGACTGAGGGGCACGTAAAAATTTTGAGGTAGAGAGGGCGCTCACGAGTTCTCCACCCTGTTCCCCGGCTCTTGGCCCCAACTCAATCACATGGTCTGCCGCGTGAATCATGTGTTGATCGTGTTCGACGACAAGGAGAGTATTTCCCGCGTTCCGTAGCTCGTGGAGGATTTCGATAAGGGTGGCCGTGTCACATGCATGGAGTCCGATGGTAGGTTCATCGAGTACATAGAGTGTTCCGGTGAGTTGGGCTCCAAGTTGATTCGCTAATAAAATACGTTGGGCTTCGCCCCCTGAAAGGGTCCGGGTTTGCCGGGAGAGCGTGAGGTAACCCAGACCGACACGCAGGAGGTAATTAAGTTTGGTGCCGAGGCGTTTGAGTAAGTCCTTCGCCAAAGACTGTTCAAAAGGGGTTAACCGCAATTGATCACTCCAATGCCTGAGGTCGGCTATGGTGAGTTGTGAGAGGTCGTGGATGCTCGCTCCAGCAATTTTTCGATGGAGGACTGAGGGTTTCAGTCTGGCCCCCGAACAGCTGGAACAGGTCGTAGGACTCCGGTATCGACTAAGAAAAACACGGACATGCAGTTTGTACCGTTTTTGTTCCAGGTGCTCAAAAAAATCTTGAATGCCATCAAATTTTCGGTCGCCCGTCCAAAGCAAATGCCGTATGTCTTCCGGCAACTCCTGATAAGGCTGAGAGAGCCGGACCCCTCGGCGTTTCATGGCCAGAAGCATTTGCTGTTGCCACCAATCGGTTCCTGGTTTGCTCCACGGTTCGATGGCTCCGTCGGCAAGAGAACGGGTGGGATCGGGTATCACCAGTTGTGGGTCGTAGCGTAAAATATTGCCAAATCCTTTACAGTCTTGGCAGGCTCCTAGCGGATGATTAAATGAAAAGAAGATGGGACGGACGGAAGGAAAGTCTTCACCACATTTGGGACAATGAAGCCCAAGTTGGTAGAGTTGAGTGCCCGCTCCAATCACATCCACTCGACAGCGTCCCTTCCCTTCGCGTATCGCTGTCTCCAGACCCTCCATGATCCTGGATTGATGGCTGGAGCGAATAACCAAGCGGTCTAGAACAATGTAGAGATCCTGTTCCTCAGGAACGGAGAGAGACATCTGCGGGTGAAGGGGCACGACCTCCCGACCGTTGTACAGCCTGATAAAACCACGAGCCATGAGCGATTGAATAAAATGAGGAAGCTGTTCGACTCCGGGGTGCGGTAGGGGAAAGAGAATCATGGCGCGCTGAGTAGAATACCTAGTAAGGAGGTCTTCATAGATCGTTTGCGGATTCCAGTCTTGTGCTTGAAGAAGGCAGTTGGGGCAGGTCGGTTTCGAAATTTTGGCAAAGAGCACACGTAAGAGGTCCGCAATTTCAGTCGAGGTCCCAACAGTCGATCGAGCTGTACGCACAGGGTTCTTTTGTTCAATAGCAATGGCAGGGCGAATATTGATGAGTGCATCTACATCGGGTCGGTCGAGTTTTTCAATAAACATGCGAGAGTAACTTGAGAGAGATTCCACATAACGCCACTGGCCCTCCGCAAAAACGGTATCAAATGCTAAGGAGGATTTCCCTGATCCGGAGACTCCGGTAATGACGGTGAGCGCATTATGTGGAATGTCCACGGTCAGGTTTTTGAGATTATGTTGGCGTGCCCCTTGGATAGAGAGGTGATGGCGGGCATTTGCTGTGTGTGGAGTTGATTTCACGAATGATTCTCAAAGGGCCAGTCTATCCTAACAAGCCACATGAAATTGGTGCAACCAGGAGAATTCAAGAAGGCAGAAAATTATGGCTGGTTGATGGTCTCTTTTTGAGAAAGAAGGTGTTGGTTGTAAAATTGTTCCACCGAGAGACTTGACAGAACTGTAGTTCAATATGTCAAGGTGTTTTCATGCATGACTCTAGTCCTCAGAATTCAAATTCAGAGTCCCCGGCAGGAGAAGTCTCAAGCCGCCCATTCATACAATCTGATGATGTGCATGTGGTTGTCGTGAAGGGGAAAACCATTTTTCTCGTGGGGACGGCCCATGTTTCACGTGAATCGGCTGATCTCGTCAAGCAAATTATCGAGCAAGAAAAACCGGATCGAGTCTGTGTGGAGCTTGATGCTCGACGATTTGAAGCCTTGTCCCAGAAGAATCGATGGGAATCATTGGATCTCAAGGAGGTAATCCGGAAAAAGCAATTAAGTACGCTCCTTGCGAATCTACTCCTGGCTTCCTTCCAAAAACGGTTAGGGGATCAAATTGGTGTGTTACCCGGGATGGAAATGCTCGAGGCCGTTCGTGTTGCCGAGGCTCATGCAATTCCCATTTCGCTCTGTGACCGGGATGTGCGGGTGACCATGCGGAGGGCCTGGGCCATGACGCCCTTTTGGCAGAAAAGCATGCTGATGTCAGGACTGTTATTGAGTGTATTTGATACCACCCAAGTCTCGGAGGAGTCGCTTCGAGATCTCCGAAAAAAGGATGCGCTGTCCGAAATGATGGAAGAATTAGGAAAAGAGATGCCTGTTCTCAAGTCCGTGTTAATTGATGAACGGGATGCCTATCTTGCGCAATCAGTGATCCAAGCACCCGGTGAGCGTTTGGTGGTGGTGGTGGGAGCCGGGCATGTCGAAGGAATGCGTAAACGGCTTGAAGAAGAAGAGATAAGCATTCCCTTTGAAGATTTGGATGCCATCCCGCCAGTCTCGCCCATATGGAAAGCTGTGGGATGGGCCATCCCTCTTTTGATTCTTGGTTCTCTCGTGGTGATCGGTTATCAAAAGGGAGCTGAGGTAGCGGGAGCCAATGCGATGTTTTGGGTGTTGGCCAATGGGATTCCAAGTGCCATAGGAGCCGTACTGGCATTAGCCCATCCCTTTACGGTCGTAGCGGCCTTTGTAGCCGCCCCCTTTACCAGTTTAACCCCGGTCATTGGAGCGGGGACGGTGACAGCCTTTGTTCAGGCTTATTTTCAACCCCCTAAAGTGTTAGAGTTTCAGACCGTGACCGATGATATCGGGAACGTGAAGCGTTGGTGGCAAAGTCGGTTGCTTCGTGTGTTTTTAGCCTTCCTCCTTCCGACGATTGGAAGCATAATCGGAACCTGGGTTGGTGGCACCCGGATCGTCTCGAATTTGTTCTGACGCAGTATTCCCCCCTCTCACCTTGTGGCCTTGTCTTACTTAAAATCCCTTCACAATTCCAACGAACCGGCCTATTACCCAAATGTCATTTTCAACAGGCTATACATCATCAGAACCTCAAGGGCATGGGCAATGATCGTGCTGTAGAGATTTCTCGTTTGAACCCACATGATGGCCCAAATGGCACCATCCCACAGGGCGATCCAATGCAAATGATGAAAAGTATTGACCATAAACGGGTCGAAGCAAAACTGGAGGGCCGAAATTGCAATGGCAAGGAGGGGGGCGACGGAGCGAAGGACGGGAATCCGGGAAAAGAAGGCGAGAAGGCGCCCCAGTTGAAAGCCGCGAAAGTTGAGTTCTACAAAGAGAGCGATTCCGATGATGAACCAAGGGACCATGACGAAAAAGGGCATCTGAGCATGTGGGGTCTGTTGAAGAAATAAAATATCGATGCCAAGGTAAGGAAGAACGTAGAGAATTATGAAACTATTTATGAGGCCTAGGCCAAACCCAATTCCCGCTCCTAAAGGAAGTCCTTTTGCGAGTGAATGAGGGGAAAGTCCGAGTAAAGAACGTGAATGAGGATTATGGAAGGCCCAGAGTCCTAAGGCCAAGTACCCAGTCAATTGGGGAAGAAACTGAAGGACGGTGGATCCTTGAAGAGACGAGGGGAGGCTATAGAAAAGTATGGTAGCAGCAATTGGGAGACAGGCTAGGTATGACCGGTTTTCGGTGGTCATGATGATTGTGTAAGGAGGGCCCTTATGTAAGACCTGAATAGAGGGATGGGCGATCCGCTCAGGTTATTGATAACGAAGTGCTTCAGCAGGATCAAGTTTAGAAGCTTTTATGGCTGGGTAAAGGCCAAATGAAACACCAACGATCAGCGCAAACAAAAAGGCCGTCAAGATCGCAGACGGCAAAATGACTGCCCCCCAATCGCCTGAACCCGGCATTGATTGGGCTACGAGATCTCCAAACCCATGCGCCAGTCCGACCCCAAGTGCGACTCCCAGGAGGCCTCCGACTCCACTCATGGCCGTAGATTCAATCAGAAATTGAAGTAGGATATCACGTCGGGTTGCCCCAAGTGCTTTTCGTAACCCAATTTCACCTGTTCGTTCCGTGACGGTGACGAGCATAATATTCATGATACCAATACCACCGACCAAGAGGGCGACCAGGGCCACTCCACCAAGGACGGTACGAAAGGTATCCAGGGCTTGATCCATGGTCTTGAGAAAATCGGCCTGGTTATGAATACGAAAATCTTCAACTCCATCGTGTCGTTGGGTTAAGAAGTTTCGTATCTCGTTCATGACTTGGCCCATCTTTTCTCTTTCGGGGACGTGCAGAACGACAAAGTAAATCTTGTCATTCCCAAAAAACCAACGGAAGACCGTCGTAATGGGCACAAGAATCATCTCGTCATAATTCGTGTTATACATCCGACCTTTTTCTTCCATGACCCCAATGACAGTGTATCGAAGGTCTCCAATCTTCACTTCTTGCTGGAGCGGGGAGTCCGCCCCAAATAGTTTTTCGGCAATCTCCTTGCCAAGGACTACGACCCGGCGTGATTGATCGAGGTCGAGTTGGGAGATGAACCGCCCTGCTGCCGGGTGGAAGTTCCGCACCGTTGCAAGTTCAGGAGTGGTTCCTGTTACCTGCATCGTCAAAAAGTGATTGTCGACTTTGATTTGGCGGTTATTCAAAAACTGGGATGCCGCAATGGTGAGTTCGGGGTGGGCTTTGCGTAAGGCGATGACATCTCGATATCGAAGTCCGAGGGAGCGGCCTGAGAATTTTCTTCGGTCTTCGGCACTCAAGGTTTTGGAATTGATGAAGAGTAAGTTCGTTCCCATTCGTTCAATGGAGGAAATTAATTTCTGTTGCCCACCTTCGACGATAGAGATCATTGAGATAACTGCAGCGACTCCAATGATCACACCTAACATGGTCAGTCCGGTGCGGAGCGGGTTGGCCGTGAGGTTTTTCAAGGCATCTTGTGCCGAATCGGAAAGTGTCATGATCAGTTCCGCTCCTCTCTGTTGTCAGGTGAAAGAGGGGAGCGGCGCATGGTCGATGTGGATTCCGAGGAATCAGACACGATTTCCCCATCACGGAGAACAATGACCCGTTGGGCTGATTCTGCCAACTCTCGCGAGTGGGTAATGAACAGGATCGTTTGTCCTTGTTGATGCAGATCCTGAAGAAGTTTCAGAATTTCTTCGCCGGAACGACTATCAAGACTGCCGGTGGGCTCATCGGCTAGTAAGAGGGCCGGACGATTTGACAAGGCCCTGGCGATAGCAACCCGTTGCTGTTGTCCACCGGACAATTGGTTTGGCAGATGATGGATTCGATCAGCAAGTCCGACTTGGTTCAGAAGCTCCATCGCACGTTCTCGGCGTTCCCGTGGGAGCATTCCAGCATATTGCAGGGGGAGTTCTACGTTCAGTAGAGCCGTTTTTCGAGGGAGGAGATGAAAGCTTTGGAAAATAAAGCCGAGTTGTTGATTGCGAATGATCGCAATTTCTTGTTCATTGAGGGAGCCAACTGATCGATTTGTAAACAGGTAGGTCCCCTGTGTTGGACGGCTAAGACAACCGAGAATATCCAGGAGCGTGGTCTTACCACTTCCCGACTGTCCGACAATGGCGACGAATTCCCCTTGATGAATGGTCAGGGACACATCCTTTAACGCATGCACTTCAATCGTGCCACTACGGTAGATTTTTCCGACCTTGTCAAGTTGGATGAGAGATTCTGAAAGGGCGTTGGGAGAAGAAGCCGTGGTCATGGAAAAACCCAAGGCCTACCCGTGAGGCTTGTTATCCTGATATGAAGGGATCACCACCGTTTCCCCTTCTTGGAGGCCTTGGACAATGACCGCTTGCGATTCGGTACGAAGGCTGACTCGAACTTTTCGTGCAGTTCGTCCACCATTCTCCATGACATATACAATATCCTCGCCATGTTCAGCTCGAAGGGCTTCGAGGGGCAGGGCAATCACATCCGAAAGTTCCGTGGTGAGGATATCAACATTCGCGGTCATCAGGGGGCGCAAGCTCTGGTCGGTATTTTCTATTTCAATGCGAACTTGATAGGTCACGATCGTATCGGCCTTTTCTCCCTGTGGAGATATGCTGCGGACGAGACCTTTAAAGGTTTTTTCTGGTAGCGCATCAAGTCGCACGTCGACCGCTTGACCGACGGTGACCCGGCCAATGTGAACCTCGTTGACCTTCGCATTCACAATCATATGTGTCAGGTCAGCCAAGGTCATGAGGACGGTTCCTCCCCCAAAGGTTCCCGTACCTGAAGTAATTAATTCTCCCGGTTGAATGAGTACCTGGAGGATGGTGCCGCTATCGGGTGAGGAAATGACAAATTCTTCCAATTTGTCTGTCGAAAGGTCGCGGGCAAGATACCGTTTATAGAGTTCTTGGTTCCCACCAAGGGCCAATAAAAGTTGTCGTTTGGCAAGATCTCTTCGAACTTTCGCTTGTCGATAGTTGATTTGGGCGGTTTCCAAATCCTGTTGTGCGACAAACCCCTTTTGAAGGAGCCTCTGCATGCGTTTCAACGCGCGTGCGTTTTGTTCAACATTCACGAGTTCCTCTTCAAGAGTGGCTCGAACCTGAGCAACCTGACGGGCTTGGACTGGTTCTTGTTGAATGATTGCTAAGGGTTGGCCTTGTTGTACCTGTTGCCCTTCGGCAATGAGCAATTGCCGAATTTCTCCAGAGACCTGAGATTTTATTTCCAACACACGTGCCGGTTCTAAGGTACCGGTTTCGGCAACCCGAGCCTGCACAGGCCCACGTTTGACAGCAATGATTCGAGAGGATTCGGACGGCAGACTTTCTTTCCCCGTAGAGGAGGTATAGAGCAGGAGTGCGCCACCGGAAAGGGCCGCGAGGCAGAAACCCAAAATGATCATTCCTCGTCGCATGCAGTGGATCCAGTTGTGTTACTCAAGTGTGAATTGGTAGCGGTCCAGGGTGCTCCCTCGTTGCAAGGCAAGATTGGACAATGATTTATTATAGTCGATCGTCGCCCGTAATTCATTTCGCTGGGCGATCGCAAGATCTCTTTGAAAATCAAGGACAAGTCTGGTGGTGCTCAGACCAACATTCAGACGTTCCTGTTCGGCTCGCAATTGCTTTTGGGCCAAAATTCTGGCCGATCGCGTGGTCTCAATCCGTTGAAAGTCGGTCCGGACTCGGCGTACAGCCTCTCGTATAGAAATAATAACCTCTTGCCTGGTTCTTTGCAACGAAGCCTGGGCATTTCTCGCCTCTAGTTGGCGTCGGGTATATTGACTCCAGGCTGACCGGTTTCCAATGGGATAACTGAGAACGAGACCTCCACCAAATGTATAGAAATCTCCCCCGACGTTCCGACTGACCGAATCTCCAAAATCAGATCCCAGGCCAAGTAGGCCCGCAGTTCCTTGGAAGGCCAACCCCGGGAGTAATTGGTTTTTCGCAAATTTCACGTTGAGTTGACTGCTCTCGATCGTCTGCTCGGCTTGGAGAACTTCAGGGCGTCGTGCAATAGCTTGGTCGATGGTTTCTTGAAGGCTTATGGGTGTCAACGTTGTGATGGGTTGAGTCGTGGGAGTGAGGCGGATGGTGGTACGAAGGGCTGTTTCTGTAGGGGTCAAGAGTTTTCTCAATTGATCTTCCTGGTCACGAATGTTTTTTTCAGCAACAAGAATGCCCTCAATTCTTGAAGCCACGGCAGCCTCAGCCTGTAAAACATCTACCACGGCCATGACGCCGGCTTTGGCCTTTGCACGATTGCTCGATTCCAGTGCCATGGCTGCCTTAAGGGCTGTTTGGGCCACGGTGAGATCTTCTCGGGCAAACACTAATTCCCAATAGGATTGTTCGACCTGGGCAATAACGGTGAGTACTTGAGCCGAAAAGATGTGACCTTCTACCTTCGCATTGTTTTGAGCAATCCGAATCTGTGTCTTATTGATATCTGGACCAAAATCTCGTAAGAGGGGTTGAGAAAAATTCAAGGTGACATTGGAGTCATAGGAAGGGTTAAACAAAAACCCAGTTTGCCCGGCGACCGAGGTTCGTTGTGGGGTGAAGGAGAGGTCGTAGTCTGCCCCGGTAAGAATTTTTTGTTTGAAACCGATACCCCATTGAGTCTGATTTTGATCAAAGGTATCTGGTTGCGTAAGCACCGAATTGGAGAATCCCAAGATCGGACGATTGAGAGGAGTAAGGGTTCGGTCATATCGAGCGGAAAGATCTAAGGTTGGATCAAATTTTGCTTGTTCAAATAAAATGTCCGTTAACCGAACCTCTCTGGTCTGGCGACTAATCTTAATGTCCAGATTATGTTGAAGAGCTTGGAGAGCGGCTTCCTCTAGAGAGACTGCTTCTTCTGGGTCTTGAACGGAAGCGGATCCTTGTGATTGTGCCTGGCTGTAGTTGGGGAATCCAAGTATGACGCACAGACCCCACCCAAGTAGCACCAGAGAGAGGGGAGAGACGAAGCCTGAAGTCCAACGAGAGAGAACCGGAATCATAGAGAGCCCCCTTTAAGAATGGTCTCAAGAACGACCACGATCTACGTATCATACCTGTTCATTGCCTGGTCTGTCACCGCCCCCATCGGAGGGGGCTGTTCTATTTTCAAGAATCCTTTGCAGTATTAAAAAAAGGAGGTAGGGTGGGAGTTGATATGACCTTGATAGAGGAACAAACCCGCATCAATGACAATGATTGAAGGAGCATGTGTTGAAGTGAGGGGCATTTACAGTCTCCAACGGAAAGCAACAAGGAGGTAGTTCATTGGCCAAGCGATCACAAACGGGGGAAGTGAGCGGTGAACAATCAGCCCAAAAGAAGACCCCAGAAGCCAGCATTGACTCGCGAGAGTCAGGTATTGTTGGTGAGGATCCAGGATTTCAGGCGGTGCACCAGTTTATTCAAGAGGCAAAGGCTATAACTTCATCGGTTTTGATTACCGGAGAGCGGGGAACGGGTAAGACATTGATGGCTCGAGCCCTTCATGCCAAGAGTCCGAGGTCGAATGAACCCTTGGTCACCATTCATTGTTCTATTTTTACCGACTCCCCACCTCGAACGTCTGTGAGAGAAGGGATAGAGGAGAATTGGAAGGAGTGGTTGCCCAAGCATATTCAGGGAGCGGAGGGAGGAACGCTCCTCCTAGAAGAAGTTGGAGTATTGCCCCTTGCTGTTCAAGAAGAGTTGATGAAACTCCTCGAGCCAATAGGATCTTCCCGCTCCCTCGCTGATATTCGTGTCTTATCGACATCAAGCGGGAATCTGTCGGATCTTGTTTCTGAACAATTATTTCTCAAGCCTCTCTTTGAGCGATTATCGACCAAGACTCTTCATCTTCCTGCCTTGAGGAAAGTTCCTGGGAATTTGCTTGCGCTCTCAGCCTTCTTTTTTGATCACATGGGACGTGCTATGGGTAGGCAGGGGCCACTGTCCTTCACGATGAAAGCCATGGCACATGTGCAGCAATATCCCTGGCCTGGAAATGTTGAAGAATTCAGGCAAGAGATTGAACGTTTGGTGTCGACATTTCCTAAAAATACCTTTGGTTCTGAAGACCTCTCGGATTGCATACATTACTATAAAGAACCTCTAGTGAGTGGCCCACTCATGGTGGAGGCTGATATGTTTCCATCCTATTCTTTTGTCTTGCCGATAATCTAATAACAAGGTTCATTTTTTCAGTTTTGCAAGGTGGATATATTTCCTCGATAGTATGTGTATCGAGGAAATATGCCATTTCCTGACTCGCCCCGCCTCATTCTTAAAAATTGTGGTTGAAGCTGCCAAAGCCATTTGAGTAGAGTGTGCGCAGTAGAGCACATTGAAGAAAGGGGTAGGTCTATGGGGTATCTCAAATGGGTTGTCTTATCTGTGATCGTCGCATTCGTGTTCCCAACAACTGCATGGTCGCATCCAGGTGGTCTGGATGACCGTGGCTGTCATGTGGAAAATGCGACGGGGAAGAAGCATTGTCACAAAGGTAAAAAGGCCAGTGAAAAAAAGTCGTCAAAAAAATCAGATAAAAAAGTGAAAAATACGACGAAGAGTAAGAAGGCTAAAAAAGGCAAGAGCGCAGCAAAGGCCAAGAAAAAAACGTCAAAGAATAAAGATACCTCAAAAAAGAAAAGTTCTAAAAAAAAGAAAACGACCAAAAAAACTAAAAAGACCAAAAGTAAATAATGCGGTGAATACCTAGAATAGCCACTCTCTGCGAATCCTTTTGTCGTTCAAGGTGAGGATCGTGAGTATTTTAGATTTAGGCGTCTGTTCAGCTCTCTAGGTCAAGTGTGTATGGGTAAACAATTGTCGAGTGCAGAAAGAATGTCGGCGGGTTCTGCACGGCTTGTGAAGTTTGGGTCAATAAAGTGCCAGGCAATAGTTTCATCTGGTCGGATGATATACGTTGCGGCTACGGGGAGCTCCCAAGATTCGTCGCCATTAAAAAGGGGAAGTGAGGCCTTCATTTGTGTGTGGAGATCTTGCTCGGCGGGGCGAAGACCAAAGACAAGTCCATAGGTTTTGGCCACCTTGTTTCCGGGGTCACTCAAGAGATCAAAGGTCAGAGCGCGAGTCTTGGCGGTCGTTGAGGAATGACTCATGGTTTGAGGGGAAATTGCAAATAACGAGGCCCCCTTGGCTCTAACTTGCGAATCAATCTTTTGTAAGGCTCGAAGCGAAAGATCGCAAAAGGGGCACCATCCTCCTCGATAAAAGGAAAGCACGACCGGCCCTTTTTTAAGTTTCTCCGCGAGATTGATCGTGGTGCCCTGAGCCGTAAGGAGGGAGAAATTTGGAGCCCGATCTCCTGTTTTTTTTGCATGGAGTCCTACCTGTTCCTTTGCCAAGCGTTGAATAAGTGCTCCGACCTGTTCCATCATTTCAGCGGGTATTTGTTTCCCCATTTGTTCCATCAAATTCTGAATGTCTTGTTGAAGGCTCATGGAAAGAACTCCTTTCATGTTTGAAAAAGGACGATTTTTTATACGCCATGAGCCTTGGATTACCTATGCCTTGCCGTCCAAAAATTCTGCTCAATCGTCTATTTTTGGCGAAAACTCTGGACTAAAAATGGGGTTCCCTCGTTACAATACAACAAAAAAAGATGACCTCCATTCAAGGTGAAAAAGCCAAAAAACAATGGCGGTGAATGAAAGAAGAGAGCAGAAGCGATTGAAAAGGAATAGCGATGTTCTTACTGACATTTTGAACATTGTTCGGTTGCAAGGATGTGTCTATTTTCTGACGGACTTTTTTGCTCCATGGGGAATGACGATGGAGAAGGTTCCGGTTGCGCAGTTTCATGTCGTTGTTCGTGGACATTGTTGGTTAAAAATACAAGATCACATGCGCATGCTCTCGGCCGGAGATGTGGTGATGTTTCCTCTTGGAGAACCTCATGCCTTGATGAGTGCCCCACAGGTTTCAACCATTTCAGGCCAAGACGTGTTGGCAGCCTATCAAGCAGGCGAACCATGTTTTTCAACTGGGGAGGAAAGTGTCAAGCTTCTGTGTGGACATTGCCAATTGGACCGTGACGTTCAGCATCCTCTTATTCAAGATCTTCCGTCGTTCGTCCACATAAAGGATATGGGGCAACGTCACTTGGGGTGGTTAGAGATGGTGTCAAAGGTCCTAATTGGGGAGATGGATAACAGGCAACCCGGTTCTTCATCTGTGATTGATCGATTAGCCGAGGTATTGTTTATTCAAGTTTTGCGGGCGTATGTCATTGAACAGAGAGAACCTCACGGATTTTTGGCTGCGATGCGAAGCCCACAACTTCATCAGGCATTAGAGGTCATCCATGCAGAGATGCATCAACCGCTGACTGTAGCTGAGATTGCACGGGCGGCGGGTATGTCCCGATCCAGTTTGGCGGCGAGGTTTAAAGAACAACTGGGGATCAGTCCCATGAACTACCTGACACGTTGGCGCATGCTCAAAGCCCGAGACCTATTACAAACGTACGATCTCTCCATTATGGAAGTGGCGGAACAGGTGGGCTATCAATCGGAATCAGCCTTTCACCGTATCTTTAAGCGTGAATTCCAACAGAGCCCCAGTACCGTTCGACGAATGAAGTCATAACCCGCCTGGGTATTCTATAAGAAAGTGTCGCCTCTCATTTCAAGGCGAGTTTCCAAAGGATGAGCTGGGGCAGGATCAAAAGACGAAAAAGGTCGAGCTGATGGCTTCCTCTGCTACACTCTTTACTGGTGGGCATGACCGTAACGATTAACATGATGGAGGATCTCATGGAGTCATTAAATTGTGGACTGAGCCACCTAATCAGTTTCGTTCGGTGGGGTCAAATGGCAGGACGAATTGTTTTCTTGGGGGTGGTCCTGGGAATATTTGTCGCGCCAGTGTGGGTTGAGGCCGATAGCCGGAAGGCTCGACATGATCCTAACAGTAAATTGGAAAAGATGACGAAACGGTTGGGTTTGACCGAAGAGCAGCGTTCCGCCATCCTTCCCATTTTAGAAGAAAAACACCAAAAGATGCAGGCCCTACATGAACAGATGAAAGCGACTCGCCAACAGGCCTCTGAGAAAATCGAAGCGGTTCTGACACCGGAGCAACAGGTCAAATATAAAAAACGACGAGAGGCCCGCCAGAAAAAGATGAGGGAGTATCGAGAAAAAAGGAGAAATGGTCATAACAAGGACCGAAAAAGAGGGCGCGGGCGAGACGGTCAGGGTGAAGAAGATCATCATGGTCATGATGAGTAAGGTTTGGCTTGGAAAGGATTCCGGAATAGGGCGAGGGGGGTATTTCCTCGTTTTGGGGAATAGGATGGTGTGAGGAGGTATGAGAGCTATGGCAAAGGTGGTAAGAGTGGCCCGGCCCATTGTCCTTTGACACGTTGCACATCGACTAAGTTATTGGGAGGACCAAGGTCGGCCATAAGTTTGGTATCGATGCGCCCATGGTCGACTAGGATGAGTTGAGGTTCTACCGCACCAAGGGCTTTATACCAGTACCACCCTGGGCAATCGGGTTTTCGATCACTCCATGTCGGAATGATGAATCGTAACTCTCGTTCAATCGAGGCTTGAATCTGTTGAGGGTCATGTGGGTGGAAAAAAGATTGAAGTGTTTGATAAAGGGCTTCTGCATGGGCTCGTATCGTCATGCCTGGTCGCTCCTTAATGTGGATAGTGTCTCATAGTATCATATTGATCAGATCTGGTTTGATAGCGAGCATAATCACGAAATAGCGCAACGCTTTCCCGAGTCCAATCAGACATAACGCAAGAAAACCATTCACACGCAGCCACCCAGCCGCTAAGCAAAGTGGATCTCCAATAATCGGGACCCAAGACAGAAGCAAAATGGGACTCCCCCAGGTCTTGAAACGTTGAACAGCCTGTCGATGTTTTGGTTTTGTGAGGTTCGACATGGGGAATCGCCAACTGATGAGAACACCCAGCAACCAGGTCGTCATTCCGCCAAGCGTATTCCCAGCCGTTGCCACCGAGAATAGCGTAAAGGGGTCATGCGCTCGTTGGGTGACGAGTGCCGCCAAAAGAACTTCAGACCCTCCGGGTAGTAGGGTCGAGGACAAAAAAGCACTCACAAAAAGTCCTTCCAACGAATAATCTTCAACCGTCACGGGAATTCACAAGCCTCTCTTTTGGAGGTCTCTGATAGAATCGTTGTTCTGCCAATTGACAATCAAAAATGTTAGTGACATGATTGCCCCGCATTTCCTTTTTTCTTCGCAATAATAGGCCCTCACAAAACAGGGTCTCATTATCTTTGTTGATCTTTCCTTATACGAATAAATTGAGATTCATTTTTTAGAACCTCAGTAAACAGGTGGCTAGGGTTTATACCTGGAGAGGCAAATGAATAAGTTCTTGGAATGGTTCGGAAGAGTGTGGGCATGGATGAGGGGCCTCTACCGAGTGTTGTCGCTCATTCGATTTAATATCGTGCTCGGGACTATTTGTTCGTTAGTGTTATTCACGAGTCAAGGTCAAGATGTGCTCAGGGCCATCGTAGAAGCTAAAGGCTGGTTAAATCTCATTCAAACGTTCTGTTTTCTTTTGTTCACCGCCTCATTCGGATGGACAGCCTGGTATTCAGCTAAGGTAATGTTTTTATTCAAATTTCCTGTTGAAATAGAGCAGGACGGTGCCTTGAAACGAAATTCAATTGAAACCATTAAGCGACATGTCGCACGAAGCCTGGGTCCATCCATCATGTTTTTGGTCTGCGCAGCTTTGATTACAGCCGCGAGGAGTTATAACTCGCTTTGGGAGACCACAAGTTTACAGCTGTTAGGGATGGCACTCTTTTGTTTCGGGTCAGGTATCTTGGTGCTGTATATCGTGTACTTTCGACGTGAATGGTTGCATTTAAGCGACTGGGATAATCCAAAGAATCAGAATCTAACCTCATTTAAAGAGCTTCCAAAGGTCCCTCGTCGGTGGTTTTACTTTGCGAGTTCTGCCAGTCTTTTCGCGCTCGTCATCTTTGCCTACAACTCGGGTATCATTGGACCGATGATCGGTACTGGAGGGATCCTCATGCTATGGGCGACATCCCTGGTCTCTATAGGAGGAGCACTCGTCTACATCGGAAACCAGTACCAGGTCCCGATCATTGGAGTGTTTGTGGTCTTGGCCATTTTTTTCAGTCAGTACAATGATAATCATCGGGTCCGACAACTCAAGGACATGCGACCGTATGAAAACCAGGAAGCGGAAGATTACACCTTTCCCTATGCAATAGTAAATAAGTTATCGGGAAAGATGGGTGTCAGATCCAGAGCCATCTCACAGACCGAAGAGCCCTTCGAGGATTATTTTGAAGCGTGGTTTAGTGATCTGCAGAAAAAGTGGAAAAGTCACCAATTGCATACGCATGAAAAGGTTCCCATCATTTTGGTTTCTACCGAAGGGGGAGGCATTCGAGCAGCCTATTGGACTGCAGCCGTCCTCGCTGAGCTGCAAGATCGCAGTGAAGTGCTGGTCGGAGAAAATGCACTCCCGCTGAATTTTGCACGGCATGTCTTTTCGATTAGCGGGGTGTCAGGAGGGAGTCTTGGGGCAACGGTGTTTGCAAGTCTCATCAAAGAAAAACTGATGACAGGAACATACCACTCCGCCTGCAGTGGACTCCCTCAACATGCGGGATACCGGCAAGTAGCCAGTACGATTCTCCAGCAAGACTTCTTATCTCCGACCATCGGGGTGATGCTGTTTCCGGATATGCTGCAACGGTTTTTACCATTCGGTGTGTTAGATGATCGAGCGGTAGCGTTGGAGCATGCTTGGGAACGATCATGGGAACAATGCACAGGGTCAAAAAGATTCTCAGAAGCGTTTGATGATTTGTGGGATGATGATCAGTTTGACGTTCCCTTACTATTTTTAAACAGTACGGTCGTGGAGACCGGACAACGACTCATCATGCAACCTCTTCCTTTTGCTCAACTGACTTCAAGTGGTGATGGACAGGAGTCGAGACGAGCCTTGCTCAAGAGGCCATTTCAACATTATTTTAACAATGCGTTGGATGGAACCACGATCATGGGAGCACAAATTCCTGTGAGCACCGCCGTACATATGTCTGCACGATTTACCTATGTCAGTCCGGCTGGGACTATCATTCGGCAGGATGTGCCGAAATTGGAACATCAGAAAGAAGTCTTGGATCCAAAAGTCATCCGGATTGTCGATGGAGGATATTTTGAAAATTCCGGTGCGGTCACGACGGATGAAATTTTACTGGCCATTGAACGAATCGCAGTCATCAAGGGATTGCGAGTTCACCCGATCGTCATCCATATCAGTAATGAACCGCTCAAGCCTGATTCTCGACAAAAGGAAGCGTTCCCTGGGACGGATGCAATTCTTCCAGAAGTCTTGTCGCCAATATGGGCTTTATTGAATGTTCGACCGGCTCGAGGCTACCAAGCTCGTGAAGAACTGGGAAGAAGAGCAGAATTGGGGCTGAGCGTTCCAAGTAAAAGTGAGGAACTCAGGGGGTCGTTTTTTCACTTTCAACTGTGTGAGTACGATCGGCCTTTGCCCTTAGGATGGATTCTGTCGAATCTCACTCGACAGGATATCGATGAACAGTTTATCCAAAGTCGTGAGCAAAAAAAATCGGACAAGCAGCAGGGCACGGTAAAAGAAGCCACGAAGTTCAATGAACGCAATGCTCAGGCTGTCTTGGAAGAACTAGCAGGAAACTACCGTAAGAGACCATATGCCAGAATTGTCTTGCGCGACTATCAGAAAAATTGTGTTGGAGTAATACCGAAGGGTTGAGTGTGGTCGTTGTTTCTTAATCCAACCAGTCCTTTTCCTTTAGCTTGCGGGGAAGATATCTCTTTGTGAGGTATTGAAAGTCTTTATTCGCGAGCGCATCCAGTTCATATTTCAAGCCACTCGAGAGCATGCGTTTTATTTCCTGTTGCCACGGTTTCTTTTGGAACCAGGAATAATTCATCAGTTCTTTAGCCCGATTGATATCCTTTTCATTCAGTTTGATGCCGACATTACGTGGCAACCCATACCGTTCAGGGTCGGCACTTGAAAGTCCGATGAACTTGGCTTTGGGAATGGCCATTCGCTGGCTTTCAAACGCGAGATTGATGGATCCTTGTTTGATAACCGAATAAATATAGTAGCCCCAAGGGTCGTTATCGACCAGCACGTAAATCGGCAATTTAAATTCTTCATGGAGACGTCTTGCGAGGCGTCGAACCCCTCGAGGAGGTTGGCCATTTCCGGTGAGGAGGATGCAGTTATATTTACGCCAGAACTTATCTTCCGATAGCCGATTCCATTGGGTGCCCTTTTCAACCAAAAGAACAAAGTCAGCCGAGCATTTTTTGATTTGAAGGTATTCCGGTTCAACGATTGAAGGGACCGAGTATCCGCCCTTTCCAAGTCGAGCGCAATTGACGGTATCGCCGTCATCCACGAGCACAAGTGGTCCAATGACCGTTCCGCTGTTTTCCGCTCGGACGTGAAGTTCTTCTCGCAAGGCTGTGAGGGCAACCTCAAGGTCTTCAATCACGGGGTCCGATTCGTTCTGATTGTCAAAGGTATTTTCATTCGAATTTTTGATTGTATGTTTGGTTCGATAATAAATTTCCCGGAGGGAAGTCGTGAGGTTGGCATTTTGTAGCTCGGCGAGGGCGTCCGCAACGAGAACCGTTTGCATAAACTTCTTGGCCATTCCGACATTAAAGAAGGAACGAGCCTGTTTTTTATCTCCCATTTCAATGATGCCCTTCCGTTCATTGAATGAGACATTCGAGAGAGCACGCACGGGAATGGAGAGGGTGGGGTCTTTTTTTCGTTGAGCCGCGGTAATGACCGTATCAGCTACCCCTATGAGTTTTTTTCCGATCACCCCACTAGGTTTTTTCTTTTTGGCTGCCATACTAGGTCCTATTTTTTTCCATGAGGAGAAGGTGTATTTTTCTTACGGCTTTTTCGGGTTGAGGACGTGGTGGAAGAACGCCCTCGTGACGTTGCGGGAGACGAAGGCGGTTTCGCCTTCTGGGATTTCCTCCTTTCAGGTGTCTGGTCTTCAATGAGGGAATCTTCTGAATTTGTTGCCTCGAGGGGGAGGGCTTGCTGAACCATTGGCGAAGATCGGGTCTCATCTGGCTCAATGTCTCCTTCAACACCGTCTGAGGTGACAATGATGGAATGGGGAAGGCCCTCAGGCCCTTTGTTGGTTTTTCCCAGGGCTTCATCGGTTTTTTCTCCACCTGTCCGTGTCATGGCGATGTGTTGGAGTTGTGTTTTGAGTTCTTTGGTCTGGACGGTCCCACCTTTCAGTCGGTTACAGGCAGCGACCACTTCTTCAATATACAGTTCAAAAATATTCCGTCGTCGAAATTCTCCCTTCGCCTTTTCTCGGCGTCTCAGGAACATCCCCAATCGACGTCCGCATTCCCGCAGGGCCAAGGTGATTTCCTTGCGAATTTCGTCATAATCGGCGATGGCTTCCTTAGATTCACTGGTGAACGGTACCCAGACCGAGGCCATGTGGACAAAAATCACCATGGGCCCGGCAGGCAGCGCACCTCTAGATTGGCTGACCCCATAATTTCGCCAGCCGGTTTCCAAAACCGATTTAAAGGTGGAGCAAGCTGCTTGCTGGTAGAGGAGCGGAACTCGATTTGCATAACGAATGACGCGTGCGAGCTCTTGTTCACGGTCTTTCCCTTCCCCCTCAGCCAAAGGAAGGTCCTGTTCCGCTTTCCCTTTTGATTTCACATTCTCGTCTGGAGCCTTCCCGAAGGCTAAACCTGCTTCAATAACGAAGGGATTGCCTCGATAGACGGCTGGAGGGCGACTGACCGCCGTATAAAACTCACCTTTTATTTGTTTGTACAGTCCCGAGAGAATCGCTTTTTCTCCAATGGGAGAAAGACAATTCGTAGGAGGAGCCATAATTTTGGTCGCTTGCATGACTTTGTACAAGGTTTCGGCTTCATGCCCGTGGATGTCACGAGGACGTTTCCTCGGAGACGTCTTGGCTTCTTTACAGATCTCTTCAGCCAGAGAAGAAGAGACGCGACAAAAGTCGCTGGACAAAAATCCTGAGACTGTCTGGCTTTTTGTATCATGCAGCATTTTAAGCATCATGCCGAATTCAATACCATAGGGGTGAGGTTTAATCTCGCGTGGAGGTGTTGGGAGTTCGTGATAGGTTCTAGGATATTCTTTGCGGTCGCCGTCCGGTGGGAAATAGGTCAATTTCACATGCGGATTGGCAATAGAAGTTTGCTCGAGATATTCATCAACCGATGAGCGACCCTTTTGATAACGCCCTTCGACCTCCAACGTGACTTGTGTGCCACGATGGGCTTCCCATTCGATTTCTTTCTTTTCTAAGATTCGTGGCTCATTTTTTTTGGTATCGATTTGGACTTCAAAATAATGGGCAGCAGATTTGGGGCTGGTTCGAGAAATGATCTTGACGGGTTTTCCCGTTGTGATTTGTCCGTACATGCCTGCTGCTGAAATGCCAATCCCTTGTTGCCCCCGACTCATTCGCATTCGATGAAACTTTGATCCATACAGGAGCTTGGCAAAGATACGCGGGATTTGTTGCCGTATGATTCCAGGCCCATAATCAATAACGGTGACAATAAATCTGGTCGCCTGGGCGGGGGTAGGAGTCGGAGATTCCGTGGACGAGACTTCAAGTTTGACGACGATGTCCGGAAGAATCCCTGCTTCTTCGCAGGCATCGAGGGCATTATCGACGGCCTCCTTAACACAGGTCAGCAAGGCTTTCCTTGGATTATCAAAGCCAAGAAGATGTCGGTTTTTCGTGAAAAACTCGGAAACCGAAATTTCTCGTTGACGAGCACCCATCTCAACGGCGGTGACCACATCGGGTTTCTTAGCCGTTCGCGAGGTAGGGGGAGACGATGACCGTTTCTTACGTGTAGACATGTATTTGGTAACTGTATCCTGCGATGAGATGATTATGAAACAAGAGGAGCAGAATCTTTGCAGATGTGTCTCCGTCGCATTTTCTTATCCCATAAGACGATACCTAGATCAAGCGAAAGATGAAATGTTGGATAAAAAAATCATTCCCTGATAAAAATTCTGTGAGAAGGGTAATGGAAAGGTGAGAGAACGTTGACGTGGAATGGCTATTGGCTGTGACCTATATCATATTGATGAACTCCAAAACTATGGTACAAAGTGGAAATGAGAAAACCTACAAAGAGGTTTTTGAAATCATAAGAGGCATTTGTTCATAATGGATAGAAGACGGAAGCCTCCTCATTTTATCGTTGTGGTACATGGGATAGGCGAACAGGCCTATAGCCAGACGACCGTCGATGTTGTCCATCGGTTTGCCGAAGTGCGACAAGGAGCATTGGGTGGAACTCGTTTCCAAGCCTTATTACCCGCTAATATCTCTTCCCAAAGTATTCGGCGAGTTGGAAAGGGGTATGGGTGGGCAGAATTTCGCGGCATTCCAGTAAATCCGGAAGATGGTCGAGAAGAAGTATTTGATGGGACTCCAGCGGCTGAAACCGCAGGTCGGAACTTCCGGTTTGTGGATTTACGCTGGGCTGATATTCTCCAGGCTCATCAACGAGAGTTTTCCTCACGCGTCGAAGGGTGGACCACAGCTCTTCTCGATCGGTTAGAGCCGCCCTTTACTCCAAAAAACTGGATTCCAGGATGGATGGGACCTTTTCTTCGCGAGGTAGAAGCGACCATCATTCCCTTTAAAAGAATACTCAATTGGTATCAACCTGTTGTGGCCAAAATGATTTTCGATAATATTTTGGGAGATGTGCATTTGTATGGAGATTATGGCAGAACCCGGGGGCAAGCTGTTCGACGATTTCATGCGACCTTGGATTATATTCATCTCAGAGACTATGAACAATGGTGTCGATATGAACGGTCCCATCCTGAAGAGCAATATGTTGCCCCAAACTATACGGTGATCGCACATAGCCTTGGGAGCGTCATGAGTTTTGATGCCTTGACCTATGCCTATGCCAAGCCTGAGATTCGTATGGGCACCAGACGTCATGCCAGTGGGTCTCTGCCCTTTCCGGGATATACGGAAGAAGAACCAGATGAGCGAATGGCATGGAAGGCCTTGATTCACAATATTCAAGTGGCTCCTCGTCGGACTGGATTTCCCGACGGTAAGATGAGTTGGAACAAGCTTCGTACCCTCTACCCCGGGTTAGAAGAAGAGTTTCCAACGGTTCCACCCTTATTGTGGCGAAACCATGTGCGACACTTCATCACGTTAGGTTCGCCATTAGATAAATTCCATGTGCTCTGGCACCACAATTATCGCCATATGGGATTAGCCCATCATAGTTGTCAGCCAGAATGGGCAGCGGACTGGATGGATCATGAGCTAACCCATCGAATTCAACATTACAATTTATGCGACGAACAGGATCCCGTGGGACATCATCTAGAGGTGACGCAAGAAACAGAAAATTATAATGACGTGTTCGATACGACTATTAAGTTGACCTATCGCGATATCGTGTTTCGTCGGTATCCAGTCCCAGGAGCCGCCCATACGCAATATTGGAAGGATCAGGGGTTATTTTCGATCATTCTGCGGTCTGTCTTAGATGTGCAAAGGTTGGATTTTTCCACGACGAAGGGTTCAGAGACGACGATACCAAAGGGAACAGACCGTTTTGTTCATTCCTCCTTTATGGAGATTCCTGGATTTTATATCAAAGCACTCGAATGGGCCTATTTCCGACTTCCCCTCATTACGGCCATCATCACTGGCTTGTTATTAAGTTTTGGGATACTTGGTTGGTACACACATGAATTTACCCTTTCCTATCTGATGGCCATTGTGGTGGCTGGCGGTTTGTGGATGATCCCTCGCCCCTCGAAAGCCATTAAGAAAGAGATGACCCCTTTGGAAACCGGAATGGATAAGGAGGCTGAAGAAGAAGATGAAGCCTTGCCACTGAAACAAATAGGATTGTGGGAACGTTGGAAGCCACGCCCAAGCTTGTTTGCGAATCTAGTTCGTGGAGCCGTGACGTGGAGGCGAATTCTTATTTGGCTGAATCAGCATGAGAACCAGGCATTTACCCTTGAAGAGGCCTTGGCCAATGATGTTCGGCTTTCCCTCACCAGCGATGGGGGATTTAAGAAAAATGTGAAACGTCGAGTGGCTGGAGGATTTCTCTTATTATTTCTATCTGCCTATTTAGGGATGCAGGGTTGGGAGTCTATCCTCGATCCCCATTTCACCCCGGAATGGGTCTTGAGGTTTTTATTTGTCTTTACATGGGTGTTGTTCATCACCACAACATGTTACTTGGCTGTTATGGCCTATGTCGGCATCGTTTTCACCCGGATGAAGCGGATTTCCTATCGAGATCGTACTTTTCGTGAACCGGTTGGAGTTCCAAAATAACCGGAAACCCCGTACTTCTATATTGACAACGAGGGAGAGCACAATGGTCTCGCCACGAACCCACCGCCACGTCTTTATCAAGAATCAGAACTTGTAGGATGGAAAATTTCCCACAATAATGGTCGTGAGATATGTGAGTGGTTGAATGGTAGGCAGAGAGGCGTCTTGCGGGTAAGAGAGAAAGACGAGGATATAAAGATCGCCTAAAAGGCCAAATAGCGAAATACAATTAGGGTGGGAGGAGGACGCACCTACCGGGAGTGGGTAGATACGATGGAAGTCTTGGTAGGGCTTTAGGCGTCCCAGTCGATGCAGGGCTTGCACACCACCCTAAGCACTCAACCTCCGATAGCACATTATTCCCCCGGGGCGTTCTAACTCCCCCCACAATTCCACATTAAACCTGACTCGTCTTAGAGTCAAGGAGACTAATGTTGGACAGGTCTGTTTCCCAAAGAAGACCTGGAGGTCTTGGTTTCATGAATAAATTTAGATAGATAGGAGGTTATTTAGAGTTAAGTGTTTGAGCTCTTTAAGGAAACAAAATAGGAGGGGTCCGGGGAAACCACTGATTAACAAATCTTCTCGTAAAAAGGGAAGGGAGGGAAAACAAATACATGACGAAGGTTGGTAAAACGCCTGTTAGGCCTCCCCACGGTTTCTTAATTCGGTGGTGACAAAGGTTAAAATTTGCTCGGCATCTTCTACCATTCCGTCGGTAATATTCAACCCAAGTTCAATATCATCGTCCTCTAACGTATCGACAAGTCCCTTTTCCTGTAGATAGTTGAGGTCCCAAAAAAGGATCCCTTCATTGAAACGGACGCCATCAATCGTAACGACGACATTAATATTATCACCGTTTTCAGTGGGCGTGCTGATAAACCTTGGCTGACTTCCGGCTTGTGTGGCCCGCTGGAGTAATTCCATAAAAGACTGAACTCGTTTTAATCCCGTCGAATCAATATCCATAAGAGGCCTTTCCTTCAACAAGTCAATTGAAAGGTATTAAGGGATATCCGGTGGCGATGTGTGATCAACAAGTAGGGTTTTCGGTTATTGTTGACGGAGAAACCGAGGGCGGTCACGTAATGCGACCATCCGGATCAAGTCCCGAACCGAAAGAATGCCGACGATAGTGCCATTTTCCGTTATGGGAAGATGGCGGATCCATTTTTCGGCCATCAGGTCGCTCGCATCATGAACCGTTCGATTAATATCAATATTGATAAGGGGTTGATTCATAATAGCCTTGACCTTGAGAGTCTGAGCATCCTCTTCCTGACCTAATACCTTAACAATGAGGTCTCGTTCGGTCACAATGCCTTTCAATTCTTGTTCCTGTTTGACGAGGAGGGCGCCAATTTGTTTCGTAGCCATTTGTTGTGCAGCTAGTTCAACGGGTGCTTCAGAGTCAATCGTTTCAATCTGTGTACGCATGAGGACACTCAGTGGGCGATAGACATTATCCAAGTCTCGGATGGGCCCGGATTGGGCATACACAAAATAGCGCACGAGGTCACGAATGGAAATCAACCCGACAATTTCGTCACCTTCGGTAACACAGAGGTGACGCACCCCTAGTTGTTCCATGAAATGACTGGCGTCAAGCATCGATTTATTGGAAGGAATGGTCTGCAAAGGGCTTGACATGATTTGAGTCATAGAGGTATGGGCCTCGACATGAGCACTCGCCATAACCTTGCGGACTAAGTCTGTCTCTGAAACAAGCCCGACGATCGGTTGCTGGTCGGAAGGTGTATAATTTCCCTGGACCACTAAGCAACCAATGCGTTTCTCGGACATGCGAATAGCCGCATCGACCGCAGGAGTGGTTTCACTCACGAATTCGAGGTTTCGTTGCATGAATTCATTAATCGTTGCTTGTGGTAAATTGCTCATGGCATCACCGTTTGAATTAAAGGAGGACAAGGCCCGGCTACTGTCGTGATAGGGCGTTGAATTTATGGGAGACAACTGTAGCATAATTGACCTCTTTTAGGGAGAATGATTGTTATAGAATGCAAGGTGAAGGTGGCGAAACGGGAAGGAGTAACCCTTTAACCGGCAAGGCGTATGAATTGGCAGACACAAATTGAACAGGAACTTGCGAAGGCCTCAGCTGGGCTCAAGAATGGCAATCAAGGGTTAGCGCGTGTCTGTGCTCGTCGGGCAGTGGCGTTAGGGCTAGAGGGCTGGATTGAACAGAGGAATGAAGAACAATGGCCGATTGATGCCATGAACCGCCTTAAAAAAGTTCAAAGAGAGCAACATTTCCCGATCTCAGTCAGAAAAGCAGCTCAACGACTCTTAACCACAGTCACGCAACAAGTCCATACCCCCATGACGATCGACCCCATAGGTGACGCGCGGTTGATTTTGACGTACCTTTCCAACGAACCTAAGAGCGCGATAGTCGAGGGTAATGGGGGTGTTGATCTCTAGGGTAGCAGACGGTGAAGGATCTTCTGCCGTCTGCTACCGTCGATCGATCCCATTCGAATAAACAAGCCTGCTCACTGACGTCGCATACGACTCAACCAATACTCCATCTGTTTCCCAGCAGCATCGCGACCTCCCAGCCCAAATGAAAGTGCAATGGCGACGGCGATAGAGCCAAGCGTCAGTCCGAACGCAAGATTAACGATTTCCTCGGCGATTCCCATGGTTCCTAATCCCATGGCCAGAACTAATCCTAAAATGGCAAAACGTGCAATTCCGGCGATGGTCGTCGCCTCACCACCATGAATTTGGACGATAGCACGATGTGCCAGGTTGGAGAGCCAGAATCCCACCGCAATAATCACACCTCCAAGAAGCACCTGCCCACCAAACTGGATAAACATGGAAACGAGTTCGGATACCATGGAAAACCCAAGTCGATTCGCAGCTTCGACGGTGGCAAAGAGCATGATGAAGAACATCACCACTTGACCAACAAAGGTCGAAGGATAATGTTCACCTTGAAAAGCCTGACCGAGCCCTAGTTTGGAAGGTAACCCATCAAAGCCCATACCGCCAAGTAGGGTGGTGACAAGGTTAGACACCAACCGGCCGACAAAAAAGGCAATGGTGAGGATCAAGGCGGATGCAAAAATATTCGGAATAGCCGTTAACAACGTATTCAACATTTGAGTGGCGGGGGCGGTAATGGCTTCAATATGTAACGCCTGAAGTGCCGCGACAAATGCGGGAACAAGAATTAGGATATAGACGACCAAGGCAGTAAGCCGGGAGAGACTCATCGTGCCGCTTAGTCCACCCTTTTCTCCAAGACGATCGGCTCCTGCGGCAGAGAGGAGGTTGCTGACCAGGTCTCGTACAATCTTTGCGACAAACCACCCAACGACTCCAATAATTGACGCCGCTAAAATATTTGGTAGGGTGGCCAAAATTTGATCCACCATACCTTGTACTGGGGAGAGTAGGCCTGTGAGTTCAAGCGCTCCAAGAACAGCAGGTAGGAACAGTAAAAACACCAACCAGTACAACACATTCCCAAGGTTTTCACTGATAGGACGCATGCCAGCTCCAGCACTGATCTTCTCATCTAATGACGTGGCGTGAAGTGCCTTTGTGACGAGGGTTCGGATGATGGAGGCTAGAATCCACGCCACAAGGAGGAGCGCACCACCGGCGATGAGTTTTGGAATAAAGGCGAACACCTGATCCGCAAAGACTTTGAGAGGGCCGGATACCAGCTCCAATTTCAGCGTGTTGAAGAATGCAATACCAACCAATAATAAGACGAAGTAGTACAGGCCCAGAGAAATGCCTGACTCTAAATCCATTTGGGTGCCAGTGCTTGTTTGGAGACGGTGATTCAACTTGGCAAGCCCCAACCCTTTTCTGACACCCGCCCGAATAATAATGGCGACAAACCAGCCAATCACAAGAATTGCGAGCGCGCCGAGAATACTTGGTAGTGCCTCCCCTAACGTTCCTTGTAAGGATTCGAACAGTTTGGACATGTCCATATCATTCTCCTTTTGTATTAAATAAAAGGTAGAGTCTCCAATGAGCAGGAGAGCATCCGTTCTCAGTAATCTGAATAGTGCAAATGCTGTGTGATAAGACAAACGTTCACAATGCTCACAAGGTCTTGTGAGCTATCTAACACCGTCGATAGGAATGAAGAGGGAGGGCATAGACCCACGTTGAAGGTCCATAAAATCATCTGCATATTTTGCTGTACATAGAATTTTTTAAGGACTTTATCAGGCTTATTATGCTTACGCAAGCGGGTGATGGAAGGGGAGTACCAACGATACGTCGAGATAAAAACATTGGGACTCATTCACTGTATGACAGAAAACGCATATCATTCTAAGGAAGGCTATGGATTAAT
Source organism: Nitrospirales bacterium (assembly GCA_965223605.1). Taxonomy (GTDB): domain Bacteria; phylum Nitrospirota; class Nitrospiria; order Nitrospirales; family Nitrospiraceae; genus CBDCXA01. Next base: position 1,362,630 of record CBDCXA010000005.1, read on the forward strand.
AAGAACTTCTGTAGGTTTGTGAAGGGGTGATCACGTCCCTCCTCGATCTTCCTGGTCTTCGAAAATAAAGAGGTCAGAGTGGTAGCTTAATCTTGATTGGGCATCATGAGCGAGGTATGTCCTCACGAGGATACGTGGCGATGATAGTCGTGTCTCCTACAGCATTCTCGAAGTACCGGTGCTTAATGGCAAGGTAGGTATCATTGGTAAAGAAAGTATTCATTTGGTCTTCGCTCGAAAAGTAAATCGTGAAGAGGCGGTTGATAGGGGCTGCCGTCTCCGACTGCAACACTTCAGCCACCTCAAAATCATAACCAAACGCTCCGCCATGGCGTTTCAAGATAGGTGTCATGGCGTCACGATACGTTTGATAGGCTTTCCGGTCAATGACATTCAGACCAACCAACATTTCTATTGCCATGGTAGGGGACCTTTAACTGTTAAAAAGTATTGGCTTATATGGAGAGGACGTGAGCGAAGACCAGATGAACCGAGGACTAGTGCCTCATGGCAATATCACGAACCTGGTCACTGATCTCAAATTGATTTTTGCCCTGATGCTTGGCACGGTACATGGCAAGATCCGCATCGCGGATCAGGTCTTCCGGGCGTTCGTGGAGATTTGTACTCATTGCAATGCCGATACTGGCTCCAACCTTGACCTTTTTCCGTACGGCCACAATGGGCTCATTGATTTTGCGTAACACACGTTCTGCCACACGAGTGGCATCAAGTTTCCCGCTGACATTGTTAATCAACATCGTAAATTCATCTCCCCCATAGCGCGCCACGGTATCACCTTTCCGCAAGCACACTTTGAGTCGTTTTGCTGTCTCCACGAGGACCGCATCACCTGCTTTGTGGCCTAGTTTATCATTAATGGGTTTAAATCCATCAAGATCGAGAAAGATGATCGCAAACAAAAAGTCCTGATTGTGTTGTGCGCATCGGACGGCTCGCCATACCCTCGTTAAAAATTCGGCGCGATTCGGTAACCCTGTCATGGCATCACACATGGATGGTGGAAGATCTTCGGTCTCCGGTTCCTCGGGCTGGTCCCACGTGTCCTGGCCAAAGTCGATGGTCTTGTTGTTGACCAAAACGAGGCCGAGTAAAATGGGGAGAAGAAGTCCTTCCTCAGCGAACAGAGAGCCTACCCGATAGACCGAGATTCCATAGATGACACAGAGCAGGCTGCCGAGTGCGAGAAATTGTGGACTGAACGAGGCAATCAGCATGAGGAGTACATAGGTGAAATAGAACCAGGGCTCAAGGGTGCGAGTCGTTTCAATGACCTCAAAAAGGGCCGCAGTATTGGCAAGGGTAATGACAAAGAACGCCTCCGATGTCTTCAAAAGAACATTCGGAAGGCACAAGAATATTATTGGTAGGAGCACGAATCCGATCGTGAGGTAGTCCTGCTCACGAATGACAATGCCAAATTGTATCTGATAGGTGAGCAGATAGGTAAAGAGGAACTGAAGCAAGGCAAGAGCGGCACGCAGGGATACTTTTTGCTTGTTGGACTTGATAGGCTCAACTCGACTGTCGCGCATAATGACAATCCCTGCTGATAAAAAGGCTAATATTAAAATCTACCATCAAATTGAGGACTTGTCAGGTTGGAGGAGGTAATGGGGTAGGTCTCAGGACCAACCGTGAGAGGGGAGACAACGTTTTTTCTGTTGGATCACAGCATTGAGGAACCGAGAGGGTCAGAGGAGTACCAATAGTCTGCGGTACACAATAAAGTCTTACCGCTTTTCTTGGTCAGACCTGTGATACGTTCTAACTTTCAGAGGAATCAGGTTGCCACCCACCCATAGGCATGATGGGAGGGGGTGGAGCCCTCTTGAAGGTAGGCCATCTTAATCTGTTCCAGATAATCTTGTGGAATATCTTTCCTTGTAGCTTCAACATCTACCTTGAAGAGTTTCGCGGCATTCAAACCAAAGACTTTGGCCTTCAAGTCCCGAGTCAAGGCCGGGTAGCCGTAGCCTTCCAGTAAATCGTCGGGAATCTGGAAGCGCCGAAAGGCTTCGATTTGCCATTGAGGTGTTCCGGACCAAATGGAGTCAGTTCCCCAGATGACATGGTCTTCTCCAAAGGCTAAAAGAATTTGTCCTAACAAATGAGCACAGATGACAGGTTCTGTGATCACCAGTTGACCAAAGGTTGAGCCCAGTTCCATAAAAATATTATCGAGTTTGGGTTTGGTCTGCTTAAGGTGGCAAAATTCGGTGGTCCAAGGCACGGCCCCCTGCTTCGCTTTTTCGAGGTTGATCCGTCCTGTTCCTAAAAACCCCGAGTGGTACACCAAAAAGTTTAATTTTGGAAAGTCAGCGGCAGCCTGAAGAATATCTCGTGGATGATTGTAATCCGCCACCGGGCCAAGGGGAAGGCCTTTATGCAGGCAGATGTTCGTGATGCCGAGTGCAGAAGCCTTTTCGAGCATGGGATAGCCAATTTTTTCATCACTGAGCCACCAACCATGTGCGAACCCTTTAGGCGGGGAGCCTGTATAACATTTCCACGCATCAACGTGGAGGGTCTCCGCTTGTTGATCCATAAAGTCTAAATCGACCTGACCTAACTGCGGCATGACGAGGCCATGGGCCAGCATGCGTTGCGAATCAGTGAGGCGATTGATTTCATCACGGATATGGGTCATCTCCCTTGGAGGAACGACTGCTGTCCAAGGGTAAGGGCCAGGTGGAGTGCTAATTAAGGCAAGAGAAGTATCACTATCCAAAAAAACTTCCTTGATGAAGTTTTCCCAACTCAAATCGGCCATCGTCCCGCTGTCACCGGCGAGTTGAGGATTGAGGCCCATCTCCCGTGCTCGTCGGCGTAATCCTAGTAGCGCATCCTGCCAGCCATGCCCCTGAAACGTAGAGCTGACATAATGGGTTTGTACGTCGAAAATAAAGGGCGGAGTCCCTTTTAGTTCCTGAACTGCTGCGGGCTCTACCGCTTCGACGTCCAACACCTGAAAAAAGGTCCCGAACACGTGATTCATGGCCAAGAAGGCCAATGCCATCCCTCCGCTGGTTTGTAAAAATTCCCGGCGATTCATTCCAAGCTTGTGACTCAGAGGTCCGCTGGCTTGTGCAATCAGATCTTCCGTTTGCTTTTGTTTTGTTGATTGAGCTGGGGGTACAAATTCTTCGTTCGAGACAACTTGAGTTGGAATGGCAGACAAGGAAGTAAACCCTTGTTGGAGTCGAGGAGACTTATGTGGCGCCATAGGACCTCCCTTGTATAACTGAATTCTATACCTGACAGGCATAGAATTCTAGTCAAGGGAATAAGGGGGCCACACAAGATGGTCATGATGGAAGGAGTACACAATCCCGAGTCACGGACAACCATTGGTGGTATGATGGTGAGATGTGGGAGCCCATGTGTACAAACAAGAAAGCCCATGTAATGCGGGGAGCCATATTTCCATGAGCATTCAGTGGTTTCCCGGCCATATGAATACTGCGCGCAAGGAACTCATCAATATGATTGAAAGGATTGATGCGATTATCGAAGTCGTGGATGCTCGAATGCCAGAAGCGAGCAGTAATCCTTTGATGGCAGAGTTGAGGCAAGACAAGAAACGTCCATGTTTGAAAGTGTTAAATAAAAGCGATCTGGCAGATCCTGCGGTGACACAAGAGTGGTTGGAAACGTATAAGGGAGAGAGGGGACTTGCTGCGGTAGCACTTTCGGGAAAGCGAGCCGGCGACGTCACGAAAATCCCCGGTTTGTGTCAGGCCCTTGTGCCCTCCCGTAATAGTACGAGTAAACCATTGCGGATATTGATCGTGGGAGTGCCGAATGTAGGGAAATCGACTCTGATGAATTCACTATTGAAGCGTCGCCTCGCCAAGGTGGGCAATGAGCCTGCTATTACAAGAAAGCTCCAACGATATGTTTTGAACAGCCGCATGACGCTGATCGATTCCCCTGGTCTCTTATGGCCAAAAATTGAAAACCCCCATGTGGGCTATATGCTGGCGACTATCCATGCGATCGGAGCCAAGGCCGTTGTTGATGAAGATATTGCAGAATTCCTCGGAAATATTTTACTCGAGCGGTATCCATCGAGAATTGCCGCTCGCTACCAATTTGCTCTCGAAGGAACAGATGCTGTTGGGGTACTTGATGCAATTGCGAGAAAACGAGGATGTCTCCGTAAGGGAACAGGTGGAGATTTCGATAGGGAAAAAGCTGCCAAGATACTTCTCGCTGAATATCGTGAAGGGATTTTAGGCCGAACAAGTCTTGAGTCACCACGTACCAATTAAGGCTCAGGAGGAAATGTGATCGTTCTTTGGCAGGCAAATCGGATAATGGGTAAATGCCGTTGGTACGAAGGAGAAGATATTCAATTAATAATTTGGCATTGTCTGAGGAGCCCCACCCATAATGGCAACCACGATTCCAATCACAATAGTTTGTATGATCCATCCAATGACACAGACTCCTAAGGCGCGATAGGTACTTTGGTAGTCTAGGGCTTGGCGTACGGCTATCACCATTGCAATCAGCATCCATACGTTGGCTACAAGATTGACAATGGTGCCCAGGACCGGGATGAAGCCAAATACCCGAAGTATGCCTGGTGCACTTGAAAAACCAATGGTCCTGAGTAGTTCACCATGATCAGCACGGGTTTGCGGTTCGGGTAAGAGTTTGGTTCCTACGATATAGGTGATGAAAGCCCAGAGATACCATCCGAGCAAGGAGCCAACCGTCCCAATGAGTAGCCCGGGTGCCCCGGCGATATGCATGAAGCCAACTCCGCCGGCTATACTCGACAGAGCCACAACCAGCATGGCTTGCCCTAAGGCAGACTTGTCCGCCTCCACCTCTTCATAGAGACGAACATCGAGGTTTGCAGCGCGGATGACTCGTTGGACAAATGGAGTCATAATTCTTGATTCCGTTCTTTAACAGAAAAACCCGTTTGTGTTTTTGAGCCCGCCTAGGAGACCTCAAGAGTACGTTCACGTGAAGAGTAACTAATCTGAGTGTAAAGGATCCACTATTCTGTGACAGAAAATCAATAATTTCGTGAGGAAGAACTTTGAGGGGCAGGATACAGAACGAGCAGGATAGGCTAAACAATCAGTCGAATATTCCGATTAACGGGTATTTCAAGATATCCGAAATCACTCAATCTAGAAGTTGGATAGGCTAAGGATTAATGCTGGTTGCGAACAATGAGGACCGAACAGCTCACACGATGTACTAACGAATGGGAAATACTGCCGAGTAAAAAGCGTTGGACTCCTTTTCGTCCATGTGAACCGATCATCAGAAAATCGAAGTTCTTTGAGAGGTCGGCCAGCGTTGAGGCTGGTGGCCCTTGATGCACCTGACTTTCTACGGAGAACCCATCCTTGTGAAGTGAGGTTGCAAATTCCTGAAGGAATTCTGTGGCATGTTGTTCGATGTCTTCAAGCCAACTCTCGTATGCAAAGACAGGAACAGGGTCGCCATAGTAGGCATTGGGTACGACGGTGACTACATTCAACGTGACAGGTTTACAAAAAGGATATGTATGTAACCAGTGCCGGAGATGTTCGGCATCATCTGGTCCTTCTACTGCCACAAGAATATGTCCTGAGAGTTCAACTTTCTCTTTAACGATCAGGGTTGTGCAGGGAGCATGGAGTAACACTTGATGGGATACGCTTCCCAAGACGAATTCAGAAAGACGCGAGAGCCGACTATCTCCCACTACCACGAGGTCTGCTGCTGCGGAACGAATGGTGTCAAGAATAACTTCTTCCGGTGGTCCCTCTTCACAAAGTCTTCGTAGTGGAATGTCAGGGGAGAGGAGTTGAGCCGATTGTTCCAGAAGCTGTTCTCCCGACTTCATCATGGATTGCCGAATTTCTGAATAGACTTCTTTCGCCACGGCTGGCGCAAAAAATGGATCTTGAAAAGACTTGGTATTAACCGCATGAACTAAGACTAATTCTTGCGGGCGATAGAGTTGATTGACGACATAGAGTGCGGAAAAAGTTTCATCCGACCAATCGACGCCAACGACAATACGCATAGAAGGACTCCTCGTAATTCGAGTGTGGGCCGGATGACCGATCCTAGGAATCGGAGGACTTGGGTATATAGGAAAAATGTTGGCTTGCGCCAGTCAAGATGGGATTTCCATACGAGACCTTTTCAAAAAAGTGGAAGCAGTCAGGACAGTAGGTGTTGACTAAGTGGATTTCTCCCAACGCTAAGCCCGTTCTCATAATATAGGAATGTAGGTCAGTCCACTGATCATGGGAAGTAGGCTTGCTAACGAGACCTAGAACTTTTCCACAGGCACAACAAAAGGGAATGTCGAGGAGTTTCATGTGGCACCTCACGTACCTAGAAAGACCATTCTAGGAATTGGTTAATGGTAGCCCTTCGAGACCGTATGGTTTTTCGGGGTGGAAAAACCTAATAACTGAAAGAGTTTGATGGTTCCCAGGACATAAAAAAGCCCTTCAAGGGGGGCATCACCAGAAGGGCTCATGAATTGAGTTGCAGATATGGCCGATGTTTGAATCGCTACGGTTACCCCATAAGAAACCTCGCGATATTAGGAATGGTGAGTCAACCCTAGGCCATTCCAACCCGAAAATCAAGGGCACTCCAGATTGTGGGTAACTCATTGAAAAAATGAAATATTTTAAGGAGCTCGTTCCGTACCCAGGGAGGAATTCCCGGTATTGATGAAATTGATACGTGATCGAGCTTGCAAGGCTGTAAGGGCGAGATGATGAAATGTGAGTGAAGAGAATAAGGAAGAGCAAGCGATATAGAGAATTTATAATTTAGGAATCCTTAAGGTGGCCCTGTGAGGTGTGTAACGGATGGGCTCCAGATTCGTTTCCAAATTTGAGGGAGTACCTGTCCCCATTTCAAACGGGACGAATGTCGTTGGCTAGGAATGGGTTCAATATGAGATCCTTTCTGTTGTCCCACCGCAAAGCTGAAAACGTAGTGTGGTTCCATACCCATTCGAAGATCAGAGATGACAACATAGCCCTGTTGTTGTTTGATTCCCCAAAATCCTTGAGTAAACCAACGTAACCCTTTAATAGGTTCCAGTGTCTGTAACGCATCTAAGAGATGGATCTCACTTTCATATTTCGTGAGATGAATGTCTGAGTGCCTATCTAACAGCGAGTAGAATCCCTCAGCGTAGGACCCGTCTTGCATGACGACGATGCGCCAGAGGAGTGAGTTAATGGGGGTGGGTTGGACCAGTAGATGTGTGTAGGGGATCCGTTGGTTGGCAAGCTGTTCGATTGCAAAATTTTCAACATGAATCTTAGCTACCAATGTCCAAGAGAGATAGAGGGTGCTCAGAACCAGGCCGAGGCCGTTGGCGATATGCCCAAATCCCTTGGCTCGGCTGATGATAAGAGCACAGAGCACCCCACCTAAAAGCGGTAAGGTATAAAGAGGGTCAACGATAAAAATGGTTGACCACATGATGGGCTGATGCGTGATGGGCCAGAAAATTTGTGTGCCATAGGCCGTAAAACTATCCAAAAGTACATGCGTCGCGAATGCGAGGTAGACCAATATAAACCACCGGCTTCGAAGTTCCCGCGTATTGGGGTGAATGCGAAGAATAAGTTGTACAAGAAGAGGAGTCAGGAGAGCTAAGGTGAATAACGAATGACTAAAAGAGCGGTGTGAAATGAAAGAGTTGACAGGGTCGCTAAATGGGATGAACACATCGAGATCAGGGATAGTGCCGGCGATTCCGCCCCACAGAATGGCCCGGTTTCCGATTTTTCGGCCTAAGGTGGCTTCACCTACTGCTGCGCCAAGTGCCAGTTGAGTGACTGAATCCAAAGGCTTTCCTTTAGGTTTGCCCCAGGCTAAGAGCCCAAAGCGAAGAGCCTACGTTATGAGAAAAGGGAAAGTTTTCCGCAGGACTGACAAAAATAGCTGAAATTTCCATTAATAAAAGACTCCCGACCCCTTTAAATATGGTTGAGAAGTTTTCACCTATATTCTGCTAGGTCTGGGAGGTAAGTTCTAGAATATGGTCTAGAGAAGAAGATTCTGGGTCTGGCCAGGGGCGACGATACTCCTGTTTGAGGTCAATAAGGCGATAAATTCCCTCTCGAAGGTCGGTCTTGACGACATCAAGGTTCGCGTAGACGCGCCCGAAAATAAGAAGGCCCTGGATAAATTGATGAATCAATCGCGCGACCTGGAGTGGATCGGGATCTCCATTGAGGGCCTGTTCGGCTTTGAGATTTCGTACGAGGGCCACATTGTATTTGACCGCGTGTTCAGACATGGCTCGAGAAGCTTCGCGGACGCGTTCTTCTCCAGTTCCAGATTGTCCTCCCGCCGTAAAAAACGGGCAACCCGACACGGGATTATCATCCCTCGATTTACATTGGTCCTGCTTACTGACAACAAATTGAATGAGGTTTTCTAAATGTTCCAGTGGGGTAAAGGAAGGGGAATAGAGGGCATCTAAATTTTTTTTCATTCCCTGCCAATGATGTTCAGAGGCTTCATAAAAGAGGTCGGCTTTCGTTTCGAAGTGGTGATAGAAGCTCCCTTTTGTGACGCCGGCTTTCTCGCAAATATCATTGACCCCAACATTGCTGTAGTTGCTTTGCCAAATTAGTTCAATAGCTGTTTCAAGTAATCGTTCCTTCGTATTAGTATGTTTAGGCATATGATACCTCCCTAGGGACGTAATTTAATCAATAATACATACCAATTGGTATTTTATCAAGATAACTTTTTATAAATTGATGAAAATATGTATAACTAACGAATTAGAAAAAGTTATTTCATTAAAAATTTTCAGGATAATTTAAAATTTTAAAATTATTACTTCAATATAAACATATATTTATATATATAACATACCCAATGTTATAAAAAAAACGAAAAGGTATAGTTAATTTATTAGTTTCTAAGGGAACTAATAGAATTATATGTAATAAATTCAATAAATTCATAAAGATTTAAAGTTATCATTAGTCGTATCACTAAAATTTGACACATACCGAACAGTATGTTACAAGTAGAACTCATTTAAACATACTGGTATGAATGTTTTTCTGATTTAGGGTGAATAAGAAAATGGGAATTTTCAAAAGATATGTCAAATCATATCGACTCCTCACCTTGTTGGTCGTCGTACTTGGACTGGGAGTGAGTTGGGTGACGTTCCAATATCTTACTCCAGCCGATGCGTCGAAGGAGTCACCGGGGTCGATGTCGCCACCTTCAGTTGAAGTCGTGACAATACAACCGCAGGCGGTTCGAGTATGGAGTGAATTCTCTGGACGCTTGCGAGCAGTTGATTATGTAGAGATCCGTCCTTTAGTCAGCGGTACGATTACCAAGGTATTGTTTCAGGATGGAGCGACGGTGAGGAAAGGGGATGCGCTTTTTGTTATTGACCCACGCCCTTTTGAGGCGGAGTTTGCAAGTGCTCGGGCTGAACTGGAGACGGCTCAATCTCGGACGGCTCTCGCGAAGCAGGAGTGGCAGCGTGCGAGAGGGCTGGTCAAAAAGAATGCTATTTCTCAAAGTCGGTATGACACAGCAAACAATGACTATCAAGTCGCGCAGGCTGCGATTAATGCCGCCAAGGCCCGCATGAAGCAGGCAGCGCTCAATCTTGAGTATGCTCATATTAAAGCCCCATTTTCAGGATTAGTCAGTCGGGCCGAGATCACAGAGGGAAATGTCATTGAAGCCGGACCAACTGCCCCTATCCTTACAACAATTGTTTCCATAGATAAGCTCTATGCCGAATTTGATGTGGATGAACAAACGTATATCAAAACAAGACGACAGGCGACGGGGAAGGCCATGCCGGTCGAGTTAACGCTGACGGGCGATGAGGGCGTGGTTTATCGCGGGGTCATGCACTCCTTTGATAACCAATTGAATGCCACATCAGGCACTATTCGTGGTCGTGCAATTTTCGAGAATAAAGATGGGGCCCTCGTTCCTGGGATGTTCGCCACGGTCCGTTTAGGCTCGGCAAGTGAACAGTCACTCTTGTTAGTCAGTGATCGGGCGGTTCGGACCGATCAGGATAAGAAATATGTCTATATTGTGACCCCGGAAAAGAAAGTCGCCTATCGGGAGGTGACGCTAGGACGAGCGGTTGATGGTCATCGAGCGGTATTGTCGGGTCTCAAGTCTGGAGACCAAGTCTTGATCAACAGCTTGCAGCGTGTACGTCCTGATATGGAAGTCCAGCCCGAAGAAACCTCGGTAGAATAATCACCTGAAAGATCGATCATGAATATCGCAAAAGTCTTTATTGATCGGCCAATTTTTGCAGCAGTACTCTCCATTGTCATTTTTTTGGCAGGTCTGCTCGCGATGTTCCAATTGCCGATCTCCGAATATCCTGAAGTCGTCCCGCCCTCAGTGGTTGTGAACGCCCAATTCCCCGGTGCCAACTCGAAGGTGATTGCCGAGACGGTCGCCACTCCTTTGGAAGAGCAAATTAATGGCGTCGAAAACATGTTGTACATGTATTCGCAGTCGACCTCCGATGGGTTGATGACCTTGACCGTGACCTTTGAACTTGGAATGGATCCTGATCTCGCGCAACAGCTCGTACAAAACCGGATCTCCCAAGCCCTCCCACGGTTGCCGGAGGTCACGCGTCAGTTAGGGGTGACGACCGTCAAAAGTTCTCCTGAATTGACCATGGTCGTGCATTTAAGATCGCCAAATGACCGCTACGGCATGCTCTATTTACGGAACTATGCATTACTGAATGTTCGAGATGAACTGGCCAAAATTGCGGGTATTGGTCAGGTTCGCCTGTTTGGTGCAGGGGACTATGCCATGCGGATTTGGCTCAATCCTGAAAAGATTGCCGAACGCAATCTCACAGCCGGCGATATTATTTCGGCGATTCGGGAACAAAATGTTCAAATCGCTGCCGGAATTATTGGTGGGGCCCCCTATGCGGATGTTGTTGAGCAACAATTGCCCATTAATGCCAAGGGTCGTCTGGAGACTCCGGCGGAATTTGGGGAGATCATTATACGCACCGGTGATTTGGGACAAATCACCAGACTGAAAGATGTGGCAACGGTTGAGATGGGAGCGTCCCAATATGCCTTGCGCTCGTTACTCGACAATAAGAATGCGGTGGCGGTTCCAATCTTTGCCTCCCCGGGCGCTAACGCACTGGATATCTCAAACAATGTCCGTGCGAAAATGAAAGAGCTGAAAAAAAACTTCCCTGAAGGGGTAGATTATAGCGTCGTGTACGATCCAACGGTGTTTGTAAGGGGATCGATCAATGCCGTGATGATGACCCTCTTGGAAGCTGTGGCCTTAGTTGTGCTGGTTGTGATCCTCTTTCTCCAGTCATGGCGTGCCTCGGTAATTCCCCTCTTGGCGGTTCCCGTCTCGATCATCGGTACCTTTGCCGTGATGTATGCATTTGGTTTCTCCATAAACGTCTTGACCCTCTTTGGTCTGATTCTGGCCATTGGGATTGTTGTCGATGATGCCATTGTGGTGGTGGAGAATGTCGAACGGAATATTGAAAACGGATTGTCTCCCAAAGAAGCCACCTACAAAGCCATGCGGGAAGTAAGCGGACCGATCATTGCCATTACCTTGACCCTACTGGCCGTATTCGTTCCGATAGCCTTTATTAGTGGCTTGACCGGACAGTTTTATCGCCAGTTCGCGTTAACGATAGCTATTTCGACAGTGATTTCGGCGTTTAATTCGCTGACGCTCAGTCCGGCTTTGGCTGGTCTACTGCTCAAACCACAAGGTCAGGGCAACGACTGGTTAACCCGGGTGATGAATAAAATGTTAGGCCCCCTCTTCAAGGGGTTCAATCGCATGTTTACCTCGAGCTCCAAAAAATACTCCAATGGAGTGGGAAAGATTTTAGTCCGTCGCACCATCGCCTTGGCGGTCTATGCGGTGTTATTGGTAGCAGCCTATGGAGTGTTTAAGTCGGTTCCACCTGGGTTTGTGCCCGTTCAGGACAAACAGTACTTAGTAAGCTTTGCCCAGTTGCCTGATGGCGCCACTTTAGATCGAACCGAAGAGGTGCTCCGGGAAATGTCTGAAATGGCGTTACAAGTTCCGGGTGTTGCTGGTGCCGTGGGATTCCCGGGACTTTCCATCAATGGGTTCACCAATAGTTCGAGTGCAGGCATTGTGTTTGTTCCGCTTGACGATTTCGATCAACGGACGGATCCGTCGATGTCGGGGTTTGCGATCAGCCAGATACTCCAACAACAATATAACGGTATCGAAGAAGCCTTTGTCGCGATTTTTCCTCCGCCGCCAGTTCAGGGGTTGGGAACGATCGGCGGGTTTAAATTACAAATTGAAGATAGGACTGACCAAGGCTATCAGGCCCTACAGCAAGCCTTGGGAAAAGTCTTAGCCAAGGCTTATGCGACTCCCGAACTGACGGGCGTCTTCTCGAGTTACCAGATTAATGTGCCGCAACTGTATGCAGAACTTGACCGGACAAAAGCGAAACAACTTGGGTTGAATATCAATGAAGTGTTTGAAGCCATGCAGGTCTATCTCGGTTCGTTGTATATCAATGACTTCAATACCTTTGGACGTACCTACCAGGTGATTGCGCAGGCTGAAAAGCAATTTCGTGATGCCCCAAGTGACATTTTGAATCTCAAAGTTCGCAATAAACGAGGGGATATGGTGCCCTTGGGGGCGGTCTTACATATCAGTGAAACGTTTGGCCCAGAGTCCGCTCAACGGTATAACGCCTTTCGAGCCGCCGACCTCAATGGGAATGCGGCGCCTGGCTATTCATCAGGACAGGCGCAAGAAACCATCACGAAGATATTACATGAGACGCTTCCACAGGGAATGCAATTCGAATGGACGGAACTTACGTATCAACAAATTCTGTCTGGGGATACGACGATGTATGTGATTCCGCTGGTGTTGTTCCTCGTGTTCCTGGTGTTGGCCGCACTGTATGAAAGCCTGACCCTTCCACTAGCAATTATTCTTATCGTGCCCATGAGTACCTTGTCGGCCTTGGTAGGCGTGTGGTTGACGGGTGGAGACAATAATATCTTTACCCAAATAAGCCTATTCGTCTTAATGGGGCTGGCGACTAAGAATGCCATTTTGATTGTTGAGTTTGCCCGTGAACTGGAACTGGAAGGCAGAAGTATCGTGCAAGCTGCGGTCGAATCAAGCCGCCTCCGCCTGCGGCCCATTCTCATGACATCCTTTGCGTTTATTATGGGCGTCTTGCCGATGGCTGTTTCATCGGGAGCGGGAGCGGAAATGAGAAATGCCATGGGCATCGCGGTCTTTGCCGGAATGCTGGGAGTCACATTCTTTGGTCTGTTTCTGACGCCCGTGTTTTATGTCGTCCTGCGAAAGCTGGAGACGCGTTTGTTTAAGCCAAAAGTTATCAACCCAGAGTTGAGCCATGAAGCAGTACCCAACAACTAAACTCCCCCATATAGCCATGGCGTTGTTGTCCTTGGTCATGATCCAGGCCTGTTCAGTTGGGAGAGACTACCAAGCTCCGAAAACAGACCCCTTCGTGGAGGAGAAATTCTTGGAGCAAGAGCAAGGTCGGTTTCGATCCACCGAACCGATTGCCGCATGGTGGCGACAGTTTAATGAGGCTCAGCTAAGTCGATTAGTCGAAAAAGGCCTTGAACATAATTTGGATGTGCGCATAGCGTTGGCCAACTTGCAAGAGGCCCGTTCCTTGTTGGGGGATACCAGATTGGAACGGATTCCGACCGTTGAAGCACAAGGGAAAGTGGAACATCAGCAACAAACGAAAAAAGGAATATTCCCACCGTTTGGAGATCGCATACAGACTTCCTATAACGTTGGCTTTGATGCGTTCTGGGAATTAAATCTATTTGGGCGAGTCAGTCAGCGGATTGCCGCTTCAGAAGCAACCTTGGAAGCCAGGGAAGCCGACCTCGATGCCATCTATGTCACCATTGCTGCGGAAGTGGCTCGGACGTATATCGAAGTACGTGGGGCGCAATATCGATTGGATGTGGCGAGGAGAAATGTCGCGAATCAACAACAAACCTATGACCTAACTCGGGAACTCTTTGAAGGAGGAGTGAGCGATAAACTCGACATTGAACGAGCACGCACCCAATTAGAGTTAACGAAATCTACGATTCCAGCTCTTGAAGCAGAAGTCAATGCGGCCATGAACCGCATGGCTGTGCTGACTGGACAGCCGCCTACTTCATTGCATCGTATGCTGGAAATTCCGCAACCCCTTCCAGAAATACCCCGAAGCGTCGATGTGGGAAATCCGGTGGATCTATTGAAACGTCGTCCTGACATTCGCGCTGCGGAACGAAACGTGGCAGTCGCTGTGGCGGAGTACAACGTGAATGTTGCCGATTTGTATCCGAATGTGACCGTGAACGGGAGCATCGGGTTTACCTCCACGTCAGTCTCTGACTTATTTACAGGAGGCGCCGGGACCTTTCTCCTGGGGCCCCAAATTAATTGGGCGGCTTTTAATATCGGGAGAGTCCTGGCCCGTATCGATGCAGCCGATGCTCGGACGCAGGCACAGTTGGCGTCGTTTGAACAAACGGTCTTACGAGCCTTAGAGGAAACCGAAACAGCGATGGTCAATTTTTCACGACAGGAAGAAACGCGTGCACGTTTACGGCAGGCGGCCGCCTCAAGTGCCAAAGCCGTTGAGTATGCTCAGGAACGATTCGATGCCGGTATTGACAATCTGCTGGACGTGTTAGTTGCACAGAGTACCATGCTCGAAGCGCAGGACCGATTGGCCAACAGCGAAATTAACGTTGTCCTCAACCTCATCGCCATTTATAAAGCCCTCGGTGGTGGATGGCAGGTCATGACCCCTGATGATCTGGCTTCAAACAACCAAAGCCTACCCGTACAAGCTAGTCGATAACTCAGGATTGGCCAAGAAAAACTCTCGACCTCTTACTCGACGCGCACAACCAGGAAAATTTCGGAAGCCATGAGTGATCGTTTTCCCTACCACGGACCGGCCTTTTTCTCGTATGGGTTTCGACCGTTTTTTTTGAGTGCAGCCCTGTTTGCTGGGTTGGCCGTCCCGGCTTGGGTTCTCGTGTTTGTTGGGGGTAGTGAGCTAGAGTTTCTTTTTACGCCGCGCGAATGGCATGTGCATGAAATGCTTTTTGGGTTTCTGCCATGCGTGATCACCGGGTTTCTACTCACAGCCATCCCAAACTGGACCGATCGTCCGCCTATGCGCGGTATGCCTTTGATCGGGTTGTATATTCTTTGGGTAGCCGGACGTCTAGCGATCGCGACCGCATGGGTTCCTTTTGTCGTTTCAGCCATTATTGATATTTCATTTCTGCTTGTGGTGGCGGGAATCTTGTGGCGAGAAGTCACCGTTTCAAAAAGTTGGAGTCGCCTGCCTATCTGTGTCGTGATTGGCTTGTTCGTTTGCGCAAATATTTTCTTCCATATTCAGTTGTACAACGGAGCCCCTACACAGTCGGCAGAGTCTATGGCTCTTGCACTCATCATGATTCTACTGGCGCTGATCGGAGGGCGCGTGACTCCGAGTTTTACCGAAGATTTTTTTGTACAGGAGAGCCTTACCAAGCAGCCTGCATCTTTTTCTGGATTTGATGCCGTCGCCATCGGATCGATTCTGCTGGCGGTGATTGCGTGGAACATCTGGCCGGAGAGTCAGGTGACGGGTGGGGCATTCTTCATGGCCGGTCTTATCAATGTGGTACGCCTCAGTCGATGGTATGGGTGGTTGACGTGGCCTGAGCCACTCGTCTTGATTCTCCATATCGGGTATGCCTGGCTGGCAGTCTCACTCGTCCTCATTGGAGGATCAATACTTGGATTCGTCTTACCTATGAAGGATGCGGTGCATGCCTTGACGACCGGAGCGATTGGAGTGATGACCTTGGGGATTATGACGAGGGCCAGTCTGGGACATACGGGACATCTCAAGCAAGCAGATAAGGTGACGACTGTTCTTTATGCCTTGGTCAACCTTGGGGCGTTGCTGCGGGTGTTTGGCCATACGCTGCATATTTCCGAGTTGACCCTCTTGGTTCTGGCGGGAACATGCTGGAGTGGAGCCTACCTGTTGTTTGCGATGAGATATGGCCTCATGCTATGTAGGCCGGCGTTGGATGAGTAACCGATCGGTGTAACCAGAAGAGATAATTGTGAGGGTCGAAAAGGGCCGGGGAATCTCAGCCGAAACCAAAGAGGTTCAGGATTCCCCGGCCCCGGGTTGAGGCTCATGTGGCCAAGATTTCACCGGATTCCGTCCAGTCCTTTTTCCCGCCCACATATTTCTTGACGTTTGTATAGCCCCGTTCAATGAGCTTGTCCGCCGCAAAGCCGGAATTGGGACAACTGTCACTGGCGCAATAGGTGACGATAAAGGCCTCCTTATCAGTCGGAAGAGATCCCGCTTTTCGGTCGACTTCGTCGTAATTTATTTGCAACGCGCCTGGTAAGTGCCCCTCGTCATAATATTGTTGAGGCAAGGCCTCAATGAGGGTAACTGGACCTTGTTGCATTGCCCGCTTAATCTCTTCTCTCGTAATGGATTCCGCCATATAACCCTCCTTTATGGTATTAGGTGAAAGTAGTTCCAAGTGGAACTAAAAGAAGTATAGGATAATATAGTTCCAATTGCAACTAGTTTTTGCTATACTCCGATTATGGGGATTACAGAAAAACACATCTTTGATGCCTGGGTGGGACTGATTCGTTCCCAACAAATGGTGATGGAGGCGGTGGAGGGTGAACTGAAATCGGTCGGGCTGCCCCCATTGGCTTGGTACGATGTCTTGCTGGAATTGCATCGTGAAGACCAAAAAAGTTTGAGGCTTCAGGATCTTGGAGAACGGATACTCCTGGCAAAAAACAACGTGACGCGGCTGGTGGATCGGTTGGAACGGGAAAAACTGGTGGTCCGAAAAAAATGTCCAAATGACGGGCGGGGAATAGTTGCCCACATCACCAAGAAGGGAGAAGAACTACTCCATCGCATGTGGCCTGTATATCGAAAGGCTGTGAAAACTCATTTTAGTGAAAAATTGACTGACTGTGATATTGATGCGCTGTTGGCAATAGGCGACCGGCTTCGGGAGAATCAGACCTTCCTACGGCTGAAATAGTCTTCGAAATAGTCTACGGCTAACATTCGGTCACCAAGACATGATTCGGTACCGTGGGAATTTTAATCGCCACAGGAAAGGGCTTCTATGTCATGAAGCTTTTGGAGAAAGGATCGAAACATTGAAGTAAAATCTTGGCGCTTCATAAGATTGTGGCGCATGAGATGGCGTAGCTCATCACCGAGAGGGTGGGGGGGACGTTGTTTGGCTCCTTGGAGGAATCGACGGAGGGCGGCATAGCGAGCATTGGCTTGGGCGATTCGTTCGTGATCCTGGGAGCTGAGATCCAGCCATTGATTCAGCGGTCTCTCTGTTTGAACTTTTTCCGGTTGATGTGCCAGGAAATACTCTACTGCCAATCGTTTTCGTTCAATGGCATGGAGTTGATCGTCCCGCATTAGTTTCGCGACCTCGGTGTAGTCCGGTTGGGTGCGGGCGATATAGGCTGTAAGATCCTGGTGCCATTGTCCCTGTGTCTTAGCGTATTGTTGATATTTGGATAGGGAGCAATCTTTCCCAGTCTCTCCCCAAACTGGACCGATCCATCCACAGACTACGAACATCACGACCAGGGTATTTTTCATTTTCTCTCCCTGAGTACAGGTCCATAGGTAACATCATTCTGTTGTTTTCTGTTAAAACTGTAGCTGGCATTTCAGGAATGGCAAGTGGCCTGGTCAACGTCTTGAAAAAATTGGCATCATGGATGAGCAGTGGCAAACATCAGTTTTAAAGTTGAGAGGCATCAGGTTCCTTATAAATCTGAAGTTCACGTTCATGTCGATTTGGTAGGGGGTCGTCAATAGATTCCACGGACTCGATCAGCTGAATATAGTCTGTAGGTAATTGATGTTCTCTGGCTCCGATAAGGACATGGTTCTTATACCAGTGGTAGGGCTTTACGAATGGGTCGATGTCGGTCGCGTAATAGGTAAAGGCTTGAATTGACCCACCACTCGAATCCTTGACCGTAACGGTTTTCTCTTCATATCCTTTTCCCAATCCTTCGGCTTCATCCAATGGACCTTTGTCCTTGGCCTCCATTTCAAACACAATACCCATGACTCGGTCGGTGGAATGACCCGTATAGAACGCATCGCATTTTCCCGAACCATCCTTCTTGCTTCTTTTATGAAATTGCAATTGATGTTCTGTTAATGTCGCGATGCACTGCATCTTGGCCGACGAGACCCGGCTTCGCAACCGCTTGGAAGACATATTTGAACCGTAGGCAAAATACAGCATGTCCCGTCTCCATCACGGTTTCCGTACCAACAAAAAAGGATATCCCATAAAAACTCTTTTGTCCCTCCCAAATAAAAAAGGTCACAGGGTATTCAGGTCGGGAAGGAAGAGTCCCTCATGGGGAATGTAAGAGGGAGGACTAGAGGGGGCTTTTGAAAGAATCGAAAGGTGAGTATAAGTCTTAGTTCCCGAACAGGTAGGTCCCAAGAACACACCCGGTTTCTCGGGCGCCGTGAATGCCAATACGTTTTGACCCGGATGATGGTGGCATGTTCATTTTGGAAATAGACGTGAAAGGGCTGAAACCAGAAAGACTGTTTTTAGAATCCCCGGGCTAGCTTTCCATTGAGCCTTGCGGGAA
The DNA here is from genome assembly GCA_965223605.1 of Nitrospirales bacterium. Lineage (GTDB taxonomy): Bacteria > Nitrospirota > Nitrospiria > Nitrospirales > Nitrospiraceae > CBDCXA01. The sequence continues at coordinate 1,381,407 of CBDCXA010000005.1, forward strand.
GGTGGATGGTCGTACAGACACAAGAAGGTTGGTTATTCGGTAGCCTCTTCTACCGAATCGCCTACGCTTTCCGCGGCTTCATCGATGGCTTCCCCGGCTTTTTCAGCGGGCCCTTGTTGCTCGCATCCCATCAGAGTTGACAAGGAGAAGAGAGTAATCAGGAGTGAAGTGCGGACGAGAGAAAAAATAGTCTTCATGCCAGGCTCCTTTCTGAACCATCATTTGAATGCGCTCCTGTGGCGGGAAAATAGGAAAAAAGGGCTTAGAGTACATTCTTAAAATCTGTTCGATAATGCTCAGCAAGATTGTACCGGTTGGGAAGGGTCAAGGCAAGATGGAGCCCTAGTAGTTTTTACTAGTTGCAAGCTTGAACAGCAAAGAAGCGTAGTAAGGATTCATTGGTGTCAGGAGGGATACAGGAACATCAAAAACCATGATGGGTTTTTGTTATCCTATGTGTGAACAGTAATTGGTGTAAGAGGGCGAAGAAACCCAATACATCGCGTGACTATTACTGTCGTCGGAAAATCTTGATATAGTGGTGGTGGGGTATGACAGGAAAATAATGTTAAGATCTTTCATTTGGACGATAGCCGGATCATGACTTCCACGCCTTTTCAAGGGGGACGCCACACATAGCTTGTCCTGTGCTGCTCCGGCACTTTACTGGAAAGAAATGAGTGCCGCCTCTCGCAAGGAGAGACGGCTAAAAGGATTACCTCCATGGAGGAGTGTAAGCAAAAGCCACATTGGGCAGACCGCCACATTTGGGACGTTCAAGCGTTCCGCGACATAGCTGTGTTCTTTGTTCTTGGGCTCCTGGTGTGGTCCATTCACCTTTTACAGGCCATTTTCCTTCCGGTGATCATCGGATTGCTGTTGGCGTATTTGTTAAATCCCCTAGTCAATTTCTTGGAACAGAAATGGTCGTTTCCCCGGGTAGCCAGCATTCTCCTGCTGTTGATCTTGTTAATTGGAATCTGGGTGATACTGTTGGTATGGCTTGGACCCATCGTGGTAGCTCAGCTCAGTACCCTCTCGAAAAATATACCTGCCTATGTGAATAGTCTGACCAATCGGTATGCGATAGACCTCGGGAGTTACCAGGACCAACTGAATGGGCTTGCCCAATTCGTACAAGAAAACCTGCTTTCCTCCTTCAATGCTATTTTTTCCGGAACCGGGCAAGCTATTGATTGGATTGGAAGCTCAGTGGGTTTTGTTGTATATGTTCTTGTGTCTTTTTCTCTTGTTCCCATATATTTTTTCTTTTTTGCGTTGAACTTTCAGACGATGGTCGACAGCATTGTTAGATATGTGCCCGCGAGCCGATTGGATCGAATCTTCGCCTTAGTCACAAAAATGGATCAGGCTGTCGGCCAATTCTTTCGGGGGAGAGTCATTATCGCCGGGCTTATGTCGGTGATGCTTTCAATCGGGTGGTTTGTGGCTGATGTTCCCTATTGGTTCCTATTGGGGTTTGGCACCGGAGTATTGAGCATAATTCCCTACGCAGCCACCCTGGGTTGGCCGGTGGCCATTTTACTGAAATACCTGGATATGACCACCGGCACGGAGTCTCCCGGATTTGCATGGATGGCGGTGTTTGTATGGCCGAGTCTGGTTTATCTGCTCGTGCAACTCCTTGAAGGCTGGGTGTTGACACCATGGATCCAAAGTGGTTCGACCAACCTCAGTGCCGTCACCATTTTGCTCGTCGTATTCATTGGAGGAAGTGTGGGGGGGATTTGGGGATTAATCCTGGCTATTCCTGTTGCGGCATGTCTAAAAATCTTTTTTGAGGAAGTGGTCCGCCCACGATGGCTGCAATGGGCAAGTGAACATTAGCTTTAGGAATTCCATAAGCGTTATCACTATATTCTCGGGACACCTTGGATACTCGTATTGGAGAGTGCCGGGGATGGATGTACGGAGCTTCGGGTAGAGCCTATACTAATCCTTTCCGAAATCGATAGATGGAGGTAGGGGGAGATGAGAATGCTGTTCCAGCACTTTGACTGGGGAGAGGTATTGTTACATCTGTCTCAAATGGCAGTGGCGTATCTCTTGGCAGTACCGATCGGATTAGATCGGGAGATGCGCTCACAAAGCGCGGGTCTGAGAACCTTCCCTCTCGTCGCCATTGCTGCCTGTGGGTATATGCTCACGGGAATTTATGTCCTTGAGGCCGAAGATGCACGTGCGAGAGTCATGTATGGCATCCTCACGGGTATCGGTTTTATCGGAGGCGGGGCCATTCTAAAGGAACGGGGGAGCGTCATTGGGACCGCCACCGCGGCGAGCATTTGGAATACTGGCGCTATTGGAATGGCAGTGGCTTGGAACCGTTATGAAATTGCCCTTGCACTCAGCCTGGTGAATTTTTTGACCTTGCGGTATATGCCTCTCGTGAAAGATCAGTTACCTGAATCATCTGGGTCAGAGAACAAGTGAGAAATGAAGGTGAGGCAGGATAACTCCGGCCTTGACGTTGCCGGGTCAAGGCCGGAGTTATGAACCCTCGGCTTCAAAGGATAATCTCTGGCTACTTATTGTTTGCCTTTATCCTTTGATTGGGTATCCATGCCTTTTTGTTTGGCTTCTTCTGGTGTCAGTTTTTCCGTTTCCGTTAATTTATCACCTCGAAACCCGGGTCCGGACTTCGGATCTTCACCGGCTCCGAAACCGGCAGAGGGAGTGCTCCGTTGAATTTTACCTGGAGTATTTCCGCTCGAGCTTTCCTGCCCCGCAAAGGCCCATCCCGCCATCAGAAAACTTGCCAAACACAATGCCGATAGTCCTGCTGTCACTCGTGACATAGGCCACCTCCTCTTGCATAAGGTTGTGAGACATGGGTTATCCATGCTTAGTCCTATTGTGTAGCATAGGGTCGACTGACTCGCACTAGGTGTTTCCCTTGCTGGTCATTTTAATTAGCCTTGAATGGAGGGAGTGACAGATAAAGTTTCGGAATGTTCGAACCTCAAAGCCGTTGAATGGTTATCTCAGGAAAATTGAAGAACTAGGATTGTCGACTGACCTGGGCATAACATATTGAAGTTGGATAATCTTTGAATACGCGGCAAGGGATCTTACTAGGTTTTCTTAAAGTTTCCTTTTGTTAAGGTCATGATGTCAGATAGCGTTAGCGAATGGTATCGCATCCTCACCCGCGAACGTTCAGGGGTGATCGGAAGAAATTGATCCCGTGGTTTCTCATGCAGTCTGATGGGCATGGTATAATCCTGCTTGATCTGGATGCAGGATCTCCCAAAGGGTCAGATTCGTTGTCAAAGACAACAGCAGGGAGGCGAAATGGTAAGGATATTATTAGCGGACGATCATGGGTTGGTGTTGGAGGGGATAAAGCACATATTGGAAACTGAATTTGAGGTCGTCGGAATGGTGAAAAACGGTCAGGAGCTACTTGACCAGGCACCTGTATTGAAGCCGGATATCGTGCAAGTGGATATTTCTATGCCCCTCGTCAACGGGATCGAAGCCTCACGACAACTCAAGAAGTTACTCCCACACGTAAAAATTTTAGTTGTCACGATGTTGACGAACCCGGTGTACATCCGGGAAGCATTCGCCTCCGGAGTTTCGGGGTATGTACTCAAACAGGCCGCCACTAGTGAATTGATATTGGCGATCAAGACCATCCTGAGAGGTGAACGGTATATCTCTCCCGTGATTGCAGAGGAAGTTGAAGAATCCTTATTCGCACTGGGGAGAAGGCCGGCGTCAGACGGATTATCCGGAAAGCTGACGGAAAGACAAAAACGGGTCTTGCATTTCATTGCCAATGGGTTTACGGCGAAGGAGATTGCGCGAAAGCTTGATATTTCGGTCAAAACGGTGGAATTTCATAAGACCAATATTAAAAGAATTCTTGGAGCCAAGACCAGGGCCGACTTGACGAAATACGCTCTCGGAGAGGGTATTATTTCTCCGTAATAGGTGGAAAGGACGTCACGACCAATGTGAGATTGGGTTGGAGGGGAGTGAACCGAGTGGAGTCGTTATTGAAGAAAGACCAGCCCTTGTGAAACCGCGTATTTTGTAATTTCCGCAGCCGTATGGATGTCGAGTTCTTTCATAATTTTGGTTTTGTGAAATTCTACCGTTTTGACCGATAAATTAAGGGTGACGGCAATTTCTTTTGTCGTTTTGCCCTCCGCAATGAGTTGCATCACTTCCCTTTGGCGTAAACTAAGACGATCATATTTTTGAGAATCGGATTCCGCGATTGGCGGTCGCCCTGACTCTTGAATAAGCGGTCCCGCAACCGTAGGAGAGACATAGGTATGACCTTTCAAGACTTGTTGGACCGCGAAGAGTAACTCGTCTGCTGCGCCTTGCTTTAATACATACCCCGAAGCGCCTAGGCGAAAGGCCCTTGCCACAAATTCCTTTTCGGCGTGCATCGTCAAAAAAATGATTTTTAGCCGTGGTGCAACCTTTTTTAATTGAAGGGCCGCATCGATTCCGTTGAGAAGCGGGAGATTGATATCAATGAGGACCAAGTCCGGCTCATGGGTTTCAACCGCTTTCAGCAAAGCCCGCCCGTCGTTGGCAATGCCGATGAAATCCACCTCATGTTCCAGTAACTTTTTGATACCTTCAGCCACGAGTGAATGATCATCGGCTATCAGGACTTGAGGTTTTCGTTTTGTGGTTGGCTTGTTCGTATGCATTGGACAAACTATGTTTCTTGTGGAAAAGCTATGTTCTTTCCGGGTAAGTCTTCACACAAGGGCATCATGGCCGAGAATTTAAGGAATTGGAGAATGGCTTCTTCCATCCCTTGTTTCAGCATACTCCCACATCTGCGGCGTTTGCAACTTTCCGCGGTGAGTGCAGGTTTCGAGACGACAGGTGTTCATCAAGTAGGTGAAAGTTCTGTAGGCCAACCAGTCTAGTCATCTAGCTTCCCGCCGGGAATTTTTGAAGCTCAAGACATAGATCTCTTTTGCTGCAAAGCTAGGGTTTTTGCTAGTGATCGATTGGATGCTGCCATGTACTGTAAGGGGATCGAGAGGACGAACAGGATTCAAGGATCAGAAGCATTAGAACATTTCTGTGCTCTTCCACCCCTTATGAGAGGACGATAAGGTGGCTCTCGCTACCGTTTCCCCAAAAGATTCCCCGGACGGTCAACCCGATTCCGAAGGCGGCATCACCACGATGACCCGTTTTCTCACCGGTCCGATTGATATTCGATCCCTCGCTCTTTCGGGACTCTTTCTCCTGGCCTGTCTCTATACTCTGTATTTTGCAAGGAACTTGTTGTTTCCCATCGCGTTGGCTACGGTGTTGAGTCTGTTGTTGTCTCCATTGATAAATCTACTGGAGAAATTAAAGGTATCCCGATATCTGGGAGCCGGTCTTGTAGTGATCTCGCTGGTTCTGCTCGTCCTCGTTAGTTTGTATCGACTCACTGTTCCGGCTGGAGAATGGATTAAAAAGGCTCCAGCAGCCATGAATAGAATTGAAACGAAACTTCAGCATGTCCGTCAGTCCTTCCGGCATATGACACAGGCCACTGAAGCCTTGGAGGAAATAACCAGCATGCCGGATCGGGCCAATGGATCGGGGGCGACCGTGAAAATAACAGAAGCGGGTTGGGGAACGGCCGTATTCGAAATGACGACCGAGTTTATGGTGGTCTCGGTCGCGACATTGGTCCTCATGTTTTTTCTCCTGTCCTCTGGCGATTTTTTTCTCGAGAAATTGGTGAAGGTGTTACCCACTCTTTCCGACAAAAAACGGGCCGTCGAAATTGTCCGGGGAGTCGAGGAAAATATTTCCGGGTACCTCTTTACGGTGACCCTCATCAATCTTGGATTAGGATGTTGCGTCGGGTTTGTGATGTATGCCCTGGGTATGCCGAATCCCGTTCTCTGGGGGGTGATGGCCGGCGTGTTTAATTTTATCCCATACATCGGAGGATTAGTGGGAATGGGTATTTTGACAATGGCCGCGGCGTTAACCTTTGACCACCTCTTTGCCATTGTGCTCCCTGTATTGGCCTACGGATGTTTGACCGTGCTCGAGGGGATGGTGTTTACCCCGATGATTTTGGGCAGGCGCTTCCTGCTGAATCCGGTGGTAGTGTTACTGGGAATCATGTTTTGGGGCTGGATATGGGGGGTGGGAGGTGCCTTGTTAGCTGTCCCCATTGTCGCATCCATTAAGATTGTCTGTGATCACCTTGAGCCCTTGGCCCCGTTCGGGGAATTTCTGGGTCCCTAACTTTTTTGTCTCCGACCCAGTAGAAAAATTCGAAACAAGGGGTTGTCCTAGTCCTCACGTGCTTTGTCTTACTCTACAATACCATCTGTTAACGAAAGGCTCACTTCGTAAATGACATAAGGGAATCTTAGCATGAAGAGGGGTTCGGAGAGTTTGTGTGAACAGTACGGATTTACCACATTAGTGGGCACCTGTTGCGTCTGTCTGCGGGTTCGGGATGAGGCACATCCGACGGGCCAGACGGTTTGGAAAACTCTCGTATCCTTTTTAAAGGACAAAGGATATCAGGCGCACGAAGTCGGTCACTCACATACCTATTGTCCTGATTGTTATAGCAGGGAATTCAAGCGTGTAACGCAGGACTCTTCAAATCTGAACGGATCGCCTTGTTTGATCATGTTGAAGAAATCCTGAAACACGTTTGTTCATAGCCGGTTTTTCCGGTTTCTTAGCGACATCAGGCCCTAACTCAAGCCTCAGCCTGACGAAAACTCCTTTTTCCTTAACTGTGCAAACCATACAATCAGAATACCTTTCGGGCAGGATACTTCTCGGGATTTTGTCGAGTTTTCTTAGGGTGTTGCAGGAGGTGGCGCTCCTAATAGGAATATGGCAAGATAACCCCCCTCGATCGACGTCAAGCCTTTTCCGCTTTGACATGTGATGGATTAGTGGCTTTCGACTTTGTTTGGTGTGAACAATCAATGGATCGAGATATATCAAGCCATTTTCAGAACCTTGGCCAAGCCGACCTTCCTGGAAAGGTCATGAACGCAGACCGAAATCGAGTCACAACGATTCCACCCACTTATCTCCTGCTTTCCTTCTGTTTCGTATTATCAGGATTCATTTTTGTCATCGATTTATTAACTCCTATTGGCGTCGCTGATGGGACCTTGTATGTAGCCGTCGTGCTCGTGGGCTACTGGCTCCCGTATTCCTATGCCCCTTTCTTATTAGCTGGAATCTGTTCTGTACTGGTTATGTTTGGCCTTTTCCTCTCACCAGGAGGCGGAGTAGTCTTAATGGCCGCGGGACCTTTGTGGATCGCACTCGCGAACAGAACAGTAAGTCTCCTGATTATTTGGATGACCGCGGTGTTGCTTCATAAACAACGAATGGGTCAAGAGTCAAGATTGAAACTGGCGGCTATCGTCGAAAGTTCCGATGACGCTATCATTGGACAAACGGTGGATGGTCGAATTACCACCTGGAACCGGGGAGCCGAGGACATGTTTGGCTACAGCGCCGAAGAAACCATCGGGCAGTCGGTGACGATTCTTTTCCCACCCGATCGTCTTTCTGAAGAGCCTAATATTTTGGAACGTTTAAGTCGAGGGGAGCGGATTAAAAATTTTGAGACTGTGAGAAGGCGAAAGGACGGCCGCGATATTAATATTTCATTAACGATTTCTCCTATGCGCAATTCGCGTGGAGAGGTGATTGGAGCTGCCAAAGTTGCGCGGGATATTACGTCCCAAAAACAGGCGGAAACTCGGTTGGCCTCTCAAGCTTTGGAAATGGCGCAGTATAACAAAGAACTGGCTTCATCTAATGAGTCCCTTGAGCGGTTCGCGTATGTGGCTTCGCATGATCTCCAGGAACCCCTTCGAACCGTTCACAGTTTTGCCCAGTTGTTGGCCTCACGTTATGAGGAGAAACTGGATACTGACGCGCGAGAATTTATCCAATTTATTACCGATGGTGCGAAGCGTATGCAGGAATTGATTCACGATTTGCTCGCCTATTCTCGAGTGGATACGCAAGGGAAACCCTTTGCGTCGGTTTCCTTATCCGAGGTAGTCCGTCGAATACTTGATGATTTAAAAACCACCATTGAAGAACGAAACGTGTCGGTACGGTATGATACCTTGCCGACCATTCAGGGGGATCCCACCCAAGTAGGTCAACTGTTTCAGAATCTCATTTCCAATGCCATCAAGTTTCAGAAAGACCACCCGCCGGAAATCGACATCTCTGTCGTAGAACAAGATCAGGAATGGGCCTTTTCAGTTCGTGATAACGGAATTGGAATTGATTCCCAATATCACGATAAAATTTTTACCGCCTTCAAGAGGCTCCACACGCTTGAGGAATATTCCGGGACGGGTATGGGTTTGGCCATCTGCAAAAAAATAATCGATCGCCATGAAGGAAAAATTTGGGTGACATCCCAATTGGGACAAGGCAGTACCTTTCATTTTTCGATTCCAAAACCTAAAGTTGAAAATTTGGTCGAAACACATGGATGATCGAATTGAAATTCTATTAGTAGAAGACAACCCGGCCGATGTTCGTTTAACGAAAGAAGCCTTTAAGGAAGGCCGTCTTCATAATACTCTTCACCATGTCAAAGACGGGGTCGAGGCTATGACCTTTTTAAGACGGGAAGCCCCATTTGAGCAAGCGCCCAGACCGGATATAATATTGCTGGATTTAAATTTGCCGAGAAAGGACGGACGGGAAGTGTTGGAGGAAATCAAACAGGACCCTCAGCTGCGACAAATTCCTGTGGTGGTCTTAACAACTTCCGAGGCTGAGGAAGATGTGTTTCGTAGCTATGATCTGCATGCCAATTCCTATCTTGTCAAACCGGTTAATGTGGAGCGGTTCATGAATGTGGTGAGAACCATCGAGAGTTTTTGGTTCTCGGTCGTCAAACTTCCTCCTAAGGACCCCGTGTTATGAAAAAGTCAGCCATCAACCTTCTGTTGGTCGAAGACAAGCAGGCAGACGCCAGGCTCATTCAGGAATTTCTCAAGGACTCCGAGTTTTTGACCGTTCGGGTCACTCATGTCCGACGGTTAGAAACAGCTCTTCAAAAGATGGAAGAATCCGAATTTGAGGCAATCCTTCTCGATCTGAAATTGCCTGATGCGGATGGACTCGAAGGGCTGAAACAAATTCGAAAGGTAAACCGAGGGGTTCCGGTCATCGTGCTCACGGTGAGGGAGGAAGAGCCTATAGCCATGGAAGCGCTCAAGTTGGGAGCGGGAGACTATCTTGGAAAATCTCAACTCAATTCGGCCATGCTAACAAGGGTCTTGCGCTATACGATTGAACGACAGCGGTCCCACGAGAACCAACGGGAAACCGAAGAGCATTATAAGCTTTTGGTTGAAGGGGCGACCGGTATGGCCATCATCATGCTGGACCTGAACGGCCTGGTTATTGAGTGGAACAAGGGGGCCGAACGGCTGTTTCATTACCAAGAGCCTGAAGTGTTGCACAAGCATTTCTCGATGTTTTTCACCGAAGAAGATCTGGCTCAAGGAAGGCCTGAACGGGAATTATTGCGAGCACGAAAAAATGAAAAGGGAGACGACGATAACTGGCTGGTTCGAAAGGATGGAACCTGGTTCTGGGCGAGCGGTGCCGTGTCGGCGGTGCGTGATGAAGCGGAACATCTCAAGGCCTACGCTAAAATTATCAGGGATATGTCGGAGAAAAAACGAATCGAAGATCAGCTTCGGGAAGCAAATTCCTCTCTCGAAAATCGTGTTGAAGAACGTACAAAGGAATTAGTGTCCTATCAGCGTCAACTCCGCAATTTGGCGAACGAACTCACCCTTGCGGGGGAACGCGAGCGGCATCAACTGGGTACCGATCTGCATGACTTTTTGGCTCAGTTGCTGGTCGCGTCTCGACTGAAACTGGCACAGGCCAAACGTTGGGATTTCCAGGGAGAGGTCGCTTCGCTCCTTGACGAGGTCGACAAGATGCTGGATCAATCTCTGACCTATACCCGGACCTTGGTTGCAGATCTCAGTCCTCCAATTCTGTTCGAAATGGGCATTTCGGCTGCATTGTCTTGGCTTGGATCTCAGATGGGAAAACATGGGCTCCATGTGACGGTTGAAGGGGCAGAGGTGAAGCGTGACTTCCCCAAGGAAAAGGCTATTTTAATCTATCGTTGTGTGCGGGAGTTGTTATTTAATGTCTTGAAGCACTCGGGAGTTAAGGAAGCGGTTGTTTCGGTCGAACTGAAGGAGTCCAACCATTTGCAAGTCACGGTAATGGACGAAGGAAAAGGGATTGAGTATTATTCAAAAGGCGCCAAATCTGTGCAGGCAGAAGGCAAGTTTGGTCTGTTTAGCATCCAGGAGCGATTGACGGCCTTGGGTGGAACCTTTCTCGTGGAAACCGGTTCCTCAAAAGGCACCAGAGTGACCCTCACAATTCCTTCAGTCGGAGGCAGCAGAGAAATAGCCCCAACAACATCGAAATTTTCGAATAAGAAAACCAAGGATAAGGCCGGCCCCGTCACCTTGTTGGAAAAATCAGCAGACCGCATCCGGATTCTTATTGCCGATGATCATCAAATGGTGCGGGAAGGATTCTGTAGCCTATTGGAAGGGCAAAAAAACTTTGAGGTGATTGGACAAGCTGAAGATGGGGAGGAGGCGGTTCGGCTGGCTCACGACTTACAACCGGATATCGTCATCATGGATGTGCATATGAAAAAGTTGGATGGCATTGAAGCGACTCGACGTATCACAAAAGAACTTCCAAGTATTCCCATCATCGGACTGTCGGTCCATGCTGAAAAGGAAGTGGCCAACGCCATGCTCCAAGCTGGTGCCGCTGAGTTTTTAAACAAAGGAGGCGAAGCAGATCTCTTGTGCCAGGCCATCCGAACCCTTCATCGTAATAGGGACCAGCCATCCTCACCTAAGCAAACCAGTTGATTCTCCCCTTTGATCCGACTAGGAAAGTAAAGCCCACTAGGGACCCGGGAACCTCTAACCTAGACTGGTTTCCGGCCCATTACAAAGCCAATTATTGCCATAATGACAAAAACAACGAAAAGGGTATAGGCGATACTCGAGGCGGTTCCTGCCACTCCTGATAGACCCAACACTCCAGCGATCAATGCAATGATCAAAAACGTCACAGCCCAATTTAACATGGAGTTCTCCTTTCCTTTTACCACCTGGTCACTATTACCAGGTGAAACAGTGGGCTGTCCGAACAGGGTATGCACCTATCGTAGTTCCGGACAGCCCAGACAAAAGATCCTGTTCCATTTCCTACGTTAGAAATGTATGTTGAATCCTGCCGTAACCATATGCCCGTCATCCCCAAATTGATTTCCAAAAAGGGCATTCTCTTGGGGAGATTGTTTATCCAACCAGACAAATCGATAGGACCCATCGATGGACAGGCGGTCCGTTACCATGAATTGGAGTCCTCCTCCCACGTGCGGGCCAAATTGTACCGTTGTCGAATCAGGGGCATTTTCTCTAGCCACATGGGCGTAATACCATCCAACCCCACCCACCGCATAGGGGCTCAAGCGTTTTCCTGGAAAAAGGTACAGCAGCCCTGAGACTTGGGCTGGAAACCAGTCTGTTCGGTTTGCGGAGGCGAAATCATTGGTTCGATAGTCCGCAGACCCTTCCACGGCAAAGGCCGGAAGTAAATGGGCTCGAATTTGAACCCCCCCGAACCAATTGCCCGTACCTCCCCGCGGATCAAAATACATCGCGCGTCCACCTATAGACAAAGATCCCTTATCGACTTCGTCAAGGAGGCCTCCTGCCGCCAACGTAGGGGATGGTAGGAGGAATGAGAATAACAAGATACTACTCCAGACTGCACTTGTGATATGGTGCCGAACAATCTGGTAAACCAAAATTTTATTCATGTGATGGTACTCCTTCACTGCCCTACAGTTCCCAACAGGTCACCCATGATCCCGGTGACCGCACAAGTCCACGGGTGTGAGTGAGACGACGGGGAAAGGCAGATGGTGCTCAACTAGTGATCGATTTCAAGGGTGTTTCCGGTATTCGCGTCGATATAGACTTCCTTAATATTTCCTTGACCGTCGACGATTTCTACTTCATACACCGTCCGAGACCCGTTTTTATCGATTTCAGCCATGACAGCCTTTCCCGGTAGGGTGTGAAGTGCCGCTTCGATTGCTTGATCCAGGGGAATTTTTGCCGAAGCCAGCAATTCCTTATTGGATTCAAACAGAGCCCAGGCCGGAGTTGACAACAGTCCGCACATGAGAGTCCCAATTATCAGCGATTTTTTCACGATACGCCTCCTTAGTTCGTTGATGTTCCACAAAGTTGGTCATAGGGCACATTGGAATTTTTCTGGTGTTAATCACGTTCGATTTTCAATGGCTCACCCGTATTGGCGTCGATGTACACAATGCGAGTCTTGGCATTGTTGTCGACCACTTCGACCCAATAGACCAATCGACCGTCCTCCCGTCCGATTTCGGTTTCGGCGGCTTTCCCGGGCACGGTCCTCACGGCAGCACGGACTGCATCGGCCAGGCTGATTTTGGCGGAACTGATCAATTCCTTATTGGATTCAAAAAAGGCCCAAGCACTTCCTGAACCTAACAGGCTGACCATTGTCGCAATGAGAAATACTCGTTTCATAAAAACCTCCAGCAGTTGTTGGATTTACAGGCAGGAATCCTACCTGTGCTTAAGGGTAAAGACTGAGTCATCAGTCATGGTGGTGTTCGTCAAACCATTTCTCGGTCCACTCCTGCACTTCCGCTTTTCGATCCCCGTAGCGTTCTTGAACTTTTCCCTCGAATTTATCCATCTTCCCTTCGATATACAGTAGGTCGTCGTCGGTAATATCGCCCCATTGTTTCTTAAGTTCACCTTTGAATTGCTTCCAATTTCCCTCAAACTGGTCCTCATTCAGAACCATCCTGGCATAGGATGGGGTGGCTTCCTGTTGGAACGGTTCTCTCTGGTACGACATGGCCGCAAAGCCTGGTCCGGAAACAATTAAGGAAACTACAAGTCCCAATCCCATTATCATCCGTTTGTTTCTACCTGTTGTCATGGACAAACCCTCCCACTTGTGATTCGTTTCAAATGACTGTTTCTAAGAAACAGTACAATTCGATAGGGTATACAGTTGCTTTAGCGGGTGGTTTGATGCGATCTTTGCCAATCTTCCGCCCATTTTTCCACTGCTTCCTTTTGATCGCCGTATCGTTCCTGCACTTTTCCGGCGAACTTTTCAGCGTCACCTTCGATTTGCATGAGGTCATCGTCAGTAAATTCACCCCATTTGCTTTTCAGTTCCCCTTTGAATTGTTGCCAATTCCCTTTAAATTGATCTTTGTTCATGGAATCCTCCTTTTTGAGTGACGAAATAATGTTTAGTTTGCCTAAAAAATGAAAGAGAAACGATCTACCTTTGGTGTACAGACAAACATCGGGGAAATGTACTGGGAAAAACCCTTGAAGTCGGAACAACGATCCCTTGGGTAACAAAGTTCGAGCGAATTTTTGGTAAGAAAGTCTGTCAGAAGGAAAATTTGAGCGCACAACTGAGTGAATATGTTGAAGGGGTGCTGGACAATCGCAGTTCGGTTTTATGTTTGCGAGGAGGTTGTAGGGGAGGCCTTCTCGATTTCGGCATTTATTTCTCCGCCGATGAGAAGTACGACACTGCTCACGTAAAACCATAACATGACAATGACGACGCCCCCAAGGGAACCATAGGCGACGTTGTAGTTTCCAAAGTTATCCACATAGAGTTTGAATCCCAAGGATCCTGCGAGCCACAGGGCGACCGCCACCACAGAACCGGGTGTGACCCATAACCACTCTTGTTCGATATTAGGTGCTAGGTAATAGACAATTCCGACAGCCAAAAGCATTAAGGACACAGCCAAGACCCATTGAAGGACGGACCAGAAGGTAGCAAACAGCCATCCGAATCCCAGCAACTCGGCCAACCAATGACTGAAGGTTTCTCCGTACAGGATGACCGTCACCGAGACGATAGTAAACAGGGCCAACCCGATGGTCATCACAATCGCGAGCAGGCGGGCTTTCCAAAACGGTCTGGACTCTTCGACATCGTAGACCGCATTGAGGGTATTCATAATGGCAACCAACCCGCTGGAAGATGCCCACAAGGCACCGAGAAGGCTCAAAGACAATATACTCCCACTGCTCCCTTTTTTGACTTCGGCAATGAGCCCGTCGACAAGCGTGAGGGCGTCTTCCGGTAAAAAGTTCCGGAGGTAGGCCATCAGTTCTGGCATCACGCCTTGGAGCGGGAGTTGACCGATCAAGGCCGTGACAAAGATAAGAGCCGGGAATAATCCTAGAAAAAAATAAAAAGCCAGTTCCGCAGCTCGACCGAAGAGGTCGTCCATCTGCACCTCGTTCCATACCCGTTTCCCCAACTTGGTTATGGACAGTCCCCCAAGTTTCCAGGGATTTTTTCGAGGAGAGGAACTCGTGAGTTCATTGATCATGATTGAATTTTACTCCTCAGCCTTCACAGTCTGGTCAAACCCCGGAAGGATTGCTTGAAAGAAGGCATTTCGAATGAGATTAATGATGACGTCCCAGGTGCTCGCATCCGGGTCGCCGACCTTTCCCGACAGGTCGGCCTTGGTGGCCACCTGTTCGCGAGCATCATTTTCAAGGAGTTCTGAAATACTTCCAACCAGCCCTTCGTAGAGTTGCGTAAGCAGATTGTTGTCTCCGTCTTGCCGGGGATGATAGACGTCAAGGTTTTTAAAGAAGGGCTTGATGTACCCCTTAATCTTTCCGTCTTTAATGCTCATTTCGGAAAAGAAGGAAAAGTTGCCTTTCGCCACGTCAAACCCGCCATAGGCTTTAAGGAGGTTATTCATTGGAGACAACTGCGTCTTCTCGATTTTGAGGTTGAGATCGAAATCGGGGGAATGGGCCTCCGGTCGGAAGTGACCGGTTAGGGTCGTCTCTCCCGTACCCATAAATCGGCCTTTCAGGCGTATCGGTGAGGACCCCTTTGTAAACTGATTGCTAAAATTTTTCATCTCCATGTTAACGCTTGCGATGAAAACACGATACTCGGGGTCCGTATCCTTGTTGACGTAACCGAAATCACTATTGGTGACCTTGATCCGTTTCGCGCTCAACCATGTTTTGGGATCTTCCTGTACCTTATCCGCAGTCTGTTTCGCTGTTTGCACAACCTGTTGTTCGGCTTCCCTTGTGGTCGCGGAATCGACATAATCGAGATGGACATCTTCGAAGAGCAGATCATCAAGGGATACTTGGGTGAGAGAGGGAGCATATTCGACCGTGCCGGACCCTGAAAACCACCCTTGTGTTAATTGGAAATTATACCGACCGGTGATAGGGAGAAATCGCTTGAGATTGATCTTATTCAAGGCCAAATCGGCCTTGATGCCGAAATGGGGTTGTGCCAGAAAATCCGCTCTGCCTTCGAGGGAAATGGTGCCTGTCTCAAAGACAGAGGCCGTGAGCTTAATGGTCGAAGGATATTCGCGATCTGGAGACCGGACGTTTCTGATATTTTCCGCGATCAGATTGACAAGTTGCAAACGCAGGGGTTTTGAGGGATCGGCATCGATATAGGTGATATCGCCCTCGATGATCTCCAATGTATTGATTTTGACGGGATAGATGGCTAACACGGCTTCTTGCCATCCGCGATCCTCGATGTCCGCTTGATCCTGCTGTTCTTGTTTCGCATTGTCCAGGGTGATGTGCAATTGGGGATTGTCTAATTCATGGTCGCTGACGATTCTCCCAGCCAGAAGGGCTGTCCAGTGCAATCCAGCGCGCCACAATGGAATCATGGCCACGGGTGGGTCGGGCTTGGCGTCCTGTGTAACCGTGAGGTTTTTTAATTCCAGCCCCAACCAGAATGGATGCACATTCACTTCCTTCAGCGAAAAACTATATCCCTCAACGCGTTCATTCAATTCCCGTTCTATATAGGTACGGATAGGTTCATTGAGTGAAAGGCTTAGGACCAAGAGAAGGCCTAAGAGTAAGAGGATACCGATACCATATTTTAAGGCAGGCTTCATGTTGTGTGAGAGGGAGCCCTTCTAATTGTGGACTGATCTGTTCATATTCTCTCCGTCGAGGCTCTCAAAGGCGATCGTTCCTGTTTGAATTTACCCGGATGATCGAATGCCGCCCTCACGAAAGAGAAAGATGTTCCGATTGTGTAAGACGGTCGGAAGAACCACAGGCCGGAGGGGTTGTCAATGTCAGTATGACCCTAAGATATTCGCATTCCTTCATTTTTGAACACTGGGATTTACCCTCGTTTTGCTTTACCTGGTTCCATGATAGTATTTGGGAAAAAAAGCGTCTCGTGAAAAAACCTGAAAAAGAAAAGCACCCGGAATGGAGGGTTTGTTGCCGTGGGTGTTGGGAAGAAGAAAAATTCACAGCAGGCGTCCGGCTCAAAGGGATGGAACAGATCCGGACAATGTGAACATTGCAAAACTCAAAGTAAGTCGATCGGGTTCCAGCCAATGGGGAAGGTAAAGCCCACAGGTAATGCCTCCCCTCTGTCATCATCCTTTACACACTCGTGAGGTCCCCTTACAATGACCAACCCAATGACAGGACAAACGCTCTTTCTGGAGCTTGGAAAAAGACATCCGGATGGATCTCCTCCTCCTACCGATCCCCCTGATCCGGTTAAGGAACCGCCCGATACTCCAGATTCTCCTCCCGTGACCCCTCCTGATTCGATACCGGATGAACCTCCTATGGAGGATCCCCCTGCACCCGATCAACCGCATGATCCGGGTTCTCCTCCCATTGGAGACCCTCCGACCAGGAAAAAGATGCAATGTATTTCCAGGCAGTCTTCTTCACATCGGGAGTTCACGGTGCACCCCGTTCGAAAGGGTATTGCTGAGGCTACCCCAGTGACAACGAATGCTAGCAACGTGCTGAAATTTCACTTTTCACCAGGGAAAGGAAGAAGGCTGGATAAATCTTCAGCATGTTCTTCTTCCTTGGCCAAAATTTCTTCAAGCAGGCGTCGAGTCGTCGGGTCATCATTCCCAAGATAGGCAATCATTTCTCGATAGCTGTCAATGCCAATGCGTTCAGCGATCAAGTCTTCTTTGATCATGTTAACCATCGTGTCACCTTCCGAATATTCCGAATGACTGCGGGTCAGTATGCCGTCAGGAGAAAAGTTCGGCTCTCCACCCAGCTGGACAATTCGCTCTGCGAGTTGGTCGGCATGGACTTGTTCTTCCTGGGCATGTTGAAGGAACTCGGACTTGATGCTTTCCGAATGCACTCCCGAGGCCATGTAAAAATGTCTTTTGTAGCGGAGCACGCAGACAATTTCACTAGCCAGGGCTTCATTGAGAAGCTTAATCACTATTTCCGCCTTCGCCTTATACCCGGGAGTCATGGCTCCCCTTTCCATTTGGTTTCTGGCTCGTTTTCGTAATGTTTTGACATCCGTGAGAAATTGACCTTTCTTCATAAGACCTCCATAAAAACGGGTGATGGATACGCGAGAAATTCAAAATAAGGGTCTGGAATTGGCAAGGTCCTCGATCAGGACGATTTCTTGTCTGTACAGCAATCATGCCCGCACTGACAGGGTCCGGTCGTTGGAGATTTGGAACAGGCATCTGAACAGAATTCTTTTCCTGGTTCGACTTCACAGTGACAAGTTGGATGTGCGCAATGTTTATCCATGTCGTCTTTCCTTTCTTAAAGGGAGGTGGTCGATGGTCCCTTCATCGAGGTCCTCCAAAATTTCATGACCTTGTACATGTCCCTACCACGCTCCCTAGAATGGGCTTGGGGTCCGGCACGGGAGAAGGCGGCCCAGGCATTGGGTCCGGATCTCTTGGGTCAGGCGTGGGTGGAAAAGGCCCGGGAGGGGGAAGAGGATCGGGATCCGGAGTTGGCACGGGGGTTATGTTCTCAGTCATCCCTTTTCCTCCGTAACATTTCAGTTCAAAGATAGTGGAGCATAAAACATGTCCTTACCGTATGGGAATTTCTCCTGAAGAGGAACTGGGGAAATCCCTCGTTGGTACAGGGATGGTGGAAGGAGAAAGAGGATACCGTGGTACTGTAATTCATGACACAACATGATCCCGGACGTGTGTTTTACAAAAAGGAGACAAGGGTTCTAGGTCAAATCCTGTAGAAGATAGGCTACGATTTTTACTTGGGACCGCTCATCGGGTCTTCTTCCCGAGGTTCAGGTATTCGTGAGGGATTGCTCGGCAAAGGAGTTGGCAGCATCGATTCCTCAGTAGGGGGAATCACCGGAGGAATTAATTGGGGTTGGGGAGGTGACGGCGGGGCTGGGGGAATTGGTTGCGCCTCAGGCCTGTTCAAGGGAGCGGGAGGGATAGGTCGGACCTCAGGAACTGGCACCGGATCAGGGGAAGGCAATCCGAGAAATTCTTTTTCATCCACCTGTTGAGGCAGGACCCCGGAAGTTGGATGTGTGGCCGTCGGGTTCGTGGTACTGTTCACCTGGAGACGGGTGAGGCTAGGTTGGGTAGTCCCATAAAAGAGGGGATGGCTCCAGGCACTATCTGTTCCCGTAGGAACAAGGAAGCATCCACAGAGTAACCCGAGCAGCCTTCCCCAATTTCTCAGTTTCCGGTATCCAACCATTCTCTACCTTTCCGCTGTGTCTTCTATCCGTTCAATGCTATCCCATGATTACCCTACATCAGTTTTCTCAATGGGAACACTGGGGAAACCCCTAGCCTGGTGCCCCTCGCAAAAAGAGAAGCCGAGGCTAGACTACAAGAGAAGGGTTGCTAAGAGAAGTGGCTCCTTTCTATGTATGGATGCTGGTTAGACCCTATGGCTTCGGGCTGAAATCGTAATCGTAAACGATTCCGAACGCTTTTGGCTCCCGATTCGATGGCGAATTTTTTTGCCAGGCTGTATTGTAGCCAGAAGTTCACAGTTCCGGTGTAGGTGGCAATGCCTTCTTCAACCGTGACCGTAATGGCCGTATCGTCAAAAAAGGGACTTGCTTCCAATTTGGCTTTAATTTTTTCTTGGATCTCTTCATCAAACTCTTCCAGCCAAAGGACTCCAGTTGCCAGGTTATTGACTACCGAATGAATTCCTGGAATTCCCGAAAGGATTTCTTCCGTATAGGATTTTTCAAACTCCGAATCAACGTGACCTGACAGAAATAGCGAACCTTCCCACACCCGTACGGTGAATTTGTATTTGTCAAGAATGGGATCGTTGGCAAGGGTTCGGTTCACGCTCTGCAAAATCGTTCCATCCGAAATCTTATCTTTAGGCCTAACCTTGAGCAAGTTGTTGACTCCGATGACCCCGGTGGTCAGGCGTGCGTCCCGTTCGGCCGCTTTTTTGCTTTTAAAGGTCGGGACGATTCCTCTCAGTGTGACAAACCCTTTTTTCACATGGAGAGCGATGTCAAAGCGAGAAACCCGAGGATCGTGGGAAAACGCTAATCGAAGCGATTTCAAAATTTCTTCGTCCGACCGTTCCGAAAACTTCCTGGTTTTTTTCTGTTCATTTTTTGCCCACCAGTTTACCTGTAATCGACTTGGGTCGACTGCGCGCACTCCCGTGACCCAGGCATCGGCGGTAGCCTGGGCTTTTTCTGCTGCGCTTCCCACGATGCCCGATAACGTGACCTTGCTCTGTTGAACGGTCACCTCGATCAAATGGTCCGCTACCCAAACATCGGACTCGAGGAGGCGAATCACGTCATCCCGAATTTCACTGTCTGGACGACCTGGGACGGCTTCGAATTGGATGTGATTGGTAACTGCCTTGACTCCCTTTACCCTTTTCGCTGTTTCCGCAGCCAACGATCGTTCTTGCCAGGATTCGACCGTGCCAGACAGGGTCACCACTCCAGAGTCGCTGTTGACCTTGATCTGATGAGCCTCCGTGGCGGGATCGGCCGCGAGAGCCATGATCACATCCTTTTGAATGGTGTCATCATTGATCATTCCGGGTGAGGAAAGGGTCAAGGTATTGACGACGGATCGTACCCCCTTAATTGATTGACTAATTTTGGCTGCACGTTCTTTGATTAACAAATTGGGTACCGATCCTGACAGGGTGGCAATGCCGTCTTGTACTTCAACATCAATCATCCGTTCCGGTATGCTTAGATCGTGTGAGAGGTTCGTTTCAATTGCAATGGCAATAGTCGTATCGGAAAACTTTTCGGCTCTTGCGGATCCAGAATCCTGGCCTGCCCAAGCAATCAACAACAGCATCACGAAGAAAATCTCCTTCAACAGACTGGCATGGTGGTGCAGTTGGTTTTTTGCCCCATTGTTCAGTCCAGCACGATTCATATACGCCTCCTCTTTACGCGTTGGGGTTAGCCAGCTTGGTTGTCCAAACGGGTTTCAATCACGGCCCAATCGACGTTGGAAAAAAAAGCCTCAATGTACTGTTTGCGGTCCGATGGCAGATAATCAAGAATATAGGCATGTTCCCAGACGTCCATCACGAGAATTGGTTGAAACCCGGCGACGTTCCCGTGTTCATGGAGGGAAATCCAATGATTGGATAACAGGCCGTTCGCCGGGTTGAGATAACAGATGGCCCAACCGACACCCCGCATAGTTCCAACACTCGTAAAATCGGCCTTCCAATTTTCAAAACTACCGAAATCCTGTTCAAGTGCTTGCTGAAAAGAGGAATGTGGTCCTGGGAACCTCGATTCACGTCTAGTGAGGTTCCCAAAATACAATTCGTGGAGGACCATGCCGTTATATTCAAAACCAAGCCGCCGAGTAAGTTCAGAATAGGCGGGAGTTTTTTCCTGATCCACTTTCCCTTGTTGAATCAGTTCCCGAATTGTTCGAACGAGATTGTTAGTAGCCTTCACGTATCCTTCATAGAGTGTGATGTGGGTATCCAAAGCCCTGTCAGAGATTCCGTTTAACCCGTGTAGGTCGAACTGTTTTGCGGAATAGGTATGTTCACCAGCCATGTGATCTCCTTATCATCTTGAGGAAGATGCTTGCGTTTAAGAGGGCCCTGAAACTTTCACCAGGGTCATGAATCCCGTAATGAACTCGAACATAACGTTACCTTGATGGACGTTGCATTCTTCATGTCGTTGTACCTGAAGGGTTGCCGTTTAGGAACTAGGGGTAATCCTAGTTTTATGGAGTCCGTGGAAATGTCACACTGCCACCCATGAGATAAACGGTAAGAATTGCCGGTTTGGTCAGGTCTATTCCAAGAACGACTTATTTAGGAACGGACCATCCGGTCAAACTCGGTTCTTGAGGCAAAGGTTCCTGAAGGTCATGATGGGAAGGAGGGGTGTTATGGAGAGTTCTGGATTTGGTCGTTCAATGGGTCTATCCCTGGGGGTGAGCACAACGCTTGTTGTGGCGATAGTAAGTCTTTTGTTGCCTGAGCCGTCAAGGTTGATGGCGGGCCAGGAAATAGGACAAAAGGAGAAAGGTGAATCTTCAGGCAAACACACGTTTCTTCCTGGAAACCGTACGATTACGGGTACCGTCCTTGGAATTCGAGGAAATGAAATTGAGGTCGATGTCCCCGGGATACAACCCCGTTTCCTCTCGCTTGAACAGGCAAAAGAGAAAGGGATGAAAGAGATCAAGGAGGGAGATACATTAGATATCACTCTGAATGATCAATCTGCGGTCGTGGACTTTCACCCGGCCGGTTCAGCGAAGGGTGAACACCAAGTCATTCGTGGGAAGTTGGCTGGTCCTTTGCGGGTGGGGCACGATATGGCCGTCATTCGAACCGCTGACGGTGTGGAAAAGAGTTTTGCTATCAATCCTGCCATCCGCAGCAAAGTTGCGTCAATTGCTGTTGGCGTAGATGCGATCTTTTTAATTGACGAGACTCATCACATTGCCGATGCCACTTTTGGTAGTGAAGAAGCCCTGCAACTGGCTGAACAGGCATTCAGGAAAAAGTCTGAAATTAAAGGTGTGCATCGTCAGGTGGCCGGCACATTTGTCGCCAAGAGGGAAGATGGGCACATTTCAATTAAATCCATGGATGGCGAAGATATGCACCTTGAGATTCGTCCCTTCGCCAAAGATCGATTGGAATCCGTGACAGCTGGGCAATCGGTTATTTTATTGGTTGACCGGGATAACAAGATTGTCGATATCGCATTGCCCCCGGATTCTGCCGGCTCGCTCAACGCACAGGGGAAGAAATAGTTCATTTTTGCCTTGGACGTTTCTGGAGGGTGCTGTGACGAATCAAAAGAACATTCACAAGTGTTATGGCCTCATCCTTCTAGGTGCTCTGGCTCTTGGTTGGTGGCAGGGCGTTCCGGCGGATGAGGGCCTTGCAGGTTCTTCTGTTGATGAACTTCCAAACATCTCCTTGGATGTCGTTCCCCTTCTCAGTCACGTCGACACCTTCGGTTCCGGGGGACAACTGTATGCCGGAGGGCAGTTAACTTCTCGAGGGTCATCTCGTTATCGGGTCCGAGTCCGCAACCTATCGGGGGATCCGGTTCAGGGATCTTCCTTGATCGTGGTCGTTCACCGGATTCAAGAAGCCGCACAGCTTCGCGATGTCACCACCCAATTGGAAATTATCAAACCCGACGGTCGCACACGAGATGGCAAGCCCTATTTTTACGTTCCCCTTGGCGATCGTTCGATTCTTCCACCGTATGGAGAGAGCGGGGTGTTTATCCTCGAAATCAACAATCCGGACCTGCTCCGATTATATCCTCCGGTCTTGCAGGTTTTTGGAATGAAACACACCAGCCGTTTGGCAGTCGAACGCGCCACAAAAATTCTTGTGGACAAAGGTCTCGTGGGTTCGGAAGAGGCGAGGGAAATTCTGGGCGGACCCGCACCCTGATCCTCTTGTTCCTTCCAGGGTAACCTAGTTTATTCCTACGCCCTGTTGTTATAGAAAAGGTTCCTGAAAGGTATGGCGTTTGAAGGTGCGAAAGAGAACATACAGGCTGGGAAAGAGAATCAGGCCTCCCATAAAAAGGAACAGGAGTACATAATAGAGAATCGCGGGTTCTGCAGCCGCCGTAAAAAGAGTGATATCCGGTTGAACGACATAAGGGTATTGCCCCTGTCCCCATAGCCACATCATGCTTATGGTCAAGACGATGGCGCAGGCTCGAGCTGGCCGGTACCGTCGAATCCACAAAAAGACTGCTGTTCCCGGAGCGGTTGCTGTGATAAGAATCCATGGAACAACGTTTGCCCTCAGCATGCCGACGGAGTGCGAGGTCAGATCAGAGTAGTTTTCCTTCGCTGTCAACCAAACCATTCCGGTTAAGACGAGAAATAGACCTTCTGCCAAAAGGGCACGCAGACGAAAATCATTCTGAAGCGATGGGTTGGTCGTTTCAAGCGTGAGGTAGGTTGCCGACAGAAACATGAAGCAAACCAAGGTCCAAAGACCTACCGTCACCGTGTAGGGAGCGAGCCATGTCCACACGTACTGATCGAGAAAGGGTCCGTCGGGTCTCGGAGAAAGATGGCCCCAAGACAAGGAGCCGACAATGATTCCCATGATGACCGCGGTCAGCGTACTCGATACGGCAAAGATGATATCGTATCCTGCATGAAGGTCTGTGGAACGCACATCTCCGGTTCGAAAGGCAAATGCTGCTCCCCTAAGAACGACACCAATTAGCATGAGCGTCAGAGGGATATGAAGTCCAATACTCATACGGGCGTACGCGGAGGGGAAAGCAGTAAAAAGAATGGTAATGCACAATATCAGCCAGACATGATTGGCTTCCCACACCGGACCCATGGCGGAATGGATCAGGTGTTTTTGTTCTTCCCCTCTGGTTGAACCGGCAAACAACACCCATATTCCTGCCCCAAAATCGGCTCCCGCCGATAGCACGTACAGGATCAGACAGCTATACAGAATGAGTCCCAGTAAAATTTCCGGAGAGGGAATGGTCATCACGTTTGTTCTTCAGGAACGGATTGTATATGTCTTACCATAAGCCAAGTCACCAGAACTCCCAACAGAACATAGAGAAGGGTAAACAGTACAAGGGGAATAATGAGTCCCGGCATGGGGGTCACTGCATCAGCGGTGCGCATGTATCCCTGAATGATCCAGGGTTGCCGTCCGACTTCTGTCACAACCCAACCTGTTTCAATGGCCAGGAGTCCGAGAGGTGAGATCGTCACAAGGGCTCGGAGCAGGCCTGGGCTGAGCCAATCTTCGCTTGCGGTCAGGTACCTCCAGATTCCCCAACATGAGACGGCAAACATGGCGATCCCGCATCCGACCATAATCTGAAAGGCCAGGTGGACAATGGCGATGGGCGGCCACTGATCACGGGGAAATGCGTCGAGTCCGGTCACCGGGGCATCCGGATCCAAATGCAGCAACAGGCTGAGCCCATGGGGTATTTCAACCGCAAAGGCCACGTCGCCTGTTTCCTCATTGGGAATTCCCCCCAAATAAAAGGATGCGCCCGGCCCCGAATGAAAATGAGCTTCCAGTGCTGCGAGTTTTAATGGTTGGTGGGAGGCCACGGCTTTGGTGATCAGGTCTCCGCTCAGAGGTTGCACACATGCAGCCGGAGCCCCTATGGCAAAGGCAAGACACAAGGCGGCTCGATGCAGACTGTGCTTGGGGTTGCGTAACAAAAAAAAGGCATGAATGCCTGCCACCAATAATCCACCCGCCGCGAGCGCGGCAAACAACATATGTTGGACTTCCCACCATCCCATCGCATTGAATAACACCGAAGACAGCGAAATATCGTGAGGGTACCCATCCTGGAGCGTAAACCCCAGAGGCCTGTTCATCCATCCGTTTGCCAAAACGACAAATACCGCAGAGGCCATCCCGCTCAAAACCACAATACCACCTGATAGTAAATGAGTGGTGCGGGAGACATGGTTCCATCCATAGAGATAGATGCCGAGAAAGATGGCCTCAGTGAAGAAGGCAAAGCCTTCAAGAGAAAAAAGTGGACCGATGACCGGTCCGGACCACTCCATGAAGAAGGGCCAGAGCAATCCCAGCTCAAAAGACAGGGCGGTTCCGGAGACGGCTCCAATGGCAAACAAGATCGCCGTGCCCTTGGCCCACCGTTTGGCTAACAGTAAATAACGCTCTTGGCCGGTTTTCCACCATCGCCATTCTGCAATCACCATCAGTACAGGCATCGTCATGCCGGCCACGGCGAAGACGATGTGGAACCCAAGGGAAAGGGCCATTTGCAATCGAGCGGCTAATAAGTTCGTCATGGGGCCTTAGCTTATTGCGCGAATAGCTGAGGGAGTCCGAGCATATATAGAGAGAATAAACTGATGGGAGAAGTGTGGCAAGCGGAAGAAATAGCACCTTGTCGTGCGGCTGCAGCGCAAATAGGAGGGCCTTACCCTAGGAACTGATTTTTTTATAAACCGTAAGGCCGAGCACGAGAAAAATAAGACATATTGCCAAGAACAGATAAAAAAGGATTTTAGCAATTTCAGCGGCTCCCGCGGCAATTCCGGAAAAGCCTAACAAACCGGCAACAATGGAGATCACAAAAAAAACGGCAGCCCAGTATAACATGGCGGGGTCCCTCTCAATGTGTGTCCCGAGTCTCAACCTTCCATGGCAAAGGTCGTGTGCGTCTTATGCTCGGGAAAACCCTCTCCTTTAAATGTAATAACAGAGGATAGGTCTCATATTATTCCAAAAAAGGCAGGGAGGATACTAGGGGGTTCCCTAGTTCAAAAAAGTTTCTCCATACTATACATACAAGGTGAATTTGTCCTCCTAAAGGATCAGCAATAATGGCAAGAAATAGTACCAGAATAGCAGAAAATAGTCCCGGATTCGTGATGAAAAAGGGATGGCAGGGCAATACGTCATCGGTAGAGGAGGCCGCATGAACAGTCAGTATGCCACAAAACAACTTGATGCGCTGACAATGGTTTGGAAACCCTTTTCCCGCGAGTTATCGGCGCAATGGGGAAAATTTACTCAAGACGATCTCCTTGAAATCAACGGGAACCCGGAGCGATTCCGGCTGTTGGCCGAAAAGTACTACCCCGAACAGCAGTTGACCATCCATTTCTGGGCGGAGGCATGGACCAAGTATTTATTATCGAAATTGCACGAGACGCGCGGCTCGGTGTTGACCGTGGAGTGAGCCATGTCACCTTGTGCATGTCCAGTACGGAAGGGACGGCCGCAGGGACCAGGAAGGTTACGGTTTTGGACCGAGAGATCCCGCAGGATAGGTACGGAGGGGAACACGTGACGCCTTCCAGGCATCTGCAATGGGTTGGATAATGCGCCATGACTCTTCCGCCTCATCACCGCGAACAAAAAACGTAGGATCACCGTTCAGCACATCCAGGAGAAGGCTTCCATAGGCAGAGTACTGGCCTTCCCCCAAGGCGGTATGAAGCGTGATCGGTTCGAGTTCGTAAGGGGAATTTTTTTGGTTGATATTGATGCCCACGTTGAGCGTGGCGTCGTTAAATTGAATCTGAAGCATATTTTGCTGCGGATGGGACGGTTCGCAGAATGCTTGATGGGGGACCGGTTTAAAATGCAAAGTCGCCTCCGCGCGATCTTTAGCCAACGCTTTTCCACTCCGTAAGATGAACGGGACATTGGCCCACCGCCAATTATCAATAAAGAGAGTAATGCATGCCAATGTTTCCGTTTGCCGCGCAGGGTCGACTCCCTTCTCTTTCGCGTAGGCAGGGATTTTTCTCTTGCCGATTTTGCCTGCACCATAGCGTGCACGAAGAGTCAATTCTTTGATTTCCCTGAGCGGGGGAGTGCGAATCGAACGCAAGACATCCATTTTCCGGTCCCGTAAGTCCCGCTGATCTAAGGTGAGGGGAGGTTCCATAGCCAAGAGGCTGAGCAATTGGAGCAAGTGATTTTGAATCATGTCCACGAGGGCCCCGCTGTGGTCGTAATACCCTGCTCGCCCTTCCAATCCCAAGGTCTCGTCCCACGTAATTTCTACGCGCTCGATATGCTGTCGGTTCCAGATCGGTTCCAAAATCCTATTCGCAAACCGTAGCCCAAGGATATTTTTCACTAACTGCTTTCCGAGAAAATGATCAATTCGATAAATCGATTCCTCGGCGAAGCTTTTCCGAAGCAGCTTGTTCAATTCGGTGGCAGCGGTATGATTTTCTCCAAACGGTTTTTCGATGATGATCCGACTGCCGGAAGGCAGGCCGAGACGGATCAAGGATTGGATGGTGGGATGGAAGACAAACGGAGGGAGCGCGACGTAGGCGACGACTGGTTTTGTCAGCTGACCAAGGGCCTGAGCCAGAGCCTGGGGTTCAGTGGGATCGGCAGAACGGAATGAAATGTGGCTCGCGAGAGCCTCAAATGCTTGCTTGGTTCCCGTCGTATTTTTTCCCCCAAGATGTTTCTTAAGATGTTGGCGAAACCGATTGGAGTTCCAGGATTTCCTTGAAATTCCGAGGATGGTGAAGTCCGAAGGCAAGTGATCTTCCTTCATCAACCCGACGATGGCGGGCATGAATAAACGGGAAACCACATCCCCTGATGCGCCAAGAACGATAACCTGTTTGATCACGAAGGAACTCGACCCATCACGGGTTTACCTCTTAGTGGGTGCCGGTTCGGGATTCGGTTCCGGCTTGGAGCCTTTACGATTGTGAAGAATGATCGGATCCACAAAGTTTCCACATTGTACACATCGCCAAGCCTGGAACCAACCACCTCCTAAAGAGTTATCGGTATCGAAGTACGTTTCCGGAACTAAAAATCCACTGCAACGTTGACAGGCATTGTTCGTGTGAAGATCTTCCATCAATTCAAGAGGAGTGGATCGTAAGAATGCTCTGACCGCCTGAGGTTCTTTGACTTTCATGCCAATCTCCTTTCCGGATACACGTTGCGAAACGTTTTTTGAACCGTTCTAGTAGGGATCGTATCAAACTGGACCAATACTCATACTGGGTGAAGCCCTAGCCTTTTCGAAAAACGGACCTAGGAATTGCCGGGAGTCTCAGGGGTAAACACCTAGGAAGCACTTCTGAATTGCTGGACAGGCATCACGTGAGTTTTGGTGGTTGAACAAGGCGCGCAAGGGGTCTTGCCAGTATGCAGGTACGTCTTAGAGCGGTATGGTAAATCAGTAATGAGGATTGCTGTTGCATTAGGCAAGGTTTTCAAGATGTCCATGAATGAGAAATGGAGCAGACACAAAAGGAGGGACAACATGACGCGGTTGACAACATTCATAATCGTCGGAACATTTTGTGCGTTTCTGCCTGCATCTGCATTTGCAGACCGCCTGACAGACCGGGATGATGATCGGTATGAAGATGTTGCGTCAGGATATGAAAACAGCGATCGGCATATTGGTCGTGGAGTTCGGGACTTTAGAAATTTCGCGGATGAAGATTTCGATTCCAGATTTTCAGAAAACCGGAATCGAGATTTCCGTGATCCACATTACTCGGATGCGGATCGAGACCGACCGCTGATTCGTCAAAAACGGGACAGCCGTTCGAGTGGAAGACATGCCAATGCTTCGAGAGACCATGAGATGGAACGTTTTGATGGTCGTTCGGGGTCCCGGGAATGGATCGGAGGGTATGACTCCAACCGTGATCCGGAATACTCCGATGGGGATCGGGATAAGCGGTCAAATCGTGATCGACACATCTCTCGTTCTCGACAAGGACAAAGAGACTCCTCTGGCCGGGGTGGGATCAAACGGTTTTATGACCGTGCAGGGTCTCGAGAATGGATCGGAGAATATGATTCCACCCATGACCGCAATCGACGGTCTCGTGAAAGTCTTCGGCAAAGCAACGGGTCAGCATCTCGAAATGGACAGGATCACGCAAGCAGGCGGGATCGACTGGAGGTCTATGAGCGAGATCGGGAAGACTCTCGGAGCCGCAATCGATCACTCGACACCTCCCCAGCGGAGCACAGGGGATATGATCGAAGTGGTCAGAGGGATCAGGTGTCAATGCGGGAGCGTCTTGATGTGTATAACAGGGATTCAGAGATGGAACGTCGCTCGGGCCGTGAGGGCCATGAGGCTACACGGCGGTCATCGGAGCGGTACCGCGGTGGAATTCAAAACCGATCCGAGCGGTATCGATGAAGATAGGGGCATGATCAGGATATACGGTTTTGATGATCGCAACGTTTACCAAACATGAGGAGGAAGATACGGCTATGAAGAAGGCTCTCCCAGTTTTTGCTAATTCAGAGATCCCCTCTTATCGAATGAATGGGTGGGGTTGCGGCAGGGTGGTGCAAGTATTGGTAGGGGTATCGCTATGTCTGATGGTCATGTTGGGGGTTGCCGTAGCCGATACCCCTCACATTTCCGATGGGGATATTCATCAAGCCTTGGAGCGGCGTTTGGTTAATGATGACCAGGTTGCGGTGCATTCGATCGACGTTCTGGTAAAGGATGGAATTGTCACCTTGACGGGGACCACCAATACTCTTTTTGAAAAGGGGCGGATACAAACAGTCGCCGAGATGGTGAAAGGAGTACGATCAGTTGTTAATCGGATACAGGTCGAACCGAGTCAGCCGATCAAGGATGACGATCTGCAACAACAGGTGAAGAATGCCCTCTTCGTCGATCCAGCGACCGATTCATATGAGGTTGACATTCACGTAGAGGATGGAACCGTGACGCTCACGGGAATCGTGGACTCATTCGCGGAAAAAGAACTGGCGATGGATGTGGCGCGTCAGGTGGAGGGGGTGAAGGTTGTGCAGAACGACATTTCGGTGCAATACACGGCCCCACGTTCCGATGATGAAATACAAGAGGACATTGTGCAAAGACTTCATTTCGATGCCTTGGTCGATGGAGACCTTGTTGAGGTCGGTGTGAAGGATGGCCGGGTGACGCTTTCCGGTTGGGTCGGGAGTGCAAGAGAACGAAACCAGGCGGAATACGATGCCTGGGTCCTTGGAGTCAAGGCTGTAGATTCAAATGACGTGAAGGTGGCTTGGTGGAAACGGGATCAGATGCAAAAAGATAAATACCGGCCCACTTCCGAAGAAGAAATTCAAAGCGCGGTGAATAAAGCCCTCTCACAAGATCCGCGGGTGGCAGGATTTAACCCGACGGTGACGGTGAATAACGGCATAGTGGTGCTGCGGGGTAAGGTCGATACTCTCTGGGCGAAAGAGGCGGCAGAGCAGGACGCTGAAAATACCGTTGGCGTTCGGCGGGTCAGGAATCTTCTGAAGGTCAAACCGACGGACAAGAAGGAGGATCAGGAAATCGCTGAAACAATTCGTGCTGGACTCAGCCGGAGCCCCTTCGTGAACCGCCATGACATTCGTCTTTCGGTTTTGGGTGGGAAGGCCTATCTGGGAGGGATGGTCGATACCCACTATGAAAAATGGTACGCGGAAGACATTGCTTCACGTACGAAGGGGGTCAATCGTATTGCCAATCTCATTCAGGTCCAAACGACGTGGAACTGGAAATCAGACGCTCATCTTATTGAAGACATCAAGGACGAGCTCTGGTGGAGTCCGTATGTCAATAGCGAGGAAGTTATCGTGACCGTTGAGGATGGGATTGCCACCCTCCATGGCACCGTTGACACGTGGCAGGAACGTCGTGCCGCAACGGACAATGCCTTCGATGCCGGAGCCAGAAGCGTCCGAAATAACTTGAACGTTCGTTATGATGGTGAATGGAATATGAATTTGTTTTCCTGAGGTTGAGTGGCAAATCGTGCCCGTGGTAGCTCACGCCACACCCTTTTGTCTATGGAAACTATAATCAACAATAACGAGCTTTTTGAAGACTCGTAAAAAAAGCGAGTTATTGGGGGAAATTCGTAATGCGACGAATGGCTCTCGAACCCCAAACAAGAAAGGAAGAACAAGATGGTTTCTCACAGGGTACGAAAAGTTTTGTCATCGGATTCCATTATCGGAACGCGGGTTCAGAATACCGCCGGAGAAGACCTAGGAGAAATTAAGGCACTCATGATTGATCTGGGAACCGGAAGAATTGCCTATGCGGTTCTCTCGTTTGGTGGGTTTCTGGGATTAGGAGACAAATTGTTTGCCATTCCCTGGCAGGCGTTAGACCTGAATCAGGACCATGAAATGATAACTCTAAACGTCGACCGAGAGAAGCTGGAACAGGCTCCCGGCTTTGATAAAGATAACTGGCCCGACATGGCCGATCCGAAATGGGGAACAACCGTGTATTCCTATTACGGATATACGCCGTATTGGCGGTATTAGATCAATATGTGTAATCCCGTATATGGAGGAAGAATATGCCATTGTTACTTTGGCTCCTTGGAGTTCCGATCAGTTTAGTCATTCTCCTTTGGCTCTTTGGGATTATCGGTTTTTGATTCGGGTTTCCATTATCCCAGCTTTGCCTGGGAACCCTGCCGACCATGTCCGTTGTGGGGGTGCTGAAGGTGGGGGACAGGTTCGCTACCGGACCGTAACATGGAAAGAAGGGTTCAGACTTGGAGTGAACGATGCTTGGTCTGTCTTGTTCCTAACAAGTCTTTTTTGGCAAATCCAGGAGATTGAAAAGACAAGCTAGGGAAAGGACTAGTTCCCCGTCTTTCTGTCAATTGTTAGGATGAAGTGGGAAACTTGTCGTTTCCACTTCATCACTGAAGGGCCGAAGAGCATGGACATCTTACAACTCATCTGCCAGGACCCTACGACGGGACCCTGTGCAACATCGTAATTAACGAAAGGTGGAAAAGGTTTTGGCAAAGCCAGAAAAGATTCTTTCGTCAGACGTCATTCAAAAAATTTCTGTGGAATGTCACAATAACAATCCACATCGCTTACCAACTGGCACAGTCCTGCTCCAGAAAAGTGATGCCCGGACAAGTCTACATTTTTGAGCGTTCATCACTTAGCAATGCTGATAACAATGGTTCTTGGTCTTGGGCAGAGTATTGAAAGAAATTTAATTCCCGAAAAGGAGAAGGGTATGGAAACATCTTTGAATCAACCATCAGAATCAAATGGAGAGCAGAACCCTAAGCCTCCTCTTGGTGCAGACCGTGAGCAATGGCAAGAGGTCGCTTCGGAGGTTCGTTCCCAGGCGGAAACGTTGGGGAAAAAGGCGCATGTCATGGCGAAGTCCACAGCGGCTAAACAAAAAAATCAGATTGTGGAGCATTTACATGCGGTGACCAAGGCGATTCGACAGACCGGTCAACAGTTAAAGAAAGAAGAAGAAGGCCTACTGGGAGATTATTCCGAGAAGACGGCACAATACGTAGAAAAATTTAGTCATTATATTAATGAACGGAATGTGGATCAAATTCTACGGGACACGGAAAATCTTGCTAAGCGGCAGCCGATTGTTTTCCTTGGAGGAGCCCTGGTATTTGGAATGCTGGTGGGGCGGTTTTTAAAGAGTTCACAGGATGGGTCTCCCTGGCCGTCGAGGGAAACGGAGGCGCGGCTGGATGCAGGGGGCGGGGCCAACCACCAAACCGGTCACCAATCCAGCTTCGGACCGGCCTCCGGGTAGGACTGATAGGGAGTAGGAATAATAATAACCTTTATCCAGGGAGTTTCCGTGATTGCTGACCAACGAACGTTCAGCGAACTCTTGAAAGATTTCGCATTTGAGGTGAGGACACTTCTTCAACAGGAACTGCTTCTCCTGAAAACAGAGATGAGTGAAAAAGCCTCAGAAATAGGAAAAGGTTTGGGCCTGGTGGTAATGGGAGCGATGCTCCTGCTCGGATGCTATGTGACGGGTATTGCTGCCCTTGTGGTGGGCTTACTCACGTGGATGCATCCGCTGGTGGCCCTTCTTACCGTGAGTGGTCTTCTGGCTCTTGCAGGATATGCCTGTCTTCAAAAGGGCAGAACGGTTTTGCAACAGTTAGATCCGGCCCCCAGGAAAACATTAATGTCGTTAAAGGAGGATGCGCAATGGGTGACTCGCGAGATGCCATGACAAGGCCATGCGACAAGAATCCTTCCGCTCATTCCACCAAGGATCTTCCTGAAGATCAAGCTGAGCTGCGTGCTCAGATTCGTGAGACGCGACAGAACATTCACGACACGCTATCAACGTTAAAAGGCCGTGTGTCGCCTGCCGTCTTGAAGGAGGAGGCGCGGCGTGCCACTATGAGAAAGGTGGAACATATGATGGAAACGACCCGAAGCACATCAGAACGTTGGAGTTCAGCAATGGTTGAAAAAATCGTTAATAATCCCGTGCCTGCGTCTCTAATCGGGCTCGGGTTGTTTTGGCTGCTTAAGTCGGAGAGTGAAAGAACAATTGACCGGTATCCTTCGCCTTACGAACATGATCCCTACCTGGACAATCTAAATCCCTCGGATTCCTTGGTCGATCCCGCAACGATAGATAATCTGAGTTCGCGGGTAGGGGACGTGGCTGATTCACTTTCGCAAAAGGCCGGTGAGATTTCCGAATCTCTTCAAAAGAAAATGGGAGAGGTCTCGGGGTCTCTCCATCACAAAGTGGGCCAAGTCACCTCCCAGGCAAAGGCGCAAGCTTCGCAATGGACCGATCAGGCTCAAGAATATTCTTCTCGCGTACAATCCCGACTTCAGATGCAGTCACGTCAGGCTCGTGGTGAATTTGAACGGTTGCTGGAAGAAAATCCTTTGGCGGTAGGAGCGATGGGTTTGGCTGTCGGTGTGGCGGTGGCCCTTTCCTTACCACGAACTCAACGCGAAAATGATCTGCTCGGGCAAACCCGCGACCAACTCATGCATCGCGCCCAAGGTGCGGTAGCGGACAAGGTGCAGGAACTCAAGGCTGTCGCTGAAGAGAGCCTACAGGAAATGACGCAAGACAGCAGTCAAACGTTCGTGAAATCCTGATGAGACGCAGCGCTCTGCCCGACGGCGGTCCCAGCCCGGTTGCCTAGATGGAGAGAATTGATTGAAAAATGATGATGACCACCAAGCCAATCGATTTCGGACGAAATGAATAAGAAGCTTCGAAAAGGCCCTGCCGTAGGCCGTCAGGTGTCTGCCAGGAAACGACCCACCAAAAAAGATCTTATTACGCCCTGGATTAACCCGGAAGAAAGAGTCACGGTAGATTTTACTGACCAAAGAGGGTTGAATGCCATCGTGACCGGGTGCACTTCGATTATTGTAGATGTGGCCTTGGAAACTCGAATTCCGCATGATCGTCAGGAGGTGTCTATTCCATTGAGACTGGTAAGGATCGGAAAGGATAGGGGGCATTATACTCGTGACCCGGACGAGCCCCTTCGAAGGTATCGATTGCGCCTGATTGTAAACCGGAAGAGACCGGAGTATTGATCAATCTGATTCCGGGAACATCTGTGCCCCGGTTTGCTTGAGGATGGCTGAAGCTTCTTGCTCTCGGTTTTCCGTTTGGACGGTGACAAGGATCATTCCTGAACGTATTTGGTTCTCAAAGTGCTTAGCGGTGGTTTCTGGTATGTTCATGCCGACCAAACTCCCCATTAAACCACTGGCTGCGTCTCCCATTCCCGCTTCCATCATGGTTGATGCCAAAATTCCTCCAGCAATCACCGGACCGATTCCAGGAACCATCACTACCCCTGTCGCAGTGAGAAAGCCGATCAGCCCGCCCAAGACGCTTCCACCAAGGGCTGCCTGTGCCGCTTTCTCCGGGGCTTTTGAGTTAGTCGTCGATTCGAAAGTTGTTTGGTGGGTTCCGTTTTGCCGTAAGATAAGGCCGATATGCTGTTCGGTAAATCCAGCCTGTTGCAATTCCATTATTGCCTTGTGAGCTTTGTCCCATTCCGAATATAACCCTCCAACGATCATCAAGATACCTCTTTACGGTTAGCATTTTGTTTTCCACGAGCCAGTTCCTTACATTCGTCTCAGGTAAAACTATAACAACGAATCCGGGTCGGTCGGACTGGGGAAAGCCCTAATTTCTTAGAAAGATTTACCTAAAATAATTTGCGTCATATCCGGCATTCTGATTCAATACACGGGCACCTTCCCGAGATACCTTCATCCGCTTTCCGGTCTAGATGATGAGGAAGGTGGATTGGTGTATCCCTCCGCTAAGGTTCGAGGAAAACATGTACGTAGTCAGAAGGGGTGATGTTCGACGGCTCATCGCTGCCTGTGCGGTTCTTTTGTTGGTTTCATGGCTAACAGGAGGACAGGCTCAGTCTGCGGAACGCCTTGAGTCCGCATGGAATTCTTTTCAACGCACCGTGCGAGAAGCGGGTGTGGTGTTTCAAACCATCAACACTCTTGATGTGCTTTCAAACGTATCCGGCGGACGTCAACGGGGAACCACGGTGACCGGGGATACCGACCTGGTCTTCATGTGGGATTTGGAACGCATGCATCCCCTCTTGGATGATGCCACCTTGTTTTTTTATGGTTTAGGGGTGTATGGCGGCAATGCCGAAGGAAATGTGGGAGCCTCTCAGGCAGTCAGTAGTATATCGGCTCCGAAAACGTGGAAGCTGTTTGAGGCCTGGTACCAACAAAATTTTTTTCATGGTCAGGTATCGCTTCTTGGAGGCCTCTACGATATCACGTCGGAATTTGACGTCATTCAGTCTTCCGCCGAGTTATTCGTCAATAGCAGTTTTGGTACCGGTCCGGAATTGGCAGGGAGTGGGAGGAATGGCCCCTCTACCTTTCCAACAACGTCTCTTGCATTACGTGGCCAGGGAATCTTGTCTGACTCACTGTTGTTCCGGGCCGTGATTGCCGACGGGGTTCCGGGCGATCCCAATGATCCCGAAGGCACTGAGGTCATCATCCAAAACAGTGACGGCCTGTTTTGGGGAGCCGAACTGGCGTACTATTCACTTCGACAACCTACGACAAGAAAAGACATGGCTGAAATTGTAAAAAGGAAGCCGTTACGCGTCACCTTTCAACGGGTGGGAAGGGCGGCTCCCGTTCAGTACACAGGGAAATATGCTTTGGGACTGTGGGGATATACCACAAACCTGAACGACCTCAGTGAACGTGATCAAAACGGAAATCCGGTGCAACGACAGGGAACCTATGGAATCTATGGATTGGCCGAGCGCACGGTCTTTCAAGAACGGGATGACCCGGGACAGGGATTGACGGTGTTTGCGAGGGCCGGGGTGGCAGATCCCAAAACCAATCAGTTTTCCCAATACTATGGCGGCGGATTGATCTATGCCGGCCTGTTCCCCTCCCGCGACAAGGATTTGATGGGGCTGGGAGTGGCGACAGCGCTGAATGGAAGTCATTTCACTCGAGCCAACAATCGGCAGGGAAATCCTGTTAATAGGGCGGAATTTGTCGTGGAATGGTCATATGCCTTTCAAGTGAATCCCAATATAGTCCTCCAACCGGATATTCAGTATATCCTCAATCCAGGAACCGACCCCACGCTTGATGATGCCCTGATCGTTGGGATGAGGCTCGGTATGAATATGAATTGGTTTGAAGGTTCGTCCACGTCGGTTGAAAAATTGAAATAACAATGGGTGACAGAACGTAGAGTTACAGGGGAATGAAGAGTCGGTATGAAAACCTTGCGGTCTCCATACCGACCCTTTTGACCGACCTTATTGTCGGTGAGCGGAATCCAGAGGGTGGCGCCCCTCATCACCAAGAGTATTAGCGGACCTGCAAATTATTTTTTACATCCGTGACACCATCTACTTTCCGGGCAACGTCGGCCGCCCGAGTTTTGCTGTTGGCGTCCTCGACCACACCTGACAAATGGACGACCCCATTCACGGTTTCTACTTCTACAGAGGACAACGTTGACATTCTCTCTCCAGCCAATTCTGATTTCACCGCGGCGGTAATGCCGGTATCATCCATAAATTGGCCGGTCGGTTGATTATGGGTGGCTTGACAGCCTGAAAATAAAAGAGCGGACAGCAGTAGGATCCCTACCCAGAAGAAGGAAGTCCGATCAGCGTGAATGGAGGTGGGCCAACGATTAGAATTTGTCATGGAATCATTCTCCTTGTGTAAGTGGTGAAAAGCCCTGGGGGCAGGCCGAACCTGACGGCCGTACCCGACATGGTACGTTTCTATGAGACGGACCCTAGCATGAGCTCCAACCTTTCCAAACCGGGATTTCCCCTGGTTCTCGACCATGAAGTTCCTAGCCATGATGTTCCTAGGTGGTAGGTCACTAGCAGCAGGGTGGTCCCTGACCCCGACACATCACTGGTTTTACCAACAGACCTTTCGATACCCCTGCCTTTCCTAATCTGTAAACAAAAGGATTCGATACTAGGGTTTTTCCTAGTGTCTGGTGGAAAGCAAGAGGGGTACTATTCCCGAGAGGAGGTATTGGCCTCGTCAGGAACTTTGGGATGACCAGATCGGGGAAATCTTCGAAAGTACAAGGTCTGGTAGGGATGTGTTGCGGGTGCGGGCGAGTGTGGAATGGTCTATCAATTCACGTGGAAGACCAATGGGTTACGATGGGCGCCTTTTGCCGGCAGTCTGGAATGACCTTGGAATCTTTGAACTTTCAAAAGGTCTTGTGCCCGGAATGTGATCGCATTATCAAGGGGTGCCGTGAAGACGCATGAAGACCTCAAGTTCTTCAAAGGGCGCTTTCCGGAAAGGTGATAAAGGAAAGCAAGCCTTTCCAAGAGGTGGCATGCAGACAGGGTGCAAAACCATTGGGGTTGGGTTGGAGGAAAAAATTATGTTACGCAACGTCAAAATTTTGCAAGGGTATGCTCTCCGTGCGCACAATGGTGACCTTGGTATTGTGCAAGACTTTTATTTTGATGATGCGAGCTGGACGATTCGCTATCTCATCGCAGATACCGGCAAGCTGTTCCCAGGACGGCAGGTGCTGATTGGACCAGAGGCGTTGGGCAGGCCAGACTTTGAACTATCGGTTTTCCCGGTGAATCTTACTACCGAGCAAATTGAGCAGAGTCCTGGAATTGAAAAGGATCAACCGGTCTCGAAACAAAAAGAGCAAGCGTTACGGTCCTATTATCAATGGCCCATGTACGGGGGTACCCTTGAGATGCCGTTCATGGCGACCCCGACCGGGTTTTCTTCTACCGTGGAGAAGGACATGGTTCCGGAAGATCATGGTCTCGTTCCCCAAGGCGATAAACATCTTCGCAGTATCAATGAGGTCCTGGGATATGGCATTCATGCCCGGGATGGAGAGTTGGGAGAAATTGTTGATTGTATTGTTGAAGACGAAACCTGGACCATTCAGTATGTCGTGGTCGATACCGGGAAATGGCTTCCTGGCAAAAAAGTGTTGATCGCTCAAAAATGGATTGATACAGTCAGTTGGGAAAAAAGCGTAATGGACGTCAACCTCACGAAGGAGCAGGTGAAAAACTGTCCTGAGTATAATCCTGCCATCCCCATAAACAAGGAATACGAGGTGCGGCTTTATGATTATTACGGCCGGCCGAAAGATTGGTAACACGTTTTAATTTGAATCAGAGGAGAGGCATCCGGTGGATTCGCGAGCATCCTATGAAGATCGTATCAAAGCTCTGCTGACGAAATGGAATCGTCAGCTCGATGAATACCAAGCAAAATTGAATGCCTGGAAACCACAACTCGATAAACTTGCCGTCGATTCCCGCCAAGAGGCACATGAAAAAATTCGTCACCTTGAAAGACAAATTGAGCGGGTGAGGGATCACATTCAAGAGGGCCAGGCACAATATGAGTCCGTGAAAAATGCCAAAGAAGAGGCCTGGAATGAAATTAAGTCCGGCACTGAAAACGCCTGGAACAAGTTTCAGACGGGGATTGAAGGGGCCTGGGAAGAGATCAAAGACGCCTATGATCAGGCGTCGGCAAAATTTCAATAAGGTTACCATGATGGACTTCAACGATTCCAATAGGTGTCGCCGCCGGCACTCCCCCATATTAATAAGACCACTTTCCCGTCAGGCTACCTCCTCGGTCCATAAATCGCCTTTTCCTTTGGAAACTGCCTTCTTGCCACATTCATCGTTGGTTATCTGAAATCGGGATTGTCCAAAATCGGTCGATTATCGTTTAGCTTCGAACTCCTGCACCCCTTCATCAAGGAAGGCGGTGGTAGGCCGAGTGGATCGATGTATATCGCAGGTGATGGGTGGTAACAGGAAACGTTCTTGGTACAACAATCATGTTGACATAAGTATTAAATCAGGACTGCCACAATTATGATTGCCATAATTTCGTTACTCATTATCGTGTCCGTCTCAATTCTCATTACCCGTATTGCCTCGATTGCCCTGACGCATACCGGGTTGTCCCGCGAAACGGCTCGGTTTCAAGCGCGGTCTGCCTTTACCGGCGTTGGATTTACGACGACAGAAGCGGAGACCATGGTCAACCATCCTGTCCGGCGAAGAATCATCATGCTGTTGATGTTGCTCGGGAATGCGGGAATAGTGACCGCCATGTCTTCCTTGATCCTGACCTTTGTTCACGAAGGTGGAGAAACCCCATTGGTCGTCAAGGTTGTGCTGTTATTGAGTGGGTTAGCTTGCCTGTGGACCTTGTCCATGAGCCAGTTTGTAGATAGGCACTTGTCCCGGCTCATTGATTGGGCCTTGAAGCGGTACACCAACCTGGATGTCAAGGATTATGCCAGCCTCATGCATCTGGTTGGAGAATATCGTGTGGTGGAAATGGTGGTTCAAGACAAAGATTGGGTGGCGAACAAGACACTGGCTGATACCGAATTACGAGACGAGGGTATCGTCGTGTTAGGAATCAAACGACCGGATGAAACGTATCTTGGAGCGCCGAAAGGGGAGGCCGAAATTGTCCCGGGTGATACCCTGATTTTGTACGGACGGGTTTCCATCCTGGAAAAACTGGATCAGCGAAGAAAAAGTCCCGAGGGTGATCGGGAACATCAGATGGCGGTAGGGGAGCAACAGGAAGTGGAGAAAGAAGAACAGAACGCGGATCCTGGAGGGTCTCTTTTCCCCAAATGAAAGGTGCAGCGCTTCAATATGCGGTTCGTCCACAGGTGGTCCTGAAGTATTTCGGTCAATTGTGCGTGATCGTGGCCGTTTTGACCATGGTTCCCTTGAGCGTGGCCCTTTGGTTGGAAGATGTTGCCATTGCTATCCGGTATGGGTGGATCATCGGAATCCTTGGCGGAGGGGGAGTGCTTCTCGGGCGGTTACATGCACCCACCCGGGTCCAACCCAATGAAGGGGTCGTGGTGGTCGGACTTACCTTTTTTGTCGTCCCCTTGGTCATGTCCTATCCCATGATGGCTTCCGGATTGTCATTTGCCGATGCCTGGTTTGAAGCCGTGTCGGGAGCCACGACGACTGGCCTCAGTACCTTGTCTTCCGTCGAGCAGTCACCGGAAACGTTTTTGTTCGGCCGCGCTTGGATGCAGTGGTATGGCGGACTCGGGATCATGGTTCTTGGTCTGGCCCTGTTGTTGGAGTCCGGGAAGGTGGCCAAGGGTTTGGCTGCGACCGAAACGGATGCGGACGATCTCGTTGGTGGAACACGGGCTCATGCACAACGCGTCCTGATCATTTATTCAATATTGACCGGGGTTGGAATTCTTCTTCTCCTGATGCTGGGAGCTCAGCCTTTTATGGCAATCCTCTACACCATGGCAGCGATTTCAACGGGAGGTTTTTCTCCGCATCATGACAGTCTTGCGGGATTCGGAGCCTGGCATCTTCAGGCAGGCGTGACCCTAATTTGTCTATTAGGTGCCATTCCCCTGGCCCTCTACCATCAGGTGTTTAAAGGGAAGTGGCGAGGGGCGTTGACAATCTACCAAGTCACGCCCCTTCTTCTCTGTGGCCTGGTGGTAACCCTACTCTTGTCAGGCATGTGGTGGGTCCATGATGGGAAACATTGGAGCCTGAACTTGCGCCAGGCCTCGTTGCTGGCGTTCTCTGCTCAAACGACCGCCGGATTTTCAAATGTTGATGTTGCCTCGCTCGATGACGGATCGAAGTTAGCTCTTATGCTTGCCATGACCATTGGAGGGGGAAGCGGTTCGACGGCGGGTGGAATTAAAATTTTGCGCCTGCTGATTTTTCTGCAGGTCCTTCGCCTCATCATTATGCGAAGCGGGTTAGCACCGCATGCCGTCATGAAGCATACTATAGGGGGGCGTCGGGCAAAGGAACCGGAACTCCACGATGCCTTGTTCTTGATATGCTTATTCATCCTCGTCATTGTGTTGTCTTGGTTCCCGTTTCTGCTGATGGGGTACGATCCCCTAGATTCGTTATTCGAGGTTGTTTCGGCAACCGGAACCGCTGGCCTGTCGGCAGGGGTGACCAGTTCCGATCTTCCATCCTTCCTCAAAGCGGTATTGGGCGTGGATATGCTGATGGGCAGGCTTGAGCTGGTGGCGTGGCTCGTACTGCTTTATCCTCGAACCTGGATCGGGCAACGAATGGAGGAATCATGAGAATCGTGTTCGTCGGAGCTGGAAAATATTCTGTGCTGGCTGCGAAAACCCTGGTGAGTAAAGGCCATGAGGTGATCATTATCGAGGCCGACAAAGAGAGAATTGATGAGTTGCAGGATGAACTGGATTGTAGTTTTCTGCATGGGGATGGGGGAAAACCGGCTATTCTGAAAGAGGTGAACCCCAAACAAACCGACCTGCTGTTTTGTCTTGCCGATAACGACCAGGCAAATATCATCGCCTCCTTACTGGGTCGGTCCTTGGGATTTTCCAGGGTCGTGACCAGTATCGAGGATCTTGACCTTCAGACACTCTGTGAGGAATTGGGTCTGGAAGATATGATTATTCCCTCGCAAACCATCAGCCGCCATATTGTCGATATGGTACATGGTCTGGATGCGATTGAACTTTCGACCATTTTGAAGGATCAAGCCAGGCTATTTCCCTTTACCGCAAAAACACAGGATGCGGTCACCGTTGATCAGCTCGAACTTCCCAAGGGTTCCCGGGTCATGTGTTACTACCGCAAAGGAAAGTTTTCGTTTGCAGAATCTGGAACCACCCTTTCGGAAGGAGATGAAGTGGTTATTCTCACGGAAAGTCAGGATTTACCGGCACTGCAAAAACGGTGGAATCCCAAGCAAGCAGATCGTGACGAGGAATAGTAACTCACAAGTGGAGGAGTTTACCAATTGGTTTTAATGAAAGGGGATGGTTTGAGCCATGGAATCACAGTCAGAACTCATGTCCTTGTTTCTGCGGTATCTTAATATTTGTAACTTGGCTCTGCGGGAACACCGTGAGCAATTTCCATATAAACAAATTGTTGAACTGGGAGAGCGCGCCCTGGGTGGTCGAAATATCGGTGTCGGCATTTACGAAGAAGACCCGGAAACCATTATCGAGTATTGTACCGTTCGATTTAGTGATGGAACGTTTGATGTGGTGGAACATGGTGAAAAGAACGTCGAGCTTGAGTGGACCGTGAAGCGAACCTACATGGAACATGTAGCTAACCATTCCGATCAGTATATCGATGCCCCGGAAAAGTTGGAATGGGATTGGCTTAAAAGCCGTCTGGGGATTGGTGAAGAATATCCGGAGCATTGATGGAAGGGAGAGTTTTGGGACGAATCCAGACCATGTGTTATTTGGAGAGAGACGATGGTACTCAAAACCGCCTGAAGATAAGAATTTATTTTTGCGGGAGGGGAGGGGATTGACATGAGTCGTCATATGCTGTGGGGCGGCATGATTGTATTGGTCGGCATTCTGACACTGGTGGGGTATTGGAAGTTGCTGATGCCGACATCTAATCAAGGCGACGGGATTCGGTATCCCGCGGAAAACGTAGCGGCCTACTTGCGCTCAGCTTTGATGGCCTCGCGAGCGGTCTACGAAACCAATGTCGTAAAACCGATGGAGTCTCAAGGGATCGCCCATGTTGCAGTCAATTGGAAGAAGGAAAAGGCGCTTCCTCTTCCGGACCAGCTGATTCTCGATACCGGCCGCTATCTGAAGGCGGAAGGCTTGGATATCCGACTCATAAGTTTCAATCCCTTAAATCCGGACAACACACCCAAATCGAAGTTTGAGCATGATGCCTTGGCTGATATTACAAGAAATCCTGCTCAACCTGTCACGAATTGGGAGGGAGTAGGATCTAGCTCACGGTTTCATGCCGTCTATGCCGAAGTGGCCTCAGATCAGACTTGTGTGGCTTGCCATAATTCCATGAAGCAAGGAGGCGACCCCGTGAAACTGGGAGATACACTTGGTGCGATGGTGATATCGTTGCCTGCGCCGCAGGAAAATTGAATCAAGAAACGTTGTCTCCAAGGGCGTCAAGTCCTTTGAGTCGAAAGGGTCCTTCAAAGTTTTCAGGCATCACAAAAAAGATCAAACATACGGGTGGAATAGTCCGCCTCCTGCCAGAAAAAATTTTCCGATTGCATTTAATCATCAGTGTTGGTATGTACCGGAAGGCTGAGAATTATTCATTCCGGTGTGTCCTTTAATCGAAAGGAGAAACCATGGCGGTTGGGTCAAAAGTTCGAAAGGCAAAAAAACGAGTGGGCGGCGCAGCCAAAAAAGCCAAGCGAGTTGTGAGGAAAAAAGGAAAGACCGCTGCGGGAAAAGTCAAAAAGGGTGTTCGACGAGCAAAAAGTGAGGCGAAGAGCCAAACGAAAAAAGCCAAAAAGAAAGTATCCCAATTAAAAAAGAAAGCATCCAAGGCAGCAACCAAAGGTGCGAAAAAAGTCAAGCGGAAAGCTTCAACTCTCAAGCGAAAAGGGAAAAAGGCTGTTCGGCGGACTAGCAAAAAAGGGAACAAGTTGGGGAAGTCTACTAAAAAGAAGGTCATTGGCTTAGTCGAAAAGGCCGGTAAGGCATTGGCCAAAGTTGAAAATTTCATTGATCGGTCCATTAAATAAGCCAAGCGAACCATTCATTTCATTAAAAGGTTATCGCATTTCATCCCACTCTTGCTCTCGCCTTCATGCAGGTAAGGCGAGCCAAGAGTGGGTTCCTGAGAAAAGAGTAAAAAGGTACTGTTTTTTTGTTGTGGGCCTGCCTCGATGTGTTCCCACGGTTCCAACCGGTGGGGCTATAGCACACGTCCTTCTTTCATCCTCCCTTTACACAGATATAAGATGAATTGGGGCCTACCTGTTGTTCGTGATTGGCTATAGACCAAAATGATTTGGGCCAAGTAAAGTCGAG
Source organism: Nitrospirales bacterium (assembly GCA_965223605.1). Lineage (GTDB taxonomy): Bacteria > Nitrospirota > Nitrospiria > Nitrospirales > Nitrospiraceae > CBDCXA01. The sequence goes on from CBDCXA010000005.1 coordinate 1,425,507, forward strand.
ACGTATTGCCTCCATATTCTGGACCCTCTGGAATAAAAAATATTCCTGGCAGCGTAAGGGGCCCCGTTGAAAATCTGGGCGAAAGATATTAGGACAAAAAACGTCATTCCCTGTTCTTGTTATCGATTTCGTCCGGCCCCACTTTTGTTCAAGACCGAACGACTCGTTATGGGGATTCATACAGCAGTGATGGGTGCCCTCGAGATACCCGGCACTTCCGCAAACGTCGCCAATTCTTCCTAACTCCACATAAGATCTATTAACTTTAAGGGTGCGTAAATTGCCCCTCCCTTGGCATGTCGCTTGCTCGTTCCCAGCACGCCAATGTAATGCATTCTGATCACGTGAAGGGAGAATAGACATGACAGGTATTCGGCACGTTTTTTTTATTACTTTGTTGTTTGTCGTAAGTGTATCCCTATTAATAGTTGAAACGCAGACTTCTGCTCTGGCATTTTCGATACCTGATTGGAAAGTCCGAACCGCAAACGTGGATAAGAAAGGTCCATCCTATCTTCATCATGTCGCACGCAAAAACAACAAATCAGCTAGCTTAAAGGTCTCTCCCACGAGCTTGAGCTTTACCGGCAAAGATGGGGCACTCTCTCCCCAAAGGGAGCAAGTAACAATTTCGAAGAAATCACGATCAAAAACATCGGTACCATGGAAGGTGACAACCTCAGCATCCTGGATTTCGGTTTCATCACATTCGGGTTCCACGGGGCGAGAAACGGATTCTATTACCGTGATCCCTTTGATTGCCAGACTGGAGCCTGGTACGTACCAGGAAATGGTATCGGTAATCCCGACCGATCCTTCATTTGTTCCCAGTTCGATCCAGGTTACGGTAACCGTTGTCCCGGCCGACCCGACGATAGCGCAAACCCCAACGGCGTTTACTTTTTCAGGCCAGGAAGGTGCATCAGATCCAGCATCGCAAACGCTCAATTTGATGAATCAGGGGGACGGAAGCTTTTCATGGACCTTGGTGGAATCCATTCCGTGGCTCACGTTAAGTGCCAATTCCGGCACAACTACCAACGAAACCGATACTGTGAATCTAACAGCTCAAATCTCAGGTTTGGAGGCAGGGACCTATAGTGGGATGGTACAGGTTCAAAGTAATGAAGCCACCAATAGCCCAGTTGGCATACCCATCACTTTGATTCTGGCTCCACCGACTCTTCCTTCCTCAGCCCTTCTTCAATGGAGTCCAAATGTCGAGCCTGACATAGCAGGATATAAGGTGTATCAGGGGACTAAACCAGGTGGATATGGATCCCCGGTAGATGTTGGGCCGGTGACCTCTCATTCGGTAGAGAACCTACAACCTGGTACGACGTACTATTTCTCTGTGACCGCCTACGATACGGCCCTGAATGAAAGTGGGTTTGCCCCAGAGGTGAGTATTAGTGTGTATTGAAGCAGCAAATGGTCATATGCGCAAAAGGAAAGCCAACCGTTCCCCCATTACATTCCTGGGCTCGGTGGACTGGAAGAACAGGAATTAATCCTTCTGGCCGGTTTTCTTAATAATGTGATATCCAAATTGGGTCCTGACCACATTACTTAGGCTTCCATGTCCCAAGCGTTTCACGGCATCTTCAAAGGCTTTGACCATTTTCCCTGGTCCAAACCATCCGAGATCACCACTTTTTGATTTGCTGGGGCAAGTCGAAAATTCTTGTGCCAAGTCGGCAAATCTGGCGCCATCCCTTAATCGATTTCTCAGGTCATCGGCTAACGCCTTTTCCTTCACCAAAATATGACTGGCTCTCCACTCCATAAGTCCTCCTTAAAATACTCCATCTTCAGTCGGCTAATGTAACTAGGTCCGACGCAAGGCAAAATTATATAGTTTTTTGGGGGAAAGTTCACCTCAAGAGAATCTTCCCAGGCAATCCCGCATTTCTAACCTGGTTCAGAAGTGGTATAAGGGACGGCAATTGAATCGTTCAAGTCAGAGCTTGAGGGAAAGATGTCCAGAAAATACTTGGCGTTTGATATTGAAACGGCAAAGATCTTACCTGAGGACTTTGGGGACCTCCATGACCATCGGCCACTTGGGATTACCTGTATGGCGACCTGGGCTAGCGATGAGTTGGTGGCGGAGAATTACTATTCAAAAAATGAAGACGGTACTCCTGCTCCACAGATGACGAAGCAAGATTTAACCGCCTGTATTGATCATCTTAAGGCTAAAGTTGACCGTGGCTATACCATCATTACCCATAATGGACTGGGGTTCGATTTTGACATTTTAGCAGAAGAATCCGGGCTGATTGATGATTGTCGGCTGTTAGCCTTAGGTCATGTTGATATGATGTTTCATTTCTTTTGTGGAAAGGGTTTTGCTGTTGGACTGAATGCTGTCGCTCAAGCCATTGGAGCGAGCAAGCCCGCTAACGTTGATGGCGCAGTTGCGCCCCAACTGTGGAGAGAGGGTGCGTATCAAACGGTATTGGATTATGTTTCCCAAGATTGTCGGTTGACCTTGGATGTCGCAGAAGCCAGCGAACAGGCGAGAAAGGTGAGCTGGGTCACCAAGCGAGGAACCGTATCCTATGCAGAATTACCGGATGGATGGTTAACCGTCGGAGAGGCCGCTCAATTACCACTTCCTGATACCTCATGGATGGATACACCCTGGCCTCGTTCTAAATTCACTGGTTGGTTGGGATAAGGTAATTGGCGTGATCTAAGGTAGGTTAGTGAAAAAAGACTCCCGACCACTTACTTAGGATTGGAGAGGACGGGGAGGGTTGCGAGCGCATCGCGGAGGACGCGGGTGGCGCGGCAGTCGTCTTCGTTGTAATCCAGAATCCGTTGTCGGATTTCACGGTCGCCTGTTTCGACCCATCGATGAAACCATTCAATAGAAGCGGCACCCGACGGATGGGTATCCCGCCACGAGAAGCCCAGAAACTTCGCGAGCGTTTTAATCGATTGATCCCAAGTCGGCCATTCCGACCATTTTTTTACAATGTCGGTGTAGAGATCGATGGCTGAGGCTGGATCAAAGAGCGCTTCAATCTCTTCCGCCGTACAGACGTCTGGATATTTCCCCTGAAGCTTGCGATAGATCGTCCGTTCGTATTTGGAGTAATAGTAGATCGCACAGGGCTGTCGTTCCTGCATAAAATGCCAGGCGTCGGCAAAGGCCTGTTCTTCAGATTCAGGTGTGGGCTCATCGGCAAAAAAAGAATGGAAGGTTTCAGCGGCATTGTTCCTGCCTTGCCGTTCAACAAATCCATGCAGGTAACAGATATCGCGTAAGGGATCGACCTCGATATCGAAATACAGTTCTCTGTCCTCGTTGGGCAGTGTGATCGGCGCTCGCAGGTAGGGCTTTCCGGTTTTCTTCTTCAAAAGCTTCGCGCGATCGTGCAATTTCCTGAGCGTGGCCTGCCCAATGCCGGGAAAGACAGTCTTCTTCCCAGACATAAACGATTCCGGGTTGGCCTTGCAGAACTCGGTCACGCTCGCAACATGTTCTTGCATGACATCCCGTTTTGAACGGCCAAGTTCTGCAATCATGGAGAGATCATCGCTCTCTTTGACCTGGTTTACGCAGACAGAATACCAATGGCAGAGTTTACAGGGAGCGGTATAAGCAGGAAGGGTTTTCTGGCGTTGGTCTGCGATGGCCTTGGCTTCTTGAAGAGTTTCTTGATAGGTCTCCCACAAAGTTTTAGGATTTGTTGTGCCGTAACATTTATTGAAATCGTATAGGACCTCATCGCCATGTACGTCCCATACGAAAGCGTGGCGACCCGCTGACAATCCTTTTCGCTCAAGAATGTCGGTATAGAGTCCGAGTTGGACGGCGTAATGAATCTTGGGCTTTCTATTGTCCTCCGACCCTTCCTCTCCGGCACCGGACTTAATATCACCAGCGATATAGCCGGCACCTTCTTTGCGAAGCAGATCAGGTGCCCCAAGCAGATCATCGGCCTGAATGCGCCCACCGTAGATAAGGTCCGTTCCTTCCTGCATGGCTTCCATGGTCCGTCGTTCTTTTTCATCGCTGCGAAGGGGAGAAAGATCGAGAAAGGGAGTGCCGGTGCCGGTCATCACCTCCTGCTCGAACAAGGCCCCCTTCTTCCACAGCAGCTCGATAAATGGGTTCGGTGAATCGCGCAAAGCTGGGTCGCCAAACAGGTCCATCGTCACCCGATGAGGGCAGGAGACCAGGTCGTACAGCATCGAAGCGGTAATAGGAGCTGATTGATCTGTCATGGCCTTCCAAAATGGATTTCAAACAGTCAATCGGTCGATGAGACGTAAGACCGTATTATAAATGAAATAGTTGAATAACGCCTGATGATCTGAAGGGCAGGGATTAACTCCTATTGCAAGACGGGCAATATCTAGTAGGCGTAGACGAACCTTATTGCTATTTGCGTTTAAAAAAAAAGACCTCAATGCCTTAAAGTTCTACCGCTAAGACGCTTCCCATGGTCCACCAGCTGGCCAGTGTTGTTCGAAGGTTTCTCCTTTTGTGAGAGCAGTAGTTGGTGGCCAAAGATACGAGTGAAGGAATTGGACAACATTGGCAAGTTCCGAACTCCTTCCATTTAACTTTGACTTATTGAGGAAAGCTCGCCACTGGATCTGCTTATTTCGATCTTCATAAAACCCTGGTGATAGACAAAGAGGGACTGTTCGTGGCAAAAGGGTCTTTCGTCTTTCGAATGTAGAGCGAATCGAGCGAGAGAGTCGAGACCCGTCAAAACCAAACTGTCTGGCAAGAAACCAGATATCAAAAAAATCCTTCATTCTGCTATTGGCTATTCCTAGGACGACCATAGCCTGAAACTTCTCGGCGACAACAGTCTCACAAGGATAGGCATAGATGTGTGGAGATGGAAAGTCCAACATCGTCGGGTAATCCAGCAGTTCTGCTTGTGGTAGGACAGCATCGCCAAAACCAATATCGACCTGGATCGGTATCTTTGCGACTCCCACCCGTGCCTCGAAGGAGAGTCTGACCCCTTTATATTCATCCCCCTCACGAATCGATTCGCCAGTGATGGATTCAATTAAAAATTTGAGTCCGTCATCATCAACGGGAGTCTGGCAAATTTCCCCAAACGCTTGCTTCAGTGCTGAGACCTTATTCTCGTCTCGACCCAACAGGTCAAGGTCTCGTGTCGCACGGTGGGGATTCTTGCTCCAAATAAAAAAAGCATCGCTCCTTTCAGGACAAATTGTTCACGATGCGGTGAACGGCTAAGTCTGTACATCAACCGTTCCAATGCATAATAGATGAGTGTAAGTTGAAAGTCTTCGCCACGTTCATGCGAAAGGTTAAGGAGACGCTGACGAACCGATGCCGCTATGTCTTTCACGTGCTTCTGATTCACCCCAGTGCCTCCAGATAGGGTCGTATCACGGCAGTTACGCGGCAAGTTTTTGCAGCTTGCCAGAGGTCGTCCATTCCACTCCGATATTGACGCCGATAATCTCGGAGTGCTTCCAGTGCGACATCGAGCCCAATCTTATTTCGAAATTTGAAACAGTCTGCAACCGTTTTGGCAGGACTGAATACTCGAACGGGAACACCTTCGATCTTATGTGGTTGGACATCATTGGAGAATGCCTTTCCTGACATTCGAACCACCCGAATAGGTGGGGATTTGGGCGTGGGAGGACGAGATTTAAAATCTATGGCGAGCCAGACTTCAAACGGAGCCTGAGTCGTAAGACCATGAAATCTGAGAGCGGAGAGGAGGCAGATGACTCCTTGTGGTACCAGCTTCGAAGCTTGAGCCAGACTGTGTTCCCCGGTCAGTTCGGTACTGGGAATCATATACAGTCCCCGTCCTGGTTGGGTGAGTTTTCCTTGACGAAAAAGCCGTCTTAGATATATGGATGGGATATTGTGTCGAATGAGGTCTCGCGGGCGAAGAATTCCCATCTTCTTAGTTAGTGCGAGAACTTGGTCCGATTTCGAGCCCTTTGCCATATGTTATAAAAAGCAGGTAGATATTAATAAATACCGACATTTTGTAACACAACTTATGAGAGGTGTCAAGCAGGAGGGGGCAGGCAAGTGATAATCTGGTTAAAGCAGAGTATTTAAAAGAGAGGAGAAGGACACTGCGTATGGGTTCATGGTGAGAGGAAGGTCGTGAGCAACAATTTACTCAATAGACTGAGTAAATTTACTCAATGCGTTGAGTAAGTCCATCAGGCACAACAAAAGTAGCAATATCATGGAAAATCAGAGGCCTGTTGAGGACAAAAATAAGAGCAAGACGAAAGTACCTAACTGTGAAAGCTAATCAAAAAAATAAGAATCTGCTGGTTAAAAAAGACTCCCGACCCCTAAATCCGACCCCTAAATACCAATTTGCCTTAATTGGGTGGGAGAGTCGGAATCAACCGGACCGTTGATAAAAAGACTCCCGCCCTGACTGCTTTCGAAAGGGCGGGAGCTTTTTGGGAGAAGCAACCAATCGTTCTCTGGATTAAGGAAAAGTTTCTGACATGTTGCCAAATCGTTTCTTTTTCTTAACCCCGGAGAGTGTAGGTTGTTTTAGTTTTTCCGCCATACGGCTGCGTAATTGACAGAATTACCTGAGCTGTATCCCGTGACATTGCGAGTAAGAAACCCAGACTTTGTCGTGTTGGTCCATTCCGTTTGATATTGACTGCCACTCAGACCATGCCGTGCTTTGTAAGGCCCGCTGGTTTTCGAATTCCAAATGGCAGAAAAGTATTGTTTGCCCTTATGATTATAGGCATTCAGATAGGCAACCTGCCGTCCCTTTTTGGAATTCTCATTAAATCGTTGCTGGTATTGTCCAGGGGTCATAAAGGATTTGGCCATATAGCTACCAACGTTCGTTTTCTCATAAAGGGCCGTGTAGCTACGAGTTCCGCCAATTGATACGACTGAGATGTTCTTAGGTCGCCAGCCTTTTTTGGTCAGGGCGTCAACTTTATTTTGATGTTTCGTCGGCGAAAGGCCGTGGTAAGCCATGAATTTTGGGCCCGAACGTTTCTTCAGAATGATCGCATAACGTATGCTATTCCCATCACGGTAACTTTCCACCTGTGTTGGGCTATAGCCCTTTTGGGTATAGGTCGTGAATTTCTTTTGATAGCCGGAACTGGTTAGCCCATGGAAAGCAACCCACTTGGCAGTACTTTTTGGGCGGAAGACAACATTGAAGTACACCTTTCCCTTGTGATCGAAACCGTCAATCCATTCCAGTTCATAATTAGCATTTGTAGCTTGGTCAAACAAACATTGGTAATCCCGAGCTGGAACGCCGTGCCGTGCAACCTCTTTAAAGCCTGAAGGGATATTGCTTGGAACTTTCCTTGCGGTATAAGTTGTATCATCAACAAAAATTCCACCGGAGATCCCGCAAATTCTGGGGATTCGGTTTCGTTTACTCCCTGAGTTGTCTCTGAGGAATCCTCCCGTTGTAGAGATGGGGTCGTTTGTCCGGGGTACCCCGACTTCGAAATGAAGGTGTGATCCTGAGGCACACCCAACCTTGTCCTCATACCCAAGAAAGGTCCCTGCTTTCACAAACTGGCCAACCTTCAGCTTGGCGGTTTTCGTCGTGGAGTGTTTCTTCATATGCGAATATTTTGTCCACTCTCCGTTCGCATGTTCGATCCAAACATAATTATTGGTACAGGGGTCGCCACTAGAGCTGTCAACCCGTTTGCTGAAGCTGTCGACGATATATCGGATGTGCCCACTAGCAGCAGCCACGATTTTATAGGGTTTGTTACCCTTTTTGCCCACCATATCGATTCTACCAATAGGAGTATGTTTATTGTGGTCGTTGGTAATTTTGACAGACGTACCATTTGCATAAGGAATTCGATACACGCCTCGCGACTTGTCCAGTGCAAGGGCCTGTGTAGATAGACAAAAGATAGTCAAAATCAAGAGCGGTACAATCCTGTTGTGTAATGCTGTTTTCATAATGGCCTCCTCATATTCTCGGTGTGTGGATAAGCATGGAGTTAGGTGTTTTCTGCAGTAAAAAACCTAAATCGCATAGAGAGTCTCTATTCGAATCGTAACAAAGCTCTCAAAATATCCAGGTGAGCTTGTTCACAGTTTTTTAAAAAAAAATTCGTGAAGAGTAGGAAAGAAGATCTGGCAACAAGAGTCGGATGAGTGTGAAGGCGGCTGATAGGATGTTTTTCGAGGAAACGTAGTAAGCGTTAAAGGATTCGAATTGTTACGCTATGTTCGTTGACTCCGAAATGTGGATAGAGAAGGTATTCTAAGGCGAGTCCGGCGTTTAAAAAAAGACTCCCACACCTTAAATAGAGTTGAGGTGGGGCTTAGGATGTCTTCAGGTATGCGAGGTATTTGTGCAGTTGTTATTCCTAGAGTAGAAGAATATTAAAGGATGTTCCTGTCGTTAGGAGCGTCTCTTCTTTGTGGGAATCTCTTTTTCAATCAAGATGCGGGCCGCTCGTTTGGCGATTTCGGCAGCTTTGGGTTTTTGTGAGACTTGAGCGGTGACGATGGCGCCTTCGAGTAGGAGGGCGAGTTCTTCTGCCAGTTCTTCAGGGTATTTTGCGCCGGCCTTTTTGCACAGTTGTTGGATATATTCCGTCATGAGGGTTTTATAGTCTTTGCACGCCTCACGTATTGGAGTGCCCGCCTCTGAATATTCTCCTGCCGCGTTGATAAAGATACAGCCAAAAAAATTATTCTGGGCAAACCACTCCTCGGCCACATCGAAAATGGCCATGAGTTGTTCCTTGGGTCGATCCGACGCCCCTTCAACCTGCCGCATGAAATAATTTCGAAATAAGCCATCGTGTTGACGGAGCGCTGCCAGGATCAATTCGTCCTTCGAACGAAAATGGTTGTAGAGGGAGCGCTTGGCGACTCCGGACTTCTCCAGAATGGTATCGATGCCGGTTGCGTGGAATCCTTTCTCGGCAAATAGCTCGATGGCGGTATTAATCAATCGTTCTCTAATTGAGAGGGCGGTTTTCTTTGTAGGCATATGTAAATACTAGTTTGTCTACTTATTTATATCAATGAAAATATCATGATGAAGCCCAGTTCCTTCCTCATAAAAACTCTAAAAATTATTAAATATTAATTATTTATACTATTTTAGCAGAAACCATAAATACATTGATCTGGGTTGTAAGGATCGCCATTTCGGCTCGACTAAGCATTAAAAGTATACAGATCAGTATACATATTCATTTTAACTTACTCACCATTTGGAGGTCTGACATGAAGTTCAAGATAAGCAGTATGTTCACAGCAATGGTTTTGGGATTGGCCATGCTCTCCACGGCAGCTTTTGCCGCGGATGTTCGTAACAGTACTCCTGGAATCAGCGGGTATGACCCGGTGGCCTATTTCACCGATGGTAAACCCATGAAGGGGAGTGGGTATCACGTAGCCGAGTTCGAGGGCGTGACCTATGCCTTTTCCAGCAAGGAGAACAAGCAAACCTTTGAAGCCAATCCTGAGAAGTATATCCCGGCCTATGGTGGCTACTGTGCCTATGGCGTGGCCGTGGGGAAGAAGTTTGTCTCTGACCCTGAGGCTTGGAAAATTGTCGACGGAACTCTTTATTTGAATTTGGATAAGGACATCCAAAACAAATGGTTAGAAGATGTCCCTGGGTTCATTAAGAAATCCGAAGCCAATTGGAAGGAAATCAAAGACAAGGCTCCATCAGAATTATGACCGGAATTATGATTGGATAGGGGTGAGGCCTGCCGCTCCTCCGCGGTGGGCTTCATTTCCCTTTCTATCAAGGAAAGGGTGAAGGAGACAGATATGAAATATGTAGCGATTGCAATGTCAATTTTTTTCTTGGCTGGGGCGAGTATGCTGATTGGTGGAATTGCGAAAGAGGGCAATGCTGCTCCAGTCGGTGAAAAGCTGTCTTTTGTGCCGAATGTCGATGTGAATACCGGAGCCATCTCGGTTCCGGAAGACTACCACCTGTGGCCAACTCTCGGTACCTGGGCTCATACGAACACGGGAGATGCACTTGAAAAGAATGGGCCAGGTCTCCACGAATATCATGTGGTGTATACCCAACCGGAGACTATTCGATACTACAAGCGAACTGGTCGGTTTCCTGACGGGGCGGTTTTGGTCAAAGAATTGCTGAATGCCGAAACCATGTCCATGACTACCGGGCCTGCTGTAGGTCACGGTACTACCCTCAAAGGGTGGTTCGTGTTGGTCCGGGATACAAAAGGCCGGTATAAGGATTCATCGCTGTGGGGTGATGGATGGGGATGGTCGTTCTTCAGCGCCGACAATCCTAAGCAGACATCGTCGAAAAACTATAAGACCGACTGTCTTCCCTGCCATACGCCAGCGTTGAAGCTTGCGCCGAAGACAGCGGCGAAAGACGATAAGTGGATTTACACGCTGGGCTATCCAGTCTTCCGCAAATAAAAGAGTAAGGGTAGCGTAAGGGGTCGGGAGTCTTTTTTAGGTTCCCGGCCCCAGACCAGCCCGATTTGACTACTCTCTCCACCTTTTTATCCTGTATAGGCGAGACGTTGCTCTGCAGTGCATTGGTAGAAAGTACGTACTGCTGTTCTTGCGAGAGTGGTTATTTCTGAGTAGTCTGCTGGTTAATCCGTGATTGGACTAGATCGATATGGGTGCGCAACTGATACAGCTGGTCGGCATAGGATAACGGGGTTTCCACCTGTTTCACTTCCGTTTCCAGCTTACGCACGGCGGCGGTCAATTCATCCTGGTTGGCTCTCCCTCCATCCAGATTTGATTCAATTTGCTGTAGGTCTGCATACCAGCGATAGATGCGAGATCGTACTCGCCACCGGTAAAGAGGTGGGAATAGTTTGAACAATGGCAGGATGAGCGCCACCAGGGGAATGACCATGACGACGAGTCGATCAATTAACGTGGCGGCCCAGAAGGGAAGAAAGCGCTGAAGAAAAGAAGGACCACGTTTGTGGAAGCGCTGAGCTTCCTCATCCAAAGGAATCGACACAAATTGATCCGTTGGAAATTGTCCCGCTTGGTGAAATGGGCCATCTCCCCCGACGATCTGTGGCGCCGATAGGAGCAGCAGGTCGACTAAGGCCGGATGTAAATCTGTACGAGCAACGAGCATTGCCGTGACCCCAATTAATTCTCTCTGCGTTGGCGGCCGTTCACTGGCGAGATCGATGCCGCCGGGTGGCAAGGTCAGAGGTGAGAGGTAGCGACGATGAAGATGATAGGCCTCGGCCCGTGGGAGATCCATCAGGGCAATCCCCGGTGCATGCAGCAGCGCTTGAATCTCTTTGGATGTTTCGCCACCTACTAAAAACACTGCATCCAATTTACCGGCCTGCAGGGCTGTAGCCGCATCGGCATTACTTAATTCGCTAAAGTTCTTACCCTCGATGCCATTTAACGTCAGTAGTTCGTCCGCCAGGCTTCTGGTCCCACTGCCCGAAGGACCACGATTCACTCGTCGGTCAGCAAGGGCCGAAAGTTGGGTAGGCGCCGGATCTAGACGGTGAAAGATCCATAACGGTTCGTAGTACAAGCTTGCGAGGGAACGTAATTTCTCACTGCCAGGTATCTCGTCCAAGGAAGTTCCGCCTTGTATCATGGCGATATCTACCGTTCCTTCGCTCAATAATCTTACATTGTCGTTGCTACCGGCCGTGTTGTGTAGTTTGAGTTCGATGTCATTCGCCGCCAGAATATCGCGCATGGCCAGGCCGAAGGCCTGGTATGCGCCTGTCGAGCTGCCAGTGGCAAAGGTTAAAACTTTCGGTGGGGCCGGTTCTACGAACTGGTAGGCGAGAACAAATCCGGCCAAGGCTAACATTACTGCCAGCCCCGTGCCTTGGAGCAAGGACTTGTTCACCACGTGAACCGTTGGTGGCGTTGGCTGTTAGTCACATACGCAAGATCATTCATGTCGGGATATAAGAGGAACTTCTCGATTATGGGTGATAGATTCATCTTGGTGTCTGTGGCACGAAATAAACATGTGAGAGTAACACTAACGTTTGGAGAAGGGAGTGGCCCTAGCTGAGATACATTGGGACCGTAAATATCCCTACGGTATTGGCCATATTACCATACAAGGGGTGTTCAGCAAATGTTCGTGTAGGAAGTCACGGAAACGATTTTCCGGTAGGCGAAGCATCAATACTTGAGGATTAAAATATGTTGAAATGAGTAGGCATGGCACGATTATTCTTTCAAAAACATGGCACCGTTTATTTTTATACCGCCATCTGCGATGAGTTCGAGACCAAACAGAGCCTCGCTGCCGTCGGGGAGCTTGGCGAGTAGCTGGTTGCCGTAAATGTTGAAGGTTCCGCTGTTCGATTGATGGCTATTGACTGTTCCGCCCCCTCCTCCGGGAAGGTTCGAATCCAGATAGACTCCGCCGACATATTCAAATCGTTGGTCTGCTGTGAAGGTCACTTGCTTATTCACAAATCCGCCGCTTCGCGTACTGCCTACTCCGGAGTTGCTACTCTCGTAATAGGTCCAGCGTCCGACCAGGGCTTGGGCCAGTTTGTGATTTTCTGGAATGACGTTCGGGCGTAGTTGGTGAAGGATATACTTGGCCTTTTGCTCTACCCGGTCGGCGGTGCTGGGATCGGCCGCGGAAAGGACCGAATAAAAAAAGATGCCTTTCAGGATGACGCCATTCCAAGCTCTGACCGGTTGACCTTGGGGGGTGGTTCCCTCATAGGACAAGAGGACGGCCTGATGTCCCTCAATGTCGGTAAATCTGGCCGCTCCCTGTTGCTTGAGAAAGGGAAAGGCCTTGTTTGTCCAGGCAATGGTCTGTTGTGCTAATTCTTCTATATCCTTTGCCGTGGTGACGCCGCTTCCGACCGCCACCTTATCCTCTCCTTCCCTGGGTGGGGCAAAAATATAGGCTGGTCGATAGTTCACGACAGCTATTTGAGGTCTCCAACCAAGCGGGACCCGGGTCATAAAGGATTTGTCCTCAGCTTGGAATCTCCGGTTGGGGCCTGTGTACTCATCTGTGATAGAGGAAGGGATCTTTCCTATGGTCGGGCTCGTGCTCAGTCCCTTTGACCGTTCTATGGCTTTCTCGATTAACCCTTTTTTAAATTCATAGTCCTCCTGCGTGAGAACTCCTGATTTGTAGGCCTTCTCAATTTCCTTCAATCGCTTTTGATCAAAGTCGTCGGCCCAAGTGGCAGTTGACATAGTTAGAACGATTCCCATGACCATCAACCACTGGGAAGTTTTGCTATGCAGGTATTGCCTGTTCACATTTAACTCTCCATCATTTCGAGCCTGGTGTCGAATTCATGGCCGCATTGCACACAGCGGATGCAGTCCGATTCCACCATCGGTTCGTCGGTGCGAATACCCATACCGCCGCAATCGGGGCAGCGGGCCAGGTGAACTTGTTGATCATCCAATGTTTCAAAGCGCGTGCCTCGCAAACAAAATACAGGCTTTCCATCTAGCTGCCAGGCCTTACAAGATTTATCGACGACGGGGAGGACAATATAATGGTGGGCGGCATAGTCTTCAATTTCCTGGTGGGTCTCCAAGCCATCTTTGATCACTTGTCCTGTTTTGGCATCGCAGATGGCTCCATCTTTCACAATCGCTTTCGTCGGCCCCATATTTCCCTCCTTTCCCTGGTTGAGAAATGACGGATAGTTACCGGGATTGTTTGGTCCATTCGATGAATCTTCTATGCCTCATACGCTCAATTATTCTTGAAATCAACTGCCACTTCTGATCTCCTGTGTAACAGGTTAAAAATATGGGGAAAATGGTTTGATGGGAAATGGAAGTCTCAAGTAATGCTTTTACTTTAAATTGAAGGAGCTTTGGTCTGAAATGAGAAGATTTAGAGGGACGCTTTAGGTGAGATTAAGTTACTGCTAGCTCAATTCCCTCCACGAGATTGAGAGATTCCACATAAATTTATTTCATACTGTTCGTCTAAAGAACTCAATGTTGTTTAGCTTACCCCCACATCATCCAGGCATAGGAAAAGAAGATCCCGTAGGTGCCCAATATAATTCCCGCGAGGACTTTTGACCCTATCCACTGCCCCTTAAAGATAATCCATCCAGCGCAGAGAAACACGGTGAGTATTTCGAGCGGCATGAAGATCTGTCCATAATGGCGAGGGTCCCAATAGGAAACGGGACTTTCAAAGCGCCAATCGAGAAAGGGGAAGAGGTGTCTGTGGGCATCATCATGATGCACCGGTAGATCGCCTACAACATGGAGGATCATGCTGAGGCTTACCATGATGCCGATGGGTGATTTCAAATAGTAGGCAAGGGCCAGGACTATTGCCATGAGGGGGAGCGAGTTGAAAGAATCAATGAAGTTTTGCCAACCAGGTTGAAAGTAATGCTGCCAGATGACGGATTCCGGGACTTGCCTGATGACCTTTTCGACAAAGTAAAAATAGAACATTGGGGCATCAGGAAGAATCGAGCCGGCAACCACAGCAAGTTGTTGTTTGGGTGGTCGGTGATGGCCAAGGACGGCTAAATTAATGATGATGTGCGCGGGCGTATTCATAATGTGATGGTTTAAGGTTTGGTGGCAAGGTGGGAGATGACGGCAAGGACATACTGAGCCGCACGTGTCAGTATGTCTGGTTTTATACTGTCGGAAGTATCGCCTGGTTGGTGAAAGTGTGGGTGTGGTCCAGCGGTGACGACGGTGACTGTAGGAATGCCGGCTTGGTGAAAGGGGACATGATCTCCGCCAGGAAAGAATCCATAGACTTTAAGTTTATCTTTAAGTTTTGAAATCACTCCTGCTTCCTCTGCGATTGCTTTCGGTTGATGGGTTACCCCAATCGTGAGCATGCCATTTCCCACCGCCACATGGTCCACGTTCACCATGGCTACCGTTTGGGTGAGAGGAAGTGGAGGTTGAGCAACATACAATTTCGAGCCGAGCATGCCGGCTTCTTCTCCACTGAAGGAAGCCAACACGATCGTTCTTCTTTCGGTCGTTTTGCTCTGCATGAGGGCACGCGCAACCTCCAGCAGAACCGCGGTGCCCGAGGCATTATCGTCGGCTCCAGGAAACAGGAGTCCTGCCTGTTCCCCGAAGTGGTCACGGTGGGCTCCAAGAACAACCACCTCATTGGCCAGCTTTCCTTTCCCAGGAATCTTTCCCAGTACATTCACAAGCTGGCCGTGCATGACTTGGCTGGACCATTTTAGGTGTATGACCGTCGAGGTCTTCCGCGATTGAGGTTCTTTTCTGGCGTTAAGTTGTTCTTGGATGGAGGCTAATTCCTTGGGAGTATCTGAAGGGTTTCCAGTCAATATGCTTTCGGCGATCTTTGGGCTGATCCAGGCACCGGGAAGGGGTCGGTCATCACTCGATTCGGTTTGGCCGTAGTACGCAAGTGGTGTGGTTGTCATGCCGCGCCGTTTCGCATATCCGCTGAGGACAGGTCCTGTTACCGTGAGAAACGCGACCGCACCCTTGTTCCTTGCGGTCCGTTCTTTTTCTGCATGGGAAATCCTTTTGGGATAGGACGTCGGTTTTCCTCTGAGGAACAGCACAATACGATTGCGTACGTCTATATTTTCGTATTCATCAAAGTTTCGAGCAGGATCCGAAATTCCATAGCCCACGAAGACCACAGGTGCGGTGACGTTGACGGACAGGGAGTCCAATATGGGGAGATAGTCGAGGCCTAATTGGGGATTGTATCCAGCGGTACTATGGATTCGGAAATGTGGTTGAGGTTCGATTTGAGAAACTCTGAGATCCTGGGTCTGTATCCATGAGCGTGAGCCAAGTGATGTTGTCGGTTGGGCAGGCTGTACGCCGAGTTGTTGCAGGCGGTCGATGACAAATTGAGCGGAAAGGTGGTCTCCTGGCATCCCCGTTTGACGGCCCTTGAAGTTTGGGCCACTCAGTTGCTCGATATCTGACTGCATGCCGGTTGGGGAAATACTCTCTAAATCTGCGTCGAATAAGGGCCGGCTCTCAGCAGCATGAGTCGCTCCCATATCGGTTGAAGGAAGCAGGACAAGAAACAGGATCAGGTGTAGGGCCAGAAGATAAATGAATTTCATCATGATTGTCTTGGTCGAAGGAGGCAACCCGTTGCGTTTTCCCAGTCTGTCAGGGTACCATTCTGACCTGAGAGTGCCAAGTTTCTAATCTCTGCCTATCCTATTGGTCTTGAAATCAATCAGGTTGGCACAATCAGGTGGATCTATGGATCAAAACGGCGGGATCTACGACTATATGTATAAACGGTTTTTTCAGAGCCGTGATCAAGGTGAGGGGTACGATTTTCAACAACAAACAGCTGGGAGCGTGCCTCCCCCCAAGTCACCTTTTCCGAAAAGTTGAAGTGGTGGACATGGGATCGTTTCAGACGTCTTCGGCATATTGAAGAGGCCAGGGATCAGCGGCTCCAAGAAATTTTCGATATCAAGAAACAGGTCAATAAACAGTAAAAGTTTTCTAGTCTAGAGGTGAAGGTACGTCATGAATACTTTACAAAAAAAACCAAAGGTACCTATCAAAGGAATCCTTGCATTCGTGGTGTGTGGGTTGAGTCTCACCGGAGTCCTGACGTCTGTCTGGGCCGATCGCATCATCAACGATAAGAGCACGCCCTATGGCCCTGAAGACCTCTACATTAATAAAGCCAACGAGGCCCTCCAACGCGGCGAGTGGCGGTTTGATGAAGATGTGGCCGGGCAAGCTCCAAAAGGCTTTTCCATGGTCTCGGTGGGTGGGAATGGTGCCGGCTCTTGGGTTGTCGCCTCTGGGGACCAGGCGCTCTCCTCCCCGAATCTCCTCAAGCAGGTAAAGCCCTGTGGAGGGGAGGGTTGTTATCACATTCTCCAAGCCGATAAGATCGCCTATGACTTTGTGGATGTGATTTTTCGTATTCGCCCCCTTGAAAATGAACAGAGTGGCATTGGTGGGGGGGTCTTCTCGGTCAAAGATTCTAAGAATTTTTATGCCGTCCTGGTCGATTTTTCCAAAGATGAGTTATCGCTTATTCGCGTCATGAATGGGGAGGAAAAGGTCCTGGGAACCTCATCGGTGACGAGAAAGAACAAAGGCTGGCATTCCATCAGATTTCAACGGAATACGAACCTCTCTACCGAGTATATTGAAACGTATTTCGATCACAAGTTAGCCGTGTCTGTTCAAGATGATTCGTTGCGGGAAGGTGGCGTCGGATTAGTCACCCGTGGGTCAGCACCCGTAGGCTTTGATAACCTTAAGACCGTGAGGATTTTTTCCCAGAAGCCCCTGTCTCCACCGGCGGCCTATTAAAACAGTTATTCGGATCTTTAAGCGATTTAAGCCCCTCCTTCAGATCAGATATTTTCGATCTTGGAGTGGGGGCTATTTTTTCTTGCCTTCCTGTTGCATTTCCCTTCCTATTCTCTTCTTTTCTCATTCCGAGTTTCTTGAGTTGTAGTACAATGCCCGTTTGGAGGTTTTTGTGCCGCAACCGCATACCTTTTCCCTGTCCGCTCCCTTTCAGCCTTGTGGTGATCAGGAGCAGGCGATTGCCAAGCTGACGGCTGGTGTCATGGCGGGACAGCAACATCAGGTGCTGCTTGGGGTGACTGGTTCGGGCAAAACCTTCACGATGGCCAATCTTATCGAGCGGACGCAAAAACCCACCTTAATTTTGGTTCACAATAAAACGTTGGCCGGTCAGCTTTACCAGGAGTTTAAAGCCTTTCTCCCTAAAAATGCCGTGGAATATTTTGTCAGTTATTACGACTATTACCAACCAGAAGCCTATATCCCACAATCCGATACGTACATTGCGAAGGATTCCTCTATCAACGATGCGATCGATCAAATGCGCCATTCGGCGACGCGGGCACTTCTTGAGCGAAATGATGTGGTCATTGTCTCCTCGGTCTCTTGTATCTATGGCTTGGGTTCGCCTGAAATTTATCACGGGATGTTGGTCTACCTCGAAGAAGGGATGGAAATCAGTCGGGAAAAAATCTTATCGAAACTCGTCGAAATTCAATATGCGAGAAATGATACAGACTTTCATCGTGGGACCTTTCGCGCGCGAGGTGATGTCATTGAGGTGTTTCCTGCCTCGTCTGAGGCCATCTCTGTGCGGATCGAACTCTTTGGTGATACCGTCGATGCGATCCATGAAATTGATCCTCTCACCGGGGCCTCCTTAAACCGTTTGCCCAAAGTTCCGATCTATCCCAATACACACTATCTCATTGCTCCAGATCGATATGAACAAGCCTTGAATGGGATCGAGGCAGAGTTGGATGAACGCATTGCCTATTTTACTCGCAACAACCAGTTGGTGGAGGCGCAGCGTATTGAACAGCGGACCCGATTCGATTTGGAAATGATCCGCGCCATGGGGTATTGCCACGGGATTGAAAATTATTCCCGCCATCTGAGTGGCCGGTCGGAGGGCGAACCACCTCCCACGTTGCTCGATTACTTCCCCAAAGACTTTCTCTTAATTACTGATGAGTCGCACGTGTCGGTGCCCCAAGTCCAAGGGATGTATGAAGGCGATCGTAGTCGGAAGAAGAATCTGATTGAGTACGGCTTTCGTCTGCCGTCGGCACTCGATAATCGCCCCTTGACCTTCAAAGAGTTCGAAGGCTTTATGCACCAGGTTGTGTACGTTTCTGCGACCCCAGGACCTTATGAGTTACGTCATGCTGGAGATGCGGTCGTTGAACAAATTATTCGTCCGACAGGCTTGATGGATCCTCTGGTGGAGGTACGACCCGCCAAGGGACAGGTCGATGATTTGTTAGGAGAATGTCGAAAGGAAGTGGCCCGGAATAATCGTGTCCTTGTCACGACCCTTACCAAGCGCATGGCGGAAGACCTCACGGAGTATTTTCATGAACTCGGTGTGAAGGTCCGCTATCTCCATTCAGATGTGAAAACATTGGAGCGAGCTGAAATCGTTCGAGACCTGCGTCGCGGACAGTTTGATGTCTTGGTCGGTATCAATTTGTTGCGAGAAGGGTTGGATCTTCCCGAGGTGAGTTTGGTGGCAATCCTCGATGCGGATAAAGAAGGTTTTTTACGTTCCCATACGTCCTTGATTCAAACAGCAGGGCGAGCCGCGCGACATCTTGAGGGCCGCGTGCTCATGTATGGAGATGTGATCACCAGGTCGATGCACTTGGCTATCGATGAAACCTCACGACGACGAACCTTACAAGAGCAATACAATCAGAAGCATGGCATTACCCCTGAAGGTGTGAAGAAGGGAATTCCAGAACTCGAATACAATCAAGCCGAATTGGATTATTTTCCCCTGACAGACATCGCGGCTGAAACGGAGGCAGGCTATGGCGCCACAGAGGATGCGTTAAAACTAATCGCTCAACTGGAGAAGGAAATGAAGGCTGCGGCGAAAGAGTTAGAGTTTGAGCGAGCCGCGGCCTTGCGGGATCGGATACGGAAGTTGAAACTCAAAGACCTGGAAGCCAAATAATCGAAGTGGGCCCTTTGGGTCAAAATTGTTTATAGAGGTAGGCTCCAAGAAAGACCCCGAGGATCATCAGTAGGCTGAGGGTCACGGAAAACCCAAAGGTTACTTCGAATAAAATCAGATCGAGGGTGGCTGGCTCAGTGATTCCCACCGTGTGGGCCGTAGAGAAAATCTTTTGAATGTTCCCCTTGGGGGCAATGATTTGAAGAATTTTTCCAAGAATTCCGCCTAAGAGCCCTCCGAGGAGCACAAATAATATAAGAACCCAAGGTGAGCGGCGCATAAACCTTCGTTGGCTGGTTGAAGTTTTGCCTTTGTAAGTTCCTAATAAATGAGGAAAAAATAGATTGGGCGTACGAATCGCACGATAGCGAAAAGGCCTCGATCTGTCAAGATCCGTTCGCTTTTTTACATGCATCTTCATCAAATATAGGAGGTAGGCTATGGGAGAGGTCTTTGCTAATATTCAACTGACTAAAAAGGAGACAGATTTGGGGTGGACCTATTCCCAATGGTCCATCGATTATGGAAAGGGCGAAGCTCCTCAACAGGAGGAGGTTCGAGTTAAATGCGCGGTAACAGACCCTCAATTTATGAGTGAGGACGAGGCCATAGGAGAGGCGAAGATGAGGATCTTGTTGAAGGTTCAACAGGAATGTGGCAACCTGTCAGAAGAGGATGTTACCTGGCGTATTTCACATCGATCCTAAGCCCAACCAAGGCCGCTAAATCCCATACTTTCCTTGACTTGCCCCCCTGCGCTTGATTACACTGGCATTTTGTCTTTTTCTTGTTTTTTCAGTCGTGTAGGTTGGATCAGTATGTTTGATGCCCTTAGTGAAAAATTCGAAAAAGTACTCAAGCACCTCAAGGGCCAAGGGGTTCTCTCCGAGGAGAATATTGCCGAGGCTCTCAAGGAAGTCCGGGTTGCCCTTCTTGAGGCTGATGTCAATTTTAAAATTGTCAAAGATTTTATTGAACGGGTACGCGTTAAGGCCATTGGTCAAGAGGTGTTAGAAAGTCTCACCCCTGGCCATCAAGTGGTGAAGTTAGTTTGGGACGAGCTGCGCCTTCTCATGGGCCCCGAACATACGGGATTGGGATTGGCCTCCAATCCACCGACCGTCATTATGATGGTTGGACTGCAGGGAGCTGGAAAAACAACCACCTGTGGCAAGTTAGCCAAACTGCTCAAGGGACAGGGGCGAAAAGTTCTGTTAGTTGCCGCCGACCCGCGCCGTCCGGCTGCAGGTGACCAACTTGCCAGTTTGGCTGCTGATCTGGACGTTGCTGTCCATCGGGCTGACAAAGAGTCCGCCACTTCTGAAGATGTGGTTCAAATCTGTAAGGAAGGTGCCACTCGGGGATACGATCAAGGTTTTGATGTGGTGATTCTCGATACGGGTGGCCGGCTGCATATCGATGATGCTCTCATGAACGAATTGGTTCAGGTGAAGACCGCTGTATCTCCTCATGAGACCCTCCTGGTCGCTGATGCGATGACGGGGCAAGATGCTGTCGGGATGGCCAGCAATTTCGATCAGTCGGTGGGTTTGACCGGAGTCATTTTAACGAAGGTTGAAGGGGATGCGCGGGGCGGAGCGGTACTCTCGATCCACGCTGTGACAGGCAAACCCATTCGATATCTTGGCATTGGAGAAAAATCGGATGCTTTGGAGGCCTTCCATCCCGAGCGAATGGCCTCTCGTATTCTTGGAATGGGTGATGTCTTATCCTTGATTGAAAAGGCTCAGACAACCTATACGCAAGAGCAAGCAGAAACCATCCAGAAAAAGTTGCAGTCGAATAGTCTCACCCTCGAGGACTTCCGTGAACAAATTTCGCAAGTGACTCGTATGGGGTCAATGGATCAACTTCTGGGTATGATTCCTGGCGGCCAGAAAATAAAGGATATGGCGGGTATGGCTGGGGGAGTCCCCGAAAAAGATATTAAACATGTTGTCGCGATCATCGACTCGATGACCAGTCGAGAACGTCGGGATCACACGGTGATCAATGGGAGTCGGAAAAAACGTATTGCGAAGGGTAGTGGTCGCTCGGTTCAAGAAGTGAATCGACTGATCAAACAGTTTTTAACAGCCAAAAAAATGATGAAAGCATTATCCGGAGGAGGTGGGCGTCGCAAGTTGGCGCAACTTCTCGGGCATTAACGGGGACGGTTCCCTCAATTTCAGCCTTTACTACCTTCAACCAGGGAGAACAACGTGGCAGTTCATTTACGACTTTCTCGCGGTGGGCGGCATAAACGCCCTTTTTATCGTATGGTCGCAGCCGATTCTCGGAAGCCCCGTGACGGACGGTTTCTAGAGATCGTGGGGACCTATGATCCTCTTCAGGACCCGCCCTTGGCCAATATTAAATCTGACCGCATCTTGGATTGGCTAGGCAAGGGTGCTCAACCTTCCGTCACCGTTCGTACTATCCTTCGACGTGCGGGAGTGTGGAAACAGTTTGAAGAAGGGAAAAAAGCCAAGTCGAAGGCCTCTGGTTAGGGAGAGATGGTCGTCCTGGGGTTGGACGTGGTAAGGGTACTCAGAATTATTTAGAGGCGTGGAAATTTTGTAATGGATAGGCCGAGTGCAGATGAATGGGTGTCGGTCGGGAAGATCGAGCGAACCTTTGGGGTTCGAGGGGAAGTTCGGGTTCGTTCATTAAGTGATATCCCAGGCCGTGTGGAAGGCTTGGAGTCTGTTCGGGTTCAGTCTTTAACCGGGGAGAAGATCGATACCAGGGTCACCAGTGTTCGCGAAGCGGAGAGAGGATATATTCTCCACTTGGAAGCCTTTTCCTCTCCAGAGGAGGCTGCTGTCTTCCGAGGTGGGTTTATCCAAATTCCTCCTGACCAAGTCGCCCCGCTCCCTCCCGATCAATTTTATGAGTTTGATTTATTAGGAATGACCGTCACTGAAGAGTCAGGAACCATCTTCGGGACGGTGGAAGAATTGTTTGAAACCGGTGCCTATCATTTGCTGGTGGTACGCGGTCCTTCGGGGGAACGGTTGTTGCCTATGGTCAAGGCTGTTGTGTTATCCGTTGACCTCGAGGCCCGATTGATTACGGTTCGTTGGCCACACATGGAGTCGGATCTTCGTCATGCAGTGTGACATTATTACGCTCTTTCCAGACTTAGTACGGCCCATGCTGGATCAGAGTATCCTCAAACGCGCACAAGAAGGTGGTTTCCTGGATGTTCGCATTTGGAATCTCCGCGACTTCACCGAAGATCGACACCGTATTGTTGATGATGCTCCCTATGGTGGCGGCGCTGGGATGGTCTTGAAGGCAGAGCCCCTGTTGCGGGCCGTCGCGGCGTTACGCGAAGAATATCAGGAGGCGTCTCCAGGAGAAGGACTTCGGTTATTGCTGCCCTCTCCACAGGGGCAGGTGTTTACACAGACCTATGCGGAAACCTTACGACAAGAACCACGCCGACTGGTTTTTCTCTGCGGGCATTATGAAGGAATTGATGAACGGGTTCGCATCAAGTTAGAGGCAGAAGAAATTTCTATTGGCGACTATGTGTTAACGGGAGGAGAACTTCCGGCTCTGGTTGTGGTGGATGCCGTGGCCCGATTGATTCCCGGTGTGCTCGGACATCCGGAATCCGCGCTCCATGATTCGTTTTCCGGCCCGAGTTTAGATCATCCTCACTATACGCGGCCTGTTGATGTGGCGGGCTTGGCGGTGCCTGACGTTCTTCTTTCTGGAAATCATGAAGAAATTCGTCGATGGCGGAGACGTGAGGCCTTAAAAAGTACCTATCGCAAACGGCCTGATTTATTGAAGGACCAAGTCCTCACGCAAGAAGATCAGCAGTTACTTGAAGACATTGAACGGGATGGTGATCAAGCGCCATCAATGGTTGAACAGGGAGGAGGGGTAGTTTCATGAACCGGTTGGATCGAATCCAGCGGTTGTATACCAAGAAAGACGTACCGACGTTTGAAATTGGGGATACCGTTAAAGTCCATGCCAAGGTTGTCGAGGGTGAAAAAGAGCGTATTCAGGTTTTTGAAGGGGTCGTCATTGCCCGACGAGGAATTTTAAGTACCGAGACGTTCACGGTGAGAAAGGTTTCTTTCGGTGTCGGCGTTGAACGAATTTTCCCCTTACATTCTCCCGCCATTGTCAAGGTGGAGGTGGTTCGGCGAGGTAAAGTGCGTCGCGCCAAGCTCTATTACTTGAGAGAGAAAAAAGGAAAGATGGCTAAAGTCGCTGAGCGGGAAGTTATCTACGAGAAGAAAAAGAAAGTGGTATCCCCACAGGCGGAGCCAGAAACAACCGAGCCTGAAGGGGCGACGGAACCGTCCGCCGAAGCGGAGTCGGCGGTGCCGGCCTCCAATGCCTGATTATTTTTCGTTTGTGCTTGTCAGGTCGTTCCTCTTCTGAAACCATGTCCAGGTGCAGTGGAGATCCAACCTTGGGCCCCAGTGAAGAGTTTGAGGGAGAAGCTCGTCGGCGAGGGTTCGGCCGTATTGCCGGGCTCGATGAGGCCGGGCGTGGGCCCCTTGCTGGACCGGTGGTCGCCGCCGCCGTCGTCCTGCCTCGTGGTTGCCGTTTGATGGGGCTGAATGATTCCAAGCAGCTTTCATCTCATGAACGGGAGCGGCTCTTTGAGGAAATCCATGCTCGGGCTTTGGGTATTGGAATTGGGGAGGCGAGTGCGACAGAGATCGACCGCATTAATATCCTACAGGCGACCCGATTGGCTATGACTCGGGCCCTCGAAGCCCTGTTTCCCCAACCGGATTGTCTTCTTCTTGATGCCCTGCGGTTACCCTCAATTTCCATCCCTCAGCGTCCCATTATCAAAGGAGATCGCCTCTCTATTTCCATTGCCGCCGCCTCTATTATTGCCAAGGTCTATCGAGATCGACGGATGGGTGAATACCATCAGCAGTTTCCGCAATATGAATTTCAACAGCATAAAGGGTATGGGACGTCCCGACACCTTTCACTCCTTCAACAGTGGGGGCCATGCCGCATCCATCGACATTCCTTTCGACCCTTGTCGCAGGGGAACGAATCGGTTCCTCCTTCCACCCAACGGCAGGTGCAATCAACGTTATGGGAAGAATCTGAGTCGTCGCCTACTACCTTGTCGTCTTAATCATTATTTGTCGGACATTCAGGTTGAGGAGCGGAGTGATGGGACAGCATAACGCCGGCACGTTTGGAAAAGCGGTGGAAGTGCAGGCAGCGGCCTTTCTTCGTCAAAAAGGATATCGCATCCTCGAGAAAAATCTTCGACTTCCACTGGGCGAATTAGATGTCGTGGCCGAACAGGACGGAACGCTGGTGTTTGTTGAAGTCAAAGGCCGTCGTAGCACGGAGTTTGGCGGTGCTGCCTTTGCGGTGGATGCTCGCAAGCAAGCGCGCCTGATTCGTCTGGCAGCCCAATATCTCTCTCAACGGCGTTTGCAGAATCAACGGTGCCGATTTGATGTGGTCCTTCATCAAGAGTCTTCGGCCCAACCCCATGGGTTTGAACATATCGAAAATGCGTTTGAAGTTCCTGGGGATGATCTTCGATGGTAAACATACGAGAGTCAGCATGAAGGGGATGTGACAGACGGAACCATGATTCAATTATTTCATGTTTCCAAGCGATATAGTCGTCGTCCGGCGATTTCCGATATCAATTTAACGATTGATAAAGGTGAATTTGTTCTCCTGATGGGGCCGAGTGGGGCTGGTAAAACCACGTTACTGAGATTGTTATTTTGCTCGGAGTTACCGGATGAAGGGCAGATCCTGGTTCAAAATAGAAATGTCGCTCGCTTGCGTGGATCTGACATTCCCATCTTTCGACGATCCATGGGGTTTATTTTTCAAGACTTTAAACTCCTTCCAAAAAAGAACGTGTTTGACAATGTGGCCCTTCCCTTACTGGTGCAGGGGCTCTCGACCTTTGATATCCGTCGGCGAGTGGTAGAGGCTCTTCGGGCTGTTGGCATCGAACATAAGAAAGAAGGGTTTCCCGTGGGACTCTCGGCTGGCGAGCAGCAGCGGGTGTGTATCGCCCGTGCTATTGTCAATGGCCCTGTTGTACTGTTAGCTGATGAACCGACAGGAAATTTGGATAATAACCTTACAGTGGAAATCATCGAACTCTTCAAAATGATCAATGCTCGGGGAACAACCATTATATTGGCCACCCATAATACCCAAGTTGTTGAGCAGGTGAAGCGTCGGGTGATCACCCTGAGCGAGGGGAGAGTTGTGTCGGATGACGGGTCGGCCTCATGAGACGACTAAGATATTTGCTCCGTGAAACGCTTGCCAATATTCGTCTGAATCGTACAACCACGGTCATTGCCGTAGGGACTACAGCCTTTACCTTGGCTTGTTTCGGGGCCTTTTTATTGCTCTATTTTAATCTCAAAGATTTGGTGAGTTCCTTGCAGGATGAGGTGCAGGTTGTCCTGTATTTACAGGATGATGTCTCACCGGTTCATATCTTGAATCTTCAAGAGAAACTGAAAAAAGAACCGGAAGTGTCTCACGTGCAGTTTATGTCCAAGCAAGAGGCGCTTCAAGATTTTAAGAAACAGTTTCCTTCTGAGAGCGACCTTCTGGAGGGGTTGGGGAAGAATCCGCTTCCTGCCTCTTTAACCGTGACGATTGCTGAGCCCTTTCGATCCCCTGAAGCCGTGCAACGATGGGCCGATCGTCAGAAGATCGTTGTTGGAATTGAACAGGTACAATATAGTCGAGATTGGGTTGAAACCTTGGAAACCTTTATCGGGTTTTTAGAGCTTGCGGCGGTGGCTGTTGGAGGGCTCCTGGCCGTGGCCTCCATTACGATTATTGCAAATACCATTAAATTAACCCTCTACGCGCGTCGGGAGGAAATTGAAATTCTGGGACTCATCGGGGCCACCAATGCCTTTATAAAAATCCCCTACTTGTTGGAAGGCGCCATTCTGGGGGCGATTGGCGGGGGGCTTTCGGTAGTTATTTTAAAAGGGAGTTTTGAGTTTTTTATTTCTCAATTTGGGGGGACGAGTCATTTTTTAGGGCTCAATTCTCACTTTGGTTTTCTGCCGCTGCAAATATCATTGTTCGTGGTGCTTGCGGGACTTTTGCTAGGATCGACTGGGAGTCTTATTTCTCTCTTGCAACTCAAAAGGACGAGGGCATGAGGACAGCAGAGCGATACATTTGGGTGGTGACGCTCATCGGCCTGTTCTCCATGGTGGGGCTGGAGACAGTGGCCGCCAGGGAAAAGGCAAATCTTGGTGAGAAGATCAAGAAAGAACGCCTGACGCTAGAAGAATTAAAGGGGAAGATTAAAAAACAAAAATCCAAGGCCGTCAAAGCAGAAAAAAAACGAAAGTCCATCTTGCAATCTATTCAGAAGCTCGATAGAAATCTTCTCTCGAGTCGACGCAAGAGGAATTCGGCACAGAAAAAATTAAAGGAGCGTGACCAGGAATTGGAAGTCATTTTGAAGCAATTAGCACTGGTCCAAGACCGAATGGCGGATCGCCAAACGTCGATTGAAGCGCGAGTCCGGACACAATATAAAAAAGGTCGGTTTGGGTATCTTAAGGCCTTACTCTCTACTGATAGCCCGGTCGACATGCATCGTCGGTTTCATTATTTGTCCGCGATTTCTCATCAGGAGCTGGCCCTTATTGATGCCCATCGTCATGATCTTGACCGGTTGCGTGAAGCTGAGAAACAACGAGTGAAGGCTCGGGAGGCTGTCGTCTCCCTGAAAAAAAGCTCGGAGGCCCGCTTAGCCGAGTTTCAGCGGCTGAAAAAGAAAAAACGGGTGATTTTGGCAAAAATCACCCGTGAGAAAACTTCCTATGAACAGGCGACAGCCGAATTGGAACGATCGGCCCGTCGACTGGACTCGCTCCTCAGTGATCTGGAGAAACGCAGGAAGGCTGCCGCCTTTACTACCCCGAAGGCGCTGAAGAATTTAAAGGCGGTAAAGGGAAGCTTGCCGTGGCCGGTTCGTGGTAAGGTGGTATCGTTCTTTGGACGGCAAAAACATCCAACGTTTAAGACCTATGTGCAGCGCAAGGGAATTGAAATTCGGACCAAAGAAGGAAGTAAGATTCTGGCGGTCATGCCTGGTACCGTGTCGTATGCCGATTGGTTAAAAGGGTATGGACTGGTGTTGATTCTCGAACATGGGAACGGGTTTTTCTCCCTCTATGCTCATGCGTCGAAACTTCTTACCTCGGTTGGAACCAAGGTGAAGGCCGGAGAGGTGATTGGGAAGGCTGGTGATACGGGCCTGACTGGAGATTCGACCTTGTACTTTGAATTACGGAAAGGCGCCAAGCCGGTTGATCCCATGAAGTGGTTAGCGAAGCGCTGATGGGAACCTAAGGAAAGGAACGAGATGTTATGGAAGAGCGGCCACGACGTTCAATTTGGTATGTAGGTCCAGTCATTCTCCTTACTCTTTTTCTCGGGGTCTTTGCCGGAAAAGGATGGGATCGGACTGGGCATGCGACTGAAGCCTATGAAGAGCTTCGGACGTTCTCAGAGGTCTTGACCAAGATTCAGCGGCATTACGTTGAGCCGATCAAGATCAACGATCTTGTTCAAGGTGCCATTCGTGGCATGCTCTCCACCCTTGATCCTCACTCCGCATACATGACGCCGGATATGTATAAAGAAATTCAGGTAGAGACGAAGGGAGAGTTTGGTGGAGTCGGAATTCAAATTGGTATCAAGGATAATCGATTGACCGTCATTGCCCCGATTGAAGGAACGCCTGCCTACCGTGCTGGAATTCAGGCAGGGGACGCGATCACCAAAGTAAATGAGGAAAGCACGAAGGACTTAACGTTGATGGATGCGGTCCAAAAAATGCGAGGATTGAAAGGCACAAAGGTTGGACTGACGGTTGAACGGTCTGGAACCGCTGATCCGCTGGTTTTTGAACTCATACGAGATACGATCAAGATCAAAAGTGTGCGATCGCAGGTGATTGAAGAAAACATCGGCTATGTTCGCATTTCTCAATTTCAAGAAGCGACAGGTCGGGATTTGCGACGGGCAGTTGATGAGTTACAAAGCAAAAATATTCAATCAACGATTTTAGACCTACGTAATAACCCAGGAGGGTTGCTCACGGCAGCAGTGGAAGTTTCAGAACTCTTCGTGGGACCCGGAAAAATGATCGTGTTTATTAAAACCCGCGATGGACGAAAGGATGAGTATGTCTCACGGGCCAAAAGTGAGCCCGAAGAAAAACCCATGATTGTTCTGGTCAATGAAGGGTCGGCCAGTGCTTCAGAAATTGTCGCAGGGGCTCTTCAGGATTGGGGGTTAGCTGCGATTGTGGGAACGACAACGTTTGGCAAAGGTTCCGTCCAGACGATTCTCCCGCTTTCGGATGGCTCAGGGTTGCGACTGACGACCGCCAAATATTTCACCCCGAAAGGACGGTCGATTCAATCAACTGGGATTACCCCTGATATTTCCGTGAAGCTCAAGGCTGAGGCAAAGAGTGGGGCCGAGAAAAAAGAACAATCTGCCAATGGTAAATCATCGGACTCATCCGGGTCATCGTCTCCTTCGGGATCAAACCAGGACACCAGTAATAAACCTTCAAGCTCTTCCTCAGGGAATCCGGAGGAGATCAATCTTGAAAATGATGCTCAATTACAGAAGGCTGTCGAGTTATTGAAATCGTGGAAAATCTTTAAGGGCCTTCAAAAGCCTGCGTAATATTCTCAGACCTTCTTGTTAGGGCTTATCTTTGGTCGGTGGGGAATGAAATTTGGATTGGATCGCTTCAAGAATGCGATAGTCAGGGACTTTGATTCCGGGTAGCGTTTGGAGCATGTGCGATCGGACCAAGGTTTCGAGATCTTCTATGGTGTGGATCCCTAATTGAAAATAAAGGTACTGAACCAGCCGAGGTGAGAAACCAGGTAATTGACTCCATTGGGCTACCTCTGGAGGTAGAGCGTTGTTCGTAGGCTCTCGAGTTTGTATGTTTCCTGTCAAAAGAAATTCTTGAATCTTCACTGAG
The DNA here is from genome assembly GCA_965223605.1 of Nitrospirales bacterium. Classification (GTDB taxonomy): domain Bacteria; phylum Nitrospirota; class Nitrospiria; order Nitrospirales; family Nitrospiraceae; genus CBDCXA01. Next base: position 1,454,994 of record CBDCXA010000005.1, read on the forward strand.
AGATCTTTTCCGATCCCAGGTAAGTCTTGGAGTCGCTCTTGTTCCGCCACCGTTTCAATAGATTCCGTCAATTCCTCGATGGTGTTCGCGGCGTTTCGGTAGGCTCGAATTCTGTGTGGATTGGCGCCTTCCAACACCAAGGCATCGGCTATTTCTCGCAACTGGGCAGCGAGTGTGTGGTTAAGGGAGTCCATTCTTGAATCCTTAGCGTGCGCTCCTCTTGAAGGGTATCCGTTGATTGACAAGCGGAGGAGGAGTCCAATAGGATGACAAGTCATGGAGGTGTTGGTCAATGGAGCGGCTCAGACCCTTGAAGAAGGGACCACCATCACTCAGCTATTGGATCATCTCCAGATTTCACGAGAACGGGTCGCCATAGAGATCAATCTTGAAATCATGCAGCGCGAGGAATGTGACCGTCGAGTTTTACAGAATGGCGACCGAGTGGAGATTATTAGTTTTATGGGTGGGGGTCAAGAACTTCCATTGGAATGAAATCGATCATTTATTGTAGGCAGTAGAGGCAGGTATGCAGGATGATACATTAAGCATTGGGGGCCATTCCTTTAAGTCTCGATTGTGGGTTGGCACTGGGAAATATAAAGACTTCTCTGAGACAAAAAAGGCCATTGATGCGGCTGGGGCGGATGTCGTGACCGTGGCTGTCCGTCGGGTGAACATTACCGATCCCTCTCAGGAGAACCTCCTCGACTATTTGAATCCCAAGGACTATACCATTCTTCCGAATACGGCCGGCTGTTATACGGTTGATGAAGCCTTACGCTATGCCCGTTTGGCGCGAGCCGCTGGTGTCTCGGATCTCGTGAAGCTTGAAGTGATTGGAGATGAGCGTACCCTATTTCCTGACACGGCTGGATTGATTGAAGCGGCAAAAATTCTCGTGAAAGAAGGATTCATTGTGTTGCCCTATACGAATGACGATCCTATCGTGGCAAAAAAACTTGTCGATGTGGGTTGCCCCGCTGTCATGCCCTTAGCTGCTCCGATTGGTTCCGGGTTGGGTATACGTAATCCCTATAACTTAAAAATTATTTTTGAAACCGTGAAGGTTCCGGTCATCGTGGATGCAGGGGTTGGGACTGCTTCCGATGCGGCGCTTGCGATGGAATATGGTGCCGATGCTGTGCTGATGAATACCGCCATTGCTGGGGCCAAAGATCCGATCATGATGGCGACTGCTATGCGGTACGCCATTGACGCGGGCCGATTAGCCTATCGGGCCGGACGCATTCCTAAAAAACTTTTTGCTACGGCGAGTAGTCCCATTGAGGGGATGCTGTAATCTCCAAGAGTGGTATGTCGAGAGTTGATTTCTCTCTGTATCTCATTACCGCCCGTTCCCAGACCAACCACCGTCCCTTTCTTCCTCTTCTGCAACAGACGTTTGATGCCGGTCTTCCCGCCCTACAAGTGCGGGAAAAAGATCTCACGACCAAAGAATTGTTGGGCGTAACCCAAGACATCATAGTCTGTGCTCGCAAGCAGAATGTTCGGGTCATAATGAATGACCGTATTGATGTCGCTCAAGCCTGTCAGACCGATGGTGTGCATCTGCGGGCCAATAGTTTCCCCGTATCGGTCGCGAGAAAACTTTTAGGAGACCATCAACTCTTAGGGGTCTCCACTCACTCTGTGGAAGAGGTGTGTCGGGCGGAAGCTGAAGGAGCAGACTTCGTGGTCCTTGGCCCTGTATATTCCACACCGTCAAAGCAGGCCTATGGTCAACCGCTTGGGTTGAAGGTTCTTGAATCTGCGGCTAAGCAATCCACGATTCCCATCTTTGCCATTGGAGGTCTTACGGTGCCGCGCGTCAAAGAAGTCCGGCAAGCTGGAGCCTTTGGAGTTGCGGTTATCTCTTCCATTCTCTCAGCCACTGATCCGGCAAAAGCAACTCGGGCATTTGTGGAAGCACTGCATGCGTCAGGCTCATGATTGTGCGAAACCTTGAATGTATGATAATCGACTGCGGTTGACCCTCTCAAATACGGGTGTTACAATTTTACGCAGGCCTGAATACTCCTCCACCTGGATGTGAAACTATCACTGGAGAGTCTGACGTATGGCCGATTCCAAGAAATCCTCTAGCCGTCCTCGATCTTTTCGACAAACGATTTCTGACCAACTGTCCAATGGAGAAGCAAGACCTGTGAAAAAAGTGGATGACCCAGGTCGTGAACTCGAACGGCTTCGCGCACATGTGCAAACATTAGAAACCGAGCTTCGTGAATTGCACCATTCTCGCTCTCAATTAGAGCAAGCGCATAAACATAATGAAAAACTCACGGCTACCCTTCAAGATGCGAAAGCCCAAATTGAAGCCCTCCGTGCCGAAGTTGATAAATTAACCGCTCCGCCATCGAGCTATGCCATTTATTCCAGTTCGAATGAGGATCGGACAGCCAATATTTATGTATCAGGCCGTAAGATGAAGGTGAATGTCCATCCCTCGATTACGCTTTCGAAATTGCGGAAGGGACAGGAAGTCGTTTTAAACGAAGCGTTCAATGTGATTGAAGTTTGTGGCTTTGATATTCAGGGCGAAGTGGTCCGGTTAAAAAGTATTTTGGATGACCACCGTGTTTTGGTCACCTTACACTTTGATGAGGAGAAAGTTGCTGAACTCGGTGAGCCCTTGATTGGAGAGCATCTTCGGGTAGGGGATTCTCTTTTATTTGATCCGAGGTCGGGATATGCCATTGAGAAACTCCCCAAGTCAGACTCGGAGGAACTTGTTCTCGAGGAAGTGCCTGATGTGGGCTATGATGACATTGGAGGGCTCCATCGTGAGCTTGAGCAGGTTCGTGATGCGGTGGAACTGCCCTTTCTTCATCCTGAACTATTTGCCGAGTATCAACTCCATGCTCCCAAAGGGGTTTTATTATACGGTCCTCCGGGCTGTGGGAAGACATTAATAGCTAAGGCTGTCGCGAATTCTATCTCAAAAAAACTGGCTCACCTTACCGGGAAAGACATCCGAAGCTTTTTCTTGCATGTCAAAGGTCCTGAGTTATTGAATAAGTTTGTTGGTGAGTCTGAACGACAAATCCGGGAAGTGTTTTCCAGGGCCAAAGAAAAGGCCGCAGATGGATTTCCCGTCATCGTCTTTTTTGATGAGATGGATGCGTTGTTTCGGACCAGAGGTAGCGGAATTTCCTCCGATATTGAGTCGACGATTGTTCCTCAGTTCTTATCAGAGATCGATGGGGTGGAGGGACTGCGGAATGTGATTGTCATCGGTGCCAGTAACCGTCAGGACCTCATTGACCCCGCCGTCTTACGAGCCGGCCGCTTGGATGTCAAAGTCAAGGTCCCGCGTCCGGATCATGTGACGGCGCGAGAAATATTCTCCAAATATGTGACACCGGATCTCCCCTTTGCACAGGAAGACCTGGATCGGGTCCAGGGCAATGCCCAACGTTTCGTGGAGAATATGATTGATTCAACAGTTGAGGCGATGTATGCCAACAATGAGGAAAATAAGTTTCTGGAAGTGACCTACGCGAATGGTGAAAAGGAAATTTTGTACTTTAAAGACTTTGCGAGTGGAGCGTTGATTGAAGGTATTGTGTCGAGGGCCAAGAAGTTTGCGGTCAAACGCACATTAGCGGGTGAAGGAAAAGGGGTCACGCAAAGCGATCTCCTTCGAGCGATCCGTGAAGAATTTAAGGAACATGAAGATTTGCCCAATACCACGAACCCGGATGATTGGGCTAAAATTTCTGGCAAAAAAGGCGAGAAGATCGTTCATGTTCGCACGATCACCGCTGGATTTTCAGAATCCCGACAAATTGAAACCGTGAACACCGGACATTACTTATAAATAACCCCCCTTCCCATCATACAGCTGGATAACTGTGGAACGACTTCTTGGAACAGAAACAGAATATGGTATTGCCCCCCGTAATCCTGAAGCCCAGGATTCGGTTGCGAATTCCCTACAGGTCATCGGCTGGTATCCACAATTACCTGCCCCCCATGCGATTTGGGATTATGAAAATGAAAATCCCCTGATCGATATTCGTGGATTTGAGGTTGATGGTGAGCGAGAACGGCCCGGTCCCGAATATAATCGTCTACTTAACAAGCCGCTCGGAAATGGTGGGCGCTTGTATGTTGATGGCGCCCATCCAGAGTATTCCTCCCCAGAATGTACCAATCCACGAGAAGTTGTGGCCTTCGAACGAGCCGGTGAGCGGATTATGGCGCAATGTCTGGAAGCTGGGTCACAGGTACAGGGGCAAGAACAATTTTTGCTCTATAAAAATAATACGGATGGGAAGGGCAATAGTTACGGGTATCATGAAAACTACTTGCTAGACCGTTCGGTTCCCTTCGAACAGATTGTTGAGGCCTGTGTTCCCTTTTTTATCACGAGACCCATCTATGCGGGAGCAGGCAAGGTTGGTTCCGAAAATAATACCTCCGCGACCCACTATCAGATTTCCCAACGAGCCGATTTTTTCGAGTGTTTGGTCGATTTGAACACGATGGTCAAACGACCGATCATCAATACTCGGGATGAGCCGCATGCGGATCGTGAAAAATACCGTCGTCTCCACGTAATTGTCGGTGATGCCAATATGGCTGAGCTTTCCACGTACCTTAAGATTGGAACGACGTGTCTGTTGTTGGATATGCTTGAAGCTGGTTGGGCTCTCCCTAGGATTGAGCTCAAGGATCCTGTTCGTGCGTTTCACGCGGCTTCCCGAAGTTTGGATATGAAAGCCGAGTTTCCGTTAGCCAATGGACGGAGTATGACCGCTGTCGCCATTCAGCAGGCCTACCTGCAAGCGGCTCTGGATTTTTACGCCTGTCATGATCTAAGCCAGATGACCAAGGATGTCCTCGTACGATGGGAAGAGGTGCTCCAAAAACTTGAACAGGATCCCATGCAATTGAGTCGGGAGTTAGATTGGGTTGCCAAGTTATCGATGATTCAATCGTATATGGACCGTAAAGGGTGTGGATGGGAAGATCCCAGGGTGCGTTTATTAGATCTTCAGTATCATGATGTTCGTCCCGACAAAGGGCTCTTTTACACCTTAGAGCGTGGTCATCATATCGATCGATTGCTCACGGAGTCTGAGGTCGCCAGGGCTGAGCATTTTCCTCCTCCTGGGACGCGGGCCTATTTCCGCGGACATTGCCTTAAAAAATTTAGTAAATCGGTCTATGGGGTGAGTTGGACGTCGGTCCTCTTTGATGTTGGAAATACCACGATCAAGCGAATTCCCTTAATGGATCCGCTACGAGGGACGGAGTCCCTGACCCAAGAGCTCATTGAGGGTTCAGAAACTGCCGATGCCTTGCTTACCAAGTTATCTGCCTAAGGGTTATCTGTTCTTAAGTTTGATTGTGGTGATTGAGAAGAAAGGACCTCTTATGTTGCAGGTCGATTCACTTGAAAGGAGACGGAACTGTGGCATTCTCGTTTGAAGGGAATGGTTCGAGTTTCTTTGAGCATTTACTACAGCAATATCCCCATATGGCGCCTGGAGGGTTAAGCCAGAAGTCTGTCTCACAAGGAGAGGAGCAGAAATTCTGGCCGTCGGGGCCTCCTGTTCCATTTGGTACGACAGTCTTGGCGGTGAAGTGTCAAGGGGGAGTTGTCATTGCCGGAGATCGACGGGCGACGGAAGGGTTTCAGATTGCTGACCGACGTATTGAAAAGGTATTTAAAATCGATGCCTATTCGGCAATGGCCATTGCTGGCGCAGCCGGTCCCTGTATTGAAATGGCCAAGCTATTTCAAACAGAACTTGAGCATTATGAAAAAATAGAGGGGGTGCAGCTCTCTTGTGAAGGGAAGGCGAATAAACTCGGGCAAATGGTCAAGGCGAATTTGCCTATGGTCTTTCAAGGACTGGTGGTCATGCCGATTTATGTCGGGTATGACCATAAACGAGCTGAGGGACGCATCTTTAAATATGATATTACCGGTGGACGGTACGAAGAGTCTGATTTTCACGCGATCGGATCAGGTGGAAAAGATGCACGCAATACCATGCGTGAGCATTATCGAAAAAACCTCACAGACGAAGAGGCACTGAACACGGCTCTCGTTGCCCTCTACAATGCCGCTGAAGAAGATGTTGGGACGGGGGGGCCGGATCCGGTGCGGGGAATCTATCCAACTGCGAAATTTGTTCGGGCAGATGGCATTATTGATATAGAAGGCCAGCAGATCGCCTCCATGTATACCACGTTGTTGGCTGACCGGAAGCGAGAGGTTTAAACGATGGCCTTACCTTATTACGTCTCTCCCGAACAGGTCATGCAGGATAAGGCCGAATATGCCAAAAAGGGCATTGCCAAGGGCCGGTCGATTATTGCCATGGAGTATCAAGACGGCATTCTCTTCGTCGCGGATAATCCCAGTGCGGCCTTGTATAAGGTGTCGGAAATTTATGACAACATCGCCTTTTCCGGGGCTGGGAAGTATAGCGAATTTGAAAATCTTCGGAAGGCTGGAATCCGGCACGCGGATCTCAAGGGGTTTATGTACAGCCGAGAGGATGTCACAGCTCGGTCTCTAGCTAATGGTTATTCACAAAGCTTGGGGACGATTTTTAGCCAAGAACTAAAACCGTTGGAAGTTGAAATTTTGGTAGCCCAGGTGGGTGAATCCAATCAACCCAGCGAAATGTATCGAATTTCCTTTGATGGCAGTATTTTCGATGAACGACATTTCTCAGTCATTGGCGGACGTGCAGAAGTCCTCCAAGCTTTTCTGAAGGAGCAGGTCAAGAGCCCCGGACTTCAGTTGAAGGAGGCCTTCCAGCTTTCTATTGATGCCTTGAGCAAGGGGGTAAATCAAACCTTAGATCCAGCTGGTCTTGAGGTCGCCGTCTTGGATCGAACTCGGTTTGGTCGAAAGTTTCGGCGAATACTCCCGCAAGAGTCCCAGCACATCCTACAATCCTAAGAATAGCCGTTTCCCGCCTGATTCTCCCTAGTTACCCAGCCGTCTCATCTTTGTGAAGCTGCCTCCGGTGGCTTTTGGCTGTGGTATGGAGGCATAGATACAGGAAATTGATTTACGATGACATGAGAGGCAGAAGGCTATAGAACTGGCCTTCTGTTGAAGAAGGAAGGGTGGCCGTGTATGCTCAAAGGGTGAGGGTTTCTTGGAATGGGGCCTCCCATCTTTTCGCTTTTTGACCTTGCCACGAGGCAGGGGGGCTGGTGAGCTGAGAAGATGAGGACCACAACATAGAATCAGAAAGTCCCATGGACTGTGGGAGTGTTCTATTTACTCGTTCAATGCGTGTTAAATGAAGCAACGAATTTTTGGCCTTGAGAATGAATATGGACTGATCTTTTCTCCCAATGGGCGAATCTATCTGCCTATGGAAAAAGTCTTGGGCTATATTTTTGAGGGGCTGATCCCTAATAGCTGGCCTTCCAATGCTTTCTTGGTAAATGGAGCCAGATTTTACCAAGATACCGGCTGCCATCCTGAGTATTCCACGCCTGAATGTGACAATATACTTGACCTCGTCGTGCATGATAAAGCAGGAGAGCGGTTACTTGAAGCTTGTCTTCCTGCCGCAGAAGAACGTTTACGGGAAGAAGGTTTGTCTGGGGCCATTTATATCTTCAAGAATAATACCGACTCTCTTGGCAACACCTATGGTTGTCACGAAAACTTTTTAATGCGTCGGGATGTGGATTTTTGGAAAGTCACGGAACAATTGATTCCATTTTTTGTCACGCGACAGGTGTATTCCGGGGCAGGCAAAGTTCTCAAAGTCTCAGGAAAGCCGCAATACTTTATTTCTCAGCGCGCCCAGCATATCCACGAGAAAACCTCATCATCCACCACGTCCTCTCGGAGCATTATCAATACTCGTGATGAACCGCACGCCGATGCTGAGAAATATCGACGACTTCATATCATTGTCGGCGATTCTAATATGTCTGAATATGCGACGTATTTGAAGGTCGGGACGGCAGCGCTGGTTCTCTCTATGATTGAAGAGGGGTATGCGGTCCCTGATATGGAGCTTGAGGACCCCGTCAAAGCCATCAGGGAAATATCTCGAGATCCATCTTTGAAAAAAAAGGTGAAACTAGAGAATGGGCGTCAGATGACCGCCATAGACATTCAGCGGGTCTATCTTGCCAAAGCACAGGAATACCTGCATACGCACCATCATGATCCCCTTTTGAAGGATATATGCCAAAAATGGGAATATATTCTGGATGGATTGGAGACCAATCCCATGGGGTTATATCGAGAAATCGATTGGGTCAGTAAAAAGCTCATGATTCAATCATATTTTGACAAAAAAGGTGGTGGGTGGGATGATCCTAAGGTGTTCCTGATGGATTTACAATATCATGATGTGAAGCGGACGCGGGGGCTCTTTTACCTCATGCAGAATAAGGGTATGATCGAAACGATTGTTCCGGATGAGGCGATTGACCGTGCGATGTCCACCCCACCTCAAACGACTCGCGCAAAAGTGCGTGGAGATTTTATTCGGTTTGCCCGTGCGAAAAATCGATCTTACACGGTAGATTGGACCTATTTAAAGCTCAATGGATATTGGGAAGAAACCATACTCTGTATGGATCCGTTTAGTCCTATGAATCGGCGGGTTGAAGAGCTCGTCTCCCAGGTTTCGAGTTTGCGACCGCCTCGATAGTTTGGTTTGTGAGGTGAGGATGGCAGGAGTCAAGCCGAGAATTTCCTGGAATGATCGTATCATGATCATGCTGGTGATCCTTGCCGCAAGTGTCTTCCCGGTTGACCTTCAGCCGGGAACGGGACAGGTCATTCAAGGAGCCAATGGCCAATTGAGTGGCCGCCAGGGTGAAGTGCTTCGTATCGACATCTCCGTCGACCGTCCGCCCGTAAAAGTCTTAGGGCATTTCTTAACGCGAGAGATTCCATTTTTCCCAACAGGTGACACCCCACATCCCACGCAATTTGTCGGGTTGCTTGGAATTGATATGCAAGATGCTCCAGGGACTCATGAGTTGGTTGTTGATGTCCAATCGCTTCAACACAATCAGCAACTCAGCTATAACGTGTTGGTGGTCAAAAAGGCTTTCCCGGTTCAAAAGTTGACCCTCCCTAAATCGAAAGTCGATTTGAATGCCAAGAGTTTAGCGCGGGTCCGCGGTGAGCAACGGCGTGTCCGAAAAGTTCTTGGTATTGTGAGTGACCAAAAATTATGGAAAGACAGTTTTGTAGAGCCCGTCCAAGGAAAAATTTCAGGGGCCTTCGGGCGGAAGCGTGTTATTAATGGCCAACCCAAAAATCCGCATTCCGGTGAGGATATTGCCGCCCCCAAAGGGACAAATGTGCTTGCCATGAATGACGGGATCGTTCGTTTAACAGCCGATCATTTTTTTTCAGGAAAGGGGCTGTTTATTGATCATGGCCTGGGGCTAATCTCCATGTATTTTCACCTCTCAAAAGTGTCTGTCAAAGATGGTGAACGGGTGAGACGGGGGCAACCCGTGGGAAAGGTTGGGGCAACCGGTCGTGCCACCGGGCCTCATCTGCATTGGGGGGTTCGCCTGAATGGTGCAAGGGTTGATCCCTATTCTCTCGTCAGACTGTCCGCTCCATAAGACCCTTCCCGACGTCTGTTGTTCTGCCATCACATCCCTCTCTCATATTCACTCTTGAAGGGACCTTTTTAAAAGAGGAAGTCTGCTCTCAGTGAGAGGGCGTGCCTGAGTTTATACCTTGGTGATATGGGAATGCCCTTCGGATGTCAGGACGGTTTCGGCCGCCTTGGCCAGGATGCCGTCGGTCGAGTGGTCTTTCGCAAAAATGCGGAATTGGACGATTCTGGCTGGGAGGTAGTCAAAGAATTCCTTTAAGGCTTCTTTTGATACCGTTTGGGTGGCTGGATCATAGACATATATTTGGAATTCTCCCATGTTGAGTAGGTTGATCGGGCGTGGGTCTTGATTTGCCATATCAACTCTGAATTCGAGCCTTTTAAGGTGGGAGGGGAGAGCCGCGCGAATTCGTTTTTCAACGACTCGGTGGTCCATGAACATACGTCCTCGCTCATCGCCTCTCGTGGGCAACAGGGCGTTGTAGGCCATTTTCCATTTCACGTCTCGACCAAGGATACGACCCCATTCTTTCCCCAGTGCCCTTTTTTTCTTCAGGCGGGCTTGAGGCCATTGTCGGACTGTCTCCAAGAGCGACCAGTCGGTGAGATGCAGGTAGGCCTCCATATTTTTAAGAGGGCTATGAGGAAAGAGGTAGGTCATCGTCTCCTGAAAGATATCACGAAGATGAAGGTCAATGGCTCGTGTCGTGCGATGGTAGTACACGTTGGAATAGAGGTAGAGACGTGCATTGAGAAACATTTGTAAGGCGGGAAGGCCAGTGCGATGAATGGTCAGCCCTTGAGTGGTAATCATGGTGTAATGGATCAGTCGGGTCAGATCGACAGGGCCGACCGCCACCCCACACATATAAGAATCTCTCAGAACATAGTCGAGATTGTCGGCCGTATAGATGCCGGCAATCAATGGTTGTAAGTAGGGAAGCCATTTGGGGTAACCCTGCATGCGTTTATTGGGATCCTTGAGAATCAGAAAGGCGATATGATCCGGATTGAGTTGTTCACCGGGAAGAAAATTCCCATGGGGGCTCCGACGGATTTTCCTGATGATTCGACCTAGATGTTTCCGAATAATCACTTGCCCAAGGTGCTCATGCGTCAACCCGAATGGTTCTAAAAAATTATGATCGAAAAAGTGGCAGAACGGGCCGTGCCCAATATCGTGCAGGAGGGCTGTGATCCGCAGGAATTCTTCGATATAGAACGGCGAAGGCAGGTCTGGAACCGTCTTCGCTAACGAGGGATAGAGATGGCGTGCAAATCTGCCTGCAACATGCATCACACCTAAGGAATGTTGAAATCGGCTATGCTCGGCAGATGGATACACCCACCTGGCACTTTGAAGTTGGTAGATGTACCGCAATCGTTGGAACCAAGGCGAGTCGATGAGGTTCTTTTCGGTACATTCGTTGGCTTGGGGTTTTGCAAATGGAGCGGTAAAGGAAATATATTCGTGAATGGGGTCTGCAATCAGCGCAGATCCATCAAAAGGCGCATTCTGTGAGGTCATCTTTGGCATGGAAAAGGAAGTAGATACGGTCTACGGTTGAAGGTACCCTCGAAGGTATTCGGGCATGTCACCGTCGTTCATTTTAGCGTAGCCCGGTCGGTGGAGGCAATGGTTCAGCCTTCAAGTCTGATTTTCCATGTCGAGACCGGTAACGGGAGATGACAAAATAGGAGATGAAGAATCCCAGCAGTCCTCCGATTGTACTTAAAAAAATTCCCCCAACAAAGAAAGGAACAATAAAGGGCATAATTTGTTCATAGAAAGCCTGAAACGACATGTCCTCAACCTGAAAGGCCACCGGAGGAATACCCATGATGATAAATCCCGTCCAGAGGGTGAGGCCAAGGATGGGAATAGTGGTCCAGGGATTGTTGATTAGGTTGCCGGCCATCACCGCGATAAAATTTAATCGAAAGGCCCAGGCAAAAAAGAACACACTCGCTGTATGAAGACCGTAGGTTGGTGAGAAGGCAATGACCACTCCGACAGCAAAGGCTGCGGCCGTTCTTCGCGGCGACTCTTTTAAATGGAGAAGTTGCGTGAGGTGGTCGCGAATTCGTTTAAGCATGACGGTGACGGAGTTGGGACGGATCGTTTGCAAAATGTTGATAGCTCATGCCGGTGATCCGTTGATAGGTGCCATCTTTCGAGGTGAGACGTAATCCAAATCGTTTGGCGCGAATGGTTCCAATCCTTGTAAGGGGATATTTCAATGCTTTGGTGACTTTGTCGAGTTTATTTTGATTTTTAGGAGGGATGGTAAAGAGGAGCTCATAGTCCTCGCCGCCTTGCAAGGCCAACGATGTTGGGTCGGAATGTTCGTGGGCTGCGAATTGACGGAAAGCAGGGGAAAGGGGAAGGAGTGATTCCTCAATCTCCGCTCCCACCTTACTCTGTTGACAGAGATGGTGGAGGTCTCCCGATAACCCATCCGAAAGATCGATGGCCGCCGTGGCAATTCGCTTGGCTGATAATATGTGTCCGAGTTCGAGGCGAGGGGTTGGGCGAAGATGTCTGGCCATGAGGAACTGATAGGCTCGTTGAACCGATTGAGGCAGCGATCGGGTCTTGTTATGCTTTTGTTGTTGAAAAATTTTGAGTCCACAAAGTGAGTCTCCCACTGTCCCGGTAACATAGAGAAGGTCGCCGATTTGTGCTCCCTTGCGCGTCAGGCTCCATCCTTTGGCATTTTCACCGATGATGGTCAGGGAGACAAACAGATCATGCAGAGAGGCAGAGGTGTCTCCACCGATGATGGACACCTGATGTCGCTGACAGGCTTGCCGAAGTCCCCGGTATAATTGCTTGATGGGCGCAATGTTGCGAAGCGAGGGGGGCAGGGCCACTCCCACGAGCATATAGTGAGGCGTTCCACCCATGGCCGCGATGTCACTTAAATTCGCAACCGCGGCTTTGTATCCCACATCGGTAAGGGTTGTATAGGTCAAATCAAAATGGATGTGTTCAATAAGAATATCTGTAGACAGGAGTGTCTGCTGTTTGGGTTTGGGATTGACAATGGCCGCGTCATCTCCAATTCCCATAGAAACAGACCGGCCAGGAAATCCTAAGAGCTGTTTCACCTGCTGGATGAGGTGAAATTCGTTGGGTCCCAGGTGGGGGCCACGAGAAACACGTGTGGGCATGTGGAAGTTAAGCTGTCCTTTTCCTTACCGAAAGCGACGGACTAATGGCTCGCGAGCGTCTTGATCGAATGGATTTTTTGGCCACCTTTGGAACAGGTTTTTTGACAGATTGACCCTTCGACGATGGTTTAACAGAGGACGCTGGTTTTTTCTTTGTATGCCGAAGGCCGATTTTAATCACCTCGTCCATCGTATCGGCAAACGTCAGGTGTATGCCACGAAGAAGATGCTTGGGAATATCTTCGATATCTTTTTTGTTACGTTTGGGCAGAATCACTTGTTTAAGTTTGGCACGTTTGGCCGCTAAGATTTTTTCCTTGAGCCCTCCGACGGGTAGGACCCGACCCCGTAAGGTAATTTCTCCAGTCATGGCCAGGTCGTGTCGTACCGGAATATTCGAGAGTATGGAGGCAATGGCTGTTGCCATCGTAATACCTGCGGAGGGGCCATCCTTGGGTATGGCTCCAGCAGGGACATGAATATGGATATCCGTTTGGGAGAACACCTCGGGATCAATACCTAAAAACTTCTCCCGCGATCGAACATAACTCAGGGCCGCTTGCGCTGACTCCTTCATGACCTCACCGAGTTGTCCAGTCAGGGTCAGGACACCTTTGCCCTTCATGGTGGTGGCTTCTATATGAAGCATATCCCCACCACTTTCAGTCCAAGCGAGACCCGTGGCAACTCCGATTTGGTCTTTTTCTTGCTCCGCTTCGGGTAGATGTTTCGGTACCCCGAGAAATTTGTGGAGGGTTTGTGGAGTAATGGTATAACAGCGAACATTGCCTTCAGCGATTTTCTTGGCCACTTTACGCATGACATTGGCTACTTCTCGCTCAAGGTTTCTGACACCCGCCTCACGGGTATAGTGGGAAATGATTTGACGTAAGGCCGGTTCTGGAACCTTGATATGTTTCTCGGTTATTCCATGTTCTTTCCGTTGGCGCGGAATAATGTACTTTTTGGCAATTCCAAGCTTTTCTTCCTCCGTATAGCCCGGGATTTCAATGATCTCCATTCTATCGCGTAGCGCAGGCAGGATGGGATCCATAAGGTTGGCGGTCGTAATAAACATGACTTCCGTCAGGTCAAAGGGAACCCCCAAATAATGATCGGTAAAGGCATGGTTCTGCTCCGGATCCAAGACTTCGAGGAGAGCTGCAGATGGGTCACCACGAAAATCCATCCCTACCTTATCAACCTCATCGAGCATAAACACAGGATTGGATGTTCCGGCTTGTTTTATGCCTTGGAGTATCCTTCCAGGCAGGGCGCCAACATAGGTCCGGCGATGGCCGCGAATTTCTGCTTCATCCCGAACACCGCCTAAGCTGATTCGGACGAACTCTCGTCCGAGGGCTCGCGCAATGGACTTTCCAAGAGAAGTTTTTCCGACACCAGGAGGGCCCACAAAACACAAGATTGGTCCCTTGATTTTATCTTTTAACTTCCGAACCGCCAGATATTCTAAAATCCGTTCCTTAACCTTCTCTAAATCGTAGTGATCTTCATTGAGCACCTTGGCCCCTGATTTAATATCCAAATTATCTTTTGATTTTTTTGACCAGGGAATATCTACCATCCATTCTAAGTAGGTGCGAACGGTCGCAGATTCAGCGGTATCAGGGTGCATCTTCTCAAGTCGCTTGACCTGTTTCTCGGCCTCTTTGCCAACCTTGTCCGGCATTTTGGCTTCCTTAATCCGTTTTCGAAACTCTGCAATTTCTTCGGCTCGCTCATCGAGTTCACCCAATTCTTTTTGAATTTGTTTGAGTTGTTCCCGAAGAAAATACTCTCGTTGAGTTTTATCCATTTCGCCCTTGGCTTGGGCTTGAATCTTTTGTTGCATGGATAAAACTTCAATTTCTTTTGAGAGAATTTCCCCGACTCGTTTGAGACGTTGAATGGGATCGACAATTTCTAAAATGAATTGAGTGACATCCACTTTGAGACCTAAATTGGACACGACCATGTCAGCGAGTCGTCCAGGGTCTTCTAAGTTTTCGATGACGACCATCACATCCGGCATTAGGACTTTCCCGAGTGCGACAATGCGTTCGATTTGCTCTTTGACCGATCGCATCACGGCTTCGGATTCAAGGGAGGGCAATGTCGACTTCGTTTCGACGACCTTATTGATGCGGACAGAATAATAGGGTTCGGCCTGGATATATTCCTCGACCTTTCCCTTGGCGACACCCTGGACAAGAATTTTGATTCGTTCATCAGGGAGTTTGAGCATTCGCATGATAATGCCAACCGTCCCCACCTCATGAATGTCTTCTGGCTTGGGACTTTCGACATCCAGTGCCTTTTGTGTCGCAAGAAAAATCATTCGATCCCCAGCCAGCGCCGCCTCGATGGCTTTTATGGACATATCTCTGCCCACAAATAGGGGAAGGACCATATAGGGAAAGACGACGATATCTCGGACGGGAAGGAGTGGCAGTTTATCCGGGGTTTCGACATCTTGTGGTTGAGGCAAATCCTGTTCGGTCAGATCTGACATGGTGTAAGCGCCTCCAGATGGGAACGTGACAACTTCGTTTTCTACTACTTTTCTATGAGATCGTTAGGATTCTCGCAGCACGTAGATTATCCTGAACGACGAGAGGGGTGCATGATTCAGCGACGAGGTCTGCTCCTATGACTATTCACGTGCTTGAGGTGTCGAGCAAATCCAGGGCCAAGCGATGGATTTTTTAAGGCGAAATCCACGGTGGCTTTTAAGAATCCAAGTTTGTCTCCTGCATCATAACGTGCCCCTTGTATTTCTTTCGCCAACATGGGTGATCGTTTGGCTAAGACCCGCATGGCATCGGTGAGTTGAATTTCCCCATTTTTCCCACGAGGTGTTCGTTTTAAAATGGGGAATATCTCTGCTGACAGAACGTAGCGTCCGATGACGGCATAGGTCGAAGGCGCCTCCTTCGGACTTGGTTTTTCTACCAAATCATCAACATGGTAGGTGCCCTTGGAATGTCGTCGTGGCTCAATAATGCCATAGCGACCTACCTCTTTTCGGGGAACCTTCTGGACCCCAATGACCCCGGCCATTCCTGTTTCATACTGCTGAATTAATTGTAAGAGTCCTGGAGTTGAGGAATCAATAATTTCATCACCTAACAGAATAGCCACAGGTTCGTGTCCCACGAGATGGTGAGCACAAAGCACCGCATGGCCTAGGCCTAAGGCTTCAGGCTGTCGTACATAACAGAAGTTGGCGAGCCCTGAGATGTGCCGCATGTCTTTAAACAGTTGTTTCTTTCCGCTCTCCAGGAGATTTTGTTCTAATTCATACGAACGATCGAAATGGTCTTCAATAGCCCGTTTCCCTCTCCCGGTCACAATAATAATGTCTTCAATCCCTGAGGCAACCGCCTCTTCTACCGCATATTGAATGAGGGGTTTATCAACAAGGGAGAGCATTTCTTTGGGAGAAGCTTTGGTGGCTGGGAGAAATCTTGTACCGAGACCAGCGGCGGGAATAATGGCTTTTCGGACAGATTTCAACGGCATGATCTCGATACTATGTGATGGGTTTTGGTTATGTCAAGGATACAACAAAAAGTGACCTAGTGGCTTGCGGACTCAGGTGCGCCATGAATTTCCTTTACATTAATGAGGCCTCTCCATATAATTCGAAAGTTTCTCAAATTCCTTTTCCTAACGCTGATCACGAGCCATCAAATTCGATTATTTTGCCGTTATCCCCTCAAGAGGGCTCTTGCCCCAGCCGTATTTTCCAGCCCTATGATTGGAACAGGATACCAGTCTTACTCCCCAATCCTGGCTGTTTCTTTGGCCTCTCATGATAGAGCGCAGAAGAGACGTAAGAGATGGCCGGTCAACGATCGGATCTCTCCATGATCACCCGGCAGAAATCCTTTAAAGGCCTGCAACGTTTCCTTTGGGTTCTTGGAATTGTCTGTTTCATGGTTGCAGAGGTCTGGGGACTTGACCTGAATGCTCCTGTCAAGTCCATTGACGTGCAAGGGCAAAGTCTTATTGACGTCCAGTCAATTGAAAGCCGATTGACATTGAAGGTCAATGACCCCTATAGCCCTGAAATTGTCCGAAAGCAAATTCAACTCATTTATGACATGGGATTTTTTGACGATGTCCAAGTGGAGACGGAATCGGTGGTTGGAGGTGTGGCCCTGACCCTGTTTGTACGGGAAAAACCCTTTATCACAGAAATTGTCTTTGACGGGAATGAAGAGCTTAGCGATGATAATTTATTGGAGAAAATTTCCGTCAAAAGTCAAAGTTTTCTCGATCAAGGTCAGGTGAAGGAAGGGGCCGAAAGCATTGAGAAGGCCTATGAAGAGGATGGGTATTATAATGTTAAAGCAATTCCCATTATTCAATCACTCACAGAGAATAGAAAACGGCTCACCTATTTCATTGAAGAGGGAAGGCAAATACAAATTACTGACATTACCCTAGAGGGTAATTCGGTTTTGGATAAAAGTGAGATCCTGTCGGGTGTGGCCAATCGCGAGCATTCCTGGTTTTTTTCTTGGTTCACGGATGCGGGAATCCTCAATCGAGATGAATTGCCCAATGATGTTGAGCGTATTCGTGAAGTCTATATGAATCACGGCTATCTCAATGTCCAAGTCAGCCAGCCCGAACTTACCCTCTCAGAAGATAAAGAAGGGTTACAGCTTGCCTATAGGATTGTCGAAGGCGAACCCTACCACTTCGAGGAGGTGGCCTACCGAGGCAATGTCCTGTTTGAGGAGGATGAACTACGGGCGGAGTCGGTCATCGTGCCTGGGGAGGTCTTTCAACGGACCTTGTTGCGGGAGGAGGTGACCAGAGTGACCGATCTGTATGGAACCCAAGGGTATTCCTTTGCTGAAGTCATTCCGTCCGTGTCAACCGATCCTGAAAAGAAGACTGCGGTCATTCTTCTGAACATAGAAGAAGGGCAGTTGATGAAGATCCGGGAAATTCATATTACGGGGAACGATAAGACCCGTGATAATGTGATCCGGCGGGAGTTGCGAGTGGAGGAGCAGCAATCGATTGATACCGTCGCGATGAAGCGGAGTTTCCAACGGCTCAATAATCTCAACTATTTTGAAACGGTCGAAATCCTTCCGAAGCAAATTAGTGAGAACGAAGTTGATCTTGAGGTCAAGGTCAAGGAAAAGCCTACGGGGTCGTTTAGTATCGGGGGCGGGTTTAGTACCTTGGATCAATTTGTCGCCATCGCCAATGTGACAGAAGGGAATTTATTTGGAAAGGGTTGGGTGGCGCGTATACGAGGACAACTTGGTCAACGGAGAACCCTCGGGTTAGTCTCGTTACGAGATCCGGCCTTTTTGGTCTCACGGGATTCTGTCACCTCCCTCCAATTTGACGCCTTTAGTACGCGAACGGATTTTTTAACCTTCATCGATGACCGACAAGGTGGGAGTTTAACGCTGGGTCGAAATCTGTCTGAATATGTTGCAGGAAATATAAGCCTGTTTGGAGAATTGATACGGATTGTTGATCCCTCCGTTGATGCCCCACCGCTCATTCTTCAACAGACGGGACGGCAATCCAGTACGGGTATTCGTACCAATATTATCCGGGACACCCGGGATTATTTTTTAGATCCAAGGACGGGGTGGCGTCACAGTCTGGGTTTAGATTTTGCTACAAAAGTATTGGGTGGGACGAATTACTTCTATAAAATACGCGTGGATTCTTTAAAATATACCCCACTCTTTTTTGATATACGCCATATGATTCGAGGTCGTTTTGGGTTCCTGGAGGGATTGGGTGGAAATCCTATTCCCGTTCCTGAACGCTTCTTTGTCGGTGGGATCAACACCTTACGTGGATTTCAGTTTGGTCGCGCGGGCCCAGTCACAGTGAGTAATACCCCGAATGGTTCATCTCGACAGTTTATTATTAATAATGACCTCATTTTTCCTATTTCCAGAGAAGCTAAAGTTAATGGTGTACTCTTCTTTGACTATGGGACAGGATATGACTCAAATGACCAATTTGACTTCTTCGACCTTCGGAAAACGGCTGGTATTGAAGGACGTTGGATTTCTCCATTTGGTCCACTCCGCGCCGCGTGGGGAGTCAATCTCGATCCACGGACCGGTGAACGACGAACGGTATTTGAGTTTTCAGTTGGTAATGTCTTCTAAGAGAATATGATGTCGTCACGTGCCCCATTTTCTGGAAGGAGTAGGCTCCTACTGTCAAAACAGTATAAGATAGTCACAGAACATTGGAGGTTCTGTGTCCATTCATAACCAAAGGATATTATCGTGATCAAACGTCAGAGACCGAGACAGCAATATTTAAAAAAAGGATGGGTCGTCCTGGTCTGTCTTACGCTGTTTGGATGTGCGACGGCGCCTGCTTCTTCACCGACAACAACCCCCAATAGTAGTATTGCCGTACTTGATGCTCAACGGGTGCTGAATGAAACGGAGGCCGGCAAAGCGGCCAAGGAGTCCCTCAGTGCCTTTGTGAAAAATCGTCAGGACCTTATTCAGCTTGAAGAAAAAGAGCTCAAACGGATGGAAGAGAGTTTGGTCAAACAACGTAGCGTGCTCAGTGCCAATGCGCGTAAGCAGCGTGAGGGAAAGTTTCGCCAACGCATGATGCAATATCAGCAGAAGGCTGCCGTCATGAATCGAGAGGTTCAGGAAAAACAACGAGAGGTTCTTGATGGGTTTCGGGCCAAAATTGAAAAGGTGGTCCAGCGGATTGCGGCTGACTTACAGGTGAAAGTGGTTATTGAGAAGGGGCCGGGAACCCCAACCGTGTATAGTGATGGGTCGGTTGATGTGACAGATCGGATCATTCAGGAATTTAATCGTTCGGCAAAATAGTCGAGGTCATGTTCAGGTGAATATCCCCTGACCGTATCTCATGAGCAGGAGGAGGCGAGCCCCATGTCGGTCATAGAGATTGGCGAGATTCGAGAGCTGTTACCGCACCGGTATCCCTTTCTACTCATTGATCGAGTCTTGGAATTAGAGTTGGATCAGCGGGTCGTCGGGATTAAGAATGTCACCGTGAATGAACCGTTTTTCCAAGGACATTTCCCCCAACAACCGATCATGCCAGGAGTTCTCATTTTAGAGGCCATGGCCCAAATCGGTGGGGTGTTAGCCATAAAATCGGCTCCGACCGAGAATAAGCCCATGGTGTATCTGACAGGGATCGATGAGGGGAAGTTTCGGAAACCCGTGGTTCCTGGTGATCAAATTCGGTTTGAGGTTGAGGTATTACGTCGTCGACCTCCCTATTGGAAAATGAAAGGGAAAGCTTTAGTCGATGACCAAGTTGTGTGTGAAGCCGAGATGACCGCCATGGTGATGGACGGGCCAACTGGTGAAAAGCCAGGCAGCACAGGTAAGAAGAAGTCTTGATCACGGCATAACCATGTCAAGTCCGGGAACTGAAGTAAAGGGGGAAGCGGAGTGTTGATACATCCAACAGCGGTCATTCATCCCAAGGCGACATTGGCGGATGATGTGGAAGTCGGACCTTTTTGTGTCATTGGTGAACATGTCACGATAGGGAAAGGGACAAAGTTAGTGGCCCATGTGTACCTGGAGGGAGAAGCGGAAATAGGCGAACGCTGTCAGGTGTACCCCTATGCCTCTATTGGTGGCCCCCCGCAACACATCCATTATAAAGGGGAAGCTACGAAGGTCATTATTGGCAATGATAATGTCCTTCGGGAATATGTCACAGTCAATCGAGGAACGGTAGAAGGGGGCGGTCTTACTCAAATCGGTCATAATAATTTTATCATGGCCTACGCACATATTGCCCATGATTGCACGATCGGGAACCATTTGATCATGGCCAATGCTGCCAGTTTGGCCGGTCATATTTCCATTGGAGACTACGCCATTATCGGAGGCCTCGTTGGAATTCATCAATATGTCAGAATTGGAGCCTTTTCCATGGTTGGGGGCTGTTCGGCTTTAGGGAAGGATGTCCCGCCTTTTTGCCGCGCGGCCGGGGGGTATCGGGCTCAGTTGTATGGCCTGAACATCATCGGATTGAAACGCCAAGGATTTGCAACCTCTCGTATTTCCAAAATACGAAAAGCCTATGATGTCTTTTTTCGTTCCGGTCATGGCCAGACAGAAGCCATCCAGGCGGTACGAGATCAATTTGGAGATAATCAAGATGTCATGGATATGGTGGACTTCGTAGAGCAAAGCAAGCGGGGTGTCTGTCGGTCTGTCGGTAAAGATCAGGAACATGAGGACTTAGGGTAATGCCCCAAGGTGTGGAGAAACCAGTTGTTCCCCATAGCCAACCGCAACCAGGAGACTGGATTGGGTTAATCGCTGGAAATGGTCGTTTCCCAATTCTCTTTGCCGAGAACGCCTCTCGGTTAGGATTCAAACTGACCGCGGTTGCCCATAAGGGGGAAACCGATCCGGAACTTGAACAGTATGTGAATCATATCCACTGGATCAAAATCGGACAATTTAATAAATTGATTCAGGCCTTGAAAGAAGATGGAGTTCGCCATGCGGTCATGCTGGGCGGGATCAAGAAAACCCATGTGTTTACCACGGTCATGCCGGACTTCCGGGCGCTGGCCCTCGCAAGTCGTCTTCGGCATTTAAAGGATGATGCGATCTTGCGCGAAGTCGCCTTGGAATTGGAAGGTGAAGGAATTTATATCACCGAGTCAACCTTTGGGCTTACTGATATCCTCGTCTCGGAAGGACATTTAAGTCGAAGAAGTCCAAGTAAGAAAGAATGGGAAGATATTCAATATGGATGGGACGTGGTTCAGGAGATTGGTCGCTTGGATATTGGACAATGTGTCATCGTCAAAGACCGAGTGATTGTTGCCGTCGAAGCGGTCGAAGGGACCGACGAAGCAATCCGACGAGGTGGTGCTTTGGCGAAGGATGGGGCGGTCGTGGTGAAGCGGAGTAAACCCCAACAGGACCTTCGATTCGATTTACCAGCCGTCGGACCTGCAACGATTGAAACGATGATAGCAGCCAAGGCTTCTGTCTTGGCGCTGGAGGTCGGACGGGGGGTCATCCTCGATCGAGCCAAAACGGTTGAACTCGCGAATCAAGCCAATATTGCCATTGTTGGTATTTCAGGGAATGAGTTTTCCCGCGGGTTGTCTTCATGAACGTCGGCGTGATTGGAGTTGGTCACTTAGGCCAGCATCATGCTCGCATTTATGCCAACCTACCTGAGACGGTATTGGCAGGCGTGGTCGATCTTGATCGGGGGCGCGGTGAGAACATTGCCTCACGCCATGACGTTCCTTTTTTTGACTCTTACCAAGACTTGCTTCCCCGGGTCGATGCGGTGACGGTTGCGGTTCCAACGTCGGCGCATTACCCCGTGGTGAGAGATTGTTTAGAGGCAGGGGTTCATGTTCTTGTCGAAAAACCTATTGCGGTGACACTTCAGGAGGCTCAGGGCTTAGTTGATTGTGCACACCAACATGGGTTGGTCTTACAGGTAGGCCATAGTGAGCGATTTAATCCTATCATGCTTGCCGTTCGTCCCTACATCAAGGGGCCAGGATTTATCGAATGTCATCGACTCAGTCCCTTTGGTGAACGCGGAACGGATGTCGATGTTGTGTTGGATTTGATGATTCACGATCTCGATATGATTCTTTCATTTTCACCGGGACAGGTTGAAGACGTTCGGGCGGCAGGGGTTCCCGTTCTCTCGCCCAATATTGATATTGCCAACGCCAGAATTCAGTTTTCGAGTGGATGCGTCGTGAATTTAACCTCCAGTCGTGTTTCGACCACACGGATGCGAAAAATCAGAATTTTCCAACGTGAGAGTTATATCTCGGCTGATTATCAGTCACGAGAAGGAGTGATCTTTCGACGGGAGATGCAGACAGGCGAAAAGCCCAGTCTTCACGCTGAGCCAATTCAGGGCGGAGATGAAGAGCCATTACACTTGCAATTGGAATCATTCGCCCATGCGATTAAGACACAGACCAAGCCCCTTGTGTCAGGTTCGGATGGAATGGCTGCCTTAGACCTAGCCCACCAAGTCCTCAATTCGATCAACTCGTTTGTGAGTCGACATGCGGAAGACCCTCTTACGGTGAAGGAGTAGTCTAGCCGCGAACGAGGAGAAGCTCCTTGCAGCACCTACCAGAATCCCGAAGTTGCCTCAGAGGTCCTGTCTCAACTCATCGAATGAATGGTTGTATTGCATCATGCCGCGAGTGTTAATCGTAGCTGGGGAAACTTCAGGTGATCTCCATGGCGCTCATCTTGCGCGGGCTCTTCAGGCACAATGTCCAGACGTGACGCTTTTGGGTATGGGTGGGAAGAAAATGCGAGCGGCTGGCGTCGAGATTATTCTGGGCATTGATCGTTTGGATGTTGTCGGGCAAGTCGGCTCCAACCAAATTGGAGCCATTGTCAAAAACTTTCTCTTTCTCCGTCGATATCTTCGTTCAACCAGCTTGGATGTCGTTGTCTTTATTGATTACCCTGGATTTAATTTGCGAATGGCTCGCATTGCGTCTGGGGCAGGGCATCGTGTGGTTTATTACATTGCGCCCCAAATTTGGGCTTGGGCTCCCAAGCGAATTGATCTTATTGCACGAGTTGTTCACCATGTCGTGGTGATTCTGCCATTTGAGAAAAAAATCTATGATAACGCCAAGATCCCTTGTACCTTTGTAGGGCATCCGTTATTAGATGATATCGCACCTCAATATGATCGAGCAGGATTGCGTCGACGATTCGAAATAGTCGAGGGCCGTCGGGTGGTGGGCCTCTTTCCTGGAAGTCGAGAGCGAGAAATTCGCACCTTACTTCCGGTGATGATCGACGCCGCTTCGAAGCTTCAACAAAAATATCCGGATCTGTTGTTTGTATTGGCCAAGGTGTCTTCCTTACCAGAGGGTCTTGTGGAGGAACTGGTGGCGAAGGCTCCGGTTCCGATTCAGGTGATTTCCGATCACCCAAGCGAGGTCATGGCCATCTCGGATTTTCTCCTTGTGGCTTCAGGAACGGCAACATTACATGCTGCGATCATTGGCGTCCCGATGGTGATTCTGTATCGAGGTCCATGGTTCACCTATATGCTGGCTAAACATTTAATACAGATACCCTGGATCGGGTTGGTCAATATCATCGGGGGGCGGACCATTTGCAAGGAACTGCTTCAATATCAAGCAACCGCGGACAACTTGTATGAAGAGACGACTCGTCTACTTGATGATCCCGTCGCGTATCAGGAGATGAAGGTGGCGTTGCGTGAAGTTCGTGAGTCGTTAGGGGAGCCCGGGGCCTCTCGACGAGCAGCTGAGGTTATTTTAGCGGAGTGTCGGTCATGAAGGTGCCTCTTCGCCTTTTGCAATATATTCGACCGTATCTCGGACGGTTTCTCCTTGCCATTTTTTTCTCGGTCCTGGTGGCCTGCTTTACCGCCGGGTATGCCTGGTTGATGAAACCGGCGATCGATGAGTTGTTTATCAGCAAAGACCAATCCTGGCTCGTACTCATTCCGGTGGGCATCATTGTCGTCACTCTCTGTAAGGGCCTGGCCAGCTATGCCCAGTCCTATCTCATGACCTATGTTGGGGTACGGGCGATTACAGATATTCGACATGAATTATTTACGCACTTGCTTCAATTGCCAATGAAGTTTCATCTGGTGACTTCTTCGAGCCACATGTTGTCACGCGTGATTAATGATGTGAACTGGATACAAAATTCGGTCGCGAGCACCTTGAAGGACCTGTTTCAAAGCAGCTTGATTTTTCTATTTTTGCTTGGCTCCATTTTTTATCTCAATTGGCAGTTAACGTTATTTTCTCTCGCCGTGTTACCGCTGACCGTCTATCCCATTGCAAAGTTTGGGAAGCGAATGCGAAAGTTTTCCACAAGAGGTCAGGAACGGACTGCGGATATGGCGCTTGTGCTCCAAGAAAACCTGACAGGGATTCGGGTGGTGAAAGGATTCGGGCGAGAAGTCCACGAAGGTCAACGTTTTGACCAGATGAATGAAGCCTTTTTCAGGACCACGATGAAATCGACCCAAGTCTCAGCGTTGACCAATCCAGTCCTTGAAGCCATCGGTGTCCTCGGGATCGCGGGAATTGTGTGGTATGGTGGGTCTCAAGTCATTGAAGGACAAGAGGGATGGACACCGGGCGGGTTTATGTCGTTCCTTACGGCCGTCGTGTTGATGTATACCCCTATTAAACGAATGGCCGGTGCGAATAATAACATCCAACAAGCCCTGGCGGCGGCAGCCCGCGTCTTTCAGGTCCTGGACCAACCGACCGAAGCGGTTCGTGATATCGGGACTAAGGACATTGATGCGGTGCATGAGGCCATCCGGCTGAATCGGGTAGGTTTTCAATACGAAGAGGCGGGGACAGCGGCCTTACAAGACGTCACGGTGACCGTCCGTTCAGGGGAAATCCTCGCATTGGTGGGGAGTAGTGGTGCCGGGAAAACCACGTTTATTAATCTCATTCCACGTTTTTATGATCCGACATCCGGGAGTATTTCCATTGATGGCGTTGATCTTCGAGAGATTCGACTTGCGTCTCTGCGACAACTGATCGGGATTGTTTCCCAGGATACCCATTTATTCGATGCCACCTTGCGGGAAAATATTGGATATGGAAAAGATGAGAGTCAGTTAGAAGATATTCAAGAAGCCGCGAAGGCCGCGTATGCCCATGATTTTATCATGCAACTTCCTCTAGGATATGATACCGTCATTGGGGAAAATGGTATTAAGTTGTCAGGCGGGGAAAGACAGCGAATTGCAATTGCCCGGGCTATTCTCCGGAATCCTCCTATTCTGATACTTGATGAAGCGACTTCGGCCCTTGATTCGGAATCTGAACGAATCGTTCAGCTAGCCCTCGCCAATCTCATGAAGGATCGAACTACCTTTGTGATTGCCCACCGATTGTCGACAGTTCAACATGCCTCGAAGATCCTGGTATTGGATAAGGGGCATATTGTGGAATATGGCACCCATGAGGAATTGTTGAAATTAAAAGGCCTCTATAGTCGGTTGCATGCTATTCAGTTTCAGAACTTTGAGGATGTTCACCAGGCGCCACAGGTTCATTAATCAAATTTGAAGGAGTGTGAAAATACGGTGAGTCCAGAGTCCCAACAACTTTCTTTTGGGAAGCGGGTGACGCTCCTATGCGTTCCTCCTCTGGGGGCATTTCTCATTCGAATATTAGGGAAACTCCTTTCGATTCACACCGAGGGCCATCATTTTGTCGAAGGGCTTCATCGTCAGGGAAGCAACATGATCATTGCGTTCTGGCATGGGCGGCAATTCATGATGCCCTTAGCCTACCGCGGGAAAGAAGCCCATATCTTAATCAGCCAACATCGTGATGGAGAGCTTATTTGCCGCATTATGGAATACTTTGGATTTCGCTCAGTTCGTGGATCCTCTACCCGTGGGGGGATGCAAGCCCTTCGCCGTTTGATCCGACTAGGCCGATCGGGAGTGGATCTTGTGATGACGCCGGATGGCCCAAAGGGACCGAGGCAGATCGCACAAATGGGAACCATTCATTTAGCCAAGGCTACCGGATTACCCATTCTCCCGTTAACGTTTAGCTGCACAAAAAAAAACTCTTTGGAAGCTGGGATCGCTTTATGGTGCCCTTCCCGGTAGGGCGAGGCCTGTTTATTTGGGGAGAGCCCATATGGGTCGCGTCCGATTTGGACTCGGTTGATCTGGAAATCAAGAGAAAGGAATTGGAGGACACTCTAAACCGTATCACACTGGAGGCTGATACTATCTGTAGCTCTCCTTGAATAAATATGTTAGGTGTGACGTGGAGGGAGAGGATGAGGGCTCCATTCGTTTCGAGAGGTTTCCTTGGTCGGCCATATCTCCCTTGGGGTGCCCATCCCGGTACACATGTGGTTTCTTGTCTATAACACGCTTCTCATTTTGGCCTTTCCTGCCATTCTTCTCATTCTCGTTTCTAAAAAGCGTTGTCGTCCCGGGTTGCCTCAACGGTTAGGATTTTTGCCCGCCAAGTTTCCCTTTGATGGACATAGATTGTCAAAGGGGGCGAGGCCGCTTCTGTGGGTCCATGCCGTCTCCTTGGGTGAAGTGGTGGCTGCTGTACCGGTCGTTCGACTGTTTCACCAACGGCACCCTGATTATAAAATAGTAATTTCTACCATTACAGAAACGGGTCGAGAGGCGGTTGAACGGCAACTACAAGGCATCGCCGTCCATTGTTATGCCCCTCTTGACTATTCATGGGTTGTCCATCGGTTTATTCGCCGAATGCGACCGACTGCCTTTCTGTTTGTCGAAACAGAATTATGGCCCAATATACTCACGGCCTTGGCTCAACAATCTATTCCTGTCTTGCTGATCAATGGCCGACTGTCGACCAATTCATATCAGGGGTATTCTTGGATCCGTTCTTTTTGGAAACAGGTGTTGGGTCGGATTACCTGTTTTCTTATGCAATCAGAGCGTGATGCCTCTCGAATAATCGCCTTAGGTGCTCCAGCCCATCGAGTGGTGACAACTGGGAATATAAAGTTTGATCAAAAACTTTCTGAGGACACGTTGCAGAGGAGTGAAGCCTTTCGCAGAGATTTACCTCTTCAGTCAGAAGAGCAACTGTTTGTGGCCGGTAGTACGCATCCTGGTGAAGAAGAGATTTTGTTGGAGGCCTATCGGGAATTGCACAAAGAATTCCCTCATTTGGTACTGATGTTGGCTCCCCGACATATTGAGCGGGCTCCTGAGTTGGTCGAGCGAATTCGTGCTTTTGATATGCAAGTCGTACGGCGTAGTGAATTGGGACCCAAGCCTTCTGCCCGGATTTCTACACCAACAGCTCGCGTGATTATTCTTGATACCCGAGGGGAGTTGGTATTGGCCTATCGATATGCCCATGTGGCATTTGTGGGGGGAACCTTGGTTGCAGTGGGTGGGCACAATCTTCTCGAACCTGCCATATGGGGCCGTCCGGTTTTTTTTGGATCCTTCACGGACCATGTCTCAGAAATGGCCCGACTCCTCCTCGCTGGGGGTGGCGCAGCACAGGTGACGACCGTAGGCGAACTGACTCATGAAATAGGACAATGTTTACGGGATTCACAACGCGTACAGCTGATGGGAGTGGCTGCCAGGCAGGTGATTGATTCGAATCAAGGGGCCTTGATCCAAACGATTGATACACTCGATCAAGTATTATCGCAGCCTGGGACCGAGAAGTTCCACGAGACATGGAAAAATTCAAGTCCTTCTCAACCGCACCAGCCACTCTTTCGCTATCAACAGGCAGTGTGGTTGCGGCCATTTCTCCTCCTGTTGAGCCTTCCCTATGCCATGGTCGCTCATTCCAAGCGTCTTTTTTATCAACGTGGCTGGTTGCATCGAAAACGGTTGCCGAATCGCGTCATTAGTATCGGCAACCTCACTGTCGGAGGGACTGGAAAAACGCCGTTGGTCATCAAGTTCATTGAAATTCTTGAATCTCACGGAAAACGTGTGGGCGTATTGAGTCGAGGGTACGGACGGCAATCATCGAGTGTCCCTGCGTTAGTTTCCGACGGGAACAGGCTGCTGCTTACGCCTGCGGAGGCTGGAGACGAACCCTACCTGATTGCGCAACGTTGTCCCCAAGCGGTGGTTGCGGTTGGTCCTAATCGGTATCAGCTTGGTCAATGGGTCTTAAGACAATATCCTGTCGATTGCTTTCTCCTTGATGATGGGTTTCAGCATCTTGCCCTTGATCGCCAAGAGAACGTTCTTGTGGTCGATGGATCTGATCCTCAAGGATTGTGGGACGTGTTGCCGGCTGGTCGATTACGAGAGCCAGTCTCGGCAGCAAGGGACGCCTCCCTGTTGGTGATGACCAGGGTTAACTCCCATCGAGATTGGCATGTGGACTTTGCGCCTCTCCTTTCTTGGGTTGAATCGCATTGTCCTATTGTTGTCGTGCAGTTTCATGCCGATCTCCTCATTGAAGTAGAGACAGGGCAACACCTTCCATTGGATCGGCTTGTCAACCAACGGGTCGTCATGTTTTCGGGAATAGGTAATCCTGGATCGTTTCGACGCGTGGTAGAAGAACAAGGGGCCGACATTGTGGCCGAGCGAGTATTTGACGATCACCATCTTTATACCGCAGAGGAAATCAAATCCCTGGCGGCGTTGTTCCAATCGACTGACGCCACGATGATGGTCACGACAGAAAAAGATGCGGTCAAAGTTTCTGCAGTGAATGGAACACTCCCTTCCTGCTATTCACTCCGAATCCGAACCGAGATTCTTGATGGGCAAGAGCAATTGGGGCAGATATTGATGGCAGGGCACAAGTGACACAGCCTATTCGTCAGGAAGGTATTTCTCGATTATTAATCCGAGGTCCCAATTGGCTTGGGGATGCCGTGATGAGTGAGCCGGCCATCACTGGAATACGCCAACGTTTTCCAGGAGCCACAATTACCCTTCTCGCTAAGCCTGCTATTGCTGAACTCTTCCAGGGGCACCCCGCCATTGACGAGATTTTCCGGTATGAACATGTAAGGCAACATGCAGGTCTTGTTGGGAAATGGACCTTATCGCAATCCTTGCGTCGGCAACGTTTTGATCTTGCGATCCTCTTACAAAATGCATTTGAGGCCGCCCTGCTAGCCTGGTTGGCCAACATTCCGCTTCGGTATGGGTATGCGACAGATGGAAGGCGGTTCCTCCTGACCCACGCGATACCCGTCCCACGATCATCTCCAGCCCTCCACCAAGTCCATTACTATGTCAACTTGCTTAAGGAATTGGGTGTCACGGGAAATTCTACAGGTGCCCCCTCTCCTCGACTGGTCCTGTCTCCCAAGGAGCAAGAAGCCGGTTGGGCCCAACTACGTGCACTTGGTGTGATGGAGGGAGATGTTTTGATTGGAGTCAATCCTGGATCTACCTATGGCTCAGCGAAACGTTGGTTCCCTGAACGTTTTGCCCAAGCCGCGCAACAGGCGCTTCAGCAAGCCAGTCGTACATTCGGTCGTCCGGCAAAGGTGGTCATTATTGGGGCTCCTGGAGAGGAGTCTCTCGGAAAACACATTGCCCATCAGATGCAGGATCAGCCCATCCAGCTTTCCGGGAAAACGTCCATCAGGGAATTGATGGCCGTCTTACAACGATGTGCCCTGTTAATTACCAATGACACCGGCCCCATGCATGTCGCTGCAGCGTTAGGAGTGCCTATTGTTGCCGTATTTGGTCCGACCGATTCGGCAACGACTTCTCCGATGGGAAGTCCGGCCACGCTGATACGCCAGCCTGTTGATTGTGCCCCCTGTCTCCTTCGGGAATGTCCGATAGATCATCG
The DNA here is from genome assembly GCA_965223605.1 of Nitrospirales bacterium. GTDB lineage: Bacteria > Nitrospirota > Nitrospiria > Nitrospirales > Nitrospiraceae > CBDCXA01. The sequence continues at coordinate 1,485,120 of CBDCXA010000005.1, forward strand.
TTGCATGGAGCGAGTGGATGTAAAAGATGTGGCCAAGGCTTCTGCCGAGCATTTGGGTGCCTTCGCTCGTCGACAACCGAATGATGACACGAACGTTGTTGAGGGAACCCGTTCTGAGTTGCCTTTACAGGGAGTCACAGTCTTTCTTGATCGAGATGGAACGATCAATAAAGACGTCGGGTATTTAGGAGATCCCAAGGACTTAGAATTACTCTCAGGGGCCGTGGAGGCAGTCGCTCGTCTGAAACTAGCTGGTGCGCGGGTCATTCTGATCACCAATCAATCAGGGATTGGACGAGGCTATTATTCTCATGAAGATCTCAAGGATATCCATCAGAGTTTGGAACAACAGCTTTGGGCAGCTGGTGGGAGTTTCGATGCCATTTATTATTGTCCACACCATCCTGAAGAGAGCTGTGACTGTCGAAAACCCAAGCGCGGAATGATTGATCAAGCCTTACGGGATCATTCCTTGGATCTTGCCCAGTCCTATTTTGTCGGAGATCACCATAAGGACATGGTGTTAGGGAAAAATATTGGTGCGAGAACTGTGCTTGTTCAAACTGGACCCACAAGCATGGAGGCTGAACGACAATTACAGGCCGAGGGGTTGGCTCCTGATTTTCTGGCTCCCAATCTGAGTGAAGGGGTGGAGTGGATCATTCAACGCCAGCATAAGCATTGAGGTCGTCCTATGAAACTTCAGAATCCCTAGTCTCGTCAATAGGTCACTGGTGAAAGACTATCAACGTATTCTTATCATGAAGCCCAGCTCCCTGGGAGATATTGTTCATACCTTACCGATATTCCATGTATTACGTGAACAGTATCCTCATGCTTCCATCAGTTGGTTTGTGAAACGACAATGGGCTGAGCTCCTTGAATGTGTGGAAGGTCTGAATCGGATCATCCCTGTCGATAGTGGACTCAGCGCATGGCTCTCCCAGGTTCCACCGCTACGAGAAGCCAAGTTCGACCTCGTTTTGGATTTGCAGGGATTATTCCGTAGCGGATCTATGTCCTGGTTGACCGGATGTCGGACCAGGCTTGGTTTTTCTAACGCCCGCGAAGGGAGCCCCTGGTTTTACTCTCATCTCGTCGATGTTCCTAAGGCAGATATGCATGCTGTTGATCGATATTTATTATTCGGAAAGGCTTTAGAAATTTCCCAGAAGGGGTCGATCAAATTCGGCTTGCAGGTCACCACGGACGATCAGGATGAGTTGAGAAATCTTTTCAAGGCGGTGGGACAGCAAGAAATGGTGCCACCTTTAGAGAAGCTCATAGGACTCAATCCCTCGGCTCGCTGGATGACTAAACGATGGCCTTGTGAATCCTACGCGGCGGTGGCTGACTATCTACAAGAAGAAGGGTTAGGGAGAGTGCTGTTGTTAGGAGGAAGAGAAGATCAGAGGTTGGCTCAAGAGATCCAAGGTCAGATGAAGACATCTCTTGTCGATTTGACAGGAAAAACCAGGCTTCGAGTTTTGCCTGCTTTGTTCAAACAGCTCGATGTGCTCATTACCAACGATTCTGGGCCTATGCATATTGCTGCGGCTGTCGGGACTCCCGTTGTGGCGTTATTTGGAGCGACGAGTGCCACTCGCACCGGACCCTATGGCGAGGGGCATTCCGTACTTTCCCATAATGTGCCGTGTCGCCCCTGTTTTAGCCGGACCTGCCGGCATTCGGCACCATTAGCCTGCCTGACAGAAGTATCGCCCACCCAGGTCGTCGAGACTGTCCGTCCGCTGTTGACTCTTCCCACCAATCGTTCGTGAATCAGGCTCCTCTCACAGGTGGTAACTCTTGGTCAATATGATTGCGTAGGTATGGAAGTGGTTGTCGGGAGAATTTCATCACTTGAGGTTCGCTTCATATTGTGAGACAACTTCTTGTTTATTATCATTTGGTTTGAAGGTCTGACTGGTGAACATTCTCATTTCTGAATCCTCAAAAGCGATGGGAGGGCAGGAACGCGCCATTATCCTACAGGCTGAAAGACTTCGCGCGAGGGGACATCAGATCTCTCTTCTGTTGGAGCCAGGCAGTCCGATTCAAGACTTGGCCCGATCGAAAGATTTTTCTGTAGAAGCCATTAAGATGGATCATCTCCACTTCCCGCAAGCCATTACAGCCTTTCGACGTCTGTTAGGTCGTCATCAACCGGATATTCTTCATATGAATAGTAGCCGGGATAGTTGGATTGGCTGTGTTGCAGCTCGGCTCATGACCCATCGGCCAGGACTTGTACGCACTCGACATATCTCAACACCCTTAAAAAAGCGTATGACAACGCAACTGTTGTATCAGACGTTACTTGATCGGGTCATTGTCAGTGGGTGCGAGATCACGCGTCAGGGGCTTATTCAACGTGATGGACTTCGTGCTGACCGGGTCGCTGCCTTTCCTATTGGAGTTGATACCGAAAAATTTCAGCCTGGTCCTCCTTCTTCCGATTTGCGGGAGGAGCTCCAACTTCCTTCGGATCAATATCTGGTTGGAATGATTTCCTATTTGCGAAGTTATAAGGGCCATGAATTTTTTATCTATGCCGCACAGCGGGTTCTGGCTCTTCATCCCAATGTCACCTTTCTCATCGTGGGGGAAGGACCTGAAGAGGAAACCCTACGTGCCTTGGTGAAGCAATTGGATGTAGAGGGAAAGGTTCGCCTTTTGGGGTTTCGAGATGATCTGTTGAATGTGTTTCGGTCGCTTGATTTATTTGTGATTCCCTCGGTTGAAGGAGACACGATCCCCCAGGTTGTCATGCAGGCCTTTGCCATGGGGTTGCCGGTTGTTTCCACGGAGACGGGATCGATCCCCGATGCGGTGAGAAATGGTGAGACGGGGTTCGTCGTTCCTCCTCGACAGGCGGAGCCTTTAGCCGAACGGATTGCGGTGCTTGTCCATGATCCTCCTCGTGGCAAGGAAATGGGGAAAGCAGGACGACGAATGGTTGAAGATGAATTTTCTTTAGATCGCATGATAGATAAGCTCGAAAGCGTTTATCATAGTATTAGGAAGGACTCGGGCAACAGATAGAGAGTGCATCGATGGCTTTCCCTTCCTAGCCTGATGTCTTGTAACGAAGTTTCAGGTTGCCCGAATGTTTCTTGGTTTTATAAGAGTGAGATGGCCATGGTCGCTGGTCTGTTAGTCCTGAGTAGATAACGATGTCGGGTCAACAACATAAAGTGTCAGCAGTTGTGATTGCGTATAATGATGCAACCTATCTACGTGCGTGCCTTGAAACGCTTTCTTGGGTTGATGAGTTGGTTGTCGTCGATTCCTTTAGTTCAGATGAAACGGCAGCAGTCGGGCGTGAATTTACTGAGAAGGTGTTTCAACATGAATTTAAAGGATTTGGGCGATTGCGTAACGAAGCCGTTGCGCATGCGACGCACGATTGGGTGTTTAGCTTGGATACCGACGAACGTACTACCCCGGAACTGATTCAGGAAATTCGGCAATTATTACAAGGTGAACCGGCTTCGGTCGCCTATTATGTTCCACGACGGAATTTTTTCTTGGGGAAATGGATTCGATATTGTGGGTGGTATCCTGATTACCGTCAACCTCAGTTGTTTCGTAAATCCTGTATGCGATACCGAGAAGAAATGGTTCATGAGGGAGTCGTGGTTGATGGTCCTATCGGATATCTTCGAGAACATGTTCTACAATATCCTTTTCGTGACATTGATCATTATTTATCAAAAATGGATCGGTATTCGGATTTAATGGCCAAGCGTATGGAAGAACAGCACCGATCCTTTCATGCGCATCAGTTGTTGACCCATCCAATCTTTACCTTTTTAAAAATGTATCTCTTACGAAGAGGTATGTTTGATGGTATGCAAGGCCTCATTTTGTCGGGTCTGTATGCCTATTACACAGCGATCAAGTATGCCAAGTTCTGGGAGCGAACCAAGGATCATGCTAGAGAGAAGGTTCCCCTTTCGTGAGCTAAGTTATTGGCCATGTTGGTGGAGGGTGCGGTTCTAGGGGATCAAAGAGGGTTGCAATGAAAGTAAGTGGTTTTACGTTTATCAGGAATGCAGTAACATTTGATTTTCCTGTTGTTGAAGCTATTCAATCTGCACTTCCCCTCGTGGATGAGTTCGTGGTGAATGTTGGGGATTCGCAAGATAACACTATGGATCTCATTCGCTCCATTTCTTCTCCAAAGATTAAGATCGTAGAGTCAGTATGGGATGAGGGGCTTAGAAAAGAAGGAAAAATTCTAGGAGTTCAACAGGACCTTGCACTCTCGCACTGTACTGGTGATTGGGCGCTGTTAGTTCAGGGAGACGAGGTGCTCCATGAAGCAGATTATGAAATTATTCAAAAGGCGATGCATGACTATTTCAAGAAGAAGGAAGTCTTAGGGTTGATATTTTGGATGCGGCATTTTAAGGGAGATTATTGGTCGCTCGATCCGTGGATGTATCGAAAAGCAACGAGAATTGTGCGAAATACTAGAACGATTACTTCGGCCACTGATGGATGTGATTTCATGGCAGAGGGGATTGAAGGCATGATTAAAAGTGGTTCTGCGGGGCGTTTAATTGATGCAAGAATGTTCCACTATGGCTGGGTCAAGGATCCGAAGGTTCTTGAGAAAAAGTTACGATTTCAAATTAACCTCTATAAAGGGGAAAATGTATCTGGAGAGCAGATGGATTTTGAGGCTGCTGTTCGTGCCGAGTTTCCTACTTATGACATTCTGAAAGAATACACAGGTACCCATCCCCGTGTTATGCATGCTCGCATTGGCCGCTTTACACGACTGCGCCCTCGTAAGAGTCGCTGGTTGAATTGGAAGTTTTATCGTGAGGTACTGCGACATGGGTTTAAAGGCTAGGGGAGGGTACGTTCTGTCATGAGCCGCCCACTAGGGATACGAGGGACAACAGCGCCGAGTATCACGGCGGTCGTCATTACCTTGAATGAAGAACATAATATTAAGGAGTGTCTGGAGAGCCTTGCCTGGGTCGACGAAATTATTGTGATTGATGCGGAGAGTCGTGATCAAACGGTCCCGCGGGCCAAGATGTTTACAAAGTCTGTCTTTGTAAAGCCATGGGCAGGTTATGGCCCGCAAAAAAACTTTGGGATCGACCAGGCCACGGGGGAGTGGATTCTCATTGTTGACGCGGATGAACGTGTGACCGGGGCCCTTCGGAAAGAGATCCTCAAGATACCGTGGGCTGAGCTCGGGGACGAGATTGTAGGGTTTGAACTTCCTCGTCGGAATTTCTTTTACGGGCGGTGGATACAAGGGGGAGGGATGTATCCTGATCCTCAACTGCGTCTTTTTCGGCGATCAGCTGGCCGGTATGATGACACGGCCTTACACGAACGCTTGCAGCTTATGGGGAAAACGGTTCCACTACGGAAACCTTTGGATCATTATAGTATGCCGACCATTGATGCGCATGTGCAGAAAATGATTCGATATACCACGCTTGGGGCCACTGAAAAGCTGAAATCGCGTTCCAGGGTAGGGGTGGTCGATTTGGGAGCCAATCATCTTGGGACATTTTTTAAGACCTATGTGATACGTGGGAGTTTCCGTGACGGGATTCAGGGTCTTATCGTCGCGATCTTTGCTGGAATGCATACCTTTGTAAAGTATGTCAAGGTATGGGAACAGCTCCACCTCAAAAAATAGGTGCTCCGTTTCTCGAAAGATCTTTGTCATGTTGCGTCATGGGGGAAGAGGTAGTTGTTCCGATTGTTTCATTCGCAGAAAAGGAGGAGGATTCCATATCCGGAGAAACTTTTCTGCAATTCGTCGATGGCCAGCTTCATTCCAGTGGCTATCTCCGGGAATAAAATATGACTTGATGATCTCTTTTGGGGGCCGTTCCTGATTCATAAAGTCTGGGAAAAAATTCAAAAATTGAACCTGGTGTTTGGTTGCCCACTCTTTCCATGTTCTCACGTGTATCGAGTCTAAGTCCTTGTGCACAATCTGGTCGGGCCACGGGTAGACTGCAATGGTAAGTCCAATCTGATGTTTCTGTAACAAGTTGTGAAGTCGTCCCATACGTTGTACGGCCCTCTGGAGGCCAAGCTTCCCATATTCAGAGAACGCCTGTTGATCAACCGTCCAAAGCCCACGTGGATCCTTGAGGGCGTACCGTCGTTCTTCTTCGGTTCGAAGGGAATTGGGATCTACGGTAAAGAACTCATAGAGTTTAGAAGATGCCCGGACTACATTTCCAAGGAGTCCGAAATATTTAACGATCATCTCTTTGAATTTGGGATCCGGAGGTTTTGTCCAAATGACCTGACCATTCTTCAAGTCATACCATTGGGCTTCATCTTGAATATCAGAGATATCAAGGAAGACGACAAGGTGATTGAATTGTAACTTGAGTTGTGAGAGGAGATGCTCTGTTTTTTTAAAATAGATCGTTGGTGCATAGGAAACCACTCCAGCGTTTAAGACGTCGACGCCTTTTGATTTTAATGATTCTCCAATGAGTCCAACGAAGGTCTTCTCGTAATTCACCCCAACCCCTTCCGTAAATGAATCACCCATGAAGAGTATCCGTGGCCTGGTTGACGATAAGGGTATTTCTCTTGGTTGTTTGTCTCGAAATCCAAGGGAGTTGGTTGCGAGTGTGTGGGTCAGGTGTCCCCATCGCTCATGTGAAAAGGTCACATTCGGTTTTAAAGTATGATGAAAGTGAGGAGAGGTCGTCCTGGTTTCACTCAACGCGGCTTGTTTGTGGATACTTCCATATTTAAACAGGTGATAAATGCCTGTCAGAGTAAAATCCAAGGCAAGAGTGAGTATCAAGATAATAAAGGATAGAGTGGTTTTGGGATATTTCCGAACCCAACTTTTCGAAGACGATCTTAGTTGGCTCATGCTATTCTTAGGGAAAGCTTGTGGCGAACATCGTCGTACCTTATTGAATTCACTGAAACATGTCAAAGAGAGAATGAACCAAGCGCTTGCATCTCATGAAGGTTCTTCCGCTGGAAATGGGGTGATATGAGGATTGGATATGATGCCTTTCCGATAGGTCATACCCATGGAGGGATTGGAGTCTATGCGAGTCAACTCCTCAAGAGTATGGTGGCCTGTGCTCAGGGGGAGGAGCATTTCTTTGCCTATCTTCCACAAAAGACTCAGAGTGACCCGTTTGTACCTTCGGGTGGAGGGGCGAAACGCCTGACATGGATTCGTTCGAATCGTTTTTCGCTTCGATGGAGAGGAGCCACTGACCACTTAGATCTTTATCATGGTACCAATTTTAAGTTCCATACCCAGGGCCGCCATGGCGTCGTGCTTAATATTCATGATCTTTGGCTCGACCGGCATCCAGAGTATTCGAAAAAATTGTTTGGACAACAATACTCTACCTTGAGGGCCAAACGCCGTGCGAAAAAGGCCACTCATATTATTGCCATATCAAAGGCCACGGCCATGGATATCGAAGAATGTTATGAAGTTGCTTCGGAAAAAATATCTGTCGTGTATCCAGCGGTGTCAGATGTATTCTATCCCGATCGGCAGGAAGAAGCCTTTTTGAAGCTGCAGGCCAGGCTTGGTTTGCAGCGGCGGCCCTATATTCTATTTATAGGAGGTGCCGATCCGAGGAAAAACCACCAAGTCTTATTTGAAGCGTTTGCCGATTCGTCCGATCTCAAGAGAGAATATTGTATTGTTGCGGTTGGGGATCCTTCTCATCATTTTGGTAATTTTGTCGAGTCTGCAAAACGATTCAATATCCTCGATCGAGTGGTATTGCCTGGATCCGTGTCCCTTGAGGAGCTACGGCTTTTGTATTCCTATGCTGAAACGTTTGTCTTTCCTTCACGATGCGAAGGGTTTGGATTTCCCGGTACTTGAAGCCATGGCTTGTGGTGTGCCAGTGATCACCTCTCATTTGTCTGCCTTGCCGGAAGTGGCGGGTGACGCAGCAGTTCTGATTGATCCAGAAAATCCTGTTGAGTTAGGTCGGGCGATGCATCAAGTGCTTGGTAGCCAAGTGCTTCAAGAGAGTCTAAGGGAGAAAGGCTTTGCTCGGATTAAAGAGTTTTCCTGGGAGCAAACAGCACGTCAAACGTTAGATCTTTATCATAGGTTGTGTTCGTAGATAGTAGGGTAGGTATTTCTCGTGGCCACACAACAGCCGCATGCTCATGATGGCGTGATCCCAACACTTCCGCCTTCTCCGAAATTCTTAATTGTCATGCTTCGATACTTGGGAGATGTGTTACTTACGACTCCAGTCATCCAAGTATTAAAGGAGAAGTATCCTCAGTCCACCATATCCCTCGTGGTTCATGCCGGTACTGAAAGTGTTTTGGAGCATAATCCTCATATCCAGTCGGTCTTGGTCGTTCCCCGAGGAGGATGGAAGGAACAGTTACAGTTTGTGAGGCACATACGGTCAAACCAGTTCGATTGTGTGATTGATCTGACGGATGGAGATCGGGCGGCCTTTCTCGCCAGGTGTTCCGGAGCGAAAATCCGAATTGGATTCAATGAGGAAAAAAAGTGGCGAGGGAAATTTTTTTCGTTTCTTGTGATGGATGATAAAAAAGACCGACATCGAGTGGAAAGAAATTTTCTCCCGCTTAGGATGACTTGGTATTGAGTCTCAAGCCCCCAATCCTCGCATGTATCTTTCCCCAGTGGAAAAGAAGGCGGCCCTAGATCTGTTACAGGCACATGGGTCTGGAGGATGGACTCGGTGTGCGATCCAAAAAGTTGATTATGTTTCAACCAGGAGCGCGAGATATTGGTTTAAAGCGTGGTCTCCCACCCGATTTGCTGACCTGGCACTTCGGTTATTGAAAACTTTTCCCTGTTCGATTCTTCTTGGCGGATCTTCAGACGAACGCGAGATCGCAGAAACCATTAAGAAGGAAGCCCAGTCTCTTCCCATTGTTCTGGCAGGGGAGACGACCGTTCGCCAATATGCTGCCATCCTCCAACGTTGTAGTTTGTTTATCGGGAATGATAATGGCCCCATGCATATGGCTTCTGCCTTGGGTGTGCCGGTGGTCGGATTATTTGGTCCTTCGAATCCCAGCAGTCTGGGGGCCACGAGGCGGCAAGTCAACGGTACTTTATCAGGGCTTGGATTGTCGGCAATGCTTTCATCCAACATGTATCCGGGGAGAGTTGAGTTGTATGAATCTCATAACTGTGGAAGAGGTTTTTCAGGCGGCAATGAGTTACCTGGAAAGGGAAGGGAGACGGAGTCGTTGATGAACAGGTTTCAGGAACCTGCCGATTATAACAGAATTTGTCGAGGAGTCTGAGTCGGCAAGAGAGAAAAGGAAAGTCTTCTTTTTCGCATAGTATCCATGAGAATCTTAATCGCTGCGTGGCATCTGAAGGATCCAAATGTAGGCATTGGGCGCTATTGTCGGGCGTTAATTGAGGGGATCGGGCGAGTAGATTCCTACAATGAATATCTGATCCTGGTCCCAGAGGAACGGTGCATATTCCCGGTCGCGCCGAATGTTCAATTTCGCGTGTTGCGGCTCCCTATATTCAAGCGACGTTTTTGGGAGTTGTGTGCTCCCCTATTAAATGGAGACTACGATCTTATACATTTTCCGTATGAGGCTGGTGTGCGATGGAGTCGCGGTAAGGTCATCCTGACGGTTCATGATGTCAAGCCACTGATCTTCCCGGAGCTGAGGTCAAAAAAAAATATCAATAATATTCTGTATGACGTTGTGTTGGGGAATAAATGGAGTCGAGTAGATCAACTTGTGACCGTCTCGAATTATTCGCGACGTGATATTATTCAACATTTACAAATTGCACCAGAGCGGGTTTCTGTCGTGAGGCAGGGGGTTTCGTTGCAGTTGTTTCATTCCGCTCCGCAGAGTGGGTCCACACCGATTGAAACCGAACGAAAGTATATCCTTTCTCTTGCAGGAAATGATCCGACAAAAAACCTTTCAACCCTTATTCGGGCCTATTCACAACTGCCGCTGTTCCTTCGAAATGTTTATGGCCTCGTATTAGCAGGTGACCTCCGACGTCGTCAAGATCTTCGTTTGTTGGCAAAGGAATTAAACATAGAACCTCAAATTCAGTTTCCAGGTTCTATTTCAGATGGGAAACTGGTGGAACTGTATCAGGGGGCAAGTCTATTTGTATTTCCGTCACGCTATGAAGGGTTTGGTTTGCCGATCTTAGAGGCGATGGCATGTGGATGTCCGGTCGTATCATCAAATGCGTCTTCATTGCCAGAGGTGGCCGGTGATGCGGCAGTTCTTGTTGAACCTTTGAATGTTCAAGGATTTTCTTCTGCAATAGAACGAATGTTGTCTGACCAAAACTTTCGTCATTCGTATATTGAGAAGGGCTTGGCTCATGTCCAGCAATTCTCTTGGGACCGCACTGCGCGTGAAACGATACAGGTTTACCAGCAAGTTCTTGGTTCTGCCTGATCCTAGAACATATTAACACCTGCTTCTTTTGAACAAGATTCTCCTCACGCAGAGAGGGTTGAGTTTCTTTGGAAAAATCAGAGATGAATATTCCCACACATACTGTGCTGGACCCGAAGGCAAAAACTGGAGACAGGTGGGTCGAAGGCCTCATGGAATATGGCTTAATCGTTTTCGGTTTCTTTGTCATGGTCGCCAAATTGAATCATATTCTGGAGTACCTATTTTTTACTCTTGTTGGAATATGGGTTATTTGGGCAGTGGTGACTAAAAAGCCTTTTCTACGCAAGCGTACTCCGATCGATCTCCCTCTCCTCTGTTTTTTCGTCTGGGTTCCCCTGACATTCTTTGGGTCCTTAGATCCTTCATATAGTTTTTCAGAGTGGCGAAAAAGTTTAGCCCATGTATTGATGGTGTATTTTGTTGTGCATGTGATCGAAAAAGAAGGGCAAGTTTTTCGAATTCTCCATGCAATCGTAGCTGGTGCGATCTTGATCGCTCTCCTCGGAGTATTTCAGTATGTTGAAATGGGTTGGAGCCCTTTTGATATGACCATTCGAGGCTACTCTCTGACGAGTGAGAGTCAGTGGATGAGCACCTATTTAATTATGTGCCTCCCTTTATGTTGGTTTGGTTGGAAGACGGAAGGTCATCCGGGTCTTCAATGGACTTATGGAGTTGGGATGGGAATAATCCTCTGTGGCATTTTTCTTAGCCATACCCGTAGTGCATGGTTTACCTTAATCATTCTTCTTGCGGTGTACATTTTGCTGAAGGTGTTCCGACAAGGAATTTTGATCGTCGGGGGCGCGTTGCTTCTCGTCGTCCTGTTCATGGTTACCTTGGCACAATCGGATCAGGTTCGTACTATGTTTATCTCCAATGAGTTTACGAGCCCAAAAACCATGATGCTGCGTTTTGATACTTGGAAGTATGCTATGAAGGATATTGAAGAACATCCAATACTGGGAATAGGATTTGGGAAACATACATTTGGGAAAAAACATCCGGATGCTGAGGAAATTGGGATACATACGCATATCCATAATACGTTTCTGGCCAAAGCTGTTCAGGCAGGACTGCCGGGCTTGGTCTTTTTCTCTTGGGTGTTTATTTGTATCCTCAAAACGACCACCAGAACATGGCAGGAGTCCCCGGGGAGTCGTTCAGGGGAATTTTCACTTGCAATCTTTCTCATGACTCTCGCAGTCATCATTCGGAATTTTTTCGATGATATGTTTATCGGGTCCCTGGCTTATTTATTTTGGATGTTAGTTGGCTTGTACTTGGTTCTCTTCTTGTCAGGTTGGCGATTGAGGGGGCCAAACGGAGAGAAGCCTGATAGGGTAGAGCGGCCTCTAATGCAGGATTCTTGACAGGCCAGGAAGGAAGCACTACTATTCCAAAAATTTTTCGAGTCCGAATACGCTAAGGAGCTATGAAGGGTTAAATTCTTAGCTTCTGTCTGTTTAGGTCTTCACGGATGCTTTCCTCATCCGTACTCTCGATATTTTATGGTTAAGGCTATTCACTTGAGGGTTTAGGGCCGCCATGTATTAATACGTGCGAGAAGTTCTTCTTTGGTTTCTTCATTATCATGGGTATTTCTTACACCCCTCACGCTCCTATTAAGGTTGTCCGAGTAATCGCAAGATTAAATATTGGTGGACCGGCTATTCAAGCTATTCTACTGACGCGGTATCTTCCTACGGGAAGCTTTTCTCCCTTCTTGGTGACGGGTCCTGTGAGTGAGACTGAAGGAGACCTGTTGCCTTATGCTCGGGAATGCCAAATTAACCCTTTTCTTATTTCAGAATTAGGTCGCGAAATTTCCTGGCGCAAGGATCTCATTTCCTTGTGGCACCTCATTAAATATTTACGCCGGGTCAGGCCCCATATTGTTCATACTCATACGGCGAAGGCCGGATTGTTAGGGAGGTTTGCCGCGTGGATCCTTGGAGTTCCTATACGAGTTCATACTTTTCATGGGCATACCTTTCATGGATATTTTAGTTCTTGTAAGACGAGAATGTTTCTCATGCTTGAACGGATGTTGGCGAAGGTTACCCATGCCATCATTGCCGTGAGTGAGAGTCAACGGAGAGATCTCGTTGAGACATACCGGATTGCATCGAAATCGGATATTCATGTTATACCATTGGGGTTTGATCTCGAAGCCTTTATCAAAGTGCCATTACGTACTGGCAAGAAGGCGACACTGGAATTAGGAGAAACGTTTATTGTTGGATTTGTTGGTAGATTAGTCCACATAAAAAACCCCTTTCTTTTGCTTCAAGCGATTTCTCGCTTTAAAGAAAGACATGGGACGCAGGAATCTGGTCGAACTGCTGAATCAGGTTTTTCCGCACTCCATGTCGATATTATTGGAGAGGGTGAGTTAAGCGAGGATTTAAGGCATGAAGTTGTCCGTGCTGGCTTAGATAAAACCATTCATTTCCTTGGATGGCAAAGGGACATGGCTTCTATTTATGAAAGACTTCATATTGTGGTGTTAACATCTGATAATGAAGGAACACCTGTAGCGCTGATCGAAGCGATGGCATCGGGAAGACCTTTTATTGCCACAAATGTTGGTGGAATACGTGATCTCATGGTTGGAAATGGAAAGCAGGTGGCGCATGAAGGTGATGGAGAATTTACGATATTTGAAAATGGCATATTAGTCAAAGCTCGGGATGCCCAAGGTATTTCCAATGCGCTGGCCTATGCTATGGATCATGAGGAACATTGTAGTCAGATGGGGAAGGTTGGAAGAGAGTTTGCTGTTCAGCATTTTTCAAAGGACCGGTTAGTGTCAGATATTGCTTTCCTCTATCAACGGTTGCTGGACTCAAAATGTTAGGTGCCATTGCCAGGAAACGTCAAAAGATTCTGAGAGGTTTTGTGTGTCCTTTAAGAAAAGGATAATCGGTGTGCCATGCCACCTGAATTAATTTTATTTTGTGTCTCTTTATTGCTGGCATTTGCGTTGACCCCTCTCGTACGTCTCATGGCGATACGGTATGGGTTTGTGGCACCACCGCGAAAAGATCGGTGGCATACTGTTCCAACTGCCTTGTTTGGTGGGATTGGGATATTTTTTGCCTACAGCCTGCCCTTATTGTTCTTTATTCCAAGTGGATCGACACTCCCTATTCTTCTCCTTGGTGGAACCCTCGTGTTTCTTATCGGGTTAGTTGATGATGTGATTCATTTACAGCCCTATTCGAAACTCATCGGTCAAATCGTCGCGGCCTGTCTTGTGATTGCGAATGGAGTCGTCCTGGGTCCTTCGGATATCTCCATTTTGAATATTCTGTTGACTCTGGTTTGGATTGTTGGAATTACCAATGCCTTTAATCTTTTGGACAATATGGATGGGCTTTCAGCCGGGACAGGATGTATTGCCGCTCTCTGTCTCTTCCTGTCAGGAGTGATAACAGACAATACCGTGACTACTCTGGCTGCAGCTGGTTTAGTGGGCGCAATGCTCGGCTTCCTTTGGTTCAATTTCCATCCCGCCAAGATTTTTATGGGAGATTCTGGCAGTCTCTTTCTCGGGTATACACTGGCCACATTAGCGATTACTGGAACTGGGGAATATGCTCCAAATCTGTTCTTTGCAATGCTTGTCCCGGTTCTCGTTCTTGCGGTTCCCATTTTTGATACCACCTTTGTGGCGATATTGCGGTATTTCAATGGGAAAGCGATATCGGAAGGCGGCCGAGATCATACCTCCCATCGATTAGTGGCATTTGGATTATCTGAGAAAACCACCGTTCTTCTCTTTTACCTCATGAGTATGATTTGTGGAGGAGTGGCTCTTCTTGGTTTGGAATACAGTATGGTCTATCCGTCCATTCTCGCCATTCTTATTGTCATTACACTCTGGTATTTTGGCATTTTCTTAAGTGGACTTATTTCATATGGTGAGAAAGCGAAGGATATGATATCGTCCTCGCAAGGCTTTGGTCTGGACTTATTCCTTATGCACAAGCGTCGAATCGGAGAAATTATTGTCGATTGCATCTTGATCTGTGTGTCCTTTGCTATTGCCTTTGTCATTCGTTTCGACGGCTTACCTGAAACATACATTTCCAGTATTGCCCAAGCGATTCCCATTTTGCTCCCTCTCAAACTTGGGGCCTTCTTTTATTTTGGGATGTACCGAGGACTATGGCGGTATATCGGGATGCAGGATGTCCTAAACATTTTTAAGGCAGTCAGCTTGAGCTCCTTGCTGGCTGTGGTTGTCATGACCATGGCTTTTCGGTTTGAGGGGTATCCGCGTTCTGTTTTCGTCATTGATTGGATGGTATTGTTACTTTCCGTAAGTGGAGTTCGTGTGCTCATACGGTTTATTGAGGAATACCTCGGAACCTTAGCAGAACCTAAAGGAAAGAGACTGCTGATTGTTGGTGCAGGGGATGCGGGAGAGATCGCCTTACGGGAAATTAAAAACAATACTCAGCTAGGATATTTACCGATTGGGTTTATTGATGATGATCAACAAAAGCAGGGAAGAAGTATTCATGGTGTTCCGATTCTCGGCGCCAGAGCCATGTTGCCGACCTTAGTACAAGAAAATAATATTGAAGAAATACTTATTGCAATTCCCTCCGCCAGCCTATCAACTTTAAAGAAAGTTTTACGAGACTGTAAGGCCACAGGCGTTGCTGTCCAAATTATGCCGAAAACCATGGCATTAGTTGAGCCTACCCTGGCCCGTTAGGCCCTATTGTAGCATTGCAACAGAGGCTAGTAGTTCTAGTAGTATTACGTAATTACACAAGTGTGAACTATTCCTAGGGTTTTTTCCTCAGTTCAATTTTCATTCTTCTTGACTCATTTTCCTCTTTATGGTTAGATCGAAAATGTTATTACGAGAAAATACTAAATAAAACAGTGGCTTATATTTTGTTTATCTTTCGGCTGGCTGCTGTTGGAATATAAGGTCTCTCGCACCCATTTTTCGTTCTTCCTATTACACACTTTGTGCCAATATGATGGACTTGAAGGGCGGTCCTTCGAATCTCCAAAGCCTATCTCCCTGATTTAGCCGGGGAGGGTGGAGGTTAATAGGCAGCGCTCCTTATTCGCATTAAGGGAAAGGCACAACATTCTCATCCTCATAAATAATAGACACACCTAAACAACTCATCAATAGATAGGAACGTGTTTGTCAACTAAGAATAAACAGGTTGCTAGGAAAAGAATACAATGCTTCCAAAAACAGACTACCAAGTTATCGTATGGAAACACGATGGGAACTTCATCGGTCGAGTTCGCGAATTGGGAATTTTTGAGACAGCAAGTAGCCTTCCTGCTTTATGGGAGCAGATTGAATCAAAAAAAAATGAGATTTTGCAGAAATTTAAAGCCTCTGGGGCTGAGGCGGAAATTCCCCTTCCTCTACATCTGGAAGAGAAAAAGTTCGAGCAAGTTTCAGGAAAAATACTGCCAAGGTGGCTGAAGGTCGTTGGTCTAATACTCATCTCCTATCTTGTTGTGTTGAGTCTGCTCTGGTCATTTAAGTCATTGATACTTGAGCAGGTAGGGTTAACGTCAATCATCATATCCCGAATAGAAAATTTCTCCACTCATTTAAAATTTATGCCAGCTGATAAGAAAAATAAATTGCGCCAAAGTTTGCAAAGCATTGCCAAAGAAGGACGACCATTTTTGCAAGATATTAAACCCCTCTTTTCCGAGCTTTCATCCATGGAATGTTCTGAAGGGGAGCAGGAGGTAGGTGCCGTACGAAAAAACACTACCTTTGGAACTGGTGTGAAGAACTAATCACGTTATGAATCGAGTTGAATCAGCTGATAAATATTTAGGAGGCGACGAGAGGTCTAGCGACGTTTTCCCCGTTGTAAATAACAGAAGTAAGGAGACTCTAGACGGTAGAAGTGAAAGGTTCCATTATTCCTTAGTTTCATGGTTTGCTCTTGGCTTTTATCTAATTTATTTACTAAAAATTTCTTCCGCCTATTCTTTTTTGCCCGTCTCTCTAAAAATTCCTCTCGCTGGTTTTATGTTTTGTATGGGGCCAGGGCTAGCCCTCTATACATTGTTGTGTCTATTTAGGAAGTCCCAATTCCCATTTTTGACGCTTTTTGTCCTTTCTTGTTCCTTAGGACTGACGTTTAATTTCTTAGCCAATATCGTTGTTTTTATTTTCGAACCCTCTCTGCCACTTCTCACGGAGGTGTATCTAATCACGGTGGGAATCCTGTATGGCCTCATTCTCTTCTATTGGAAGTTAAGTGGAATTCCCCTATTTGAGCCCATCGTAACGGTGAATCGACGAACACTCATTTTTCTTGTGCTAGGGGTGTTTTCTATCTTTTATGGTCTCTCATTAAAAACACCAACGGGACTCTATGTCGAGGAGCTTATTATCCTAAGAAAGATTTTTGAGAATCCTCAAATAACCACCACGAACATTGCCTTTTGGAAAGGGGAGTACACGACCTACTTTTTTGTTCCATTCTATTTGCTGTTGGCCATGAGCGCTCAATTTACGGGCATAGATGTCCTGGAAGTAGCAGATGGAATGTGGCCGTTTACAGCGGGTGTCTCTCTGTTATGTCTCGCAGCTCTTGCCTGGCACCTCTCAAAACAATGGGTTACGGTTGGTGTTTTAGTAGTTATGGGAATAATTCACGCCTTGTTTCTTAGCCAGCCCATGTCCAACGAGTTAACAGTTTTTGCTCCGTTTCCAGACCGATACGCATTGGCTTCTGGGGTGCTAATCCCACTCGTGCTGGTTCATTTCCTCATTCACATGGAGCATTCACGAATCAATATTCCTGCATTCGTTGGCCTAGTGTATTTGATCGTTGAAATGACGTTCATTCATGCTCGAGAAACTCTTTTTTTCATTGGCATTGTGATTGTGTATTCCTTTATTCAGGCGTTTGACTTTAAGAAGAATAAAGCTGACCTAGTCAGAATATTTTTCCTACTATGTATTGTCGCCGCCATTCTCTTAATTTATCGCTTTGTGAATCTTAATCTTCAGCCAGATCTGGATGGTTACTTGGGGCGTATGCGTGAAGATATGTGGTCGCACTTTTGGCGTGGACTAGATATGCATGGATGGCTAAGCCTAATCGGGGTCCCGCAATTTCATTCCAGTAAATTTTGGGACTCCTTTCAATATGCAGTCTATTTTAAGTTAGGACGTTCTTTCCCTGGTTATGAATTTGTTTCTCTGACAGTCTGTCTTTTGCCCTTATATGTGTTGGCTGTTAATCGGCCTTCACTGTTGTTGGCCCCTGCGGGAATTGCGGCGCTGGGGTTATTTTCCATATTTCAGGGGCTTCACCTTCTAGTAGGTATTGCGGTGGGCGCACCGTTTATTTTTGAAATTTTTTCGGTCTTATTTCTCTTGTCCGCTATTGTCTTTGCTGATATGGCAAGAATGATTGGCGCCGTTGTGTTCCTGCCTTCTGAGAGTAAGTATTTTTTATTTGGGAAAAGTCTTTTTTCTTTAATAGGGCTCGTTGCGGTGTATGAGTTTTTGATCAATTTTCAGCCAGGTTATGCGACCGGCTCACTTATTCTTGAAATACTTGTTTATCTCGGCACCCTGATTTGCGTTGCATTTCGAGCTCGTAAATTGTGTGAAAGCCAAAGAGGTGGTGTCATCCAGGAGCAATCCTTGCGGCCGTCATTCGAACTGGAAAAAAGGATTCGGTCAGCTCTGAACTTGCCAAGTAAAATTGCGAGAACGGCAGAGGCTCTTGCACCAACGAGAAAGCACCTCGCTCTCGCACTTTCCATTGGGTGTCTAGTTTCAGGAATTGGAATTGTCTCTCAGTTTTCACTTTCGCATGTTGGAGGGGGGCGATTGCCGAATTCTCAAACAGGAGAGAGTAGCGATCTTAGTGCAATTTACAATAATTTGAGTCGGGGCCAATTGTTTTATCACTCACGTTACCATGATTGGAGGCTCCCTCCAAAGGTTACCCAATATATTCGCACTCAGGTTCCTCCTCTCCAAACATGGTTTGGAGGACATACGCTTCCCGTGATGCTTGTCAGCAATCAATATGCTCCCTTACTAAGTTTCTCTGGAAGGATCTCGATAGGGTTTTCCGCTAATATTTTTTTTCTTGACCGATTCTATGGCCCTGGTACTGCGGAACAACGATTTTTAAATGAAATCCATCCCCGAAGTGATTTTACGACATACCTAAAAACCGAAGAAGAGACAAAAAAGTTATTTGAACTACTTCACGAGTATGGCGTGCAATGGATTATTACCCTACCAGAAGAAAAGAAAACGATTGAAGACTATCTATCGATAAGGGCGGATATTCAAAGCGCATTGGAACTCATGTTTGAAGCAGATGGATTTAAAATTTTCAAATTTAAAGTTCCAAAAAAAAATAATCAACAAGTCGTTCTTTTAAATTAAGAGGTTGGAGTAGCCAATCGAAAGTTTTTCAAAATGCATCAATGTCAGGTTCGGAAAAAATATTCATGGCTGGATCAAGAGTTAGACATTCTTTCAAGCCGGGAGTCAGTATTTAGTGTTCGTATTTCTATAAAATTTTGTAAAGAGGGGAAATGCATTCCGGGGTGAAGTTTTCCATAAAGGCGGGAGTTGCGGTCCTTTTAATTTGGATCCTTTTAAGTACCAGAAGTTTGGATTTAAACGCCCTTCACGCTCTAATGAATACTCCATCGACTGTATTGACGGTAGTTCTGCTCTGTATAAGTATGTATGTACTATCAGTGTTGCGATGGCAGACCCTCCTTGTTTGCCAGGAAATAAAGTTGTCGTTTTCATCAGCAACAAGTTTGGTGTTTCTCTCTCTCTTTCTTAATAGTTTTCTTCCAGGGGGTGGCATCGGTGGTGATGCGGTAAGAATGGCTTATATTACAAAGGTTGCTGGTGACCGAAAAACTGAGGGAGCCCTTTCCGTTTTTGTGGATCGTGTCCTAGGGCTCTATGCCATGGTCACCGTCGGTGCAATAGCTGGGGGTGTTTTATTGATGGAGGGTGAAAAAGATACTCTGCTCATCACTCTTATTGTTATAGCCCTGATGGCATGGGTTGGAATTCCTATAGTGGCGTTTCTTTTGTACTTTGTTGTTCAACAGAATGGAAAGGTTCAACGCTTTCTTGCTTCAGAACCGGAAGGGAAGGTTCAAAATATTGTGTTTCGTATCGTTAAATCTATTGGCCTGTATCTTCGTACTCCGGGAAAAATTTTTCAGGCGTTTATTCTTTCGCTTATGATTCAGGTTTTTGTTGTGGTGTCTATTTCGCTATTAGGCGGCGCTCTTAACCTCGAGGGAATGCCAATAATCGGATATGCCTTTGCGATCTTGTGGGGGACCCTCTCTAATTTATTGCCACTAACTCCTGGAGGAATTGGGGTCGGGGAGGCAGCTTTTGGAAGTGTCAGTCATTTATTGATGGGTGGTTCCTTAGGCATGGGGGTAGCTACTGTGTTTCTAGCCTATCGGTTGCTTTCAATGGTCGCCACACTCCCTGGCTTAGTGATTTGGTTATTTCCTCAGGATATGTCAAAGGTCCTTACTCGTTCACCGGAGACAACCTGATGGGGGAAAGTAATTCAGGCGTTCGAGGAGTATTAACGAATCCCCAAGTTTATAAATGGATTCGAGATATCCTGGGTTTAAATCGTTGGCTTCGAAGATATGTCGAGTACTACGTAAAGCCTAAAGTTGGTGATCGTGTCCTGGATATAGGATGTGGAACTGGTGAAGTGACCAGATATTTATCTGGCACAAAATATATCGGTGTTGATCGGCACTCTCCTTATATCGACTTTGCCACCCGAAATTTTGGGAAAAATGGACAGTTTATTTGTGCAGATGTTGCTGATCATATCGAGGTTTTTCGGGGAGAGTTTGATATCGTAATTGCAAATGGATTATTGCATCATCTCGATGATGTCCTTGCAGGACGTCTCTTTCAAATAGGCGAACAGGTCTTAAGTGAAGGCGGCCGAATGGTAACGGTTGATCCTTGCCGCTATCCAGGGCAGGCATGGATAACTCGTTTTATTGTAGACAAGGACCGGGGGAAAAATGTGCGACAGTATAAAGAATATTCTGAGTTAGCAAAAGGGACATTCCCAGAAGTGAACAGTAGTCTTTGGCATGGGTTTGCTCCTATTCCTTTCTCTGTTTCTGTTGTTGAGTGCAGGAAAAAAATGACCTATGTGCATTAAAAGATTCGTCCTCCTGAAAAGAGAGTTGCTATGGACAAAAAAACCCTAGAGAAAGTCCCCTCCGAAAAGTTTACTGGATCAGTCTCACTTCTTGCATGGGGGCTTAACGAAGAATGTTTACTTGAAGAGTTCTTGGACAAGGCCTTCTCGTTATTAAGAAAAAACGTTGTAGATTTTGAGGTTGTCTTCGTGAATGACGGTAGCACGGATAGAACTGCCAAAATTTTGGAACAATATCAAGGGCGTGAACCTCGTTTAAAGGTGATTACGAATTCGCGGACCTTAAATGTTGGGCTTTCTTGTAGAAAGGCAATTCAGGGAGCTTCCAAGGAGTATTTATTTTGGCAAACGGTGGATTGGTCTTATGATCTAAGTGATATTAGGGTTTACCTTGAGTTACTTAAGTACTATGATGTGGTGCAAGGGATACGGCCTGTTCCACAAAGGTTATTGAGCCATATCCCATTTCTTCGGTCCATCTATCGGGTGAGAAAACGATCTGATAATGTCAGGAAAGCAGTTGTTTCTCTGTCAAATTATTATGTGCAGAGACTTTTTTTTGGAGTCCAATTCAGTGATTTTCAAAATGTGACCTTTTATCCTACTAAGCTGATCAAGTCTCTTGGGTTGAGAGCCAGAACTCCTTTTTTGAATCCAGAGATGTTAATTAAAGCGTATTATCGCGGTAGTCGTTTTATTGAGGTTCCTATTTCATTTATTCCTCGGACGAAGGGAAAAGCAAAGGGAACAAGGCTGTTAACGATTCTGGGGACCATTCAGGATATTGTGAGAAATTGGTTAAGGTGGGGATGGAGGGCTCGGTTCACTTCAAGTTCCGAAACAATTGGCCAGATTGATAGAGTAGCCAATGCGAATTCTCTTCCTATTCATATTGTTAGGCTCGTTCTGCCATTAATCCAAAAGACATGGGTTGGATTATATTGGGAACAAGTTCAAAGGGTTATGCTGGAGCAATTTTTATCCAAGAACCTTGGGGAGGTTCCAACGACACGGCCAGAATCAGTCCAAGAACATTCCTTACCTATTTCTGTCCATCAACAAAGTCGCTGAAAGCCCTGAAAAGGTAAGAACTGGTATATTCGAAATAATTGAGGTAATGTCAACGCTCGTTTATAGGGGAAAAATGTCTAATTTGTCAGAATGGTCGTTGTAAAGAGATGTTCAGGGGGTAGGACGTATTTCAAATGAAAATATTGGAAGGGGAGCTATGAATCCAATCGGTATAGAAAAGTCTCCACAAAGAAGAGAGTATGGGTTAAAGCCAGGCGCTGAAGAATTTCCGCTGATGATTATCTTGTCCATTGTATATCCTTGTAACCTTGGATGTCCCAATTGTCCCTATACAGATGGAAACTCTGAGATTAGAAGATTTTATCATGAACACAATGGAGATCTTATTCCAGTAAAACTTTGGGAGAAAATTGCTGATGAAGCTGGGCATTACGGTGCCTGGTTGCGATGTACGGGTGGCGGAGAACCCATGCTCCACCCCAAAATGGTTGAGATGATTGAATATGCTAAAGATAAGGGATCTAGAGTTTGGCTCAATACCAATGGAAGTATGTTCGGTCCGCATCCCAAACAACGGAACAACCTTGAGCGAGTTATCCGAGCGGGTATCGACCTTATCGAGTTTTCTATGGACGCAGCAGATGCAGAAACCTATGCAAAACTTCGCCCCCCTCGGAGTGGGCGAACGCAGGAACCGGAGAAATGGTGGGAAAAACATATGGGCAATGTTGTAGCTGCCCTTGAACTTCGAAAAAAATATGTCACAGCGAATCGTATTGTCGTATCCATTATTCGACAGGATGCTATCGAAGGGAAATTGGACGAGGCTGTTCAGTTTTGGCTGAAAGACGTGGGGGTTGATGAGGTCATCACCAGAAAATTTTTGACTTGGGATGATAATACGACGGTGGAGTTTGGTAAGTCTTTAGATAAACATCTTTATGCAGATCTTCCTACAGAGAAAAAGGATCCTTGTGTCTGGCCTTTTGAACGTTTGAATGTTGATACCCTTGGTCGGGTTTCTCTTTGTGGTCAAGATATTCCATACCGAACGGCTAAGCTTTTTCCAAATGTCAATGAAGTCTCTATAAAAGAAATTTGGAAAGGCGAGACATTTAATTGGTATAGAAGAATGCATCTTGAGGGACGTGGGTCTGAATGTTGGCCATGCCGAGATTGTTCTGCATGGTTTGCTGGGATTAGAGACTGGGATTACGGATGGCAGCAAGTTCTGTTAAATTCTGGAGACCACTTAAAGGATATGATGAAGAAGGATTTAGGTGTGGAAGTAGAAGTGTACCAACCCAAAACATGATTTTAAGGAAAGGTTCTCCCCTAAAGTGCCCTCATGATTAGAGGAAAAGGCGTCTCGCTCTATCCATTTGATCAACATCATTTGGATCGAACTAGGACATGGATGAATAATCTCGAAATAATGCAATATCTTGATCGAGCGAAACCAATTTCAGATATTGAACATGAACGCTGGTATGCAAATATAGTGGAACGGTCGGATTCCTTGTTTTTTGCCATGGAGACAACTGACAACCCAAAGCATGTTGGAAACATATGGCTTTGGTCAATTGACCCTCGACATCGGAAAGCAGAAGTTCGCATAGTCATTGGAGAGAGTGAACAATTAGGGAAAGGGTTGGGCACGGAAGCGATCAACCTTCTTAGTGCCTATGCGTTTAGTAAATTAAATCTCAATAAGTTGTACGCCTTTGTTTTATCAAGTAATCCACGAGGAAAACGGTCTTTCGAAAAAGCAGGTTTTCAGGTTGAGGGTACCCTTCGGAGAGATCGCTGGGCTAAAAGCCATTACGTCGATGTATATGTGTTGGGCAAGCTAAGCATGTTGTCATAGGGATGTAACATCCATTCTCTGGCCAGAATTTCTCAATTGTAAATTTAATGCCGTTAGCAATAGACTGAGAAATAGTCAATAATCCCTCCCCGAATTGTGGTCTCATCGAGTGTATTTAAATAAAGGCTCCTCATGATTGAATTATTTTCCTCTGATCCTTTCTTTTTCCCAACCTTGAGTCTCAATGTTCAAACATTCATCCGTGTCTCCTACGGTTTATTGCAAGTCGGAACACTCTTGCTAGCTCTTCCTCATGGAAAACGATTTTTCTTGAGTGAACGATGGGGAGGGTATGCCCAATCTTCACCAGACGTGGACCTAATTCAAAATCCAAAGGCTTATCCGTGGGTGATGGGTATATGGATGGTATCTGCTCTTCTTCTTGCCCTTGGGATTTGGAGTCCCTGGTCGGCCTTTATCAATCTTCTTTTCTGTAGATACTTTTTTATCCATATGCGTTGGAAGGCATTGTCGAGAGGAATGGGAGCTCCTGGATATATCACATACTGGGCTGGCGCTGCGATCTTCTTTCTGGAATACACTCTCCATTATGCTCCAGAACTAAGGCCACTGACCTTATTAGTTCTTCAGGCTGATTTTGCATTTGTGTATCTTTCATCAGGATTTTATAAATTTTCTGCAGGGTATCCTAAAAATCATGGCATGGAATTGGGGATGGCCAATCCTGCTTGGGGATATTGGTGGAAGACCTATAAAGAGTTTCCCCCTACGCACTTACTATTTAAAACGTTAAACCACCTGGCTTGGACGTCTCAAATTCTGGGGGGAATTCTTATGCTCTTTCCCTCAACACGGTTTATTGGTGGAACGATTATTATTGGTATGTTTATCTTCGTTGGGTCTCAAATCAGACTCGGGCTCCTTTGTGAGACAGTTGTATTGTGCAGTGGAATGATTTTTTTTCATCCTGGAAGTTTAGGGGACCAAGCGATCAGTCTCTTTGTGTCTGATCCAGTCGCTCCTCAGGTCTTGTCCGGACCCCTCATCTCCATTTTTAATCAAATCCTTGAATTGGCTTTGTGGGGATATCTGATTCTTCTGCCACTTGCTCATTTGGGCTTGTCTTATAATTTTTATCTGCGAAAGCGGTTTCCAAGTTTTATCCAAACCTGTCTTGAGCGGTATACAAATTTCTTTGGGTTGATCGTGTGGCGGGTGTTTTCCGTCGATCTTGTGAATTTTTTTATTAGAATTTATATTCAACCAAATACCGACCCATCTTGTCGAAGTCTAGTCACGCAGTTTGGAAGGAAAGGGAAGTTTAGATATGACCATGTGGTTGAATCAATTACATTAGCGTGTCTCTTTAATACTTTGAAATATTATCCAAGTAATAATGAATTATTTCATAATCGAATGCTTCGATATTCTAAGACGATCCCATGTCCTCCTCACTCTACCTTGGTGTTTGAGTATATGAGCATACAGAAAACACCAAAAAACTTTGAATTTCTGCCAGTCGTTGAGTTTTCTGTTGATGTGGCGGCTGGCACGATCAAAGAAAATAAATTGAGCGATATTATTTCAGTTCGGGCTCCAGATCCGGTCTCCCCGGTTCACGAGGGGACTCGGCCAGGAACGTATGCGCCCTTAAAGGCTTAACCTATGTGTGGTATTGCGGGAATATTTGGAAGAAAAGATCCCAAAACACTGAATGAGATGTTGGCAAGACTCACACATCGTGGGCCTGATGATGAGTTCTCTGTCAATCATGAACACTTCTCTTTAGGGGCCCGCCGTTTAAGCATTCTGGATGTCCAAGGCGGGCGCCAACCAGTTTCGAACGAGACGGGGGCAATATGGGCTGCACAAAACGGAGAAATTTATAATTCTCCTGACCTTCACAAACACTTATCAGAGTTAGGACATACATTACATTCACATTGTGATACCGAAGTTCTCCCTCACTTATATGAGGAGTATCGGAATGAGTTTGTGCAGCACATTGATGGGATGTTTGCGGTCGCTGTCTGGGATAGAGAGAGAAAGGTAGGCATCCTTGCTCGTGACCGAATGGGTAAAAAACCCTTATATTACCATCAGAGGGGTGCTGATCTGTATTTTGCCTCAGAAATTAAGGCACTTCTCACGATCCCAGGATTTGAGCGGCAACTTAATTTTGAAGCGCTCCATCATTTTTTAAGCTATAAACATGTTCCCCATCCGCTCACGATTTTCAAAGGTATTCATATACTTCCACCTGCCCATATCCTGACCTATCAACGCGATGGAGCGCTCAAGGTTCGTCCTTACTGGAATCTCGACTTCTCTCCAAAACCGGAGATGGCGACTATTTCTGAAGAAGAGGCGGTTGAGAAACTGTTATTTTTACTCAAGCAGGGGGTCCAGCGGAGATTTCTTTCCGATGTGCCAATTGGGTTTTTTCTGAGTGGAGGAATCGACTCCAGCCTCTCAACGGTACTGGCAGCTGAGTTGGCTGGTAAGAAGATAAAAACCTTTACATTAACTTATTCTGATGATTCGACCACTGAGGGCAAGCGACAAGATCAAGAATGGGCTCAATGGGTTTCCAAACGTTACGATACGGAACATTTTGAAGAAGAAATTCAATTTTCGAATTTTCCTGAAAATCTCCGGCGAGTGCTATCATGTTTTGATGAACCTTTCTCGGGAGTTGTTTCGACCTTTTTCCTTTCACAATTAATAAGCAGGCATGTCAAGGTCGCTCAATCGGGAGATGGGGCTGATGAGCTCTTTGGGAGCTACCTGTCCCATAGACTTGCATTCCCTCTTTCCAACTATATGCAATATAAGCAAACTGGTGATGTGAGTCTTATCTATCCGTTTGAAGATCAGCCTGACTTTTTGACTCGCATTTTCGAGACCGATGATTGGGCTTGGCGAACCAAGCTTTGTGTTTTTAGCGAGGATGAAAAAGAACATTTATATGCTGAGGATGTGGCCCTTACGATGAAGGCATTTAGTACTCGCGAGCATTTGCGTACTATTTTTTCTAAGCTCACAGCGGGTGATCCTCTCAATCGAATTCTTGAAGCTGAATATAAGACTATATTTGCCGATCAAGTACTTACTTTTGTTGATAGGCTTTCCATGGCTCATTCTTTGGAAGTCCGCACGGCCTTTCTCGATACGGACTTTGTTTCCTTTGTCGCGAGTTTGCCAGGTACTCTAAAAATTCATAATGGAGAGACGAAATATTTGTTAAAAAAAGCGGCATTAAATTATTTTCCTAAAGAGATGGTGTTTAGAAAGAAGGAAGGGTTCCTAATGCCCATTGCTCAATGGTTATTGGGTGATCTCGAGGAGTATGTTCGTCAAACTTTAGGGGCTGAGCGATTGGGGAAGCACGGCCTATTTAACTCAGGCCTGGTACAGGAGCTTGTGGATAAACTCTACCGAAACGAAGCAGACTATGGAGATGCCAACAAAATTTTGTCGCTCATTGTTTTTCAAGAGTGGTATGAAATGTATATGGTCTAATTCATCAATGCCCTTGTAATTTTTGCCATTCCTTCTATAATCATCAAGCGTTAAATCTTACTCATGGCCTCGACCTCTCATTCAAACGCTTCGGAAAAATTTTCAATGTCGCTCTTATCATCCGATGGCTCCTTTAGAGAGGGAGGGCGCACTGTATTGTTGAGATAGAAATATGGATTGGTCTTTTAGGTATTGGGCAAAGAATGGATAAGGCCCACGGGATCACCTTGGGGGTCCTTCAACCTGGGTATTTCCCTTGGCTTGGTTTCTTTGATCAAATGAGCCGGGTCGATGTATTTGTTTTATACGATGACGTTCAATTTGATAAGCACGGCTGGCGGAACCGAAATCGAGTGAAGTCTCATACGGGACCCACCTGGTTGTCTGTTCCTATTCGCCATAAAGGACTTGGGCAACAACAGATTAATGAAGTTGAAATTGATAACCAAACTACTTGGGGGCGTAAACACCTTTCTACCATCAGGCAACTATATTCAAAAGCACCCTATCTGAATAAGTATCTCCCTGAGCTCGAAGTTTTTTTTTCTCGACATTGGACCAAATTGGTGGAGCTAGATATTGCATGTATTGAATTGATGCAAAAATGGTTTGGGATCACAACCCAGGTTGTTCAGGCTTCCTCTTTAGGCATTGCAGGGGGGCAAAGCGAGCGGTTGCTTAACTTCTGCCTTCACTTTGGCGCACAAAGGTATTTGTCAGGCAATGCTGCAGAAAACTATCTTGATCTGCAACTATTTACTGAGAATAACGTATTAGTTGAGTGGCAAAATTACCAGCATCCTACCTACCCGCAACTGCACGGAGAATTTATTTCCCACCTTTCGGCATTGGATATGGTGCTGAACTGTGGAGAGGGGAGTCACGAAATTCTAACACAACACCTTAAGGAGGAGGGCCTGTGAAGACCATATTAATTACGGGAGGAGCTGGGTTTATCGGAAGTAATTTTGTGTGCTATCTCTACAAAAAATACCCAGAGTATCGAATTATTGTCCTTGACTCGCTTACCTATGCGGGAAGTATTAAAAATTTACCTATTGATATCTGCAATGGTTCAGATCAGCGGTTGATATTTTGGTATGGCAATGTGGGCAATGGCGAACTTATCGATACCTTGGTTTCACAATCTGACATGGTGGTGCATTTCGCGGCGGAATCCCATGTGACACGCTCAATTTATGATAATCGTCTTTTTTTCGAAACGGATGTTTTAGGAACTCAAACGGTTGCTAACGCTGTCCTGAAATATAAGGAAAAAATTGAACGGTTTATTCATATTTCTACGTCTGAAGTCTATGGGACGGCTCAAAATGAAAAAATGTGCGAGGAACACCCCCTGTATCCTATGAGTCCTTATGCTTCAGCCAAATGTGGGGCAGATCGTCTGGTGTATTCCTATTGGGCCACCTATAGTATGCCCGTAGTCATAGTGAGACCGTTTAACAACTTTGGACCCTCTCAACATTTGGAAAAGGTTATTCCACGATTTATTACGAGTTGTATTTTGAAGGAACCACTCACGATTCATGGTGATGGAACCGCTGCCAGAGACTGGCTCTTTGTCAGCGATCATTGTGAAGCATTGGATCAGATACTACATGCAGAACGTGAAAAAGTTGTAGGCGAGGTGTTTAATTTGGGAACAGGACGACATCGTGATCTCCTGGAAATTGCACAGGCGGTACATGATATTATGAAACCCAGTTCGAGTCCCATCCAATATGTGGGAGATCGGCCTGGACAGGTTTTTCGCCATACCTGTGATCCCTCAAAAGCTCAACGAATACTCAATTGGAGCCCACGCACTTCCTTTAAGGAAGGTTTGGAGCAGACCATCCAATGGTATTATGATCACGAAACCTGGTGGAGACCCCAGATGTGGATGAGGCAGATCCCTATTATCACTGCCGCTGGAAAACGAGAACTCCACTGATGACCAATATTCCGTTTTTTAGACATGATCTGGGTGCGCCAGAAGTAGAAGCGGTTGCTGAGGTGTTAGCTGGCCCAATTCTTACGACCGGCGACACCGTAAAAAAATTTGAGGATGAATTTTCAGAGTTGCTGGAATGCAAAGCGACTATTGCTGTCAATAGCTGCACGGGGGCTTTGCACTTATCGCTGCTGGCTTTGGGGGTTGGTCAAGGTGACGAAGTCATCACGACCCCTATGACTTTTATCGCAACAGCCACGGCTATTTTGGAAGCAGGAGCGACCCCAGTCTTTGTCGATGCAGAGCCGGATACCGGGAATCTCGATGTGACGAAGATTGAAGCAGCTATTACAAAACGTACAAAAGTGATTATGCCCGTACACCTTTATGGCCAAATGTGTGATATGCGTGCTATTCGAAAAATAGCAGACGCCTATCACCTTAAGGTAATTGAAGATGCAGCCCACTGTATTGAGGGAAAACGGGATGGGGTTCATCCAGGTGAGTTGGGCGATACTGCCTGTTTTTCCTTTTATGCGACAAAGAACCTAACCTGTGGGGAAGGTGGGGCTGTTATAACAAACGATGAGGCCTTGGCCAATAATCTTCGATTTTTGCGTTTACACGGAATGACTAAAACTGCTGCCGATCGTCATCGAGAAGGATACCGTCACTGGGATATGACCATGTTAGGGTGGAAATATAATATGGACAATATTCATGCGGCTATTCTTCTGCCACAGATGAACCGGTTAGCAGATAATTTGAAGCGGCGTGAAGAGCTAGCCAACATGTATGAACAGTGTTTTCACGATTGTATGGAAATATCTGTTCCGAAAATCAAGTCAGGCGTTTTACATGCCCGACATCTATTTCCAGTATGGTTGAGTAATTGTCAGAGAGATCATGTGATTATAGCTCTTCAAAAGTCAGGAGTGGGTGTTGTCGTAAATTACCTTGCAATTCATCTCCTCACTTTTTTTCGCGAGAATTTTCATTATAAGCCGGGGGCTTTCCCCGTGGCTGAGGATATCGGTAATCGTACTCTTTCCCTTCCATTCTATCCTGCTATGCGCAACGAGGATGTTACGCATGTTGCCAAGATATTAAAGCAAGTAGTCAGGGAACATTGTGAATGAAAAGTTATTGCAGGACATTTTAGTATGTCCAGTGTGTCGCGGAAATCTCTCCTTTGCAGAACAGGCCATACATTGTCAGAAATGCAAGCATACATACCCTATCGACCATGGGGTCCCAGTACTAATCCCTCCCACCTCTATCTTTTTTAACTCTCCTCCCGATCAGGGATTACCCGAAGGCAAAACAAAGTCTCGGGCGACACTACCTAAAGCCAGGAAGGTTATTAGGCAAATCCTTCAACGGAGTCCATCCCTTACGACTTGGATCGACCTGACGCTCTTTGATTATTTGAATGAATGCTCCTCTGACATGAGAATCCTTAACTTAGGTTCGGGTGTGGGGCAATTTGACGGTAAAATACGACCACATATTAAAATGGTTGATCTTGATGTATATCGTCGTGATCAGGTTGACCTCTTGGCCGATGCACATATGCTCCCATTTTCTGATGAATCCTTCGACGCAGTCTATAGTAATGCAGTGTTGGAGCATGTGCAGCGGCCGTGGGTAGTTGCCAAGGAAATTTATCGAATACTTCGTCCAGGTGGCAAAATATTTATTAATGTACCGTTTCTCAATATTATTCACGATACCCATGATTACTTTCGTTTCACTGATCGGGGACTTGATATTTTATTTTCAGACTTTAAGAAAATCCAAGGAGGGGTGAGTGCAGGGCCTGCCTCATTTCTTGGTCCGTTTATTATTGAATATGTAATGTGTCTTACTCCTGGTCGACACGCCAAGACTCTTGTTCGCTATGCGCTCACCTTTCTCCTCTGGCCCTTGAAGTATATGGACTTTCCTATTCGAAGCCATCCTCATCTCCGAATCACAGCTGATGCGTTTTATTTTATTGGCATTAAAGAAGCCAATGTCAATTTTTAAGCTTTCGCTTATAGGATTAGGGGCTCGCATCGTTCTATTAGGAATGAGTCTTATTAATACGGCTTTGCTTGCTCGCTTCCTTGAGCCAGAGGGTCGTGGCCAATATTTTCTTTTTCAAACCGTCTTGGTCGTGTTAGCCATTCTAGGAGGATTGGGGTTACCTCAAAGTGCAAGAATATTTTCTGCCAAATATGAAGAGCAAACTGGGCACATTCATAAAATTT
Source organism: Nitrospirales bacterium (assembly GCA_965223605.1). GTDB lineage: Bacteria > Nitrospirota > Nitrospiria > Nitrospirales > Nitrospiraceae > CBDCXA01. The sequence continues at coordinate 1,516,362 of CBDCXA010000005.1, forward strand.
TGCTCCAATCCGTTTTGCTCCAATGGCTGGTAGTCGGATTAGTTGGAGGTGGACTGTGGTTTTTCGGTGGTCATATTCTGCTGCCAAATTTTCACTCCCAATGGTTGGGGCTTGGATTCGTAGCCTTGCCATTAGCGTTGTACGGTAACGTGTGGAATGGAATGATGATCGGATTGAGTCGAATCTGGGAGTTAAATGCCGTTCAACTTATTTCTGCTCCGATCCATCTTACTTTGTTAGGGATCTTTATTGTAAAATTTTCAGGAGATGTGGAAGTAGCGCTGAAAGTCTACCTGGCCATATTGTTGTTGCAATCTCTTATGATGGCAGCTGTTGTACTCCGCATTCCTTCCCAATATGTTGAACCACAATTGTCTACAGAACTGAGAAATCAGATGTGGTCCTTTGGATTTCGAGGGTATCTGAATTCTGTTTCCTCTTTGTTGTGGGTAAGGATTCCAGTGTTTTTACTGAATTCTTCTCACGGGGTGGTTGCCGTTGGTATTTACTCAGTGGCGCAACAAGTTGCGGAAAAAGTAGTAGTTCCTGTTCAAGCACTCCAAGATGCAATTTACCGGCGAGTTACTACCCTTTCAAAAGATGAAGCGGTTCAAGCACTAAATCGGTACTTACGTATAGCTTTATGGGGATTACTTTTTGTCGTAGGCGTGGGAGTAGCTCTGGCAAATCCCATTATTCTCTTTGTGTTTGGTGAAAGTTATCAAGACGGAACGCAAGTCTTGCAAGTATTATTGTTGGGAATCTCCTTTTCCGGAGTTTCGATTATTTTGAGCGCGTTTATATTGGGACAATTGGGGCGACCAGGGCTATTATCCTATCTTGCAGCATTAAATGTTTTGGTGTGTTTGGGTGGGGGAATTCTTTTGATACCCAGATTTGGGGAAATAGGCGCCGCCCTATCTTTACTCTTCACGCAAGTTGTTGGTTCTCTCGTGGTTTTTGGAGTCTACTTGAAATTGACTGGAGCCAGGCTGAAGGATGCGATATTTCTTAAGCTAGAAGATGTCACTCTCGTCTGGGAAGAGTCTAGAAAGATAATATGGAGGAAACGTCAGATAAAAGAAGGGCGGTAGGCCCAGTACGAGTCCTTCACTTAATCGATGGATTAGGCGGAGGAGGTTCAGAGCGTTGGCTGTGGGATATTGTAAGGTTGTGTCCATCTGAAAAAGTAAAACATTTTGTGATAACGATATTCCCCGATAAGGGAGATTTTGTTTATGCAGACTTACTCCGTGAAAAAGGTGAATACGGCCAGAAAAAGGGACGGTTTATATCTTCATTGCGAGAGAAAGGGAGCCAAGCTTTAACAAAGAGCGTTGGCCGTTCTCGGGTTCGGGTATTGGGTGAAAAGGTTTGGCGAGCTGGCTGCTACCTCTCGGCCTCCTGGCTTGTCATGAAGGCCCTAGTCAGGTTTCGCCCAGATATTGTCCACGTGCATACTTTTCTTGGATTTTCAGGAGGACTTATACTGAAATTGATTTGTAGGATGCCATTTGTTCACACTGTTCCCTGTCTTTTTTTACAAATGACAGATGCTGGATTTGATTGGATGCCAAAAAAATATTTCCGCTATCATCAAATTGTTGATGAATTCTTTACGGGAGCCTCTCGGAATGACTTGGAGTCGATTGGGGTGCCATCAAAGAAGATCAAAATGATCCGGGGGGTCGTTGATTTGAAATCCATTGCAGTGGCAAGAGGCGAACAGTTTTCTCATAGTGAAAATATTCAGAAAAGTTTAAAGCTCACCTCAAATACATTGATTGGTTTATCCGTCGGTCGACTACATTCGTCGAAAGGGCATCATTTTGTTTTAGAGGCACTTCCGATTTTGTTGTCCCAATTTCCAACATTTCATTGGGTCGTTCTCGGTGAAGGATTGCAGCGGGGGCAATTGGAAGCTCGAGCCAAGGAATTGGGTGTGGAATCACATGTCCATCTCGTTGGTTTCCAGTCAGCCCCCTTTCCGTATTATGCTGCTGCAAATATCTATCTTCGGACGGCAGTGTTTGAAGCTGAGAACCTTTCGAGTTATCAGGCAATGGCCTTTGGTCTTCCCGTAGTAGGTTTTGATACTGGCTGTGAAACTGAACTTGTTTCCATCGTCAAACATGGGATCTTAGTCCCTAACCGGGATCCGTTGGCACTTGCTGGAGCCATTGAACAGGTGTTACTCCTCCCTGATAAAGGTCAAAAAATGGGGGCTAAGGGTGAAGCCTATTGTCGAGAAAATCTAGATATCCGCCAAACTATTGAAGACTTTTGCTCAACCTATGAACACCTTCGTAGCAAAGCAACTTATTAGTTTGCCAATATGGGAACTTCACTTCGATTATCCCTGGCATCGACAGGCTGCACAGTGTAGGAAGTTCTGACTTCCACTTCTGTTTCGTAAGGGTCAGGTTGATAGCATAGAACAAACTGCAAAAATTTTGGGATTCACAGATTGCCGAGACAGAGGGGGCGGATTGTTATGATTTGGATTTATGTCTAAGGATCGTGCAAACATATATTTTATACTTTGTCCGTCGTACCACGGAGCAACATTGCTGTCTCTTGTGTTAGGAAACCATACTCGTATTCTTTCTCTTGGCGACACGATTCCGACAAATATTCCGGGTGAACATTGCAGTTGTGGAAAGCTATTTACAGAATGTGAATTTTGGACTCGAGCAACTATGGCCGTAAAGAATCCTGGGAAATACACGTTAATGGCCACCTACCCCGACCTTATTTGTGGAGAACAATTTAATAGGGGGGCTGTGATAGCTTTCTCTCTTGCGGCAATACGATTAGGGAAAACATCTCCTTTCCCACGATTCGCTACAGACTACGAGACCTTTTTGAGGGTTTGTCGCGAAAATTATAACTTCGATTTCTTTATAGACGGATACAAAAGTATCAGTCGATATTTGTCGGTAAAGTCAAGTAACTTTCCTGTCGGAGGTGTCATTCATCTCCTGCGTGACCCCAGAGCATTTGCAGCATCTTCAAAAGTCTTTGGGGTTTCGGCGACTCGTGCGGCACGCAACTGGCGTGATTTCCATAAAAACGTTCAACGAATAACAACATTAGTCTCGGAGCAGGTTATTCGTGTGCGGTATGAGGATTTTTGTGCAAAACCGGAAGAGGTCTTGAGCGCTATACAAAAAAACATGGGCGTCCAAGGGGAGAAGTTGCTACATAAGATTGATTCTAGAGTGCATTGGCTTGGTAATGCTACGATGAAGAAATTCTCAGGAAAAATCCAACACAACGAAAAGTGGAAATCGGAATTAACGCCTTCGGAGCAGTTTGACGTTGGGCGCTTAACCCGTAAAGTGGCTCGCCAATTTGGCTATGAGGTTTGATGGTGGGGTATAGAATTTGCCATTAGAAAAAGCAAACATAGTATCAGGAAATCGGATGTATTCCCATCTAGTATTAAGAGTAATGCATGAATTTTTGGTAAGGCGTCTTGCCTTTGTGTTGTTTGATGGCTCTCTCGGCTCGAATCCAAATAGTATTGAAGGGCTCGTTCATGGGAGGGCTGTATGATCTTAGTCTCCCAGCCATTCAAGCGAATTACGTTTTAACGAGATGGAGAGAGAAAGCATATCATGGCCTTAGAAGGAACCCGCAGCTCCATCGTCCATACTTTAAAGAGAGTAATTTCACCAAGCTTGTTAGGTTATTTGCGTCAGATAAAAACGGGAAGATTAGGGGAGGATCGGACGCTGGAGGCTATTACCGCCGATATGAATATCAACGGCAGTGCACTGTATAACTTGCTCGTTGTGTATCGATGTCTACGGCGTTATGCAGAGTGGGCAGGAGAATCCTTTATGGGACGGACTGTGCTTGAATTCGGAACTTCCAAGGATCCTGGCCTTCCAATGATCATGCTCTTGGCAGGTTGCCACATGTATGTAGGGAACAACATCTTTCCTCTTGATCGAAAGTTGAGTGAAGCATATGTGAAGCTCGTATATCTCATCATGTCGTCACTAGACGATGTTGATGCTTCAAGACTCGAAGAGATTGTGGACTGGGTTGAAGGCAGTCAGGGTGGCCGGCAGGCGATTCTGCGGTCCAATCTTTATAAGGATATGGCGCCGGTACCTTCGGAGGATCTTGATTTGCCAGAGGGATCAATAGACGTTAATTTCTCTATCTCGGTACTAGAACATGTAAAGCGACCGCGCGAAGTGTTAGCTAATTCATACCGTATCCTGAAGCCGGGAGGTTGGTGTTGTCATACCATCGACCTACGGGACCATCGTGACTTTTCGCGACCTTTAGATTTCCTTAAATATGACGAGCAGGAATATAAGGCACGCGGTGGAACGGATAATCGTCTCAGGGCCTCAGAGTTTCTGGCAATTTTTCGCGATCTTGGTTTCTCGATCAAGGATGCTCGATTTCGAGCTCAACCTTTTGATCTGACGTCTTCAGGGGCAACAGATGTGTCGTCGTCTTACCTGAAGCCCTTCGACCACCTTACTCCTTATCGTAGTATGGATGAAATTGAACCTTGGGTCACAGAATCCATGCGACAGTCTTTTCATGCTAAGTTTCGTCAGCAAAGTTTAAAGGATCTATCCACCCAAGTAATGGTAGTTGTTTGTCATAAGCCTCATAGCTAAGGAGCTAGCTCCTTACATCATCTTCTTTTTCAACATGAAGAAAGATAGTAAAAGCGGTCAGTCATTGTATGCATATGAGTTCATAAATGCTTCAACAGGTCTCTCATGAAGGTCTTGTTTCTTCTTCGGTCTTTGAACTATGGGGGGACTGAGCGTCAAATTGTTCAATTAGCCAAAGGGCTTTCTCAGCGAGGCTGGTCAATTGCTGTTGTTCTTTTTTACAGTGGTGGTGCATTAGAAAAGGAATTGGAAGCCACGGGGGTCACGATTCATTCCTTAAATAAGCGCGGACGATGGGATGTAATTTTTTTTATTGCTCGCTTAGTCACGCTAATTCGTCGAGAAAAACCAGACTGTATCTATAGTCTACTTGCCGTGCCTAACGTCCTTTCTATTCTCATCAAACCCTTCATTTGTCCAGCCTCAATTGTTTGGGGATTTCGGGCATCTAATATGGATCTTACTCACTATGATTGGTTCATTCGGGGTTCCTATTGGCTAGAAGCTTTCCTCTCATCTTTCGCCGATTTGATTATTGTAAATTCTGAAGCCGGGTTGCTTGTGGCCAAAGAAAAGGGGTTTGCCAACTCGAAGATAATCCTTATTCCTAATGGGATTGATATATTCAGGTTTCGCCCCGACCCAATTTCACGGAAAAAAATGAGGGTAAAATGGAACGTTCATGAAGATGACCTTCTCGTGGGACTTGTAGGTAGAATTGACCCAATGAAGGGCCATTCTACATTTATTCATGCGGCTTCTATAGTCCTTCGTGAACGGAAGAACATTGTTTTCCTATGTATTGGAGAGGGAGATGAGGGTCATAAGAGTAAACTGGCTCTCCTTCTTGAGGAGTTGAGGATAGGACAACACTGCAAATTATTGAGTGGAGAATACGATATGCCCGCAGTTTGGAATGCGCTTGATATTGGGTGTTCTTCATCCTCATTTGGGGAGGGGTTTTCCAATGTTATTGCTGAAGCCATGGCTTGTGGGACTCCTTGTGTTGTGACAGACGTAGGGGATTCTTCCAGGATTGTCGATAGAACAGGTGAGGTCGTTCCGCCAAATCACCCAGAGGCGCTGGCTGTAGGCTTAAATCGGCTGCTCGCTCGACTTGGCTCTCAAACCTCTTTAAAAATTGAGACACGAGAAAGAATTATCCAAAACTTCACGAGTGAAATATTGGTAGAAAACACTATTCAAGCTTTAGAAGGACGGAAGGGATAGTATGTCTTTGCTCTCTAGTTTATGAACATAAGGTATCTCTTCTCAAATATATACCAATCTGAGTAATTGAACAGGGAGTTAGTGCCAGCTGGAAAAATTTCTGCTTCGAACCTTCAATCTATCAAAGCCTTCATTGGAGAAATCCTAATTTATTTAAGGGAATTAGGTCTCTTAACTGTGAATTTTCCAAATAGGAAGTTGTGCCCGAATTTAACTCTTTCGACGGTGAGTTTTTGATTAAAATTGTTCACGTGATTACCGATTTGGATAGAGGTGGGGCCGAGGCCATGTTATCTAAGGTCGTGCTCGGTATGGATCGTAGTCGTTTCGAAAATCAAGTCGTGTCCTTGACAGACCTTGGTTCCTTAGGTCGTTCTTTACAAGAACAAGGTATTCTTGTGCACTCCTTAGGCATGAAACTCGGGCGTGTCAGGTTTTTAGCCCTTCCCAAGCTAATTAGGGTTTTACGAAGGGCCAAGCCCGCTATTGTGCAGAGTTGGCTCTACCATGCAGACTTGTTGGCACTTCTTTCCCTGCCATTCTCAGGATTTCCAGCATTAGTTTGGAATATTCGATGCTCAAACATGGATATGAGTAGGTATTCTTATCTTACCCACCTGGTTCGACGCTGCTTGGTGTGGTGTTCCGGTGTTCCCTACGCAGTCGTTGTCAATAGTGAAGCTGGGAAACTATTACACCAGGAGCTGGGGTATGAGGTTCAGCGATGGGTGTCAATATCGAATGGGTTTGACCTAGAGAAATATTCTCCTAACCCTTACGAGAGAACATCCTTTCGCGCGGACTTAAATATCCCAGAAGAGGCGGTTCTCGTAGGGTTAATCGCAAGGGTTGATCCAATGAAAGATCATGGAACCTTTTTTAAAGCGGCCCAAATGGTTCTAGAAAAAACTTCGCAAGTGTATTTTTTATGTGCAGGGACAGGAACTGAATTGTTGGGCTCGCTTGTCAGGGAGTATCAGTTGGGAGAAAAGATGATACTGTTGGGGGTGCGGGAACAGGTTGGACCTATATTCTCAAGTTTGGATATTTGTTGCCTGACGTCAGCGTTTGGAGAGGGTTTCCCTAATGTCCTTGGCGAAGCGATGGCCTGTGAAGTTCCTTGTGTTGCAACGGATGTTGGGGATTCGGCATTAATAGTGGGAGACTCTGGAAAGATTGTGCCAGTCCAGAACCCTTCCGCAATGGCCCAGGGAATTCTTGATCTCATTGCCTTAGGTCCGCAGGGACGGAGGAGTCTGGGGCAACGGGCACGTAAGAAAATTGCGCAAGAGTTTTCATTACAAAAAATAATTGAAAGCTATGAGCAGTTCTATGCAAGTATCTGATTGTACAAGTGCTTCATTTTTACCTCCTCATCAATGCGTGCTACTGTGAAAAAGGGGGCTCAATCGTTTCTCCTGGTGACGATGGCTATTGTTGTCGCCTGTATCATTGCAGAAGTCTTTTTAAGGGTCTCTGAGGATGTATCGACCGTTGAATATCAATATGATAAGGAGCTTGGATTTGTCCTTTCACCAAATCAGCATAGCCGTTGGGTTAGTCAAGACTATGACGTCGAGATAGTCACGAATAGTGCTGGATTCCATGACCATGAGCATTCGTATAAAAAGGGAGAAGGCAAATTCCGAGTTGTTGTCTTGGGTGACTCCTTTTTGGAAGCCCTCCAGGTTCCCATTGATCAGGGATTTTCTGTCCAATTGCAACAGACTCTTCAGGAAAAGATGAAAGGGGTAACGGTTGAGGTCATAAATCTAGGGCTTTCGGGGTTGGGCCCAGCCCAATACTATCATCTTCTTAAAGAAAGGGGGATGCGATATCAACCGGATGTGGTGATAATGGCCGTGTTGCCCGATAATGATTTTCGGGATAGTCATCCCAAGTTGAGTGGTTCATTGTTTAAACCCTATTATTCCATTGGTGAGAATGGAGACTTGCGCTATCTCCCTCCGCAAGCTTCTGAAAAAAGTTCCTTAGTGAAGAATTTTCTCAAAAGAAGTGCTCTTTTGCAGCGATTCCGAAAGCTTATTGCAAACAATCCTATAGAGTTCTGGCTCGCAGGGATTGGGCTTCTTGCTCCGGAGGAGGGGGTTGTTAAAGACCCACAGGTCGCCTTTATTCCTCTCGACTGGTATGTGTTTGTCCAAGATCCCCCGGATCCATGGTCCGAAGCCTATGAGATCACTTTACGAATGATTCGCGAGACGAAGGCACTATCCGACTCCATTGGTGCAAATTTTTTGGTGATGTTAATTGGATCTGCTTCAATGGTTGAGGATAGATGGCAAGAAACTCTGAAACCTTATAGGGGAAGCCACAAGTTAGAATGGGATTTTAAGAAGCCTTTTCGTGCCATTGAGGTATTAGGTAATAGAGAAGGGTTTGGGGTCATCAATTTGGTTGAACCTTTTCGTGTAGATTTTCAACAACATGATCGTTCACACTCCTTTCCGCATGATGGTCATTGGAATCCTCATGGTCATCAGTTGGCCGCCAAAATTATGAGTAGGATGCTCTATTCAGATTGAAAGGTGAGTCCCATGAGGTGGACATTTGACCGTTGGTTTTCCTTCCAAACTTTCCCAAACAATCCATGCCAATTGTAACTGGGTATTTTAAAAAAGGTATTCTGTGGGCACTCTACGGTGTCCTGGTCTTCTTTGCGATTGACCTTTGTATCATTGTGTTTGGAAAGGGCGTCCGTTTAGAGGTTTTGGGAGTTTCTTTTCGTTCAACGACGATCGAGCTTCCTGTAATCGTTATCCTGGTGAGTTGTTTTCTTATTCTCTTTTTCTTAGAAAGGTACAAAGAAATCATATTAGTCATTGGAGCATTTGTGGTCACAGCGGTAGTTGGGGAAGGCCTTCTTCATATCATCGACCATCCATTTTCTAAACCCTTTGTTAATATCGCACGGTGGTATGAACCTTCTGAGATTTTTGGACATCAGCTCGTGAAAAACTTTGATGGAAGAGGACCTTTAAATGTTCAGATGCGAACCAACTCTCTTGGTTTTCGAGATAAAGAGATGCTTTCAGGTGAGACAGCCGATGAACGGAGAATCCTGGTGTTAGGGGATTCTTTTGCTATGGGTTGGGGGGTTCCCTATCAGGAGATATTTTCCCAAAAATTAGAGGTATTATTAAAAAGAGCCAATAACGGTAAAGGCGTCAAGGTTCTAAATACCGGCGTGCCTGGTTGGGGACTTAATCAATATTATATTTTGTTAAAGGAGTTGGGGGATCGGTTTTCAGCCAATATTGTTGTCTTGGCCTATTTCCTCGATGACAATTCCGGCTCAGTACTTGAAGTGGTTCCAGCTAACCAGCAATATCGTGGTGGTGTGAAATATAAAGGCGGAGTTTTACATCTCTCCCGTTTATATAATTTTTCAAAATCCTGGGCTGATAATATTCGTCATAAAAATCGCGCAACGAGGGTGTCCTACTTACATAGTTTGACTGCGAGACGTGAAGAGTGGGGAAAAAGAGAACAGTATCTAATGTCCTCTTCAGGCACCAAAGAGCAGCAGATTTATCGACAGCAGCTTTTCGCACATTTGGAGCGAATAAAAAACTTAACAAGTGGTCAAGGAGCACAACTCATGTTGCTCTATATCCCTGACGTCTCACAGCTTCATTCCCCAACATATCAGTATATTAATCAGGTCTTAAAGGAATTTGCTGAAGAACTAACCATCCCTTTCATTGATATGACTCCTATCTTTCAAGATTCTCCGGATATTCAAACCTATTATCTATGGCCGCAAGATCCACATACAAACTCATTCGGTCACCTAAAAATGGCTGAATCACTGGCCAAAATTATTTGTGCCCCTCCATCTGAGACTCTCTTCTCATGTGGAGATTCGTAGGAACGAAAGGTTTTAGGATGTCCTGCCATCAGCAATCGTATCGAGAATGGATATGTGTGGAATAGCCGGCGCCATTCAAGAGGGTGTGAGTAAGGGGAATTGGGAGCAGACCCTTCGCGCCATGACGGACTCAATTATTCATCGGGGACCTGATGATGATGGGGTGTGGTGTGATCCACAAAGGGGCATTGGGTTTGGTCACCGGCGACTGGCTATCTTGGATCTCTCCCCATCGGGACACCAGCCCATGCGGTCTGCTTGTGGTCGGTATGTGACGGTGTTCAATGGTGAAATCTATAATTTTAGACAATTACGAGAGGAGTTAGAGCAGAGAGGGCATACGTTCCGGGGGCATTCCGATACAGAGGTGATGTTAGCCTGTATCTCGGAATGGGGTTTAGAGTCCGCCCTGTCGAGATTTGTCGGGATGTTTGCCATTGCCTTATGGGACAAGAAGAATGATAGCCTCTCTCTCGTTTGTGATCGGCTTGGAAAGAAGCCTCTCTATTATGGTTGGGTTGGGAGGACCTTCTTGTTTGGATCTGAACTGAAGGCCATACGCGCCCATTCCGCATTTAAGGCAAACCTGAATAGAAACGCGCTTGCTCTTCTCATGCGGCATGATTATATTCCGGCCCCATCTTGTATCTATGAAGGGTTTTTCAAATTAAGACCAGGCTTTCTTATCACAGTCTTTCCAACACACATTCTTGAACATCCTGAGCCGACTCCCTATTGGTCCTCAAAAGTTGTCGCTGAAACGGGCCTGAATAATCCCCTTATCTTATCTGAGTCAGAAGCTACTGCTGAGCTTCACCGATTATTACTCGATGCCGTGAAGCTTCGAATGGAATCGGATGTCCCCTTAGGGGCATTTCTATCTGGGGGAATTGATTCGTCGACAATAGTTGCCCTCATGCAGGCACAAAGCGATCGACCAGTGAAAACGTTTTCGATTGGATTTCATGAAGCCATGTACAATGAGGCTCAACATGCACAAGCTGTCGCTAAACATTTAGGAACAGATCATACTGAACTCTATGTCACACCTGAAGAGGCGATGGAGGTCATTCCCCACCTTCCTATTTTGTATGATGAGCCCTTTGCGGATTCATCGCAAATTCCAGTGTACTTAGTATCAAAATTGGCCAGACAGCATGTGACGGTTAGTCTTTCTGGTGATGGAGGGGATGAGTTATTTGGCGGGTATACTCGATATTTTTTGGCCCAAAAAATTTGGGATAAAATTTCGTGGCTGCCTCAAAAGGCGAGAAGTTTAACCGGGAAAGGACTGACATCTATTCCTCATCAATGGTGGACGTTCCTCTTTCATGTCCTTGGACCAGTGCTTCCTAGGATGATCCACGAACAAAATCCCGTTCATAAACTGAATAAACTGGCTCATATTCTTGGGCTGAATGATCCGGAGGAGATGTATCGCAATGTGGTGTCACTCTGGAATGAGCCGACAACCGTGGTGATCGGTTCTCATGAGCCACAAACGATATTGACCGACCGGTCTCAATGGGCTCAATTTGAAACCTTCATGGAACGTATGATGTATCTTGATGCGGTGACCTACCTCCCTGGGGATTTGCTTGTGAAGGTGGATAGGGCCAGTATGGGAGTCAGTTTAGAGGCAAGGGTTCCTTTATTGGATCACCGAGTCGTTGAGTTTGCCTGGCGACTTCCACTTTCTACCAAAGTTAAGGATGGTCAAGGCAAGTGGATCTTGCGCCAAGTACTGAGTCAGTATGTCCCGACTTCATTAATTGATCGACCGAAAATGGGTTTTGGAGTACCCTTAGATGGATGGTTGCGAGGCCCTTTGAAGGAGTGGGCTGAGGACCTTATCCAAGAGTCTCGGCTCAAGCGAGAGGGATACTTGAACCCTGGCCCAATACGTGAGAAATGGTCTGAACATGTCTCAGGGGAAAAAAATTGGCAGTATCTCATTTGGAATGTCTTGATGTTCCAAGCTTGGCTTGAGAAAGAGCGAGCGTAGATAGAAAGTCCCGATTCCTTTGGACGGGAAAAAAGGTCTGATGCGAAAAAAGTGGTTAGGTTCTTGCACATTTCTATCATTATAATTTTATAGATTTTGAAGAAAGAGTGCTGGGGAAAACTGGATAAATTCAATCTTGCACTGGTTCCCTGTGCTAAGAGGTGAAGGAAATTCCATTCGGTTCAGCAAAAGTTAAACCAAAAAGAGGGGAATTGATTCGATGCGAATTTTGATTACTGGAGGCGCTGGTTTTCTTGGAAGTCATTTGTGTGAGAGCCTGGTATTGCACGGCCATTCGGTAGTCTGTATGGATAATTTCGTCACGGGGCGTCCCGAGAATATTGGGCACCTTATGGGAAATGAGAAGTTCAACTTTATCAAATACAATGTCTGTGATTATCTTCATGTTGACGGGCCCCTTGATGCTGTGATGCATTTTGCGTCTCCAGCCAGCCCCCAAGACTACCTTGAAATGCCCATTGCGACAATGAAAGTTGGTGCGCTAGGAACCCACAAGGCTTTGGGGTTGGCGAAAGCAAAGGGAGCAAGACTCTTGATTGCAAGTACCTCTGAGGTCTACGGCGATCCCTTAGTGAATCCTCAACCAGAATCGTACTGGGGTAATGTAAACCCGATCAGTCCCCGTGGGGTGTATGACGAGGCTAAAAGGTTTGGGGAAGCCATGACGATGGCCTATCATCGTTTTCATGGTCTAGATACGAGAATCGTACGAATTTTCAATACCTTTGGTCCAAGAATGAGACCAAATGATGGCAGAGTGGTGTCCAATTTTATTGTTCAAGCCTTGAAGGGAGATCCCTTAACCGTCTATGGGGAAGGGAAACAAACGAGGAGCTTTTGTTTCGTCGATGATTTAGTGAGAGGTATTATTGCATTATTGTTTAAGGAGGCAGATAGGACGGTTGCTCAGCGAACAGATCGGGCAGGATATCTCGTCCAATCTGGACGTTCTTCTTCGGAAAGTGTGCATGATCCGGTCAATATTGGAAATCCGCGCGAACTGACCGTTTTAGAAATTGCTCAATTAGTTCTCAAACTAACTGGATCAAAGAGTGAAATTCAACATGACCCTCTGCCCGTCGATGATCCGCAAGTGCGACGGCCAGATATTCGAAAAGCCAAGTCTCTGTTAAAGTGGGAACCAACAGTTAGTCTGGAAGAGGGACTCACGCGGACAATTGAATATTTCAAGAGCGTGCTGCCGGTTTAGATTGAACAATCCCGTTCCTCACCATCTGAAACGTATCTACTGTTGCTTCCGATTCGATCCTTCCTGTTCCCATCACATAGGAAAGATGTTGGAAGAGAAGGGGCAAGCAAGGGAAGCTGGTATTGGAAAGGACGGAATGGAATGCGGGTGCTAGTCACTGGTGGGGCAGGCTTTATTGGGTCCCATTTAGTTCGACGCTTCCTGCATCACGATGAGTATCAGGTTGTTAATTTTGATGCGTTACGGTATTCAGGAAATCTTGAAAACGTAAAAGATATTGAAGATCATCCTCGCTATGCATTTGTCCAGGGGGACATCTGTAATTCCGAAGATGTCGAAAAGGTCTTTCAGGATTTCAGAATTGATTCCGTTGTAAATTGCGCTGCAGAAAACCATGTCGATCGTTCCCTTCTGGACCCCATCAATTTTGTGAAAACAGATGTATTTGGAACGGGCGTGTTGTTAGAAGCCTCTCGGAGAGCCGGTATCCAGCGATTTCTTCAGGTGGGTACGGATGAAGTGTATGGAAGTTTGGAGAGAGGGTATTCCCTGGAAAGCGATACTTTGCAGCCTCGAAGCCCTTATTCAGCGAGTAAGGCGGGTGGGGATCTTTTGGCATTGAGTTATTGGGCCTCGTATCAATTTCCGGTTGTGATTACCCGGGGCACCAACACATATGGCCCGAACCAATATCCAGAAAAATTGATACCTTTGGCTGTAACCAATGCCTTAGAAGGTCAACCCATCCCCCTGTATGGAGATGGACGGAATCGGAGGGACTGGTTATCGGTAGGGGATCATTGCCAGGCGATACAGACCGTATTGGAAAAAGGTGCTGATGGGCAAATCTATAATGTGGGAGCAGGAAATGAGAGAGAGAACCTTTCAGTTGTACAAGCCATTTTGCAACTGTTGGGTAAATCCCAATCGTTGATACGATTTGTTCGAGATCGGCCTGGCCATGATCGGCGATATTCCGTCGATAGCAGTCAGGTCACCTCCTTAGGGTGGAAACCTACAGTTTCATTCGAAAAGGGCCTGAGAGAAACGGTAAATTGGTATTGCACTCATCCAGATTGGTGGAGAAAAGCCAAATCTGAAAAGTTCCTTGAATATTACCAAAAAATGTATAAGGATCGATTATAAGTAGAGAATTTTCCCTGAGACAGTGCCTTTTCAAGTGGTTATGACCACTCGGACTTTCTCAGCTTCGGTGTAATGGAGTGAACAAAATGAAGCGTGCGTTAATTACAGGGATTACCGGGCAAGACGGGTCCTATTTGGCCGAATTTTTGCTTGAACAGGGTTATGAAGTTCATGGAATTGTGCGGCGAGTGGCGATCGAAGATCCCGTTCATCGCCTCTATCGTATTTTGCCGATACGGGAACATCTTCACTTACATGCCGCCTCATTAGAAAATTTCCCAAGTTTGTATCGGGTCTTTCAACAGGTCAAACCTGATGAATGTTATCATTTGGCGGCACAGAGCTTCGTGGCCTATTCATTTGAAGATGAGTTTTCGACGTTGAACGCAAACATTAACGGAACCCATTATGTCCTAAGTGCTGCTCGAGATACCGTTCCAGATTGTCGGTTTTACTTTGCCGGTTCGAGTGAGATGTTTGGTGAGGTGGAAGAAGTCCCCCAAACTGAATTGACGCGATTCCACCCAAGGTCGGCGTATGGGATTTCCAAAGTAGCTGGGTTTCATTTGACGAGGAATTACCGGGAAGCCTATGGTCTGAAAGCCACTTCGGGGATCCTTTATAACCATGAGTCGCCCAGGCGCGGCTTCGAATTTGTGACAAGAAAAATTACCTCTCATGCTGCACGAATAAAGAAGGGATTGGCTAAAGAGTTGCGGTTAGGAAATTTGGAGGCACGGAGAGATTGGGGGCATGCCCGGGACTATGTGCGAGCCATGTGGCTTATGTTGCAGCAAGATACCCTTGAGGATTTCGTTGTAGCCACGGGGGAGCAACATACCGTTAGGGAATTTGCTGAAACGGCATTTGCCTGTTTAGATTTAGATTACCGAGATTATGTAGTCGTTGATCCGCAATTCTTGCGGCCAGCAGATGTAGAAACGTTGTTGGGCAATCCTGCGAAGGCGAAGGAAAAGCTTGGGTGGACCTGTCAAGCTACATTTAAAGACCTTGTGGAAGAAATGGTCGAAACGGATATGCAATTAGTTGGAGCAGGCGACTATCGGTGACGGGTTGTTCCGTCATCTCATGTGAGACCGACTTGTGACATTGAGAAGACAAAAAACTTTTTCCAAAAATCAATTACAAAACATTCGAATGGTGGCCACGGATGTGGATGGGGTCCTTACGGATTCTGGTATGTATTATGCTGAATCCGGAGATGAGTGGAAAAAATTTAATACCCGTGATGGTATGGGAATAAAATTGCTTCAGCGGGCAGGACTTGTCACGGCCATTATTACGATGGAGAAAACTAAGATTGTCGCGCGACGAGGCAAGAAATTAGGGATCCCTGAAATACACCAAGGGGCTCGGAATAAATTACAAGTTCTCACCTCAATAATGAAAAAGTATAAGATCGAGTTTCAACATGTTGCTTATATTGGTGATGATGTAAATGATCTTGAAACATTGCAATCGGTCGGCTTTTCTTCCACACCAGCCGACGGAGGGCCTTCTGTCCAAAAGGTGGTGGACTATATTTGCCAGAAAAAAGGTGGTGAGGGGGCTGTACGAGAAATAGCGGATCTCATTCTTGAAGCGCAAGGTTTTGATCAAACCGCCCTCACCTTTTAAAAGGGTATTATACGTATTGAGGATTTCTTGGAAATGAAAAAGTACTCCAATTTATTTTCTGTCATCATGGCCGGGGGGAGCGGGACGAGGTTTTGGCCGCTCAGTAGGCACCTCTATCCAAAACAACTCCTGAGAATTCTCGGAGAAGATACCTTAATCCAACAAACGATGAAGCGGGTTGTTTCCTGTATGCCGGCCGATCATGTCCTCATATCAACGAATCCTGGACAAGCCGATTCCATAAAAGTTCAACTCCAACAGTGGAAAGATGCCCTGCAGAATAATTTTATCCTTGAACCTGAATCAAGAAATACGGCGCCGGCCATCGGGCTTGTGGCGATGGAGTTAGTGTGTCGAGATCCTGAGGCCATCATGCTGGTATTGCCTGCCGATCATGTGATTTCTAAGGAGAAGCAGTTTCGTGCAGCGGTGCAATTGGGTGCGGAAATGGCTTCTCAAGGGCATCTGGTAACTTTCGGCATACAACCCATACGACCAGAAACGGGCTATGGATATATTCAGCCTAGGAAGTCTTCCAAGATTGCTCAAGAAGGGCGGTTGACTGGTTACTCTGTTGCACGATTTGTGGAGAAGCCTGATAGTACGACAGCTAAAAAATATGTGAAATCGAAAAACTATTTTTGGAATAGCGGTATTTTTATATGGAAGGCTTCGGTCGTGTTAGAGGAACTCTCTCAATATCAACCGGCGTTAGGACGCGGACTCCACAAGATAAGAAATTTATCTAAGCCGCAAAGAGCGGGTCTCGATTTTGAGAAAACCTATTGTCGCCTGCCTTCCGTATCGATTGACCATGGTGTGATGGAAAAATCCTCACGTGCAGCAGTCATTCCTGTAGATTTCTCTTGGTCAGATGTCGGCAGTTGGAGCAGCTTGGAAGAGGTGGCTCCGGTGGACCGTGACGGAATGGTGAAGACCGGTCGAGTTGTTGACGTCGATAGTCGTGATTCGATCGTCTATGCTGATACACGATTAGTTGCGACCATTGGGTTGTCAAACATGGTTGTGGTTGATACGCCTGATGCGACCTTAGTGTGTCCCAAAGATCGCTCACAAGATGTGAAAAAAGTCGTGGAGATCTTGAAAAAGCAGGGGGCTCCAGAACATCTTGAACATCGCACCGTTTTTCGGCCATGGGGATCGTACACCGTGCTGGAGGAAGGTCCTGGGTACAAGGTCAAACGTGTGACGGTCAATCCAGGCGGACGATTGTCCCTTCAGTATCATCACAAACGTAGCGAGCATTGGGTCGTTATTCAGGGAGTGGCCCGAGTGACCTGTGGGGAGAATATATCCGATTTACAAGTTGGGCAGAGTACTGCCATCCCAGTTGAAACTCCGCATCGACTTGAAAATCCTGGAAAGGAAGTCCTTCATATCATAGAAGTTCAAAACGGGGCCTACCTCGGTGAGGATGATATTGTGCGCATTCACGATGATTATGGACGAGGGAAGTAACCACTCTGTAACCAGAAATATGACGTGCTTCAGTGAGTCATTAATCGAGAAAGAGGCGAATGGCACTATTTCGAGAGTATGATATTCGTGGGGTCGTTGGGCAGGAGTTAACGACTGACATGGCTGAGAAAATTGGCCAAGCCTATGCCACGATGGGAGTCGAGAAAGGCCTAAACTGTATCACCGTCGGTCGTGATGGTCGCACCAGCTCGCCCATGCTTCGAGATAGTCTTGTGAAGGGTCTTCTTGCAGGAGGCCTTGATGTCATTGATGTGGGAGTCTGTTCCTCACCTGTCCTGTACTTCTCCGTGTTTCACTTGAAAGTCGATGGCGGGATAATGATTACTGGAAGCCATAATGCTGGTGAATATAATGGCTTCAAGCTCTGTGTGGGAAAAACGGCCATTCATGGTCAAGATATTCAAGATCTGCACAAGATCATTCAAGATGGAACGTTTGCAACGGGAGCAGGGGCTGTACGCTTTCACCCGATCATTCCTGACTATTTAGAGTACTTAAAAGAGGCCTTTGACCATGTGGATGGCCGAGGACTTCATGTTGTCGTGGATTGTGGGAATGGTGCCGCTTCTCTTATGGCCAAGGAGGCATTGGAGCAGATGGGTTGCCGTGTGACGGGTCTTTATTGTGAATTAGATGGTCGCTTCCCCAATCATCATCCGGATCCGACCGTCACTGAGAATTTACAGGACCTCATTGATACGGTCAAAAAAGAAAAGGCTGATCTTGGCATTGGATATGATGGTGATGCCGATCGAATTGGTGCCGTAGATGAACAAGGTCAGATCCTATGGGGTGATCGCCTCATGGTCATTTATTCGAGGGATATTCTTCGTTCCAATCCTGGTAGTGCCATCATCTCAGAAGTGAAGGCCTCTCAGTTTTTATATGATGATATCGAGCGTCAAGGCGGGCGACCCATCATGTGGAAAACGGGTCATTCGCTCATTAAAGCCAAAATGAAAGAAGAGAAGGCCCTGTTGGCTGGGGAAATGTCGGGACATATGTTTTTTGCCGATCGCTATTTTGGATTTGATGATGCCGTCTATGCCTCCTGCCGGTTGGTAGAAATTCTAGCGTCCAGAAAGCAAACGGTTTCGTCATTAACGGCAGATCTGCCCTCAACGGCTGTCACGCCGGAAATTCGAGTTGACTGTGAGGATCATGTAAAATTCGACATCGTGACGCGAGTGATAGAACGATTTAAACATCTTGCTCGGGCCGAACAGCCTCCAAGTGGATCCCCCTCACCTATACGCAAACTCGTCACTATTGATGGAATTCGTATCGTGTTTGAGGATGGGTGGGGACTCATCCGGGCCTCAAACACCCAACCGGCTCTGGTTTTGCGTTTTGAGGCCTCGACCTCAGAACAATTGGATGGTATACGAAATTTCGTTGAACGTGAATTATTGCAGGTTCGAGAAGGTATTCCTTCCTAGGCCTTGTTTCTGCCTCCCTACCAATTAACCCCAATCCCGTCCTCAAACTGCCCATTCTCATTTCCCATTTTTCAGACTTCCCTTTAGGAAAATGCGCTCCTAACTTATCCACAGGCACTATTGTCTATCTCATTGCTCAAATGCTTAAAAGGCTATATAATTAAACAGCTTGTAGATCTTTCTTTGGTGAATCTTACCGGAAAGCTTTGGAGTGATTTCCTTTCCCAAAACGCTCACTCGGTTTATTCTTGAACAACAAGCGTCTTACCCCCAGGCGTCAGGTGAATTTTCTGCTTTGATGACCTTATTGGGCGTCGTTGGGAAGATGATAGCCAAAAACTTACGTCATGCTGGATTAATCGATGTGTTAGGTGCCACGGGATCAACTAATGTTCAGGGAGAGGACGTCAAAAAACTTGATGATATTGCAAATGAAATATTTATTCGGGCATTCCGATATAGCGGTCTCGTCTGCGCGTTAGCCTCTGAGGAAATAGAAAAGCCAGTTAATCTTCCTGAAAACAGCCAGCAAGGGAACTATCTGTTGTTGTTTGATCCATTAGATGGATCCTCCAATACAGATGTGAATATGCCCCTAGGTTCAATATTTTCAGTATTACGGCATCAACGTGGAACGAACCGGCCTGTGGACGCCGACTTTATTCGGAGTGGGACGGAACAGGTGGCTGCAGGATATATCATATATGGATCCAGCACGATGTTAGTATTCACTTCGGGACAAGGTGTCCATGGATTTACCCTTGATCCAGAAGTGGGAGAGTTTTTGTTGTCCCATGAAAATGTGAAAATGCCCTCAAAAGGAAAAGTGTATGCGGTGAATGAAGGAAATTACCAAAAGTGGCAGCCGGAAATACAGCAGTTCGTCGATTCATTCAAGGTCAATGATCAGGCAACGGGAAAGCCTTATTCCTTACGCTATTCAGGTTGTTTGGCAGCAGATGTGCATCGGATACTTTTAGGGGGAGGCGTATTTTTGTACCCTGGCGAAACGAAGAAGCCGGATGGAAAACTCAGATTGCTGTATGAAGCCAATCCATTAGCCATGGTCATCGAACAGGCAGGAGGCCGGGCGACTACAGGTATGCAACCCATTCTTGAAGTCAAGCCAAAGGCGTTACACCAACGAGTGCCGCTTATCAT
The DNA here is from genome assembly GCA_965223605.1 of Nitrospirales bacterium. Lineage (GTDB taxonomy): Bacteria > Nitrospirota > Nitrospiria > Nitrospirales > Nitrospiraceae > CBDCXA01. The sequence goes on from CBDCXA010000005.1 coordinate 1,536,250, forward strand.
AGGAAGTCGGGAGGAAGTGATCCATTTTGAGCAATCGATGAAATCTGCTGCACAAGCATGATGGGGGAACTGGGGAAGGATGATGTTCGGGAAGGTATCCGGGAAATATTTGTTGGTAAGAATTGAAAAACCAAGAGATGAAAGACAGGTATTCATTTATTATTGATGTAGAGGGAAAGAATGAGTAAACGCGTAAACGAAATATTGAGTTGGTACGAGAGTGATAGCCCTGGGACCCGAGCCAATTTAGTTCGTCTGTTAAACCATGGTACGCTAGCGGGGACAGGAAAGTTAGTCATCCTTCCTGTTGATCAAGGGTTTGAGCATGGTCCCGCAAGAAGTTTTGCACCGAACCCTCCTGGATACAATCCTCATTATCACTTCAATCTAGCCAGAGAAGCGGGTTGTAATGCCTATGCCGCGCCCTTAGGGTTTTTGGAGGCGGGAGCAGGTACCTTTGCAGGGAAACTGCCGCTTATCCTTAAACTGAACAATCATGATGTGTTGAACGATGAGAAAGACCCCTTATCTGCGGTGACTGGCAGTGTAAAGGAAGCGCTTCGTCTGGGGTGTTCCGCCGTAGGTTTTACCATCTATCCCGGATCGCAACATTGCACCACGATGTACCAACAACTTCGAGAAATCACTGAAGAAGCTAAGGCAAGTGGGTTGGCGGTGGTGGTGTGGTCCTATCCACGTGGATCTGGTCTCACCAAGGAAGGGGAAACTGCCATAGATGTTGTGGCCTATGCCGCCCAAATAGCTGCGCAGCTGGGCGCTCATATCATTAAGGTGAAGTTGCCCTCCGCGCATATCGAACAGGCTGCCGCGAAAAAAGTCTATGAGGCCACCAAGGTTCCAATCGCAACACTTGCTGAGCGAGTCAAGCATGTTGTGCAGAGTTCATTCGATGGTCGGCGAATTGTGATTTTCTCGGGTGGAGCGAAAAGTGAAGACAGTAATGTTTTTGATGAAGCGCGCGCAATCCGAGATGGCGGGGGCTTTGGGTCAATTATTGGGAGAAATTCGTTCCAACGACCGCAAGCCGATGCCATTAAGTTTTTGCAAACGGTAATAGGCATTTATGATGGAAAGGTCAAGTAGAAGGTTATTTATTTTTGTCAGGTCTCCTGAAGAAATCTGGAGGCCTGCATTCTGTTGTCGTGATCCATGGTGGTCATGAGACGACCTACGTGATCGTGTTAAGTGACCGGGGCGAGCAAGCCTCTTGACCGTGAAGTCTTCGTGACAGGGGCCGTCTCGCCTACAGTGTCCATTCCAATGCAAAGCGAAAGGGGGTAAACATATGGCACGACGAATAATCGTGGTGGTTCTGAGTGCCTTAGTTGGACTCGTTCTTTCATTAGCAGGGGAAACAGCGTTTGGATTGAGCCCTGGGATATGGATTCCCATTGGGTTGGCAGTGGGCTGCCTAATTGTCGTGAGTGAATATGCCGTTCGTACCTTGCCTCTTGGAACCGTGGTAGGGGGTGTGATTGGGCTTATAGCGGGCTGCCTCCTGACGGGGTTGGTTGCGGTGATGGGCATATCTCTGTTTCGTGTAGAACCCTCAGCCATGAAAGTGGTGGGAATGGTCTTGGTACTGGGGCTTCCCTATTGGGGCATGCTATTGGGAGCCAGATTTGGAAAGCCACAGAGGGTAGAGGCAGTCAGGCCATCGGAACCCACAGTTATGAGTGAGTCAATTGATAAAATACTGGATACCAGTGTCATTATTGATGGACGCATCTCTGATTTATGCGAGACTGGATTTTTGGAAGGAGCTTTTTTAGTCCCACAATTTATTTTACATGAATTACAACATATTGCGGACTCATCTGATTCATTGAAACGAGCTCGAGGACGTCGAGGCTTGGATGTGCTGAATAAAATACAAAAGATGGTGGATATTGATGTCCGCATCATTGATGAAGATTTTCCGCAAGTGAATGAGGTCGACTCTAAAATTGTGCTGCTGGCAAAACAGATCGGGGCCAAAGTGATTACCAACGATCTAAATCTGAACAAGGTCGCCGAGTTACAAGGCGTTCGTGTGCTGAACATTAACGAACTCTGTCATGCCTTACGACCTGTGGTCTTACCAGGGGAAATGATACGGGTGTTTGTCCTGAAAGAAGGGAAAGAAGCGGGGCAGGGGGTCGCCTATTTAGATGATGGGACCATGATTGTGGTTGATAACGCCAGAAAATGTATTGGCCGAACTGTGGATGTAGTAGTGACCAGTGTCTTGCAAACGACTGCCGGACGTATGATATTTACCCGGTTACGGGAGGAAACCGAAAAGGTCGAATTCCAGGTCGCACATGGCTAATGAAGCCGTGGCGTTGATTCCCGCCGGCGGGCGGGGACAGCGAATGGGCGCGCCCATCCCCAAGCAATTCTTGGAACTAGGAGGAGTGCCAATCCTGGTTCATTCCCTTCGTGTTTTACAGCATTCCTCACGAATTACCGATGTTATTGTCGCGGTACCTGAATCTGAACGAAACTTTTGTCTGGCAGAAATCGTTGAGCGGTATCAATTCACCAAGGTAAAGGCGGTGATTTCAGGAGGCCCACAACGACAGGATTCCGTTCGTCTTGCCTTGCAGGCCGCAGGTACGAACCACCAGTTGGTGTTAGTGCATGATGCCGTTCGACCCTTTCTCACGAGTAACATGGTTGTGGACGTGCTTGATCGAGCTGCGGAACGGGGTGCGGCGTTGATTGCCTTACCGATGAGGGATACAGTAAAACGAGTGGGGCCAGATTTTCAGGTAAAAGAGACCGTCGATCGGAAAGGGCTGTGGTTGGCTCAAACCCCTCAGGCGTTTCGTGCACCCCTTCTCCATCAAGCGCATGAAAAGGCGAAGCAAGAAGGCGTTCAGGTAACTGACGATGCACAGCTCATGGAGTATTTTGGGCATCCGGTGTCGGTGGTCGAGGGGAGTGGAGAAAATATAAAGATTACACGACCAGAAGATTTAGTGATCGGTGAGGCCATCTTGAGTAATCGAGTAGGACAGGTTTCGTAGCGGAGGAGGTGGGAGCCAGTTGGTAAGGATGCCGGTGCAGTTATGAGTATGCGAATAGGATCCGGGTATGATATCCATCCTTTGGTTGAAGGAAGAAAACTCATCCTCGGTGGAGTTGAAATACCTCATAGTAAAGGATTGGCCGGGCATTCTGACGCCGATGCCTTAGTGCATGCAATAGGGGATGCCCTATTAGGGGCCATGGGTGAAGGCGATTTGGGAAAACATTTTCCAAGCTCTGATCAGCGATATAAAGATATTTCTAGCTTACGGTTGTTACTGGATATAACGGAGAAACTTCAGAAAAAAGGATTTCGTTTGGTCAACGTCGATTCCACCATAATAGCGCAGGCTCCTCGATTGGGATCTTATCTGGAAACGATGGCTTCGAATGTGGCAAAAGCGCTTGGTGTGGAACCGAATGTGGTCAATGTTAAGGTGAAGAGTGGTGAAGGTGTCGGGACAATTGGTCGCCAAGAGGCAATTGCCGCTCAGGCTGTTTGCTTGATAGAATATATTTTATCGTCGTCGTGATCATTGAAAATGCTCGTGATACCTGTTTTGATAACCCTGATTTGTCCCCAATGCTCAAATCCATTCACCAAGATCTTCAAGCGGTTTTTGACCGAGACCCTGCGGCCACTAGCAAACTAGAAGTCTTTCTGACCTACTCAGGGTTTCATTCCCTGCTTGCCTATCGTCTAGCCCACTGGCTCAAAAAGGCTGGGATTCCCCTCTTACCTCGTGCGATTTCTCAATTGGCCCGCTGGCTTACTGGCATAGAAATTCACCCCAGTGCCAGAATCGGTACTGGATTTTTTATCGACCACGGAATGGGAGTCGTGGTCGGAGAAACGGCTGAAATTGGGGACCATGTTACGCTTTTTCAAGGTGTCACTCTTGGAGGGACAGGCAAAGAGCGTGGAAAACGACATCCCACCCTCGGGAATCATGTGGTGGTTGGCGCGGGTGCCAAAATTTTAGGCGGGATAACCATTGGTGATAACGTGAAGGTCGGGGCCAACTCCGTCGTGTTAAAGTCGGTACCGGCTAATTCAACTGTGATTGGTGTGCCGGGAAGGGTCATTAAAATGGAGGGAGAGCGAATTCCGGAAGCCACCATGGATCATACCAATATTTCAGACCCTATCATGGAACGCTTTGAAGCCATGGATCGAGAGTTAATAGAGCTACGCAAAAAAATCGAGAATCCCGAACAGTCTTCGAATTAGCCTTCTACTCAAGTTTTTTTCTCCTATTCATATTCCACCTGCATTAAATACAATCCATGGGCTGGGGCGGTATATCCAGCTTTCCTTCGGTCTTTTGCTTCAAGTATAACTTGAACTTCTTTCGCCGATCGTTTTCCCAATCCCACTTCCACCACGGTGCCCACAATAGCTCGAACCATTTGTTTTAAAAAACGGTCAGCTTGGATATCAACGGTTACCACGGTACCGTCCTTCTGAATATTCAAAAGACTAACATGGCAGATTGGATTCTTCGTATCGGTTTGTGAGTCTTGAAAGGACGAAAAGTCGTGTTTCCCTAAAAGGGGCTTAACGGACTCTAGCATGTTGGACACATTGAGGGATTGTGGCACATGCCACATCCGGTTTCTTTCGAGGGCGGACCGTTCTGGTTGATTGAGAATGAGATAGCGATAGAGCTTCCGTTTAGCAGAAAAGCGAGCATGGAAGTCATTGGACACAAGTTCTACGGTCCTCACGGAAATATCTTCCGGCAGGAGCCCATTGAGAGCCCGTTTCCATTCCATCGGAGTGAGGTTCTTGTCTGAATGAAAGCTTGCGACCTGGCCTTGTGCATGAACGCCAGAGTCGGTACGACCGGCTCCCGTGACAGAGATAGAGGTTTGGGTTACGGCCTGGAGAACCTGTTCGATACAGGCTTGAATGGTGGGATGGTGAGGTTGTTGCTGCCAACCGGAATAGTTGGTTCCGTCGTACTCAAGCGTGAGTTTATAGGTTGGCATAGAAGAGTTAAGAACTTTTGGTTGCTACCGTTTGATAGTTTCAAGGGAGGCAATATAGGCTTTCACTCCACGGAAAATGGCCTGGGCAATCCGACGTTGATAGGTGTTCGTGCGAAGGAGGCTTTCCTCCGTGGGGTTGGAGATAAATCCGATTTCCGCCAGGATGCTCGGCATGCTCGTAAATCGTAGTACATAAAATGGCGCCGTTTTCACTCCATGATCCCGGATCTTATAGCGGCGTTTGAGATGGCGAACCATAGCTTGTTTGGTTGTCCAGGCCAATTCAAGAGAATCTTCGACTTTCTTGGTGGTCAGTAGGTCCGCAACAAGGTATTCCCATCCGACACCGGTGCTCTCAATAGGGGTCCCGTTCTCTCGAGCGGCGACTTCCAGGGCTCGACGATCGCTGGCTTCCCCAAAATGGTAAATCTCTATCCCTTTCACCCGTCGTTTAGGATGGGAATTGACATGGACCGAGACGAAGAGGTCGGCATCTTTATTGTTGGCAATATTGGCGCGTTCTTCCAATTCGACAAAACGGTCACGGTCCCTGGTCATCAGAACCGTTTTCTTCAGCTCTTTTTGGAGGAGGTCTCGTAGCATCAGGGAGATTTTGAGGGTAATGTCCTTTTCTCTAGCACCATTGCGACCTATTGCACCAGGATCTTTGCCTCCATGGCCTGGATCGATCATGATGGTTTGAATTGATGAAGTGACGGGTGGAGGGGTAGGGAGGGTCTCTTTCGGAGTGGCTTTTTTCACCCGTGCTGAGGGTAAAGGTGGTGATGCGTTAACATGACCGGGGGGAAAGGCAAAGACATCCAGGACAAGTCTGGGTGGATTGTTGAGTGGGAGAAGCTTATAGGTTCGAGCTTGCTTGAGGTCAACGACGATCCGAATGCGCGTTGGTTTTAGCTCCGAAATCTGAACAGCAGCCGGAAAGTCTTTTGCCTTCAAAGCGGTTTTGGCCGATGTTCCTAAAAGGGCCTGTTCGAGATCTATAATAGCCTTGTAGGATTTAGACTGTTTGGTTTGAGAGAAGGTGACGGGACGTTGGAGATCAAAGACGACGCGCGTATAGGTATCATGGACTCCCAGACGGACCTTCGTTACCGTGATCGGAGTTGCCTTGGAACTTGGAGTACGAGAAGGTTTTCGAGAGGTTGGCTTTTTCGCCGCGAGGATCACAGGTTTCGGTGGATTGGTAGAGATTTCTAGAAAGGGAGATGGAAAGACGGTCGAAGCATGGGTATTCCAGGTAAAGCCTAAAAATCCAAGGGTCATACCGAGCAAGTATAGGAACTGTCTAGGTGTGAAGGATCGTCTAGCTACAATCATGACAGTTTTTTTGTGTCAGATGTCTTATCAATTGTCAAGTAATCAAGGGAGTTGGGGCGAAGATGGAAAAGAGGTCTAGCGTAGTTTTCATGTTAAAGTATACACCGAATGATTCTTAGAATATGAGAGAACATGACCCTGCAGATTTCGTACAGCAGGACAAATTGAATTCCTGAATGGAGTCTCTGTTCCGAAAATGGGTGGGAGCTTATCCTCTGACTCCTAGGTTGTCGAAAGAGGGTAGGAGGTTGAAATGGGAAAACATCTTATTATCGATGGATATAACCTCCTGGGTGCAAGGGGAAAAATTGGGGGGCAGGGGGCACAAACTCATGAGTTTCTGCGAGAGGAGTTACTTCAAGAACTTGCCCAGTATCGGATCCGCACGAGGCATGCCGTCACAGTGGTATTTGATGGATGGCAGCAGGGGATGGGAACCGAACATCATGAACATCGTGCGGGAGTGGAAGTAATCTTCTCACGTAAAGGGGAGCCGGCGGATCAGGTGATTCAACGATTAGCAGATGAGTATAGGACAGATTGTGCGGTGGTGTCTTCAGATCGGGAAGTCTCAGATTACGCCAAAAAAATGGGAGCCTTTGTCATGCGTGCCGATGAGTTCGATCGGCAGATTCGCCAGGCGACTGGTGGCATTCGAGGGAAGTCTCTCAGGAAGGATATAGGGGAGAAAGATGAGACGGATCTGCCGCGACGAAGGGAGAAGAAGGGGAATCCGAAGAAGCTTCCTAAATCGGTGAGAAAAAGACAACGACAGCTTAAGTCATTTTAAACAATCGCTTGGCATTGTGGGTCGTTTGCAGGCAGAGTTCTTCTAGTGAAAGAGGAGCGTCTTGCGATTTGATATCCGCAATGGTTTGGGCTACATGGGTGACAAAGGCTGGTTCGTTCCGTTTGCCACGATGTGGAACCGGAGTCAGGTAAGGGCAGTCCGTTTCCACCAGAATACGCTCGAGGGGAACCCATTTAATAATATCTCGGAGCATCGAAGCGTTTTTAAACGTAATCACTCCTGAAAAAGACAGATAAAACCCTAGGTCTAGTGCATCCTTGGCTAGCCAAGCGTCTCCAGAGAAGCAGTGAAACACGCCCCCGACTTTCTCCGCCCCCTCTTCCTTTAAGATAGTGATGGTGTCTTCCTGGGCCTCTCGGGTGTGAATGACTAGAGGAAGTTCAAGGTCTTTGGCCACCCCGATTTGCTCGCGAAAACGTGAGCGCTGTATAGAGGGGGCGGAATGGTTATAGTGATAATCTAAACCAATTTCCCCATAGGCCACGACTTTTGAATCTTTCCCCAAGGCGTGGAGTTTGGGATACCATGCTTCTTCAATATGTTTGACTTCATGGGGATGGACGCCGACCGTAGCATAGACGAAGGGGTATTGGTGGGCCATGGCGACAGCCGCTTGGCTTGTGGCGAGGTCGCAGCCGATGGTCACCATCGTTGAGACACCGGCTTCTTGAGCTCGAGCAATCATGGCTTCCCGGTCGTCATCAAACCGGTGGTCGTCTAAGTGTGAATGGGTATCAATGAGCATGTGGGTTCCTTGGGGTCATGAAGAGAATCAAAAAAGAAGGAAGGGTAAGAAGTCATGCAAGCGAGACAATGATTTGGATGGAGGTCGATAACAGCAATCTTCAGTAGGAATATTCAAAATAGTTCGTCCAGGCCTGTTCCAAGCGTGGTCGAAGGATTAGCCAAAGTTCTTTTAGGCGAGTTTTCCAGTGAGTGCCTCGGACATCTCATACAGCAACGCTTCGGTATCAGTCCATCCCAAGCAGGCATCGGTAATGGAAACCCCATGGGCCAGAGGGGCGTCTTGTTTCCAGGCCTGGTTGCCAGCGTTCAAATGGCTTTCCAGCATGACACCCATGATGGCGCGATTCCCATCGCGAAATTGTGAAAGGACCTCTCGGGCGACAGGAGCCTGGCGCCGGTAATCCTTTCCGGAGTTGCCATGGGAGCAATCGATCATGATAGGGCGAGAGATACCTTCCGCTTCTACTGCAGCTTGGGCGAGCGCAACATCTTCCGGGCTATAGTTCGTTTTTCCACCGCCACCGCGTAACACCAGATGACGATCAGGATTGCCCAGGGTTTTGATAATGGAGGTGGCACCTTTCGAATTGATTCCGACAAAATGATGAGGTTGACGGGCTGCGATCATAGCATTCATCGCAATCTGAAGACTGCCACCCGTCCCATTTTTGAAGCCGACTGGCATGGAGAGCCCACTAGCCATTTCCCGGTGGGTCTGGCTTTCAATGGTGCGGGCTCCGATGGCTGCCCAACTCACAAGGTCGGCAGTATATTGTGGAGTGACGGGATCCAAAAATTCACAGGCGCAGGGGATGCCTTTGCTATTGATCTCCAAAAGCGTCGTCCGGGCCCGCTCGATACCAGTCGAAATATCACAGGATCCATCTAAGTGGGGATCATTGATGAGGCCCTTCCACCCGACCGTGGTCCGAGGTTTTTCGAAGTAGGTTCGCATCACAATAAGAAGCCGATCCTTCGTGGCTTCAATAACCGGGTAAAGCTTCTCGGCATATTCAAAGGCCGCTTCCGGATCATGGATCGAGCAGGGACCGACAATAACAAGCAGCCGGTCTTGATCAAGTCCATGTATAATATTCCTGATGCTTTGACGGGCTTTGAGCACTACAGTGGCAGCGGTTTCCGTGATCGGAAATTTTTCCTTGATCGTAAGTGGCGGATCGAGAGGTTTAATCTCAATGACATTTTGATTTTCAATGGGGAGCGCCATGGTGCAACCTTACTAAACTATTGGTGCGCAAAGTGTACGCAAATTACGCATTTTTACAGATTAATAGGATATTAGCAGTACAAACCTAATCTATAGCACAAAGCTTCTGGGCTTGCAATGGGTAACATAATGGAATAATGAGTATTTTTGGCCTGATTCCTGAGTCTTGATGGTTTGGGTGAAAGTCTTTTGCGGTGGGTCGAGTAATGGCATCGGGGTTAGAAAAGAAGAAAAAATCTTCGGCTATTTTGAGAAAGAACATCCAGATTCTCACGCAAGAAATTGACACCTCCGATTCCTCGTGGTAGAGATGCAATAACCGCATCGACTAGAAAAGGTTTACCAATAGTCATGAAACCGCCAAAAATCCGATTCAAAATGTACCTGGCCCTAGCCTGTACCCTTTTGTTGTTGGCTATGGCCCCCTTGGCCGGTGCCTTGGAGGTGCATCATGAGTTTGCCGAAGCGGATCATGATGGACATCAACATTCCGACTTCGACCTCTGCCAATGGGTTCAATTCAATGCGGGCAACTCCCTCACGCTTGAGGCGATACAGCTTTCCAAGCCTTGGGTTGAGACCTCGTCTTTAGGTCAGTTTCCAGTCCTTACGCTTTTTAGTGCACAGTTCTCAAGATCTACCACTCCACGTGGTCCGCCTCTCTCCTGATTTTCTCTAACATTTTACAGATCAACGAAAAGAGTCTCTGCAAAGGTAGTGCTCCGTTCTTTCCGAGCACATTCCGGGGGATTCTGTCTTTTTGTATTCATTGAAATGATTTGATGTTAAGGAGAGTGGAATGAAGGTATTGAAAAATTTCTGCATTAGTGGGAGGGCGACCCTCTTATACGCCTTTGGGGTTTGTCTCGTCATGGGGTTCATGCCAAGTTTGGTTTCGTTAGGATGGGGGGAACCCAAAAACCAATTGGAAGTAATACCACATGATCCGAACAATAATGAACGAAAAAGAAAGCCTATAGGTGTCTTAAAGTCGGATGCCGATCCGGGAGCGTTTCGAATTGCCCAGAAGGAGGGTCCTCTTTCTGAATCATCACATACTCGCCAAGTCCAAGGTACTGCTCAAAAGTCAAAGTCGCCAACAGTCATTGAGGAACGTTTTCCGGGGGTCGAGTCAAAAAGTGCCCCGAAGGATATGGTGCCGAGAATTGGCGGAATGCCCATGCCGGTACCAAAAGAGATGGAAGATCCATCTGGTGCAAGAGAAAAGGCCATTCTACAGCGCAAGGGGGTGTTGAATCGGTTTAATCCTGCACTTGGGTTGGTCTTCGAGACGGTGATGGGGTACACGCAACGCCGACAACGGTTTTTTGGAGGGGATGGTGCCAATGCGGGAGAATCGGTTGGGACGAGACTCCCAGCAAGTTTTTCATCCGCACTACGCACGATCGAATTATTTGCGTCGGCTGATGTCGATCCCTTTGCTAGAGCCTACTTGATTGCATCAGGTCATGCCGAGGGAATCAACGCCATCGGGTCGGAAGAATTTGGCAAAGCCATCTTTGAAATTGAAGAAGCGGCCATTCAAAGTACCTCCCTCCCTTATAATTTAAGCGTCCGAGGTGGACGGTTTTTTGCGGATTGGGGATTTCTGGGCAGGCGACATGCCCATGACCTCCCGCAAATTGATGTGCCTCCCTCATTGGCACAATTGTATGGAAACGGGAACCGAACCGACGGAATAGAAGTCACATGGCTGGCTCCAACTGATTTCTATCTACAGGTAACAGGAGGGTATGGATTTAATTTTGGGCTGCCTGGTGAAGGGCCCTTGGCGGGTCTTCGGCGCCAAGTCATTAATGGGAGCACCATCTATGGATCTGTACGTACGTACTTCGATTTAAATGACGACAATAATATCGAAATAGGATTCTCGACCGTGTATACCCCGCAATCCCGAGTGCCGGAAGCGGAAGAGGCGGCCTTTTTGGCCGTCGATGAAACCGATCCGATCGATCGCCATACGTTGAACTGGGATCTGCACTATCGATGGTATCCTTTAGGGCGTGGGTTGCGACAAAGCCTGTCCCTGCATGCGGAAATTCTGTATGACTTTGGACAAGGACGACGGGATATTTTTGGAAATCTTGGGACTCGTGGTTCCTGGGGTGGCTATACCTATGCGGAATATCGGTTTAGCCGAAAATGGCGTCCGGGGTTTCGGTTCGACTACCACCAATTACCGAGCGAGCCGGCATTGGTGACCAATCCGTTTTCTGGGTTAGCTGGGACGACAGTCAATGCCACAGGCAACAGAACGGAAGCCATGACGTACTCCCCCTATGTGACCTTTTATCCAAGCGAATTCCAGAGATTTATTCTCCAGTTTAATCATACGAAGTATGGGAATACGATGAATGACAACAATCAAGTGTTGTTTCAATGGGAAGTCGTGATTGGAAGTCATCAGCATGGGTTTACCGAACGCAACTAGCATTGTGAGGATTTTATGAAAGGCACAGCTTGGCTTGTGGGTTTGGTATGGCTGACCTTTTCTCTTTTGGGGATGGGCGATCGGCCCCCTATTGAAGAGGGAGGGAAGATACGTGTGGTCACCTCGATCCCCGACCTGGCGGATATTACCGCCAGGATCGGGGGTGACCTGGTTGAGGTCCAGAGTTTGGCGAAGGGTATGGAGGATCCCCACGGGGTCCCCATCAAGCCAAGCTTTCTGCCCAAACTCAACCGGGCGGATGTCCTGATTGTGATGGGGCTACAAAATGAACATGCCTGGTTGACGGCGTTGGTCGATGTGGCAAGAAATCCTAAAATTCTACCGGGAAATATCGGATTTATAGATTCCTCCCTACGGGTTACGCCAAAACAGGTGCCTCAACGGTTAACCAGAAAGGAAGGCGATCTTCATCCACTCGGGAATCCTCACTTTAATCTGGACCCCGTAAACGTGAAGCACATGGCCCAAACAATTACAGTTGGTCTGTCAAAAATCTATCCGCCTGGGCAAAAGCGATTCGAGAAAAACTTGAAGACGTTTCATGATCATATCGATCAGAAGATGAAGGAATGGGCGAAGTTGGCTGAGCCACTACGTGGTGTGTCCTTTGTCTCCTATCACCAAGACACAATTTATTTTGCAGAACGGTTTGGTCTTGTCGAGGCCGGACAGATCGAAATCCGTCCGGGAATAGAACCGACCCAAAAGCACTTAGCGGGATTAGTGGCCAAAATGAAACAAGAAGGGATTCGGCTGATCTTGCGAGAACCTCACTTTGGAGAGCGTTTACCCAACTGGGTCGCCGCAGAAACCGGAGCGACGGTCGCAAAATTTCTGATCATGGTTGGGGGCAATCCGGGTGTAAAGACATATGAAGAATTGATTGAGTTTAATCTTCATTCCATGTTGCAGGCCATCGGGAAAATGAAGAGCTGAAGAATGACTGAAGAAAGAACAAAAACATGTCAGTGATCCTATCGCTCCAGGATGCGACGATTGGCTATCCTAATGTGCCAATTCTGGAATCGGTGAATTTAGAAATTGCACGGGGAGATGCCTTTGCGCTCTTGGGTCCCAACGGATCGGGGAAGACAACTCTTCTCAAGACGCTTGCGGGAATTCTGCCTCCTCTCGAAGGTGCCCATCGTCTTGCGGCACGGCAAGAGGCCACAGTCGTAGGATATGTGCCTCAAAGAAAATCATTAAGTCTGCTGCTTCCAATGACCGTTCGTGAAGTGGTCAATATGGGGACCTATGCGGCTCTAAAGCCATGGCAAGGGGTTGGCAGAAAAGAGCAGGATCGGGTGAGCTGGGCCTTAGAAGCGGTAGGACTTCTCGAGCGAGCAACGGAACGGTATTCCAATCTCTCGGGTGGCCAGCAGCAACGTGTGTTGATTGCACGATCCCTGGCAACCAACCCGGCCCTCTTGATTCTGGATGAACCATTGGCGAGTTTAGATCAAGCCTCGATGGAGTCATTAATAACTCTGTTTAAACAGTTACGAGAGGAGAGGCAGGTGGCCTTTTTGTGGGCCGATCACATGGTCCCTACCTTGGAAGGGATTGTGCGGGAGGCCATTGCGATTCAGGGAAAAACTATTGTCCGTGGTTCGTTGGAGGAGATGGTCAAGCTAAATGGGTTGCAAACCACGCCGGATTACTTGGGCCACCTGAGATGAGTGAATTACTTGAAATTCTCAGTCCGACCTATGTCTTTAGGAACGCACTCTACGGTGGGGTAGTGACCGGGCTGTTACTCCCCTTGGTCGGGTTGCTGATGTATGTCAGACGTATGGTCTTCTTATCCGTGACGCTCCCACAGGTGTCGGCCAGTGGAATTGCCGCCGCATTTTTTTGGCATTATACCTTTCATCAAGGACTTGATCCGCATAGCGACTTTCTTCCAGCCCTCATGGGATCGACCATTATGACCACAGGGACGCTTCTAATTCTGGCCTGGATGGACCAACGAAGCCGAAGTCCCGTTGAAGGACGAATAGGTGTGCTGTTTGTGCTGGCCGGGGCCGTGACCATTTTACTACTCGCCTCGGAGCGAATTCCGGAGGCCGGAGTGATCCATCTCCTCAAAGGTGAAATTATCGCCATTTCAGACATAAATCTCATTGTGCTGGTAGTCTGCTTTGCAATTATTTCCTCTTTATTGTGGTTGTATCGAAAAGAGTTATTATTGGTGTCGATGGATCGGGACTTTGCCATCACCTTGGGGAAGAAAGTTTGGGTATGGGATAGTTTGCTCTATGCCTTGGTTGGAATATCCATTTCCTTAGGTGTACTCATGGTAGGCCCACTCGTGACCTTTGGATTTTTGTTAATCCCACCGTTACTCGCCGTTCGCCTGGGAGTCCATGCCTATTCCGTTCCGCTCCTCGCGTCATTTTTTGGAATGGTCATTGCTTTCATGGGATTTATTCTATCCTATCTTATGGATTGGCCAACCGGGGCAACCGACGCGTTGGTGGCCTGTATTCTCCTGGCTGTTATCGTCTCCGGACAGAAGGTGTTGGGTCTAATGGCGGCAAAAGTCTAGATAGAAATACTTTTTTGGAAAGAGTCTTTTATAAAAAAAGACTCCCGACCCCTTAAAATAGAGTTCATTCCAGTGTGATTACGGATGAGACTGGGGCGAAGGTCCAAAACCTGACCTACTTCCCCTATGGCGGGACCAATACCAACACCCCAGGCACTCCCGTCGATGTACCGTACAAGTATACGGGCAAAGAACTGGATGCGACCACGGGCCTCTACTTCTACGAAGCCCGGTACTACGATCCCACCCTCGGCCGCTTCCTCAGCGCCGATACGATTGTGCCAAGCGCAGGAGATCCGCAAGCTCTCAATCGCTACGCATATGCTAGAAATAATCCAATCATGTTCAATGATCCTAGCGGACATTTCTTTAAGTCGATTGTAAAGGTATTTCGATCTGTTGTAAGAGGTATTGGAAAGGTAATAAAAGATAATATTGTATTACGGGTAGCCGCATGGACTTTCGCCCCTGGCTTTACGATGAACCTTGATCCTGACTCGCAACCCTATGTTGTTCAAGGAGGAGCAATGGCAATTGGTTTTGCAGTTGGAGGGCCAGTAGGTGCCAAATTTGGAAAGGGCGTTGCAGCTTTAATTATTAGTTCCTCTGTTGGAGGGGCGGCAAGTGGGGGGGCAAGAGCAGGAATTAATAGTACTCTAGGTTATAAGGAAGATATAGGGTTAGCCATTGCAACCGGTGCGGCTTCTGGCCTTGTCTCGGCAGGTGGATTTTCAGCGGGTGCAATGACAGGAAATTCTTGGGGTGCCGCAGCAGGGGTTTTTGCTGGAAATTTAAGTGGTGCCGCAATATCCGCTGCAGTCACAGGTGCAGATCCTGGAAAGGCAGTAATAAGAGCTGGAATTCAAACAGCAGCTGTAATGGGACTGGCGATTGGGTTAAGTTCAATAGACGGATTTAGTAAAATGAACCCTTCTGATTTAAGAGATACCGCACCTGCCGAAAACTTTTGTATGAAAGGTGATTGTACTGGAGTTGTAGGTGGGGCTAATCATTATGAAGGATTTATGGATTTTGAAATTCAAAATAGTACGAATTCAACTATAATTGTTGATATCTTTCCAGGGGTTCTAAGCAAAGGATATGAAGGTGGGGGTGTCCCAACATACTTTGAAAGTTTAAGCCAACGTTTGATTGTTGAACCTGGGAAGATTGGAAGCCTTTTTAAATCTGGAAGGTCTTTTAGCTATAGTAAAGTTGGTGAAGGGTATTTCTTTCTTAAATGGGGGAAAAACGAGCTCCGAGTTAATGGATTCACCGGAGCAAGGCAAGCGACTAATATGCCTTAATAGGTATTGTTGTTTCCAGGAAAAAACATGATTAAGAGAGTGTTATTGGGTTTAGCCCTTTTATCATTAAAATTAAATTTGGCTTCCTTTTTAATATCCATAGTAGAGGCAAAAACTATAACAGTTGCTCCTCAAGAGGTTCTCGAAAATGTTATCCATCAAAACTCTTGGAGCCGAGAAAAAAGGTTAAAGAACATATTAGAAAGGCCTAGTCAGGGCAGGGAAGAGAATAAGGGCGTTATCGACTCAATTCTTGCGTTTACAAAAGATCCGGATCCATTTATTCGTGCAGAGGCATTCAAAGGTCTTTTCAGCAAGAATGTGTATAGTAGTGAAAAGGTAGTTAATGCGGTAAATCTTGGACTGCAGGATAATGTTTGGTTAGTGCGAAGGAGGTGTCTGAATATAAGTATTTTGAATAATGATAGAAAGGCTATTGAGGCGGCGCTCTTGGACGAAGACCCTCAAGTTCGAGTAATGGCAGTTACATCTTTGCGGAGATACTCCAAAGATCCTAAGGCCTTTAGCCAATTAGTTGTGCGGCTATCAGATCCTTATGGACAAGTAGTAGTGGAAACTATTGGGAGCCTTAAGTTGTTTGGGGAAAAGGCAATTCCATACCTCAGGGAACTTTTTTCTCATCCAGATTGGAAATATGGTGAAGTTCAGGGGGCGGTTGAAAGTATTTCTGGTATTCCCTTTAATCTTGCAATTCAGAAATTTGGGAAAACCCCATTGCCCATAGCCATAGGAGAAGCTAAAGTAAGAGGTAGAAATTATGAGGGAGACATTAAATGTTTAATGAGTAATACTTGTAAAGATAAGGTTTCTGCGGCATTAGTTCTTGCTTGGGGAAAAACTTTTGAGGGACTAGAAGCACTTGTAGTTAGCTTAGATCACAAAAACTCAAGAGTTCGTTACGCTGCAGCAAGGGCATTGCAGGAGGACTTTCTTATAAAAACCAGAGAGTATCCCCGAATTCGACAGAAAATAAATTCGTATAGAAAAGATAAACGCCCCGAAGTGAGTGAGGTGTTTTCCGTTATAAGGGAGATTCAAAAAAAAATAGGAATTTTGAAGAATAAGGGGCAATAGCAATTAGCAATCGTGTCGGGAGTCTTTTTTTCAACCTACAGTCTCAGTCTGTAATGAATCTTAATGAATGTACTCCACTCCCGATAAGTCTTTGAGGTCGGCATCTCCTGTAATAATTTTTGCGTCCTGTTCTTGGCCAGTCGCATACACGATGGCATCTGCCATGGCCAAGTCATGCCGAAGGCTGACATCCGCAGAAAAGAAGGCCAGGGACTCCGTGAGTTGAATGACTTGTGTTAAGTCGTTCCGCAAGGAGAAGTGCCGTTTCTTCCCCTTGTTCACATTTTATGATTTTGTATGCCTCGTAGGGGACAATCGTGGAGTAATGATTTGATTCCGTGGCGATAAGTAGGAGGCATTTTGGTTAGCCAGCGGACCATCTGCAGAGTATTCAATCCAGCCCCTCGATCCCATTAATGCTTTTGAAAGCGGTCCTTCTTTTCTCTTAAGGCTATTTTGGGTGCCTCCCTAAGCACGCCCCTCAAGTTTTTGATAGGAACTTCTGGAGCTAACGTAATCACTCCACCCTTTTCTTTGACTTGCAATCGCTGTTGAGGGCTAAGGCGAAGCTTCTCTCGTATTTCCGTAGGAATAACAATTTGAAACTTCTGTGAAATAGTAGTTACGGCCATCCCGAGTTCTCCTTAGAAAAACACTATCGATCATCATATCGTTATACTGCTTTTGGGCCAAGGGGCATGATTTTGTTTTCTTTTCATGGGATGCCTGTGTCTTAGAAGTGTTGAAAATTTTGCGGAGGAGAGATGAATTTCAGGTTTAGTTCATTTTCTGGGTACTTGAATAAACCAGACCGGTTTTCTGAAGGAGATCTTCAGAGTTGCTTGGCGTGCCGATACTCTTTTATTCCCTCTTCCCCAAAAATATGTGGCTTCTGCCATAAATTGGCTATTGACTTTTAATAACTGGTCAATTAGACTGGTCATATGAAAGAAATACAAGCCTCTGAATTTAAAGCTAAATGCTTAGCCATTTTGGATGAAGTGGCAGAGCAGGGGGAGCCCATTACCATTACCAAACGGGGCAAGCCCGTGGCTCAACTTATCCCCTCTCACCCTCGATCCGGGCAATTTCCTCAGGGCGAACTCAAAGGTACGCTTTCATTTCATGGAGATGTCATTGGAACTGTTCTTCCAGCAGAGACCTGGGAAGCGGAAGGGGAGGTGGGGTGAAGACCTTGCTGGATACCCATATTCTGCTCTTTTGGTTAGCTGACGATCCTCGATTATCTAAGACGCAAAAGCGAGTTGTGAAACGAGCGAACGCAGATGCACCTTTGTTCGTGTCGGACATTACCTTGTGGGAAGTGGCCACGCTTTCTGCCTTAGGTCGCATTCGTCTTCATCTGCCGATTCGTGAGTGGCTTGAAGCGGCTGTTGCTCCTCCGCTTGTTCAACGAATCAGTATTTCCCCGGCCGTTGCAGCTGGAGTGGCGAGTTTGCCGGACTCGTTTCATCGAGATCCGGCCGATCGTATCATTGTGGCTTCAGCCCAACTGCTGGGAGCCACCCTCCTGACCCAAGATTCTCGAATTATCCAATCGGAATTGGTACCCACCATTCAGTAATCCCAACATAATGGGTTGGGAGTCTTTTTTAATGCTCAGAGAAGGCCTTATGGCTCCAATCGTTGCTCGAGTTGTTTCAGTTGTTGTTCTTGGTTGTGAATGGATTCACGCAGCTGCTGAATTTCTTGCCGGATCGACTCTCTGTTTTTGTTCGTGGTTTGACTCGTCCCATCCATGGTTGATGAGGTGTCTCTCTCGCTGGACTCTTCAAGTGCCTTGAGCCGAAGGACAATGGTATTAGGCAGTCCTTTTTTCTTGGTTGGATTCAGGCTTCCCTTTGCCAAGTGGGCTTCCGGCCTATAAGTCAGGCTCCAGATTTTCGGGCGGAATTGTCCGTAGGAGGATCTCATTCGAAGTGAAGCTTTCCCAGGATTCGATTGAAAGTTGTTTACGGTCAGATGCAGATTGCCATCCTGTACGAATAGACTCCCAATTGTTATTGTTCGTCCTCCAGGTCTGTTATAAATAAGCTCAAAAATAATTTCTTCTTCAACTGTGGCTTGTGACAGGGCTTTGTGCAGGTAGGGGAGCAGAAAGTCAATATCCTCCTCAGTAAAGACTCGAATCAAACCCACATCTTCTGTAATGAGCGATTCCAGCAGAGCTTTTTCCTCTTGTACATAGACTCCCCTCAAAAATGTTTGAAGGGTCTTTCTGTCCATGGTTATGGGATGGGACGTCTTGGCCTGCCGCTCCGGAATTACTTTAAGGGCTACCATGCCGCGAGGACTTTCATGTATGGCTGTTTCAATTTTCGGTAGGCCAACGCAACCGGGCATCATGAAAAGTACAACCAAGAGAAGGATGCGGTGTAAAAAGTAAACGTAGGGACTTTTTATGTTCACTGTATCTTTTTCCTTTTTAACAAATGCCTACCGCCTATATCCTGAAAAGTATGCTATCGTTGACTCTCCCTACCAAGAAGGCCCACATGGAAGGCGAGGGCTGCCTCGTTGCCTTTTGGTATTGTAGAAGTTTCGGCTATACTTTTCTATAACTGGGCTCCTCTCTTTCTACTTGGATCATTTTTTAATGGATTGGGATAAAGATATATTTTATGCAATCAACGGGTTGGCTGGGCAGTCCTCTGTCCTCGATCACGTGATGTTGTTCCTTTCTCCTCCAGGGAACCTTCTTTTTCCCATTATTTTGGCCGTAGGATATTGGCTTTGGAAGAATTGGCGGGAAGCCCTGATCGGTTCGGCTTTTCTCGGAGGTCTCATCGCCTTTGCCGATTTTGTTGGGGCGCAAATCAAACATGCGGTGGCTCGGCCTCGTCCCTGTAAGGCCCTCGAAAATGTTCAGGAATTGGTAGGCTGTGGTGGGACGTTTAGTTTTCCGTCGAACCATGCGGTGAATACCGCAACGGCTGCTGCCTTTTTCCAGGTCCTCTATCCTCGAACGGGTTGGATCTCCTGGCCTCTGGTGGGACTGATAGGCATTAGTCGCGTGTATCTCGGGGGCCATTACCTGACGGATGTATTCGGAGGGTGGGTACTTGGGGGATTACTAGGAACAGCGGTTGGAATTTTTCTTATCCGTTGGTCTGTTTTTCGGCCACAGGCTTCAGGCGATCTGGGAGTTGAAGCCCAATCCATCCCATCTGTTAATGGTGGTGTCGGTGAAGAGCTTCGGGATGGCCCTTCCCCTCGGTCAGAGGGGTGAGGTCGCAATGTAGGTGCTCATGATGCTCGCATTGTGTTTCCATCTGAATGGTCAGGTGCTTGATGCCAAATTCAGATGCGACGCGCTCCCGAATCGTCGATAACAATTTATCCGTTAGTTGAGAGTCGTCTCCCTCCACCATCACGTGACAGGTTAACATGACGATTCTGGGTTCCACGGCCCAGATATGCAGGTCATGGACGTTTTCCACTCCTGGAATTTTCTCTATCGCCTCCACCACATGCGCTGTTTTAATCCCTGGCGGTTTTGACTCCAGCAAAATTTCAAGCGACTCCTTTAACAGCGGCCAGGCTCCCCTGACGATTACTCCCATGATGGCCAGGCTGACGATCGGGTCGAGGATGGTTAATCCGGTAAAGTGAATGATGGTTCCGCTGACGACGACGCCCAAGGACACCCACGCGTCCGTCACCATATGCCAAAAAGCTCCTCGAATATTCAGGTCGTCCTGCGCGGCTTGCTGTAACAGGTAGGCAATCGCCATGTTGGCGATGAACGCGATCATGGCGATGACAATCATCCAGAGCCCTTCGACGGCCACCGGTGCCATGATTCGTTGAACGGCCACAATCCCAATCCCGATGGCGGTGAGTAAGAGAACAAAGGCATTTATAAATGCCGTGATGATGCCTGCTCGATGGTAGCCAAATGTTTTGGCTTCGGTGGCCGGTCTGGCTGCCAGGATATGGGCATAGAGGGCGAGGAACAATGCGCCCTGGTCGATGAGGTTATGGGCCGCATCCCCGATGACTCCGACACTATTGATCAGAAATCCGCCGATAAACTCGGCAATGATGATGACGGCATTCAGACCTAAGGCCCAGTAGAGCCATTGCC
Organism: Nitrospirales bacterium; assembly: GCA_965223605.1. Classification (GTDB taxonomy): domain Bacteria; phylum Nitrospirota; class Nitrospiria; order Nitrospirales; family Nitrospiraceae; genus CBDCXA01. Next base: position 1,556,930 of record CBDCXA010000005.1, read on the forward strand.
GTAACTGATCATAGGTTGAAGCGGTTTGCATACGATTAAGTGTCGCATGGACAGGCAATTAGGGCAAGAAGGGCAGAAGGGACAGCAAAGGTGATCAGTCGGAACGTTTTTTTGAACGCCCTCATGAGCCGTTTCCACCAGAGGGAACGAATTCCAGGAAATATTGACGGCTGAGGAAAGCATGTTCTTTTGCCAGGGTAAATCCTGCGTTGGTCATTTCTTCAATGACCGTTTGTTTGGAGACAAGGTGCCGGCGTGGAAACCCAAGCTTGCCCGATCGTTCATCGGCGTAAAAGTCGATAATAACGACTCGCCCGTTCGCGGTGAGCGCTTGTTGCGCTTGTGTGAAATATTCGGTTCGGTCTTCCAAATGGTGGAAGACGTTACAGAGAAATATCAGATCTACCGAATTATCTGGTAGATCGGGGTTATTCGGTTCTGCGAGTACGTACTTGACGTTGGTGTAAATCCCCATTTTTTCGATCGTCTTTTTCACATAGTCTAGCATCTGCGGTTCTACATCGACCGCATAGATCAGTCCGTGTGGGGAAAGCGCTTTGAGGAATCGTCTCGTGAAGTATCCCGACCCCGATCCAATATCGGCAACGGTCATTGTTGGTGATAAATCTAAGGCCTCGATCACTCTTTCCGGTTCCTGATACTCATCACGGCCTGGCCGGTCCAATCGCGAGAGGTATTGCTGAATATCCTCCGGGTTGCGGTGGTGATGTTTGTGGGCCTTGTGAGAGCCCGACGTCACCGTCGCCTGTGAATGCATCTGTGTTGGATGAGATTGACAGCCGAGTGCTATGGCCAGCGGCAAGATACACAGGGGATGGATCCATTGTTGACGTATCATTCTTTCTCCTTCTCCATTTCCATGTTCTTTTTCTTTTCCCTAGGGAATGAGGACCGCTCGATAGCGAATGTTGTTGTCTCGTATTCTTTGAATTGCGCGATTGGCTTCCTTCAGGGGAAAGGTTTCGATTTGAGGAATAACCTTCACCTGGTCGGCGGTGGCAAGCATGTCAGTAATGAGCGCTCTTCCACCTATCGGGCTTCCCATGATTCGACGGCGTTTGTCCAACAGCTTTCCTACTGAGATTTGAACCGAATCCTGCGGAACCCCTACAAAGGTCAAGGTACCGTCACTGTCGAGGTACTCGAGATAGGCGTCCCAATCTTGTTGATGGGAAATGGTGCTCATCATGATCTGAATTCTCTCTTTCGGGGGCTCTGTTGGTCGTCCGTCTTTGGTCAGGATCACTTGATGTGCGCCCATCTCTCTGGCTTCTTCGGCTTTGTTTTTGCTGGTCGTAAAGACGGTTACCCGATTCCCCAGTTTTTGGGCAAACTGCACGGCCACATGACCTAACCCTCCCATGCCAATGATTCCCACATGTTGTCCTTTCGTCATGCCTGCATAACGTAGCGCGGCAAAGACTGTGGTTCCTGCACAGAGGAGTGGGCCCGCCTGTTCGGTTGACATGTTTTTGGGAATGGGAAAGCAAAATCTACTGTCGATGACCAGATGACTGGCAAACCCACCATAGCCATGTTGTATAAGCCACTGTCCTTGGTCGCAGAGATTTTCGTTACCTGCCAAGCAATCCTTACAGGTGAGGCATGCGCTCGCTTGCCAGCCAATGCCTACTCGTTCATTTAGTTGGAGATGCTGGACTGCCGAGCCTCGCTCTACGATTTCTCCGACAACTTCGTGTCCTGGGACTAAGGGGTAGCGTGAGCTGTCCCAGTCATCGTCGATCATGTGTATGTCGCTGTGACAAATACCAGTTGCGAGGACTTGGACCAAACAGTCATGAGGTCCAAGGGGAGGGGCGGTATATCCCCAGGGCTTGAGCGTTTCCCCTGCACGATAGGCTGCCATGGTTTCAATCTTCATGCTGTTCAGGTCCTAAGAAGGACTTTAATAATTTGTCATCTGTCTGTATTAGGTGCTTGTGTATTGGATTGATATTTATTGTTTTCGAAAGGCAGCTTGTTCGGGGAGTACCGGATAGTTGGCTTGGCTTAATCCAAAGTTTCCCCTCGCTCCATCGGAGGCCATGACACGAAGAGTGATGCCGTCTGGTGCATCAGATGGAACCGGCACAAAAAATGGTGCCGCGAACAGACTTTTCTCCCCTGTATAAAACATTTGGAGGCGCTCAACGATTCGGTTTCCGACCAGCACTTCACCCCAGATTTGAATTTTTCGAGAATCCCAATCTCCGTAAGGTTTCACCAGTGAGCCTGACAGCGTTTTGATGGAGGCGACGAGTTGGACATCTGCCTTTCCAATGAGCGATTTTCCACTGACCGGTCGTTGTATCTCAATGATGTATCCACTGAGGTCTAGAATAATGCCATCACGGCGGAGGTCCTGTCCCGGAATTAACAAGACCCGTTTCGTTGTCTGGGTCAGGGCGGCAGGGAAGGCGAGTGGTCCTTGTGCGGTGATGTCGACCCAGGTCGGTTCTTCGAGTTGAAGGGTCGTCTGAAACGAAGCGGACGGCAGAGAGGCATACACTTGTTCTTCCATAAGATGAGGGGTTCGCATGATTTGGTTTTGATCGCCCGCTTCTCCCTGTTGTAGGCCGGAGGCCAGGCGAACTCCCGTTTTCACATCGGTGATGGTGATTCGGGCTCCACCTACTTCTTGTCCGAGGACCAATGCCCCGTGGGCAACCGCACGTATGACAAGATGAGTTGGAACCGGCCCCTTAGCAATGGGAGGAGGGGGAGGAACTTTGAGACTCCCTGCTTCGATTCGAGCCTCAGTCTTCGCGTGAATGATTCCTGGTAGAGAAAAAGCGAGAAGCAGGAAAATCAGGACTTGAACGACATGCTTGTGACCCAGTTGCATGGTGGTTTCTATTGTACAGGATTGCTCAGTTATTTCACACGAGCCCCAGGATTGACGTCTTCTTGAAACGTGGCCATTCCTAGTACTTCTTGGTCTCCAGCGGCCAACACCATTCCTTGTGATTCTACACCCATCAATTTGGCTGGTTTCAGGTTGGCGACGATGACAATTGTCCTGCCTACGAGTGCTTCTGGTTCATATTTTTTCCCGATGCCTGCGACGATTTGCCGTTGCTCTGTTCCAATATCTACCTGGAGCTTCAGGAGCTTGTTGGATTTAGGCACTCGTTCGGCACTCAATACCTTCCCGGCTTTCAGTTGGACTTTTTGAAAGTCCTCAATCGTAATTTGGGGTAACTCCGGTGCTGGCGGCGTTTGCGGTGATGCGGTGGCCGTTGTGGAGGCCGTGGTGGACTGAGAGGGTTGAGTGGATTTTTGTGATTCGCTCACTGGTTGTTCTCCTCGTGCCATGGCTTTCTGGTCGATACGGGGGAAAAGGGGCGCACCTTTCGCCACAGCCGTTCCGGGCTTGAGGGCACCCCAGGTCATGTCTGAAGCCAGTAACGGTTGTGAAAAATCATAGTCCAAACCCAATTGCTTTGCCATGTCTTCTGCCGTCTGTGGCATAAAGGGATAAATGTGGAGACAGATGATTCGTAACGCTTCAGCTATGGTGTACAAGACGGTGTCGAGTTTTTGTCGTTCTTCTGGTTGCTTCGCCAGTTTCCAGGGGGCAGAAACATCTATATATTGGTCGCAGATCATGATCCGTTCCCAAATTTTCCCGAGAGCCACATTGAAATTTAAGCGGACAATATGAGGTTGAATTTCTTCGTTGAATTGCCTGACAAATTTTTCTCCAAGATCTGAGGCTGCCATGATTGTTGGATCGGGTTGGGGGATCAGGCCCTTGTTAAACCGTTGGATCATAGTGACCGACCGGCTGAGTAAGTTACCAAGCCCGTTCGCCAAGTCGCTATTGATCCTCCCAATCAGGGCATCGCGGGAAAAGTCACCGTCATGACCGAAAGGGACTTCGCGTAGTAGAAAATAACGGAAGGCGTCGACGCCATATTCCTCAACCATCTGGTTCGGGTCGACGACATTCCCACGGCTTTTCGACATCTTCTCTCCATCGACCGTCCACCAGCCATGGGCAAAGATCGATTGCGGGAGAGGTTTCTCCAGTCCAAAGAGGATGGTCGACCAATAGACCGCATGAGTCGTGAGAATATCCTTGCCAACCAGATGGATGGTTGCCGGCCAAAATTTTTCAATGGATGACGTCTCTGGTAGATAATCCAAGGCTGACACATAGTTCGCCAAGGCATCGACCCAAACATAGGTGACATACTCTTGATCAAAGGGCAATTCAATGCCCCAGGACAGCCGACGTTTTGGCCTCGAGATCGACAGGTCTTCCAGCGGCTTTTGTAAAAACCCTAAGACCTCGTTACGTCTGCTTGTGGGTTGAATAAACTGTTCGTTCTTTTCGATATGTTGTATGAGTTGTTGCTGGAACTGACTCATCTTAAAAAAGTAGTTACTCTCGCTGAGCTGTTCCACAGGGCGGTGACAGTCCGGGCATTGTCCTTCCATCACATCCTTTTCTGTCCAGAACCGTTCATCAAATGTACAGTACCAGCCTGAATATTCAGCACGGTAAATCAGTTGCTTGTCGTAAAGTTGTTGGAGGAAGCTTTGAACTATTTTTTTATGTGGCGCATCGGTCGTGCGGATAAAGCCGTCATTGGATATATTAAGTTTCTCCCATAAATGACTAAACTTCGGGGCCAATCGATCACAATATGCTTTGGGGGTGATTCCTGCCTTATCAGCCGCCTGTTGCACTTTTTGACCATGTTCATCCAGACCCGTCAGAAAAAAGACCTCTTCTCCGCGGAGACGGTGGTATCGTGCGAGGACATCGGCCGCGACCGTTGTGTAGGCATGCCCGATGTGGGGAACGTCATTGACGTAATAGATCGGAGTGGTGATGTAGAAGGGCTTTGTTGAGGTTGGTTCGTTCATTATATTCTTTCGAGAAATTCAGTAAACCCATTCAAAAGATACCAGTTCAATTAAGAAGAAAGCTAGGGTCGACAATCTTCGACTTTAGGCTGTCGGCCTAGGGGATGGCGATGGGGTCATCAAGACGTCTCGTAAATCGAGGAGTACGGATTCCAAGGTAAGTTGCATATTGATGTTGCGTGTACTTTGTCGTTGGAATTGTTGAATGCGCTCTTGAATATCTAGAAGGGATTCCAGGGAGAGGGAGTCACGTGTCGTAGGCATGAGGGGTGGGGGCACCTTTCCCAATATACACGCGTCATGCGCATCGATTTGATGAAGGATGAGGTCTCTGATCCACATGTGCAGCCATTCGAGTGCTTCGCTTGCTTGGCCGGCCTTGGACAGTTTCTCAGCCATGGTCATGATCTTCGGAAGAGACGCCATAGTTTCTTTGGAGACCAACTGATTCCATTCTTGCTGTTGGGCTCGAATGTCTTCCATCTCAACTGTTAAGGCAGCCCCTATTCTTGATTCCGTCACCATGGCAAGAAATTTAGCGTCTTCTGGTGGCATTTCTCGTTGAAGAATAATGGCGGCCTCTACCTGTGTTTGGGGGGGTGCGGTAAATCGAATAGATTGGCATCTGGAACGTACCGTTGCGGGTAGTGCGGTCGGACGACTCGAAATGAGTAAGAACAGGCTGTGCGCCGGCGGCTCTTCGAGCGTTTTGAGCAGGGCATTGGCGGCATTGATGGTCATGCGGTCTGCCTCGTCAATAATGCAAATTTTTCGTTCTCCAATCAATGGCTGATAAATCATATGTTGTTCGATTTCACGAATTTGCTCGATCTTGATTTGAGGATTGGCCCGCTCCTGATCCGGCTCAATCCATAGCGTGTCGGGAAATGTCCGTTGTTCGATTTGCAGACAGGCCCGGCAGGTCCCGCAGCATTCTAAGTCGGTTGAGTCTGAGTGAGTCTCGCAATTCAGGGCTTGCGCAACACGCAAGGCCACCAAGTGTTTGCCGATCCTCTCCTCACCAAAAAATAAATAGGCGTGGGCCAGTCGATGATGTTGTAGGGAGGCCGTTAGAATTTTTTTAGGTCGTTCATGGCCAATGATGTCTTGAATAGGCATAGGTTTATGATTTTCAAATTCGGGGCAATCACCCGCCTGATTGTAACCCAACTCTCAAGGTTTAGAATGTTTATTTGTGTCTTGCCCTGCTGGGATATTGAAGAGGCCTTTTGCCTGGTTTCCGTTCCTTGGATTCCAAGAAGGAAGAAACAATCTTGAGTACTTGTTGGGCAACCTGCTCAGAAGTCTTTCGCCCATCAATGATTTTTACTCTAGTAGGGTCCCTGTTAGCCAGGGTGAGATACCCCTTTCTAACCTTTTCATGAAAGGTCTTGGACTCCTTATCCAATCGGTCTTGTACTTTGTGATGATGCTTCCTTCTGGCTAACCCTGTTGAGACCGGAATATCAAATAAGAGGGTGAGATCAGGCTTTATTCCGTATGTTGAAAATTCATTTAATTTTCTTAGGGTTGGAATGTTTAAGCCTCTTGCATATCCCTGGTAGGCCAGGGTCGAGTCGGAAAATCGATCACAGAGGACAAGGTTTCCGGCGGCTAGGGCTGGTTGAATTTTCTTTATGATATGCTGGTTTCTAGAGGCACACACGAGAAAGGCTTCACAGATTGGCGTAATGCCTTCAATCGGTGAGCTGAGCATAAGTTCACGAATTTGTTCAGAAAATTTTGTTCCTCCTGGTTCTCTTGTTTTGAGGACGGGAAAACCTTGTTTTTCCAATTTTTTTGATAAGGTTAACCATTGGGTTGTTTTTCCACATCCCTCGACACCTTCAAAGGTAATAAACAGTCCTTTTTTTAAGGAACGCGAGGTACGATTTTTTGAGGTCATGAGGCCAAGAATTCCTTCTAAGACCGGCGGCTAAATAATCAGCAACTGTAGTCCAAGTTGTTGAAAATAGCAATAAAAGGGTTGCGACACCTTTGTAAAGCTTGTATCATTCTTTACCTAGGGAGGACCTTTGTGAAGGCCTTAAGGGCAGCCCTCAAGAAGTATTTCTTTACGGGTTTACTCGTAATTACCCCTATCTGGGGCACGGTTCTGATCCTCAAGACCCTTTTTGTGTCGGTGGACGGAATTTTAGGCGATTTTATGACCCGCTGGGTTCCAGAGGGTTACTATGTTCCTGGGCTCGGCATTGTAACATTATTTATCCTAATATTTTCAACAGGTTTGCTCGCTGCTAATATTATTGGCGGACAAATCGTCAGAATGTGGGAGGAGTTCCTTCATCGAGTACCCGTGGTTCGGGGTATATATGCGACCTTAAAGTCGATGATGGATATTCTCTCGTTTACTGAGCGAGATAAGTATAAACGAGTGGTTCTCATTGAGTTTCCGATGGCGGGTCACTATTGCTTGGCCTTTGTGACTGGGGTGACCAAGGGTGATATTGAAGAGGTGTCCGCCGGCCCTCTCACCCATGTATATGTTCCGACGTCTCCCAACCCGACATCAGGCTATTTCTTGCTCGTTCCAGAAAAGGATGTGGTGTCCTTGGAAATTTCTGTTGAAGAAGCCATGAAGTTAATTGTTTCTGGCGGGCTGTATTCGCCCGTTCAACCTTTTCAAGGGACCATTGGGCATCCCCCAAGTAATAAACCCATTGATCACAGCCTTGGTATGCCTACAGCTTGATGTTTCTTGCCCGTCACCATGAGGTATTGGATCCATGTCTTCGAATAAGCAGTCCTACAAGCTGAAGGGGTTAAGCGCGATTGTCCTGGCAGCTGGCATGGGCAAGCGAATGCGATCTAAAAAGGCAAAGGTGCTCCACCCGGTGGCTGGCCGTCCCATGATTCTGTATATGATGGACATTGCCACGAATCTCGCCGACTGTGGGGTCGTGGTCGTCGTAGGTCATCAGGGTGAACAGGTCGAGTCTCTCTTGAAGGAACAGTTTCCCCAAGGTCAAGGGCGGGCTTTGGTTCAAACGGTTCAACAGGGACAACTTCTGGGTACGGGCCACGCGGTGCTGCAAACCAAGCATCTCATGACTCAGGGGCTCGCCCAATCCTCCGATACGGTACTTATCGTCAATGGCGATACTCCGTTATTAACCGAAGCCACGATTCAGAAGATGTGGCGAGTACATCAGGAACAGCGAGCGACCGTTACCGTGCTATCTGCGCATGTTGAGACCCCTCGTGGATATGGCCGTATTGTTCGTCAAGGAGCCCAAGAGGGGGCTGTGGTTTCGACGGATGCGGCGGTTCTTCGCATCGTTGAAGATCGCGATGCGTCAGAATGGGAGGCCGCTATCACAGAGATCAATGTGGGGACTTACCTTGTTGATTCTTTATTCTTATTTGAGGCGTTGGAGCAGATCCATCCTGAAAATGCGCAACAAGAATATTACTTAACTGATCTCATAGATATTGCCGTGAAACAAGGTCTGTTGGTCTCTGCCGTTCCATTAGATGATGCGGGTGATGGGTTAGGGGTTAATTCCCGGCAACAACTTATGGAGGCAGAACATCTGTTGCAACAGCGAATTACCTCTCAATGGATGGAGGCCGGTGTCACGATTTTGGATCCGTCTTCTGTCTGGATTGGATCTGACGTACGTATTGGCCGTGATACGACTATCTATCCGAATGTCGCCCTCGAGGGACATACGACCATTGGTGAGGATTGTATCCTTCGCTCATCTGTTCGACTCACGGATTGTTCGTTAGGAGATCGGGTTTTAGTGCAAGACCAGTGTATTGGGATTGAGGCTGAATTGGGACCTGATACGGTTGTGGGACCCTTTGCGCATCTCCGTCCGGGTGCCGTGCTACGCCGAAAGGCGAAAGTTGGGAATTTTGTCGAAATGAAGAAGGCCGAGCTTGGAGAAGGGTCAAAGGCCAATCATTTATCCTATTTGGGAAATGCCACGATTGGAAAACAGGTCAATATTGGGGCTGGGACCATTACCTGTAACTATGATGGCGTCCATAAGTATGATACGGAAATTGGTGATCAGGTATTCATTGGAAGTAACACGTTACTTATCGCACCATCACGTGTGGGGCAGGGGGCCCTCATTGCCGCCGGGTCCATCGTGACTGAAGCGGTCCCTGCGGATGCCTTGGCGATTGCCCGATCGCAACAAAATAACTTGGTTGGGTGGGCCGCACGTCGCCGGGCCTTATTGGAAGATTCTAAGGGGTCTTCAGGTAGAGGAGAAAGGAAGGCCGCCACTCGGTCTCAAGCAACTTCCGTCAAGGCTCGTCCCAAAAAAAAGAAGTGATGGAGGCCATTACGTTTTCTTGGGCTTGGCTTGCCTGGCTTTTAAATTAATTAGAAAGGTTTCAGCTCTCTATGTGTGGAATTGTCGGTTATATCGGTCAGAATAATGCCGTCCCGCTCCTCTTGGATGGGTTGCAGCGTTTGGAATATCGTGGGTATGACTCTGCCGGGATTGCCGTGCTCCAGGAGGGCAAGATTAAGGTCAGGCGTAGTGCCGGAAAACTGGCGAATTTGCAAAAGGTCGTAGGGAAACGTGAAGTCCAAGGCAGACTTGGTATTGGACATACCCGTTGGGCAACCCATGGGAAACCTTCGGAACTGAATGCCCATCCTCATCAATCCAAGGAATGTGTGATCGTACACAATGGCATCATTGAAAACTACCTGGTGTTAAAGCACCAACTAGCTGCACAAGGTTTTGAATTCAAGTCTGAAACAGATACTGAAGTTGTCGCACATCTTATCGAGCAGGGGTTGCAACAGGGTGAGACCTTGGCGAATTCTGTTCTGGCTGCCACCAAAAAAATTCAGGGTAGCTTTGCCATTGCCGCCATCTGTGAGCGTGAACCCAATACCCTTGTGGTGACCCGGTCAGGCTGTCCATTGGTTGTTGGACAGTTAGAGGGGGCGGTCCTTGCGGCCTCAGATGTTATGGCCATGCTCAGTCATACCCGTGAGGTGATGTATCTGGAGGAAGGAGATGTGGCGGTTTTAACACCTTCAGATATTCAATTTTTAAATGCGCAGGGCCAACCAGCCACACGCTCACAAACCCATATTACCTGGGATGCGACCGCTGCGGAAAAGGGTGGGTATCCGCACTTCATGTTGAAAGAGATTCATGAACAACCGCAAACCATACTCGATACTATGCGAGGACGGTATTCCTTTGAGACGGGAGAGGCGGATCTGCCTGATATTGGACTCACCGCGAAGGAGTTTGAAGAGGTTGGTCGCATTTGGATTGTCGCCTGTGGAACGTCCTGGCATGCCGGTATGGTAGGGAAATATATTTTAGAGGAAATGATTCGGACTCCGGTTCAAGTTGATATCGGCTCTGAGTTTCGATACCGAGATCCTCTGGTTCTCAAAAATGATCTCTTCATTACCATCTCTCAATCCGGTGAGACTGCCGATACCTTAGCGGCTGCTCGAGAGGCCAAAGCGAAAGGGGCTCGTGTGGTCTCGATCGTCAATGTTGTTGGCAGTACCTTAGCGAGGGAGTCTGATGGGGTGCTCTACACCCATTGTGGGCCAGAAATCGGGGTGGCCTCGACCAAGGCCTTTACTGCACAATTAACGGCCTTATATATGTTAGCATTGCATCTTGCCCACGTCCGGGGACGGCTCGATGCGGCGGCCGGCCGAGTATGGCTTGAACGGTTCGTCTCCCTTCCCACGATGGTGGAGCATATCTTAAAGCGAGAAGCTGAACTTGTTGCCATTGCCAAACGGTATTATAAAAAACGCAACTTTCTTTACCTGGGTCGGGGCATCAATTATCCGATTGCGTTAGAGGGGGCCTTGAAGCTAAAAGAAATCTCCTACATCCATGCCGAAGGCTATGCTGCAGGTGAAATGAAACATGGGCCTATTGCTCTGCTTGATAAGGATATGCCCGTGGTGGTCCTTGCCCCACGGGATCGGCTGTATGAAAAAACGGTAAGCAATCTGATGGAGGTGAAGGCTCGACATGCTCCCGTCATCGTTTTCGTGAGTGAGGGGGAGCGAGAATTAGGGAAGGTTTCGGATACCGTCTTTACGATTCCAAATGTGCCGGATGTGTTGACCCCTATCCTGTACACCGTGGCCTTGCAGTTACTCGCCTATCACATCGCAGTTATGCGAGGAGCTGATGTGGATCAACCGAGAAATTTAGCTAAGAGTGTCACAGTCGAATAACAGCGGTAGGAGAGATAAAAGCGTATGAAGTTAACCAAAGAAGATGTCATAAAAGTCTCCTCCTTGGCGCGGTTAGAGCTATCTCCTGATGAACAGGAGGCTTTTGTAGGGCAATTGGGGAGTATTTTAGGGTATGTCGAACAATTGCAGGAATGGGATACGGAGGGGCTTGAATTAACGGCCACGGTGGTTGACAATGAGAGTCCCTTGCGGGCCGACGAGGTTCATCCTTGTCTTCCAGTTGATCGAGCATTGGCCAATGCTCCAGAGCGGGAGGATGACCATTTTCTTGTCCCGAGGATTGTTGAAGGGCATTGAGATATATGAAGGGGCCTGTTCCTATTTCGGGTGTTGGAGCCCGCTCTACGAGGTGTGATGCCCATACTGAATTATCTGTCTGAAGGGGTAGTCTGATGTTACGACAAATGCTTCGATCAAAAATTCACAGAGCGACAGTGACCGATGCCTGTCTTGATTACGAAGGGAGTATGACCATCGATCAAGATTTGATGGATGGGGCTGGAATCTTACCCTATGAACTGGTCATGGTGTCGAATCTTAACAATGGAGAGCGTTTTGGAACCTATGCGATGGCCGGAAAACGTGGATCAGGGGAAGTGGTGCTGAATGGTCCGACTGCGCGTAAAGGGGTCATCGGGGATAAGATCATTATTTTTTGTTATGAATATTACGACGAAGTTGAAGCCAAGCAACATCATCCCAAGATTGTTCAAGTCGATCCGCGAAATCGCATAACCTAGTCTCCTCGGCCTTTGTCTTTCCCGACTGATGTCGTTAAGGAGAAAAGAGGGCTTTGGGTGGTCTGGTTTCGAGCCCTCATGTACTAACCATGTCATTGCATAAACTTTCACTTGTTGACTTGCAAAAGAAGTTTACGGCCGGAGAGGTCAGTGCGAAAGAAATTGCCCGCGCGTATGTGCTCCGGGTCAATCATGTCGAGCCCAAGGTCAAGGCCTATATTACCGTCGATACCAAAGCCTTAACGCAGCAGGCTGAGGCACTCGATGAAAAGATGAAGAGTTGGCGTAAGACCCAACCTTTGTCGGCGATGCCTCTGGCAATCAAGGATAACATTTGTACAGAAGGCATGCTGACCACCTGTGCCTCCCGCCTGTTGGGGAATTTTGTGCCTCCATACGATGCAACGGTCGTGTCCCAGTTGCGTCGTCAAGGCGCCTTTCTCTTAGGAAAAACCAATCTCGACGAATTTGCCATGGGTTCTTCCACGGAGAACTCCTCCTTTGGTCCCAGTCATAATCCCTGGAACCTTGCCCATGTCACGGGTGGCTCCAGTGGGGGGTCAGCAGCGGCTGTTGCCGCTGATGAATGTGTGGCCGCCCTCGGTTCTGATACCGGTGGGTCGATCCGTCAACCTGCAGCCTTTTGTGGTGTGGTTGGGTTTAAACCAACCTATGGTCGTGTTTCACGCTTTGGGCTGGTGGCATTTGCCTCCTCTCTCGACCAAATTGGTCCCATTACGAAGACTGTGCGTGATGCTGCGGTGATGCTGAATGCCATTTCCGGGCATGATGTACAGGATGCGACTTCTTCACAGACTCCAGCTCCGGACTTTTCCCGTGCGTTTCGTCGGAAGGATTTACGTCGAGTCAAAGTTGGTGTGCCAACAGAATTTTTTGGGGAAGGGCTGGATGGCGAAGTGGAGACTGCGGTTCGCGTGGCTATTGATGAACTTCAACAACAGGGTGCTGAAATAAAAGAGGTGTCGCTTCCCACGACCCCTGCTGCGGTGGCAACTTACTATTTAATTGCCACGGCAGAGGCTTCTTCCAACCTCGCTCGATATGATGGAGTGCGTTTTGGGGTTCGAGGGAAACAGGCTAATAATTTAATAGATCTTTATTTGAAAACGAGGCAGGAGGGGTTTGGTGCTGAGGTTAAGCGACGTATCATGTTGGGAACCTATGCCTTGAGTGCTGGATATTATGATGCTTATTACGCGAAGGCCCAGGCTGTGCGAACCTTGCTCCGTCGTGATTTTTCCAAGGTATTTGAGGAAGTTGATCTCTTAGCCACTCCTGTCACACCCACTCCCGCCTTTAAGCTTGGAGAAAAGGTCAATGACCCGTTGCAGATGTACTTGTCGGATATTTACACGATTTCGGTGAATCTTGCTGGGCTGCCAGCTCTGTCTTTGCCTTGTGGTTTTAGTGGGACGGGGCTTCCTATTGGTCTCCAATTGGTTGGGAAGCCCTTTGATGAAGAGATGTTGCTGCGAGCGGGACAAGTCTATGAAGTGGCAACGGGATGGGGAAGTAAACGACCGGTAATCCGGGCATGAAAATTAATCATCCTGGAAAAGACTGGAACACTCTATGATCGTCGATCTTGCCATTGTTGTTGTCGCCCTAGCCTGTGCAGTTCTGGTAGGGTTTCTTGTGCCTGTCCTCATTCAAGTGAAAAAGACTGTTGTTGAAATTCAGAAACTTGTTTCCAACCTTGACCAGGAAGTGCCGTCTCTCCTTCAGGAAGTTCGAGCCGTCACGGAACATGTTGGTGCGATCTCGGGTCAAGCGCGTGATGGCGTGGAGCATGCATCAGCCCTTCTCCATGCTGTTGGCGATGTTGGAGATTCGGTGCAGCAGGTCCATAATGTCGTAAAAGGGAGAAGCGGGTCCTTGTTGGTGAATTTAGCTGGTATGCTGGCTGGAGTCAAAGCCGCATCATCTGTGGTGAAAGAACGTGTGCACTACCTTAAGGAAGGAGGGGAATCCAATGGCAAACGATAATGGTGGAGTGTCGGCTGGAACAGTAATTCTCGCCATGTTAACGGGGGCCTTAGCGGGAGCATGTGCTGCCCTCATGATGGCTCCCCAATCGGGAGAAGACTCACGGGAACAGCTTCGACGTTATGCTCGTCGGGCCGAGGAAGGTGTCCGTGATATTGGTGAGCGCGCAGGAGCGGAATTTGAAAAGGTCGTTGAGAAGGGGCGAGAAATATTTGAGGATAATAAGTCGGTTCTCTCCGAGGCCTTTGAAGCGGGGCGTGAAGCTATGCGTCGTGAGCGTGAACGGTTATCAGATAAAAATGGAACCTAATGTCGGACTTTGAAACGGTGATTGGTTTGGAGGTGCATGCGCAACTTCAAACGCAATCAAAAATGTTTTGTGCTTGTGGAACGGTTTTCGGACTTCCCCCCAATTCGCAAACCTGCCCCGTGTGCTTGGGCCTGCCAGGGGCACTTCCTGTTATTAATCAGGCGGCTGTTGAGATGGCAGTCAAGGCTGGTTTGGCCTTGCATTGCCATATTCGTCCCCTGAATCGTTTTGCGCGGAAGAATTATTTCTATCCTGACTTGCCGAAAGGTTACCAAATTTCCCAATATGACGAACCCATTTGTGAAAATGGATGGATCGATATTCGGGTAGAGGGGGCCACCAAGCGTATTCGAATCTGTCGCGCACATTTGGAAGAGGATGCCGGAAAGAATATCCACGATGGCGCGTCACAGATGAGTCATGTCGATTTAAATAGGGCTGGGACTCCGCTTCTAGAGATCGTGACCGAGCCCGACATGGGATCCTCTGAAGAAGTCGTGGCATATTTAAAAACATTGCGAGATCTTCTGGTCTATTTAGATGTGTGCGATGGGAATATGGAGCAAGGGAGTTTACGCTGTGAACCTAATGTCTCCCTGCGACCTGTTGGGAGTTCCACCCTGGGGACCAAAGTGGAATTGAAGAACATCAATTCCTTTAAATTTGTCAAAGACGCGCTGGAATATGAGATTAAACGGCAAGCCAAAGTGTTAGGAGAAGGCGGACGAATCTCTCAGGAAACTCGCCTTTGGGATGTCGATCAGGGAAAAACGATGGTCATGCGGAGTAAAGAAGAGGCACATGACTACCGGTATTTCCCGGATCCAGACCTGGTTCCAGTCATCCTCTCCAAGGAACTTATTGCATCGGTGCAATCCACGATACAAGAGCTCCCAAGTGAAAGATATACCAGGTTTGTTCGCGACTATGGTTTACCCGAATATGATGCTGGGGTGTTAACGAGCTCTCGTCAGCTTGCGGACTATTTTGAAGCCTGTGTGTCTTTGTGGGACCATCCCAAAACGATTAGTAATTGGGTTATGGGAGAGTTAACCCGAGAGATGCATGCCCATGATCATGCTCCAGAAACTTCGTCTATTTCTCCTGAAGGGCTTGTTCGGTTACTCAAATTGGTTGACGATAATACGGTGAGTCTTAAGGTCGCTCGGGAAATTTTTCCAGATCTCTATCAAACCCAGAAGGATCCAGCGGTCTATATTCAGGAGAAGGGGCTCATCCAAGTTTCCGATGAAGCGGTTCTTGAAGATCTCATTGGGACTGTCATGCAACAGTTTCCCGATCAAGTTCTGCAATATCGAGGAGGGAAGGAAGCTGTGCTTGGTTTTTTTGTTGGGCAGGTGATGAAGGCCTCCAAGGGAACAGCCAATCCTGGGAAAGTGAATGCCTTGTTAAAAGAGCAGTTGGTTCGGTAACGAATTGAAGGTGTGAGGAACAGGTTTCGTATCCTGGTTGGTAGATGAACTGTCGTCCATGGGAGAGTGTTCATTATGAGTGATATTCGAAATGTGCTGGCTCGTCAAATCATTGACTCACGTGGCAATCCAACGATTGAGGTAGATGTGCGGTTGGCGAGTGGTGCCATGGGGCGGGCTGCAGTGCCTTCCGGTGCGTCAACGGGAGAAAAAGAAGCGTTAGAATTGCGTGATGGAGATAAAAAACGCTGGAACGGAAAAGGTGTCACCAAAGCGGTCTCCAATGTCAATACTCGCCTTGCTCCGAAGGTGATCGGCCTAGAGGCGTTGGACCAAGCGACCGTCGATCGCACCATGATTCGGTTAGATGGAACCCCCAGTAAACGTCGGCTTGGGGCGAATGCGCTGTTGGGAGTGTCGCTGGCGGTTGCCCGAGCTGCGGCTGCTGAAACGGGACAACCTCTGTATCGTTACCTTGGTGGGGCAAATGCCCGGGTTCTTCCGGTACCCATGATGAATATTATTAATGGGGGCGCGCATGCAGATAATCGTCTCGATCTCCAAGAGTTTATGATTATGCCAGTTGGCGCGAAACGCTTTAGGGAAGCCCTTCGTATGGGTGTCGAAGTCTTTCATGCCCTGAAAGCCCTCCTAAAAAAGAAACATCTCAATACCGCGGTAGGGGATGAAGGCGGTTTTGCGCCGAATCTTGAATCCAATGAACAGGCGCTTGAACTTATCGTTCAGGCCATTCGAGGTGCTGGGTATCGTGTTGGGTCTGATATTGTGTTGGCGCTAGATGCTGCTGCCAGTGAGTTTCATATGAAATCGAAGTATGTTTTGAAAGCCGAAAAACAGTCTCAGCGGACGTCTGAAGAATTAATCCGGTACTATGCCCGATTAGCCGATCGATATCCGATTCGTTCGATTGAAGATGGATTGAGTGAAGTCGATTGGAAGGGGTGGAGGCTTCTGACGGAACGCTTAGGGGAGCGTATGCAGTTGGTGGGTGACGATATTTTCGTGACGAATGTAGATATTTTTGAAAAAGGCATTGCACAGGGTATTGGGAATGCTATTCTTATTAAAGTGAATCAAATTGGTACGCTCACCGAAACCCTTGAGGCCATTGAGCTTGCCAAACGATCGGGGTACCGGGCCGTTATCTCTCATCGTTCTGGAGAAACGGAAGATACGACCATTGCGGATTTGGCTGTCGCACTCAATACCGGCCAAATAAAGACTGGGTCTTTGTCTCGAACTGATCGGGTGGCCAAATATAACCAACTCCTCCGGATTGAAGAAGAATTAGGGCAGGGTGCGATGTACCCTGGATTGGGTGCCCTCCAACTCTAACGTGGAAGGCGGTCTTGGTATGCGGTGGGAGACCAGAATAACTTGTGTTACACCTGGTCCTCTGCTGCATGATTGAGTGAGCTAATGGTTACAAAGCGAAATCGGACACGTAGGACCTTTTCGTTTGGAAGTAAGGTGGGCAAAGGGTTGGTCGCCACTGGCATCCTCTTTGGTGCCCTTTTGCTGTTTTCCTTCTTTTTTGATGAAATGGGAGTGACAAAATACCTGGCCATGTGGAATCGTTCACATTTTTTACAGCAGGAGATCAGCCTGCTCCAACAATCGAATGCTAGCTTACGCAAGGAAATTTTTCGTCTGAAACATGATCCAGCTCGTTTGGAAGAGTTGGCGCGTGAGCAATTAGGGCTTGTTCGCCCTGGAGAAACGGTCTATCAACTTGTTCAACCTCCTCGCCTTTCTTCACCTCAACCGTAAGTGGTTATGAAGTCCGGTACGATTGCTATCGTCGGCCGGCCCAATGTCGGAAAATCCACCCTTCTCAATGCTCTGCTCACTGAAAAAGTCTCTATCGTTTCGAATAAACCTCAGACCACCCGCACACGAATCGTCGGTGTCGTTCATCGACCGACAGCCCAACTGGTCTATTTAGATACCCCTGGACTTCATAGGCCTTCCCATTTATTGAATCAACGTATGGTCCGCCTTGCAAGGGATACTATCCGTGAAGCTGACCTGCTCTATGTTATGGTTGAAGGTACTCACGCTCCTGGGGCAAGTGAGCGATGGCTCATTGATCAAATCCGACCGATTCTGTTAGAAGATCATACGCCGGTCTTTCTACTCCTGAGTAAGGTTGATCTGGTAAAGAAACCGAAATTATTGCCTCTCTTGGAGGCCTATGGATCGTTACTTCCCTGGACAGAGGTTATTCCTCTCTCAGCCAAAGTTTCCATTAACCTTGATCGTTTACTTGACGTGACCGAGGCTCATCTTTCAGAAGGGCATCCGGTTTATGACGAAGATTATCTCACTGATCAATCGCTACGCACGTTGGCCTCCGAGACCATTCGTGAAAAAATTCTACATGAAACATCAAAAGAAGTTCCGCATGCCGTAGCCGTTGAGATTGAGCAATTTGATGAGTCGAGAAAGGTTGTCCATATTGGGGCGGCCATTTATGTTGAACGTGAAACACAGAAACCTATTATTGTGGGGAAAAGAGGGGATCGTCTCAAAGTCATTGGTATGGCTGCCCGTGTTGAATTAGAACAACTTTTGGGGCGAAAGGTTTACCTTGAACTCTGGGTAAAAGTGAAAAACGCCTGGCGAGAAAACAAGGATATATTACTAGATCTTGGATATTAACGGCAGCTAATTGCTTAGACGAGTGATCTGCTCCCTTCGGCTCACCTGTATGGACGCAGATGCTCTCAAGGATTTCCCACAGGCTTACCGATTGTGACTCCCATCCAACCTACTAATCAATCTTCTTCCCCTGAGTCTGCTACTAGGCCTTCCAAGTTCGACTTAATCCTTGGCATTTGCCAGCGTCTTCTTCAACGAGGGGCGCTGGCCAACTTGGGTAATTTACTCAATCGTATGCATCCGGCTGATATTGCCAAGGTTTTGGAGCATCTTTCTGAACCAAATGAGGGACATCAGGCGTTTGATCTGATTCGACCCCAATCTAAGCAAGGACAGGTTCTTAGTGAAATGGATGTCGGGGTATTGGCGCCGATTGTGAACCGGCTCTCTCTGGAGGAGCTTGTCTCTGTCCTGAAAGATCTTGGTCCAGATGATGTGGCTTATATCCTAGGTACTCAGGATTCGATTCGTGCTCAGGACATACTCGGACGTATGCGGACTGAAGACTCAACGGAGATTGCTGAAATTTTGCAATATCCGAAAGATACCGCCGGTGGAATTATGACCACCGAATGTCTGACAGTTTTAGAGGACGTGACGGCTCGGGAGGCCATTCGTCTTTTACAGGAGGCGACGGATGCGGAAATGGTGTTTTATCTCTACGTTGTCGACAGCCAGGAGCAATTAGTCGGTGTTGTTTCCCTGCGAGACTTACTCACGGCTGTGCCCGAGGCTATGGTCCAGGACATCATGTCCCGAGATGTCATTTCTGTCACCGTTGAGATGGATCAAGAGGAAGTCGCCAGGCAGGTTGCCAATTATAATCTTCTGGCTATTCCTGTGGTTAACGCGAATAACCAATTACTAGGAATTATCACGGTGGATGATGTGATCGATGTGATTCGCGAAGAAGCCACGGAGGATATGTTCAAGATGGCCGGAGCGGTTGACGAACATGCGTCGGTTGAGTTCTCAAGTATAGAGGCTGCTCGACACCGGTTGCCTTGGATATTTACGAACTTGATTGGGAGTTTGATATCAGGGGGCATTCTTTGGATTTTTCGGTATACTCTTCAGGAAGTCGTGGCTATTGTGAGTTTTATTCCTGTTATCGCAGCTATGGGAGGAAACGTTGGGCTCCAGTCCTCAACCCTTATTATTCGTGGGTTAGCGATGGGGCGCATTGAGAATTCTGACCTTCAAAAAGTGCTGTATCGAGAAATACGAATTGGTCTTCTTTTGGGGTTGATTTGTGGAGGGTTACTGAGTCTTATTGGATGGGGGTGGCATGGGGGTGGATTTTTAGGGCTGGTCGTTGGAATTGCTCTTTTAGTGGCGTTTCTCGTTTCAACGAGTTTGGCGACGATCTTACCTTTTGTTTTAAATCGGCTTAAAATTGATCCTGCTGTCGCGGCTGGACCTTTTGTGACGACCGCGAATGATATCACGGGGATTACGATTTATTTGTCCTTAGCCACAAGTTTATTGGGTTATCTTAAGTAACCGAGTAAATCTCCTGATCAGAATGGGGTAGGGTCGTCAAAAGTAGGTTGTCTCTCTATGCCATTACATAAAACTCCCGCGGTCATTTTGAAAAGCCGGAAATGGGGGGAGGCTGATCGCATTGTAACCCTCTTTAGCCTTCGCTTTGGAAAACTACGTGGGGTGGCCCGAGGCGCGAGGCGACAAAAGAGTCAATTTGGTGCTGGCTTGGAGCCCTTTGTCCATGCCGATCTTGATTTGTTTGAAAAACAGGGTGACTCGTTATATCGGATCACTCATGTAGATATTCAAGAATCCTTTCTGGGGCTTCGGGAAAACTTAGAGCAAATGGCTTCAGCAAGTCGGCTCATGAATCTTGTGGAAGCCATTACTGTGGAAGGAGACCCTTCCCCCGAACTTTTTTCGTTAGTTGTTGATGCATTGCGCGCCCTGAAGGACAGCCAAGATCCTCTCCTATGGGTTTTACTCTATCAAATTCGTATACTCGGTCAGAGTGGATTTTGTCCTCAAACCCACCATTGTGCGGTCTGTGGAACGACCTCGCATCGAGCCAGAAGTCGATTTTCTCCCAAGGCGGGAGGCATGATTTGTCCACCCTGTATGAGTCGCCATTCTGGCTATGCCTATCCTATGTCTCCTGGAAGTTGGGCCTTTTTATCCCAAGCGACCCATATTGATTTGGCCGTGTTAACCCGTTTGAAAGCCACAGGAGCTATTCGGCAGGAGCTTGAAGTGGCCATTGAGTCTTTTGTCACAGTGGTGGCCGGAAAGAATTTACCGGCCGCAAACTTTTTTTCTTCCGGTCAATTTCCATCGGGTTGATTTTTTGTTCCTTTATTCTTAGGTTTCCGGTGAGTAATTAGGGCAGATCCTTGTCGAGTGAGTCGCTTGGAGGTATAGTACGTAGGCAATCAACCCATAAGGTGTACTTTATTTCGAAAGAAAACTTATATGAGTAGTCCGGTACTCGAGCCAGTAGATATGGAATGGATCGAAAAGGGTGTCCTTGGTATTGAGTGGACCGATGGCCATAAAAGTCGTTACCCAGTTCGACGTCTACGGCAACATTGCCCGTGTGCGGCTTGTGTTGACGAATGGTCAGGAAAGCCTCGTATTGATCCTGATGATATCCCACTCCTCGTTCGTTTGGAGGATGTGACCCCAGTGGGTCGTTATGCTCTTCAATTTACTTGGAGTGATGGGCATAGCACTGGAATTTATTCTTTCCCCTTTCTGCGAAAGATTTGTCAATGTTCGATCTGTCAACCAGGACAACCTGAGAAGTCCAAAGGCAGACGACTCTTATAAGAGAAAGGCCCTCCGGCTGGAAAACATATCGAGTCTAAGGAAAGGGGTGTGAGGCAATGAAATCGTCTATTTTCTTAAAGTGGGGTATGCTCTTTGGCCTTAGCGGCCTCCTGTTCACTACTCAAGCATGCCAAGTATTTTCTTCACCGACTCTTGAGGAACAAAAGGCACAGATTCTTAACAAGGATATCCAATTAAAAGTTCAAACGCCTCAAGCTTTTCTGGAATCGTGGGGACCGCCTACCTACCAATATCTTCAACGAACCCGCTTTTATCCTGTCAAGGGAGGAGGGCTTATCCCCCAATTTCGAGTTCCTATTGGAGAGGCTCCGCATGGATGGGAGAGCTCAATCGTTTCAGAAAATGGGCTTTTTATGGCTTATCCGGAAAGAGGAGAATTACTCGTTTTTATTAAGGATGAACTCGTGCATCACGAACACCTGTCTCCAGATAGTCTTGATGCTATTGGGAAAACCTGGAGATATAACTCAAAGTTTAGAACAACCTTGGAAGGAAGTTTAGAGACTACGAAGCCTTGAGCGTGTTTTTTTAGTAAAAAATGGATGGAAGGGTGTGGTCCGTTGAGGAGATGAGTTTGTTTCTTTGGGCCTGCCGCAATCCTTCTTTGGCTTTTTCCCTATAAAAGTGATATTTCCCAGCTTCTTGTTGCTCAAGAATTAGCTCAAACATTTCCGTTGCGAGCTCTTCTTTTCCCTGACGCAGGGCGAGTTGACCGACATGTAAGCTGCAGCTAGCAGAAAGTGCACCAGGATCCACAGAATATCTTGAAACCGGCTCGGCTACTTGCTTGGTGATGACAGCCGGAAGTGGGATAGGAGAGGGAGAAAGTACGTTGGCTTTGGCTGCTGCTTGGTTGAGTTCGAGCGCCTCAGTATGTACCTGGTTTATATCTGTATTGGACTGACATTGATTGTAGGAGCTCCAAAGTTTCATGACCGAGTGAGAAGGGGCCATATTGCCAGAATTGGAGACAGAGAGAGACTGGCAGCCTACCAATAAAATTGGGATACATAATAGGGCCATTTTTTTCGAGCGATTGAACATATAAGGTAGCCTATGTGTGATATTAGCTCTCACAACCTCACTTGGAATTTTGCAAATTCGAAGCCAGCCATTTATTTCTTGTAACATATTGAAATATTGGTATAATTTTTAGTATAGTGATAATGGTTCACCGTCTATTGTGAGAAAAATAACCCTATTGATGTTGTATTTTTTCCACAGTGGATAGCGTTCTTTGTTCTACAGAGTGCTCCGGCCATATCCCCATTTTAGGGGGTAGACGGAATCCTGCTAGAATTAGAAAACTACTGTATACACTTTTGAAGAGGGCTTGATGAACATTCTTGGAGTCTCTGCTTATTATCACGATAGTGCCGCTTGTTTGATACAAGACGGGAAAATCCTTGCCGCGGCCCAGGAGGAGCGGTTTACCCGGAAGAAACATGATCCGGCCTTTCCAAGCAAGGCCATGAGTTATTGTTTACATGAAGCAGGGATTTCGGTTAGCGATCTGGAGTGTATCGTTTTTTATGATAAGCCCCTCATTAAGTTTGAACGGTTATTAGAAACCTACCTGGCCTTTGCTCCTCAGGGGCTGAAGTCTTTTGTCACGGCCATGCCAGTTTGGTTAAAAGAAAAGCTCTTCTTAAAAAACCTTCTACAAAAAGAGTTAATAGCTGAGTCGGGCATTCCCTCAAAGGCTGAAATCCCTCCGCTTCTCTTTTCTGAACATCATGAATCCCATGCCGCGTCGGCTTTTTTCCCGTCTCCCTATGAGAAGGCCTGTGTGCTTTGTCTTGATGGGGTTGGGGAATGGGCGACGACATCGGCTTGGTTGGGTGAAGGATCTCGCTTGACACCTCTTTGGGAGATTCCCTTTCCTCATTCCATTGGGCTTCTATATTCCGCCTTTACCTATTACACCGGTTTCAAAGTGAACTCAGGTGAGTACAAGGTCATGGGTTTGGCGCCCTATGGAGAACCAAAATATGTCCAAGCCATTTATGATCACTTGTTGGATTTAAAGCCCGATGGAACCTTTCGGATGAATATGGAGTATTTTAATTACTGTACAGGGCTCACGATGACAAGTCAGAAGTTTGACAAGTTGTTTGGTGGCCCTCCCCGAACCCCCGAAACCAAATTAGGGCAGCGGGAAATGGACTTAGCTCGCTCCATTCAGGAGGTCACGGAAGAGGTGATGCTGAGGCTTTCAAAAACTATGCATCGTGAGACCGGCATTGACAATCTTTGCCTGGCTGGAGGAGTGGCGCTCAATTGTGTGGGCAATGGACGGATCTTACGTGAAGGGCCGTTTAAGAATATGTGGATTCAGCCGGCAGCTGGTGATGCAGGCGGGGCGTTAGGAGCGGCTCTGACGACTTGGCACCAATATAAAGATCAACCACGGGTGGTCTCGGGGAAAGGTGATCACATGCGGGGTAGTTATCTAGGCCCTTCTTTCTCCAATGAAGAGATTGAGAAGTTTTTACAGGGAATTGAGGCTCCGTATGAACGTATGGATGATGCTCGCTTTTTTGAGACCATTGCTGACGAGTTAGCTCAGGGTAAGGTTGTTGGATGGTTTCAGGGGCGCATGGAGTTTGGTCCACGTTCCCTAGGGGGTCGTAGTATTCTTGGGGATGCCAGAAACTCGAAGATGCAATCGGTTATGAATTTAAAAATAAAGTATCGAGAATCTTTTCGTCCCTTTGCTCCGTCTGTATTACGGGAACAGGTGTCCGATTATTTCTCAATGGATGCTGATAGTCCTTATATGCTATTGGTTGCTCCGGTATCTGAAAAGCGACGCCTTCCTACCCCGCAACGCGATGAAAAGTTATGGGGTATTGATTTATTAAATGTTCCTCGGTCTGATATACCTGCCGTGACGCACCTGGACTATTCTGCAAGAATTCAGACAGTCCATGAGGACACCAATCCACGGTATTATCGGCTTCTTCAAGCGTTTCATAAAAACACGGGATACGGCGTATTGGTGAATACCTCGTTTAATGTTCGTGGTGAACCAATTGTTTGTACTCCTGAGGACGCTTATCGTTGTTTTATGAGAACGGAGATGGATCTTTTGGTGTTAGAACAATGTGTACTTCGAAAAACTGATCAAAAACCACTGGAAGGGGATACCGACTGGAAAACTGAATTTGAATTGGATTAGGTAGGAAACTGATTTATGGATAAAGTTCCTGAAGCAACGACGAAAGATTTACGAAATTTTGGTCTTATGGTCGGAACAGTATTTACTGTCATCGGCCTATGGCCCCTAGTGGTTCATGGCGATCAAGTACGTTTATGGGCCCTTGTCCCGGGCCTCGTGTTGATTCTGTTGGGGCTCATTTGGCCACCAGCCTTGCGATTGATTTACCGGGGATGGATGGCGATTGGTTTGGTTCTTGGGTGGATTAATACTAGAATTATTCTCGGGATTATCTTCTATGGATTAATGACACCTGTGGGTCTCTTCATGCGTGCCCGTGGAAAAGACTTTATGCGGAGAATTTTTGTTCAGGATGTCGACACCTATCGGGTAAATCGTACCGCTCGTCGACCTGATCATCTCAAAAGACAATTTTAGGAGGGAGAGAAGACTATGGGCGAGTTTTTTGTCGAATTATGGGACTTCATGAAAGAACGGAAAAAGTTCTGGCTCCTTCCAATCATCCTTACTCTTTTACTATTGGGGAGTCTTATTGTTTTAACACAAGGTTCAGCGGTTGCTCCATTTGTGTATACCTTGTTCTAGGATTCAGCGTAGGAAGAGGCGATCAGGCGCGTAGGACTTGGGAGAGGATTCCTGTTCGGGTCGTGGAATTGGTTTTTCGCATAATATGCTTAATGTGTTCTTTAACAGTTTGTTCAGTAATGCCAAGGGCATTGGCAATCTCTTTGTTGGTCCACCCTTTGGCTAAATGTTCGACCACTGTTTGTTCTCGGTCCGTTAGTTGGAATCGTTCTTTGGCTTGGTCGGTGGTTGCTCGTTGTCTTCTGCCTACCTCTTCCATGGTCACGACGATGCGAGATTGTTGAATGCCAGCCTGGTCTGGAAGGCCGAACCCTCTCAGAAGGATCGGTTTATTTTGATCCCCGGCTAATGCTTTTACTTCAAATTGTTCCCAGTCTTTGGCCTCGGTTCGTATTTGAAGTGCTTTCACGATCTCGCCGCAAAGTTCCGTTAAGGCCTTAGGTAAAACGCCGCTTGCAATCATTCCTGTATTGTTAATTTTCTCCGCTTCATTTATGAGTTTAGAGAGATCGGATGCTTGTCGGTTCATATGTAAGAGTTGCATAGATGTTGACAATACAACAATACCGGGGCCAGAGCGCTGATCCGCAATGACTTCGCCTGGATCATTGGGGTTCGAAGGTGTTTGTTGGGTATCCATAATGCAGATTATTCCCTTAATTAAGCGGATTAGGAATTTAAGGTATTTCAGTTAAGGGTGTTGAGGAGCCTAGAGGAACTATTTGTGAAAAGTACCTTACCTCAAAAGAGGTAGTCAACACCCCCCTTTAGTATAGCAGGGCCTACGTCATTGGTATTGTTGTTTGTTGAAAAATCTTGTAATTTCTACTCAATAGCTGGGCGTATGCCTTATAATATTTTTTCAATATTAAACCATAAGGTATTGAAAATAAAATACAAAACATTCTTTTTAGTGTGAAACCTTAAGTTTTGTCCAAATCTGTACAGGGTATAAAATTTGTAAATTTCCGCATTCTAGATTGGAAACTAAAGAGGGGCCCTATTTATGCCGAATACTCAAAATAAAAATGTAGAAACCCGAAATGCAGGCTTAACTCCTCGAGAGTGGGATTGGCCAATTCTGCCGAGCCAGCAAAAGCATAGTGAACGAGTCGCTTTACTCCGACCAATTCCCTATGAATTAACTGCCCCACTAGAGCAAGAGGAATTGGGGAGCCCTCATGGCAAGGCCCTTTCCCTGAATATTAGTTCAGGTGGCATGTTAGTATTAATGGACCATGCTCCAACCTTAGAGCAGGTCATGAAGGTCCATGTACCAACCCCATTGTCTCTGGCAGAAACCCCTACATTGGCAGAAGTTCGGTGGACTCGGCAGATTCCCTTTGGAACTGGAAATGGAACGGAAGCATTTTTTGTCGGCTTAAAGTTTTTATTTTAGTCAATCAGCTTCTTGAGACTTGCAATATTGTCTAATGTTGTTACCTTTATACTAGCATTAGTATGGCCTAAACGGGCGAACTCTAACCCTATTTGAGTGGGTGCTGTGATGAAAAGCTTAGCATTGATTTCTTCCAGCCTTTTCCTTCTCTTTTTCTGTGCGGAAAGCTCTTTTGCACAGCTCAAAGACCCCTTGAGGAATGGAAACCATTCCATGTCAAAACCTCAGCAGTCTCGTCAGGTTAATCCTGCCAAGGGCCAGAGGTTTGAAAAGGCTCCTCTCGTCGTGTTGCCAGATTATATTATTGGTCCTGAAGATGTATTGGAGATATCAGTCTGGAAAAACTCCGACTTGTCTAAAACCGTTCAAGTCAGACCGGATGGGAGAATCTCTTTACCCCTGATAGGGGACATCGTTGCTGTCGATCAAACGACGGCACAATTAACGGAAAGTATTGCTTCCCAGTTAAAAAAGTACATGGCAAAGCCGACGGTCTCTATCGTAGTCAAAGAGGTGAATAGTTATAATATTTTCGTAATGGGAGCGGTTGGCGCTCCTGGGAAATATGCCCTAAAGAGTAAAACAACCTTACTGCAGGCCTTGGTTATTTCAGGAGGCCTGACCGAGATCGCCGACCGAAATAAGATTGTAGTGTTTCGACTTGGAAAAAATGGACAAGGGCTAACGAAAATCAAGGCGAGTTATGATGATATCGTGTTGCGCGGTGGAATCAAGCAAAATATTGAGTTGAAACCAGGAGATACTGTCGTTATTCCAGCCGCGTCACAAGTGCTAATTCCCTGAACTCGGTCAAGAGACCCTTTCTCTTAACTAAGGATGAAAAGAATGAGGCATCAAACCGTTTCTGATTTTGGGCGTACGTTGAAGGCGGTCCTTCTTGTAGGAGTTTTTCTCCTTTTTTCTTGGGGGTGTTCCAATACTCCTTCTCCAAATGATCTCTTGGTTGAATATGATGGGCCGAGTGAGTATTTACTTGGTCCTGAAGATATTATCGAGGTCACTGTTTGGAAGAATCAGGAATTGTCACGAACAGTTATTGTTCGACCTGACGGGTTTATATCCATGCCACTTATTGGAGATGTATTAGCAGCAGGAGTTTCTCCCAATACTTTGGCGAAGAGGGTGTCCGAGCGATTAACTGAGTATATGGCTAGTCCCATTGTTTCTGTCCAGGTGAAGGAAATAAATAGTTACTATGTCTATGTCATGGGGGAGGTTCTTTCACCCGGACGGTTATCTCTTAAGTCATATGCCACCTTCCTGCAAGCGATATCACTAGCGGGAGGCTTCACTCAGTTTGCTTCTCGAAATGACATTCAGGTTCTTCGCAACGGGGAGAATGGGCAGGAAGGGCCACATCGTATACGTATTCCTGTTCGTTATGATGACGTCATTTCTGGAAAAGGCAATTTAGGCGATTTCGTTCTTCGACGAGGTGATACGATTGTTGTGCCCTAATGAGTTCTCCTCTGCATCCGTGATGGTCTTTGGGAGCAACTCTTATTCACCTGTAATTTTTTTCACGAGACACACATGAATTCTGAGTCAAGATTTGAACATACTCCCGCTTTGCATGAAACGTTTTTGAATTTTTTGCGGGTGTTTTGGGACATTTGTCTGCGTCGTAAAGGTCTTATCATATTTTGTATTCTGGCCTTTTTAGCGGTCGCCGGAGTTGTCGCTATGCGGCTACCCAATATTTACCGGTCAAGTACGATG
The DNA here is from genome assembly GCA_965223605.1 of Nitrospirales bacterium. Lineage (GTDB taxonomy): Bacteria > Nitrospirota > Nitrospiria > Nitrospirales > Nitrospiraceae > CBDCXA01. The sequence goes on from CBDCXA010000005.1 coordinate 1,584,967, forward strand.
ATCATTGTCGAAAATCAGTCCATTCCAAAGAATTATGTCCCGAGTGTGGTGAGTAGTACTGCCACCGAACGACTGGCCATTATTCGGCAACAAATTTTTAGTCGTACCGTCCTCAGCGAGGTTATTGAAAAGCTACAGCTCTTTAATGTCCCTGCTGGAAAAATAAATGATGGTCATATCTCAATGTTACGAAAAAGGATAACGGTGAACATTGAGTCTAGACGGAATAAACAGGTTCAAGCCTTCTCGATTTCGTATGTTGATCCTGATCCACATACTGCTCAAAAGGTCACGCAGCATCTTGCTACTCAATTTATTGATGAAAATCTAAAAATTCGTGACAAATTTGTTTCCGATGCTACGGAATTTTTGGATTTGGAACTTGATGAAGCAAAGAAAGCGCTTGAAATAAAGGAGCAGGAAATCTCAAGGTTTCGCTTGAAGTATATGGGGGAATTACCCGGACAATTAGATGCGAATCTTCGAACATTAGACCGTATTCAAGCTCAGCTCAACCAGTCGCAGGATTTATTGCCACGACTGAACGATAATCTCTCTATTCTTGATAATCAAATCCATGAATACCGGACTCTTTTAAAAAATATGGAAGTTGGTCCTGAGTCTGTGAAATCAACGAATCCCGTGAAGGCTCTGCTCATTCAAAAAAAGGGTGAGCTTCAGGCGCTCCTGGCGCAGTATAAAGAGACCTACCCTGACGTCCAAAGTCTAAAAAAAGAAATTTCCATTCTTGAAGCACAGGTTGCCGCAACGGCAACCCCTGTGAATGAGGAAGGTGAGGGGCAGAATGGACGGCCAGCAGAAATGATTGCCATGGATTCTCATCTGAACAGGTTAATGACTCAACGGGACAAGTTAAAGTTAGAAATTGCAGATCAAAAGATTCGTCAAGAAAAACTTTCCCGTCAACTCGTTCAATATGAAAATAAGGTGGAGCGAATTCCGGCGCATGAGCAAGAACTCATTATCCTTCAACGCGATTACGCCAATATGGAATCCAATTATCAATCCTTATTAGGGAAAAGGATAAACGCCAAAATCGCCAAAAACCTTGAAGACCGTCAGAAGGGAGAAAAATTTCGCGTTATCGATCCCGCTCATTTACCGACAAGTACGGAACCACCCTATCCCTGGCAGGTCATGCTAGGTGGCTTGGTTTTTGGAACCCTTATTGGTTGTGGAAGTGCCTTTTTGCTAGAGCATTCCAACTCGGCCTTCCGGTGGCCGGAAGAAATTGAAGGACTGCTTAATTTCCCCATTTTGGCCTCTGTCCCAAGCTTTGATCATGTCTATTCCAAATCTGAACGCCGTCAACTGCTTTCCACCTGGATGCCCGAATCTACTGAAGGGGCTCAAGGGTTTGGAAAGCGAGGTCATGGGATTGGCTTAAGAGGGAATGAAGCCTATCCTGTTAAAAAGTCAGTAGGAAATGAATGGTGGCGTCTGTGGAAAAATGGAAATGGCGTGAACCATCGTGGTCCTGAAAATTTACCTTTACGTTTCAATCTTGTGTCCATGTGGCGGCCTTCTTCTGTTGTTGCAGAACAATATCGTGTAGCAGCTACACGGCTGTCTCTTATGGGAGGTCCCCAAAAAAATAATGTTATTGGTATTACGAGTTCCCTCCAAGGAGAAGGGAAAACAACAACCTCCGTTAATATTGCCTATACCTTCGCAAGAGATTTAGGGAAAGAAACGTTACTCATTGATTGTGACTTCAATCGTCCTATGGCTCATAAGTATCTTGGGATGCCCGGGCATCCAGGTATGGCTTCGCTCTTGAAGGGTAATGGAACAAGTTTAGACGACTCTGTGATTCGAGTTGGAGAGCTACCGCTTTGGTTTTTGCCTTGCGGGTCAGGGGAGGGGGAGGAACCTACTTTACTCCTTACACATCGATTAGGCAGTTTCCTTTCCCATGTTCGTGATAAATTTGAATATGTCATCCTAGATACTCCGCCCATATTGCCTCTAGCTGACATGAATGTGCTAGCCAATCTTGTTGATACCTTAGTTCTTGTGGTTCGATCGGGGGAAACTCCGCGGAATGTTGTCCAGCGTGCCCTGAAAATGGTTGAAAAGGGTACCGCAGAGGTTCCCATCATTTTAAATGGTGTCCCGAACGAAGATGTCCCATACTATATTCAACAATCCTACTATTCTTCAGGGGCTCGTCAAGACGTGCAATTGCTCCCATGACAACTGTGGGGGGCTCCTACTTGGATAATAAGGTTTCCGTTGTTGACCGCCGTGTAAATGGGGCTAACCGTTTCCCAGCCTTTAAAAGACGTTTGCTTATTTTAGGTGCAGGACACCTTGCGAAAGACTTATGTCAGGTACTTCTTTCAAAAGGATTTGGCGCCACGACCATCGTTGGGTTTTTAGATAAAGACTCAAGTCGGGTGGGTGAAAAACTTGTGAATCCTGGGATTATTGGGACCTACGAACAATTATTTGAAATTGTCGAACATCATAATGTTGGTGCGGTTGCCGTTTGTGTTGAGGATCGTCGAACCGTTCTTCCTGTTCAAGCGCTGTTAGATGTTAAGGCGCTTGGGGTCGATGTTATCGATGGTCACCAATTGTATGAACAAGAGTCAGGACGGTTGTCGATAGATTTATTAAAACCGAGTGCGCTCATATTCTCAAGCGGGTTTCGTCGCCGAACCCTAGCCATGGGGTTAAAGCGTTGTACGGATATCCTCATCTCTACCGTAGGCTTGATCTTATTGGCTCCGTTTTTTATTGTCATTGCCCTGATTATTAAAGCTGACTCCTCTGGTCCGGTATTCTATAAGCAACTCAGAGTAGGCTTACGGGGACAACCCTATATGATTTGGAAATTTAGGTCCATGCATAAGGACTCCGAGTTAGAGGGACCTCGTTGGGCTCTCGATAAGGATCCGCGAGTCTCTCGAGCAGGTCGAATTCTTCGGAAATTACGAATTGATGAATTGCCTCAGCTCATTAATGTGATAAAAGGCGAAATGAGTCTGGTTGGTCCACGGCCGGAGCGGCCTATATTCGTTCAGGAATTGCGGAAGACAATTCCATATTATGATATTCGTCATACCGTTCATCCAGGTATTACGGGTTGGGCTCAAACCCAGTTTCGGTATGGGGCCTCAGCGGAAGATGCTCATAAAAAGCTTCAATTTGATCTGTATTATGTGAAAAACCTTTCTTTTTTCCTAGATGCACGTATTCTTATTGAAACGGTCAAGGTGGCCATTTTTGGAGAAGGGGCAAGATGAGTACCGAAGAGCGGCAGAAGTCGCCGCAACATTGCTTGTCTTTCGACATTGAAGAGCACTTTCAAGTTTCAGCCTTTGAGTCTCCGCTCCGAAGGAGGCATTGGGAGTCTTTCGAAAGTCGGGTCGAAAGAAATACAAAGACTATTCTGGACCTTCTCGCTGAAAAGGATGTGAAGGCCACATTTTTTATCCTAGGATGGGTGGCGGAGCGCCACCCGAATCTTATTCGGTCTATCGAGGCCTTGGGGCATGAAATTGCTTCACATGGCTATTCTCATGAACTCATTACCGCTCAGACTCCCACCCAATTTCGAAATGATATTAGAAAGACCAAAGCTATTTTAGAAGATCTTATTGGGAAAAAAGTTTTAGGCTATCGTGCCCCCAGTTTTTCTATTACTCGAGACTCTACCTGGTCCCTACCTATATTGGTAGAGGAAGGGTACGTATATGATTCCAGTATTTTTCCCGTTCTCCATGATCGGTATGGTATTCCGGGTGCACAACCGGCTGTTCATTCTCTTTCGACTGGTTCAGGGGATATCTGGGAAATTCCTCCTTCCACGGTAAAGTTTGGGGGGAGTCGCTTTCCTATAGCAGGTGGAGGTTATTTTCGATTAATTCCATTTCCGATTTTTCTCTATTGTTTAAAAAGAGTCGTGAGGGAGGGTTTGCCTCTTGTCACCTATCTTCATCCATGGGAATTGGATCCAGAACAACCGAGGATGAAGGGCCCCCTTCTCTCAAAGGTTCGACATTATCTCAACTTACATAAGACTAAATCCCGTTTAGCTACCTTGTTAGACCAATTCAAATTTGGCTCCATTAATGCGGTTATTGATCCAGTGGTTCGGGTTGGAGAAAAGATATCGTCAGGCAGGAGTGAGATGGGTAGACATAAACCCTCTGAGCACTCCTTGAAGGCTCAGGTATCTTTGAAAGGGGATGGGGTTATCGCCAAGGAAGATTTGTTGCCTACGGGTCTCAAGGAGGGTAGTCAGGAGCAAATTCCTACTGCCCAACCATAATCACGATTGATCCGTGTCACAGCTTCCTTCGTAAATAGGTTTTTATGTTTTGGTATGCCATTCATACAAAGCCTCGGCAAGAGTCATTGGTGGAAGCCTCACTTGGACAATATGGCTTAGAGACATTTTGTCCAAGAATCAAACAAGTGAAGTTGGTTAGGCGAAAACGCGTGATTCGAGTTGGTGCACTTTTCCCCAATTATCTCTTTGTTCGATTTCATGTTGATAAAGACCTCCGCGGAGTGAAGTATGCTCGAGGGGTTCGAAATATAGTTTCTTTTGGGTCCACTCCCTCGGTGGTGAGTGAAGATTTAATTTTGGGTCTTAAGGAAAAGTTAGAGGCAGATATTTGGGATGCGTCCTCTACCAAGTTTGCTTCTGGCCAGCCGGTGCGTATCCAGGATGGCCCTCTTTATGGCTTAGAAGCGGTTTTTGAAAGAGAAATGAGTGATCACTGCCGGGCCGTCCTCCTGTTAAAGGCCCTAGCCTATCAGGCTCGGGTTATTGTTCCCCTAGAATATGTGGTAAATTTGTAACTAGGACAAATAGTATTTAGTCGTAGGTTACATAATGTAGGTGAAATCCCTACGGCATTATGATCTTGCCGTCTTTTCGTAACAGGCAAGTAATTGAATTTAAAGCATAAATCCGTCTGGCTTGCACCGGAATGGCGGTAGCCTACCCAAAATATGAGCCCGTGTAACCATGAGTACCGAAACCATGAATGATCCTAAACAATATAATGTCATGATCATAGGAGGGGGCCCGGCGGGCTTAACTGCTGCCTATGAGCTTTGCAAGCTTGGGGTAAAGCCCCATGTATTTGAAAAGGACTGCATGGTTGGAGGTATCTCAAGAACTGAGAGTTACAAGGGATATCATTTTGATATCGGTGGGCATAGATTTTTCACAAAAGTGGAGGCAGTCGAGCGTTTTTGGCATGAGGTACTTCCTGAGGGAGAGTTTTTGCAATGTGGGAGACTGTCACGAATTTACTACAATAAAAAGTTTTTTTATTATCCGCTTCGTCCGTTTAATGCACTCTTTGGGTTGGGAGTTTGGAACAGTTTCCTCATATTCCTAAGTTATTTAAAAGCTCACATCCGTCCAGATCTACCTGAAGACAATTTTGAGCGATGGGTATCCAATCGATTCGGAAAACGACTGTACCGAATATTTTTTAAAACCTATACTGAAAAAGTATGGGGTATGCCTGCGAATGAAATTGCTGCCGAATGGGCGGCGCAGCGCATAAAGGGCTTATCGTTATTGGTTGCTCTCAAGAACGCCCTGCTTCATCAGCAGACAGATAAAAAAACGGTGGTAAAGACCCTGATCGATTCCTTTGAATATCCAATGCGTGGACCAGGTATGATGTGGAATGCCGTTGCGGATCATGTCAGTAAACAAAATGGTCAAGTTACCTTACAGTCCGATGTCACGAAAATTCATTGGTCACGGGAAAAGGTGACCGCGGTAGAGGTACAGTGTAACGGATCTTCACAAGTATTCCCCGGCACTCACTTTATAAGTAGTATGCCGGTACGAGAACTCATTCAAAAACTGGATCCACCTGCTCCAGATCGTGTCGTTCAAGCAGCGAATTCTCTTCAATACCGTGATTTTTTAACGGTAGCCCTTGTAATTAATCAAGAACATCTCTTCCCAGATAATTGGATCTATATTCACGACCAGGAAGTGAAGGTGGGGAGAATCCAAAACTTCAAAAATTGGAGCCCCTACATGGTTCCGGATACTAAGAAAACCTGTTTAGGTCTAGAGTATTTTTGTTTTGAAGGAGATGGGCTCTGGACCATGTCAGACGAAGATTTGGTCGAGCTGGGTACCCAAGAGATCGAACGACTTGGCTTGGCAAAAAGTTCTGATGTGGAGGATGGAAGTGTTGTGCGAATGCCTAAGGCGTATCCCGTGTATGATGGAGTCTACAGAGATGCACTCGCCGTCATTAGAGAATTTCTTGATCCTTTAGACAATATGCAGCTGGTGGGACGTAATGGGATGCACAAATATAATAATCAGGATCATTCGATGCTCACTGCGATGTTAGCTGTAGAAAATATAATGGGTGCGAAGCACGACCTCTGGGAGGTCAACGCAGAACAAGAGTATCACGAAGAGGTTTCCGAGAAGGAGCAAACTCGAGCGAAAGAATTGTCAATACTTGCTGCGACACAACCCAGTGTGCCCGAAAGAGTTGGAACCCTTTCCTCTGTTGAAACCAGTCTGGTTCGAACGTTTTCCCGTATGGATAAATTAGGTTTTGCCACCGCTCTGGGGACGGTCGCTGGAGTAGGTGTGTTTTTAGCAACCTTGTGGTTGATCTTGAAGGGTGGAGTGACCGTTGGACCTCATTTGGATCTTCTGGGTCAATTTTTCCTAGGCTATACCGTATCTTTTACCGGAGCCTTGGTGGGGGCCGCCTATGCGTTCACATGGGGTTTTCTGTGGGGGTGGCTCTTTGCCTACATACGAAATTTTGCTTTAGGGCTTGTGATTTACAGAATGAAGAAACAGATGGAAATGTTGTCCTTTAGGGATTTTTTGGATCATTACTAATTTTGTTTTGGTAGGAGGGTGAAGCATGGGTTCAGTTAATGAGTCGAAAGAAGAACTGCTATTCAGCACCATTCTCCGATTAAATAGCCAGGCCATTGGGGTGGGGCTTGGTCTGCTGCTTGGGCTTGGAATTTTTATCGCCACAAATTGGCTCGTGCTGAAGGGGGGGCATATTGGGGCGAATGGTGAGTACATCGTAGGGCCTCGCCTTGAATTACTAGGACAATTTTTTATTGGGTACCGAGTTTCCTTTCTTGGAAGTCTTATTGGCTTTGCCTACGGTTTTGCAGTGGGGACGCTTGGTGGAGCCATGATTGGGTGGATCTATAATAAAATCGTCGATCTACGAAATTAAGAATAGGCCTTATCTCCTACTCAGAGCGTTTAATACGCCTCCTGCTTTCCTCTCTTATCATTCACAAGCGATCGAATCTTTCGGGAAAGAAGCCCCGAGTACATAGATGAAGAAGTGCCCCAATATCTCGGAATGATACTAGGTGCCGTAGGGAAGCGATAGCCTCGATAAGGATTTCATGCGAATAGGCATAGATGCGAGTTGTTGGGAAAATAAAAGAGGGTTTGGACGTTTTACTCGAGAAGTGGTGTATGCCCTTGATCAGGATGAAGCCCTTCACGAATATTTTTTATTTCTTGATGGGCCGGCACCTGAGACACTTCGGAATTTATCAAAGGTCACATGGTGCCCTGTTCAAACCAGCCATGCGACCATTGAGGCGGCTTCGTCTGAAGGGCGAAGGGCGTTGGGCGATGTATGGGCAATGACTCGAGAGGTCAAGCGACATGGCCTCGATCTTTTTTATTTCCCAGCGGTCTATTCTTATTTCCCAATCCTGAATAGAATCCCAATCTGTGTCACCATTCACGATATGATTCCGGAGCTTCATCCGCAAGAGGTTTTTCCGAATAAAAAGTTAAGGTTCTTTTGGCAGTTGAAACAACAATTAGCCATTTGGCAAAGCCGTACCATTGTGACGGTTTCCGAATTCTCTAAAAGGCAAATAGTTGAACAATGTCAAATTTCTCAGGAGAGGGTGCGTGTCATGCCTGAAGGCCCCGGGAAATCATTTCATCAAGGAGTAGACCCTCAAAAAATCGCACCTGTTCTTCAGCAATTAGGGATAGCCAGACACGAACGGTTCTTATTATATGTAGGAGGGTTGAGCCCTCATAAAAACTTGCGGATGTTGTTGGATGGGTATAGCGAATTAATACAGGAAGAAGGATTTCAGGATATTCGATTAGTTCTGGTAGGTGATTATCAATCCGATTCCTTTTTTTCCGATTATCCCGCATTGAAAGGGATGTCCGAATCGGGTCGATTGAAAGATCGGGTCATTTTTACTGGGTTCATTCAGGACGAGGAGTTGGCCTGTGTCTACTCTGCTGCCACTTGTCTCGTGTTTCCTTCCTTGTTAGAGGGCTTCGGGCTTCCAGCCATTGAGGCAATGTCTTGTGGGACGCCCGTTGTTGCGAGCGAAACAGGCTCTTTGCCAGAAGTATTAGGAGAGGCTGGGTGTTTTTTTAATCCCTATAGTAAAGAGTCCTTGCTGTTGGCACTACGAAATACCCTCGAGTCATCTGACCGGCGTTTGGACATGAAACGCCTGGGGCTTGAACGTGCGAAAGCCTATACGTGGGAAAGAGCTGCAACCGAACTTTTGTCAATTTTTTCTAATTCCGTAACAAAAAACTAGGGTTCAGTGAACAGTGAAGTTTTGTATGCTTACAACTTTCTTTCCCCCCTATCATTTTGGAGGCGATGCGACCTATTTATATCGTCTGTGCAACGAACTTGGGAAAAAAGGGCATACGGTCGATGTTGTCCATTGTGAGGATGCTTTTCTTCTGCTTCAACCATCTGGTCCAACTGGAACATTCCCCTATCATCCAAATGTCAGGGTTCATCGTTTAAAAAGTAGTTGGGGTTTCCTCTCGCCATTGATCACCCAACAAACAGGGTCTGTGGGGTTAAAATCCAAGAAATTGCACAAGATACTGGAAGACAATAGCTATGACGTGATTCATTTTCACAATATGTCGTTAATTGGGATTACCGCCTTAACCATGGGACGTGCAGTCAAACTCTATACCACTCATGAGCATTGGCTCCTTTGTCCGATGCATGTTTTATGGAAGAATAATAAGGAGGTCTGTACCTCGAAGAATTGTTTCACATGTGCGTTAGTCTGGAAGCGCCCACCACAATTTTGGAGACTCTCTGGGCTGCTTGAACGCAGTTTGAAGCATGTCGATCAGTTCATTTCTCCCAGCCGTTTTACCTTGAAAAAACATCTTGATGATGGCCTCAAGATTCCCATAACCCACATTCCATATTTTCTGCCAAGTAGAAAAGAAGATCCATCTCCTTCACAGTCCGAGGACAAAGGTCGTTCGGAGAAGAAGCCGTTTTTTTTATTTGTGGGACGCTTGGAAAAGATAAAAGGGGTACAGAATCTCATCCCTGTCTTTCAAGAAAAGCCACAATACGAATTCCTCGTAGCAGGAGAGGGGGAGTTTGGAGCCGCCTTACGCGCTATGGCGGCACCTGTTCCCAATATCACATTTTTAGGTAAATGTAGTTTCGATCAATTATCCAACTACTATCAAAAAGCTGTTGCGGTGATTGTTCCTTCTATCTGTTATGAAGTCTTTGGGATCATTATTATTGAGGCGTTTTCCTATCGCACGCCGGTCATTGTGAACAATCTCGGTGCATTGCCGGAAGTCGTAGAAGAGAGTGGCGGGGGGCTTATCTATAATTCTCCACAAGAAATTCCTTCTGCATTAGATGCCTTAGCATTAGATTCTGACTATCGGAACGAGTTAGGGAACAAGGGGTATGAGGCGTATCAAAGATTGTGGACCGAAAAGAATCACTTAGAAAAATATTTTAGTCTGATTGAAACCATTCAGCAAAAAAAACTTGGGGAGGGAATCTCAGCATGAGAGTGTTAATTACCGGTGGGGCTGGGTTCATTGGCAGTCATTTAAGCGAACGTTTATTAGGAAGGGGAGATCAAGTCGATGTCATCGATGACCTTTCCACGGGTCGTTTGAGGAATCTCGAAGCTTGTCGGAGTAGTCCTAAATTTTCGTTTGTGAATGACTCTGTTCTGAATGAAAAAACCATGTATACCCTCATGGACAAGGTCGATATGGTTTATCATCTTGCGGCCGCAGTTGGGGTAAAACTTATTGTCGAGCAACCTGCGAAGACGATTGAAACCAATATTCGCGGTACGGAGGTGGTATTAGATATTGCGAGAAAGTTTGGGAAGAAAGTATTTATCGCCAGTACCTCTGAGGTCTATGGCAAAAATACCAAAATTCCCTTTCAAGAAGATGATGATCGATTGCTGGGGAGTACGACCTATAGTCGATGGAGTTATGCCTGTTCCAAAGCCATCGACGAGTTCCTTGGACTTGCCTATTATCAGCAATATGGATTGTCTGTGCTGATTGTTCGGTTTTTCAATACTGTGGGGGAGCGACAATCAGGGCAATATGGAATGGTTATTCCTCGTTTTGTTCAAGCGGCACTTTCTGGAAAACCGCTCGTAGTTTATGGGGATGGGAATCAAACCAGGTGTTTTGGTTATGTCCAGGATGTTATCGATGGAGTGTTAGCCCTCTCCAATGAGCCAAAGGCCTGGGGGCAGGTCTTTAACGTTGGTTCACAGGAATCGATATCTATTGGCGCGTTAGCAGAAAAAATTATACAGATGACTGGCAGTCGATCTGAAATTCAGTATAAGAGTTACCATGATGTCTATGGAAGTGGGTTTGATGACATGATGCATCGGAAACCAAGTCTTGAAAAGATAGAGACATTGGTTGGGTATACACCAAAAACTAATTTGGAACTGACATTAGAGCGGATTATTGCCTATTTTCAACGTGAGGGTTCCCGGCCATGACAAGTGCGGTTGGCCAAATCATTACTCGTCCGATGGTTTTGAGGAATATCATCTTAGGTTTATGGCTTCTTATATTCCCATATTAACCTACCACTCTATTGATTCCAGTCGATCAGTTATTTCTCTTAGTGCGGAGTTATTCCAACGCCAGATGGCTTTTCTGGCTGCGTCAGGGTTTTCTGTCCTGCCACTCAGCCGCCTGTTATCTCTGAAAAATAAACAAGAAGAGTTCCCTGAAAAATGTATCGCTCTCACATTTGATGACGGGTTTAAAAACTTTTCAGAGTCTGCTCTGCCGATTCTCAGACACTTCGGGTTTTCTGCTACTGTGTTTTTAATTACGGGGAGGTGCGGGGAAGATAACGATTGGCCTGGACAAATGGACGGTCTTCCTCGACTTCCTATGTTGGATTGGAATGACATTGAGAGCGCGGCAAAGCAGGGAATCGAATTTGGCGCACATACGGTGACGCATCCGAATCTCACGAAACTGACTCGTGAGCAATATGCTGAAGAGATTTTGGCATCCAAGACGGTAATCAAGGAACGAGTTGGGCAAGAGGTAAGCTTCTTCGCCTATCCCTATGGAATTTTTAATCGTGAGGTTCATCATTTTGTCGGTGAACATTTTGATGGGGCTTGTTCAGTAACAATGGATTTTATGACAAAGGCAGATGATCCGTTTCTGCTCCCACGAGTGGACATGTACTATTTCTCGCAGAATAATATGCATCGGTATTTGGGAACGTCCCTTGGCTATGGTTATGTCAAAGCCAGAAAGATCTTGCGAAGGGTGAAGACTTTAATCACATGATGAGCGATAGAGGTTTGACAGGCATGGTGGTCGGTGGAGCTCTGTTGTTCATAGCAGCCCTATTGCCGTCGGAAAGCCTCCTAGGGTTTCTTCGAGACGGGGAATTAAATAGCCTGAACCCCATTCTTCAGGAAAAGTTACTTTGGGGAACCTACTTATTTCGTCTTGGTTTGGGATGTTTGGGGGTTGTCATCGTCGTCATCTCCCGGGCAACAATCTGGGGTGATAATGGATCACTTATTTCCGATCCATCACCGGACCAGGAGGCTCCACAGGTTTTTCTTATTAGTGCATTGTTGCTGATTGGGTTGGGGCTTCGTCTGTATGGATTGAATTTAGGACTTTGGTTTGATGAAATCGCGGCATACGTTAACTACGTCAATATGCCCCTGGGTGTCTTGATCACGACGTATGATTCTGAGAACCAACATTTTTTGTATACCATCCTTGCACATATCTGTGTGCAACTCTTTGGTGATAGTGCTTGGTCTGTCCGTTTGCCAGCTGTGGGATTTGGAGTGGGAAGTTTATTAGGGGTGTATTTACTTGGGCGAGAGGTTTTCCGTGAAAGAGTGGCTTTGTTGGCGACAGCTCTTCTAACATTTTCCTATCACCATATTTGGTTTAGCCAAAATGCACGTGGGTATACGGGAGTCCTCTTTTTTTCTCTTTTGTCGAGTTGGGTCTTCCTATGGGGAATGAGGACCAATCAGGTGTGGTGGTGGATTTCCTATGCTGGGACAGTCGCTCTGGGGGCCTTTACACATATTACGATGATTTTCGTAGTGGCTAGCCACTTTCTGATGTATCTGATCACGATTCTGATCGGGCAAGGGAAGGGCAATCCGTTCAAATGGTTAGGATTCTACCTAGGGTTTCTGATGTCAGGCTTAATGACCTTCCTTTTACATGCCTTAGTGTTTCCGCAAGTATTTAGTACGATTGGTCAAACCACAGCTGTGAAGACATGGAATGATCCCTTCTGGACTCTCCTTGAGTTCATGAAAGGCATGCAATTTGGAATTGGCGGTGGCCTTCTTATTCTCATCCTGGGAGGGATGATCCTGACCGTGGCAATGTGGAGTGAGGTAAAGAAAAACCCCTTTCCTATTGGTTTTCTGGTCCTTCCGGGGTTGTTGGGAACGTTGGTGGTTGTAGGAATGGGGCATCCGTTATGGCCGAGATTCTTCTTTTTTCTTGCCGGGTTTGCGGCCTTGGTTATTATACGCGGACTCATGCTGTTGGGAGAATGGATGACCGCCTTTTTGCCGATGAGCGTACGTCATGAAATGTTAATTGGTACGATTTTGTCTGTAGGATTGGTGAGCCTCTTTGCCCTCTCTGCTCAAGCCGCCTATGCTCCGAAACAAGATTATAAAAGTGCAATGCATTATGTCGAATCCCATAAAGTTGCCGGTGATGCTGTCATTGCGGTTGGGCTTGCAGAGTTTCCCTATAAGGAGTTCTACAAAACGAACTGGAGTAACGTTAAAAATATTCAAGAATTTAACGACATCCGATTGAAAGCCCAACGGACCTGGGTGGTATTTACGATGCCAATGCATCTTCAAGCCTATTTCCCTGCGATTATGGAAACGACTAAGGCTGAATTTTCGATGGTGAAATCCTTCCCGGGGACCTTGGGCGATGGAACGGTGTATGTGTATCGTTACGAGCAAAACCCCTCCTCCTCACAAGCCTTACATGAGAATATGAGAAGTACGATTCAGCCAGTTCAGTCTGGCGCCAACCTTTAATTCTTATAGAAGTCTAATGGAAGAAATCTCTATGCCTCATGAACCGTCTCCATCGGGGGAAATGCCTCCTGTCTCGGTTGTGATTCCTGCTTTTAATGAAGAAAAGGCGGTGGGGCCTGAAATTCAATCGATTCGGAAGGTCTTAGTCGAGAAAGGCATCGTGCACGAAATTATTATTGTGGATGATGCTTCACAAGATAATACCGCGGCGCAGGCCCTCGCAGAAGGAGTTCGAGTATTACAACATCCAGAAAATCGTGGCTATGGAGCGTCTATCAAAACAGGTATTTTGGCCGCTCGGTATGATGTGATTGCGATAACGGACGCTGATGGAACCTATCCTGCAGACCAACTGCCCATTCTTATTTCAAAATTACAGGTAGCTGACATGGTAGTTGGTGCAAGGGTTGGAAGTGAAGTCCATATCCCTTGGATTCGGAGGCCGGCGAAATGGGTCTTACGGAAGCTTGCCGCACATATCGCAGGGAAGGATATCCCAGATCTTAATTCAGGGCTGCGAGTATTTCGTCGCGAGGTTATCCAACAGTACTTCTCAATTTTATCGGATCGGTTTTCCTTCACGACGACGTCGACCCTTGCTCTCTTGGGTGATAATTACCAGGTCACCTATCATCCTATTAATTATTACAAGCGGGTGGGACAATCAAAAATCAGGCCACGACATTTTATGGATTTTACCGTGTTGGTTCTTCGAATGGCCATGTTGTTTCAGCCGCTAAAAGTTTTTTTGCCGTTGGCCTACATTGGGGCAACGCTAGGGCTCTTGAAGTCAGTCTTTGACGTGGCCTTGGTAGTTCAACGAGCAGCGCAGTTTGGAATGGAGACATTTTATCAGCCTATTCTTTCGACCTCTTCGCTCCTGTTGTTGTTAGCAGCCATGCAATTTCTCTTTATCGGTATGGTGGCGGATGGTGTGCTGCGTCGTATGGCGCAGCATACAAGACCTCTTGTTCTCTCGCGGGCGATTGGCTCGAACGAATTGGGGCTCGGTCAACGCGAGACGAATAGATGACTGAGGAAATGTTCCTACTATTAGGAAGCCTTTTGTCGGTATGCTGGTAAGGAATGGGATGCAAAACAACGAGGTGAGATAGCGTGGAACTCTATAGGATTTTCTTATTAATAGGTCTTCTTGCACATAAAGTATTATGGGAGGTGCTGAAGCGTAAGGAAGGGGCGTTAGCCACTTCCTCTAAAGGGAAAAAGCCCGTTTCTTTGAAAGTCAGCATTGTGAAACTTGGGAAGCTAGGGGTATTGGTTGGTTTACTGATTCAAACCGCGTTTCTGAATATTTTTCCCATTACCTCGGATCCCTCGATGATTCGTGCTGTCGGGCTTACCCTTTTTACAATGGGATTAGGAACAGCAATTCTTGGCCGAATCCAACTTGGTGATAATTGGGTTGACCTTGAAGACTATCAAGTACTTCCAGAACAATCCATGGTAGCGAGTGGTATTTACCAATATATACGACATCCAATTTACGCGGGAGACCTTGTCTTATTATTAGGCTTAGAGTTGGCGCTCAATTCCTGGTTGGTGTTGGGTGTTCTCCTTCTTGCGGTAGTCGTATTCCGACAAACGCAGGCAGAAGAAAGGGTCTTGGCCCTTTCATTTCCTTCCTATGTGGACTATTGCAAACGGACGAAGCGATTTATACCCTTCGTTTTGTAAAGCGCTAATTCTATTTCTACTTCTACTCCCTTGGGCATTCAATTAGGCTGAATAAGAGATAAAGGCATCGAGTTTATGGAATTCTCCCAAGACGAGACGCAGACAAGTGTGGGTGGGCTATCGACTCAACAAATCGCCGTCCGATTATTTTTCACCTGTTGGTTGATTTTTTCCCTGCACTTTTCAAGTAATATTGTTCGAGAAATCTATCTTGCTCTTGCCATTGGTGATCATCTCTCTTTTAAGGTTGATGAATATGCAAATATGCATCCTGACCTATTTGAGAAGGAGGGGTTTGGATGGCATATTGGGAGTAATCCCGGTGTATCTATGTTGGCAGCTATACCCTATGTCATGGCTCGCCCTGTTACTGATTTTTTGGTCCAACGGGTAAGAACCTCACGGGAGGCCAGTGGTGCTTCTCCGCCTGCCTATAATACGCCATGGCCGATGGCAAAAAAGTTTTTTGAAGACTCATGGAATCGTGGGCTTGACATAAAGTTTGGTTTAGCCGCTTTGATCATGCAGGTCTTCTGCATGGCTCCCAGTTCTGCCTTGGGTGCGGTTCTGATGTTTTTGGTATTACGCACAGTCTTTCCCTCAGAAAAAATTGCGCTTTGGCTGGCCATTCTTTATGCATTTGGAACTCCGGTGTTTTTTCGTACTGGATACCTGAATCATAACCTCATGCTGGGGCATATCGCGTTTTTGGGATTTGTGGCGATATGGAATCCCTTTCAATGCCGAACATGGTCCGTGCCGGTACGATATTTCCTTGGAGGGTTAGCCGGAGGGACTGCCATTTTATTTGACTATAGCGGCGTCATTTTTTTGCTGGGGATATTTTCCTATGCCATGGTCAAATCCTTCTCGCAGGTGTCAATTCGTGAGGCAATAGGCGAGGGACTTTGGTACGTACTCGGTACCTTAGCTCCGGTCTTTCTCTTATGGTTTTACCAATGGCAGAGCTTTGGACATCCGTTTTTCCCTGGGCAACATTGGATGCCACCTGTTGAATGGATCGATCGGGGGTACCAAGGGTTTAGTCTCCCACAATGGGATTTATTTCTGTTGCTGGGGTTTGATTATCGGTATGGCCTTTTTGTGACTAGCCCGCTCCTGCTCTTGGCCTTTTGGGCACCCCTGGCCAATAGGACTGGGGTGGGACGATTGCCCTGGGTTGAACTTTCTTTTATCCTCACATTGTTTCTTGGACTCTGGGTATTTTTTAGTTGTGTGAATTATACAAGGCTCCAGTTTAATACAGGACTCCGATATATGGCACCTATTCTCCCCTTTCTTTTTCTGCCCACCGTTGTCGCATTGGGTAGGCTTCCGTCATTCTGGGTGTTGGTTATTGGTGTGCTTTCGATTAGTCAAAGTTGGGCCTTAGCCATGTATCGGGATGTCGAGAGAGGGCTGGGAATGCTTGATCCAATTCTGCAGATTTTTTGGGGTGGATTTAAGCTTCCCATCTTAACGACGCTGTCCAGAATGGAAGGACAGTTTGGCGATATATTTTCAAATGGGTATTCTCCGCTTCCGTTGTTTCTCCTGACGGCCGCTCTTTTATATATTTTATGGACGGCAAGGTGTCGGCCGTTACTCGACAAGTCCTGAATTGAAAAAAATCCATGCGTTGAGATAGTTATGTCTTCCCATCATGAAGTAACCGCCCCCTCACAGAAGAAGAGAAAACGTATGGTATCTATTGTGGTACCCGTCTTTAATGAAGAAGAGGGTATTAGTGCCTTCTATCAGCGTATCCGAGCTCTTGTGAACGAGTTACCACAGTACGAGATGGAGATTCTTTTTGTTGATGATGGCAGTACCGACAATTCCTACCCATCTTTGGTTCAGCTTGCTGAAACGGATCCCGTAACCAAGGTCATCAAGCTCTCAAGGAATTTTGGTCATCAAACAGCGATAACAGCTGGAATCGATATCGCAAAAGGTGATGCAGTCGTCGTTATCGATGCTGATCTTCAAGACCCACCTGAGGTTATTATACGTTTTCTGCAGAAGTGGGAAGAAGGATTTGATGTGGTCTACGGAGTACGTGATAAGCGTGAAGGTGAGAGTCATTTGAAACTTATGACGGCCGCATTGTTCTACCGAATTCTAAAAGCATTGGTTCGAATTGATATTCCGGTCGATGTCGGTGATTTTCGGCTCATGAGTCGACGAGTCGTGGCACAATTAAAGGGAATACAGGAGCGCGATCGATTTATTCGAGGGTTGGTGAGCTGGATAGGATTCAAGCAGATTGGCATACCCTATTCGCGAGAGAAACGGTTTGCTGGCGAAACTAAGTACCCCTATAGAAAGATGATTAAATTCGCCCTCGATGGTCTGACTTCATTCTCCAGTATCCCCTTAAAGATTGCGACGTTGTTGGGGTATCTTACGTCGGTCTTTGCCTTTATCTACGCCTGCAGTGTGTTTATCCAAAAAGCTTTGGGCTACACCGTTCAAGGTTGGGCGACCATAATGGTGGGCATGCTCTTTCTTGGAGGAGTCCAACTAATCTGTTTAGGTATTATAGGTGAATATATTGGACGAATTTTTAACGAAACCAAGCATCGTCCTCTGTATATCATCGATTCACTCCATAATATCAACTCTATTGAAAGCCTTTCGGCGACACAGGAAGAAGCAACAACCCTTCCACGTGTGTCCGGTCGTTGAGGGGAACGACATGACATCCATGGATATATTTGTGACTGGGGGGACTGGATTTCTGGGGGAGCATTTTTTACAGCTTGTGGTAAGAGAACAGGTCCGCTCAATCACGTGTTTGACGAGACATCCAATTTCTGCAGATGGAATGGCTCACAACTCTTCAGTCAAATTCGTTCAGGGGGATATTAGTGATCGGGAGGTGATCGCTCCTTATCTTCAGCAATGTGACGTGCTGGTCCATATGGCGGGGGCTACCGGACAGGGAGGAGCGGAAGAGTTTTTCCGGGTAAATACTAAAGGCACAGAAATTCTTGTAGAGGAGTGTCATAAAGCTGGCGTCAAGAAAATGTTGTTCGTCAGTTCTATTGCCGTTACCTTTCAACATAAACACAACTATTATTACGCTCAGTCGAAAGAGCAGGCTGAAGCCCTAATTCAAAAAAGTGAAATGCACTATTCCATTGTTCGGCCAACTATTATTATTGGGCCTAACGGAAAAGCGTGGGAAGGACTTGCCAAGTTTGCCAAAACGCCATTCTTATTTATTCCTGGCGATGGAAAGGTGCAAATCCAACCCATTTATGTTGAGGATCTTGGACAATGTCTCATGAGAATTATTCGAGATGACCTCTTTAACAATGAGACCTACGAATTAGGTGGGCCTGACGTCATTACCATGAGAGAATTTCTTGAAAAAGTCTACCGTGCGTATCATGGCAAATCTCCAACAATACGAATTCCTATCCCTGTTCTACCGATCCAGACCATTCTTTCCCTATTGGAACGGCTGGTGGGTAATGTGCTTCCTGTTTCTGCAGGTCAATTGTCATCCTTTCGTAATGATGGGATAGCCAGGGAGAATGTTGTGAGTCGTTCGTGGCATAACCGCATGAAATCGGTTGATGACATGATTGGGTTATCGATAGGATCTTGTTAATTGTTATGACGAAGTCATCAGAGGATCTGTACGGGCTCGAATGCAGAATATTTAGTCAACATCTCGTAGGAGTTCATCCCAATCCGTACATCATAAGGAAATATCAAGAGGCTCATCAGTCTGGCCACCCGCCTGGATCTGAGGGGCAAGGTTCGTTTGATCGGTTTTTGCTGTCTTTCGTAAGGGTTGGAGCGTTGACGACATATATCGCCGATGTCTACTGTGCCCTGTTTTATAAAGGTGCGTATTTCAGAAAAAAACTCGTATTGTTACTCGCGATTCTTGAATGTGCACCAGAAAGCTATTCCATTATTGATCGGCCGGATGGTTGTTCGAAATTTAAGCTACTTGGAAAGTGTATGGGACGCGGCCTTTCCTTTTCCGGTGCCATGCTTGCTTCTTTTGTAACATTGTTACCAGCCCATCTTGTCTCTCTATTTAAAGACAAACTCACCAGTTAACGGTTTTAATCTCTCATGTCAAAAAAAGTGGTTGTCGTCGGCTCAGGTCCTAGTGGCATGCATTTTTCCCTCACGGCGCTCCAAAAGGGGTATGAAGTTATTATGCTGGATGTGGGAAAACCAAAGCCACAAGCTGTGAACCCCTGGGACGGTTTAGCTGGATTAAAAGAGCATTTAGAGGATCCTGTCGACTACTTTTTGGGAAAAGGATTTGATTCCGTCATCTATCCTGGCACGAAGGGGGAGTACTATGGCTTTCCACCCAGTAAACAATATGTTTTTTCTCCCATCTCACAGTATCGTTTGAAATCTTCTGGGTTTTCTCCCTTGGCTTCCTTTGCGAGTGGTGGCTTAGCCGAAGCATGGACCGGAGGAGTGTATCCCTTTAATGATACTGATTTAGCCGAGTTTCCCTTTACCTATAATGATATTGAGCCAGGTTATAGTGAGGTGGCTCGGCGAATTGGGGTGTCTGGGGTTCAGGATGATCTGGAGCAACTGATGCCCATTCACCGGTTTCTTCAGCCTCCGCTCAATCTTGACGAGCATTCCTCATCGTTACTTCGAAAGTATGAAAAGAAAAAAGAAATGTTCAATAGAAGACTAGGTTGCATTATGGGTCGTGCGCGTCTGGCCACGGCAACCGAAAACATTGAAGCCCGACAAGCTTGTTCATATTTGGGGCGTTGTTTATGGGGTTGTCCGCAAGATAGCTTCTACACACCTTCGCTTACCTTACGCGATTGCCAACAATTTGACTCTTTTCACTATATCCCTGATCAGTATGTTCATTATTTTAAAGTATCCCTTCAAGGAAAGGTGTCTCACCTTGTCACACAAAATCTAAAAACCAATTCCATTGAGGAAATGGAAATAGAGTCGCTTGTTTTGGCTGCAGGAACTCTTTCTACCTCAAGAATATTTTTAGAAGCGATACGAAAACAAACGGGAAAGACGGTCAAGCTCTCGGGGTTAATGGATAACCAACAAATTCTCGTCCCATTTGTCAGTGTCGATCAAATTGGAAAGTCCTTTTCAAACGATACCTATCAATATCACCAAATTGCTTTGGGGATTGAATCCCCACAACATACTCATCCCATCCACGGTCTTATTACGACCTTGAAATCAGCACTTGTGCATCCCCTGATTCATCGTATGCCCTGCGATTTGCGTTCAGCCATTTTTCTGTTTCGTAATCTTCATGCCGCGTTAGGAATGGTCAACGTTAATCTATCTGATGATCGACGTGAGGAAAATCTGTTGACCCTTGAGGTAGATGAAGAGACCAACGAAACAAAGTTACGTATTGACTACAAGCCAGGAAAACAACATGAATCCAGAATTTCTGAAGCTGTAGGGGTCGTTAAAAAGATTTTGCGAAACCTCGGCGGGGTTGTTCCTCCTGGAATGGTTCATGTCAGACCTATGGGTGCGAGCGTTCATTATGCCGGTACGCTCCCGATGTCCACTCGACCCCAACCCTTGCATGTTTCGCCTGATTGCCAAAGTTATGATTTTAACAATCTTTATATCGCGGATGGGTCCACGTTCCCCTTTTTACCAGCCAAAAATATAACGTTTAGCCTGATGGCCAATGCCGTGCGAGTTGCGAATGCTTATTGTCATTGAGAAATGCTTAGTGTGGTTATGGGCTAATTTCACTAAGTGATAGGATCAGTTATCGCCATGTCAAAGAAGGATACACGTATCGTGATCTTAGGGGCCGGGCCTGCGGGAGTTGGCGCAGCCTTTCAATTGGCAAAACAGGGATATTCTCAGGTCACCGTACTCGAACGTCATACAGTGGTTGGTGGCAATGCGGGAAGTTTTGAGCTTGCCGGCATGATGGTTGATTTTGGAAGTCATCGATTGCATCCGGCCTGTGAGCCAGAGGTCTTTCAAGATATTCAACTCCTGTTAGGACCAGATTTATTAAATCGACCACGTCATGGCCGCATCCGTCTTCAAGGTCGTTGGGTTCACTTTCCCCTTAAACCGCAAGACCTTTTGCTTAAGTTGCCAGTCCCATTTGCTATTGGAGTCATTCAGGATTTATTTCAGAAAACATTCCGCCGTCGAAATCAGAACGAGCAGAAGGAAACATTTGCCACCATATTGGAGGCTGGTTTAGGAACCACCATTTGCCGTGATTTCTATTTCCCCTACGCAAGGAAATTATGGGGGGTGGAGCCCGAAGAATTAGCCGTCACACAAGCCAAAAGAAGGGTCGGAGCCAGTTCGCTAGGGAAAATGATTCGGAAGGTGGCATCAGCCGTTCCGGGATTTAAACCGCCTGGGGCTGGACGATTCTATTATCCGCGCAAAGGGTTTGGGCAGATAACTGAAGCCATGTACCATGAGGCTGAAAAAAAGGGGGTGACGTTTCTCTTTGGGGCACAAGTTCAATCCCTTCGCAGAAACGAGAAGGTTATCCAGCAAGTTTGCTTTGAACAGGAAGGCAAGACGAAGTCCCTCGACTGTGATCAGGTGTGGTCTACGCTTCCGATTACCGCCATTCTACGAGGACTTGATCCTAGCCTTCATGCGGATGTGCAACAGGCGATTCAGGGGTTGGAATATCGTGCCATGCTGCTCGTGTATCTCGTCTTGGAACAAGAACAATTTACCGAGTTTGATGCCCATTATTTTCCAGAGTCTGAGATTCGTATTAGCCGGCTCTCTGAACCGAAAAATTACAGCCTCAATGGGCCAGCAGGGCTGACAGTGTTATGTGCCGAGTTGCCCTGTTCACAAAGCGACGAGGTGTGGAACATGGATGACCAGGCCCTGGGCGAGTTGGTTCGGCAGGCCTTGGAAGCAGCGGGTCTTCCAGGGAACGTCCCTCTCAAGGAAGTCTTTGTCCGTCGACTTCCACATGCCTATCCAATTTATCGACAAGGGTACGAAGAAAAGTTTCACACCTTGGATACCTCCCTTGATGACTTTGCCAATCTCCTTTCTTTTGGTCGCCAAGGGTTATTTGCTCATGACAATACACATCATGCCTTGTTTATGGCCTATTCGGCTGTGAAATGTCTTCAGGAGGATGGGAAATTTGATTGGGACAGATGGAGAGAATTTCGAAGGGTGTTTGAAACGCATGTTGTCGAAGACTAAGTCCGGCTTGTTCAGTCATACCATCGACGTGGGAGAATAATATGGGGTTACGGTTTGGGCTCATTGGATGTGGAGGAATTGGAGAGTTGCGTGGTGATGCGTTGGTGCAGAGTGGGCATCAATTGACGGCTGTCAGTGACGTTGATGAGGGACGAGCGCTGGAGTTTTCCAAGAAGTTTTCTAGCCACCGTGAGCCTGATTGGAAAGCATTAGTCCAACGGTCCGATCTTGATGTCATTATTGTTTCCACACCTCCATCGCTTCATGCCGAAATGTGTATTGAAGCCTTGAAGAATAAGAAGCATGTGTTGTGTGAAAAGCCACTTGCCCGTAATTCCGAAGAGTGCCGTGCAATGAACGAAGCTGCACAAAAGAATGAGCGGGTCTTGGCTACCGGGTTTAATTATCGGTTTTACCCCTCTGTCATGAAGGCCAGAGAATTACTTGACTCCGGCATGATTGGAGAATTGAGTCATCTCAGGAGTTATGCTGGGTATACGGCAAAGGATCATAACCATGATTGGTTACATGAGGAGGCTGTCATGGGGGGAGGGGCTTTGCGGGATAATGGCATTCACCTCATAGATCTTACACGTTATTTTATGGGTGAGGTTCAGGATGTAAAGGGATTTGCTTCCAATGCGGTATGGCAATTTCCAGGTTGTGAAGATAATGGGCTTGCGGTGCTTCAAAGTCCCAAAGGGGTCTTGGCTTCCCTCCAGGCCAGTTGGACTGAGTGGATGGGCTATAAATTTCTGATCGAGATGTATGGGACCCGGGGCTGTATTCGAACCTGGTGCTTTCCTATCATGACTCAAGTGATTTGGGCAGAGCAGTTGGGAGGTGCGACGAAAAAAAAGACATACTACTTCCCCAAAACATTTTTCTTCGAACATTTGAAGTCCTATCGTTGGGTGGTGACTGAGAGTTTTAAAATTGAATTTGCGGAGCTTGCTCGTGCTATTCGTGGTGAAGCTTCTCCTATTGCCAGTGGCTATGACGGGCAACGTACTATCGAAATTGCAGAAGCGTTATCGCTTTAACCGCCAACTTTCCTCGATCTAAGAGCAGATCTCTCACGATTCTGATTGGTAGGTTCCATTTGCTTTCACTATCAGTATGACTTCTTCTCCTCCATCAGCGTTAACAGGAGGCAGGCGGGCTTTTGGGGGGCTCCTCCTTGTTCTTTTCAGTTGTATCATAGCTGTTGGGATTGGTGAGGTCGGATTACAAATGGCAGGGTTATATCCTCCCCCTCCTGCACCCAAGTGTCGATATTGGGATCCCAGAATATGTGAGTTGTATGAGGCTTCGGATGTCTATGGATATCATCTGACGCCCTCGCAAGTAAGAACCTATTCCTATCCCGAGAAAAATCCTCGCCTCTTGACCGTTCGATCCAATGGCCATGGCTTTCGAAGTCATCGAGAGTTCCAAGATTCAGACAATCGAAGGCGAATCCTCATCGCAGGGGATTCCTTCGTGTTTGGCCAGGGGGTCGAGGAGTCGGAACGCTTTTCGAATAAACTAGAGGAATTCGAGCCCACCTGGCGTGTTGACAATCTGGGTATGACCGGTTGGGGGTTAGACCTGATGTTAATGGCCTTTGAGGCAGTCGGGGGCTTTGCCAGTCCAGATGTTCTCGTGCTTTCGATCTATACAGATGATTTGCATCGAGTGAGCCCTTACTATTCAGGAGTGGGGTTTTTAAATCCAAGATATCAATTGCGGGGTGGGCAATTAGAAAAAGTTCCCTATCCTGAATTGGGTACATTTCAAAAGATGCATATCTACCAGGCCTTGTACCAGGGGTATTGGAAATTTTCCAATATTGAATGGGAGATTAATACCGCTATTCTTGAAAAGTTCATAGCTCTCTCCAAAACTCATGGCTTTTCCTTGGTGATACTCTATATCCCGGGGCGAGCCCAGACGTCTCAAGGAAGAGCGGTTGATGCAGAACGTGGAGAGAGAGTAGGGAAATTTGCAACTAATCATGGAATCCCATTTCTGGATGTGTCGAGTCAAATACATGTGACCCCAAGAGACCGTGTCTTTATACCCAACAACTCACATCTGAATCCTAAAGGGCACGAGGTTGTGGCGAGAGCCTTACATCAGTTTCTGAGGAGCCAAGGAATGGCAGCTGAAGGAGTCCAGGTTAAGGATTCTGCATGAAGAATGTCACTCGGCACGTTCAAGTAGCTGTGGTGTATATGATGAAAACAACAATTAGGTAGGAACATGGCATGAATAATGTGAGTCGACTTTTTGACTATATTGCCTGTGCAAGAACCTTAGGGCGGAGTCCAAGCGAGCAGTGGAAGATCTTTTGGCATCAAACCAAAAATCTCAGAGCACGGTTCCACCTGGCTCGTCATGAACCGAAAGAAGTGTTCTCCCTTTCAAGTATCTATGGGGATCTCTATTTTCGGGACAATTTTGGTGATATAACCAATCTTGCAAACTTAATTTATCGGCAAACCTATCGCATTAAGAAAATCCAACCAGAAGGGGTTATTCTAGATGTCGGTGCCAATATTGGTTTGGCCGCGCGGTGGTTTGCTCATTTTAATCCTGAAAAAGAAATTCACTGCTTTGAGCCTTTGGAGCGAAATGTGGCATTGGTCAAGCGGAATTGTCCCCGGGCAATTATTCGAAATTTGGCTTTAGGCAGTAAGCCGGGACGTGCGACTCTACGAGTGGATAAAGATCACGTCATGGCTTCTTCAATCCCTTGTCGGTGGGATACGGAGGAGCATGAGTTTGAGGTTATGACTATGGATGCCTATCTTCAACAGGAACGGATTGAGAAGATTGCCCTATTAAAAATGGATGTTGAGGGAATGGAGTTAGATGTCATGGAAGGAGCTTCAGAAGCATTGCAGCGCACGTCTTTAGTTGTTATGGAAACACATGGTCAGGATCGACATCAGCAAACCATGGAGAGACTGAGAGAAGCTGGACTCCAGATTGATCATGACGAATTCGATGGAGAGACCGGAATGGTATTTGCTTCTCGAGCTTCCAGTTTAACAAATGGAGCTTCGGGAAGAAGGTTGTGGGGACTTTCTCATGTCGTGGAACGCTAGAAGCCTACACAAATGGATGGCCATAGTTGTTGGCGTCGTGATGTTCCTATGGTTGGTTAGTGGGATATTGATGGTACTGCCTCAATTCTCTGATACACCACCGGGATTAATGCGAAGTCCTAAGCCAGACTGGCGAGCTGTGACGGTTTCCCTTCCAGAAGCGATCTCTTTTCTTGAGCAGAAAATTGGGCAGTCCGTTGATATACGGAAAGCAGAACTCATTCACGTATGGGGTCAGGTTTATTATAAAGTTAATATACAACAAGGTGGGTTGTATCTCATCGACGGAATGAATGGAGACGTCAGAATCTTCGATGCCAAGATGGCGGAGGATTTACTCCAACAGCATTTTTCATCTCCTGTCGCAATCAAAAATATGGAACGGTTAGATCGCTATGATCTCGCCTACCTCTGGGGGCCACTTCCCGCGATGCGGTTCACCCTGGATGATCCCGGTGGGACGCTTGTCTACATGTCCTTGCAAAACGGCTCTATCCGATGGAGTAGTGATTTGACGAGTATTCGTGCGGTAATAGAAAGCTTCCATACGTTTGATACCATTAAACTCATTTCCCATCGCAAGGAGATTCCTCGTATTGGTCTTCTTTTCTTTGGGCTCATCGGGATTGGGGTCGTTCTTACCGGAGCAGTCTTAGCCCTGAAGCCCCTGAGGAAGTAACGTGCTCAGGAGAAGATTTTCAAGGTTACAAGTGAATTTCATTCCCTCTTGTGAAAGAGAAATGTACAGAAGGAAATAATGAATCAGACTGATCGTTCGAGTATTTCGCTGTCCGTCATCGTGATTGTTCTTGAGGGAAAGAAGAGCCTTCAGGCCTGTTTGCGGGCTTTGTTGCCTCAGGTGCAAGTTTTGGAGGGTGAAATCCTTGTCCCGTATGATGCACGGTTCCCTGAAATACCTTCTTGTGTCTCGGAGTTCCCAGAAGTTGAGTTTTTTGAACTTGACGGAATGCGAACCTTTGCAGAGCTTCGTTCCTATGGGGTTAAGAGGGGAAAGGGAAGGATTGTAGCGATTACAGAAGATCAATGTCGTCCTGCGTCGAATTGGTGCCAAGAAATTCTTTCGCTGCATGCGCAGTCCCATGTGGCTATCGGTGGGGTCGTTGAAAAGGAGGTGCCGGATTCACCATTGAATTGGACGTTTTTCTTTGCCGATTACTTACGGTATATGACGCCAATTTCTGAAGGCATCGTACATCATCTCACCGATTGTAATGTCTCCTACAAACGGGCTGCTTTAGAACAAATTGCAAAGGTGTGGTCAGCGGAGTTTCATGAGCCAGATGTTCATCATGCACTTGAGTCGGGTGGAGGGACCCTTTGGTTATCACCGAGCATTGTTGTGTATCAACATAGAGATATGACCATATCGAGAGCCTTAAAAGATCGGTTTAGTTTTGGGAGGCTCTTTGGGAGTGGGAGGGTGACCCATGAGTCGGGAGTGAAGAGAATAATACGTGGGGGTGTGGCGATGCTGACTCCTCCCTTAACCGTGGGGCGAATCACTGCGCAGGTTTTTCAAAAAGAGCGATGGATCAAAGAGTTTGTATTGGCCTTCCCTTACATTTTATTACTCAATACTGTATGGGCTCTTGGGGAAACTGTTGGATGTATCACTGGAACGCCTCCGGCCTGGTTAAAGCCAACGGCAAATTCCTCATCACATGAAAGTGGCACCAGTTGATTTACGAGGGGATTGAGATTTGTTGTCCTTCCTGCCATGGGGATTTAGTGGGAAAAGAACAGCAGGATTCTCTAATTACCTGTTGTGCCTGTAGAAAAGAGTTTCCGGTCATACAGGGAATTCCTGATTTGCGTGTCTTCCCAGATCCCTATATCGACTTTGATCAAGATCGCCAAAAGGGAGAAAAAGTCGCTTCCAGATTTCACGAACTCGATTTTCAAGGGTTGATTGAATATTACTATAGCTTGACGTCTGTCGTACCTCCCGAACACGCTCGACTTTACTCTCGAGGCTTAATGGCAGGGCAGGCCCGAGCTGAAACGACGTTTCACAATTGGACGAAATTATTGGATGAGAAAGATACACGTGAATTTCAGAACGTGCCGGCTTTAGAAATAGGTTGTGGAACAGCTCCCTTCTTAGTCGTTGCCTCTCGCGCCTTTTCCAAAATAATCGGAATCGACATTGCATTTCGTTGGTTAATATTGGGTAAAAAAAGGCTTGAAGAAGCCGGGGTACACGTTCCCCTGATTTGCGCCTGTGCCGAGGCCCTTCCTTTCCCTCGAGAGACTTTTGGAGTGGTGGTGTCGGAGTCGACGATCGAGCATCTGCGAGACCAACCCTCTGCCCTATCAGAAGTGGGGAGAGTCTTAACGCCACAGGGATTGTTGTGTATCACGACCCCCAATAAATTGAGCCTTGGTCCTGACCCTCATGCCGGAATATGGCTAGGGGGGATTATTCCAGAGTCGTGGATTGCCAGGTATGTCAAAATGAAGGGAGGTATTCCTCCTAAACGCCAGTTGCTTTCTGTATCCGGACTGAAACATCTTCTTCGGAATGCTGGATTTCATGATCTGAAGCTTGGCTTGCCAGATGTTTCAGAAAACCAGCGAAAGTATTTTAGTAAGGCGCTCCAAATTATTATTGATGTGTATAGGATATCGACCAAAGTCGCATTGACCCGGTGGTTTTTATATAAGATTGGCCCCCTATTTCTTGCAGTGGCTCGAAAATCAAGTTTATCGAATATGAATCCATAAGCCTCTCCCCATCCCTAGGATCTGTTTACATATGAAAGCTGGCCAGAAAATTTTTTACCTCTCTTTAGGAGATGGGCTATCCAAAGTCTTGTATTTTCTTTCGTTTGTGTATTTAGCTCGGGTACTCGGAGTTGAAGGGTATGGCGTTCTTGAGTTTTCAGTTTCGATCGTTGCGTACTTTTTGTTGCTGGCTGATAGTGGAATGGAAATATGGGGCATGAGGGCTATCGCTCAAGGACAGGATTTTCGTCTCCTCATTGGCAAGATACTTCCTATGAAATCCCTTCTGGCTCTCTTCAGTATGGTCGTGCTCATTGGGCTCCTGCCTTTTCTTCCCAACTATCCATCCCTCAAGCTTATTCTCCTTTTGTACGGGGTGTCTTTGTTTGCTCAAGCTCTGAGTCTAAAATGGGTTCTGATGGGCCAGGAACGGTATTTCAATGTAGGTTGTGGGCTCGCGCTTTCGCAGATAATTTTTGCTTTGGGTGTGGTCATCACGGTGAAGGGGTCTTCCCAACTCGTCTGGGTCCCAATTTTTAAAATAGTGGCGGACTTATTCTTGGCAGGGTATTTCGGAGGAGTGGTCTTTCTCGCTGAAGGATGGGGCCACATTCCTTTTACACTCACCAATGCTCTAGAAGTTCTTCGCCCCTCTGTGACAATGGGGGCTACGCAAACGTTGGGTATTCTCAACTATAATTTTGACACCATTATTTTAGGCCTTATGTTGGGGCCGGTTGCCGTAGGATTGTATGGGGCAGCCTATAAACCCATTACGGCGATGTTGGCCATTCCTTTGATGGTTTTTTTGGGACTTTTGCCTATTTTGTCTCGTGCTTATATGGAGAATGAAGACTTCTTCAGAGGGATTGTGTTTCGACTTCAGAAGATTTCAGCTCTTGTCATTTTACCCTGTGGCGTCCTGGCCACATTTTCGGCCCCGCACATTATAGAGCTGTTGTATGGGAAAGGCTTTCAGGAATCAGTGATCGCTTTACAAGTATTGTCCTGGTCGTTTGTGTTAGTGGTGCTTCGTGGCGTGTACCGCCAGGCCCTACTTGCGATTGGTCAACAAGTGAAGGATCTCACCTGTGCCGGGGTATCGGCAGGGGTGAATATTTTCTTGACGGTTATCCTGATCCCCATGTATGGCATGGTGGGTGCGGCTGTGGCTACGGTACTCTCTGATATCGCCTGGTTTGGGTTAATTTCTTACTATGCGCATACCTATATCGATGTCCGAAGTCATCTGAAAATTTTTGGAATTCCCATACTCGGTATAGGTTTGATGGTTCTACTGATTTGGTCAACTGCAAGTTATTTTTGGGGTCTTCAGATTTTTGTAGGATCGGCCACTTATCTGATGGTGTTGTTCTTTCTGCGGGAACCGGAATTACTGGCCATCTTGGGGAGACCTGGTTTTCCTGCATTATCTCTCAAACATCTTCCCAAGGTCGGATGACACCGCAACGGCAATCCGTTTTTCAGTATGCCTTGTTTTTTGTCGCAGCCATTCTTTCCCTGGCGACCATTGCAAGTTTTATCGCTGCGTCGTTCGGGATCTTTGAGATGGCTAGCCACTTTCCGGTCCAATACGGAGTTGGGTTGGTCGTCTTGTCCTGTATTTTCCTCTGGCAAAAAAGGTTCATAGTCGCTTGGGTAGTATTAGTCTGTGCCTGTGCGAATGGGTTTATTTTATATCCATCCTTTACAGAGGTTCATGCACAACCTCATTCTTCCCAACTGCTACATGAGGAGACATTCCTTGCTCTCCTCGCCAACGTTGATCACTATAATCGAGATTTTGGGCGTCTCAATGAGTTAATCCAAGAGTCTCAACCCGACTTGATTGTGTTGTTGGAAGTGGACAAGCGCTGGATGGAAGGGTTGACTGCGTTAGGGGCTGAATATTCCAATCGGGTAGTGTGGCCAGACCCCACCACTGGCATTGCCATATTAAGTCGTGAGCCAATATTTCATTCCCAAGTCTCGAATACGGAGGGTGGCAACCCATGGATAACCGCAGGGATTCGTATGAAGGGGAAAGAACTCATTCTCATTGGTGCTCATCCTCCGGCACCCGTATCGAGGGGCAATTGGGAATTGAGAAACAAGCAGCTAGAAACCCTCTCTCACCATGCCGCTACATTTCAACAGGCTGTCCTCATTTTGGGTGATTTAAATATTACGCCCTGGTCGCCCTATTTTAAAAAATTCTTACTGCAAGGAAGACTCACGGATTGGCGCTCGAAATTTGGGTGGCTTCCAACTTGGCCGGCTGGAATTCCTTTGTTTTGGATCCCCATCGATCATGTGGTGACTAACATTGGAGTGGACATCCATGAGTATGTTACCGGTCCTGACATAGGATCAGATCATTATCCCATATTGGTAAAGGGTTCACTTCGGTCTGTGAGAGCCGCGACGAGGCTGTAGACGCAAGGGGATGCGCTTCTCCGCATTACTTGGGTTTTTCCCTGTCCTACCCTATGGAATTTTAATTTTGGCTTTATGAAGGGTCGTCTACTACTTGCGCTACGAGTGGCCATTGGACTAGGACTTTTACTGTATGTCATCTCTGCAACGGGAGGGTGGGCTGGTACGCAAAAACTCTTTACCACCCCCTGGTTATTTCCTAGTCTCGTTGCGTTAGTATTTTTTGGTGCTGCTATTGAATCAAAGCGAATGGGCATTTTGTTCCGTCCCCATCAAATCCCGATTTCATTTCTGTATGGATATCAGTTGGTCGCTATTTCGGCTCTCTTCAACTTCTGTATACCTGGAGGGACAGGTGGAGATGTCGTGAAGGGATACTATCTGGTATCGAGTCATAAAAAAAAAGGGATAGAGATTGCGACGATCATTCTTGCTGACCGAGTGATTGCATTGTTTTCTCTTCTTGTACTCATCTTGTTATTGGCGTTGATAAATATGTCTACTGTTCTAACTTACCCACTTGTCGGGGGACTGGTCTTGCTCTCAGGAGTTGGGGCTGTGTTATTGGTGTTGGGAACCGCCCTCTCCTGGTCGGTCTCATTTCGAGAAAGTCGATTGTATGCCTATATCGTCACTCACATCGTCGGTGGGGCCTATTTAGCGAGGATGTCTGACGCCATTTTCGTGTTTCGATCTGAAAAGTCGGCTCTTTTTTGGGCGGGATGGTATTCGATGATTGGGCATATAGCTTTGGCAGGCATGTTTTATCTTGCGGGTCAGGTTTTTTTTAACTCTGGAATTGGGCTGGCCATTTGTCTGATTTCCCTTCTGGGGATGTTGGCCAATGCGTTACCCATTACTCCAGGGGGATTGGGAGTAGGTGAGGCTGCCTTTGAAGGTCTATTCAGGGGGCTTGGATACGAAGGAGGAGCCCATCTAATTCTCGCGTGGAGAATAGGAATGATCCCCATCTGTATCGTCGGAGCCATTATTTATATGGGTGGTGTCAAAACGCCATTTTCGGATATTCGGAAATCCATGTTCCCCATGTCATAAACAGTTTACCGAGAGAGCGAAACGATATGACTATACGAAAAATTGAGGACATCTCTGTCGGGGATTCCTATCAAGAAGAAAAGCTCATTGATGAAGCGACGATTCAGCAATTTATTCATATGACAAAAGATACGGCTGGTATCCATACCAATGTGCAATTCTCTGGGGAACGAGGATTTGAAGACCTCGTCGTGCACGGGTTTTTATTGTCAATCAATTTTTCAAGAATTCTCGGCATGGAATTGCCAGGTGAAAATACCGTGATAGGGTCATTGGAACTACATTTTCATAATCCGGTCTATGTTGGGGATTCTGTCCGGTATGTCGTCACTGTGAAGCGAATTCTGAAGCCGCTCGGGACGGTGTTGCTGGACTTGCTGATTACCAAAAATGATGGAACGTTGTGTGTAGAAGGAAAGACGACCTGTGCGTTTAAGGATACTCATTCTGAAGGGAAAGGGGAAGGGTAACGTGGCACATGTAGCATTTGAAAAATTTAAAGATCTCTTTTTCCAGCATGCTTCAATCTTTAAGAAAACGTTTCTAGAAGTTGAAGCAGAATTCGGAGAAGAGTGGAAACAAGAGTTTAATGATCATCTTGAAAAGTTTTTTGGAAATGATGAGGAGGCCTATCTCAACGCGATTAAAGGCTATACGCGCTTCGCAATAGATGCCATGCGGTTGCAGAAGCTTTTCAATAAAAAATTGGCGTATGAGGATGTGTCATATGAGGAAGCCTGCGAGAAGGTGTACCTGAATGAGCAATATATGATGACCTTGTACTTGCCAGGAATTTTGGTGTCGCACTTTCTCTGGAGACATCATTATCGGCAATTTCAATATTATAAGAAAAAGTTTCTTCCATTACTGAATAATGCCGACCAAAAGGAGTTTTATGAAGTGGGAACTGGGTCAGGATTTTACTCAGTTCAAATCTTTCGACACGACCCTTCCTTTACCGGGAAAGGCATAGAGATCAGTCCCCATTCGCGAGCATTTACCATGAAAAATCTTACGGGGTGGGGTTTTGAATCCAAGTTCGAGCCAAAAGATATTAATATTATTGGAGCGAACCTCGAACCCCTACCATTTTTGCAAACGGTTGAGGTGCTCGAACACTTGACGGATCCCGAGTTGTTTTTGAAACACCTGAGGAAACTTCTGAAACCTGGCGGCCACGGGTTTGTCACCGCTGCCCTTACCGCGCCGAATGCCGATCACATCTATTTATATTGGGAGCCTTCAGACGTGATTAAGCAGCTCGAGTCTGCTGGGTTTACCGTTGAGGACTATATTGAAGAAATAGCGTACGAAGGGAAGCCTGGGGAATATGTCCCGAAGGTTGCTGCGTTTATTGTCACATAATCCGATTTGACTTTGACTGGTCCTGCCAACGGTCTTCTGATCATTGAGTGTGATGTCCTACCAAAACATTCAAGCATTTCTGGCGAGTGAGGCTTTTAAGTCGTTGCCAGAATTACATGTGACGTGCTTGCGTAATGTTACGATTGAGGCAATTGAGCCGTATTTAAAGTATGTCATAGGCCAACTCGGTTTTAAAACTACTTGTCATTTTGGAGAGTATGACAACATCGTTCAGGAAGCAATTGGTGGCCATAAAGATATTCTGCATGAAGAGATAGACGCCGTTCTGATAATTTCAAAACTTGAACAGGTATCTTGGAGCTTAGCGCGTACGTTTGGTGTGCTTTCACC
This sequence comes from Nitrospirales bacterium, assembly GCA_965223605.1. GTDB lineage: Bacteria > Nitrospirota > Nitrospiria > Nitrospirales > Nitrospiraceae > CBDCXA01. The sequence goes on from CBDCXA010000005.1 coordinate 1,618,293, forward strand.
CGGAGAAGTTCAGGCTGAGAAAGAACGAATTGCTGGGTATGTCGATCAGGTTCTTGAGGGTGTCAGGCGGCAGACTTCGGCCACGATCGTGTGGTGTGGATTTGAGTTGCCACTTTACCCGTCACTTGGGATACTCGATGCGCAAGGTGATTCGGGTCAATCTCTAGTGATTCATGAACTGAATCTGGACATACGTAAAAAACTTTATAGTGCCAAAGGTTGCTATTTCGTCGATATGAGTCACGTGCTGGCGAAGGTGGGTGGGCTGGAGTTTTATGATACTAGGTTTTGGCACATTGGGAAATCCCCCTATAGTAAAAAAGCTCTTGAAGGGATTGCGCAAGAAGTTGGGAAGGTTCTTGCTGCATTAAAGGGGAGAAATAAGAAATGTCTGGTGCTTGATTGCGACAATGTATTGTGGGGCGGGGTCGTTGGGGAGGATGGGGTGCCAGGCATTCTGTTGGGAAAAGACTATCCTGGCTCTCCCTATTACGAGTTCCAGGTAGAAATCCTCAATTTAGTACATCGAGGAGTCATTATTGCCTTATGTAGTAAAAACAATGAAGAAGATGTATGGGAGGTCTTTGACCAACACCCAGATATGGTTCTGCAAAAAAAGCACATCGCGAATTATCAAATTAACTGGGATGATAAACCGCGGAATATAAAAAAAATTGCGGCGAGTTTAAATATTGGACTTGATAGTCTGGTATTCATTGATGACAGTGAATTTGAAGTCGAGATGGTTCGGAAGGAAATTCCGGAAGTCACCGTTCTGCATTTTGATGCAAAAAAGGCGGTCACGTACAGGGAACAGTTGGCAGGGGGTGGATTCTTTGACACCCTATCCATTTCTGCCGAGGATTTGCAAAGAAATCAGGCCTACCAGGAAGAGTCGGAGAGAACAGTTGCCAAGGAACAGGCCACGGACCTGGATAGTTACTTGCGTAGCCTCCAGATGGTTCTAGAGATGAAGCCTTGTGACAAAATGGCGCTTCCAAGGCTTGCCCAACTGACTCAAAAGACCAATCAATTCAATCTTACAACCCGCCGATATACAGAGAGAGACATTGCAGAATTTTCACAATCCAAGGACGTTGATATTTTCTATGCGAGGCTTGGTGATAAGTTTGGGGATCTAGGTATTATCGGTGTGTGCATCATTCGATACCAGGAACAACAAGCAGAGATTGACTCCTTTTTATTGTCCTGTCGTGCATTGGGTCGAACCGTTGAGCAAGCCTTCTTGCATCATTGCCTGAAGGTCGTGAAGGATCGAAATTGTCAGGTGGCCATTGGAGTCTATATTCCCACTGCCAAAAATGGCCAAGTCCGTGAATTCTTTCTTCATCAAGGGTTTTCTTTGATTGAGACAACTGAACATGGTGTGTCTCGATTTCAGTTGGATCTGTCTGAGTTCAAGATTGCTGGTCCAAAATATTTTTCCGTTTTGTCGTGAGACAGTTGGTTGCCTAACGGTCATATAGATAGAAACTTTGTGGGCGTTTGAAGAAAGGTGATGTTATGAAAGAACGAGTACTCCATGTGGTGAGTCAGGTTATGGAAGTGTCAGAGTCGTCTCTCTCTCTAGACTCTTCTCCAGATACTGTTCCGGAGTGGGACTCTCTTAAGCATATGAATTTGGTATTAGCCTTGGAAGAAGAGTTTGAAGTCCAATTCTCCGATCAACAAATTGTCCAGATGGTGAGTGTATCAAAAATACTCGAAGCTCTTGGGAGTTCATAACTTCTGAATGTTCAAAACGGTTTGGAACATTGTCCGGAAATATTCGTTCAAGCACCTTCTTGTTCGATTTGCAGAAGAATATCTTTGGTGGATTGTCAAAAATTGGCCAGGGGTTGAAGGAGTTACCTTTCGATACCTTTTCTTAAAATGTACCACGAAGCGGATCGATGGATTTTGTTGGATTAGCAAAGGATGTACGATTGTTAATAGTTATGGATTGACCATTGGGAAAAGTTTCGCCATCAATACCAATGTGCTCATTGACGGAATTGGAGGGATTGAAATAGGGGACAACTCGGGTATTGGCCCCAATTCCGTGCTTATTTCACAGGAACACAAGATGTTGTCGCAGTATGGTTATGTCGGGGGTGAGAGTCATAAGAATTCTCAATTGAAACCAATCCGGCTTGGTTCTGATGTCTGGATAGGTGCCAATTGTTTTATTAAAGCTGGGGTGACCATAGGCAATCAGACCGTGGTGGGTGCCTGTTCAACTGTCGTGAGTGATTTACCAAAAGGGTCAAAAGTGATTGGATCCCCCGCCAGATCTTATTTTCAGGCGATGCGCGAGCTCTCGAAATCCCAAGAAAAATAATTTAATTCTTCCCAAGAGCGTACTTGTCATTTTCTCTTTCTTCTAAAGAATTCATTCTCCTTCCGGCACGTCCACCGAATGGACTACGAATAATGGTTTTCAATGGTATCTGTGTCCTCACAGGGAATGGAGCGGGGGGAAGGAAGTGTTTATGAGGAGAACTTTGCCAAGCTCATCCATGCCCAATATGCCGTAGCCTTTAGTTATGCGAGGACAGGGCTTTGTAGTATTTTATCTAATTTGGGGGTTGGCCCGGGTGATGAGGTTCTTCTTTCGCCCTTAACATGTAAGGTTGTCCCGCTTTCCCTACTTTCGCTTGGCATTACTCCCAAATATGTCGATATTTCAGAGCAAACCCTGAATCTAGATCCACTCCTGTTAGCGAAGCACCTGTCTCCTCGGGTGAAAGCCATCCTGTTTCAATACACCTATGGCAACCATGCAGGGATTGAAGCCACGGCTGAGTTCCTTAAGGGATCGGACATTTATCTTATTGAAGATTGTGCGCAGTGTACTCCCACTTCTTACAATGGGGTGATGCCTGGGAGTTATGGGATTGCTGCGATTTTTAGCCAGAACCTATTAAAGCCTATTCCTGCGGGTAGTGGAGGAATGGCGACTACTAATGATGCGGAATTAGGACGGAAAATGCAGCGGCAACGAGATGCCATGGGTAGCCCGGGTTTGTTGGGCAATATGTCTCTTCGAATGGAGGTATTCCTTCATAACCATATTCTTCGTCCGGAGTGGTATTGGTGGTTATTCGGATTGAGTCAACGTGTAAGTGGGAGTTACCAAGACGAACCACTCCAGCAGGAAATTTTGTGCCAAGTGACGAAGGTCGGTATGCGCTTGTCAGCCTATCAATGCCAATTGGGGATGCGTGGATTGACAAAGCTCCCTCAGTTGACGGCTCATCGGGTATTGTGCTGTCGAGAGTACGTCGAAGGACTCCGTGATTGTGAGAATGTGACTCTCCCCATTCAAGCAACCGATCTTCCCTTCTATTATTTCCCTATTTTTGTAAGAGATAAAGATGCCCTATTAGCTCGGGCGAAGGAACACCGAATTGAATTGATACCTTGGCCAATAAAAATGCCTATATATCCCGTTACGAAAAAACAGGCTATGCCTGCTTATGGCTATGAATGGGGTACTTGTCCAGTGGCAGAAGAAGTGGCGACACGATTAATCGGTTTGCCTACACATTCCAAGATATTGCCTCAACATCGACAGCAAATTTTGGATTTGGTGGCAACCGCCTAGAACTGCTACTGATGGGCCAAAAGGTAGATCAGGGGAAATAGTGATGGATGAGGTGCAGGTCACGGAGTTAGAACCTAGCGAGGAACAAAAGTGGGACGCATTTGTTGTCGGGCATGTTCACTCAAATTTGTATCATACGCTCGTTTGGAGAAATTTAATCCAGGACGTATTTGGGCATCACCCCATTTATTTGCTCTCAAAACGAAGGGGGGTCATCACTGGCGGACTTCCACTTTTTCATGTGAAAGTTCCGTTCATAGGTTCCAAACTCATCTCGTTGCCCTATGATATTGGTTCAGGGGGAGCGCTTACTGATGATGAAGAATCCGCTCAGGCCTTGATATGTGAGGCTATCTCACTGGCAAAACATCTTCAAGTTGATTTCCTTCAATTACGTGGAAAGTCAACCATTCCTGAACGTGAAGCACTGGGGCTACAGGAAAGTTCTCCCGTTCTCATTTCTGAAATGAATTTGAGCACGGAGCAGGCTGCCCTGGCAGCAATGTCCAAAGATCACCGCAAAGGGATTCGAAAGGCTGAAACGAGGGGAGTCACCGTGCGGGAGGCTTCTTCATGGGAGGACTTCCAAAAATTTTTTAACGTGTATCTTGAGGTGTTTCGAGATTTTGGAACTCCTGCCTATGGTGAAAAATATTTTCACCTCATCTTCAAACGATTGTTGCCCATTGGTGCAGTCCGGCTCCTTCTGGCAGAGATTCAGGGGCAATGTGTTGGAGGATTATTATTGTTTTGTGGTGGTCAGAATTTAGTGAGTAAATTTGCAGTCTGTCTTCCCCAATATGTAGATCGTCGAGCCTATGTTCTTTTATATTGGGAGGCCATAAAGGTTGGTCTTGGACTCGGATTTCGAAGGTTAAGTTGGGGGACCTCCTCGAAAGATCAGCAGGGGCTTATTGCGTTTAAAAAGGGGTGGGGGTCTCTCACGCAGCCTGCTTTTCTCTTGAGTGCGGCTATACAAGGCTCGGTTCCTAATATTGAAACGTATTATGACTCTAATGGTCTGGCCCGTCGTCTTTGGAAAAAGACTCCTCGATTCATCACCCGGATGGCTGGGCCACCCTTGAATCGATGGTATTGCTAGTTTTTGGAATCCAGTAGATACGGGAGAGATTATTGATTTCTCACCGTCATGAATGAGTCGTATTTTTTATGAAGTCTTTGCTATTCAACTGGCCTGGTATGGTGGTGATCCTGGGAATGTTTGTAGTGGGGGGAGTATTTTTTCTTTTCCCAAACGTTCCCTTTTGGAGCATGTTATTGGCTTGGATGTTCCTTGGTGGAATAGCAGTGCTGTGCTGCTTGCCGAGAAAAGATATGATGGGGGTAATGTTTGGGATAAACCTTTTGGCAGTTTCGGCCATTCTTTTCTCAGTTGAAGGAGCTTTGGGCTTCTTCCATCAAGATCGTTTTCAGGATATTTGGGATCAACCTCTGGCAGAGATAGACTCAGAATTGGGCTTAATACCCCGTGCGGATATAGCAGTCCGACATCAGCGCTCTGTCTTGGATGGTGAGTATCAAAAAGATTGGGATGTGACCTATCGGATTGATCGGGATCATTCACGAGCCATACCCGCCAGGCCTACCCAAGGGGTGCGAGTGGGGTTATTTGGAGGATCCTTTATGTTTGGAGAGGGGCTTCCTGATGAAACGGTCCTGGCTAATAGGCTTCAAGTACAAAATCCACAATACAGGTTTTTTAATTATGGTGTGCGTGGTCATGGCACAGGTCAAAATTATCTGTATATTGAGCGGGTTTTACGTGAACATCCAGATACTCGGCTTTGTATTGTTGGTTTTATTTTCGATCATATTCGACGTACAGCTGTTCCTAAGAAACTGATTGCACAGGATTGGGGAAGGCATCATCCCATTCTGGAAATTCGGGATGGGAACGTAATTCAGCATGGGTTAGCCTATGACACCCTGTATTGGTATGAAAAAATACATATACAATTACTCGCACGCTCTCGGTTGTATTGGAGGCTGTTTAGTTTTTGGGAGCCGGGGCAACAGGACTGGGATTTGGTAGAACATCTCGTTTATAAAATCAATGAAATCTGCCACCAACATAATAGTGAGTTTATGTTTGTCTTGCTCCCAAGTGGAGTCGAACAGCCGCATCGCCTTTCTACCACTCCCCAGGTCACGAGGTGGAAAAAAAAGCTTCAGGAGGAGGGAGTGTGGGTTGTCGATTTAGTGGAAAGGTTTAATGCCCATTTCAAGGAAGAAGAAGGGGCTCGCAAGATGCTTTTTTTTAAGGATAGTCATCCCAATCCAGATTATACCGAACTCATTTCTCATTGGATAACGGAAGAATTAAACCGTCGTGCAATAACAGAGGCTGGTGTTTATACCATGACCTCGCCTCCTTACCCCGTGCGATAGAATTCGAGAACGAGACACGATTGTGGTGCCAGAACAAAAACAAGACGCGTGTATCCACGTTGACCTTGATGGAGCTTCTGCCATCTATGCCGCCCATAATTGGGGAAGACATGGCTGCGAAGATCGGCTTTTTGAAACAGGGTTTCTGAACCTTTTACGGTTCTTTCAAACTGCAGGGATTCATGCAACCTTTTTTGCGATTGCCGAGGATCTGGAAGACGGAATGAAGCGCGAATTAATCCGAGAGGCAATTTTACGAGGACATGAAATTGCCTCTCATTCTCTTACACATCGTCTCCTCTCTACCTTAAGCCGTGATGAAAAACGAAAAGAAGTCTTTGAGAGTCGCGCCCGTCTTGAGTCGGTGTTGGGTGTTGCTATTCAGGGTTTTCGGGCTCCGGGCTTTGATATTGACCGGGAAACGCTCGAGATGATTGATGAAGCGGGGTATCGATATGATTCCTCATTATTCCCAACTAAAAAATTTGCGCGGAAAGTTGAGGTGACAGATGTTTCAATATCTCCACAAGTCGTCATCCCCAATCGACGATTGATAGAACTTCCCTTGCCGAAGCATAATCCGCTTCCTGTCCCGTTTCATATTTGTTATAGCTTGGTGCTAGGGGCAGGGTATTTTAGATTTGGGTTAAGACGGTTTCGTCAAACGGGGGCGCCGATGGTGCTCTTGTTCCATCTCACTGATATGGCAGATCCTCTCGGTGGTCTGCACAATCGAAGTTGGAAGGAGAAATTTTTTACCCTCTCTTTTCTTCGGGTGCAGGAAAAAATTTTTCGTTGTAAAGAAATGGTTGATGCGGTCCAAGAATCCTATCGTTTTGTTAAAACCGAACAATTACTTCAGGCGGTGCATGTGGAATAGTCTGGTCATGTTAAACGAAAGGTGAGGGCTAATCTGAAACTATGAAAGCTATCATTCAAAACTTAAAGACCGGGAAGTTGCAAGTTGATGAGGTCCCGCCTCCGGCTTTACAGCCAGAGGGTGTGTTAGTTCGGATACATCGCTCACTTATTAGTATTGGAACAGAACGAGCCGTGATCGCCTTGGCCAATAAAGGACCATTGGGAAAAGCGAGGGATCGACCAGATCTGGCTCAGAAGGTACTCAATAAGGCAAAGCAGGAAGGGTATTGGAATACCTACAAAGTCGTCAGTAATCTCATGGCTGCCCCTATTCCCCTTGGGTACTCCTGTGCTGGTGAGGTCATTGAAGTGGGAAGTGAAGCTACTGAGTTTCAGGTAGGGGATCGAGTGGCCTGTGCTGGCCTTAATTTTGCCAATCACGCAGAAATTGACTATATCCCACGAAATCTGGCGGTGAAAATTCCTGGACATCTTTCGTATGATGATGCCGCTTTCGTCACGATAGGGGCCATTGCGATGCAGGGTGTTCGTCTTGCCGAAATTCAATTGGGAGATAAAGTCGTCGTGATGGGATTGGGGCTTATTGGACAAGTTGCGGCCCAACTCGCACGATGTGCTGGCGGTTCTGTGCTTGTATCCGATTTGGATTTCTCGAAAGGTGAACTCGCTGCTTCGTTAGGTGCCGATCGGATCGTTGAGAGTTCAGGAAATCTTGTTGGGGCCGTGAAGGAGTTTACCAATGGTCATGGAGCGGATGTTGTGCTGCTCTGTGCATCAACAAAATCTGACGACCTTGTTCAAAAGGCGGCAGAAATTTCAAGGTTGAAAGGAACCGTAATTGTAGTGGGAGACGTGGGGTTGCATTTAGAGCGTCGGCCTTTCTTTGAAAAAGAGCTGAAATTCATTGTCAGTCGTTCTTATGGCCCTGGTCGCTATGATCCCACCTATGAAGTACGAGGACATGATTACCCCTTGCCCTATGTGCGTTGGACGGAAGGTCGAAATATGGACTCCTTTCTTGAACTGATTTCAAGAAAGTTGGTGTCCGTGCAATCATTGGTCACCCATCGATATCCTATTGAAAAAGCAGAGGATGCCTATAAGGTCGTGACAGGAGAAGTTGCTGAGCCAGCGATCGCTATCCTTTTGGAATATTCTGGTACCACCCCCAAGGCTTCAAAAGTTCCACTTTCTAATGGGACAGGACCTTCCTTATCTGGCAAGATTGGTGTTGGGATTATTGGAGCAGGTCAATTTGCACAAGGTGTCTTACTGCCTGCCTTGGCCAAGCAGTCATCGTTGAGCATGGAAGCCTTCTGTACATCTTCAGGAATTAAGAGCAAGCATGTCGCAGATCGATATGGAGCGCGTTATTGTACGAGTGACCCAGAGGAGATTATTCAAGACAGTCAAATTCAGGCTGTTGTTATTGCGACACGACATAATCATCACGCGAACCTGACAATAGCTGCCCTCAAGGCTGGGAAAGCGGTTTTTGTTGAAAAGCCATTGGCCATGACCCCTTCATCCTTGCTTGATGTTTGTCAGACTCTCCAATCTGTTCCTGATTCTCGACTGTTAGTTGGTTACAACCGACGGTTTTCGCCATTGGCGGTGAAGTGTAAGGAGTTTTTCAAAGGGCGGCATGAACCAATGTTTATCTCTTACCGGGTGAATGCCGGATTCTTTCCACCCGATAGTTGGGTCTTTGATCCTATTGAAGGAGGTGGACGAATTATTGGTGAAGTCTGTCACTTTATAGACATGATTTGCTTTCTCACGGATGCCCTCCCTCAACATATATATGCGAAAGAAATAGATAACTCAGCCAATACAGCTCATAACAGAGATACGGTCACCATTACACTACGTATGACAGATGGATCTGTTGGGAGCATTCATTATTTAGCCAATGGGGATTCGAGTATATCAAAGGAGTATCTCGAAGTATTTGCGGAGCAAAAAACAGCTATTCTTGATAACTACTGTAAGTTATTTCTTCATGCCAAGAATCGAGGGAAGAAACACAGTTATTTTAACCAGGTCAAGGGGCATCAAGAAGAAGCAGAGGCATTTGTCAAAGCCTTGAAGCATGGAGGACCCCTTCCCATTCCTCTTGACACTATGATTGCAGTCTCCCAAACAAGCTTCTTAATCCATCGGAGTCTGGATGTAGGGAGTGAAGTCACATATGTCTCTCCTGAAGACATGGGTGGCTCTTTAGAATAACGTGGACGAATTTCCTCTCTCGGTGTGAGTGGTGCCTCTTTGACGTTCATCTTCTTGGCGAAAGCGTAGAATATTTTTAAGTGCCCCGAGCACTCCGTGAAAGTTTCCGCTAAAAATTTCATTCAGATTCTTATGGCGACGCTTTTGTTGGTAGGCTTCGTTGAGGCTTCGACAAGGGTCCTCGTCAGTGTACAAAAAGATTGGAATCTTGTTTCGCAGAATGACTGGAAGGTTCTGTCACCAGAACTCGGGTGGAGGCCTCGTCCTGGATATTCGGGCTGGGCGGCTCGTGAGTACCGCACGTTTGATGAACAGGGGTATGTTGAGCATGAGCAAATATCGGATGAAAAGAAACATTTCAAGATTCTTCTTCTCGGCGATTCTTGTTCCTATGGGTTGAAGGTTGCTTCTGATGCAACTTTTGGAGCGTTATTGGAAAGCAGGCTGCCCGGAGTTGAGGTAATGAACCGTGCCGTTCCTGGGTATTCTTCATTTCAAGGGCTGGAAGTCTTAAAAGAGAGTTTGGATATTAAGCCAGATCTTATTTTGGCTTCATTTAGTTTTAATGACCGACGATCCGTGTTGAATCAGGAATATCAGGATAGTAAAGCCTTATTTTCCTCATATGCGCAATGGCCTTGGTTAAATAAAATAAGAAGATTATCTTCTTTTATCCAATGGGTAAGTGGTCAAAATGCTCAACGGGTTGATCTTCGAAATGTTTCTGTACGAGTACCATTTGAGCAGTATCGAACGAACTTGGAGCAGATCGCAGACCTTGCAACCGCCAACGGAGTTCCCCTTCTTTTTCTAGTCCTACAAGATAATCCGAATATAATGGCGCTAACCAAAAGAGGGGAACAATTGCGAAAGCAGGGGAAATTGCGAGAGGCGTCCAATGTCCTGCATCAGGCCATCGTTTTAAAGCCATTGATCGCCGAATTGCCGAAGCTGTTAATGGCAAGGACCTTGGAAGAATTGGGAGAGCATCAGAAAGCCCACAAAATTGCCAATGTGCGAGCACGGTTTGCCTATGACGGAGGAGGCCCTCTTCGAATTGATTCGCAATATGCGGAGGCCATGATCGAGGTGGCCCAACGCAAGGAGGTCAAGGTATTTGATGCGAGGGCATTACTTCAAGCAAATCCTCATGTCTTTTACGATGTCGTGCATTTTGATGAATTGGGGCACAAAATTTTGGCCCAGGGCTTATTTGAATATTTGACTCAACATCAGATTGTTCAGGAAATTCGGGGAGGGGAAGTCTTAGAGCAGGCCGGTATGAGGATGGACCATTCCTAAAATTCTTAAGTAATAAACCGTGATGAAAGAAGACGTTGTGTCAATCGCACATACCAAGACAACACAGCTCTATGCGGATGAAATCCTAGGGCAGATTCCACGTGTCCTTAGTTTAATGGACCGAGAAAAGAATAGTGTCACAGCAGGCTGTTGTGACCGGACTTATTGGGCATGGAAATTTGTTGATTTTCCAGGCGCGCGTTTTCAGGAATCCTTATGTGTGTTGGGGTTTGTCTGGGCAACTGACCTTCCGGAGAATACATATAAAGAAAATGAACCGTTGCTGGACTGGATTTCTGAGGGGTTACGGTATTGGTGTAGCATTCAATATAAGGATGGGTCATTTGATGAAGCGTACCCGTATGAGCGGTCACTTGCAGCCACGGCCTTTACGTCCTTTTATATTTGTGAGGCGATCGGTTTTCTTAAGGGAGCCCTGCCGAATAAGATCCTAAGCGCCGTCACTCAATCATTAGACCGTGCCGGAGAATGGCTCGCCCGCCATGATGAAACGCATGGATTTCTTTCAAATCATCTCGCAGCAGCAAGTGCCGCCCTATGTCATATTTCACGCATTACGGGTAAAGAAAAGTATCAGGTGCGCAGCGAATATTTTCTTCAAAAAATATTGGATCATCAATCATCTGAAGGATGGTATGAAGAATATGAAGCAGCCGATCCAGGGTATCAGACGCATGGGAGTTTTTACCTGGTCCGAAATTGGCAAATAACTGGAAATGAGACATTGAAAAAGTCTTTATCCCAGTCTATGAGGTGGCTGGCCCATTTTGTCCATCCAGATGGAAGTCTTGGTGGAGAGTATGCCAGTCGTAATACCCAGACCTATTATCCTGCTGCCTTTGAACTATTTCGTTCGGAAGACCCATCATCCGCGTGGATTGCCCAGACCATGAGACCTTCTGTAAAAAGCGGTGCTGCGGCAGGATTGAGGAATGTAGACATTTATAACTTTTTCCCATTATTGAACAATTTGGTGTTTGCCTATATTGGGGTAAGTAAAACAGAAGTGGATCTGTATGGCTTGGAGGAGCCGGATGGGGATAATGGATTGAGATGGTACCCCAAGGCAGGTCTGGCCCGAGTGAGGACACCTAAATATGATGCTATTATCGGTACCGCAAAAGGGGGCGTGGTTAAAGTATTTGACCGTGGTCAAAAGTCCCTTGTCTATAGTGATTGCGGATATGTGGGACGGTTACGTAACGGTAAAACGGTTTCGTCCCAATATTTAGATTCTCAGCGATCTGTTTCAGTAACAGCCACAGAGATCAAAGTAGAAGGAGGGTTCTGCGAAGTTAGTCGTCCGGTACTCGACCCCTATCGGTTTATAGCCTTCCGAAGTTTTATGGTAACGTTGGGACGCTTTCCTTCTCTTGCCAGGTGGATAAAGTCCTACATCGTTCGGCTTCTCATATATCGAAAGTACCAGGTTCCCATTCAATTTAAACGAAGCGTTTTCTTTAAAGATGATGAAGTCATCGTTCGGGACATGCTTTCAGGTGAAGTAGCCCAAAATCTTGAATTTTTAAAGTGGGAAGAAATCTTCACGACAATTCATATGGGGTCTTCAAAGTATTTTATTACGAATGAACTAAATCGCAAAAGTTTTAGGAGTTCATTAAACGCGTCCACCATTGATCTTAGCAAACTTTCGAGGGGTGTTGAGATTACCCGTCAGGTGGAACTGTGAGCAAGAGTCTCCCCGTTCAGACGGTGCCGAATGAAAATAAAAAAAACTATTTGTTGAGTGAGATGGGTTTATATCGTTTACTTATTTCCTTTTTTATCCTGGGGGTATTGTTTCCAGCTTTGGCCTTGTGCAGTAAACTTGCAGCCAATAATTTTTCAAACTTTTATTATGTTGTGAATCAGATACCCGGAATGACCTCTCTTCTGCATCATTTTCCCATTTTGGATATCGGGAGGAACTTTCCTGTATTGTCAGAATGGTCTTGGCATGCACAATGGAATCAACGGAGCTTTCCACAATATATTCTTATTAATGGGACATTCTTAGGCATTGTGATAACCAAAAAGCGGGAGATGTTGAAATATATTCAATATTTTCTTGCCTGGCTTCGTGACTCCACTTATCAACGTCCAAGACGATATATTGCACTAATCAGTTTCGTTTTAGTCGCTACATTCCTTTTAAAAATAAACCTTGGATTTTGGTTTCCTGGTATTGCGGGGTGGACCTATGCGGATTGGAAATCCCGCTTACATCCTATGCCGCCGAGAGGCGTGGAACAAAGTGACAAGAGTCATGTTGAAGGTCGAACCTTTCTTCATGCCGCTGTTCTTCCCCACAATGCCCGGTATCTTTCCCAATCGGGCTATGTAAAAGGAAAGGCTATTTTTCTTCATTTTCAGGATGGGCAGATTCTACCGGGGAATTTTGAATTATTGGAAATGGTGTACCCCGAATATGTTTTTGGGCGCAGTATGAATCAGGATTATCTCCATGGCCAGTTTTTCAGGATTCTCCAGGAATCCCTTGCAAATAGGAGGGCCGGGAAAATATTTTTATTGCCGATATCGTTATCCTATCCAAACCATAACACGTATATGAGCTTAGATTATCAACTCTATCCAGACCCAAGTCAGCTTCAAAAAATCTCCTTTTGGGATTTAGTGATACATATTAGTGAAGATAAGAATATTTCGATTGTCAGTGCCACTCAGTCATTGGAGATTCATGGCGTTAAGAATTTTTGATTCCGGTGGGAATAAGGAGATACGTCTCTATGGGTTATTTAAAGAAAGCCCACCATTTCATTTTTTTTTAATGCAATTTTTTGGATTTCTTTATCTTGGGTATCGGTTTGCAAGTCGAAATTATTCCCTCCATGGGTATTTGCCGGAAAGTGCTTTTGATTTTTCAAGAGTTTTCCATAGTCAATTTGTCCCAATCCCTTTCTTGCATGTGACGACCTTTCAGTTTATTTATGAAATAATTCCACGGCCCTTGCCAGAAACCATAGCCTTGATGCAGTACATCATTATCGCGGCTTGTCTGTGTGGGATTGTAGGTTTGTGGGCGCGATGGATGGCGGTGATTAGTTTTGTCTTGGCTGCACATTTGACTGGGATGGTGCAGGCCAGCAGTGCTGATGTGGATAGTGGCACCTTAATTCTCTGTCTTATGTTCATACTTGCGTTGGTTCCTTCGCGTTGTTTTTATGGTATTCAAAACGGATTTACTTTAGATCAGCGAAGTGGAGATTTTCATTGGCCTCCTGCCTTACTTTTTATAATAGTTGGGGCATGGTATTCATTTGCTGGAGTAAACAAGATAATTGACACAGGTCCACAATGGCCCTTTACTCTTCATTTGGACAACCTTGCCTCTGCAGGGATGGTGGAAGCGCTATTCGTATACAGTGACTTCCGATTTCCGCAAATCTCAGGAATTTTTCAGTCCTACATGTTTTCTGTCGTTGGTGGGATCTTTACCTTGATAGCGGAAATTGGGTTCCTGAGCATCTTATTTCTTCCTCGGTTTCGTCTTTTTTTTGTTCTAACAATGGTGACCTTTCATATTCTGGTCTTTTTCATGCTTGGGGTTAATTTTATTGGGAATGCGGTTATATTACTTCTCTGTTTGGATTGGAATGCCCTAGTGCGGAAGGTCACTGTATACTATGATGCCAATTGTGGATTTTGCCAACGTTCCCTTCAAAAAATTAATAGGTTTGACTGGTTTCGGCGAGTAACCTATGCACCTATTTCCTCCTTGATTCCTGGGCGTACGGCTTTTGATACTTCCCGTTTGCAACATGCGATGGGTGTTGAGGATGAAAATGGTGAAATTTATTATGGAGCAGATGGTTTCGAACAGATTTCATCCCGATGTCCTGGTCTCCTCTGGTTCTCCCTCATCATGAAAATCCCTGGATGCGTGTATCTGGTTCGTTGGATCTACAGCATTATAGCCAAAAATAGAATGAAATTAGGTTGCGGACCTGGTGGGACATGTCACTTGCCTTCCAATATTTAACGCGTTGAACGCCTCTATAGACCTGCTATTTGGAGAATAATCCGGTGGCCGGTACTCTTACGAATCAAAGTTGGCTTATGGGAAGTTGACGTACTATGTGCGGTATTTGCGGTTACCTGGGAATTGAAGAAGACGGTCTGTTAGAAAAAATGACCTCCGTGCTGACTCATCGAGGCCCGGATGGAGAAGGGTATTTTCAGGAAGGGCCAGTGGGCCTTGGCCATAGACGACTGAGCATTATTGATGTGGCTGGAGGACAACAGCCCATTTTTAATGAAGATAAGTCACTGGTACTGGTATGCAATGGCGAAATTTATAATTATAAAGAGCTGAGACAAGATTTACTGGCAAAGGGACATCGATTCAAGACACATTCCGATTCAGAAGTTATTCTTCATCTTTATGAAGAGGAAGGAATCAACAGTCTCAACAAGTTAATCGGTATGTTTGCCTTCGCAATCTTTGATCGACAAAAAAAACAACTGTTCATTGCACGTGATCGTCTGGGAGTCAAGCCTCTCTACTATTCGTTTGCCGGAGGCCAATTCCTGTTTTCTTCTGAGATGAAGTCTTTACTTCAGTCTCTTTCCCTTTCTCCTGCCTTAGATCACCAGGCGGTTCTTGAATATTTACGGTTGCGGTATGTTCCGAGTCCTGCCGGAATGTTTCTGGGTATCAAGAAGTTTCCGCCTGGGTCTTGGGGACTAGTGCAGAATGGGAATGTCTCTCTTCAGCGGTATTGGGAGCCAGAACTCTATTCCGGGCCTTATTCTGGAAGTGCTAGGGACTATCAAGAAGAGTTTGAACATTTATTCCGTCAAAGTATTCGGCGGCGTTTAATTTCGGATGTCTCCCTTGGCGCATATCTGAGTGGTGGCCTTGATTCCAGTATTATTGCTGGCACGATGTCTCAGATGTTGTCTAAACCGGTTCAAACGTTTTCCGTTGGATTTGATTTTGAACATGATGAGTTGCTTCATGCGTCTAGCACTGCCAAAACCCTAGGGTGTGACCATACGGAAATTGCCTGCCGTCCTGAGGATATGGCCCTGTTGCCGCAAGCTGTGTATCACTTAGATGAACCCATAGGTGATGCGATCGTCGTTCCCATGTTTATGTTGTCACGTGAAGCGAAAAAACAGGTTACGGTGATTTTAAGTGGCGAAGGAGCAGATGAAGTATTTGGGGGATACCTCTTTCATAAAGCGCTCCTCTATGGACATTATCTCCAACGAGGGATGCCTGAGAGGATTCGCCAGTTGGCCCTACTGCCAGCAGTTCGAAGTGTGCCTTCGAGGGTATTAAATGCGGCCTTTCAGTATCCAGCTGACCTTGGAGATCGCGGGAAAAGAAAATTGGTAGACTTTTTGGAATTACTTCAACCAACTCAGTTGCCAGCCGCGTATCGACATTTAATTTCTTTGTTTGATCATTATGAACTGGGGCCATTACTCCAGGAGTCATATGCCAAAGCATCCTCAGACTATTCTTCGCGGGAGTATTCACGGGTATCCGAGATTGGAGCGGTTCCCTTTCTCAATTCCATCATTGACCTTCAATTTTCTCACTGGCTGCCGGATGACATATTGATGAAACAGGATAAAATGTCTATGGCGCATGGAATTGAAGCGCGGGTCCCATTTTTAGATCATGAGTTAGTCGAATTTGCCCTCCGTCTTCCACCCTCTATGAAAATTCATTGGGGTACCACAAAGGCAATCTTGAGAAATTATGCTTCAAAGATCCTTCCGACAACCACGGCAAAGCGAAAGAAAATGCCTTTTTATGTCCCCGTCGAAAAATATACGAGTCACCGCGTGTTTCAAGAATTACTGCATGATACGCTTGGTGAAACCGCTGTAAAAAATAGGGGATTGTTACAGCCCAAGGCAGTTTCTCGACTGGTGAATTCCCTTCGAAGTGGGGAATTTTTGTATGTGAAGCAAGCTATCAGTCTCATCATTCTTGAATTGTGGTTTAGGGTGATGGTAGATCGGCGGGGTGTTGTCTAGTGGAGGAGAAAGGAAGTCTTGAGGTGCCTATGAAGGTCTCTGTCGTATGCCCATTTTTTAATGAGGCAGGAATTATCGACCAAGCCGTTCGTACCCTACTGGGACGACTGAGTACTTTGAAGATGAATTGGGAGTTAATTCTAGTGAATGATGGAGCCACCGATGGATCCGATGATATCGTGCGCAGTATTGCCCAAGAGCATCCCAATTTACGGCTTTTAGGGTACCCCTATAACCGTGGGCGAGGGTATGCCCTGCGAGAAGGGATTTCGGCTGCAAGAGGGGATATTGTCGTGACGACAGAAATCGATTTATCGTGGGGAGAGAATATTGTCCATGAACTTGTCACTGCCTGCCAAACCTGGCCCGACATTGATATCGTAGTCGCAAGTCCCCACCTGCCATCGGGGGGGTACCGGAATGTGCCCTGGAAGCGAGTCTGGCTTAGTCGAATAGGGAATAAGATTATTCGTGCCTGTATGTCTGATGCGGTCACGATGAATACGGGAATGACGAGGGCCTATCGACGAGAATTGATTCAGTCTTTACCGCTTTCGGAAGATGGGAAGGAATTTCACTTGGAAGTGATTTTAAAAGCAACCGCCTTTGGGGCCAAGATTCGGGAAATTCCTGCTATCTTGGAATGGAAGGAATATAAACTCTCGGGACAGCGGGTTAATCGGAAAAGCTCTTCGCGTGTCAATCGTTTGGTCATTTCTCACACCCTCTTTAGTGTCTTCGCTAATCCAGTTCGGTATGTCTGGACTCTCAGTTTTCTTTCTTTAATACTTGGAGCCGTGTTTCTTGGTTGGGCTGTCGTGTTGGTCATCTTGAAGATGGTGTCTGCCTATACGGCTCTCATGGGGCTGTTATTTTGTGTGGTGTCCATTCTCTTGTTTGTTTTGGGAGTTGTAGTGCGCCAAGGAAATATGGTCCAGCGAGAATTGTGGTTATTGCAGCGGGCGACCGTTCTTCAGAAAGAAAAAACAAAAACTCTGACCCAATCCACCATCGAGAAATAATTCCTTCTTGTCGAATCGTCATTCAATCATCACTACTATGAACATCTCTTTTCAGCCACTGAGAGAGTTTTTTAGCCCTCTCGCCCTCGTAATATTTTCCGTCAGTATCCTGTGCTATTTACCTGGATTTTGGTGGGGGGCTCCGCAGGCCACTGCTCCCAACCTCACTCACTCATGGGGCGTTGATGATGAGTCTCCCCTGGGCCCCTTGGCTGAGGTTCATAATATCTATCAACCCAAGCCTGATCGGAACCTGGGATATCCCCTGATGTTTTCTCTGATCTTGGCGGGAGCTTATACACCGTACATTCTGTATCTTTTGGTTACCCAGCAGTTATCCCATATTAGTGGTGTATTTCCGTTCGGGCTTGAAGACCCGGTGGGGTCGCTTAAAGTATTGACCTATATCGCTCACTTCGTGACAGTGATGATGGGGGCGGGGATTGTGTGGGCGGCATTCCATATCGGGCGGATGACATGGAATGTTCCTACTGGTACCTATGCCGCTCTCTTTACTCTCCTAATCTTCCCCATGTTTTATTATTCGAGAAATGCCAATGTTGATGTGCCGATGCTCTTTTTTGCAGCTTTGGCATTGATGGTGTACACGCATGGATATCTGAGTGCTTTTTCCAAATCACATGTGTTGTGGTTAGGGATCTTTACTGGTTGTTCGCTGGCTACGAAGGAGTCGGCAATGGGATTGTTTCTTGTGGTGCCACTCGTATTATGGTGGCGAGGTCGGTTTTCCCAACAGGACGAGAATCAGGAAGCTCCGTTTCCTTTCTGGAAACAATCCTTATGGGGAACGATAGGTTTTGTAGGGGCGTTTGGTTTCGGTAGCGGTCTCTTTATTGAACCGAGTCGGTTTTTTGCGCATCTTGCGTTCACCCTAGGTAAGATCAATAAAGCCGCTCAGGGATTGACGGCTGTCTCTTCGACGTTCCCATTCACCATGGAGGGACATTTTTCATTTTTACATGCCATGGGCCAATACCCCTCTGATATGGTCACGGGACCTGGGCTGGTCATGGGCATTCTGGGAATAGGATTTATTGCGGCATGCGAAAGAGAAAAAATATTTGTGCTTCTTCCGGGCCTTTCTTACGTCCTTTTTATGTTTATGGCTGCACGTTCAGCCCAAATGCGATATTTGCTGCCTGCGGCCTTTGTTTTTTCATTCTGTATGGCCCGTGGAGTTACCTTTATCTGGGAAAAGGGGCCTACATTTTCTAAACTCCTATTATTGGGAGTGGTGAGTTTTATCAGTCTTCTTGGAATTTTTCGTGGAATAGAACTTACCTATGAAATGATTTTTGATTCCCGTTTTACGGCGGGTCAATGGTTGAGTCAGGTGACTACACCTGGCGATGAGATCGAATATTTCGGGACACCCGAAAAATTACCTCCTTTGATGAAAGGAGTTCGTGTCCACGTCACCGTTGAGCATCCTGGTATTCATTTTGCTCCACGTGTGGGAGCGAAGGCCATTGCCTCTATCACAGAAGGATGGCGGGAGCGCAGGCCAAAATTTATTTTGATTATCCCAGATTTGACCACCAAAGGTGAATCGGTACATAACCATAGTCTGCCTCCTGAGGTATATGATCAACTGCTCTCAGGGAAAATTGGATATCGTCTGGCGAAGACCATTCAGACCCCAAAATTGTTTCCTTGGCTCTTTACTCCAAAACTGGATTATCCGACGGTGAATCCTCCTATTCGAATTTTTGTCCGTGATGATATCTTTGTGAGCAGACCCTTGGTTTCCCCTCATAGATCAGTCGATCTGGTAAGGAGGGTTTATTCATAAGAATATTGAGGGGGCGAGAATAGTTTGTTAATCTAATGTAAGGTTGAGTTCTGGGCGTAGGAGGTATTACAACCAATTGGTTTCATGGCGTATTTTGGAATTCCTGAAGGCCTTGTCAAGGAGTTGATCCGTTAGTTTGTGCCCTTCTGATACACTTGAAACAAAGTAACCAATCCCGCAGGCAATGGGGGTGATTGGGTTATGGTATTAGAAACCCGATTAATGAGTTCTGAGTGAAGGAGATGCCGCGATATGCCGTTCATCGAGTTTGGAGTTTCCCTTATCGGAATGGAAGGCTTTCCATATCCTGATATCCTTACGGGACTGTTTTTTTTATATATAGGGCCGGAGACTATACTCCCTCTGACTTCATTTATAGCTGCCATTGTTGGGTTTTTCCTTATGTTTTGGCGCTGGGTTGTTGGGAGTTGTAAGCGATGCATGAAGTTTTGTTCTCGAACCATTAGCAGAATTTGTGGCAAGGAAATTGAAGAAGAAGTGAGCGAGCCTGTCGCGGATCTTCCGGTTGAAAAGAATGAAGAAGTTTCGAATGGCAAGTCTTAAGAATTATAAAAAGATAGGTGAGAAGTGAATCCAAACATCGTCAAGGTAGAAGGTAAAATTTCGAGGGAACAAAGAGAGTTTCAAAATGGGCACCGGAGTACCATTTTATGGTTTACGGGATTATCGGGGTCTGGAAAGTCAACGGTAACCCAGGCTGTTGATGAGCAACTTCATCGGATGGGATATCGTACATTCGTACTTGATGGTGATAATATTCGAAAAGGGTTATGTAGTGATCTTGGATTTTCCTCCGAAGATCGAATGGAAAATATTCGCAGAATTGGCGAAGTGGCAAAATTATTTTTAGATGCTGGCGTGATCGTCCTGGTTGCTTTTATTTCGCCGTTTCGAAAAGACCGTGATCGGGTAAGAACCATGACGGAAGCTGGTGAGTTTTTTGAAGTATTTTGTAAGTGCCCTCTGCAAGTGTGTGAAAGTCGTGATCCAAAAGGTTTATATGCGAAAGCGAGAGCTGGAGAAATCAAGAACTTTACTGGAATTTCTTCACCCTATGAGGAGCCTGAGCATCCTGACTTAATCCTCAAGACAGATATTTGGACCATTGAGGAATGTATTGAACAGGTTTTAGAATTAATATCGAAAAAAGATATTATTCGTCCTGAGTGTAGTACCCCTTAGCGTTCAATCTTTATTTCCGTCTCCCAAACATTGCCTATCGACAACGAGTGGGTTTCTTCCCCTTCTGTAGGAAAAGCCTTCCTGTGTTGGCATCATTTACTTGAGCTGAAAAGAAAGTATTTCAAGGCTGTTCGGCTATGTTTGTTTTCTGCGAGATTGTACGAGGCTGGTTTTTGTGATGACGAATTCCTAGGAGCCTGGCACGATGAATTGGTTTTGGGCAGGGGGTCTGGTCCTTCTTCTTTTTCTTATTGCAGACTTGTTCTATCTTGTATGGTATCAACGGTGGGAAATGGAGAATACCAGTGGGATGGCATATTATGGGAAAACACTACCAGAACGACGCGCCTTGAAAGAGCGAATTCGGTGGTACTCTTGGTTTGCATTCCCAATCGTAAGGTTGATGGCTTTTATCAATCGAAAACAAGCCAAGATGCCCGTGTTTGAATTTGATGGGGTCTACGGCCCTCCCTATGTGAGTAGTCCTGAGATTTTTCGCGATGCCACGCATTACGTTCCGCAAGGAGAGGATGTCTTTGTGGCGACTCAAATGCGATGTGGAACGACGTGGATGCAAAACATTGTGTATGAGATTGTGAATCGGGGAGCGGGTAATCTCAGTGATACGGGAGATGGACATTTATATGCCGTCTGCCCTTGGATTGATGCTCGAAATAGCGTATCCATGGGAAAGGCACCGCTCGTCGGTGAAAAGCCCGTCCGAATTATCAAGACACATCTTCCGACACGACTCTGCCCCTATAGTCCGCAGGCAAAGTATATTTATGTGACCCGTCATCCAGTGAGTTGTTTTGCCAGTATTGTAGATTTTAATCGAACGATGTTAGGGCCACTCATGCCGGATATTCAAACCTTAAGCGCATGGTTTTGTAGCGATCGTATGTATTGGTTGCCCTGGCCTCATCATGTTGAAGGGTGGTGGGACTGGGCCCAGCAACGGGACAATGTTCTCTTCATTCATTTTGAGGATATGAAAGGACGGTTTCCGGAAATACTTGAGGATGTTGCACAGTTTTTAGGCTACCAATTGACTGTTGAGGAGAAACGACACATTACTCAAAAATGTAGTTTTGAGTATATGAAAGAACATGAAGAACTCTTTGAGATGTCTCCACCAAATATGTTTTCTGTTGCCGCTGGTCAATTTATGGCAACAGGAAAGGAGACGCGACATCAGGATGTGACTCCTGACATTCGAGAGAGGATTCTAGAATATTGCAGGCAGTCGTTGAAAGAGAGCACCTATCCTGTCCACCAGTTTTATCCGGATGTGTTTGCCTCATCACTGGATGGGCCGATAAAGCAGGCATAGTGATTCTATGGAGTCTGTAGAAAGAAAGCCGTATTCCGACTGTGGTGATATGGTATCGAACGCGCCGTAGGCGTTCCTCAATCTGTTGAGCCAAGTTAAGAAATTTGGCTCTTCGTTCTCTTCAACTTATTCCTTTTTCCCTAAACCCATTTCTATCATGGTTCGATGGATTGTTGCCTGGAATTTGGCACTGAATTGATGATAACAAGATGAGTTTTTCTTTCCTCACACCAGAGTTTTTGGGGTTAGCCGTCGTGGCGATCCTATTGGTCGCGGGGCTTGATGGTCCTTTTCGTCAGATAGCCTTTTGTTCTGTCAATATTCTCTTTCTTTGGATGCTGTTGTTGGGACCATCAGGGACCGTCTCAACTATCGCCTTTTGTGTCTTGGGATTCGTCTTGACACATTTTATCCTGCGATTCCCACGTTCTTCTATCTTTTCCTATTCACTCATAGGCATCATCGTTCTTTTTGCCTATATGCAAAAGTACGATTTTCTCCATTGGTTCCTTGCGGAAGATTTGCTCACAAATGTATTAAGAACAATTGGTTTGAGTTTTTTATTTTTCAAAATCATCCATGTGTTTATTGAGGCGAGGAGTGGAACGCTTGGGTCCTTACAATTTTCCACCTATGTGAATTATTGTTTGAATTTTACGACCTTTATGATGGGACCCATTCAACGCTACCAAGACTACGCGGCGCAATGGAATAGAACGCGACTGGCGCTCGAACCAGATTTGGAAGGACATATAGATGCAGTTCTTCGAGTGTTGGTTGGCTTGGTGAAAGCCTATGTGTTGGCTTCTTGGTTTGAATCTAAGGCGTTGCGACCGGACACTGATATATTTTCATTATCTCTCCTGGGACTGCTTGTCCAAGTGTATGCTTTTTATTTTTATCTATATTTGAATTTCTCTGGCTATTGTGACGTAGCCATCGGTATTGGTAGTTTGTTAGGAGTCCGTCCTCCTGAGAACTTTAACTTCCCCTTTATAGCCCAAAATATCTCAGAGTTTTGGTTGCGCCAACATCGATCCCTTACTCTCTGGCTGACCGATTATGTGTTTGCTCCCCTGTATAAGGCGATAATGGGTCGTGCCTGGTGGAGTGCGCATCCTTTGTTGGCTGCCAATGTGGCTCTTATGGCTACGATGCTTGTCTCGGGGTTATGGCATGGTACGACAATTAATTTTTTTTTGTTTGGCATAGCACATGGAATGTTCCTGGTTATTTATAGAACTTGGGATGCCCTAGTGACGAAGTGGTTGGGAAAGGCAACGGTAAAAGCCTGGCGAGCAAAATGGGTAGTGCAGGTCAGTGGGATGTTTTTGACATTTAACGCGACAGCTTTTGCATTTATTTTGTTTAGACTCAAGACGTTTTCTTTTTAGGGCTGTGGGGAGTCTATTTGCATGAAGATCCTTCGTATAGGTCTCAAGTTCTGTTGGATGGGAATTTTAATAACGTTGCTCCTCCTTTTTTCTAAAACAGGTGTCGATTTTGTTTACACAGGATTTTAAGTCCTTTCGATTAATCGGTCTGTCCTTCCTGGTATTGCTTCTTGCCTTCACGGTCGTGCAAGGAGGCCTTCTCCAAGTCGCGCAATGGGCTGAGCGACACGCGAATCCCTATCCTTACCGATCAGAAGATTGGCTTCGGTATTTATTGCCAGCGTTGTTTGAAGGGAAGGGAAAAGGTCGGATGTTTATGACAGGCCCATCTACCGTCAGGGAAAATTTTTTATACGATAGGCTCGGTCAGGCATTCCCACAATATTCCCCGTATCAGGGGGGAATGAGCCTAGGGACCATTGATGACCTGTTACTCTCCTTAGAATATATAGAGCAAGTCTATGGTAAAGAGGCCCTTCCAGAAATTTGTATTGTAGGGGTGTCCCCGAGGTTTGTTGCCAATATACCGAGCGTACGTGCCTTTAGCCTGGGATTGAACCGGTATAGTTCTCATTTCAAAGTACAAGGAGGTCAGGAGCTGCCTCGATTAGAAAAAAAGTCCTGGATTGAAGGCGTGAGTAGTTGGATTCTATTTATGACTCAAAAGCAGGCTCAGAGAATTCGAATTGGGGTATTGGCAGCTATTGGGGAAATCGTAGGGACGAAAAGTTATGAAGAGTCATTGCTGGCCTATCAACAGGTTCAACAAGGGAAAAGTTTTGCCGTGCATCCCTTGACACGAATGTTGATACGGTCAGGAGTGGCACGACTGTTAGGTATTGAACAGGACTTGAAGCTTGGCCTCGAGCATGTGATTCCAATAGAGGTTTCACCCTTTAAATATCACAAACTTAAAATCGTGGATCGAACGGCGTTGAATCAAAACCTCCGAAACCCAAAATCGTGGTGGACAGATGTTCACCAATGGAATCCTGAGAAAGATCGCCGGTTGGTCATGGGTAAGTTTTCGAAGCTCTTAGAATTTAGCAATCAGTATGGAATTCGGCTGTATGTCGTAAATCTTCCAGAAAGCACGATGAGCCATAGACTCTATCGAGAAAAAAACTATCAAGCTTATGTTGACCTCGTACAATCATCAATAGGGACAACGCCATTTTTAGATTTACGTCATCACGCCCCAGATGAAGAGTTTTATGATGCTGAGCACCTCACCTTTCAAGGGGCTCAACGAGTGACAAGCGAGTTAGTACTCTTTCTTCAGAAGCAACTTGGGTAGGGAGTCGCAACCTCTTTGGAACGATAGAGGAAATCTTTCGAGGTTCTGCGAGCAAGGAGTTATGGAATCTATTCAGGAGCTCATTCAGGCGCAGCAATATGAAAAAGCCTGGAGATTATTATTTGCCGAGGCACGTGAGGTCCAAAGTTATGAAACGTTGCTTCGCCTCTGTCGTTTGAAAAAGAAACTTAAGCAACAATCTTCTCCACCCAGTTTTGGCAAAAGGATAAAAGTTGCAGTGTTAGGTGGGTCTACAGTCGAAATGTTCGAGGAGCCGTTAGCTTTAATGGTGGAGTCATTAGGGTTGGGATGCGATGTATTTTTAGCCGACTATAACACCTTTGCTCAGGAGATGATGAATCCACAAAGTGCCACTGTTGTGTTTAGACCTGATGTGGCTCTGGTTTTGGGAACGTCATTTAACCTCCCAAAGTGGCCTGAGCCTGGCACCTCGCTTGAGCAGGTTGAAGAATTAGTGTCTGAGACGGTCGACCATTGGCTTACGCTGTGTTCGTCCCTCCACCGACACCATCCGTGCGAAGTGGTTCTTAATAATTTTCATTTGCGGTCTGTCGGACCAATGGGAAATATGGCCTCCAAAATTCCCTGGGATGCCAATACCTTTCTTAAAAAAGTCAACCTTCGATTGGGAGAGCGTGCTCCAAGTTATGTGCATATTCACGATGTTGAATTAAGTGCAGATCGACACGGGACGGACAATTGGTTTGATACGAGATATTGGTACCATGCGAAGCAACCCGTATCGTTTCAGTGCTTGGTCACCTACATTCAAAATCTTACGAAGATCATTGGAGCTATTTTTGGAAAATCCGGGAAGTGTTTGGTCCTCGATCTTGATAATACCTTGTGGGGTGGGGTGGTTGGAGATGACGGACCAGAGGGGCTGGCTATCGGGGAGGGTAGTGCGTTGGGAGAAGCGTATTTAGCATTCCAAGAGTATGTCCTCCAATTGAAAAATCGGGGGATCCTGTTAGCGGTCTGTAGCAAAAATGAAGAAGAAAATGCCAGGGCTGCATTTAGAAAGCGTCCCGAAATGCTCTTACAGGAAAAAGACTTTGTCTCCTTTAAGGCAAACTGGGTTCCAAAATCAGAAAATATTCTTTCGATTGCCAGAGAATTAAATATTGGTACCGATTCGATGGTCTTTGTTGATGATAATCCGGCAGAGCGAGAATTGGTGAGGCAGCACCTGCCGGAAGTCAAAGTCTTGGAGCTCACAGAGGACCCAACTGATTATCCAAGGCTACTCGATCGATCAGGATGGTTTGAAATTACAACTTTGAGTGCCGAAGATACAAACCGAACCGCACAATATCAGCAAAACTCACAAAGAGAAGCCATGTTGAGTGCGAGTGGCACGTATGCTGACTATTTGGCCTCACTTCAGCAAGAAGCCGTTGTCGCGCCGTTTCAATCCATTTATGTCGAGAGAATTTCACAACTCATCAATAAAAGTAATCAGTTTAATTTAACGACTAAGCGGATGAGCCAGTCCGAAGTTGAGCAGGTCATGAGTAGCCCAGATTCACTTCACTTGTATGTCAAGCTTCGGGATTGTTTTGGTGATAATGGACTGATCAGTGTATTGATTGGGACCCAAGTAAAGGCGAGACTGGTGGTGGATATTTGGTTGATGAGTTGTCGAGTGCTTAAGCGAGGGGTTGAGCAACTGCTTTCCAATGTGCTTGTTGAACAATGTAGGGAAAGAGGAATTTCAGTCATCCATGGTGTCTATATTCCGACTCCAAAAAATAAGTTAGTGCAAAATCACTATCAAGACTTAGGTTATTCTTGTTTTGAGACCAAGGAGAGTGGGGAGGTGTCTTGGGAGTTGCGCGTTGACCAATACACACCGTTTGAGGTCGAGATTGTGGAAAAAGGAGAAAGTGAGTATGGCACTAGAAAACCTGCATGAACGGTTGGAAGAAGCGTTTCAAAAAGACTCGTTATCGGACATGATCTCCTTTCCTGACTATCTTGAGCTCTGGAAAAGGGTCACACGGGTATTCCAAGATACGTTTGATGATGAATCATTAGTTATTTATCCACAGACAACAGCCAATGATATTGATGATTGGGACTCTGTAACCAATATTCAGCTACTCGTGGCCGTAGAAAAAGAATTTGCCGGGGTAAAGTTCAATACCGGAGAAATCGCCAGTCTGAAAGATGTTGGCGAAATGGTCAACGTCATTCTTAAGCGAGTAAGCCGCTAAGGATGGGGTATCTCTGGGTCTGGCTTGAAGTGAGAAACCTGCTAGGGCACGTCTAACATGAATGGTCAGAAAATAATGGCAGGACT
This sequence comes from Nitrospirales bacterium, assembly GCA_965223605.1. Classification (GTDB taxonomy): domain Bacteria; phylum Nitrospirota; class Nitrospiria; order Nitrospirales; family Nitrospiraceae; genus CBDCXA01. Next base: position 1,645,140 of record CBDCXA010000005.1, read on the forward strand.
GGGATGTACGCTTCTTCTTGGTTATGTCTTGGCCGTTGGCTTTTTACATGAAAGCCTATTTGGGGTATCTGTTAAATCGTGGCATATTCTGATAGCTCTTTTTGTTTGTGCCTGCTTCATTTTTTTTATTCTTCTACAAGGGAGAAAGAACGGAAGTCCTTCCTCGCAACGGCTATTCAATACAATCCTATTAGTCTGGAGTGTTCTGATTGGTTTGTTTGGTCTGGACACGCTTTTCACGCTCTATATCAATTTCGCCTACCCGAAGGAATCACACGAAAACTCCAGTCGTCAACGGCTCTATGATTCCCAAGTTTGGTATGGGGAGCTTTCACCAAGAACGTTTCAACCCACTGACTATAATTTTGTGATTCATAAACCAAATGTGACCCTCCAAGGCGAAACGTTTGGCGAGTTTTATGAGTCATACATGCTGGACTCTCCGACCATTAAACAATCAGTGTTGCAATTGCGTCCCGTTACCTTTTCGATTGATCAGTATGGATTCCGAGATTCGACACCGATTCAGGAGGCGGAAGTCTATGTGCTGGGGGATTCCTTTGTATTCGGGTATGGAACCACTCAACACAGTACCTGGGTTGAGGTTCTGGAAGCACGAACCAAGACTCCTCTGTATAACCTTGGAGTAAGTTCAACTGGGCCGGGGGTCCAATATGAATTGTTTAAATATGTGATGACGGCCCATGCGCTTAATCTACAAGGGAAACAGTTATATTGGATGATTTATGAGGGGAATGATCTTGAAAATCGGTATCGTGTGCAGAACAGAAATCCTGCTCATCAGAAATCAAAGGGGATAAGCCAATACCTTCAAAATACCTTCCTGGACTATCTTTTAGAAATACCCGATCGAGTCAAACGGCAGAGTGTCTTCCATCAGGTACGTAGTAAACGTGTCATTTTGAAGGATTTCAATCGTTCAGGTATCGGTGGTCCCGTCTATGATCCTCTTGTCGTTGATGGAATCCCATTGAAGCATCCCCTCTATTTCTCTAAAAAACATGGATACCGTTTATTCAATCCGCAGGAGGTGGAGCGAGTTGCCAAGCCAAAGTCCTATATCTTGGAGCATCCGAATCGCAAACATTTAGAGAATGTGTTTCGTGCCATGAAGAAGCTCAGCCATGAAAAGGGATTTACCGTTGTCATTATATTGGCGCCAAGTGCGGCGAGGGCCTATGGGAAATATTTCGAGCATTTCCCGCCGGTGTCTCCCCAGCCATATTTTTTGGATTATGTGAATGACCTCGCAGGAGACCAAGGATTCAAGGTGGTTAATCTCCTTTCGTTATTGGAGCCGGTATTGGGTGAGGAGTTGTTGTACTATCGGGACGATCATCATTGGAATGAGCGAGGAAACCTTCTTGTGGCAGATTTACTACAAGCAGAGCTTTTTCAATAAGAATCAGATGGAAAAGAACAGTCCTCTCCATATTTTCCCGTTCAGAAGGACTGCTTTGTTCTTGATGGGACTACAAGGTAACGTCATTCTTGGAACGTAAATTCAACAAATGGATGTGGGGTCTTATTGGTTATTTTTTCCTCACGGTTCTGGCTGGGACAGTCTGGATTGGCTATAAGGTCTTTCAGAAGATTACTCATAAAATGCAGCGAGCGGAGCATGCTGAAAAACTTAAGGAGTTTAATCAACTCCTTTCCTTTGATTCTGGGGTCATAGGGAAGCCATTCGTCCCTAAAAAGTATAATTGGAATGTCATCACAGATGTTCGGGCCGTTCAGAATGATATTCGTAAAGACTTTTCAGCAATATTAGGAAACAAACTTCCGTACGAAGAGAATCCCACCATTTCCATTAAGTCCTCCCAAGAGTTGGAAGATGGTATCACGCGCATTATTTTCACTGTTCCTGCAGAGCCAGGCTATGTCATTAAAGGTTGCATGCTCGTGCCAGAATCACAAAAACCTTTGCCAACAATTCTCCTCGCGTACGGACTTGGTGGAACTCTTTTTCAGACCTGTGGGTGGGGGATGCAAAGCTATCATCATGACATGGGAATGGGGATGGCCAAACAGGGAATTATCGCCGTCAACTATGTATTACGTGGTTTAGGTCAGGACGGGAAAGATTGGGGGCGATCAGAATGGGGTCCGATGGATTACCGGGACTTTGTTGGTTATACCTTACAATATGGATCCAATGCCATGAATGTTTGGGTGTATGATACTTTGCAAGTATTCCATGGGGTACAAGCCCATTCTAACATTGATCGCAAAAATATATTTTTGGGGGGTATCTCACATGGAGGGCAAATTGCACTTTATGCCGGAGCTCTGGCCTCCCATAAGATTCAAGGTGTCATCGCTATGGGAGCATTTGTAAGTTATGAGTCCTTATTTACTGAGATTCACAATTGGACCGGACATGCCATTCCCAACATCATGTCAGTAGGGAATATGGGTGATGTGGCAGCCTTGATCGCACCAAGGCCATTACTTATTCAATGGGGTGAGCAAGATTCAACGGCACCCTGGGCTCAGCTTCGACCCTCCTCGCTTAATGAATTTGATCGTGTGGAGAAGGTCTATACGCTACTTAAGAGTCGTCATAATATTAAAAAAGTAATTACAAAAAAAAGGGGGCATGAGTTTGAATCTCATGTGGCTGGGCGGTTTATTCTCGACCATCTAAACATGGAGCAGTCGAAAAATTAGATTACGGTTCATAATATTCTCAGGGTATAAAATCTTTCCCTCAAAAGGATGAGACGAGATGATGTCAGAAGAGGCTAGTCCTGACAGGCCACACAGTTTCCCATTCCTTGGGCTGTGGTTTCTGTTGGTAGCCGGGTTAATTGAGGTTAGCGTCTTAACCGTTCAACACTTTACCATCTACCCCATTCTTCGTATTAGCCGAGAATATGTGTGGATGGCCCCATTGGCTCTTCTTTTATTTGCCATCCCGCCACTTCTATCGGCCTGGGGGTTGTCCAGAATCTGGAGGCACATAAATTGGTGGTGGTATGCCAATTTTTCATGTGTGTTTTTTGGGTACTTAAACCTCTTATTTTTAATGCCCAGGCTACACCATTACGCTGCGGTGATATTAGCGGCAGGGCTTTCTGTTCAAACGCTTCGGGGGGTGGAGGCCAAAAAGGAATTTTTTAAAGGCCTGGTGGTAAAGACGATACCAATATTTATCGGAAGTATCTTTCTTCTAGGATTGGGGATAGATGGGTGGCAGTTCTTGAAGGAGCAACAGGCCTATGCCACTGTCTCCCCCGCCGAACCGGAAAGCCCAAATGTTCTCTTGATTACACTAGATACCGTTCGTGCGGAGAATCTCAGTGTATATGGTTATCATCGAAAGACGACACCGAATCTTGAGCGGTTTGCACAAAGCGGCATTGTGTTTGACCAGGCTTTGTCTACGGCGTCCTGGACCCTTCCCTCTCATGCCAGTATTTTTACCGGACAATACCCTCATAACATGTCGGCTGACTGGATGATTCCTCTTGATGATGAACATCCCACGTTAGCGGAAAGCTTTGTACAGAACGGATATGTAACTGGAGGGTTCGTTGCTAATACCGGGTATTGTGGATATGAGACAGGATTGGATCGCGGGTTTATTCATTATCAGGACTACCGAGTCACGATTGGGCAAATGATTGCAAATTCAACACTGGCCCGAACCATATTCGACAACTTTCGCTTACGGCAATTAGTTCAAAATGATGAGCATTTAAATCGTCAGTCCGGAGACGTGCTGACAGCGGATGCCTTAAGTTGGCTCGCTCGAAAACCCGATAATCCTTATTTTCTCTTCCTCAATTATTATGATGCTCATGAACCCTATCTCCCTCCCTTTCCCTATGATAAAAAGTTCGGACCAGGTCGGAAGCATGGCAAACTGAGTCCGCTCCACCGATGGAATTGGGATCCAGCAGCCGGGCATAGCAATATGGGAGAGGCAGAGGTTCGAGAGGAATTGGACGCCTATGACGGTTCATTGGCCTATTTAGACTCCCACCTCGGTCACCTATTTCAGGAGCTGAAAATAAATGGGTGGCTTGATAATACCTTGGTCATTATTACCGCGGATCATGGGGAAGAGTTTGGGGAGCATGGGGTGTTCGACCACGGTAATAGCTTATATCTTCCTTCCGTACGGGTTCCCCTCATTATGTCTTTCCCAGGGACCATTCCAGAGGGCAAGCGGATACAGGAATTCGTCAGCTTACGTGAAATTCCTGTGACCATCATGGATCTTCTTGGATGGAAACCATCTGTTCCCTTCCCAGGGCATTCATTGCAACAGTATTGGACAGAGTCTAAAGCGAAAAAAGGGAAGGGGGACCCAAGTCGAGTTCTCTCTGAAATCAATTATGTCAAAGGGCATCCAGAGTGGTTTCCTGTAAGTAAAGGTGATATGAAATCAGTGGTAGCGAATGGGTTCCGTATCATTCAGAACGGGGATGGCCACATAGAATTATACGATATTGTCCGGGACCCAGGTGAAACCAAAAATCTAGCCTCAGAAAAAGGTATGCAAAAGACGCTGAACGATATGCAACGCCATTTGGAGGCAACGCTGCTCTCCCCCTAAGACTGTGTCTTCAGGTATTCCGAGATTCCTCTGATTTTCTCGCCCGTAACGGCTGAGGCCGAATGTCATGAACAAGGTATTATCCTTTTCTATCGATTCCTATAAATGGGCGACGGCTCTATTTCTTTTTGTGATTGTCTTAGGTTCCATTATCGGTATCCTGACACCGGCAGGGTTAGGATGGGATTTTGCCAATTTTTATGATACGGGGAGGCGTGTGGCGGCAGGACAACAAGCGGATATCTATCATCCGGATCGCTTAATTCAGGGAGAAACTCCGCAGGGAGACTTGGCCTTTTGGGGGACTCCGCTTTCCGCATGGCTCTATGCCCCATTAAGTGGATTTTCTCCTCCCACGGCACTCATGCTGTTTAAAATTCAGAATACCGTTGCCTATTTTTTATCCTTGGGATTGCTATTCCAGTTGAATAGACAATGGGTGGAGCATTCGCCCTTGAGCCAATGGAGATTTGCCGCTCAATTTTTTGGGATGTGTCTGTTATTCCAGCCTTTATGGACTGTCTATCGAGTTGGCGGGCAAACGACTCCAACAGTCTTATTTCTTCTCTCCCTCGGGCTTCTTTTTTATACCAACGGGCGCCAGTGGTTGACAGCATGGTGCTTAGTCATGGCCGCGATGATCAAACCAGCCTTTATTCTTGGTGTCGCCTTGCTGATGTTAATTTCCGGCCTGCGGTTTTTCCTTATTACGAGTTCAGTCTTTGCCATATTAGGAATTGTCTCGTTAGGGGTTATGGGATTTGAGTTACATATGGAGTTCATTGCAAGAATGCTGAATGGGGCCAAGATCACCTATCCCTGGATGTTTAATAGTTCGCTTTATGTTCTCATTGAACATCTGCGCTTATTTAATCATGGCATGAGTGATCCTCTGGTGCCGAACCAGGTATTCTCCTGGTTCTTTTCCTTGGTGAAAGTAAGTGTATTGGGCGTATTCGGTTTTTTACTTGTTCGAGGCTATTCCGTCATCACCCAAGGAAAAGCCTCGCGTCATTTTACCTATCTCTTGGCTTGCACATTCGCTCTCATGTTGGCACAAACCGTTTGGGAGCATTATCTGGCAGTGCTTATTCTCCTTTTAGGGTATCTTCTAACCATCTATGACGAAATGCCATCAGGGGCCAAAGGTGTTTTCCTTAGCATCATAGGTTTTTCTGTCGGACAAAACCTCATTTTCATCCATCTCGTTGAACGGGTGTTTGAATTTTCCAGCCTCATCTCGGTGGTGCTCATATGCCTGTTTAAGAGCCTGCCCCTTTTCCTTACTCTACTCTATCTGTTAATTTTTCATAATAGCTTGCTACGTAGTTATGCCAGGGAGCGATGGAGAGACGAAAGGAGTGTCATCAATTTCTTTTCGCTGAAGGGGCCGCGAGCCGAACGCCGCTTGGCAGATATGAGTCCTGTGTGAAAGAGCCTCAAGGAGTGGTGGTGCAACAAAATTCCCTGCCGGACCGAAAAGTGAACGTCGTTTTATTCTCAGGAGGACGAGGGTCGCGTGTGCTATCGAATGGGTTGATCAAAAACTCCAACGTTCATCTTACCATCGCAATTAATGGATATGATGATGGCGCTTCAACGGGTGAGGTGAGGAGATTCTTGGGAGATTGTCTCGGGCCTTCCGATTTCAGAAAGAATGCATCAAGAATGAGTACGGCATTACAGACATGTTCCTCCGGACTGATTGAGCTTCTTGACCTCAGATTCCCAGACCCCTTTAGTCATGAAGAGGCAGAGAAAATTTTTAATATGATACGGGGAGTGCCAGAAAAGGTTTCCGAAGCCTTTCAAGAGAAAGTGCAGGTATTACTGTCATCAATAGACTCACCTTCTCAAGCAAGGGTTGGAGATGCGGTGGTAGCTTTCCAGAAGGAACAAGAACGCTCGCCCATTTCCTTTTCTTTCTCCGATTGCAGCATTGGGAATTTAGTTTTTGCTGGCTTGTATTTACAGTCATCTAGGAATTTTAACGAAGCCAATAGGGCCTATTGTCATTTGTTAGGATTGCCGGAGGGCCTAATTGAAAACGTAACAGACGGCACAAATGCCTACTTGGTGGCAGTGGACAAATATCACCATATTTTAAAAAGCGAGGCAGACATTGTTGATGCCAGTAAGCGAAATTATATCCAAGAAATCTTTCTCGTTAGGGAAGCCCCTACAGAGGATGAGCAACGAGCACTCACCGATGCCACATGGCCGGTATTACAACAATATTTTGAGAACAAAACCCAATCGCTTCCGCTCAATCAGAAGTTACTGACTCGCATTGAAGAAGCAGACCTTATTATTTATGCGCCTGGTACGCAACACTCAAGTTTGCTGCCATCGTATATGACGCCAGGTTTGGGAGAGGCTATTGCCAAGAATCTCCGTGCGATTAAGGTATTGGTCACGAATATTCAAGAAGATGCTGAAATACCGGAGAGTAGCGCCGTCGATATTATTTCAAAGGCAGAATATTATCTTAAAGAAAAGGGTCGTAAGGCTATTCCAACGCCTTGTCTGATTACCCATTACCTGGTGAATGACAATTCCCGTTCGGAGGTGGAAGAAGCCTATGTGCCTCTGGGGCGGTTGCAGAATCTAGAAGACCCGCGACTCGTCCGTATTGGGAATTTTGAAGAAGGGGTATCTGGAATTCATGATGCGCAAAAAATCCTAGGGCCTTTTATTGAGTCCTTTACTACTAGTAAAACAGCGGTTCGAGTGGCCATTCTGTTACTTGAAACTGAGTCGCTCAGTAAAGTGACCCAAACCATTTTAGAGGCTCTACGGAGTGGCCTTGAGGATGTGAATGCGGATGTCAGTTTTTTTTATCGTAGTAAAGAGTCTTGGGATATGTCCTTCAGCAATGAATTGCCATGCTCCGTTCATAATGTATATGACGCTAATGAAGAAAATGAGCCTGATTTTGTCAGTGCTGTTTCCGGAAAAGGGTTTGACTATGTGGTGCTCTTTGAGTCATCCGGAATGTATCGTGGAGATGAAATCGTAAATTTGCTGTCGTTATTGCAGTTTGAACAACTTGATGCAGTTTGGGGTAGTCGTCGGTTATCGATACGGGATATTCGTGAGTCTTATAAGTTGCGATATAAACATACACCATTGATCGGCATGTTAAGTTATGTAGGAAGCCATCTGCTGAGTTTTTTCTACCTTGTCCTCTATGGTCGGTATATTACGGATACGTTGTCTGGGGTTCGAGCTATTCGAAGTACATTCTTTGAACGGGACGACATAAATATTGCTGATAAGCGCCTTAATCATTACTTGCTCTCTTTGATTTTAGGGGTCCATGGAGACATATTTGAAACCCCTGTTCAGTTTTTCCCACTCTCACCAGATAAAGTAAAGAGGACGAGTGGTTGGGAAGGCATTCAGTCTCTCTTTACTATCCTGTGGCTACGTGTCAAGCCTAGGCCGAGAGAGTCACTCCTTACCATCAAGAATTCTTCTCATAGGGATTCCTCTGCAAGATTGTAAGTGTTGAGGAAGAGGCGGTATTACCGAACTATTTTTGATGTGCAACATGAGGGTGGGCATAGGAGAATTCGGGTGAAGCCTTGTTTGATCATCCCGGCCGCAGGGAAGGGAAGTCGGTTGGGCTCTTCCCTTCCTAAGGTTATTTCCCTCGTCAACGGGCAGCCGATGCTCTCGTACCTGTTTAAGGCCTATCAGAGATATGTTTCCACTTTTATTGTGGTGGTGCATCCTTCATTTAGGGATGACGTGGAGAAATATTGCCTCACTCAGCCTTATCAGGTTGAGTTAGTAATTCAAGAGAGCCCGACCGGTATGCTGGATGCCATTCTTCTTGCCAAGAAGCTGGTGGAAGCATGTACCCCAGAATATATTTGGATTACGTGGTGTGATCAAATTGCCGTACATCCGATAACCATTTCTACCCTTCGAGAAAAAACAGGTGGGCCGTTACGACCTGATCTATTGTTTCCGACGGTCACGTTGAAAAATCCCTATACCCATTTGGTTCGAAGTAAAACCGGAGAGATTCGCCAGATTTTACATCGTCGGGAAAATGATATCATGCCGGACCATGGTGAGAGTGAGATGGGACTCTTTTGTCTCTCCCGGCATGCATTTGAACAACTTGCCGAATTTTCCAAGAACGATCAACAGGGTATGGAAACTCAAGAAAGAAATTTTCTCCCTTTTATTCCTTGGTTTCATGGGAAGGGCGTCATTCTTACGTTTCCTGCACAGAATCCGATGGAAGCATTGGGGATCAATACCCCTGAAGAACGGCGAGTGATAGAAGGCTACCTTAATTCCGCCGCCTTTAAGATGAACCAAGAGCCTTCTGACTCAGTTGGATCAGAGGCATGACTGAGAGGTTGCTCTCCATCGTGATTCCTGCTTTTAATGAAGAGAGGTTTATTGGGACTCTTTTAGAGAAAATACAGGCCGTCGATCTTTCCACGTTGAAAATCCGCAAAGAAATTATTGTGATAGATGATTGTTCCACCGATGGGACTTCAGGACGGGTCCAGTCATTTGATCAGGTCCACTATGCTCGATTACCTGTCAACAGTGGGAAGGGTGCCGCTGTGAGGAAGGGCATATCCCTTGCCACTGGCGATTATATTATTATTCAAGATGCTGATCTTGAATATGATCCAGAAGATTATTGCACGATGCTTACCGCCATGCTTCACGAGGGGGTTGAGGCAGTTTATGGAAGTCGATATTTAAAATATCCCACAGGGGGACTGTTCAAGAACTTGTTACATGGGAAACATCCCAATCAATCTTTGCCTGCATATGTCGGAGGGCAAAGTTTAAGTTTCGTCGCATTGTGGTTTACAGGTTCCTATTTAACTGATACCGTGACAGCCTTAAAATTGTTCAAGTCAGAGGTGATTAAAAGTTTTGAGCTACAAACAAGTGGGTTTGAGCTTGATCACGAAATTTCATCCAGAATACTTGCTCGAGGATATCGAATTCGGGAAGTTCCTATACGATACTATCCAAGGACAAAGGCCGAAGGGAAAAAAATCGGATTGAAAGATTGGTTTATGGCCATTAAAACTTTTCATGCCTTTCGAAACGGGTAGTGTCCAATCTATTTATCTTGACTAGCCTCATTAAGACCTGAGCAGGATTAGGCTTATATCTCCGACTTCCTTCTTCCAGTTCCTCGTTAGACCCGTTTTCGTAGCACGGTCTCTTTGTGTGGTCCTATGAATAAAAGCCAGACGCTTTCCGGCAATTCCCTTGAATCCGTAGCAGAACCACGGCCTGGTTCTTTCTTTTCCAACTCTTGGACATTTTGGATGACCATGGGAATTGTAGGGCTGTTTTGGTTGCTTCCAATCCTTTGGTTGCACCATGTCAATGGGCGGTTGCTTGCCTCTTGGCACGGATTTCTCCATACAGCGATTGCCAATCAAATGGCTCAAGGCGTTTTCCCTCCGGAAAATCCATTTTATGCAGGGGCGGTTCTTCCCTATTATTGGGTCTATCACTTTTTGGGATATTGGGTGTCGACCATTCTTCAGATTGATCAACTTCATGCGTTTCAAGGAATCTCACTCCTGAGTTTATTAATACTGGTTGTGTCTGCCTCTCTCATTGGGAAAAAAATATTTCAATCAACTGGAGGGGGAATTCTCATTGGGTACTTGGCATTAGTAGGTGCGAATCCCTTGGGGCCAGTTATTGCCCTGGCTAAGCATTATGTTAAAGGGGTCTCTTTATTTTCAGATTTATCTGGGTACAAAAAGGTAGAAGATATTTTTGTTTCCTGGGAGTTAGCCGATACATTAATGACCCAATCTCTTCTTCCAGCAATGTATATCGGCAGTAATTGGAAGCATGGGCAAAATCTTGTTTGGTTTTTTGACATTTCCTCACGCACTCCTGCTTTAGCTTTGGTTATGGTGTGTGTCCTCCTGTATGTTTCTCCTCGACCTCATTTGGGAAGAGACTGTCTCTTATTTGTACTGTCATGTCTCACCGTAAGCCTCAACCCCCTAATTGGTTTCGCGATGGCAGGAAGTCTATTCGGGGGAGCTGTCATGACCTACGTCTGGCTACAAGTCAGGAACGTAGGAGTAGAAGCAAGTCTTCCGATTGAGTATCTCCACCTTCTTCGAGGTGGAATATGTATATTAGCTTGTGTGTTGGCGTATCCAGCCTATTACCATTTATTTGAAGTTCATCAAAGCACTATAGCTCTTTCTTCTTTTGAACATGCGTTCTTGAAATTCCTCATGATTGGGGCGAATTTCATTCTCCTTCTTCCATTAGCCCTATTAGGGACATTGCCTGGAGCGTCATTGTTGGCTGCGGGCGTATGGAGCGTGACATTCGCGGGTATTCTACTTATAGGCGCTGTTCCTATTTTTAGTATTAAACCGGGAAATGAGCATAACCTCACCAACTTGGCGCAATGTTTTTTGGCCGTGTCGGCAGTCTGGGGCCTTCTCAGTGCATCTTTACAAGGAGACGCTCTGGAGAGGTGGCGTATTTGGATCTTAAATAGACTAAGAATGCAGAGACATTGTGGAGACAAGCTTCCAACTCCGCAACGGTTCTCACAAGAAAATACTGCCAAGAATTTTGAAGCCAATAACTCTATCCGTTGGTTGTCTTCTCCTGGGGTTATGGTCGCAGTAGCCATTCTTTGTATTCCGACCACAATCGGTACTCTTCTGTCTTATACCGGCCGTCCACCTATTCCATTGGCTGTTGAGGGGCGCACCCTGATTCGTTTGCCGCCTGGAGAAGCATTAAATTCTCTCTATGTATGGATTCGAAAGTCTGTGCCCCCCAACGCCATTTTTGTGATTGATCCACAACGTTCTGTGAAAATGTCTGGGAATGTGGATGAGTTGCCTGCTTTTACGGGAAGAGCTCTATTTGTGGGAAGTCCCACGTATATGACGCAAGCCTATCAAGATCGAAAGATGCGTGAGCATATAGCCTATGCCATCACACATGGCCAAGAGCTTGAGAATAACGAACGTGTCTTATTAGGGGACTTGGAGCATCCGACCTTTATCCTGTCATGCCAAGCAGATCACTCCGACCTTCTATTGTCACTGGTGAAGCAATACGGGAGCCCCGTCTTTCAGAAAGGGTTTATTGCCGTATTTCAACTGGCATGAAACGTTTTATTGTTTCGCCTTGATCTGAAAAAAGTAGGATATGAACGAACTTGTCACAACGCCATCGTCTGTTTCTCGTAAGAGGTTGTCTGCGGAAAGATTCCGGTTTCCCTTCTGTTTGTGTATCGGGTTGATCTTGTTTGGGGGGTGTGCTGTTGATCGTGGTGGCTATCAACCATGCGTGGGGAAAGATCCTGTAACCAAGTCTTCCCAATCGTTAGGAACAACATCAAAGGTGTATGCTGAAACACTGCAAACATCCGCCAACCGCCATTCTTCTCCTGGGGCAACCACGCCTCATGGTTCTTCGGAAAACCTTAATTCCAATATTAAACCTGACCTCAATCCAACGCTGACCATGTCTTCGTATTGGGGGTCTGGAGGATCAGCGAATCGAACTGTGTCCATTGATAATGAGGGAAATATTTACATGGCAGGTGGGACGGTTGAGCCGGATTGGCCTATTACTCACGGTACAGGCCATTGTGGCGGGTCCGACGTGGCTATCGCAAAATTTTCTGCGGAAGGGCAATTACTCTGGTCCACTCTTATAGGAGGACCCTCCGAGGATTATGCCTATGTGTCGGCAGTCAGTCCCACAGGGGAATTATTTGTATCAGGACGTGCGGGGGAAGGATTTCCTACAACTGTTGGGGCTTTTGATAGAAGTTTTAATGGTGGAATCGGGTTGGGACCACATGACCCCATCGATGCCTTTGTCATGAAGCTATCAACGGATGGAGAAATAATGTATAGCACGTACATTGGGGGCAATGGTGATGATAATGGGCGTGCGATCCATCTTCTGCCTTCAGGTAAGCTCCTGGTCGGTGGCGGAAACTCAACTTCCACCGATTTACCGACGGATAAAGGAACAATTCCTGGTCCAGTTCTTAAGCCGCATAAGGGAGGGCAAAAGGATAGTTGGGTGGCCTTAGTAGCCGAAGATGGCAGGTCTTTAGAGTTCCTCACCTATTTTGGCCCCAATGATGATTCAAGTAAATTCGGTGATGAAACGATTCGGAGTTTAGGGGTCGATGACGCCGGAAATATCTGGATTGGAGGGACCACGCATGGAGGAGATATGGTTCCTACCCCTGATGCGTTTCAGTCCTTTCGCGGAAGTGCTCCTCCTACTGGCGAAGCCTATATCGCCAAGTTATCTCCCGATGGGAAGCGGTTAGTTTATTTTTCCTGGCTTGGAGGGAACCGAAATGATGAAATTGAAACTGAGGGGCTGTCCGATGCTGAGGGAAATTTTTATATCGCTGGTTCTACAGCCTCTGAAGACTTTCCTACCTCCCCTGGAGCGTTCCAATCTCAACTCCGTGGAGGTGGTACAGGGAGTTTTGATGGAGATGGCTGGGTTGCCAAGATCAATAGTGATGGGACATTAGGATTTTCTACATTATATGGTGGCTCGACTGTTGGACCTGAAGGATTTTTTGGCCCCGCCGTTGATTCTTTTGGCAATGTCTACTGTGTGGGGCGCTTTAGATCAGATGATCTCCCGATTACGAACAATGCCTTTCAACGGGAGAAAAATAGGAAGCAAGACGTCGCATTGGTTGCTTTCGACCCAAACGGGAAAGAGTTGTTATATGGGACATTTTTTGGTGGGACCGGCGTGGATCATGGACGATTTATTGCTGTAGATCCTCAAAGTCGATTTCTCGTCATAATTGGTGAAACCAATTCAACAGATCTTCCACTAAAGGCCCCTTTTCAAAAGGGGCCTTCTGGATCATTTCTAGGAAAATTTTCTCTATTTTCCCATTGAACAATTAATTCCGCCGTGGAGTATTCCACTACTTTCAATTATTACTGCTCTGGAAATAATCCACCCTTCTCTTTCCGTTGTGAAGCCGTGACAACTCAAGATAAGTTTAGCAATGCAATAGCCAAGGCCATATTCCTCCTTGGGAGCCTCTCTGTCATCGGCGGTAACATCTTGCTGGTTTCTTACTGGCTTGAGCTGCCGCTTATGACTCGGTTTTTTAGTAAAGTCCTGTTCGTGAGTGGATTGGTCGGTGTCATGGGAATCTATCTTATTTGCAAGGTCTGGGGGAGGGAGAAAACATACCATGTGCTGATGAATGCCACTCTGCTCCTCGTCACGGTCATTCTCATGATCTTGTTAGGAGAGGGTATTGTACGTTTTGCGTTGAGGGATATCACAACAACCCAATACTCTGGGAGTTACTTTTCGAGAAAATGGGCTGACCAATACGTCCAGCTCAATTCTCTTGGATTTCGTGAGAAGGAACCCTTGCCTAAGAAACCCCAGGGGACATATCGCATAGTTGTAATTGGAGACTCTTTTACATTTGGACAAGGCATTCCTGAGCAAGACCGGTTTTCTAACCTTATTCAGAAGAATTTGAAAAGCGTAAATAGGGAGTTTGAGGTATTGAACTTTGGTTGGGTAGGTGTTGACACCGTCCGGGAGACTGGATTCCTGACAAAGGTTTTAAAGTCGTATGAGCCTGATTATATTTTGCTCCAATGGTTTGTTAATGATGTCATGGATGATGAACATCTTCAAACGATACCAAGTCGTTGGGCCCTTTCACCTTCTCGTACACTTCATCGTTACCTCAACTATCACTCAGGCCTCTACTATTTAATGAATGAACAGGTACATGCCATTCAAATGAATTTCGGTTTGGCAAAACAATATGACGAATATTATCGGCGAACATGGAAGAATGCGAACAGTGAGGACTCTCTCAAATATAAAAATGCTTTGAAGGAGTTTATCGATAAAAGTCATGAGGCAAATGTGCCTGTTGGTATCGTTCTCTTTCCCAAGCTTCTTCCTAATTTGGGAGAAGGGTATCCGTATCAATATGTTCACGATCTTGTTTTGCAAGTATGTGAGGAAAAAGCCGTGACCTGTTTGGACCTACTGGATTCTCTTTCCACATATTCTCGTCCCGATACCTATACCCGTTTGCATGTGAATCGCTTTGATACTCACCCCAGTGCGATGGTAAATCAGGTGGCTGCTGATCAAATAGAGAAAACCTTTTCACCCTTTTGGAGAGGTAAAGTCATGCAGGCGAAGCTTCCGAAAAAGAAACCATCTCAGGAGTAACACTCTCTTCAACATGTCTACAGAGATCAGGTGTTGAGAGTGAGTTCAATTGGTTTGGACACGAATGCAAGAAAATTATGTAAGGATGGCTACCCCATGCAAGAAACCCGTCCAGATGTCTCAATAATTGTTCCTGTTTACAATGGCGGAGTTGGGCTCCAAATGTGTTTACAGGCTATACGTGATTCCTCCTTTACCGATTTTGAACTGATAGTGGTGGATAATGGTTCAACAGACCACTCAGTTCAAACGTCACAAGCCTATACTAAGAAGGTTCTTCACTGTCCTGGACCTTCTGGGCCAGGCGCTGCGAGAAATGTCGGTGTGAAGGAGGCCCTCGGAGAAATTTTGGTTTTTATTGATGCGGATGTCGTGATTAAGAAGGAAACGATCAGAGGGTTGATTGAGGCTTTTCGTCGTCATCCGAATGTGGCCGCAGTCTTTGGGTCTTACGATGATGAGCCTTATGCTCAAAACTTCCTTTCCCAATATAAAAACCTACTCCACCATTTTGTCCACCAAGAGGGTAATCCTGATGCTACGACCTTTTGGGGAGGTTGTGGGGCCATTCGTAAGGAGATCTTTGAGAAAGTTGGCGGGTTTGATCAAGTCAAATATCCCAAACCCTCTATTGAAGATATCGAGCTCGGATATCGCCTTAAGCAGGCTGGGTATTACATACTTCTTGATAAAACCGTGTTATCAACTCACTTAAAGGAATGGCGACTGGGGTCATTATTGCGGGCAGAAATATTTTACCGGGCGATCCCGTGGTCCGATCTTATTATGGAGCGGAAAGGGCTTATTAACGACTTGAATCTTCAAATAGGACAAAGAGTTAGCGCTGGGATGACTGGGGTCGCCTGTTTCCTGTTGGTAGGTGGCTTCATTCATTACCATCTGGTCATTGCTGCTCTTGTTCCCCTTGGGATTGTTCTCTTTCTCAACAGAAAATTATTTGGATTTTTTTTAAAGAAAAAGGGGTTGGCTTTTACGTGCATGGCATTTGTGATGCATGGCATTTACTATTTGTATAGTAGTGCCGCATTCGTGTTTTCTTGGGGAAAGCACAGAATAGGATTGAAGGCCTAGGTTTTTTTAACATTCTTATTTTTGGATATAAAAGAGACTTGGAATTTTTTTGGGCAAGAAATGGAATTCGAGAACCCTAATATCTATGAAAAAGCCCCCTCGGTTCGGAAGGTAGGAACCCTTTGTATAGTTTAGAGAAGGGGTTGCCCTTGCAAAAGACTTTTGGGTGGATAATGGTGTGTCTATGGGCAGGGTCACTCTGCTTTTATTTGATTTATAGCGAGCCCGTTCGGACCTATTTATCGACGTATTATATGTTGATTGAAAAGGCCTTGGCTTTAGTCTTCTAGCAATTTTTTCCGTAATGTAGAGACATTTGAGTGTTGTAAGTGCAGACCATGTTAACGCTTTTCAACGTCCTGTTGGTTGTCTGCTCCTGTCTGTTGCTTCATGGGCTGGCCAAGGGACTCTCTGCACTTATCCTGAAGCACCTTCCTGCTCCCCTTCCTCCTGATAGACCTCTTCTCTATTTCCTGCTTATTTTTCTCCTTCTGACTGGCGATTTCTTTGTCCTCCAGGCTATTGCTCTTCTAACCGGTATACCTGTTCTTCATATTCTTTCCTTTTTCCTCTGTCTGCTGGTGGTGTGGGGACTATTGGCTTTTTCCCTTCAAGATTTTCTGAACCCTAAAGATATTGTAGGGTTGAATAAGGTATTCATCCAGGTCCCTCAATATATTAAAGGAGGTCTTCCTGATGAGAAGTGGGAGCGGGCCTGCATCTATGTCGTTTTCGCCATTTGGTCTGTGTATTTTATTGAAGGAATTACTCGACCTCCGGATGGATGGGATGGATTGGTTTATCATCTGCCCCTGGCTATGAAATGGATGCAAAATGGGAATTTGCATTTCATCCCAGAGTCTTGGAAATTCGATATGCCAGGAAATGGGGAGCTGGTTTTTCTATTTCTCATGTATTTAGGCGAAGACCGGATGATATCCGTTGCCTATCTGCCAATACATCTCTTTGGCGTATTACTGGTGTACGCCATGGCATTAAGAATTGGAGCCGATGTCTGGGCTTCGAGATTGGCTGCTGTGGGTTTTGGTACTCTTCCAATTATTCTCAGCAATGCGTTTTCCACCTACATAGACCTATTTGGCGCCATCTTTTTTATCTTGTCGCTCTATTACGCTTTATGGTGGATGCAAACGACTGGATTATCGACGAAGCTAGCTGTCAAAATTTTTTTAGCTCTCATCGGTCTCTCGTTTGGAATGGCGTTGGGAACGAAGTATATTTATGTTCCGTTCCTGGCCTTGATACTGGTCCTGGTCTTTGGGATTAGTCTAAAAATGACTGCGCCGCCTGTCTGGAACGTGCAAGGTATGTTTGTCAGTTCTGTCCGTGTCGGACTTGTGACGTTTTGGGGGTTGCTCCCCTCTCTTTATTGGTATGTGCGGAATTATCACGCTGTCGGGTATCCGTTTTACCCCTTGCAATTTGTCCTTGATCAGGGAAAGCTTAAAATCAAGAGAGCGATGATGGTAGAAAAATGGGAATGGCTTCCCAAAAATAAAGCCGATCTTTTGTGTTCATATGATCTGACAAGCTTTAAAAAACTTGACCTTTTCAATTTATGGGAATTTTTAAAAACTTTTTGGATTGACTGTCATTATTCAGGAGATCATTTTGGGCCCAATTCTGGATTGGGACCCGTGTTTACCGCCTTTGTGTTGGTTTCGTTCACTGCAGTCATTGGGGTTTTACTTTGGAAACTTTTCCAGAGGCATGAGTTGCTTCCCGTCTTGTTTCCCATCATCCTGACCACTCTATTTTTTCTATTCTGGTGGGTATTTCTCTTTCATGCCCTGAGATTTTTATTCCCAATGTTTGCCCTAATGTTTGTTATTTTTGCCTATGGATTAGGGCTTATAAAAGGGTATCCTCGCCAAGTTGCCATTATCCTGCTATTTGGTGCCTTTTTCTTAAACGGAGTATTGGTGTCAGCAAGACCCATTCAAAAATTGGCCAGTCGAATTCACCATAATGAGTGGGCAAGGAGTGATTATTACAATATTCCTCAGGTGATTGATTCCCTCCCAGCCGGAAGTGTGGTATTAAATGCGGGTCATGAATTGAAAAATTATCCACTCTATGGCAAGAGGCTTGAGAATCGGGTCGTGACCAATCGAGTGTTAATTGAACCTCAACAGTTGAGGCAAATTTCTCAACAACTTCTTGATGAATGGAAGGTGGAATATATTTACTTTGAGAGCAATAGTAATGTGATCTTTGAAGATAAGATTCAATTGACGGTTGTTCATCAGAAGCCTATAGAAAATGCCTACGGGAAGTATCAGCAAATTCTCTATAAAGTCAATTGATTGAAGATACATCGTTGTGACATGTTCTGCATGTGGCCTGATCAGGCGGGTCGGGACGTGTGGTAGATAGGGGGATAGTGTTATGGGTGGGGTTCGAGTTGTCTTAGGTATCTTTTTACTGTGGAGTTGTCATAGTTTTGTCTGGGTCGGACTAGCGCATTCATCTCTCGATATCCTTACCTCCCTTTCTCTAAGGGAGCAGTATACAGACAATTTATTTTTTTCAAACACCAATAAGCGTGAAGATTATGGGACAATTATTAATCCCGTCTTGACACTGGCCTATCAAGATAAAAATATCGTCCTAGCTGGTTCCTATATTGGAAATGCCCAATTTTATGTCAATAATGGTGGAGCAGATACCTATTCTCAAAATGCGGGAATTTTTATGGACTTTCCGTATCTCAATAGAAAGTTTAAGCGGCTGACTCTGCGTTTCATTGAGCGAATCTCCTTCTCTCCGAGTCTTCCCGCATTTACATTTGACGATGCTACTCTCGCAGGGGCTGGCGGAGTGTTATTGAGTGGATTTGGGGCTGGGGGTTTTGGTGGGTCAGGAGGACAGGCATTTAATCAAACTGGGCAAATTGGAGCTGGAAATCAGGTCGGCGCAGGTGGAATTGGAACGACAAATTTTGGTTCTGGTGGGTTGGGCGGAGTAGGAGGGGGCATTAATAATCAGGGAGTATTTACACGTCGGACTAGTGCCTTTGCCAATGTGGCAGGGGTTGTCGCAACCTATGCCTGGACCCCAAGGTTGAACCATAACGTTACCTACCTAAATCGTATCGTCAAGTTTACAGATAATACGAATTTTATTGATGGAACGAGTAATAGCGTCCGTACAAGAGTGAGCTATTCCCTGACTCCACGGACAAGTGTGAATGCCAGTTATGGCCTGAATGTGACTGGATTTCCAGGTTCTGGGTTTTCCACACTTGTAACCCACTCGATCACAGGAGGGTTTTCGCATATTCTCACCCAAGATATTTCTCTATTTGGGAATTTCGGAACAGGGTTAAGTAATAGTACGTCTGGAATTTTACGTGCAAGTGGGGGAATTACAAAAACTTCACTGCTCACCAATTACTCATTACGATATACACGCTTTATTGGCACCGGGGCTGGAGTTGCTGCAGGTGCCACCCTCAGCGAAAATATTACGGCACAAATCGTACACCAACTCACGGCCAAATTGGTTGGATTCGTTCGTGGTGGGTATGGGAAAAATAAGGCCTTGTCGGGAACGACGGTATTTAATATTGATACCTATCAAGGTGGTGCTGGGCTACGGTATCCTTTTTATCAATGGTTAGAGGGCAATATAGATTATATTTATTTGAACCAACGGGCTAGCGGATTTCCTGGCTTAACAGCTGAAGTCAATCAAGTGTTTCTTACTGTCACGGTCCTTGGTCCTATTTTTAGATTAATGAACTAGTGGCCTAAAGAAATTCCCTTTGAGTTCGAGGCGAATATTGAAAGATCCCATCTTTATGATTGTTTGAAGAAGTCGCCCGCCCCCTTAGATTCCCGTTGCCAATTTGTCGCTGCTATGGAGATTGAACTCTGCCAATTTAATGGTGGGTCTTGTCAGGAATGGGATGAGTATGTCCTCAATGCCCCAGGCTCTGTATTTGGACATCTGAGTGTGTGGAAAACCATTATTGAAGAAGCGTATGGGCAAGATACTATCTATTTGATGGCAAAAGAAGAAGGTCGTGTAATAGGGATCCTCCCTCTTGTCTTCATGAAAAGTCTCTTGTTTGGAAAGTTAATGGTTTCCCTTCCGTATCTTGATGAAGCAGGAATTTGTGCAAATAATGAAATGGTTATGACCGACCTGCTGAGTTTTGCACGTAGATTAGCAGAGGAAAAGGGCGCCGAGGAGTTAGAGCTTCGACATGGAAAGTCGAATTCTCTGGAGATGTTGCCCTATGGTGAAAAAGTATCCCTGTTGCTGCCCTTGGCTGAAAGTTCAGACCTTCTCTGGAAATCGCTTGATGCCAAGGTTCGAAATCAGGTGAGAAAGGCCCGGAAGTCTGGTCTTACCGTGCAATGGGGAGGGGAGGAAATTCTCGATGCCTTCTACGATATCTTTTCACTGAATATGAGAGATCTTGCTTCTCCAGTTCACAGTAAGAAGTTGTTTGCTTCAATATTAAAAAATCTGGGAACTGATGTCAGGCTTCTTCTTGTTAAGAAAGGATCGCAGCCAGTTGCTGGTGGTGTGTGTCTCCAATTTAAGCACAGGGTCATTATGCCCTGGGCGTCTTCCCTCAGGGAGTTTCGGGCCTTGTGTCCAAATGTTCTTTTGTATTGGGAAGCCATAAATTGGAGTTGTGAGCAAGGATATAGGCAGTTCGATTTTGGCCGATCGACCAAAGGGGGAGGCACGTATAAATTTAAAAAGCAATGGGGAGCTTATGATGAAGAACTGCATTGGCAGCGAACGCACTCCTCTTCACATGGCGCCATGCTTCGTAAAGAAGACTCCCGCTATCAATGGGGAATGTGGATTTGGAAAAACTTGCCTTTGTGTGTGACTACGACATTTGGCCCGTGGTTAAGAGGGAAAATGAGTAATTAATGAACTCATTACGAGAATGTACGACCCGGTGGTTTCCCCATAAAAACCCCTTCGAGAGGCGTTCAGGTCTTTGCATTTCCATCCTAGATCTCTAGGTGTCTTCTTTCATTCACCGCAAGTTTGGGCCGTATTGGCCAAGTTGAATTTTGGTGACTTTTCCCTAGAATTAAGCGAGGGCAGCCAAAATAAAAGGCGTAAATGCTTTGGCGATTATATAAAGATTGGTACAGTAAAGAGATGAGGTCTTGTCATTGATATGGAGTGGTGACCTGATACTAGAAAGATGAAGTCGCCCTTAAGAACTGTGGGTAAATGCTATTGTGAATCGCGGTGGAAGGACGAAATCCGTACTTGATTAATCTCACGTTTCATCTATACGAGCAGCGATTATGACGGGGGCAGAGCTTCTGACGTGGGTTGCCCTGGTTTTCATTGGGTATATCAATGTTGGCTATCCTGTGCTAATTGCACTGCTGGCGAAATTGTTCCGAAAACCTCATCAGCAGAAAACCATCACGCCATCCGTTACCTTAATAATATCTGCCTTTAATGAAGAGCAAGTTATAGAGAAAAAGATTGAGAATAGCTTGCAATTAACCTATCCCAAACAGCAATTGGAAATAATAATCGTATCTGATGCCTCGACGGACCGAACAGATGAGATCGTTCGAAAATGTCAGTCAGAGCAGGTAAAACTTCTTCGGCTTCCTCAACGGGGAGGTAAAACAGTGGGATTGAATGAAGCCGTGAAGGTGAGTCAAGGCGACATCCTTGTTTTTAGCGATGCCAATATAATGTATAAGCAAGATGTCATAGCGAATTTGGTTCAAAACTTTTATGATCCGTCAGTGGGATGTGCAACTGGTGATGCTCGATATCAGGTAGAGAATGAGTCTTCCTCAGGAACCTTAGAAAGGAACTATTGGGCGATCGAACAAATAATACGAGAAAGCGAGAGTCACCTCGGAAGTACAGTTGGAGGGGATGGGGCTATTTTTGCAATAAAAAAATCCTTATACAGTCCGTTGCCGCCGGATGCTATCAATGATTTTCTGACACCACTTCAAATCGTTTCCAAAAAATTTCGTGCGATTTATGAACCGACTGCGATAGGGGTGGAGCCTGCTTCGGGAAGTTTGTGGGGAGAGTTTAGACGGAAGCGTCGGATTGTCAATAGAAGTTGGTGGGCCTTCTCTCATTGTCCTGACCCATTACTTCCATGGCGCGTAGGTTTATTATTTTCCTGGCAAGTTTGGTCGCACAAAG
This sequence comes from Nitrospirales bacterium, assembly GCA_965223605.1. GTDB lineage: Bacteria > Nitrospirota > Nitrospiria > Nitrospirales > Nitrospiraceae > CBDCXA01. The sequence continues at coordinate 1,667,251 of CBDCXA010000005.1, forward strand.
TTTTACGGTGGTTGACGCTAGTTTTTATTGTAACTGCGGTCACCGGTTCCTTCTTTGCCTATGATCAAGGCCTATTCTATCGTTTAATTCTTTGGTCATTTGTCGGGAGTCTCGTCCTCGCAAGTGTTGGAGCTGTGATTCCCGAGCGAAGTGGAAAAACAAACCCTCTCCTCCATGGCGCTCTTTATTTTTATCTAGTAAATCTCGGAGCAGTGCTTGGAATCATGTCGGCATTACTCGGCAATATTGAAACTATTTGGGTTCCTGAGCGATCCGAAGGCGATGTTGTTCAACGTTCAGATGAGACTTCCTAGCCTAAGTCTTACAGAGGGTGTGCCCGAATGTTACGAGAATGTGTTCTAAAGCAACATGCGTTGCTGGAGTAGCCCTCCCCAAGTCCCATAGAGTGAAAAAGTCGTTGAAATGATGGCAAGGTGACTCAATAGGTGCCAGACCTTCTGGCCCTCTCACGGAAAAGTTTGTGAAATGACACCGGACGAATCTGAATCGCCAACTCCGTTCTGGAGCACTCTGTCGGCAGATCTCAGACGATTTCAGGAACAAAAATCTGGCTGTCGAGGTCTATTGAGAGGATTGTTATCACAGGGGTTTCAAGCCATATTTGTGTACCGACTCTTTCGTTGGTTCCATGAACGAGGGATTCCTGCGCAACCATTTAGATTTGTCTGTGAGCGTTGTGTAGAAATCATGACAGGCATTTCTATTCCGGTTCAAGCAAAAATTGGAAAGGGCTTTCGTATCCATCATTTTGGTGGCATCATGTTTCATCCCGATACTCGAATGGGAGAGGGATGTACTGTGTACCAAGGTGTGACCTTAGGTGATTTAGGTGGATATGGAGGTGCACCAATGGTGGGCTGTCGTACATTAATTGGTGCGGGAGCCAAAGTACTTGGCAACATTACGATAGGGGATGATTGCATTATTGGTGCAAATGCAGTGGTCCTCAGGTCTGTGCCATCAGCGAGTATTGCTGTCGGTGTTCCTGCTGTCATCAAGAAGCGAGACTTAGAATCTTCTAAAGGGATATTGCCTTAGTGAGTCCTTCGATTTGAATACCGAATACTGGGTTCAAGTTACATGAAAAAAATTCTAATGATTGCCTATATGTTTCCCCCGGCTGGTGGGATCGGTATTGCAGGTGCCCAGCGTGTCCTCAAATTTGCTAAATATCTACCTAAGAAGAATTGGCAACCAATAATACTTACCGTGAAACCATCCTCCTATGAGTCGTATTTAGCGATGGATCCCTCTTTGGATAGCAAAGTGTCTCCTGACTTGCCGGTAATCCGGACATCCGTTTTTCGAGGGTTAACGTGGATATTGAAAAAAAAGAAACGCGTTATGGATGTGTTACGGCCAAAACCAGTGAGTAAACAGGTTCAGGCTGTGCGGGTTAGCCCTGTCGTTCACAATGTATCCAAGGGCTGGTTTCAAACCATAAAAGATTCCTTTACCGATTTATTTGAGATTCCTGATGAGGAAATGGGATGGTTTGTCCCAGCAGTTTGGGCAGGTGTGAAGTCGGTAAGGCGTCAACAAATTGATCTCATTTATGCAACTGGCCGTCCTTGGACGGCCTTTTTAATTGGCCGAATGATAAAGGGTTTAACCGGAAAGCCTTTGGTGGTGGATTTCCGTGATCCCTGGATGACAAATCCATTTCGTATTTCATATTCCACCATGAAAGATCGGGTTGAGGCCTATTTGGAGCAAATGGTGGTATCTGGGGCAGATATGCTTATTGCGAATACAGAAACCTTACGTGCTGAGTTTCTTTCACGATTTCCAGATGAAGATCCTTCGAAATTTGTCACCGTTTCCAATGGTTTCGATCCGGAAGATTTCAAGGCGGAGGAGAGCCATCTGGATATGAAGCGTCCGAATGTTTATACCATGACGCATACCGGTTTTCTTTATGGAAAGCGTGATCCTCAAGAATTTTTAAAGGCGCTTCAACAGCTTATAGAATCCAAGCGAATCGAGGCAGATAAGATTCGAGTCCAGTTTTTAGGGGCAATAGACTTAGCCTATGATCTTGAAACTTATCTCCGAACTCTGCATTTAGAGAGTATTGTGACCCTTCATGACCATAGACCGTTTCAGGAAGCCCTACAGTTTCTGAAAGGTTCTGATGGGTTATTGCTTCTCCAGCCAGGAACTGCAACACAAATTCCCTCAAAGTTATTTGAATATATTGGCCTTGGCAAACCCATATTAGCCATTTGTCCTGCTAAAAGTGCGACTGAGGACCTCATGAAGGAGAATAATCTAGGGCGTGTCGTCCAACCTGAGTCTTCCCAAGAAATTGCTGAGGGAATAGCTGCTCTTTATAAACAATGGAGCGCTGGCAGCGGTGAACCGGCTGAAACGCTAGCCCGATCTGAGAAATTTAATGTTGACGCGATTACGACGGATTTGGTGCGAAAATTTTCAGTAGTAATTCCCTAAGGACTGTGGGGAATAAGACAGTTAGGGCTATGGCGATTCCGCTAAAGGTATTTGATTTCTTCTTGGGTTAAATATGAGTACTAAAATAGTTTCCCTGGTTATTCCGAACGGTGAAGCGGTAGCTCGAGTGAGGGAACCTGTGACGGTCGGAGTTCCTTTGAAAAAGGGGCAGGTGTTCGATGAATCGGCCTTAATTCTACTTGGCCATAAGGAAGAGCGAATTCCTCTGCAAGCAAAACGAATCAGTGATTGGAGTGATGGAAGTATTAAATGGATTTTGCTCGATTTTCAGGTGAGCATTGCCGCGAATAGTACCTACCAAGTTGAATTGGAACTGGACAGCAAGTTAGCCGGGCCCAAAAAATCGGATGAAGGTATTCAAATTCAGGAAAGCTCCGAGGGTTTACGAGTTGAAACGGGCTGTGCCTCCTTTGTTTTAAACACAAAAACCTTCCAGCCATTTAACCAAGTGGTGGTAGGCCGATCGGTCATATTGGGGAAACCAGGAAGTGAGGTTCAACTCACGGGTTCAACCGGAGAGATTCATAAGCCACTTATTGATTCCGTGCAAGTAGAAACCCAAGGGTTTATGAGGAGTACTGTTCTGTTAAAGGGGCATATTGATTTATTGCAGGGGCCCACCCCACTAGAGTTTGATGGAAGGGTTTCCTTTTACCGACAACAAAGCTTTGTGGAATTAAGTTTTACGCTACGAAACCCTAATCCGGCTGCGCATCCAGGTGGGTTATGGGATTTAGGCGATGCAGGCTCTATTTATTTTCAAGATCTCTCACTACATGTCCCTGTAGAGAAAACCAAGGATGCCCCGTCTGGTTGGAAAATTTCCAATGGACAATCTTGGCAAGAGGAACCTAGAGCTCAATTAGAAATTTATCAAGATTCAAGTGGTGGGAAAAACTGGAAGAGTGTGAATCATGTAAATCGAGAAGGCAAAGTCATGCATGCCTTCTCCGGTTTTAAGGTATCACGGTCGGGAAGCTGTATTCTTGAAGGTGACCGCGCGACACCCAGTATGTATCTGCAAGGTGATCAAGGGTACGTGTTGGGAAGTATCGACAAGTTCTGGCAAAACTTTCCCAAGGCCTTGGAGCTGGATGGAGAGCATCTTATTGTTCGCTTGTTTCCGAAGCAATATAACGATTTGTTCGAACTTCAAGGGGGGGAGCAGAAAACTCACACGGTGTATTTGGAATTTGGTGGTGGGGAATTTCCGAAAAGTTTGGAAAAGTCTGAAAAGGGATTTTCCGAACGTCTGGTACCTCGTGCAGCTCAAAATTGGTATGCTGAAACTAATGTGTTCCCGTTCTTCGCTCCTCCTCCGCAACGAGAGGGAGGGTCTGATTTTTCTCGTGCCATGAACCAGGCCGACGAAATTGTGGCTGGAATTATCAGTGGTACAGATTCATTTTTCAACCGCCGAGAAATCATTGATGAGTTTGGTTGGCGACATTTTGGTGATCTTTATGCAGATCATGAAGCGGTTCATTCGACAAAAGATCAGCCTCTGATTGCTCATTATAATAACCAATACGATGTGGTGTATGGTGGAATCATCCAGTTTCTCCGAACAGGGAATGATGCATGGTTCGAGTTGTCACAGGATTTAGCGCGTCACGTCATCGATATTGATATTTATCACACCACAAAAGATCGGTCCGTCTACAGTGGAGGACTTTTTTGGCATACGGATCATTATTTTGATGCCGCCACGGGAACACATCGAGCTTTTTCCAAAGCCAACTTAGGAGGTCGAGGGGTTCACGAATATGGTGGGGGACCCTCGAATGAACATAATTTTGCGTGTGGGCTGTTACATTACTATTTGCTAACTGGTGATCATTCTGCAGCTGAAATGGTGAAAACCTTGGGCGACTGGGTCTTGGCGATGGATGATGGGTCAGACAATAAGTTTGGATGGATCGATCGTCGACCTACCGGCCAATGTAGCGCAACGGCTAGCCGATATTACCATGGTCCAGGGAGAGGAAGCGCCTTTTCAATTTCAACCTTACTCGATGCCTTTGAACTCACGAGAGATCCAAAGTATCTGGCAAAAGTAGATGAACTTGTTCAGCGATGTATTCATCCCAAGGATGACATTGAGGCCCGAGGCCTAGAAAATATCGAAGCCAAATGGTCGTATCTCGTTTTCCTTCAGGTCTTGGGAAAGTATCTCTTCGTCAAGGAAGAGCGTGAGGAATGTGACTACCTATTCCATTACGCACGTGCAAGTTTACTTCATTATGCGAACTGGATGGTGGATCATGAGGTGCCGTATAAACAACTCTTACATAAAGTGTGTTTGCCCACAGAAACGTGGCCAGCTCAAGATATTCGGAAAAGTTTTGTTTTTGGAATAGCAGCCCAGTTTGCAACAGGAGAGGAGCGCGAACTCTTCAACCTGAAAAGGAAGTATTTCCTCGAGGCATGTATTCGAGATCTCCTGACATTTAAAACCTGTATCCTTACTCGACCATTAGTGCTTTTGCTGACAAATGTGTATGCCCAAGATTATTTCCAAAAGCTAGCTGAACACGAGCCTCGAGTTCGCGAGATTCCCGCCTTCAAGTTTGGAACTCCTAAAACCTTTACGCCTCAGCTTTTCGAACTACTTAAGTTGAGGGAGCTAGTCTATAAAGGGATTGGTGTTCTTAAGTCCTTCAAGAAGCCTAGTCAACACCGTGAAAAATAGCTTGAGCGTGCCTGCGGTCCGGCTTTTAGAATTACGCAATACCTATAAATGGGGGGGAGGGCCCGACAAGACTATCTTGCTCTCAGCCGAGCAACATGACCCGAATAAAGTGGATGTCATCGTTGTCTACATCCGTGATGTGAACGATCGGGAATTTCAAATTACGGAACGTGCTCGGGCGAAGGGGTTAACCTTTTACGAGATTGTTGAAAACGGGAAATTTGACCTTCGAGTACTCTTCCAACTTCGTCATATCATCCAAACCCATGACATAAATATCATTCATGCCCATGATGTTAAAAGTGACCTGTTTGCCTACCTTGTAAAATGGACACTTCCCGGTCGTAGAGTTTCCTTAATATCGACCGCTCATGGATGGGCGGCACCAGGTCCCCGTGGAGATTTCTATCGAGCGCTCGATCTTTTTATCATGAAAAGATTTGATAGGTTAATCGCGGTCTCCAATGCGACGAAACAACTCATGATCAACTCTGGAGTTCCGGAGCGGATCATTGAAGTCATATATAATGGAATAGATACCACTTCATGGGTATCCAAGGGAGTCAATCATCGTCTTCGAGATGACCTTGGGATTCCCAAATCTTGCCCTGTAATTGGCTATGTGGGGAGAATTACTCCTGAAAAGGACTTAGATACCTGGATTCATATTGCTGCTAAGGTAGAGGCCAAGAGTCCAAGTGTACGATTTATGATTGTAGGGGAGGGGAAGGATAATACGTTAACAGAACGGCTACGGAAAAAAATAAAGGAATTAGGCTTAGAGGAAAAAGTCCATTTTGTCGGATTTCACCAGGTTTTACAGCCATATTATGGCGCCATGGATGTCCTATTACTCACGTCAGACCGGGAAGGACTTCCCAATTGTATATTGGAAGCCATGGCGATGAGTCTCCCTGTGGTTACGACGGGAGTCGGAGGGGTTCCTGAAATCGTGGTCGCTGATCAGACTGGATTTGTGGGGCAAGTTGCAGATGTGGAAGGACTTTCCGCTTCCGTTTCCGAATTGGTACAAAATCTAGAGTTGCGCTCAAAAATGGCTCAAGCAGGACGACGCCGAATAGAAGAAATTTTTTCTTTCCGCAAAAGACTCGAGCTGGTGGAATGCCTGTACGAAGGTATGGTCGAGGCGTCTGGTTGATGATGCTCGTCTTCGAGTCAAATTTGTCTTTTTAGAGTATGAGTGAGACATGTGTGGAATTGTAGGAAGATTAAACTTTGAACCCCGTAATCGAGTGTCTGAGGAAGAGATCGTCGAGATGGGGAAAACTCTGACCCATCGTGGGCCTGATGGTTCAGGTGTGTGGGTTGATGGAAATATTGGATTGGCTCATCGACGTCTGGCAGTTATTGATTTACGCCCTGAGGCTGCTCAGCCGATGTGTAATGAAAATGGCCAGGTGTGGATTACTTTTAACGGGGAAATTTATAATTTTCGTGAATTACGTCAAGAATTGGAGGCCAGAGGGCATACCTTTCGCACGAAAAGCGATACGGAAAGTGTGATTCATGCATATGAAGAATTTGGAGCTGACTGTGTGAGTCATTTGCGAGGGATGTTTGCGTTTGCTATATGGGATTGTCGACGGCAAGTATTGTTTTTGGCCAGAGATCGAGTCGGGAAAAAGCCATTATATTATTTTTTAGACAAGGATAAGATCATCTTTGCCTCAGAGATTAAAGCCATTTTGAAAGACCCAACGATTGTTGCAGAACCAAATCCATTGGCTATCGACCATCTCCTGACCTGGCAGCATATCCCATCTCCATTATCTGCGTTTAAAGGCATTCAAAAACTTCCGGCCGCACATTGGATGGAAATCTCTCAAGGGAAGATTCTGAAACAACGTTATTGGAAACTGCATTATTCTCCTAAACAGAAAATTTCTTTTGGAGATGCGGTCGCGGAATTAAAGTACAAAATTGATGAGGCAGTTCGGGTGCGGCTTGAAAGTGATGTTCCATTGGGAGCGTTTTTAAGTGGTGGGATTGATTCAAGTGCAATCGTTGCCTATATGGCACGTTCCATGAATCAATCAGTTCTCACGTTTTGTGCCGGGTTTAAAGATGAGGCTTTTGATGAACGGCCCTATGCCCAGATGGTTGCAGAGCTATTTAAAACGAAGCATACCGAGTTAATTGTTGAATCTCCGGTTTCTGATGTATTGCCAAAACTCGTTTGGCACTATGATGAGCCGTTTGGAGATGCATCGGCTGTTCCAAGTTATGCCATTGCCCAGTTGACCAAACAATATGTGACGGTTGTACTTAATGGGGATGGAGGGGACGAGAGCTTTGCAGGGTATGGACGGTACATTCGAAACTATTATGCGGGATTGGGGAATATGGTCCCCACGTGGATGTACCGAGGAATGGGAAAGGGGTTGAACCTTCTTCCAGCAGGAATGATAAAAAGGAATCCTTTTCGGAAGTTAAGGACCATTGTCGATACGATGTGTATTAGTCCAGCCTTGCGGTATGCCAAGTGGATAACCCACATGTCACCCCCTGAACGACAGTGGTTATATTCCCGGGACTTTCAAGGCGTATTGGGTGGTCATGCCCCAGAGGATCTTCTTGTGTCCTTGTATGCGCAAAGCGATGCCAAAAATTGGGTTGATGCAACGTTGGATGTCGATGTGGAGCTGTATTTAACAGATGACTTACTTGTGAAAATGGATCGAGCGACCATGGCACATTCTTTGGAAGCTCGTTCTCCATTTCTTGACCATCATTTCATGGAATATGTTGCCAGTTTGCCTCCTTCCTTTAAACTAAAATTTTCTGATAAGAAAAGAATCCTCAAAGCGTTGTTGCGGAATACCCTTCCCGATTCTATTTTAGATAGACCCAAGCAGGGATTTGGTGTTCCGTTGGCAAAGTGGTTTCGAGAAGATCTTAAGGAAATGGCCTATGATGTCCTTCTTTCAAAATCAGCCGGAGAACGAGGGTACTTCCACCCAGGGAGGGTGGAGCAATTACTCACTCGTCATTGTGAGGGAGTGGAGGATCATGCCGAGGTTCTTTGGGATTTACTGGGACTTGAATTATGGCATCGAACCTTTATTGACTCGGGGTTTGTTGCTCCCACCTTCCCCGCTGTTCATGGGACGAATGAGTACGGGAATTAGTTGAGGCATTTGTGGTTGGAGCAATTCAAGCCATGCACTTGCTGAGCGGTACAAAGGGTAAAGAATGAAAGGGCTGATTTTCATTTATCTCGTATCCTATGGAGGGAGCTTTTTTGCTCTTTTTAACCCATTTATCGGACTTTGTGGGTACTATGCATTTGCAATTCTTCGTCCTCAAACCCTTTGGGAGTGGGCATTGGTTGCCACAAATTATGATGAACCCTTTAGCCGATATTTAGCGCTGGCCACAATGGCTGGGTTTGTCATTGTGTTTTTTAAGGAGAATATCCCTGCGTTTTCAACTGGGGGTCGGACGACACGTCAAAACTATTCACTCATGGGATCCGGTCTAATCCTGGCGGCACTCATAGGGATGGCGGTGGTTGTCAAGTTAAGTACGATGAGTATTGTCGGAACCGGGTATATCGACACAGAATATAGTTCTGCTCTGACCAAAATTACTATTATGACGGTAATCGGATATTACCTCCTTAACTCTCAGAGTCGAATAAGAATATTTTTATGGGTTTTATTTTTTTCCCAGTTCTATCTCACCTTCGAAATTAATGTATTGTATTTTGTCCAAGGTCATAACCTGATTCTCTGGAATGATGGATTTGGATCCTTGAATAATAATGGCTTTGCCATGTCTCTCTTACCCTGTATTGGATTGGCCATTATCGTTAGTTTATATGAAAAGCCATCGATTTTTAAATGGACGGCCATTGCCTGTGCCCTCTCTTCGATCCACGTGGTGTTATTGGCAGAGTCTCGAGGGGCGTATCTAGGACTTTTAGTCATAGCAGGAATGGCCTTTTATTTAATGAAATGGAATTCTCGAACCGTTCTGCTCTTTTTTGTTTTGTTAATTGTTGCTGGTTTCTTAGTTGGCGAATCCGTTCAGCGAGAATTTGCTACTATTTTTGTAAGTGAAGGAGAGAGAGATCATTCTGCAGAGTCGCGGTATGAACTTTGGAGTATGGCCCTGAGAGTCATGGTAGAAAACCCCGGGCTAGGACTCGGTCCAGGCCGGTTTAATGATTATTATTACTTGTTTCAAGGTGGGGGGGCTGAAGATAAATGGAAGTCTCCTCATAACTTGTATTTACGGTTAGGAGCGGAGTGTGGAGTCTTTGCACTTGCCTTTTGTATTCTTTTTTACGGAATGATCCTATCAAAATGTGTTCTCTTCATGAGGTATGGTAGGGGTGAAGATCCATTTTTGTTAGGTGTTGTCGGTGGAGCCTGTGGAGGGTTGCTTGGATTTCTCGTCCACTCTATTTTTTCCGATGGACTTACTATTGAAAGTAGCTATGCGGTGATATTACCGGCCCTGGCAGTATTTCGTCTGAAATATGCTGAAAACAGACAGAGCCCGGCTCTTGAAAAACCTTCTAGAATGGTTCGCTATGCACCTGGTTGATGTGGCAATGCTCGTAGGAGTGTTGATACAGATAGGTCTTCTTGTGGTGTGTGGTTGGATGTTTCGACAAGGAAGGAGCGTTGGCTTATCACAGGCGGCTATCGTCTTACTGTTGGCCCAAGCCCTGGCCTTCTCTTCATTCATGGTCGGAAAGGGGTGGGAGCATGAAAGCCAGATGTTATCTAGCTTCAGAAATCTTCTTTCGCCAATTGGTTCAATCGAAAGTCCCTCATTTCCTAAGGTTGGAGATCCTGGTCTAGTAAAGTTTGCCTCCCAAACGAGTCGGAAAAACATTCGTCCAAATTTTCGCTCCAGACCCGATTTTGATGAGTGGCAAAATAATAAAAGGCAACTGCTCCAGACTATTTTTAACTTTACTCCCTCCTCAACCTTTGTTGCTGATACCGAAAATCAATATGTGCCTGAAGAGCGAATAGGATCTGTGGTGAGGCACTTTATTACATTTAAGTCCTTCGATGGTACCCACATCCCTGGGTATTTGCTAGTTCCACAAAACTCATTACCCCAACCTGGTATTTTAGTTCTTCCCGGGCATGTTCAAGAAGGAGAGGAGGGGATTTTGCAAACCGCGGGTTTTGTAGAGTCCTACCAACATAACCTGGGCCTCGAAATAGCCAAGGCAGGATTTGTTGTGCTGGCAATGGAATTTAGAGGGTTCGGAACGTTAGGGAAACAGGTACCCACGGAACATCGCGTTGTGGCATACAATGCCCTACTGGGGGGAAGTTTTTATAAAGCTATCGTGAGTAAGGATATTTCTCTGGCGGTTGCTTACCTACAATCACGGAAGGAAGTTGATCCAGAGCGTATTGGTATTACCGGTGTTTCGTATGGAGGGGAAATGGCCATGACCTATGCGGCCCTAGATCCACGTATTAAAGTTGTCGTATCGCAAGGATATGGGGGGCGGATTGGCTCTTTGTCAGGTAAGGTGGGCACGAGAGCGGATCAACCTCACTATTGTCACTTTATCCCAGGGTTTCAGCAATACTTCTCACAAGAAGATTTACCACTTCTTGTGGCACCAAGACCCTTGCTCGGGGTTAGAGGAACCAAAGAAGGGATGTTTAAACAAGATGATTTTAAGAAGGTGATAAGCAAGGCGTATAGTTTGCTCGATGCTACAATCGGGTTTGAGCTGAAGGAAATGGATGGCGGGCATGAATATTTTGTTCAGCCAGCGGTGGAGTTTTTCCGAAGACATCTTTAAGAAGTTGCATGGATGGAGACCTGCCCCGGAAAGTAGGGTTGAACGCCTGAACAGCAGAAAAGATTCAGATTGGATATAAGAAGTGAAGCCAATTTTTTATGGCGGACTTTTTCCCCCTACATCAGCAAAGGCAAAATGGATGACAGCAAAAGATAGTCTCCCTTCGGGCGGTCTTTCATCTCTCCCGTATTTGACTCATGTGACCCCTTGTTCATTCAAGCCTACGCAACGGCCTCTGTTGATAGTTGTCATCGATACGGAAGAAGAGTTCGATTGGACAAAGGGATTTTCTAGCGATAATAACACCGCTGAATCCATGCGATATATTACAAGAATACAGAACGTATTTGATGATTTTGGAATTAAGCCTGTCTATGTTATGGACTACCCAATCGCCTCCCAACCGGTAGGCTATGAACCGTTGCAGCGCATTTTTTCTGATAAACGATGTGAAATTGGGTCACATCTCCATCCCTGGGTGAATCCGCCTTTGAAAGAGGAAGTGAATCGGTTCAATAGTTTTCCAGGGAATTTGTCCAGAGAATTAGAAACCTCAAAATTGTGTAACCTTGGTGAGGTGATTCAAGAACATTTTGGAATCTATCCACGTATCTACAAGGCTGGTCGCTATGGAATAGGACCTCATACCCAGAGTATTTTAGAAGAGTTAGGGTATCAGGTTGACCTTAGCCTCTGTCCCTATATGGACTATTCTCCTGAGGGTGGGCCGAATTTCTCGATGTGCACGCCTAACCCTTTTTGGTTTGGAAATACTAAAAAAATGTTAGAATTGCCTCTTACGGTGGGATATTCAGGTCTTGCCAGAAAGTGGGGGCATGGAATCCATACCTGGGCATCGAGCCCCAATGTTTCTGCTCTTCATGCAATAGGTATATTTGCTCGTTTACGAATTGTTGATAAGATTTGGTTATCTCCTGAGGGCTATCGTACCTCAGAACATATTAAGTTAGCGAAAGACTTGTTTGCTGATGGCTTGAGGGTATTTTCCTTTGCCTTCCATAGTCCTTCCGTTGAGCCAGGGCATACACCCTATGTAAGAACCGAGGATGATCTGAAAAAATTTCTGAGACGATGCTCTAAATTTTTTGAGTTTTTTATGAAAGAATTGAACGGCCAGCCAACGACTCCTCTTGAGGTGGTATCCCATCTTTCTGGGGAAAACATAACGAATAATTGAGGGGGTTATGATCGTTCTGGGAATTTCGCCACTTGATAAGGATTCTACCATTACCCTGATGAAGGACGGTAAAGTTATTTTTGCCGCTGGGGAAGAAAGATTTAGTCGAAATAAGCAACAGGATGGATTCCCTGCTTTAGCCTTGGAAGAAGGACTTCGCTTCCTCGGGCTCTCTCCGAAAGATATCGATGTAGTTGCCTATCCCTTTTTTGATTGGAAAAAGGAAAGTAAGCTTTTTACGAAAAATATACGTGATGAAAGCGAATTCCTAAGTGACACAGAGTTTGGAGTCATGGGAAAGGATCTACAGGCGGCTCTGGAAAATGTGCCGTTAAAAAGAGACGAAGTTCCTGGGCTAGCAAGTCCTAATGAGAAAATGGAAAAACCTTTTTTAAACAGAGTGTTCTACCGTGTTGCAGGCAGTGAAGGTGTGCTTTCACGAAATATGGCTAAGCGGTCATCGAAAGCGTGGCAAACTGCTTCTGCGACATATCATAAGGCTTGGCAAGAAAAATTAGAAGAGGGCTTGGAGGAACTTGGACTTCTAGAAAAATTACAACGATATGACCATCACCTTGCGCATTCTGCAGCAGCGTTTTTTGCCAGCGGATATGATCGTTCTCTGATAATTACCTTGGATGGATATGGCTCTGGTCTTGCTGGATCTGTTTGCATTGGAGAAGGTACAAAGATTCGGCGGATTCATGGCTTGGAGTATCCTCACTCCCTTGGGACATTTTATGAAAGTGTGACATCTTCATTAGGGTTTAAACCGTCCCGTCATGAAGGAAAAATTGTTGGTTTGGCTGCCTATGGAGAACCAAAAGTTCTATTAGATCTAATCTTAAAACGATTTCATCAAGAACCGGGGAACTTTCGGATACTCGAAAGTAACAACATTTATTTTTCGAGACATTTATCAACACTGTTTCCCAAGATAGATATTGCAGCTGCCTATCAACGAGTACTGGAAGTGGTTGCAGCAAATTACATTAAGCATTATGTCGACGAAACAGGTATTGATACGGTGGTGCTTGCAGGCGGAGTTGCAGCGAATGTGAAATTAAATCAACGTATTTTTGAAATCCCTGGGGTGGAAAATATATTTATATATCCCAATATGGGAGATGGTGGGTGTGGCACTGGTGCGGCGTTTCTTGCCAGTCGCGAGTATTTAAAGCAGAGGGAACGCTACCAACATGTATACTTTGGTCGTGAGTTTTCTGAACAAGACATTGAACAAAGCTTGGTGAGTGCAGGGCTTTCTTTTGAAAAGCATGTATCCATTGAATCAACCATAGCGAACCTTATTCATCAGGGGAAGGTCGTGGCGAGGTTTGCCGGACGGATGGAATATGGGCCGCGTTCATTAGGCAATCGGTCTATTCTCTATCGAGCTTCAGAGCCGGAAGTGAATCAATGGCTCAATCAACGGTTAGGCCGAACCGAATTTATGCCATTTGCCCCGGCCACGTTATTTGAAGAACGGCACCGTTGTTATGAGAATATGGAAGGGGCTGAATATACTGCCCGATTTATGACCATTACGTTTAATTGTACCGAGTTTATGAAAAAGACTTGTCCGGCAGCCGTTCACATTGACGGGACTGCCAGGCCTCAGCTCGTGAGTGAAGATTCAAATCCTAGTTTTTATAAAATACTCAAAGAATACGTTAAGCTCAGTAAGAACCCTTCCATTATCAACACCAGCTTCAATATGCATGAAGAACCCATCGTCAATTCTCCAGGTGATGCGATTAGAGCATTTTTGCAGGGTAACCTAGATTACTTGGCGATGGAGAACTTTCTCGTCAAACATCCCTCCCTTAAGTAGCGCACCTTTTCCTTTTACTGCTCCTTGACCTGGACAAACTTCGTATGCCTTCCTTAGTTATAGGACACGTTCTCCACGCATTTAAAGAGGGTGGAATGGAACGTGGTGTACTTAACTTAGTGAATTATGGAGATGTTTCAAAATATAGGCACATCATTATTTCTCTAACCAATACCGGTGAAGCTAATTTAGCCCGACAGGTGGTTTCTGAGAATTGTCAAGTCATCGAGTTAAATAAACAGCCAGGCAATGATCTGCGCTTACCTATCTTGATCGCGAGAACCATTAGACAAAATAAAATAGATATTCTTCATGCGCGAGGATGGCCGACATTAGTAGAGTCAGTTTTGGGAGGTATTGCTCAAAAAGGTCTTGTCAGCATATTTGGATTTCATGGAAAAACAGTTGAGGACCTCCAGCAAGGAGTAGCGTGGAAGCGGTTGATAGCCGAACGTGTATTTATCAGATGCTATCAGCAGGTTGTAACGCTTAATGAGACAATGCAAAAAGATTTTTCAGAGGAGTGCCAACTTCCTGTGGACAAAATTCGTGTAATTCCTAACGGGGTAGATGTGAAGAAGTTTACACCACTTGGAGAGCAAAAAACTTTGCGGAAACGTTTAGGTATCCCCGTTGATGGGGTGGTCGTTGGAAGTGTTGGGAGATTAGACCCGGTTAAAAATCACGAAGTGGTGTTTCGTGCGATTCAAATGTTGCGTTCAAGAGGGGTGGATATCCGGTTCTTGCTTGTCGGAGATGGACGTCGGCATGAATTTTTGCAACAGGAAATTTATCGTTTAGGAATTGAAGACAATGTCTTATTGTATGGTAGAAGTGATTCTGTAGCGGAACTTATTAATTGCATGGACCTCTATATACAATCCTCTTGGTACGAAGGCTTTAGCAATACGATTTTAGAAGCTATGGCCTGTGGCGTTCCTGTTCTTATTTCTCGTGTGGGTGGAAACCCAGATATAATCCCTGACTTTTTACAGAAATACCTGTTTGACCCAGGAAATGAGCGGGAATTAGTAGAAATTATCTTGAGAATCATAAATACCCCAGAAGAGAAGGAAAGTGCCGGAAAAATTGGAAGAGCCCATGTCATTCAGAAATATTCCATTGAGAAAATGGTTGACCAGTATCAGCAGCTCTATCAAAGTTTTAGGTGATGTGTGAATAGAGGAGGGGTTCCTCTTTCTTGCAGGTACCTGCCGGAATTCTCTTTGTAACGAAAACATTGGACTATGAGTTCGAAAATTCTAAAAAATGTAAGCAGTAATTGGGTAGGGATGGGTGCAAACGTTCTCGTGGCATTTTTTATGATGCCCTTTGTGTTGCATCGACTCGGAGATATTGGGTATGGGTTTTGGGTTTTTCTACAATCAACCGTTTCCTTTATGTTCTTATTGGATTTCGGAGTTCGGTCATCCCTTACCAGATATCTGGCCAAGTATTTTGCAGAGAACGATGATATTGAGGCTAATCGTGTATTTAATATAGGGCTCCTTTCTTATTCTCTTATCTGTTTGCTAATTGTCGGTGCCTCTTTTGTGTTTGGCCTTGTTTTTCAAGATGTATTACCTGTCAATGGTATCGACGCTTGGGTTGTTTTTTGGACAGTGTTACTAGTTGGAGCGAGTGTAGGGTTAAATTTTCCTGCTGCGGTGTTTAATGCCATTCTCACGGGACATCAGCGCTATGACCTGATGAACTTGGCCCAAATTATTAGTTTGGGCATCAGGACTGGTCTTATCGTCATTGGACTTTCTTTGGGATACGGCCTTGTCGCGATCTCTCTCTCAACGTTTTTAGGAAGCGGCTTGGTGTTGTTCCTAAATTTCCTTTTTGCCCGAAAGATTTATCCACCATTAATCATCCGTTTTACAAGCTGGGAGTGGACTACGGTAAAGCGTCTCGCCAATCACGGTCTATTTTCCTTTATCGCGCTTGGGGCGATGAGGCTGTTGACCGATGCAGGAATTGTCCTTGTCGGAGTTTTTATAGGACCAGCCGCTGTCACAATTTATTCAATTGGGGTCTCTCTGACGACGTATGCAAATCAACTGGTCAGTGGGATTACCACCACCCTCACACCGGCAGCAAGTGCCTTAGAAGCAAAAAAAGACTGGGAGAATTTAGTTGATCTTTGTTTGAGCAGTGCTAAGTTTATACTTTTAATCGGCTTTACCATATTATTAACCTATATCATCTCAGGGGATACCTTCATTTCCTTGTGGCTTGGAAAAGAATATGCCCTAAGCTATACCCCTCTTGTCTTGCTATCCCTTTCCTGGGGATTCTATTATCTCCAAAATGCGATTTTTGTCATCTTGATAGGACTGTCAAAGCATAAAATTCCTGCCTTATTGATGTTGGGACAAGCAGTATTGAATGTCAGTATGGGATTTTATTTTGTTCAACAAGTGGGCATGATTGGTGTGGCGTGGGGGGCGTTAATTGCTTCTGGAGTCATGAATGGTCTTTCCTTACGGTATGGCTTAAGCAAGCTTGGAATTTCTGGTCGACAGTATTTTGTTAAAACTCTCGTGCCTGCCTTTTTAGGATTATTGCCTTTTGCCATATCTCTCATCACGATCTCATTTTTGTTTGAGCCAAATAATTTACTGACCTACTTTATTCAGGTATTCGTCTCACTCTTTATGGCATGCATGTGTCTTCCATGGCTCACCTTAAACCCCATGGAATGGGAGCGGGTCTTAAAGGTGTTGTATGGACTGATGGAACGCTGTGCACCGCTTGCTCCATTAAAACTTCGGACTTCGGTTAAGGAATTTTTCCATGGATATTATTTCAGTTTGGCGGTTCGGCGAGTGATGACCGAGAGACCCAATGGATATCCCCTATTCGAGGACTTGGTTGAATTACGGCGACGATGGGGAAATGAAGGTTTTGCAATAAGTGTGGAAATACTTGAAGAGGTGGTGAAAAGAGCAGAAAAGACCAAAGGGCCTATCTTAGAATGTGGCAGTGGGTTGACGACGATATTGTTAGGAATGATTGCACGGAAACGAGGGATTGAAGTCTGGTCACTTGAGCACAATCCTACCTGGGCGCACTATGTTGAAAAGATATTACAACAATGTAAGATTCAGGGTGTTGAGATATGTCAGGCACCCTTGTATGACTATGGTGAGTTTACCTGGTACCAACCTCCTTGGGAGCGGATGCCTAGTGGGTTCCAGCTTATCGTTTGCGATGGACCTCCTGGGAGTATTCCTGGGGGGAGATATGGGCTCGTTCCACTTTCTAAAGAGAAATTTGATAAAAATGCCATTATCATTCTTGATGACGCCCAACGCCCTATGGAGGCTGAAATTGCGCGTCGATGGGCAGAGGAAGGTGGAATGAATCTGGAGTTTCGGAGTTACCTGGAAAGGTCTTTGGCCATTTTAACCTCCCACTAATCACTATTAAGGGAGTGTTTTAACGGTTCAGCCCTCTTCTACCTTTAAAGAATTTCTGCTCTCTGATCTTTAAATGATAAGAAATGCAAGTCTGAAAAATCACAAAGCTTGAGAAAAGAGACCGCTGTAAGTAGAAAATTTAGAAATGATAACTCAACTCCCTTGAATACTTATGCCTCCAAAGATTTATTGAAGAGTTCCAGGGCTGACTCCGTGGAAATATTTTTCCCTATATCGCTTCCACTAAAATATACTTTGACTGACCTCATTTGAGTAGCCACTCTCATTTCCGATAGAATCAAATGCCGTGACAACATAATAATAGGTCGTTCCAGAGAGTAAATTCGTGTTATGAAAAGTGGTTGTGTTCCCTTGGATGGTTGCAATTGGAGTTGTGTAGGGGGCCCCAAGGGAAGTTCTGCGGTACACTCGATACCCTACAATATTGGGGGCCTGATTGGGAGTCCATGTTAATGTCGCTGATGGTGCAGGAGTTGGTGCAGGTGTAGGTGTAGGAGTGGGAGATGGGGCAGGTGCTGGAACTGACGGAGAGGTGGTTGATGGTTGTGAGACGGTCAAGGGAGAGAGAATTCGATTGAATTCTGGTCGTTTTGTCAGTTTGCGGCTTGAAGGTTTTCCCGCTGTCGTCTGATTCTTGGCAAAGGCCACGGATGGAGAAACTATTCCAGAAACGTTGTGTGCTGGAGAGGGACTCTGAGGGACTGGCGAAGCGAATATGGGCAAATTGGTGCTTGTTGTCAGTCCTGTAGATAGTTTGGTCGTAGGCCCTTCTGACAGAGAGTTCTGTTCCTTATTGA
Organism: Nitrospirales bacterium; assembly: GCA_965223605.1. Taxonomy (GTDB): domain Bacteria; phylum Nitrospirota; class Nitrospiria; order Nitrospirales; family Nitrospiraceae; genus CBDCXA01. Next base: position 1,685,517 of record CBDCXA010000005.1, read on the forward strand.
CTGTAGGATTGTCAGGCTCTTCTCCCTCCTTATTTTCTTCTACAAATTGTCTATTGGTTGGTGTTTCAATTATTGTTTCCTGAACCGTTGTCTGGCTTGTTGAGTCTGTTATTTTTAGCTGAGAATCAGACTCGTGGGACTTCGAATTGTCGTTAAGGGCAGAAGTTGATAAAAGAGCGTCTTGTTTTTCAACTTCAGAAGAAGTGGATATAGTCGGTCGTCGAATTAACGTATTCGATGTCAATTGAGGTGTTTCTGCCCAGGCATGGGTTGCGAAAGGGCTTGCCTCGGGTTGTACCATGGAGCCTATGACTGTATTAGATAGGAGAATGAATCCCCATAGGGTTGGCCGAGCTATTTTAAGGACCATGCAAGGTTGTTTGACGGTGCATCGTATAGCCATTGGTTCACCCCTCTAGGTACGAGTTGAGAAATCTGAAGAGAACTTAAGCGATGGTTTGTATTGAGTAATTGCCAAAATTTGTCATATTTCAAGATCTCTAATTCGGGCTCTAAAGTTACAACCCTTCGCTGAGAGCAAAAGAGGTGCCGTTTTTACTTCATGGAATACATAAGTTTTATCCCTTAAACATCATTGAAAAATAACGAAAAAATTGTTTCAATTGTGTTTTCTTTGGAAGAAGGAATCTGAAAAGGGGGGAACTTCTAGTAAAAATCACCATAATTGAACAGGGTATGCAAAAATTTGTGTATGGTGATTAAGTTATAAAAACATTAAAAGTGAAATGATACATTTCTTTTAATAGTGTAACCCTTGAAGGATAAAGAAAGTTAATGAATAAAATTGTAGGAAGAGTGAGCTTGTAGATGGCAACGGGGGAGTCATTGAGGCAAAAGTCAGGGAAAAGTTTTCGAACTCTTTATTTAATGCCTGGTATCGTACTAGGACTTCTCGGGGGTGTTATTGGAGCCTCTGGATGTGTGGCCTCATCAAAGTATGAAGGGGGCGTTGATTTCTCCACTCGTTGTTCAAAGCCTCAAGTTATTCGATGTGTTGGATTTGATGTGGAGGACGAGGTTGATCCGTATGTTTATCCTCCTTGGGGAAAAGTTGAAAAACTAGCAATTGTGGATAAGAAGGTAAAGGCCTCGGGGGAGGGGTCTTTACGGTTTACGATTCCCTCGCACTCCGGAAATGATACATCTGGAAAATTTATGATGAATTTCGCTGATGATTTTTCAATTCAATTTGGTGAGGGAGAAGAGTTTTATATTCAGTGGCGGCAGCGTTTTTCAGAGAGCTTTCTTGATACCTATTATGATCGGGGATATGGCTGGAAACAGGTCATTGTTAGCGAGGGCGATAGACCAGGGTTTCAATCCCCGGGTTGTAATCAACTACAACTTGTTGTCAATAATCGCTCCCAACGGGGAATTCCCCACGTGTATCATAATTGTGGAAAGTTTGAAGACCTTGGAGGTGGGAAAGGTTACTACGCTGACGAATGGATGACCTTTCAACTGCATGTAAAAATTGGTACCTGGTACAAAAAAGATGGAAATTATCATGAGGATAGTACGGTGCAGTTCTGGGTTGCTCGGGAGGGGGAGGCTTCCGAACTCGTAATTAATCTTAGTCCTGATCCCTCGAGAGTCTTTGGGGCCAACCTAATAGGAGGTGGGTCGGGGTATGACCTTGTGAATACCAACCCCCAAGCGAAGTATGGGAAAATCCACTTGACTCCCTATCATACGAGAAAGAGTCCCCAGCAAGATCACCCAGTCGGGTATACCTGGTACGATGAATTAATTATTTCGAAAGCCAAAATTTCTGACCCGTAAGGTATTAGGTGGGAGGGCAAGTCATCTTATTAGTCATCGGTAGGGTATAACGTTGATGGCCTATTGAAAAAAGATAATGTGTGATGAATAAAGAACAGAGGTGGCTGTTATCGGGATGGACATTGGTTATCCTTCTAATTACAACCTGGCCCTGGAGTGATTTCCAAGGTCACTCCCACTGGTACCATATGGTGTGGATTCCCTTTTCTGATGTGAACTTTTCACTTGGATCCATGGGGAATATTGGTGGGAATATCCTTTTGTTTATTCCTATTGGTTTGCTGATTGCCAAGTTGGATCCAAAAAAAGGGAGAGGCGTTTTCTTGTTGGCTATTTTCTTATCGTTTGGGATTGAATGGTTCCAAGTCTATTGTCATAACCATTTCCCCTCAATGACGGATTTTGTATGTAATGTAGCAGGCGTGGCAATGGGGGCCGTAATGAGAAATCGTGTGCCGTTGAGCGATAGCATGAGTTATTGAGAAAGGATTGGTCGAGGTTTCCGTATGGCATGTACGTCTCGATCCCATCTGTTTCCGTTGGTGAAAAAAATCGTGTGAGGAAGGAAAATCTTGGTGATGTCCTGGAGGTTTGCGCCTTTAAGGGAGCTTAAGTCCTAGGAGGAATTAGCATCAGGAGGGTGCATCAGGCTGATGCTGTAATGGGTCTTGGCGCAGTGTTTGGAAAATTTCGTAGAGTTTTTCCCGTTTCAAATTCCAGTTTGTATCAAGTTCCTTCTTGAGCTGTATTGTTTCTTTTTGTAGGTGCTCTAATTGCCTCTCGGCTTTTTCGAGAGAACTCTTTATTTCAATGGGTTGATTTTTTGTAAGAAGGACTCCCTTGGAAAAATAGTTTCTTATGGCCATATGGTCACTAAGGATAGCAGGTTTTCCCAGGCCAATGGCTTCATAGGCACCACAGACCAGGCAGTTTTCCCTTGTAGTCAAATCAAGAATTATATCTACACTTTGGAGCAAGGACAAATAATCCTCATTTGACAAGAAGCCGGTCAAAACCAAATTTGATGGTAGGTTGTTTGCCAGGTCTCTTGAAAGCTTTTTACTATTGCCCGTCATATAGACGTACCAGTTTTTGTTGAGAATTCTTACGGCTTGAATTATTTCAGCAATAGGTTCGTCGTCTGCAAAGGTAGAAATACAGGCAATATTGACTTGACCCTTGAGGGTAGTTGGGTGCGAGTTGGTAAAGGTTGGGACCTTATCTTCTAATATAAAGGGCGTGCCGCCTATGGATTTCACACAGTTGGCTAGGTCTTGATTGGTCACGAGCGAAAGTTGGGCTTTTCTTTGAACATACCCATAAAGAAACTGAGTTATTTTAGATCCATTCGATAAAATTGGTTCTAACGCCGCATTGTGAGAGTCTATTACTAATGAGTAGGAAAGAATTTTCTGTAAAAAAACAGCCTCAAGGGCTAAAAAAATTGAAGGGTTTTGAACGATTAGGCCTTTAGGTTTTAGACGGAGGAGGGTTGAGAAAGTCCAGATTATGAGGAAGGGATGGCCCAAAAATCTGGGAAGTGAAAGGTTTTTTTTAAAGAGAAGAATGTTGAAGGCTTTGCACAGTTCCCGTGTCCTGCGGTGGTCTTCCCAGCTTATCCATATCCAATTTTTGGTTGGTAGCTCTTTGATATTCATGCGTTTCCTTGAGGAATAGTACCCCCTCTAAAAATATTCTACCATGTTACCGAGGAAGGTCGGGCGACGAGAAGCCCCAAAAATCATTTTACTATTGAAGAAAAACTGTCGGTCCCAATAATTCAAGTTATAGAAGGATTGACACTTTTTGGGAAGAAAAGTGTGCTGGTTGGTAAACACGAAGGCGGACAAGAGTTTTTTCCTGAAATTTTATCTTGAAAAAATTCTATGTCAATGGTTTTTAAGCGAAAAAGTTTGTTTTGTCCACTGGCTAATTTTATTGGAGAGTCATAAACTGAAATAAAGGGCGTAGAGGGTTGGTATAGAGTAACCGTTGGGAAAGAAAAAATTGAAAAGAGCGTGGTATAAGACCCGAAAAATTGACGAATTTTAGATGTTCTGACATGCTTAACGCTAGGTAGATGGTGGAGGAGCTATGAATCGCGAACAAAAGAGACAAATTGCCATTGTCGGGTTAGGGTATGTCGGATTACCCATTGCGGTGGCCTTTGGGAAAAAAGGCCAGGTGGTGGGGTTTGATATCAATACTGAAAAAATTAAGGAGCTGAAACAAGGCCTTGATAGGACCGGAGAGGTCTCCAAAGAAGAGCTCAACACCGCAAATATTATCTATACCAATGAACCTTCCGAGTTAAAAAAGTCCGATTTTATTATCGTAGCCGTTCCGACCCCAATCAACAATGCCTTGCAACCAGATCTCACCGCCTTATGTAAAGCATCAGAGTTGATAGGAACCCATCTCTCAACAGGAACCATTGTAGTATACGAATCCACGGTCTATCCAGGTGCGACTGAAGAAGTTTGCCAGCCTATCCTTGAACGATGTTCTGGATTGAAGTGTGGGGTAGGATTTAAATTAGGGTATTCTCCAGAGAGAATTAATCCCGGAGATAAAGAGCATACGCTGGAACGAATTGTGAAGGTGGTTTCGGCCCAAGATGAGGAGACGTTAGATATTGTGGCGAAGACCTATGAGTTAGTGGTTGATGCGGGAATTTTTCGAGCGGCAACTATCAAGGTCGCTGAAGCAGCCAAGGTGATTGAGAATACTCAGCGAGATTTGAATATTGCGTTAATGAATGAGCTTGCTCTGATTTTTCATCGACTAGGTATAGACACGAAGTCTGTGCTCGAAGCCGCTGGGACGAAATGGAACTTCCTAAAGTTTTTCCCCGGGCTGGTTGGTGGGCATTGTATTGGGGTTGACCCGTATTATTTGACGACTAAGGCTGAGTCGGTCGGATACCATCCCCAGGTTATTTTATCGGGACGACGCATTAATAATGAGATGGGGAAATTTATTGCAGAACGAACGATCAAGTTGCTCAGTCAGCTTGGCCGCCCACTCAATACATTCCGTGTCGTGGTTCTGGGTTTAACATTTAAAGAAAACGTTCCAGACCTTCGAAATAGCCGGGTCCCTGATATCATTCATGAATTAAAAGAGTATGGAGTAGAAGTATACGTGCATGATCCTCTGGCCGTTCCATCTGAGGCGGAAGAGGAGTATGGTCTTGCCCTTACAGCATGGGAGAAGCTCCCTCGAGTTGATGGGGTTGTAATGGCAGTGGGGCACCAAGCGTATCTTCAAGAAGGCATCGAGGGGATTATTCAGCCTCTCATGAATGAAAGTGGTGGAGTGGTGGTTGACGTCAAGGGTGTGCTTGATACCACCAGACTCTCATCGAAGGTCAAATATTGGCGGCTCTAGCTTTTTCTATGTTTCAGATCTCAACATTTTCTCGCCTTTGAGATATCTTCCTTTAGTGTTACGCAGTTGCACTCTGTTCATTTTTGTATTGGCCAATAACACCTACCCCCCTCAAAAGCACTAAATACTCCCCGGTTTCTATTTCTTCTAAACTTTTGTGGTTTTTTCTTTGCATTGTTCCAGTGATACATTAAGCGTAAGGACGGGTGTGGCTGGAGAACTGGTTGAATTATTTGATATTAATACTTAATATAATTAGGGATTTTTCCAAAAAGAGTAGGGCGCACCCTCTATCAGCCAATATTCAATCGAAAAAAAGTTTTAAAAGGTCCACCTCAAGGCCGGTGACAATTATAACATGAATGAGGCCTCCACATTTAATTATTGGGATAAGGAAGAATTCCCAACCCTTGTCCATGTCTTAAGGTGGCGAGCCACGCATGAACCCGATGCACGTGCATTCATTTTTTTAAGAAATGGCTCTCGTGAGGATGGTGATTTCACATACAAAACTCTTGATGAGGAAGCCAAGAAAATTGCCCAGGCCTTACGAATACACTATCGTTCAGGAGATCGAGCCGTATTAGTTTTCCCATCAGGCCTAGAGTTTATTGCTGCATTTTTTGGTTGTTTATACGCGAAAATCATTCCCGTTCCAGTCCCTCCGCCTGACCCCGTACGATTAAAGAGAACGCTGCCACGGCTACGTGCCATCGTCGACAATGCGCAACCTTCTGTCATCCTCAGTACATCGAAGATTTTTCTTGATGTGCAGGATATCTCGGATCCCCTCTGTGCTCTAGGTGAGGTGACCTGGCGTTTAATTGATACCCTTGATGCCGAGAAAGGTAGCGATGGTCGGGAAGAGAGAGAGGATATAGTTCTTCCAGACGACGTGGCATTTCTACAATATACTTCTGGCTCAACGAATGAACCAAAGGGTGTCATGGTGAGTCATGCGAACCTCATGCACCAATTCGAATGTCAAACAGAAGCCGGTTCTTTTTCGAAGGAGAGTCTCACTCTGACCTGGATGCCTCATTTTCATGATTACGGGTTAATTAATGGTCTGTTGCACCCCATTTATGTCGGGTGTCCTGCCTTTATTATGTCTCCGTTGGTGTTCTTAAAACGCCCCATCCGGTGGTTGGAAGTGATCTCTCGCTTAAAAATAACTCATACCGGAGGACCCAATTTTGCCTATGAGGCTTGTGTGCGAAATAGTACTCCTGAGCAACGGGCGTGGTTGGACCTCTCAAATTGGGTCGTTGCCAGTTGTGGAGCGGAACCCATTCGCCCTGAGACCATCGATCAGTTTTGTGACATTTTTCGTTCTAACGGATTTTTTCGTGAAGCACTGACGCCCTGCTATGGGCTTGCCGAAGCCACCTTGTTGGTCTCAAGCAAGGCCTATGGAAAGTCCCCTTCTCTGTGTGTTCTCGATCAAGAGGCACTTGAGCATGGGCTGGTAGATGAACGACCTTCTTTACAGGAAGGGTCGAAGCCCGTAGTGGGATGTGGCCTCCCGGTTAATAGTATGGAGGTACGAATCGTACATCCTGAAGAGAGAGTTCCGTGTGCCCCGAATACTATCGGAGAAGTGTGGATAGGAGGTCCAAGTGTCACGAAAGGGTATTGGAATAGAGAGGAGGAATCCAGAGAGACGTTTCAAACATTTCTAAAGAATTCAGGGGAAGGCCCGTACCTTCGTACTGGAGATCTGGGATTTCTTCGAAACGGGGAAGTGTATATTACAGGTCGATTGAAAGATTTAATCATAATCCATGGTACGAATCACTATCCGCAGGATATTGAGTTAACGGTTGAAGCTTGTAGTCCCGCGCTCCGTGTAAACTCTGGTGCGGCCTTTTCCGTCACGCAGAATGGAGAAGAGCGTTTGGTCATTGCACAAGAATTGGAGCGAAGAGAACATGCCGGGAGTTTGGAGGAAGTGGCGGGTACTATTCGGGAAGCCGTTGCTGATCAACATAATCTCCAAGCCCATTCCATCCTATTCTTACGAGCAGGCAGTATTCCTAAGACCACGAGTGGAAAAATAAGGCGTGAGGCATGTAAACAAGCCTATCTTTCGGGAACACTCCATATCGTTGAGAGTCGGGTTGTCGGAGAAGTTGGAGGAGAATTAATTAAGGCCCGACATGAGGGATTGCCTCGCGTGGTCCCTACACATCCTGCGTTTCGAGAGCTCGAAGCGTTAATCAACGGAGAAGTATCTCGTTTGTTGAAGGTGACTGATGGCCAATTTATCAGAAAAGAGCCTCTACGAAGTCTGGGGTTTGATTCATTAATGGCTGTAGAATTAAAGAATAGACTGGAAACTCATCTCCAGATTCCTATAGCGCTGAAGGATATTCTTCTTGGTCCGACTATCGGGGAATTGGCGAATCAGCTGCTAGTAGAACATCCAGGGTTGTCGGTGGCAAATATCCCAGCCTTTATGACGCCTCAGTTGGAAGAGAAATGGGAAGAGGGAGAGATATGAAGCCGGCCGAGATTCTGGCGACATTACATCAAAACAAGGTGGAGGTGTGGGTTGAAGGGGATCGGCTACGGTATCGTACCCGAGAAGGTCGATTAGCGCCTTCTTTAAAACATGCGTTGACCCAACATAAAGAAGAGATTCTTTCCTGCCTCAGGGAGAAAAACCGGGATGTCTGCTCTCGAGTACCGTTGTCTCCCACCCAAGAGGCAATGTGGGTATTGCATCAAGCCTTCCCAGAGAGTTTTGCGTATAATGTATCTTTTTCTGCCAGGATACAATCCGTCATTGATTTACCCGCATTAGAGTCAGCCTTCCAGGCCTTGGTTGATCGCCATGCCTCCTTACGAACGACCTATTCTCAACAAGACGGGAAAGTGTTTCAAGTTATTCAAGGAGGATGTCCCTTTACCTTAGGTCAGGTTGATGTCTCTTCAAAAAGTCAAGAACAAATACTGGCAAGGGTGTTGGATGAGTCACGGAAAGTCTTTGATCTTCAAAGGGGGCCCATCTTTAGAGCCACAGTATTCTCCTCTGCGCAGGATGATCATATCTTGTTGATCGGGGCACACCATATTGCGGTTGATGGGTGGTCGGTGTGGGTATTGTTGGATGAATTAAGAACCTTATATGCCGCCAGAGTGGCCAACCTGCCAGCCTCACTCCCTCAAGTCACGCATCAGTATACCGATTTTGTCCAATGGCAAGAAGACTTCCTAAATGGTATTGATGGCGAAAGATTATGGGCGTATTGGGAAAAACAATTGGCAGGCGATCTGCCTGTTTTGAATTTGTGGCCTGATCGTCCACGAATGCCTATCCAACAGATGCGAGGAGGGACGGTCTCCTTTTCTTGTGCTTCTTCTCTCACAAAGCAAATTAAGGCCTTTTCCAAGTCTGAGGGAGTTACACTCTATACCGTCTTACTTGCAGTTTTCAAAGTCATCCTCTTTCGATATACGCAACAATCCGACCTGCTTGTTGGGACCTATTCTTCCGGTCGGACAAAAGCTGAATTCTCGGGTGTCGTGGGTTGCTGTGTAAATCCGGTGATCATTCGCAGTCAACCGGTGGGTACCTGTTCATTCAAAGACTATCTGCATGAAGTGCGAAAGACGGTCTTTGATGCCTTAACGCACCAGGATTACCCCTTTAGTTTGTTAGCTAAGCGTCTTCACCCCCATCGGGACTTATCCCATGCACCGTTATTTCAAGTTGATTTCGTGTTACAGAAGCCTCATCGCTATGGAGAGATTAGTTCGTCTGTGAGTGTGTCTGGGGCAGAAACTGAGCCCATTGATTTTGGTGGATTAGATTTGGAATATCTATTTCTTCCACAACAAGAGGGGCAGTTAGATTTAACCCTAGAAATGATGGAAGGGGAGACGGCCCTTTTAGGAAACTTTAAATATAACTCAGATCTCTTTGAGCACGAGACGATCCAGCGTCTTGCTGGCCAATATCAGCAACTCCTAAAAGAAATTGTGACGGATCCTTCTTGCACGCTCGGACGTCTTCCCATGCTTCCCTTGAAAGAACAACAGAAAATCTTTTTGGAATGGAACCATGTGCCGAGCCAGGAGGGTTGGGAGCCCGAAGTTCCGGTTCATCGGCTCATTGAAAGAGAGGCAAGAAAAAACCCTGCAAAGGTTGCGGTGGTAATGCCTGGGAAGAAGTCCGACCGGGTTGAGCTGACGTATCAGTCGCTCAATGAACGAGCCAACCAGGTAGGACGCGCACTCCAAGCTTGGGGAGTTGGTCCAGGATCGATTGTTGCGGTGCATTTGCCACGTTCCTGTGAAGCCATCATCAGTATTCTTGGTATTCTTAAAACAGGTGCTGCCTACCTTCCTCTTGATGAGTTTCTTCCTAAGGAACGGCTGGCGACAATTCTTCGAGATGCTCAGGCGTCAGTTGTCGTGACCCAAGCCTCATTGCGGGAGAGGGTCGTTGAAAACCAGGTTCGTATCTTGGCACTTGATTCGGATGAGTCGTGGATTGCCGGACAGGACTCAGAGGATATTCAGGTAGAAGGAGAAGGTCATCAGCTTGCCTATGTTATTTTTACGTCTGGGTCAACGGGTAAACCCAACGGGGTCATGGTTGAACATCGGCATCTCATGAATGTGTATCGAGGTTGGGAAGAGGTTTATCATTTACACGAAATTCATACTCATCTCCAGATGGCGAGTTTTTCTTTCGATGTATTTTCTGGTGATGTGATTCGAGCGTTGTGTTCAGGAGCTCGTTTAGTCATATGTCCGAAAGAATGGATGATGGAGCCGGCTCGGCTTTTTAACGTGTTAGAGCGGGAACATATTGAATGCGCTGAATTTGTGCCTGTCGTCTTACGTGGTTTGGTCGACTATATGGAGACGGAGCAAAAAAGGTTGCCCAGTTTTAAACTCCTAGTTTGTGGTTCGGATATTTGGAGTAAGGAAAGTTTTGAAAAAACACGGCATGTATTTGGGTCTCATACCCGTGTGATTAATTCGTACGGTTTGACCGAAGCCACCATTGATAGTTCATATTTTGAAGTTCATGGTTCTCATTTGGAATTTGAACAGCAGGTTCCAATTGGCAAGCCCTTTCCTCATACCCAGCTCTTGATATTAAATCAAGAGCAGCAACTCAATCCCATTGGGGTGCCTGGGGAGATCTGTGTGGGAGGGAGGGCCGTGGCTCGGGGTTATATTAATAAACCGGAATTGACCAAACGGAAGTTTCCTATGGTTTCACTCGGCGAAAATCCACCGGCTCGGATTTTTAGAACTGGAGATTTAGGACGATATTTGCCTGATGGCACCATTCAACTACTCGGACGAATAGATCATCAAGTCAAGATTCGGGGATTGCGCATAGAGCTTGGGGAAGTTGAAGCCGTACTCAGGAAATGTAAAGACGTTGAAGAAGCGGTCGTGCTAGCGCTTTCAGATTCGTTTAAGGAGCCCCGGTTGGTGGCCTATCTTGTGAGCAAAGAGAAGGTATCGCCTGGGGAGTTAAAGCGCGTTCTGAAGACACAGCTTCCTGAATATATGATTCCTCATATCTTTCTTCCCATTGAATCGTTACCGTTAACGGCACATGGCAAGGTGGATCGATCTGCCTTGCCTAAACCTGATTGGGTAAAAGTTGGTCGTCTGGACTCGTTTATTCCTCCTGGAGGACCGATTGAGAAATATATTGCCGATATGATTGAAGATATTTTGAGTCGTGGCCGAGTTGGGATCCAGGATAATTTTTTTGAGCTAGGTGGACATTCTTTGCATGCGACGCAGGTGATTTCAAGGATACGAGAGCGGTTTAAGGTTGAGTTGCCAATACGTGCGGTGTTTGAGTCGCCGACCGTGGAAGGACTCGCACGTCTCATCGAGGAGGCTCAGCGTGCTCAAGGTGAAAGTCTCGCCTCTGTCCCACCCATTCATCCTGTGCCACGTGAACAGGGAATGCCCCTGTCCTACTCTCAGCAGCGAATGTGGTTCCTGAATCAACTTTCACCCGAAGGTACCGCCTATAACATGCCCTGTGCGCTCCGGCTGACTGGGACTTTAAATCGAGCGGCCTTGGAGCAGACCATGGAAGAAATGTTCAGGAGGCATGAAGCCTTTCGGACGACGTTTCCCACAGAAGAAGGAACACCCATACAGATGATCGGCGAAGTCACGGTCCCGAAAATTCCCTTTGTCGACCTTCGCCTTTTATCGAAAGAAGAACGGGTGAAAGAAGCACAACGGTTAGTGGCCGCCGATGCCCGTCGACCTTTTGATTTGGCATCGGGACCCCTGGCCCGTTTTCTCTTAATTCAACTGTCACGACGGGACCATGTATTCCTCGTGACCATGCATCATATCATTTCAGATCAATGGTCAAGTGGAATCATGGGACGTGAATTTACGGAAATATATAACGCGCTCTGTCGTGGAATGGTCCCTCCGGTTGAGTCGAGGACAATTCAATATGCAGACTTTGCAGAATGGCAAAGGCAATGGCTCACCGGGGAGGTTTTAGAGCAGCAGTTTTCTTATTGGATGAACAGGCTCGAACAGTTACCTGTCCTCTCACTACCATTTGACCATCCACGGCCTCAAGTAGAAACCTTTCGAGGTGCGTCCTATGCATTAAGCCTTCCGCAGTCGTTATTAGATGGGCTGAGACAATTGGGTATAGGGGAAGACGCCACATTATTTATGGGCTTGCTGGCTGGATTTCAAGCCTTATTGTTCCGGTATTCGGGTCAACAGGACTTTGCCATCGGGGTGCCGATCGCCAATCGAAATCAATTAGCGGTAGAAAACTTAGTAGGGACGTTTGTTAATACACTCGTATTACGAGCAGATCTGAGCGGTGACCCCACCTTTCGTGAGGTGATGGTGAGGGTGAAGGAGCGTGCACTAGAAGCCTATGCGAATCAGGACCTACCCTTCGATAAGGTTGTTGAAGGGCTGCGCACTTCTCGTGATTCCAGTCGAGCGCCCCTTGTTCAAGTTTTATTTAATGTGGCGAACGCCCCTCTCGAGGAATATCGATTGGAAGGACTTGAGTGGGAAGCCTTTGAGTTTGAATTAGAGGCCGCCCAATTTGATTTAGGGCTGACGATTGATACCGAAATCAGTCATAAGGCCTACCTGCAATATAATACCGATCTTTTTGAAGCGTCCACGATACGACGGTTTGTCCGGCAATATCGGTACTTATTAGAGTCGGCTCTTCGGCATCCCGATACTCCTATTTCCCAGCTGCCGATTTTGGGAGCAGATGAACGGTATGAATGTCTCGTGCAATGGAATAACACCAAACAAGAGTTTCCTTCACAGGCTAACCTTGTTGAGCTATTCGAGCAGCAGGTTCGACAGCATCCAGAAGCGATTGCTGCTGAGTATCATGGGGAGCACATTTCTTACCAAGACTTAAATCGACGAGCCAATCAGTTGGCCCATTTTCTTCAAGCCAAGGGAGTGAAGCCTGAACGGCTTGTTGGCATTTGCCTGGAACGTTCCTTGGATATGCTGGTCGGACTACTTGGGACACTCAAGGCGGGAGGCGCCTATGTGCCGATTGATCCCACCTATCCTCAGCAGCGTCTGAAGATCATGTTGGAGGATAGTGAGGTCGCTCTGCTACTCACTCAGCAACATTTACTCCCCATCCTTCCTGAGCAGCAGTCTCAAGTGGTGTGTATTGATTCCGATTGGAGTTCCATTGCTCAGAAAAAAGATACCAACCTATCCATGTCCTTCCGTTCGGACCAATTAGCCTATGTCATTTTCACATCTGGGTCGACGGGAAGGCCGAAGGGTGTTCAAATAGAACATCAATCCCTTGTCAATTTTCTATGGTCTATGCTCCGGGAGCCAGGCTGTGGACCAGATGATGTCTTGTTATCGGTGACAACCCTCTCATTTGATATCGCTGGTTTAGAATTATTCTTACCTTTGCTCGCCGGTGGGCGTGTGCTGATCGTTGATCGAGAAGCGACGTTTGATGGAGGACGGTTAATTGAGGAAATAGAAAAGGGGCAACCGACTCTTATGCAAGCCACTCCGGCCACCTGGCGGATGCTACTTGAGTCAGGTTGGAGTGGGCAAGATTCCCTTGTCGCACTCTGTGGGGGAGAAGCCCTGTCGCGTGACTTAGCTGATCAGTTATTGGCGCGAACCGCATCGGTTTGGAATATGTATGGTCCAACAGAGACCACCATCTGGTCCTCACTTTGGAAAGTCGATAAAACCCGACCGATATCCATTGGTCGTCCCATTGCAAACACCCAAATGTATATTCTTGATCAGCATGGTGAACCTGTTCCCATTGGAGTGGTCGGAGAGCTGTTTATAGGAGGGAGAGGCCTGGCGAGAGGATATTTGAAGAGACCGGAACTTACCCAGGAACGGTTTATTCCAGATCGATTTTCACCCACCGGTCAGGGCAAGCTCTATCGGACGGGAGATCTTGCGAAATATTCTCATGACGGTCTGATTCAATGTTTGGGACGGGTGGACCACCAAGTAAAAATTCGTGGCTTTCGGGTGGAACTCGGTGAAATTGAAAAGGTGCTAATGGAGCATCCTCAGATTCAGCAAGCTGTGCTTGTGGCTCGAGCCGAGACGCCAGTGGAAAAAAGATTGATGGCCTACTGTGTGTTTACGGAACAATCGTATCCGGCGATTGGAGAGTTAAGGAAGTTTGTATTGAGGAAGCTGCCGCATTATATGGTCCCGGCAGGGTTTATTCCAATTGATTCCGTTCCCTTGCTGCCCAATGGCAAGGTAGACTTCAAGGCGCTTCCCGAACCAACGAATGTTCCGGCTGTATCATCCGTTAATCCCATACCCCCAAGGAATTCTTTAGAGGCTCAGATTATGGCCATTTGGGAGCAGGTCTTAGGTCACAGCACATTTGGGGTGCATGATAACTTCTTTGATCTGGGAGGCCACTCGCTTTTAGCTGTCCAAATGTTTGCTCAGTTAGAAAAGGTTCTGAAGCGACGTATTCCTGTCGCGGTTCTTTTTCAGGCCCCCACGATTGGCGAACTTGCGGCTGTGCTTGCACAAGAGCGTTCTGTCAGCCTATGGTCATCTCTAGTAGCGATTCAACCAAAAGGTAAGGAGCGTCCGTTATTCTTAATTCCAGGGGCAGGTGGGCAGGTCATGATGTTTGTGGAATTATCCAGGCTACTGGGAACGGACCGTCCGCTTTATGGTCTTCAGCCACCAGGGCTGGATGGGAAAACCAAGCCATTTGACAACATAGAGGAAATTGCAACTTGGTATGTACAGGAGATACAGAAAGTCCAGCCGACCGGGCCCTATATTATCGGAGGGACATGTACCGGAGGTGTGGTCGCTTTTGAAATGGCCCAACAACTCAAACAACAGAACCAAGATGTTCGTTTGATTATCATGGAAACCTGGCATCCGCGATCCATTCGTTCATTGGGGGGACCCATCCCTCTGACCTTATCCCCACTAGTTTTTTTCCTTCGTGAAGCTGTTCGGTATATTAGAAGTATCGCGAAATTGTCACCTCGCCATTGGTTGAGTATGGTCGTAAAGATTTCCAACAAAGCCAAAGAAGTCATCTCTGAAGGAGATATATATCTTGGGAATAAGCAGCTCTTAGATATTGACAGAATGGCAAAAACCACATTTAAAGCTGTTGTGCAATATTCTCCTAAGCCCTACCCGGGACACGTGCTCAATGTGATTGCTTCCAAGCGGACACTGAATGGATCAATTGCGGATACCAGGAGAGTATGGGGGGAATTATCCGATCAAGGACACACGACTGTGACTGTCCCAGCCGAAAACTCTGGCCGCTTATTTGTAAAGCCACATGTTAAATATCTTGCCAAAGAACTCTCGACTTTTTTACAGCGGCAATAACGTTCCAGGGAAGCCTGTCGGTCTATATGAAACTGTTTAAATTTCTCTTTCAAGCCTCATTTCATATGAGTGTCATGGTCATGCTCATGGGGTTGGTGAGTGGGCTGTGTAGCGCTGGCCTCATTGCGATCATTAATTCGGCCTTACATCAGTCTACTATTGGACAACCCATGCTTCTTATGGGGTTTGCCCTGTGCCTCATGGGAAAAATAGGAATGAACGCGCTCTCTCAGCGCCTCCTATTGAGCTTTAGCCAAGAGACGATTTTAGACCTCTGTCACCGACTGAGTCGAAAAATTGTCGCAGCCCCCTATGCCCGCTTGCAACGGGTAGGACCCTCGCGAATCCTGACGGCCTTGACGGACGATGTCCTTACCTTAACCAGTGCCATCCAAGCCATCCCTACGATGAGTATTAATGTCGCCGTGGTTTCGGGTTGTTCCTTGTATTTGGCATGGCTCTCATGGCAAGCCTTTCTCGGTCTTGTGGTGCTGAGCATTGTGGGGTCAATCATTTACAACATGTTACATGTCCGAGCCTATAAGGCAATTTATCGCGCACGAGAGGAGCGCGATATCTTACGAGGACATTTTCGGGATTTAATTGAAGGCATAAAAGAATTGAAAATGCATGCTTTACGGTTGGAGTCTTTTTTGGGTGTCCGCGTACTTCCCACCAGCAAATCCTTCAAGGAATATAATTTGACCGCAGGACGGCAGTTTATTCTTGTAGAAAGTTGGAGTCAGTGTTTATTTTTCGGGATGATTGGGCTTGTCCTTTTTCTTTCACCGGGATGGTATTCATTGTCACCGGAGGCGTTAACAGGATTTGTCTTTGCTTCATTATATGTAATGAGCCCCATTCTAGGAATAATTGGTACGGTCCCAACCTTTTATCGTGGAGGCATTTCACTACAAAAAATTGAGGAGATTGGCGTATCTCTTGAGTCGGAAGGCAACTCTGTTGATCTGCCATCGAAACGGCCGGAACTGCTCAAAGCCCCACTATTAACATTGCAGTCGGTGGAGTTTACCTATGCAGGCGATCCGGGGCAGGAAACCCCCTTTCACTTGGGCCCACTTAACTTGACCTTACATCCCGGGGAGGTGGTCTTTTTAATTGGTGGGAATGGGAGTGGAAAGTCGACCTTGGTCAAGGTGCTCACCGGGCTTTATGTTCCCAATGCCGGAACGATTTCATTAGCTGAAATGGAAATTGGGGAACATAATCGAACATGGTATCAACAACATTTTGCCGTGGTGTTCTCGGATTTTTACCTTTTTGATGAATTATTAGGTCTCACGCATCCTCAGATCGATGACCAAGCGTCGGTCTATGCCAAAATGCTTGCATTGGACCAGAAGGTATCGGTCGTAAATGGAAAACTCTCGACGACCGCCTTATCTCAGGGCCAAAGGAAGCGTTTGGCCCTCATGACGGCTTTGTTAGAAGATCGGCCGATCTATGTCTTTGATGAATGGGCGGCTGATCAAGATCCCACCTATAAGGAAATTTTCTACAGACAGTTGTTGCCAGGTTTAAAGGCTCGAGGGAAGTCGGTTCTTGTGGTGACACATGATGACCGCTATTTTGACCAAGGTGATCGAGTGGTGAAAATTGAAGAGGGTCAGGTAAAAGAAGGCCAGGTTGAAACTCCCATCCGTTCTGTGACTCAAGAGGTGACCTGACGTGGATGGTGCTTCCCCTCTTGGTCAGGCAGTCGCTTCCTCACAAGAAGGAACCACTGACTGGCTGACGTGGCCTGTACCTCCAGCAGAGCTGGAATTGTCTGAGACCATAGTTCATGTATGGTCATTTTCATTACTACTTCCTTCTCTCGAACAGGAGCGTCTCTTATCTATTCTTTCATCGGATGAATTAGCACGAGTTGCTTCGGTTAGCAATCCTGATGTTCGGAATCGATTTGTGATAGCTCGAATTCGGCTTCGGCAGCTATTAGGATTTTTTTTAAAGCAATCTCCCTCTGATGTTCGATTTCAATATGGTGTCTGTGGAAAACCAGAACTTATTCCCGAAGAGGGCTACCCCTCCATCATGTTTAATATTGCCCATTCCGGTGAAGTAGGATTGGTAGCCCTTCGGCTGAATCAGCCAGTTGGGATTGATCTGGAAAAAAGAAGGCGTTTGAAGGATGATCTAGCTCTTGCTGAACGGTTTTTTGCCGCCGTGGAGTTTCAATACCTTCAATCACGACCTAGTGCTCAACAGGGTGAGGCATTTCTTAGAATATGGACTGGCAAAGAGGCCTATACCAAAGCCACGGGACAAGGTTTATCCTGTTCACTTGATTCCTTTGAAGTCCTTTCGTCTATAGAGTTAAAACGCGGTATGGTTCAGAATTTGGATCCGTCTGGTGGTGAAAGAGACTATGTGCTACAAATGCTTCCGCCTTGCCCCATATTTCTTGGAGCTGTGGCTTCTCCTGGGCCCAATTGGGAGGTGAAAGTTTGGCAATGGCCCAAAAATTTATGAAGATGAATGTGGAGTTTTCCCGAGTTCCCATTTCCCCGCCTCTTTATCCTTCTCTCTAAGTATCAAGCTCTAAGTCTTTGCTATCCTTACGTTTCTTTCTCATTCTCTCCCTTTTCACATTTTGTTTCTATAGAAGATGAACAACGTGCGGTGAACCGTACCGCAAGGTTCCTCTACTGCTGTATGTGAGAGCAGGGCCATCTGAGTTTGTTTATAACTACTTAATTAATAGCTAGTTTTCTTCTGCGTAGGGCGAGGAGAATAACAGGGAGGGCATTGACCAAAAGTCTGTGCAGAAGGGTTTGACTCGTCGAGGAAAAGCCTTGTCAATGCTGGTCAAAAATTGATCTTGTTCAGTTATCTGCTACACTTTCAAGTACATATAGTATCCAAAAACTCCTGAAAATATACTCCAAAATGACCATTTCAACGATACGCTCCTCCCGAACTATGCTGAATATATTTCTTCTACTTACTTGTTTTTTGTGGGTGTCTTGTAGCCTTCTTGGATCCGTTCAAGTTCAGCGGGGGGACCAGCATACCAAAGAAGGGGAATGGGAAGAGGCCGTTATTGCATACCAGGAGGCCTTACAGGAAGATCCTTTTAATGAAAAGATTCAAGGCAAGTTGGAAATGGCAAGGAGTCAGGCTGCCAAAATGTATCATCGGCGTGGACGAAAATTTTTAAACGAGGGAAAACCATCTCTTGCCATGAGTGAGTTCAAGAGAGCCTTGAAGGTAGAACCGAGTGAAGAAGCCCACCATGCGGCACTGAACGAGGCGCTGAACTATCAAGAGGCTCGGGATCTCACAGAGGAGGCGGAAACACTTCGTCTCCTTGGTCGAGAGGAGGAAGCGATGGCCTTGTATCAGCGTGCCGTCGAACATGATCCTCACTTTATGCCCGCATTGGAGGGGATTGCGATTTTAAGCGAGCAGTCCCAATCAGCATTGCGTATGAGTGAATTGACCCAACCTGTCACCTTACGGTTTAGAGATGCCGGTCTCAAGGAGGTGTTTGAAGGGTTGTCGAAAGCGGCAGGTATAAATTTTATCTTCGATAAGGATGTTCGAAACGACCCGGTGACGATTTTTATTCAGGATACACCATTTCAGGAGGCACTGAAGCTGATCCTGTCGAGTAATAATCTTTTTTCTGCCCAAGTCGGTCCTGCCACCTTGCTGGTAAGTCCCAATACCAGACAAAAACAAGATCAGTATCAGGATCAAATGGTACGTACCTTCTATCTTTCCACTGCCAAGGCGAAGGATATGGTGACGTTGTTAAAGAGCATGTTAGATAGCAAGCGGATGTATGCCAACGAGAAATTAAATGCGGTAGTCCTTCGTGATCGACCGGATAAATTACAACTTGCAGAAAAGATTATTCTTGCGAATGATCGACGTGAGTCTGAAGTCATCTTGGATGTGGAAGTCCTTGAGGTCACTAGGACGAACAGACAGGACTATGGAGTCGATTATGCGAAATCGGCAAAGGTGGGTATCGTGCCTCAACCCGGAGGGACCCTGACCAGTACGCTGTTGCAAACATTTTCCCGGTCGCAACTTACCGATATTGGGGGCGATAACTATTTGTTCCAGCTTCCCACGGAAGTTGTTCTAGATTTTTTAAAAACCGTGACCGATACCAAAACTCTCGCTTCCCCCAAGCTGCGTGTTGTGAATAATGAAAAGGCGGAAATCAACATCGGGGATAAGGAGCCCATTCTTTTGTCAACGACGAATGTCCTTCCTGGAACAACGACCTCAGCCGTTCCAAGTACTTCGACAGTGACTTCCATTGAGTTTCGAGATACGGGCGTCAAACTTTCGGTAGAGCCATCGATACGGTTAGTCAATGAACTCTCTCTGAAGTTAAAAATTGAATTTGTCCGTTTAGGGGACAAAGTGGTCTTACAAGCAGCCCCGCTCATTGAACAGTTTCGTTTTGGAAATCGTACAACAGAAACGACTCTCAATATGAAGGATGGAGAGACTGTTGTTATTGCAGGGTTGATTCAGGAAGAAGATCGGAAGACAAAACGAACGATTCCTTGGTTGGGAGATCTTCCTGGGTTAGGTTCGTTGCTGACATCCTATGATACTCAACGAGTGACCACCGAAGTTGTCGTCACCATTACGCCAAAAATAATCCATGCCATGACTCCACCTGGACCTGCAAGACAAGCCTTTTGGTCGGGTACAGAACATTTTTATTCCAATAAACCACTCTTTACTCGTGCGGCCTCACATGCTCTTCATTTCAAAGGATATCCTGTGGGGACGAGGCATAGGAAAGCCAAAGCCAGTATTCTTCCGAGAAGTTTGGCTCCCGCAAATCGTGACCAGCAGGGGGAAGGGCATGTCCAACTTCGAGTGGAGCCTTCGGACCTGGCCATAAAGGTTGGTCAAGAGTTTCAGGTTCAGTTAACAGCTGAAAACTTTCCATCTTCTGTCCAACAGGGTGCGACCCTTGAATTTGATTCACACATATTGGAACTCAAGGAGGTCCACATGGGGAAGAGGATGTCCGATGGGTCCTCCTCTC
Organism: Nitrospirales bacterium; assembly: GCA_965223605.1. Lineage (GTDB taxonomy): Bacteria > Nitrospirota > Nitrospiria > Nitrospirales > Nitrospiraceae > CBDCXA01. The sequence continues at coordinate 1,705,630 of CBDCXA010000005.1, forward strand.
CTGTGGAGGTGGAAACATTGGGCAGGGAAGGAACTGTTCAATTATTCTTGAAGAAACAAGGGGAGGCGGTTTCTGGAACTGGGGCTCTGGCGCAGGTGACGTTTCTCGCCAAAGAGCCAGGGGTCTCTCATGTTTCATTCCATCTGTCGGAGACGGAAGATGGAGAGCCGCCAGTCTCCAGGATGCGGGGGCAAGCCATCGTGAGGGTGCGTTGAGGCAGGATGGGTTTACCTTTCTTGAATTGTTAGTGACCATGACGATTATCGGGATTTTAGCATCGGTGGCGATGCCACTTTCGAAAGTTGCCTCTGTACGTCGAAGCGAGATTGAGTTACGTCAGCATCTACGGTCCTTTCGTGGAGCCATTGATACGTTTAAAAATGATTGGAATCGGGATGGAGATATATTACTTGGAGCATTATGTTTAAAAAATAAACTGACGTGTAAGGAAGTGAGTGGGGTCTATGGGTATCCCAAATCTTTAAAAGATTTATTAAAAGTGGAGTTGACCGGTGAAGAGGCGGTGATACGCGGGACTACCATCAAGCGATATCTTCGGTCGATCCCAAAAGACCCTTTGACGGAGAAAGGCGAATGGGCCTTACGTTGCTATTCGGATCCACCCAATTCCACAAGTTGGTGTGGTGAGGATGTCTATGATGTCTCGAGCACAAGTCAGGAACGGGCTTTGGATGGAACACACTATAGGGATTGGTAAAGGGAGGAGGCGTGCCGAAGCAGGGTTTACCCTTTTAGAACTTCTGACAGTGGTGACCATCGTCGGAATTTTGGCGACTCTCGCAGTCCCATCCTATCAAGCGTCTGCCATTGCAGCTCGGGAAGCGACCTTAAAAGAAGATCTTTTTGTATTACGAGACGTCATTGATCAATATCGAGCCGACAAAGGGAAATATCCTGAAGCCCTCAAGGAGTTAGTGACGGAAGGCTACCTTCGTCAATTACCCGTCGACCCTTTTACCAAGTCTGCCACCACATGGCAGGAAATTACTGAACCGATAGAAGGGGGAGTATTTGATGTGTTTTCCGGATCCGATCTCGTTGGGTCAACGGGTCTTCCCTATAATCAATGGTAGAGGGGGATGCCGTTGGCAAGGATGACCATGGATAAGAGACAAGACCGAATGGATGCCCTTTCAAAGAGGCGCGGTTCCCTCTTCCTGGCTATTCCACTGTTCTTTGTGATGGTGGGATGTGCGGCATTGGAGCCCGTGAATGTCGATAAAGATGTCGACGACCAAGTCCTGTCGGTCGATACCTTGAAGGGGGAAATTCGTGCCCAGCAGCGCACGATAGAGGCCCTGCGTGAGGAAATTACTGTCCTCAAACAAGAGTTGTCGGAGGCTCGTATAGCCCAAGCCAGAATGGAAGGTCAGGTTCGAGAGGTGGAGCGGCGATTTTCAGAAGCTCGGCAAATTGTGCGGCTGCAGCGAGAAGAGTTATCGAGGATACGAAATGAACGTGAGGAGGTATTGAGTTCGGGGAAAGCGTTGCGGCGTCAAATGGAGTCACTTCAACAGCAACTGGCCCATCACCCTGCCACTCAAAAAAAGAAAAGCCACTCCGGCAAACCCACTAAGAAGCCGGTTGTGGCATCCAAGCCGATTCCTCAACAGCCGAAGCACCCCAATTCTTCAAAAGGAAAAGAGGTCTCGGCACCGACGTCTGAGTCACGTCCAGAGAGGCAAGGTACTCAAGAAACAAACCAACAAGAAGCGGGCGTGCAAAGCTTTGTAGCTGTCCAGGCTGGCGATACCTTGTGGAGTCTTGCGAGACGGTATGGCGTCGACTTATTGGAGCTTCGAGCGCTGAATGAACTTACCTCCGATCACATCTTTCCTGGTCAAGCGTTGTTACTGCCACTTCTCCTAAAAAGCCCGGAGCGATAAACCGTCGTTGCTGAAAAGTCGGGTTGTGAGAGAGCTAGCGTAGGCGTCAATTTCGATAAGGACGACATGCCAGTTTTTCGATTTCGCGTTGCACAGGCGAACGGAACAACTCAAGAAGGAGAGGTCGAGGGGGAGAACGAAGGGATGGTGCGTGCGGAGTTGGAAGGACAGGGGCTTCTGGTCTTTCAATTGCAAAGACAAGACTCATGGACTCAGCGCGCGTCCTCACCCTCCAGGTCTCGGGGGAAAGTCTCCTACCAAGAGTTTCTTATATTTAACCAAGAACTGCTGGCGTTAACGAAGGCTGGACTTCCCATTTTGAAAGTGTGGGATTTATTGATCGATCGTGCACGACACCCAGGCTTTCGCGATGTGCTGGGGGCTGTCCGACAAGCCATTCGTGGCGGAGCATCTGCATCGGAAGCCCTTGCACAACATCCACTTCATTTCTCGGATTTGTATATTGCTTCAATCAAAGCAGGGGAGCAGTCTGGAAATCTGACAGAGGTACTCCAGCGGTACATTCAGCATTTGAAACAGATGATCGCATTGCGCCAAAAAATTGTGAAAGCCATGGCGTATCCGGGGTTTCTGATCACGATGAGCGTTCTGGTAATCATGTTTATGCTGTTATTTGTCATTCCCATTTTTACTGAAGTGTACGCACAATCCAAAGAAGGGCTACCATTCGGAACACAAATACTGCTCTCTATCGTGGATGTGATTCAAGGGCTGTTGTTGCCTGGGCTTATGACTGTTGGGTTGCTCAGCCTGTGCTTGTATCTCTGGTATCGCACGCCTTCAGGGCGAGTAATTTGGGATCGAGTGCTGTTATCACTTCCTTGGGTTGGGGATTTGTTGCAAAAACAATATGCTGTTCAATTAACAAGGACCTTAGCCACTATTCTGAGCGGCGGAACTCCACTTGTCGAAGCCTTGAGTCTGGCTCGGGGGGCGGTGGCGAATCGTCATCTCATCGGCGGTGTGGGGCGAGCGGTGACTCAAATACGGGAAGGCGCACCGTTGGCAGCGTCCTTAGGGCAACAGAAGGTATTGCCTTCGGTCGCGTTAGAAATGGTGGCCATTGGTGAGGAGACAGGGTCTCTCGAAACGATGCTTCGAGATGTTGCAGAGTTTTATGAAGGAGATCTTGATTTTCGTCTTGGTCAAATGACGACCTGGATTGAGACGGTCTTGTTGCTGGTGATGGGAGTGATTATTGGTGCCATCGTGGTGGTCATGTACCTGCCGGTATTTGAGATGGCCGGGGCGATGTAACCCTCTGTTAGGAGCATGTTAAAAGCAGAGAAGAGGATGCCCATGTTGAGAGCTAAAGGAGTGTAACCGCATGGCGACTGTGGCCAATCGAAAAAGACTCGGCGATGTTCTCGTGGAGCAAGGTCTTGTATCTCGAGCTCAAATTGAAAAAGCCATTGTCCGGCTGGAAGGCACCTCAAGTCGACTGGGGAGTCTCCTTATCGAAGAACGTCTGATTTCTGAAGATGAATTAGCCTATGGATTAGCCCACCAATATGAACTTCCTTATCAATCATTATCGGGATTCAGAGTTGATCCTCGGTATTATCAAACGATCTCGGTGGATTTAATGCATCGACATCCGTTTGTGCCTCTCGGAGAGCAAAATGGCGTCCTCATGATTGCCGTCCCAGATCCTGGAAATATTTTAGGGTTAGATGAATTGGAGTTGCTTCTGAATCGGCCCTTTCGGTTGATTGTGAGTCCCCGAGGGCAAATATTAGCCGCTTTGGAAATACTGGCCGCCCTCGGAAGAAATGAGGGGTCGACCCAGGCACTGAAAGAATTAGAGGCAGAGTACCGCTCGGTTCTAGTCAAAGAAGATGAACGAGGGGAAGAAGTCCTCTCAGTTGAAAAAATTACTCAGGATCAGAGTCCTATTGTGAAGTTGGTAGACACGATCCTGATTAGTGCGCTGCAACGGCGAGCGAGCGACGTGCATATCGAAATCAATAACCGTTCGACTATGGTTCGGTTTCGTGTTGATGGAATTCTCATTGCGGCCTTAGAACCCCTTGATTTGAAGTTGCATGCTCCCTTGGTTTCAAGGCTCAAAGTGATGTCGGAATTGGATATTGCCGAGCGAAGAGTCCCCCAAGACGGAAGATTCCGAATGCGCTTAGATCGGAAAACAGTGGATTTTCGTGTGTCGATCATGCCGAGTGTGTTTGGTGAGTCGGTCGTGATCAGAATTCTTGACCGAGAGTCCATTACCGCGGGAATCTCTGCGTTGCGGTTGGATCGACTGGGATTTAATCCAGAAGACTTGCGCCGGTTTCGACGTGCCATCACGGAACCACATGGCATGGTGTTAGTCACGGGGCCAACAGGGAGTGGAAAAACGACGACGCTCTATGCTGCCATCAGTGAGATCAATACTGAAGAAGATAAGGTCGTCACAATCGAAGATCCTGTCGAATATCAATTACCAGGTGTTGTGCAAATTCCAGTCAATGAGAAAAAAGGTGTGACGTTTGCTCGAGGCCTGAGGTCGGTGTTGCGACATGATCCTGATAAAATCATGGTTGGAGAAATTCGTGATTCAGAAACAGCGCAAATTGCCATCCAGTCTGCGCTGACTGGCCATTTAGTGTTTACCACCGTCCATGCCAACAATGTGTTCGATGTGATTGGACGATTTGTCAATATGGGGATTGAGCCCTACAACTTTGTCTCTTCCCTCAATTGTGTGCTCGCACAACGGCTGGTCCGTTTGAATTGTACCTTTTGTCGTGAACCAGAAACCCTTGATGTGGGATTAGCCGAAGGTTCTGGCATCGACATGGCGTTGTTCCAAAAGGCAACTTTGTTGAAAGGTCGGGGATGTAAGGAATGTCAAGGAACGGGATTTCGGGGGCGGGCTTGTATTTCCGAATTTTTGGACTTAACGGACAAAATAAAGGAGATGATTCTGGCAAGAAGACCCAACTTCGAAATACGGGACCAGGCGATTGCTGAGGGACTGACGACGCTTCGTCAGTCAGCCATTACCAAAGTCTTTCGAGGGGAAACCACCTTGAAAGAAATAAACAGAATTACGTTTATCGAAAATGTCTAAGGGGCTTTGATGTTATCGCGCATTCGTCCATACGGCTGTTTAAAACTCGGGGCTCTTGAAGCGGCTTGGGCCGAATGGCCTCGCACCTGGTACGGACAGCCGGTTGAACGATGTCGAGTGCAAGAATTGCCGACAGATGTATTAAAACCGACTCCAATAGAACCTAATATTCTGGATACCAATGCCTTACAGTTGCATGTCCGAAAACTTGTTCGCCCGGTAAAAGCTCGCTCAAGAGAAATGTGCTCGACAGGCAAACCGGTTGTTCTCCTTCTGCCGGATTTGGCCGTTCGAGCCGTCATTCTCCGATTGGAGACGCTTCCGGCTCGGAAGGAAGATCAGCTTTCCTTAATCCGTTGGCGATTAGGACAAGAGCAACTCTTTCCTCTTGGGGGTACCAAGGTCGTGTTTCATGTGCTGGATTCACCTGACCAAACTTCACGTGGGCCAGTGTCGGTTTTAGCGGTCGCCATTCGAGATTCAGTTCTTGCACAATATGAAGCGGTGTGCGAGCAGATGGGGTTGAATCCCGTGGAGGTCGATATCGCCACCTTTCGACTCTTTAATCTCTGGGCACAGGTGACCAAATGGAATCCGGGAAGATCCTCTGAAGATTTTCTTTGGGTAAGTCTGATGGATGAAGGCTTTACGGTGCTCATTCATCATGGGGGGCGGCTTATTTTTTTGAGGAGCAAGTTGCTCCCGTCATCCATGTTGGATGGGCAACAGCATCAGGACAAGGTGTTAGAAGAGATCCTTGCCTCGCTAACCGTCTGTATGGAGTCACACCCCGAGGTGTCGGTCAGTCGAGTCCTATTGGCTCAAGAACGAACCGATCATGGATTAGTGACATTATTAGAGGGTGAATTACGTATTCCGGTAGAGACCATTGACTGGAAACATTTGGTGCGCGGCACGTGGGATGAGATTCCTCAGGGAGATCTTCTTGGGGGGCTTGTTGCGGTTGCTGGGTTATTGGGCCGCTAGGGAGGAAGCCGTTGTTCGGTAAAAGAAAGTGGACTGAGCTGCTGATACCCCATTCGTTGCCGTTTCAAATTAATTTGAGTAATCGATATCGGTGGTATCACGGCCTAGTACGGACTGCCATGTTTTTCGTACTTGCCTTGCTTGGGGTGGGAATAGTCTGGGATGTGAGTAATTATGTTCTGTGGCAACAACAGGCTGCTGACTTGGAGCCAGCCTTGCAGCGTGTGGTGAAATTGGATGCTCAATTTCTGGCTCAATCAGAACAAGAGGGGATCACCTTAACAGAGAAAACGATGCAAGACCTTCCTCAGACAATTTCTTTTACCAATCGCATCTTGGCTCAGCGTAGTTTTTCTTGGAGTACCTTGTTACATGAGTTAGAACAAACCGTCCCGCCGGGCCTGGCCCTTAAAGGCATCCAGAATGATTTTAATGACTCGATTACTGTTCGGTTGTCTGGAACCGCTGTTTCGTTTGAACTGGTGACGGCCTTTATTCTTGCTCTGTCGAATCATGCAACTTTTTTTGAGCCGCAGCTGACCCACCATAATGAAAAAAAAGAGGGGCTCGTCGACTTTAGTTTGCACGTGGGCTACCGAGGACCATGAATTTCAACCTAGAACAGTTCGGAGTCGCTCAGCTATGGAAAAGTCCGCATGCCCACCTGTTTCCATTATTCGGTGGAGTGGTCTTTTTTATGGTGGTTTGGCTGATTGTCCATGTCGCCCTCGTATTGCCAGCAAAAGAGCGAGTGGGGGACTTGGAGCGAGAATGGGCGGCTGTTCGAGAGCGGTTGATTCAACATAAGCAAGCTAAACGTATCCACGAAGAGATCATGCAAGTCATGAGGCAATTCCCCGTAAAAGAAGACTTTATTCCTCTAGCCTTAGGCATTACAGATGAAGCCAAAAACAATCAGGTTCAGTTGCCGTCCTTCTCCTATCAGGTGGAATCTTCTAAGGGGGGCATCGCCTCAAAAGGGGTCTTTAAAGGAGCGGTCAAGGGACGGTACCAGGATCTTCGGCGGTTTATCCATCAACTTGAAACCGCAGAAGAATTGTTATTTATAGAAGATCTGGATGTGGTTCCTGCTGGAGGGCGTGAGAATGATATGGTCACCTTTCGCATGCGAATCGCCACATATCTTCGGTAAAGTTCTGGTTCCAAGAGGGGAGTGCCGATGAATAAGTTGTCTAACCAACAAATCCTTTTGGTTGCACTTCTTGCGGTCTGGGTTCTTCTTTGGTTTCAATTGATGGGGCCCTCGAGCGAGCCATCACGAGTCGCGTTGAAGAATGTGTCGGGGCCTGCGCAAATGGGATTCATGAAGGAAGGTCATGTACTTACCGGATTACAACAAAAGGTACGACCAGAGGGTAGACGGCGTAAGAGTCCCTTCCAGTCTCCAATTAATATTTTTGACCTAGGAAGGTCTGAAGCGGATATGTCTGAATTCCCAGGAGACCAGGGGATGGAGGAAGTCAATGAGGCATATGATCAGGCAGACTCATTTGAGAATATTCAGACAACAGATGTGAGCCGATTTCGATTTTTGGGATATGTTCAGCTCGATGCTTCGGCTCAAGAGTCACAGGGACTGGCCTTGATAGCCACACCTGATACGCTGCATACGGTGGGACCCGGGGAGACCATCGATGGGCAGATCCTCATCAAGGGGATTTCTTCAGAGGAAATTACCATAGAGGACCTTTCCTCTCATCAAGAACAACAGTTATTACTGCGTGCGAGAGGTGATTAAAAGAGAGGGAGGAGCCTAAGGCCTCGGCTTATATGAGGAGATTAAACAAACTGGATCGTCAGATAAGAAGAAGGAGGCCACTCGGCCAAGGAGGCTTTACCTACCCAATTCTTCTCTTCACGATTGTTCTGATGGGCATTACGTTGATGGTGGTCGGGCGGCAATGGAAAATGGTCGTGCAGCGAGAATTAGAAGCCGATTTATTAGCCAGAGGGTTGGAGATTCAAAATGCCCTAGCTTTATATTCCGCTTCTAAGAAAGCCGGTCGAGTGATTCCCGGTGAAATATATCCACAGTCTCTCAAGGAATTGACGCTGTTGCCTAAGCCATTCTTACGGAAAGTCTATCTAGATCCTGTCCAACGAGCTGCTTGGGATATCATCCGGGCACCGAATGGAGGAATTATGGGAGTGAGGAGTTCCAGTTCTCAAGAGCCTATTCGTCAACATGGATTCCCAGCAGCGATCAGGCATTTTGAAGGAATGGTGCGGTATCAAGATTGGTTGTTTGTCCATCCCAGTCCATCATTGCAACAAGCAGTTCCTGCCATCCCTCCGGTTAATTAATTTACCCTTCGCGTGAGACATTCTTGAGGACGTCGCGAGGGTTATCCCTATTTTATGTTGTAAGGGTATCACGAATTACAAGCCCTTGACGTCCTTTCCAACTGCAGAGTATTCTTCTTCCCAAGATGGCTAATGGGTCTGTCCTTTCCATGAATGGGGCTCATTTGCCAATTGAACACCCTAAATTCAGATAAAACAATGGATCTTCCCGAACAGACTCTCGAAGAAGAAAAAGAAACCGAACCCCGCTCCCTTCAGGAGCATGTCGAGGATCTCGTCCGAGGTGCTCGGGGTGCATCGTCCTGTTTGTTGTCGGTCATGACTGAGACCAAAAATGCGGCCTTGGAGGCCATGGCTTGTGGGTTGGAAGAACAGAGAGAGGACATTCTTGAAGCGAATGAAAAGGATATTGCCGCCTTAATCGAGAAGGATCCAGATGCCCAAACATCTGCTTTGGTTGATCGGCTGAGGTTAACCGATGCACGGATTCAAGCCATGGCCAATGGTATTCGGGAAATTGCGGCATTGCCTGATCCTGTCGGTGAATCTTCCAAAATGTGGGAGCGGCCCAATGGGATGCGTGTTGGCCGTATGCGGGTTCCGATAGGTGTGATCGGAATCATTTATGAATCTCGCCCCAACGTAACAGCAGATGCCGCTGCCCTCTGTCTTAAATCTGGAAATGCCTGTGTATTACGAGGTGGATCGGAATCGATTCACAGTAATATTGCCATCGCTACGATACTTTCTGAAGCCGCTGAAAAACATGGAATTCCGGCAGGTGCCATCACGTTTGTGGATCGACCTGAGCGAGAAGCGGTCAAGGTTCTTTTGAAACTGGACCAATGGATCGATGTTATTATTCCTCGGGGCGGAGAGTCCCTTATGAACGTCATACGTGAAGAGTCGACGATTCCTGTTATTAAACATGATAAAGGGGTCTGTCATATTTACGTTGATGCGAACGCAGATCTCGAGATGGCTCAGGCCGTCTGTATCAATGCCAAGGTGCAACGGCCTTCCACCTGCAATGCGCTGGAATCTCTGTTGGTTCATCAAAATATTGTTCGAACGTTTTTGCCCAATTTCCTCAAGGCAATCAAGGCAGCGGGAGTAGAAGTCCGGGGATGTCCCAAAACGTGTGAACTTGATTCCGAGGTGAGGGCAGCCACCGAAGAAGACTATGGCTCTGAATATCTCTCGCTTATCCTCACAGTCAAGATCGTCAAAAATATGGAAGAAGCACTTGAGCATATTAAGACCTATGGCTCCCAGCATACGGAATCGATTCTTACGAAAGACTATGGCCGGGCCATGCGCTTTTTACGAGAAGTTGATGCTGGAACCGTTATGGTGAATGCCTCAACGAGACTCAATGACGGATATGAGTTTGGACTTGGAGCTGAAATTGGTATTAGTACGACTCGATTTCATGCCCGTGGACCAATGGGGTTAGAGCAATTAACCTGCTCCAAATTTATTGTCATGGGTTCGGGCCAAATCCGTGAATAGGAATTCTTCCCAGATCAAATCCCAATCCCTTTCTGCCGCACCGTGAAATCCAAGCTGTCTTCTGCTCAACGTACGATTCTTCAACACCCCGGTACCCTCGTGTTCCCGGAGAACCTCGCGGTGTTAGGGGCCACAGACTTCGAAAACTGTCAGGTCACGATTGAGCCCGGTGGGCATATGATCTTTTGGGGCCCGCATGGCAATCGGATTCTAGCCACCGATCCGGTGGGCCATCCCTTACATGAATGTGCCTGGACGGAAGATCGTAATGGGGCGGTGGGGTTATTGTGTGCGCGGGTGCAGTTAGACTGGGGCCAGTGGGTGGGAATACGGCCCAATGGAATTGTTCATTCCATGTCCTTAGACCTCACGACCAAACCCAATTGGCAAGCACTCCGAGCCGATGATCTACGATCCATGGCCGCTCATTCCATGGGAGTTGAGTTACGCGAAGTCACCTTTTTTTATACCGATGATGATTTGGTTATTGCGTCTGATGGTCAAGCGGAGATTCAACATCGAAAGGATGCCCTGTATGTTCTCGAAAACGGAACTTTTCAAGAGGCCCGATTTATGGCCTGCATGGGGGCGATGCACTGGTCCCAAATAGATTTTCTTCCGGTGGTAGAGCTATTTCAGTCACTGCTTCCTGGAACGGGCAGTGCGGTGTTAGAGCTAATTCATGCCCTTCATGAAGATCAATCTGCCGATCAACCCTTACCGCTTCGATATCGAGGGGTTCCGACGTATCCTTCAGAGGCGGCCTATCGTTTGTTTAGCGGGTTCTTTTCGCCTCAATATTCAAAAGGAGAGGACCCATTTCGGGTGTTCATGGATCCGGCTCGGTCACAAGAAGTCGTCTGGCTGCCAGCACACGATATTCCCAAGAGATACTTTGATCAGGGACGTTCTTTATGTGTGACGGTCAAGGGAGGACGTGTACAAAAATTAACCTTCGCCAATGATCTTTCGGGGATGTCCTTTTTGGCTCCTAATCGCCTGGGGCAAGCGCCCTGTGGAAAGACTGTTACCGTGGTCAAGGGGAAAATTCATGTCGGCCAAGGTGCCGTCCAGTCTCCTATCGATCCACAGGTAAGCTGGGGGACTCTTGTCGATTGGGACGGGCCTTTGGAGGAATACCCATCTCTCACGTGGCAAGCGTTTTTTAAGCAAGGTCTCCCTCCCATCGATGCGAGATCAGCCTTTTCTGCAGTTCTTCTGTATCCAGAAGATGATGCGGTGATTGAAGAAGCATCTTGTCATCCTTTTGTAGGAGATTATATTGAAGACCTTCTCAGTGATCATGAAGCCTTGCATCAGCATCTCCGAGCAGTCTAAGCATATCTTGGTAACCAATTTTGATGGAGCGATTGGCTCATGTTTATATCTCGACCAACCACGTGAATACGATATTCTCTATCGAAATCAGGCCTTGGCTCAAAAGCATGCCCAACGACTTTGGAATCAGCTAGCTGCCAAGAAACATTTAGATTGGGTCGCGCACTATAGTTTTTCTAATAGCCTTGAAAATTTCTTGCCTAAAGGATCTAAGTATGACTTACTATTTTATTGGATTTCTTTTTCCTTGTGGAGCGAAAACCTAGGTCTTTCCCGTGAAGTAATGACGCTTGCCTCCCTATTCCATGAAAAATCCTTAGGATTTGTCGTAGCGTCATCAGGTCTCACTAGGCGGTTTGCTGAGAATAGGTTGACAGTTTTACAGGAGCTTCCCGTGCAGACCCTGCCAGGATTTCTTATGCATAAGGGGCTCTTGCCTCATGCTCGACTCCAACCTGGGTTAACATTGTACCTGGTGGTGAGAGCCTAGGGAGAGGTCGGAGGTGGGATCCTGGATTAAGTATGGTATAAGGCCATAATAGGGAGTTTGAGGAACATTCTTGACAGGGTGCCCCTGACCTGAGTACACTCACTTAACCTTTAAAGCCCATCCAGAGAGGTGGGGAAGGAGACCAAATATGTTAAGCCCCTTGGCCCTGTGGCCAACCATGTAACCTTCTCATCAACGATGAGGAGGTTTTTTTTTGCGTAATTACAGTATTAGGTTCCAAAAATTGGGAAAAGATATTCAAGAAAATAGAATAATGGATCAGCGTGAAATCCATCGGGCCTTAACGAGGATTGCTCACGAAATTCTTGAAAAAAACCAAGGGAGTAAAGATCTTGCTTTAGTAGGAATTCGTACAGGAGGCGTTCATCTTGCCCATCGCCTTCATCGGATTATTCAAGGCATAGAAGGGGACTCTATCCCCATTGGGGAGCTTGATATTACCTTGTATCGGGACGATCTTGCCCTGCGGAAGGATCAGCCTATTTTGCGAAAAACCTCAGTGCCCTTTAACGTGGCAAATAAGAAAGTGGTGCTGGTTGATGATGTCCTCTTTACTGGTCGAACAATACGAGCGGCTATGGATGGCTTAACGGATTTAGGGCGACCGGCGGAAATCCAACTTGCAGTACTAGTCGACCGTGGACATCGACAATTGCCTATTAAGGCAACGTATGTAGGGAAAAACCTTCCAACCTCGAAGGAGGAAAAAGTTGAAGTGTTACTTGAGGAAGATGGTCGAGATGAGCACGTTGTTGTTATAAAAGACTAGAGGAATTGTGACTCCAAAACTCACACGAAAAGATTTAATAGGATTGTCGTCATTATCAGCTGAAGACATTCTTCTCATTCTCGAAACCGCAGATTCTTTTAAGGAAGTGACCGGTCGAGAAATAAAAAAGGTGCCCGCCCTCCGTGGAAAAACCGTTGTGAATCTTTTTTTTGAACCCAGTACGCGTACCAGGACATCGTTTGAATTGGCGGCCAAGCGCTTGAGTGCCGATGTCATTAATTTCTCGCCGACCTCGAGCAGTATTGTAAAGGGGGAAACCTTATTAGATACGGCAAGAAATATCGAAGCCATGCAAGCTGATGTTATTGTGCTTCGACATCAATCTGCCGGGGCGGCTGAATCGCTCTCTAAAGGTGTTCGTTCTTCCGTGATCAATGCTGGTGATGGTTGGCATGAACATCCTACCCAGGCGCTTTTGGATCTCTACACTCTGCGAGAAAAAAAGCGTGAGTTTCAAGGTCTCCAAGTCGTTATTGTAGGGGATGTGGCCCATAGCCGAGTGGCTCGATCTAATATTTGCGCCCTGACGAAGCTGGGAGCCCAGGTAAGAATTGTTGGGCCTCCCACGATGATGCCGTTGTTTTTATCAAGATTAGGGGTGAAGGTGTATCATCGTTTTGACGAAGCGCTAGAAGGAGCAGATGTTATCATGATGTTACGGCTCCAGGTCGAGCGACAGGGGAGAGGGCTGTTTCCCTCTATACGTGAATATTCCAGGCTCTATGGCCTTACCAAAGAGCGTGTGCGATTTGCGACCCCAGAGGTGCTCATTATGCATCCGGGACCCATCAACCGAGGAGTGGAGATTGCTCCAGACGTGGCCGATAGTTTGTCATCTGTGATCTTAGATCAAGTAGCCAATGGAATAGCAGTCAGAATGGCGGTGCTTTATTTGCTTTCAGGTTCAGTTAGTTAGAGTAACTACTTCGAGTTATTTATATATTTTTATAAGTGAAGAACGGGGAGATTCATGGATATTCTCATTAAAGGCGGGCATGTAATAGATCCCGGCCGGCGAGATGCTCGGTCCGATGTGTTTATCCAAAAGGGTAAAATTCAAGAAGTGGGAGAGGAGTTAACGCATAAACTAGGGTTGCCCACGAACTCCACTCCAGACTTCCGCATTATTAATGCCTCAGGTCTCTTAGTGGTACCAGGATTTGTTGATCTACATGTTCACCTCAGAGAGCCGGGGTTTGAGTACAAAGAGACCATCGAGACAGGAACGGCCTCAGCCCTGGCTGGGGGATTTACTTCGGTATGCTGCATGCCCAATACCCAACCTGTAAATGATAACCAGTCAGTGACCGAGTTTATTCTCGGGAAAGCGAGAGAAGCAGGTCACGCCAGGGTGTTTCCGGTTGGTGCCATTACAAAACGGTCGGAGGGGGAAGAACTTTCTGAAATTGGTGAATTAAGAGAGGCTGGCTGTGTGGCCTTATCCGATGATGGAAGGCCTGTCATGAATAGCCTGTTGATGCGGCGTGCTATGGAATATGCTCTAGCCTTTGACCTTCCTATTGTCGATCATTGCGAAGACCTTCATCTCTCGAATTGTGGGTGTATGAACGAAGGCCTCGTTTCCACAGAGTTGGGATTGCCTGGTATTCCTGCTGCAGCTGAGGAGGTAATGGTTGCAAGAAACATATCCCTCGCCAGTTTAACTGGCTCTCATTTGCATTTGGCCCATGTCAGCACTGCTGAGTCCGTTCGCATGGTTCGAGAAGCGAAAGAACGAGGGCTTCGCGTAACCGCTGAAGTGACCCCCCATCACTTTACGATTACCGAAGAGTCGGTGCGGGGATATGAAACCGACGCGAAGATGAATCCCCCACTTCGCACGAAGGAGGACCTTGAGGCAATTAAAGTAGGGTTGAAAGATGGTACCATCGATTGTATAGCCACCGATCATGCACCCCATGCTACCCAGGAAAAACAGTTAGAGTTTGCGGAAGCTCCCTTTGGTGTCGTGGGACTGGAGACTGCGTTGCCACTGACCCTCGCGCTCGTTGAAGAGGGCCTACTTTCCTTACCAGATGCCATTGGAAAATTGACAAGGAGGCCTGCCGAGATTTTTAAATTGGAGAAGGGAACCTTACAGCCTGGTGCTGATGCCGACATAGCCATAATTGATCCAAGTGCTGACTGGACAGTGAATGCGAATGCCTTTCAATCAAAGAGCAAAAATACGCCCTTTGATGGTTGGAAGGTCCGTGGTCAAATCAAAATGACCCTAGTCGCAGGAAACATTGGATATGAGGGTGGATAACCTTCATGAAATCCCCCTCTAAGATTTGGGTGGCTTTCCTGGTATGGAGTGTCTTGGAGTTCATCGCGTTGGCGGTGTGGGTTGGGGGCCTATTGATGATTCTGGGCGGAGTCATTCCTGCGGTATTTAATGAAGGAATGGAAGTTGGGGGTCGAATTCTTACTCGAGTGTTTGAGGGTTATAATAAGTTAGTGGTTGGAGCAATTATCCTGATGGTCCTTGCAGTGATTTGGCGGGTATGGGTTAGTGCCACTCGCCAAGATTCTTGTGATATGAACATGATTGGAGTAGGTCGAACTGAAATGTTTCTACTCACCATCATGATTAGTATCTGTTGCCTAATAATACTATGGCTGAGTCCTGCTTCCGTGGTATTACAGAAACAAGCGTTTGAGGCTATTGGGGAGACTCAAAAAAAAGAAGCGTATGAGGCGTTTTTTCAGGTACATTCCATTGTTCGAGGTCTGTATTTTTCCAATCTCCTGTTAGGGGTGGGGCTGATTGTTGTTAAAATAAAACGTTGGGTTGGACCTGTTCCCCTCAAGGTGTAATAATAGAGCCATGTCAAAAACCACGGAAAAAAACCCAGCGATCCTCGGTCTTGCTGATGGATCAATTTTTCATGGATTGGCCTTGGGATATTCGGGACAGGCTACGGGAGAGCTCGTATTTAATACGGCCATGACGGGGTACCAAGAGGTTCTCACAGACCCCTCCTATCGTGGGCAATTGGTGACAATGACGAGTCCTCACATTGGCAATTATGGTGTGACTCCTGAAGACTGTGAGTCGAGGGCGGTTTGGGCGAATGGATTTATTATTCGAGAGTCCAGCCGGCGACCGAGTAATTGGCGTTCACAGCAATCACTTCATGAGTATCTTGTAGAGGCTAAAATAGTCGGGATTGAAGGGGTAGATACTCGAGCCCTGACCAGACATCTGCGCGATCATGGATCGCAGCAAGCTGTTATCTCACATGGTCTCTCAGATCCGTCTCAAATTATTGCCATGGCTCAAAAGGCTCCCGATACGAAAGGGCGTGATCTTGTCTCTCAAGTGACCTGTGCCACCGCTTATCCCTGGACCGAAGGGTCGGGTTGTTGGGCCCCTTTTCTTGGGGAAGTGTCAAAGACTGGAATGGAAGGTGTTTCGATCTCCCAAGCCACAAGTCTGAACAAGGGGGCTTCTCATATTGTCGTGTTTGATTTTGGAGTGAAGCATAATATCCTTCGTCGGTTGGTGGATCTTGGATGTCAGGTAACGGTAATTCCTGCCACCACTTCGGCTGAAGAGGTACAGGCCTTGCGTCCAGATGGTATTCTGCTCTCCAATGGACCAGGAGACCCTGAAGGTGTTCCGTACGCTGTGAAAACCATCCGACAGCTCATCGGGACATGTCCCATTTTTGGAATTTGTCTTGGCCATCAAATTTTAAGTTTGGCACTGGGTTTTCAAACCTATAAGTTGAAGTTTGGTCATCATGGTGCGAACCATCCTGTCATGGATCTTCGAAGTAGAAAGGTAGAAATAACATCACAAAATCACAATTATGCCGTCAAGGCGGCGACTGATATTGATTGGCAAAGCCAAGGGCCTTTCGTAGAACAGACAAGCTATGGGGCTGTGGAATTCACCCATATCAGTTTAAATGATCAGTCAATTGAGGGTTTGGTTTGTGTCGATCTTCCTATTTTTTCAGTGCAATATCATCCTGAAGCATCTCCAGGCCCTCACGATTCGGCCTATCTGTTTGACCAATTTTTTCAACAACTCTCCCGAAAACATGCAGCCTAAAGTCATAGGACGTCTATTTCCTTTTGTGTGCTTGTGCGTACTGCCTCTGTGGTTGGCAGGTTGTGTCAATATTAATCTTCCACAACCTGGCGCTCCGGTGCAGGAGCAGGTCTTAAGTGGTACGGGGGAAGCCAAGGTACTCGTCCTTGAAATCTCGGGCATGATCAGTTCCCAAAAAGATTCTGGGATTTTCCCCAGTCCTAACCTACTTGCACATGTCAAAGAGGTCCTGTCGGCTGCCGAGGAAGATGAAAATGTCAAGGCTGTCGTCGTCAAGATAAATAGTCCGGGTGGGACGGTGACGGCGTCAGATATTCTCTATCATGAATTCCGAAGTTTTAAAGAGAGACGGAAGATACCCATCATTATTTCTATGATGGACTTGAGTACGTCAGGTGGATATTACATCGCCGCTGCGGGAGATCATATTGTGGCGCATCCATCAACGGTGACGGGAAGTCTTGGCGTCATCATGTTGACCATGAATGCCAGTGGGTTGCTGGAAAAAATAGGCGTGGAGACTACCGCTGTGACCTCAGGACCACGTAAAGATATGGGGTCTCCTTTCCGAGCGATGACTCAAGAAGAGCGTGCCATTTTCCAAAATGTCATCGATTCGTTTTATCAGCGATTTCTCACGGTTATTCAAGAAGGCAGGACGAAACTTTCCACTGAACAAATTCGTCAGTTAGCCGATGGCCGCATTTATTCAGGCGAACAGGCTAAGATGCTTGGTCTTGTCGATACCATAGGCTATGTTGAAGATGCGATTACCCTCGCCAAACAGAAGGCCGGTCTCAAAGAAGCCAAGGTTGTGACGTATAAACGACCTGGTGAATTTCGGCAGAATATCTATTCAACTTTTTTAGGGAAATCAGATGGATGGGCTCGATTGGCTCAGATAGATCTCATGAGTATGGTTCAAGGAGGCACCCCTCAGTTTATGTACCTTTGGTTGCCTTAGGTGACGATGTTGAGTGGTGTCTGTGAGGGCTTCCCCAAACTCGGTCCCTCTGGGTAAGGACGTAGCGATGAATTTTTTTCTTGGAGATCCCATTAATCGCCGCACGCTTCTGCAGCTAGGTGCCAGAACGGCTTTGGGGTCCTTGTTGGGATGGGGGGCGCTGAGAAGCTTAGGAGGCTGTCGGAAAGCGCCTGGGACTGCGAGGGATCAACTTATTTTCATTTCAGAAGAAAAGGAAATTGGCCTCGGAGTTTCTTCCTATCGGCAACTGTTGAAGCAGGCTCCACTGGTGAGTGATCCTGAAATAACCGGTATGGTGAACCGGGTGGGGCAACGCATCGCAGCCGTTGCCAATAAACCTGAGTATCATTGGGAATTTGCGGTCATCCGAGATGATAAAGCCATTAATGCCTTTGCTTTGCCTGGGGGAAAAGTTGCGGTGTTTACCGGGATTCTCAATATCACAAAAACGGAAGCAGGGTTGGCGACGGTTATGGGACATGAAGTTGCCCATGCGCTTCAGCGTCATGGGGCCGAACGCATGAGTCGGGATATTCTAGCAGGCATTGGGCAATTAGGTGCAATTGGAGCGGCTGCTGGAGGTGTCGTGAATCCAGGTGCGGCACAGGGGTTATTGAGTGCCTACGGAGTGGGGGTTTCTTTACCGTTTAATAGAAAGCAGGAGTCAGAGGCAGATTTCATTGGATTACGGCTTATGGCGCAGGCTGGCTATGATCCTGGTGAGGCCGTCTCCTTTTGGGAGCGAATGAGTGGCTGCCCTCGAAAATTGATTGGGAAACTCTGTTTCCGTTCTGGACGGGCGATTCCGGAGTTTTTATCGACTCATCCGTCGGATGTCACACGTATCAATCAAATTGAAGCCTGGATACCTGATGCCCGTCGATATCTTCCTCATCCACAGAAACCGAATGATCTTCCCTCGACACCTCAAAATCTTTCGAGTTAAAACGTGGGTTGTTGGAGAGAAATGTCGTTCCTCATATCGACCTGAAAGTATGAAGAATCCCATGAATGAACAAGACAGAGGGAGACATTGTGCCCAGACGAAATGATATTCAAACCATTCTTTTAATTGGGTCCGGTCCTATCGTCATCGGACAAGCTTGTGAGTTTGATTATTCGGGCACCCAAGCCTGCAAGGCATTGAAAGAAGAAGGATACCGAGTAATTCTCATCAATAGTAACCCCGCTACCATTATGACCGATCCAGAAATAGCGGATCGGACCTACGTTGAACCTATTACCGCTGAAGTGGTTGGGAAGATTATCGAGCGAGAGCGTCCAGATGCTTTACTCCCAACCATGGGGGGACAAACGGCACTTAATGTTGCCATTGAATTAGTCAAACAAGACACTTTGAAAAAATTTGGGGTGCAATTAATTGGGGCGTCTGCTGAAGCCATCCATAAAGCTGAAGATCGAGAGGCATTCAAAACGGCCATGAAAAAAATCGGACTCGCGGTACCGGAAAGTGGCACCGCGCATTCGAAAAAAGAGGCGCTAGAGATTCTTGAGCGAGTGGGGTATCCGGCTATTATCAGGCCTTCTTTTACCCTGGGAGGGACTGGTGGAAATATTGCCTATAATCATGAAGAATTCGAGCGAGTTGTAGAGTGGGGACTCTCCATGAGTCCCACCAATGAGATTCTGATCGAAACGTCGGTGATGGGTTGGAAAGAATATGAGCTCGAGGTCATGCGAGATGTCAAAGATAACGTCGTCATTGTGTGTCCTATTGAAAATGTCGACCCTATGGGGGTCCATACTGGGGATAGCATCACCGTTGCCCCAGCGATGACCCTTACGGACAAAGAATATCAGGTCATGCGAGATGCCTCGATTCGCATCATTCGGGAGATTGGGGTGGATACGGGTGGCTCTAATATTCAATTCGGCGTCAACCCTGATACGGGAGCCCTGGTCGTTATTGAGATGAATCCTCGAGTTTCACGAAGTTCCGCATTAGCCTCAAAGGCCACAGGGTTTCCTATTGCCAAAATCGCGGCTAAGTTAGCGGTCGGATATACCTTGGATGAAATTACCAATGACATTACACGAGTAACCAAAGCATCCTTTGAACCGACAATAGATTATGTTGTCGTCAAAATTCCAAGATTTGCCTTCCAAAAATTTTCGGGAGCGGACCCTACTCTCACGACTCAAATGAAAGCCGTAGGAGAAGCGATGGCGATCGGTCGGACCTTTAAGGAAGCCCTTCAGAAGGCAATCCGTTCGTTAGAGGTCAATCGTTATGGCATGGTGTCTGTCTCAGGTTGGGATGAGGAACTCCCATCCGAGGAAAGTCGTGAAGAGCTCGCTGAACGCCTACGCTTGTTATTGCGGGTTCCGCATCCAGATCGGCTTTGGCGGGTTGGTGATGCCCTGAGACTTGGATTGTCTCACCATGAAATCTATGAACTGACAAAAATTGATCCATGGTTTATTGATCAAATTCAGCAAATTTTAGATTGTGAACAGGAAGTCAGGAAACAGGCTTGGAACGGGGATAAAGGAGGGGCACAGTCTCCCAAGGCTGGACTCGCGGTATCCTATTTAGAGAAACCGCTTCT
Source organism: Nitrospirales bacterium (assembly GCA_965223605.1). Lineage (GTDB taxonomy): Bacteria > Nitrospirota > Nitrospiria > Nitrospirales > Nitrospiraceae > CBDCXA01. Next base: position 1,725,712 of record CBDCXA010000005.1, read on the forward strand.
TCACGAGGCCAAACGGATGGGCTTCTCTGATCGGCGGTTGGCCACGTTGCTGAACGTGGATTATGATGGATTTGCACAATGGCGACGTGGAGAGATGGGAAATCAAGAGTCTGGAGATGAAATGGCAGTCATGTACAGCAGAGTTGATACCTGCGCCGCTGAGTTTGAAGCCCATACTCCCTATTTATATTCGACCTATGGGCAGCATTGTGAAGCCCGTCCTAGTAGCAAACGAAAGGTGATCATTTTAGGGGGAGGGCCCAATCGAATCGGGCAGGGGATAGAATTTGACTATTGTTGCATTCATGCGGCAATGGCACTCCAAGAAGAACAGATTGAAAGTATCATGGTGAACTGTAACCCTGAAACGGTGAGCACCGATTACGATACATCTGACCGTCTGTACTTTGAACCGTTAACGGATGAAGACGTCCTCCATATTATTGATCGAGAAAAGCCCCTTGGGGTGGTAGTACAATTCGGAGGGCAGACGCCTTTGAAACTCGCCCTGTCTCTTGAGCGGGCTGGGGTGAATATATTAGGGACGAGTCCGAATGCGATCGATCTTGCGGAAGACCGGGAACGGTTTCGTGAGTTGCTAGAGCGACTCGGTTTAAAGCAGGCACCCAGTGCTATGGCACGATCGGTCGAGGAGTCGTTGACTATCGCAACGAGTATCACCTATCCGGTTATGGTGCGTCCGTCCTATGTGTTAGGCGGACGGTCGATGCAAATTGTCTACTCCGAATCGGATCTTCTGGCCTATATGGGAACCGCGGTCAAGGCATCCCAAGAAAATCCGGTGTTGATAGATAAGTACCTTGAGGATGCCATTGAGGTTGATGTTGATGCCGTGGCTGACGGTCGGCATGTGGTGGTGGCGGGAATCATGGAGCATATTGAGGAGGCCGGAGTGCATTCAGGCGACTCGGCATGTTCGATCCCGCCCTATACGTTAGAGCCAGAGACGATTCTAGAAATTCAAAAACAAACGAAAGCACTGGCCCTGGAGTTAGGTGTCATTGGGTTGATGAATATTCAGTTTGCCGTTAAAGAAAAGCAAGTCTATGTACTGGAGGTCAATCCACGAGGGTCCCGGACCGTTCCTTTTGTCAGTAAGGCCATTGGAGTGCCTTTGGCCAAAATCGCGATGAAGGTCATGGTCGGTCGAACGCTGGAGGAGTTGGGGTTTTTGGAAGCCCCTATACCCCGGCATGTCTCTGTAAAAGAAGCTGTGTTTCCCTTTACCAAATTTCCCGGTGTTGACGTGTTACTAGGCCCGGAAATGAAGTCAACCGGAGAAGTGATGGGGATTGACCAGGACTTTGGATGGGCCTTTTTAAAGTCTCAGGAGGCAGCCGGCGTTCATCTCCCATTGACAGGTACCGCCTTTGTCAGTGTAAAAGAAAAGGACAGGCCCGCGGCCTTGAATATTGCCAGGAAACTTCATGAAATGGGGTTTCACGTTGAAGCGACTCGAGGGACGGCTACCTATATTCGTGAACATGGCGTGCCAGTCGTGTCTGTCAAAAAAGTGAAAGAGGGCCGGCCACATATTCTTGACCATATAAAAAATGGAGAAGTCCATTTAGTCGTCAATACGGTTGGCAACCAATCGTCCCACACCGACAGTGCAGCCATTCGTCGTGAAGCACTCCAGCGGGGTATTCCCTACTTTACGACGATGCCAGGAGCGAAGGCAGCCATGCGTGCCATAGAGGCTGCAAAGAAAAAGGACATGGCGATCCAAACTCTCCAAGAATATCATGGTCGAGCCTAGGGAAAAGGGAGAGCCGAAATGCCCGATCCATTAACGCTTTCCCCCATCGGGTTTGGAACGATCACCGTTCGAATTGATGAGGGTATATGACAATTCCAGTTACCAAGAAAGGCCATGAAGCTTTAAAAAACGAGTTGGCCCGGTTAAAAAAAGAGGAACGCCCGAAGGTCATTCAAGATATCGCCGAAGCCAGATCTCATGGTGACCTAAAAGAGAATGCCGAATATGATGCTGCGAAAGAACGACAGGGTTTTATCGAGTCCCGCATTCAAGAAATTGAAAATAAACTGGCCGATGCGCGGATTATTGATACGTCAAACCTTTCACGGGAAAAAGTGGTGTTTGGGGCTACGGTAGATTTAATTGAGGTGGAGTCCCAGGAGCCCAAACAGTATACCTTAGTCGGGCAGGATGAAGCCGATCTGAAAGTGGGAAAGATTTCTGTTCAATCTCCAGTAGGACGCAGTTTGATTGGACATAAGGTGGGAGAAGTTGTAGAAGTAAAAACACCTGCCAAGACAGTGGAATACGAAATCCAAGATATACGTTTCGAGGACGACTAAGGTGCCGCAAGCTCTTTCCCTGGTGACATTACTGACGGATTTCGGAACGTCAGATTATTTCGTCGCGAGTATGAAGGGGGTGATTCTTGGCATCAATCCCCAGGCGCGAATTGTCGACCTCTCCCATGATGTTCCAGCACATAGTATTTCCGCTGCCGCCTATCTCTTGAATGCCTCCTATAGCTATTTCCCGGATGGGACTGTTCATGTCGCGGTCGTTGATCCTGGAGTGGGGACAGCAAGACGTCCGTTACTTGTCACCACTTCGAGGTATCATTTTATTGCACCAGACAATGGCTTGTTGTCGTATATTTATGCGAATGAGTTGGGTGTGGAAGTGCGGGCCATTGAGAATAAACAATATCGATTAGATTCTGAAGGAGCGACGTTTGATGGTCGTGATGTGTTTGCTCCAGCCGCCGCCTGGCTGACCAAAGGCCAACAACCAGGGTCCTATGGTCATCTGACAAAAGATTATTCCCGGCTGACCATTCCAGAACCGGTCGTTGAAGCCAAGGCGTTAACCGGTCATATTATCTATGTTGATCATTTTGGTAATTTAATCACCGATGTGACCGAGTTGCATCTCAGGGAATTGCGAGGGGCGACCCGAAAATCTGAATTCTCTCTACATATTGCGGGGCATCCTATTGATAAGATTGCTCCGAACTATGAGGCTGGGTTCCCCAATGCACCTGCGGCTTTGATGAACAGTCAGGGGCATTTAGAAGTCTTTGTAAAACAGGGCAGTGCTGCGGAACTTCTACAATCTGGGATTGGTGATAAAATTGAATTGCAATAGTTGTTCTTCACAGAATCGTCATCCCTCTCACTCTTTTTCCGTCCGGTTATTTCTGAAGAATCTTATAAACATATTGTGATTTGTCCTTTATCCTTTCGGAAAAGAAATCCTTGCTGTTTTTTTGAAAGGCCCTTCTCCTCCTCATTTTTGACTCCCTGAAAATCCACATGCTATAGTTTTTCTCCTTCATGATACGCCAAACAACAATTGTACCGTCCCTGGGTTCGAATCCCCTTAACTGAGGAAAAAAACGCTGGGTCGTACGCACAAACTGGTTAAGGAACGAGTATGGTCGAATTACCTGTCAAAATGTATATCGATAAACTTGCCAAGCGGGCGAGAAATGCGGTGAGGCCATTGGCCACCCTCACTTCACCGGTCAAGACTTCAGCCCTATTGGCTATGGCAGAGGTGTTAGAGGAACAGGTTGATCGAATACTGGAAGCCAATCAAGTTGATGTCGAGGCCATTGGAAAGTCTTTTGCCGCCGATGTCAGTCGAGATCGTGTGAGGGAAGCTGTCGATCGTGTCACCATTAAATCGGAAAACATTGAAGAGATGGTCACGCATCTTCGGCAGTTAGCCCAATCTCCCGACCCGGTTGGTGAAACCTCAAAAATTTGGACTCAGCCAAATGGTATGCAAGTCAGTAAGGTCCGAGTTCCAATCGGGGTGATTGCCATTATTTGTGATTATGGTCCGACGGTCCTGCTGAAGTCCTTGTCTCTTTGTTTGAAGTCGGGGAATGTGAGCATTTTGAGGGCAAATCCAGAGTGGAAAGAGACGAATTCCGTGTTGTTTGAATTACTTCAAGAAACAGCCGTCGCCAACGGTTTACCAAAAGACGCCTTTATCTTTATCGAGCGCATTGAACGGGATGCGGCTCTTGAACTCATCAAACTTCCTAAATTGATTGATGTCGTGATTCCGCGTGGGGGACTCAAGTTACGCAAGGTGGTTGTCGAACAGGCCAAAATGCCGGTGTTATGTCATGAAGGAGGCATCTCCTTTGTGTATGTTGACGGTGACTGCGATTTTTCACTTGCGCAAAACATTGTGGTCAACTCCAAAGCCCAATGTGCGGATGCTTCCAATGCCGTGGACACTCTGCTGATTCATAAAGGGACCGCACGGTCCATACTTCCCGGGCTCGTCCGTCGTCTATTAGATGAATATAAAATTGAAATACGTGGGTGTATTAAGACCATGTCTCTGACAGGAACACCGGATTTCCCACAATACAAGTCAACAAAACCGGCACAAGAGGCCGACTGGGATCAGCAGTGGGGTGGCCCCACGATGACCATTAAAATTGTAGAAAGTATGGAAGATGCGTTTGACCATATCGTTGCCCATGGACCAGCACATACCGCCACGATTGTGACGCGAGATTATGCGACAGCCATGCAATTTGTTCGGGCCGTTGATGCGAGTGCCGTGACGGTCAATGCCTCCACAAGGTTGCACGATGGCCCAGAGCTTGGTGTAGGTGAGCACATGGGAATTAGTACCATGCGCATTCATGCCCGAGGCCCCATCGGTCTTGAGGAGTTGACTTGCGAAAAGTACGTGATTTTGGGAAATGGACAGCTTCGCCATCCCCATCCGATACCTGATGAATATGAAGATGCCATTATGCTGAAACGGCATTAGCAGGAAGAGGTTTTCATCTGTCCAAGAGTGCGATGCCCCTCCCGTTATCCATTGAAGAACATTTGCAATGGTGGGGGTTACAGCTTTATGAAGTTGAAGATGCCTATGAGTCCTGGCAGCGTACCGCCCTTTCTTCGCAAACCTTACAAGAACTGAATCGGCTTGCACGTTGCAAGACTGTTTCTCAGACTGTTCCCGATGAGATTGCCTTCTATGATTACTCAGTCCAGTCATCCATACTTCCTGTCCTCTATAGTCAGCGCTATCACTACTATCAGTTGATAAGTTCCTTCCTGGTTCCTTGGATTCCCTCCTCAGGGACTCTTCTTGATTTTGGATGTGGGCCTGGCATTGTTACCACATATTTGGCTCGCCGATTTCCTGATAGTTCTTTTACCGGAATCGATCGATCTCCGGAATGTATCCGTGTGGCACAGGAACAGGCGAATCAACTCCACCTCAAAAACGTTAAGTTTGTGTGCCATGACTTTGACGTGTTTCCTGAGGGCCTTGAGCCCTTTGATGTGGTCTTGTCCTGTCAGGCCCTCCTTCAATCCGAGCATGATCCTGGAATTCCGAGTGATACCTGGAAGGGGTATGCCCGTTCGCGGATTAAGGAAATCCAAGATGCTTTTGAACGTCGTACCGGATTGTCACCGCGACTTGACTACCTGTCGCAGCAGATGAAGGATTCCGGAAAAATGTTATTGTACGAAAAGGTTGGACATCTTGGGAGACGAGTTCCCTTCCAGCGAGCACTAACTTCTCGTGGACTCCAATTGCTTCATGCAATCGACGGACTTTCGTATCGTGATATGGGAAACACGGTGGATGATGGGCCCATATATGTTGTCGGTAAAGGTGGAGAAGCTGAGAAGGACTCCAGCACCATGCCTCAATGGAATGAGAGTCCGACCAGTCACCCTGACTCCGAACTCTATACCTTGAGAGGGGTGGCGGCCCGAAGTTTTTTAGCGCGGTTGCCGAATAAACGGATAAAGGGAAAGGTTCAGGAAGATAATTATTCGATACAGGTAGAATGGGGGATTGGTGCAGGTCTCGTTCATTACCTGTCTCTTTCTGTTGAACCGGGGGTACAGGGACTTGTGGTCAGAATCGGTAATTCCCAGAAAAGTTTTGAACCGTTGGCAAATGAGTTATTGAAGATGGGATCTCAGGCCCTTGAACGACGTTTTGCAGAAATTTGGTCTGGTGATTCCATCGGCCCTGAGTCTGAAGCACTGCCGTTGTATGAGAACCATTCGAGTGCTGCACAAATTGCTTGGTCCGGTTTTGACCACCCACACATTCTTCGAGAGTTTACCAAGGATGGGGAGCATGGTCGTCAAGTTCACATTGAATTGGGAGAGCAGGGTGGGCTTTGGTATCTCTATTGTGCCAATACCTTTGACCAACGTCAGATTGTGGTGATGGAACGTGCTAGCGGAAATTTACTTGAGGAGTATTTTATGGAGTTGTTTCAGGAGCAAATGGGAGAAAACTCGAATAAATAAGGACAAATTGCTTCTGCATGGCCATTTCAGGTCTTGACCTATCCTCACGGGGACGCATAAAATGACAATGGTTTTGCCCATCGTGGATCCTTCTTTCCTGTTGGACTAGGGAAAGGGGCTGGAAGGTGGAGCCAGTCTTCCCTTCAGTTAGGAGTTCTGATACATGAAAATTGAGTATTCAAAGGGCATTCGCGCGAGTTCTCAACTCATTCAGCTCCATCGTAAGCAGTCTGCAGCTGGTGGAGGACGGAAAATGAAGGTCATGCTCATTTTCCCTCCTGACTGGTACCCCTCTGAGCCCTATTTAAGTCTTCCAACCTTGACCCCGGTATTACGAGCCGCTGGACACCACGTGATTCAAAAAGATGTCAATGTCGAAATGTATGATTGGTTTTTTAGTGCGGATTTTTTAAAAAAAGTCTTACGGAAGGTTCCGCAACAACTCGATCGCTTACGAAAACTTTCTATGCGGCGTGAACTTGAAGACTGGGAGCGGGATGTTCAAATGGGTCTCTGTGAGCTGACCCGTGAGAGAATCAACAAGCTCATTCAACAAGCGGAACAAGCCAAGGCCATTGTTCGAGGAGAACAGTTTTATGACTCCGAACAATTAGAATGGGCCATTCATCTTTTTCGAGAAATTACGGATGCTATTTCCCTCGTCTATGCCCCAGCTCGTATCTGTATGCCTCCCATGGAGACCGACCTCTCCTATAAAGTTTTTCAATCGTCGGAAGTCCTAGATGCCGTGAATGACCGGCAGGTGAACGTCTATCGTGATGTGTTTGAACACCTAGTGAAACCGGCCATCATTGATGAACAACCTGATGTGATCGGCATTTCAATTGTCTTGCAACAGCAAATGTTCTCATCCATGACCTTTTGTGCCTTGATCAAAGAGCAGTTTCCCAATATTCATATCACGATTGGTGGAAATACCGTGACGAGGCTTCGGGAGGACCTTCCGAATATTCCCGATTTGTTCGCCCTCTTTGACAGTGCGGTTGTGTATGAAGGTGAAACAGCTTTTTTGCAACTCATTGAAGCGGTAGGGGCTGGTCGAGATCTTACAGATATCCCCAACCTCGTGTATCGGGATCAATCGGGAATTCATACCTCTCCCTTGAGTTATGCGGAAGAGATGGCCTCGTTGCCTCCTCCGGATTTTGACGGGCTTCCCTTAGATCGGTACTTTGTCCCGACACCTGTGCTGCCGTATTTGGCTACTCGAGGTTGTTATTGGGGGCGTTGTGAATTTTGTGATCATGGTGAAGGGTACGCCGGGGGCTATCGAACAAAAAAAGTTCAGCAAATTGTAGAAGAAATTCAACATCTCAAAACAAAATACCAGACTACCCATTTTCACTTTACCGATGAGTCCTATCCGCCAGCCTTATTTAGAAAATTAACGAGGCGGTTAGTTGAGTCCAAGATGAATATTGCTTGGACGACCCATATGCGATTTGAAAAGAGTCTGCTTGATCAGGGTGTGTGGGATGATGCCGCTTCTTCTGGTTGCAAGTATCTACATTTTGGATATGAGTCGGGGAATGAACGTGTTCTCAAGCTCATGGATAAAGCGACGACAACGGAGATTATCAGTCGAAGTCTAGAGTTATCCTCAGGTGTGGGGATTTGGAACCATGTGATGGGCTTCTTTGGATTTCCAGGAGAGACGCGGGCTGATGCAAAATCATCGATCCAATTTCTTGAAGATAATAAAGAATTGGTTCATTCCATCGGCTTTGGAACGTTTGATTTGAGCAAACATACCCCGGTCGCCAAAAACCCTGAGAAGTTTGGTGTGACGCCTTATAAAAATCCTGAATGGGACTTGGCGTTGGATTATTACTATACCGTCAAAGATGGGCTCAGTATCGAGGAGGCCGAGCGTGTATTTGAAGAGTTTGAGCGAGATCATTACGCTGGATGGGATCTTAAGATTTTTGTGCGAGAGTATATTTTCCTTTACGTGGCCAAATTTGGAACGAATCGATTGCCGGCCTTACAATTCAATCCTTCCCGCACCTCATCCCCACTCGGGGATCCTACACCTTTTGAAGTGAAAGTCTGTTAGCCAAGGTTAGGTGGAGTACCGATTATGGTGAAGACGCCCCTTATACAGCTTGATGGAACCTCAGCTTCTTCCCGTTCTGGTAAAAAATTAAAGACGATGCTCCTGTTCCCCCCTGAGTGGGTGCCTACGGCACCCTATTTGGCATTGCCATGTTTGACCGCGGTATTAAGACAGGCCGGGTATGTCGTGACGCAGCGGGATATCAATATTGAGATGTATGATCTTTTTTTTAGTGAACGTTTTCTGGTGCGTGTCATGGCACGTATAGGGATGCAGCTTCGGCAATTAGAATCAAAAGAGCATGGTGGATTTTTACCTGATCAAGAGGTAGAGCAAAAGGCCTTACTTTTGGAAAAGTCGAAGGTTGATTTATTTGACCTTATCCAGCGGGCCGAAGAGGCCAAATGTATTGTGCGAGGTGAGAAATTTTATCACGCCGAATCTCTTGAGCAGGCCCTCAACACCTTTCGAGAGGTGATGCAATTTATTTCTGCTGCCTATTACCCGGCATCTATTGTGTTTTATCCCCTGGAAAGTAATCTGGGGTACCGACCGGGAGTTTCCAGTGAGATATTTGCCTGTTTGGATGATGAGCAAGTCAATGTTTATCGTGATGTCTTTCGGGAATTGGTCTTGCCCTCGGTCCAACAAGAGATGCCCGAGGTGGTGGGAGTCTCTATTGGAACCCAAATGCAATTGTTGGCAGGCTTGACCTTCTGTAAAATGATTAAGGAAAAGTTCCCCGATATTCATGTGACGGTTGGGGGAAATGTCATTACGCGATTACAAGAAGAGCTGCCAAAACAAGACCGTTTTTTTACCTCAGTCTTTGATTCAGCCATCATGTACGAAGGGGAGCATGCTCTCTTGTGGCTTTTAGAGTCCTTGGTTGGTGATCGGGCTATCGAGACTGTTCCCAATATCATGTATCGTGATGAGCAGGGTGTGCACGTCAATAGCGAAGTCTATACCGAAAAAACCACGGCACTGCCTCTTCCAGACTTTGACGGGTTGCCTCTTGATAGTTACTTTGTTCCCGTCCGGATTCTTCCGTATTTGGCGACGAGAGGATGTTATTGGGGACGATGTACCTTTTGTGACCATGGTCAAGGCTACTTCGATCAATATCGAGGGATGCCGGCTCCCCAAGTCGTCGAACAAGTCAAAGCGCTCAAAGAGAAATATCAGGCTCAGCATTTTTTGTTCTCGGATGAGTCCTATCCCCCCGCACTTTTGAAAAAAGTGTCCCAATTATTAGTTGACCAGGATGTGGGGATCAAATGGACAACCCTCATCCGATTTGAAGAAACGTTGCAAGATCCGGATATTTGGGATTTAGCGGTGAAGGCAGGGTGCTGTACGTTGTATTATGGAATGGAGTCGGCGAATGAACGAGTTCTGGATTTAATGGATAAACATGTCAAGAAGTCCGTCATAGAACATAATCTGCGAGAAGCTGCTAAGGCTGGCATATGGAACCATGTGATGGCCTTCTATGGATTTCCGGGTGAGCAACGAGAAGAGGCGGAAGAAACACGTCAATTTCTATTAGATAATAAAGCGAATATCCATTCAGTTGAGCTCTTTTATTTTGTGGCCTACCGTCATACACCTATGGTGCGAAATCCTGAAAAGTTTGGGATCACAATTCACAAGCAAGAAGAATATGACTTGCCCCTTGATTTTTACTATACGCTGAACGAACCCAATGGGGTGACGTGTCTTGAGGCGATGGAACTCTGTGAAGAGTTTTACAAAAATGATTTTGATCCATGGGCGGTACGGGTCAATGCACGAGAGCATGTCTTTCTTTATATTTCTAAATATGGAACCAACGTCCTGCCGTCGATTTATGCCAATCCCCGAGATGATCAACAGCCCGTAGCCAAGGAGAGTGTCACGGGATTGGTGACCTGGCCTGTCTCACGAGGAGATGCTGAATCTGGTAAAGAGGGCGAGTCTTCCATGACACGGGTGGTGAGTCATACTATCACCTGACCGCCCTCCTTAACCCCTTCGGTTTAGGTTCCTCGTTCCCTTCCTGTTAAACAGGTGTTTCCTGTCGGCTTTCCTTCCCTCAGTACCTATTGCTGTTCATTGTATCCTGTTGTGAGTCAACTCTTTCTTATGGATAAAGAGGGAAAAGAAGGGAAGGGGCTTCACACCACATACTTATCGTTTCGTGAGGTGGGTCAAGAGAACTTGATAGGCGGCATGGATTTCTTGGGTCATGGCCTCTCCCTTTTTATACATGTGCATGTATTTTTTAGGATTATTGGTCAGGCCGGCATATCGGTGAGGGTGCCACATTGCGAGGAGTTCATCTCGTTTGGCCTCTAGAAGGTCCAATGAAAGGGGTTCTGACAGGCCAAACAGTTTCATGGATTCTGAGAACGACTTAGGCATGATGCTCAAAACCAGTTGGTACTGGCCATCTATTGAAATAGTCTGTCAAACGCTCTTGTGCTCTGTCAACGGTTTATCCTACAATTTCGGCAGCCTAGACCTTTTGTGCTCAAGTACAAGAGAGAAGTCGTGCGACACAGAGAGGTAAGAGCATGCGAACGCTTCCCGTATTAGAACCGACAAAAACCTTATCTGGAAAAGACTATAAAGAAGTATTACGGCGTGAAATGGATGGTGGCAAAATCCCGTTGAGCCTTGGGAGGGATTGTCCTGTCCAATGTGAATTTTGCTACGAATTAGACCATTCCTATCGAGAGACGGGCAACCCTCCAAAAACCACCCAAGATGATTGGGAGTTCATCCTAAATTATATCAATTCGAAGCCTACGGACCCATTACAATTCTGGTGTTTGGGGGGAAATGAATATATGGAGTGGACCGATTTATTTCTACACCCAAAGGCCATGGAGTGGGTTGAGGATTTTCTTAAATATACCGATAAAAACATTCAGTTTTTTACGGTTGGGTTTGTCCACGTGCCAAAAATACATCAGTTGGTGGCCCAGTATCCTGGTCGAATCAATTTTGAGCTGTCAGTGATTACCCTTGGAAAATATCGAAAACAACTCATGCCGCATGCCCCCTCAATTTCACATCTGATGAAGGTGGTTGATGGACCGGCGGTTTCATCTGCGAACTTTTATGCGTTTGATGATCATACGATGTCCGATGACGCGATACAAATTTCAAAAATAAACCAACAATGTGTGCTGTGGATGGGGACCTTAACACCGGTAGGGGGGCTGAAGCCAGCCACCGCGGCCCTCATGCGGCAAGGACGACAGTTCCTTCCTCAAGAAGCACGGCGGGTCTATGATGCTGGAGTGCCGAATATGACAACCATTCATACGGAAGCCTCAGTCACCGCGTTTGTAAATCGTGGGAGAATTGTGAGTTTATTCGATTCTCTGGAATTGGAGAAGAAGGATACCGTCGTCATGGCGGGTAGTGTCTATAAAATATTATCGATGTTCCGTAAAAATCGAGCCAAGTTTCTGTTTGTTCCGAATGCTACATTGGGAGGAGACTCAGACTGTACGGTCTTGTTGACCTTTGAGGATATTGCTAAGCGAATGACACATGAAAAACGAATATTTATTCCAAAATGTATTATGCAATCTGGCCGAGGAACGACGACGGACATTATGGGTGTCACGTTAGAGGAATTTAGAAAAAAAACTGGAGTAACCGTAAAGGTCCTCCATAAAATTGATACCGGCTTTGCCAATAAACGATTGTATCGAAATGGATCTCTTCAGCATTATGTCGAGGAATATCTCGGAAATCCCTTAACAGCAACCTATGAGGCTCTGCCACCGCCTTCCTAATCTGTGGCGATGGCTAGATCGCTGTCATTCGAGCTTCCAGTTATGCGGAACAGATGCCGAGAATGAATCGTCAAACGCCCCTTAGATTTTACCAGGCTGATGTGTTTACGGATCGTCCGTTTGGTGGCAATCCCGTTGCCGTCTTTCCTCATAGTGATGGATTAGAAGAATGGGAACTTCAAAAAATTGCCAGGGAAATGAATCTCTCGGAAACGGTCTTTGTTTTTTCCCCTTCTGACCGTCAAGCCATCGCTCGATTACGGATTTTTACCCCTACCAAAGAATTGCCCTTTGCCGGTCATCCAGTCATTGGAACGTTCTTTGTGTTAGCGAAGCTCGGTGTCATCTCTGTCACCTCTCTCCATCAACAATTGGTCTATGAATGTAATATTGGATTTTTCTCGGTGGAACTTTTCGCGCATGGCGGGGATGTGTATCGCGTCATGATGTCACAACCTTCTCCTCAATTTCTTCAGGAAGTAGAGGGTTTTCAGGATATCGTTGATCTTTCCCAAACTCTGGGCCTTCACATGTCCCAAATTACGGAAACGCATTTGCCGGTAGAGGTGGTCTCCACCGGACTTCCCGTGCTCATGGTTCCCCTCAGGACCCTTACGGCCGTTCGGTCCATTCAACCTTCTATGATACATATCAATGAGATTTGTTCACGGGTGGGAGCTAGCGGAATTTTAGCATTTACCACTATGACCGTTGAAGATGATTCGGCCATTCATTCAAGAATGTTTGGATCTCCAATTGGCATTGTCGAAGACCCTGCGACTGGAAGTGCCAGTGGTGCTCTGGGGGCCTATTTGGTGCAACATGGTGCCATCGATATAAGTCCAACGACAGAGTTCATCATTGAGCAAGGGTATGAATTAGAGCGACCTTCCCGAATCCAGGTGCGAATCGAGTCAGATGATGATGTGATTCAAACGGTAAAGGTGGGAGGGGAGGCGGTGATGGTTCTTGAAGGGCAATTCCTCGTTGAAAAAGATGTTATCTAACGTGAATCTATTTCGTGAGTTCTCGAATAATATGTCCTAGCTCGGGTAGGATGAGTTTTTCCATGGCGAGGCGAACGGCATTTCGTGAACCGGGAGTCGAGAATACAATTTTCCCTTGAATAAGGCCGGCTGTCGCTCGGCTCAGCATCGCGGCCGATCCAATCTCCTCATAACTTAAATAACGGAAGATCTCACCAAAACCGCTCACACGTTTTTCCATCATGCCTTCGATGGTTTCAAACGTTGAATCTCTTTTTGAAAGTCCTGTGCCCCCATTTATAATGATGGCTTGCACCTGGCTGTCCTGTACCGCCTTGCGCAGGTATTCTTGGATGGCCGAGGGGTCATCCTTCACAATGGAGAGGCCCACGACGGTATGATGATGGTCCTGGAGAAGTTGCCGGATGAGTTGACCACTCGTATCGGTTTCAGGCGTTCTGGTGTCGCTGCAGGTTAGGATGTAACAGGCGACTCGTTGAGGGCCTTCCTGTTTATGGGTCACATGCGAAGGAGATGCGGAGGATTCAAAAGTATTCATTTCGAACGTTGAATTCTACAAAGAGATGAAAAAGGTACCTTCATCATGAAGGCTGCAGAAGAGACGTTGGGTTAGGATGCCCAAACGGAATCGGGTTTTAAACTTTCCGCCGGTGCTCCTTTTCCAATATGCTCATCTAAAATCACCGGTACGTGTTCCTCTTTCACTTGGGTATACCAGGTTCCTGTAGGATAAACGACGACCGTTGGGCCTTGTTCGCAGGGGCCAAGGCAACCGGAATTAGTCACGAGGACTTCACCGGGTTGAATGCCTCGTTCCATGAGTCCCATATTAAAGGCCATAAGGATCCCTGCAGACCCTGATGATCCGCATGAAGGTTTGGGATGGCCTGGCGGACGTGAGTTGGTACAAACTAGGATATGAAATTTAGGTTTGGGCATCACTATTCCTCCACAAATGATTAGGGCGCGTTCTGTTCATAGAATGCCTATCATATCGGATTATTACGGGAGATAGGATTTCCAGGTTTCCAGGCAGGATTCAGGAAGTTTCCAATGGGTTACCCCCTTCATAACCCATTCAAGATAATGTTCCTTCGGTTTAAACTTACCTATGGGTGCGGCAATGTGTGTCGTGACCAATACCTTTTCTTCCTTCTCGGTAATAACGGTCACGGTGACATGCCGATAGGCCCCTGCAGGCACCTCTTCCTCACAGGCATCCAATATTTTCAGGTCTTCGTCGGTAATTTCTAGGATAATCCCCCAAACCTGTTCGCCGGGAGATGGATGGAGGCTCGGGAGCCCACATCGCCATTGAGATGACCATCGACAGAACTGAAGGGTATGGTCTGGAATATAGGCGGTACAGACAAATTTGTGTTCTGGGGCTCGACGTTTGAGTTGCGTCAGATTTAAATTATCAGCGTAGACAAAAAACTGCATAACACCCTATTCATAAGAAAAGTAAACTTGTTGAAGAAATAAGCACGTATTCTTATCATATCAACAGGAAGTCTTGTCAAGCCGTTGTCAGGAGGGAATGTTAGAGAAAGGGCATGAGCCAACCCTGTTCCATTGGTTGACAACCCTTTGGGATATGCCTATGCTAAATATGATCTTGAGATTTTTAAAATCTGGGCTCACGGGGAGGCCTGCTTCTAGTCATCTTACGTGTTGAAAGACCACCTGGATTGTCAAAGGAGGCTATTGTTTAGGGTCCTTGTTCACACGGGAGTTCCTAGCTTTCAGATGCCCTCACATTTGTTATTTTTTCTTTGAAGCTGGTTTGCCGTCCACCATTCTATGGAATCTTCATCCTCCGGTAATTCCTCTATAAGCAATAACATCGTTGCCATTCTTCACTATGTCGTTGTGGGAATTTTGCTGATTGGAGGATTTGCCTATTGGTATTGGCAGCCTTCTACGCTGAATCCAGTGACAGATCCTAAGGCTGCCGAAGCCATCGCCCTTGTTCAAACACACCAGGCCGTGGATGCACCCACTCTCTTGCAAGCTCTGGCCAACCGCACGAAACTGGTGAAGGAGCGAGGGAAGGGCGCTCGACTAGGAGAGTGGCAGGTAGAGCCAATGCAAAATGGCCAATTTATGGTGAGGGTATGGCTTCGGGAAGAAGGAACGAGGCAATGGTTTGAACGAGAGTATGTGTGGCGAGTTCGATTAGATTCCCGGCAAGTTATGCCTATGTCAAATTTTGCGATAGAATTGATGCCTCAGCGAGATGAAGCAAGCCAGGGTTCTATGCCTCCCAGGCCTCTTCAATAAAGGAACTCTAGGTTTCTTCTTCGGGTAGGGCGACTTGAATATTATTGTCTTCTACGCGGACCGGGAAACAGGAAACGGTTATATTGGGATTTTTTATTCGTTCACCATTGGTGACGTCAAACTTCCAGCCATGCCAGGGACATTCAATGACACGATCAACCAGGTATCCATCGCCCAATGGTCCTCCAGCATGTGGACAGGTATTATCGAGCGCATAAATGGTTCCATCAATATTACAAAGCGCAATCCATCTACCCTGAGATTCAACCGATGTACAGGTGCCTGGTTCTAGGTCAGACAGTTTCCCTACGTTGATAAATTCTCCCATTAGGAATCCTTTGCAAGTGTATTTGTCAGCAAGACATTCAATGAGTGGTCAAGAAAAACACCAATTGTAATAGATTTGTCTGGTCGCTGGCAAGGCTTAAAGCCTTGATTTTATAGAAAGTTTATGTCATACAAGTAAATTGGGTAATGCTCGTAAACACCTCGTTCAGCTGTTAAGAGGTATTGTGAGAAAGACATGGAGATGACCTTATTATTAAATGCCAGTTACGAGCCACTTCGAGTGGTGCATTGGCAAAAGGCGATTTCTCTTCTGTGGCAGGGAAAAGTTGAAGTATTGGAAGTCTATGATCGAGATGTCAATGGAGTCTCTATCTCCTTTAAACTCCCCTCGGTCATGCGGCTCTTAAAGCTGGTGAAACTGAAAGAAGCACATCGCGCGGTGAAGTTCTCTCGGATCAATATCTTCACGCGGGACGGGTATACATGCCAATATTGTCGAGTGAAATTTAAACCAGAGGACCTTACGTTTGATCATGTCGTGCCAATGGCCAAAGGAGGACGTAAAACCTGGGAAAATATTGTCACGGCTTGTTGGCGATGTAATAATCGGAAAAGTGGTCGGACGCCTGAAGAAGCTCGTATGAAACTTATACGAAAACCTGTGAAGCCTCGGTGGAGTCCGATTATTACGATCACGATTGGGATTCGTAATGCTCCTGAAAGTTGGCGAGACTATCTCTATTGGAATTTGGAGTTAGATTCAGACTCAACGTAATGGTATAGCGAGGTTCGATAGTTGATCGGTTAATGTGCTTGGTTGATTTGAATCTCAATATTTCGCCCACCTACCGTTGTCGGGTTCCCTTCGTACTGCCCCTCTAGGTCACCAGGCTGGAGGGGGCCTGCCATACCATCCCTATCTAACCGAGCAATAACATCAACGACACCGCGTAACTCAGATCCCTGTACCATTTGGTCTTGATTGGTAATCTCAAACTCTACGGGGAAAGTTGGATTCTCAATGCGCTTAACGGCTAATGGTCGGGGTGGGCCTTCTGGGCGACGAACAATGACAAACAGCACTTTATTCTTCCTGGCTAAGTCTTGTAGGTCGGGAACGATGGTTACTCGTCCCGCGACCACTCCATTTGCAACAGGAGCTTCACATCCATGAGCAAGGCCTAACCAGGCCGCAATACCTGCCAAGAGGATAATTCCTCCAGCCATGCTTAGAGTTTGAATCCATTGATTCTTCATAGGGGGACAACATTCTCCGCCAAGAGAGGGGAAATCCCTGCTTCCTTGTTGGTGGAGGTCCTGCTGAGCCAATCTGTCTATTCCTTAGCAGGAAAGGGAGTTGCCCTATTATAACAGGATTTTCTTGAGAAAAGAAAAGGAGCCTTTCCCCAATCCTTGATCATATTGTATGATACCGTGGGAATTTTATTCAGGGAGGACGTGCCGTGGCAAATCCAGGGTTGCAAGTGTCATTGAGTGTGAAAGGACGAACATGCATCGTTCTTGGAGGGGAAGAAGAAGCGACGGAGAAGGTACAACGATTACTTGAGGCTGGCGCGCGGGTCACTGTTGTACATCCCACCTTAAATAGTGAATTACGCAAGCTTACAGCTTCAGGGAAGATACTTCACCGGGGGCGACGCTTTCGAAATACTGATACTGAGGGGGTATTGTTGGTTGTGAACACCCTGCGCGAAGATAGTGAATTGGCCGCTTCGCTCTATGAATTATCGAAAGCCCAACATTTCTTAGTCTGTTCATCTGATCAACCAACCGTTTCCAATGTGATGATGCCCGCTCTGGTGCACCAGAGTCATTTACGGGTGGCCATTAGCTCGAGCGGAGTCGCGCCTGCATTGGCCAGTCGTTTGCGACAAGACTTAGAGCAGGTATTTGACGAGGAATTTGGAGCATTTATCTCATGGTTAGCTGAGACTCGAGAGACGATTCAATCTCAAGAGGGCGATCCTGAACAACGCGTTGCGGCTTTGCGGCAGGCGGTCGAAGGGTTTAAGTTATCTTGCCAACTTCAATATCCCGCATCATGGAAACAAGGACAACATCAGACATAAATCGAACCTGAACAATAAAGGAGCTCGAGCATGGTCTTGCTAGAATTCAGTATGTCGCCCCTCGGTAAGGGCGAGAGTGTAGGGAAGTATGTCTCGAGGTCGTTACAAGTCATTGAAAAGAGTGGTGTGGATTATCGTCTCAATCCTATGGGGACCGTGTTAGAAGGAGAGTGGGATGAGGTGATGGACGTCGTGCGGAAGTGCTACCTCAAAATGAAAAAAGACTGTAACCGAATTTCCTGTACCATAAAAATTGACTATAGAAAATCTAAGAAGGGGAGACTTGAGAGCAAGATGGCAAGTGTTGAGCGAAGAATTGGAAAGAAATTAAAAACCTAGAGGAGTCATGCATTTCCTAACTGAACTGGTTCAAGAGATCTTCAGGATTGCGGCGGCACATATCTCCGTTGGACCCTCGGTCCGATTTTGCAAAGAATTTCATAGGGGATTGTCTCAAGTACTTGAGCCAGATCGGCTGCCGTAATCGTCGCCTGACCTTGCGTTCCTATCAAGACAGCCTCATCTCCCACGGCAACCCTTTTGCTGTGGGTGACATCTACCATTATCATATCCATACAGACTCGGCCCACAATGGGGGAGTGCTGCCCCTGAATCAGGACCGTACCCCTATTGGAAAGTAAGCGATTCACGCCATCTGCGTACCCAATAGGGAGGATAGCGATTCTTGATGGGTGTGCCGTTGTGAACGTTTGATTATAACTGACTCGTTGACCGGCCGGATGTTCCCGAATCTGGACAATCTGGCTGGTTAAAGAGAGTACGGGTTTGAGTTCGGGAGAAGGATGACTGGATGGGAGGGTGTGGTATCCGTACAGCATGATACCTGGACGCACCATCGTGAAGTGTGAAGACGGATGAACTAAAATGGCCGAACTATTGGCGAGATGTTGAAGGGGAACCTGAAGGTGGTTTGCCCGTAAGGCTTTCAAAAGAGATTCAAATCGCTGGATTTGTTCTTGGGTATAGGTTGGGTCTGAACTGTCGCTATCTGCCAGATGAGACATAATCCCCTCAACTTGAAAAGACTGTTTGAACCACGGAGTTTGAATGAGGGAGACCGTTTCATCAACGGATAAACCAAGCCGTCCCATCCCGGTATCGACTTTGAGGTGAACGCGAATGGTTTGTGAGGTTGATACCTCTTGGAGGTGTGTGGCTTGGTCTAATGAGTAAATAATCGGGGTGAGTTGATGCGCCACAGCCTCGAAAAATTCATCCTGAGGCAAGGCTCCCATAATGACAATTGATTCCGTAATGCCAGATTGGCGGAGGGCAAGTCCTTCTTCCAAGGTGGCAACTGCGAAATGGGAAACCCCCTGGGTTGTTAAGAATTTGGTGATAGGAATAGCCCCATGCCCATAGGCATCGGCTTTCACGACAGCCAGAATGTCGCAGGGCGACGTCAGGTGTTGGCGGACGAGAGTGAGGTTATGGGCGAGAGCTGAACAGTCGATAGTGGCAGTGGTCACAAGAAAAGATGTTGACTCAATGTTTGGGCGTGATGGTCGGTCATGAAGGCTAGACCTCCATGACTTCCTCTTCTTTTTTTTGAAGAATGTGGTCGATACTTTTCACGTATTGGTCGGTCAATTTCTGAATTTCTTGCTCTCCCTTTCTCACTTCATCTTCCGATAGAAGAGACTCTTTGAGTTGCTTTTTGGTTTCATCGTTCCCTTCTCGTCTAATGCTACGTATTTGAATCTTAGCCTCTTCTCCGTGTTTTTTACAGATTTTTATCAGTTCTTTTCGCCGTTCTTCGGTAAGAGGAGGAAGCGGGACTTTGATCATTTTCCCATCGTTCGAGGGCGTCAAACCTAGATCTGAAGAGAGTAAAGACTTTTCAACTTCTTTGATCAGAGAGGGCTCCCAGGGTTGAATGGTAATCAGCCGGCTCTCAGGAATAGAGAGGGTGGCGACCTGTTTCAGCGGCGTTGGGGTTCCGTAGTAGTCCACCCGAATCCCGTCGAGCAGGGCAAGAGAAGCGCGACCTGTTCGAACTCCAGAAAGGTCGCGCTTAAGATGTTCCAGAACGCCTTCCATGCGGGTGGAGAGATGTTTGACAGAATAGGCCATGGTTACGCAAATTGCTCCTCATGAACCGAAGAGGAGACCACAGTTCCAAGGGGATCTCCCTGGACCACACGCTTCAGATTCCCTCTTTTCGTTAAATTAAAGACCAGAAGAGGCAACTTGTTTTCCATGCAGAGTGAGATAGCGGTCGAATCCATGACTTTGAGCCCTTTGTTTAAAATCGTTAAAAAAGGAACTTCACGATATTGCTTCGCGGATGGAGTCGTGACAGGATCGGCTTCATACACCCCATCTACTTTCGTGCCTTTCATGATGACCTCAGCTCCAATTTCCATGGCGCGGAGAGCCGCGGCTGTGTCGGTAGAAAAGTAAGGATTTCCTGTTCCACCGGCAAAAATGACGACACGGTTTTTTTCAAGGTGGCGAATGGCTCTCCGTCGAATATAGCCCTCTGCAAGTTGTTGCATCTCGATGGCAGATTGTACTCGGGTAGGAATGTTGAGCCGTTCTAGAGCATTTTGAAGGGCAAGGGCATTGAGGATTGTGGCTAACATTCCCATATAGTCAGCTGAAGCCCGCTCCATCCCATTTGCACTTGCAGCAATGCCTCGAAAAATATTACCCCCGCCAATCACAAGGGCAAGCTCAACTCCCAAGGACCTAATGTCGGAAATTTCTTCGGCCAGTCCGTCGAGAATAGAGGGGTGAATGCCAAATCCTTGATCGCCGGCAAGCATTTCCCCGCTGATTTTGAGCAGGATCCGGCGATACTTTGGGTTCGTCATGCCTGGCCTAATTCGTAGCGAGTAAACCGTTTAACAGAAATGTTTTCCCCTATCTTGGCAATTTTCTGAGCTAACAGGTCTTTAATGGTAATGGTTGGATCTTTAATGAAGGCTTGTTCTATAAGGCATTGTTCCTGAAAATACTTTTCTAATTTCCCATCAACAATTTTTTGCCATGCAGCCTCAGGTTTGCCTAGTTCTTTTGCCTGCCCCTGATAAATTAACTTCTCTTTCTCGATAATTTCAGGGGTAATGTCCTCACGTTTGACACAGGAAGGGTTAGAGGCGGCTATTTGCAAGGCCAAATCCTTAACCAATTCTTGAAACTCTTCATTGCGGGCCACAAAATCCGTCTCGCAATTCACTTCAATGAGGACCCCAATCTTACTTCCCGAGTGAATATAGGCGCTAATGAGTCCTTGATTGGTTTCCCTGCCCATTTTCTTTTCAGCTGCCGCAAGTCCTTTTTGGCGTAAATAGTCTACGGCTTTTGAGACATCGTCTCCTGTTTCAATAAGTGCCTTCTGACAATCCAGAATTCCTGCTCCTGTCTTGGCTCGAAGTTCCTTGACTAATGCTGTGTTGCCGGCCATTCGTTCTCGTCTCCTCGTTCATCCATTGCAGATGACTGCGTTTGATGTCTGAATGTGAATAATGAGTTGTTCCTTTGGCTCTCTGCTATGAGGGTGCTGACACGCTTTCCATTTTTGCAGGGATGAGTGCCTCGGGCATATCCGCTTCTTCTTGTTGTGTTCGCAGATGAGTACCCTCAATGGCCGCATCGGCAAGGCGAGAAGCGATGAGTTTGATGGATCGAATGGCATCATCATTGCCGGGAATTGGATAGGTAATACCTTCAGGGTCGCAATTGGTATCAAGAATAGCGACAACGGGGATTCCTAGGCGGGATGCTTCTTTGACAGCAATATGCTCCACGCGAGTATCAAGAACAAAAATACAACCCGGTAAATTGGTCATATTTTTAATTCCACTGAGACTTTTTTCAAGTTTCACAAGTTCTTTTTGGATTTGGCCCACTTCTTTCTTGGTGAGGCCTTGATGAGTCGGATCGGCGAGAATGCCTTCAAACCTCTTAAGCTTTTCAATGCTTTTTCGAATGGTTTGAAAGTTGGTGAGCATTCCTCCTAGCCATCGTTGGTTCACAAAAAACATGCCAGCTCGTTTAGATTCCTCTTCAAGGATATCTGCCGCCTGGGGCTTTGTCCCCACAAACAAGACATATTCCCCCGCAGCCACCGTATCACGAATGAAGGCATAGGCTTTTTCAAATCGTTTCACGGTTTGTTGTAAATCAATAATATAGATGCCATTCCGTTCACCAAAAATAAATCGTTTCATTTTTGGGTTCCATCGGTTAGTTTGATGTCCAAAGTGGACACCGGCCTCTAATAGTTCCCGAATTGAAATGACTCCCATGCCTTCACCTCCTTCCCGGCTTGCAGGGCACCAAAAATTGGTTGGTGAGGGGAACCTCCCCTTATTCTCAAGCCGTGCGACGTGTCATTACGTCGATGTATATTTGAATAAGAGTCCATGCTCAAGGCATGAACCTTCTCTCCATTGAATAGTCAAAAGAACAGTCGTAAAGTTCGTAAGCGGTTGAAACGTTAGCACAAATTCAATTCATTTGCAAGGTAGAAGCCTTGCAAATTCCTTCCTAAGATCGATAGCTCGCATTGATTTTTACATAGTCATAGGATAAATCGGTCGTCCAAAGTTCCGATTCAGCTTGACCTTGGCCGAGATAAAGGGTGATTGAAAATTGCTTCTTTTTCACAATTTTTGCGACACGATTTTCAGCTTTTTCTCCTAAATATTCTCCGTTCCTTACAATAAAGTGCTGGTCAAAGGCTAAACCCAGACGTTTTGCTCGAATCTGAACCCCCGCCCGTCCAGCTGCGGCAATGATTCGTCCCCAATTGGCATCCTCGCCGAATAGGGCGGTCTTGACCAAAGGGGAAGTCCCAATCGTTGATACGACTTGCTTGGCTTGGCTCCTCGTTCGGGCTTCTTTCACATGAAGACGTACTAACTTGGTGGCTCCTTCTCCATCTTGGGCGATGAGTAGCGCCAATTGATGACAGGCTTCATTGAGGAGAGCTTGAAAGGTCTTCTGGGCGGATGGATGATGGTCGAGTTGGGTTGTCGGAGAATGACCGTTTGCAAGACAAAGGACCATATCGTTGGTACTGGTGTCGCCATCCACGGAAATACAATTAAAGGATTGTTCGGTAGCTATGCGTAAGGCTCGTTGAAGCGGTTTTGGTGCAATCGTGGCGTCGGTAGTCAGGAAAGCGAGCATGGTGGCCATATTGGGGTGAATCATGCCAGACCCTTTTGCCATTCCACCAATGGTAATCGGACAGTTGCCAATTTTCCCTTTTACGACGACTTCTTTAATGGTGGTGTCGGTTGTCAGAATGGCTCTAGCGGCTTCAGAACCATGATGGACATCTAATTTCTTAATCAAGGTGGGAAGAGCCTGGATCATAGGCTGAAGAGGTAATGGTTGTCCGATAATACCTGTTGAACTGATAAAGACTGTTTGAATAGGAATTTGGAGATGAGTGGCCACCGCCTTGGCCATGAGCCGTGTATCCTGTTTTCCTTGTTCCCCCGTAAATGCATTGGCGTTCCCACTGTTAATACAGATGGCTTGGCCTCGACCCTTTCGGAGGTGAGCACGGCATAGTTCGACAGGTGCGGCAATAATTTGGTTTTGGGTAAAGACACCACCTATGGATCCTGCTCTCTCAGACAAGATGAGAGCTAAATCTAGTTCCCCGGGGGATTTTATTCCTGCGTGAATCCCTGCAGCGGAAAATCCTGGGGGTGCGGTGACGCCTGATCGATAGATTCGGGGTGATGGGCTCATGCGACTCCTCAAAGAACCCTTTATGGAAATAATCCGGCAGACATGAGACCAAGATGCTCGGGTAACCCTTTTCGGATATTCATCGCCTGAATGGCTTGGCCTGCTGCCCCTTTGACTAAGTTGTCTATGGCTGCCGTGGTAATGACCCGACCGGAACGTGAGTCAAGAGAGATGCGGATATCGCAGAAATTAGAGCCTCGCACGTGCCGCGGGTTTGCTGCCTGTTCTCCAGAAACCATTCGGACAAAAACCTCGTCTTGATAAAAAGTCGTATACATGGCCTCGATTTCATCGAAGGGGAGAGGTTGGGTCAACTGACAATAGGCTGTGCTGAGGATCCCTCGATTCATAGGAACCAAATGTGGAGTAAAGGTGACTTCAATGGTTTTTGGAGATGAAGTTGACTGGGTCAATCGTGTGAGTTCTTGTTCAATCTCTGGCGTATGCCGATGTTGACCAATCTTATAGGCTTGAATCGATTCGTTGGCCTCAGGAAAGTGGTAGGCTAAAGACGGACTCCTTCCGGCACCCGTCACGCCTGATTTGGCATCAATCACGATGGAGTTCGATTCAATCAAGCCCCGGGCCGCCAAGGGAGCAAGTTGCAGGATGGCGGCAGTTGGATAGCAACCGGGAGAAGCAATGAGTTGGGCTTGAGAAATCTCCTGTCGATGTAGCTCCGGAAGCCCATAGATGGCTTGTTCAAGTAATAAAGGATGTGAATGGTCCAGCTGATACCAGTTTTGATAGTCGGATGGATTTCGTAATCGAAAATCGGCACTTAAATCGATGACAATGACGCCTGTTTTCAATAGTTCGGAAGCTGGGACGATCGATTGTGTATGAGGAAGCGCCAAAAACACCACATCGGCTTGTTTTGCAATGTTCGAAATATTTAATGATTCAAATGAGAGGTTGAGAGTATCCTTCAAATGAGGAAAAAGGTGCGCCAATGGCTGACCCGCTGATTTTTGTGATGTGACATGGGTAATGGTCACCGAGGGGTGATTGGCGAGCAGTCGTAGAAGTTCCCCTCCAACATAACCACTTGCTCCGACGACCGCGACCTGGAGATCTTTCCGGCTTGCTCCCACGCTTGTTCTCCTTCACACAAAAAAAAAGGAAGGCCCAGGGGGCCTTCCTTTAACCATGATGTGGATACCACCTTGAGAATTATCTCTTTGAATATTGGAAACGCTTACGAGCACCCTTCTGCCCGTATTTTTTCCGTTCCTTGACGCGCGAATCTCGAGTCAAAAAGCCCTCTTTTTTTAAGGGCTCTCGTAACGCAGGGTTGAGAGTGGTCAAGGCTTTTGAAATGGCATGCCGTAGGGCACCCGCTTGCCCACTCGGGCCGCCTCCTACAATGGTTGCTTTCACATTATACTTACCGACCAGCCCGGTAACCATGAAAGGCGCTTCGACAAGGGAGCGAAGTGACGGTCGTGGAAAGTAATCGTCAAATGTTCTGGCATTTACAGCAATCGTGCCCTCGCCAGGAGAAATCCAGGCCCGAGCAATGGCTGTTTTCCGTTTTCCCGTTGCATACTCTGAGGTAACTGCCATGCCTTGTATCCTCCAAAAACAAAAAATTTCAGTTAGAGATTCATCACTTCTGGTTGTTGAGCCAGATGTGGGTGAGCTGATCCAGCGTACACTTTTAACTTTTTACCCATCTTTTTCCCAAGAGGGTTTTTGGGGAGCATCCCTTTGACCGCTTTTGTCACGAGTGCAGTCGGATCTTTTTCATAAAGATGTTCGGCGGTAATGGATTTAATGCCACCGGGATATCCCGTATGATGGTAATAGACTTTGGTCTTAAACTTTTGTCCTGTCAAACGGATCTTTTCCGCATTGATGACAACCACGTGATCACCCGTGTCAACGTTTGGGGTGAAGGTAGGTTTATGTTTGCCCCGTAAAAGAGAGGCCACGCGTGTGGCTAACCGTCCTAAGGTTTTGCCATCCGCATCGACAATATGCCATTTACGAGTGATGTCTGCTTCTTTTGCCAAGTATGTCCGCATCAGGCTATTCCTCTTCGTCACAGCGTGTTGAAAAAATAATGAATGCTAGAGATGTTCGGGCTCCGAGGGGTTGGAGTCTTGGGCCCCAAATTTATCTAGCCATGTTTGAAGATTGCCAGCACCACGACGGGTTAACACTTCTCGAGTGGCAAATATGGGGGCCTGGGCTCGTAAGGCCAGGGCAATGGCGTCACTTGGTCTGGCATCAACAATTCGCTCTGTCTCTCGATTTTGAAGTACCACGGAGGCGTAGTACGTACTCTCCTTGACATCGGTGACAAGGACTTTTGAAATCGTCGTATGAAAGTGCTTGGCGCAATTGAAAATTAAATCGTGTGTCATCGGTCTTGGAGGGGCGACCTCTTTTAAGGCCAGATCGATGGCATGTCCTTCAGCCGCGCCTACCCAGATGGGAAGAATGTCTTCTTTTTGTTCCTCCTGAAGGAGAACGACCTGCGTTTCCGTATTGGGGTCAGGAAGGACTCCATGAACTTTCAAAGGGATATAGGATGATTCTGTAGGCTGACTCATGGTGATGTACGTGTTCTGTTCAGATGGTATTGGTATTTCAATCGCTTTCCTCAGGAAGAACTACCCCTCATCACGCCCGAAATCTTCGGGTTTTAAATTTTCTAGCCAATGCTCTAGTTCTGCCGACGTTTGTTTCCGAAGTACCGATTCGTTCGCAAAAATGGGGGCATTTGATCGAAGCGCAAGGGCAATGGCATCACTTGGTCTGGAATCAATCGAATATTCGGAATCTTCGTAAAGACAATGAATTTTAGCAAAATAGGTATTTTCTTGTAAATCTGTAATGACCATGCTGATCATTTTGGCATTAACGGCTTCAAGAATATTATGTAGCAAGTCATGGGTCATAGGGCGCGGAGGGGTCACCCCTTCCAAGGCTAGACTTATTGCACTGGCTTCAGTTTTCCCGACCCAAATTGGCAACATATCAGAATTATCTTCATCACGAAGAATGACGATGTAGGCATTATTATATGGGTCATACATAAGACCCCGCACTTTCATTTGAATTATCAAGGGAATCCCGCCCTAACTAAAAAGGAAGATTGTCCACCTACTCGTGGAGGATCGATAAATTTACCATCGGTTTTTGCAAAATGTCAATAAAATCAAATGGCAGGACGAATTATCCCGGTGAGAGTGGGAGGTTAGAGGAGTCGAATGCCCTGCCGGAAATATCTGGAGAGGCTTGGGTGGCCAGAGAGAGCAAGGCCTTGGCAGCATCCATGGGGTCTGGAAGGGTTTCGGGGGCTTCGTCTGGATAGGCTTCAGCCCGCATCCTCGTTCGAGTGCCACCTGGATTATAGGTCATCACGGAAATATTGTGAGGTCGAAGGTCATCGGCCAGAACTTGTGAAAGCCCTTCGATGGCAAATTTACTCACGGCATAGGCCCCCCATCCTCCACGCCCCCTTCGTCCTACGGAAGAGGAAAGGAAAATGATACTTCCCCCAGTCACCCCAGTGGACATATGACGGGCCACTTCACGTGTTAAAAAAAACGTTCCATCGAGATTACTTCGTAAGACCTGCTCCCAATCGGATTGAGGGTAGTCCTGCAAGGGGACTCGCGGTCCGAGAATACCAGCATTATTAATCAAGACATCAATTTTTCCAAACCGTGTTAGAGCTGAGGTCACCAACCGCTTCACTTCCGTGGCCAACCGTAGGTCAGTTGGCAAAGATAACACCGATCCGCCACGAGATTGTATGGTTGATGCAACAGTGGAGAGTTCGTTTATGGTGCGTGAGCAGATGACGACGCTCGCACCTTCTTGAGCGAAAAGTTCTGCCGTTGCTTTTCCAATCCCTCGCCCAGCTCCCGAAATCAGGGCGACTTTTCCCTTTAGGCGCTGGTGGGAAGAAGGGAGGCCGGCTGTTGGTAAATTGTTGGAGAGACTCATAGGTTGAGACTATCCAATTTTTTTGAACATCTAACGGTGTCTCGATAGCCTCACGGGAGTGAATCACGTGAGGAGTGGGTTCTTAGGGGGTAAGCCGGAAACCTTATTGGGGTTTAAAATTCTGATCAACGAGCGAGGTGTCGACCTTTTCTCCAAGATTTAAAAAAGAGCGCATTTGTTTTTTCACTAATTCCCTGCCGCTTTCCTCGCCCAAATTTACTTGATACTCGTTGATAACCATGACCTTCATGCCTTCCCATTCTTTCCAGCAGGACTTGCAAATTTTGGATTTGACTTCTGATTCGAGTCTGCCCAGAAAGAGGGGATCGGTGATGGATTCCCCTGCCTTTTCACATTTAACACATTGGACCTCGGCCATATTCGGAACCCTCCTTTAACAAGAAAAACGGTGCCGTTCTTGAGATTCGGTTAGCCATGGTAACCGGTGAAAACACAGGGTGTCATAGTATCATTTGCATTCCCTAGATGAAAGGGGGCCGAGTTGACCCTCTGCAGGGTTCATGTTAGAAGGAGGCCTCCAAGCGAAAAATTCTCCGAATTACGTAGATAGTGGGAAGCCCGGATGGCGGAACTGGCAGACGCGCCAGACTCAAAATCTGGTTCTCGCAAGAGAGTGGGAGTTCGACCCTCCCTCCGGGCACCATGTATTTTTACTTTCTCCTTTGTCCTCTGGTACCCTAACCCCATCTCCTTACGTTAAGCCAACTCCAAGGAATCTGTTCCCTCTTTAAGGAATAGAAGATCGGGAGGAAAACCAGCTCGTGAATCGGGCGAAACGCAGAAGACAGGAAAAGTTAGAGGGTCACGCTCGCAAGACGGACAGTGATTCACGCATTCGTGCGCTTCTGTCCCAAGGAATGATTCATCACAAATCGCAAGACTATCCCCAAGCGGAAATCCTGTATCGTCAAGCGTTAGAGATTGTTCCTCGCCATCCCGAAGCACTCCATCTTTTAGGGCTGGTGGCCTATCATCGTGGTCAAGCAGAGCAAGCAATCGATCTCCTGACTCAAGCCACTCAATCGGATAAGCGAAACGCTGGGTATTTTTATAATTTAGGAACGGTGTATCAAAAGACCGGAAAGTCAGTCGAAGCGCAGATGGCTTTTCAGCAGGCCATTACTCTCAATCCGAAGTATGCAGACGCACAGTACAGTTTGGGAAATGTGTTGGCAGAATGTCAGGAGTTTGAAGAAGCGATTCATGCGTATCAGCGAGCACTGTCACTCAATCCCTCACTTGGGAATGCCTATAATAATATGGGCGTAGCCTACAAGGAACAAGGGCAATGGGATGAAGCCCTCACCTCATATTCCCGTGCACTTGCCCTCAACCCCGACCATGCAGAGGCCAATTATAATCGTGGCATCGTGCTACAAAAAATGGGACGCCTTGAAGAAGGCGAGCACGCCTTCATAAAAGCTATTGCTGTTCGTCCGACCTATGCGAAGGCCTATCACAGCCTTGGGTTAAACTATCTTTGGCTTGAACAGTTAGGGCAAGCACATCAGGCCTTTCATACATCGGCGGAACTTCACCAAAACCAGAGTGGCTTGAAAAAGAGCCGCTCCCTCTCCTCTGCAAGGCTCATTCATGATCTGGAGCAGTTGGGGTACCTCATAGACCGTGGGAGGATCACCAAGGACCATGAAGCCTATGTCGAAGCCTCTAAGGTCTTGGATGTCTTGGGATGTAGGAATCATGAAAAGGCCGTTGTTGATTCATTACAGCCACAGGAGGTGATTGCCTTGAGCGAAGGGCTACGAAAGGTATCGTATCGGTCTGAATGTGCTGCCCTTCCCTCTGGGAGTGCCTTGAACCCTGACTTGGCGGTCGACGACATAGAAGCTCGCTATTGCTCCCAGGTACCGGAGGTGCTTTGTCTTGACTCACTGCTTTCGGAAGAGGCTCTCCAACGGTTGCGGGCATTTTGTCTTGAGTCAACCATCTGGACTCATGAATATGAGAATGGCTATCTGGGATCTTTTTTAGGGCAGGGATTTTCTTCCCCACTCCTTCTGCAGATTTCAGAAGAGTTACGTCTGACATTTCCACGGATATTTAAACAGCACCGACTCAAACAAGCTTGGGCCTTTAAGTGTGATAATACACTCCAGGCATTAAATATTCATGCCGATGCTGCGGCGGTGAATGTAAATTTTTGGATTACCGAAGATTCAGCCAATCTCGATTCCAATACGGGAGGTCTGGTGTTATGGAATAAGGAGGCCCCGGCATCGTGGAATTTTCAAGAATATAATAGTCAACAAAATAAACCAAAAATCTTGGAATTTCTTCAGAATGTTGGTGCTGAAAAGATTGTCGTATCTTATCGAGAGAATCGGGCTGTTATTTTTAATTCAGATCTATTTCACGAGTCGGATCAATTTCATTTTAAGGACCAATATGATTGCCGCAGGATTAACGTAACCCTGTTATACGGAAATCGGGGAGAATCCGTCTAAATGGTGGAACTGGTCCCAGGGGAAGAGGTTTAAAATTCTATTGATAAAACTCTGATATACAAGACATTCTCCTCCATAGCTAAGAGAGGAACGACTGGCATCGCTTAGGTATGTCTTTTCTTAAGGGCAAGATATTGAGTTTCGCCATGAATTCCTCTTGACAGTGGAGCCCAGTTAGCCTATATTTCCGCCCTAATTTGATTGTAACTACATGTTGTGTTTTAAGGGTGTTGATAGGTATAGTTGTAGGCGAAGCAAGAACGGTAAGCGTAGGGTTTTGTGAAAAAGAATAGAATTTCGTTGTCCATTATCAATAATTTTTCTCAACTTACTTTTTTCTTAAGGAGGCAAGATATGCGTAACCTAGTCGCTTTGGGTGCAGCAGTCCTCTTTGTGGGCTCTGTCGGTGTTGCTGGTGCCCAAGAAGTCCTGCCACAACACTCAGGCTTTGGGACCGGCGTCGGAGAAAATGCTGGCGTGGGTTCGCGTTCCCAAATTTGGGACAAAAATGCATTATTAGAAAGACTCAGCCAACCAGAAACAGTCATGGGTCGCGTGTTTGCCATTGATAATGCGCAAGGACGAATCATGATTGAGACGGGAGGAACTGGTCGTAACGAAATGGCAGCTGAAGGTCGCGTCGGTGCCGGTGCTCGGACCGTGGTAACTCTCTACATGAGTGATCGTTCGAACTCTCAAGCCATCAAGCAGCTGAATGTTGGCGACGAAGTTGCCATTCAAGCCATGGAAGAAACCACGAAGGATCAACCATACGGGACCGGGAAAAAGATTGCTCTTGAGGTAACCGTGATGCGTGGAGAAGAAACGCAAGCTGGGTTCGGTGGATTCGGTCAACGTCCGGATCCTTCCACTGAGCGAGCCATCAACACCAATAGCGGTTCGAACCATGGTGGTGTAGTTGGTCAGTTAATGCCTGGGGAAGTAAAGGGGAATATATCCAGCCCTGTCGGAACTATGACGGGTTCTGCCCCTTGCTGGCAATGTGACCCCCAACCAGGGTATGGCTACCCAACCAACAAGACTGATTACGGAGATTTCGACAAGCCGAATTTCAAGAAAGGTCAGTAAGTTAGATCCTGAAAGGTTTGTTCAAGAAAGGGCGGCTGTTGAGCCGCCCTTTTTTTTTGCGTGATTGCCGTTTCGATGGATAATTTCGTCAAAGTTCCTAGGGTATAGTGTAAATTTGTCAATGGCCCCCGGTGTCCTTCTCCTGGAGATGCAAGGGCCAAGCAGACTGATTATTGTGACAAATTCCTCAACTGAGCCAAAATTCAAACCGGATGATGAGATTGATCTTCGTGGGGTGATTTGTCCCTATAATTTTGTAAAAACAAAAATTAAATTAGAAAGCATGGATACTGGGAAAGTGTTAGCCGTTCTTCTTGATAGTGGAGATCCTATTCAAAACGTTCCCAGGAGCATACAGAATGAAGGCCATCAGCTCTTGGAGCAGGTGGGGATTGGCGACTTCTTTCGTATTCTTATCAGGAAGAGTTCAAAAACTAGGTAGGTTTTGAGTGTGACCTGGTTTCTCCTCTTTTCAAGGAGGCGCCATGAATCACGAGTGTGAGCTTTTCTTGTTGTCTTAATACCGGTAAGGATCTCAATAGTTTTTTTATTGTCCCCCGTTCAATTGATTCAGCCTCTTTTGTTAGTTCCCTCGCAAGGACAATTCTTCGGTTTCCAAGTACTCGAAGTGCACCTCCAAGGAATGGGCCTAATTGAGGAGCCGTAAGAAATAAAATGTGGGTTCGCCTATCCTTCTGCAATGGGCCCAGTAGTTTATGGCAAGTGGTGGACCGATCGGGACAGGTGCCCATAAACACAAACGAATCCATGGGAAAGCCCGAAACGACGAGTGCTGTCAGTAGGGCAGAGGGGCCGGGAACAGCAATAATTGGAAGGCCAGACTTTATAGCCTTCCTAACAAGGAAATGTCCTGGATCGTGTATTAAGGGGGTTCCCTCATCGCTGACGAGAGCCACCGTTTCCCCTTGCTGCATGCGGTGAATGAGAATAGATGATTTTTCTTCTTTATTAGAGAGATTATAACTTGTGAGCTGGGAAGAGATGCGGTGATACTTCAATAGATTGGCTGTTTCCTGAGGGTGTTCGGCCGCAACAATATCGACCTGTTTAAGGGTTGCTTTTGCCCGAATTGTGAGGTCGGCAAAATTTCCTATTGGCGTGCTGATGAGATACAGTTTGCCGCTCATGCTTGTAGAGAGTCCAGAAATATTTCGAAAGTATGGAGTATAAGGATCGGTCCTGCAAGGTATAGCAGAGGGTAATGTGTCGTTGTCTAGCTTCTTTCTCTTCCTTACCCAAATTTCAGGCTGTAATCGGTGGGAGGAGTACCTGGTTCCCTCCTTTTTGCTACTTAATCGGATTCCTTGACTCACTTTCTTTTTCACAGCTATAATTCATAGTCTCCGTTAATAGGAAAAATTCTTTAAATTTGCGAGGATAGGCAAGTCATGTCGGCTTGGTTTTTTATAGCCACACTCGTGGGTTATTTGGCCAGCACGGTTCTCTTCCTGGCCTATTTGATGCGACGGTCGGAGACCCTCTCCAAAGTTTCCCTTGCGGTTGCTGGCGTTGGGTTTGTCACCCATACCCTGGCCATTGTGATTCAGGTCTTGGCTGAAGGCACTGGGGCGCTTGGGTCTTTTCAGCACGCCATGTCCTTTTTTTCTTGGGCACTGGTTTGTGTCTTTCTTTGGGTAGAGTTTCGGCACCAGATTCATGTACTTGGATCCTTTATCTTACCACTCGCCTTTATTTCGCTACTTTCAGCCGCAGCTCTGCCGCGGCAAATACCCACATTGGAACCGGTCCTCAAAACCGTGGGGCTCCATGTGACCCTGAGTATGCTGGGGACAGTTGGATTTGCGGTCGCCTTTGTTGCGGGCGTGATGTATTTGATCCAAGACCGACTACTCACCTCCAAACGGTTTAATGTCATGTATTCAAAATTGCCAGCCTTGGATTTCCTGGATCAACTGAATCAACAATCGATTATCCTAGGATTTCCTTTATTGACCTTAGGAATTATTACTGGAGCGATGTCAGCGGAGTTTGCGAGGGGGTCCTATTTGAATTGGAATCCAGAGCAAACGGCTGCTGTTGTGACGTGGTTGTTTTATTTCGCCGTCTTATTAGGGCGATTGACCATTGGATGGCGAGCCAAGCGTGCTGCCTATTTGACCATCATTGGTTTTGCGGGGGTTATTCTCACCTTTGTTGGAATTGTGCTGAAAACCCCAAGTACTGTTATTTGAGATGAATATATTAGTCGTAGGATTAAGTCATAAGACTGCCTCAGTGGAAGTTCGTGAACTCTTGGCTATTCCTGCCAGTCGAATGGGCGAGGCCTTGGGGCGGCTCTGTGATTATCCAGGGATTCAAGAGGGCATTCTGCTTTCCACCTGTAATCGCGTAGAAGTCTATGCTGCGGTCGACGATGCGGAGCAGGGATATTCCAAGATTCTTGAATTTCTAGCTGATACCCATCTATCACTGTCTTCCGAGCAACTCATGCCCCACCTCTATTGGTATGGTGATGATCGTGCGATTGCACACCTCTTTCGAGTAGCTTCAAGTTTGGATTCGATGATTGTCGGGGAGTCGCAAATTCTTGGACAATTAAAAGATGCCTTTGAGTCATCCCTTCATCACAAGTCGAGCGGAGTCATTCTCAATAAGGTGGTGAAGAAGGCGATATCGGTTGCGAAACGTGTACGGACCGAGACCAAAATTGCCGAAATGGCTGTCTCCGTCAGTTATGCCGCCGTTGAGTTGGCCAGGAAGATTAATTCCAACTTACAAGAACAAACGGTCTTATTGGTTGGGGCCGGTGAGATGGCCAAACTTGCTGCACGACGTTTAGTCGGGCATGGGGTCAGCCAAATCAAAATCACCACCAGAGACCCTCAACATGGGAAAGCGCTTGCACAACAGTTTCAAGGCATTCCAGTTCCATTTGAAGAGTTTCGAGAAGAGATGGCTTCAGCTGATATCGTCCTTTGTTCCACCGGCGCTTCACATTATCTGATTCGACCTGAAGACGTGCAGCGAGCTCTCAAGGAAAGAAAGAATCGTCCTATCTTGCTCATCGATATTTCTGTTCCTCGAAATATTGATCCTGATGTTCGTCATATCCATGATGCCTTTCTTTTTGACATTGATGATCTGGAGTCTCGAGTTGAACAAAATAAAGAAGAACGACGTCGGGAAGCGGTAAAAGCCGAACAGCTGGTGGATTGTGAAGTTCAGGTTGTCCGGCAGTGGTTGAAGTCCTTGGAGGCGACTCCCACGATTGTCGCCATCCGTCAAAAAGCTGAGGCGGTGAAACAAAATGAACTTGAAAAAACTCTTGGGCGGTTAGGAAGTTTATCAACCCAGGAACGTGAGCTCATCGAGGGCATGGCCTCAGGGATCGTCAATAAGTTACTTCATGGAACCTTGACCTCGTTAAAAGCAGAGACGGACTCTTCCATGGGTACCATGCTTATAGAATCTGCCAGACGATTCTTTAACATTGGGGAAGAGTCTCACCTCCCACAGGAGGGCGAAAAGCTTCCTGTGGAATATGAAAAAGAGGCTGAAAAGGGTTCACCGGTGTCTATCTCACCAAGTGGGCACGGAAAATTACCCTCAAGCGAAAGAAGGGAAAGTGGCACAACTTCTTGAGTAGCCAAGGAGCAAGATTTTCAGAAAAGAAGGGAAAACTCCTGATTGGTTCCGACCTGAGGCAAAGGATGTCGAAGTCTCAGGGGCGTCGATTGAGATGAGATTAACGCTCTTCCTTTCAGTCGGATGAGCATCACAGGGTGAGGAGGAAGAGGTGGTAGCGGAAGGAAAGGAAGAACGTGGGTCCCTGGTCATTGGGACACGCGGTAGTCGTCTTGCCTTGTGGCAGGCAGAGTGGGTGCAGACGCAACTTCAGGTCCTGTTGCCAGACAGGGAAATTTCGTTAAAACGTATTCGGACGTCTGGAGATAAAATCCTTGATGTTCCCCTCGCTAATATCGGAGGGAAGGGACTCTTTGTCAAGGAAATCGAAGAGGCGCTCCTACGTGAAGAAATTGATGTTGCTGTCCATAGCATGAAGGATGTGCCGACGGTGCTTCCAAAGGGATTGTCCATCTTGGCCATTCCGGCTCGGGAGGATCCACATGATGCGTTGGTCAGTCATCACGGGCAGACCCTCTCGAAACTTCCTGACGGTGCCAGGATAGGGACCAGTAGCCTACGTCGACAAGCCCAATTGCTTTACCACCGGCCAGATCTAAAGATTTCTATGCTACGAGGAAATTTAGATACTCGCTTGAGGAAGGTTGAAGACGGGGAGTTCGATGCCATTATTCTAGCGGCGGCAGGTCTTCGTAGAATGGGCTGGGAGGATCGAATTACTGAAATCATACCTCAAGCCGTCAGTGTGCCGGCCATTGGACAGGGAGCCATTGGGATAGAAGGTCGACAGGCAGATACGTTTGTACAGGGCGTGCTTGACCGGTTAAATGATCCGCCATCACATACTGCCGTGTTAGCTGAACGGGCCCTTCTGGAACGATTAGAGGGAGGGTGTCAGGTTCCCATTGGCGCTCACGCGACCTTGTCAAAAGGTATCCTGAGCTTAGATGGGGTCATTGCCAGTGTGGATGGGAGCCGGCTTATTCGTGATCAGATACAAGGGGATGCTGGAGAAGCTGAATCTTTAGGGGTGACTTTGGCAGAGCGACTTCTTGCACGAGGTGGACGCGAAGTGCTGGATCAGATTTATGGTAAAGGTTTAGTTTGATGCCTGAAGGAAGTGGAAAAGTTTCTCTTGTTGGGGCTGGGCCTGGCGATCCCAAGTTGCTGACGCTTCGGGGAAAAGAATGTTTAGAACAGGCAGATGTTGTGCTCTATGACTATCTTGCGAATCCAGCGTTATTAGAGTATGCCCCGATGCACGCTGAACGAATTTATGTTGGACGACGAGGGCGAGGGCAATATCAAGATCAAGCTGAACTCAACCGACTCATCATTGAGAAGGCCAAACAAGGGAACAGGGTTGTCAGACTCAAAGGTGGGGATCCATTAGTATTTGGTCGTGGAGGGGAAGAGGCCGAAGCCATTGCTGAGGCGGGAATATCTTTTGAAATTGTCCCGGGTATTTCTTCCGCCATTGCGGTTCCCGCCTATGCAGGAATTCCAGTGACCCATCGAACGTTGGCCTCAACCGTTGCCTTTGTCACGGGCCATGAAGATCCGACGAAAGCTTCCACGCAATTAGAGTGGGCTCGGATGGCATCTGCCGATGGAACCTTAGTGTTTCTCATGGGAATGAAAAACTTACCGGCTATTGTGGAAAACTTGAGGCAGGAAGGGAAATTACTTCACACCCCCGTGGCCTTGATTCGGTGGGGAACGAGAGCGGAACAGCGCACGATCACAGGAACGTTGGAAGATATCGTCCAAAAAGCGCAAGACGCAAAGATGGAGCCACCGACACTCGTTGTCGTGGGTGAAGTCGTTCGTCTTCGGTCAAAGCTGAACTGGTTTGAAACGCGACCTCTCTTTGGCAAGCGTATTTTGGTTACTCGTGCAAAGTCTCAAGCCTTTGAATTATCCACTCGTCTGAGAGATCTTGGAGCTGAACCTGTCGAGTGCCCCATGATTCAAATCGTTCCTCCGTCGAGTTGGGACCAACTTGATCAGGCGATTCAACAATTGGATCAGTTTCAGTGGGTGGTCTTTACCAGTGTCAACGGGGTGACGCCTTTTATGGAACGATTAAGGCACCATGGCTTGGACGCCCGTGCCTTATCCAAAGCCAAGCTCGGTTGTATTGGTCCGCGAACCGCAGAGGCGCTATTGGCCTTTGGCCTCTGCGCCGATTTGATTCCCCAAACTTTCCAGGCAGAGGGATTGCTCGAATCTATGTCCTCGGCCAACTTGGAGGGCAAAAAGGTTCTCATCCCACGAGCAGCTGTTGCGCGTGAAATTTTGCCCGAGGAATTGAAAAAGCTGGGTGCACAGGTTCAGGTCGTCCCGGTGTACGAAACAGTGATGCCGGAGAAATCCAGACCAGCGTTTGTGGAACAATTACAGGAAGGACGCATCCATATCCTTACTTTTACCAGCTCTTCAACGGTAAGGAATTTTCACGCGCTGTTTCCAGATTCCCAAAGGATGAAGCAGGCGGTCTCACAGTCGGCTGTTGCCTGTATTGGCCCAATTACGGCACAAACAGCCATAGAGTTAGGGTTGCACGTTGATATCATACCTCGGGAAAATACCATTTCGGCCATGGTTGAAGAAATCACAGGTTCGGTCTTAGGGCAAACGGCTCAGTCAGCCGCTGCCCCCTGAGTCCTATCATGCCGGCATGGTGGGTGGGATGACACTCATGAATGGTTAGAATTCACTTATATGATATGTGTTGATGGGAGGAGAAATCATGGTTCCTGTAAAATCGTTTATGGTGACTGCCGAAAAGTTTGTGAAAGTTGATCGAGATACGGATTCTCGTACCGCCGCCACATTGATGCGGGATCACGGAATTGGCAGTTTATTTGTCACAAGAAATGGCGAAATCGTCGGAATCATTACGGACACGGATATGGTTCGACGTTTGGTTTCGGTTGGGTCTGATCCTGCCACCGTACCGATTGAGCAGATCATGTCTGCTCCAATATTGACGATTGATGAAAATAAGACCCTGTTGGACGCGAACGATCTTATGGCCAAAGAGCATCTTCGTCACTTAGGCGTGACACGTGACGGTACCTTGGTTGGTATGATTTCCGTTCGCGATCTTGTTGTGTTTTTAACCAATCTCCCAAGAAAATAAAGGGTTGTCGGATGGGATTTCCTCAACATCGACTTCGGCGTCTTCGCCAAGCAGAATCGATTCGACGGATGGTTCGAGAGACGAGACTCTCTCCGGCAAACTTTATTCATCCATTTTTTGTCAAGACGGGACAGGATTGCTGTGAGCCTATTGCCTCGATGCCTGGCCAGTTTCGCTGGAGCATTGACCTGTTGATAAAAGAAGCGGGCGAAGTCTACGCGAGAGGGGTGCCCGCGATCGTCTTGTTTGGTATTCCAGAGACCAAAGATGATCGGGGTTCGAGTGGGTATGACCCGCAGGGTATTGTCCAGCAAGCCATTCGTGCCCTCAAAGATCAGCTGCCAGAATTACTCGTGATTACTGATGTGTGTATCGATGAATATACCGATCATGGTCATTGTGGAATCGTTCGGGATGGAAAGATAGTCAATGATGAAACCTTACAATGCCTTCGGACCATGGCAAAGAGTCACGTGGAAGCAGGAGCCGACATGGTGGCACCGTCGGATATGATGGACGGTCGGGTCGCCGCCATTCGTGATGAACTTGATCAGGCTGGGTATATCGATATTCCCATTATGTCCTATGCGGCCAAGTTTGCTTCGTGTTTTTATGCCCCCTTTCGAGATGCTGCGCATTCGAGCCCTTCGTTTGGTGATCGGCAGTCCTACCAAATGGATCCGGCGAATTCCCGAGAAGCTCTACGGGAGATTACTCTGGATATTGAAGAAGGAGCCGATATTGTGATGGTGAAGCCTGCCGGGCCTTACCTTGATATCCTCGCCCTCGCTCGGTCGCACGTGTCTGTGCCGCTGGCAGCCTATCAGGTGAGCGGTGAATATAGCATGATCAAAGCGGCAGCCGAACGAGGATGGGTAGATGAAAAGAAAGCGATGATGGAATCGTTGCTCTCAATCAAGCGCGCTGGGGCCGATCTCATCCTTTCCTATTTTGCCAAAGATGCAGCGCAACTTCTGACCGATTCGTCTTCATGAAGATTACGCGAGGGTTGGATCGACACCAACCGACACCTTACCCCGTTCTTACCATCGGAAATTTTGACGGTCAGCACCGAGGCCACCAATCCTTATTGCGTCAGGTTGTCGAACGGGCTGACGAAAAACAGGGGACTCCTATGGTACTCACCTTAGATCCTCATCCGGTGAAGGTGTTGGCACCTCATGTAGAATTTCGCCTGCTTACTTCCCCACAAGAAAAACTGAAACGCTGTGAACAGGCAGGAATTCAAGAGATTTTATTTTTACCCTTTGATAAAGCGCTCGCCGGACTTAGTCCGGAAGAGTTTGTCTGTACCGTCCTCCGAGATGGGGTCGGGGTCAAAGAGTTATTTGTGGGAAGTCACTTTGCCTTTGGGAAGGGGCGAGCAGGTACGATCTCCGACCTTCATCGGCTTGGGAAAGCTGCCGGGTTTATTGTTCATGCCGTAAACCCTTTGGTCATAGAGGGGCAAGTCGTGAGTTCCACAAGGATTCGAGGGTATGTGAAGGCGGGTGAGGTGGAGGCCGCCGAATTATGTTTAGGACGGCCCTATTCCTTGGAAGGTATTGTTGTGGCCGGGGAGCAACGGGGACGTGAACTAGGGTGGCCAACCGCGAATCTTCCCCTTTCTCAGGAACGTGTGATCCCAGCTGATGGGGTGTACGCGACGATCACTGTCTGGAATTATCGTCGGTTTCCATCGGTCTCTTACATAGGTACTCGCCCGACTTTTGGAGGTGGGGAGCGTCTTCTCGAGGTATACGTCTTGGACGAACAAATTCAACTTTATGGAGAACCTATTTTGGTTGAGTTTGTAAAGAGGATACGAGGGGATATCCAATTTGAGTCCTCTGAAGCATTGGAAGCCCAGATTGTAAATGATGTGGCTACGGCAAGGAAATCCTTCCGCCTTGCAGAGGAGAAGGGATCCAATCCGTGAATGATAGCCGCTATGCCTGAAAATAGGACAGAACCTCGTGACGGGCATCCCTTAGTCGCACGAGTTGAAAAAAATATTCGAGCAAAGGGCCTGTTGGCTGCTGACAGTCGAGTTCTTGTGTCCGTATCCGGAGGCCCAGATTCGATTGGGTTACTCAACCTGTTAGTGACACTTCGAGCTCGGTGGCGGTTTGTTCTCCATGTTCTCCATATCAATCATCAATTGCGTGGTGAAGAGTCAGAAGAAGATGCCCTCTTTGTCAAGGAGTGCTGTCATCACCTTGCCGTCACCTTCCATCAAAGAAACTGCCCCATACAACCCTCTGAAAGAGGCTTAGGTGGGGCTTCGGTGCAGAAACAAGCTCGTGAAGCACGCTATACCGCTCTTTCTCAGGTTGGGCTTGAGGTAGGGGCACAACGCATAGCCTTAGGACATACGGCGGATGATCAAGCTGAAACGGTGTTGATGTGGATGATTCGTGGTGCTGGAGCTCGGGGATTGGCGGGCATGCCTGTTATTCGTGAGGAGCGTTATGTTCGACCACTCCTATCGATCCGACGGCCTGATATTCTCGCCTACCTTCACCATCAAAACATACCGTTTCGTGTTGATTCTAGCAATGCGAATGTTCGCTATGTCCGTAACCACATCCGCCACCAACTCATTCCCTTACTTGAGAAAATAAACCCAAGGGTTGTCACGGTCCTAACCCGTCAAGCCGAGTTAACTCGTGATGAGGATAGATTTTTAGATGGAATTGTGAAGAAACACCTCGAGCGGTTGAAGGTGCCCCCTAGGATCGAGGAGGTCAAACTTCCCCGAGCAGAATTTCTTCGGCTGGAGCCTCTGCTTCAACGCCGTATGATACGGGAAATCGTTCGTCGAATGACTGACAGGCAAAGCGCTCCTGGATTTAAGGCCGTGTCGTCAATTCTCCGTCAGGTCATAGATGGTCCGACAGGAGCGTCCTGTACCATTCAAGGTGTGCAGATTATGAGAGTGTATGCCGATATTCAGTGGAGGAAAGAAAAAGGAGGAGTCCAAAAACCATCTGTCACCGAGGTAATGCATCGAGATCCGAATCAAGGGCTTTCATTGGATGTTCCGGGATTTCGAGTTTGGCCATCAACGGGTGAGAAGATATCCGCAAGGTTATTCTCACGAGGGGACCTGGAATGGCAACGGCTAGGGAAGAATGCGTGTCCGCCTACCCAAGCCTTGTTTGATGCGAATCATGGCAAAGGCCATCTGCAAATCCGTAATTGGGTAGCTGGAGATCGGTTCTGTCCATTGGGAATGGGAGGAAAGCAAAAGAAACTCCAGGATTTTTTTACTGATTTGAAAGTGCCTCGGGCATTCCGTCATGACATTCCCCTCGTGGTGGGACAGGAAGGTATCCTATGGGTTGTGGGGTATCGAATAGATCAGAGATTTATCGTCACTCCGAGTACTCAGACGATCTTATGTCTTGAAGTGACCACATCACAGTCCTCTTCTTGAAAAAAGGCCAGAAGTTTATGAATCCGTTATTTGGTAAGCCGATTGTGACTCAAGAGGAAATGCGGGAGCGGATTGATGAACTGGGTCAGGAAATTTCCTCAGATTATCAGGGGAAGGAGTTAATTCTTGTAGGGATATTAAAGGGAGCCTATGCCTTTTATGGGGATTTGGCACGGGTCATTCACGTGCCTCTGAGAGTTGATTTCCTGGTCGTGAGCAGTTATGGATTAAAGGCCACGAGCAGCGGAAACGTGAAAATAGTGACGGAATTAACCGAAAATATAACCAATAAAGACGTCTTGCTGGTTGAAGATATCGTCGATTCAGGTTTGACAGCCCAATTCCTCATCAAGACCTTATCAAAAGATCAACCGCGTTCCTTAAAAATCTGTACCTTGTTAAGTAAACCAGATCGGAGAAAAGTCCCGGTTCAGATTGATTACGTAGGATTTAAGGTTCCCAATAAATTTGTGGTAGGATATGGATTAGATTATCAGCAACAGTACCGTAATCTGCCATATCTAGCAGTCCTTGAGAATATCCAAGAATAGTAGTGGAGTAGGTAAAAATATCTGATCCCTGTTGTCACATATTGGAAATCTATGATACGATCTTTCGCGGTAGTGTGTATCTTGCAATTATAATGGATTGAAAGAGGGGCTCAATGAATTCTCGGGTAAAAAACCTCTTATTTTGGGTCGTTGTAGGGTTATTTATGATCCTACTTTTTAATTTATTTAGTATTCCGACCCACCCCATAGAAGAAGATGTTTATTTTAGCCACTTTATGGCTCAAATTGATAAAGGTGAAGTGACAAGAGTTACCATAAAGGGAAATAATATTAGTGCCATCTTAAAGGATGGAACCAGAATCAAGACCTATTCCGCAGATTATCCTGATTTAGTGAAGACTCTTCGTGAGCGTAATGTAGAGATCGAGGCAAAACCCCCTGACGATAGTCCCTGGTATATTACCTTCCTTGTAACCTGGGGACCCTTTATTCTGTTCTTAGGATTATGGTTCTTCCTCATGCGGCAGATGCAAATTGGTGGCAATAAAGCCTTGTCCTTTGGGAAAAGTAAGGCTCGCATGCTGACCGAGGACCGTAAAAAAATTACATTTTCTGATGTAGCCGGGGTGGACGAGGCCAAAGATGAAGTGGTCGAAATCATTGAGTTTTTAAAGGATCCGAGGAAGTTTCAAAAACTTGGTGGGAGAATTCCTAAAGGCGTACTTATCGTCGGTCCTCCTGGGACAGGGAAAACATTGCTGGCAAAAGCCATTGCTGGTGAAGCGGGGGTTCCCTTCTTTAGTATTAGTGGTTCTGATTTCGTAGAAATGTTTGTTGGTGTAGGAGCCTCCAGAGTACGCGACCTATTTGAACAGGGGAAAAAACACGCCCCTTGTATCATTTTTATTGATGAAATTGATGCGGTGGGCCGTTTACG
The DNA here is from genome assembly GCA_965223605.1 of Nitrospirales bacterium. Classification (GTDB taxonomy): domain Bacteria; phylum Nitrospirota; class Nitrospiria; order Nitrospirales; family Nitrospiraceae; genus CBDCXA01. Next base: position 1,768,491 of record CBDCXA010000005.1, read on the forward strand.
TGGCGCGGGACTTGGTGGAGGTCATGATGAGCGGGAACAGACCCTCAATCAATTGCTCGTTGAAATGGATGGTTTTGATACCACGGAAGGGGTCATTCTGATTGCTGCGACCAATCGGCCTGATGTGTTAGACCCCGCGCTCTTGCGTCCCGGTCGTTTTGATAGGCAAGTGGTTGTCGATCGTCCGGATGTGAAGGGGCGTACTGAAATCTTGAATGTCCATACCAAGAAAGTTCCCGTTGCGGCAGATGTTGATTTAAGTAAAATTGCAAGAGGGACTCCAGGGTTTTCCGGCGCTGACCTTGAGAATCTAGTCAATGAAGCCGCCCTTTTGGCTGCAAGACTCAATAAAAAAGAGGTTGAGATTAGTGATTTTGAGACTGCAAAAGACAAGGTCTTAATGGGGGCTGAGCGGAAGAGCATGGTGTTAAGTGATGAAGAGAAGCGAGTCACGGCCTATCATGAAGCCGGGCATGCCTTGATGGCGAAGTTATTGCCAGGGACGGATCCAGTACATAAAGTGACCATTATTCCACGCGGGCGAGCGCTTGGTTTGACCATGCAACTCCCTACCTCGGACCGTCATAATTATACAAAGGAGTTTCTCTATAATTCCTTAGCGATCCTGTTGGGTGGGCGTGTTGCAGAGGAATTAGTCATTAAAAATATTACAACTGGGGCTGGCAACGATATCGAACGGGCGACTGACTTGGCGAGAAAAATGGTTTGTGAATGGGGCATGAGTGAACGTCTTGGTCCATTAACCTTTGGGAAAAAAGATGAAGAGATATTTCTGGGTCGGGAAATTGCTACCCGGCGAGATTTCAGTGAACAAGTTGCGATGGATATCGATAATGAAGTCAAACGTTTGATCACAGAAAACTATGATCGCACCAAACAAATGCTCACTGAACATATGAACACCTTGAAACGATTGGCTGAGGCGCTTCTTGAAAAAGAGGTCCTTGATGCCCCGGAAATTGACCAAATCATTCACCAGGATTCCGTTGCACAGCCCATTTAAGGATCTGTCGTTCCTCTAATAAAAGCCTGAAAAAGTCCTGCTCGCTCGTATCTTGCTTTTCATTCCGCCCCTTCCGTTTATTTCTTCTTTCGACCATGAATGGTTTCCATGACAGTATCCTGTAGTTCTTGGTTTGTCCCATTGCGATGACTACACGAAAGATGAGACAGGTGAAATGGAAAGCCTGTGGGCAGGAAATTGCCCTCTTTCCCCATGCTTTGCTGATGGGGATTTTAAATGTGACCCCCGATTCCTTTTCCGATGGCGGTCAGTATCTTGACCCGATCAAGGCCGGTGATCGAGCTCAACAAATGGTCGAGGAAGGTGCGGGGATGATTGATATTGGGGCTGAATCCTCGAGACCTGGCGCAGATCCGATACCGGAGGATGAAGAACTTCGACGGATCATACCGGTATTAAGGCAGGTCGGGAAGCGTCTTCGAGTTCCGATTTCCATTGATACGACCAAATCGGCGGTGGCACAACAGGCGTTGGACTTAGGAGCCTCGGTGATCAATGACATTTCGGCTCTCCAAGATGATCTCCGGTTAGCCCAGATAGTCGCAAACCATCGGGCAGGTCTCGTCCTCATGCACTGTCAGGGGAGTCCGCGTACCATGCAACAGAACCCTCAATATCGGGATGTTATGGGCTCCATCCATTCCTTTCTCAAAAAACAGGTTTTTGTTGCTCAACAGGCGGGAATACCTCAAGATCAAATCATACTTGACCCAGGCATCGGTTTCGGGAAGACTGTAGAGCATAACCTTACTATTTTGGCTCGTATACAGGAACTCAGTGAATTGGGTCGGCCGATCTTAATCGGTCCATCACGCAAGTCTTTTATAGGAAAAGTTCTAGGGGTTACCCAAGAGGAGAGGAGCATGGGGACGGCGGCTGCGATTCTGATGGCCTTATCTCAAGGCGTTCGCCTGTTTCGTGTTCATGATGTGAAAGAAATGTTTCAGGCGGTACGGATGGCCGAGGCCATCATGGCTGCGGAGGTCCCATAATCCGAGATGATGGAAAAGCCGGTCGAGTAAGAGAAGAGGGATAGGCTATGCGTAAGTTATTTGGAACAGATGGTGTGCGTGGGGTGGCAAACCGCGAACCCATGACAAGTGAAACGGCCATGAAATTAGGGCGTGCCGCCGCGTTTTTATTTACCCGCCGATCGGGTCGTCATCAAATTGTCATTGGAAAAGATACTCGACTGTCTGGTTACATGCTGGAGTCGGCCTTAATCTCAGGGATTTGTTCTATGGGTGTTGATGTTCTGTTAGTTGGCCCCCTTCCCACACCCGCTATTGCATTTCTGACAAGGAGTTTGCGTGCCGATGCAGGGGTGATGATTTCGGCATCCCATAATTCCTATCAGGATAATGGGATCAAGTTCTTCTCCAATACTGGGTTAAAAATGCCAGATGAGTTTGAGTCCCGAATGGAGGAGCTGATCGTTTCAGATGAAATCTCTCATGTCAGGCCGACAGCTGACGCCATCGGTAAAGCCTACCGGATTGATGATGCGGAAGGGCGATATATTGAATTTGTCAAACGGGCCATACCCAAGGAAACAGACTTTCAGGGTATTAAGGTCGTGGTGGATTGTGCGAATGGGGCTGCCTACAAAGTTTCCCCTACAGTATTACGGGAACTGGGGGCCACAGTTGAAGTGATTTGCAATCAGCCCGATGGCATAAATATCAATGCGAATTGTGGGGCCGTTCACACCGAACAGTTACGTGAGAAAGTGTTGGCCAGTCAAGCACATATTGGGATTGCACATGATGGAGATGCTGACCGCGCGATGTTTATCAGTGAGACAGGTGCTCTCATTGATGGAGACCATATTATGGCAGCCTTGGCTCTTGATTTTAAAGAGAAAGGGCAACTCGCAAAGGATACCCTCGTAGGAACCGTGATGAGCAATTTCGGATTGGAACAGGCTATGTCCAAAGCGGGCATTCGTCTTATCCGAACTTCCGTTGGCGATCGATATGTCTTAGAGCGTATGACGACCGAAGGATATAACTTTGGGGGAGAGCAGTCCGGGCACTTCATTTTCCTTGATCACAATACAACGGGTGATGGCCTCATTTCGGCTCTTCAAGTCCTTTCTCTGATGCAACGAAAGGGACAGCCCCTCTCAAAGCTTGCCGAGGCCATGGTCGCGGTTCCACAAATTCTCCTCAATGTAACCGTAAAGGAAAAACGGGATCTCTCACATATCCCACAGGTTCAACAAGCCATTCAGGCCGGCGAGGAGAAGCTGAATGGATCTGGCCGCGTGTTGGTACGCTATTCCGGTACCGAACCTCTTATACGGGTGATGGTGGAAGGAGAACAGGATTCAATTATCCGTTCGGTTGCGGATGATGTCGCTCACTCCCTTCGCACACACCTGTCGTGATCGGCCTTGTTTCTTCCCCTGACGAGTCTCTTCTTATTGGGTCTGGCTGTAGGATCCTACGTTTCATTTCTCCCACTCACCATCTTTATCCTGTTAGTCCTGTTCGGGGGACTTTGCCTGCTCTTAGAACACGGAAGTAAGGTGTCGCGACTTCAAGGGAGTCTTCTCTTCTTCGCTGGGCTCATGGGAGTACTCTGGTGTCAGGTCATCCATCCAACGGTTCAGAATAATCCCTTTGACGATGTGCTAGAGACCGGAATACGAACAATTGGTGGAAGAATCGTGGAGCCTGTCCAAGTTTCTCCTAGGCGGGTCGTCATGATTGTCGAAGTCGAAAGAGTTGATGGTCAGGAACTTCCATCATCGGGATCTCGACGACTTCGAGTATCCTGGAGAACACCTGATCGTTCCTTTGTGCAAGGTGACCGGATTAGGCTGAATGCGACCATTAAAAAAGTTTCGGGATTGATCAACCCTGGGGGTTTTGACTTTGCTGCCTTTTTACATCGCCAAGGGATTCAGGGAATGGTCTCGCTCTCTTCACCAGAGCAGATAAGGTTGGTCCAGTCAGGTCGTCACTCGATTTGGTGGTACCCCTGGACGCGGTTGGATGAGTGGAGATTGAAAATTCGTGAGGCAGCCATTGGGAGTCTGAGTCAACCAGCATTGGGGTTATATCTCGGGCTCATCATTGGCGAGCAAGGATTTATTACACCAGATATTCGTGATCCGTTTATGGCAACAGGGACGGTTCATATTCTTTCAATCTCTGGATCGCATTTAGGACTCATTGTCTTTCTTTCTTTTTTTCTTATACGAGAAACTGTGCGAAGGCTGCCGACTCAATGGTTACTCTTTCTTTCAAGGCGTATGACACCCACCCGCATTGCGATTGTAGGTGCCCTCGTGCCGCTAAGTTTCTATACGCTCCTCGCCGGTGGAGAAGTCGCAACCATACGTGCATTTTTCATGGCAAGCATGTGTTTAGGGGCCGTGTGGCTGGGACGAACGCAACACCTCATCAACGCCTTAGCCCTGGCGGCTTGTTTGATCGGAATTTACAATCCGCAAGTATTGTGGGACGTTTCCTTTCAACTGTCATTTGTATCAGTATGGGCTATCGCCATGCTGTTACAATGGCATCAAAACGGAGAGGGTGATGGTGATCATGCTGATCCGAACAGTCGATGGCAGTGGGTCTACGACTGGTTCAAGGGATCCCTCTTGGTTACAGCTGGAGTCACCCTCGTGACTCTGCCTCTTGTGGCCTTCCACTTTAATCAAATTGCCTGGCTGGGACTCCTGGCAAATTTCATGGTGGTGCCGATAGCCGGCTTGATACTTGTTCCCCTTGGCTTGTTGACTGCCTGTTTAGTTCTTCTCTTGGATATGGTGGCCATGCCTTTCTCCACATTGGTTCAGGCCGGGTTTACCTGGTTTGAATCAGGGGTCAGAATGCTGGCCTCCGTGCCTGGTGCGGAGTGGCACATCTCGTCACCCTCGATCATCACGATCGCCTTGTTTTATGGATTGGTCTTGTATGCGGCTCGTCGGTCTTCCATGACGGGAATGCGTATGGTGGCTATAGCCGGTGTCTTACTCTGTGTGGGTTGGTGGGGATGGCCAATGAATAGAACGGGAGAGTCCGAACGATTGATGGTGACCTTTTTGGATGTAGGGCAAGGAGATGCCGCTGTCCTCGAGTTGCCCGATGGGAAAACCGTATTAATTGATGCTGGAACCCGCTATGAAAATTTTGATGTCGGCAGATCGGTTATCGGTCCGTTTTTATGGGATCGAGGTATCAACAAATTAGATGTGGTGATTGGAACGCATCCTCAACTCGATCATGTTGGCGGTCTCCCTTGGATTGTGCGCAATTTTGAAATTGGGGAATATTGGGGAAATGGGATCGAGAGAACCGCAAAATTTTATCAGCTATTACGGCAGGTCCTCCATGAGCAAGGTCTTCAGGAGCGGCAAGCGGTATCTGGAGATCTTATCCTTTCGTCAGGTGGTTGTCAGCTTTGGGTGATCAATTCTTCAGATGCCATGTCACCGACAGGGTTGGCATTGAAAAAAAATTCGGGGACCGCTCTTAATAATCAGTCAGTGGTCACCAAGTTAGAGTGTGGTGACCATAGTATTCTTTTTGCTGGCGATATTGAGATAGATGGAATGCGTCGTATGCGCGCTGAAGGAGAAGCCATTCAGTCGGCCATTCTCAAGGTTCCGCATCATGGAGCCAAAAGTTCTCTGGAGTCGACCTGGATTCGGCAGGTGGGGGCACATGACGCTATCATCTCTGTTGGGAAAAATAACCGTTTCCACCATCCTCTATCTGAAGTATTACAGGCCTACAAGGATCAGGAAGCTCATATTTGGAGAACTGATCATCACGGTGCCATTTCGGTTAGGGCGAAGGTTCCCCGAGGGCCAATTTCCGTGCAGTCATCCAGGGATAACCTGCCGGACCCCATTCCGCTTGATATGTTCTCGTTTACTCAAGAAGGTCAAAACCTGGCACGTTTGTGGAGATATGTTTCGGGTTAACCAGGGAGCAGCCTGTTCTACCTCAAGCACCCCTTTTCTGAATACTTACCCTCATCGTACTTTTCCTAAAAATTGTTAAACTTAAGTATCAAATTCATCGAAAGGATCAGGCTGTCCGTTCCTGCCTAACCCTCGAAGATTGACAAAAATTTGCTTCAATGGATCTCTTCCGTTCATTTTTGGTAGGTGACAAAGATTGTCTACTGTAAATAACAAAACTATTCAGCTAGTTAGATCATTTGTATATGACGTAAGGTCATGGCATAGCACCTGCAGACCTCTGATATCACTTTATTAAATTAGCTGCCACATAGGAACAGATATGCCGAAATTGGTTCGAATTGTCATTCAATTACCCCATGAACTCAAGATGAAACTTGATGCGCTGAAGCAACAAGGCTACACGGCGAGCGGGTTTATTCGTGCGATGCTCGAACGTGAGTTTGCCAAGGGGGAATCCACGTCAGAGGGTGAAGAGTAAGGAAATAGAAAACCCAGCGCTTGGCCTGGTTGTGCGGTGTGATATGGCTGTCAGTGATGAGTGGAAAGAGGAGTTAAGAACATGATCGCAGCATTACATAGAGAGAGTAAACAGGTCGAACCGAAATCGCGAACAATGTATCCCACGGATGTGTATCGGCAACGGGAGCTAGAGCGAGAAAACCAAGTTCCTTACGTCGAACGGCGAGTAGGGTGGGAGGCCCCGGATTGGTATGGATTAGCACACCTAGAATTACAGTCGATCACAAAAGACGTCCTCAACGGGAATCCGCCAAAACTTCGAATGCTCGAATGGATCGCTGCAGGTATGGTGGAGTCTCTCAAGTGGAGCGATCGAATGTTTCATCGGGTCTTCACTTCAACCTCGACGCAATACTTACTGACCAACCCCATTCATGTCTCGGTAATTTCCATACGATTGGGGATGGGAATGGGGTGGGCTCAACACCATCTCGAGCGTCTCGCGTTAGGAGGGTTCCTTCATGATATTGGAATGTGCCTTCTTCCACGTTCGCTCCATGAAAAAACGGGAAATTTATGTCTCTCCGAGCGAGCCACCTTAGAACAGCATCCTCTACTGGGAGGCGAGGTTTTCCGAACTATGGGAAAGGACTATGAATGGCTTGCAAATATAATTCAGCAAGCCCACGAGCGGCGGGATGGAAAAGGATACCCATTTGGAATCAGTGGTTCGGACATTCATCCCTATGGATATGTGATTCGGTTGGCAGATGTTTTTGATGGTCTCACGGGCGTTCGGCTTCACCGTAAAAAAATGAGCATGTCTATGGCTCTTCGTACCATTCTTTCTGAAGAGAGGCGTTTGTTTCCTAAAAAATTACTGAAAGCCTTCATCGGACAGATGACGATTTATCCCTTGGGGACTTGGGTTAAGCTGAATAACGGTGAGGTCGGTCGGGTGACAGCCGTAAACCGTGGATTACCGCTCCGTCCGGTTATTTTGACGACGACAGAAGACAGAAAAGGAAACATGGAATTCCGCCTCGTCGATTTACGTACCGAAATGTGGGCTCACGTAACAGAGGTCCTTGGGTAGGGATATGGTGAAATGAGAACGATGTTCATCCATAACGGTTTTCGTCTTCTTCACCTGATGGCTCTCGGTTTCCTGGTGAGCCTGGCAGTCATAAGCACAAGTGGATGCCGAAATCCGGCCCAGTCGCCCTTGCCTCCATCTGCCATTAGCCCACCCGGCACTCCGATCCCCATGTTAGCGACAGGCGATGTGTATGCCGATGAAATCGAACTGGACCCGGATAGATTGATTCAAGTGGGAGATTTGCTAGAGATCAATATTAGACGTGGCGGGGGGGAAGAAAAACATACGGCCTTGGTTCAAAAAACCGGGAGAACGAATGTCTCCTTTGTGCAGGTAGACGTGTTGGGAGTGACTTCAGCTCAGGCCGCAGATCGCATCCAAGAAAAAGTGTCTCCCTACATCAGAAACCCTTTCGTGCAGGTTCACGTCAAGCGCGACAAGCTACGTGTCAAACGCGTGTTTGTGTTTGGTGCCGTTAATAAGCCTGGTATGTACCCGATGACCAGGCATATGACAGTCATGGAAGCCGTTGCCTCAGCAGAAAATTATAAAGAAACAGCCCTTCTGGAAGAAATTCGTGTGATCAGAGGCAACCTCCAACGTCCTGAGGTGCTTAGCGCGGATTTATCCAGGCTCTTTACCTATGGGGATGGCAGTTTTAATCTCGCGCTTACGGAAAATGATGTCGTATTTGTGCCGAGAGAACCTTTAGGAGATGCGGTAGAAGCTGCGAAAAAGCTGACCCCGATTTTACAGGTGGCCTTAGCGCCATTCCAAGCCGCCTTCTTTGGAAAAACACTGGTCGCGCCTTAAGAGGAAATCCGGAACCCATTCAAGAATACTATGCAATATGAGTTAAACGTTCTCGATTACTGGCTAATCGTCAAAAAGCGAAAGTATCTAATCCTGTTGACCATTGTTCTGGTCGTGGGATTTTCGTTTGCCTTGAGCCAATTACTAAAAGCCACCCCCATGTATGAGGCGTCCGCTCGCGTAAAATTCGAACGGGCCACCACGATGTCGGATATGTTCCTCCAGTCGTTCAGCTACTATGGGTTTAATGATGGGAATACCCAGCCTGAGGTCATTCGAAGTTATGCGGTGATTGAAGAAGCAGCCAAACGGTTGGGTCTTATACCGGATAATGCCACTGAAGAGGAACGAAAGCGAAAAGGATATATTAATACAATTTCCAATCTACGGAACCAGGTGGTAGCGACCCCGGACCAAGAGTCCTCCATTATTAAAATTTCGGTCACCCAGGACGATCCGGATGAGGTGGCACGAGTGGCCAATGCGGTAGCCGAATCCTATCGAGCGAACAACATCATGACCCGCAATGGGGCCGTGATGGCTTCCCGGACATTTGTAGAGAAACAGCTTTCCGAACTGAATGGCAAGCTTGATGATGCGGAGGAGAACCTGCGACAGTTTAAAGAGCAGGAAGGTCAAGTCTTCTTGAACGAAGAAGCGAGAATGGCGCTCCAGTCTTTTACGCAGTTGGAATTGGACTACAATAAAGTCACCCGGTTAAAACAAGAAACGGCAAGACAGGTTCAAGCCCTTAAGAAGGTCGAACTGTCGGCTCCGGGGGCCAACAGAATATTTACCGAAACCTCGGATAGCTTGCTGGCCTCTCTCAACAAAAACTTGGTCAATCTTTTACAGGAACGGACCACATTACTCATTGATTACACAGAAGAGCATCCGCAGGTTGTACTTATCGATCGAAAAGTCAGAAATATCAAACTGGAAATGCTGCGAGTACTTGTCTCGAAATTGAAAAGTTTTACCTCTCAAGAAAATGTGTTGAAAAGTCAAATTGAGGCCTATCGAACCCGATATCTAAATTTTCCTCGGTCCGCGATTCAATTATCGAGATTGGAGCGCGAGGTCGAGGTCAACGCGGAATTATTGGCAAAATTAAAAGTGAAATACCAAGAACTCCAGATCAAATCGGCGGAGCGAATTGAAGAGGTCACCATTATTACGCCGGCTGTCGCTCCTGATGGACCGATAAATGTACAAAGCATCCACACTAATTTATTGGTTGGAGCCCTGATGGGCTTGTTCCTTGGGGTCGTAATGGCCTTTACGCGAGAGTCGTTCGATACGTCGATCGGAACGATCGAAGGCGTAGAAGAATTTTTAAAAGTCCCGGTCTTGGGTGTGGTTCCTCAGTTTGATGACAAGCAGCTCCGTGATGCCGCGATGAAAAGTCTTCCGGAGAATACCTCTAAAGACGTTGTCGGGCTGTTTTCAAAATTGCCCAGCCTCGTCGACCCAACCTCCGTGCTGGCTGAAAACCTTCGCTCATTGCGAACAAACATTCGATTTGCAAGGATTGACCAGAGCATCAAAACGATTGTTTTCACCAGTGCCGGTTTAGGAGAAGGCAAGTCCACGACGGTGATTAATCTGGCCATCACCTTAGCTCAAGAGGGGCAGAAAGTGTTATTGGTGGATGCCGATCTTCGAAAGCCGACGGTACATAAACGCTTGGGATTGAATCGGGGACCGGGTTTAGCAGAAGCCCTGACCGGTGCCAAAAAGTGGGATGCTTCGGTTCAGGGAATAACCGACTTGTTACTAGGCAAAATGGGCATCGATCAGGTTATGAGTTTACCAAACTTGGATGGGTTACATGTTCTGACAAGCGGAGCGACACCATCAAATCCGGGTGAGGTGCTAAATCTTGAAAAACTGTCAGGACTCATTCCGGAAATGCAGCAGGAGTACGATATTGTCTTGTTTGATACTCCTCCCATTCTTCCCGTCACGGATGCAGTGACCATAAGTTCCCGTACGGACGGGACCATATTGGTGTATCAGGTTGGTCGCATTGGACGAAGCGCCTTGCGTCGCGTGAAGTTTTTACTCGACCATGCACAATCCACGGTTTTGGGCGTCGTGTTGACCAATGTCCGTGCTGAAGTTTCCCCCGAGTATGGATATTCAAGTTACGTCTACAAGTAAATGCCTGTTCCGGCACGTGCTTGACGTCCCACCTCATTTGTTGCCTCCTCACAGCCGGCCGTGCGATCGGTCGTTTATCATGAGTAAAGGGTACGCATGAATCAATTGGAACCAGGAAAGGGAGGTATCATTGGGCTAATCCCGATCATTATCGCCGTCCCTATCGCTCTCATTGTTGTATCGATCGAGCCTTCACTTAGCCTCCCGTTGCTTGTCGGTTCGCTGGTCTTGATTATCGGGTTTCTTTCTCCAGAAGCCGGGTTGTATGTATTGGTCGTCTCGATGCTTTTAGGGCCAGAAATGCTGGTGGGTGGAATCGGGTCGGGCGCCACATTGGGAAGAGGTGTAACGCTTCGATTTGATGATCTGGTCTTGGTGCTTGTGGCGTTAGGGTGGCTTGCTCGAACAGCAGTATCCGATGGAGCCGGGCGGTTTTTTAGAAGTCGACTTCATAGACCAATTATGTTGTATACCGCGGCATGCGTGTTTGCGACGCTTATGGGAATTCTCTTTGGACGGGTCCGACCCTTCGGCGGGTTTTTTTTCCTTTTAAAATATTACGAATATTTTTTCATCTTTTTTATGGCTGTGAACATTATCAAAACTCAGGTGCAAGTCAAGCGGTTATTGTATGTCAGTCTCGGTACCTGTGCGTTGGTAACCCTGTACGCGTTGGCTCAAATCCCTTCGGGAGTGCGAGTCTCGGCCCCGTTTGAAGGAACTGAAGGAGAACCAAATACGCTGGGGGGCTATTTAGTATTTATGATGGCCATCGTAACAGGGTTTTTACTAACTCCGGGATCTATAACAAAGCGGTATCCCCTGTTTATCCTGCTTGGCATGAGTGGGTTGGCCCTTCAGGCGACCCTGTCTCGCACTTCCTATCTCGCCGCCGCCGCCGTCCTGTTGGTGGTCTTGGAACTTGCCAGAAGGAGGAGTGCTGCCCTGTTTGGGAGTATGTTGTTCGGCATCTTTCTCCTCATCTTGATCATGCCCACGAGCGTCATTAATCGAGTGACCTACACATTTAACCAGCCAGAAGAGGCAGGACAGTTGGAAGTGGGAGTGGTAAAAATTGATACGTCAACATCTGAACGTATTCGCTCTTGGCAAGATGCTATGTCACTGTTTGTGCAATCACCATTGTGGGGAGCAGGTGTAACAGGCGGTCCCTTCATGGATGCCATGTTCCCACGGGTTCTGACTGAGACAGGTTTATTGGGGTTCTTGGCATTTTTGTATTTGTTGTTGACGATTTTCCAGGTTGGCTGGTCAAGTTTACAGGAGACAAAGGATCCGTTTGTAAGGGGGCTTGCGCTAGGATTCCTGTTAGGTTTTTTGGGCCTCGTGTTTCACTCGATTGGTGCGAATACGTTTATTATCGTGAGGATCATGGAACCATTTTGGTTATTTACGGCTTTGGTGATAAAAAGTCGAGTCAGCGAAGAAATCCCTGAAGAGGAAGGAGTTGTTCCACCCATGAATCACCTCGTTGTCCCAATGAATTCTGCTTCATAACATTCATGAATCCAAATAACTTCACCAATCCATCCAAAGATCTTTGATAGCTCTTACCCCTCGAATCCTATCAAGGGAAAACCGCATAATTCGCTATTTTTATTGCATATTTTCAATATTGTGCTTGAATTAGTTTAGGTTGGTCTATCCAAAAGACCTTCTAAAGAGAGGTGTAGGTACTGGTCGATAGCTCTCGTAAGGAATGGGCGTCGTGCCAATAACAATACCTAGGACCCAGAAAAAACTTGAGAGGGGAGGGCGGTGTTGGCAGAGGGAATATCCTTGGGTCGTGTTACGACGATTCTCTTCATTGGCAGGGGAGGGGGATATATTCTCGCATTGATTAACTCGATTATTTTGGCACGGAGCCTTGGAGTACAAGGTCTCGGAGAATACATTTATGCCACCGGATTCGCTGCTATTTTCAGTTTGTTTACTCAAATGGGAATTGCCACGGTGGTAACACGTACCGTAGCACGGGATCCAGATTCTAGCAGAATGATCCTGACGTCGGCTCTCAAGCTACAAGCCGTATTCGCCATGGCAGTACTCCTGGTCATTCCTCTATGCGCGGCCATGTTGCCGGGCCAACCTGTTCCTTTGTTATACATGACCATCGCTGCAAGCCAGGTGGCACTTGGGGCATTGAGTTGGCCTTATCTGGGGGTTCTTGGTGGTCATGCGCGATACGACAAATTGGCGGGGGCTGAATTGGTTGGAGGAGTGGTGCTGACGATTGGACTTCTGTTCCTTGCATTGATTCAAGGTGATGTCCTGGCTTTTCTCTGTGTTCCAGTTTTTTCGGCGGGCTGTGCCGTGATGGCCGCACGATGGATGGCCCAGCCCTTTATTCACGGTGATCAGGGAAGCTCATCGATACGATCACTGCTCCGAGAGGCAACCCCATTTGCCGCCACCTCAGCCGTACAGGGGATGTATCTTCGCTTGGATGTCCTCTTTTTGGGGCAGATGGCATCAACACTAGCCCTCGGTTTATATAATGTCGCGTTCAAACCCATGACCTTGGCTAGGGCTTGCGGAAGTACGGTTGCGGGCACACTTTTGCCCGTGATGGCTCAAGAGGGAAACCAACTTATGCCCGTAAGTTTCGAACGCGCTCTACGTGGTTTGGGAGCTCTTGCTCCGATCCTTGCCTTGAGTTTAAGTGGCCTCGCTGAACCCCTTTTGGTTTGGACCTATGGACCAGAATTTCGAGACGCCGCTCCTATTCTCGTCATCCTCGCTTGGGCCATTGTTTTTAATTGGCTCTATGCGCCCTTAGGGACGGCATTCCAGGGGCGGGGATATGAGCGAGTGTGGTTTGTCACGTTAGCTGTGGGACTTGCCCTCAACATCGGGGCCAATACCTGGGCGATCCCACAATGGGGAGCCATGGGGGCTGCTGGGGCCACCCTGTTTTCGGAGATAGGAATTCTTCTCATGGCAGTCTTGCTGTTTATGAGAAAATTTCCTGTTGACCTTCCCTTGAAATCGCTGATGATTGGAATAGGTGCAACCGCAACAGGTTGGGCGGTGTTACAAGGTTTGGCGCCTTGGGGGGCGGTTCCTGCCACCGTCCTTTCGGTGTTGGCGTTCTGCGGTTTGTTAATCACACTCCGCTACCTCACCAAAGAAGATGCAGTAGCGGTAGGAGGGTGGTTTCGACAGGCGGTCGGTGGATGAGCCAAGCCATACCCACCATACCGGCTTCAAGAGAGTTGGCTTTGGAGTCTCGCGAAGGCACCGAACAACCCCTACGTATTGGAATTGATGCGGGTCCTATCCTCGGCGAGGGGGGTATTAGCGGATATGTCAGACCGCTGATCAAGGCACTTCTTGAGATCGATGGTTCTTCCCAATATCAATTTATACTCCGAAAGAGTTGGATTTCCCAGGAGGCGATCAGCACTCTTAAGAGCTGGGGACCTGTTCACCCTGTTCGAATTCCCGATCGGCTACTCAATCAATGGTGGGACTCAACCAACCTTCCATTCCCTCTCGGCAGAAAACTATGGAATGAGCTGAATCTCTTTCTTGCCACCTGTCTCGTTGTACCTATTTTAAACGAAGGGCGAACGATTTCCATTATTTACGATGTCATTCCCTTACGGCTTCCGCATTTCTTTCCCAATCATCGAACATTCCAATCTCAGATAAAACGAGTTCTAGCTCGGTCACAGGCCATTGTGACCATTTCCCATCAAACGAAACAGGATCTCTTAGAATTTTTCAATCTTGAAGAGGAACGGATACATGTCATTTATCCTGGTCATGAATATCAAGGTCAGGAAGAAGATGACTTACGCCGCCGACAAATCCTGCAACGGTATTCAATTCAGGAACCCTATGCGCTGTATGTTGGTTCGACTGGCCCACATAAAAATGTCGAATCACTGCTGCACGCCTATGAAGAAGCCTGTACCAAGCAAAAACTTCAATTGGCTTTGGTCATGGTAGTCAGGTCGGGATGGAGTGAGTCATGTCAAAAAATTCGAGAGAAAATAACACAGAAAACTCGACTCATCTGTCTCGCAGATGTTCCGGCACAAGACTTACGGTTGGTCTATGCAGGTGCCCAATTCATGGTATGGCCTTCCCTGTATGAGGGGTTTGGCTTTCCCGTCCTCGAGTCAATGGCCAGCGGCACCCCGGTCATATTGGGAAGGAACGGGGCTTCACCTGAAATAACGGGGGAGGACGGTTTGTATGTTGAGAAGGAAGACGCCACGAGCCTTGCTGAAGCGATGTGCCGTATGGCGGAGGATCGGGCTCTGCGTGCTCGCCTTGGGATAAGGTGCCGAGAGCGTGCCTCACGGTTTTCCTGGACGGCCAGCGCCAGACAATTGCATCGAGTTCTTCATGGACAGGCATACGAACATCCAACGGGGTGATGTTGTGAGACATGAAGAGTTTTACGATAAGGATTATTTCGAAGGTCGTACGAGAGAGAGTCCGCCGCATACGAGAGAGTTGATTTATCCCTGGGCACTGAGGACCGCTCAGTTTCTGTATGGGAAATTCCATCCACAAACCGTGTTGGACATAGGCTGTGCCAAGGGATTTCTCGCAGAAGCGTTTCTGGCTCAGGGAATTCCCACAGTATGGGGGGTCGACATCAGTTGGTATGCATTGACGCAATGTGAAACAAAGGCCCGAGGCCGCTTGTTTGTGGCAAACGCACAAATGGGGCTCCCAGTCCTGTCCGGATCTTGCGACCTTGTGACGGCGTTGGATCTCTTTGAACATTTGCAGGATCCGGGAAAATTGTTAAGGGAAATACATCGAGTGCTTTCAAACAAGGGAGTGGCCTATTTGAAAATTTGCCATCCGGAACATCCCAATGCCTTGAAAGATCCGACGCACGTGAATGTCCGCCAGCTCAAGTATTGGAAGGAGCAGTTCGAAATCAATGGACTCCAATCACAAAGGATTTATGAATCTGAACTCACGGTCGAGGAATCTTGGGCCGATTCCCTAAAGAGATTGATCCGACGATTTCGTGAATGGGCGGTTATAGGAACACCGGCCGATTTTAAATTTTTAATATGGAAGTCCTCTCATGGCTGACGCCCAAGATTTAGAGCCCGTGGGAACCTATCGTCCGCAATACCATGTCAAATGGAGGGGAGTTGCTCACTTTCTTGAGCGAATGCCATGGGTGAAGTCGCGGCTGGCCGGGTGGGTACGGAAAGTTTTGCGGCAAGTGTTTGAGCCGGGTTTAGTGACGACAGAACGTGTGATTGAGTACCCCTTTATCTTCCAGCATCTCGGAAAGCCTGCTGGTCTGGTGTTGGACATTGGTTGTTGCCATAGTCGCCTCCCGATTGCCTTAGCTTCTCGAGGATATCCGGTCATTGGGTTTGATATGCATCCCTATCCCTTTCCGCATCCGAAATTACGTGCGGTTCAAGGGGATATTCTTTCAACACCATTTTTGAACGAGTCTTTTCACACCATCCTTGCCATTTCAACCTTGGAGCATATCGGTATTCAGCATTATGGAGGCGTGGAGGAAGGGAGTGGAGATGTGAAAGCCGTGGAAGAGATTGCTCGTCTGCTCCAACCTGGCGGAATGGCATTGATCACGGTTCCCTATGGAAAAGTTCTGACGAATGACTGGATGCGTGTCTATGACTCTGAGCGACTCAAGAAACTCACGGGGTCTCTTTCACCTGTCACTATTGAATATGGGGTGAGTCGTTCAGGTTTATGGGAGCCGGCAACCGAAGCTGAAGCTGCGCGTATCGATTGGACGGGCGTTGATCGTGCCATCGTCATGATTGTGGCCGAAAAAACAGCTAACCAACCCGTTCGAAGTGACAGCCGGGCCAGCTTATGAAGGGTAAGGTGGATAGGGTCAAGAACTTACGGTGAGGCATGTAGGGAACCCGTGATGAGTGAACCGAGAGAAGATGGCCAGCGTGACTTTTGGAATTCCTATTGGCAGGACCAATCGGTCACGATGACTGCCAGGACCATGACACAAATCCTCGACAGAATAAAAGTGCAATATCTTCGGGATATTCTTCCCCCGTATGGAAATACGTTGGAAGTGGGATGCGGGTCAGGGCGTCTTTCCTGCATGTTAGCCACCAAAGGGTACCAGACTATTTGTATGGATTATTCCCAAACCGCTATGGGAGCCGCGAAAGCCAATTACCGACAAGCCGATGTGACGGGACGGTTTATCGTAGGTGAAGGGCACCGATTACCTTTGGCGACAAATAGTCTTGACATTGTGCTCTCAACTGGTTTGTTGGAACATTTTCCAGATCCAACGCATATAGTAGGTGAAATGGTCCGTGTCTTAAAACCTGGAGGACTGTTTTATTCGGATATCGTTCCCCGAAAGTTCTCGCTCTTTCGCTCATTGGATTGGATCGGTCGATTGAAGCGTGGGTGGGCTCGATCAGGAGTATCCGAAGAAGGGTTTTATGAACGCGCATTTACCAATAATGAGATTGTTGGAATGTTGCGGAACAATGGACTGGAGAAGATCCATGTCTTTCCAGCCGGAGTGATTCCTCCCTACCTTCCCTTTGTGAGTCGTGTTCCCCGTCTACGTGAATGGCAAGTGACCTTGGCCAACCAAATGCAGTCTGTCTGGCAAAGTCTGGATGCTACCATTCTTGCAGAGTGGCTGGGATTTTATTATTTCGCGTATGGAAAGAAACCGGTGACATGAAACATTATTCTGTGAAGAAACAGTAACTAGATGAAGAAAATACTTGTGCTTGTTCCCAATACGCCTTTGCCCCATTTAGGAGGGGGTTCGCTTCGCATGTATCACATGATCCGCTATTTAGCGCAACGCTTCCCGGTAGATCTCGTGGGAACGGCCTCATCGGATGCAGCACAAGCTGAGGGGGTCTGTGGAGCATGGTGTCGGGAGGTGGAGTTGTTGCCCCCTTCAGGACCGCAAGGTGTATTGTCACGTTTTCGGATCAGCCCCTATGGCAAAGATCCAAGGCTGGCCCAGCGGATACAGTCGCGCCTGTCGCAACAGGACTATGCGGTCATTCATCTCGAAAAGCCTGCGATGCTTCCCTATCTCCCGGTGGGATTGAAGATACCTCTTATTTTGGATTTATGGTCCTACGGTCTTTCAGGACCATGGCGGGCATGGCGAAATCAGTCCGGTGTTGTCACCCGTTGCCGGAATCTTTTTCAGATGACTCGCTTGGGTATATACGATTTACTGTGTTGGCCGCCGACCTCATGTCTGCTGGTGGTTTCGGATCACGATAGAATTCGGTGCGAGCGAGCGCGGCCTCAACGGCGGGTCCTCGTGGCTCCCAATGGTGTCGATTGTCAATCAGTTACGGCCCGCCCCCATCTTACAAAGGGGCCACCGATTATCCTGTTTAGCGGGGATTTAAGCTTTTCTCCAAACGTGGATGCGGCGATGTTGTTGGCAACGCAGATGTTTCCACGAATTCGCCTGACCTGTCCCGAGGCTCAATTATACCTTGTGGGCCGAAAGCCGGTTGCTTGTCTTCAAGATCTTGACGGCGGTGCTATTACCATTACAGGAGAGGTCCCCGACATGCTGCCCTATCTGCATTCTGCCACTGTCTATGTCGCGCCTCATTTTACCGGAGCGGGCACCAGAACCAAACTATTGGAAGCGATGGCCGCGGGTCTTCCCATTGTCACGACAAGCGTTGGAATCGAAGGCATTCAGGCTATCCATCAACAGCACGTTCTTATTGCCGATACGATACCGGATTTGTGTGGGGAGGTTGAGCGACTCCTCCAAGATGCCTCTGCCCAGCTTCGGTTAGGTTCTGGCGCCAGGAAGCTTGCCGAAAACCGGTATGACTGGAGTAAATGTTTACAGCCACTCGATTCTCTCTATGCGTCCTTGCTATCACGGAAGGTGGCATGAATCTTCGCGTATCAATCATCATTCCGGTCTGGAATGCCTGGGAAACGCTCTCGGAATGTTTAACGTCTTTGACTCGTGTCAATCTCCAACCTCTTGAAATTCTTTTGGTCGACAATCAGTCCACAGACGAAAGTTTGGTGCTCCTACAAAACTTCTCTCATAAATTTCAAGACGGATTTGTCAGGGTCCTTTCGGAAAAAAAACGTGGAGCTACCTCGGCAAGGAATTGCGGTATTCGTGCGAGTCAGGGAGATATCGTGGCGTTTACGGATGCAGATTGTATCGTGGACGCCAATTGGATTGAACAGATCCTTTCCCCATTTCACGATCAGGAAGTTGGGGCTGTCGCGGGAAAGGTTGTCCCGACACCGTCGACAACATTGGTTGAGCAATTCAGTGGGCTCTATACACTTCGATCTTCGGATGACAAGCGAATATATCGAGAATGGTCTCCCTGGGAAGGAGGGTTTCCGACTGCAAATTTTGCCGTGCGACGTCAACTGCTTGAACAAGTAGGAGGGTTCTCGGAAGAAGTGGAAATCTACGGGGAAGACTACGATCTTTGCGCAAGACTCTACAAACAGGGATCCGCGATTGTGTATACCCCTCACGCGATCGTGTCTCATGTGCCAAGAAAGACCGTAACCGGAATGATGCGCCAAGCATTCGGATTTGGAAAAAGTCATTCATTTTTGCTTCGTCGACATCCGACTGGACGGATCTATGTGGACTTGCCGGGGAAATCTGTACGGCTCACATGCTGTTCACACACTGCCTGGTTTGATTTGGCTTCGGCTGACAAAAAGTTGGGGCTGCTTGTACTCATGGGATATGCTTATCAGCCTTTGCTCGCATTCCTTGGGCTCTATGTGATTTGGTTACTTATCACCGTTCGACGTCATGCGACAGATGATGGCGCACAGTTATCCAGCGTTCAACTCATGGGCATTGGCGTCCTCCTTGTCGGTAAATCTCTGGCCCTGACGATTGGTCGATGGTGGGGGTCGGTAAAATATCGGGCAGTCTGTTTTTAATGGGAGCGGATCGAGAGAAGATCATGGAGAATTCGGGGGGTGGATTGAAGGACTGCACGTTCAATTGGCTTATGAGTGCGTACCGTAAGATGTTTGCCAGGAGGCTGTTTTATCCCTTGAATAGATTGTTATTCAATTTGAGTATTCGCGGAATGGGAATAGGTTTAGAAGGGAATTCTAACCCACGAACATCTGGAGAATACCGGTTCCTTCGAGCACTCTCGAAATGTTGGGGGCCAACTCCGGTCGTGCTGGATGTCGGAGCAAACCAAGGAAGTTATGCCCAATTCGTTCGAGAGGTGGCTCCTGAGGCATTGGTGTATGCGTTTGAACCACATCCAGGCCACTTCCCTATACTCGCCAAACAATCCGAGCAATCTGGATTTGTTCCCCTGAATGTGGGGTGTGGAGAAAAAGCTCAACGTTCATGGATCTATGATTTTAAGGAACAGGAAGGATCACTCCTGGCTTCATTATATAAACCTGCAATCGAATCATTTTGGAATACCGAAGCGCAGTCCTATCCCATCGAGATTATTACCTTGGATCAATTTCTAGAGAATGAACAGATTCACCATGTTGATCTGCTCAAAATTGATACCGAAGGGCATGAATGTAAGGTGTTAGAGGGGTGTGAAGCCAGTTTGCAAAACAATAGGGTGGATGTCATCCAATTTGAGTTTAATTCGATGAATGTCATGAGCCGTTCCTTTTTTCGAGATTTTTATGAACGCTTGCCGAATTATTCTTTGTATCGAATGTTAGCTCAGTCATTGATTCCTTTAGCCCAGTATAGCGCCACGCTTTGTGAAATTTTTGCGTATCAAAATATTGTAGCCATCAGGAAGGGATGTACCGTCAACCTGTCCTAACAGAGAAAGAGTCACGGTCCAAGGTCTGTGAATCGGGAGGCGGCCACGTCTCCATTATAATTTGTACGAAACAACGTCCTCGGCAACTCCAGCAAGCGATTGCTTCCATTAGACGTTCGAGTGCACTCGGGAGCCAGGTCGAAATTGTCGTGGTGGAGGAAGGTGAGTCCCCGAGGGAGTTGGCAGATGTTCGGTACGTGTATCTTCCGGAGGAAAATCGTGGCTTTGGTTATGCGAGAAATCGAGGGGTCGAACAGGTTCAAAATGACATTATTGTCTTTATTGATGATGATTGTGAAGCAGAACAAGGATGGCTTGAAGGATTAGTCGAACCCTTGCTGAGACAACCTGAACTCGTAGGCGTTGCAGGGTCGGTGTCCGTGCGCAATTGCGGACTCATTGGCCAGGCTGAAAATATCTTAGGCTTCCCCGGAGGAGGATTGCGATATCAACATCAATCTGGTGGATTTTTGATGCCCACACGATATTTGTCGACCTGCAATTGTGCCTATCGCCGTGAGGCCATCCTGCAGGCCGGCGGGTTCAGCGAGGCTGCCCAATACGGGGGGGAAGACTTTCTTCTCGCCGAACAAGTCTCGGCCTTCGGTGATTGTGTCTTTTCGCCGCTAGCCCTTGTGTATCACCAAGCCAGGGATCGACTGTGGTCCGTCTTTACCTGGTTTGTCCGGCGTGGCCGGAGTGAAATCGCGCTGCTCTCCATCACAAACAGCAAGTCACAATTTGGCTGGTATGTAATGCGGAGTTCCTTGAGTCTGCGAATACTCGGGCTCGGGGTTCTTCTCGTGCAATGGCCGTCTCTCGTGGTTGGATTACCCGCAGGCCTGTCCTTGTATATCGGGGCGATTCTTTGGCGATTTCGATTTGCTTTACAGTATCCGAAATTTCGCAGGGCGTGGTGGGTCGTTCCGGTTGTTAAAGCTACCATGGATGTTGGTGCCGAAGTGGGGCGACTGCGTGGATTGATACAGTGGGGACGTCCATGACGAGCAGGGCCTGTCCATTAATCTTTGTCTCCAATCACGGAGATATCGTAGGGGGGGGAGAACTCAGCCTGCTTGATTTGTTGTTCGGATTGGATCGAACACAATGGGAGCCTCACATTGTGGTCCCTTCCGAAGGGGAAATGTCAGTGAGGTGTCGAAACCAAGGATTGGCTACATATGTAATTCCTCTTCCGGCCTTACGCATCCCGTCGATGAAAACATGTGTGAGTATCGTGCAACTCATGAAACTCATTGGCCGCACGGGAGCCAAACTTCTTCATGCCAATGGGTCGCGGGCTATGTTTTATGCAGGTGTGGCAGGGGCCCTGAAACGGTGTTCTGTCATTTGGCATGTGCGGGTATCCGATTCTGATAGTTGGTGGGACCGCGTCTTATCAAAAATGGCCCATACCATTATTGTCAATAGCAAAGCCGTGGAACAACGCGTCAAACCTCATGGTCCACATAAAGTCCGCTGTGTGTATAACGGAGTGGATCTCAGGCGTTTTCAACATACGGGACAGGGGACGGTTAGCCTTCGGGCATCCCTGGGGCTTACGGAGCAGGGTCCGGTCATCGTCAGTATTGGAAGATTCGTTCCCTTTAAGGGCTACGAGTATCTATTAGAAGCAGCCGAGCTTATTGATCGAGAACGAAAAGACCTTCAGTGGTTGCTGGTAGGTGATGGGGAGTTGAAAGAGGATCTTGTCCGGAAGGCAAATGACTTAGGGCTGAACGGAAAGGTCCACTTTCTCGGGTGGTGCGATAATATTCCACCATTCCTGGAAATTTGTGATGTCTTTGTCCTTCCTTCGCTCAACGAACATTTTGGTCGTGTACTTATTGAGGCAATGGCGATGAAACGGCCCGTGGTGGCGACATTAGCCGGTGGCGTCCCCGAGATTGTTAAGGAAAATCTTACCGGGTTCTTGGTTCAACCGGCCAACCCAACGGATCTCGCACAGGCGATCCAAAAAATTCTACGGAACCCAAGTCTAGGAGAGCAATTTGGACAAGCCGGCCGGCAACGAGTGGAACAACATTTTAGTTTACGGCAGCATGTTTCTGCCATTGAATCGATTTACCACTATATTTTAGGGCGTGCTTGTGAAACCGTGTAATTTATGCGGCAATACAGAGTGGGAAACTCTGGAGCAGATGACGGACATCAAGGTCGTACGCTGTTCCTGTGGATTGGTTTTTGTGACGCCTGCTCCTGCGGAACGAACCCTCCAGGCGGCGTATAGCGATGACTATTATCGTCCATGGGGGGAGCAGCATGTTCGTGTTCAAATCTGGAAGACCCGGATGGCGTCGATTCAAGAGGCTTGTCCTGCTCAGGGAAAGCTATTGGACGTAGGGTGTGGCACGGGAGATTTTCTTGATCTGGCTCGTACGGAAGGATGGGACGTTTCTGGTACCGAATTTTCCAAGTCCGCCTGCGCCCTCGTACAACAAAAAGGTATTTCGGTGACGCAGGGTGAGGTATGGGATGCCTCTTTTCCTAGCGGAGCATTTGATGTCGTGACCTGTTGGCACGTCCTCGAACACGTTATGGATCCCAAGCGGGTTCTGGAGGAATGTTTTCGTGTGTTGCGTCCCGGAGGGTGGTTGGTTCTTGCAACACCGAATGTCCATGATCATATCTTTCGGTTTGCCTATGCCATGACGCGTGGGGCACGACCTCCCCTGTATGAACCAGATGAACGGGAGGTTCATCTCTTTTTCTTTTCAACCAAGACGCTCACGGCGTTGGTTCAGCTGGCAAACTTTCATGTCGTCAGGCTCGGGTTTGATCGTGGCGCCGCAACCGAATGGGGAAAGCGATTGGTTGATTCCCTGGCCCATTGGTGGTTTCGCAGTACGGGACTGCATTGGGGAATGGCGCTGGAGTTGTATGCAAAAAAACCGGAACGTTACGCAGGGGAAACGTCGTGATTCGGCTGGGAGTTGATGGACGAGAACTTCAATCCGGGACACGTACCGGTATCGGACGTTATGTGAGCGAAGTCGTAAGGGCGGCTGATCATGCTGGGTGGGAATGTTTGGTCTATGTGACGGATGCGATGTCGATACAGTCAGATATTTCCAGAAGGTCACTGCGAATCGTCAAGGAGAGTTGGACGCCTTGGTGGGATCAGGTCATGTTGCCTCGTCAGCTTACGCGGGATGGAATCACGATTTTTCTTTCCCCATATTATAAGGGACCCATCTATGCTCCCTGTCCTGTCGTCATTACGATTCATGATCTTTTGTTTATCCAATATCCTGGAAGACGCAGGCGCATGTACGATTTAATCATGACGGGGTTAGCCTCGCTGTATGGTCGAAGCGCTCGAGCTATTATTACCGACTCCTGTTTCTCCAAAGGCTGCATTGTAGAACGTTTGGGGGTGGAACAGACACATGTTCACGTGATCCCGTTGGCTGTGAGCCCGGTATTTAAACCCAGCGGCGTTTCCACATCTCTCAAGGAAAAGTACGATCTGCAACATCCGTATATTCTTTATGTTGGAAATTTTAAACCGCATAAGAATCTTGAGCGATTGCTCCAGGCGTTTTCACGATTGGATGCATCTGTGAAAAATGCCCATCACCTTGTTCTGGCAGGGCAAGATTCGCGACATCAAAAGACGTTGGAACTCTTATCCCATCGACTGGGGATTGCCCACCTTGTACGCTTCCCGGGGTTCATTCCCGATGAGGAATTGCCGAAACTCTATAGTAATGCCCTATGCTCGGTTTTGCCCTCGGTCATTGAAGGTTTTGGTCTCACGGCACTGGAATCAATGGCATGTGGATGTCCTGTGATGGCCTCAAACCGTGCATCGATTCCCGAGGTAGTCGGGGAGGCAGGTGTATTATTTAATCCGGAGCAAATAGAGTCTATGACGCAGGCCATGATGCAGTTCTTGACAAGTCCATCACTTCGCCTGCGCTGCCGTCAAAAGGGGTTGGTTCGCGCCGGGCAATTTAACCAACAAGCCACAACGGGTCGGGTACTCACCTTGTTGCAGGAAATTCAAAAAGGAAAGGGAATGAGAGGGAGCCAATTCATGGAACAGTCAAGTGGGTCCGGTCATGAATGGCATTAACCCCTCACTGACTCACGTCCAGCAACAAGAACGTTCTTCATCCAAGACTGTCATGTCGACCTGTGGTTGTGAAGCGTCGGAGCGGCGAACAATGGGACTGGTCGGGGGACGAACCATTACACGATGTGATCGATGTGGATTGTTTTGGACCCTCTCCCCAGAAGGGGTACAAGAGCGGTTACGGTATTATCGCGAAACCTATTGGGATGATTTTAAAGAGGAACAGGCAGGTACGGCCAGGGAGAATATTTTTTCACATGCCTTGAGCCGCATTGAATCCCAGGTAGCACCACCGGGAATCATGGTGGATATAGGTTGTGGGCCTGGAGCATTTCTTCAATTAAGTCTCGGGCGGGGATGGGATGCAAGGGGGTTTGATCCTTCACGATCGGCGGTGGCTCAAGCCTGTGCCAAGGGCCTGAATGTTGTGGAATGTGTCTGGCCACCCGGCCCCTTGCCGAACGCAGACGTTGATGTGGTTACAATGGTGAACGTGTTGGATCACCTCCCGAATCCTATCGAAGCTTTAGAAGAAGTCTGGCGGGTGTTGAAAGTTGGAGGATTGCTTTATCTCCGTGTTCCCAATGGGCCGGTACATTATCGGTTAGCCAGACTTCTCTCTCTGTGTGGCTTGGGACATCTGCCTGTGTTTCATCTCTTTGGTTTTGGAGCCAAATCCTTCCGGCATCATTTGCCTCGAATAGGGTTCACGATGATAGACATCAGAACCGCTCCGCCAAGTCAACTGGACTCCTATGGGAAAACATGTCAGACCGAGAACACCTTGAGAGCCATCCTCAAGCAATCTGATCGAGGACTCTATGTCTTGATGAAGAGATTTGGTGTCGACAGGTTGCCTTATGGTCTTTCAATCGAGGTGATAGCCAGAAAACATCAAGGATCACAACAGGAGATCCATGCCTAAACGATCATGGAAGTCACGGTTGCGTGGGTGGAAGACAGCAGTGGTGCTTTCTATCGTTATGGCGATCCTAGTCCTTCTTATCAGCGTGTTTGTAGATTCCTGGTATTCCTATAAGCTGACTGGTTATAACCCACTTGATCAAGAACGTGGGAAACACATGAAGCAGGAAGGTTCCCGGAGGGAACGGTAGGAGAAAGCCGTCTAAACGATGTGTGGAATTGCTGGATATATTGGGCAGGCAGAACCGGGAATCCTTGATGAGATGTTACACCGTCTCGTTCATCGAGGGCCGGATGACAAGGGAATTTATCGGGGATCTGGAATCGCTTTGGGGGCTCGACGATTGCGAGTCATCGATCTTCTCAATGGAGGACAACCAAAAACCAATGAATCGAAGCGCATACATGTCGTGCTCAACGGAGAAATTTATAATCACCGGGAACTCCAGGTTGAACTCACGAACAAAGGGCATCACTTCGTCTCTCGTTGTGATACGGAAGTGTTGGTTCACCTATACGAAGAAGAGGGTGAATCCTTTGTGCATCGATTGCAAGGGATGTTTGCCTTGGCGCTATGGGATCAAGAACAACAGAAGCTACTCCTTGTACGGGATCGCTTAGGAATCAAGTCATTGTATGTGGCCCCCGAGGAAGTTGGGCTCGACGGGAATCCCTTGCTCCTGTTTTCTTCCGAACTGCCTTCTCTCTTGGCAGTCCTTTCTCGTCATTCGATCAACCGGCATGCCCTCGCGGCCTATTTTTCAAAGCTCTATATACCCGGGCCGGAAACGATTTATGATGAAGTTGTCCAGCTCGGTCCTGGCGAGATCCTCAAGATTCAAGGGGGACGACGAGAGAGTTGGCAATATTATCGCCTGGATAATGAAGTGACTCGGGACTCCTCCCCTCCAGCGATGAACAGGCCTGAAGCGTTCCGTACCCTGTTACGCGATACGGTTCGCTCTCACCTGATCAGCGATAAACCCATAGGATTGTTACTCTCCGGTGGCCTGGACTCAGCTTCCATCCTGGCAATGATGCATCAAGAAATGAGTGAGCCGATCAACACTTTTTCGATTGGGTATGAGCCCAAAGCCGATCGTGCCTTTAACGAAATCGAAACAGCGCGTTTGTTGGCAGAGCATTTTGGCACTGTGCACCATACCGAACTTGTCAATCCCGATGTTGTGCAATTACTCCCCAAAATTATTGAATCGATGGGTGAACCGTTTGCGGACTCTTCCTCAATACCAACCTATCTCATTTCTAAAATTGCAAGTCAGTCGGTGACCGTAGGGCTGTCGGGAATTGGGGGTGATGAGTTGTTTGGAGGGTATCCGCGGTACCTGGGTATGCACGTCGCGAAACAGTACAGCCGATTTCCGGTGAGCCTTCGAAAATGGATGGGGCGCAATGTGGCGTTTGGACTGCGAGACAGTGCCGATAACCAAAATCGATGGGGACGGGTGAAGCGGTTTATGCAGGATGGAGACCTTTCGCTTGCTGACCAGTATCTCAGTTGGACGACCTTTATCCCGACTGAATGGGGTCGTTCAGCCTTTACCAAGGATTTTCAAGATGATGCCGGCTTTGACTACTGTGAGCAGGCGTACAGAGAAAAATTTAATCGGTGGCCTTCCAAGGAACCCGCTGACCAAGCCATGGGATTGGATCTCCAAACCTATCTCCCTGACGATTTATTGAGAATGGCAGATCGTCTCAGTATGGCGCATTCTCTTGAACTGCGAGTGCCCTTCTGCGACCACCATCTCCTCGCCTTGGCTCGCACCATTCCAGCCTCAGTGAGACTGTCACGATGGAAATTGAAAAGTTTTATGCGTACCGCACTCGAGCCCGTTATACCATCTTCGATTCTCAAGCGGCCTAAATATGGATTTCAAGTGCCAATGGCTCGTTGGCTTCGTGACGATTTGCGAGAGATGGTGCATGACTATGTGTCTGAGAAAGCGATCAAAGAACACGAAATTCTCAATCCAAAATATGTACGGTGGCTTTTAGACCAACACGAGAGTGGTGCGAGAAATTTCTCAGATCAAGTGTATGGGTTACTGATTTATGAAATGTGGAAAGAAAAGCTGAAGGAACAGTCTCAGGGCCAGCTTCTATCCCGGGAATCATTCGTGTCATGAACATTGTCTTATTTGGAGAAGTATCGATCGCGTCAATTTTGGGTGGGGCAGAACGCGTTCTGCGAGAGCAGGCTTTGGGATTGCAACGAAGGGGGCACAGCGTGGCCGTGATCGCTCGGGCCCCCAAAGGTGACCCCAGAGAAGACATAATCGTGGATGGGATTCGGGAGTACCGCTATCGTGTATCCACCGGTAATGAAGCATCCTTTGTCCTCTCAACGATTCGTCGGTCGGTGCAATGCCTGGACAGAATTCGGGAAGACAGGTCGATTGATATTGGGATCATTCATCAATCCCTAGCTGGAATTGGTCCCATCTTGTTTCGTACGTCTCAGATTAGGCGGTGGCTCTACGTTTGTCATTCTTTGGCACATGAAGAGTTCCTGACGCGGGTTCATCCCGGCACCCATTTCTCTCATCGGGCAAGATATCGTTTGAATGTACAGACACGTTGCCTAATCGAACGTACCGTCATGCGTCGTTGTTCGCGGGTCATTGTCTTGAGCGATTTTATGCGTGAGAGGGTTAAAGTATCACATGAGATTTCAGAATCATGTATCAGGAAGGTGGCAGGTGCAGCCGATCCCGAGAAGTTTTTCCCGTCACGGGACAAAATGCAGGTGAGAGAGGAACTCGGCCTACCCCAACACAAGTTCATTGTATTCACGGTAAGGAATCTTGTGCCGCGAATGGGACTAGAGACCCTCATTCAGGCCGTTGCTGCCGTCGGAAAATTTGCTCAACACATGTTTTTGGAAATTGGTGGTGAAGGACCTCTTCGACCAAAACTTCAAGCTTTAGTTGATCTTTTTGGTTTAAAAGATTGCATTCGATTGGTTGGGTACATTCCAGAGAACCGTCTCCCGAAGTATTATCAAGCGTCCGATCTTGTCGTCATGCCCACCCAGCAGCTTGAAGGTTTCGGATTGGTTACGGTTGAGGCCCTAGCAAGTGGAACACCTGTTCTGGGAACTCCAGTCGGGGCCATTCCTGAAATTTTATCCCAGATCGACCCCATGTTTCTGGCTAAGGGCGCAGATGCTCCATCCCTAACTGTTGCCTTAACGAATATTCTACAACGATTTCACGACAATCCTTCTGAACAAGTGCGACTCTCGCGTAAAGGAAGAGAACTGGTCGAACAGAAATATTCTTGGGAACATCATGCCTCGCAATTAACGAAGATATTGGAGGAATTTGGCTATTCAGCAGCGGCTTAGGTCCCACACCTCCAAAAAAATTCATACGGTCGTTCATGTCATCACCCGATTGGATCGGGGTGGATCGGCGGTCAATACCATGCGAACCGCCTTAGGCCATAATCGAATGCGGTATTGTCCCATTGTATTCATGGGAGAAACGGGTCGATGGGCTACGCAGGGTGGTGCCGATGCCACGATCGATAACCAAACGATTCTCGATCACGCCGGAGTCACATGGCGCCGGATCCCGATGTTAACGAGAGAGGTTCATCCAGTAAAAGACTTTCTTGCCTTACAACAGCTCGTCAGGCTGTTTCGTCAGTTCCGTCCCAGCATCGTCCATACCCATACATCGAAGGCTGGTGTTCTCGGCAGGATTGCCGCAATGCTTACTGGAGTTCCTGTGATTATTCATACTCCTCACGGACATGTGTTTTACGGACATTTTGGACCTTTGACTTCTTGGGTCTTTCTCTCAACAGAGCGGTGGTTAGCCAAGTGGACGACTCGCTTAATTGGCCTGACAGAATCCGAACGTCTTGAACACCTAGAAAGGGGAGTCGGAACGGCGGAGGCCTTTGATGTGGCACCGAGCGGGATTGATCTTGAACCGTTCAGATCCTGGGTTGGGGTTAGGGGGCATCGGCCAAGTGGATTTTCCTGCCAACCCGACGCGCTGGTTGTAGGATCGGTTGGGTGGTTGACATCGGTGAAGGGCCACAAAATTCTTCTTGAAGCCGTGGGACGCCTCCGGACGCGCTTTCCGCAGCTTCATATCCTGATGGTAGGTCGCGGAGAATTGGAAGGTGAGTTGCGGGCCTTGGGGCATCACTTGGGTTTGGAAGGGACCCTCACTTTTTTGGGGGAGCGTCAGGATGTTCCTGAATGCCTTGCCGCAATGGATATTTTTGTATTGCCCTCTCTCAATGAAGGGATGGGACGGGCATTAATTGAGGCGATGGCCGCTGGACGGCCGGTGATTGCTTCTGAGGTTGGCGGAATTCCGGCGGTGGTGCGGCATCGCGAAACTGGAGTGCTCGTTCGCCCTGGAAATATTGAGGACCTTGAACATGCCTTGCTGGAATACATTCAGCGTCCCGATTGGAGAAAAGAGATCGGGGCCAGGGCAAGCGAATCCATCGGAGAACGATTTAGTACGGCATACATGGTCGGCGCGATTGAGTCAACGTACGAGACGGCTCTCCGCGGAGGCGACAGGGCCTCGAGATCCAATTCATGAGTCCTATCACCACATGCGCGAAGTACCTCGGTACCGTGATGCTGTCGGTAATCCCATTTCTGTTAGGCCTTTGCGGCTACCCAGGCCTGCAGGCGTTCGGTGCTGAGTCCAAGTCTCCTACCTATCACTCTCTGGTCACCGCCTTTCATGTGCATAGTACGTGGAGTACCGGTTCGCTCACTCTGAATCAATTGGCTGAACGGAGTCAGCGGTTTGGTATCGATGCGGTGGTCCTGGCAGAAAATTTTGCCCTTCGATATGAATATGGTCTTCCCCCGCTTCGAAAGATATTGCGACATTCATATACCATCCCTTCTCTTTCTGCTGACTCGATTCAACCGTTTCTGTCAGATGTAGCCCAAGTGCAAACCGCTTATCCTGATGTACTGATGATTCCCGGTGTGGAAGTAGCCCCACATTATTATTGGACGGGGTCATTGTTGAGCGGTGACCTCACAATGCATAACTCTCAGCGAAACCTTCTTGTCTTTGGATTGCAAAATGGAGAGGACTATACGAAGCTTCCAGCAAGCGGGAATGCAGCCTCGTTTCATCACGGATGGAGTATGCTCGTCAGTATGCTCCCGGTCCTCTTGTTCCTGCCGGCGGGATGGTATTGGTTTCGGCGGTCTCGGAGTCGACGGAAACGGCGCAAGTTCAAAATGATTGGAGGCGGATTGGCCGTCGTGGCCTTGTTGCTAACCATGAATGCCTGGCCCTTTGGGGAACCGCTCTATAGTACGTATGATGACCAATTAGGATTCACACCCTATCAAACCTTGATTGACCACGTAGCGGGGAAAGAGGGGATGATTGTGTGGTCCCTTCCGGAAGCTCGCGATTCCAACGCCTATTCATTTGGCGCCTTAGGAACAGTTCAGGTGAAAACCGATCCACATCCAGAAGCATTGGTCCAAACAACTGGGTTTTCTGGTTTCGGAGGGGTCTATCAGGATACTCGTCATATTCACGATCCTGGAGGAATATGGGATCTGACCCTAGGACAATATCTTGCCGGGCACCGCCACATGGTCCCGTACCTGTTTGGAGAGATTGCCTTTCATGTCCCGGGACAAGCAGGTATTGAGTTAAACCAAGTCTTGAATGTTTTATGGGTCAAGGAGCGTTCCATGGAGGGAATGATGGAAGCCATGCAGCAGGGTAGATTTTATGCCGTCGGTCAGTATAAACCAGGCATTCATTTGCGGCTCGATGAGTTCCATGTACAATGCCCGATACCTTCCTGTCAGGCAGGGATGGGCGAGACCCTTCAGTTGTCATCAGCACAGGACCTTTCCGTCGTCATCAAAGTCTCTGCAACCGACCAACAGGCCTATCCTGTGAGCTTGAAACTCGTTCAATCAGGAACGGTATTGTCGAAGGTGACAGGGCACACACCCTTGCAGCATGTCTTTCAGTCAAAGTACGAAAAATCTTGGAGACCATTCTATTATCGTGTAGAAATAAATGGGCCTGGAGAAATCTTGAGTAATCCGATTTTTGTCATACCACCCCCACAGGATCAATATGTGATGAACCAGCCGGGAGGATGACACACAAGGAAGGGTCGGATGCGTGTCACAATCCACCAGCCTCAATATCTTCCCTGGTTGGGATATTTGGATAAAATTGACCGGGCCGATATTTTTGTCATATTGGACAATGTTCAATTCAAAAAAAATGAATGGCAGAATCGAAACCGGATACGTACGGCACAAGGGTGGCAATGGTTGACGGTCCCTATCCGTCATCGATTCGGTCAAAAAATTCGAGAAGTGATGATCGATGAGTCGGTTGACTGGCGGGCCCGACACCTTCGAGCGTTGGAAATGCATTATAGCCGTGCTTCCTTTCGAGATGAAGGATTGGAATCCCTACAGAAGCTGTTCCGTGAGCGGACTGAGCACCTTTCAGACCTCAACGTTGCGACAGTTCGGTGGTTATTGAAATGCTTGAATGTCCAAACGCCGATCCGTCTTGCCTCGGACATCGACGCAAGAGAAGAACCGACAGACCGTCTAATCGACATTTGTCGAGCGGTTGGAGCCACCCATTACCTGGCTGGACCAGGTGCTGAAGCTTATATGAACCTGTCAAAATTTCAAGACTCTGGTGTGAATTTGGAAATTCAAGAATTTCAACATCCCGAATACGTTCAATGTTACCAACCGTTTGTTTCCGGGCTTTCTGCTCTTGACCTCGTGTTCAACCATGGCCGTCAAGGATTGAACTATCTGCGGAAAAGCCGAACGGAAACCTCAGTCTCAGTCAACACGTGATCTTGCGAACTGTTATCCGACATCTGCAGTTGTAGGAGGACCTGTGGGAAGACAACGAACCCAGTCTCGGAAGATGAGAGTCTTAGCGATTGGGGCGCACCCCGACGATATTGAAGCGGGCTGTGGCGGAACATTAATAAAATATGCGCAGGGGGATCATCGAATTTTTTTAATGGTGATGACGGAGGGTGATAAGGGTGCAAGGAAAGGTATACGGAAGCGCGAACAGGAACAGGCCGCCAAGTTTCTGAAAACGGAAAAAATATATTGGGGCGGGTATCGGGATACCGAGCTCCCCCTCGATCGAAAACTGATTATCAAAATTGAACGAGTTGTCAAGGAAGTCCGGCCTGACTTTATTTTTGTACATTACCCGGAAGATACCCACCAAGATCATCGAAATCTTTCCCTCAGCACGATTACCGCGACGCGGTATACTAAAAATGTATTGTTCTACGAAGGGCCGACGACTCAGAATTTTTCCCCAACCGTATTTGTTGATATTGACAGTGTGTTAGAAGAAAAATTGGAAGCGTTGCGAGCCCATTCCTCACAAGTCATCAAAACGAACATTGAGGGTGTGGCCATTACCGATATTATTCGTTCCTGTGCAAATTTTCGCGGGATACAAGGCCGAGTAAAAAACGCGGAAGCCTTTTTGCCGTTACGGTTGTTCATCAATATCGGATCATGACGAACGTGATCACGACCATACCCCATTCTCGTGTGCATCTGGAGCAAGATGATGTGGACGCAGTGGCAGAAGTACTCAGAACGGGTCATATCGCTCAAGGATTGATGGTCCAATCTTTGGAGCGTGAACTGGCTCAATTCGTTGGCGTCCGGGGTGGAGTGGCAGTGAGTTCCGGTACCGTGGCCTTGGAATTAGCAATGCGTGCCGTAGGGGTAGGACCGGGTGATGAAGTCATCATGCCCAGTTTTGTCTGCGCTGCGCCTTGGCTGGCGGCCAAGCGGATAGGGGCCATCCCCATTCTCGTTGATATCAAATTAGATGCCTATGCACTTGATCCCGCACATGTTGAACAGGCCCTATCCACTCGCACGAAAACGATCATTGTGCCGCATCTTTTTGGATTTCCCGCTCACCTGACTGCACTCGAAAATTTCGATGTTCCAATTATTGAAGACTGTGCCCAAACCCTGGGAGCTATGGAAAATGGTCGTCAGGTCGGAACGGTCGGCACCATGGCGGTCTGTTCACTCTATGCGACGAAATTACTGTGTGCGGGTGAAGGAGGCATGATTCTTTCGAATCATCAAAACCTGTTGAGCCGGGCCTTGGGAATTCGCCAATACGATGAGATGGAGCACCTCAATGCAGCAGCGGGAAATTATAAAATGACGGATATGCAGGCGGCTCTTGGTTTGGCTCAATTAGCAAAACTTAAAGGCTTCCTCAACCGCCGATCAGAAATAGCCGGTTATTATCGCAGCCGTCTCCAGGGAAAAAGTATCGAGCTTCCATCTATTGTCCCGGGCCGGACCCATGTTTACTTTCGTTTTGTCGTTCGGTTGCCGTACCTGAAAGGGAAAGATGACGTTTTGGCTCATCTCATGGCCAGATTGGAAAACCGAGGGATACAATGTCGCCGGCCTATTTTTCGTCCACTCCATCGTTATTTAGGGGAGACGGACTTTCCCAAAAGCGACGAGGCCTATCATACGGCCTTGTCGTTGCCAATCTATCCTTCGTTGACTGATGAAGAGGTCGAATATACGGCCACCGTCTTATGTGAAGAAATAGCATGATGCCGACGACGTTGACGCAGCATAGTCTTGAATGGAAGCAATCGGTTCGTTGGGTGATCCCAGCCAGCCTTCTGGGATGCGGACTCCTTCTCCTGTTTGGGATGACGTGGACGCAGTATTTTCTGGTAACTCCCACATGGCAGGGTGCTTATATTCTGTGCTTCGCTTTCTTGATGACGTTTTTCCTGACCCCTCTTACCATCCATTTTGGGCATAAATGGAATTTTCTCGATACTCCGGATTCCAGAAAAATCCATCAGGAGGATACGCCTCGATTGGGAGGCGTTGCGGTCTATGGAGGGTTAATTTGTGCCCTCTGGATTGGCTCGGATTTGGCGATGAATGGCATGGGCCCGATACTGTTTGCAGGCACGCTTCTGTTTATGCTTGGCATCATTGACGATAAAGGGCATGTTCCGGCTTGGATTCGTCTTACGGCTCAGGTCGCCTGTGCGGCTTTGGTCATTTCAACAGGAACCGTGTTGACACTCTTTCCCCCTAGTCCACTAGGACAGGCGGCGAATATTCTGATCACGCTCTTGTGGATCGTTGGAATAATGAACGCGTTTAATTTTTTTGATGGAATGGATGGGTTGGCGACAGGCTTGGCGATCCTCATGGCGCTGTTTCTGGGACTTATCGCAGTGGAAGCAGGTCAAATGAGTCTGGCCTTGGTGGCCTTCGGCATCATGGGGGCAGGGTTAGGCTTCCTCCCGTATAACTTACGAATAAAAAAACAAGCTCTTGTGTTTATGGGTGATTGCGGATCTACCTTTTTAGGATTTACCTTGGCCTGTTTGGCTGTCAAGGGAGATTGGGCAGATGGCAATCCTATCGTCTCGTTTAGCAATCCTCTTTTAATTTTTGGTGTGCTTATTTACGACATGATCCATATCACAGTCGAACGCATTTTATTGGGAAAAGTCCGTTCACTGAAGGAATGGATCGATTACGTGGGCAAAGATCATTTACATCACAGGTGGGAGCGAGCGCTGGGCAGCCGTCTGGCCAGTGTCGTCATGATCTTTGCCCTAACCATTTCCTTAAGTTTTGCTGCTTTAGTTCTCAGAAAAGCCGGAACGTTTGAAGCTGTACTCTTGCTAGCTCAAGCTGTTATTATCGTCATCATGGTCACTGTTCTGGAACATGCTGGTCGTCGTACATCTCAACCGAGACCATGATTCCTACCGTCGAATGGAAAAATGGAGCGGTTCGAATTCTCGACCAAAGCCTCCTGCCTGGTAAAGTCGCCTTCCTGGAGTGTGACCATTACGAGATGGTCGCCCAGGCCATCAAAGAATTGAAAGTAAGGGGTGCCCCGGCCATTGGGGTCACAGCCGCCATGGGAGCCGCGTTGGGAGCGCAGTCCATTTCTGCCAAGCGATATGATCAATTTACAAAAGAATTTTCGGAAATTTGTAATTGTCTGGCAGGAACTCGCCCGACTGCCGTTAATTTATTTTGGGCGATTCGTCGTATGCAATCCAAGGTCGAAGAGTGGCGGGACAGACCATTAGACGATATTCGTCAAGGCCTGATTGAAGAGTCGCAAGCCATCTTGGATGAAGATATTGCCATCAATAAAATCATGGGCAAACATGGCGCGACGTTAGTTCAAGACGGGCACACCATTTTGACCCATTGCAACGCCGGTGCGTTGGCGACGGGAGGATATGGGACGGCACTTGGCGTTGTGAGAGCCGCGTGGGAAGAGGGGAAGAATATTCAAGTCATTGCCGACGAAACTCGACCGGTGTTACAGGGTGCTCGTCTGACGGCATGGGAGTTGATGCAGGATAACATTCCCGTCACGCTCATTACGGACAATATGGCCGGAGCGTTGATGAGACAAAAGAAAATTCACCTTTGTATCGTCGGAGCGGATAGGATTGCCGCAAACGGCGATGTCGCCAATAAAATTGGCACTTACTCTGTCGCAGTCCTTGCCAAAGCCCATAACATCCCGTTTTATGTGGCAGCTCCCTCTTCCACCATCGATATGTCCACCGGTTCCGGAAACGACATTCCGATCGAACAGCGTCGGTCGGATGAAGTGCTCTCCATCTTCGGGAGTCCGCCAATTGCACCTGAGGGTATGCCCGTCCTTAACCCAGCCTTTGATGTCACACCTGCCGCGTACGTGACCGCCATTATTACCGAGCGCGGAATCGTCAAACCTCAGGAACTTTCCACCCTATTCCAACAAACCTGAATCCCTTGCCGTAGCAGGAGAATCCTGCAGTTCTGAGATTCCCAAGGATTTGTGGAGGATTTACGGACGGCCATCAGGGCCAGGAACAGTTAGGTGGCTGGGTTTGGCTTGAGAGCCACTGATGAAGACAGGGAAGGATGGCCAGTAGGAGATGTTCGCGGTTGTTTCGCTTCCGGAAGAGGATACGCGATGAGACCAACCTTCGCTTGAATAATGCCCGTCACTCCCTCACAGAGGAAGGGGCGTCCGAGTTCCCTCACGATATGGCTGCCGACTTCCGTGAGCAGGGCGTGAGGAACTTGGTCTTTTAAGGTGATGATCACACCCTTTTGTCCAACCGCAACGGTTCGATCTCCTTCTCGTAGGGAGAGCTGAATTCTTTTCACGATATCACGAAAGATTGGTAAGGCATCGGTCCCTTCCTTTTGAGGAAATTGTTCGAGCCCCTCAAACGTAAGAAAGAGAAGAGCGGCGGAGGATTTCGTCATGTCCTGTTCCTTAACGGCCTGTTGTAAGAGGTGCCCCAAAGGAAATTTTGATTCTTCATCTGAAGCCTCAGAATCAATTGGGGAGCCTGCATCTGAAGGAGTTGATTTTCTGGCAATGGCGTACCGAATGACGCGGCCCAAGGCCTTTCCAGGAACGTTCCATTTGACCAAAAAATCTTGGGCACCCTGCTGTACGGCTTGCATGGCCATCTCGTTGTTGTTCGAACCACTTAACACAATAATCGGTATCTGGGGAAAAGCTGCGTTCATTTGGGCCAAGGTGTCCAATCCGATGCTATCAAGTAGTTTAAGATCCAGCAGCACGGCGTCGTAGGTTTCTGAGGCTAATTTTTTAAGAGCAGTGCTAAGGCGCGAAATTTCAGTGAGTGTAAATTCTCCCGGGCAAGCCTCTCGAAGCATTTCACGTGCCAGGACAATATCATCGGGGTTGTCTTCAACTAACATGACCTGAAGGGATTTCTTCTTCATGTCTGGCTAATCCTCCTTTCACTACTCTATCTGAATGTCCCAGAAGGTCAAGATTAGAAGGAATGTTTGGCTGGCAGGGCGGTGCCTCAAATCGTCCTGGCCATTGGACCTGTTTCTATTAGGATTTGGTTTGATTGATGGCCAGATGTTCCCAGAAGAGGTGCATACGTGTATTTCTTTATTAAAAATTTATGCCAGGGGAGGGGAAATCGATTGCAAAATCAGTAATTTCTAGAATTTATGGTACCCTTGTAATAGCCTTTAACTTTAAGAGTTCATCCCGAGTTTTACCTGTAGGAATGTATAGGGATCCAATCAACTCGCGTTTTGACAGGTAGTTGTATGGTGGACCCTCAGGAGTGAGGTTTCGGGAAATGAGGAAGTGCCAGGAATCATGTGTGTCTGCATCAAAAAAAGTAACAATCTCCTTACCTAATCCGGCTGAAGGGTCACCGTGAGAAACAACATGGACCAGGTTCCCTCTCAAAGCAAAACCACAGCCTGGGTGCTGCGGGGCGTGCAGTTAACGGCGCTGTTGACGGCCCTGCTGGGTGCCATCGTCATCGTTGGATGGTTAATGCGAGACAGTAGGCTTGTCCAAATTGTTCCCGGTTATGCCCATCTCCAGTTCAATGCCGCACTTTGTTTCCTCATCTCCGGCGTTGGATTATTGGCCCTTACCCTAGGACGTCCACTCATGGCCCGTGCTTGCGGAGTGATCGTTGGACTATTCGGTGTGGTGACCTTTGCCGAGTATGTCTTTGGAGTGAACCTTGGGATTGACCGTCTGTTCATGACCTTTACCTT
This sequence comes from Nitrospirales bacterium, assembly GCA_965223605.1. Taxonomy (GTDB): domain Bacteria; phylum Nitrospirota; class Nitrospiria; order Nitrospirales; family Nitrospiraceae; genus CBDCXA01. Next base: position 1,806,487 of record CBDCXA010000005.1, read on the forward strand.
TTCAGATGATCTTCTATTTCCTGGTCGCATGGGAAAAAAAGCCGCTCTCGCTTTTTCCTTAGCAGGTCTTGGGCTTCTCTATCCTGCGTCGTCCTTCTGGTTAATCTCACGTCCATGGGTGTTGGGAACCGCGGGAGCATTCATTGCCGGGCTGGGAGCAGTCATACTGTTGGGTTATGTTGGGGAACTGACGTCATCAATAGGGTGGGGCATCTCGACAGGTGTTGCCGTTCATGCAGGTTTCGGAATGCTGGCATTCGGAGCCGGCCTACTTGGCCATGCCTGGCAGGAAACGAGGAACACCTCGACGGTTGGAACAAGATGGATTGTGTTTCCGGTGGCCTGTGGCCTGCTTCTCTTTACCTGGAATGTGTCACAGTCTCTCCAGCAGGGGGAAGACAAATTTATTCAGCAATTGAACAATCAGAAATTGGTCAGTCTCGCCCAAGATGTCAAGCGGGAAGTGATGCCCTCTCTCCAGGCTCTGGTCCGGATGGGAAAGCGATGGGAATTAAATGAAGGAACTTCGAAAGCCCATTGGCAGGATGACGCCACGTATTATATTCGTCATGATCATATGTTCCAAGCCATTAAATGGGTGGACTCTGCATTGAACATTCGTTGGATTGTCTCGAAGGAAGGATATCAAAGAAATTTTAGTCACCATATTGGGAAAGACGATCGAGGAAAAGAAATACTTCAGAGCGCGATTGACCAAAAGTCCTTATGGATTTCTCATCCCATCACCCTTGCCGGAGGAGATGAAGGTATTCTCGTCTATCAACCATTGTTTGTCAAAGGTCGTTCCGATGGGTTTTTACTTGCGGTGTTCGGATTTAAAGACTCCCTTGGGGCCTTGGTGGAGAGAGAAGGGAAAGCCGGGTATGCCTTTACAATTTTTGATGGAGAGAAAAAAGCCCTAGGTTCTACTTCAACCAAGGGAAATGATCGGTTCCAAGAAATTTCAATAGAGTTGGAAAACGTATCGTGGACCCTACGCCTATGGCCGACGGACAAGTTGCTCGAGCAGGTTCAAACTGGAATGCCTGAGATTGCCATGCTGTTGGGGCTATTGCTAACCGGGTTGGTCTCGGGGCTAGTGTATGTCGGGCAAGGTGCCAGAATTCGAGCCAGGGAAGTCTCTCGTAAAAATGTTGAACTCGAACAGGTGATGGCCGAGCGGGCCAGAATACAAGAGGACCTCGATGAGGTTAACCAGCAACATCGACTCATTTTGGATTCCGTGGCGGAAGGAATTTATGGATTGGATCTTCAGGGAAGAACGACATTTCTCAACCCGTCGGCGTTAGAAATGATCGGTGGATCGCAACACGAAATCATCGGGAAACCGCAACACGACCTGATTCATCATACGAAGCCTGATGGCTCCCCATACCCCAAAGAAGACTGTCCCATTTATAAGTCGATCACAGAAGGGACCTCACATCGCTGTGATGCAGACATCTTTTGGCGGAATGATGGAACAAGTTTTCCGGTCGAATATTTAAGTGTACCGACTCGTGACGAACAGCAACAAGTGATTGGTGCGGTCGTGACGTTTTTAGATATTACGAAGCGAAAGCAGGCCGAAGAAGAAGTTAATGCCAAAAATAAGGAACTGGAAACTTTGTTATACGTGACCTCCCACGATTTGCGGGAACCACTTCGGGGGATAGAAAGTTTTGCCAATTTGGTTCAAAGCCGGTATGCCGATAAGCTCGATGAGAAAGGCCAAGATTTTCTTGCTCGAATCGTTCGAGGGGCACAGCGCCTCAATACCTTGCTCAATGATGTACTAGCTCTATCCAGGATTCGACGGATTGCCGCGACCGATGTGAGCATCAATGGTCGAGAAGTGGTGGACGATGTGCTCCAGTCCCTCCGTCATCGCATTGAAGAAACCGGGGCAGTCGTTCGCATTGAAGAAGAAATCCCTCAGTTTCCAGTGGAGAAGACCTGGATTACTCAGGTCATTTTTAACCTGGTTGGCAATGCGCTGAAGTTTACCGCCAACGGCCATCCCCCCGACATCGAAATTGCTCCGTACCATTCCAATGGATCCGGTCCCGCCAAGGTGGGAATTGTCATTCGGGACCGAGGACTTGGTGTGCCTGAAGATCAGACCGAACGAATTTTTCAGCTTTTCCAACGGGCTGTTGGGAGGGAAGTCGAAGGAACAGGAGCTGGGCTTGCCATTGTGCGCCAAATCGCTGAGCGATATGGCGGATGGGCGTGGGTGCAACCTCGTGAAGGGGGCGGCTCGGAATTTATCGTCACGTTTTCAAGGAATGAAGAGAGGATACGCACATGAATACCCAGGAAAATTTACGTCTCGTTGAGTTGTTGGTCGTCGATGATAATGAGGATGACGTAATGCTCATTAAAGAAGCATTTGAAGAAATTCAAATGTTGAACAGTATGAATGTCGTCTCAGATGGTGAACAAGCGTTGGAGTATTTACGACATGAGGGAAATTATTCTGATGCCATCGTCCCGACGCTGGTCCTGTTGGATATTAATATGCCGAGAAAAAATGGGTTTGAAGTTCTGGAAGAAATGAAAGGGGATCCGGCCTTGAAACCGATTCCGGTCATCATTCTGACCACCAGCGAACGAGAAGAAGATATTGTGAAGGCCTATTCATATGGGGCCTGTTCGTTTATCAAAAAGCCGGTGGACTTCGCGGAATTCGTAAAGGTTGTAAAGCAATTTGAGTATTACTGGACGTTGGTTGCGCGCATTCCGAAAAACAACTGATAGGTGGAGTGAAAGCTTTTGAATATTCTTCTCGTCGAAGACAATGATGATGACCGGGTATTGGTCGAGACCATGTTGAATGACTCGGCTACCTCTCCTTACCGGTTCGAGTTTGCAGACCGAACATCCGATGCCATTTCTCGACTTGCTGATGACACGAAGGAGGTCGTGGATGTCGTCCTGTTGGATTTGACCTTACCTGGAAGTTCTGGTCTGGACACCTTCCACCAAGTGGCCGCCCAAGCGCCCCATTTCCCAATTATTGTTATGTCAGGAATGAATGATGAAGAGCTGGCTGTCAAGGCGGTTCGATATGGGGCTCAGGACTATCTGGTCAAGGGCAAGGTCAGTAGTGAGCTGCTGAAACGTTCAGTGGAGTATGCGGTTGAACGAAAGCGAATACAAGAGAAGGTTCAGGAAAGTGAACGAACCCTGTCCATGCTGATGAGCAACCTTCCGGGAATGGTCTATCGCTCGAAGTTCGATGCTGATCTCACCTTTGAGTTTACAAGTAACGGATGTTTGGATCTTGTTGAAATCCCTTCCATTCAACTGCTGGAAAGAAGAATAACCCATAAACAAATCGTGCATGCTCAAGACTGGGTCACCGTCCAGGATGTCATTAAACGAGAGATCAGTGAGCAACGTCCTTATCAGTTGACCTATAGAATTCAAACACAATCTGGACAAGAAAAGTGGGTATGGGAAAAGGGGGCGCCCGTCCTCAATGCCAAAGGGGAGCTGGTGGCAGTTGAGGGCTTTATTACCGATGTCACTCCTAGGCATCGGGCCGAGCAGTATAAAATGTTACAGGTGACGATCAGCTTGATCCTAGCTGAGGCAAAGGAATTGGAGGAGGTGGCTCCCAGGATTTTGGAAGCGGTGTGCTTGACACTAGATTGGGAATTTGGCGCCTTGTGGAGCCCGGAGCCTAAGACGGCGCAGCTGGCATGTCGGTCCCTCTGGCAGGTCAAAACCCTGAACAATGAGGCCTTTATTGACGCCACGCGTTCCCGCAGGTTTGAATCGGGAATCGGTTTGCCGGGCCGAATCTGGAAAAATAAGGAGCCAGTCTGGATACCTGATATTGCGAATGACAAAAACTTTCCCCGGTTACATGAAGCCAATACCTGTAAATTTCATGGGGCGTTTGGCGTGCCTATTCTCATTCATGGTGAAGTTCTGAGTGTCCTGGAGTTTTTGTCCTCCAGAGTGCAGGAACCGGATCAGGATCTTATTGCACTCATGACGATCGTCAGCTCTCAAATCGGCCAATTCATCGAAACCAAACAATTGGAAGAACAGTTACGGTTATCTCAGAAGTTGGAAGCGGTCGGGCAACTTGCAGGAGGGGTGGCTCACGACTTTAACAACTTACTCACGGCAATTAATGGATACTGCAGTTTATTATTGCTGGATGCGGAAGAGGGGCATCCGATGCGACATGGTCTGAATCAAATCCAATATGCTGGGGAGCGCGCAGCTGGGCTGACTCGCCAACTCCTTGCATTTGGGCGAAAACAGGTGTTGGAACCGAAGGTCCTGAACCTGAATGAATCAGTTGAAGCCATCGAGTCGCTTATCAAACGATTAATAGGGGAGAATATACAGTGGACTCCCGATTTAGGGGCCGACATCTCCAATATCAAGGCCGATCCCGGTCAAATTGAACAGATCCTCATGAATTTATGCGTGAATGCCAGAGATGCCATGCCGGACGGTGGCGCCTTGACGATTGAAACGCGGAATATCGAAGTGGATGATCTTTTCGCACGAGCACATGGTCCGATTACTCCCGGGTCTTATGTCCGTTTGACTATCAGTGATAACGGATGCGGTATGACGAAGGAAACGCAAGCTCGTATATTTGAGCCGTTTTATACGACCAAAGAAAAAGGGAAAGGAACTGGCTTGGGAATGGCGACAGTCTACGGAATCGTGAAGCAAAGTGGAGGATATATCTGGTTATACAGTGAAGTGGGAATCGGTACCAATGTACAAATATATTTTAAGCCGGAGATTGGCTCTGCCCTTATTAGTGACACTGATGCCGTTGTAGAATCCGATAGTCATGGAACAGAGACGATTCTCCTCGTCGAGGATGAAGATGTCGTTCGCGACCTGGCCTGTGCGGTGCTTCAGTCCTGGGGGTACACGGTCATCCAAGGACGAGATGGCCATGATGGACTCCGGGTCTGTGCTCGATACCAGCAGCAGATCGATATGCTGCTCACAGATACCGTGATGCCGGGCATGCATGGGCCGGAGATGGCCGAGAAGATTGTGGAACTCCGTCCTGGGATTAAGGTTCTGTATATGTCCGGCTATACGGACCATACCATCGTACAGCATGGAATCTTAAAAGAGGGAACCGCCTTTCTTCGAAAGCCTTTTCAGGCCAAAGTGTTGGCCAAGAAGGTGCGCGAGGTGTTGGACCGGTCATAAGAGTCTCGGTTCGAATTTTACATTACATTTGGGAAGATGAAAAAGACCTGTTACCATATGTTGACGATGGTCTAACTAAGGTGTGCGATTTCATGGAGTCAGCGGCACACTGATCGATGAAAGGAGGTTCCATGTACAGGGTCTTGGCAGTAGATGATGAACCCTTGGTCATCGATACCCTTAATATGATGCTGCGACGGTTAAAGTTTCAGCCTTTGCTTGCGACCAAGGGAGAGCATGGCATCAATATCTTCAGAAAAGATAAACCCCATATCACCATTCTGGATTTGGACCTCCCCGACATGAATGGTTTGGATGTCTTGGAGCGCATCAGGTCAATAGCGCCAGATGCACCAGTCATTATCATGACCGGTGGAGGCACCGAAGCCCGAGAAAAGCGAGCCAGGGAACTAGGGGTGACAGATTTTCTTATAAAAGGGTTTTCACTTCATGCCTTGAAAAGTGCGATTGACAGGGCCATGAATAAGGTGACGGAAGAAGAGTCAGGTCACGGAAGTGTGGCAACCTAATTGAGGAGGTGTTCAAGAACTGCCCTGAACGCATTCAGTGGGATCAATAGAAATGTGTTGCATGTGTACATTCTTGTTCATCCCATCCGAAAGAGATCATCCTGGAAACCGGACTTCCTCGTTGGTGTGACTTTTGCTTCTTCATAATGACTATTGGTGAAGTAGGGCATGAGGATTCATAGATGTAGGACGCCAATGTATGGAATGTACGAAATGTAAGTCATGGTGTGTGAGGCGAGTATTCATTCGTGGCAGTCATGAAATGCTATTGGCTCTCCTTACCATTTTCCCCTTTCGGTGCCAACTCTGCCGCCATCGGTTTTTAGCCTTTGCTGGACGAATCACCGCTGGACCAAGGCGGGAATACCAACGAGTCTCTGCGCGGTATCCGGTAACGATCAAGGGTACCGATTCATCTGGCCAAACGAATGGAAAGGAAAAAGGAAAGACGGGTGTCCTGGTTGATTTATCGATTCAGGGATGCGGAATTGCCTGTAAAATGCCTTTAAAAGTTGAAGAGAAGGTCTGTCTCAGTATTAAACTGACCGAATATGATTTTCCCTTGGAGGTGGATCAGGCAATTGTCAGAACGCAAGAGAACGAACGGGTAGGATTGGAGTTTGTCAAGGTCAGCCCGGATCATGAAGAAAGACTGCGGCGCATCATTGAACGTCAATTGACCGATGCGGTTCCCGGAAAAATCCCTCTCGGTCGAGTTCCCGTGTAATACAATTTTCCCCAAGTTTTTTGTTCTGAGCTTCTTAATTTTTGAATCCTCGTACCACATTGGAAAAACCGAAGTCGAAGGTTTAAGAATCCCCTTTATCCCAGCCCCACGGCATTGAACTGCCACTCTAACTACCTCCAAAACTTACAAAATATTCATCATACGGTATACTTGTTTATACGTGATGGGGCCAGGTATGGCCCCAAACGGTTAGGCCGGAATTTTAATGTGTCGAAAGGTAAAAGGGTATGTTCCAAGAGAAAACGAAGGGCCCACAGGTAGAGAAATCCTTCGAGATGCCGTCACGCAGGTATCAGCTATGCCTGCTCCACTCCTTGGTGTCCATTGTCCTTTGCTATCAGCTTGTCTTTTCAAGTGGGGGAGAGATTGGATCCGTTTGGAAAAATCTCATTGCGGTGGGAATGCTGGGAACCATTCTAGTTCTCTTCCAACTACCAGTCCGCTTGTGGTCGGCTACGTGGTTAACGGGGGCGTTGGTGTTGGGAGATACCTTCATTACCAGCCTCGTGATCTACCTTGCCGGCCATGCTTCTTCGAACCTCTACATGACCTTCTTTCTTATCATCCTTATTGCCGCCTTTGCTCCATCCTTCAAACAATTGGTGGTCTTATCACTATTACTGTGCTCCGCCTATGGATTGATATTGTATTTTCAGGGGGAAGGCCACCTGCTGTTGTCGGAAGAGCGGTTACTGCAATTACCCGTACTTCTCATCTTGGGCATTTTTTATGGCGTCACAAATCAAACGGCCCGATCCCTGCGCGATGAGAAGGAAACGCTACTCCATAATATTTCTGAAGTGAAGGAAAAAGAAAAGGCGTTGCGGGCTAGTGAAAAACGCTATCGTAACTGGATCCAACTCTCTCCAGACGGTATTGTCATTATCAAAGACCACACAATTGATTTTCTCAATGATTCGGGTTGTCATATTATTGGGGCTGAAACTTCCGAGCAGGTAATCGGAAAATCTCCCTATGAGTTTATGGATCCGGACGATCAAGCGGGCATTAAAGAACAAATCCAACAGGTGTTGGATGGACAGGACAAGGTGACCTATGCTGAAAAACAGGTTCGCCGATTAGATGGAACCACAGTCGATGTCGAGTTGGGAGCCACCGCGATCACGGAACGAGAACAAGTCGTCGTTCAACTGGTGCTCCGGGATATTTCAGAACGGAAACAATTAGAAAATCGATTCCATCAAGCCCAAAAGATGGAATCCATCGGGCTCCTTGCAGGAGGGATTGCTCACGACTTTAACAATATGCTGACGGTGATTAATGGTCATAGTGAAATGCTTGCGGAGGATGAAGCCTTGACCATTGAACAACGAGAATGTATTGAACCTATTCAAAAAGCTGCCCAGCGGGCCACGGTTCTCACGTCCCAATTGCTGGCGTTTAGCCGCCGGCAAGTCCTACAACCGAAAGTCCTGAATCTCAATTCTTCAATAAGTGATATACAGCAGATTCTTCGACCACTGGTGGGAGAAACCATTGCCTTGCACACCGACCTGACATCCGATCAGGTTCACGTCAAAGTAGATCCAACTCAATTAGAACAGGTGATTATTAATTTGACCTTGAACGCGCGTGAAGCGATGCCGGAGGGCGGAAAACTTACAATTTCGACGCGGGCTGCGGAAATTGAGCCGGGACAGTTCCAAAAGGAATTATCTGGGGTTCCAGGAGGTCGCTATGCCCTCTTACAGATCTCGGATACGGGGATAGGGATGGACCCCAGTACGAAGGCCCAAATCTTTGAGCCCTTTTTTACGACCAGGGGCAAAGGTAAGGCTAAGGGTTCGGGGCTTGGTCTTTCAACAGCCTATGGCATCATCAAACAAAGTGGCGGGTTAATTCAGGTCGATAGTCACGTCAATGAGGGCGCCACCTTTTCAATCTATCTCCCCTTGGCTAAGGAAGTGATCCCAGAGACCAAATCGGAGGAAACAGTTGGGAGATCAACTGGCACCGAGACGCTTTTGGTTGTCGATGATGAAGCCGGTGTAAGGTCCATGGTTAGAGACTTTCTTCAAAATCGTGGCTATGATGTTCTGGTCGCCATGGATGGAGAAGAAGCGTTACATGTCAGTGACGCCTTCTCCGGCCACATCGATTTGTTATTAACGGATGTGATCATGCCGAACTTGGGTGGGCTTGAAATGAGCGAGAAGTTCCTCTTGAAACGACCTGGCACAAAAATCGTGTTCATGTCCGGTTATACGGATGATGAGGTTTTTCAAAACGGGATAGAAGCGACCTCAATGCATTTTGTGCAGAAACCATTTTCCCTGCCGGTGTTGGCGAACAAGGTTCGTAAGGTCTTAGATCATCCCAAGTCTCAAGTTGCCTAACGTAAGGGGTCGGGAGTCTTTTATTTTTCGTTGTTCACCCCCTATTTGCCCCTAAAAGTATGATCGAACTCATTCTCCGTGCCCTTATCACTGGAGTGATGGTCATTTATTAGAGCAAGGCAATTCGCTCTTGGACAAACGACTGGATGTTATGATCCGTGCTCACAATAATCACGGTCCAGGGATATTCAGGAGAACAGATTTTTTTCAAGATAGTCTCTCGTTGGGGAGATTGAATTTCGTGTAATCCTCCATCCAAGATCACTAACTTGGGGCGCACGATTAACGCTCGGGCCAACAGGATTTGAATGGTTTGGCTTGGGGAAACGTTTTTCCCTCCGAATTCCACCATGGTTTGTAGCCCTTCTGGGAAATTCTCAATTTCTTCCTGCAATCCAACCAATTCGAGGGCCCAAAGAAGATCATCCGGGGACAGGTTGTCCCGTTCAAGAGTGATGTTCTCTATGAGGGTCGAATCAAAAAGTGTCAGGTGTCTAGTCAAGACAAGGCCCCGGGCTTGATTGAGAATGTTGGGATGAAGGTCCCGTACATCTACACCGTTGTATCGAACTGTTCCCTGTGGGGCCGGATCCAATCCTGCCAGAAGACGAGATATGAGTAACCGTTGCGATTCCGTTTTACAAATGACAGCCCACTTTTCCCCTGCTTTGAGGTCCAAGGTTAGTTCCTGTGTTGGAGCCCAAGGGGGAGGAAGGCCCCGAATAGACGAGAGCGACAGGTTCAAGCCTTGGGGATGCTCAATACCTGGAAGGCTTTCGAGTTGTGTGTCGGGTCGTACATCTCTGGGCAACGCAAAAATATGATGAATTTCTGTAAGTGCTGTTAAAAAATAAAAAATAATATAGGTTCGCTTTATCACCGAATCGACATTCAATAATAGAGTGGCAATAACGACTTCGGCGGCTACAAGTTGCCCTAACGTGAGGGCTCCTGCACTCATTAACCACCCTGCCGTTCCCAGTAGCCCAGCATGCAAGACGACTTGTATGGTTAACGAACCAATGTATTGCCTAATGAGGATTTGAAACCTCGACCTCCGGCTTTCGACGTACGAAGAGGCTAAGGCATCGGCCTTTTTGATTATAAGGTCCTGGCTGTGGCTCGCCTTAAAATGGCTCAGGTTATCCGCAACTTCTTGAAACCAATGGTAGGTATCATATTTGATATGGGACATTCGCAATGTGGCGTCCAGGCCACCATGTCCCAACAAAGCGATCACTCCAATAGCCAGGATCAGAAGAAAGTCAAACGCAAGAAAATAGGGATGATAGAACACCAAGAGGATCATCCCAATCAATCCACCTACCAGGACATTGGTCAAATCGACAAGGAGACTGGAGACTGCACGTTGTAAGAAGACAATTTCAAAAAAACGGCTGGCATATTCACCTCGAAAGTGATGTTCTTGAATAGTGGGAAAAACGCGAGCGAAGGCCAGTGTGAAACGAACAAAAATTCGCCGTTCCAAAAGGTCGGTAGCCAAAAATTGCATGGCTTTAAAAAAACTGACGAAGACCAAGATACCCGCCATTATTCCGACCAACGTCACAACCATAATGGGTTGAATGGCAACGGCAAAGGTATTGACCATTTCCTGAACGGTGATGGGGATGATTAAAGACAAAACCGCGACGGCCAGAGCATAGAGGAGGACAGTGTTTAGGATTTTCCTCTCCTGCCTGAGAAAAAGGCCTACCTGCTGAAACGTGTCGCGATTCAGATTTTGTAGCATGAGTTCATGACTGTGGTATCGCTCGATGGCGATTATGAGGTAATTGGGTTAACCCATTGTCCAATGGCCCAAGCGTAAAATCCTTGAGCCTGGAACCATTCCGCCTGCGCTTGAATGTAGGTGATCTCGGCATCCACGACATTTCGTTCCCGCAAATTCACGAGTAACAGGTTCGTGGCACCAATTCGAAAACGGGTTTGTTCTCCCTTGACGAGAGCTTGGGCATAGCTCAGGGACTGCTTTGCCGCTGCAATGCGTTCTTCGGCTCTTGAAAGTGCTGACCGGGCGTTTTCTATATCTAAGGCCACCTGTTGCTGGCGGTATCGTTGAAGCCAACGCAATCTGACAGCCTTCGCCTCTAGTTGCAACTTTTGCCCGGACGCCTGTCGTTGTAAAAAGGGTAGTTGGAGTTGCACGCCAAACCGGTAGCCCAACCCGAGCACAAACTCTCCGGGTTTGCGCGTAGGTTCTGCTTCTGCTCGAAGATCCGGAAGAAAATTGTTTTTCGCAACATCTAGATCAATGTGGTTGCGGGCGGCTTCCAGTTCGACTTGTAAAATCTCAGGGCGACGTTGTTGTGCCAATTTTTTATCGGAATTGTTAAATGGTAATTCGGTATGCTCACCCAAAGGCGGAAATGGGGGAACGGAATAGGTATCAAGAGGTTGGGTCCCCTGTTGGTCCCACGTAAACAAGGATAATTTTATTTGTTCCTGTTCCGCCTCCCGTTTGGCCTGGATAAAGTGCTCTAGTCTTCGTTGGACTTCCTGATTGGCTTCTGTCACGTCAAATTGAGCAACAGCCCCATGGTCAGACAAACGTGTGAGTTGTCGTAACCGGTCTCGGGCTACTTTCAAAACCTTGTGTCGTGCTACGACCGTTTGTTTGGCAGCTATCCATTTCCAATATTGGGTGGTGGCCCCCAAATACAAATCCTGCCGAGTTCGCTGAATGGTCAATGTTGCTTCTCGGTCCGCCAGTTTTGACTTCTCCAGTTCGCCCTGTTCAGGATTCGTACCTAACCCCCGGAGAAGGGGAAGCACAATTCCCAATAGAGGTTGATTGGTACGGCGGATTCCCAGATCAGCCACTTCGACATCACCGATTCCTGTTCGCCATCCAGCAAAACCTTGAATGCCCCACGGATGCCGGACTTGAATCAGCGTATCGTTGAATCCAACACTTTTAGTTTCATCGTCTTTCACAAGACGTTCCAATTCCCAGTCATTGACGAGAACAGGTTCAAAGACACCCATTGCTTTCAATAATTTTCCCCTGGCTTCCATTTTTTCGGTACGACTGCCATGAAGCAGCGGATGCTGGGTTTCGACCAAGGATAAAACGGTATCCAATTGAAGAGGAGCGAATGTGCTTGGGGATTGACCCTGTTGCTCGGAATCCTGGGAGGCCAACAACGTTGATGTGAAAAAACAGATGCTTAACAATTGGCACGTCAAGCTGAACAGTCGTTTTCCCATCCCATGTTCTCCTTTAGTAGTTAGAAAGTTACTTCTAGACCTGACACTCCTCGACTACTTTTTGGGACGTCCCGCTTTGGGAATGACCGTCTGGGGAAGCATCAATGAGTCTTCTTTGAAATCGGGAGGAAACAGATTGATACGTCTCCAAAGCTCATACCAAAGGGGAACTCGATTGAGAAGGACCCACCCCATAACTTGGGTGCCTTGCCGGACCTGATGTTGCGGTGGCCAAGGGACCCCGGACGGGTCAGGAGTCACCCAAAATCGAAAACGATTTTGACGGTCGGGAGCTTGGTCCACTACGTGAATGCGTCCGTCAAACGTTCCTGCCATCATCTCGGGCCAAGAGGGAAGGGGAATGGCGGGAATACCTTGAAAGAGGAGACGAACATTTCGATTTGGCTTCAGGAGGGGAGCGTGAAGTGAGTCAACCCACATTTCAACAGCGCGTGTGTCACTCGTCGGCACGATGGTAAATAAGGGGTCCCCCGGGTGAACAATTTCTCCCGGTCCAACCCGGGTCATACGCACGACCGTGCCATCTATTGGAGCCGTGATTTGGCTGGCGGCCCGGCGTTGAACCGCATTAGACCGAGTTAAGGCTAAATCTGCTAACTCCTTGGAGGCTTTGGCGGCCTCAGCCAAGGCTGACGCTCGTTTTGAACGTGTATCAAGAATCCGTTGAGCCAGTTCTGCTTCAATTTGAGTTCGCCCATAGGTTAATGCTGACCGTGATTGAGCAACCTCTTGAACCGCAGCCTCACTGGCTCGTAATTCAGCTTGGGCCGCAGCATCTCCTTGAATTGCTAACTCAAGATCCCGGCGGGACAGGAGGCCTTCCGCTTCAAGGAGCTGGGATCGTTCTAAATTGAGCGCTGCCGTTTTTGCCGCCACTTTGGCGGCGGCGAATCGTTGCTCAACACTACGGATTCGTTTAGAGGCCTCATTCACACGAGACTCGGCGGACCGGGAAGCGGCATCAGTCAACTTATTCATTTCCTGGATTTGTTGAACCAATAATTCTGCCCGAGTTAAGGCCGCCTCTCGTCTTTCTTCTAAGGCGGCGATGGACTGGTCAAGCCGTGAAATGAGGTCCGGTGCAAGAAATTTGGGGTCCACATCACTTAATATAACGACTGGATGTCCCAACTTGACGGTTATCCCTTCGTTGACCTGCCACTCTTTGATTCGGGCTTCAATAGGCGCATGGACCTCCTGTGGGCGTTCAGAAGGTGAATAGGCTGATAATTGGCCGGTCGCCGTCACGGTTTGCGTCCAAGGAATAAAAGCCAGACCGATAAGAGAGAGAAAAAACAAGATCAACGTCCAACGTGTCGAGGTCTGCAGGGATTGCGGAATAGAGACGGCAGTCCAGGATTCAAACTGGGAAACTCGAGGAATGGTTCTAGGTGGGGTTTTAACCGTTTGAACTGCAGGGGCTAGTAGGGTCCCGTCCTCATCTTTATCCTTTCTGTTTGGATCCACCATCAAACCATTTTAGGTCATAGACCGAGGCGAAAAGAGCCTCGGTCCCATGAATTTGTTTTGTAGTCGGGGAACAAAAGCCATTGACCAAATTCCGATTCTTGTCATCTTTCTGCCTTACTGCTCATAATATCAGGAATCTTTTCAAGATGGTACGCATTCTGTGTACAGGAGCAGTGACCAGAATGTGATCGGTACTCTAACTCTGCTTCCTCCTGAATTGAGCCAAGCCGCTAAATAAGGGAAGCTTTAACCTGCCTTGGGATCATTTGTCTTTCAACAGATCGTTCACGAATTGTCAGGTGGCGGTACGGTTAAAAGACGATCAGCTTCTTTATGATGCCAAATGATCTGTTCTCGAAGCTCAGAAATTTCCTCTTGGTTTGCCCTGATAAGGGCCTTCCATTCTTTTCGTTTGACTTCTTTCGGATCTAGATATGGCTTTTTGTTAATCCGCTCTACCCGGTCGCTTAAGTGAATCACCTTGGCTTCCAGTCGTACAAGCTGTTCATCAAGCAAGTCGGCAGCCTCCAAATGTTCTTCCGCAGACCACTCCCTGACGGCCTCTTGGGAGGTAAGGTGGGACGGCAGCCCGTTCTTTCCAAGTGCCAGCATCCCGTTTGATTGGTCGGCCCTTCCATTATGCCACGCGATTCGTTCATACAGCTCAGAAATTTCTGCACGGTACGCTTCCATACGTCTCTTCAACCCTTGTCGCTTTAATTCTTTCGGGTCGAGATGCGGTTTCTGGTTGAGTCGCTCTACCCGGTCCTTCAAATTGGCCACCTTGTCTTCAAGCCGTACAGCCTTCTCATGCAAAAGCTCAGCCGCTTCCCGATGCTCTTCGGTAAAACGCTCTTGGGCAGTCTGTTGCGAAGAAAAGAGAGGAGGCGTTACCTGTGAATTGGTCTGGGCACAGCCAAGAATGAGACTCGTCAAAACGATACTGATTGGGGCAGCCATTCCCCGTTTCATGGTTCACCTCTTTCTGGTAAAAAGTGATTTGAAATAGACGGTCACTCGAAACTTCTCGTCCTTATTTTATGAATAAGATACCTTCTTTCCAAACTTTAACAAACAGTTTCCAATTGGTTCAACCGCCGGGCACGTATCTTCGGGTGAGAAATTCGGTTTCGGTTAAGATTGGGTGTTGGGAAAGCTGGTTGGAGCTACTGTTGGGAAAGGCAGAGTTACATTATTGGGACCTTGTATTGGCGAATACCCCTATCCCACCGACCGTAAAAAAATGGGGCATAGTCATGTATTAGAGGAATCCAAGGTCGTAGCATTTGGCATAAAAAACTTGCCGGAAATTTTCGAAAAGACCTCCAGAATCGTTAGATGAGGCCCCATGCTTGTTCTATCCACTCATAATTTCATGTTCTGTCGTGGGCTGGATGGGTGGTTTTCACCTATTGAATAAGGGGTCGGGAGTCTTTTATTCAAAGGAGTCCCAACCCCATTCTTGAAAAGTGATGGGCCAAATATCCTGCCCTAAACGTTCTTAAGAAATTTTTCGTTCTTTAACCTGCTCCACATCAATGCTTGCTACATCGCCACGAACCGGACCGGCGGTATACACGGCCACGACATCCAGGCTATGGTTACTTTCAATAACCAGAAAACCTTCTGCGCCATGAATGAGGTTAATCTTGAATTTCTCGCTGATATCTCGGCAGACGAAGCGCATGACTTCGTCATCACCAAGTTTAAAAGTGATGAATTTAGAAATAAACTTTTTCCCTCCGAATGCCACCTTTACCCGAAATTTGACTGGACGATAATGAGGATTATGGACATTGATCGCCGTTCGATAGCTGCCTGGTAGAAAAGCCTCACTGGTCTGAGACGTTCCTGGGATATTCGCTGTACAAATGAACTTGGCGGCATATTGATAATTGAACCCACCTTTTTCTTTTGCAGTGTATTTTTTTATAGGCATGATAAAGGTCCTCCTTTAGAGTGAAATGGAAAGAGTATGGAATGCCGGATTGGACAAACTTTCTTTTGGCAAGAGGCTGTTTGCATCCTCTTTACCTGATTCCTCGCCGTTCGTAAGTTAGAAAGTCACTATATTTTTTAAGCTAACATTCATTGGGGAAGGGCAGTATGAAGCAGGTCACAATGGATTACTTTAAAAGCGGTAGGAATAAGGTCTTGTTCTTTGTTAAACGGTCTGTTTGCTGTCTTCTCTGAATTACATTCTTTTAAAAAAGTTGTCTCTTATTGCAATCGAATTCTCTCCTGATAGACTAATACCGATATTTAATCATTCAACTATGGCCTTGCCCGGGTGACACGAATGTCCAGGCGTGGGGTATTCCCAAAGTTGTTCATAAATTGAGGTTGAAGTATTGATGGATTCAAATTTGAGAAATATTCTACTTGTTACTTTTTGCGGGCTTTTCCTAGGGTCTTCTTCAGCTTTTTCGGAAGTCCTTGAGAAAGAACTCGCTGTGAACGAAACCGCCATAATTACCAATGAAAAATTACCTAAGGGCTGGGTGGTGGCCTCTGACCCAGAGCTGGTGAAGTTTGGTGACAAATGGTGGATGTTCTTTAACTCGATTCAACTTGACTTCAAACGAGGCCTGCCGATTCATGTCTTAGCGGCAAGTCTTCCGGCTGGGGCACCCCTCAGTAGTGGGCCGGAAAAATGGACGGTACATCCACAGCCAGTAATCTCACCCGGACCAAAAGGGTCATGGGATGACCGTACGATTGAAACGACGAAATACGTCTATGGCTATGATGCCACGGCCAAACAATGGGTGGGGCGGCTCTATTATGTAGGCTGGCCCATTCAAAAGAACAAAAAGAAAAACTATCAGATTAGTTTTGTCCAATGGGATAAGACAAAACAAGCATGGATTAAATACGGGAAACCGGTGGTCTCGGCCACAGAGAAATGGGAAAAGCTCAATGGCTCGAGTTTTATTGGAGATCAATCGGTTTATTACGAGCCAGGTCAGCATCCACAGGGGAGGGGAGGAACCTGGCACATGTGGTATCAGGCCGTCAGTAAACCAAGGGATGGGGGGATTTCGATTGTGCATATGACGAGCCGAAACGGTATCACATGGACGAACAAAAAACGAATGAAGCACCGCGCACCCTTCGCCAATCGATTTGTAAAAACTGGACCCTTTTCCCTGGATGTCCTAGTAAAAGACGGTCGCTATTATTTTGCGGGGTTTTTGTACAATCACCAAGACTTATTGAAGCAGGGATTGTGGATTACGAGTTCGAGTACACCTGATGGCACTGGACCGGGGGATTTTTCAGACTGGCATCCACTGATATTCGAAAATAATGGAGTGCCCTGGCATGATTCAGGACTGGAGAGTTCAAAATGTCATGCGACGGGCCTGTTTGCCCCAACCTTACGTGAGGAAAACGGCAAGGTCTGGATGTTTTACCACGGCTACTACCGCACCGGGAAAGTCAAAGACCCCTGCCATGATAAATCAAAAAACTCGGGCATCATCGGTCGAGCCCTGGTTGAAGGTTTTCCCAAAATCCAAAATTAACGAAAGGGGTCGGGAGTCTTTAAATGTTATAAGTTTTACATAACATTAAGGCTTCTCAATTTTCTGAAAAAAGTTGGGGCTGAGTTAAGGTGTAGTTGGCTTTAGTAGGGTGCAGCTGATTCTCTAATAAGAGGGCACGAAAGTTGCGTTGTGAGAATAAATTGGAGTGAGGGTTGGTATTAAATGAGAAGGGAGTTTACCCGATGGCTTCGTCTATGAAGGTCAGTGGTCTGATAGTCTGTAGGTGGTTGAACAGTTGTTGGACACCAAGTTGATTGAGGTGACAATCCCATTCATGGGGAAAGATGAAATCCTTGGCAATTGCTTTTCTGAAAAAGGTATTGAGATCGATAAACTGTACCTCCTTGTTGGCACCAAAGTCCGCTAGGGTTTTCGCTGTAACAGCATAGGCCTCATCCCACTGCTTTAAGTCTTCACGATACTGCGAATAAAGTGTAGCCGGCGAGGGAAGGAGCAAGATGACCGGAATGGCACCGTTTGTTCGAGATAAGGTTACAATCTCGTTGAGTGCAGGTTGAACTAAGAGCCAAGAGGAGCTGTCTTGGGTGACTCGTGGAGGAGTCCATAGGTATCCAATTTGAATCGTTCGATAGGGGAGATTCACTGGTCGTTGTGGGTGAGCGAGGCGTCCACTGATATAGTCCGGGACCCCCATTGCGATATTGACAGACCATGGAAGAGCCTCTTGAAAATAGTTCTTGGACGGGATATCGGCATAGGCTAACCAATTACCGGATTTTTTCAGGGCACGCGCATATTTTGCGGCATCTAAAAAGTCATTGCCTACGAAGAGAAATACAAAGGTATATCGGTTTTTAATGCCTCGGCCGATAATATATTTCTTATACGCGTCACGATAATGTTGTGGTGCATATCCCGGCATGCCAAGGTTCAACGTTGAAACACCTGTTTTTCGGTACAAGGCGCCGAGGTCTTCCTTCGCTTCGCCCGCAAAGATCATGGAGTCTCCCAAGAGGACAAGGTCATAGGCAGTCGGCTTATCTTCTTGAGGGTTCCTGTATCCTAAAGAATCAATGTGGAGATAGTCTCTACCTTTGATTTTCTCATAGGGGGCATGGTGGTACAGCATGCCTTCTCCCGTTCGGGTATTAAAGGTGGCTAGTCCCTTTTCCATGGCAAGGGCTTTCCGATCGGAAGGGGAGAGGTTTCTCAAAAATTCTACAGGAACGAGTTGGGGAAAAAGGTGGACGATAATTTCAAGTAAGACACCGGAAGTGATAGTCAAGAAGAGGCCAAATTGATTGACCTTCATGAGTTTTTCACTCCAAAAAGATCCAATGAGATAGCACAGGGTGAACACGAGCCCGCCAACCAACAAAGCTCTCATCAAAAAGTAGATGTCTTCAGACGGTTCGAAATATTTGGAGGTAGCGGCCAGGCAGATGGTGATAAGAGCGACGCAGGCAAAGTTGGAAACACGAAGAAGCATAAATCTTAGGGCTATGAGTATTCGTTTAAAAAGGAATGTTCGAAGGTAAGTCCTATGTCAGAGAGGGGCAATTGTTCATGGCACCCCATTAAACCACGGAAGATTCATGAAGGCAATGGTGTGTTCGCCAATTAAACGAATAGTAGAAGAGGAAGATATATCCTGCTCATAGAGCATCAAAATAAACGCTGGGGTAGCAGTATCTCAAGCCCGGTCAACATGTGTGTCACTATCCCTTTCATGCTTCCTCGGTAAATTTGCCCAATCCTTATTCTAAGTAAACCTCCGAAGTCTTATTTGTAAAGTCCTCTCCAGTCTCGTTGAAATGGGATTGTAAAGATATCAAGGAATAGAGGGAATATTTTGGAAAACTGATAATGCTTGACGCCTAGGAAATACCCTCTATGGTCAAGAAGTAATAGGTCGGAATAATTGAGCCTCATCGTTTAGGTGTCAGATCTTAGGCTACTAGGGGACAATTTGTATGTACTTATTGTCTTGATGGGCGTGGTTTGATATTAAGCACATGCAAGAATTGTTGAACGGTCGATCAATTTATCGGGCGTCTGCGTTTTATTTCTTCATTACAGTCATTTTCCTGTTTGTTCTCTCACCTCCAATTGCTCAGGCCAATCCCGACCAAATTATTTTTGGCCCCCAACAATTCCTCGGAACCGGTAGGGCTCCCCATCATTATATCGAAACCTTTTCCATTTCAGCCTCTGTTGAGGAGCCATTTCTCCTCCATATTGTCAATGGCAATCATGATGGGACCAAACGGCTCTCCTCCGCCTGGATCTCTGTGAATGGAGTGCAGGTGGCTGGTCCGCGAGATTTTAATAACAACGTTGCTGTGATTGATCGTGCCGTTCAATTAAACCCGACAAACCGTCTTGACGTGAAAGTGGCTGGCCAACCAGGCGGGTTTCTTTCTATCACCGTCTTGGGGACGGCCATATTACCGACACCAACCCGATTGACCCCAGATCCTCTCACCATAACTGTTGGGTCTACCGGTAATATATTGGCTACTCTTGCTCCAACTCCAGTTGCGGCAGGAACCCTCACAATATTAAGTGCCAATACGGAGGTAGTGACTGTACCGGCGCAGATTGCTTTTGACGTTGGACAAGGTACAGTTTCGATACCCATAACAGCGGTGGCGCCAGGGACGGTAAATCTTTCCGTGTCGCTGAACGGTGGAGAGGTATCAAGTTCTGTGATTGTCACTCCACAACCTCCTACTGTCACGAGTTTGCTGCCCAGCAGTATGAGAATTACTCGAGGTGGAACTGGGAACATGACGGTGACGATCAGTGCTGCCCAAAGTTCAGAGGTCGATATTTCCCTGGTTAGTCATGATCCAGGGATTGCGAGTGTGCCGGGTTTCGTGACGATTCCTGCTGGGCAAACCATAGCGTCCCTCACGGTGTCGGCAAATACCGTTGGGATGACACAAATAACGGCTCAATTGAATGGATCAACAGTCAGTAGCATCCTCACGATTACCCCAAATTTACCAACAATTACTTCTCTCCTGTTACCGGCCAATCCAGTGGATCTTGGGGGAACCGTGACCCTCGTGGCGACGATTTCAGCGGCTCAACCGACAGAGACATTACTCACAGTCACGGCTAGTCCGGCTGGTATTCTCACGATTCCGGCTCAGGTGGTGGTGGCCGCGGGACAAACCTTCGTTTCATTTGACGTCCAAGCTGTCCGTTTAGGCACGGCTATGGTGCAGGTTGCATTGAATGGTACGACAGCGGATGCGGCAGTTCATGTGACGCCGACCCCACCAGAAGTCATCTCTCTTTTGTCAGAACGGGTACCTTTAGTGGTTGGAGCTACCGGTCAATTGACCCTGAGCCTCAATGTCGCTCAACAAAGTAAAACGGAGGTCAAGGTTTCCACGGATAACGCAGCGGTTGTTCAAGTGCCTTCTACTCTTACGGTACCGGCAGGACAGATTAGTTCCACCTTTACAGTAAGTGGGTCACAGGTCGGATCGGCGGTGGTGACTATCACCCTTGGAACGAGTATCGTGCAAGCTTCCGTTGAAGTTGTGGGGCAGCTCCCCCCAACTGTCCTCTCGCCCCCGCATAATTCCTTAGAAATTCAGACAGAAGCGACCGGGCACTTTACTATCAGCCTCAATGCAGCTCAGCCCATTGATACCACGGTACCGTTAACAAATAACGCTCCCGCGATCGTGAATGTACCCGCAACCGTTACCGTACCTGCCGGAAGGACTTCGGTTGAGGTCTCTGTGACGGGTCTCTCATCAGGAAATGCCATTGTGACAGCCTCATTAAATGGCAGCTCCGCCTCTACGACGGTCTTCGTCCTCACGGTACCATCTGTGGTCACGGCTTTAACTCCAACAACTCCCACGTTGCCGAAAGGAGTCCCAGGAGTCTTGCGAGTCTTTGTTTCTCCGGCTCCTCGTGTTCCCATGCCAGTGTCAGTGACGAGTAGTATTGAAGGAGTTGTTGCCGCGCCCGTAATGGTAACCATTCCTGCAGGTGATCTCTTCGCCGACTTCCCAATTCTTACCAATGGAGAAGGCTCTGCGGTCATTACTGCAAGCCTGAATGGTGGAACAGCTTTGACTCACGTGAATGTGACGCCCGCGGAACTGGTGACCCTGACGATCTCTCCGCAAGACCCTACTGAGTTTGTGGGAGCTCTGTTGCCATTTACGGTCATGGGGACGTTGACGGATGGCACTCAACCCGATCTGACAGGTAGCGTAACTTGGAGTTCCTCCGATGACACCCTAGCCACGATTGCTACAGATGGAGTGTTGTCTGCTCACCTTCCAGGAACCGTTATGATCTCTGCGACATCAGGAACCGTTGTAGCCTCCAGTCTTTTAAGGATTTTGCCGACACCCACCTTATCTCTCGATCCACCCACTGTGACTCTGCAAGTTGGGGAAACGGTTCCCTTTACGGTCACCACCTCTGAACCGGCCGATGTCGGCGGTCTGACAGTAATGATGACTCAGTCAGGGAGTGGGACCGTAACTATCACGCCAGCCTCACTGGTGATTCCCGAAGGTGAGGATCGTGCGACCTTTTCAATTACGGGAGATGTGCCGGGAGCGGTTACCCTTCGCGCTACCGCTCCGGTCAGAACTGATGGAGTTTCCACCCTTACCGTGGATGGAGGAGGGCTTTCTATTACAGATGTTTCCCCACCCAACGGTCCAATTGGGACTGCGATTACCCTTCACGGACAGGGATTTGATCCCATCCCTTCAAATAATCAAATCACCTTTGCGGGATCGGGCGGACCGGTTGTTGGAATCATCACAGTCGCGACTGGCACAACTCTAACGACCACCGTTCCGCAACAAGCCGTAACGGGCTCAATAACGGTGACAACTTCACAAGAGTCAGCCACCAGTCCACAGCCGTTCACCGTTTCTCTCAGTGAGGACTTTATCCTCAATGC
Source organism: Nitrospirales bacterium (assembly GCA_965223605.1). Taxonomy (GTDB): domain Bacteria; phylum Nitrospirota; class Nitrospiria; order Nitrospirales; family Nitrospiraceae; genus CBDCXA01. The sequence goes on from CBDCXA010000005.1 coordinate 1,828,503, forward strand.
CACTCCTGCTCAGTTTACAGTCCTTCGGGGAGGGCAGGGCCATTTAGCCATTGGCCTGTTACCCGTCGGCTCCTTTACGGGCCTTGTCCAGCTTATGGCCAGTGGTCTCCCAGTTGGAATCACAGCACAATTTTCATCCACCACGCTTACGGCTGGCCAAACAGCCTATCTTTCCGTCTCCACTACCGGAACCCTTCCACTCGGGCCAGTGTCGTTCACGCTTATCGGGACCTCGCAATTGGATAATGGGCTTAGTACCCAGACATTGCCAGTGACCATCAATGTAGTCGGAAATAATAGCCAGTCCCAGGTGGCTGGGCAGTTTCGAGTACTGCCCGATGGAGTTCCGATTTCAAATGTTCGTGTCAATATTGGTTCCGTGCAAGGGCAAACGGATGCGGCAGGCAACTTCGTCCTGCAGAACGTGCCGACCGGGAGTCAACTGCTGCATATTGACGCGAATGTTGCCGACCCGGGCATGCCGATTTATAGCGTCAATTTGGACATAGGAGCGGGTCAGGCTATTACCCTCCCGCCGTTCTGGCTCACGCGGCCGCCGCAGCATTTCACGCCGATCAATAATGCAACATCCGATCAGGTCATTGCCGACCCTCAAATTCCTGGCGTGGAGTTTACCTTACCTGCAGGAGTCACGATTACGGGTTGGGATGGGGTGGTGAAAACACAGGCCGGTATTCTGAAATATAGCCCCGATCGACTTCCCGTTCCATCTCCGCCAGTCCCCATTCGATCGCTTTACCATTTACATTTCGGGACGCCAATGGGAGGGCTCCCCACTGGAAAAATACCTGTGACGGTTCCAAATGATCTCGGATTGGATCCAGGACAGGAGGCGGAAATGTGGTTTTATGATTCTTCGCCTAACGGTGGACCGGGCATGTGGAAAATGGCTGGTCTGGCGACCGTCAGTGAGGATGGTACCCGGATTATCTCCAATCCTGGGGTAGGCCTCGATCGGTTTTGTGGCACCTGTGCAATTGTCGGTTGTAACAATAAAAATGGGCAGGCTGGCATTGGTCCGAATCATAATGTTTCAGCGCCCAAAGCGTTGGACCCGGTGGATTTGAGTAACGGCTTATTCACCGTAGAGGAAACAGACCTCGTGCTCCCCGGGAGATTACCGGTTGTCATTGGACGGAGCTATAGTCCCTTTGACCAACTTCCACTTCTGTTTCCACCTTCCAATTTACCCATGGGATGGCATTTTTCAGTTGATGTCTGGCAGGTGCCTTTAGGGATAAGGCAACCGTTCAAAGCCCAACGAATCTATTTGCCCGGTAATGTCAGATTGGATATGGCATTACAGCCAGACGGGACCTACGTCAATCGCAACGATCCTTTTCTGGCTGGAGCTGTCTTGACGTTGCAGAGTCAAGGGACGGCTGAGTTGAGATTTAAAGATGGAACCATTTGGCGTTTTACCAATGGAGCCTTATCAGAGCAAGAAGATCGTAATGGAAATCGAATCCGGATCGAACGAAGTGGCCGCATCATTCAGCGAATCGTTGATTCCGTTGGACGTATTCTAAAATTTTCAACCGACGCGCAAAATCGAATCCGGGAAATTCGTGATCCGATCGGAAGAACTGTAAAATATGCCTATGACGTGAACAACCGGTTATCAGTCGTTACGAACCCCGCGGGCGGAACGACCCGTTATGCCTATGACGCGGTAGGACGAATTACCTCCATCACCGATCCTCGAGGCATTACATTTTTGAAAAATTTTTATGGGAGTAGTGGGCGATTATTGCGACAAGTAACGGCCGATGGAGCCGAAAGTTTCGTGCGCTATCAAACTGTGGGTGCCGACGTAAGAGGGCCGGGTTGCCCAGGATTGACCTGTCCAACCGTCGATACTTGGGAAAACTATCAAAATGGATATGAGTTTTTTGGGGGCACGGTCACCGAGGCAGTCGTTGTTGACCCGATGGGCCACACAACCTCGAATCGGGTGAATAACTATAATTTTCCATCTGAGCAAACGAATGGCCAAGGCCAACAAAGAAGGATTGAGCGAGATCCACATAATCAAATTGCGGCGAGTATCGATCCCTTAGGTAGACGGACGGAGTATCAATACGATGCACAGGGGAATGTGACGAGTGTCATGAACTTGAATAGTAACTCTCCGACAGCATTTCAGTTTGAACCCATTTTTAATCGAGTGGAGCGGATAACCAATGTGTTAGGAAACAGTACCGACTTTACCTACGATGAAAAAGGAAATTTGAAAACAGTGAAAGACGCAGAGCAGGGAACCACCACCATTGACTACAATAGTTTCGGTCAGACAGTTGCTATAACCGATCCTCTCCAGAATACGACCACCTTTGAGTATGACGGAGATGGAAATTTGGTTAAGACTATTGATCCCTTGGGTCATGCGACGATAAGAACCTATGATGCCGTGAGCCGATTGATTGTCCTGACCGATCCTCGTGGCCTTGTGACAAGATTTACCTATGACAAATTGAATCGGATCATTGAGACTCTTGATCCCCTTAATGGCAAGACGACCTTCAGCTATGATCCCAATGGCAATCTTCTGTCTTTCACGGATGCGAAGCAACAGGTGACGACGTATCTCTATGATGCTATGGATCGGTTGATCGAGCGTCATGACCCACTTGGGAGAAAAGAAAGTTATCAATATGACCTCAATGGCAATCTCATCAGATTTACCGATCGAAATGGCCAGGACAGTCTATTTTTTTATGATGAACTCAACCGAAGGAAAACTGTGCAGTATGAGGACGGCATTGTCGTCAGGTCCTTTTACGATGCCGCTGGCCGCCTGAAAGCTCTTGATCATTCACAGTCTGGGGTCACCCAGTTTTTCTATAATAGTCTAGACCGTCTTGTTAAAGAGGTAACTCCATTAGGGAGTATCGAATATCGGTATGACGCACTCGGACGGCGTACTAAAATGAGAGTCAATGGCCAGTTGCCTGTTACCTACTCCTATGACAAGGCTTCGCGACTCATCCAAGTGAACCAAGATAGTCTGTTGATAGAAATAGGGTATGATTCCGCGGGACGGCGTACGTCTTTAGTCTATCCAAATGGAACGAAGACATTGTACAGCTATGACGTGGCTTCACACTTGACGCGTATCCATCATCAAGGGGCAAGCAATCAAACGCTTGAGGATCTGCACTACACCTACAGCCCCTCTGGCGATAGAACTTCATTAACCAGAGCCAATGGGCATGCCACAACTCTGCCAAAGGCCGTTCAGGCAGCCTACGATGCAGCCAATCAGCAGATCAAATTTGGTAACCCTTTGCCGGTATTGCCGAACCTCAATTACGATGCAAATGGGAGTTTAATTTCTTATGAGGAGGGGGCAACCACCACCACTTATCAATGGGATGCGAATAACAAACTGCGAGATCTCTCAACACCGGGCATTTTGGCTCGTTTTGAATATGATGCTCTTGGAAGACGATCTCAGAAAACCATAAATGGGGTAACAACTCACTTTGTTTATGACGGTAACAATGTCGTGCAGGAGGTTGGCAGCAGTAGTCTTTCTGCGACCTATCTTCGAGGGTTAAATATCGATGAACCCTTTATTCGACAATCAACCATACAGGAATATTTTCATACTGATGCAATCGGGAGTAGTCTGCTATTGACCGACGATACAGGAACGGGGGCGGCATCTTACGAGTACGAACCCTTCGGGAAGTCTGAGGTAAATGGAGTGACAGCAAACTCTGTGCAATTCACAGGAAGAGAGAATGATCAGACTGACCTTCTTTATTATCGTTTTCGATATTACCATCCTACCTTACAAAGGTTTATATCCGAAGATCCCTTGCGGGCCGGCGTTGATCGAAATTATTACAGTTATGTGTCGAACACTCCGTTAAATTTAGTGGATCCATTTGGACTGTATGAAGAAGATGTTCATCGTGATCTAACGGTTTGTTTAGCAAAACATGCTGGGTTTTCTGATTCAGCCGCCAACTGGTTGGGCGCAGTTAACCAAGGAGTGGATGAAAGGCGTACTACCAGTCCCTACTATAGTGAACAGGCCAGGCAAAATTGGCATTTTACAACACCCGAAAGAAGAGCCGAGTTAAGAGGCGCTGCTCTTGAGGGAAGTGTTGATGCTATGGGGATGTACCTTCATGCACTTCAAGACTTTTATGCTCACGCAGAATTTGGACCAGAAAGAGGACATCTGTTCCAAGGTCATGGTCCAGATAAAACATATAATGATCCCGAAAAAGCAAATAAAATGGCTAAAGATACATATAACGCCATTAGGGAGTGGATGGAGGCAAAGACTGGCGTTCATGTTCCGGATCAATGGGATGAGCTTCGTGATCAGGTAGATAGATTTAATAGGGCAAGGACATCCCACAAGAAAAAGGAAGTTCTGTGCAAGAAATAAAAGAGATCAAAGGACTTCCTCTTTGGCCGAGTTCTTTCTTGCTGCTTCTGTGTTTTTGTTTGAGTTGTACAGAGACGCAATCTATCACAACAAAGTTTAGTGAAGTTCATCTTCGTGAGCGAATTGCATTAGCTTATGATCATTTTCATAAGGGAAATTTTAATGCTTTTATCGAAATGAGAAGTGATAGCCAGAGAACAAAAATATTTGAAACGGAAAGTGAAAAAATAGAAGTAATGAAGGAGTGGGAAGGGTTTTTGCGAAGAGAAAAACCAGAAGACGAATTAATAAGTGTCCAAATAAAAGGAAGGAAAGCAATAGCAAAAATGCGAGTAACAGTATTAACGAAAGACGGTTCGCGAAGAGAAGGAATTCTGTACGACTTATGGGTATTTGAAAATGAGGACTGGTTCTTGGATCGTGCAAACAGGAAAAGTCCTCAACCCTTTATGTGAAAGGCAAATTTTGTTTGGAGTTAACTGCATTTACTAAGGATTATTATCCAATGAAAAAGTGATATAGATGAAAGGGAGCACGAATTAAAGTATGTTTTAAATGGTTAAAGGTATGTATAAAATAGTGGCTCTTGCTTTCAAGATGCCTACGACGACCCCAAGGTTACGGTCAGCTGATGCTCGTCATTTCCACGTAGCACGGTCACGGTGACTTTTTGCCCGGGATTGGTATGTTCGGTGAGGAAGCTCTTCAGTTGAGCGGCGGACGTAATAGGGGTGTCTTCGATCGCAAGGAGAATATCCCCCTTTAAGATGCCGGCTTCTCGGGCAGGTTGGGTCACGCCCGAGATAGCCACTTGCCAGCGGTTGCCGACCTTGATCGCCGTGAGTTGTGCGCCGAGCCGAGAAAACCCAATCGTCTTTTTGTCGATCAGTGCGTTGGCCATGCGCTGCACAATGGGACCGGGGACCGCAAAGGCAAATCGGCTGCATCGGCGTTCCTCCAACACCGTTCCAGTCTGAATAATGGCATGCACGATTCCGACCAACTCTCCCTGTTCATTAAAAAGTCCGCCGCCTGAATTGCCGCTGCAGGTGGACAGATCGACTTGATAGAGTCGGGATTCCATCGTAGGGAGAAAGGTATTGGGATTGCCCACCCGGCCATAGGCTACGGCCGGTCCCCATCCTAGGGGATAGCCGACGGTAAAGACATGATCTCCCGGTTCGGCTACTTTTTCTCCAAAGGTCGTGTTCGGCAGGGGATTGACCTCACCTTCTTCAAAGTCTATGCGATAGACGGCGATATCTAAAAAGGCGTTCACCCCGATTAAGGATGCCGGAAATTCTTCCAAGGTCCCGGTCAGAACTTGAATTTTTTCTGCAATGCGTGGGCGTTCGGTTGAGCCTCCTTTGACCCCATGTTGTGCGGTGAGAATATACCCATCTCGTAGATGGACGCCTGATGCGCGTACCGTAAAGTTGGCCTTCGTGACTTGTTTGGTTGCCATCGCCGGTTGGCTCACATTCTTGAGAATTCCAATAGTAGCTTGGGTCGCTCGTTGAATGCCGGCATTGTTCTTAGCCGGAGCATCCTGTCCATATGCCAGTGAAGTTATCGATGTAACGGCGAGGGTCATGACGAAGGTCAGTGACAGGACTTGAGTGATCCAGATCTTTAGGTTTTGGTGGAAAGTGGGATGTTGAGTCTGTCGCACGGTTGGCTCCCTAAAATTAAAAACAGGTGTGACTGCGCCGAGTACGATATTTGTCACTATTCAAGGTAATATGTTGATCGTTCATGTCGAGTGCAAAGGTTCGCGCGAGTGAATGGTCGGGCGTCACGACTAATAGCACCTTCCGATCCTGAATATCAATGTGCCAAGGACCCGCTTCTTCAAACCCATTTTCCTCGGGGGTTTTCCCCCCAGGGGCCGCTGGGTGATATTCATGGACAAAGCGGCCTGTCCCGCAGAAATGCCACCGATGATCTTTGGTGTTAGGGATGTCAGGCAGGCCGGTCAATTCTTGGCCATTGAGTCGTTGGTACCAGGTCTTCAGACTGCTGGCCTGTGCTGGTTGAAGAAAGTGGGTCGAGTGGCTCAATTGACGGAGCAAGTCCGCAAAATGTTTTTGCTCGGTGATGGGGCCAGCCATTAAATACACCACGGCTTGAGATCCCGGACCAAGGACGGCTGTTGCCAGTCCGATTTGATCACCATGTTGGTAGGTAGAAGAAAGGTGATTTTCACGGCTCACGACCGGGGTCGCGGGGTCCAACACAAAGGCAGCTTCAAAAGATTGCGGTTCATTTAACCGGGCTTCAATGTCTTCTGTTGAAACATCTTCTAAGAGGTGAATGATGCCAATGCCCTCTTTTCGGGCGCTATCCATATGAATGACGCCCGCTCCCGGTGAGAGTCGGACGCGCCAATCTTGAGGGACGACAAAGGAAATTCCAAGCTGCGGCGATCGGACCCGAAGGCCGGCCGGGTAGAATTGTCCGATTCGTAAATCTTGAAGTGTTTCTTGAGCTATTGTGAGGGAAGTGGTTTGACCGGAAGCCAATCCGGTGATTGGTAACATCGGGGTTGCGAGAAGAGCGGCACTCCAAAGGATGAACGTTTTAATCCAGCATAGACCCTTCATATGCTTCATGGGGGGAGTCTCTCTGAGGTCGTTCTTCTCCATGGATTAAAACATGAGACCTTCTTGGTTGCAAGGTGGGGATTCCGGCTGAAGTGTTCTCCGTTGGGGGACAGTAGTTCTGAAAGTCACTCATCTGGTACTGCCGTCCTTGCCCTTGCGTGGCGGCATGGCTCCTCTTATAATGCCTTCAGGAATCTTTTAAAAACCCTTGAATTAGTGGAGGATTGACATTAGCCATGCGTGAACAGACTCTTGCGATTATTAAGCCGGATGCCGTGAAAAAAAATGCGATTGGCAGTATTATCAGCATGTACGAAAAGGCGGGACTGTATCCCCAGGCCATGAAGATGATGACCCTGACCCAACAGGGGGCCGAGGGGTTTTATGCAGTCCATAAAGAACGCCCCTTTTTTGGAAGCCTGACCGCTTTTATGGCCTCTGGTCCAATCCTCGTGTTGGTTTTGGCTGGTGACAATGCGATTAAAAAACATCGAGACCTTATGGGAGCCACCGATCCGGCCAAGGCCGAGGCTGGGACGATTCGGGCTGCCCATGGAACGAACATTGAATTTAATGCGGTGCATGGCTCCGACTCTCCTGAAACGGCGACCTTTGAGATCGGCTACTTTTTCCCAGGGATTGAGCTTGCCTAGATATACATTTTGATGAAGGAGTTGCTGCAGGTTCGTATGGGTGGAACTCCGTGGAATCGTGCAACTCCTTCACATGTCTGTCAAGACTTCCTTGGACGACTCTTCCTTCCTGGCCTTCTGCTGGTTGGGCTCATTTTCTTTGGAAATTGTGCAAGGGCTCCGAAGCCAGTCCCCGACCTTCCTCCTGATCACGACGTTCCAGTTGCTACTATTCCTGACGAAGGGACAGTTATTGCGCCGGCCATCCCCGGTGAGGGTGAAATAGATTCTCAGCCAGCGGATCCCTCTGAATCGGACCTGCGTATCTTACAGAATGTCGCGGAGGCTCACCCGGACCCTCTCGTTTCTCTGGAAACCCAGATGGCCTTAGCCCGTACCTATGAAGCGTCGGGAGACCAGGAGGCTGCGCTTCATATCTATCGTGAGGTCGCCAAGCAGGCTCCCGCCGATTCCCCCAAACATCTCAAAGAGCAAGCGTTGGAACGCCTTTCCGTTCTTGAGAACTCAATTGTAGATGTTTCGATTGCCGAGTCACCCGTAGCGGTTTTGGTCCCAGCATCTCGGTTGCCACCTCGGGCACAATGGGCGTCATGGCTCACCGACTTACAGCGGGCAGAAGTGACGGTTTTGGTTGTCGAGGTGGGCACCAAGCTTTCTGCCGGCAGAAGGTCTGCGACATCTTCTTCCCGCAAAGCTCGCCGATCAAAAAGTTCTCCCGGTGTCTATTTTCAAACCAAATGGGCCCCTGTTAAGCAGCCTGTGTTGAAACACATTATTGCCCTTGCACACGAAAAGGGCATCGCAGTGTATGCAGCAGTAACGCTACGCCGCATGCCCTGGTTAGAGAAAAAAATCCGTTGGGCAGATTGGGTCTATCGTTTAGAACGGAATCAGTTGCGGCGCTCGAAGGCGCTCGATATGTTTCACCCGGATGTCCAGAAGTACCATATCAGGTTCCTTACAGATTTGGTAAAAACGGGTCTTGACGGCCTGTTGTTTCGTGGGGATGCACCTATGGGGCCGTTTGACGGACTGACCCGTTTTGGGCTGGCTGGGTTTCGCCAGCAATATGGCATTGAACTCAACGCGCGTATCCTATTTCCGCCCCATCCAACAAAAAAGGGTAAGAGACGGAATCAGGGATCAACATTGTCCAAGAGTGGCTCGTCACCGGGTGGCACCTCTCAGGCAAATTCTTCCCCTGTGAATACAAAAGTGCCATCGGTGGTCAGTCGTTTTTCTCCGGCCTATTGGAAGTGGGCGGGCTGGAAAGCGCGAGAGCAACTACAGATAATCGGGCGTTATCTCAACAGGGTTCGCCAATTTGCGCCGAGGTTAGATGTGGCGATGGAGGTACATCGGGAGGCCATTTCCCATCCCATCGCCGCGTTGTTACGCTACTCAGAAGATGTGGCTGAGGCCAGGCAAATGGGAGTGCAATATTTAGTGACCCCGATGGGATTGTCGGGGCCAGGGCCAGACCGATTGGTAGAGTTGTCGGAGGAAGAATCCAGCAGGGCGGCAGTACCATTCATGACGCAAGCCTTGGAGGGAGTCGAGGGGCCAGAAAATCTTTGGGTGATGCGGCCTGTGCCGGAGGGGAATATGGCGACGATCGGGCAAACGATTCCGGTGCGTCGGGATCAGCTCACCCTACCGAAGGGCGTGGGGTTACTCTATACCCTTGATACACCAGCCCTTCCTTGACAAAGCCCTGAGCGTGACATACCATTCGCGATTCATTACCTGGCAAGTCTGGGCGATTGCCGAGACCTTTTCATTGAACAAGCCTTAATTCAAAACTTCAAGGAGTGCTGTATGGAGCCGACGGATCTTCGCTATCACAAAGAACATGAATGGATTCGAGTTGAAGGAAATGAAGCTACGTTGGGGATCAGTAATTTTGCCCAGGATGCCCTTGGAGATATTGTCTTTGTTGATTTGCCTCAGCCTGGGACACAAATTACGGCTGAAGATACGCTCGGGGAGGTCGAATCCACGAAAACCACCTCCACCATTTATAGCCCCGTGAGCGGGACCGTTACAAAGGTCAATCCTGACCTTCAAGACCATCCGGAGTTCATAAATTCCGAGCCCTATGGGAAGGGGTGGATGGTAGTGATCCAACTCTCGGATCCCAAGCAAGTGGACGCCTTGATGTCTGCCGAACAATATGAGGCTTTCCTCGCCGCAGAATCTTCATGACTGAAACGAAACACCTGATCATTATAGGTGGTGGTCCCGGAGGGTATGTTGCTGCGATTCGCGCCACGCAGCTAGGGGCGCAGGTGACGGTCGTGGAGCAGGATGCCTTGGGGGGCGTCTGCTTAAATTGGGGGTGCATCCCGAGTAAAACACTTTTGTCCATCATAGAGTTAGGCCATAAAGTTCAGCAAGGGCATGAGTTTGGTTTGGTTGTGTCGGGTCCGGTTTCCTATGACCTGGAGGCCATGCGGGCACAGAAAGATAAAGTCGTAGGCACCTTAGTCAAAGGGATTGAGACCCTTTTTAAGACCTGGGGGATCAAGCAAATCCAGGGGCGGGGAGTCCTCGAGAGCGCCAGGGCCGTGAATGTCACAAAGTCCAATGGCGAGACCCTCCAACTTGAAGGGGATGCGATTGTTCTCGCCACGGGATCGTCCTGGCCTAATCTCCCGCTCTTTCCGATTGATGGAATAAGCTTCATTACGAGCAAGGATGCACTCGATCCGAAAACAGTACCCGAGCGTTTAGCCATTGTCGGGGGAGGGGTTGAGGGTTGTGAGTTTGCCTCACTCTATAATGGACTGGGTAGTAAGGTTAGCGTTATTGAATTGATGCCCAAAATACTTCCAGGAGAGGATGAAGAAATCTCCTCAACCATGTCGCGGGAACTGAAAAAACGCGGCGTCGTTATCTGGACGGGCACGTCTGTTGAACAGGTGAATCGTCAGGACCCAGGCCTCGCGCTTACTTTGAAAAATGGACAACAAATTGAAGTGGATCAAGTCTTGGTATCCGTAGGACGTGGGTTTCATAGTGAGAACATCGGCCTGGAGAAGGTGGGCGTACAAGTCGGTCCCAAAAAAGAAATTCTCGTGAACAATAAGATGGAGACAAATATCCCCGGCATCTATGCCATTGGTGATGTGACGGGGAAAGCCATGTTGGCCCATGTGGCTTCGGCGCAAGGCAAGGTGGCGGTAGAAAATATCATGGGCCATCCGAAAGAGATGAATTACCATGTGGTTCCCGCAGGGATCTTTACCTCCCCGGAGATCGGTCGGGTGGGGTTGACGGAACAACAGGCGCGCGAGTCCATGGTAGCAAAAGGACAGGACCCTGGCCAAGATTTGCGGATTGGCCGGTTTCGCTATGCCGCTTTGGGAAAAGCCCATGCAACCGGAGATACCGTCGGCCTCTTTAAAATACTCTCCGATCACAGAACAGGGAAGATTCTTGGCGTACATATTATAGGAGCCCATGCCGCGGACCTCATCCACGAAGCGGCGTTGGCCATGGAGGTGGGTGCAACCGTCGCTCAGGTGGCCGAGATGATTCACGCCCATCCGACCTTAGCAGAGGGGTTTATGGAGGCGGCTGAGGATGTTATGGGAATGGCGATTCATATCGCAAAACAAAGGAAATAACCCTTCAAGGCATGTGGTACTCGATAGGAATAAAGGTAGGGATGCTGCTCGTAGCGACTGGAATTGTGCTCTGGGTAGATTGGTCGGTACCGCTTGAGCCAACTGTACATCAAAAAGTACAAAAAGATCAGACGAGAGAATCAATCGTCAGGACCCGAGTGCATCAATTCGCGCCCGACTCCAGGCAAGATCCACGAATGAGGGTGAATCTCAACCGGGCTACCTTGGATGAATTACGATCGTTGCCCGGCATTGGTCCGGTGTTAGCGCAACGGATTCTTGTTCTACGAAACCAAGTGGGTTCCTTTCAGTCACCGGAAGATTTGTTAGCGGTCAAGGGAGTGGGTGCCAAGCGATTAGCCCGTCTCATCCCTCATTTGCAATTTGATCAAGCGGAAAAGGTAAGCTTTAGGATGTCACCGCAACCAACGTCAGGCCACACGAGGACGCCGATCTCATGAGTGAACTCACGCGCCAAATGGATTTGATCCTCCGTGGGGCGGTGGAAGTCATTCAGCCTAAGGAATTAGAGGCGAAGCTGACGCGCTCGTTGAAGGAGAAAAAACCATTACGCGTCAAAGCCGGGTTTGACCCGACAGCTCCTGACCTGCATTTAGGGCACACCGTCCTCATTCATAAACTCAAACATTTCCAAGATCTTGGACATCATGTGTTGTTTCTGATTGGAGACTTTACCGGGATGATTGGCGATCCCAGTGGGGTTTCCCAAACACGGGTGGCCTTGACCAAGGAACAAGTTGAAGACAACGCCAAAACCTATGAGCGGCAAATTTTCAAAATCCTGGATCCGAAAAAAACAGAGGTGGTTTTTAATAGTCATTGGATGGCCGGTATGGCCGCCGAACGACTTATTGAGTTGACCGCCCATTATAATGTTGCGCGCATGTTGGAGCGGGAAGACTTTCAGAAACGCTATCAGGAACAAAAACCCATCAGCATTCATGAATTTCTCTATCCGCTCATTCAAGGGTACGATTCCGTGGAATTAAAGGCGGATGTCGAACTCGGCGGGACCGATCAAAAATTCAACCTACTTGTCGGGCGAGATCTGCAGCGAGATTACGGGCAAGATGCGCAAGTGGTCGTGACCATGCCGCTCTTAGAAGGTACCGACGGGGTAAAGAAAATGAGTAAGAGCTTTAAGAATTATATTGCGCTGGAAGATGCGCCTGCCGACATGTTTGGGAAGGTGCTCTCAATCAGTGATGACCTCATGATGCGGTATTACGAGCTACTCACCACCGAAGACCTCAAGGGAGTAAAAGCGCTACATCCGTTGCAAGCCAAGATGAATCTAGCCGAGCAGGTGGTGGCTCGGTATCATGGAGATGATGCGGGACGGGCGGCCAAGAACGAATTCCAGCAAAAATTCCAAGAGCGAGAGTTTCCCGAGAACCCGGATGCACACGTTATTCTCTCCAAAGGTGATGTGCCCGATCCGGCGAAACCGGCCTTAGGCATTATCGAGCTTATCGCGAAGACCAAACTATTGCCAAGCAAAAGTGAAGTCAGGCGTCTCATCGTGCAAGGGGGCGTGGAAATCAACGGAGAGAAGCAGCAAGATCCCAATATGATGGTGCCGCTACAAGCAGGAAGCACCTATCAGTTGAAAGTCGGGAAGCGAAAATTTGCGCTCGTTGAGTATAAGCCGTAGAAATTAACCGGCTGGTATTTTGTCTAAACTAATACGCCTTGACTTAGTAACTGCCCAACTGTACGATCTCTCGGGTCTGTTGAAAAAGCCGCCAGCAGCGTTCTCGCCATGTTTCTGTGCTCACGTACTACGGGTACGCTCCGGGCACAAACATAGTTGCGGCCTTGCTGGACAAACTTTTTTGACCAGACCCGTCGTTTTCTGACAGGTGATATGTCGGAAAACTTGATTGTTTAAGAAGATTGTTTCTTTTCTAATTACGACACACCGCAATAGAGAGCGGGAGTAGCTCAGGGGTAGAGCTACGGCTTCCCAAGCCGTCGGTCGGGGGTTCAAATCCCCTCTCCCGCTCCAATACAATCCATCATCAACCTTCTTGATTTAGTCCTCCGAAATCCTATTCCAATCAATCTAGAGAAACATCCAGACCTCAATATTACTGCCTGAAACACTGAAGAGTAATAGGCTAGGGTTATTGTCGAGCACCCCAAGTTTCTTTAGACCGTTTGGTCAAGGTGGAACCTCAGAAACCAAAGTTCCGAATTTATTCGGATCTGCCTTATCGAAAGGGTTTGGGGAGTTCTATAAAGGGTTGGGTCGGCTTCCGTTTATCTTCGACGTTAACGAGTACCGGTGCAAATGGTGGTGGGTTTCAAAGTGCCCCAACGTTCTTCGGAAAGTTTGGAGCTGGGTGAGAAGGTAGGGGAGAGACCGGTTCCCATGACGTTGAGAAGGAACTCGGCCTCTCCTTTTTTTCTTTGGACTGAATTTATAACACCAACCGATGATATTATTTTAATAAACGAATAGCTGGTGCGGCAACAGCGGTAGGAGTTCCACCAGCGCAAAAATTGTCAATTTGAGAACTAGAAAAGGTATAGTCAGCATATCCAACTCGTTGCACTTGGTAAATGCAAGGATGGGTAATAAGAAGTTGCCGGTTGTTTTTTATTAAGGATCCACCAGTGGAATTGCCGAGAAGATCTTTAATTTTTTTCTGAACTTTGTTAGTCAATGTTTTTCCAAAAGTATCATATTCTTTTCTAATAGAGGCTGACACCTTGTCCCTAATTTTTTTGTGCCAGATGTGTTTGCTAACCTTGACTTTCCATCCGCGCTGCCGAAATTCTAATTCTCCATGGTCTAAAACTGGTTGAAACCAAAGAGTAACGTTTATGTCATATTTTGCTCCATCTGCTTTCAATTTTCCTCGGGATTTATAAGAAAATTTCAGATAGTCTTTGAATTTCCGTCGTCCTGTTAAGTTTTCATCTCCTGAGCAATTAATTTCACGGCATATATTATATCGTGTGCTCCAACTAATCCGACCCCGTTTCAGGCTAATACTATAAAAGCGCTTTTTTTCTTTTTTTACCCTCTCATGAACCATTGCGGTTATCGAGTCTGCAATAAAAGACATCGGGAGGATATGATTGTTTAAAAATGCACTTACAGCGGAAGCACTCGGCGGAATAAATTTATCTCTTTGACAAATGAATGAGCGAATTTTGTTTCGCATGCTCCCAAATTTCCATTTGAAATTGCTGCTTCCCTTTTTAACGCGGAGTGCTTGAAATTTTCCATCGAAGTGTTCTCCTGTAAAAACATAGAGTACAACATCGGATTTCTGTGCTTTGATTCGTACACTCTCTGCATTTTTATAAACGATGCTGTTTGTGTTTTTGAGTTCTTTTCCTGTTCGACGAAAGCTGGTTGCCCCCCAATTATATCCGCTTAAACTTCCTGATGAGGCTAAGGGATAGTTTTTGCTAGTCCCATTCCATTCATTGCCACTATAGAATCTACAAAAGTCCTCTGCCCAGACTGGAGATGTCATTAAAGCAATCGACACCACCATCAATGTGGTAACAACTCTTACTATAGCTCTGCCTGGTGATAAACGAGTTTTGAAGATACTCAGGTTGGTTTTTTGTTCCATGACGTGTCTCCTTCCTAACGATTATTAAAATTTGAGAAGTTATTTCACTTAATCTTTTTCTAACACCCAATCGCTAAGGTGTCAGTGAAGGAGGCCACATGTAGAAGGGGGCTGTTAGTGACGAACTATGATTGGAAAACCAAAAAAATAATCAGAAAAAGTTGATGGATTAATTAATGCTGGCGGTACAAACAATATATAAACGGGGGGTAAGGTTACGGGGTGAGATTAACGGAAGAGTTTCGGAGCCGTGTTCCCAGCGTCGTTGCTTTAGGTGTAGGCTTGCGTAGTTCTATGAACATATCCAAGAATTCCTTACGGGTAGTTGAAGGATATCAATTATTTACGTTCATTGATTTAGAGTACGCAAAATATCGGTTTGTCTTTTCAAGTACTCTCCCAAATCCATTTTCTTTGTTTTACCCTGTTCTAACAATTCTAAGGACATCGCATAGGCCCAATTTACGTCTTTGCTCTCCGAGGGGGTTTGGTTACCCTTAAAACCCGAGAGGTCTTCCTCAGGCGCGATTCTACCTATCTTTGAATCTTTTGATGCGAGGGATGAAACTTTTTCAGCAATTTTTCGTGTATGTTCAATTTCATGTTTCAAAACATTTTCATAATGTTCCTGCAGTGTGGTTAATACTTGGAGATTGTCTCGAGGAATGAGAGGGGATAAGGCTTTGAGTCGTTCATAATCCATGTCACGGCCGTATTATAGAAAAAATGCCAATCCCTACAACCGCTAATGCCAATACAATTATAATGGCGAGGAGTTTCTTGATTTCAACTTTTAATCGGTTTTGCTCGATATGTAGGCCGACAATTGTGGTTGTCACTGCCTCTGAAAATTTTTTTATTTCCTTCCTAAATTCAACGCCCGCTGCCTTCTCTGCTCCTCCTTTTAAGACGTTCCCAGTATCACGATGTGATTGAATGGGGAGTTCAGGTACCTTGCCGATTGGTTCTTCTTCAGATATTCCTAATGCTTCAAGCTTTTCCCCTAATTCTTTAACTGCAGACTCTAAGCGGTCCAGGATGTCCTCCTCTTTTTCATCAAGCGAGCTGTCTATGGTTTCCTGGGGGGTTATCTCTGGATCGTTCGCCATCTTACACCACTCATGTTTTTTTCTACTTCGGCGATTGGGCTTTGCCATTGAATGCCACCATCAAGGCGGCCATTTCCCACATATTTGAGATACCGAGTTTTTCTACCATGACAAGCTCTTTTGGGTCGAGTTGATTCGCCATGGTTGGAATTCGTTCTTATCAAGCATTTTATAGCGGATTGAGCCATTGGGGAAAACACAACCATTTTATTCGAGTAGGGGATTGATTTTGGTCGATATAAGTGATGGTCTGGCCTCTGGAATCAACAGTCAACTTTGTAAGGCCATCCTTAATTCCTGATTTTTCGAAGTCACGCATTAACCACTGAATGGCTCTTTGACATTCCTCTTCAGAATCATAGTCCGAACTTATCCTCCATCCAGGACTATGTTTCACCTTTCCCACGGTAACCTCTACTTTGTTCCAAATAGTCCAAACATTCTCTGGTGTGGCCAATGCGATCGAATTCATCAGGATACTTATTACGACCAGAAAACATTGGAAGGGGTTTTTCAATTTCTCTTCCTTATTTGATTAAATGTTGGGTTGGTTGATCAGCGTATTCGACGGTTCCTGCCTCGGGTCAATTACTTTTCGGCTGGCTTCCGCACCTGTTATGGGGAGTAGGCTTTTGTCGAGCAATCCTATCTGTGCCAAGACCGAGGCTTGGTCCCAGTAGATCCGTTCCCCGTCGATTTTTCCATCTTTAAATTGCACGATCACGACAATCGCTATTTCCACTCGTTTGCCTGTGGGAGGAACGCCCGGGAGTATCCACGGCATCTCGATGGTATGGGTAAAGGTGTGAATCAGTTCATCCACCAAGCGGTCTTCTCCAACGGTTCGCGCGATGGGTATCACCTGGGTGTCGGGTGGATGTCCAGGGATAAAATAGGTGCTGTAAAAGTGACGGACTTCATCCGTGCCGACGCCACCGGTCATAACGGGGACATGGTTTACAAATGGCGTTGGTGACATGGTGGCCATCGTTGCATCGATGCTTTGTGCGGAGAACTCGGCCTTCACATGTTCTTCCCAGGTTTTAATCATTTCCTGCTGTTTTTCGGTAAAGGTCTGGTCGTTCATATTGTTCAACCCCTCCCTTCTTGGCATTTCTTACCAAGGGTCTCATTACGGGTCTTTATTCAACAGTAACTGGTAATAAAATATCCGGGCTGTCATTCCGGGGACTATTGACTAATCGACTGATGGGGTATGCTTCCATCTCCTGAGGTGGATAGGGCTGGAGGTGTCTTTTTAAGACCTCCGTGTTATCCATGGTGGCGTCAAGCCATTCTTCATACCCGTCGGGTGGGAGAATGACAGGCATGCGATCATGGATGGGTTCCATAATGGAATTGGGCCCGGTTGTAATGATCGTGCAACTTTCGATCGTTTTTCCGTTATGATCCTTCCAGCTTTCCCATAGCCCCGCAAACCCAAACACCCGCTTATCTTTGAAGCCTATAAGATAAGGCTGTTTACGATTTTCGAATCCGCGTTCGGGGGTCTTCTTCCATTCATAAAATCCATCCGCCACGATCACGCATCTCCGTTTTCGAAACGCCGACCGAAAGGACGGTTTCGTGGTAATGGTTTCTGCTCTGGCGTTGATCATCTTGTAGCCGACTTTTATGTCCTTCGCCCAGGAGGGGATGAGTCCCCAGCGGAGGAGAAGTCCTTCTCGATCTTGTGAGTCGGTATTCACACGCACGGCCAGGACATCTTGACTGGGCGCAATGTTGTAACGAGGCTTTGTGGGTCTGATGGTTTTGAGCTTGAAGTGCCCCTTCACGGCCTCTTCAGGCAATTCCTGTTTGTAGCGTCCGCACATTTTAGGCTCCAAAGAACGAGGATTATGCCTCTTGAATTTTTTAAAAATCAAATGAGTTCACCAGAGAGAGTCTGGAGTTTATAAGGACAATCCGCTTACCTTGAAGGAGCCATCACCAACGAATGGAATATAATTCTTATGAAAAAACATAAAAAAATTAGCATGTTGTGTATTTTTGGCTATTTTTTTATACGTAAATATTTCAGGGCCATTAGGCACTAGTAATGGAGGTTGTCTAGAGGGTACCATCTGGCCCTATTTCAGAAGAGTTCTTACGTACTTATCTGAATCGATTCAAAGCTCTTTACGGTCCTACGAGTCAGAAGGAGGGCAGTATGTTTGGAGAAGGTATTTGGAGCTCTAGAAGAAGCGTAGGGGTCATATGCGGCTTTCTCTTGGCCTCGGGGTTTGTTGGAACCGCTGGATTGGCCCAGGTCTCGACGAACATCACCTCCTCCGGTCTGAATACCCAGGTCAGTGCACCGAGCACACTTCCCAGCGGGCAGGTCCAGCATGATATTACCGGTGGGACGCGGGCTGGTACGAACCTGTTCCACAGCTTTGGGAACTTCAATGTCGCCTCGAATCATATCGCCAACTTTTTAAACAATACGAATCAGAATACGACCAATATTCTCGGCCGCGTCAATGGCGGAAACCCTTCCCTCATTTTCGGAACGCTCCAAACCACTGGCTTTGGCAATGCCAATCTCTTTTTGATGAATCCCTCCGGAATTGTGTTCGGCCCCAATGCGTCCTTGAATGTGGGTGGGTCGGTCCATTTCAGTACCGCCGACTATCTCAGCCTGGATGATGGCAACCGGTTTAATGCGGTCTCCGGGCCAGCCGATGCCGTATTGACCTCCGCTCCGGTAGCGGCCTTTGGCTTTACCAGTAGCAACCCGGCTGCGCTAGCCGTGCAGGGGAGTCAGCTTACGGTAGAGAAGGGCCAGACCATTAGCCTCGTCGGCGGGCAGGGTGGCTTTACAGACACGGGCACCGGCGTCACGGCTCCAAATGGGGTGTCCATTACTGACAATAGTCGTTTAATTGCCTCTGAAGGGCAGATCAATGTCGTGAGTGTGGGACGACCAGATTCTTCCGCAGGCGGGACAGTTAACCTGAAAGGGAATGAGGATCGAGCTGCCCATACCCCGTCAGGCTTTAAGGACCTTGGAGATGTCACAATTTCTGGGGGGAATGGGATACCGTTCAATACGAACTTCACCAATCTAGATGTCTCAGGGAACTCTGGAGGGAAAATTTTAATACGAGGAGGGAAACTAACTTTCAGAAATCCTGCCATCTACGCTGATACGTATGGCTCAGGGATAGGGCGTGGGATCGTTATTGATGGGACTGAAGTTGACATTTCAAATGACCTAAGCTTTACGTTTGACGTTATTCGCATAGGAAGTGATGCTTCTTATTTCCGAAATGGTCTTCCTGGTCCCCTCACGATCACCGGAACCAAATCTGTAACCCTTAATCGTGCCCTATTAGGGGGTAATGGTGATGATTTAGTTAATCCAACTGGAAATATTGTAATTAAGTCACCAACCATATCGATCACAAATCAATCTGCTCTTAAGTTTGCAGGGGGTGTTCCGGGAGCAGGTCAGTTAGACTTAGTGGGTAAGGATATTACTGTCGCCCAATCACGCATAACTGGAATTTTAGACCAATCACCAAAGCAGTTTCGTATTAATGCAACAGGGAATGTAGTTTTAGATCAGGTAGGTATGGGCTTGTTTATGTCTGGCATTGGTTCAAAGGGTAGTTCTATAAATATAGCAGGGAGAAATATTCAGATTGGAGATTCTACCTTTTCTACCGGTAACCCTACTGGAACGGGTGATTCCGGAGCTGGTCCAATTTCTCTTACAGCACAGAACAAGGTCGTAATCGATAACTCAGAATTCAATACATCTTTTGATTTTCTCGACTTCTCAAGGATGGCCAAGGGCGGGCCAGGAGTTATTTCAGTATCAGGTAAAAAAATTTCTATTGCTCGGTCACATTTATCCAGCAATCTTGTGACTACTGATACGACCTTGCCAGGAGGTGCTATCAATCTTACTGGCAACGATATCTCCCTCACTGATTCTCAGCTTCGAAGTGTTGTGGATTTAGAGGTCCCGGGGACATCTACTGGTACAATCAAGATTATTGCTGGAATGACCTTCACAAGCGTAAATAGTTCTTTGGATGTATCCGGAGGATTTGAGTTTGGGAAGGGCGGAGAAATTAATATCCAAGCCGGAAAACTTCTTTCTCTCAATGACACCAAGCTGCTTGCCTTAGGTTCAAGTTCTGGTATGAGTTCGGGGGGGACCATAAAACTCAACTCAGGCAAGGACATCAATATTTCCGGCGGAGTGGACTCATTAGGCCGGCCCCTAACCGCGCTAGATGTCTCAGGAAATGCGGGAGGATCTATTACTATTCATGGAGATAACATTACGTTGGAGAATGCCCGAATTGTCTCCGATACGGATTCCGAGGATGGCGGGGATGTTGTGATTGCTGGAAAAACAGTGGATATCTCAATGCCGGGTCTTTCTCAAGCTCAATTTGAAAGCCTTCGCATTGGTACTCGAACATTTGGGTTTGGAGGCGGTGCACCTGGAACCCTTTCCATCACTGGAGAAAAATCCGTCAATATCAACGAAGCGCGCATTGGGAGTAGGACGGATGGATTCGCTGCCTTTCCAAGCGGTCCCATTTTAATTAATGCTCCCAAGGTGGATGTCACAGGAGTTCGCTTTGTGCTTGGAAGTTGGGTGAATACGCCCCCGGCTCAGCTAACGTTGTTGGGGCGAATGGTAAATCTAAGCCAATCCCTTCTTGGTCAAACCGAAAACTTCAACCCGATTGCTGTACGAATTGCTGCGACAGGGCTTGCCTCCTTGGATCGGGTTACAATGAATCTGTTCAGTGGCGTGAATGGTGGAAGTTCCATAGATATATCAGGGCGGAATATTCGAGTCAGTCGCTCTAATTTGGTCACGGTCAATCCTAATATGAGTCTTGCTGGGACGGGGCCGATTACCTTGAAGGCCACCAATAACGTTCTCGTAGAATCGACGAACGTTTCGACAGCCTTTCAAAGTGATGCAGGGGATCCAAATCAAGCTTTCGGTGGCCCAGGTCCCATTACGATAGAAGGCAAAAATATTACGCTTCGAGACTCCACTTTGCGCAGCACGCTTAGCTCCGATGTTCCAGGCCAGCCAACTGGCGCAATTCACATTCAGGCCTTGCAACAGCTCACGAGTGAAAATACCTCTTATAATGTGTCGGGGGCCTTCGCTGGTGGTGGGGGAGAAATCAATATCCAAGCCGGAAAAGAAATTTCCCTCAGCGAGAGTACTCTGCTAGCGGAAAGTTCAAGTGTCAGTCCGGCTGGGACCATCCGTCTGGAATCTGGGAAGACGGTACGAATTTCGGACAGTACTCTCTCGGTTCAAAACCACGGATCGGGGGATGCGGGTTTTATCAATATTCAAGCTGGCTTGCATCAGCAAAATAATTCTCCCAACCCACCTAACCAGGATGGTCCGAATGGTGATCTGGGCCCCGCACCCAATGCAGATCAACCTATTATCGTGGGCCAACCGCCAAGAGGTGATGATGATCAACATTCTGGGACAGGCGGTCCTTTACTAAAGGTGGGAACGATTGACATTCAACAAAGTGTCTTGAATGCACAGAGTCAGGGCTCAGGGCAGGACGGTCAGATCGTTCTGGAAGCGGGAAAACGTATTCGACAAACGGACACAACGATCACTCCCGATCCAATCGTTATTATTGGTGGCTCAAATCAATAAGTAGACTGAAAGGTCCTTTTCTTCTGAGCAATTACGCAATAAGGCTAAATGGACCTGGGCCATTTAGCCTTGTATGTTACCCCTAAGAGAGACTTCGCAATTTTTTTCTAGAGAAAGTCTTTCAAACAGTTTATACTCCCTCCCGGTTCTACAGTTCTGTCCTCTATATGGTTGATTTTCTGCGTGAAAACTGCCTATCTTTAGGGATTACTTACGTAAACCAGGCCCGAAGGAAGTCTGATTTACCCAAGCATTGCTCCTAAAGACGTCCCTGTGAGGCCTCGGACTCATGGAACATTCGGAAAACACGATGCCGCGTCTTGAAGAAACCTCGGTTTGGCTGGAAAAAGAGCTGGAAACCTTACAGGCTCGCGTTTCGGATCTGGTGTATGTCGAGGGAGAGCGCAAACGAGAAGAGGATGAAAATAAACGTATTCAGTCTTTTATTTCCTCTATTGTCGATAACATTCCTCATATGATTGCTGTGAAAGATGCCAAAAAGCTGACCTATGTCAGTTTAAATAAGGCAGGCGAGGAACTTTTGGGATATTCACAAGAAGAGGTATTAGGGAAAACTGATTTTGAAATCTTTTCAAAACAAGATGCAGAAAAGTTTCTGGCTAATGATCAGCAGGTGTTGCGTCAGGCGACGTTAGAAGATATTCCCCAAGAATGGATTGCGACCAAACATAAGGGGATTCGCGTGCTCCATACTAAAAAAATTCCCATATTCGATAATCAAGGGCATCCGCGATATCTCTTAGGCATTTCGGAAGATATTACAGAACATCGTGAAGCTGAAAAAATATTACAGGCCAATGATCGAGCCATTCGAGAACTCTACGAAATTACGTCCTCTCAAGATATTCCGTTTGAGGAACGGGTCCAAGCGCTCTTGGAAATGGGAGTGCGGCGATTCGGATTGTCGCTTGGGGTGTTTACCAAGGTGGAGGGGGACAACTTGGTGATTATGCGCGTGCATTCGGAAGTGACGGGCATTGTGCGAAGCCAGGTGATGCCGCTCTGTGAAACCTTTTGTCAGTCTACCTTAGAGGCAGATGGGCCGATGAGTTTCGAGCGCGTGGCCGGGACGGAATGGGCTTCCCATCCAGGCTATGCCAGTACCGGATGGGAATCCTATCTGGGAACCAAAATTCACGTGGGTGATCGTGTGTACGGTACGGTATGTTTTGCGGATTCCAATCCCTATCCGAAAACGTTTTCGCCTGCCGATAAGGATTTTTTACAATTAATGGCCCGTTGGGTTGGCGGGGAGCTGGAACGTCAACAATCTGAATCGCTCGTGCAGTCGATTGTACAAGGAACGGCCTCTGCCACCGGGAAGGAGTTTTTTCGTCTCTTGGTGAAGCATTTGGCGCTCGCCCTTGGGGCCAAATACGTGTGGGTTACCGAATATATCGACGCGGCTAGTTCAAAAGTCAAGACGCTCTCTTTTTGGAACGTGGATGGATACGAAGAGAATGTGGAATATTCCTTAGATGATACGCCTTGTGAAAAAGTTGTGACGGGGAAGGTCTGCTATTTATCAGAAGGGGCCCTGTCGTTTTATCCAAAAAGTCAGTTGCTTCAACAATTACAAGCCAGTAGTTACCTCGGCATACCCTTTCTTTGATACCTCGCATCGGGTCATCGGGCATATCGCGGTGGCTGACGATAAGGCCGTGGTGGCTGGTCCCCGGCATATGTCGATTTTAAAAATCTTTTCCTCCCGGGCTGGTGCGGAATTACAACGGCAGCAGGGTGAAGAAGCTCTGACCCGGAGTGAGGAACGCTATCGTGCTTTATATGACGAAAATCCCTCAATGTTTTTTACGGTGTCTCCTAAAGGGACGATCTTATCCGTGAATCGCTTTGGGGCGGTGCAACTGGGATACGCTGAGGAGGAACTGATTGGCTTCCCCCTGCAAACCATTGTGTACCAGGAGGATATGTCGCAGGTACTCTTCTTCCTCAACCAATGTACGGCCAACCCCGGTAAGGTGTCACAATGGGAGTTTCGGAAAGTTCGGAAAGACGGTAGTGTCATTTGGGTGAAAGAAGTCGCACGATCTATCGAGAGTCAAGAGCATCCGCCCCTTATCTTTATTGTGTGTGAGGACATCACCAAGCGAAAAAGCTCGGAAGATACCTTGCGAACCACGTTGGAAGAAAAAGAAGTCCTCTTGAAAGAAATTCATCACCGCGTCAAGAACAACCTTCAAGTCGTCTCAAGTTTGCTTTACCTGCAAGGGAAATCTATCCAAGATCGAGTGGCGGCCCAAATGCTCCAGGAAAGTCAGGAGCGAATACAGGCGATGACCCTGCTCCATGAACATGCCTATGAAGCCAAGCATCTTGGAACCATAGGGTTCAGCCGATATGCCAAGCGGTTGGTAATGGTCCTCCAAGATTCCTATGAGTCAGGTCTATCAAATTTGGAGGTGAAGTTTCACATCGATGAACTGGCTTTTGATCTGGATACGGCCATGCCCTGTGGGCTTATCCTGAACGAGCTGGTCACGAACGCTCTCAAGCATGCCTTTCCCAAGCGGTCGATGGAGTCCAGGGGGATCACGCAGGTCAATGAGTTGGCTATTGAGCTCTATCAGGATGTCACGGAGGATATTATTATTTGTGTCAGGGATAATGGCGCTGGATTTCCTGCCGACTTAGACTTTGAAAACACCAAAACCTTGGGCATGCGCTTGGTCTGTACTTTGACGAAACAGTTGCAGGGCACTATCCAGCTTGAACGGGAAAAGGGAACCGCCTTTATCATTCGTTTTAAAGCTAGAGGGAAAATACTTAAAAATAGATCTGATGATACTTCCGATCTTGCATAGGTCTTATATATATTGCGTCAGTTCGGCATTTTAACCAAGAGAGTATATTCATGAGCAACGCGAAAGTTTTAGTGGTAGAAGATGAAGGAGTGGTGGCAGAAGGAATCGGGGAGATGTTGAAGGATGTGGGATATTCCGTCGTCGGCATTGCCTCCTCGGGCGTCGAAGCGGTCCGATTGGCTGCGCGCAACCAACCTGATTTGGTCTTGATGGATATCAAACTGCAGGGACGGATGGATGGGATCGAGGCCTCTCGCTCCATCCAGGCCTGCTTTGATATTCCGGTTGTGTACCTGACCGCCTATGCGGATCATGAAACGGTCAGCCGAGCCCGAAAGACCCTCTCCTTTGGATTTATTTCGAAACCCTGTTTGGGAAAAGACTTACGCGGGGCCATTGAAGTAGCCTTAGCCCGCCATCAAGTGACGCAGGTGGTGGAGGAACGAAGCCGATGGCTTGGATTATTGCTCCAGTCCATGGGAGATGCGGTCGTGGCCATTGATCGGGAAGGATTTGTGACCCTCTTGAATCCTGCCGCCGAATCCCTCACCGGTTGGACTCAGGAAGAAGCCCTTGGGAAACGTGTTGCGGAAATTGTTCGGCTCATTGAGGAGGATACGCGGGAGGTGGTAATCAATCCGGCGTTGCATACCATGGTGACTGGGGAAGTTGTCACCATAGCGGAGGGGAGCACCATAATGGTTTCCCGTCACGATGAAGAGTTTATCATCAGTGATTGTGCCACCCCGCTTCGTGATGAGAAGGGGCAAATCATGGGGGCGATCATGATTTTTCGCCGCAGTGAACTTGAACATTGATGCGTGTTCGTTACAGGCGACGTGCGCGAGTTTTGGATTTGCGTGAGGACTTCTTAGCAGTTTTTGTTTCCGGTTGAGCAATCAGACTTGGCAAGTCGGTACGGATGGGGATGGCAATATCAAAGCTCGCATCACCCCCATCATCTAGAAAATCCTTTCCCACACTATAGAGACGTTGCTGATCGGGACTCCATAATAAAGGCAGTCCGGTAAAGGGATCATAATAGTCTCCTCCTGCCCCGGCAATACGTACGGTGACCGATCGTCCTTGCGACGGTCTTCGGAGTAAGACCTGAAGCCCTGCCAGCCGGACTCGTGCATCGGTGGCCAGCATCAGATTGGTAAAATGAGACCATGTGGGTTCATGATGAATGGGATGGAGAAGCGTATCAAACAGCGTTCTTGAGAAGGAGCCGGCGAGGGACGACAATCGTGGTAAGGGCTGAGGTCCGGTTTCCGAAGCTTTAATGATCGCTTGGTAATAATAGGCGTACATATTGGTCGTTCGTTGTGATTGAATTTGCATCCCCAAGAAAGAAGAGGATAATGACATCTCCACTGTTCTGAAGGAATCGGGAAGCAGGTCGGTCATGGACGTCAGCCAGCGAGTGGCTCCTTGGTGTACGTCGTCTGTATGAAGAGAGTAGGGAGTTAAGCTGAGATGAGGGCGTGACAGACTCACCTGAAACTCATGCCGAATCGGCCAACGGAGAGACCGCTCTTCCTGTGTCAATGGGTGGAGCAAGATGCTGATTCGCTCATGCTCTTGATCGGTCAAGGTCGGTTGATTAAGAAGTTCCGAGAATATTGCCAGGTCTTCTGAAAGAATCAAACTGGCAAATACCTTTAATGAAAGCGTTTTGGCCTCTTTGAGAATGACCCGCCATTTCAAGTAGTCCTGCGTGAGTCGTTGGAATCCCTTCTCGTGATTGGTGGAAAATCCATCCCCAAGATACCCTCGGTGTGCGGCAAATAGTTCGCTATATCGTGGCTGTCCGATATGCCCAAAGCCTCTATCCTCAAACGGCATCTTTATCCATCGAATATATCGCCCGGTGAGGATGGAGTATTGGGGAACCTGGTGCCGGAGTGCCGCGGCATTGTCTTGCATCTCCTGGATGGGAAATTGTCCGACCAAGGGATGCAACACGTTCATCATATCGGGAGTCAGGAACAGAGACGAGAGGGTTGCTGAGGAATAGTCAAAGGGTGTTTGACCGGGGTCGAGCGTCGTGTCAAACCACATGTCATATCCGGCCGTCAAGGGCTTCACTGTGGTAGGAGCTGCAAATCCCAGTAACAGAAAATATCCGTTCTGACGCGGGTCACTTAAAATCCATTCTGGTTGTTCTTGTAAGGCGAGTAAGGCGGCGCTGGGCTCCTCGGTCGTGCGGAAATAGATGAGTCCTGAAATTTCAAGGAACAAAATAAGAAGGCAGATTCCAATAAAGACTTTACGCACATTCACCTCATGTGACAGGGTGGTCTTTGGTAAAAGCTGACCAACCTAAGGAACATCTCTTGTGAAGCTATCGGATCAAACACGACAGGCGATCAGAGCGTGGTCTTTCCCGATCCAGACGAATAGATGGAGATGAGCAAGGGATATGCCATCTTGGGGAGATACAAAAACCACGAAAGATAGAGGTTTTTCACCTAAAATCGTTCACCCTGGTCCTTTACCGCTCATTGACTTACGCCTGTAGTCCCAACACGGTTCACGATTGAACAAGTCTGTGCATGACAAAATTTGGCATTGAGGGGAGTACTCTTGACAAGACTTTTCCCGGTCCCCTATAAGATGTGAACCACATAACTGTTTCGAGGTTCAAGGGAAGAGGGTGAGAATCCCTCGCGGACCCGCCGCTGTAAGTGGGGGTGTTTCTGACTACGGTGTTCGCAGAAGTCACTGACTAGGCATAGGGAGTTCTGGAACGAATCAGGCCCTGTGATTGTTGGGAAGGCGCGAACATCTCAAGAACCCCATAAGCCAGAAGACCTGCCTGGAAACACGACCTGATATTCCCTCGTGGGCCGGGGAAAAGGTGGGGAGCGGTTTGCCCGTGTAATCCTCAGGTGGTCATGAGCCCCTGGGGATTTTTTTTTGAATCGTCTCTTCGTCCCGCTGCATATTCACTTGCACTGATTATTCGAGGGAGTGGAGTCTTCCTGCTCTTGTGCCTTTGGACGATTACGAGTCACGCTCAGGAGTTATTGGATATGCCGAAACCGCGTCGCCAACAAGGGATTCTTACGGGAATGCCCCTTTATGGCTAATGTCGCTCCTCGCACCTTTGTCGATGTACTGGGACGTAAGCTGTACTTGGCGAAGGCTCCTGTCCCGAATTATCTCGCTTGCACCCAGTCTTACCGAAATATTATTTGCCTTAGGGCTTGATGAAGAAATTGTAGGCGTCACCGAATTTTGTGACTTTCCCCATGCGGCCACGCTCAAGCCGAGAGTCGGCTATATCACTCCCAACTTGGAACGGCTCGTCGCTCTCGAACCAGATCTGATCCTGGCCCCTCGCGAATTTTTAAAAGCCGATATGCTGACCAGACTGGAAGAATTAAAAATTGCAACGTTTATCGTCCAAGCCACATCCATTGAAGATATCTTTTCACATATCCATACCATTGGGCGGATGGTCGGACGCTCGGGTGAGGCTGATACCCTTACCATGGGACTGCGCCACCGATTGAATCGGGTGAAACAACGGGTCGGCCAGGCCAATCCTCCCCGTGTCCTCTATGTCTTGAACAGCCAGCCACTCATGTCGGTCGGGCCAGGAAGTTTTATTCATCATGTTCTAGAATTGGCTGGTGGGAGCAATATTGCGAATGAGGGTGGCACCGCCTACCCGCGTATTAGCATGGAGTATGTGATCCAGGCCGATCCCCAGTGGATACTTTTCCCTAGCGGGAGTTCAGAAGGGATTCCCGTCCATGAGCAGGAGGCTTGGTTGAAATGGACGTCGCTTTCTGCCGTTCAGCATCGGCAATTGGCCACGATTCCCACAGACCTATTGAATCGTCCGGGACCGAGGATCATCGAGGCGCTGGAAGCAGTCGCCCACATTCTTCACCCTACGCTGGTTCCATTGGATTCTTCTGACTAATGGGGATATTCCTCAATCAGGCTGGAAGCACGACAGGATCCTCCGAGGTTTCGGCATCCGCTCGACCCTCGAGTTCTCACGATCACCTTGAAGGGTTCCTCACCGGTCGCATGTTGCTGACCCCCAGTCGCTGGTTCACGACGTTAGCCCTCCTCGGAGTCGGAAGTCTTGCGATGGCACTTCTCGCTCTTCGACTGGGAGCGGAACCATTGTCCTATCAAGAGGTGGGGAGCATTCTATGGCATACCCTTTTCAGTTCGGCCGTGCCGGAAGGAATGGAAACGGACCAGGTGATTTTAATTCAGGTGCGCTTACCACGCATCTTATTAGGATTTGCAGTTGGAGGTTGTCTCGCACTCGCGGGCGTTGGCTTACAAGCCCTCTTACGAAATCCCCTGGCAGACCCCTATGTGCTCGGCATTAGTAGCGGGGCTGCATTGGGGGCGGCCCTCGCCACGTTATTGGGGTTAGGCACTGCCTTTTGGTCCTTATCCGCTCTCCCTGTCTGTGCTATGGCGGGAGGATTATTGTCCGTGGGGATTGTCTATGCGATTGCAAAGCACAACCATCAACTCCCGACCTATTCACTCCTTTTAGCGGGCGTTATCCTGAACGCTATTTTTACGGCAATGATAATGTTTATCACCTCCATCATGGACCCCAACCGTTCGTTTGGCATGATGCAATGGCTCATGGGAAGTTTAACGGGTCCGAGTTATCCGGTGTTATTGGTCTTACTAATCTATCTTGCACTTGGGACGTGGGTGCTGGTGCGGCAAGCACATGCCCTCAATATCTTAACATTGGGTGATGATACCGCTCGGTCGCTCGGTGTCAATGTCGAATGGGTCAAGAAGTTGGTCTTCTTTGCATCAGCCTTGATGACAGGGGCAGTGGTGGCCTTTAGTGGCATGATTGGATTTGTGGGATTAGTCATTCCCCATGCCGTTCGTTTAGTCATTGGACCGGATCACCGGTTACTCATGCCAGCCGCAGCTTTGGTTGGCGGTTCGTACCTTCTTGGGGCCGATACCCTCGCGCGAACCCTATTAGCACCAGCTGAAATCCCGGTTGGGATTATTACGGCCCTCGTAGGAGGCCCGTTGTTTATGTATTTATTAGTTCATAAGAAAAGTCGTGTAGCTTGAGTTGTATGGAATGTCTCAAGGTGAGAGGACTTTTTCAGCTATCCATCGGTAGCCAAAGGACATGTGAGTGATAAGTCCAATATCACGTGAAGCCACCCTCGGTAAAGATCAGAGACAAACCGTGGCTTTGGACATTACAGACGTTTGTTTCCGGTATGCCACGCGCGATGCGACCGGAGAGAAGGGGACTCGTGTTTGGACAGTCAATCATTTAACGCTTCACATTCATCAACAGGAAATTTTTACCATCATTGGTCCGAACGGATCGGGAAAGTCCACAGTCTTAAAAATGTTGAGCCGACTCCTTGTTCCCGAACGTGGAGAGATTCGATGCTTTGGTGAATCACTGACCGAGATGACTCAACAAGACTTGGCTCGGCGAATGGCCTTCGTGCCCCAAGACCATGCTCCTTTATTTCCCTTTACCCTTGCCGAAACGGTGTTGATGGGTCGCTATGCCCATCATCAGCCTCGATGGAATTTCAGTGGATTCGGGTGGGAAACCCATCAGGATCGGAAGGTGGCGGAGCAGGCCCTCCATGAGATGGATCTTGGGCATCTCGCCCATCGCAGTATTACGGAAGTATCGGGCGGTGAACGACAACGGGCCTATATTGCTCGGGCCTTGGCCCAAGAACCGGATATTATTTTGCTCGATGAGATCACCACCTTTCTAGATGTCAAACATCAACTCGATATGTGTCGTCTGTTACTCCGACTCAACCGGGAGCGTGGACTTACGATTGTCGTGGTGTCTCATGA
The DNA here is from genome assembly GCA_965223605.1 of Nitrospirales bacterium. Lineage (GTDB taxonomy): Bacteria > Nitrospirota > Nitrospiria > Nitrospirales > Nitrospiraceae > CBDCXA01. The sequence goes on from CBDCXA010000005.1 coordinate 1,858,892, forward strand.
TCTCAATTTGGCAAGTGAATATAGCGACCGACTCCTGTTATTACATCAGGGGGAACCATTTCAGTTGGGGACTCCTGAAAAGGTGATACGCAAGGAAGTGTTAGAGCCAGTCTATGGCTGTTCCATTCTGGTGGATCGCCATCCTGAATCCGGTCTGCCACGAGTGACCTTACCAGGACGCCCTGGTGAGTGAGACGAGTGTGGTTGCTTCAATCTTGTTCTAGAAGAAACATTGTGAGGAGGAGGTACCCCTTCCTCAAGGAATTTGGGTGGGTACTTATTATGAACCAGGGAGAACGTTGTAGGAACCGTCGATAGGAGCGGGGAAGTATGGTGTAAAGCCATCACGGTGCCGCCACTGTAAGCGGGGAGTGACTCTGTGAAATACCACTGGTGAAAGCGAGGTTGTGATCGAAGCAAGCTTGTTGAACTGGGAAGGTGCAGGGAAGCCGTAATCCGCAAGTCAGGAAACCCACCTATCGAATCATTCTCTATAACCCTTCGCGCATAAGGGGAGACAGATATGAATCGTGTACGGAAGAAATATTTCTTGTGGTTTTCAATATGGATGACAGGCTTACTTCTGGGGTATGGATGGACCGTTCACGCAGAACCCACTCGTGATAGCGGTCAAGTTGTCCTTGACAATAAAGACGTCGTACAGACAGATGTCGTCGTTGTGACGGCGACCAAAACTCCGCATCCTATCAGAGAGGTCACTAGTGCGGTCGAGGTGATCACTGGTGAAGATTTAGCCAAGCGAAGCCTCCCTTCCGTTGTTGATGCCCTTCAATTTGCCCAAGGGCTTGCCGTCTTCTCCAATGGTGGACCAGGAACCACTGCCACGGTACGTATGCGTGGAGCCAACGATACCCAAACCCTCGTTGTGGTAGATGGAGCCATCCTCAATAATGCAACCCTCGGGAGCTATAATTTTGCCAATTTGACTTCGGATAATATCGATCGCATCGAGATTCTTCGTGGCCCACAAAGTATGCTGTGGGGCTCCGATGCCATGGGTGGAGTCATCAATATTCGAACCAAGCGAGGGCGAGGGCCATTCTCGGTTTCGGGGTTTTTGGAATATGGTTCGTTTCTGACCCTTCGTGAAGGCGGATCCATTTCGGGGACTGCCGACCCCATGGATTTTTCAGTATCCTTGTCCCGGACAGATATTGCCGGATTTTCTGCGACCAACTACCGTCGAGGAGCTGGGGAGAGAGATGCCTTTCGTAATTGGCAGTTCTCTTCGCTCGTGGGATTTTCCATGCCACATGAGGGGCGGTTGCAGTTGGTTGTGCGATGGCTGGATGGAAAAAAAGATATCGATAATATCTCAACACCGACGGATGTGTATGGGCGTTGAGTGAGACACAACAATTAATTTTGTCGGGGAGTTATGATCAACCTGTAACAGATTGGTGGTCGCAGAAGCTGACGCTTGGGAAGTCGTTGGAGCAATCCAATTTTGTTCCAGGTGTTTTACAGCGAAATGTTGTGACGGGAGCCTTGAGCACGCCATTTGGATCACGCAATGAAACCAGGACGGTCTCAAATCGTATGGAGTGGCAACATAATGTTCAGCTGGGTGACCTGTTTCTGATTACGGCTGGATATCAGTTTCGTGAGGCCACGGGGGAGAACGATACGGGGCTTACTAACAAGATTGTCTCCTCCCACGCGGGATTTGCCCAGGGACAACTCTCGCTCTTTGATCGCCTGTACGCCACGGCCGGAATACGCCATGATGCTTTTAATGTGTTTGGGGCGGCCACAACCTACCGACTGACTGGAGGCTATCTCCTTCACGAAACAGGAACCAAGTTCCGTGCCAGTTATGCGACAGGTTTTCGGGCACCCACGGTCAATCAACTCTTCTTTCCAAATTTTGGCAATCCCAATCTAGGAGCCGAGAAAAGCCAAGGCATGGACCTTGGCATCGACCAGGATTTCTTTGATAAACGTCTTCGGGTGAGTGCCGGTTACTTTTGGAACCGGTTTCGTGATTTGATCGTGACAACAAATGATCCGGTGGTCTGTGCGCCCTTTTCGACCTTCGGGTTCTGTCCTATCAATGTCGGCTCAGCCGTCACGAAGGGGTGGGAAGCGTCTGTTCGCTATGCCTACTCCTCGACGATGTTCTTGCTCAAGGGGTTGGAAATCCAAGCTCAATATACCAATACCTTGACTCGAGACTTGGATACCCAAGATCGGCTGCCTCGTTGGCCCGTTGATCAATGGAGTGGGTATCTCCGCTACCAGCCGATTGAACCTCTCTGGGTGACGCTATCCGTACGCTTTGTCGGGTCGCGGTTCAATACGACCGGCAATCGGCAAAACCTTAACTCGTATGATGTTTGGTCGTTAGCGGCCACCTATGATGTGAATAAGGTTGTGCAGGTGTATACGAGGGTGGACAACCTGTTTGATGAGAACTATGAAGAAATTTTAAATGCTGGAACCGCCGTCCGGTCGATTTTTGGTGGGATCAACGTGCGGTATGACGTGAATTAATGTTGAACAGATCACAGTACCCTAGACTGCTCGTGGCAGGGACGCAGAGTGGAGTGGGAAAGACCACCGTTGCCCTTGCGTTAATGGCTGCCTTTGTCACGCGGGGCCACTGCGTCCAAGCCTTTAAGGTCGGTCCTGATTTTATCGATCCAGGACATCATCGTCTTGTAACTGGCAGAAATTCTCATAATCTCGATGGATGGATGTTGAGCCCCGAACAGAATAGGCGGACGGTTATCGAGGCCGCTGCCGATGCGGACCTCTCAATCATTGAAGGCATGATGGGGTTATTCGATGGAAGTTCCCCTGTGGAGGAACGTGGGAGTACGGGGGAAATGGCCAAATATCTTCAGGCTCCCGTATTGTTGGTCATCGATGGGAGTGCCATGGCACGATCGGTTGCGGCGATGGCGCAGGGCTATCAACACTTTGACCAGGACCTCCCAGTCGTGGCCGTACTCTTTAATCGATTGAGTGGAGAAGGTCATTATCAATTGTTGAAAGAGGCGTTGGAGCAGAGCACCACGCTCAAGGCAGTTGGATATCTTAAAAAGGATGCCGAGCTTCTGGTTGAAGATCGACACTTGGGATTGCAAACGGCAATTGAGCAGGAACACAATCCTCTCTATCAGCAACTCGGATTGGCGGCGATGGAGACGATTGACCTTGACCGGATCGAAGCCCTAGCGAAAACCGCACCCGTTCTGTCTTGTCCTGAGGGGAAACAGAAAGAGGTAAGGCAAAAAAAGACGGTTCGATCATCAAGGGTTCGGATTGGAATGGCCTTTGATTCAGCCTTTTGTTTTTACTATCCAACAAATTTGTCGATGTTGGAGTCTGCTGGGGCAACCTTAATTCCTTTTTCACCGCTGGAACAAGGACAGTTACCCGAATGTGATGGACTGTATTTCGGCGGAGGATATCCTGAGTTGTACGCCCAACGATTAAGTCACAATACGTCAATGCGGCAACAGGTGTTAGACTTTGCACGGCAGGGTGGAGTGATTTTTGCCGAATGTGGGGGATTGATGTATCTTTCTCGATCCCTTCGCGACCTTGAGAAATGTGAGTATTCGATGGTAGGAGTGTTCTCTGGCGATATCGTCATGGATCGTGGGTCTCTCACATTGGGGTATCGTACGGTGACTATACAACGGCCTTCCTGGTTGGGTCAGTCAGGACAAACTGTTCGAGGACATGAGTTTCATTATTCATCGTTTCGCCAGCGGCAAGGTTTACGCGGATCGTGCCAACTCAAAGATTCACGTGGAGGCGAGAAGGGTGATGATGGGTTTCTTGTTCAAAATTGCTTAGCTCTCTACACTCATCTTCACTTTGCCAGTCAACCCACCATTGCCCAGTCGTTGGTGACAGCCGCTCAAACCTTTTCACCAATTGCCTCTCATTATGGGGCACCTGCCGGAGAATCAGATGACTGATCGAGCAGAACATCAAGCACGGATGGAGCGTATCAAGTCTGCTGTCGATCAGCGAGTCGCCGCCGCCCAAGAAGAAAAGGGCTTACTCATCGTCCATACCGGAGCCGGCAAGGGGAAGACCACCGCTGCTCTCGGGATGGCGCTTCGCTGTCTCGGACATGGGTGGCGAGTGGCCATGGTGCAGTTTATCAAAGGTGCGATAGATACCGCTGAAGAACGGGCCTTAAAAAGTTTTGGTGAACAGGTAGCCTTCCATCGTGTTGGAGAGGGATTTACCTGGGTCACCCAAGATCGTGAACGGGATATCCACTGTGCCGAGCAGGGGTGGGAGCAAGCCAAAGAATATCTTCACAATCAAGAATATGCCATGGTCATTCTTGATGAACTCAATATTGCCCTTCATCATGACTACCTCTCGATTTCGAAGATATTGGCAGATCTCGAGGCACGACCACCGATGCAGCATGTGGTGATTACCGGTCGTGGAGCGAAACAAGAGCTGATGGATGCGGCCGACCTGGTGACGGATATGCGGTTAATCAAACATCCCTTTCGCCAAGGAATTAAGGCGCAACCAGGCGTGGAATTCTAATGAACAAACGGTGCCCTTCTTGTCTGGTCGAGTTTGACTGTCATACGGATGGAACCTGTTGGTGTGCGGATATTGCGTTGTCATTTGAGCAACTGAAAAGACTACGGGAACGGTTTGATCAATGTCTCTGTCCGCAATGTCTTGTGAGGGAGGGGACGAGAACCAAGAAGTCAGCCTCTCTCATTACCATGAAAGAAGATCCTCACACGAACATGAGACAAGAGCGCAAAGGGAGGTAACCTTCAGGACTTGTGGAAGACGAAACTGTCTAGTAGGGGAGTACATCGTATGCGAATCACCAAAGTATATACGAAGACAGGAGACGCCGGGAAAACGCGTTTGGCTGGCGGCCAACCGATTTGGAAAGACCATATTCGGGTAGAAACCTATGGCACTATTGATGAGCTGAATGCCGTCATTGGGGTCGTGCGGTCTTTAAATCAAGAGGGGGATGTCAAACAGAAAGCTGTCGCCGTACTCGAAGGAGACCTTCGGTGGATTCAAAATAAGTTGTTTGATCTTGGTGGGCTCTTAGCCACGGCCCCCGGTCAGTCCTTTCGCAATATGCCAACGATTTCGGCCAAAGACGTCACCAAATTAGAACGAATGATGGATCGGTGCCAACGAGACCTGGCGCCTCTGAAAGAGTTTATTTTGCCAGGAGGAGGCAAGGTTTCGGCAATGTTGCATTTGGCAAGGACGGTCTGTCGTCGGGGCGAACGTCTTTGTGTCACCCTGTCACGGGAAGAGCCATTGAATCCGGCGCTCGTGAAATTTGTCAATCGACTCGGAGATGCCCTGTTTGTCTTGGCTCGATGGGTCGCAAAGACCCAGGGAGAACCAGAACTGTTATGGGAACGAGTGGGAACTCGGGGCAAGGCTTCGCCCCCTGTTCGATAGGAAATTCAAATGGCCGCACAAACATTCATGATTCAAGGGACGGCGTCTCATGTTGGGAAGTCGCTTCTGACGGCTGCACTGTGTCGGATTTTTGCCCAACGTGGAATACAGGTTGCCCCCTTTAAAGCACAGAACATGTCCAATAATTCATTTGTCACTCCTGAAGGACATGAGATCGGCCGGGCGCAAGCGGTCCAAGCCTATGCCAGTCGGCGGTCGCCTCACGTGAACTTTAATCCTGTCCTCATTAAACCTACAAGTGACAACCAAGCGCAATTAGTGGTGAAGGGGCATGTGGCCGGTACTCTTTCAGCTACCGATTTTGGAAGGATCCGTCGCGAGTTTTTCCCGGAGGTCTGCCATGCGTTTGCGGAGGTTGCCAGCGTTGTCGATCGTGTCATCCTTGAAGGGGCTGGAAGTCCCGCTGAAATTAATCTGCGAGAACACGATATTGTGAATATGGCAATGGCTCGACAGGCCCAGGCGCCGGTCATGTTGGTAGGAGACATTGATCGTGGTGGGGTGTTTGCATCAATTGTCGGCACAATGGAATTATTAACCCCACAAGAACGGAATCATGTTCAAGGATTTGTGATCAATAAATTTCGGGGACATCTCGAGTTGCTGAAGCCAGGGATCAGGGAATTGGAACGGCGTATTGGAATCCCCTGTTTAGGTGTGCTTCCCTTCATCTCACACGTGAATGTGCCTGAAGAAGATTCGGTAGGATGGGAGAGCCATGAAAATATGATGTCTCCAACCCAAGGGAAGGAGTCACTGCGTCCGGATGCCGTAACCATAGGTATTGTTGATTTACCCTACCTTTCCAATAGTACGGATTTTGATGCCTTGTGTCGCGAGCCTGATGTCCAAGTCCTCCGGCTCGGCAAGCCAACAAGTCTTCCACTGGACGCGCTGATCATTCCGGGAACCAAAAACACGATTGATGGATTGCGTTTCCTCAATGAGCGGGGACTCGATCATTATATCCATCACCATGTGGAAACGGGTGGAGTAGTACTGGGAATTTGTGGAGGGTATCAAATGCTTGGCCACGCGATTCACGATCCGCTGATGTGTGAATCAAAACAGATCGAGGTTCAAGGGCTGGGGTTGTTAGATGCGGAGACTTGGTTTGAGTCCGAGAAGGTGACGACCCAGGCATCAGGTCACCATTGTCAGGGGGGTGGGAGCGTCGTGGGGTATGAAGTGCACATGGGAAAGACCCAGGTGGGACAAGCCTCACCGATGTTGACGCTCCGGAATGCCGATCAAACGGGGTCTCATGATGATGGTGCGATTCGATCGGATGGGCGGGTGATGGGCTGCTACCTGCACGGCCTCTTTGATTCCCTGTCATTTCGCCGTTGGTTTCTCAATCAATTACGTCGTGAGCGTGGTTGGGATAGTTTGCCGGCAAGAGATTGTGGATCCTTGGATCAGGATCTGGATCAGGTCGCACTTGTGGTCCAAACCCACCTGCACATTTCTCGAATCGAAGAAATTATGCATGCGGGGTGTTCTTCGGAAAAGGTTGTTGGATGACATCCTCCTCCTGTCAATTGATTCACATTGCCGGCGGGGCCTCATCGGGAAAGAGCCAATTGGCATTACAAATGGCCAGGCAAGGAGAGCTGGAGGCAGGGCCCTATGCCTTTGTGGCCACGGCTGAGTCCCGAGATGCTGAGATGGCTGAAAAGATTCGACGGCATCAAGCTGCACGTGGTGGGGGCTGGATAACGGAAGAGGTCCCTGTACAGTTAGCAGAGTGGTTTCAGAATCGGGCATCTCTGTTTCCGGTGGTGGTCGTGGATTGCCTGACCCTGTGGTTGAGTAACGTGCAGGAACAAGGTTGCCAGGATGAGGAAATCAGAGAGAGGGTCAGGACATTACTCATGAACATACGCCGGACTGCCAACAAGGTGCGAAAGGTAATTGTGGTGAGTAATGAGTTAGGGCTTGGACTCGTTCCCATGGACTCATCGGCCAGGCACTTTCGTACAGTGGCCGGAGAGGTAAATCAATTGGTTGCCGCAGAGGCGGACGAAGTCTTTTTTTGTCTCATGGGACAACCGCTCAAAATAAAATAGTCTGTCGAGGTGGCCGGGTTGTCTTACTTCTGATCTATGCGTTCTTCAGAGAATGAGAGAAAGAAAGATATGACATTCAATGAAACAGTCAAGGCCATTCGGCCTCGCGATGTGTCCGTAGGACAGATCGCTCGGGAACGGTTAAACCAGTTGACGAAGCCACTTGGTAGTTTGGGACGTCTTGAACAACTGGCCGTGGACTATGTGTCGATGATTGGTAAGGCGCGTCCCGACATTCCACGACCTGTCATCTATACCTTAGCGGCGGATCATGGTATCGCTCAGGAACCGATCAGCGCTTACCCGAGTTCAGTCACGGAACAAATGGTCCATAATTTTTTGAGGGGAGGGGCGGCAATCAATGTGCTGGCCGCGCATGCCGGAGCGGATATCCGTATCGTCGATATGGGAGTCAATTGTCACTTTGGAAATTTGCCGGGTCTGATTGAACGAAAAGTGGCCAAGGGCACCAAAAATTTTCTTCACGAACCAGCGATGAGTGAGGCACAAGTCTATCAAGCCATTGAATGCGGAATTGAGTTGGCGGAATCTGCCTCTCAAGAAGGCTATTCACTCATAGGTCTCGGCGAAATGGGAATCGGCAATACGACCTCAAGTGCGGCCATCACGGCGGTGCTGACGGGTCGAGAAGCACACGAAGTGACGGGTCGGGGAACTGGCTTGGATGAAAAGAGGTGGAGGCAAAAGGTGGCGGTCATTGAGGAAGCGGTGAAAAAACGGAAAGTCACCGCCGGTCATCCGATAGATCTGTTAGCCCAAGTCGGTGGGTTTGAAATTGCCGGCCTAACTGGACTCATTCTTGGAGGCGCGGCCCGTCGTATACCTGTCGTGTTAGATGGATTTATTACCGGTGCGGCCGCATTGGTCGCGGCCAAACTCGCACCGGTGAGTATGGACTTTGTCTTCCCATCTCACCAGTCAGCCGAGCCGGGTCATCAAATTTTGTTAGCCCATCTTGGCCTGCAACCGCTGTTACATTTGGAATTGCGTTTAGGGGAGGGGACTGGCGCCTGTTTGGGAATTGGCCTCATTCAAGCAGCCATGAAACTGTATAGCCAAATGGCAACATTTGGTGAAGCGGGTGTGTCTGAGAAAACGTCTTAATGTCCTTATGGTTGTTCATGTCTCGACTCTTGTTTGCCTGGAATTTTCTGACGATCCTTCCTCTCGGCCAACGATTTCATCATCCACAGGCCCCAGAGTTAGCACGATCCATGCGTTGGTATTCTTTCGTGGGATTACTCCTGGGTGGGATGCTGGTTCTCCTTGACCATCTGCTCTCTATGCTGTTGGCTTCGCAGGTCGTTACAATGCTTTTGATAGTTGTCCTGGTGGTCGTTACCGGAGGGCTTCATCAAGATGGATTGGCAGATACGGTTGATGGCTTAGCGGGAGGTAAGACGCCGGAGCAACGTCTCGCTATCATGCGGGATAGTCATATCGGGGCATTGGGTGCCACGGCATTACTCCTAGATCTTGGGTTACGGTATGTCACGCTGGAGGCTATTCCTCTGGAAGCACGTTGGGCCGTTCTGCTCGCCATGCCCATGGTCGGACGCTGGGTGATGGTGGTGGTTGCGAAATTGGCACCCTATGCCCGATCGGAAGGTGGAGTAGCTGGTCCCTTCCTTTCACATCTGACCGTAACGGATGTTCTGTGGGCTTCACTGCTCCCGCTCTTCTGTCTGCCTTTACTATTAGGAGGAAGTGGGTTGGTATGTGGAGGACTCGTTGTGCTGCTTGCCTGGGGCGGGGTTCGTCTTGTTACTTCGCTTTGTGGCGGTATTACAGGAGATACCTTGGGCGCCACCAACGAAATGATTGAAATAATGTTCGTCCTTCTGCTCCCCTTGTTCTTGAGGATAGCGTGACCGCGTTGACCCTGCTGGCCGTCTGTGTTTTGGACGGTAGTCTTGGCGATCCACGCTGGCTGCCCCACCCGGTGCGAGCGATGGGATGGGTTATACAAACGGTCGATGAATGGGTGGTACGTCGAAAAATTTCCGATCGTCAACTTGTCATAGTTGGAATCATACTTGCCGTTCTTCTTCCCGGGCTTGCCTATCTGCTTGCTCTGGGATTGATCAATGCCGCTTTATCAATTCATACCTATGTTGGGCTTACGGTGGAAATCATTCTCGGAGGAAGTACCATCGCCATGCGTGATCTCTATGATCATGCCAAGTCGGTGCATTCCGAATTACTTCAAGGAAATCTTGAACAGGGGAGACGGGCGGTGGGACATATGGTCGGGCGTGATACCGATCAGTTGACGGAACAGGAAGTGGTGCGTGGGACGGTTGAGAGTACGGCCGAAAGTGTGGTCGATGGCGTTGTGGCGCCGCTCTTTTTTTTGGCATTAGGCGGGGTGCCCTTAGCCATGGCCTTTAAAGCGGTGAGTACACTTGATTCCATGGTTGGATATCGACGTGGGCATTATCGGAATCTTGGATGGGCCTCTGCCAAATTGGATGATATCGCGAACTGGATTCCTGCCAGGATCACCGCCTGTCTGATGGTTCTCGCGGGTGGAGTCCTCGGGAAAGGCCTGAGTACCATGTGGCAGGGGATGAAAATTCTTCGACGTGATGCTGCCAAGCATCCCAGTCCTAATAGTGGGTGGCCCGAGGCGGCAATGGCTGGTGCACTCGGTGTTCAGCTTGGTGGCATGAACCGGTATCATGGACAGCCTGAGGCTCGTCCGATTCTTGGAGACGATGTGCTGCCGCTCCTTCCGGAAAGGATTCAGCAAGCTCTCAACCTGCTTGTCCTCACGTATAGCCTTGCCATCTTAGTCGCGGTCCTATGGGTCATGGTATGAAACAACCCGATCGACATGGTGGCAATATCCATGCAGCCAGACGATTGGCTTCCGGCACCGGTAGGGACATTCTCGATTTCAGCGCCAGCATTAATCCCTCAGGTCCGTCTTCGAAGGTGGTGGCGGCATTAAAACGCATGGTTCGGGAGATTCCGCATTACCCTGATCCCGATGTGGAGGACTGTTGTCAGGCGTTTGCACGGCATCATGCCCTTCGGCGTTCACAGGTTCTTGCCGGGAATGGATCAAATGAACTGATTACCTGCCTTCCCCAGGCCTTAGGTATTCGCCGGGCGTTCATTGTGGGCCCGACCTACTCAGAATATGCACAGTCTATCATTCGTCTAGGTGGTCAGGTCAGGTACGTTCATGCCAGAGAAACAGAGCAATATCGTCCACCCCTCGAACAAGTCCTCCATTGTTTGCAGAAGGCTGCAAATTCAACAAAACGACGAGGAAAACAAGACGCCATCTTTCTCTGTAATCCCAATAGTCCGACGGGACAGCTCTTAAGCCGACAACAAGTGACTTCGGTGATTTATGCCGCCAGGAAACTGAATGCGTACGTCATTGTCGATGAAGCCTTTATGGATTACTGCGAGGAACATTCCATGATTCCTCTTTTTGCACGATTTGCCAATGTGGTGATCCTTCGTAGCTTTACGAAATTTTATGCATTGCCTGGATTACGATTAGGAATGTTAGTGGGGGCCACAAGGTTGCTTGATCGAGTGCGTTCGTGCCTTCCTACCTGGTCAGTCAATGTATTCGCACAGGAAGCAGGTCGGATGGCCTTACAAGACAAACGGTTTGTCTCAAATAGTCTTTCGATGATCCACCAAGAACGTCGATACATGACGGACCAGTTAAGGGCTCTTCATGGGTGTCAGGTTTATCCAACGGTTGCTAATTTCCTCATGGTGAAATTGCCAAGGGGGCAATTTGCCAATGTCGTAACAAGGAAACTCGCCTTAAACGGAATCCTCATTCGCGACTTGTCCCGAGTCCCCGGATTGTCTGCCCGAATGATTCGGATTGGGATTCGAACGAGAAAAGACAATCGTCGTCTGCTACAGCATTTTGGTCGGATATTCGGAGTGTCTTGCTGATGAAGTTTATACAAAGACCTTCTTGGCACACCCGATATGCCATTTCTCACGATACGCTTGTCATTGACTTAGGGAAATCTTGTCGGGTTATCTCTTCTGCAGTTCGAGGCGGAGGGATCAGTCAGGCGCGTTATGTCTTGAATCATCAAGTGCCTGGGAACCCTGTCAAGGCTCCTCATGAAAGGCAAATTTGGCCAGAGCCTTCACGTTATCTCGGGCAGATTGCCAAACGACTTGGAATAACAAACCCCTTTGTGGGACTAATGACAGCGGTGAATGTGCGCCAGGTCGTAATGAAACGAGAACAATGTCAGGATCTGTGGGTAGAGGCTTGGGTTACCGTTGGGGTGACGAATGCAGTAAGGGCCGGAGAATTTCCGCCGAAAAGACAATCCACAAATTCTGCGAAGGCAATCTCATCGCATCAGAATGGAACTATCAACATCATTCTTGTCACGAATGCCAAATTGTCATCTTCGGCCTTAGTAGGAGCCGTTCAAGTCGCGACTGAAAGTAAAGCCGGGGCGTTTATTGAAGAGAAGGTAAAAAGTTGGACGGGTTTGGTGGGAGCGACAGGGACCGGTACGGATGCGGTGGTCGTGGTGAGTGGAAAGGGACCGCCCTCACTTCGCTTCAGTGGGACTCACACGGAAATTGGGGGGATGGTGGGTCGTCTCATTCGAAAGGCGGTGACCATGAAATTACGCAGGTCTCGGGATCTTGAAAGTTATCTGACATAAATGAAGCGCCGTGCCCCCACCTGAAATTGCATTCGACTTAAATGCGCGTTCGATGCACAGTCATACAAACCCGGCTAAACAGAGGTGGATGGAGTTATATGGAGTGACCAATAGTTTTCGGTAGAGAGGAATGGCTCCGATCCAGCCAACCAGGCCGAACCGGAGCCAAGAGAGGAGAGTTAGGTTGTTGTTCCTAGGCGATCACCCAGATCGCTATTCATTAATTCTCACGATCAAGGCACCCATGAGGTCACCCATTTTATAGTCTTTTTTGGGACTCTTGGGGTGTTGGTTATGACAATCAACGCAGCTTTGAGCCACCGCAAAGTCTCCCATAACGCCAATTATTTTCTTGCCTTCCCGAAACACGACCACGTCGGTATTGCGGCTTGAGGTAATTTGGTTTAAGGCATTGGCTTCACCTTCCGACTTAGGAAGGTTGGACTTGTAGATTGGATCAAGTCCAATTAATCCCAGCTCATACCCTTTAATCTGACTGGCTCCGGCCTTGACAAACTGTGCGGGAAGCATGAGCGCATGTGAATCCTTTCGCCAGTCTTCATTGGGATTCATTCCTCCAGCTTTGGCTTTCTTGACAATCCCTTTTGCGTAAACGGTTCGGAAGGCTTTGACGGTTTCCAGAATATATTTGGTCATGCTGGTGACGTCAGTGCCTGCTGCACGACTTCCCCATGGTGTGGCAAGACCCACTGCTAACATGATCGTGACGGTCGCGATCACGATTCCAACTTTTTTCCCTCGTACCTTCCTCATACAACGCCTCCCTTTCGTTATGATCTTACCTGCACAGCTGGATTTATCCCCCGAGACATTTGGCCTAGAACTAGTCTGATTTTTAAGAAAGAAATGGTGCGATTACAGGAACTCTTTTTGTTTGGCCCCTTTTTGGAATTTTTCTAGTGCGAACATCGTGCCAGCTCTTCTTTTGGTAGAAGCGATTGGCCGGTTTCGTATAACACATTGAAATTAATTAAAAAATGTCATCTTTAATAAAAATACCGAGTTAAGCAATCTAAAACAAAAATATTGACCGGCAAATAAAATGGCAAAGATTGAACTTTGATTAACCAAATTTTGTCACCTTACCTTACAAAATTATTCTCTCACCGGTACTCTTTTAATACGAATTTGAGTTTTAAATTAATCGATGTTGCTAGGCAGATATCCCAATTCATGAAGGAATTGAACTACTTAATATTTTTTCGATTTCTGTTCTCGGTGTAGTCGGTCGCGCGGCTGTGGTTTGGCATGCAGTTCGCACATCTTCCTCAATTGAAAATTTTCTTTGACCGGTTTTGGTAATCGGCGAGAAAAGATAGTGAACAAGAGAAGACATGTTTCAGCGGTGTGAGCACCTGGGGCAGGAGGAGTCAAGTGGGTCGACGTTGGTCATCCCTACAAAAAAGAGAAGTTGTGCTACGCTTGATCAAAGGAGAAGATTTAGAGGCGCTCTCTAAGGAAATGAGTATTCCCACGATCGAAATAGAGGAATGGAAAAATCGGTTCATGGAAGCCGGAAGGGCCGGTCTCAGAGCTCGATCGAATTCTCGGGAAACTCAAGAGCTTCGTGAGGCGCATGATCTCATTAAGAGTCTGCGGCAACGGGTGTTGATCTTAGAGCGTACGCATGTCCTATCAGAGACGGAAAAACAATGAGGCACGTATCCCTATTAACCAAGGTCGAAGGAGGAATATATCATGGCTAAAGTAATGCACTTAGATGACTCTAAAGTGGAGTTAGAAACTGTCGCGAACATTTTGAAGCCTGGGGGACATCAAGTCTCTTCATTTAGTGATAGCGATGGTATCGAAGAAAAGGTTGCCTCTGAAAAGCCCGACGTCGTGTTGCTCGATTTAGTGATGCCAAAGCGGAGTGGGTACGAAATTCTTCGTGTCTTAAAGGCTGACGACCGGACGAAAAATATTCCTGTTGTTGTGGTGTCTTCAAAGGCTCAAGAAAGTGACATTGCGTACGGAAAAAGCCAAGGGGCAGATGACTACGTCGCGAAACCATACAATGCTGATCAGATTATGGGCGTTGTGAAAAAGTTTGCTCGGTAAATCGCGATCGTGTCGCGAGAGTTTTGAAAAGCATGTCCGATTTTTCGAATGACGAGTCGTCGCACGAATAGGCTGCAAGGAAAGGGCCTCACCCTTTACTGAACTCTAGGTTTCTTGACCGAATAAAGAGATGGTCCCTCAAGGGGCTAGCTCATTATGTGACGAAAGGAGATGTGCCGTGAAAGTTAGGATGCCAAAAAAGGGGTTTATTGAAGGAGAAGGAGGCGGACTTTCCCAAAAATTCGGAGGCCTGCTGAACTGGCAGATATTCTCAAACTGGGGTGTGGCTCAAAAGCTCTGGACCATTGCGGCGGCCCTCTCCGTACCGGTTGTCATTTTGCTGTACCTTCTGATTGCGGAGCAAAATATCAGAATTGACTTTGCGAATCAGGAGCAAATGGGTCTGGAGTATCTCAGTCCGGCTACCGAGGTATTGAAGTACGCCCAGCAAGCCAGAGGTATGACGATCGGTGTGCTTGAAAGCCCTGAAGGGTCAGGGCAACAGGAAGCACAATCGCAAGAGCTGGCACGTATCCAGAAAAATCTCCAAGGAGCCATGGTTACTTTAAAAGAGAAAGATAACCAATTCGGACAAGCGTTACAATCAACGGCTGCCTTTGATTCGCTCTCACAAAAACTGCAAGAAACAATTGGCCAGGGCCTTGCTGTTTCTTCAAGCGAAAGTCAGGCCTTATATACACGTTTTATTAATGAACAGGTCATTGGGATCATCCAGAAGGTGGCGAATACCTCCAATCTGAACTTTGACCCTGATACCGATAGTTATTACATGATGAATTCCATTGTCCGCGATATTCCCGCCTTGACCGAAGCGCTGGGAAAATTACGTGCGCTCAGCATTGGGATTATCACGAGGGGTGATGTGACAGAGCAGGAAAAAGCCCAAATCGCCGGTCTTATCAATCTTGCACAATCTGCCGAGGGAAACCTGAAGACCGGGTTCAAGTTGGTGCTTGAGGTTAATCCTTCACTGGAAGCACAATTGGGCCCTTTATATAGTGATCTTTCCAATAAAATGAATCAGTTTTTTACGGCTCTTGATCTGGAAATTATCAATGCGGATTTTATGACAGCGTCTCAGGAAACCATGTCAGAAATTGCGACGGCACCCATTGAGTCTGCCTTCGCCCTCAGCGGACAAAACGCTCTTGTCATGAAAAATCTCCTCAATGACAGAATTGATGGGTTTGAAAACAACCGGCTGATTTCCTTGTTGACTGTGGCCATTGCCTTACTTATTGCCTTCGCTGGATTGGTGTTGGTCATTAGGGGAATTACGGCCTCATTGGGGCAGGTCGGTCAGGCCGCTGAACAGATCAGTACTGGTGACTTGACGACAGAGGTGCCGGTGACCTCGCGAGATGAATTTGGTCAATTGGGGCAAACATTTAATCGCACGATCGATCAAATCGGGTCATTGTTGAAGGAAGCCCGTGATGTGGCCGAACAGGTGTCTTTAAACAGTAACGAGATGATGTTCAGTTCGGATCGGATGGTCACCGGTGTGCAGGAGCAAAACACGGAAGCCGCGAAAGTTGCCCAAGCCATTCAAGGGGTGGTGGACTCGATCCATCAGGTGTCGGAAACGGCGGCTGGTGCCGCTTTGGCTGCTGAGCGCGCCATGGAAACGTCACTGAAAGGTGATGAAGCGGTGCGAGAATCCTTGGAAGGGATGAACCGTATTCGAAATGACGTGCAGGCCCTTTCGAAGAAAATTAAAGGTCTGGGCGATCGTTCATTGGAAATTTATGAAATCGTTAACACGATTCAAGAAATTGCGTCTCAAACGAACTTGCTGGCTCTGAACGCCGCCATCGAGGCCGCGGGTGCCGGTGAAGCGGGACTGCGGTTCGGGGTCGTTGCCGATGACGTGCGGAAACTGGCCGAACGTTCTTCTCAAGCCACCAAAGACATTGCAGGTTTGATTAAGAATGTGCAAACAGAAATTCAGGATGCCGTGGTTGCTATGGAAGAAGGTACGGCGGAGGTGGAACGTGACTACCAAATTACCGTCCAAGCCGGTGAAAACCTCAAAGCCATTGCCGAGGTGTCTCGAGAGTCTGCAGCGCTCTCGCAGGACATTTCACGCGCTACCAATAGTCAGGTGGAAGGTGCCCAAAACGTGGCCGTTGCGGTGCAAGCCATTGCCAAAGTCGCTGGGCAAACGGAAGAAGGGGTGCAAATGACGAGACAGACCATGGCCGAGCTTTCTCGACTAGCCGTGCAGTTGGCAGAAAGTCTGGGTCGGTTTAAGTTGGCAACCTAATAAATTTTGGGCCAGCCGGGTTTTTTTCAACGAGCTAGGCTTGTGGAGATTTCAAAGGCCTATTCTACAGACTAGAACTTCTGGCTTTTCGTTCAATCTCTTAAACGGAAACTGGTTATATTTATGGACAATGCGGTGACACCAGTTGAAGCCATTGGGGCGGTTTCCAGTCAAACGCCAGCTACCATGGGTGCCACGACCAGGGTGTGTCTCTTCAGTATTGGTGGGACGGAATTGGCCATGGAACTGCAATATGTCCGGGAAGTTTTTATTGTTTCCAGCATCACGTCCGTTCCTGGCAGTTCATCCGGTCTGAGTGGTGTGACCCCCTTACGCGGGGTCGTGATGCCCTTGACGGATCTGCGGCCACTGATCGGGTTACCGCAGTCTGGGCCGACTCCCAAATATGCCATGGTCATTCATATTGAAGGACGTCAATTCAGTCTGTTAACTGAAAATGTCCCTGAAATTATTACCGTACACAATGAAGACTTTATGGCAGCACCTGGCGGCGAAAAGGATTCTGGTAATGCCTTATTCCCGAGAGCCCTGAAGATCGGGGAGCGGTACTTTAATTTAGCAGAACCCTCGGCCATTCTTGCGGCAATCGAACGATAGGGTACGCGTCGCCGAATTTTAGTTTGAAAATACTTTGTCCTGACCTTTTGACGTGAGGGAGTTTCATGGCTGCTGAATCAGATGCCCCCCAAGATCTCGATCTCTTTTGTGAAGAGGTTCGCGAGGGGCTCTATCAAATGTGGGTGGCCCTGAAACCCGAAGATATTCCCTTTCAACCCTCGGCTCAGCTCTTAAAGGATAACTTCATTATTGCGCATCGGGTCAAAGGGACTGCGCAAATGTTTGACCTGCCTCAGTTGGCGTTTCCTGCCAAGACCCTGGAAGATCTTTTAGAGTTAATGGTTGATCAATCCCCGGAGGAATGGGCTCGGAAACTTCCGGAAGTTCGCGATCTTCTCTCTACCCTTATCACCGAATTTGATAAGGTCATCATGGATTGGCAATTGACAAGAGGCCCACAGGAAAGGACATCGGATTCAGGGCCAGCGGCTACCTCTGTTCAAGAGGGGGCACATACCTCTTCAGAGGATCAGTCGAATCATACCGACACGAATTTTCCTCAACCAGACTTAGATGATTCCTATCTCATTCCTGATATCGATCCAGAGGTCATGTCATTTTTCAGTCCCGAAGCTCAGGAATATCTTGACGCGATAGAAGCTGACTTATTGGAACTTGAAAAGGATCCAACCAATTCGGGGTTTGCGCTCCATTTGTTTCGAACGGCTCATACCCTCAAAGGGTCATCCTATACGGTGGGCTATACCATTCTCGGAGATTTGTCTCACCCGTTAGAAGAGGTTTTAAGTGGTGTCCATGAAGGCAAATGGCCGTTTTCAGCCTATATGGCTGATGTGGTGCTCCGCACGGTTGATCTCATGCGGGTACTCATGAAGCGGAATGCGGACCAAGTTCCAGACCTGCGCGAGAAGGTCGGTACGTTATTAGGTGAGCTTCGACAGTTGGTGGACTCCCCAACAACTCAACCCGCTTCTCCCGCACCGAGCCCGGAAGCCGCTCCTGCGGCCTCCCCAGCTTCAGAGACCGCTCCGGTAGCAGCATCTGTTCCAGCACCGGCTCCTGCTGAAGCGAAGGCCGACAGTAAACTGACGGATGCCTACCTGGTCCCGGACATAGACGCAGAAGTCATCTCCTACTTTGCCCCGGAAGCCCAAGAGTATATCGGGGTTCTTGAGGCCGGTCTGCTTCGCTTGGAAAGCGCGCCACAAGATAGTGAGGCGATTGATCTTCTCTTCCGTAGTGCACATACCTTGAAGGGGTCAGCCTTTACGGTTGAATTTGCGTCGATTGGTGACTTGACGCATATCATGGAAGATTTTTTAGTCGAGGTAAAGGAAGGACGCATGCAGGTTGGTCCGGGTGTGACGGATGTGATGCTCAGGGCCGTCGACGTCATTCGTGCCTTACTGCGGCGTGATGCGAATTTACTCCCAGAATTACGCCAACAATTCCCCGCGGTGTTGGATGAACTGCAACGAATGAATAGAGGGGAGGCCATCGAGTCTTCTTCCAAGAGTATGCAGCCCATTGCTGCCACCGACAAAGCCCCTGCTGAACAAGCGCCTCAGCAAGGAGAGTCGAAGCTTGAATCGCAGGATGCTGGCGGCAATGTGATTCGGGTCAGTCAGGAACGACTCGAGCATTTCTTGAACATGGTGGGAGAGGTCGTCATTGCTCGGGGCCGTCTCGATCAACGTTTGCGGGTTCTCGAAAATCTCTCCCAGCAGGTCTTGTCCTATCAAAATCGTATGCTGGAGTCCGTTCGTTCGTTCGAAGAAAAACATATGTTTACGTCGCAACAGACCGATGCCGCACCATCCGCACAAAGCGAGGACGAGGGAACGGCTGGCCCCATTCAAGAATTAACAGATTTTGGAAGTCTTGAGTTTGATAAGTATGACGACTTTAACATTCTCGCTCGACGTATCAGCGAGGTGTCAGCCGACGTCAGTGAGTCCCTCTCACAATTGAATTTATCGATACGCCAAGCCCGAGAAGATATGAGCCAGTTGCAACAACTGACCATCAATATGCGAGATGAAATTTCCCAGGCCCGAATGCTTCCCGTCGGGACTCCCTTCGTGCGATTCCGCCGTGCGGTTCGGGAAATGGCTCGTGCGACAGGCAAAGAGGTGACCCTGGTTACCTCGGGAGAGCAGACCGAAGTTGATACGGGTGTTGTTGAGCGGTTGGTCGATCCATTGGTCCATCTGGTCAGGAATTCTGTCTATCACGGGATCGAAACGGCTCAAGTCCGAGTGGCAAATGGCAAACCTGCAGTGGGAACCGTCTACCTCCATGCAGCCCATCGAGGCAACTCTGTCATTATCGAAGTGGAAGATGATGGAGCAGGGATTGATGTTGAAAAAATCAAGGCGAAAGCGGTGAAGCTTGGACTCCTACGACAAGATGCGGCCCAAGCCCTCTCACAAACAGAAGCGATCAACCTTATCTTTCTCCCCAATTTTTCGACCGCGGATTCCGTGGGGGATCAGGCCGGCCGTGGTGTGGGCATGGATGTCGTCAAGCGAGTCATTGAATCGATTGGTGGACGTATTGCGGTCGAAACTGTGAAGGGGACTGGCACCAAGTTTACCCTGGAACTTCCGCTGACCCTTCTCATTTCAACCGCATTGTTGGTTCGAGTGGGAGAGGATCGTTTTGCGATTCCGTTGCCAACGGTTCAAGAAGTGGTTATTTCCCGCCCTGGTGAAATTCAGGATCTTGGTGGCAAGGGGATTATTCAAGTCGGTGAGGAAGGTATTCATGTGGAACCGCTGGGCAAATTGTTGTCCGGAATTGGGAATACCCCCGATGATGTTGCCCCTGTCGTCATTGCAAGGACACCTGCAGGCCCTCTTGGATTGATCGTGGATGAGTTGCTTGGACGCCAAGAAATCGTCATTAAATCCTTGGGGGACCTGACTCCTCTAAAAAATTCCGCCTTTGGGGGGGCCACGATTGATCCTGAAGGCCGTGTAATTCTGGTCTTGGATGTTTCCCGGCTGGCAGAGACAGGATCCGATGGCTTACAAGTGGTCGTGCGAGAAAATGCTTCTGCTTCTGAAGATTCCTCCATGGATGTTGATGACGCAGGCCGGAAGAAACCAGTTGAGAGCAATAGCATTCTTCTCATGGACGATTCGCTCAGTATTCGAAAGTTTGTGGGGCGCATGCTTCAATCGGCCGGTTATACCGTTGAGACGGCTGTGGATGGCGAAGAGGGATTACGCAAAGTTTGGGAGGGGCATTACAAATTAATCATCACGGACCTTGAGATGCCCAAAATGAATGGGTTCGAAGTCATCCAGGCCTTACGGGCCAGGCCGCAAACTCAAACGGTTCCGGTTGTTGTGATGACCACACGTGCGGGAGATAAGCATCGACAAATGGCGTTAAATTTAGGTGCCACGGCCTATCTCACGAAACCGATTACTGAGAATGCCTTACATCAGGAAGTGAGGCGTTGGATTTCGCAACCGGTAGCGGGACGGCAGTCCTAGTGGCAAACATCTTTTCCCTTTGAAAGGTTGAGGTGACATGCGACCATGAGTCTTCGAGGGGGCATTGCCACAGCAGGTCAAAAAGACAAAGAAAAACAGGTCCTCGTGACCATGTTTGGGGAGACGTGCTTTGCCTTTCCGGTTGATACGATACGTGGGACGGTTCCTCAAGCCTCGGATCGTTCCGCTCAAGGGGTGACTGCCTATGGGATGGAGTTTCCTTTTGTGAACCTCTCTTCCCAATCGGGATTTTTTCCGGCCAAGGACCCAAAAGATCCGAGGACGATCCTCTGCATGTTAGGGAATCTTCGAGGGGCCATTCCGGTTGATGCGGTTTTAGGACTGGTGACCATTAAAGAACGGGAGGTGCGGCCTTTGCCACGACATTTTACGGGGCCGGAACGAGGATGGTTTCCTGGGCTTTTTTTGTTTCAAGAGACGGTGGCGCTCCTGATCAATCCCAAATGGATTTTGGGACAGACTTCCTCGTCTGTTCAGTAATGCGGTGATGATCACATGGCTTCTTCCTCAGACATAACCAACTCCAATGTTGCCGTAGCCAAGAAAACCACCTTGCGTGGTCAGTTGCAACGGAATGTGACTGAAAAGCGAAGCGCCTTTTGCAGTTTAGTTTTTTTTTCCATGGGTGGACAGGCGATTGCGACCAGGATGGAAGAAGTAGGAAGTGTTCGGCCATGGAGGTCGATCGCGATCGTTCCAAGTGGTCAGGCGTTGATCAATGGCATCATTCGATATGGGGAGGATATCTTTCCTGTCTTTGATTTGGCAAAGAGTCTCAAGGTGTCCCTTCAAGGCACCGCGCATTATTGCCTCATGGCGAAGACGCCCAAGGGGGACCTCGCCATCCGGATTGACTCAACAATTCCGTCTATGCAAACCGTAGAACTTAGCGCGATTCAGGCCACCAATGACCCCGATTCGCCGTTTCGGGAAGTCTGTATGGTTGGCGGTAGGGAAGTACCCGTATATTCCTTTGCTTCAATTTAATACCAGGAGGTTGCCGGTGATTCTATTAGTTGTGCGGCCTCAAAGGATGACTGGAAAGGACATGGACGCAGATGGCTAAGGTTCTTGTTGCTGATGATAGCATTGCAGTTCGGAAAGTTGCAGAACGACATCTCATTCAAGCGGGACTTGAAGTCACACTTGTGGCGAGTGGAACCGAAGCGATCACGTTGTTATCGTCTGAGCAGCCTGATCTCATTATTTCGGATGTCATTATGCCAGATAAAAGCGGATTTGATGTCTGTAACTTTGTTCGTTCCCAACCCGCTTTAGCCAAAACCCCCTTCCTCCTTATTTCCGGCATTGTGAATGAGGAGGTGAATCGTCAGGCAAAGGCCTGTGGGGCCGATGGGGTCATCAAAAAACCGTTTCAGGGGAATTCCTTAAAGGAGCAGGCCCTCGCCTTAGTCGCAAAGAGTCAACCCGAGGCACCTTCCGCTCCTGAACCCCCGAGCGCAGTGGCGGAAGACCCGGCATCCCCTTCGGCTGATTCAGGACGTTCCGATGAGATCACCCAGCTACTCTCGGAGAAAGCTCAACTTGAAATCAAGATTCAAGAGTTGGAGTCTACTTTAGTTCGTGAGAAGGAACGGGCGGCAGAGGCAACTTCACAGGCTTCAGAGGGTAACAAGCTTGCCCAGGAGCTTGAAGAGCTGAAGGGTGCCTTGACCCAAGAGAAGGAACAGGCGGCACAACTTCCTCAATTGCAGGAGGCGAAGGAACAACTTGAAGCTCAACTCAAACAAGCCCAAGAAGAGCTGAGTCAAGAACAAACTCGAACAGCGACGATACCGGCCCTAGAAAAAGTCCGGGATCAGCTTGAAAGTCAGGTGCAGGAATTGCGCGATGCGGTTGAAAAGGAACAAAAGGCCATGGCCGTTGTGTCTCATCAACTCGAGGAATCTCTAAAAAGTAATGAGCAAATTAAAGAACTAGAAGAAGAAATGGATCGGGAGCGGCAAAAGAACGCCGAGGTGGTGGCGGAACTCGAGTCTCTGAAAGTAAAAGCGGCACGCGTTGAGGAGCTTGAAGGTCTCCTTGAGAAAGAATGTGATCGAACCGCGACCTTAAGCCAAAAACTTTCGGAGGCAGAAGTGATTGCTGCCAAGGCTCAAGCCCGCAAAGAGGAAATTGCCCGTAAATTGAACGAAATTGCAAATTTGTCGAAATAGCATCTGCGTGATTCGACAGTCACTCTTGCCCCCGGTCACTTCATTCTTACCTTTTTTTCTTCGTGCTTCGCTTGTCTCATGGTAGGAATAGGATAGATGGCAACAGAAAATCAAGAAGAAGATTTCCAGCAAGAACTTCTCGAGTTATTTGCGGCGGAGGCTGCTGAGTGGTTGTCGCAAGCCAATAAATCCTTGGTCCAGTTAAAGCTCAAGCCGAAGCCGGAGGAAACCAGTCAATGTCTGGATACCATTCAAACCTGCATCACGAATCTTGGGGGATCGGCAGCCACCGTGGAGTTGCCGGAAGTGGAGCAGCTCGCCTATAGCCTTCTGCCCGTTTTAGAGTCCTTACGCAGTCTAGGGGGGAACCTTTCGCCCGAGCAATGTCAATCCTTGATTGATCGTGTTCAAAAAATCGCTTCTGCCATACAGCAACGTGGATTGGCTGCGTCCATCGTCGAGTCACTCGCAGACAGTCCTCCCTCGCAGTCTTTATATGATAAATTATGTCAGCTTCGAGAAGACCAAAGTCAGACTGACCCGTCGAGTCGACACATTGTGCAGAAACTTATTGAGGTCTTACAGAAAATCCCCAAATCTGATTGGTCTCAAGATGAGGGGCATGCGACAAAGTTTTTACGGGAACTCGAAGGGCAGGATGAAGAGTTTTTAAAGAACATAGAGGAACAGTTTGACCAAGTCTTTCAAGCTATGACCGCCCTACGACAATCTCCTGAGTCTTTTGAAGCGGGGACGTTAGAATTAGAGTCCGCCTTAATGACGTTAGATATTCTTCAAACGAATGCCATTCATGTCAAGGCAACAAATCTCGCACTGTTTTTTAATGGGTTGCAAGCCTTCTTTAATGTAATTTCTGAAAAGGGTGTGGCCTTGGTCTCCAAGCGGATTGCTGCGGTGGAGTCGCGTCTTGGAGCTGTGGTGCCCATGGCACAACAATGGGTAGAGATGGGGCGAATGGAACGAGAGATGATTGGGAAAGTCTTGTCTTCGTAAAAATGTTGATTCAATCCGCCTTCTGTGACAATCTGCTCCTACGTCTTCCTCTTCAGCCAGGCCGGTGAAAGCCCATTCCGATTGCCGGTCTGAGTCCCCGTTTGTCTTCATGTCGTGCCTACAGGAGTCGTTGTGACGGTTGATGATGATAAAGGATTAGGCTGCTATCAAGCCACCGAGGTCGCGGTGACAAGACTCGGAGTCTCCGTTCGGCAAGGTGAGGCCCTCGATCTCGCTCCGTTGCAGCATGTGGTTCCGGAGTTGGTGAGTCATCTTCAAGATCGCGATGATCTGATGGTCCGAGCCTTGTCGGGATCAGGGGGATCCCCGCTCATCACAAACCTTATTCACGTCGGGATTTTATCCATCAAATTGGGAATGGGGTTGGGCTATGGGCGACCGGAGTTGGAACGACTGGCACTGGCTGGGTTGCTACATGATATTGGAATCTTTGCCATCCCGGAAGCCATGTTGCTCAAGAGAGAATCTCTCTCCGAAGACGAGCGGCAAATGTTAGAGCAGCATCCTGAGTTAGGTGCTGATCTCGTTCGAGCGTTGGGGGACGAGTATGAATGGTTAGCGATGGTCATTCAGCAAGCTCATGAACGTTGGTCTGGACAAGGGTATCCTCATGGAATCAAAGGAGACGAAATTCATGAATTTGCACAAGTCATTGGGTTGGCCGATACCTTTGAAGCCATGGTCAATCCACGGCCCTATCAGACCCGGCTGTTTCCACAAGATGCCGTTCGGATTCTCTTGAATGAGTCCATACCAGCCTTTTCTCGCTCCCTTTTGAAAGTATTAGTCAAACACCTTTCCTCCTTTCCTCTTGGGACAACGGTCCGTTTAAATAGCGGGGCTCGTGGGATGGTTTCTAAGGTCAATCGCCTGTTCCCCATGCGGCCAGTCGTGGAATTACTTGATCCGGCTGATGGTCCCTCCGGTGATGCCACCAGCACCTTGGATCTGAGCAAAATGCCGCTTGTGCATATTGTCGAAACGATCGATCCTCCCACGTTTGATTCCACCGGGATCAATCCGCTCAATTCACTCACGGCACATGTGGGAGGGCTTTCTTCCACCGAAGATATCTCGCCCCTGCTCGAACAATTAGATGCGATTGCTTGCTTAATGGAAGGAATGGTCCAGCCTGAATCTCTTCGCACCCAGTTGACGCCCAATACGGAACCTTCCCCCTCCTCACCCGAAGAGGGAATGCAGGAGAGTGGATTTGGAGACAGTGATTTCCAAGAGGAAGTCTTGGAGTTATTTTCCTTAGAATCTCAAGAGTGGGTCCTGCAAATCCAGTCGGCCTTGAGTGAACTCGAGGCGAACCCTCCACCGGAACTTCTTCCCAAAATATATGATCTCTTATCTCGTGGACTTACGAATTTGGGTGGGTCGGCCTCGATTGTGTCGCTCCCCAATATCGAGCAGCAAGCCTTCAGTCTACTTCCGTTGATTCAATCCTTTCGCGATCAGACTTCGTCCTTGACCGAAAGTCAACATTCGGAATTACGGCAACGAGTTACCCAACTGAATGATGAGGTGAGTTCCATCGCAGGGACCCCTCCCTCCTATGATCAGGATGACGAGGAAGACGAGTTTGATGAGGAAGGTGGTGACGAGTATTGGGAGGAGTCTGAATCGACAGAGTCTTCCACTGACATGGAGGATGATGACGAGAGCCGTTCTTCGCAAGCTGAAGAAACGAGTCCGGAGGAGGTGCCTCCCTTTCCCGCTGATAGTGGTCAAGAGGATTCCACTCATGAGCAGCATGAGGAAGATGCGGCCCTTGAAGAGGTCACACTCTATGCTGCCTTACGAGAACTTTCTGACAATAGAAAAGAACTTCTTGTTTCCAACCGATATGTGAGTGCTCAGATTCTTGCGAGAGTTGAAGAGGAATGTGTGCCCTCCCCAGAGTCACTGGATGCAGAGACCCTCCTTCGATTTTTGAACGAACATGAACAACGAGACAACGAATTTTTTGCCGATTTTGAAGGACGACTTCCGCCGATTATGTCAGCCTTGACGGTCTTACGGGAGGGGAGCCAAGAAGTGGTCATTACTGAAGAGTTGTTGAGTCCTATTCTCTCAGCCTTACAGGACCTCCAGTCCGTGGCTCAACGTGTGGAAGCCGGAAGTTTAGATCCGTTCATTACAGGACTCATGACCTTTTTACGTGTTGTGGCTCATCGACCAGTTTCTTCCGCATTGCCTCGGCTCCAGGCGGTGGATCTGCGTGTCCAGGCCTTGCGACCCATGGCGCAACAGTGGGTGGAAATGGGGCAGGTTGAACGAACGACGATTCGTCAATTATTGCCTGAAGAGTCCTAGTTTCCCCTTGTTTCTTTCCCCGTAACGGTTGTTCGAAACCTCCTCGTCAGTCAAAAGAGAGAATACCCATTCTTCTCTCAGACGGTTTCGCTCCATTCCCGATCTTGTTATACTCCGCCTTTTCTAATGAGTCACCACATTCCTGTGGGACCGTAAGGCAGTGTTGATCTAGAAGCTTATGCCGAAAGTCCTAACTACCAAACGCCTGGCGGGTGAAGCTGATAAAGCTCGTGCCTATATTCGAACACATATACTCCTCCCCTCCGGTGTCCTTGGCCTCATTTTTATGATTGCCGGGATGGGATCCCTGGCCTATCAATTTTTAGCGGAGTCCTATAATTGGTATACCTTTGTGGCCAGTACCGGGTTGTTTATGGGGGGAGGACTGTTGGGATGGGCCTTAACGCGCTACCACCGATATATACTCCAGAACTTTCCTGAGTACTATGCCGGGAAAATGAAAACGCATAATAAGTCCCGTCGGCATAAGGCTCAGCGGGAGAAAGATTCTCCGGTCTTGCACCACCCCTGGCGTGGATGGGTTCCCGTCGGGTATGTCCTTGGTATGCTATTCCTGCCGTCTCTTTCCGCACTTGCAGTTCAATATGGGTCTGTCTTCTATTGGGCTGCGTTTCTTCTTCCCTGGTCTGGGTTCTTTTGGGCGAAGCTGTTTTTTTGGAGGGGGATACTGAGTGAAACCTAAGGCGCTTACTTTTTCTTGGCAGGCGCTTTCTTTCGTAACAGGGACTTTTGGGAGGTTTCTAATTTTTTAATGCGTTGTTCCAAGTCTCGAACTTGCTGCCGCATTTCAGGTAAGCGTGCGATGACGACATGGGCTTTGAGTGAGGTTTCATGGGGGAGGGCGGGCATCCCGGAGACAATTTGACCCGCCTCCACATTTTTATGAACCCCAGCTCCTGCTGCAATCATGGCCTGGTTTCCAATATGTAAATGATCGGCGATGCCGACTTGCCCGCCGACCATCACATGATGGCCCAGGGTGGTGCTCCCAGCAATACCGACTTGCGCCACCAATATGGAGTTTTCTCCAACCGTAACGTTATGCGCGATTTGGACGAGGTTGTCTATTTTCGTCCCTCGACGAATCCTGGTCTCACCAAAGGTTGCGCGATCAATGGTCACATTCGCTCCAATTTCAACATGGTCTTCAATGACGACGGTTCCGATTTGTGGCACCTTCCAATGTTGACCTTGGTCCTGTACGTATCCAAATCCATCGCTCCCTATTACGGTTCCGCTATGGATCACGACATGAGAGCCGATGGTCATCCCTTCTCGAATAACGACATTGGGGTAGAGGATGCAGTCATCACCGATGACCGATTCATCTCCGATAAAGACACCGGGATAGAGGGTGACTCGATTCCCAATTTTTACACGATTCCCAAGAGTGACTTGTGGCCATATCGAGGGGTCGGAGCCGATCTCGACCTCTTCTCCTCGACACATCTGTTCTGCAATCCCTCGGGCGGTTCTGGCAGGCACAAAAAAATGGTGGACGAGCTTGGCAAAGGCCTGGGCGGGATGTGGGACGACAATTTGAGGCGACCGACAATCAGCCATGGAGCGGTGTACGACAAAGGCCCCGGCCTTAGAATTTCTGGCTTGGGAAAGGAACCTATCATCCATGATGAAGACGATATCGCCAGGTCCCGCTTCCTCTAGACCTGAGGCGCCGGTAATGGGATAGGAATGATCGCCAACCAGGTGTCCTTGTATAAAATCGGAAATTTCACTCAGTAAAATTGTTCGGCCCGAACGCTCTTGTGGCATGGGTAGGGTTTACCTTTTCTTCTTTGATCCAGGACTGGCGGCATTTCCTTTTTTTGCCGTCTTTTTTGCTGGTGGTTTGGCTGGAGAGGCTGGGGGAGATGCGAGCCGAGACTCTACATACCCAATGACGTCGCCCACCGTGACTAACCCGATTAAGTCATCATCCGGGATTTGCATATCAAAGGCTTCTTCAATTTGGTAGAGCAATTCGATGGTCCCCATAGAGTCGAGTCCTAAGTCATTACGTAGGGCTTGTTCCGGTTGGACCTCTTCAATGTCCTTTTTCAGATAGGCGGCCAATTCTTTCCGAATGCGCCCAGCAATGTCTTCCTGTTTCTTCATTCCGTTTCCCCTTGAATCCTGGAACTAATTAGGAACTTAGGCTGTTGGGTATCGTTTGAGTACCACAGCGGCATTATTACTACCAAACCCAAAGGCATTCATCAATGCAACGTTTATTTGCCGCTCCCGACTCGTGGTCGAGAGGCCTGGTAGATCACATTCTGGATCGGGGTGCTCCAAGTTAAGGGTTGGATGTACGATCCCGGATGTGAGTGCCATGCAGGTTGCGATGCCGCCTATCGCGCCCGCGGCTCCGAGCGTATGCCCTAAAAGAGACTTGGTGGCATTCACAAGCAACTTGTCCGCTCGTCCTTTAAAGAGCTGACGGATGGCTCGTACCTCTACTTCATCCCCAACCGGTGTCGAGGTTGCATGGGCATTGATGTAATCGACCTGTGAGGGTCGACAGCCTGCATCTTGCAGGGCCAGCTTCATCGTGGTTGCCACTTCGACTCCATCTTCTTGTGGGATCACCATATGGTAGGCCTCACTTGTGGCCCCGTATCCAGCGATTTCCGCATAAATTTTCGCCTTACGTTTTTTCGCATGGCTCAGTGATTCTACGATAAGAGCCCCGGCTCCTTCCCCCATAACAAATCCATCACGATCTCGGTCAAATGGGCGCGAGGCTTTTTCAGGTTGGTCATTATATTGTGTCGACAAGGCTCGAAGGGAGCAGAACCCGGCAAAGACAAGAGGGGTAATACTCGCATCGGCGCCTGCCGCAATGACGACATCCGCCTGATTCTGCCGAATTGCGGTGAGCGCTTGTCCCAAGGCATGGGCACTCGAGCTGCAGGCCGTAGAAATGGTTAAATTGATGCCCTTGGCCCCCACGGCCATGGCAATAATACCAGATGCTGAATTGAGTGTAATTTTTGGAATAAAGTTCGGATGGACTCGATGCGGGCGTTTGCTCTCATAGAGTTTGGTAATCTCTTGTTCCCCCATGATCATCCCACCCATGCCGGCTCCTACGATCACGGCAACTCGGTGCGGTTTTTCACGATCCAGGCGAAGGGCTGAGTCGAGAAGGGCTTCCCTGGTTGCCACGAGTCCAAATTGGGCATAACGATCCACGCGATCCATGAGGGCGGAATCTGAATATTGAGAGGGGTTAAACTCCGGTACCTGTCCGGCTACCTGGGCACGGTAGCCTTCCAGCGGGAGGTCGGGAAAAGCCGGTAGGGCTGAAATCCCGGAATGGCCTTCAATGGCGGCCTTCCAGAACGATTCCACTCCGATTCCAAGTGGCGAAACGATTCCTAGTCCTGTGATAACAGCTCGTTGCTTCAATTGATGTCTTTTTGGAAGATCATAGGTTTTTGCTTAGACGTGGGGCTCCTTCCTTTTACCCCATGGCTGGCATTCAGTCAACTGAACCGGAAATTCCCACGTGGCAAGATGCCTAAATATTCGGCTACATACCAGGCATGGTTAATAGCGTATCTTTAAAAAAAGGTACATGCCAAATGAGAGAAAAACAATATTGGCAAACCATCCGGCGAGGACCGGTACTAAGGCCCCACTCCTGCCGAGTGCCAAGGCGACGGAATGGATCGTCCAATAGAGGAAGGCAATCATCAGGGCTTGTCCGATTCCCACTGCCATCCCGCCTCCACGAGAACCGGTATTCTTCAAGCTGAGAGCTAAGCCAACGAGTACCATCACCAGAGCCACGCACGGAAAGGCAACTCGCCCATAATAGTCTGTCAGATAGCGAGCAAAATTATAGCCATCGCGTTGCAAGCGGGTCGCATAGGCCTTCAGGTCGATAAGTGTCATTTCTTTAGATTTTAACGAGAGCCAGGCTTGAAAATCTTCTGGGATTTGATGGATGTCGATCACCTGCTGGTCAAAGGTGACGGCTTTGACGGTTCCATCAGAGAACAAGGTACGTTGTAATCCGTTGTAGAGAGTCCAGTCCGGAGGTTCATACCGAACTTCTTTGGCCTGGATAAATTTCCGCAGGGTAAAGTCTTCGGCGAGGTGATAGAGGCTGATACCTGTTAAAACTGACCCATTTGATTCGACGGTTTGATAATTCATCAAAGTTTGGTTTCCAATCTGAAGCCAGGAACGTTCGGATTGAAACATGGTAGAGGGGCTTTTCCGTTCAACCCGGACGGTCTTGATGTATTCGGCGCGTAGGTTGCCCATAGGAGCCAGAATCGCACTGATCAGAAAGAGTCCCACGGTCACGAGGAGGGCTAATGTGAGGAAGGGAAAGGCCATTCGAACCAGGCTTATCCCTGCCGCACGCATGGCGGTAATTTCATTGTTCTTGGTGAGAAGTCCCATGCCTAACACCGTGGCCATCAGGAGGGCCACGGGGGCCATTTGAAATGCGATACCTGGAGAGATATATACAAAAAACATGAGGATATCATAGGCTTCTGCGTCATGTTTTAAGAACCGTCTTACCTTTTCAAAGAAATCGATCACCAGATAAATAGTCATGAGACCGGCAAAGCACATAACGAATATCTTGGACACTTCCTTAAATATATAGCGTGAAAGAATGGTCATAGACTTTTCAGATCACCGTCGATTCATGCGGGTATATAAGAGGATGCCGATGACAAAGAACAAGATATTTGGCAGCCATGCCCCGGCCAAGGGGGTGGCAAGCCTGGTCACAACAAGAAAATCGCACAGGACATTAAAAATATAATAGGCGATGACAATGAGAATGCCAACGGCAAAACCGCCAACTCGTCCCGAACGTTTCGACACAATCCCGACAGGGACACCCAACATACCAAACAAGAATGCTGCGATCGGGAAGGCGAGGTCCTTATAGGATTCCATCAGTCGTCGACGGGTATCGGTATCTTTCCAATCTGTTTCTTCCAGTTTTTGGAGTAAGGCCTCGCGGCTTGGTCGTTCCTGCATTGGCGCATAGAGATGAGGGTCGAGGTTCAGTTTAAGGTCGTAGGATGCGAAGACAACTTGTTGGTAATGATCGAGTTCGTAGGGTTGGCTATGAATGGTGCCGTCATTAAGTCGGAGGGCGACTTGATTCTGTTGGGGAAGGTTGATCACTTGGTAATCGGTCGCCACAATCAGGCGACGTTCTGAAGGATTACGCTCGTCGGAAATAAAGATCCCATGTCCGCCCTCCTTCTGATGATTGCGGTCGGCGACATAGACCACCATGTTTGAGACGGGTTCATTAAAGACACCCTTTTCAAGAGAAATGGTTAATTGATCCCGAAGGACGCTAATGGCGAGTTTTTTTAGGGAGATGTTGGTCCAAGGTTGTCCCCATTGTGAGAGCACGAGGGTTAGAGCAAAGACGATTGTCGAGAAGACCAAGACGGGCATCGATAGGCGTAGGAGGCTGACTCCCGCTGCATTCATAGCCACCACTTCCTTATCAAAAGAGAGTCGTCCAAAGGCGGTAATGGACCCAATGATCCCCGCTATGGGGAGTGTCAGGACGAGAAAGGACGGCATGAGATACAGAAAGACTTTCAATACCGACAGAAAGCCCACACCTTGGGTGACAAGTAATTCCACCAGGCGAAGGAGCTCCTTTGTCAACATGATAAAACAGAGGGCGCCGAGGCTTATACAGAAGGGGGTGAGGAGCTCTGAAAAAATATAACGATCAAGAAGTTTTGGCACACAACCTCGTCGTTGGCTGGTTACAAGTGTAATTACTATAAGAAAAATTCTATGACTTGTAAATGTCACGCGACCGTCTGGCCTAGTCTCTTTGACGGTTTGTGATGGGACTGCTAGGAAGAATAATGTTGACAAGTGTATGCCCCTATGTTACATGGCACACGAATTTTCTTATGGAAACGAATGATTATTAAACGATTCAATCCGCAGAGCTCCTTTGTCTGCGGTTTTTTTTTGTGTAATCAGCCTCATCTATTTGTCATTTATGCGGAATTTTTAAACAACGAAGATGGTTGATCGTTGTTGAACAAAGGAGGGTTGTGTGAAAAGTAAAGGCACTGTGAAATGGTTTAACGATCGGAAAGGTTTTGGATTTATACGTCTCGATAGTGGTGAAGATGTCTTCGTGCATTATTCTGCCCTATCTGGTGATGGATTTAAGACCTTAAAAGAAGGGGAGAATGTGGAATTTGACATTGTTCAGGGGGCGAAGGGACCACAAGCTGCCAATGTCATGAAAATGTCTTAACTTCTCTTGAGGGAGTCACCGTATTCCCGATTATTCCCTTATCTGGTCGCCATTCAGAAAACCCCTGGATATGGGGGGATCTCGATCCCGTCATCCAGGGGTTTTTTTTATCCAATCCCTCTTGATTTTCCCCAAATTCTCCTGAATTCTCGATAGGTTCCTGCCTGACAGGAAACCGGCCATTTCTTGACAAAAACCATTGATACTGCTAGCTTTTATTGATTCTGGAGATACAATTTTGGCTGGTGATAAGCGACAAATTGCGAAAAAAGCGCAAATGCTGGCCTCCAAGGGCCAGTTCGATGATGCCATAGAAGAATGGCGGAAGTTACTCACCGATTCCTCGCAAGATGGGATCACCCATAATTCCATAGGGGACCTCTATTTAAAAAAAAATTCCAGAAAAGAGGCTTGTGCGGCCTACCTGAAGGCTGCTGCTTCTTTTAAAGAAGAAGGGTCTACACTCAAAGCCATCGCTACCTACAAAAAAGTCATCAAAATCGACCCCTCCCAATACGAGATCTATCGGTTTCTCGGCGACCTTAATGCAGAACGCGGTCTATTAAGCAGTGCGGTTGCAGACTATCTAACACTCAGTAAATATTACTTAAAAGAAGGGAAGCCTAAAGAAGCACTTGAACTTTATAGGAAAATTTGTTCCCAAGACCCTTCTAATTACTCAGCTCGGGAAAAGATGGCTGAACTGTGCATTAAGGAAAACCTGACCGAAGAAGCGATAGAGACCTACCTGCAGCTTGGCCGGGAGCGGTCAGCTCAGTTTCGGCGTGATGAAGCGCGAAAAGCCTATGAAGCTGTATTAAAAATTGACCCCTCGAATCGAGAAGCTGAGCAATATCTGCAAATGCCGATGGACGGAGGGGATGAAGCCGATGGCTCCGCTCCAGCCTCTGCTGGTATTCAGGCTGGTCGTTCTTCTGATGCTCCTGATCAGGATCGAATGTTAAGCGAAGCCCTGCGTCGAATGAATGATGGGGAGTTTGTTGGGTCAGAAGCCATTTTGACACAATTACTCAATGCTGATCCGGGGAATCCAGAGGTCTGTCAGCTCCTTGCTCGGTTGCATTTGAAGCGGGGCGATCATGCCGTGGCGATGAATGAATATCAGTTTCTGGCCGGCGCGGCTATGAGGGCAGATGACTTAGACGGTGCCGAAAAATTAATTCAGGAATTTTTAGAGGTTCAACCGGATTCACCCGCGCTTCTTGAGTTACTTGGAGCGGTCTATGAAAAAAAGGATGATGTTACGACCGCGACGCAACATTATGGCAGAGCGATTGAGCTGTTGCTGGCTAATCCTGATCCGGACCTTCCTGGACTTCAAGATGAATTGTATGACCTGATTAAGGAGATTGCTCCGACGAGTCCCTTGATTAGTAAGTTTGCCGCCTCCTTTGGTGGGGCTCCAGCTCCGGTTGCCGAGCCTAATTTAGAGATGGAGGAGATCCTCGAAGATGTGGCTTCACCTCCTAGCTCGCCTGACGAGGAATTGGTGGCAGTGGATAGTTCGCGGGAAGAGGCTCAGGCAGTTGTCGACGAGGAGCCGGCCCTACCTGTTTCCGCATCTTCCCCAGAGGTGGCGGAAGTGCCCCCACCGCCTTCGGCTCCACCTCCTGTTTCTGATCCAATCGTCATCTCCAGAGCACCAACCCCGGCACCTAAAAAATCTGCACAGCCATCAATGAAGATCTCCCAGGTGTTTTCGCCGCCGCCGAAGCCTGCGGCACCGGCGCCGTCTCCTGCGCCTGAGAAGGCTCCAGAGGCCTCCAAACCGATTGCACCGCCCCCTGCAGCCGAGGCCAAGGTTGAAGCTCCGCCGAAGGCTCAAGAAGAGGTATCCGTTCCTTCTCCTCCTCCTCCTCCTCCTCCTCCTGCGCCAAAAAAGAAGGCTCCGGTTTCCTCAACCGCTCCTGAGACCCAGGAAACAACCAAACCCGCCGCGCCGGCAAAGGGTAAAGAAGAGGATTTTGATACGCGGTTTATTCTTGGAAAAGCCTATAAGGATATGGGGTTGTATGCCGAAGCGATCGAAGAATTACGTGTGTCCGTGAATAGTACGAAATGGTTTTTGGATTCTTGTATTCAGCTTTCGGCATGTCTGAAATATCAAGGCATGCCCAAGCGTGCCATTGCCTGCCTGGAACATGCCCTTGGAGATCCTCGGGGGAGAAAAGGGGAGCAGGTGGCTATGGCCCGCTATGAATTAGGTCTCCTCTATGAAATTGAAGGAGCCTTGGATAAGGCCCTGAAAACGTTTGAATCCATCCCCGCCGTCAATGATTCGTTGCAGCGGATAGAATGTCTTAAGTCCGGGAAGGTGAAGCAAAGTTCCATGCCCGAACGATCACAGATGGAGAAAACCGTCAGTACGGCAGTTATGGCGGGTGGGGAGAGTTCCGGGGTGAAGAAACGTCGCATTTCCTATCTCTAATCTTCTAGAAGAGTTATTCCATAGATGAGTCTTTTAGATTTTTACAAGATAAAAGAAAATCCCTTTTCCACGACGGTGGACAGTCGGTTTTTTTATAAAACCACTCAGCATGCCGAAGCCTTGGTGCGTCTCAAGCATGTGGCCACAAATATGAAAGGTTTGGCCGTCGTCGTTGGCGATATTGGGACGGGAAAAACTATGCTCGCCACTCGTCTTTTGGAAGAACTTGAGACCTCCGATTATGAGGCAGCGATGTTGGTGGTTATTCATTCAGCGGTAACGTCTGAATGGATGTTGCGCAAGATCGCCTATCAAATGGAAGTCCCGCAACCTGCCGAAACCAAGACCGAGTTGCTGATCCAGTTGTCTCGTCGTCTTCAGGAAATCAGGGATTCCGGAAAGAAAGCGGTGGTATTGATTGATGAGGCTCAAATGCTTCGCAGTCGAGAGCTTATGGAAGACTTTCGTGGACTCCTGAATATTGAGATTGATAGCCATAAGGCGGTCACGTTTATTTTATTCGGGTTGACGGAACTTGATCACGCCTTAGCCTTGGATTCTGCACTCCATCAACGAGTCGCGCTCCGGTTTCAATTGAAACCACTCGATGCGGCTGGGACGGAAGCCTATATTGACCATCGATTGCTGGTTGCCGGGACCTCAGATGTTCCCTTTGGCAAAACCACCTTTCCGTTCATCGCCAAGTATTCAGGCGGTGTTCCACGCTTGATCAATGCCGTATGTGATAATGCCCTCCTCGAAGGATATCTGCGAAAGCAAGAACGTATTGAGGACTCCCTCATCCACGAAGTGGCTAAAGATTTAAAACTTTCCTCGTAAACTCGTACGATGTGCCGTTGCGTTTTTGCTGCTGGTGGCCTTGCCTTATCGTATTTCCCCTAGGCGGTGGTATTATTCCTTCCCTCCCGACTTTTCTTTGGATTTGTTTGTTTGGAGGGTGACGTCGACAAGTGGCCTGATGTATCGTAAGGGGTTTGAGGAGTCGGTGGGTTTTTCGGCAAAGGTACGAGCTTGATGAACCTTCGTAAAGTAGACGTGGCAGTCTTGGCAGCGGCGATTCTGTTAGTTGCCTTTGTTGCACTCCTCCCAGCGCCGCGTGATCAAAACCCGCCTGTTCCAAGTAACCTGGTTCATCGGAACGTGACCTCTCTCAAGAAATGTTTGACGTGCCATACCCAAGGGGGGGTCTTTCCCCTGACTGCCAGGCATCCAAAGCGTCCTGATTGTTTCCGATGTCATCGGGAACCAACTGATTTAAACGAGGGGAACAAACAGGTGGTGTTCGAGAGGACGAGCGGCTCCTCCGATCTCATAGTAGACTCCCATCCCTAGGGTCGTGCTTGTGGTAGAGAAGGAGAAAAAGAGATGATTAGAATACTGGTGTTTGGGCATACGCTTCAAAACTTAGTTGATGATTCAGAGTTTGAGATTGAGCAAGATGGTCCGGTGACTGTTCAGGCTCTCCTGGAGGGTGAGACGGAGACAATGAGCCCGTTAGTGCCATTATTGAAACGGGGAGAGATTCTTGTCACGGTCAATAAAAAGGTTGGGGCTCTACATTCCATCGTTCAAAATGGGGATACCGTAAAGCTGACCCACAATGTTACCCATGCATTTGATGGACCGATGTGGCAGAATCCTTAATCTCTTTTGAGGCGGAGCAAGCAAAACAAGGGAAATGCTATTTGCGCTTCGGGGCCTGCATTCCTGAGGAACCCATGGTGCGATATTTTTGTTCTCGTGCCGCAAGGAGCTTTTTCATAGAGAGGCCGGTTAATTCGCTCAGGTGGGTTGTAAGGGATTTGGCAATTGTCGCCGCCATAACCGGAACATCACGATGAGCACCACCCAATGGTTCAGGC
Organism: Nitrospirales bacterium; assembly: GCA_965223605.1. Classification (GTDB taxonomy): domain Bacteria; phylum Nitrospirota; class Nitrospiria; order Nitrospirales; family Nitrospiraceae; genus CBDCXA01. Next base: position 1,895,772 of record CBDCXA010000005.1, read on the forward strand.
AGCGCTTCGTCAATAACATGAAGATCTAAGAGGTCTTGCGCGGTCATTTTTAAGGCTGCGGCAGCATCAGGTGTTTTTGCCGGATCATTCCAGAGAATCGCCGCACATCCTTCGGGAGAAATGACCGAATAGATGGCATGCTCCAGCATAATCACTCGGTCGGCCACTCCTAAAGCGAGTGCCCCACCACTTCCTCCTTCACCAAGAATGACAGACACAATGGGTGTGTGGAGTCTCGACATCGTTTGAATATTGCGTGCGATGGCCTCTGACTGTCCTCGTTCTTCTGCCCCAATTCCGGGATACGCACCGGGTGTATCAATAAAGGTGACGATGGGCCGACGAAATTTTTCTGCTAATTTCATGAGGCGTAGGGCTTTTCGATATCCCTCTGGATTGGGCATGCCAAAGTTCCGTTGCATGCGTTCCTTCAATGTTTTACCCTTTTGAGAACCAATAAACATGACCGAACGCCCGTCCATTCGCCCGAACCCACCAACCACCGCCTTGTCATCGCCAAAAGCGCGGTCGCCATGTAGTTCCATGAATTCACTGCAAAGGGCGCCAATATAATCTAATGCGCTTGGACGTTGGAGATGCCGAGCCAACTGTGTTTGTTGCCACGGGGTGAGGTTCTGATAGAGGTCTGCTTCAATTTCGGCTAAGCGGACTTTGAGTTTTTGAATTTCTTCTTGTGAGGACGGTCGCGGTTTCGTTGACCCCGCGAGTTTCTCGATGCGTTCTTCAATGTCTTTGATCGGCTTTTCAAACTCTAAATAGTCGCGCATTCGAATCCTCGATTCCCCTCAATTCAGAACGTACCCGCTGAATGAGGTTGACGCTTAATGTAAGACCACCGATCCCTTTCCCAACATGGCTTCAATATCGGCCAAAAGGGTTTCACTTGGTAAGACACGAACGTTGGGTAGTGGAGTGGTGTCGGCTTCCAGATTCGGCGGTAAGCAGAACGTGAAATATAAGGCCACCGGACCAGGATGCTTTTGTAAGATCTGTTGTAGTTGGTTGACATGCCCGAGAGCCTGAGACTGTTCTTCCAAACGAATATTGATTTTGCTTACGGAGGTGGATTGTAGACTTATGAGAGATTCAATTTTAGTCCCTTTTATTCGAGAGCCTTTTTCTGCGCGATCGACCGTTCCCGTGACTCGTACCACTGATTCCGGGGCGATTAAGGTTTGGCTGCTGGTGAACAGGTCGGGAAAGGCAATTACTTCAACGAGTCCTTGAAGGTCTTCCAACTGAAAGTAGGCCATTTGGTTGCCCTTCTTCGTGATGACGGTCTTGACTGTCGTAATAATACCACACAACTTGACCTCTTGATTATCTGCCGAATCAAGAATGTCTCCGGTGGTTCTGGTGGCAAATCGTGATAGTGCGGCCGCAAAGCGTTCTAAGGGGTGTGCGGTAATGTAAAATCCAGTCAAGTCTCGCTCATATTTGATGAGGGTTGGCTGGTCCCATTCGGGAATATCCGGGAGGGGGAGTTCGGGAAGACTCATCTCCATCGAATTGGGACTCTCGGCATCACTAAAAATGTTGGTTTGTCCTCGGTCACGTTCTCGTTGGGTGGCGGCTGCATCTTCCAACGCTCGCTCCATCACAGCTGCCAGTTGAGACCGTTTGGCTTGGGTGGTATCAAAAGCACCGACTCGGATGAGGCCTTCAACAACGCGCTTATTAACTTTGTGTAAATCGCTTCGGCGACAGAAGTCAAAGAAGGAGCGGAAGGGCCCATCGGAATTCCGTGATTCAATAATGGTTTCTACGGCGCCTTCCCCAACATTTTTTATTGCGGCCAGGCCGAAACGTACGCCTCCTTCCGTGACGGAGAAGTTCTTTTCACTTTGGTTCACGTCAGGAGGAAGGACGGCAATGCCAAGGTCTCGACATTCCGCGAAGTACCCTACCATTTTATCGGCGTTTCCCATTTCACTGGTGAGGAGCGCGGCCATAAATTCGGTAGGGGCGTGGGCTTTTAAATAGGCCGTCTGATAGGTGACAAGTGCATAGGCGGCAGAGTGGGATTTGTTGAATCCATACCCGGCAAAATAGGCCATAAGGTCAAATAATTTTTCTGATTTTTTCTCTGAAAGTTTATTGGCTTTGGCCCCTTTGATAAACAAGGCCTTTTGCTTTTCCATTTCCTCGGGTTTCTTTTTTCCCATGGCGCGGCGTAGGAGGTCCGCTTGTCCGAGAGAAAACCCCGCGATCTGGTTGGCAATCGCCATGACTTGTTCTTGGTAGACGATAACTCCATAGGTGTCATGGAGAATCGGTTCAAGTCCAGGTGGGTCATAGGTGATTTGAGATGGGTCGCGCCGTCGTTTAATAAAGTCGTCGACCATTCCGCTCTCGAGAGGGCCTGGGCGGTAGAGTGCGAGAATGGCAATGAGATCTTCAAATCGCTCCGGTTTGATGCGAACCAGGAGGTTCCTCATGCCAGAGCTTTCCAATTGAAAAATTCCTGTTGTTTTACCAGAGGAAAGCAACTCATAGGTTAAGGGATCATTTAATGGGACGGCAGCCATATCAAGCGATCCGTGATTCTTCCCATCCTTAGTTGGGAGAGCTTGCTCATTGGCTAACCGGACTGCATGTTGAATCATAGTGAGGGTCTTGAGTCCGAGGAAGTCAAATTTCACGAGTCCAATTTTCTCAACATCCCCCATGGAATATTGGGTGACAATTTCGTCATTGGCCCCTTTGTATAATGGAACATGGTCCGTGAGAGGTTCCTGGGAAATGACGACACCTGCCGCATGTGTCGAGGCATGCCGGGCTAACCCTTCCAGGGACTGAGCGGTGTTCATTAGTTGGTTCATACGAGGGTCGGACTCGGTTAATTCGCGAAGTTTGGGTTCTTGGAGAAGGGCGTCTGCCAGCGTAATATTGAGTTGGTTGGGGACGAGTTTAGCCACTCGATCCACTTCCGCATAGGGAATTTCCATGACACGCCCAACGTCACGAATGGCCGCCTTTGCCCCAAGGGTTCCAAATGTAATGATTTGACACACATGGTCTTCCCCATATTTCTCAATAACATAGTTAATCACCTCGCCTCGTCGATCCATACAGAAATCCATATCGATATCTGGCATGGTGACTCGCTCCGGATTCAGGAATCGTTCAAAAAGCAGCGAATATTCCAAGGGGTCAATATCGGTGATCCGCAATCCATAGGCCACCAAGCTTCCTGCCGCCGAGCCGCGCCCCGGGCCAACCGGGATGCCACGAGATCGGGCAAAATTTATGATATCCCAGACAATTAGAAAGTAGCCGGCATACCCCATGGTTCTGATAACCATGAGCTCTTCTTGGAGTCGTTGCTCATATTGTTCCGAGGGGATTTTTGAATAGCTCTGAGACAACCGGCTTTTGAGTCCGTCCGTCGCGAGTCGTTCCAGGTAGCTTTCTCTGGTAAATCCTTCAGGGACTTGGTACTCGGGCAGGTATGATTCGTTAAAGGAAAGCTTGAGGTCACATTCATCAGCGATGCGAACTGTATTGAGAATGGAGTCAGGGAGTTCTTGGAAATCTTGCACCATTTCTTCGGTTGATTTGACATAGAGTTCATCGGTATCGAATTTCATGCGGTTTGGATCGTTAATCGTTTTCCCGGTCTGGAGGCAGAGCATCACGTCATGGGGTTTGGCATCACTTTTCTGGAGGTAATGGCAGTCGTTGGTGGCGGCGAGAGGGATATCGAGCTTTTTGTGAATTTCAACGAGGCCACGGTTGGCGATGCGTTGATGCTCCAAGCCATTACCCTGAATTTCTAAAAAATACCGGCCTTTTCCCATGATCTCCTGAAATTCCCCTGCTACTTTGGTCGCTCCCTCGAGGTCTTTCTGTCCAATTAAATAGGCTACTTCGCCACTGAGACAGCCGGAGAGTGCAATTAATCCTTCATGGTGTTCCTTAAGAATCTCTTTATCTATTCGTGGCTTGTAATAAAATCCTTCAAGGTATGCTTTGCTCACAAGTTTGATGAGATTTTGATAGCCTGTGCGATTGGCCGCTAGCAAAATCAGATGATAATAGTCATTGTGAGCAAGATGGGCTTCTTTTTTGGAGAAACGGCTCCCTGGGGCCATATAGACTTCACAGCCGATAATGGGTTTGACGCCCCCAGCTTGTGATTTTTGATAAAAATCTACCGCCCCAAAAAGATTTCCATGATCGGTAATAGCGACCGCTGGCATGTCGTATTGTTTGACTTGTTTGATTAAAGGGCTAATTTGATTGGCCCCATCAAGCAAACTATATTGTGTATGCAGATGAAGATGTACAAATTGAGGTTTCGTTGGCACGGGAGGGCTTCCTCGGAAGGATTTCCTTTAATAGGGAATTCTTCTCTCGATTGTAATTACCCGTCTAAGGGTTGTCAACGAAAAGGTCGGATCCGGTCCATTCGATCATCTGAGTAACAAGCTGAATTTTCATAATAATTTCCTTCTTGGCGCAGGTGCATGCTTACGATTTTATTTGGATATTGAGAAAGCCGATGACAGGAAGGGACTCTCTGATTGCTTGAAGTCCCCTAGGCTCTCTGCTATTCTTTCGTCCCTTATTTTTTTCTCCTGGTTAAAGGAGTCACATGCCAAACATTCAGCGAGCTCTTATCAGTGTATCGGATAAATCTGGTGTTGTTGAGGTGGCGCAGGCATTAGCCAACCTGGGCGCTGAAATACTTTCGACAGGCGGAACGGCAAAGGTTCTACGCGATGCGGGATTGTCCGTCATTGACGTGGCGGCCTATACCGGATCTCCTGAAATCATGGACGGACGGGTCAAGACCCTTCATCCGAAAATTCACGGAGGGCTTTTAGGGAGACGCACAAACCCTCAACATATTGAGGAAATGCAACAGCAGGGTATTGGGCCAATCGATGTGGTGATTGTCAATCTCTATCCGTTTGAGGCGACGATTGCCAAGCCCGATTGTACCGTCGAAGAAGCAATTGAGAATATCGATATTGGGGGACCTTCGATGCTCCGCTCTGCGGCGAAAAACCATGAGTCGGTCTATGTGGTCGTTGATCCCTCTGATTATAGTCGGGTGCTTCAAGCACTCTCTTCTCAGGAGGATGCCAGTCAGCTACGTCGAGAACTGGCACAAAAGGTCTATGCCCATACCAGCCGGTATGATCACCTTATTGCCAACTATCTTGAACGTCAGATCTCAGATGGGAAATCGGCTTTCCCTCAAATTCTGTCGCTTCAGTATGAACGGGTTGAGACCTTACGTTATGGAGAAAACCCCCATCAACAAGGCGCATTTTATCGGGATCTGTCCTCTCAGGAACCATCGGTGGCACGTGCCCAGACGTTGCATGGAAAGGCGATGTCCTACAATAATTACCTTGATGCCAATAGTGCCCTGGAAGCTGTGAAGGAATTTTCAGATGCGCCTGCGGTCGTGATTATCAAGCATAATAATCCATGCGGGGTGGCTTATGGCGGGACCGCGGTTGAGGCATACCGTAAAGCGAAAGAAACCGATCCGGTCTCCGCCTTTGGGGGCGTGATCGCCTTTAATCGTGACATTGATTTAGAAACTGCCAAAGAAATTACCTCCACCTTTGTCGAAGTGGTCATTGCACCTGATTATCAGGAGGATGCCTTAGCAGAACTCAAGAGAAAGAAAGATCTGCGGTTACTGCGGGTGGGAGCCTTAAGCGGTACGCAACATGATGGACTGGATCTCAAAAAACTGGTCGGTGGCCTCATTATTCAAGATCGGGACCTTGGTGCCTTGTCTGACTTGCGTGCCCTCAAGGTACCTACCAAACGGCAACCGACGGATGACGAATATGCTGCTTGTGCCTTTGCTTGGAAGGTCTGCAAACATGTGAAGTCCAATGCCATCATTTATGCCAATGCGACGCAAACAGTCGGAATAGGTGCCGGGCAAATGAGTCGGGTCGATTCCGTGAAATTGGCTGCAATGAAGGCTCAATTACCCATACAGGGGTGCGTCATGGCTTCTGATGCCTTTTTCCCCTTTCGAGATGGATTGGATGCAGCTGCTAAGGAGGGCATTGTTGCCGTGATTCAGCCAGGAGGTTCCATCCGGGATTCCGAGGTGATTCAAGCTGCTGATGAGCATGGCATGACCATGATCCTGACCGGGATGCGACATTTTCGGCATTAATGCGGGTAGGATTTTCCATGTGTCTGGTCCTATGTATTCACGCCCGAGACGTCAGGTTGCGCTATTTTGGTTGCCTGCTTCCCTTTAGCCCTCGTCAAGTATGATGAAGATTCTTGTGATTGGAAGTGGTGGTCGCGAGCATGCTCTGGTCTGGAAGCTTGCCCAGAGTCCACGGGCGCCAAAAATTTATTGTGCACCGGGAAATCCGGGAATTGAAGCGCTTGCCGAATGTATTCCTCTTGCCGCTGACAAGGTAGAAGAACTGAAAGCGTTTGCCCTCCAAGAGAACATCGACCTGACGGTCGTGGGTCCAGAAGCCCCCCTCGCATTGGGTATCGCGAATGAGTTTCGTAAAGCCAAGTTGAAAATTTTTGGTCCGACGCAAGGTGCAACACAGCTTGAAGCAAGTAAGGCGTTTGCCAAAGAGCTGATGAATCGCCAAGGGATACTCACGGCACAATCAAAGTCATTCGAAGATCTCTCCTTAGCCTTAGCCTATTTGGAAGGGCATTCCCTTCCGGTTGTGATTAAGGCAGATGGTCTTGCACAGGGAAAGGGCGTGGTTATCGCACAGTCTTTGGACGAGGCGAAACAGACGGTGCGGAGTATGCTCGGTGAAGGGATATTTGGTGAAGCGGGACATCGGATAATGATTGAGGATTTCTTGGACGGGGAAGAGGTATCCATCATGGCCTTTACAGATGGAAAGACCGTCATCCCCATGGTCCCTGCTCAAGACCATAAACGTGTGGGGGAGGGAGATACCGGACCGAATACCGGTGGTATGGGGGCCTATGCACCTGCTCCCATCGCGACCGAAGAATTTCAGGATCATGTCCTCAAACAGGTCCTCTATCCTATTGTTCAAGGGCTGTCCCAAGTAGGCTGTCCCTTTCAGGGTGTCGTGTATGCTGGGTTGATGGTTGTGAAGGGGCGGCCTTATGTTCTTGAGTTTAATGCCCGATTCGGTGATCCGGAAACTCAAGTTGTTCTTCCCCTTTTGAAAACCGACCTCGTGGAGGTCCTTGAAGCGGTTGTCGAACATCGCTTAGACCAACTGAGCATCGAATGGCATGATCGGGCGGCAACCTGTGTCGTCTTGGCTTCCGGTGGGTATCCTGGGGCGTATCAAAAGGGAAAACCGATCGAAGGTCTACCAGCCTCACCTGCCATGCAAGAGGTGATGGTATTTCACGCGGGGACCAAACGAGAAGGGGCGGATATTGTGACCGCTGGCGGTCGCGTATTAGGTGTCACCTCCCTTGGCTCGGATCTGAGTCTGTCAACGGCTCAGGCCTATCAAGCGCTCCAAGGAATATCCTTCGAAGCCTGCCACTACCGAACAGATATTGCCAAGCGCGCCTTGGGAGTGGGGTAGGGGAGAGTAGAGTGGTGACGTATTCATGTCACAGGTGAACGCCCTGCGCATTCCCCTTGAAGCCCTGTCCCAACCAGCTACCACGTCACGTATTCAGTCAGTTGTAGCGGCTCACGGCGTCCTTGCACTTCCAACAGAAACATTCTATGCGTTATCAGCTTCCGTCTTTGATCTTCAAGCCCTTCAACGTTTACGGAAAATTAAAGAACAGCCGAAAGGCAAACCCCTTCTCCTTCTCATTGGAAACATCAGTCAACTTTCGTTATTAGTCTCATCCATTCCCTCGGCAGCACAGACCCTTATGGATCAGTTTTGGCCTGGTCCCTTAACCTTGGTGTTTCCCGCCCAACCACATCTCCATCACGAAGTGACCGGCGGTACGTCAAGCATTGGCATTCGCCTACTTGCACCGGGACCTGTGAGCCGACTCTTAGAGCAAATTGGTCCGGTGACCGGCACCAGTGCCAATCGATCGGGGCATCCACCTCCTCAACAGGCTCAACGCGTCATGGAGACATTCGGAGAGGATATCGATCTCATTCTTGAGCAAGAACTGCCTCCAGGCAATCAACCTTCCACGCTTATTGATACGAGAGAACCTGTGCGTTACCTACGTGAGGGCCCAATCTCCTTCGACCAAGTTAGAGCGGCGTTGACATCCCAATAGAAAGAACCCTCCGTCAGAAGGAGGCCGTTTTTATTTGGTTGTAGAGGAAGATGGAGGTGCAGTGGGTTTTGATGATGAGGATGTGGAGGGGCTTGCGGTAGAGGTCGACGAAGATGCAGCGCTGCTTGTGGAAGCGCTTGATTGATCCGAAGAACTGCTGCTGGTGGAGGGTGCAGCATCTTTTTTGGTTTCGCTCGTCGTGCCCGTTGATTCCGACGTTTCCTTTTTTTCCGTTGTCCCTTCTTTTTTGTCACCATCTGTTTTTCCCCCTGTTTCTTCCTTGCCCGGGGGTTTGAGTTTGTCGGAATAGTCCGTCACATACCATCCCGATCCTTTAAACATAATGGCGGGAGCAGAGATGAGCTTCGTGACCGGTCCTTCACATTTGGAGCAGGAGGTCAGGGGGGCGTCATTGATTCCTTGTTTGACTTCAAAGGTATTCTGACAATTCTGGCAGGCATATTCATATATCGGCACAAGCGTCCTCGCTACATACAGGGTAAAAGTTTTTGTGCATAACAGCCCACCAACCGAGTCTCCTTCCTGGTGATGGACGTTATGATTGTAAATTATTGATGGCCTGTCTCATACGGTCTAGGCCTCGTTCAATCACTTCTAAGCTCGTGGCATAGGAAAGTCGAAGATGCGTTGAAGTTCCAAATGGCTCCCCGGGGACCGTGGCAATTTGAGCCGTATCTAATAAAAAGGCTGAAAGATCCGAGGCTGAGGTAATGATGCCTTGTTCGTGTTTTCGTTGAAAGACGCCTTTGATATTTGGAAAGGCATAGAAGGCTCCCGCGGGTAACGGACAACGGATTCCTGGGATCGCATTCAGTCCGTCTACCATGACCTTCCGTCGTCGGTCGAACTCCTTCACCATACCCTTTGTAAAGTCCTGACAATGGACAATGGCTTCGAGGGCTGCCTTTTGAGAAATGGAGGCCGGGTTTGATGTACTTTGACTTTGAATGTTGGCCATGGCCGAAATGATGGCTTTCGGACCGGCAGCATAGCCAATTCGCCATCCTGTCATGGCGTAGGCTTTGGAAACACCATTGATGACGATGGTGCGTTCGGCAATTTCAGGTCCGAGAGACGCAATGCTTGTATGTTGATTTCCATCATAGAGAATTTTCTCATAGATTTCATCGGAAATGATGAGCAAGTTTTTCTCGATAGCAATGGCCGCAATGGCTTCCAGAGTCGCCTTGCTATAAATGGCCCCAGTGGGGTTGCTGGGACTATTCAGGATAATGGCTTTTGTCCGTGCAGAAATTTTTTCGAGGAGCTCCGATGGATGGATCGAGTAGCCCTCTTCCTCACGAGTTTCAAGGAAGACAGGAGTCGCATCGGTAAGGAGAATTTGGTCGCTATAGGAAACCCAATAGGGGGTAGGAATAATGACTTCGTCTCCTGCTTCAAACATGGCTTGCGAAAGATTATACAAGGAATGCTTGGCTCCGCAGGAAACCAGAATTTGTCCTGGCGAATAGTGAAGCCCATGGTCTTTGGCCAGGCTGTCTGCAATAGCGACACGGAGTTCTTCTATCCCCGAACTGGCGGTATATTTGGTAAATCCATTCTGAATGGCTAATTGGGCTTCCGCCTTTGCGGTGGAAGGGGAGTCGAAGTCGGGTTCCCCTGCGGAAAAGTCGATGACATCGATGCCTTGCTTGGCCATTGCCTTGGCAGTTGCCGTCAGGCGAAGCGTAGGTGAAGGGGCAATGCGACCGACTCGACTGGCCAACTTCATGTTTGGGATCCTTTAAGCTGCGCGTGCAGTTTTTCGGCAACGACGGGATGTAAAAATTCCGTGACAGGTCCTCCCAGCGAGGCGACCTCTTTAATAATACTGGATGTGAGATAGGTATATTCCTCGCTGGGCATCAGGAATACCGTTTCAACTTCTTGGTCCAGCTTCCGGTTGACGAGGGCCATTTGAAATTCGTATTCAAAATCGGAAATAGCTCTTAAGCCTCGAATGATGGAATGGGCTCCTCGCGCCTTGAGGTATTCAACAAGTAATCCGTGGAACGGGGCGACTTCCACTCCCGGTAGGTCCTTTGTCACGAGTTGAACCATATTCACCCGTTCGTCGAGTGAAAAGAGGGGTCGTTTGTTGGGGTTGGGGGCCACGCCAACAATGACCCGATCAAATATTTGAAGACTGCGTGTAATGATGTCCCGGTGACCATTGGTAATAGGGTCAAAGGTCCCTGGATAGACGCCGATTTTCACTGGTCCTGTTCCTTTTCTGACTCAGGGGTGAAGACCGAAAGGGTCGTATCACCGTAGCGATATTGACGATGCAATGTGAGTGGTGCAAGTGACTGTGGAATCACAGCCTTGCTGGAATGCTCCAATATCACAAGCGATTGGGCGTGGATCGTATCACTGCTTGCAATGGAGGGCAAGAGCTCCGTGCTCACGTCTAACGAGTAGGGAGGATCGGCAAACAGGACGTCATAGGTGAAGTGTGGTTGCGCGCCTTGATGTAGAAATCGTTCGACGGCTGTCCGGTGGATGGAGACCTGGGAGGTCAATTGGCACAAGTCCAAATTTTTTTGAAGGAGTGCCAGCGCCTTTTGGTTTGAGTCAATAAATGACACATGATGAGCCCCCCGGCTAAGCGCCTCAATGCCAATGGCTCCTGTTCCTGCGTAGAGATCCGCCACGCGTGCATCGGTTATATGACTTCCAATAATCGAAAATAGTGCTTCTTTCACTTTGTTAGGTGTGGGCCGAATGCCGTCTCCTGAGGGCCCAAGTAGACGTTTTCCCTTAAACCGTCCTGCAATTATTCTCATGGGTTAGGTCCCCTGTACAGAGGGGAGCAAACTGTACCATGCCATTTTTTAAGGGGTCAAGAATGCTGGCCTCGTCGATGGCCGATGAGTGAACCTTGGTCGAATGATAAAAGAAAGGCTTGGTATTTTGACAGGGAAGGAAAGGGTTTTTTATAATTTTCCCTTTCCTTCTCTGTCGTGATTATTGTGGGGAGGGGTCGTTCAGGAGTGGTTTGGAGCGATGGATGCCCGAAAATTCGGAACCGGGCAACCCAACATTCCCTATCGCGCAGGAATGGGTTGGGTTTCTTGCTGTCCCGACAGACTTTTCCTTCTATTCATGGAAATGGTGCGATCAATGATTGCCCCACAATTGATGCATTTCCATGCGTAGAAGATTAAAAAGAAGTCAGAGAAACGTTCCAACATCATGAGTCCTTTACACTTAGGGCATTCCATAAGGCTCCTCCTGTGATTGACAAAATATGGAACTGTTCGCCAATCTAGCAAGTCCCGGGCCATATTAAAATTACATAAAAAACAGTGAGTTGTATGGTTTGACCATCAAAGTGGACAAAATTGATGTTACAATTTTTGTCACCTTGTACAAAAATGTGCGAATTTTTGGTCTGGAAGGGTGAAAATAACCGATGAAAAAGAAGAGTTCAGGGAAAAGTATACCGGAATGGCCGAAAAATGAACGCCCACGAGAGCGTTTGCTTCGAGAGGGACCAGCCAAATTGTCAGATGCGCAGTTGTTAGCAATTTTGCTTCGTGTGGGTAGGCGCGACGCATCCGCGGTTCAGGTTGGAATGGAGATCTTACGAGATCTCAAAGGTCTTCAGGGTTTAGCTAACCGGGGCTTGGAGGAATTATGTCAAATTCCCGGTGTCGGTCACGCGAAAGCAGCACAGTTGCTGGCGGCTCTAGAATTAGGAAAGCGTGCCTTGGCAGCTCCGCTCTCAACGGGGGTTCGTATTGGGTCAAGTGCGGATTTATTTCACCACTACCATCCTTATCTTCGTGAGATGAAACATGAGGTCTTTAAAATAATTCTCCTTGATGCCAAACATACGATTATCCGTGATGCCACGGTCTCTGAAGGAAGCCTCACGCTCAGTATTGTGCATCCGCGGGAGGTTTTTAATTTTGCCGTTCGGGAGTCTGCGGCGGCAGTCATTTTTCTTCATAACCACCCAAGTGGCGATCCGCAACCCAGTCGAGAAGATCATCTGTTGACCGAGCGGTTGGTGACGGCAGGGGAGGTGTTGGGCATTCAGGTTTTAGACCATCTCGTCATGGGCGACGGGCGGTATGTCAGTTTTGCCGATAAGGGATGGTTGGGGAGGGGATCTGCTCAAGCATCATCGTAGAGGCAGTTAGGGGAAAAGCGGACATTGTAATTTTCGATCAACTGGCTCAAATCGACCCAAAGCGAACCTCCCACCCCCCATCTTACACACCTGTTCATGAATGTTCTGCGCCTTGGTATTCTGACCGAAGTTCTCATGATTTGTAGTCGGTGATAACCCCAAGCCGAGTATCCGGTGGATTGAGATGTCACAGGAAGGCGGTTTCAAGAAGTACTCGGTTCAGGTTTTGTCATTCGGTCCAAGACGAGGATCCCATTGAAATGGCCCGACTTTTTCCCATTGGATGCGGGAGAAATCTGAATGTATAGGATTGAGCAGGACATTGTATTCTTGGCTCACGACAACAGAAGGGACGCGGAGGGCGACAGTCTTGCTGGTGTGGAACCAGTCTGCACCAATTGATTGAAGTGCCGATGGTGCCGGACTTTCCTTCCAATTCTTCGGAAGTTTCTTCGAGGAGAGGGATTGAATGGAAAGGGTGTCTGGGATCTGGGCTGAAAAGATGACGAGATCGTCGGGTAAGAGATCACTGTCTGTGTGGACTAGCGCTTCAAGCGCGGCGAGTGCTAGAGATTCAGAAGTATAGATGACTGGGAAGCCCGGAGGATTCCATCGTCCACCATATTTTCGAGCCCCTTCTCCATTCTGTGCGGCATATTTCCTCTTGGCCAGACGCCAGACCTTCATTAACTATAGACACCATGTTCGAGGCGTCCCAGCACCATTTCGATCTGTTCAATGCCGGCATCTGTCCCGAGTAGGGTGAGGGGAGGGCTCCCTCCGAGGGCACGGTTGGACCGGTGTAACCACAGACCAGCTTTCTCGTCTGAACCCAGGACATCACTCGCGCGCGCGGCGATTCGGGCAAAGCGGAAAATCCGATCTGATTCATCTGGGAGGAACCGCCGTTCGATTCGACGTCGAGCAAGGGTACGGGCAGGAATATGGAAAATGGTCGCGGCCTCGCGTGGCGTGAGCTGAAAGGCGGTGAGCAAATGCGTATAGGTGGAAAAAGGCAGCCCGCCCAGGATTAATTGATGCAAGCCTTCCCACGAGTCCATTTTCTTGAGCTTATGGATCCCGCCTAAGGTATCAACAATTTTCTCTGGTGCCAGCATGTGAATTCCCCTCAATGCAGTATGGCACATAGTTTAATGCCATTTGGCACTCTTGTCAATGTTCCCATCTGGTTATTTTTTTGCTCGCAGATGTCAGCCAGTTCTAGGCACTGGTGGTCAAGATACCCTAGCCAGGTTCAATAACGGATTCAACCTCATAAGGGAGAGAAGGTGCGCAGCGGGACCGGTCTTTACCACGCTTGTGGCGTGGGAATATCGGGGTCATTGAAGATCCTATTGGCGCATTCACGCCAGAAGGTCTCCTGCTACAGTGTCTCCTTGACAGGGGAGCTTACAGGGGGATTTGTGCCAAAAATTTGGCCTGACCTACCTTATCCTTGAGGAGGTGCGGCAACTCTTTGACACTCGTGGTTTCGGGGGAGGGGGACTGGTTATTTCTGCGGATTCCGGAGGACCACATAAAAGGCGCGTGCTTCTCGCATGATCCGAAGCAGGATGGTTTCTCCACGTTTGGTTTTCTCGAGCGCTGCCTCAAATTCTTTCACGGTGTTGACATCCTGCCGGTTCACTTCCTTAATGAGATCTCCCACTCGTAGATCTTCAGTTTTGGCCAAGCTGCCGTGATCCACTTGCATGATCAGGACGCCGGACTGATCGTTCAGTTTATATTTCTTGGCCAGCGCCTCTGTGAGACTCTGAACATGTAACCCCAGGCGTTCTTCTTGACTGGTCAAGGGTTGGGCTGTGATGATCTGGTCTTCCTTCCGTTGTGTCAGCAGCACGGCGAGGGCTTGGGTTTGATGGTCACGGATAATTTCAAGGTGAGCGGTATCCCCGGGACGTAATCCAGCAATAAGTCGTGACAGGCGTCCGGGTGTATCCACAAACTTCCCGTTAACCTTGGTAATGATATCCCCAGGTTGAATGCCGCTTTGTCCGGCTGGATCATCGGCGAATACTTCGTTGACCAGGACCCCTTGCCCTTCCTTGACCCCGAATTTTTTCCCGAGTTGTGCGGACACTCGTTGAATGCCGACCCCCAACCATCCACGCGAGACTTGTCCGGTGGCCACCAATTCATCCACGACACGTTTGACCATATTGGAAGGAATGGCAAATCCAATGCCTTGGGCAAAGTTAATGATGGCCGAATTGATTCCAATTATTTCCCCACGCAAATTAAACAATGGGCCCCCTGAATTGCCTGGGTTGATAGGGGCATCCGTCTGGATAAAGTTCTCATATTTGGAGAGATTGATATTATCCCGACCGACTCCGCTGATCACGCCGACGGTCACGGTTTGATTGAGTCCAAAGGGGTTCCCGATGGCCAAGGCCCATTGGCCGACTTTCACATCTTTGGAGTTGGCAAACTTCGCTGGAGAAAGCGAATGCTCGGTGGGCACTTTAATGACGGCCAGATCGGTGTCGGGATCGATGCCGACGACTTTCGCGATGAGTTTGGTTCCATCCGCCAGGCGAACTTCTACCTGTTTTGCATGTTCAATGACATGGTTGTTGGTCACAATATGTCCCTGAGTATCAATGATGACACCAGAGGCATTGCCGGGATTCGAGCCGGGCGAACGGCGAGGAAATCCTTCCGATCGTGAGGTGTCGGGAACGGGACCAATGCTCACGACCGATGGCTTGGTTCGTTCTGCCAATTCAACCATGGCCGATTGAATATTTTCTAAAATTTGTAATCCCAGGCGACCGGAAGGCTCAGGTGTTTTTTCAGCAAATGAAATGGCTGGAATCATGAAAAAGTTTAGGAGAAAGAGGGAGCCTATAAGACCTCGGAGTTTTTGCATGGTAGAAGAGGTTGGCGGTCAGGAAACCACCGTATTCGGTTACATTATTTGTGTCGGATAAGATATATTATGTTAACTCATGCCGATCTTTGATTCCGTCCCACTCAAGATTCTAGA
This sequence comes from Nitrospirales bacterium, assembly GCA_965223605.1. GTDB lineage: Bacteria > Nitrospirota > Nitrospiria > Nitrospirales > Nitrospiraceae > CBDCXA01. The sequence continues at coordinate 1,911,161 of CBDCXA010000005.1, forward strand.
TATATTATCCTTATGTTTCAAGAGGATTACGAGACTAATTGTAAGTGAAAAGAGAACAAAATTCATAGATTGTCCCATGCTAAATGCCATGATGGGAAATAGGATAAACGCAGTAATCGCTGCGCCTGAGGAATAGCGAAACATCCCGGCTATGATCAGCCATGTCAGGAGCAGGCCCAAGCCGATCCACGGCGCCAGTCCCAGGATCGCACCCAAGGCGGTCGCGACACCCTTGCCTCCCCGAAATGATAAAAAAACTGAGAAAAGATGCCCGAAAATGACTGCCGCGGTTATCAGTAAGATCCAGGATTCTTGCTGAGAGAAAGCCTGGGCTGCCCAGCCGACCAACCAGCCTTTTCCCATATCACCAATGAGAGTGAGAATTCCCGCGAGCTTTCCCGAAACACGGAGAACATTGGTAAAGCCGATATTTTTGCTTCCAACTGTTCGGGGGTCTTGGAGCCCTAATCCCTTGGACACGAGGATGCCAAATGGAATGGATCCCAGAAGATAGGCGCCCAACATGAGTCCAGCCAAGGTGCCTAGGGATTGCATGAATGTGAGGAGCCTGTGAGGTTATTCCATTCGACGAGCCACATGGCGCCAGTACCCAAAGACATACTGTGCTCCTGAATAGAGGCCGAGTGCGAGAGCCACATATAAAATGGCGGTGCCAAGAAGATGAAGGGAAATATGCGCGACAAGCGCATGGTCTGGCAGAATGAGGAGCAAAATCGCAATGACCTGTGCAACCATTTTATATTTTCCGGCGGTCTCAGCCGAAATGATAATCCCATCAGTCGCCGCCAAGGCGCGTATGCCAGTTACCGTCACTTCTCTCGCGATAATGACAATGGCAATCCATGCGGCGAGACGTTCATATTGAACCAAAAGAATCAAGCCAGAAAGGACCAAGAGTTTATCGGCAATTGGATCTAACAGTTTCCCCAATTTGGTGACTTGGGAGCGACGGCGAGCAAGATACCCGTCCAATAAATCCGTTAACGCTGCCACTAAAAACACGGCCGCGGCCAAGAGTGATCGATTGGGTGTCGGATCAGAAAACACCATGACAAAGACTGGGATGAGGAGCAAACGTGATAACGTCAGAAGATTGGGAAGGTTCACACTGGCCTTCCCCAAGATCTCGTGTGCGGCCTGTTCCGATGATTTCCAGGTTCCGGTGGCTTTCATAATAGTTCTAGACGATTCCGCTCTTTAACAGGTCGTGAAGGTGGAGCACTCCTAAAATGTTACCATGTTCGTCGGTGACAACCAAGGAAGTAATTGCGTGCTGTTCCATGATTTGAACAGCTCGTGCGGCAAGTTCGTCAGGGTCAATGGTTTGGGGCGAACGGCTGCCCAGCGACTGTGCCTGTATGGCCGTCCAATCTTTGGGATGCTCAAGAAAGGTTCGGCGGATATCCCCGTCTGTAATAATTCCTGCTAATCGCCCAGCTTTGTCCAAAACAGTCGTCATCCCTAATTTTTTACTCGTCATTTCTAAGAGTGTATCCAGTAACGTGGCCTGTTCTGGAACTGAGGGGATCGCCTTGCCCTCATGCATGACGTCTCTGACTTTCAGTAACAGCCGACGTCCGAGGGTCCCTCCCGGATGGACTTTTAAAAAATCTTCTTCCTTGAACCCACGATGTTGGAGTAAGGCGATGGCCAGGGCGTCACCCATGGCTAAGACGGCCGACGTACTTGATGTTGGGGCAAGACCTAAAGGACAGGCTTCTTCCTTGACCGAAACATCGAGGGCGACATCACTATACTTAGCCAAGGTGGATTCCATTTTTCCCGTCAATGCTACGACAGAAAGATTTAAACGTTTCACGGAAGGAAGCAGTTTGACGATTTCATCGGTTTCACCACTATTGGAGATGGCCACGAGGACATCGGTTTTTGCCAGCATTCCGAGATCACCATGGATGGCGGCTGCGGGGTCTAAGAAAAATGAAGGGGTTCCTGTACTGGCGAACGTCGCAGCGATTTTCTGGCCAATGAGCCCGGACTTTCCCATCCCCGAAACGACCACTTTTCCTTCACAATCAAAAAGAAGATGGACAGCTTGCACAAATGTGTCGTCAAGACGAGTAATCAAACTCTCAATAGACTGGGCCTCAATGGCCAAGACCCGTTTGCCATCTTCCAAGGTCATGTGTGATGTTCTGGTGGTCATAAGAGTCCCGTACTCCCCTTCCCTGCGATATCGGTGAGTCGGACAAGATGTTCAAGTAAGGGTTTCAGTCTATCGAGTGGAACCATGTTGGGTCCGTCGGAAAGGGCGTTATCCGGTTGGGGGTGAACTTCCATGAAAAACCCGTCGCACCCGACGGCAGCGGCTGCTGAGGCCAATGGGGTGACATATTCCCGTTGTCCCCCAGAAACCGTCCCACTTCCGCCCGGAAGTTGGACACTATGGGTTGCATCAAAAATGACCGGATACCCGAACGATTTCATAATAGGTAGGGCCCGCATATCCACCACCAGGTTATTATATCCAAACATTGAGCCTCGTTCAGTCAACAGAATCTTTCGCGTTCCACTTTCTTCTAATTTTCTGACGACGTTCTTCATGTCGTGTGGAGAGAGAAATTGTCCTTTTTTGACATTGACCACACGGCCGGTGCCTGCGGCAGCCACCAGCAGGTCGGTTTGTCTGCAAAGAAAGGCCGGGATCTGTAAGATATCCGCCACTTCCGCCGCGGGGGCTGCATCCTCAACTTGATGGATATCCGTCAAAATAGGAAGACCAACCTGGTCACGGACTTTTCTGAGCACGGCCAGACCTTCTTTCAGCCCAGGGCCGCGGAAGGTATGAATACTGCTTCGATTGGCCTTATCGAATGAGGATTTAAAGACACAGGGAATGGAAAGACTCTTGGCAATTTCAGCAATACGAGTGGCGGTGTCCAGAACCAAACGCTCATTTTCAATGACACAGGGGCCGGCAATAAGAAAATGGCGGTTGGCTCCACCGACTTGAAAGGGCCCGATATCGACCACATGGTTGGAGGAATTGGATTCAGCGTTCACCCGACCTTCTCCCTTTCCCTTGAAAAGAGGCGTTCTGTTTTTTGGGGTGCTGCATGCCGGTTACCGTCCACACTTCTTGGCCAAGGTGGCTCCAATAAAAGCGCTGAATAATGGATGAGGCTCGTGGGGTCGTGACTGATATTCTGGATGAAATTGGGTGGCCACGAACCAGGGATGATCTTTCAATTCTATAATTTCAACGAGGCGTTCATCCGGTGAGAGCCCACTTAATACCAGACCGTGTTGTTCCAACTGTGTGCGGTAGGCGTTATTGAATTCATATCGATGACGATGCCGCTCGCTAATCTCTTGGACGCCGTAGGATTTATGTGCCAGCGTACCATCAATGAGGCGGCAGGGATACCCACCGAGCCGCATGGTGCCTCCCTTGGTGGCCACATCGTGTTGGTCGGCCATCAGGTGTATGACTGGATGGGGTGACTGCTCATCAAATTCGGCACTATGCGCTCCCTTGAGTCCGGCCAGGTTTCGAGCGATTTCAATGACAGCACATTGCATGCCCAAGCAGAGACCGAGAAAGGGAATTCGACGCTCACGGGCATATTGAATCGTTTGGATTTTGCCTTCAATTCCCCGACTGCCGAACCCTCCGGGAATTAAGATCCCATCGGCTTCTTCGAGTGTTTGTTCGATGCCTGCGCGTTCAATGTCTTCCGACTCAATCCATTGGATATGGATCCGAGTTTCATGATCAATCCCACCATGGACCAAGGCTTCGGTCAAGCTTTTATAGGACTCTTTGAGGCCGACATATTTCCCAACTAAGGCGATCACGACTTCATGTTTAGGATATTTAATTTTTTGGACCATTTCGTCCCAAGAACGCAGATTGGGTGGGCCAGTTTCCAGATGCAGGAGATCGACAATGAGTTTATCGAGTCCTTCCTTGCGAAAGACAATGGGAACCTCGTAGACGGTTTCGACATCCTTGGCCGTAATCACCGCATTTTTTTCCACGTTACAAAAGAGAGCGATTTTTCCCTTGAGGTCTGGAGGCAGATACCGATCCGTTCGGCACAGGAGGATATTGGGCTGGATACCGATTTCCCGTAACTTATTGACCGAATGTTGTGTGGGCTTGGTCTTGAGCTCTCCAGCCGCTCCAATGTAGGGGACGAGGGTGAGGTGGACGTAGAGGACATTTTCACGCCCCACGTCATACGGCATTTGGCGAATAGCTTCAAGAAAGGGTAGACTTTCGATATCCCCAACCGTCCCCCCAATTTCTATGATTGCGACATCGTGATCCTTGGCCACCTCCCGAATGCCTTGCTTAATTTCATCGGTAATGTGCGGTACCACCTGGACGGTGGCTCCTAAATAGTCCCCACGCCGTTCTTTGGAAATTACCGAATCATAAATGCGCCCGGTGGTGAGATTGTTGGCCCGTGAAAGGGTTAGAGACGTGTACCGTTCATAATGTCCGAGGTCGAGGTCGGTTTCCGCTCCATCGTCTGTGACAAAGACTTCACCATGTTGATAGGGATTCATGGTACCGGGGTCGACATTGATGTAGGGGTCGAGTTTGAGAAAAGTAATTTTTAAGCCACGACTTTCCAAAAGATTTCCAATTGCCGCCGAGGCCAGACCCTTCCCCAGTGACGAAACCACACCGCCGGTCACAAAAATAAATTTACTCATCATGCCCAACCATCGTGTCTCGCTTGTCTGGTGATCCTGCATCGGTGTTGTGTCGGTCCACCCTGATTTCCTCCTTGGTATGCTTGTGCCTCAAATCGGTGGTTCGTGTATCTGGAAATTTGGACCTTCTGCCTCTTTGGTTTGTGGAGAGAGGGTCCCATCATCTATGAAGTGCAATAGTTGTCTTGCAGCGTCCGGGACATCATCGGGACAATCAATTCGTAACGAAGGATGTGCGGTCTCCCATACTTGGATGGGAATTCCCTGATCGAGCGCTCGCAATTGTTCGAGTTTCTCAGCATCTTCCAACGGCCCTGTGGGGAGAGCTGCGAACTGCTGAAGTGTGGCACGAGTATAAATGTAAACTCCTAAGTGGATGTAATGCAATTCTGAAACGTGGTCGGAATGAGGTGGGTCGCGTACGAGCGGGATTGGAGCACGGGAAAAATAGAGCGCCTCACCCTGGGCATTCGTGACAACTTTGACGACTCCCCTATTGTCAAGGTCCTTCGCGTTGGTCAGTTTTCGTTTTAACGTCCCCATGTGATACTGGTTATTTTGAAACGGCACAATGAGATCTGTTAAGAGGTTTTCATGGAGAGGGATCTCATCACCTTGGAGATTCACAAAAATGTCGCCCGGAAGATCTCGAGCAATCGCGGCAACACGGTCCGTTCCCGTTCGATAGGAGCCCTCGGTTAAAACCGCTTTCCCTCCAAATTGGTTGACTGCATCAAAGATTCGTCGGTCATCGGTGGCGACAATGACCTGTGACACGCACCGCGACCTGGTTGCCTGTCGGTACATGTGTTCAATAAGGGTGCGTCCTGACAGAGAAACCAATGGCTTACCGGGAAACCGGGAGGAGGCATAGCGGGCGGGAATAATAACGGTAACTGGTTGGTCAGGGGGCATCCCCCAGAGCCTCCTTTAAATGTTGAGCTGTCACGGTTGAAGTTCCTACACGACCGACCACAACTCCTGCCGCATAATTGGCAAGTACGGCTCCGTCACGGAAGGTGGCCCCTGTCGCCAGGGCCAGCGCGAGTGTGCCGACGACCGTATCGCCGGCTCCTGTGACATCATAGACCTGTCTGGCCGCCGTAGGAATGTGCCATTGTCGGCCCTGCTCCTCATAGAGGCTCATCCCACGTTCTCCCCTGGTCACGAGCACGCACTCGCATCCAAGTCGTTGCCGAAGCGTTTCCCCGGCTTTGTTGATGGAAAGATCATCGTCCTCGTGAACGCCTGCGGCTTGAATTGCTTCTTGATGGTTGGGCGTGATGAGGGTCACTCCTTTATAGAAAGAAAAGTGTTCGACTTTAGGATCAACCAATGTTGGAATGTTGTGGGATTTGGCCAACCGGGTCAATTCTTTCATGAGGGTGTCGGTGACCACTCCCTTGGCATAATCGGAAATGACGACACACGAGATATCTTTAATACGTGATTCTACTGAGCGAACGATTCGTTTTTGGACGGATGCTGAGATTTTTCCGCGACGCTCTACATCAAACCGCACAATTTGTTGATTATGAGCGATGACTCGAGTTTTTCTCGTTGTCGGTCGATCCGGGTCAATAATCACCCCTCCCCTGCCCGATCGTCGAACTCCTCCTAGTTCTTGTAGGAGAAGACGACCTCCTTCGTCATTCCCCACGACTCCACAGAGGTCAGCATGTCCGCCTAGGGCTAAGATATTGTTATAGACGTTGGCGGCACCACCAAGTTGGAGGGATTCTGAGGACACGTGGACGACAGGGACCGGTGCCTCTGGGGAAATTCGGCTGACCTTGCCCCAAATATAATGGTCGAGAATCAAATCTCCGATGACCAACACCCGGGATTGCGGAAAGCGTTGAATATGTCGGCGAAGGGTTTCCAGGCTGGGTCCAGTAGAGGTCGCAGCCCTCTTGTTCTTCGGTTTAGAGGAGCCCGTTCGCTTGGAGGTCGCTCGCTTCACTGTTACTCGATGGCTTTGCCGATTCGTTCCCATCGTACCCGTTCCGACCATGACCCTTGTGGGCGCCATGACCAATATACACGAAATGCTTTCCCTCGTATCTTTTCTCGACTGACATAACCCCAAAATCGACTATCAAGGCTCTGGTCCCGGTTATCGCCCATGACAAAATAGGATCCTTCTGGAACGGTTATCGGTCCGAAGGTGTCCCGTGGATTGATGGCCCCTTCAATGATTCCCGGGTCTATGCGCTGTGTGAACTCTTTATCATCGAGAACCTGGCCATTGACATAGACCGTCTTTTTGCGAATTTCCACTGTGTCACCTGGTAGCCCGATGACTCGTTTGATAAAATCTTTGTCCTCGTCCTCCGGATATCGAAAGACAATGACATCCCCCTGTTCCGGCTCACTAAAGGGAACCAAGGTCTTTGAGGTATAACAGGTCGCAGGGGGAAAACTCATTTTGAGCTCACAGTCCGTTGGCCATTGAATCCCATAGGATATCTTACTGACAAGAATATGGTCGCCAATTTGCAGAGTTGGGATCATGGAGCCTGACGGAATTTTAAAGGCCTGGACGACAAAGACCCGGATGGCAAACGCCAACAACATAGCAATGATAATGGCTTCAGCATATTCACGAAAGATGGACTTGCCAGGTTTTTGGGGCGGTGGATCGGGAGAGGGAGAAGATGGATCGAGTACCGTTTCTGTCCCTGAGCCCGTTGTCACGCGATCAACAGGAATGGCTCCGTCATCATCCCCCTTGAGTTGTTGTGGGTCCACGGTCATTCCTCTGTAATCTTCAGGAGGGCCAGGAAGGCTTCCTGTGGAACTTCAACCTGTCCCACAGACTTCATTCTCTTTTTCCCTTCTTTTTGCTTCGCCCAGAGTTTGCGTTTTCTAGAAATATCACCTCCATAGCATTTCGCGGTGACATTTTTCTTGAGGGCACCGATCGTTTCTCGGGCAATAATTTTATTGCCGATAGCGGCCTGAATGGCAATTTCAAACATTTGTTTGGGAATGAGTTCTTTCATTTTCAGGGCAAGTTGCCGACCTTTGGTCTGGACCTTGTCGCGATGGGCAATGAAGGAAAGGGCATCAATGACCTCCCCATTTAAGAGGACGTCGAGTTTGACCAGGTCCGACTCACGATAACCAATGAGTTCATAGTCTAACGACGCAAACCCCTGAGTCTTGGATTTCAGTCGATCGAAAAAATCAAGGATCACTTCATTGAGGGGCAGTTCATAGGTCAACATAATTCTGGTGGGGTCCAGATATTGGAGCCCCTGTTGAATCCCTCGGCGTTCTTGGCAAAGTTTGAGCACATTGCCCACAAATCGCTCGGGGACAAAGATTGTGGCACGGATAAAGGGTTCTTCGAATCCTTCGATCTCACCAGGGGGTGGCAGCTTCGATGGGTTTTCAATATCGAGGATCTCGCCCTTGTTGTTCATGATTCGATAGACCACCGTTGGAGCCGTGGTGATGAGATCAAGTTGATATTCGCGTTCTAAGCGTTCCTGAATGATCTCCATATGGAGGAGGCCGAGAAAGCCGCATCGAAACCCAAAGCCAAGCGCCAGAGATGTTTCAGGCTCAAAGGAAAAAGAAGAATCATTGAGCCGCAGTTTCTTTAACGCTTCCCGTAGGTCTTCAAACTTGGAGGTATCCGTGGAATAGAGTCCGCAAAAGACCAGAGGGCGGGCCTCTTTATAGCCGGGAAAGGGCGTCTCAGTGGGGTTGCTGGCGTCCGTCACCGTATCGCCGATTTTGGTATCAGCCACTTCCCGCATACCAGCGCAAAGAAATCCAACTTCTCCAGCTTGGAGGGCCTTCTTGGTTGTACGTTTAGGATTAAACAGCCCGACACTTGAGACGTCAAATGTTTTACCGTTTGACATCACTTGTATTTTCATTCCAGGCCGAATGACCCCATCGATGACCCGTATCAACACGATGACTCCCTGATAGTTGTCATACCAGGAGTCAAACACCAGGGCTTTAAGTGGACGGTGGAGATCACCCGAGGGCGGCGGGATATGGTGAATAACACTTTCAAGCACATCCTGGACTCCCCGACCTTCTTTGGCGCTAACAGGTAAGGGATCTTTAATGTCCAGATTCAAGACTTCATGAATTTGCTGGGTGGTTCCCTCGAGGTCCGCACTGGGTAAGTCGATCTTATTGATAACGGGGATGACCTTGAGTCCATGTTCCAGGGCGAGGTGGACATTGGCAATAGTTTGGGCTTCCACCCCTTGGCTCGCGTCGACGAGCAGAATGGCACCTTCACAGGCCGCTAAACTTCGAGAAACTTCGTAGGTGAAATCGACATGACCAGGCGTATCGATGAGATGGAGGGCATAGTCGTGGCTATCCTTGGCATGATACGTGACGGCCACGGCATGCGCCTTTATGGTAATCCCTCGCTCACGTTCGAGGTCCATGGCATCCAGAATTTGAGCTTTAGCTTCCCGAGCCGTAACAGCGCCCGTGGTTTCGAGGAATCGGTCGGCGAGAGTCGACTTCCCGTGGTCAATATGAGCAATGATGCAAAAATTTCGGATACGGTTTTGAACGTCTTGGTCCATTCCACCTCAAAATCGTTTCATTATAGGCGTGGTGGAGAAGGTTGTCAAAGAAATCCCCGACCCATTATAATCCAAAAAAGCATTTCGAATCGCGAACATGGTGCCTCCACCCGTCTCCGCGGAAATCTTATCATGACGGCTATCGCCCGTACCAAACAATTGGCCAAATGGGACCGACGGTATCTCTGGCACCCCTTCACGCAAATGCAAGAATGGGAAGAGGAGATGCCCCTGATTATCGAACGGGGTCGCGGATCTTACCTCTTCGATACGTTTGGCAGGAAATATTTGGACGGTGTCTCTTCTATCTGGGTCAATCTCCACGGACACCGACATCCAGATCTTGATCAGGCGGTACAGGATCAACTCAAAAAAGTCGCGCATAGTACCTTTCTTGGCTTGACGAATCCTCCGGCTGTGTTGTTGGCGCGTGCATTGATTCGGATTGCCCCACGGGGACTGCAACGGGTGTTTTATTCCGACGATGGTTCAACGGCGGTCGAAGTGGCTCTAAAAATGGCCATTCAATTTTGGCAGCAAAGGCAACCGTCTTGTCCAGCCAAGAAGACCTTTGTGCATTTGCAGTTGGCCTATCATGGGGATACCTCGGGGGCCATGGCAGTTGGAGGGACGAAGTTGTTCCACGAGCGCTTTCAGGCTCTCTGTGTTCCTTCTGTGCCAATTGATGCTCCCTATTGTTATCGTTGTCCCCTCAAGCAGACCTTCCCTTCCTGCAACATGGCTTGCGTTGAACCGCTTGAAGATCTCTTGAAATCCCAGCATCACAGGATAGCCGGTTTGGTGATTGAGCCTTTGGTGCAAGCGGTCGCAGGAATGGTCACCGCGCCTCCGGGATACCTGTCACGAGTGCGTGCCTTGTGTACTAAATATAATGTGCTCCTCATTGCCGATGAGGTGGCGACCGGTTTTGGTCGAACGGGAAAGATGTTTGCCTGTGATCATGAAGGGGTCACGCCCGATCTCATGGCGTTGAGCAAAGGGTTAACGGGAGGCTATCTTCCTCTCGGAGCCACCCTCACGACGGAAACCATTTATCAGGCCTTTCTTGGACGGTATGACGAGTGGAAGACGTTTTTTCATGGACATAGTTTTACCGGGAATCCACTAGGTTGTGCGGTGGCACTGGCGAGTTTGAAACTCTTTAACAAGGAACGGCGATTGTCTTATATGCGCCGTGGTGTAAAGACCTTGGCTCGACTACTCGAATCTGTAGCGGAACTGCCTCATGTGGGAGATGTACGCCAATGCGGGTACATGGTAGGAATTGAACTGGTCAAGGATCGCCAAACGAAGAAGCCCTATCCGTTGACGGCTCGAATGGGACATCACGTGACCCTGGCCGCACGTGCACAGGGTCTCTTGATTCGCCCAATTGGAAATGTGCTTGTGCTCATGCCTCCCCTCTCGATGAGTATTCCAGAGATGACCAAGATGCTCGCGATTGTGAAAGCAGCTATTCATATGGTGACCACTTCAGAGCTGCGTTCCACGTCCTCAATGAAGTCAACGGCTCGGACCTCGCGAGGTCGTCAGGCAGCAAAATCCAAGAAGAGAAAGAAATAGTTGTATGCCGGAATTCTCAGATATCCTCCCCTATCGAAAGCTTGAGTTAGGGAAGGATTATTGGATCAAGGATCATATGCTTCCCGATCCAGACCGCGCTGCGCGTCGATGTTTTCAAAATACGGAATGGATTCAAGGTGCTCCTTGGCGACCAGAACCCTGGCCGGGATGGCGATCCCCTTATGGCTTAAATGCCCAAGAATTAAGGCATGTAGAGGAATGGGTTCAAGCTCAACTTCAAGTTTCCAGCCTCCGTGCACAGGGAGTACCTGAGCAGGGTGTCTCCGGTCATAACCATGCGCAATTGGTAGGTGGTGCTCATGCGGTATCCCGGCCGCATGTTGATTCCAGCGATATCTGTGATTATGCGGCCGTGCTCTATTTACATCCCTGTCCGCCCACTATTCACTCCGGGACCTCGTTTTTTCGTCTCAAACTTCCAGATGGAACCTTGGGAGGCAATACCTGTCCCAAGCCCTACCAAAGCCTGTCTCAGATTCCAGGTTTGCAACAGTCAGATATGAGTATGTGGGTGGAAGATTTAGAGGTGACGAATGTCTTTAATCGACTCATCTTGTATAAATCTGACATCATTCATTCCGCTACGTCTTATTTTGGTTGGGATGAAGAGATTTATTCCAAGCGTCTGACCGTCGTACTCTTTTGGAAAACAGAATAGAGGGAAGGTCTCTACGATGATTGATCTACGCAGTGATACCGTTACTCAACCGACGCCGGCCATGCGAGAGGCCATGGCCCAAGCAGCCGTAGGTGATGATGTGTATGGAGAGGATCCGACGGTGAATGCCTTGCAGGAGAAGGCTGCCGCCTTAGTTGGAAAACAAGCTGCCCTCTTTGTGCCATCTGGCACGATGGGGAATCAACTTTCCATTCGTGTGCTGACGCGCCCGGGTCAGGAAGTCGTGGTTGAGGGACGCTCGCATGTTCTTGGGTATGAGCAGGGCGCCGGTGCGGCCCTGGCTGGCGTTCAATTTCATTGGATTGCCAGCGAACGAGGGTTGGTGACGGCGGAGCAGGTCGCTCGCGCGATCCGACCAGGCGATGCCCATACGATTCCGACGGGTTTGATTATGTTAGAAAACACTCATAATACCGGAGGAGGATCGGTCTACCCCATCCATACCATTCATCAAATTGCGCAAGTCGCTCAACAGCACAGACTCCCCATGCATTTGGATGGAGCGCGTTTGTTTAATGCCGTTGTGGCCACGGGAACCTCAGCCGCAGAGTATGCTCAACCATTTGAGACCCTGTCCTTCTGTCTCTCGAAAGGACTCGGGGCACCTGTAGGGAGTATCATTGCCACGAACAACCTGTCTTTAATTCCGATGTTGCGTCGATATCGCCGGATGTATGGTGGGGCGATGCGGCAAGCAGGCATCCTGGCAGCCGCGGGATTGTATGCCTTAGACCATCATATCGATCGATTGCAGGAAGACCACGAACATGCTCGCTATTTCGTCTCATTGTTGGAAAAGGTTTCAGGGTTGTCCTTTCCGACTCATCCGGTGGAAAGCAATATCGTCATGTTCGATATCGTCGATTCTTCCCATGGTGGGGCCGAACTGGTTCAGGCTTTGAAAGCACAGGGTCTCTTGATCAATTGTTTGGGTGGAACTCGCTTTCGTGCCGTGACCCATTTAGGTATTACGTCGAGTGATATTGAACAGGCCGCAAACATCATTCGTACGGTTCTGGCAGGGTAAGCCTTCCTGGTTCCTCTTCATCCATTGACAGGGTGCCAACCCCAATTTAGAATGCAGGCCTGCCTGTATCGTAGAAAGGAAGAAGGTTGTGAGCGATTCCGTGTCATTTAAGGACATCACCCGAATTTTGGAGTTAACAGATCAACTGGGTTTCAATAGGGAATGGGTTGAGATCCCGCTCGGTACAGCGACTCCAGGATCGGTTTCAAAGCTTCCAAATGGGAAAATTGAAATTGTCGTGGATGGCAGCCAACCCTTCGATCAATGGGTTGCCACGTTGGAAGAACAACTGAAGCCTTTTGTTCCGGAATAATCGACGGTCGTCAACAAGGGAATCCCTCCATGGATCAACCGATAGCCGAAGAACCCCGCGATCAGTCTTCTGACTCGCCGACCCGTGAGGAATTGCAAGCTGAGCTCGTGCCTCCTCCGGATCCCCTTCCGCCACCAAAGCCTGTGGAGCCTCCCGGGCTCGATTACATTCTTGATAAAGCCATTCGGCATATTCGAGGACGTCGCGGTGGGGATTTACTCGCAATCCTATTAGTGGGGTCGGCCACCCGTCGATCGTTAACCCCGCATAGCGACATAGATCTGATTGCGATTATTAAGGGAGACGACGACCGGGAAGAATTTGTCCGAATCGCAGATCGTCATGTGGAAATTCTCTATCGAGGCGAGCGGAGTACCTTGGAGGATATTCCGTATGCCCCTCGATTACCGCCACTCTTACGAAAGGCCCGTATTCTCTATGAGCAAGATGCGGTCGGGACAAAACTGATTGATAAGGCCAGTCAACGGTTTCGTCAAGGACCTCCTCCGGTGTCGTTAAATGAAAAAATTCGGATGAAAGCACAATGTCTGCATTGGCTTGGGAAGGCCAAGGATTTAGCGCATCAACCTGCCACCTGCCAATACCTTTTACACATGTTTGTTGAAGAGTTTCTCTACGCGTTTTTCCGCTTCCGAGGCCTGTGGGTCACCTCCCCTGCAGATACCTTTCGGTTTCTCTCCTCCCGGGATGCCGCCATGGGAGACCTCGTTGGACATTTCATGATTGCGCAGCATTTCCAAGAGCGTCTGTCCTTAGGCTATCGTATGGTCGATCAGCTTTTTCAGGACATCCCTAATTTGCCGCGGATTGATTGATAAGCTAACGGTCGTTCCTGTCAACGTTCGAATGGTAATGAAGGAATGTTGGGACTGTTCTCTTCAATATTTTCATCAAGCTTCGTTCGCGGTTCATTCTCCTTCACTCACATCGTTGGATTCACGATGCTGTACCGAAAGGTTGAGTTGTTCCAGTAGGTATCGCTTTTTACCAATCCCGCCGATAAACCGTTCAAATTGACCATGACGATAGAGCGCGAGTGCCGGGAGCGACGTAATTTCCAACTCGGCCGGTATTTGAAAGTTCTCCTGCACGTTCATGGAATAGATGAGCACCTGATCCCGCGTCTCTCGTTCGAGTAGCAATAATTCATGCTGTAAGGCCTGACAAGCCCCACATCCTGGTTGCCAAAAGAGAACCAGGAGTGGCAGGGGGGCGTCTTCGACGATTCGGTCGAATTGGAAGTCCGTGATGGGCTGAATCGACATGAGATAGTTAGGTGTGAGTGGGGTTGGAAGAGGGGGTAAGAGATGAGGTGGTGCAAAAAACCTGATCAACAAGTAGTTGCGCGATGCATTGATACCCTTGGGTGGTCAGGTGAAGTCCGTCATTCGAGTATTGTTGGGCGAGCAGACGTGTGGAAGGTTCGATGGTTGCCTGAAAGACATCGATAAAATGAAGCGAATGCGACTGACAATAGTTTTGAATGCCTTGGTTGAGGGTAAGTCGTTGGGTAATATGATGCTGCACCCAAGCTTCAGCTTCCTGACTCCCCTCCATTCCCGTTGGTCTAATGGAAGGAACAGACAGGGCAATGGGCTCGATGTCATGATGTTGAGCCAGTTCGTACATCTTCAGTAAGTTCCGCATGATGTCTGCAGGACGTCCGTTCCATCCTAAGTCATTGGTCCCGCCAAGGATGATGACATAGGTGGGGTGTAGATCGATGACGGATTCGCGAAAGCGCTGAAGCATCTCACCGGTCAATTCTCCGCACATACCACTAATCAGCACCCGGGCAGCGTCTCCTAAGGCTTCTTGCAAAAATCCACCATAGGGGGTGTCCGGGACTTCGAGTTGTCCTGGAAGGGGCGTTTGAAACCCTGCGGTTAAGCTATCTCCAAAACAGAGTATGGTTGTGCGTGGTTTCGTCTGGCTCATATAAATGGGTGACAAAGGCTGATAATGGGGGCAACAGATTTTTTGGATTCTTCGCCAATCCCAATGGGCACTTCCGAATCATACCGTTCATGCCGAGGAATAACAATTATCTCACAGGATTATTCCTCGAAGAGGGCATTTGGGGGTTCATGCTTCGGTCTTCCAGGAAATGCTATTTTCTTGACCGTTTTTACGGTTCACGGTACTAGTATCAGATGATGGAAAAGTCTGTTTTATCTGATGAAAATCCCATTGGGAACTGAATATGCCCGAAGCGCCCGACCCTGAGGTTGTGGGTGTCAGGCAGGTCCTCAAACTTCTGGATAAGGCCTCAAAGTCTTATCGAACCTACGGCCCGAATAATTCCGTGGCGCAGAAGTTCTTCCAACAGTTTTATACAGAGCTTTCGGCCTTCTTATCCGAATATCATGTGATCGGGCTGATCGTTCAACGCTCTGAACTTCTCTGTAAAGGAGAGAGCGTCTATCAAGCTCAGGAGCAGGGCGAAAATTTAGCCTTTAAATTGTATGCAGACGGAATTCGTGAACTGACTCTCCATGAACATCTCACCGAGCAAGATCTTTCCTACTTCCTGGAGTCCTTGTGGGAAAACGTTGATGCCGAGGCATCGGATGACGATATTGTGACACGCCTTTGGGAAAAAAACCTCTCCTCCATCGGTGTCGTCACAGCCGAAGAAATTATGCAGGCCTCTGGATTAGGGAATGTGCTCTCCGCTCGTGACTCTGGGACGTTGGATAGTCCCGTCTCAGCCTTAAAGGAAGTGAATGAGTCGGAACGGGCTCGGGTTGAAGAGAAAGAGCCGGCTCCAGAGACACAAGAGTCGCGGAAAGGTAAATCCTCTCTGGTGATCGGGTATGAAATATCACCGGAGGAATTAGCAACCTTGTCGGCTCAAATCGAGGCGGAGTCGTCTCGAGATAATTCCCAATATATCTTGGATATGTTATCCGCCATCCTCCAATGTGAAACCTCACCAGCGATTCTCCAAAAGCTTCTCGACATCTTTGGCTTGATTCTCAGTTCTCTCACCCAAGAAGGCAAGTGGGTGGTGATGAATACGATATTAACCCTTATGGAAGATGTGCGTGAGTTTCGGACTGACTTGTCGGACGAGCATAAGCAAAAAGTGTCCCAGCTCTTAGAGACCATGGGGCAACCGGAGCGAATGAAGGAAGTTGCGACGTTTATCAATACCCAGCCAGAGGTATCGACTGAGGGATTTCTCGAATTTCTCCTGCATATCAAGCATCGTCCTGTTCTGTCTTTGTGTCAGCTCTTGGGAAATATCGAGTCGGAAGAACATCGCACACTTGTTCTCGAAGCCTTGGTAGCGGTGGCGCCACAGAACCCAACTCCCATCATCAAGGGACTCCAAGATCGTCGTGATCCCTATGTTCAAGACTTATTAGGGCTAGTTGGAAAGTTAGGCGATCCCCAATTTGTGCCGCCCCTTGAAAAGTTGATGCAGCATAAAAATATTCAAATTCGTAAAGAGGCGTTACGTCAATTGGGAATGTTGGCACCGGAGGGATCGGGAACAAAATTCATGTCCTACCTTCAGGACCCGGAGCCAGGGATTCGACTGACGGCCTTGAGTGTGTTGACCAATGGAAGGTTCACGGCGACGTTTGAAGATTGGGCCCCGATTGTCACCGAAAAGGGCTTTGCCGATCGTCCGGTCATTGAAAAGCGCGGCATCTTTAAAGCCCTGCGCCTCATGGCTGGAGAGGAGGCCATTCCACATTTACAAAATCTCGTGACCGCCTGGAGTTGGTTTAAGCGAAAGAAAACAGAAGAACTGGCTCTCTTGGCTGTGGGATCCCTCAAAATGTTGGCCTCCCCTGCCGCTCAAGCAGCCCTTGAACAGGGTGCACAAGGCAAAAACAAAGTGGTGCAACAGGCATGTAACAAGGCGTTGGCTTCTTTTTCAAAAGACCAATCTCCAGAGGCATGAGACATCTAGAACCCTATGGCTGAAGACAGTAAACCGCCAAGTTCGTCCTCTTCCGTTGAGACGGTTCCACAAGAACCGATCTTAACTCACGAAAAGTCCTTGACCAATAAGGTGGCCAAGGGGTCGGAAGCGGGGGATATCCTTGACCAACAGATTTTATGGTTGGGTACGCAGCTTGTGACCCAACTCAACGTGCTGATTAAAAATTCCCGCATTCATGGCCGGAATAATTCAGCCATGGATCAACCGGTGAATAGTATCCTCACCTTGATCAAATCGCTCTCCAACGAAAAGCCCGTGATTCTGCGGGTTCAAAATGACTTCTTGTTTCTGGATGAAACGCATCTCAAGGTCACGGCCCAGCAAATTGCCATCTTTATGGGCGTCATTGATCATTTTAATTCTTGGAAAATTGGGGCCATATCAATTGCCCCCACCGTTCAATCGAAGGACATTCGTGGATTAGCACATTTATTTGTCACCCTTGATCCGGCAACGCGAACCCTGCCTGAGTTTCGTGAGCAAATGCTGCAGGAAGGAATTGAAGGCATTGTGTTTGAAGATCCCCGAGCCGTTGAAGATGACTCTCAGACGTCAGGGGCGTCTCAAACCAAAGGGCTCGCCAAACGATGTTATGGGCATGCAGCTGGTGCTGTCGGTGACTTAACGAAAAATATCAAGGACGGCGGAACCATCAGTTTTAAACATGCCAAGCGTGCCATTCAGAATATCGTCGATCTTATGATGTATGACGAGTCCGTTCTCTTGGGACTCACGAACCTTCGCTGTCATGATGAATATACTCACAATCATTCCGTCAATGTCTCCCTCTTAGCCGTGGCGTTAGGCAACCGTGCGGGGTATCCCAAACTGGCATTGGCGGACTTGGGGTTGGCGGCACTCTTCCATGATATGGGAAAGGCCTCGATTCCCATCGATGTGCTCAATAAGCCGGGTGAGTTTACAGATGAAGACTGGGCGACCATGCGTAGTCATCCGACTGAAGGGGTCGTTGAATTAACCCGCTTACGAGGTATTACAAATTTTCCAGGACGCATGGCCTCTGCTGCCTTTGAGCACCATATGAATTTTGATTTTTCGGGGTATCCGAAGATCACCGTGCCTTGGGAGCAGTCGTTAACGGGAAGAATTTTGACGATTGTTGACTGTTATGATGCCATGACCTCCTCTCGCGTCTACCGTCGAGAACCGATTCCCCCTGAGAAGGTCTTAAAATTCATGTTTGGCAAGAGTGGTCAATCGTTTGATCCCCTGTTATTGAAATTATTTGTGACCTGTGTTGGACTGATCCCCATTGGCAGTTTGGTGCTTCTCGATTCTAATGAACTGGCAGTGGTCATGACGAATCCTAAAGATAAGGAGATGGTTGAGCGCCCACGAGTCAAAATCATTACCGACCATGAAGGCAATCCCATTGACGGTCCCGAGGTCGATCTCACCTTGACCGACAATCACGGGCAATTTAAATTGAGCATTGTTCGGTTAGTCGATAATACCGAATATAAATTTGATACCGGCCGATATTTTCTCTAGCCTCCTGCCCGAGAAACTTCACCAGAGACTGCACTCCGATCGATCTGCGTTCCTTCCATAAAGGCTGGAGTCCCACGCTTGACAGGCGCCTGGCCCAAAGGCTATCCTCCGAAGATCTGCGTGGACATCGCTTCGCAAGAGTCGACCAACCCATTCAACAGGTTATCGGTACAATCGGGAAGAGTCAGACTGCCTAGATAGCCCAAGTGTGAATAACCCCGTGATGTTGTAGGAAAGAGGAGTAGGAATTATGATTCAAAACATACAATGGAACAGTAGTAGATTCCGAACCGTGATCATGCTGGTGATCATGTTGCTCCCCTTTGGGCTTTCTTCTGCCTGGGCGGCTGGGTCTTTTAAGATGGGAGTGGTCGATCCACAATCGGTCCTTGAACGATCTAAGGCAGGTAAGCGGTCACTTGCGAGCTTAAAGGAGTATACGACAGCAAGACAAAAAATCATTGCTGGAGATGAACAGGAATTGAAGCGTCTCGAAGAGGATTTGAAGTCTGCAGTATCCGGAATGACGGAAAAAGAGAAACAAACCAAACAAGGGCAATTTCGAGTGAAGGTCCAGGCCTACCAAAAACGGGTTCAAGAATTTAATCAAGAGTTGGCGGGAAAACAAAAAGAGCTGGTTGATGAGTATATGAAAAAAATTAGTGTGGCGACCAAGGCCGTTGCTGAGCGAAATGGGTTATCGTTGGTCGTCGATAAGGGTAGCGAAAATACCATGCAGATTGTAATTTTTAACAGGAAATCGCTCGATATTACCGATCAAGTTGTAAAAGAGTTTAACCGGCGTTTTAAATGATCCCGTTCGGATTGCCGGTGCCCCGTTCGAGAGGATACGAGGCTTCTCGCCAGGCTCGAATGCCTCCGGCCATGGATTTTACATTCCGATAGCCCATCGTCTGTAAGCTGTCGGCGGCCAGGGCAGAACGAAATCCCCCTCCACAGTAGAGGATAATTTCTGCTTGAACATCCGGTATCGCCTCTTCAATATCCCGCTCGATCACTCCCTTTCCAAGATGCCGCGCACCACAGACATGATCCTTCGCGAATTCATGATCCTCGCGGACATCAAGTAGGTACATAGGGGTCTGCTGTTCAAGTTTAGCGTTCACCTCCTCTACCGTGCATTCTTGTATTCGTGTCCGGGCGGCTTCCACGAGGTGAAGGAACTGCGGGTTATGTTTCATAAAGAAGCTCCTCGGCTTGGAACAGAGGTAGTTGTTGATCTAAAGGGCGAAAAAAGGTGTTCGGAACGTCTGTCCGAGTCGAGGCCGGAAACCCAGCACGTTGGCGCGCCTGTTGAAACAGTTGTTCGATCATATGCCAATAGTTCCCCTGCCCGGTTTGCCGTTTAAAAAAACGTGATTCCTGAATGTGGCCCCCTCGAATCTCTTGAAGTCGATGGATAATTTTGTCGAGTCGGTCAGGAAATAACTCACCGATTCGATCTAAGAAGACAGATGACGTACTGCCAGGAAGTCTGAGGACAGCATAGGTCGCATCTTGCGCTCCGGCCTCACGCGCTCGGGATAAAATGGTTGGAATATCCTGTTCATTCAGTCCCGGGATAATTGGTGCCAGTGAGACCGCTGTGGGAATGCCTGCTTGAGACAATTTGGCCATCACCTCCAAACGTTTGGAAATTGACGGTGCCTGAGGCTCTACTTTTCGGGCCATGTCATCATGTGCAAAGGCGATACTGAAATACACCTTCACCCAGGCTGATTGATGAAGTGTGTGAAGGAGATCCAAGTCGCGAAGAATGAGCGCCGCTTTGGTAATCACCCCAACCGGGTTCTGGTAGTCTGCGCAGACCTTTAAGCAGGCTCGTGTGAGTCCGTAGGTGGCCTCGATTGGCTGATAACAATCGGTATTGCCGGAAAAGACAACAAGGTCTCCTTTCCAGGAAGGTTTCAAGAAAGACTTCTGTAGGAGGCTTGCGGCATTGGGCTTCACAATAATGGTGGACTCGAAATCGGTGCCAGCTCCGAATCCTAGATATTCATGGGTGGGTCGTGCATAGCAGTAGGCACAGGCATGGAAACAGCCACGGTAAGGATTCACACTCCAACGAAATGGTAAGTCAGGGCTGTCGTTTCGGCTGAGGATGCTCCGGCTGGTATCTTCAATGAGCTTGAGTTGGACTGATGGTGCCGGCTCGAGCAATTCTCGATGATGGGATTCAAAGGGATTCGGAGGATTAGAAATCGTACGCATCGTCGCTATGGTGTTCCTCCATTGGGAACCTTGTCAAGGTTCAAGTATTTTTTCAAGACGGTGTATTTGTATGGTCTGCCTTGATCTGTAGGAAGCCTCGATCTGATTGACTGATAGAAAGGTGGATGCTACAGTCCAGCTTCGCTATTATCGGTTCTGCAAGATAGGATAGCATGTACGATCTCCGACAGCTTCGACAAGAAATCGATCTGATACGGGAAGGGTTAGGCCCTCGCGGGGCGGGTGTAAGTTGGGACGATTTGCGGGCAACCATGGCTGCGCGCCATGCCCTCACCCCCAAACTCGATGATCTTCGACATCAATTAAAAAAAGGGTCCGAAGAAGTTGCCAAACTGAAGCGGGAGAAGCAACCGGCTGAGACCGCCATTGCCGAGATGAAAGTCTTGGGTGATCGGATCAAGCAGTTAGAAGAAGACATGCGGGAGACCGATGAGCGGGTCACCACCCTCGCCTTACAGATACCGAATCTTCCCCATGACTCGGTCCCGGTTGGTCGAGATGCCGAAGGTAATAGGGAAGAGCGAAAGGTGGGAACGAAGCCGGTTATGCCGTTTACCCCAAAGCCCCATTGGGAAATTGGCGAAGAGCTCGGCATCTTGGATTTTGAACGGGCGGTTAAGATTGCCGGTGCCCGTTTTGCGGTTTTGACTGGGTTTGGGGCTCAACTTGAGCGAGCGCTCATTAGTTATATGTTGGACATGCATACGACTCAACATGGGTATCGGGAAATGCTGCCTCCCTTCATGGTCAACCCAGATTCTCTCAGAGGAACGGGACAATTACCGAAATTCGAGGGCGATCAATTTGCCTTACGAGACGACGACCTCTATCTCATACCCACCGCCGAGGTGCCGGTGACGAATTATCACCGAGAAGAAATTCTCGATGAGGCGACCCTTCCCATTCGCTATACGGCCTATACGCCCTGTTTTAGGAGAGAAGCCGGATCGTACGGGAAAGATACCAGGGGCCTCATTCGTCTGCATCAGTTTAATAAGGTTGAACTTGTAGCCTTTTCCAAACCGGAAGATTCGTACCAGGAACTCGAACGGTTGACCGGTAATGCAGAAACCATTCTGAGAGAATTAGGACTGCATTATCGTGTGATGACACTTTGTTCCGGTGACATGGGATTTTCTGCGGCCAAGACCTATGATCTTGAAGTCTGGCTACCCTCCCAAGGTCAGTATCGAGAGATTTCCTCCTGTAGTAACTTTGAAGGATTTCAAGCCAGACGGGCTTCGATTCGATACCGACCACAAGGCGGCGGGAAAAAAGATAGCAAGACTGATTTCGTACATACCTTAAATGGGTCAGGATTGGCTGTGGGCCGTACGCTTGTGGCTATTTTGGAAAACTATCAACAGGAAGACGGGTCTGTCTTGATTCCAGAGGCACTCCGGCCCTACATGCGAGGAATCGAGCGTATCACCAAAGAATAAGACTATTGTAAGAAGCTACACAGATATCGGAGGGGTGACGGAGTGGCCGAACGTGCCGGTCTTGAAAACCGGAGTCCGGGCAACTGGACCGTGGGTTCAAATCCCACCCCCTCCGCCACCCCGCGCTAGCGAGGTTTCAAGCCCTCTCAATAGTTCTTGGCTTGAAAGTAAAATACCTTAATTTTTGATCCTCAATCCCTCAGCTCGGACCGACGGTGCTTTAGATTTGCACCGTCGGAGAAATCCCTTAATAATTCTGCCTATGATTTGCTTGCGAGGTTGAGTGCCATGACAATAGTTCCTGGTGCGAAAGTAGATCCCTTTAATATCTGTTCTTATATTTCTTGCTCCTACCCTCTGCTCTCTATTATTTCAGCAGCCGGATAAACCCCTTAAAATTTCTTTTCTTTCTTTCTCGCTCAGCCGTTTATACAAAGGATCGTCGCGACGGGGTAAACCCCTCAATATTTCTTCATATAATTCGCTAGCGCGTACCGAATGTTATTAAATTATTCTTAGCAATCGGATAAAACCAAAAATATATCTTTTCCCTAACTAGCCTGCTCGTACCGACTGCTCTCTATTATTTCAGTAGCCGAAGAAACCGTATAGTATTTATTCTCTTCATATATCGCACGTACCGATTATAATGAATTTATCCTTGGGAATCGGAGTAGGCACGGAAGATATCTTCTCCCTGGGCAATTGACTAAATGAGGACATTAATTTAATTCGAAACTTGAGAGGCGCCTTGACTTTCTAGTCCCAATTCTTGCGAGGTTTCAAACTCCCATTATTTAGTTGGGCTTTATATGAGAGTAGCTTCGGTGAAAGAGTAAATTTATTCGAAAGATTGGGCTTTAGGATGTGTGAACGGTTCATGAATGTACAAATGGTCTATCCATTTTGAATAGCCGGGTCAAGCTGGTCATTGTCTTCTAATCTTTTACTCTTTTTATGGGAGTTGCTGAAAAGGAAATATTATCTTAAAATATAAATAAGCAGTAAGGAGGGGATAAAATGGCTAGAAAAATTCGTGATGTCAAAACCTCAATTCCAGGTAGGATTTCTAGAGATAAAGTTAAAAAGGCGTTGAATTCTGTGCACGTAGTCCATTCATCGTCCCCACGAATTCGAAGTGGTGGGGATCGGTGGGTTGTGACCAAAGTCGGTGAAGGCACTGTGGCTAAAAAGTTTGCCTCAAAAGTCTCTGCAATACAGTATGCAAAGTCTGTAGCGAAAACAAATAAAAGTAGCGTATTTATTCACCCTGGAAATGATCTATCAAAGTCTTCAAGGGTCAGCTCTTCAAAGTTATACAAGGTTGCCTTAAGTGACAATTCCAAAGCCAAAATACGAAGATAGCGTTTTTATAAATTGTCCTTTTGATAATCAATACCAAAATATGTTCCCGGCGCTAATCTTCACGGTCATAGATTGTGGATTTGTTGCTCGATCGGCGCTAGAGGAAACCAATTCTGGAGAAAGTCGGATAGAAAAGTTATATCGAATAATATCTGAGAGTAAATACGGAATACATGATATATCAAGAACCGAACTACATAATAAACTCCCACGTTTTAATATGCCCTTTGAACTTGGTGTTTTTTTAGGTGCATGGAAATTTGGCCAAGGAAAACAAAAGAAGAAGGTGAGTTTAATACTCGATAAGGATAAATTCCGGTTTCAAAAGTTTATTTCTGATTTATCTGGAAATGATCCGCAATCACATAAAAACAAACCTCGAAACGCTGTGGAGGAGGTGAGAAATTGGTTGCGCAATACACGTAGGAGTGTGATCCTTCCAGGAGGGGATAAAATTTTTCAACGATACCGTAAGTTTGATAGAGCATTTCCTTTGATTGCAGAGCAGTTAGACTTGAATCCAAAGAAAAAAATTATTTTTAATGATTTGACTACCATGATGGAAATTTGGATACGTAGTAATCCTCTGTAGTTGAGAGTAATCGATTAAGGCAGAATTCTTCCTGGATGAAAAAGAAATTTTCTTTCATTAAGGAGAATGTTCATCTTCCTCCTCTGTTGTCTTTTTCCTCCTCAGGACACCGTTATTCTTTATATCTTTACTTAGAAAAAAGAGCCGATAGATGACCGAAATTAAGTTTTGGAACTACTTGTCAGCTCCTCCTTCAAGTGAGACTCCCCAAATGGAGAATTCTCTTATCCACTCTTGTTTCTCTCGCCATCTACTTTTCCAACCATTCAATTAATGATTGCTTTAGACCCGATCACTTTTGTCATTGGAAGTTCTACGGCATTCTTTACAATAATATAATCGACCGTGCGATCTTACACATGAGCTGGGGAGCGAATTCGCACCTCAAGGTCTGTTTATAGCGTTGATTTCTCATTTTAAACAGTATGCACCACAATTTATTTTCCCATGGGGCTTACATTCTCAGCCTGTTATATGAGAATCGAACATATGCACGATCAAAATTAAAAAAAAGCATGTTGGGGAACATACATTGCAGAGAGAGGAGGCAGAATTTTTTAGAATGAAAATTTTTCTGTTCCCATAGGTGCATTGGATAGCCTTGTTGTTTTGAACATGTATGTTAATGGTTTGAGGTCGCCTGCAATCAGTCTTCGTAAAGATTTTCCCCGTATCGCAACACCTACCCTGGTATGGGATTGTCTGATACAGATTGTCCCTCACGCACCTTATGCATTTGCACCATTTGGGTCTAGCCAAGATCATGCGAGTCGTTTTGTTGATGGAATGTTGTCATTCGTTCAACATCATCTCGCGTTTCTTGTTTGGCAAGACGTTAGGGCCGGCCTGCTCTTGAACGATAAGACTGGATGATTCACGTGATGTACCAAGTACAACAGGACTCACTTTTTAGTCTCAAGAATGTAAAAGGGGATATTCTCGGCGGGCTGACGGCGGGCATTGTCACCTTGCCCTTGGCCTTGGCCTTTGGACTCCAATCCGGGTTAGGCGCGGTCTCCGGTTTATATTGTGCTATTTTTCTTGGCGCGATTGCCGTTCTGTTTGGTGGGACTCACACTCTCATCAGTACGCCGACAGGCCCTATGACCGTGGTGGCCGCCCTGACCATCGCCCAAGCCGTGAGCTTCGCTGGGAGTCTGGAGCAGGCGTTGGGCACCATCCTTTGCATTTTTCTTTTAGCGGGCCTGGTTCAGATTTCCTTTGGACTTTTTAAACTCGGCGGTAACGTCAAATATATCCCCTACCCCGTGTTGTCAGGCTTTATGACCGGTATTGGCATTATTTTAATTATCTTTGAAATCTACCCACTGATAGGACTCCCTGCTCCCTCGAACATTTATGACTCATTAAAAGGACTGCCCCATGCTTTGCAGACCTTGAATATCCCGGCCTTGGCATTGGGCGGGATCACTCTTTTTATTCTTTATGCCACGCCGAGAATGACCACGAGCATTCCACCCGCTTTAGCTGCATTGCTCATTGGAACAGGTCTTTCAATCATGAGCGGGAGTTCTGTCCCCCTCATTGGGGAAGTCGCCCAGGGTTTGCCTGCCTTGCAATGGGAAGCCTTGTCCTCTCCTGATTGGTCGCAGCCCTGGTTCATCGTGAGTTCGGCAATTACCCTTGGGGCATTAGGATGTATCGACACATTATTGACGGCCGTGATTGTCGACAAGATGACCGAAACCAAACACAATAGCAATCGTGAGTTAATGGGTCAGGGGGTCGGGAATATGGTCTCAGGCCTATTCGGTGGATTGCCCGGGGCTGGGACGACGATGTCGAGCATTGTCAACGTCCAGGCTGGCGCCCGGACTCGTTTGGCTGGTGTCATTTCCAGTCTGTTTCTCCTCGCGGTGTTATTGGGATTGGGGGCCTATGTGCAATATGTCCCCATCGCTGTTCTTGCCGCTATTCTGATGACGGTCGGATTAGACATTATCGATTATAAAGGTCTCAAAGAAGTCATGAAGGTCGATCGGGCCGAAGGCGCAATTCTCTTCATTGTGCTTCTCATGACCGTGTTTGTCGACTTGATTACTGCCGTGGGAACAGGGATGACTCTTTCGGTTTTTATTTTCATGAAGAAAATGGGAGATATTGGAGAGGAACAAACAGACCTTTTTCCCCTTCGGTCCTTGAAGGTAAAAAAACCCTGTGATCTTCGGGAAGACTTTATTTTACCTCAAGAATATTTAGATCAGGTGTATATCAAGACCTTCTCTGGTCCCGTCTTTTTTGGATTTTCACAGTTCCTCATTGATAATCTTAAGCAGTTGCCCGCAGTGAAAATCGTCGTGTTCGAAATGAATCGAGTCCCCTACCTCGATCAATCTGCGGCGCATGCGTTTGAATTAGTCTTTGACTTTATTCAAAAACGGGGCATTCGCATTCTCCTGTCAAATTTGAACGCGCAGCCTCTTACGATGCTCCGGGCGGTTGACCTGGTTCCACGGATCATCCACGATGATCATATCTTTGAAGATATTTTTGAGTGCGTGCAATGGTTGGAGGAAGAATTTGTCTTTGAAAGAACCGCACGGTCATCCTAATGGTTCGTGTTCACATTCGGGACTAAACCATCCTTATGCCGCTTTTATTTCTATAATATGACAAACAGATAGTGAGGCAAATCTTGTGAGTACTCAGACGCCAACATCGGTGTTTTCTTTCTCTCACGTACCGAAACGAACTGTCCTCTATGGGGTGGCGATGGTGGTATCGGCCATTGTCATTTCCATTATTGACGGGATGCTGCCGTTAGGAGTGTCGATTGGAGAAGCCTATGCCATTTTAGTGTTAATTGGTCTCATGGCTCGCGATAAACGTTTAATCATTGGCGGAGCGATTGCTGGAACGGTTCTCACCTTGGAAGGATTTTACATTTCCGAGCCTGGGATCGATCTATGGATGGTCTGGGTTAATCGTATCCTGGCTATCTTTATCATATGGATGATTGCCCTGTTAGCCTTAGCGCATATGCGATATTTAGACTCACAACAAGAATCCGAAAGAATGAAAAACGCCTACGATCTGTTAAAGGAGGAAACGACCTTTCTCCGTTTGAACCAGGAAATTGCCGTTCTCTCCAATAGCAACGATCCCGTGGAAGATGCGTTACGACAATGTATGCAAAAGGTCTGTGATTTTACAGGATGGCCGGTTGCTCACTTATATATTCGCGATGGTGATAACGATCTCTTAAGCCCTAGCAGGATTTGGATTCTTCGGGACTGGGATCGATTTGAGACATTTCGACGTGTGACAGAATCCACCAAGTTTGTGCCAGGGGTGGGGCTTCCTGGTCGAGTCCTTGGAACGGGTAAAGCTGCCTGGATCAAGAATGTGACGAAGGATTCCAACTTTCCTCGGGCACACTTAGCCGAGGGTATTGGTATCAAGGCTGGGTTTGGAGTGCCGGTCCTTATTGGCCCCAAGGTTGTCGCGGTGATGGAGTTTTTCTCTGAAGAAGCGATGGAGCCAGATGGGAAGTTATTAAGTGTCATGGAAACGATCGGATATTTGATGGGGCGAATCTTTGAACGTGATCATGCAGGCCTCAAAAAAGGAGAATATGAAGAGCATTTAAGACGGTTGTATGGTCGGATTAAAGCCGTTCGAGAACAAGAAAATAAAGGAGGAGACTTTCAGCGCACCGCTGATGGAATCCATGAGGAATTACGGTGAGGATTGAAAGGTCAAGAACATGGAGGACAGATGGGCGATTATGAGTAGTCCTAGGAGGCCCCTGATTCAAAATGTTCCTTTCGAAGCACGCAAGCATCGATGACGAAGATACTACCAGAATGACGTTCAAGAAACGGTTTCAGCCCTGAAAGAATCGGATCGACTTTTTCTTCCGGGACAACGGTCAAGACCATTTGTAGACTGCTGGTATCATTAAACATCAGGTGGCCTTCATGAAATCCGCTATGGCCTTTTCCAGAAAGATTGCTGAAAATGGTATAGCCGCTGGCTTGGATGCGATCGAGCACCTCTGTCACGAAGTTAATGTGCTCGCCATCCACGATCACTTTGATTTCTTTCATTGAGTGAAGCTTGATGGTGCTCATGATGCCTGGTCCTCCTCAACCTGATAAATGACGGGACGGTTAAAAAAGTTGCCATTGTTTCTTGAGACAATCTTTTGTGGACATTCCCCTTACTGAATGAGTTGCCACCCCTCCTGTGGATGATGAAAAAAGAATTCCCTGGTTCCCGGATCTAATGCCACGAGATTTATCCAATGATTGCCAATGAGTCGTTTTAGAATATCATGCCGAGAGATGATCATGCTAATTCTTTCCCGAGGCGCTTCGATAATCACAAAGAGGCGCATGGGTTCGTGGTAGGGCTTTTCTCCATCGAAAACGGTTTGGACCGGAAGCCCAACACAGATATCGCTCTGAGAACCATACATGACACCCACCCGGGAAACGACATTGTGGTAAACCTTACTCCCAGCTCCGTACACCGACGGATCCACCGTGGAAAAATAATGTTCCATGTTGATCCAATTGCCCACGATCATGGGCGCGGTCATAATGATCTCTAGATATTTTCCTGTCTGGTCTTGTGAATAATCGTAGGAGTGCAAAAAGGTTCGTCCCTCCAGATTCAACCCTTGTGTTAAGAGACGTCTTCCGACAATAAATGCGGTGTGTCGAGAAAGGCCCCATTCGGGTCGAACTTGTGACCAATCGATGCTGCGTTGTTTTGTCCGATCAGATGCCTCATGAAGCGATTCGCAGCCGGCATCGTCGGGTAAGCGAGTTAAACGCTCTCGACTATTGCGGCGAGTGGTTTCTTCCAGGTCATGTTGCAATCTCACTAAATCCTTGCGATGAGTTGCAGGAACGTCCTCCAGATCAAATAATTCGACTTCGTCAGTCGTCGTATCGTGTTGCCCGGGGAGGAAATGCGTATCAAGAGGAATATGAATGCCCTTTTGCGCCAGAATCTGCCGCACTTGACTTTTATTGGCCATGGCCGCAAAGGTCCGGGCATTGGAGACCCCGTGGTTTCCTCCGCAGGCACCACAATCTAACGCTGACTCAAATGGATTATTATCGGAAATGCTGCCATGTGCACAGGCGACGATAAGTCGTGAGAACGTTTTTGTTAACCCTATGGCTCGAAGCGCGGTTTCGACAAACAGGGCTTGTTCGGTGGTGGTGAATCCTGTCTGGGTGATGCGATGCATCCGATTGGTGACATCCCGGTCATGCACACCATATTGGCCTCGTAAGTCATCCAAAAATTTCGTATGATCTGATTCCGTCCATTGGAGTTTACGGAGTAAGTCCCTATCTTCGATAGAGTCAAAGGTTGCGAGGCTTAGTGCCTGCTTACGAAGTCGTTCGATTTGATCCGGTGAAACGGCCATCCCTGGTCGGCCACATTGTTCGATGAGCCTGCGGTAGACTTTGGCCCGGTGTTCCGAGGCTACCATTTCTTCTGCTTCCTGGATGGTCAATTTGTCAACGGTCAAGGTCGTGCCGAGTGGGATGGCGAATCGTTCTTTCACCCAGGAGGTGATTCGTTTAAACCACAAGGGGTTCAAGGTTTGGCCAAAGAGCCTGAACCCAAAAAACCATCCAATGGCTTCGACCATGACATAGGGGGTAATCACGTTTTCCTTTAAATCATGGAGGAGCGTATGCCCGGTTTTCGCTAACTGTTGTCGTTCCAGAAATTGTTGCGCGGCTTTAGCCTGATAGGCTCGTGGAATTTCCTTGATGATATGTTTGGGTTTGAGAAGTACCGGACATTGATCGGTTTCCTGCTCACTTCCGAATCCTTGGTAGGACAGGGGGACACCAAAAAATCCGGCAAACCCAAATGTTTCATTCCCTCCAACTTCCTCGAAGTGTCGACGAAACCCTTCCGAACGAACATCAATACAGAAAATCCCCTGAGCTAACGGTCGTGATTCAGCAGGTGGTTCGTCTGAGGTATCAATTTTTTTGAGTTTCTCAAGATTTTGAGAAAAATTCGGGAGGAAACTTTTGATAAAAGATTGTTCAAAGGCTTTCAGCCAAATCGGACCATGTTGTGACTCTGGAAATTGCGAAATCCATTTCAATAACTCGACCAGCGTATCTTGCGGACTGGCGACGAAATCTTGGACAGAGATGTCAAGGCCTTTAGCAAGGTGTACCAGCATGAAGGCATGTTGGTGAAGATGTTGTTCTCGACGAATCGACTGCCAGGTTTCTTGGGTTTGGCCGGCCCGTTGATTGAGGGTCTCGATGGGCAAGGGCTGTTGCACAAACGATGAAAGGTCCAGGTCCGCGACAATCCGTTCGGGTAGGCCCGTGAGTCTCCACTCCTTGTAGAGGCCGTATCCGGCGGGATTGGTCTCGAGATAGGATTGAATCGAAGGGAAGGTACCAGAAATTCCTAAATGGTCTTGGCAAGCCGAGGCAACCAGTTCTTTCTCATAGAACAAGCGAACCGCGAGGAATTTGACCATGTCGATTTGATTGGCATTCTGCCATTGATAATCATGTTGTTCCGAGCGCCACTTGATGAACCCGGCCCATCCTGATAATTGGGCAAAATGCATGGTGAAATAGTCAATCCACAATTCTCGAGGAATAGCCATCGCCTCGAGGCTTTCGATAATGGCATCTTCAGGTCGGTTCGGAAGTTTAAGAATTTTGGACTGCCATTGTGAAATGCCCAAGAACAAGCCAGACTGATCTTGTTGGGCGATTGCTTTCCATCCATCATAAAATGATAGTTCTCGAAAGGGCATAGGCCAGGCCGCATGTCCTTCATCAAGAAAGCCTCCACACCATTTGATGAGTTCTTGGTTAATCAGGTCTTGGATGTTGGTATGTAACGATTGGTCACACCAGGCAGAGAGGATGTAGGCCGATGCCAGTGCTTTTCGCTCGCTTGTGGCATGAGCACCGAAGGTGAACGTAGGAGAGGTTGAATCGAACAGCGTTTGCAGTTTATGAATGAGCTCGTTCACCGCTCCATCGCCTTGGGTATTTCGCAGAAGGGCCGAAACCACGTCCGGGGCTGTGTGCCCGGTTCCCTGAATGAGAACGGTGCGTAACGCTTCTTGGTGGGAAATGTTCCGGCTGCCCACCGTGAGACTGCGAGATTGGATCTGCCCCGTCAATGCTTCATCGATAGCATCTTGGGTAATGCGTCCTTCCTGGTAATAACGCCTGTATTCACTGTTGGGTAAGTAGCCCTTCCCACCCAAAAAGCGTGTTCCTTGCTCAATGGCTTTCCCAAAGGGGAGGTGTTCTAATCCGTGGAGGGGATTATGATGAATAAAGGTTTGCATGGGCCAATAGTGGGAAATAGGCTCACTGGCCAATTTGACCAGCGAGAGGACCTCCATTCGCTGGCCTTCTCTTGACTGTTCGATTTCTTTCACGTCAGCCACAATAAATATCCTCTAATACAAGAGTCCTGTATAACTGGCAGCAGCGATGAGAAGAGAAAGTGCGCCGATCTCCCCTGGGGTCAAATCTGTGTAGGGAATATCCGGTCTCGCCTTTCCAAAAGCCGTTTGATGCATTAAATGTGAGAAATACCAGCTACCAAAAATCCACACGATGAAGAGGATGAAGCACAAAATGACAAGGCAGACATTCTGATTATCCAAGGTCGGCATGCTGGCCAGCCCGAACCATACCGGAATAATAGGAAGCACGACTGCAATGCTGATCAGCGTCATGAGCAAGATGCCAAGTCGCGGCATGACCAAGGCCAAGCCAGGGAGCTTCCCAATGGCATGGGTTCCAAACCTCAGTTGAATACAATGATAGGTGATGAGGAGTCCAGTCATCACCAAGGCAATCGTGAGTCCAAAGGGTATAAGCCATGAGGAAAACGTTAAGAATACAGTTGTCAGTCCCCATAGCATAGATACTTGGGAAATGGCGGCATAGGCCAGGAACGATCGAATGTGATTTTGTCCAAGGCACTTGAACGAGGCATACAGGGCACTGCCTAAGGCTAACCAGGAAATCGCAGTTGACGCTCCTTCCGACAGAAAGTTTTGAATTGACATGAGTTCTGCCAATCCAAGAGAAAAGAACACGGTCGTCCAGACAGCCGACATGGCTCCATGAGAAGAACTTACGAGAGAGGTAAACGGAAGATGGAAGGGCACGAGAGGCACGAGGGTCACCCCGATAAACAATCCAGCCACCATCACCATGGAATTGTCGGTAAATACGGTCGCAAGAGTCAGCAGAAGCGCGAGGCTTATCTGCACGAGACTGATCATTTTCCTTGTAGAGGTAGATTGAGAAGTCACAAGAGCATAGGCTGCATAGCCAAGAACCCCAATCAGAAAGTATCGATTGATAGGTACAGGGGTCAATAACGTTCCAACCCCGAGTCCTGACACAACCAGAGTTTCGACCAGCGTCGAGGACGAAAGTTTTGATCCGTATTGCACAAGGATGGCGCAAAAGGCTGAAAGAATGATGGCAAAGGTAAGAGTGATGGTCGTTTCTATTGTCATGATAAAGTTATTTCAAATCGATGTGATGCTTAAAGCCTAATACCGACTTCCAATTTTTTGAGCCCATTGGAAGAGGCGATCCCCTAACCGCATATACAAGAAGTCCACATATAGCCGGTTGATCAGATACACATATAATTTTTCTTGGATCGCTTTGACCCTCTTCGCATTCCAAACCTGTTGTCCCTTGGCATCCCGATAGGCAGAAATCCAGGCTAAGACGATTAAAACCGTCGAGACCAAAATCAGCACATCAAAGACAATAGGGTTCAAGGCTGCCGCCACGAAGTAGGAATCAGATACACCCGGTCCCGGGTACAGAAAATGGGTAAAGGCTTCCCCTGCCCACAAATAGGTAAAGCCAATAAGAAATAATGCGGCAATCATGGAGCAGGCGACTTTCCAAGAAGCCACGGCATGCATTCGATAGAGACTAAAAATGGCTTGTGAAGCGGTCACCCAACTAAAGAAAAGAAAAATAACAGCCCCATGGGCATCTTCAAGAGGAACTTCCAACAAATCATGAGCCACCATCAAAATAATCAGCGGCATAATCAACGTCACAACCAAGCCTGTAATCCAAGTGGCTTGGGCAGGGAGAATGGTCGCTCCGTGGCCGTGGGAATCAGGAAACTTGGGATCGTGGCGAGCGCTATTAATGATATTGCCTGCGCTGAGGAACAGCGATGCTTTAAACAGCCCGTGGGCAATGAGATGGAAAATGGCAAGGGCAAACGCCCCCAGTCCACATTCCATGATCATATATCCCATTTGGCCCATGGTTGAGTACCCCAGCATTTTCTTTATGTCGTTTTGGACGAGCATCATTGAGGCCCCCAACAGCACGGTCAGGGCGCCAATGATGAAGACCACGTGCAGGGTGTTGGGGGAAAGGGCATAGAGTGGTGCCAGTCGATTGAGCAGGAATCCACCGGCGTTAATGATTCCGGCATGCATGAGAGCTGAAACAGGTGTTGGAGAGTCCATGGTGTCCGGCAACCAAATATGCAGAGGAAATTGCGAAGATTTTGCAATAGCGCCTACAAAAATCAGTAAGGTCATCACCGTGACAACATTGACCTCAAGGAGAGGTCCAGGAAGCAGCGAGATCATATGGGCTTGTTCTGAGGCACGCTGAAAGAGTTCAGTAAATTCGAGTGTGCCGAAATATTTATAAGAGAGAAAAATCCCGCAGAGAAATGCCACATCGCCAATGCGATGTACCATTAATGTTTTAAAGGCGTTCTGATAGGCCGGTACATGGGAATAATTAAATGCAAGAATTAAATAAAGACTCCAGCTCAAGAGTTGCCAGCAGACGAACAGCATTAAAAGGTTGGGGCTGGACACGAGAGCCAGAATGACGAAGGTCATGAGGCCCAGTAAGGCAAAAAACCGAGCGTAGCCCGAATCGCCTTCAAGATAACGAACGGAATACACGTGAATGACGATGCTCACGCTGGTAATCAACACCATCATGACGGCCGTAAGACGATCAATGAGAACTCCTATTTGAAATACGGCAGTGGTGGGATCCTGCATTGGCCAAATGATGAAGTGAATCGCCTCCCCTACGCTTACCTTGTACAAGGTTCCGACAGCCAGGAGAAAAGCACTGCTTACGGCTATGATGCCAATACGGTGGGCGAATTTGGCCACAGGTTTCCCGCCCACGCTGATAAAGATCGCGGCAATTAATGGAAGAAGAGGGATGAGGAGGGTAAGACTCATAAACGAGATGAGTTATTCATCTTGAAAGACCAGTATGCGTTGTTCGTTCATCGAGAGCCCAATTCTAAAGGTTTCAGATGCATGTTTCAGGCAATCGCAAAAATCATTATTCAGGTATTCTATTTATTAAGCAACGTGGTTGAGTTCTGCAACTAATTTTTAGACCTACATGATGAGTCCTATGGGTTTTTGTATCTAGGACCATCTGGGCCCGGGTCAACCATAGCATATTTTTGTCCAAGGTACTTTTGGTGCTCATAGAGTTTCTTTTACAGGCCCAGGCGAAGTCTTCAACCATTCTCCCTTTCGTTGGTCTGATTTTGCATGTTCTTGATTGATTTCACAATGAATTTCCGAAATAGGAATTTGGAGAATGCGAAAGCGATCGCCAGGTAGCAAGAAAGAGAACGCTTCGTATTTTTTTGAAACTTCCTGCTATTATTTACCAACCTCTCTTCGTTGTATCATTTCGGCGGTGATCATGTCGGCAATCCCTTGTTTCCTGTTATTAATGGCCACGTCTAATGGTCTATGCCCATTGGAGTCTTTAATTTCCAATTTGGCTCCGTGTTCGAGTAAAAGCCGGCTTGCCTCCATACTTCCCCGTTGGGCAGCCAGATGTAAAAGGGTTCCTTCTTTGATTGTTTCGTTGAGGTCAGCATGGGCCTCGATGAGGATCCGCATGACCTGAATTTGGTCGTGATAGGTCGCATAATAGAGGGGTGTGTGCCCCGTCTTATCTTTACGATTTGGCTCTGCCTGATGTTGAATTAATAATTCAGCTATTTGCGGGTAGCCTTTTTCAGCAGCCACGTGAAGTGGAGTTTTGGAGGCCTTAGAACTGCCATGGACTTGGGCCTTATAGTTGAGAAGGACTTTCACTACCTCGGTATGACCATCTCGGGTGGCGCCCATCAAGGGAGAGGGTCCTGTTGTCGGATTCACTTGAGCGCCTTTATTGATTAAGAGTTCAACCATCCTTGGAAGGTTATTCAAACTTGCCAAGTAGAGAGGGGTCCAGTCTTTGTTATCTTTGGCATCTACGGTTGCTCGACCGGCAATCAGAAGCAAAGGGGTTTCGTTTCCTTGTCGAAAGGTCGCATGGTGGAGAGGGGTTCGACCTTGTGTATCTCGTGAATTGACCTTGGCCTTTTTCAGGAGCAATAAGTCGACCATGGCCGATTGTCCTTCCCTTGCGGCTAGGTGCAGCGGGGTTTGGCCTTCATGATCTTGAGCGTTAATGGCGGCGCCTCGTTCAACGAGCACTTCGCCAACTTTTTTTGATCCATTTCGAGCCGAGAGGTGTAATGGGGTTTGCCCCTTCTCGTCCTTTTTATTCACATCAGTACCCTCATTCAAATGACGGCGCACCTCATCAATGTTTCCAGAATCCACGGCGCCTAGTAGCGTTCCGGTATTTTTCCCGGTACAAGAAGGGGTCAAAACTCCAAGTACCATTAGAGCCAAGATGGCTAACCTTGTTTGGGAACGTGTACGCATAGTTGTGATGACTCCTTTGAAAAACACTGCGTTTTCCCCTATGTTAAAGGTAATGGTATGATTGTCAATGAAACTTCCAAAAGAGCTAAAGGTGGAAGGAGTCGGTCAGGAATAACCGCTCACAATCCTGAAAAGGGGCCTTGTGGTAACCCTTTGGTGCATCTGTCGTTGAAATCTTTGTGGGAGAAGCGATCAATGATACACAAGCGAGTTGGGATAGGCCGGTGTTGTTCTTTCGGAACTGCAGTTGCTCTACTGGTCATTTTTATTGGGGTTTATGTCCAACCTTCTTGGGCACAACGTCCTGAAGACAGTCGAGAGTCCTTAGGCGACTTTATAAAGGAGCAAATGCAGAAGTATCGTGAGCGGTTTACTCAAGAAGCCGACACGGAAGAACAGCCGGAAGAACGATCAAAAGAAATTCTGAATACGTTGCCTGAGGAAACTCCGTCGGAATCCCCTGCTCAGGAAACTGTCCTGGAGGAGCAAGCCGAAACACTCCTGGAGGAGACAACACATCCTATTTCTATAGAAACCCCCGACGGACCACTGGTCCAAGAAGGTCGTGAAGAAGAGCAACCTGAAATACTCCCGGAAGAGAAACGAGAGGGGGCTCCTGGCACCTCGGCTTCCGACTCCCCTGCTCAACAAGGCGACGATGAAGATTCTGAAGGCCGCCCCTATTTAACGGCGGTGCAAGAAAAAATACATGATCAATGGGTGATTCCTAAAATAGCAGGTGGGGGCAGTTTTGTAACCGTAGTCAGTTTTCGGTTGTTTCGGTCAGGAGTTGTCCAGAAAGTTACTATCGAGAAGACATCCGGAAGTTCCATATTTGACCAAGCCGGTCGGCAAGCCATACTTGATGCGGCCCCCTTCTCTCCTTTTCCTTCTTCCATGACGGAACGGTTTTTCGACACCACCTTTACCTTTAAAGCCCACCAATAAAAGACCAGGAGCTAGTTGGAATCTGTGGATCCAGTGAAGGTGGGAAGTTGATTCGTTCTTCTTACCGATGAAGATTGGCTATGCAAACGGATTTGTTGAAGTGAACCCTGGATTCCCTAAGAATCTTGTAAATTTCCTTATCGATACTCGACAATTACACCACGACATGGTCTGTGAAGGAAAATGTGAGGATTGGACTTTGCTAAGTGATCTTCGAGAACAATCTGTTAGTTGGGTTTATGGTTGGGGAATGGTTGTTTTTCCAAGTCGGAGCTGTTCCAGGGACTGAATAAATTGGGTGAGGCGTTGTTGTTCCCCTTGTTGCAGATTTAGAAACTTCAAGCCCAAATCATTGCTTTCTTTCCACACGACCTTCGCTGTATGAATAAGCAATTGTGGTTGAAGGTTTGGGACATACAGGCGGAGGGCCAATGTTTCATTTAAGGCGAGGTCTGTTTGACAGGTAATCTTGCATCCATGAAGAGATAAATTTAAGACCTTTCCCTCTGCAAAAGGGGTGAGGTCTGAGAACCCAGCTTTAAAAAGAAACGTTAAAAAGCTAAATGGATACCGAGTATGGCTACGCTTCTCCATGGCCTGTTTGTTCTGGGAAAGAATGAATGAGCCGTTTGTCCTCAAGAAACCAAAATTAATTTGTTATTGTAATCTGAAGGGATCGGTTTGCCCAATCTATTCTGTTTTTTGTACGTTTCGCCAAAGTCCTTTCTTAGACTATGTGTATTCTGGGAAGCGATGGACTGAATGAGGGTGTATGGAAAGGAGGTACCTATCTCAACGGTTATGAGTTACGCGAGGTTTGGGGACTGGACAAAACTCAAATGGACCACCTCTTATCGGTCTGCGGCAAGAGGTTCGACGGATCTCATTACCTCAAAAGATTACCTTTACATCAATTTTCAAAAAGCCCTATCTTAATGACCGCGTTGACTCTAATATTGGATAGGTAAGGGGGCGTGTCTGGAATCCCCCTATTAGGATCATGTCATTGTGCAAAGGGTCGTCGATGAACCTTGCTCAGTTAGCAAAAGTCCTCCTCGTCAAGGCCTGTGAAGAGCAGGATTCTGAACAACGCTTTATCCTCCGCTTTGTACGAGAACAGGCCAGCCAGCATGCAAGGGAATTGTTGTCTTCTGGAGGCAGGCAGAGTGCCTCTTCTGAAGGCGAAGCCTTCGTCATACAACGTGCAGAGAAACTCTTCCAAGGCTTAGTGCAACAATTTCCCACCTTAGAGTCGGCCTTCACAGTCTTGGATTTTCGTTTGCCTCTTGCCCTTCTGATTGGCTCCTGCCTGATCGGGGGGGTTCTTGCCGATCCGATCGGACCTGCCAGGCAAATAAATTTATTGAATTTTTCTCTTCTGACTCTTCTCATTTGGAATGCAGTGGTGTATGCCCGGTTAGGTATTCGGTGGATGGGTTCAGGTAAGCAACGTAGGGTGTCTCAAGGTGGCCTTATGGACTGGTTCGCCAGTTTGAGCCTCAAATGGCCCCTCCGTCACCTTCATGGGCAAGAAATAAATAGTCAGGAGGAGAAGCTTTGGCTGGCAAAGTCACTCGCGGCTTATTCGCGAAGCCTCTCCACGAATGGGCGAACCGTATTTGAAACCTATATTCAGGCCATTTTTCATGCGGCCGCTGCAGCCTTGGCACTTGGGGTAATCATTGGACTTTACCTCCGAGGATTCAGCTTTCTTTATAAGGCTGGTTGGGATAGCACCTTTTTAGATGCCGAGGGTGTCTATACCTTTCTTTCGGTACTCTTTGCACCGGCAAGCGTGATCTTGCATACGCCGGTTCCCGGAGTACAAGCCATTGCTGCGATGCAAGGAACGCCGACTGCCAATGCAGCCATTTGGATCCATTTTTGGGCTATCACGACTATTGTGTGTATTGTCTTACCACGTACCCTTCTGGCCATTGTTGGATGGAGTCGAATGGACGTTCTAACTTCAGATTTACATCTTCCTCTCTCGGATAGGTATTACGCCCACTTAGTCAATCCGTTTCAAGGCAACGGGCAAATTGTGGAATTGATCCCCTATAGTTACCACGTCCATGAGCGGTCGGATGCGCTTGTAAATCTTTGTGGGCAGATCTTTGGTGCTCAGGCTCATATTCAGATTCGGGATCCCATCGCCTATGGGGAATTGCCTGTGGATTTTCAGGTTGAGGGGGAGTGTGGGTATTGTGCCGTGATTCTTTTCAGTCTGGCTCAGCCTCCTGAGGAGACGCACGGTGAATTCCTTGAGGACATGAAGGTCAGGATTCAAGGACTCAAGGGAGAGGGAACATTATTGATACTTATTGATGGGCATCCCTACTCCACGATTGAGAATAACAAAAGAGAGGATGAGCGATTGCAAGCCTGGAAGCGTCTGGTAAAAACAAGCGGTCTTGTGGCTTTTGAGCTTCGTCCTCAATCTGAACAATCTGATGAGTGGATTACCCAAATGTGCCAGGGATTCTGGCCATCTCGCCCAAAGGATCTTCACTAGTGTCCCCAAAAAAAGCTATCACCCTATCGCTTATCTCGCATACCAATATTGGGAAGACGACCCTTGCTCGTACGCTGTTGCGTAAGGACATTGGAATTGTCGCGGACCAGGCACATGTGACGGTGGAAAATACACAGCATACGATTCTAACCACTGCAGATGGTGATGCCCTGTACCTTTGGGATACTCCAGGGTTTCCCAATTGTCAAAAAATTTTGAAGCGTCTTAGCGGGACGACAAATCCAATTGTCCGAATACTTGCAGAGGTGTGGGATCGCTTTGTCGATAGGCCATCGTGGTGTGCTCAACAAGCGATTAAAAATGTGCAAGAGGATGCAGATATCATTCTCTATCTGATCAATGCGGCTGAAGAGCCAACGATGGCTGGATATATCCTCTCCGAGATGCAAGTTCTTGCATGGGTGGGCAAACCAATAATTGTTTTGCTTAATCAGACAGGTCGGCCTAAACCTGTCGCTGAGCAAACTCGGCTTGAAGACCAGTGGGAACGTTATTGCCAACAGTTCTCGCTGGTAAAGGCGGTTCACAGTTTAGATGCCTTTAGCCGTTGTTGGGTTCAAGAAGGTGTGCTGTTCGAGAAAATTCAAGCCCTGTTACCGATTGAGGACAGAGGGACGATGGAGAAGCTCTTTCGGTTATGGCAAAAGACCAACCTCTCCATTCTCCATTCTTCCATGACGCGATTGGCCGCCCTTCTGACGAAGGCTGCAAAGGCTCGGGTAATGACCAAAGGAGATGGAACAGGCCAAGAACCTCAGAGACAACGGGCGGTGGAGGAGTTATTACGAGAGTTAAAAAATGAGGTGTGGTCTGCTACCAAGGAACTGATCCAGCTTCATGGGCTGGAAGGTGATGCCATGAGTACGATTGAAGCCCGACTTGGGGATGTTGAGGTTTCAAAGGTTTCCCAGCAGAGAGAAGAGGCGGTGTTGGGGGGGACGGCGATCGGTGGACTGGGAGGCGGTTTGGTTAGTGGCGCGGTAGCTGGACTCCATATGGATGGAGCGACGGGTGGATTCAGCTTAGGCCTTTTTACCCTTGCCGGCGCGATAGTTGGTGGGGTTGTTGGTGCGTTTGGTGGTGAAGTATGGGCTGAAACCAAGGAAGGTTCTGTGCAAGTGCCGGTTTATTGGTCTCATGAGTATTTATTGGAGTTAGTGCAAGACGCGATCCTTCGCTATCTTGCAATTGCTCATTTTGGGCGCGGGCAAGGACAGTATGCAGATGATCCCGAGCATCCACGGTTTTGGAGTGAGAAAGTCCGGTTCGTGTTGGCTCCCCACCATTTTACCTTGCAGAATTTGTGGAGGGACATACGTGAGACGGAATCTTCCCCTACTCTACAGACCCCAAATCAGCTTACCCAGTTATTTGAAACGATTGTGGTCGAGTTACTCAGTTCAACCTATCCCGAAGGGAAAAAATTCTTGACTCTGGATACTGTTTATTCAGAAGAGGGAAGGTGATGGGCGTCCTTCCCTCTTTACGATCCTCTCTCTGATTTTCATTACTGACGGACGGCCCCTACTCCTTTCTTCGCAACCTTTTTACATTCAAGGGCCATTCCAGTTACCGACCGGGGTTCTTTACCTGCTTCGTAATGAAGTATTGCGGAAGTGGCAATTTGGCCTAAGGGGCATTGGGCCCATTTTTTCCATGTATTACAGTTTGGTCGTTGGTCTTTTGGTTCCTTCGGTGCCATTCTTGACAGGCTACCTGTTTTTGCACGTTGCCGTTCCCTTGTGAGTTCTTCTAGATTTCCATCGTCGGAAATCGTTGCGCCTTTTATTTGAATCCCCTTGACCTTTTCCCCCTTCTTATTGAGGCAGACACGAATGCCTGTGATAAATGATCGTTTTCCATAATCCGTATCTTTAAACGTCGCCATCATTTCCTTGCTGCGCTCCTTTCCACCACAGAGATTTTTTTTGAGCTCAAGTTTTTGACTCGAGTCATTGATATTTTCAGTTTGTATCGTCACGTAGCAGGGATTATCTCGTTTTTCTTCAGAGGTCAATCCATAGAGGGCGTAATCGTCTCCTTCACTATCTGGCACGCCAATAGTAAAAGGAGCCCCTTTAAATCCGGAAGTCTTTTCACTCGGTTGGGCCATTCCTTCCAGGATTACATCACGGGAGTATCGTTCTGAAAAGGCTGGGACAGCGTTTACGACAATCGCGACTCCAAATAATAGGGTGAATAGGGAGTTCATAGAGTACCTCTCCTTTTTCGTAACTCTAATTTTATACGTATGTCCCCAATGTATTGGGAGACGTGCTTCATCAGTTGTTGTTCCTGATGATGCCCTTCCTTGGCAAGGAAGGGCATCATATGAGTCAGGACTGAACATAAGCTCTATTCGGTAATACAGAAGTCATCGATATAAAATTGGCTATGTCCTCCAATCGCGATAACGTTAATGAGCGATCCCTTATCGGCCGTGACTTCGACAGTACCGCGCACCCAGCCTGTGACAGGATTGGCGGTTACCACGACATTTGCCTTGCCCCCGAATTGTGATCGACCCAGCTCACGTCCGTTGATTTGTGCGAGACCGCCTTCCAGCACCAGTCGTTCACCATTGACTCCAAAGTTTTGCACATAGGCTCCGCCGGTCGCTTCGGCATATTTCAAGGTAACTTTTCGAACGCCTTGTTTCGGGCGAACTTGTGCGACGACGGAGGTTATCCGTAAAGATGGGGCTTCGGCTTGTGCATGATTACCTGGGGAAATTTGGGCTAATTGTTGAGGATATTCTGATGGCCCATGCGAGGTTCGAAATTTCTGGAGATGAATGACGGAATGTTTGGCGTCGACTGTAGCCCCCTCTTCATATGTCTTGCCTATGTCTGGACCACTGAAGTCATAACATTTGGTGGCTGCATGCACCGCTTGATTGTTCAGAAAGATGACAAGCATTCCAACTATTCCGAACAGGCAACCCAATAGGGTGGTTTGAAAATGGTGTGCGTTGTTCATGACGGACCTCCTTGATGTGAATATGGGTTGTGAAAATGAGTAGTCCCGCTGACGGTTATTTCATCGGTGTCCTTATGTTGCTTGGACAAGATTGTGAACAGGATACTTGGTGCCTCGTTTCAGAAAATGTGTTTCAACATCAGAGAGCCCGAATTTCTCCCTAAAATAACGAATGACAGTCTCCACATCAGTTCCATTTCGGCATGTATACACATCCGCGCTGAGAAAAAGACGATGTGGAAACGTGTGAATGCTAATATGACTTTCAGCAATCAGGACATATCCACTCCAACCACCTGGATCTTTGAGGTCATTGGTATTGGCCCACTGAATGGCCGGGTTCATTAAGGGATGCATGTTGAGCAATTTCGGCAGTTCGAAGAGGCAATGTTCGACGAGTGTTCGGTCATTTAAAAACGCGTACTCTCCCTTATATCCGTCAATCGTGAGATGTTCACCAAATGTACAGGTTTCCATGGAGCCTTCTCCTTTCTATGAAATACAATGGTTAGCTCATCTTTGTGTGCATCATCAGAATGGCACTCACAATAAGAGTCAACGATGTGAGTTTGACTGGCGTTGAAGTTAATTGGAGCAACAAGGTATTACTGATTGCCGGACTCATTGATTTCCACCGTCGTGAGAGAAGAAGGAGGCTGCTACTGAAGAGCATCACAAACAATGGAAGGCTACATTCCACCACGGCGACGAACGAAACCGATGGACCAATGTCAGTGGCTCGTTGTGACGCCAAGACTGCCGTCAATTGAAAGAGTTCAGCGATGAGGAAAATGCTAGCAAACCGCCAGCAAAGACCCATAATGCGTCGGCGCCGATCGCGCTGGACTCCACCCACAATCAGTGCAGTGAGGAATGTTCCGAAAGCAAAGAGGACGATCCCATTCCAATAGGCCATGTGTTTGAAGACCCAGGCTTGCATCACCATTGTTAGTGAGATGCACAACACAGCAATTGTTAACAGTGCAATGGCACGCCGATGAACACCAATGAGGTGATATCGAATGAGTACCAGAATTCCAGCTAGGGCAAGAATAATTGCGACATAATAGATCGGTGCTAGACGTTCACCTAAGAGGAGAAAGGCCAAGAGTGGGACAAAGAAGACACTCAGGGTATTGAAGGTCTCTGAACACGAGGCATCATTGATCGTGAAGAGTGCCTTAAACACAAAATAGAGATGGAGGAAGTAGCAAACGCCGGCCAACAAGGCTGGCCAGCTCGTCCAGAGGGTGACGGACTCCCAACCACCAATTTCTGTGAGGAGCGCGAATAGTGGAAGGATGCAAAAGAGACCGGAGATAATTGGGCCGTCCGATGGAAATCGAAAAATTTTTTCCCCCACGAAGCACACATCTATGACACTCGACATGGCCCAGACAGCTGGTGTGATGAATGCCATGAAGAGCCAGTTATTCCAAATATTGACGTCAGGCTCAAACATCAGGTTCCGTTAACCCATGTAGGTGAATTCTTGGCCACGGTTTGCCTTTTGTGGATACGAGAGAACTTGATGGTTAAAAAGAATTATCATGCTCTGTTGTGTTCTACCTATGAGTTGGATCACTCGAGTTCGAAAAGCCTCTAAGGTTTGGCCTTCTCATGAAGAAAACCTACCCTGACTTTGAAAATCTATCTATAGTCAATTCCACACATGGTTCGAGGCGAGATTGGAGTGTAATTTCTGTGGGTTAGAAGCTTGGTCGAGAGAAGGCCTCGTGATGTATGGGAAAAAAGGTGGAGGATTTACGGAAGATGAAACGTGAAAGGGAAATGTGTGGCGTTAAGCGATCGTTTGAAGTCGAAGGGCTAGTTCACTACGAGACATGACGCCGAGTTTTCGAAAAATAGATTGGACTTGATTGGCGACGGTATGTTCACTACTCTGTCGTTTCTTGGCAATATCGTGATTGGTTGAACCACTGACTAAAAGGGCTAAGACCGTTCGTT
Organism: Nitrospirales bacterium; assembly: GCA_965223605.1. Taxonomy (GTDB): domain Bacteria; phylum Nitrospirota; class Nitrospiria; order Nitrospirales; family Nitrospiraceae; genus CBDCXA01. The sequence goes on from CBDCXA010000005.1 coordinate 1,955,377, forward strand.
CGGCGTCGGTGAGATCTCCGACTCGCTCTTCATTGATAAGCGGATAAGCTCCCACCAACAGTTCTTCACCATGAATGGCGACTTCCGCCAGTTTCGCCCGCAATCCACTGGGGGCAAAGAAGGCGGCCAGTTCTGGAAGAGAAGAGAGATTGAGTTTCTGCTGAGCCCGAGCCGTGCAGTTGGTGACCGCCGACTGGGAGACGCCGAGTGTATAGCTTATCTCTTTACAGGAATGCCCGAGCCCGACAAACTCCGCAACTTGCCGTTCACGCATGGTTAGGCCACGCGGGTCGGGATAGGTTGGGTCGTTTTTGATGGCGACCACAAAGCGTCGTCGGTCGGAGTCAAAGTGATCGACCAAGGACCAGCGGCCTTGTATGAGACCTTCCCATTGTTCCATGGCGGTATCCGGGTCGCTGCGGCCAGCACGGGTGCGAAGATAATCAATTCGTTTGACGGCCTCGCGTAAGGTGTCACGGGCGGAGGTCTCTTTGGCTTCCTCACGGGCCTCATAGAGTTTCCCGCTGCCGTCAAATATTCCTTCAACCGGCCCTGTGTCCAAGGTCAAAGACTGAGCGAGGTTTCGCAACCGCAGACCGGCACCGAGGTGGCTGACCATCAGAGGCCAGCGCTTTCGTTCAAGAGCAGTTGGAGTGATCGTCTTAAAAAAAAGGAGGGATAAAATTAAGCCTCGACCTTGCCCCGTAAGCGCTTTAATTCCGAGCACATCCCGATACAGTCCCTTAGTATGCCGTCGCATGACTGCACGTTGCTCGGGTAATCGAGAAAAAACTTCCTCACTCATAGAGCCAATTTGAGTTCCGGATCGAAATACTAGGTCAATTGCTTTTGGTGATACGATCGAACTGTCGGTGCTATCCTTTAGGAATTGAGTGAGTTTCGAGGGACCACTCGTAACCGAATGATCCATACGAATCGTATTTGGAGTAAATTGATAAGTGCCGATTGTTGGCCACCACCCACGATCAAAGAGGGGCTTGGCCTGGTCTAAGACCTGCTTGAGCCAGGACTCCTCATTGCCCTCTAAGTTGTATCCAGCTTCAATGAGGGAGACCCAGTCTTTTTGTTTCACCCTTAAAACTCCATCCTCATCAATCGGAGGGTAATGCTCATGCCATCGACTGTAACTGGGCCGCCAGTTCACTACGAGACATGACCCCGAGTTTTCGAAAAATAGATTGGACTTGATTGGCGACGGTGTGTTCACTGCTCTGTCGCTTCTTGGCAATATCGTGGTTCGTGGACCCACTGACTAAATGAGCTAAGACCGTTCGTTCGGCGTCGGTGAGATCTCCGACTCGCTCTTCATTGATAAGCGGATAAGCACCTACAAGGAGGTCTTCACCATGAATGGCAACTTCTGCGAGTTTCGCGCGCAATCCACTGGGGGCAAAGAAGGCGGCCAATTCCGGAAGGGAAGAGAAGCCGAGTTTCTGCTGAGCTCGCGCCGTACAATTGGTAATTGCGGACTGCGATACACCAAGGGTATAGCTTATTTCTTTACAGGAATGCCCGAGTCCGATAAACTCCGCAACTTGACGTTCTCGCATGGTCAGGCCGCGAGGATCGGGATAGGTGGGGTCGTTTTTGATGGCGACGACAAAGCGCCGTCGATCGGTATCGAAGTGATCGACAAGGGACCATCTGCCCTGGACCAAGCCTTCCCATTGTTCCATGGCGGTATCCGGATCGCTCCTCCCCGTACGGGTGCGAAGATAATCAATTCGTTTGACGGCCTCGCGTAAGGTGTCACGGGCGGAGGACTCTTTGGCTTCCTCACGGGCCTCATAAAGTTTTCCACTGCCATCAAAGATCCCTTCCACCGGTGCCGCGTTTAAGTTTAAGGCGTGGGCCACGTTTCGTAATCGCAAGCCGGCTCCTAGATGACTCGCGATTAATGACCAACGTTTTCGCTCCAAGGCCGTAGGAGTAATCGTCTTGAAGAAAAACCGAGTCATCAATATCCCTTGTCCTTGTCCGGTTAGGGCCTTGATGCCTAGCACATCTCGAAAGAGCCCCCTAGTTTGTCGTTGCATGACGGTACGTTGTTCCGGTAGGCGTGAAAATAATTGGTCGCTTAAGGAAGCGACTTGGATGCCTGAACGATAGACAAGGTCGATTGCCTTAGGGTTGACGATTGTGGTGTCAGTCGTTTCATGAAGGAATTTCCTAATTTTGTTAGAAGGCCCACGAGTGATAGCCTGATCTATACGGATAGTCGTTGGAGTGAATTGATAGGTAGCGATTCCCGGCCACCATCCTCGTTCGAAGAGTGGCTTGGCTTGGTCCAAGACCAGCTTGAGCCAGGATTCATCATTGCCCTCTAAGTTGTATCCGGCCTCAATCAGGGAGACCCAGTCTTTTGTTTTCACCCTCATGTATTCGCAATGATGAATAAAAGTCCATGGTTTATGAGACCGACTGTAAGTGGTCTTGGGCTCTATACAACCTGAGCCATCTTGTGATGAGGCAAACGATTGGCTGAAACGGTTCCGATTATAATAGAAGCGGGAAAGGTTCGCCTAGCCTGTTGAGGCTCGACTTTACTCTCAATAGTTAAGGAAATAGTTTAATTTGAAACTAGGCTATCGCATATGATGTAGGTCACAGCCTATAGGAGTCCTGGTATAAAACCAGGCGTGGTAGTTCATGCTTTTGTTGAACTACATGTTGGTAAGGAGTGACTTCTGAAAGAAACGCGTAATGAAATAAAATTCAAGCGTATCTATTAATACTCTGCCTTTTGCCAAGTTCTTTTTCTGTTCCTTGCTTGCATAGCAATGGGAAGTAGAGTACTTTTTATAACGTCAAAGCGATACTTCTTAGTTTTCTACCACAGGGTAAAGTTGGAATCAGTCTGCAGACCCTATTCCTCTTAGATAGGGTAGCCATGACAAGCTACTTACAATTACTTCCCGTTTCTCTACGTGTCGATTGCTGTTTTATGAAGATCAGAATTGAATAGCTATCAAGCGACATTTCATCTCGCACATTAGGCGAAAATTGTGGAGTCCTCAACATGCTTAAATGACAGGTGTTGGTGTGTGCCTTGTGGATGAGGGTTTTCCTGGCTCATCATGTTGTAGTGAGGGCTGTATGAATACCAATGGTGTAATGAGATATGATTCATTGGAAGATGACGTCCTTGCCATGAGGACAGAAAGGTAGAGTCGAATGAAACAAAACCTAATCGCAACTTTTCTCCTGGGTAGTTGTTTCGCGCTGTTCGGATTAGTTGGGTGTGACGGAGAAGGGCCGGCAGAAAAAGCAGGGAAGACAATAGATAACGCTGTTGAAAATGTTGGCGATGCCGTCAAGGAGGGCGCGAATAAGGCATCTGAAGCGGCTGGCGATGCCGTTGAAGGTGCAGGCAATATGGTCAAGGAAGGGACAGAGACGGTGACAGATGCCGCAGAATCGATGAAGGAAGGTGCTGAAAGCATGGTGAAAGAAGGCGCCGAGGCGGTAACGGAAGCAGGCAAAGCGGTGAAGGACGGTGCCGAATCAGTCGTCAAGGAGGGAGTAGAAAAGGTCAGTGATGCTGGCACGGCAGTCAAAGAAGGAACAGAGAACGTCGTCAAGGAAGGAACGGAAAAGGTCAGCGATGCTGGGGCAGCAATAAAAGAGGGGGCTGATAATGTGGTGAAATCTGGAGCTGAGGCGGTAGAGTCTGGAGCGAATTCATTGGCAGAGACCGCCGCTGGCTTTGGTAAATGACGGTTCTTCTTACTTAGCAGTTTAGTAATTTGAGGCCGAGTGTTCTCTTAGAGAAGGCTCGGCCTTTCTTTTGCTGTCTAATTGGTCTGGTCCTGGTTCACTTACTCATACAACCATACTTTTGATATTATCGTCTTATGTGTCGCTCTATTGACCTCTGCTGTCAAAAATCTCAGATCAGTAAGGTTTGCTAACGTTCCCCCCCTCTTCCTTGTCATATAAAATCCTACTTTTTCGGTATGTGCAGAACCTTCCAATCCAAGTATTCTCCTAATAGTTTTCTTCCATGGAAGAGGAGGCAGGAGTCCTTCTATCTCCTATCTCGGATTTTGGTAGGCGACGATCCTTCAACATGAAATGAGGAAACCATGGGTAAACCGGTTGAGAGGGTTGGGTTTGTGCAAAGGGTGTTGGAAGGGAGGATGTGTCCGTCCTGTGGGTCTTCACAATACTTATTACTGTTACGATGTCATATCGGATCTGAGTCTGGGGGGCTGTATGCTCGATGTCGGTCCTGTCAGACTCCTCGAGATATTCCATCCGACAACATACTCACCAGAACCGTGATCGGAAAACCCTGATGCGAGTGCAAGATTCAGATTGGTCAAAAGTTGAAAAATCCTACCGCTCTAAAAGACTCTGAGGTAGACTGGGAGTTGTAGGATCATTACCAAGGGTCGAGGTTCTGGGAGAATTGAGGGTGTTTGTAGAGTCACACATCCATATTGTTGAACAATGGAAGCAGGAATGGGGTAAATCTCCCAAACTCAGAGTGAAGTTTCCAAGCTTAGCCACATACCTTGTCTTCTGTGCATCCGAATCGGGTGTCTTCCGAAAGTCTAAGTTACCTCTCCAGCCAGTTTCGTAAGTGTTCTCTCCCTCACCCCAGTCTCCATGGATTCCTTCCCGTTCCTCCGAGTCAAAACACCCCAGCAAACTTGGTTTTTGGTTTCTCATGAGGCACGAAGCCCTCTCAAAAAAAATCAATACGTACTGTACGGCCCTCCTCCTCTCATGGTATACAATAGAAAAATTCAGTAAATCTGCCCAATCCTATGTCTGTGATATAGGATTGGTGATGTAGTCTACTCGTCTTTCCCATTACCTAAAGCCCTATGCGGAGAGGTGGCCGAGTGGCCGAAGGCATCGGTTTGCTAAACCGACGTAGGCTAACCCCCTACCGCGGGTTCAAATCCCGCCCTCTCCGCCATTACGTGTACAAGAGAAAGAGGTGAGGCGGAATTCGGCGACTCGATCGTTCCAGTCGGTTGCCTCGGTTGATAATTAGCCAGCCTCTTTACGGCCTTGTGTTGCAGATGCTTGATTTCGTATGAGCATCAATGATACACAGACAACGCAGCATGCAACTCGGTTTCCGGGCTGGGTTCCTGCTTTTTTATGTGCCGAGGTAGCTCAGTTGGCAGAGCACAGCCCTGAAAAGGCTGGTGTCGACAGTTCGATTCTGTCCCTCGGCACCACTACCATTTCTCATCATCTATTTCAGGCCTTTACCCTTCAAAAACAACATAATCTTACTAGATCAGCGCACGGTAGATGCCACATTGGTCATGGGATATGAATCGGGTCGTTCAGATACTTGGTGCAGGTATTTTTTTGTTTGTTCTGAGTTGCTCCGGTCACGCCTCGAATCCTGTTCCTCCAGATCCTAGCTCCTCTCATGACCCTCTCCTGAATCAAATGCTTCTGGAGCGAGATAAAACCCAACAAGTGCTCAATGACTATGCGATCCTTCAAAAAGACCGCTATCTGGCGGGAGAAATTTCTAAAGAAGAATTGCAGTCGTTAATCGATGCGAAATTTTCGCTTGAAAAGCAAAAGCTTTCGGAGACCTTGCGCATCCTTGAAGAGCAAAACCCACGATGAGTCGTCGAGGTAATTTGCTTCCTCGTCCCTATTCTGTTGAATTTTTAGAACCTTGGGTGAAGCATATAGCAGGTTTCCCCCACGATAGAGGGATAGAAAAAGAGGGCTATCTACGGTAAGAATAAAGACACGAAGGTCATACTCATCTTTGTGGAGGTGTTTCATGTCTACAATCGCAAAGGACATAACTACCGTGAGTGCTGGGCTATTTGCAGGTGCAGCCATTGGAGCGACCATGGGAATATTATTAGCTCCTCACGATGGTGTCAGAACGAGGAGAAAGCTGAAACGCTATGCCAAGCGGACACAGATTAAGGCGTCCTATGTCGGAGATGATCTTCGTGATGCCTTAGACCGTGCCACTCGCTATTGCAAAGAACTTGTCGCCTAATTGATGAAGGGGTCTTTGGCCTCTCAGAAGCCCCCCTCAATACATTTCTTGGTTCCAGCATCTTTTGTGGATGTTGGAACCATTCCTTCCTTTTCTTCGAGAGCTTCGATCGGAAACGAAATGACATCCCCTCTTCTCTCTTAAATACAGACGAATAAAAGACTGTACTCTTACCTGAAGGTCTGAGCGTTGCAGGAAGGGGAATTCCCTTCTGTTCAGTAGATTGTTCGTCCTAGTTCAAATGCCATCCCTGTCCTCATATACTAGTATGTTTGGTTGCAGAGATCCTGTGCGGTTTTTTTCGACAGACGAGCTTGGCGCATAGGTTTCTTCTTGTGCATCGGATCCAAGAAAGATTGCTCGACCTTCAAAAAAATTTTTGGTCCTGTCAAAGTAGGTTCATGTATGTTGAAAACAGTTCATACAACTCATGAGGCCATCGAAGAGAAGGGATCAAAGGCACTGAAGTATTGGGGTGCCTGGGCCTCTTTTGGTTGGGCAGTTCTGGGATATGGACTTATTATTCTTGCACAATTTGTGGCGTTATTTATCACGTCGTCATTTCCTCTTCAGGGCGCGGAATCCTTCGCCAATGGGTCGACGCTTTCCTCAATAGAGAAACTGGGATGGGTCCTGGGTCTTTCCTTTCCTTTGGCGCTCTTGCTCATTACGATATTTGTAATAGGGGTCGTTCGTTTGAGAGCCGGACCAAATCTCAAGGATTATCTTGGATGGCATGGCATTCCAATTGGCACCCTACTGACCTGGCTGGGGGTCACCCTGTTGTTCGAAGTAGGAATGGCTGGTGCCGATGTCTGGTTTGACCGTCCCCGATCTCCCCAGTTTCTTGTTCAGGCCTATGCTCACCCCGGTTCACTGCTTCTGCTATGGTTTTCCATCGTTCTTGCAGGACCGATTGCCGAGGAAATGTTGTTTCGTGGATTAGTCTTACCAAGTTGGGCAGTTTCTTGGATGGGACCCTGGGGAGCGGTTGCACTGGTCGCATTTCTGTTTGCGGCCGTGCACATTCAATATGACCTGTATAACCAGATGTTGGTGTTTCTGATTGCGGTGCTGCTTGGAATAGCCCGTATTCAGACTGGTTCATTGCTCACTCCGATCGCCATGCATGTTTTGATCAATGGCATGGGTATGGCAGTGGTTGCCTATGATCAGATTGTGTGATCAAAAGCCTTCCGCAGTTGAGTCGTTTATATTCAGGCCGAGGGTTTTTGCAGGTTGTAATCAGAAGGAGAGCGTAGATAGAGTTTCATAGGGGGAATCTCCACCATGACTAATAGGTCGTGGAGGTGTAGGGAGATAAATCTCTTTCCTCCATCAATTGCAAAAAATAGTAGAGACGACTAGGATAATATACCAATGAGAAGGATTGAGGGCATGATTGGACTGAAGTTGACGGCCAATCTACATTTTGGGTCTAGGAGCAGGTGTACGGCTGTGCTCTTTATCCTTGTATGAACGAAGGAATCTACCCATATCTAATCTTTTGGTCCATTGGATTGAGTTGCTTCGCTGCCGAATGGATTTTTCCAGCCAGATCGGTCTCGTATCGCAATGTCTTTCTAAGGGATCTCATCGCTGCAGGAATTTATTTTATTTTTTTTGGACTTACCGTTTATTGTACCGATAGGATACCCGTTCCCACGTTTGAACCTCAGTGGCTTTATGACTTGCCATCTGTCGTTAAGTTGCTGCTATTTTATCTCGTTGAAGATTTTGGTCTCTATTGGATGCATCGTCTCATGCATACTCAATATGTCTGGCGCGTGCATAAATGGCATCACTCCCCAACCTATCTTTACTGGCTTGCTGGATGGCGAGCGACCATTCCTCACATCCTGTTATTCAACCTTTCCTTTATCGTAGCGCTACCCTTTTTGTATGGTGCTTCTCCCTGGGTGTTTCCATTCATTATCATCGAACATCAAATTCGGAATAATTGGATGCATCTGAATGTGAGTTGGAGGTCGAATTGGCTGGAGTGGATCATTGTGACTCCACGGTACCACCGGATTCACCACAGTGATAATCCGGCCCATCATAATGGAAATTACGGGGCGCTCTTTACCATTTGGGATCGTCTGTTTGGGACCTACGTGAATCCAGAGGAAGTTTCAGAGGAAATTTCATTTGGAATTGGAGAACGCGTTCACCCTGCCCGTTTAATCATCGGTGTATAGGCTTATCTTTGTTGCTCGAGGACAGGCCTGCATCCTGCGACCTTTTTATACGTCATTCGTTATGGTGTGTTGCTCTTTGGACGTTTGTGCAAGTTTGAAAAGTGGAAGGTCGCGATCGCAGCAGAAGCTGCGACATTTAAGGACTCGACTCCCCGCCCAACAGGAATATGAAAGCGAGTGGTCGCTCGTTTCAAAAGTTCCTGAGATAACCCTCGACTTTCATTCCCGAAGGCCACAATTGTTTTCGAAGCCATCTCGGTAACATCGGTGATCGGCAGAGTTCCTTGCCGTGAGGGACTAGCGGCATAGAGCGAACAGCCTGTCTGGGAAAAGACGGCAGGGTGCGTCACATAAAAAATAGGAAGACGAAGGATTGTTCCCACTGTCCCTCGTACCACTTTTGGATTGAAGATATCAGCCGAACCTTCTGATAGCCAGACTGCATCAACCCCAAGGGCCGCTGCCGTACGAATGAAGGTACCCACATTGGTGGGATCTTGTAGCTCTTCTCCATATAGGCCAAATAGATGCTCTTGCTCCAGGAGGGCTTGTTCATCCCATCGTGGCTTTTCCACCAGCCCTAAGATGCCCAAAGGATTGGTGGTGTTGGAAATGGAATCGAACAAGGTCGTGTGGCAGGTCCAGACCTGTTGGTGGGAAGCCTCCAGTAATTGCCGTAGAGTTGCCTCACATTGGTTCAGAAAGGGTTGGGTGACAACAATCGTACGCAAACGGCTATCACCATTCCCTAATAATTCTTTGATCGGCTTGCTCCCCTCCAGGATAAACATCTGTTCGGTATCGCGAATGCGTTTATGACGAAGGAGGTCGCGAATATAGGCTGCGCGTTTGGCAGATAATTCTCGGAATTGGGTCACGAGAGAACGTCCTTTAGGCTACGGGGTTTGGCGGTTGCGAAGATCAAAAGGAATTGAGTATGATTCCAACATGCCGATTGGATCCTATATTCGAGCCTGGAGAGTTTCCAGAAAACTTTCGGTTTCAGCTCTGGCCTCGCAAGCCGACATCCCTACGGAAACCTTAGAAGCGATGGAAATCGGTGACCAGGACCCACTGGCTTCATCCTTAGATGCCGTGGCCTCTGCCCTGTCGATACCCACGCCTTGGCTCTATGCCCATCCGAAGCATTTAGAGCTCTTAACGACTGATGTGGATGGGGATGAAATGTGTGCTCCATCGGAAACGTCTGTTGATCCCGTGTTAGACCAAATTCTGGTAGGTGTTCGCCAACGCCCCGATCTCTATGTTCTTTTGACCTCCATTCTACAAGGCGAAGATCCCAAACTGCTACTTGCAGCCGATGCCAGCCTTCGCAGCCTGGCTAAACAGGCACGGAGAGCAACGCTTCCCTGGCAATCACGCATTTCCGGTCACTTTGAGCCTCCTTCCGACTAAGGAAGCCCTCTTATAATTTTTTTGCGGCCTGATACAGAAATCCCCCAATTCCGATCATCATAAGGACTCCAATCCAGGGACCAAGGGGCGGAGTTTCGAACAGACGTAAAGGATCCGTCCCCAGAGTGGGCCACAGGTTAGCTAAGGCGATGGGAAGCGCCAAGACAATACCCATGAGGGCTTCTCCCGTGACGAGGCCAGCAGCCGCAAGCAAACCCTTGTTCCCAACGGGTTGTCCGATTTGATCTTTCTTCCATTTCACGAGAGCAGCAATGATGCCACCAATAAGAATGGCAGTAGAGAGCTTCAGTGGAAGATAGATGCCAAGGGCTACGGCAAGCACAGGAAAACGAAATTCAGACCCTTTTGCTGCTTGCCGCTGGTCAATCCATATAATAAGGATGGCCAGCAGGCCTCCTATACCGACCAAATGCCATGGAAGTCCTCCCCGAAAAACTCCCTGTGCCAGACTGGCCATTAAGGTGGCTTGGGGTGCGCTTAATGGTTGGGGGTGAGCGTCACTTGCCAGGCCAATACCATATTTGGCATTGAGGAGTGTGAGTACTGGGGCGAGGACAAGTGCGCCTGAAACCACCCCAATGACCTGCATGATTTGTTGTTTCCATGGGGTCGCTCCCACCAAATGCCCCGTTTTCAAGTCTTGAATATTATCACCGCCCATAGCTGCCGCACAGCAGACCACCGCTCCGACCAGGAGGGCTGCCGCGGGACCAGCCGGGTGACTGTGTCCAAGGAAAAGGAGGAGCAGTAATGCGGAGAGCATGATGGTCGCAATGGTCATCCCAGAAACAGGATTGCTCGAGCCGCCAACGAGTCCTGACATATAGGCTGCGACGGCAGAAAATAAAAAGGCGGCAATGATCATGATTCCCGTCATGAGCAGGGTCACGATGGGTTGGTGAACGACCTGGAAATAGATACTTGCCACTCCGATCGTTGACAAGATAAGGAGGAGAATCATCCAAAAAAGACCCGCATCGCGATCCGTGCGAGGCTTTCCTTCGTTTCCGTCATTTGGTTGGTTGACAACCAGGTAGGCCTTCTTCAGTTCTTGAAGACTGTGCCAGACAGCTCTCCGAAGTTGGGCGATCGTCCATAATCCTCCAACGAGCATGCCCCCTATTCCAACAAAGCGAATCTGTTCGCTCCACACCTTCATGGCCGTATCAAGTGGAAGCTGGTTGGCGGTAGGTTCTACTGTGACCGCATAGAGGGGAAGCAGGATGAGCCATCCAACCGCTCCACCTAAAAAAATGACGAGCCCCGTTGGTAGACCGATGATATAACCTACTGCGAGTAGCGCCGGTGAGAGATTGACGCCTAGATACCAGACTGAGCGTCCAATCGAGGTCGCACCCTCCAAGGCGTCCGTCCAGACTCGAAATCCGCTCTCGCATAATTTCGCGACACCTCCTAATAGTCCACCGGTGAGTAATAGGGTAAAGCCATCTTGTGAATTCTGGGAAGAACTGTGGTGGGATTCTGGTGTCCCCGACCCTATTTTCAAAACCTCGGCTGTTGCGAGGCCTTCTGGAAATTTCAATTGGGCTTGAAGTAGCAACGCGCGACGAAGAGGAATAGTAAAGAGGACACCGAGTAAGCCACCCACAAGAGCAATGGCGGTAGTTTGCCAGTAGTCAAACGTCTCCCAATATTGAATGATCACGAGAGCCGGAATGGTGAAAATAATTCCAGCGGCCAGTGCTTCTCCTGCTGAAGCTGCTGTTTGGACAATATTATTTTCAAGAATATTGGATTGGCGAAACATGCGGAGGAGAGCAAATGAGATCACCGCGGCCGGTATGGAAGCTGAGACAGTCATGCCGGCGTAAAGACCAAGATACGCATTAGCACTTGCTAACACGGCAGCCAGCACAATAGAGAGCACCACTGCTTTCAACGTGATTTCCGGCAAAGAAACAGAGGCAGAAATAACGGGTTGGTTGTCTGGTGGGGATGGTTGCAAGGGGTCACATGTCCGTATGAGGTCCAAGACCGCGTTCTTGGTTGTCAGATAACCAAAAAAGTGTTGTAGTCATGTGAAGAGCCAAATGAACAATTTTAGTCTTGTTGTCAGGTTGTACCGAAAAAGATTGGAGGTTGCAAGGAATTCACCCTGGTGGGCGTGTGGCAACTGAGTCTGTTCCCCTCAGGGGATGTTAGGTTCTCGTCGTAAAGGGTTTTTGATGTATTTGGTGTAAAGGTTCTTTTCGATTCAAAAAAATCTGAGAGAGGGAAGGACATGATTTCAAGAGGCCGGGGCATTCTATGAGGTGGATTACCATTTTTTTCCTCCTCGTGATGATGGGAGCTGGAGAGCGATCTTGGGGTCAGGATAATCAAAGAGACGTTCTGGATAACAGTCTGGTCATGATGGAACTTGAGAAGCAGGGAAAATATGCCGAGGCACTTCCCTTGGCCGAACGGGCGCTCCGACAGGCCATCGATAACTTAGGCTCTGAACATAGTACCGTTGCGATCTATATGGATCATGTCGGTACATTGTATGGAAAGTTGGGGCAACGAGGGAAAGCAGAGTTTCTGTTGCGCAAGGCTCTCCGCCTCCGAACACAGCTATTCGGCCCCAATCACCTGTCTGTGGCGGTAAGTCTTACCCATCTCGCAATGTTGCATGCAGAAGCTAGGCATTATGCTATGGCGCAACACCTCTTCCGAGAAGCCATACGGCTGCGGACGCTTCATCTTGGTGCTTCCCATGGTCTGGTGGCCGTGACCTTTCGTTACTTGGCTGAAGTCTATGAACAGGAAGAAAACTTTGTAGAATCTGAAGCCAACTATCGCAGAGCGCTCGCTATGCAGCCACGGCTTCAAGGTTCTGCTGGAGAGATGAGGGGGAAGACGCTCCTCGGCCTCTCCCGTCTTCTGCAGAAGACCGGTCGAATAGGCGAAGCGGCCGCACTTCGTCTTCAAGCCAAGACACTGCTCACCCCGACACCCTAGTAGCTACCTTCATCATGTTGGTGTGAGGCCTCAATTTCTCCTAACAGGCTTGATCCAATACTCGGAATAGGGTACAAGGCTGTAAGAGTTACTGTACAGAACACCGAGTGGTTTTAATTAGAGAAGGAGTTCATTCGTGGGAGTTGTGGAGCCTTCAGGAAAACAAGAATCGCTGTTTCAGATCCATGACCGACCCAAAAAGTACTTGGAAGAATGGCTTGATGTTCCTGCTCACATTCACCACGTTGCCTACAGGATGAAAGATCCTCCCTCTAATCGTCCTCAAAGTCGGGATGAATTCAGACAGGTTCTCTTGAACTTTGAGATCCCTGAAGAATTTACCTTTATTGCGGAGAAGTTTGGGTATGGGACCAGGGTTGAATCCAATGGCGATCGGTTGGTCATTGTGTGGGAAGCCCATACCGAATATTATAGTTACCAAGTCTGGCACATACCGGATGATAAGACCCTGCCTCTTGAGTTTGGACCGATCACGAGCCCGAATTATGAATTTCCTGTCTGCCCCCTAGGAGAGCGTATTAACGCCCTGGACATTATCGTGTCTCAAGAAACCCAAGTCGTCCCAGAATATCTCAGTTCGTTACTCCCTGGTCCGCATATTTATGGCAGTCGAATTTTTGGAGATGAAATTTCTATTGCCACGAGCTTCACTCCTGATAAATTTGGTCGAGAGCGGTACTTTGTGTTTTCCGATTCCTTGGACGTGCTCTTACGGCATATTGCCAAAGTCGTCGAAGGCATTGTGACTGCGGAAAGTTATTACCATTTGCTGCTCCTACCCTATGCCAATTTTGCCAAGGCGGTTGATCTAGCCCATAAATTCGAGCAGCGACATGTAGAGCAACGGGCCTTGATCACAGCGCAACTCAGTACATCGACCGCCGATACCTTACAACAATGGATGAATCGACTGACTCAAGATTTTTTGGAAGTAAGCCGGTTTGCCGAGACGATGCGGTTTCAGTTGTCCGCCTCGGTACCCTATGATGCCATTATTGAAGCGACCATGAAGAGTTTTCAGGAGCGTGCTCTACCTCCCTTTTTACCGTTATCTGATTTTATTATTGGTGGGACATCTGGTGTCGCCGATGGCTATCAGCAGCTGATCCGACGCATTGATTCCATGGAAAAAGATTTCGAGAGCATCATTTCCGTGATACGGACTCGTGTAGATTTGATGTCTCAAGAACAGAATCTGGCGCTTCAGGATCAAAATCTCAAATTGCTGAAGAGTGTCGATCGTACAACGAAAAGTCAGGCGATTCTTCAGCATACTGTGGAAGCGTTATCAGTTATTGTCATTGCCTATTATATGTCAGGGTTGGCGAGTTACGTGATCAAAGGTCTTCATGAGGCTGGATACATTGCCAATGCCACTATACCCACCGCCATCTTTGCGGTCTCCTCTCTGGTCATTTCCTTCGTACTGATTGTTGTCGGTCGTACCATTATTAACAAACAAATGCAGAAGTCCGACCGCGAATAGTCCCTTCTTTTCTATCCGTTCTCCGAAGAATATGATTTTTATTTCAATGATTATCTATGTCTTGAAGGTGCAGAAGACCCCCAGCATGAGCATGGTAGAGGCGACTCACCTGAAGGTTTTAGGAATGTGAAGATGCCGAGTTCATGATATTAATCGTGTCGTTCTCGATGGGGCGAATATCCTGAATGATTCCTGTGTTGAATATGAGTTGAAAGAGTGGACCAATCATGGCTTCGGACAGGTCATCCCCATCACGAGACATCTCGGTAATCGTTTCCTCAATCGTCTTTCCTTGCAGGAGGTGTCCGAGGATACGGGCTTCCTGGCCTTCCAGCTCTTTAACTAAAATTCGTTGTTGATGTTTATACAAGAGAAGGTGTTGGGGCTGATCCCAGTGGATCGGGCTACGGTCATTGGGGTCAGCGTTCTTGCGTCTCCAAATATTATAGACCGAATAGGGCGCCTCAAAAAGCGCCACAGCCGCTCCAAACTTTAATGCGGCATCTCCAGCCCCCAGTACTTGTTGGAGGGCATCTGGGGAGATTGAGGGATGTTGTTGGCGGTGAAAGAGTTCATGAAACAGCCATTCATATCTTGCCAAGTCTGGAAGGAACGGAAAGTCTTTTGTCTCTGAATAGGAGTGGAGGAAAGACGGAAGTTGTCTGCCGATATTCGATAAGGTGTAGGTGTCAGAAGGATGGGCATTCAAATATTTTTTGGCGAGGAGAAAAAATCCTTCATCCCCCAGTACCCACCAGATTCCTTCATAGGTTTCTCCAAGGGCTTCGGTGAGACGGGCATGATATCCCCGTTCATACACAAGGAGAGAGTTCTGAACTGTGAGAGTACCGCCAGGGATAATCTGATCGGCAAGTTCGTCCGGAATGTTTCCCTGGAGAACCATGCGATTGAAGAGAGCCTGGAGTTCTACAAGGGAAAGATTAGCCATGCTGTTCCAGCCAATAATGGTTTGCAGTGGCAGCTTCCTCTTCCAGTCGAGGAAACTCTGGAATTTCATCATCCCACTCGATAAGAACCGGGACGTCCGGGGCGCGAGAAATCAGCTTTGAGAAGAGGTCCCAGACGGCTGGATAGACCTGGTGGGAATGTGTATCGAATAAATGGGTGTCCATATCCGTATAGCCTGCCAGGTGGATCTGGCCGATTTTTTCTACGGGAATGGCATCAAGATAGTCTTGGGGATTAAAGTGATGGTTTTGGGAGTTTACATAGAGATTATTCACATCGAGTAAAACTTTACATCCAGATCGCTGTGCGACCTCTGTGATGAAATCCCACTCGGTATATTCAGCGCCTTTAATTTGAAGATAGGTTGAGACGTTTTCCAAGAGGATAGACCGTCCTAGTTCGTTTTGGACATAATCGATATTATTGACGATGTAGAGTAGGGCTTCTTGTGTAAATGGAATCGGCAGGAGGTCGTGGAGGTTGCCACGATGAGCTCCGGTCCAACAGAGATGATCTGAGACAATCCACGGGTCGATGCGATCGATGAGGGCCTTGAGTTTGTGAATATAGTCGGGACGAATGCCTTCACCTGAAGCAATGGAGAGCGACACGCCGTGCAGGGCAACGGGGTAGTCTTGCCGAATTAGTTCAAGCATACCCATTGGCCGTCCCTGTGAGTCCATGTAGTTTTCACTAATGGCCTCAAACCATCTGACAGAGAGGGGGGGACGTTCTTCAAGGTAGGGATAGTGGGTGGGACGGAGTCCCACCCCTATCATTCCCTCAAAGGCTGCGGTCGTGCTGTTCGAGCTCATGAGAGATTCCGGTTCATGGTTAGCTCTTTTTCGGCATGGCGTTCCATTTGCCATCTTTTAATTTTTCGCACATTTCCTTCGACATCTTGAGCCAGCCTTTGCCTTCGCAGGAATTCTTTCCTTCACAGGAATGCCCCGCCCCTTTGCAGGCCCCATGTCCTTTACAAGCATTCACGCCATGACATTGTCCCATGGTGCCTTCTCCCATGGCTGTTGTATGACCCGGGTCGGCGAACGCTGAAGGCGCTGCTAAGAGACTTGTTAAGGCTGCGCTAACAAGCAATGACTTTTTCGAAATCATAATAATCCTCCTAAATGGTTAATGAAAGAACATGACAAGGTGAACCGGTTCTAAACGGTAAAAAGGCGTCTAAACGTAATATCGATACCTCCTTGATCAAATGGAAATGCTGAGTAATACATGAGTAAAGTCATATAACTACTTGAAAGTGTGAATCATTGATGGAATTGGATTGGGCAGCTTCGTGGTTGGGATCATTTTTGGATTCGATCGAATAAGGTGCATGTGCCTGATAAGTCGGCCAAGGACCTTGCCCCTTACAGTAGAGAGGAGCAAAAAACTGCTGAAAACTATACGGCCCAATATGAAAAATTACTGTAAGCAAACTCACAGTTCTTCGACAACTCGGTATGGCAAGGTATGGACGGTGCTTTTCCCCTCTGAATACACGTCGACCCATTCACTTAAATATAGGGAGGAGATGGATTATGAAGACACGACTGCTGACTACCGCGGCCCTATCGGGCCTGTTACTGGCTGCCGGCTGTAGCCATTATGGACATCACTCTGGTCCGGCCTCAGGAAGCGAAGTGGCTATGGGACAATGTCATGGCGTGAATGCCTGTAAGGGCAAAGGTGATTGTGCTGCCAAAGGCCATGATTGTGCAGGAGAAAATTCCTGTGAAGGCAAAGGCTGGCTCAAAATGTCCAAGGGGGACTGTGGGATGATTAAGGGCAGCAATTGGATGCCAATGCCTCCTGATATGAAGCATAAAAAGGCATAAGGGTACGTCCCGATCGTGAACAGGAAAAAGGCCCTGCCTGGTCCTCCTGCCAGGCGGGGCTTTTTATTATGGGAAAAGTAAGATTTACTAAAAGGCTAACCACTGTTTCCTTACACTAGCTATTCTCAAGATACTCCTTCAGTGCAACAGCATTATTAAATTCCTCTTCTTTTGACCCAAAGACAAAGGTGACGGTCCCCTTCTTGGCGCGTTTCCGAATATCCTGTAGCCATGTGTCCTTATCGTGTAACTCCAAGAAGTATCTCTTTTTGAATTCTTTCCATTTCTTTGGATCATGCTGAAACCACTGCCGTAAGGTGGTTGAAGGGGCAGTTTCCTTTAACCAAAGGTCAACCTTTGCTTGAGATTTTGAGAGCCCTCTAGGCCAGAGTCGCTCGACTAGAATGCGATATCCATCTTGTTTTGATGGTTGGAGGTATACACGTTTCAATTGAATGGGCATGGACTCGGCTCCCCGATTAGAGTCTGGTGAGGAGGTCTTTCACCTGCCGTTCAATCAGGTCACGAATTTCGCGAAATTGGTCAGGAGGAAGATGTTTGGGGTCGGGAATATTCCAATCCTCCCTGATGGTCGTATTCACTGATGGACAGGCATCACCGCAGCCCATGGTGACGACGGCTTCGAAGGTATCATAGGGAAGATCTTGGAGGCCTGTAGAATGGTGGGCGGTCAGGTCATACTTCAAGTCCTTCATGGCCTCGATGGCTTTGGGATTGACTTGGCCGGATGGACGAGAACCTGCACTAAAAGCTTGCACAGTCCCCTTCCCATGGATGTGGGCAAAGGCCTCGGCCATTTGACTCCGATTCGAGTTTTCAATACAGACAAAGAGGATTTTTTTTAATGGAGCATCCATTATCACTATTCTAATATGAGAAAGGCCTCATTGGAATCCATGTTGAATTCTTGTATTTCTGTGAATCCTGCTCGAAGAATATGGAGTATTTCGGCAGTTGAACAATTCCCCCGACGAATCCAAATGACTTTTGGTGGAGGACCAAGTAGAAAACTGAATTTTTGAAAATCCGAATCCTTTGAGACAATTGAAAAGTTGTGCTCTAAAGAAAAGTTCCAAATTTCTTTATCTGAAGCTGAATGGAGATTCAGTTCACGAACATGCTGAGATTCAGGAAAAAGATCGATGAGGTCGGAAATAAGATTCGGAGAAAGGTTTTGGTCTAATAGGAGTTTCACGAAGGAGGAACAGATACAAGTTTACGTTCGCGATCAGCTGCAAAAGCCAAGCAGGCACGGATGTCATCACGAGTGAGATCAGGAAAATCTGCTAAGAGTTGATCCTCGGTCATTCCAGAAGCCAAATAATCCAAAACGTCAGAAACGGTAATCCGTAATCCCCGAATACAGGGTTTACCTCCACATTTTCCCGGTTCAATAGTAATAATGCGTTTGTAGTCCACGATTCCGTCCAAAAAGTTTTCTTAGTCTAGGAAAACAGTACTGTAAGAAGTAGTCTCTGTCAATTGCCTTCTATAATGTCGATTCCAAAGCACTAAAAAAGGTGAAGATGCTAGGAGTTGGTCTCTGTCATGGTCTAGGGGGTTTCTCCGGGATATCCCCACATTTCCCTCCCATGTTCTTCATACCGTTGCTGAGCCTGCTGTGCCCCTTCTCGGTGATCGGCACATATGTCCGGATCATTCTTGTGGCGCTCCAAGCATTTCCTGTAGGCCTCGTCGGTACTCTTGGCCTGTTCCCACTCGTTTCCGAGGGCACAGGAAACGAGAAGAGGGAGCAAAAGCAGTATGAAGAGTCTGAAAATATTGTGAGCCATAGGAATTCCTGTTGGGCCCAGAATATGACTTCAAAGCGGCTGAGTCAAACCCTACTGATGGCTGATGAGAAAATCAAAGACCTGTGTGCTCAAAACGTCAGAACTAAGGTGGCGCCACAGAAATGTGGATAACCACTCGTAGGTCTCAGGTATTCCATACTGAGTTCAAACCATGTTATTTCGGTTGAAACCTGAAGAAGCTAATAGATAGAACTCGGTGCAAGGGGATTCGTAATTGGGAGTTGAGGAATGAAGGTGAAGGCCAACTTATTGAAAGGAAGGAAAGCATTACTACTTGATATGAATGGGACCTTCATGTTTGGTGAGGATCGATTTGGTCCAACCGAGGATTTTTCACTGTATTACTCGACTCTCGGAGGGAAGCTTGAACGATCACACATAAACACAATGATACGTGCAATGTATGAGTATTTGAGTGAAAGGTATGTAAATGAAAAATACCGCCATTGCTTTCCATCTCTCCAAGAGGCGATTCGTGTTATAGCGAACGAATCATATGAGGAAGAGGAATTTCGTCGAATCATAGCGACCTTTGCCCATCATGAATGTGGGTATATTCCTGAAGCCTATGTGGATGCCCTGCGTATATTGAAGAGGTCTTTTCTCTTAGGTGCCGTGATTGATATTTGGTCACCAAAGGCAGCTTGGCAACATACCTTTAGGCAAAGTGGCATCCTTGATGTGTGGAGCGCGATGTCTTTTTCTTCGGATCACGGCATGGTCAAACCTTCACCAAAACCGTTTGAGCTTGTTCTGGATCAGCTGAAGGTCGCGAGAACGGAAGCGGTCGTGATTGGTGATTCACCCCGGCGAGATCTTGGCGGTGCAAAGAACGCTGGTCTCGACTGTATACTCGTAGGAGGGACCACCTCCCCTGAGGCAATCGGGAGTTTCACAACCCTGCTTGAGTTGTGTGAGCAATTGGAGAGTTAACCACTAGCGCTTTATAAAGATTCCCGACCTCACGCTAGTAGTTCGTCACACATTCTGTATCTGACTTAGTGAGAGGGCGATCGGTTGTGCGGCAGATAGCACGAGAGGGACGGTCTGATTCGGGGAAGACCAGGTTGTCATGTTTTTCTCGATAGCGCTTGTCCTCTTCAAGTGTCTCGTAATAGGACTTGGAGTCGAAAAACTTGGACTCGTACGTGGAGACGGAATGCGACTTGACGTCTTCTTGAATGGCTTGATTGACCTCTCGAATACATTCTTGATAGCGAGCTGATGTTTCATCATATTCACGACAAGACCCGTGCCATTGGGTGAAATCGTAAGGGGTTTTATCGGCACATCCAGTGAATCCAACAAGAAGTATGACTGCCACTAGTAACAGTTTCATCTCAACACCTCCTCCTTCTGCCCCACCATACCATGTCCTTCTGGCGTTCTTGAATAGTCGATTTCCTTATTTTTGTTCCTAGACATATCTTGATCAAGGGCGGTCTTCCCCGGCTCCCTCTCCAATCGTGAGGCGGAGGTCTTTTTCTTGACAAGTGTACGATCGTACACCTATGATAGAGGCATGACGGGCGATCAGTATTTTTCCAAAATCGTAAGTTTTTATCGCACACATCGGCGTATGCCTTCGTACCGTGAGATTGCGGAGTTAGCTCGCTTCCGTTCAAAGTTTGCGGCGGTCAAGCTGGTCAACCGTTTAATCGAAGTGGGCCGGCTGCGCAAAGATGCCACCGGCCGTCTCTTGCCCACCCGCTATTTTTTTGAAATTCCATGGCTCGGCTCGGTCGTGGCCGGACCGCCTAATCAGGCGGAAGAGGAAGCCCTTGATCCCATCAGTTTGGAGGAGTTTTTGATCAGGAACAAAGAATTAACCTATATGCTGAAAGTCACAGGAGATTCCATGATCGAGGCTGGAATTTTGCCGGGAGATGTTGTGTTGGTGGAGCGACGGGAACAGGCCAAGCATGGAGAAATAGTTGTGGCCCAAGTGGATGGACAATGGACGCTCAAGCGCCTATCGAAACGTGGCCGAAAGGTCACTCTCGAGGCTGCCAACAAAAACTATCCGCCAATTGTTCCCAAGGACGAGCTGCGCATTGCGGCTGTGGTCTGTAGTCTGATGAGAAAGTATTGACGGTAACGTGCCGTTGAGAACAGAGACGTTTTTAAGACCCTGTGTCTATTAACGTGATATCGGTCTCGCTCCTGGCAATCTTGTCTGAGCTGCTTCGCACAGATTTGTCAGTATCTCAAAAACCTCATAAATCACTTGAAGTAATTTTTTGCTTATTCAGCAGCGAGTGAGAGCGAAGTGCTATCTGGTCAAGATCGTCAGATTGTCTCATTTGAAGTTCCAACCTTTGCAATTGCACTGGCCCGGCTCGCTGATCCCTGGCTTCGCGATCGACCAATGGCTATTGCTCCGGCCCTGACTCCTCGGGCTGTGCTTCAGGAAGTTTCCGCTGAAGCACAGGCGGAAGGTATTGTTTCGGGAATGTCACTCGGTGATGCGCTTCGCTTCTGTCCTCGACTTCAGGTCTGTCCGCCAGATCCGCTTCGCCTCCGTCAAGCGAACCAACGACTGTTCGAAGCCGTGGCGCCTATCGCGCCAATTTGGGAGCCAAGGCGCCCTGGCCATTGGTTCTTGGATTTAACAGGGACGAGGCGGCTCTTTGGATTTGCAGCCGATGCGACGGTACGCATTCAGCGTGAAGTGGCTCGGGAGTCTGGGCTTGCGGCGGTTGCCGGCGTAGCCAATACAAAACTCGTGGCTCATATTGCAGCCAAGCAGGTTGATCCTCTAGAGCTCTATGAAGTGCAGGCTGGGTCAGAAAAGACATTCCTGGCTCCCCTCCCCATCTCGACGCTTCCCGGGCTGCATGAGTTTCCGAAATCAAAACTTTATGTGATTCTTGAAGATTTGAATATTCTGACCGTTGGTAAGTTGGCTGCCATTCCACGACAGCATTTTGAATGTGTCTTAGGAGAGCAGGGGCTTGTGTTACACAACTGGGCTCACGGGATCGATCCTTCGCCGGTTCTGCCTCCCATTCGGCGCATGAGCTATGAGGAATCGATTATGTTGGAGCCGGACGAAATCGATGAACATCGTCTGCTTGGGCTGCTCTTTCATCTCCTTGAACGTCTGTGCCGGACGTTGCGCAAACACGAGCAAATCTGCCAGGCCATGACATTGACATTACGGTATAGCGATCACGCTCTTGTCTCAGGCCAACAGGGGTTTCCTTGTGCGACGTATTGGGAGGAGGAGTTGTTTCGGCATGTGACGACCCTGTTTCGCCGCTGTTTCCGTCGTCGTGTACGCATTCGTTCCATGACACTGGCTGTGGAGCATTTAAGTACAGGCGTGGGGCAATTATCCCTCTTCCCTGAAAGGAGCGACGCGACTCGTCCACAGGTTGTCGCACGTGTACTTGATCGTCTCCGCGATCGGTTTGGAGAAGAGGTCATTCAGTTTGGCCGAAGTCTTCAAGCGCGAAAAGCTCAAGTAAATCATTAAGTGCAGGCTCGCCATGTCATTCGTTCACCTCCATGTTCATTCTCTCTACTCTCCGATGGCGGGGGTCTCTTCTCTTGAAGATCTTTGCCAGGCCGCACGCGCTCACGGTGCAGAGGCCTTAGCCTTGACGGATACCAATGGTATGTATGGGGCCATTCGATTTATCGAAGTCGCACGCTATGCAGGGTTGCAGCCTATCTTGGGAGCTGAACTGGTGTATCACCATCACCGTGCGGTGTTACTTGCAAAATCAATAGAAGGCTATGCCAATCTCTGTCGCGTATTATCTGCGCGCCATAGTGATGGAGACTTTGACTTTATCTCGGCCGTGGCTCGCTACCGAGCCGGCTTAATTATTCTGTCCGATGATGCGTCTGCCGTGACTGCGTGGAAGAAAGACTCCCAGGATGATCTGTATATTGAGCTGACGCCAGGTGCGATGATGCACCAGGCGTTGGCGTTCAGTCGTCAGATTGGTCTCCCGCCTGTGGCAACCAATCGGGTGCATTTTGTGCGGCCGCAAGAATTTGAGATCCATCGTCTACTGCGGGCTATTGCCTGTAAGGCTACCATGACAAGTCTCCAGCCTGAAGACTGCTGTGGATCGAGTCATTGGTTCATGCCGCCCAGCACCTTCGCCCAGTATTTTCCCCATGTGCCTCACGCGCTGACCAATACCAATCATATTGCGAAGAAGTGTCATGTGAATTGGGATTTCAAGGAAACCATCTTCCCAACATTTCGACAAATGCCAGATGAAGATGCGTCGACTCTCTTGCGCAAAAAAACCTATGCCGGGGCACATGTCAGGTATGGAAGCTGTGCTCAAGAGCCGCGAGTCCAAGAGCGAATTGAACGAGAGTTGGCGGTCATTTGTAACAAGGGCTATGCCCATTACTTTCTCGTCGTCGATGAAATTGTGCAGCAAGCTCCACGAACCTGTGGCCGGGGGTCGGCTGCGGCCTCCATCGTGTCCTATTGTTTAGGGATTACCCATGTGGATCCGATTCAGCATAACCTGTTCTTTGAGCGGTTTCTCAATCCTGGGCGACATGATCCACCGGACATTGATATTGACTTTCCATGGGATGAACGAGATCGAATCCTGGATTTCATTTTTATGCGATATGGAGCCGCTCGCGCCGCCATGGTCGCCAATCAGAACACCCTCGCTCCGCGCGCGGCCATGCGTGAGTTGGCCAAGGTCTACGGATTATCACCGACAGAGGTCAACCATGTGAGTCAGCAGTTTGAACGCGGATTGCATACACAGCGTTCGACGTCTGATCCCTGGAAAGATATTTTTGAAATGGCACCTCAACTTGAAGGTCATTTTCGTCATCTGGCGCTCCATTGTGGTGGGATTGTGATCGTGCCGGATGAGATTCGTCGCTATGTCCCGGTCGAAGTGGCGGCAAAAGGGGTTCCTGTCATTCAATGGGAAAAGGATCAATGTGAAGATGCCGGTCTCGTCAAAATTGATATTCTTGGGAATCGTTCTTTGGCGGTTATTCGTGATGCCGTTGATGCGGTGGCGCGTCACACCGGGGTCTGTTTGGATCCGATGACGTGGAATCCTCTTGCTGATAGTCCAACCCGAGATGTGATCCGACGTGCGGAGACGATCGGCTGCTTTTATATTGAATCACCGGCGACTCGGCAACTCTTGACCAAACTCTGGAAGGCGATGCCCACGGATCGGCGAGACAAGGCCGATGTCTTCGACTATCTCGTTGTGGTGTCCTCCCTCGTACGTCCGGCGGCGAATCGCTTTGTTCAAGAATTCGTTCGGCGAGCCCATGGTGGAACCTATGCACCGCTTCATCCTTTATTGGAAGAGGAGCTGGCTGAGACCCATGGCATTATGATCTATCAAGAAGATGTCACAAAAGTGGCTGTGAGGCTCGCGGGATTTTCCATCGAAGATGGCGATCAACTTCGAAAGGTGCTCACGAAAAAGCACAAACAACGGCAACTTCAGGACTATCGTGAACAATTCTGTCGAGGGGCCATGCGCAATGGGGCATCGTGGGCAACCGTGCAAGCGATCTGGGACATGATCATGAGTTTTGCCGGCTACAGTTTTTGCAAACCCCACTCGGCCAGCTACGCGCAGGTATCATTTAAGTCGGCCTATTTGCGAATCCATTATCCAGCTGAGTTTATGGCGGCGGTTATCAGTAACCAGGGAGGATTCTATTCGACCTTTGCCTATGTCTCTGAAGCACGACGAATGGGGCTTGCCATTCTTCCTCCCGACGTCAATACAAGTGAATGGGCCTATGTTGGGAAGGGGCGTGCCATTCGTGTGGGATTCATGCAAATTAAACATCTGACACGAGCATTTGCCGATCACATTCTTGCCGAGCGTCAACGTCGAGGGCCATTCCGTTCATGGCAGGATTTTCTCACCAGAGTGAACCCTGACTTGGCTCAAGCCGTGCGGTTCATCAAGCTGGGATGCTGCGATTCTATCGCGGGAGAGCTTACCCGCCCGGCATTGCTTTGGCGTCTCCATGCCTGGGTGCGCAGTCGGAATGCGCATCTCTCATCAGGTCATACACATGGGATGTCACAAGCATCACTGGTGGACGAGCATTCGCACTCGCCCTTGCCCATTCCCGACGAATATTCAGAAATGCGGCAGGCGTGGTATGAGATGGAGGTCTTAGGGTTTTGCCTGAGCAAACATCCGATTGAGCTGTTCAGGTGCCAACGCGTCAGTTGTGGAGAGTATGTTTCTGCTTGTGAGATGCATCGCTATGTTGGAAAGCGAGTCTCGATGCTCGGATGGCTGATCACAGGAAAGTCGGTTCAGACCAAAGATGGGGATGCGATGGAGTTCGTCAGTTTCGAGGATCAGACAGGTCTCTACGAGACGACGTTGTTCCCCCGCACGCATCGTCGGTATCGGCACTTACTGTCGTCGACACGGCCGCAGGTCTTGGAAGGAGTCGTGGAGGAGGAATTTGGAGCAATCACGCTAACGGTCTCAAAGGTCATGCTGGTGGGCGCAGCTCAAGGCGGTACCCGGGCTTCTTGAGCGGTCAATCCCTAGAGGGATGGCCATGAGGGGGACAAAATTTTATCCAAAAAACCTTATTTTTTTGCAAAGACCGTCGCGTCACAGGACAGGTATTTGAGTTGTTTCATAGGGATAATAAAGACTTCTTTTTGGGTATCGACTTCCAAGATTTCCATATCATCGCTGATCGTATGGCGAATGGCATTTTGCACCATCAGTTCCTGATTATCGGTAAACACTACTTTGACCCAATATTGCACGTGCGTACTCCTTGGTTATGATCTCGTTAAGGCGTTTCGTCTTGTCCTAATTCACGTGACCTGAGGGTGGCCGCTTCCACTGCGTTCATCAACGTGGCTCGGAACCCTCCTTGCTCCAGGGCATGGATGCCGGCAATCGTTGTTCCACCTGGTGATGCCACACGGTCTTTGAGTTGTCCGGGATGCTCCCCTGTTTCCATAACCATCTTTGCTGAACCGAGAAGCGTTTGGGCTGCTAACCGTTGGGCCACGTCTCGAGGGAGGCCCATATTCACTCCGGCATCGGCCATGGCGTCAATCATGACATAAATGTATGCCGGTCCGCTCCCGCTTAACCCCGTGACGGCATCCATATGTTTTTCTTCCACCGTGACGACTTGTCCTACTGATTGAAAAATTGTCTGAGCTACCCGCACATGTTCATCCGTTAAGCCTGTGCCAAGGGATAAGGCAGTGACTCCCACTTGGATGCTGGATGGGGTGTTAGGCATGGCACGGATAATCGGAACCGCTTTTGGAAGGGAATTGGCGACTCGTGCAATAGGAAAACCGGCTGCGACGGAAATCACCAGGGCATCGGATTGAAGATGAGGCGCCGTTTCCTTGAGCACCTGATCCAGGACTTGGGGTTCGACACAATAGACAACCACATTTCCCCAGGCTGCAGCCTTAGCATTACTGTTGCCGACCTCAAGATGATAGTGATCAGCGACATAGGCCGTTCGTTCAGCCTGGATATCGGTGACCATGAGTTGGGCGGGTGGAAGGACCTTCCCGGCGAGCAAGCCCGCAACCAACGACTCGGCCATATTTCCCGCACCAATAAAGGCAATCCGTTCTTTGAGCATGGTGGTGGGATTATACAGGTGGAACGGGCATCCTTCAACTTGCATGCGATGTCATGCCTTCGGTATTGTAGACTTTGCACCATCTGTATATTTATCAAAACCCACGCAGTGTGGCTGGAGGTTATTCATGAATAGATTCGTCATGGCACTAGTATTGGTTCTGGCCTGTGTGTGGGTTGGTGAGGGCGAGGCTCGCCGGGAAATAAAAACGGCTCGACAAAAGGAGCGGTTAGCGAAGGCCGAACGGGTGTTGATTGATGCACTGGCCTTAACTGATAAGGGTGAGGTTGACGCTCAGAACATCCGAGATCTCGTGGTGAGCCGGATGAAACAGTTAGGATATCTCACTGTGACCGATCGGAGTGCGGATTATGATGTGATTTTTCGAGTGAAATGTGAGCAGCGGAAAATGTGGGAAGGAACCGGGACGTCTGGAGGGGATGCGGATTTACCCGACTCCCCTTCTCGTGTGTGGAAAGGGCCGGCTTGTCAACTGACTTATCTTTTGAGCGGGAAAAAGCTCGGCTGGCATAAGGAGGTGCGTACTGAGTTTGAGGATGCGGTCACGGCTGCGGCGGAAGCCAAACAGTCGGACCCTGGGGCCTTTGCATTAGAACAATTACAGAAGAAACTCCAGGCTTATGATTTTCCGGTTTTGGTCACTGCCGATTGGAACCAAGTCTCGCGACTCTTGACCTTGTTGGATGAGAAGGACACCAACGTGTCGCGTAAGGTGAAAATTATTTCAGTCTTGGGAGAGATTTTTGCCGTTGATGCCATTCCTCGTCTCTCCGAAATTGCCAAAGGGCAACATGTGATGCTGGCTGAGCAGGCCGTGCATGCCTTAGGCAAAATTGGCAATCAGGGTACCATTCCATTACTCACGGATCTTCTCAAGTCTGAGGTTCCTGCCATTCAAGCTGCTGCCGCCAAAGCACTTGGCATGGTTGGTTCGCTAAATTACGATTTTTCGGTGGTTGACCCTCTTCTGGCAACCCTCAGTTCGGAACATGTTGGCGTGAAAACGGAAGTAGCATGGGCCTTGGGAAAGGTCCCCGACCGAAAAGCGTTACCACCGCTTCGGGAATTGCAACAAGAGTTACATTCTGGGAAAGCAGATAAGGTATCGCCCGAGGTCAAAGAGTTGCAAAAAGCGGTCTTTTGGAGTTTGCGTCAAATTTCCCCAGTCGACCATGTTGGTCTTGAGTAAATGACTCGTCGTCGTTCGACGATCAGCGCCGTTGTGTTCTGCCTGGTCAGTTTGTTGAGCTCTCTTCCTTTGGTCATGGGGCAGGAGATGGGGGCCGAACCTGAAATGAGTCGCCTCGAGCAACGGGCGGAGGCGTTGATTGCTCAGGGCGATCCCGAAGGAGCATCCCTGTCAATTGGCAAAGCGGCCATGATGGCGACAGAATTGGAAAAACAGGTATCCGGTAAGGCAAGGGGTACTTTTTACCGAGCTCTTCAGAAACTATTTCGAGCACAGGAGCAGGTCTTTCGAGCGCTCGCGTTATTTGAACGGGGGGGAGGCACTCCTCCAGCCTCCCCTGCTCTCTGTTTGGAATTTATTCAAGCTCAACGGAAAATTGAGGAGGCTCGGCGGCTCTTTCAGAGTCAAGATTTGAATGTACCGGAAGGTTCGATCGCGATGCGCGTTCAAAAACGTCTCACCACCATTGAGGAGTGGCAGGAAACCGTACGGACTCTTCGAGATGATCTTGATTGTCGGTCTTCTTAGGCGCTTCTCCGCTCTTTTGAGTTGTTTCGCTTCTACCTCACCG
This sequence comes from Nitrospirales bacterium, assembly GCA_965223605.1. Classification (GTDB taxonomy): domain Bacteria; phylum Nitrospirota; class Nitrospiria; order Nitrospirales; family Nitrospiraceae; genus CBDCXA01. The sequence goes on from CBDCXA010000005.1 coordinate 1,983,533, forward strand.
ATGCCTGTGTACCACTAGTCTTCAGGATTAATCGGTTTGATACCCAACGGTCGACAGGTTTCCAATAAGGCTTTATCCGCACTGACCATGGATAAGCGTAAAGGCTTTAACTCCAATGCCAAGGCCAGATGAATGGCTTGTGCGGATCGGAGAGATGGGAATTCCATGTTGAGTTCTTTGGCTGAGAGATAGGTCTGATTATTCGGTGAGATGAAATTGAACATCCCTCGATCCGACTCAACTTCGAACTTGAAGACGACCGAATACCAGTCATCACGAGTCAGGTCCCCCTGCTTGGCTTGATTGGCCAGCACAGAATAAAATTCATTGAGCGTGGGGGTGGAAACCAGGGCAACCCGGCCTCGTTTCGCCAATAAACCATTGACCATTCTACTCCCACGTTCGGCACTGTAGCGTTTGACTAGCGCAGTGGAGTCAAAATAATAAAATGGCATGCGTCATCCTCTCCCTGTAGACAAAATAAGTTCGGCCAGTGGAGTCCGTAATTTCGATAAGCGGTCCTGTAACTCCTGTAATCCAATCTCTTCATATCCCTGTTTGCGTAGGGTGGTGGTCATGCTGCCAGAGTTGATGCCCTTGGTATCTTCCTTGATCCGTTCCATGAGTCTGGATTTGGCCAAGCGGCTAGGTGTTCGACGACGAGCTGCGGTTTCGTCGGTTTTTGATGCAGTTTTTTTCATGAAATTAACCTCGTGTGAAAATGAAATAAATAAATGTACCAATCCTTAATGACTTCGTGGGCAGGATGCGCCTCCGCGAGAATCTTCGAACGCCTCTCCCCTTCCATACACATACATGGCTAAAGCCTGTGCGACTGGTTTAGACAGGTGTTGGAGCATGACACGAACGGCTTTTCGTTGGGCAGCCTGAAGGGTTAATTGGCTTTCTCGTCCCCTGCGTGACAGGACACCGACAATTTGCCCCTGCGCATGATCGACCAGCATCACATCGATACACCATTTGACGAAATGAAATTCAGGATCGCCGACTGCGGTGGTCCATGTGGTGACATAACCATTGATGCCAAGATGTGATCGTTCCTCCTCCGAAGGTGAATCGGTTGGCAATGGGTATGGTGCATCTTGTTGCCTGACCGGTAACTGTTCTGCGAGGAGTCCTTCAATAAGTGATTGTCTGGCTTCCATGGCCGGGGTGCCTTTCATGTCGACAGTAATCACTAGATTGTTTGCCATGTACGAATCAAGTTGTCCAGTTAATTCACCAACACGATATAGAGATGGATGGCCCTGTCCATTTGACCGTATCACCCGAAGATCGGAGTTTAGGGCCTCGCGTTCTTTCAATATGGTGAGTGCTTGACTCATTTTTCGAATCTTAGACAGGTGGTTGCGGTTTTGTTGTGAGGTCTCGTATTCATCCTGTATGCGTTGGTCGAGGGCCTGAATCTTTTCCATCAGGGTCGTTTCAGCCTGTTGACGATTGAGTCCTGCCAGGATGTGATGAAGTTTTTCTTGATGATCAAACCAGGAATCCAACACTTGGACCTGCTCTAACATCTTATCCGTCGATAATTCAGTGACCAACTCTAAGGAAAGCTCGCGTTTCTCTCGCGTGCTTCCATCCTCTTCAGTCAACCGATAGGATTCGCGATCGGTTGTTTGTGTGGTGACATGGGTTTGAAAAATTCTGGCGACGGCACGGTAGGCTCGCTCGGTGGCCGCTGAGCGAGTTGTGGCCATCCCCCGTCCAACAAGAAATTCCTGGGAAGAGAATGTCGGACTTTCTCCATCAACCCAAGGAGGTTTGGGGATGAAGGAGACCTGTGAACAACCGACTTCAAAAAGGAGAAGGCAACCGCAAAGCACGAGGAGACCTTTTCGCAGGTACTGGGCTAGCATGGCTGAATTCATCGTACCACCCGTTCGAGAACAAAGCGTGTTTGCCCAGTGCGTAGGGAGAGTGAGTAGGATGAGGATCCAAGGGTACCACCGCTATCTGCTTGTGGGTGAATCTGCATCTCGTAGGTGCCAGGCGGCACCCAGATTCGAGCAATATGAATTTCATCAGGTAAGGTTCGCCAGCTGCGTTTATCCGCTTCCTCTGAGGCAACCGCAAACATTTTTCCTAATATGCCAACAATGAGGCCCACCACTTGTCCTGCTTCTTTTTTATCTTTGCCTACGGCCGCACGGGCTCCATAACTGGCCCCTTCTGCCAAGGCGAATTTCGCTGCGGCACGTGCAACTGCCTTCACGGTCGTTGAAGCAAGTCGATCGTCAAGTGCCTTTTCCGAGGTGGCGGTGAGGTCGGTCACGAGTTGTGTCTCGGAGGTAAAGCTGTGGTTAACCCCTTTGAGGGTAATTGCACTAGTGGCGATGGAGGATTTTTGTGGCACGAGGGTCGGAAGTGCAATTCGTACGACGCGCCCATTTAGACCATAAAGGACCGTTTCGAAGGCTCTGGTGCTAGGCGTATTTCTTCGGCCTCTTCCTATTTTATTCAATAGGACGAGTTGAAGTGCGTCTAGGCTAATGGGGACATCCAGAAAGTAGTCTTCCTTTTTTGGGGTTCGGCCGTTGTAACTCACCACGATAACTTGCGCCAGGTCTTTCACCCGGTCCCAGCGGTCCCAAGGGATCGCACCAAATGCGGTGAGATATTGTTGATGCTCCTCACGAAGTTGCAGAGCGTCGGTCAATCGCAGCAGGTCGGCTTTCAGCAGTTGGGGGATTCCGGTTTTCGACCAAGACCTGGTTTCTTGGTAGGCTTGGTAGGCTTTGCGGTAAGCCACTAATGCATTGTTCATGTCCCCCGCATTCTCATATATGATGCCACTGAGATAACGTGCGAAGGCATCGCGGTGGTATTCGTCTTCATCGACTCGATTGGCCAACACATTGAGCCGATGATCAATACGTCGAGCTTCTACGACAGCTTCATCGGGTTCATTGAGGAGGGCATAGTTTAGGGATTTTGAAATATTGACCCAAACCTGCTCAAAGGGTTCTCCTTCATAAGGTAATTTCGAGTCATTGGTCAAAAAGGCTTTAGCTTCGGTTCGAACCCGTCGTGTATAAAGGTCCTCAATCTGTTGCTCAGCCTGTTCAAGAAACCTGTTGCTGGCCGTGTAGTCCCCGGCCAACTGAAGAGTGATGCCTCGGTCCATCGCATAGAGCACCTGACTGTTGGAGTCGTATTCTTCTTTTGCTTGTTGAAGGATTGTATCTGCACGTTTCGCATCCCCTGCGGCCAGACTTTTATCGATGAGGGCATACCGTTTGCTTTGAAAGGCGCACCCCTCCGCGAGGAGGAGTAAGAAGAGGAGCGTAGCAAGAGTCGAGAAGAGCCTGTGCAACGGGAATGACTTCCCTGAAAATAGAATCAGGTGATTACCCTGAGGCCGCAGAATGGCCTCGGCTTAAAACAACGAACGTTTTCGTTCGATAACTTTTTTCAATTTCTTTTGGCCGTACCAGGACTTAATATTATTCTCTAAATTGATCATCTGCAGGTCCACTTGATAAAAAATGGCTTTGGTCCCATCGGCTTCGTCCAAAATGGTGGAGATGTCTCCCTTTAACATGAAGTCTGCGCCGATCTCTCGGCCATGCGCCTTTTGCGTGTCTTCACGGGCAAACACCGCTTGCTCTTTTCGTTCGTCCCGCAATTCCTGCCGTTCCTCTTTACTTGCCACAAAGTCAACCTTTCCGGAATTCGTCAACTCACGTGACAAGTCATTCACAAAAGTGCTCACGTTAATATGTTCATGACTTCGGTTTCGTATGGTTCCAACAATGACGGTCGGTTTCCGTTTGTGGGATTGCGTATATTCGCCGACCCAGGCATTGGAGAGCGCTTGTTCTACCATGGTTTCGGCTACCATGCGTGAATCCGTATCGTTCCAATTGCCGCTCAAGTCAGTTACAACCCCGGGATCGACACGGGTAATCTTCTTTTCTTTTCCGCATGCGACGAGGAAGAGGCTTGCGATGATAAGAAGTGCTGTTAGTCCAACTCTCCAGCCTGTAAGGCGTGACGGTTGCTTCATGGAGGACTCCCTCGTTGTGCCGACCCATAACATGTTCATCATTTTCCTATTCCCCGCTTGGCTTCTTCCGACGCTAATTCATCAAAGAGACGATTGGCATTTTTTCGGACATATTCTCTCAATTCACCATTGAGTTCTTTGGCTTTGGCCAGAGATTTCTGCATGTCTTCCAAGGAGAGCTTGGCGAGCACATGATAGGATTTCGTGTCCGCGTCCTTATACCGGTCAACCGGATGCACACCGTTTAGGGTGACTGTCGAGATGGTTTTTACCGCACGTTCAATGTGTTGTTCTTCGGTTGAGGCAGAGAAGTCTCCAGCCGTTGTGGAGGCGGTATAGTCCCGCATCAGATAGGCCGTATAGGTTTCAAAGTTTTTCGCCACTTCTGCTCGTGCTCTCGTTTCCGCAGCTTCCCAGGCTAAGGGTTCATTGCGAACGCCTACCACGGACCCCATCCCATAAAAGGCTTTATCTTCTTCGGTGTTCAGGTATCCAGATCCTTGGTTGACCCAAGTGGGAGGGCCACCACAGGCGACGGTTGTTATTAAGAGCACCGTACCAAGAAGGAGGAAGCAGGGTTTCATAAGATTCGGCATGGGTGAGCCCATGGGGAGCCTCCTTTTAAGATGATCGTTGGCCGGGAATCGTGTTCTAAACAAGACGACTGTGTGTTTTGACCAGACACACGTAAATTATGCTAGCATGCACCTTAGAAGGAGTCAACGCGAAGGTGTCTCTTTTGATTTGGGATATGCGTTAGGAAACATTGGAACGATGTGGCTGTTAAGGAGATCTCAACATGGCAGATATTAAAATAGATGACGGCATTATTAAAATTACCGGTTTAGACGTACAAGATCCTAAGGCAGCGGCAGTTCTTGCTGAATATCCGGAAGTACGCTGGCCTGAAATTACCAGGCGAGCGTTAAAGATTGGACTTGGATATTTAAAAGGCGGTGCCGACAGTTAGCGAAATGGTTGATAAGGGCGCTTCGTCGCTCTCTTCTGTTTACCTGTGATACATCCGGTGCCGGTGTACCGGAAATTATGGCTGTTTATGGGGCGTTCCCTTCGGTTTTTGGGGATGGTTGTTAATGTATTCCCGTGCGTGGTTGGAATTGCCGCCATGTGCGAGGTATTGTTCATAGGCGTCAACAGCTTTACTCGGGTTTTGTAAATGCCTGGAATAAAGATCGCCGAGTGACAGGTAGACATCAACATAGTTTGGTTTTACTTTAAGTGCTTCTTGGTAGGCTCGTTCAGCATCCTGATATTCCTGTCTCCGTTCGAGAATCAATCCTAAGGTGAAGTGGGAATCCGGATTCTTGGGGGCATACTGAACGGCTTGTAATCCTGCAATAAGGGCTCCTTCAATATTCGGGATGAGGTCCAGCAGGATATAAGCCTTGACGACATAGGCATCTCCAAATTTCTGATCGTAGCTAATGGCCCGGTTTAGATGCTTCAAGGCTTCCCGTGAAGCATTTTGACCTTTGAGGACAGCAAGGGCTTGGTGATAAAGAGATTGAGCCTTTGCCAGCCGAGCCTCAGGGGTCTGGGGTTCCACTTCGACAAGAGCAGCTCCCTCCTGAAGAATCATATCCCCTTCTCCAACCAAACGGACAAATTCAGGGTGTTGACGACCCTTCGATTGTTTCTTGACCTTTGTGGCCACAAAGTCCCCGAGTTCGCTAGCAAGGATCCAGCCATTACCATCTCCATCCGACTGACCCTGGAGTCCATCAACAAGAGCCTGAATGAAGACGCTTGGTTGTTCTGTGCGCGTGAGCGGTTCATGTTTTGGGGCAGCTGCCAGGAGTTGGACCGCTCGTTTTTCTGGTTCATTTTCTGGAGCCAACCGTCCTTCCAATGAGAGTTGTTGGGGGGGAGTCACTTCCCATCCGCTTATATTTGTGTCTAACAAAAACAGAATATGTTTGGACATGATTCGTTTGGAGAGGTCTTTGAGTTGATGCAGTGTGAGGCTCCGCCCCACATTTCCTTCTTTGGAGTCCCAGGGAACCAAATATCCCAGGTCTTGCCCTTCAACGTCTTTCGTTATTCCGGAATGTCCCGCGAAGAAAAATACGATGCGATCTAACGGGCCTGCTTTGCGGGGAAGAAAATCTTCAAGAATATAACGTAATTGCTTAAAACTAGCCTTTTTGTCATACAGTTCGATGACCTCCTCAAATCCTTTTTCACGAAAGACTTGAGCAATGGCTTTCCCACCCGCCACCGCACCCTGGGTTTTAGGTGCCGACGCATAGTCATCGATGGCGACAATGATGGCCCATGACTTGTAGTAGAGGACATCGGGCTTTCCCGCTTGACCAAAAGCCGAGCGTCCCATGAGGCCGACCAGACAGATCGTTGCAAAGAGAGAAAGGATAAGGAAACGAAAGAGAGGTTGTGCTAGACTCGGGCTGTCTACTCGTACATTCAAGAGAACGACTCCTTGAGAAGTGGTGGTATGTCTTTCAGAAATTTGGCGATTCGCTGAAACTAGGCCTTTGCATGCTAACGTTCGAGGCTGGAACCTGTCAAGAATCCCTTATAGCTTTTGAGGTTAGGGCGGGTCTTCCAGTTACGATGTAAGGATAGCGGTGATTAAAATGCTGGAGTCTTGCCCATTCAAAAGTATGCTTGAAGATCCGTGGGGTGATCCCCATAATGAGTCAATAGACCATAGAGGATAGCAAAGGGTTTTTAGACTTTGTCGGAGGTCCTGGATAGAGGAGCGTGATATATGGCGAATGAAAATATAGATAGTTTACTTGGGTCGGGTCGAGTGGTGGAACCCACGGCTGAAACAAAAGCGGTCGCCCACCTTCAAGACTATGACATGGAGTATCAAAAATCGATTAAGGATCCTGAAGGATTTTGGGACAAACAGGCAAAGGATCTTGAATGGTTTTCCCCGTGGACGAAAGTTTTGGAGTGGAAGTATCCTTGGGCAAAGTGGTTTCTGGGTGCCACCTGTAATATTTCCTACAATTGTCTCGATCGTCATGTGAAGACCTGGCGGAAAAATAAAGTTGCGGTCATATGGGTCGGGGAAAATGGAGAAGAGCGCATATTCACCTATGGCGAGTTACATCGACAGGTTGGCAAATGCGCCAATGCCCTGAAAGCCCTCGGTTTGAAGAAAGGCGACCGAGTCACAATTTATCTTCCAAAAATTCCAGAGCAGATCGTGGCCATGTTGGCTTGTGCCCGAATCGGTCTGGTCCATAGTGTCGTCTATTCAGGTTTTAGTGCCCCGGCTCTTGAGAGTCGTATTCAGGACGCCGAGGCTCGTGCGGTGATTACCGCGGATGTCGGCTATGACAGAAGTAAGTCTATTAATCTCAAGACCGTCGTTGATGATGCGGTGGCCAATTGCCCTAGCGTGGAATCGGTGATTGTCGTCCGACGAGAAAAGCCGGGTGTGACGCTGTCCTCCCCGAAAGAGCGAGATTGGGAGGAATGGTTGTCCGGAGAAAGTCCCCACTGTGACGCAGAGCCCTTGGATGCCGAAGATCCCCTCTACATCCTCTATACGTCGGGGACGACGGGAAAGCCCAAAGGAGTCCTGCACGTGCATGGGGGTTACATGGTGGGCACCTATGTCACCACGAAATATGTGTTTGACCTAAAAGATGAGGATGTCTATTTTTGCGTTGCAGATCCGGGGTGGGTCACCGGACATAGTTATATCGTGTATGGTCCGCTTCTGAATGGTGCGACGATTTTAACCGCAGAAGGAAAGCCCGACTATCCCAACCCCGGTCGATGGTGGGACCTCATCGAACGATACGGAGTCTCTATTTTTTATACCACGCCAACGGCGATTCGGTTACTCATGAAATATGGAGAAGACTGGCCGAAGAAGTCCGATCTGTCCAGCTTGAGAATTCTTGGTACCGTCGGTGAGCCGATCAATCCCGAAGCTTGGGAATGGTTCTATCGAGTGACGGGAAGTAATAAGCCCATTATGGATACTTGGTGGCAGACAGAGACGGGTATGATCATGGTCACTCCCCTCCCCGTGGTCCCTCTGAAGCCTGGTTCGGCCACGCGTCCATTTTTAGGAATTGAAGCCGATGTGGTTGATCGTGAGGGGAAGAGTTTGCCAGCCAATTCTGGAGGGTTTGCGGTCATCAAGAAACCGTGGCCATCCATGATGCGCACAATTTATAAAGATCCCGATCGCTATCTCGTCTATTGGAATACAATTCCTAATTGTTATACCGCCGGTGATGTCTGTCGAAAGGATGAGGACGGCTATCTTTGGTTTATGGGTCGTGCGGATGATGTGATCAAGGTGGCCGGGAATCGCATCGGGACTGCCGAAGTTGAGAGTGCCCTGGTGGGGCATCCGGCCATTGCAGAGGCTGCGGTGATTGGAGTGCCACATAAGACTGCCGGAGAAGCGATTAAAGCCTTTGTCATTCTCAAACAGGGGCATCAAGAAGAAGACGGGCTCATCCGGTCGATGAAAGATCAAGTGCTCAAAGATTTAGGGAAGATTGCCGTGCCCCGAGAAATTGAAATCGTTGCCTCGCTCCCCAAGACTCGATCTGGAAAAATCATGCGGCGGGTTCTGAAAGCGAAAGAAGCGGGTCAAGATCCAGGCGACATTTCAACACTTGAAGATTAAAGCAGAGAGAATCTAACTTTTCGTCGGGGTGGTTGGGATTTAAGCCCGACCACCCTTGCCTGAGTGCCCCGTCCCCTCCTCTTCCTAAAGCAGATCTTGAAATTATTTTGTACAGAAATACTTCGCGATAAGACCGGTGCATGATTCTTTCGAATTCACGATAAACCCGGCGCGTTCTAACATCCCTTCTAGTACCCAATCGTAGGTAGAAAATTCATCTCGAAAATGTTCGATGGCATCTTTTTTTAAAAAATCACCCCCACGTTGTTCCTGAGATTGAATAAATGCGTTGATTTGTTCAATGCTATCCTTTTCTTCAATCACCACATCCTGAATATAGAGTTGCCCTTTGTCGTTGAGCAATCCATACATTTTTTTCAGCGCTATCGCTTTCCAATAATCCGGTAAATGGTGGAGAGCGAATGAAGTTGTCACATAATCAACTGGGCCTGACACAGGTTGGTAATGTAAAAACCCGCTCTCTACAAACGTAATCGAAGCCACACCTGATTCAGCAGCTTTGTTCTTTGCATAGGATAGCATCGCTGGGGATATATCGATCGCAATGACCTGTAATCCGCGTTTGGCTGCTTCAATTGCAAAGAGACCTGTGCCACAGCCAAAATCGATTAAGGCCTCTCCAGATTTTGCTGAGAGCCGATCTAAGACCTGGAGACTTTCTTTAGAGATGTTGCGAAATTTTGCATGGCTTTCATCATAAAAAGTCACTTCATCTTTAGAAGTATAGTCCTTACCAATCTGCTTGAATTCATCATGGATCCAATCATTCATTGTGATCATGTCCCACCTTCAAGATTGGTCGATAAAAATCATTTATTTACTAGGAATATCCGCATTAGGTCGAATCCTACTCATCGTGGACAATCGAAAAGGCAATGGTTAGAGATGGTGTATATAAATGAAACCCTGTTCACCATTCAAGAAATTGACTTCCCTCAACTTTTGCCAGCCCGTGCGTTCAAGTAGATCACCCAATATGGTTGTACTCGTGTACACGTGAGGGTAACGAAGCTTTCGTGCAAGGTCGACTGCTGATTGTAAGAGTGCTGTTGCAATGCCTCTTTTCCGATATTCAAGGCCTACCAGTAAGCCAACAATCGACGGGGTCAATTGAGTGCTCCGATCAAGATCTAGTGACATTGTTCCTAGAACCTTCTCGCCCTCAATAGCCACTAAACCTATTGGAACGTCCTCACGATTGCAGCGCGAGAATAGATCCGCTTTTGCGTCTCCTGGCCCATCAACTCCATAATATGGCTTCCACTCCGATTGGTACCAATCAATCAGGGTGGGCAATATTTCGAGATGATCAGCAAGCAGTTCGATCTTCATTTCTGCAACCTTGATTAGAATATCCGCTGTAAGTCGGATTACAACCGTCAAAGCCCTTGAGAATATTCTCTACCAGAAAACAGGTCCTTTTTGTGAGAAGCAAAGAGTGACTTTGTCAGTCAATTGGTGCCCGGGTTAAGCCCATTTGATTGCCACTCTGATCTCGTTAATTTATATAAAACATGCTCAGATAATGGGTGACCTGGCGGAATATCCGGGTGCGAAAAGTTTTGGAAAGTGTTTCCAAAGCCTAAACGCTCCATAACTGACCTAGAGCGAGAATTCAAGACGGTAGTAAATGCCACAATTTCGGTTAACCCAAGAGTTTCAAAGGTAAATTTCAGGGTTGCCTTTGCTGCTTCCGTGGCATAACCGTTACCCCAATAAGGTTTTAAGAGTCGCCAGCAAATTTCTACACAAGGTGAAAATGGAAGTGATTGCTTCGGTGTATGGAGACCAGCAAACCCAATAAAACTATCAAGATTCTTTAGCTCCACAGCCCAAAATCCCCAACCCTTCTCTGATAGAAGAGCCTGAAATTTGTATCCCATCGCATCACTTTCTTCCCGGCTCAGCAGGGTGGGATAGTACTCCATTACTTCTGGATCTGAGTTTAATATTGCCAAATTTTTGAAGTCTGACTCCTTCCACTGTCGGAGTAATAAGCGTTCTGTTTCTAATTCGGTTATTTTCACGTCGCACCTTTCCAAGAGGGTACAGGTTCTTTATCTGTGGTCATGTTGCGAAAACATTTCAGGCAGCAAGTGGAAAAATTAAAGTTTGTTTGGAAAGGCATCACACCTAACTCGGTAAGTCAATCTGAAGCAATCACTCGTGTGTGTCTGAGGGAACTCGCGTTCCTTTGTCTCCTTTTATGTGTGTAGGGAAATCTTTTAGAGGTAATAATGAAAGGAAGAGAGCCAGATAAAGTTTCTTTTGTTAAATCAATCCGCGTTTTTTTAAATAATCTTTATCAATAACTGGGGCTTGTTTTGCCGGAGCCTGTCCCCGCTCGGCAAGTAACTTCTCGACATATTTTCCTATCAAATCAGACTCCAAGTTCACCTGGTCACCTTGCTGCTTGAGGCCCAACGTTGTGACTTGGGCCGTATGTGGAATCACGGCCAAGGAGAACAAATGATTTCGAATTTCATTTATAGTCATGCTAATGCCATCAATGGTAATTGAGCCTTTCGTGATGCAGTACCGCATGATATGTGAGGGTGCCTCTATCGTGAGTAGAATGGCATTGCTATCTTGGGTACGGTTCACCACAGTCCCAATACCATCTACATGTCCCGACACCAGATGCCCTCCTAGGCGATCGTTGACCTTCATCGCTCGCTCGAGATTGACGGGCATACCTGGCTGTAAGGTATCTAGGGAAGTCACGGAAAGGGTTTCAGGGGAGACTTCGACGAGAAATTCATCTTCCTCAGCTTGGACAACGGTCAAGCAAACTCCATTGATGCTAATACTGTCACCAGTATTTACGTCAGAGAGAATGGTTTTTGCCAGAATTCGCAGTTGGGTTCCCCCGAGATGTTTCTCAAGGGTTTTGACCACGCCCATTTCCTCGACGATTCCCGTAAACATCCGTTACTCGTCCTTATCTTGCAGAACCATCCTGGCGACATAGATAAAGACAATAATGAGGACGACGACTCCGATAGCCGCGAGTACGCCCACAACGATGTTGCCGGTAGAAAAATTTGCATCGACTTCATTCATAACGGAACCATTCTAGCATATCTCGAAGAGGCTTAGTGAACATGGCTGTTATTTCGCTTCGCTCGATTCACGACGATAAGAAAAAGAATTGCTGCGATGACTTGAATGCCTGCCACAGTGGAAAAGGCCGCTTGGAATCCAGAAAGTGCGATGAGAATCCCGCCCAGAACCGGACCGCTGGCATGTCCAATATCTGTAATCGTCCCCAGAATGCCCATGCCGGCACCAAATGTCCTGAGTTCCGAGGCGTCGGCCACTAAAGCTGAAGTCGAGGAGGTAATAACAGCATCCCCAAATCCAAAAAACGCCGAGAGAAAAAGCAACTGACCAAAATCCGAGACCTGGGGAATCAGAGCAAAATTAACGGCGCAAATCAGAAGTCCTGCGAATATGAGGGGACGACGGCCAAGGCGATCTGATTGTTTGCCCATGACAGGTTTTGCCAAAAAAGACGTCAATCCTTGTATTCCGAACAGAAAGCCAACCTCTCCGGGATTGAGCCCAATTGAGACTCCGTAGATAGGTAAAAAGGCCATCAGCACTCCTTTAGCAATCATTTTTGCCCCATCCGCTACCGCCGTGGCTAAGACGATTGAGTTTTGGAGGACTTTCCCCACCGCCTGGAACATTTCCGCCAATACCACCTTAAAGTGTTTTTGGTCATTGGTTGAGGGAGGTGCCTCTAAGTGAAGATTCAACACCAATATCAAGCCAATCACGCCAAATACTCCAGCAAGGCTAAAGGTCCAAGAAAAATCTAACCAATACACAAGCCACCCACCAAAGACCGGGCCGACCAAGGCTCCGGCCTGTGTGGATGCCGTATACCATCCCATTGCCTCCCCTCGGCGTGTCGCAAATAGATCCGCCACCGTGGCCAATGCACTTGGGGCATAGAGGGCGGTGCCTAAGCCATGGACAAGTCGCATGGTTGTGAGGACTTCCACATTTGTAATAAAGGGGTAGAGAAATGGAGGCAGGGCAAAGGCTAACAAGCCGATGGTCAGGAGTCGGCGTCGTCCGTAGATATCAGACAAGGCCCCTGAGGGCAGTTTGAGAAAGACACCTGTTAATGTGGATGCCCCTACGATAAAGCCAATGGCTTCAGGCCTTGCGCCCAGGTGTTGAGCAAACAAGGAAAGGACCGGCATTCGTACTTGGTTGTAGCTTAGAAAGCAAAAGAAACCGACGCCGCAAAGTAGAAGAAATCGTTTATCGTTATTCAAGAAAACTCTCCTAGCTGGGTTCCGGCCCGCTCAAATGCAGGATTAGGTAACAGACATTATCAGGCCTGGTACTCGATACCGTCTTTATATCTGAATTCTACTTCCCTTTTCCTTTTTTTCTGAATGACATCTACACAATAGGGTCACTTGCCAATCTCCTAAAACCAGCTAGAGTTATATGGGGTTATAGAATACTTACGCAATCTTTCTGTCTTGTCTAAGTGTATGAAAAATTATTTAAAAAACAATCTATTAATAGTTTTATTTAAAGTTTTTAGTTAAGTAAATTCATGGATCGATAAAGATGATGGACGATTTTGACGGGAAAGATGCTGCCATGAGAGGGCTCAATTTTATTCAATTTTGCCTTTTTGCCATCTTTCTTAGTGGAATTCAGTGGGGATGCACCCTATCTCCAGTCGTCTTGACTCAGGAGGAAATTGACGCTCGTGCCTCACGGGATCGGTCAATCGTAACTGAGGGACAGGAGCCTGTTTCGGGCCCTATCGATTTATATGAAGCCATTGCCCGGGCTCTGAAATATAACTTGGATGTCCGGGCGGAAATGATGAAGACCATGGTTGCTCATCAGCAGCTCAATCTTGCTCACTTTTCACTTTTGCCGGATGTGGTGGCGAACGGAGCCTACGATGGTCGAAGTAACTTTGCTGGAGGGAGAAGTCAGTCACTCCTGACTGGACGACAAAGCCTTGAGGCGTCGACGGCTTCAGACCGCAATGTTTTTTCGTCCGATCTGACGTTGAGCTGGGATGTCTTGGATTTTGGGCTCTCTTATATTCGGGCTAAGCAGGCCAGCAACGATGTCTTGATTGCTGAGGAAGAAAAACGTCGAGTGGCTAACCGAATTACTCAAGATGTTCGGAGAACCTATTGGGAGGCGGTCTCTGCCCAACGACTCATGAATCGACTTGCTTTTTTGGATGAGTGGGTTGCCAAGGCCTTGGAACGATCGAAACAAGTGCAAGAGCAACAATTGGAATCCCCACTGAAGGCCCTTCAGTATCAGCGAAACTTGATCAATGCCAAGCAAGACGTGCAACGTCTGTTTCAAGACCTGGCCTCGGCCAAATTTCATTTGGCCGAACTCATGAATCTGCCACCAGGTGAACATTTTGAGTTGGAGATGCCGGAGGATCCCCTTCCCCGCCAAGACTTGGGGGAAGATATGGAAGCCCTGGAATTGCAGGCACTGCGCAATAGACCGGAGCTTCGCGTGGTGGATTATCAGCGCCGCATTAATGCCGACGAAACAAAAGCGGCTATTTTAGAAATCCTTCCGAGTCTTAATCTTCAAGTAGGCGGAAATTACAACAGTAATAGCTTTTTATTTAACAATAACTGGCTGGCCTATGGGGCGAAAGTCAGTTGGAATCTCATGAGTGTGTTTCGTCAACCCGCGAAGTTTGGTGTTATTGAAGCGCAGAAAGAAGTCTTGGATACCCAGAGTCTTGCTCTAACCATGACGATTATGACACAGGTCCATGTCAGTCTCGCACAATTGGCTTACACACGTGAGCAATTCGATACGGTTCAAAATTTTTTTGAAACTCAACAACGAATCACCAAACAGACTCGACATTCCTATACCGCAAATCGTGTAAGCGAACAAACCTTGATTCAGGAACAGGTCAATTTGGTGGCAGCTGAAGTTAAAATGAATCGGGCCCGCGCAAATCTTGAAGCGGCCTACGTCAATTTTTGGGCGGCCATCGGCGAGGACCCGCTTCCTCGTAATGCACCCCAGCATAGTGTGTTTAGTTTTTCGCGAGCCCTTCGTCGCCACTGGGAAGTCTTAAACCGCATTCAAGAGGATTTACAGGAACCAAAGGCCATATGGACCGCCGAGTAACCCTTGCCCTCAGTCTAATCGTTCTAGTGCTATGCGGTCCGCAGGTGGTTGCCGCAGATCCATTGCAGCCAGAACCTGCGGTATCGCGAACCTCTGATTTAAAACATATTCGCGGGGTTGTGAAATCCTCGTCTGAGGCGGTCTTAGCCAGTCAAACAGAGGGGCGAGTGGTGCGATTACCCTTCTCTGCCGGTCAAAGATTTCGAAAGGGACAATCGTTAGTCCTGATGGATTGTGAAAAACATCAAGCGCAATTGGCTTCGGCAAAAGCGGAACATGAAGCGCGGAAAAAAACCTTGGAGAGTAATCTGAGCCTGCTGAAGTTAAAAGCAATTGGAAAACTGGAAGTCAAGGTGGCGGCGGCGGAAGTTAAAAAAGCTCAGGCGGCGATTCGCATTGCCCAGGTAAATGTCAAGGGCTGCCGAGTGCTGGCCCCGTTTTCCGGTCGTGTGGTCAAGGTATTGGTCAATGCATATGAAAATGTATTCCCCAACACCGAACTGATTTCGATTTTAGACGATCGTCATTTGGAGATCGACCTGATTCTCCCATCACGTGCCCTCGTCTGGCTTGACTCAGGCACCTCGTTTTCGTTTCAGGTTGATGAAACCGGTGTGACGCATCAGGCCAGGGTCACAGAGATTGGTGCAAGCGTCGACCCTGCCAGTCAGACCGTGAACGTGATTGGAACCTTCACGGAACCGGTGCCGAAGGTGTTGCCTGGTATGAGCGGTACTGCCCAATTTATAGAACAGCCTCAAGGGCTGCCATAGGCATCGAGATATGGAAGACGCCTTTTCACAGCAGACCCCTGCCCTTACCTCGCTCATTAAGTCGACCCATCTTCTCCGGCTGGAAGAAATGGTTCGAGGTGCGGCTACGATTCAGGAACTTCAATTTCTCGCCGTGAACGAAACGCGTCGGTTGGTCCCCTTTCGTCAAGCATTTTGGATCCGAACTCACACGGAAGATCGGGCAGGTTGTCAGGTGGTGGCCGCATCCAGCGTGTCGATCATTGAGCGCGATGCACCTCAAATTCAATGGATCGAACAGCTCATCAAAGCTATTCCGATTCCCACCGGACAAAAAACGCCAGTGCTTGTGATGCAAGAACAGGTACCGGAACGGCTCCAAGAACAGTGGAAGGAGTTTTCTTTTCCTCATGGCCTCTGGTGTCCGCTTGTGCATCCCGATGGCTCTTTCGTCGCGGGTTTGTGGTTCACGCGGGATTCCCCATGGGAAGAAGCTGACCTCACCATCCTTCAACGATTGTCCGTGACCTTTGCCCATGCACTCAAAGCGCTGGGGCGACAGTCTCTGGCCCAGGGGACTGGGACATGGTCGAAAGTCCTCCTTGGTACTCTGCTCATAGCCTGTGTCGCATCGTTTTTTGTTCCCGTACGATTGTCGACCTTGGCTCCTGCCAAGATTATTGCAAAAGAACCCGCGGTCGTCAGTGCGCCAATTGATGGGGTCATTGCCGACATTCTTGTTCCCCCCAATACCATGGTCACTCAGAACCAAGTTATTTTTCGCTATGAAGATACGACCTTGCGAAACCAATATGAGTTGGCGCAAAAGAATCTCGATGTCGCCATAGCGGAATATCGGCAGGCTTCTCAGCGCGCCTTCCTTGATGCCCAAGTGAAGGCCGAGATCCCGCTCCTGAAAGCCGAAGCACAATTGCGTGAAACTGAACTCGTGTATGCGAAGGAGATGCTCACCCAGGTTGAAGTCAAAGCGCCTCGTTCCGGGCTCATTCTCTATACCGATAAAGCCGATTGGATAGGGCGTCCTATCACGGTCGGAGAGCGTGTGATGGAAATCGCCAATCCCAAAGGGATTGAAGTAGGGATCGATCTTGCGGTGGATGATGCCATTGTCTTGAAAGAGGGAGCGGAAGTACAAGTTTTTTTGGATGCAGCACCCCTCGCCGCTCTCACCGGGCATATTCGTCACGCGAGCTACCATGCGGAAGTACTTCCTGAACACACCTTGGCCTACCGAGTGAAGGCAGATCTCTCTTCAGGCAAAGAATCGGTTCGCATTGGATGGCAAGGAACGGCCAAGATCTATGGCGAGCGCGTGTCTCTCTTCTTTCTACTCTTTCGGCGGCCGATCAGTTTTGTTCGGCAAACCTTTGGCGTATGAATCAGACCACATCAGCACAAGAAGGCACTCCACTCCCGCCACTTCGAAAGGATCTTCAGGTCTATCCGTCGACTGCCAGAAGAGATGGGGCTCCTTGTTGGACCATCCTGGATCCGCTCAGAAACAGATATTTTCAAATAGGATGGACCGACTATCAGTTGTTAGCGCATTGGGACTGTCATACCGTTGAGACCTTAATCCAGACCGTCGCCGAGACAACGACCTATCGTCCAACTCCCCAGGACATTGAGCAACTTGTAAAATTTTTGTACGTGAATAATTTAGCCTTGAATTCAGCCACAGGGGACAGTCAAGCTTTTGTGGCTCAAGTACAAGGGACGAAACAAAACTGGATCATGTGGCTGATTCACAATTACTTATTTTTTAAAGTTCCCCTCGTGAAGCCGGATCGTTTCCTCAAGGCGACCCTTCCCTTGGTCGAACCCTTCTTTTCCAGGATCACAGGGATGTTTGTGCTCCTGTCAGGAGTGCTTGGGATTTTTCTGATCAGTCGGCAATGGGAAACCTTTCTCAATACGTTTCTCTATTTTTTCAATATGGAAGGCCTTTTGTACTATGGGCTGACCCTCATTGCAGTTAAAGTTTGTCATGAATTAGGGCATGCCTATACCGCCGCGAAGTATGGATGTCGAGTGCCAACGATGGGCGTGGCCTTTTTGGTCATGTTCCCGGTGCTGTTTTCCGATACCTCGGATGCCTGGCGTCTTCAATCCCGTAAGCAACGTATTCATATTGGAGCTGCGGGTATGATCGTCGAAGTCTCAATCGCGTTGATCGCCACGTTGCTGTGGAACTTTCTACCTGATGGTCCGCTCCGAAGTGCGACCTTTTTTCTGGCGACGACAAGCTGGGTGATGGGGGTGTTAATCAATGTGAATCCCTGCTTGCGTTTTGATGGATATTACATCTTGTCTGACTGGCTGGGTGTTCCTAATTTACAGGACCGATCCTTTGCCTTTGGTCGTTGGCAGCTCCGGCGATTGTTATTTGGATTAGACGGACCTGCTCCGGAACCGGTCCCACCCTCCTTACGACGTACCCTCATTCTGTATGCCTGGAGTACTTGGATCTATCGGTTGGTTCTGTTCGTGGGAATTGCCCTCATCGTCTATCATTTCTTCTTTAAGGTACTGGGTATCCTCCTCTTTGCAGTCGAGATCCTCTGGTTTATTTTGTTACCCATAGGCCGTGAGTTAAAGATGTGGTGGAGGTTGCGGTCGGCTATGGTCGCTCAAAGTCGATCCTGGGTCACCGCGGCTTGCTTCCTCTTTCTTATTGGACTGGTACTTTTTCCTTGGCCGAGTCGACTCTCCATTCCGGCAATAATGGAAGCTTCGACCCACGCGACGCTCTACACTCCCACGCCAGGAAAAATTGTGAAGGTTTCCTTTCAGGCGGGGCAGGTCGTGTCCGCCGGAGACCCGTTGATGATATTGGAGGCACCACATCTTGATAAGGAGGTTGCCTTGACCCGGCAACAAATTTCGGTCTTGCAATATCGAGCTCGCCGTCAATTTTCTGATTCGAAAGAGTTGCAGAGCAATCAAGTGATTTCAAAAACCTTGGAGTCCCGAATTTCCCAGTTGAACGGATTGATGAAACAACGAGAAAATCTTGTACTACGATCTCCCATAGCTGGCAAAGTAACCGATCGGACCGAGTCGCTTCATGAAGGGCGATGGATCAATGAAGAGTTGCCGTTGGCCTATGTCATAGATGATCAGCAGCAAGAACTGAAGGCCATGGCGTTGGAAACGGACATACCCTATTTAGAGGTGGGACAGACTGCTTGGTTTTATCCGGATGACCCTATGCGCCCAAAAATCCCGGCACGCATCCGGGAAATCCGAGCCGTGGATGAGGAAGCCTTCGATCTCCCCTATTTGGCTTCTCAGTACGGAGGGAGCATTCCCGTGCGAGAAAGTCAGCCAGGCACACTTACACCAGAGACATCGGTATATCGAGTGTTGTTTGATTTGGAAGGTAAGGCTCCATTGTGGAAGCAGGCAGTCCGAGGAGTTATCTTAGTCGAAAGCCGCCCCTGGACTATCGTCGGTCGTGCATGGGAGCGAATCTCCGCCGTCCTTGTTCGAGAAAGTGGATTTTAAAAAAGTAATTGCTCCTCCCCTCTTTAGTCTGCCAACTTCTTGAAAAATCTCTTCATAATCATTGGGATTTTACTTGGGTCAGGGCATAAATTGTCCATCCGAAATGCCGATTATTGTCAAATTTCCAGGTGACAAAAATCGGTATTTCCATGAAAACTTCAGTACTTATGGCGACAAAATCAGAGGAATAAATGGTGCATCAAGAAAGAATATATATAGGAAAGGCAATCTTCAAAATTTGGGAAAGAAGGATTGTAGGACTTAAACACGATGGTTGCGGGAATCAAAACATGGCTACTGAATGTCTGGAAGGCCTTGACTGCTTCAGGCTCGACCAAGACCAACCAGTCGTCATCTGGAACAAGCAGTTCGCTGCTTGCGCTGGAACCGCGCATCATGTTCGATGCTGCTGCCGTGGCGACCATGGCCGATGCCGGTGCTGAGCAAGTTGCACAAGAGCAAGCCGATGCAGCACTCAATCCAGATAATGCCGAGTCGACGGATTCGACCAATCAACAATCATCCGAAGACTCTTTGCTCGAAGCCCTCTCTACTGTGGAACCCCCTTCCGATCGACGCGAAGTCGTCTTCGTTGACACCTCGGTAGAAAATTATCAAGAACTCGTGGCCGGAATAACCGCGACGGCTGAAATTATTCTCATTGATCCGTCAAAAGATGGCATTGAGCAAATGGCTGCTGCCTTGAACGGACAAACCGATCTCGATGCTATCCATGTCATATCCCATGGAAACCAAGCCGAACTCCTACTGGGGACGGCGCGTCTGACTTTGGAATCGATGGAAACGGAATATGCCGATGAACTTTCCATCATCCAACAGGCTTTGACCCAAGAAGCCGACTTCCTGATTTACGGTTGTAATTTTGGTGAAGGAGAGTTGGGACAGGAAGCCGCTGCCAAGTTGGCCGAGTTGACCGGAGCCGATATTGCCGCCAGTGATGACCTCACTGGTGCGGAGTTGTTAGGGGGCGATTGGGACCTGGAGGTCCAGACAGGGTCGATTGAAACGGCGGTGGTTATTGATGCCACAACCCAGGCCAGTTATGCCGGAACTTTGGATATCACCTCGAACCTCAGGGGCCATTGGACGTTTGATACCGATGCGACGGACTCAAGTGCTGAAGGCAATGACGGCACGCTTCAGGGCGATGCCGCGATTGATACAGCCGATGCGACCGATATCGTTGGGGAAGGAAAGCTTTCCTTGGATGGCACTGGAGATTACGTCGATCTCACAGCTCATGTCGCAGATTATAGCGGGATGGCTCAAGGCACCATTGCAGCCTGGATCAAACTGACCGATACGGGTGAAAATATCATTTTGGGGGCATCCGATTCCGGCCAAGTGACCGAGCTCATTAAATTTGGCGTTGAAACTGGCGGTCAACTTAAATGGCTGAACCTGAATGATGGGTTCAACGACGTCATTGTGTACAGCACGGCCACCGTGAATGATGGGTTATGGCACCATGTGGCAGTTACTGTCGATGCCAGTGGGCATACCTTGTATATCGATGGCGCGGTGGCAGCAGTCACCTACAACACCGGTAACGCATCCGTTAACGCATTTTTCGATGACATTACCGATATGGATGTCATGGATATCGGTCGTTCAGTACGCAATAGTACCGTGGAAGCAGAATTCAATGGCCTCATGGACGATGTCCGAGTCTATGACCGAACCCTTTCTGCTACAGATATTGCGGAGCTCGCCAGTGAAGATCCGATTGCAAATGATGATAATGCGGTCACGGTAATCAACACTCCCGTCACCGTGAATGTCATTGCAAACGATACCGACTTAGACGGTGAGACGATCACCGTGTTGGACGTGAGCAACCCTACGAATGGGACCGTCGTCAATAATGGAGATGGCACCGTCACCTACACGCCAGACGCCAATTACGTTGGTGCCGATAGCTTCACCTATACTGTGGCGGATTTGGATGAGACGACGAACTATTGGACCTTGGATGGAAATGCCACCGATTCGGTTGGCGGTAACAATGGAACTATCACGGGGACCACGACGGTTGAAGGAGACAGTGGAAATGCTCTGAGCTTTGATGAAACCGACGATAAGGTCGTTGTTTCGGACTTTGCCATCAACAGCGAGTTCAGTCTGACTTTTAAAATCAAAATTGATGATAATACCGGAAGTTTATTCCAATACATCTACAGTCATGGCGATATTAATTCAACAAACAGTTTGAATATCTTTCTGGCTGAAGCTTCTCACGGAACAGATCCCAACAAGTTGCGTACAGTCCTTCGTGATGCGGACGATACCCTTGACAACACGATGCTGGAATTCGATGCCAGCGCGATTATCGGATCTGGAAATTGGCATACCTATACATTGACGGCTTCTGCTGCTGAAGGGGCGAAGGTTTATTTAGATGGGGTCCTTCAAAATACCGATGCAACACGCGGGACTGATGCCTTCGATCCTGGGACTGATATATATTTTGGTTCAGAGCAGAATTTAGACGCCGCGAGATTCTTTGGAGGAGCACTCGATAGCGTTCAGCTGTTTAACCGAGCTCTGAGTCAAGCGGAAGTCACGGATACCCATACCGGTGGGACCTCCAAAGGAACGGTCAATGTGACCGTCAACGACGGCTTTGTCGTCAACACCACCTCAGATGTCTTGGATGGCGATACGTCATCTATTGCTGCCTTATTAGGTGATAAAGGCGCCGATGGCGTGATTTCCTTCCGCGAAGCCATCCTGGCAGCCAATAATACGGCCGGTACCGACACCATTACCTTTAACATTCCTGACGCTCTTGTCGGAGGGTCCCATACTATTCAAGTCGGCAATCCTGGCGATGGGGGCTTGGGGGCTCTACCGACAATCACGGATACGGTCATCATCAATGGCACGACAGATCCTGACTTCTCGAGTACCCCGATTATTGTTCTCGATGGGAGTTTGGCTGGAGCCAGCGTTGACGGTTTGACGTTAGGAACTGGAAGCGATGGGAGTACCATTCGCGGATTGGTGATCAATCAATTTGATGGATCGGGAATTGAAATCAATAATTCTGACAACAATACCATTGTCGGGAATTTCATCGGAACGGATGTGACCGGAACTGCCGATCTTGGGAATGCGGGTGCCGGAGTTTACCTCCTCGGTGCATTGAACAATACGATTGGTGGAACTACCGCCGCCGATCGCAACCTGATTTCCGGGAACCAGGCGAGCGGTATTTTACGGCAAGGGACCAGTGGTGGAAATGTCATTCAGGGCAATTACATTGGAACGGATATCACGGGGACCCTTGACCTCGGAAATACACAGAATGGTATCGCGGTAGCCGGTTCGGGAGTCCTGACCATCGGTGGCACAGTTGCCGGAGCTGGAAATCTCATTTCTGGGAATAATCTGACGGGTATTGGAATAGGATCGGGAGCCAGCGGTGTCACCATTCAAGGCAATTATATTGGGACCAACGCGGCAGGAACCGGCCCCATAGGAAATGGCGACAATGGGATTTCAGTCAATGCCAGCAATACCACCATCGGAGGTTCGGTGGCTGGTGCAGGCAATGTCATATCCGGAAATACCGGTCACGGAATTGAAGTGGAAAGCGGGAGTACTAGTGGAACGACCATCTTGGGAAATCTCATCGGTGTGAATGAATCTGGGAATGCAACCATTGGGAATACCCAACACGGCATTAATCTATGGAGTGCTGGTGGGGCGGTCACGATTGGAGGAACCGGAACCAATGATCACAATGTGATCGGTGGCAACATGCTCCAAGGTATTCTGCTGTACAGTACAGGTAGCCATACAGTCCAAGGAAATTATATCGGAACGGATGTATCGGGAACAATTGATCTAGGAAACCTTCATAATGGTATTGTCACCTCCAACAATAGTGATAATAACGTAATCGGTGGAACGGGAGTCAATGAAGGAAATACGATTGCCTTTAATAACGCCGACGGGCTCTCCATTGGAACGATCGGTAATAGCATTTTAGGTAACCAAATTTATTCGAATGACGGACTGGGGATAGACCTTAATGGTGGGGACAGCATTTCGTACACCTCTTTCGAATCATCCAATAATGAAAGGGAGATCAAATCTGACACCAATTTCGGCCAGACATTCAGTTACACGAGTGGCAGTGGATCGTATGTGGTGAATCGTCTGAGTATACAGCTTCGAGAAGACGCAGCACCGAGCCAAACCATTACCGTATCGTTACGTGACAGTTGGAACGGGACTGTGCTTGGCAGTGCAACCGTATCCTCTGCGAGCCTGACGGGTAGCATGCAGTGGTACGACTTTGACTTTAGTGACGTAGTCTTAACGGATGGGACTTCATATACGCTTAGAGTCACCAGCGATACGACAGACGGAAAGGTGTATTTGGGTGTGAACGATAGCGGCGGATATGGGAACGGCACTCTACTTGATGTTAATGGCTCACCGATCGGAAGCGAAGACATGTTATTCCGCGTTTCTGACAACAATGATGTTACCGCCAATGATGTAGGCGATGGCGACAGTGGGGCCAACAATCTTCAAAACTACCCTGTCTTAACTCAAGTCACCACCAATGGCACTACGGCTTTCCGGGTCGAAGGAACTCTAAACAGTACGGCAAATACTACTTATCGAATTGAAATGTTTGCCAGCACAACTGCTGATGGCAGTGGATATGGAGAGGCAGAGCGGTACCTCGGAGCACTCACGGTAACGACAGATGGAAGTGGGAACGCAACCATTGATTCCACGTTCTCTGCGGCAATAGCCGTTGGCGAATTCATTACCGCGACTGCGACGGTCGATCTTGGTGGCGGCAATTACGGAGATACTTCAGAATTTGCCCAGAATGTGATGGCCACACGAGCCTTGTTTGTAGATACGACATCCGATGTCCTCGATGGCGATACTTCCTCCATTACCAATCTTTTAGCGAGCCGTGGAGCCGATGGCTTCATTTCCCTTCGTGAAGCCATTACCGCCGCGAATAACACAGCGGGTGCGGATACGATCAACTTTAATATCGGTCTCAGCGATGCGGGTCATGTCTATTATCAAGATGATGGTATTGCCAACTCGTTGACGACGATTTCCACTACCACGCTCGCCGATGGAGCAATAGCTGACTTCGATCCTGATTATGTCGGTGCACCGTTTAGTTGGTACCGTATGCAACCGACCGCTCTTCTGCCAACCATTACCGATGCCGTTGTTATCGATGGAACTACCCAGCCTGGATGGCAAGTCGGTCAACCAGTGCTCGAACTCAACGGGACCTTGGCTGGAACGGGTACCAATTTCAATGGTTTGACTATTAACTCTGGGACCGGGAGCACCGTTCGTGGTTTGACCATCAACCAATTTGATTGGGCCGGTATCCAGTTGAATGGCGGGGGCGGTCATACTGTTTTAGGGAATTTCATAGGGACGGATATTACTGGCACCCTTGATTTGGGAAATCGAATTAACGGGATCGAGGTGAGTTCGTTTAATAATAATAATGTCATTGGCGGCACGACATTGGCCGATCGCAATGTCATTGCGGGTAATAATCAGGGAGAGGTGACTCTGGGAACCGGAACTGGTAATACCGTTCAGGGAAACTACCTCGGGGTGGATGTGACAGGTATGAATCGTTTGGGCAACAGTTATGGGTTACGGATTTATGGCGACAATAATCAAATTGGTGGTACGGGAACAGGCGAAGAAAATGTGATCGCCGGAATTCGGATCGAAACAAGCGGACAAAATAATACGTTTGAAGGCAATTTGATTGGGACCGATGTCCTTGGTACGTCTTCTCTCGGAAATACCTGGGGGATGGTTGTCTATGGGTCGGATAATGTCATCGGAGGCACAGCGGTTGATGCCGGTAATGTTATCTCTGGAAATTCATCAACGGGTGTCTGGTTAACTGGGGCTTCCGCAACCGGGAACCTGGTCCAAGGAAATTTTATAGGTACGGATATCAATGGGACGACCGCTCTCGGAAATGGGGATGGAGTCCGGATAGACGGTGGGGCGAACAACAATACCATCGGTGGCACCATTAGTGGAGCCCGAAATATCATTTCGGGAAATACCAGTGACGGTATTCAAATATCGGGTGTAACCACAACGGGAAATATCATCCAGGGTAATTATATCGGAACCGATGTCACAGGTTTGCTGGATCTCGGTAACGCTGTCGCTGGGATTCGGTTAGAAGGAGTCAATAACATCATAGGTGGAACATCTGCGGCAGAGCGAAACGTGATTTCTGGAAATTCAAGTGGGATTACCATCGGTAACGCAAGTGCCACGGGGAACCAGATTCTTGGGAATTTCATTGGGACCGATGCGACAGGCAATACAGCCTTGGCCAATAGCTATGGTGTCTGGATTACTGCCGGAACATCCAATATTATTGGGGGAACGGTCAGTGGCGCTGGGAATGTCATTTCTGGAAACACACAGAATGGGGTCTACCTGACGGGCGCAAGTACCACTCAAAATACGGTTCAGGGCAATTACATTGGCACCAATGCCTCCGATCTGAATATTGGAAATGGGTCGGCTGGTATCTTGGTCAACAGTGGAGCCGCTGACAATCTGGTTGGAGGAGCCACGACTGAAGCAGGTAATACGATTGCGTATAATTCGGGTGATGGAATTTGGTTGAATACCGGGTCTGGGACCGACAATTCGATCTTGGGCAACGTGATCCATTCCAATACCGGCATTGGAATAGACCTCGAGAATGATAATGTCACAGCAAACGACCTTGGGGATGCCGACCCCGGGGCGAACAATCTGCAAAATTATCCGGTACTAGCCTCCGTGACGACAGATGGAGTCAATGCCGCCACCATAAGTGGATCCCTCAATAGCAATGCTTCCACAACCTACCGCATTGAATTCTTTGCCAGTGCCACCGCGGACGGCACAGGTTATGGTGAAGCTGAACGGTATCTTGGATTTGCAACCGTCACCACGGACGCCTCCGGCAATGCGACCATCAATACGACTCTTTCAGCTACTGTAGCTGTGGGCGAATTTATTACCGCCACCGCCACGGTCGACCTAGGCGGCGGCAATTACGGTGATACCTCGGAGTTCGCCCAGAATGTGACGGCCACAGGGGCCTTGTTTGTGGATACGACATCTGATGTCCTCGATGGGGATACCTCCTCCATTACCAATCTCTTAGCTAGCCGTGGAGCGGACGGCTTCATCTCGCTTCGTGAAGCGATTACCGCGGCGAATAATACAGCGGGTGCGGATACGATCAACTTTAATATCGCCGGCGCCGGTCCACATACGATTAACGTCACTGATCCCGATGGAGCAGGACCTCTTGTAGGACTGCCTGCCATTACGGATACCGTGATCATTGACGGCTACACCCAGCCGGGATCATCTGTGAATACTTTGACGGATGGAAACGATGCCGTGTTGAACATTATTCTGGATGGTACAGCCGCTGGCACAGCCAGCGATGGACTCTTGGTGTCCGCCGGAGGGTCAGGCAGTACCATTCGCGGGTTAGTGATTCACAGCTTTACGGACGGTATCGATATCGATGGCACCAATGTCACGGTAACAGGGAATTTTATAGGAACCGATGCAACCGGTACCGTTGATATTGGAAATAGTGATGACGGAATTGATGTCGATGGTGGCAACAATACCATTGGGGGAACTACTCCGGCCCATCGGAATGTGATTTCCGGGAATGACGGTGAAGGCATTGATTTTAGTGCGAGTGCCTCAGGCAATACCGTTCTTGGTAACTATATTGGAACCGATCGAACGGGACTTCTTGATTTGGGTAATACCATGGATGGTATTGCCATTGCCGGATCGGGAAACACCATCGGGGGATCAACGAGTGGAGCTGGCAATGTGATCAGCGGGAACGATAATGGTGGAATCCTGATTGATGGAGTGGGCGCCACAGGGAATACGATTCAGGGGAACACTGTTGGAGCCGACCGGACTGGTTCGGCGACTCGATTTAACTCCGGAGCAGGAATCACCGTAAACAATGGCGCGGCCAATAACTTGATTGGCGGAACGGCGGCTGACGAGGGCAATACCATTGCCTTCAATCAAGGGGACGGGATTCGTCTTTTTAACGCCTCCGGGACCGGCAATCAAATCCTTGGTAACAGCATCTTCTCTAACGTTGGCGATGGCATTGATCTGAAGAACGATGGTGTGACCCTCAATGATGGAGCCTTGACCGGTGGCGAACCGAATCTGCTGATGGACTTCCCGGTCCTGACGACGTCCAGCGTCTCCGGCTCGACCTTAACAGTAGCTGGCTACATAGGGACAAATCCAGCCGGAGATACCGATTTTGCCGGTACCCGAGTTGAAATTTTCCTCAGCACGAATGAAACCACGCACGGCGAAGGGCAAACCTATCTAGGATTTCTGACGGCCGATGCCAATGGATTGTTTACAGGAGCAATCGCTCTTGGCACGACTGTTAACGTTGGCGACCATCTGACCGCAACGGCAACCAGTACCACGAACAACACATCGGAATTTAGTGCGAATGTAGTGGTCACTGTCCCAAATTCTGCGCCGGTGAACACGGTACCGGTGTCTGTGACGGCGACGGAGGATGTGAGCTTCGCCTTTACTGGTGGGAATCAAATCAGCACGACCGATGTGGACGGCAACTTGGCCAGCACGCAGCTGACGGTGAGTAACGGCGTGCTCAATGTGACCTTGAGTGGCGCCGCGACGATATCAGCCGGGACCAATGGCACGAACACCTTGACGATCAGCGGCAGCGAGACGGACATCAATGCGACGTTGGCGAGCCTGACCTACCAAGGCACGGCGAACTTTACTGGCGCGGATACCCTCACGGTCGTCAGCACGGATGCGGCGGGAACGCCTTTGTCTGATACCGACAACGTGGGCATCACGGTGACGGCGGTGAACGATCTTCCGTCCGATTTATCAAGCGGGATCGAACTCAACACGGACGGCGGGAATGATGCGTATCTGATCGCGAACAATGGCGGTGCGATCTTGGGTGGCCTTTCGTCGGTGACCTTTGAAATCCAATTTGCCACAGACGATACAAATTCGTTTACGCCCCTTGTTTCTTACGCGACGGCAACGAACGACAACGAGTTCGCCTTGGTGTTTTCGGGTACCGATGCCTATCTGTACATCGCAAATAACGACATCCTGCTCAATAGTATTGATTACACGAGTCTCAGGGATGGAACGCTGCAGCATCTGGCCGTCACTTGGGACAACACAAATGGGGATTGGGCAGTTTACAGCAACGGGGTGCTCATTGAACAGGGCACGGGTCATGAGGTGGGCAATACCATCGAGGGCGGGGGTGAGCTGGTGTTCGGTAACGAACAGGATGCGCTGGGTGGTTCCTTTCAATCCAACCAGGCGTTCAAAGGCACCTACTACGACGTCCGCATCTGGAATGACGTGCGAACCGCCGGTGAGATTACACAGTATGATCAGCAGCAGCTTGATCTGACACCGGCAGGAGCGGCAGCCATTGGCCTAGTGGCCAATTGGCAAATGGATGGTCTCGATGGTTCTAACCAGGTAGTCGATATCGTCAGTGGCAACAACCTGAGCATTGCGCATGCGAGCGGGACGGGATTCACTGTAGGAAACGTGGATTCACAACTGTCGATCGATGAAAATAGTGCCAACGGCAGCCACGTTGGTTTTGTGACGACGCAAGACTCCGATGCTAACGAAACGTTCAGCTACAGCCTGACCGACTCTGCGACCGGACGCTTCGCCATCAATACTTCCACAGGCGAGATCACGGTGGCCAATGGTTCTCTGCTCGACTACGAATCCAATACGTCCCACAACATAACCGTGCGGGTGACCGATTCCGGCGGTCTGACCTATGATGAGGTCCTCACGATTCAGGTCAATGATCTTGAGGACACGCCGGACAATTCCGTGCCTGGGGCACAGAACACTAACGAAGACACCACCCTCACCTTTAATACGGCCAACAGCAACTTGATCTCCATTGCGGACGATGCCGGTGAAACCTTGGTCGTCACCGTGGCCGTCAATAACGGTACGGTGACCTTGTCAGGCACGACAGGGCTGACCTTCACGGTCGGAGACGGGACGGCCGACGCCACCATGACTTTCTCGGGCACTGTGGAAAATATCAATGCCGCCTTGAATGGCCTGCAGTATGATCCTACGGCCGACTACAACGGTAGCGATACCCTTACCATTTCGACGAGTGATGCGACGTTACTGGCCCTGAACCTTGATGCAAACCTCCAAGGGTATTATGAGTTTTCTAGTGGTGATCCTGCGGGGGATACGAGTCCTAGTGGAACAAATAATGGAACCCTTAATGGCAACGCTACCGTCACGACAGATGCAACCCGTGGTGATGTGCTAAGCCTGGATGGTGATCGAGATTACGTCAACGTCAATACGCTATTTAGTGATCCGGCGAATGTGACGCTCAGTGCTTGGGTAAATTATACCAGTGCAGATACTAATGGTGGAGAAGTCATTACTTTAGGAAATGACATTGCCCTGCGAGTTGATGATTGGTCAAATGGTGTTACCGGTTTCTTCTGGGATGGTACTACGCATCAATTCATTGCCAGTGGTATCAGTCTGGCCGATGGCAATTGGCACCATATCGCATTCACGTTTAATGATACCGCGAATACACAAACACTCTATATTGACGGCACCGCCGTCGCTTCCGCGTCCTTTTCTTCCTCTATTACCTATACCGGATGGTTTCCGCAAACACGTATAGGAACCCATGCGAATGATGCCGACGTTGATTTTGACTTTAATGGTTTAATCGACGATGCTCGCATCTATGACCGTGCGCTTTCAGCTAGTGAGATAGCTGATCTTGCCTCATCCCCAGTTGCAGTAAGCGATTCCGATACCGTCTCGATCACAGTCGATCCGGTCAATGACGCGCCGATGAACACGGTGCCGGCAAGTATCACGGCGACGGAGGATGTGAGCTTCGCCTTTACCGGCGGCAACCTGATTAGCACGACCGACGTCGATGGCAATTTGGCCAGCACGCAATTGTCCGTGAGCAACGGGACGTTGACCGTGACCTTGAGTGGCGCGGCGACCATCAGCGCGGGGACGAACGGCACGAATACCTTGACGATCAGCGGGACGGAAACGGACATCAACGCGACGTTAGCCAGCCTCACCTATCAAGGGACGGCCAATTATAACGGCGCGGATACCCTGGTAGTGGTCAGCACGGACGCAGCCGGCACCCCCTTAAGTGATACGGACAACGTGAGCATTACGGTGAATGCGGTCAACGACGCGCCGGTGAATACGGTGCCGGTGAGTGTGACAGCGACGGAAGATACCAGCTTCGCCTTTACCGGGGCCAATACGATTTCGACGACCGATGTGGATGGCAACCTCGCTAGCACGCAGTTGTCCGTGAGCAACGGGGTGCTGAATGTGACCTTGTCGGGGGCGGCGACGATTTCGGCGGGCAGCAACGGCAGCGCGACCTTGACGATCAGCGGGACGGAAACGGACATCAACGCGACGTTAGCCAGCCTCACCTATCAAGGGACGGCCAATTATAACGGCGCGGATACCCTGGTAGTGGTCAGCACGGACGCAGCCGGCACCCCCTTAAGTGATACGGACAACGTGGGCATTACGGTGAACGCGGTCAACGACGCGCCGGTGAATACGGTGCCGGTGAGCGTGACGGCGATGGAGGATACCAGTTTCGCCTTTACTGGGGCGAACCTGATCAGCACGACGGATGTCGATGGCAATTTGGCCAGCACGCAACTCTCCGTGAGCAACGGGACGTTGACCGTGACCCTCAGTGGCGCTGCGACGATTTCGGCCGGGACGAACGGCACGAATACCTTGACGATCAGCGGCAGCGAGACGGATATCAATGCCACGTTAGCCAGCCTGACCTATCAAGGGACGGCCAATTATAACGGCGCGGATACCCTGGTAGTGGTCAGCACGGACGCAGCCGGCACGCCCTTGAGTGATACCGACAACGTGGGCATTACGGTGAATGCGGTCAACGATGCGCCGGTGAACACCGTGCCGGTGAGTATCACGGCAACCGAAGATACCAGCTTCGCCTTTACCGGCGGCAATACGATTTCAACCACCGATGTGGATGGGAATTTAGCCAGCACGCAATTGTCCGTGAGCAACGGGACGTTGACCGTGACCTTGAGTGGCGCGGCGACGATTTCGGCGGGCAGCAACGGCAGCGCGACCGTGACGATCAGCGGGACGGAAACGGACATCAACGCGACGTTGGCCAGCCTCACCTATCAAGGGACGGCCAATTATAACGGCGCGGATACCCTGGTAGTGGTCAGCACGGATGCCGCGGGCACCCCGCTCTCCGATACGGACAACGTCGCGATCACGGTCAATGCGGTCAACGATGCGCCGGTGAACACCGTGCCGGTGAGTATCACGGCAACCGAAGATACCAGCTTCGCCTTTACCGGCGCGAACCAAATCAGTACGACGGATGTGGATGGCAATTTGGCCAGCACGCAGTTGAGCGTCACGAATGGCACGCTCAACGTGACGCTGTCGGGCGCGGCGACGATTTCGGCCGGGACGAACGGCACGAATACCTTGACGATCAGCGGCAGCGAGACGGACATCAATGCCACGTTAGCCAGCCTGACCTATCAAGGGACGGCCAATTATAACGGCGCGGATACCCTGGTAGTGGTCAGCACGGATGCCGCGGGCACCCCGCTCTCCGATACGGACAACGTCGCGATCACGGTCAATGCGGTCAACGATGCGCCGGTGAACACGGTGCCGGCGAGCGTCACGGCGACGGAAGATACCAGCTTCGCCTTTACCGGGGCCAACACGATTTCGACCACCGACGTCGATGGCAATTTGGCCAGCACGCAACTCTCCGTGAGCAACGGGACGTTGACCGTGACCCTCAGTGGCGCGGCGACGATTTCGGCCGGGACGAACGGCACGAATACCTTGACGATCAGTGGGAGCGAGACGGACATCAACGCCACGTTAGCCAGCCTCACCTACCAAGGCACGGCGAACTTTAACGGCGCCGATACCCTGGTAGTCGTGAGCACGGATGCCGCGGGCACGCCCTTAAGTGATACGGACAACGTGAGCATTACGGTGAATGCGGTCAACGACGCGCCGGTGAATACGGTGCCGGTGAGTGTGACAGCGACGGAAGATACCCTCTTCGCCTTTACCGGGGCCAATACGATTTCGCACGACCGACGTCGATGGCAATTTGGCCAGCACGCAATTGTCCGTGAGCAACGGGACGTTGACCGTGACCCTCAGTGGCGCGGCGACGATTTCGCGCGGGGACGAACGGCACGAATACCTTGACGATCAGCGGGAGCGGAGACGGACATCAACGCGACGTTAGCCAGCCTCACCTACCAAGGCACGGCGAACTTATAACGGCGCCGATACCCTGGTAGTCGTGAGCACGGATGCCGCCGGCACGCCGCTCTGGGCATTACGGTGATACGGATAACGTGGCGCGATCACGGTGACGGCGGTCAACGATGCGCCGGTGAACACGCGTGCCGGCAAGCACGTGACGGTGACGGAAGATACGACAAGCATTACTTCGCCTTTACCGGCGCCAACACGATTTCGACCACCGACGTCGATGGCAACCTGGCCAGCACGCAGTTGTCCGTGAGCAACGGGGTGCTGAATGTGACCTTGTCGGGGGCGGCGACGATTTCGGCCGGCGCGAACGGGACGAACACCTTGACGATCAGCGGCAGCGAGACGGACATCAACGCGACGTTAGCCAGCCTGACCTATCAAGGGACGGCCAATTATAACGGCGCGGATACCCTGGTAGTCGTGAGCACGGATGCCGCGGGCACGCCCTTAAGTGATACGGACAACGTGGGCATTACGGTCAATGCGGTGAACGATGCGCCGGTTTTGGATTTAGATGCCAACGATAATTCAGGTTATTCAGGTGCGAACTATGGAGCCACCTTTACAGAAGGGCTTGGACCGGTCCGAATTGCCGATCTAGATGCTATTATTACAGATGTAGATAACAGCACCTTGAATTCAATGACGATTGTCATCACCAATATTTTAGATGGAGCCTTGGAATCGTTGGATGCGGATGTTTCCGGAACCAGTATTACTAAGGCCTATAATACCTCAACAGGAACATTAAGTTTGATTGGCAATGATACTATTGCCAACTATTATCAGGTGCTTCGTTCGGTGGTTTATGACAATAGCTCATTAGATCCTTCTACCACCGCGCGAACAATCCAAGTAGCGGCTGTTGGGCCGGGACCATCACCCACTGGGGCCAGCAATGTAGCCTTCTCCACGATATCTGTAGTTGCCGTGGATGTTCCACCACCACCTCCGATTGATCCAGGCTCAGGAATCGAACCAGAGCCCACACCTGAACCAGAACCTGAACCGACTCCAGAGCCGGATCCAGTTTCAGAGCCCGAGCCGAAACCAGAATCCTCAATCGACCCCCTGGTAACGGAAGAAGAATCCGCTTCTGCTCCTTCAGGAGCCTCCGAGAGTTCTGATCAAGCGGAGGGCCCCGTTGTGCGAGTTGAGTCTAAACCCGTTGAAGTGGTGCCAACACTTCTCGACGATGTGAGCCAACTTCTGACGCAAATAGAAGATGAGGCATTGGGTGTCATCGAGTCGATAGACTTCTCTCTTCCCAAGGAATTGGGCGAAGGGCTCGTCACTAGATTGCAGGCTATGAATAATGATCTGGTTCGAGCATTTCAAGAAGAGTCCGCTCAGAAGAAATTCGTCGTTCAAACAACTAAGAGTGCAACCTTGGCGCTTTCTGCGGGGTTTTTGGCTTGGCTCCTTCGGGGTGGAACCCTGTTAGCCAGTTTAGCAACGACCCTTCCTGCTTGGCGATCGTTCGATCCCCTCCCCGTGGTGAGTGGTAGTAAAAAGAAGCGAGAAGACCAAAAATCTGAAGCTGAACGTGAAGCTGAGGCGGAACAAAAAGAAATCAAAGGACTCGATGATATATTTGAAGATCGGGGAACTTCAGGACCAGTAAGATGATTTCACGTCTTTCACCCCTTGCCTCCTTGAGTCTTGGCCTTGTGGCCTTAACCGTGAGTGTTATGCTCATGGGCGATCTGCTGGTTGATCTTACCCCAGAGCAAAATAAACAGGCATTGGAATATCGTCGGATTCTCAGTGAATCCTTAGCGGTACAATATTCAAAATTGGCAGAACAAAAAGATTCTCTCACCATTAAATTTGCCATGTTGCAACTGGTGGAACGGAATGACGATATCCTCTCGGCGGCTCTCCGCCTCTCGGATGATACGATTCTCGTTCAAGGCGGCGATCATCAAAAACATTGGGTCCAGCCACCAGGCAATCAATCTACGTTTGATCATATTCAAATTCCCATATTAGATGGGGAAACCCTGTGGGCCAATCTGCAAGTCTCCTTTCGTCCTCTCAATGAAAATAGCGCCTGGTCATTCTTTTCGAATCCTTGGATCCAATTTGTTTTCTTTGTTGGGATATCCGGATTTGTGGGATACCTCTTTTTCATGAAACGAACCTTAAAACAGCTTGACCCATCTTCCGTGGTGCCTGGCCGGGTGAAGGCTGCCCTCGATGTGTTAACCGAAGGAGTGGTACTACTCGACCCTAAGGGATTTATTGTGCTGGCCAATGAGGCCTTCTGTCGCTTTGTCGAAGAAGATATGGCTACCTTGACCGGCAAAACGCTTTCAGAAATTCCTTGGGAGTATCCCGGACATCCCGAGTCCTTGGACCTCTTTCCATGGACTCAGGTACGAAAAACCAGTCAGGCAGATATTGCCACCAAATTAAATTTCCTCAGTCCTGGAGGCTTTGAGTATAAGTTTATTGTGAATAGCTCTCCTATCTTGGATGAGAAGGGACGTCTTCGTGGGGTACTCATCTCCTTTCTTGATGTGACGGAGCTTGAGCGAACGAATGATTATCTCAACGAAGTCGTCGGGCGATTAGAAAAATCTCAAGCAGAGGTGGAACGTCAAAATCAGGAACTGGAAGTCCTCGCCACGAGGGACCCCTTGACCGGCATGCTGAACCGGAGAGCCTTTTTTCAAAAAGCGGAAACTGTGTTTACTGAGGCTGAGAGTACCCGAGAAGAGATTTGTTGTATCATGACGGACATCGATCATTTTAAACGCTTCAACGATCAATATGGGCATGCCGTTGGAGATCAAGTCATTCAAGTGGTGACGAAAACCATTAGTTCCGTCTTGCGAGCTAGCGATTTCGTCGGACGATATGGTGGTGAGGAGTTCTGCGTCATATTACCCAATGTCGATATTGAAACCGCTGCTGACATTGCCGAGCGAATCAGGATTAAGGTTGAGGCGGAATGTGGTTTAGGTGTGCGATCAGTTGAAGGACTCCAAATTCGTTCCAGCTTTGGCGTGTCGAGTACGCGGTCTGGAGCAAAGACTCCCATGGATCTGGTTGACCAAGCCGATAAGGCCCTTTACGCCGCGAAAGAAGGCGGTCGGAATTGTGTGATGTGTTTGGAAACCGTTGGTGCGGGTCTGGGCATATCGAATCTTGTCATGCCCCAACCCCGCCGGTTTTCTCCCCGCGGTTAATCTTCTGCTTATTCCTTCTCATGGACTGAAAGGGAAATAAGGGCTGTAAACAGCTGCTTGGGATCTTGGCGTTTTCTCGCCTCACGAAGGAGTGTGTGGAGCGAGGGTTGAATGCTGCCTCGAAAGCGTTCGATTCCATTGAGCGTAATGGTGATGGGGTTAGCAAGGTCGACAAGATGGTCGTTCAGCAGAATCGTGATGCGCTGAATGTGTTCAGTCGTAATGTGGATCTGGTTTTTGTCCGTAATTGTGGCATCCAGCTTGGCATATTTTTTATTCCGAATGTGTTGATCACGCCGGTCAATGAGATTATCGGAAAAGGCGGCAATGCGATCTGTCGCATCAATCCTCATCCAATGCACGGGGTGAAAATGTGAGGCATCCCGCACCAGCGTGACCTGTTGAGGATAGGAGGCGCGTCGCTGTTGCTCGAACCAAGTAATGAGAGCGGGAAGTTCCTCCCGGGGGAAAAAATGACCACCGGCCATGGGATGCGTTCGCTGATGTTCACGAAAGACAAAGGAGTATCCTAAGGCTTCAAGTCTGGTAGCAATAGTTCGGCTGAGTCGAATGGGCATGACGTTGTCTGTTGTACCGTGAAGAATGTAAACGGGGGTATTGCGTAAATTTTCGAGGAACGGAAACAGGACATCATCGATTCCCCCTGCCATCGGGGCCAGGCCGGCAAAGCGGTCGGCGTTATGAAAACCTATTAACCAGGCTCCGATTCCTCCGTTCGACATCCCTGTGAGGAACACACGATCGGGGTCAATGTGATAACGGGTAGTCACGGTTTGAATGGTGCCCAACACAACTTCTTCGGCCAATCGAGTCCACCAACTTCCTGCACGAATTGTGGGGCAGGCTAAAATATATTTGTCACCTAGTCGGCTGCTCCACCGTTCGAGGTACGCATCTCCTGAAAACCCAGCACCATGTAAGCAGATTACGAGTGAATACGCATTCTCTGGAGTATAGGAAGGTGGTACGAAGAGGCCATAACGAAACGATTGATTTCGTACCAAGAGTGGTTGGCCATAGAGCGTCCCGACTGGTTGGGACGTGAAGGTCGTCCGGCCTTTTTGAATGATGGACTCCACTTGCTCTATGGTAACGGTTGGATGGCGTACTATCTTCTGCAAGAGTTGCTCGGCTTCTTGGTGACTTGAAGTCGAAAGGTAGTCGAGAACCTGGGAGGAGAGAGTCGACAGTTTTCTGGCAGGTTGGTCAGTTGTTGGTATCAGTTTGTTTTCATCGGCCCACAGATGGGAAAGGTTGCCCATGAGGACAAGACCGCATATGACGATCATCAACAGTTTGCGATCAAAACGCGGTGCTGGCCCGAGATCTTGAGGTCTGGACATCGGCATCACCATGAGCTCCGTTTTTTCATTTGAGTTGTAAGGTCTGCCTCAATGAGTACGTCTCGACCTATGGGTTGTACCCGAACATCGATAAGGTCATGAGCGGCAACGAGCCGTGTAGGAGACAGTCCGCCGATAACGCTTTTGGAATTTTGTCCTCCAAGAAGTTTTGGGGCGATAAACATTCGAACCTGTTGCACCACTCCTGCATGCAAGGCGGCGGCATTGAGTTCCCCCCCTCCTTCGATCATCACACTAGAAATTCCCATTTTCCCTAATTGCTCCATGGTAGCGGAAAGAGAGGGTCGCCCCTGTTGAATTGGAACCATGAGCATCGGCACGCCCCTGGATTGAAGCCGGCGTACCCGAAACTTGGGGGCCTTGTTCGTCGTGATAATGAGGGATTGATTGAGGTGTCGAGAGGTCTTTTTCGATGGAGTTCCACGGCCCAGCAAGTTCGCCCCTAGGGGAATCCGCAAATGGCTGTCCATGACAATCCGGAGTGGTTGATGACGAAAGAGAGGGCTTCGTGTCTTACCGTCTTTTCTTGCCGTGAGATAGGGATTGTCTTGCAAAAGCGTTTCAATGCCTATCATAACGGCATCGACCTGACTTCTCCACGTATGGACGAGGGCACGTGCTTCCGGCCCCGTGATCCATTTGGATTCCCCCTTGGCCGTTGCGATTTTCCCATCAAGCGTCATCGCGGCCTTGAGAAAGGCAAAGGGGCGATTGGTTTGAATCCAATGGTTATAGAATTCATTTAGGCGATCGGCTTCCTGTTGGAGGCACCCAACTTCAACTGCGATGTTCTGTTTTTTTAGAAGACGTATACTGCGACCATTGACTTGGGGATTTGGGTCGGGCGTGGCGATGACGACGTGTTTTACCTGAGATGCGAGAATGAGCGGAAGACAGGGAGCTGTCCGTTTTTGACTATGTGAACAGGGTTCCAGCGTGACATAGAGGGTCGCGCCCCTCGCCTTCTTGCCTGCTTGCTCCAAGGCCAACACTTCGGCATGGGGTTCACCGGCCTGGTGGTGGTACCCTTTGCCAACAATTCGGTTTCGGTGGACCACCACCGCCCCCACCATCGGATTAGGGGCTGTCTGCCCTCGAGCCCGTGCGGCCAATCGAAGGGCAAGACGCATATATCGTTCATGGTGAGAATCGCTGGTTGTCACCGCTTTGCGCGTTTGGGTTTTTTGGTTCGGCTTGGTGGTTTCTTCCGGGTCTTCGTCTTTGCGGCGGTCTTTCCTTTTGGTTTGGCTTTGGTACTGGTTCGTTTCTTTTTGCCTGTGTTGATTGACGAAGAGGCTTTTGAATCTGGGGCGGTTTGCTGTATGGCGGCATGGGCGGCGGCCAGTCGGGCAATCGGAACGCGGTAGGGTGAGCAACTCACATAGTCCAATCCAATTTGGTGACAAAACTCTACGGAGCTGGGATCACCACCATGTTCTCCGCAGATACCCAATTTAATTCCGGGTCTGGTGGTTCTCCCATCCCAGATCGCTCGCCGAATCATGGTGCCAACCCCCTCACGGTCTAATTGTGCAAAGGGGTCGAAGTCCAAGACCTGTTCATTGCGATAGTAGCTGACAAATTTTCCGGCATCATCGCGTGAAAAACCGTATGTCGTTTGTGTGAGATCATTCGTACCAAAAGAAAAGAACTCCGCCTCTTCCGCAATGCGGTTGGCCGTGACGGCGGCTCTTGGAAGCTCGATCATGGTTCCCACTAAATAGGAGAGCTTGACGCCACATTTTTTCATGGTCTCTTGAGCCACTTCCTTAATCACGCTTTTTTGTGCTTTCATCTCATTAACCATTCCAACTAGGGGGATCATGATTTCCGGTACAACCTTCCCGCCGTTTTTGACGACCTCGCAGGCGGCTTCCATGATCGCTCTGGCCTGCATCCTGGTAATTTCAGGCATGGTGATTCCCAATCGGCAGCCACGGAGGCCTAACATCGGATTAAACTCATGGAGTTCTTCTACCCGATCGAGGAGGCGCCGTTTTTCTTCCAACATCGTAGGATCTTTTCCTGTTATTTCTAGCTGGGCAATTTCAACCATGAGTTCTTCGCGTTTGGGTAAGAATTCATGGAGTGGTGGGTCCAGAAGCCTGATGGTCACCGGGAATCCTTTCATTTGTTTGTAGAGCCCGATGAAGTCCTGTTTT
This sequence comes from Nitrospirales bacterium, assembly GCA_965223605.1. Lineage (GTDB taxonomy): Bacteria > Nitrospirota > Nitrospiria > Nitrospirales > Nitrospiraceae > CBDCXA01. The sequence continues at coordinate 2,022,888 of CBDCXA010000005.1, forward strand.
TGAAGAGGGAGTAATTGATCGAGGTATCGCTCCCGTTCTTCTGGGGTTTTGGCTAAAATCATTTTTTGCATGATCGGCACGCGGTCTTCGGAAAAGAACATATGCTCGGTTCGGCACAAGCCAATCCCTTCTGCTCCAAACCCTCGGGCAATTTTGGCTTGTTCCGGGACATCGGCATTAGCTCGAATTCTGAGTTTGCGGAATTCATCGGCCCATCCCAGGACTTTGGCAAAGGTCTTATACTTTTCGGATTTTTTAGGGTTGAGTTTACCCAGGAGCACTTGGATCACTTCCGATTCCACGACTTTAATGTCGCCTCCATAGGCGGTTCCGGTCGATCCGTTAATGGATATATAGTCGCCTTCCTTAAACACCCGTGATCCAATTCTGACCGTGGTGCTGTCTTCTACTTCGACGGCTTCGCATCCGGCAATACAGACCTTCCCCATTTGTCGGGCGACGACGGCAGCATGGCTGGTCATGCCACCTTTTGAGGTGAGAAAGCCTTGGGCGGCATTCATACCGTGAATGTCGTCAGGACTCGTTTCGTGGCGAACCAAAATCACACGATCGCCTGCCGCAGCCATTTCGACGGCCTTGTCGGGGGTCAGGGCAATTTTCCCTGCTGCGGCACCGGGACCGGCTGGAAGGCCTTTCCCGAGCGTCGTATGTTTGGACTCGTCAGCCGTATCGAAAATGGGATAGAGGTATTGCCCGAGGTGTTCAGGCTCAATACGTGAGATGGCTTCACGTTTTGAGATCATCCGCTCTTTCACCATATCCATCACAATACGGACGGCCGCCACCCCGGTTCGTTTTCCGACCCGAGTTTGCAGCATGTAGAGTTTTCCTTCTTGAATGGTGAATTCCAGATCCAACATATCCCGATAATGTCGTTCCAGTTTGCGATAGGTGCTGAGCAGTTCTTTGTAGGCTTTGGGGACCTTTTGTGCCAACGCATTGACGGGTAATGGTGTGCGAATGCCCGCGACGACATCTTCACCTTGAGCATTCATCAAACATTCCCCGAAAAACTTCGGTTCACCAGAATTGGGATCTCTGGTAAAGGCCACTCCGGTACCGCTGGATTCACCCATGTTTCCAAAAACCATGGCGCAGACATTAATCGCCGTGCCCCAGGAGTCAGGAATATTATAGAGTTTTCGGTAGGTTACAGCCCGTGCGCCATTCCAGGATGTAAAGACGGCATCGATGGCCAATCGTAATTGTTCGAGCGGGTCTTCAGGAAAATCCCGTCCGGTATGCTCTCGGACTAAGGCCTTATATTGTTCCACAAGATCAATCATATCCTTGGCGGCCAAATGCGTGTCCTGGACAACCCCCAGTTGTTCTTTTTTATGTTCCAAAATTGATTCGAATTGTTCTCGGTCAAGACCCATGACGATACTGCCGAACATGCCAATGAATCGGCGATAACTGTCGTGGGCAAATCGTTTGTTCTTCGTTTTCAGCGCCAACCCTTCAACTGTCTCTTGATTGAGTCCCACATTGAGGACGGTATCCATCATGCCGGGCATGGAGGCTCTCGCACCTGAGCGCACGGAGACCAAGAGCGGATTTTTCGGGTCCCCAAATCGAGCGCCCATGGACCGCTCCACCTTTCGTAGATTTTTCACGGTTTCATCCCAGAGTCCGGTCGGATAGGTATTCTTTCGTTTGAAATATTCCACACAGGCTTCCGTGGAAATAGTAAATCCTGCAGGAACGGAGATGCCGAGGTTGGTCATTTCCGCTAAGCCGGCCCCTTTCCCTCCCAGGACCTCTCGCATCGAAGCAGAGCCTTCGGCTTTTCCGTCACCAAAGAAATAAACATACTTTTTAGTTCGCACGTGCGTTCTCCCTTTCCTCTGAAGAAAAATGACTATAGGTAATCTCTCTGGCTCGAAGTTTACTGGACTGAAGCATTGAGCCGGGCCCGATATCGAGCGATGAGAAAGCGATTCACGAGAACTCCACCAATAAGGAGGCTTAGGGCAAATCCAAGGTATAAAAACAGCCGATAATCAACTTGAGGTCCATGATCAAAGTATAGGTCTCCTTCGGCATCTTGTATCACCTTCGTATCCGGGTGAAAGGTATGGGTGCGAGCCGGGTCTGAAAAGTTGATCCATTCTGAACAGAGTCGAATCGGTTCTGCTGTTCCTTCAACCCGACGGATGGCATAGCGGAGACAGGCATCTTTATTCGGGTTAAATTCGTCTGGCAGCCTGATCATGTTCTCTACATCGACTCCGCTGGCCCAAATGCCAAATACAAATATTCCGTTGCAGAGGATTATCATGATCAAGGTGACCCAGGTCGAAAACCTGCGAATTTTCCTGGCCCGTTCTTCTTCCGTGAACGAAAGCGATTGCATAGGTGACAAGGTCGACGGCATGGTCAATGACATGATCAATCTTAGTTTTTTGCTACGTGAATTTGGGAAAAATTCGCAAAAGCCATAAAGACATTTGCCACCTCTTCTAAGAGTGTCAGCCGATTAGCTCGGACGTCGGGTCGTGTGTCGTTCACCATCACTTTGGTAAAAAAGTCATCAATTGAAGGTTTTAACGTGACTAATAGGGAGAGGGATTGAGGATATTCTCCCTTGCTCAGGAGTTGAGGCAGATGTGCGCCGGCCTTCTGTACCTCCTGAAACAACTGATGTTCCGATTGGTCTGAAAAGAGTGATGGTTGGACGCCGTCTCGTACCCACTCTTCTTTGGAAATTAAACGGTGGGCACGTTTGAAGCCGATCATGAGAGGATCAAATTCTTCGAAGGTCGTCATGGTCTGTAGGGCCTTCATGCGTGCGAGGGTGTCGACCAGGTCCACCTTCTGCATCACGGTCGAGTCCAGCACGGCATTCATGACATCTTCCCGAAACGCATGTATGGTACGTCCGTAGTGACGGACACGTTCCAGTATAAATTCTATCAGTGATTCAGGAGGAGAGACGTTGGTCTGAGCACGAGGGGCAGACGGAGTTGTATATCCCTCTTTTTCCAGGCTGTGAAAGGCTTGGTCGATTAAAGGGCGGAGATCTAATCGAAGATTGCCTTCGATCACAATTCGAACGATGGCAGTTGCATGTCGTCGCAGGCCGAATGGGTCTTCCGAGCCGGAGGGAATCATCTTGACATGAAAAAAGGCTCCCAGCGTATCCAAACGATCGGCTATGGATAGCAGTTTGCCTAGCAAGCTGGCTGGAATGCTATCCTCCATTCCTTTCGGGAGGTAGTGATCGCGGATAGCGAGACAGGTTTCTTCCTCTTCTCCTTCCAGCCGTGCATAGGCTCCCCCCATAAGCCCTTGTAGCGTAGGAAACTCCCCAACCATACCCGTTAATAAATCTGCTTTGCAAAGGTAGGCGGCTCGTTGGAGAGAGGGTTTTTTCTCAACAGAACCTTGTTGTTTCAGGACTTGCGCGGCAAGTTCTCGTACCCGTTCACTTTTCTGGTGAAGATTGCCTAGTTTTTGGTGAAATGCCATGTGGTGAAGTTGAGTGACTCGATCTTCCAATTTGATCTTTTGATCTTCATCAAAGAAAAATTTGGCATCTGCCAGACGAGCGGAGAGCACTCGCTCATTCCCCTCCCGGATTACATCCATATTCTTGAGCTTCATATTTGTGACGGAAATAAACTTCGGGAGAAGGGTGCCGTCTTTCTTGGTAAGAGGGAAAAATCCCTGATGCTCCTTCATGCTTGTCATTAATACTTCGCCTGGTAAAGCCAGGTAACCTTTATCAAAAGAGCCGACAATAGCATGAGGCCACTCCACCATATGGACCGCCTGTTCCATGAGGTCGGAGTCTATTGCGACTTGTCCCTGCACGGTTTTGGCCAAGGTTTGTAATTGATGTTCAATGGCCTGTTCCCTTTGCCTGTGATCTGCTAGGACCATATGACGCGATAAAACCTTTAAGTAATTCTCGAAGTTTTTTATAGAAAGGCCTTGCCCCTGGCGGGTCCCTCCTTTGCTTAAAAAGCGATGCCCTTGGGTTTGCCCACCCGCTTTGACCCCTCCGATGCTCAGTGGAACCACACGGTTGTCGCAGAGGGCAAGAATCCAACGTATTGGACGTGCGAATCGCATGCCAGTATGGTTCCATCGCATGGATTTTGGAAACCCGATAGATTCAATGAGAGTTGTGAGAAGCCGTTCCATAACCGCATAGGCATACTTACCTTTTTCCTGTTTCGTGGCACAGAGATATTCGCCCTTGGGAGTTTGGCGGACTTCGAGATCTTCCACGTTCATCTGCTGAGACTTGGCAAACCCTATGGCCGCTTTGGTTGGGGTTCCGTCAGCAGAAAAAGCAGCTGTCTTCGGAGGACCAAAAGTTTCTTGGAGGAAGGCGGTTTGTCGTTTCGCCAAGTCCGCGACGGAGACGACTACTCGCCGTGGAGTTCCAATAGTGGTAATGGTCCCATGTGAAAGACGAAACTCATCTAATAAAAGTTTTGTGTGGTCTTTGAGGAATTGCAAGGTTGGTGCGACACATTGATAGGGGAGTTCTTCCGTCCCAATCTCCAAAAGGAGTTCGGTGCGCGTTTGTTTCAATGGGGGCTTTTCTCTCTTGGATGACTGTTTGGCGCCGACAAATTTTTTTGATCCCACCATTTTCGAATTCCTGGTGACCGTGTTACGATCTCGTTCCTTGTGGACGACGGCTCCGTTTCTTCGTTGTCGGCACCAACGGGTGTTTGGTCAAAGGAAATCCCATTTCCTCCCGCCGTCGAATATAGGATTCAGCGCTGAGTCGAGCAAGCGCCCGAACCCTCGCAATATATCCAGTCCGTTCGGCCACGCTGATAGCCCCACGTGCATCCAACACATTAAAGATATGAGAGCATTTCATGCAATAGTCATACGCTGGTAAGGAAAGCTGTTGCTCGGCAAGTTTTTTGGATTCGCCTTCAAACATGGTAAATAAATTTCGAAGCATCTCAACGTCTGCTTCCAGAAAGTTATAGGTCGAGAACTGGACTTCATTTTCATGATGAATGTCACCGTAGGATATCTGTTCGGTCCATTGTAAGTCGTAGACATTGTTCACTTCTTGAAGATACATAGCAATTCGTTCAGTTCCGTAAGTCAGTTCGACGGTAATGGGGTCGAGTTCAATGCCACCGGCCTCCTGAAAGTAGGTAAATTGGGTGATTTCCATTCCATCTAACCGGACTTCCCAGCCAAGTCCCCAAGCCCCTAGGGTGGGGGATTCCCAATCATCCTGAACGAAACGAATATCGTGCTGTCGCGGATTCACACCAACATGGGTAAGGCTATCCAGATAAAGGTTTTGGATATTTTCCGGAGCCGGTTTCATCACGACTTGGTACTGATAGTAATGTTGAAGCCGGTTGGGATTTTCCCCATATCGTCCATCCGTTGGTCGGCGACAGGCTTGGGGATAGGCTGCTAACCAAGGTTCTGGACCGAGGGATCGTAAAAAGGTGGCGGGGTGAAAAGTGCCTGCCCCTACTTCCAGATCATAGGGTTGGTGGATTATACAACCGTGATCGGCCCAGTACCTGTTGAGAGATAGAATCAATTCCTGGAAGGTCACTGGACTTCCTTACGGTCGTGGCAGGGCTTGAATAACGGTTTTCAACAATACGACATGTTCTAGTCGAACTTTAGGTCCTGCATGAACGTATTGAAAATTTATCATGGTTTGAGATGTTCACCCTAACAAGAATATTCCTATTGTGTCAATAAAAATCTCTGTCTGATCAAGTAGTTATGAGGTTTTGGATGCGAGAATATGGCCATCTCATCTTGCCTGCAATTGACTTTGTTGTACAGGTCTCGTAAGGTTATAAAGTTGACTAAGTTAATAAACTTTTATGTATTTAAATCATGTTGTGAGAAAATGAAGCTTTCCAAAAAAAGCGAATATGGCCTGAGGGCTTTGATTGAGCTTTCGCAAGGCAGCGGGGTTGGTTTGGTGCAACGTCAGGATATTGCACGAAGGCAGCACATACCTAAAGAGTTTCTCGAACAAATACTCCTACAATTACGTGCAGCCGGGATTCTTGGTAGTCGAAGAGGAATAGGGGGTGGATACTTTTTACTCAAGTCACCTCAGGATGTAACCCTCGGGCAGGTTATTCGCATTCTTGATGGTCCCTTAGCTCCCATCTCTTGTGTCAGTAAATCTGCCTTTCAAACCTGCCAGGATTGCCCCTATTCAGAGACATCCTACTGTCCCCTACAGCGAGCAATGGGGAAAGTGCGCAATGCGATTGCTGATATTTTGGATAATTATACCCTCTCGGATTTTGCCAAAAATAATAAGGTAACTCGAAAACACTCAAAGGGGCTGTAAGGTATCTAGGAATTATTGGAGAGTAGGCATGGAAACTCATAGTCGAAGTTTTGTCAAAGGCATTAGCTGGCGGATTATCGCGACCTTAATTACCACAGGGTTAACCTATTTCTTTACAGGAGACCTTTCGATTGCCGCTCTGGTCGGATCTACGGAGGCCATTTCAAAGATCCTATTATATTGGGCGCACGAACGGGTATGGCAACAGGTCCCTTGGGGAAAAATTGCCTCAACCTCAAGAGCATTGTAAGATGTCAGATATTTGGAAGAATGGGAGTCACGCGTCCCCTCATGGTGAAATATGAGGATAGTTTAGGTATGGCCATTGATCCCCTTTCAAAGATTCCTCTGTTTTCTCGTCTGCCAGCCAAAGAGCGGCGACGCTTATCCAAACATTTGGTCGAAACCAAATATAAAAAAGGGCAATTGATATTTAGTGAAGGTGATTCGGCGGATAATTTTCATTTTCTCAAAGAAGGGTCTGTGAAATGTGTAAAGACCGGGGCCGACGGAAAACAAGTCACCTTGAAAGTCTTGCTCCCCGGCGATTTATTTTGTTGTGATGCAGCGGTTTTTAATGGAGGGGTCCATCCTGGCTGTGCCTTTCCACTTGAAGATGTCAGTGTTGTACGACTTGATAAAGACACGTACTTTGATCTTTTACGGCGGAACCCTCATGTTGCCGTTGAGGTTATTCAATACTTAGGGCAACGGTTAAATGAAGCACAGGAAAAGGCCAAGGTCTTGGCCTTGGATACCGCCGAACATCGGATGGCCACACTATTGGTCAACTTGGCTGAACGGGCTGGTAAACAACAGGGTCATGCCATTCGACTCACAGTTCGTTTGACTAGGCAGGATCTTGCCAATTTAACCGGTGTCACCCTTGAAACGGCTATCCGAATGATGAGCCGTTTTAAGCGTGAAGGCTATGTCTCCGGCACTGCCAAGTCTCTTACGATTCAAAATCTTTCCGCGCTTCAGCGAATTGCCGCTGATGGGCCTGCTGAGTCCTCTCCCTCCTAACCCGGTCTAAGATATTTTTAAAACATGACTTAAGTCATAGTTTTATTGCCCCATCCCATCTATACTGTCACCAGGAGCGATTTCATTATTTTTGTAAGGAGGCAATGGCATGGCCAGGAATGGAAGAGGTGAAGGTAGGCGTCGTGAGTGGACCCTCGGTCGCATCGGGATCATAGGAATTCTTCTCATGTTGGGAAGTGTGATGGGACTTGAGACAGCCCTGAGCAAAACCCATGAGATTAAAATGACGGCTGTTGAAAAGGAGGTCGTGATTGATGGTGAAGGCACTACCTATAAAGCCTGGACGTTTAATGGGCAATTTCCAGGTCCGGTTGTCCGTGTGACACAAGGGGACCGCGTAAAGTTTACCCTCGAAAATCCAAAGACGAATGGTCATCCCCATTCGATGGATTTTCATGCTGCGGAAATCGATTTTTTAAAAAACTATCGTGCGATTAATCCTGGTGAGTCCATCAGTTTTTCCTATGAAGCCAAGAAACCGGGGATTTTTGCCTATCATTGCGGGGCTCCACCCATGATTCAACATGTCGCACGTGGCATGTTTGGAGCGATTATTGTGGATCCGAAAGATGCCTCGGCTCTTCCCAAAGCCGACCGTGAATTTGTCTTGATTCAATCGGAATTATTTAAAAACCCAGACGATGTGCCGGCCATGTTTGATCGAAAGTTTGATAATGTCGTGTTCAATGGTGGGGTATTTAAATATCATCCCTTTATTTCCGGGGGGCATGCCCTTGAGGCGAAACCTGGAGAACGGGTTCGAATTTATTTTGTGAATATTGGACCGAACGAATTTTCTGCGCTGCACCCCATCGGGGAAATTTGGGATGCTGTCTATGACAGCGGGAATCCAGCAAATAAATCGGTCGGGATTCAAACTCAGGTCGTGGGGCCAGCCAGTGGTGCCACATTTGATCTTATCCCGGAATCCCCAGGGGCCTATCCAATTGTGACCCACTCGCTTACCGGAGCCCTCCGAGGAGCGATCGCCGTACTCGTGGTCTCACCGGAAGCCAAGCCAGCTCCTCTGATGCCGCATGTTCCCTGGGGGTTAGAGGGTAAAAAGTAATCCGGTCCCCCCTCCTCTTCTCTTGTTGAAAGGCAGGAGAAGAGGAGAAGCCTCATCGGATTGTGTTAGGGAAAGAATGATAGAAGCATCAACCCCGAGGTCTGCCCTCTAGAGGTCTGCACGCCTTGGGTGATACCTAAGGATTGGGTATGATGGATCAAGAGCCGTAGGATATTTTTATAATGTTGAAGATTAAAAATATCCAATCGCAGTTTATCCAGTCCGAAGGCGAGCTTGAGGGTTTGTAGGGAGGTGCCAGAGATCGAGCTTCGGTTGCTGTTGAAATTGCCTAACAATGAAAGGCGCAAGGGGTATTTCTTCGCGGTAAATTGGGATAAGAGCGAAGCTGAAATGGATTCAGCGCGTAGGTTTTGTGCTTGGTCTGTTCTGACTTGGTAGCGTACATCTGGGGTAAAAGTGAGCGAGGTTCCCATAAGATAGGAACTGTTAAGTTGTGCTGAAAACGATTGGATCCGGGCTTGGGAGGTCTGTTGACTGTCATTACGGTATCCCACGGTCGGTGCGATATGGATAGCTTGAAAGGGGGAAAATTCCCCTCCTAAACTGTATCCGAGAGATTGTGTTTCGACATGGTGGCGAGTCTCATTTTCTTTAGTCGACATGAACGTTTCAAGGAAAGCGCTCCATGTTGGTTGATCGTACTGCAATTTCCCGGTACTTTTTTTCGTCAAGAGGGTGAGCGGTGATGAGGACTCAGTCGTTTCATGTGTTGTGGTTTGGATTCGCCCATGTCTCATGGTCAAAATGGGCCAATCTGGGCGACTCCATCGTAAAGAAAACGATTTTTCCGTGTGGATGGTTCTGGGCAATAATGAATTGAATTCTACATTCTTCAATCGTTTGCTCAGGACGATGGTCGGTTTTAAATTGGGCAGTTTCCAGGACCAGGACAGTTTACCCTCTGACTGGTCTTGTGCAGTCCTTCCTTCTTTTTGACTGAAGTTTTGCCCAACATATCTCCATTCTGCAGTATAAATGTTTTGAGCCCACTTGCCATGTAAGCGGATCTGTCCATTCGCTTGTTGAGTGGACGCAGGCTGTGGCATCGTCCCTTCCCTCCAAGGATCTCGATAGGACAATGCATAGTCTGCTGTAAGGAATTCTCTTATCAGGGGCTGATGGCCGGTGGTCTGAAACATCCTGCCGTTGGAACGGTGCCGCCTGGCAGAAAAGTCCTGAAAGTTTTCTATCCGTGTGGTTGAGTCACGAAACGAGAACTGTATCCGCTTGCTTCCCGCGTCATTTTTGAGAGGACAGGGCGGGCGAGTGCGGCCTAGGTTTCGAAGGTTCCCCAGGCCTTCCCCATTTAGCAAGCATACCTTGGGAAGGTGATATGGCTCAAAGGTGGTGGCATTGTCGGCAAGTGCGTTGGTGGCCGACAGACTGAGCCACAGTATAGTTATGACCAGTAGACAGCGATGCATGCGCCCCCTTTCACATGGCATGTTGAAGAAGGCCAAGAATCATTGTTCCTAGCTTGTGCGGACATCGCAATAGGTATGCCTGGGAGGTATTCTTTTTGATGCAAAAACAATTTTAGAAGGAAACGATGGGAGGAAATGAAGAACAGCCGCGTAACGAGAGCCGATAGGTATTTTGTACCCTCATGACTTTTAGAAAAAATTTTTTCAAAGAGTTGAAGAACTCTCTTGGAATTTTGATATCAAAGAAGTTCTTGTGTTGTTTGTACATCAATCCTGTTTCGTAAATGAGATCATTGAGTCCCTTTCATAGAATGTAGATAAGTTCTGACCCATGACAAGAAATTTTGTCCCACTCGTTACATGTTCTCATCCATGGGGTCATTCTGGGATAATGAACTGTCGCCATAGAGGTTAATCTCGTGATGGATTGGGTGCCACAAACACGAGGACTTTGAGCCGTGCCTCTGAATGATTGAGGACTCCGTGAGATTCTCCGGCAGGGGCTACGGTTCCCTGTCCGGCTTCCAACATTTGCTGCTCGTCCCCAACGGAAAAGGTCCCGGTCCCCTCCAAGACAATATAGATTTTGTCTTGATCGCTGTGGACATGGCCTTTTTGCTCTTGACCCGGCTCAAAACAATAGATGTCACAAAAAAATTTTTCCGTTTGAAAAAGATTATTCTTTTTCATTTTCTCATGACTGAACTGATGGAAATCTGACAGGGTGATGATGTTCATGTTGTTAAGTCCTTTCTGACATGGGGATTAGCCATTGGCGGCATGGCGGTTCTCAAGGTGAGTATAGTAGCTTGTCCCATTCCTTGACGACAAGCGACCTTGAGGTGATCGGTCTTGTATAATTTTCCAATAAAGATTTTCTTTTCCATAGGTGGATGACAGATGGAAAATGCACTCTGTGAGACTTCTGGCTAGATTTTTCCTTGAACAAGGAAATTCTCTATGTCAATATCAGGGTCTCTGACAGTTTCTTTCTCCAGTAGACTATTTCAATCCCCCTGCGAGCTTCCTATGGGTCATCAAGCTGAATTGATTGAGAATATTGTCCAAGCCCGGAGAACGACCGATGAAATGTTTTCGTGGATTCGTCCCGATTCGTGGTTTGAACGTCCCATTCCGGAACGACATCGGTTTATTTTCTACCTGGGACATTTAGAAGCCTTTGATTGGAACTTGATCTGTCAGAATACCTTGGAGATAAGCTCTCCTCATGAAGAATTAGATCAGCTATTTGCCTTCGGCATTGATCCTCCTCCCGGACAGCTTCCAACCGATCAGATTTCGGATTGGCCGACGGTTGAAGGGGTTCATGATTATAACTCCTCGGTTCGGAAGACACTTGATCCGCTCTTCGACCATGTTCCTTCGCAAGTGCTTCATGTGGCAGCCGAGCATCGGTTGATGCATGCTGAAACCTTATCGTATATTCTGCATCATCTCGATCCTTCCCGTAAAACGCTACCGCCTGTTCCCCTGCAAACGACAGGACCGACTCCCGTACACCAGATGATTTCTATCCCTGAAGGAGCGGTGACCTTGGGCAGAGGGGTGCATGAAGGGTTTCGGTGGGATAACGAGTGTGATGCCCATCAGATACATGTCCCTGCTTTCTCCATGAGCCGATATAAGGTTACGAATCGGCAGTTTCTTGACTTTGTGAATCAGGGGGGGCCGGTACCTCATTTTTGGAAACAAGAGCATGATCGTTGGCTTTGGCATACGATGTCAGGAAATATTCCCCTGCCCTTGGATTGGCCAGTCTACGTCACCTTGGATCTTGCACAACAATATGCCGAATGGAGCGGACTTGCCTTACCAAGTGAAGCCCAGTTTCATCGTGCTGCCTATGGAACGCTTGACGGGTCTGAGCGGTTATACCCATGGGGCAATCAAGCACCGGATCCTACGTTTGGAAATTTTGATTGTCGAGGATGGGATCCTATACCCGTGAATGCCTCCCCGTTGGGAGATAGTGCCTTTGGGATCGCTCAACTCGTTGGCAATGGTTGGGAATGGACGAGTACGGTCTTTAATCCATTTGGTGGATTTCAACCCTTTCCCTTTTATCCTGGTTACTCGGCTCCATTTTTCGATAGTGAACATTATGTGTTAAAGGGGGGCTCTCCACAAACTGCCGGTCCGCTTTTGCGGCGCTCCTTTCGCAATTGGTTTCGAGGGAGGTATCCGTATGTCTATGCCGGATTCAGATGTGTCGCATCCGAATAGTTCTCTAGAAGTTCAAGAGTTCGCTCGTTCCGTCAAGGCTGGACTCAGTCACCCTACCCAGAAAGAACTCCCCTCCAAATATCTCTATGATGAAGTCGGCTCTGCGCTCTTTGAAACGATTACCGTCCTGAAAGAGTATGGGGTGATGCGAGCTGGTGAACGGTTATTGCAGCGTCACGCGCCAAGTATAATTGAGTGTGTTCCTCCCCCAGTCGTTGTGGCGGAATTGGGAAGCGGCACTGGTCGTAAAACGAGATGGGTGTTGGAAGCCCTCGCGAAACGTGAGCCCGTGACCTACTATCCTATCGATGTGTCCGCATCCGCATTGGCGATGTGTGAGCAAAACCTCGGACTCTTAGAGGATGTGAGTATTGTGGGTCTTGAAGCCTCTTATTTGGATGGGCTCAAAAAAGTAAGCCACAGTCGCCGTGATGATCAGTCGCTGTTGGTTCTTTTTTTGGGAAGTACCATTGGGAATTTTGAGCGACCTGCCGCCGAAAAATTTCTACGGGAGGTTCGTGCCTGTATGAAAGAGGGGGATGGCTTTCTCTTGGCGACCGATTTGGTCAAGAACATCGATGTTTTGAAGCTTGCGTATGATGATCCCGCTGGGGTCACCGCTGCCTTTGATCGAAATATCTTGGTGCGCATTAATCGAGAACTTGGTGGGGATTTTGATCTTAAACATTTTGTCCATGAAGCTCGGTATAATGAAGAGTTTCGTCGAATAGAAATGCACCTTCGAAGTACGAAAGAGCAAACCGTCTCGATTGCGGCCGCTAAGTATAGCTGTACCTTCCAAAAGGATGAAACGATTTGGACGGAATGCTCACATAAGTATACAGTGGAAGAACTTCCAGGAATGGCCCATCGGAATGGATTTCGTAGTGAGGGCCAATGGGTTGATATGGAATGGCCCCTGGCCGATAACCTCTGGCTTGCTGCCTAAAGGTAACCGCTACTGGTGAGCAGTCTTGTTTCTTTTCAGGACGTTTCCTGCGAACTGAATACGACCCCTATCTTGCACCATGTCAGCTTAGACGTACAGGCTGGAGAGACCCTTGTGCTGCTAGGCCGAAGTGGATCTGGAAAAACCACCCTTCTCAAAATGGTCAATGGACTGATTCTGCCGAGCTCAGGAACGGTATTCGTCGAGCAGACTCCAACCTCACAGTGGGATCTGACTGCTTTAAGGCGGCGAATTGGGTATGTCATTCAAGAGGGAGGATTGTTTCCCCATTGGACGGTGGAACAAAATGTCAGTCTTGTCCCGCAGCTTCAAGGGTGGGAGTCAGATAGAATTCACCAGCACGTGTCTCATCTTTTGAATCAAATTGGATTACCACTCCAGAAATTTGGCTCCCGCTACCCGCGTGAACTTTCAGGAGGACAGCGACAACGTGTGGGAGTGGCTCGAGCCCTTGCTGCCGATCCCGATATTCTTCTCTTTGATGAACCGTTTGGTGCCCTGGATCCCATAACCCGAGTTGAATTGCAACAGCAATTTCTTCAACTACGAAATGAGTATGGGAAAACGGCTATATTTGTGACACATGATATTCGCGAAGCCCTTATGCTTGGAACCCGTATTGGTCTCTTGGATCATGGACGGGTGTCCCTCTTGGCAACACCTGATGAGTTTCAGCGCGCCCAAGGAGATGAGGTCCAGGCGTTCTTGTCATGTCTGGATCCGCGGGGTTCTTCCTAATGGCGTTGGGGGTGGGTCATGATCTTGTAACATTGACGCTAGAACATCTTTTTCTTGTCTCGGTTTCGTTAACTATCGCGGCCCTGTTGGCTATTCCTGCCGGCATCCTCTTAACTCGATATGATTCCTGGCGGCGATGGGTCGTCGGAGGCACCAATATCTTTCAAACCATTCCGAGCTTAGCCTTGTTTGGATTTCTCATTCCCATTCCATTTATCGGGGGAATTGGAACCCATACGGCTATCGTGGCGCTCGTCCTGTATGCCTTGCTTCCTATTTTACAAAACACCATCTCCGGTATTCTGGGAGTGGATAAGGCCGTTCGAGAATCGGCACAGGCCATGGGACTCACTTCTTGGCAACTTTTAAAGATGGTCGAACTTCCCCTTGCCTCAAGAACGATTGTCACGGGAGTACGAATTGCTACCGTCATCACCATAGGAACCGCGACCATTGCGGCGGCAATTGGTGGCGGTGGTTTAGGTGTGTTCATTTTTCGAGGATTGGCGACGGTGAATACCACACAAATTCTTGCAGGAGCAATCCCAGCTGCTATGATGGCATTATGTGCTGATCGAGGGTTGTCCTGGATCGAACATCGATTTTTGCCAGGGGGATAAGTGATGAGAAATAGGGAATGACCAGTGATCCGGGGATGATGAAAAAGGATTGTTCAGGATGTTCACCCCATTACGTTCGGATCCTGACGGTCATGGTTCTTGTTCTGGTTTTCAGTGTTGGGATGATGAGCTGTGATCAAGAACCGACCTTGGTCGTCGCATCGAAAAATTTTACGGAACAAGTCATTTTAGGGGAGATTATTGCTCAACATTTAGAGCATCGATTGCAACAGCCCATTGATCGACGCCTTAATCTAGGAGGGACCTTGTTGGCTCATCAGGCGTTAATCCATGGAGATATTGATGTGTATCCCGAATACACCGGTACTGCCCTGACGGCTATTTTAAAGCAACCGCCTGCGTCGGACCCTGTGGCGGTATTGCGGAAGGTTCAGAAAGCCTATCATGACCAGTGGAATGTTCGATGGTTAGAACCTTTAGGGTTTAATGATACCTTTGCAATTGTTGTTCGTGGGACTGACGCCCGAAAATTCAAATTACAATCTATTTCGGATGCGAGTCGATATATAGGCCAATGGACGATGGGGATGGGATATGAATTCCAGCAACGGCCGGACGGGCTCGCGGGTCTTCAGGAAACCTATCACCTTCCTCTCAGCCCCTCGATTCATACAATGGACCTAGGTTTGCTCTATCAGGCCCTCGATCAGGGACAAGTCAATATGTTGGCGGCCAATTCAACAGATGGGATGCTCTCCGTATTGGATGTGCAGGTCTTAGAAGACGATCAATCCTACTTTCCTCCCTATCAGGCGGTCGTCGCTGTTCGGGAAGAGAGTCTTTCTGCCTGGCCGGGGCTCCAAGATGCGTTGGAAGAATTATCGGGTACCATGACCGACGAACTCATGCAACAACTCAATTATCAAGTTGATGGTAAGCACCGTCCAGTTCGTGATGTTGCCAGGGAGTTTCTCACCGATGTGAAACTCTATCCTTAAGCGGATGTTGTGTATTGTGGTGGTCACTGACAGATGAGGTCAGAGAGTACGGATGGAGGATCTATGAGATGGCACGCGCTGTTAGGGTTCTTCAGTATCATAGCCATGGGGCTTGGTTTGGGTTGCGATGGAGATTCCTCGCCAAAGCCTTCGACTCAACAAACCAAACTTCAGAGCGGTGAAGCACTTATGGCTCCCTCTCGTTCGCCGGGCCGTATGGAGAACAATGAAGGCGTCGCTCATTATGCTGAGGGCCGTTGGGATATGGCAGAAATACATTTTCGGAAAAGCTTAGAAATGGATCCTGGTCTTGCAGAGGGGCACTTTAATCTCGGGCTGGCATTAGATAAAGAAGGAAAACATCAGGAGGCGACCGAGGCCTTTTCCCAAGCGTTACAACTCGCTCCAGAAAATACTGCTATTTCCTCTTCCTCCATCCTACAGGCTCATGTGAAGTAATTGATTGTCGCCAATTTTTTAGGAATGCTCGACATCTGGGACAAAGAGCGGACCACTTGTTTTTCGGACTAAGACTTGTCCGTCCCGTTGCACAACTTCATACGACTCTCCTGCGGTTGTTTGATGCTGATCGATACGAACACGTATCGTAATACCACGTGAGGTATAGCGATCGGGGTTGGTTTTCAAGTGTTGAATAATGGCCGTACTGAGCGATCCATGATTTACGGGTAGTCGGTCATCACCTAAGAAGGCCAATGGGACAATGTGATGGATTCCTAAGAGTTCATGATCCACTTGAAGGTATTCGAATCCTATTTGTCCGGTTGGAAGATGTAGCTCACGGTTTCCAATCAACGCCATATGCGTTTCCGTAGAAAAGGTAGCCAAAAGCGTCTCAGGAATAGGCTTGGTCTGGCTTCCTAAAAAGAGGAGGGTGATGAGGGCTCCCATTGCACAACAGGCCAAGAGGCCATCTCGAAGGCGAGGGAGGAGGCCTTTGGTATGTAAGGAGAGGGATTGTCCGAGAAACCATCCTACCGAGCCGAGAGCCAAAAACGAGAGGCCGAGAAATAGTCGATGTAGGTCACCTGTTGGCTCATGTCCTCCCATGGCCACGAACAAAACGGCGGTACTTGCGACAAAAAATATGGCTGCAAGTGTATGCAATGCCCATCGGAGGTTGGCGTATTGCCAGCTAGGCAGTGATGAAGGGATTCGTGACCAAAGGCGCAGGTACAATGGTAGATTGAGTCCCTCACCACAAAACCCACAGGTCTTCCCAATGACGAGGGTTCTGTTTTGACAATGGGTGCAGGCCATCACCCAATGTTGTTCCAAGGACATTCGTCGGGCACTCAACTCAATCAGTTGCTTCCAGATTGGGATGGTCGCTGAAAATAAGACAAAGAGCAGACCTCCCCAATAGGCAACCTGACTGATGGTCGTAATCGTTGAGCCGAGGAATTGCTCAATGCTCTGAAGCAAAAGTCGTAACACGTATCCCCTTCTCTATCACCCGACTCATGACTGGGGTGATGTGGGATCTGGCATGATCCTGCGCCTGGATCTCAAGGCCAAGGCTTCCTGAACGGAATGCCGGGAAGTCATGGCATAGAAGTGAGCATGGTTTCATCATTTAATGATTCATAGCCGCATTGTTTCATCATGGGCCTCAACCCCGGAATACGTTCCACAAACGTTTCGCTTCTGTGGGGTAAGGCATGATGATGTGGCCGTGATAAGTACCGTTTATTGCCCGCGAGGTGGCACTCTGGCGAACTCGATATTTCCAAAAAATGGAAGAGTCGACTCAATGTTACCTCGGGTTGTCCAATAAAGTCTTCCAAGCGTATCATATGATAGCGACCCCGCAGCGGTTCTTGGGTAGAGGCACATTGAACCATTTGGGTCCATTCGTGAAGAGCCGTCTCTACATCATGGGCGGAAGGGGTTTTCTGTTGGTGTTGGAGATACGACTCCGCCCATGTCCATGGATGTCTGATGACATGCACATACCGTGCTTGAGGAAAGGCCTGATTGTGCCGGGTCCAACCATGTGGAAAGCTGGATGAGCCATTCCAGATTTCTTTAAAGGACCAAAATTTTTTTCGTAATGAGGGAGGGACCAGACTTTCCGCCATGAACCGCCCCAACAGTTGTGATAACCGTCCCTCCTCTTGCAAATCTATTTGGGTAACGGCATCCTGATTCTCAGTAGGAAAGGAACGGTTCAGGTGAGTATGCCAAAAGTCATGCCACGTCCATGCGTTCCATTCAGGATTCGTCGCCTGTAATAATTTCCCAACTCTAAAATTTCTGACATATTCTGGCTTCGCAAAGAATTCATTCCAAAGGCGGTTCAACAAAAAGCTTGTTTCTCCTGCCGCATAGACTTCTGGGTGCTCGCCAAGAATGGCGGAGAGTAAAGTCGATCCCGACCGTCCCGCACCGATGATGATTATAGGCCTATTCCACTCGAACGATTCCATTCTGAATCGACCCCGAAAGACGGTAATGACTGTTTTCTTTTTGAAAGAAAGTTAGGTGGTCTTCCCTGCACAGAGGTCTAAAGACTTCAATGAATTAGAGCATGCTCCTGAGAATGGCTCAAGAAAATTAAAAAATGAATATATGAGGGGCGGGATGCAACTACATGGGTGGGTTGGTATTACCGTTGTGCAATACCAACCCACCGTCTTCCCTACTCCGACCATGTCTTGAGGTGGGGCGTGTGTGGTCTCTTACTTAATCATTCCAGATCCGATCCCACCAACTTTTTGGATTTTCCGGAAGAGGTCTGTCCGGTTGGTTGAGGCCAATACGATGCCGAATGTCATTGATATCCCACCCAGTGAGATTGGCAAGGGTTTGCGCCTCCCCTTCTTGACGCTGTTTCAGTTGCTGACGATAGGTTTCGGCAGCGGGGCAGTCTTCTGATCCATTCCAAGCATGGCGAAGGACATAGCGTGCCTGAAAGTTGGACCGATCGGATGTCTCTTGAAATCGAAGGTCTTCTGGGAAATGTTCTCCGTCATATCGAATATGCAATCTGGTTAAAAACGCATCCCGCGCATTGCCCCGCGACCTGTTGTTTTGATCCTTCAACCAAAACACGCCTAGGTTTTGTAACTCTTTCCGAGAAAGGGGATTGGCCGCACAAGGATCACACCAATTCATATCCCAGGCATATTCTAAAAAGACTCCACGCATCTGTTCCTTTTTCACTTGAGTGGTAAAGAGGTCCTTGTAGAAACTCGGGAAGGTTTCCTTGACATAGACCGGAAGTTCCTTGCCGGCGGGAAGCTTAACCGTCCGATAGTTTGTTGTTTCGACTCGCCCTTTGCGGGTGATGAGATAGACAAACAGTTCTTGAGTGCCTTCTGCATTCACGGTTCCAAGTCGAATGGGCAACATGAATTTGGGCGAGTTAAATGCGACTTGAAGTGGGACGCAAGTTTGAATAGCCCAGTTTGGCATGTTCTTTCAGATTCACGCGGGCGACAAAAAATTTCATGCCCTGTTTGAGGTAGCTGTGTAAAACCTGTGAGGCGCCTTTGGGAATGCGGTATCCATTCTCGCGGAGCCAAGTTTCCAGTCCCTGACTTTCTTTGGCCGATAATATCAGAATGTCGTACTCCCCGACCGTATATTCCGCCTCAACGGCGACTCCCAACGATTGGGAACTTTTCAAGGCAGGGGCTGCGGCTGGGTAGCGTTTCGAGGATTCACGGAGCATACGGTCTTCGGACTCATATCGCTGGCAAGGATTCGGGTCAAAGTATTCAACCAAGCGTGGTGAAGAATAGGCATCGAGATGTTCAAGCAATGCCTTCTCTCCAACATGAATTTGCTCTCTGGTTAATACCGTGGGGACGGGAATGACCATGGCAAATTCCTTCACGTCTCCTTGAAAATCATTGGCCATGGTGATCACCGTTTTATTGTCGTGTCGGACGATGGCGACCTCCGAGGCCTTGTTAAAGAGTTTGGTGTCGGCTTTGGCTACATAAAATCCACAGAAGCCCAAGGCCGTGCTGCTCAAACCAGCTATTCCTATTGTGCTGATAAGCAAGGTTGTAAGGATCTGTCGTTGAAACCGTTTCATGAAAACCTCCTTCTTTGTGTTGAATGGATTGAACGGAACATGTGTGAGTCATAACTGAACTGAGGCATGGGAACGTTCGGTACAGGTACTGACGAAGATGTGTATTTGGGTAAGGCCCCTTGGTCGTCGGTCACGGGAAGATCACGGTCACGCAATGGCGGGGTCCAGGTATAGTGAGAACCCGGAATCATCCAGTTCAATAGAGGGACGAGTGGTGCTGAACAGATAAGTGCCCATAAGAGTCCATTTGGTTGGTACAGCCCGTATTGAATGAAGATTGCGAAGCTGGCGATCAAGGCTGCGTAGAGGACTCTCCCCGCTTGGGAGTCGGGAGTGGTTTTGGGGTCGGAGATCATATAAAAGGCAAAAATAAGGAGTGCGCCATTCTGGAGTTGGTGAAGCGGAATGGAGAGGGGGTCGCCTACCCAAACAGCTCGTCCAAAGAGCAGGGTGACGTAGAAAGCGAGAAAGGCATAGGTCACATCACTACGGGAGGAACGATTGACGACCAAGCCACCTAGGCAGGCAATAAAAAGAATAAAAATCGTCTCTCGACCCCATTGTCCAGGTGACACCCAACCGAATCCCGCGACCATCATCAGTAACAGGCTGAGGTTGGTTGGATTAAAGATGTGCCTCTTCTTCCATTGCAGAACAAACTTGCTGCTGATGGCGAGGAAGCCAGCAAGTATTGCCACAGAAAGGTCTGAGGTGCGTAGAAGGAGGCAGAGGGATAACCCGGAGATAAGGGCACTTTTAGGGTCATAACTTGGAAGGTCCCAGGCAAGCGTGCATAGATATTGAGTCAGGAGCGCACTCGCGAGAATCGTCATAATGTGAAGCAAGGTGACGTCGAAATTTAACCAGCCAATACCGTAGATAAGAAGGGAACCTAAGACCGAGATTTGATAAAACCGAGGATCGAGGTATTGGGTTTTTTGTATCGGTAGCTTCTCAATAAGTGTGTGAATCATGCCCTCCCCTCCTTCATGAATCTTCATGGCGTATCTGGCTGTCGGTTCATCAAGGTAATGGTGGGAAGAGGAGAATCCTTTCATCCGATAAAAAGGATAAGCCTCATGTTGTGAATTTGGTTGTAACCTTCTAAAATTTAAGAGATATTGTGCTCTCAATGGGAATATGGAGGAATCTTAGAGAGATGAGGGAGGTATTTTTCTTTTTATGAATGCTGTTTTGTATCGATTTGTGAGGGTCCGGCAGGTATGAAGCTATTCACGGCTCTTCTGGTCTCGTCTCTCATCTGGCTGGTCACAGCCACGGGGTATGCGCAGGATTCTACTCAATATGGAAGGACTGGTTTCTATGGTGGAGCGAATGGGGTCTTTTCCGTCGAGCGGTTTCGTGACACAAACGGCCTTTCGTTTGAAAACTCCAATGGCTTTAATGTGCGGGGTGGATATCGCCTTGACCCACTCATTGCATTGGAGTTGGAATTTGAACGGAATGGTCGTTTTGCCCTTCAGAATGCTCCCACGGTGGGTATCGAAACCTTGGCTGGAACCTTAAATGCCAAGATCTTTCCTCTGCATGGCGCGATTCAGCCGTATTTTCTCATTGGTACAGGGTTTATGCATGCCAGGGCTTCAGGCGCAGGAATTACTCGGACGGATACTGGTTCGATCTATCGAGGAGGATTGGGCCTTGATCTCTATACGACGGCGAATTGGGTGGTCAATCTGGAGGGAGCCTATGTATTTCCTCAAGGAGAGGTTGATGGATTGGATTATATTTCATTAAGTAGTGGTATCCAGTACCGATTTTAACGAAAGAGAAAAGAGGCATTCCCGTGGATTTAAAAAGAAATGGTTCCGCCAATATAGGGACCATTTAAAGAAAAGTTGTTACTCCTCACCCAGCGATATCCAGCCTGAATCCCTGCATAGTTCCACCCTAGCCGTACTCCCAAATCGTAGTCCTGTATGGTTTTATTTTCAAAGAAACCCCATGAAGGACGGAATTCTAACCCAATGAATTTCCAGGGGTGAAAGAGGATCGGAGTTGTCACGCTAAATGCTGATTGGACTTGTCGGCCGGAAAGCCACATTCCCCCAAGGCCGAGGTCTATTTCAACATGGTTGCCAAAGGAACCGCGTAGGAGGCCATGGGCCTGGATGAGTTCTAGTTGGGAATCGGGACTATTTTCATCGTAATGCGTCCAGCGCCCTTGGACCGCAAATGGTCCATATCCCGCTTCAACCCGGGAATCAATGGCTTCAATGTCGGATTCCACATCCTGAAATCGTATATCTGTTCGTAGGTAAGGTATGAGTGGCTCGCCCAGTTCACGAGGGGTGTAGAGAAGTCCATCAGTAGCAGTGCTGTCTCCATTTATACGTTTTAAGCTACCCTCAACCCCCATGCCATAGATGAACAGCATGCCAGAAAGAAGACCATCAAGTATGCTTCCTCCTATAGCCTCTCCAATATTATCGGGATAAACTTGTCCAGTTATTGGGTCAACCTGCTCATCATAGACAGCGGAACGTTCTTCCGAGGGAGATTTTTTCTCTGCCACGTCCTTTTCAAGATCGTCCAGCTTCCCGGCCAAGCTAAAGTTGGGAAATGGGGTGAGATGCAAGAAAAGAAACAGCAATATGAGGGATATTTGAAGTTTGGGTTTCATAATGTTGGATAAATCAGGATTTCGTTTGGAGAGGGGGCAGAAATTCTTTTAAGTATTTCATGATGTAATAATAAATTTTATTTAAAAAACAATAAATTGAACAACATAAACAATATTTTACATGAAGAAATTTGTTTAGTACAATCTCGCAAGTTTTTTATTAACGCACAGCTCTGAGGAGGTTGTACTGAAATGAAACGTGTACTCCCAATAGTTGGATTGTCCTTTTTTCTATTGGTTCTGAACTCGGGAATGGCGTTAGCCAAGGGTGACTATAGCCGTCCAGGGTTTTATCTGGGAGGCGGAGGCGTCTATGCCCTTGAAAATTTTAAAAATACTCAAGGATTACAATTCGATGACATGTTGGGATTCAACGCCAGGCTAGGCTATCGGCTTCATTCTCTGCTTGCCATTGAAATTATGGGTGAGCGAATTGATCAATTTGATTTAACGCAGCCTCCTGGGACCAATGCCGGCATTGAAACCTGGGTGGGTACGGCAAACGCTAAAATCTATCCATTTGAGGGAGCCGTTCAGCCTTATGTACTTGGGGGCGTGGGAGCCATGCACGCCAAAACGTCTGGTATTCCAAGCTCGGTGAACTGTACCGATATCGCCTATCGTTTTGGCGGTGGACTCGATTTATATGCAACCGAAAACTGGGTTATCAATGTCGAAGGATCCTACCTATTACCTCGAGAATCGGTTCAGGATGTGGACTATATCTCTCTTGGTGGCGGTGTGCAGTTTAGATTTTAATGCGTTGGATTATCTCTGGGGTCGAGCAGTAGGCTCGACCCCACTCTCTTAAAATTGTGTTGTCTTCCTCCCTACCTAGATGGCCGCATTCTTTAGAGGGAACCTTTCGTAGGTCCTACTCATCCTTGATGGCAGCTGTAACCACAATCTGCGTGATTTTTCCTGGTACTTGAATCGGCTCTTTAACTTTTAATTGCTCCTTCCCTTTAACCTCGAGAGAAATGTTCTTTTTTCTTACAATCCTATATGTCACCCTCCCAGATCCATCGGAATATCGACGATGGGCTTGAATAAGAACCTCAGTAAATACAGGCTCATCACTTGAATTTTTTAATTCAAATTCAACTTGGCAAATGGTCTTCGTCTGCTTTTTGCTGCAAGTCCATGTTGTATTGGAAACTGAAATAGACGTGGAGCATCCTGTGGCTGATAGATTTCGAAGGCCTCAAAATTGAAGGAAAAGGCATCTTCGCCGGAAGTCAATGGTTTCAGATGAGAGAGAACACGCACGCGTGTCCCACTGAAATAGACGAATATCCTGTGGCTGAGCTAGTTTCGAGGGCTAGGAAAAGCAGGAAAGTAATTCTCAAAATTGAAGGAAAAGGCATCTTAAGTGGCAATGGTTTCAGATCATAGTTTAAAGGGTTGGTTAAGCTAATTCAAAGGTGTCAAAGATAGTTGGGTCATCATCCCATGAATGGAGTTTCCCGTCAGCCTGTCTAAGCCATAAACAGCTTGGATCTTCCTTCGCTCCAGTTAGGACTGTCCAGATTTCTCCAGAAGGATATACTGTGCCGGTAGATATTCCCTCACTGTCGTAAATGGGAAGGTCTTCCTTGAGTCTAATCCTGTCTCCGGCTTTCAAACCACAAGAGTAATAAGTGATTGAAAACTCCTTAATAGTAATGTAGGACTCCTTTCCTCTTGCCCCCTTCACTCGGAGGACATATTCTCGATCATCATCCATAATTCTCAATTCTTATCAGGTTTTAAGCCCTACAGGTAAAGCGATCTTAGATAGTAGGATAAACCTATCGTCTTGCCCTGGTTCTGTCAAAAACGAGAGGACCTGGAGTTCTTGTTCTGGTTAGGATTTCTCTGACGGTTTAAAGTCAGTAACTAAGGTACTCATGAAGGCCCAGAGGCGTCGAACCTCCCCGGAAGTCAGGTCTTCTGGCAAAATCAGGTAGGCTGTGCGGCCTTCACGTAAGGGGAAGGGGTATTGGAGCATCGGGCTCTCTTGGCTCGAATCGGATTTCCCCATACCTAAAGAAAAGCTGGAGGGTTCCTGGCCTGATGCCTGGCGAATGTGAGGATGGGTCTTACTCGGCCTTGTTTTGCCTATTGGACTCCAACTGCCGGGTTCGCGTGTATAGTTCAGGAACGACCGTAGGGCTTGGCGAAATCGGCGTTTGTAGGCTGTTAAGCTCTCCGGTTTAAAGTCCTTCCCTCTTTTATTTTGAAATCGCTTTAAGAGCTGGTCAACGTCTAGTTGTGTGACGTCTGTTCCTTCCCAATCGTCCTGGACCTTAAGGACCTGGGTGCAGGCTGCCCGGAAGGCGGACGCGGTGTTCTTGTTCATCAGGCCTTTGTCTGCAGCCCAATCCCAATGGCCGACGAGTGCTTGTCCGGTCGTTTCCATTCTGGCCTCCCCCAATTTGTTATTCAGGCTCCACAGGCTGCCCACAGAGGCAGTTTTCTCATTCTCAATACGAAATGTATACAGAAATATGAAAACCGCATCAATACCGTAAAAATATTTTACATATTATGCAATACGGTTATCTAGCCTGGGGAAGAACTGTGAACTCCCCTATTCAGAAAAAAATGAAGGAATCCTGGTAGGAACAGCCTTTGTATAATTGTGAACAGAGAGTAAGCTGTAAGTGGAAAGGAGTGTAAGTAAGGGGTATGGCGCCCAGGGCCAATAAACGTATACGAAAACCTTACCGACCGAAGAAAAGAACAGGACGGTGGCCGGTGGAGGCATTCCTGCGCCGAGCCATGAGGATGGCCAGACGGGTTCGTCGATCGATTCTCAAGTCCCCTCGTTCATTGCAGATTGCGTTTTTAGTCGGGACGATTGTCGTGAGTTGGTTTGGAGTCAATTGGGTTTACCAAACGATTCGAAAACCAACCGAACTGTTTTTCCCAGTGAGTGACCGGCTGGCTAAAAGTACACGGAAACTTGGCGGCAATATGCCTCTCTCTTCGAGCAGCATTCCACCAAAGTGATGACGCCGGAGCTTCTGGCTTCACTGGCACAGGTCGAAGCAAGCGGCAATCCCCTCGCCCGAACCTATTGGGAATGGGAACCCAATTTAAATCCCTTTCAGGTATACCATCCCGCCTCGAGTGCCGTGGGGATGTATCAAATTACGGATGGGACCTTTCAAGAGGCCAAACGCTTCTGCATTCATGATCATCAGGTCGTTGAGGATGGCCCTTGGCATGATTACAAGTCCTGCTGGTTCAATAGTTTGTATATGCGAACCATACCAAGTCACGCCATTGAATTGGCATCCGCCTGGCTCGATTATAGCGTCAGAAATATTACAAAGCGGAACAGACTTACTCGGACTTCACTCCGAAACAAACAAAACTTGGCGATTGTGATTCATTTGTGTGGAGCGGGGGCAGGAAACCGCTATGCCAAACGAAAATTCAGACTGGTGAAAAACCAAAAATGTGGCAGCCACGACCTCAAACAATACCTGGTACGCGTGAACAAGATAAAACGCCAATTCGCTAAGCTTGGCCAAAATTCTTGAATTGTCCAGTTGTTATAAAAGACTCCCGACCCCTTAATTATAACCTGACGGGTTCATCTGGTGACGACATTTGTTGCGAATTCAACGTGACGTTCGTCCCCGTCCCTTTTGACCGTAAACCTGTAGGCCTCGTTGACGCCCTTTTTCCCACTGTGGGTAAAGGCCAGCACTCGTTCCCCATCTGTTCGAATGTGGACAATTCCAAAGTTGGTCCGCTCGAAGGCAAAAAAGGAATCAGGGTCCCCGCGGTCGAGTTGTCCAGCAAAGAATTTCCTTACTTCCTCTTTTGTGAAGGTATTTTTACCGTGATTTTTAAAAAACTCATTAAGGACTTTGCGCTGATGGCTATAGTCGCGTTTATGAAAAAAAGCCGCGAGTTCCGTGCTGAAAATGATTCCTGTATCCAGCCGCATGATTTTTCCGAGGGCTGCCATCAATGTGGCGCGAGGGTGGATATGTTCATGAAAGGTATCTTCATCGCCTGAGGAAATAAGGGCGACGATAGGTCTCATCGCCTTGATGGCTCGAAAATCAAATTCATGCGATCCGTGATGAGGGGCCTTGACGATCTCGGCTTCCATATTCTCCTCGCCCACTTTTTCCAGCATTTTCTCCATTGAATCTTTGTTGTGGTCTCCCGTGAAGGCAAAACGTATATTTCCAAACGTCATGCGGAATGAAATGGAGTGCCCGTTGATCGTGTGTGATGCCGAGGGGCTTGAGTCACTGGGGCCCTCTTCAAGATGAATAACTGCCGATTTCTTGGGTCGGTTAAAGTAAGGAAGTCCTGGTACGGGCACCTGATTGTCGGGATCGGTCACCATCGACGTGAACGGTCCTTGCAGTTCTATCATGACCCCCTCTTCGTGAAGAAAATCGAAGAGTTGATGAGGGTCCATTCCGAAGGCCACGCGATGAAGAGCAATCGGGCCATGCTGTTCCCAGTGATCGAGTGACTCACACCAACGGTCGTACGGTTCTCCCCGACTTTCTTCATCGAATTCCCGCGGATCTGTCACGAGGTCGATGGCAAAGAGCTCATTCCCAATTTCAACCGTTCGTCCAAATCGCTCTCTGTCCGGAACAGGTGCATTTCCTTTTTTAGACGGGCTTTTCACAAGCCCATTATGAAAGACGCGTTTTGGGTGGATGAAGAGCCGCTTCCTACTTTTGCTTTTGGGGAGTTTCTCGGATCGTCGTATGTCATTGAGGCCGTCAAAATGATCGGCGTCGCCATGGGTGATGATAATGGCGTCCACCTCCAGGGGTTTGTCGAATGTGCTTTTCCGGTGTCGAAAGCGAGCGGCAGCATGACGTGCAAACAGTTTATTATCCCCGCCATCGATAAATATTATCTTTCCCTTTGGTGTCTCTAGAACTAATCCATCCCCTTGTTGAACATCAATCATGGAAAGTTTCAGGATTCCTGTATCTCGTAGAGGCGGAACTCCTTTGATAAACCCCTCTGCGGTCCCATCGAAGTAAGAGAGGGCGCGGACTTTCGTAAAGCCGGGGTGTTCGTTTTGGGTATCTGGCAAGACTTCCACCGCATCTCCAAATGCCAAAGTCAAAAATGGCTTGCCTTTTCCAGTCGCTTTGCGGCGTAGGGCGACAAAGTCCTCGTCGATGAACTGTGTGGCCATGGTAACTCCTCCTTCATAAGAAGTACCTTGATTGGTCGAAAAACTCAATGACCGAATAGGAAGATCTCTACCTGGAATCGCCCTGTTCTAACATATAGAGCTACTGTTGGGTGTGATTTAACTCACAGCAGGAGGATATTAAATTTATGACAGCGTGAAATTGACTGATCGGAAGGTTATTGTCCGTTCTTACTTATTATATCGTGAAAGGTCACGCTAGACTTTCCCGGTTAGCAAGGGTATCGGAGCTGGGCAATAGTTAGGAAAGAAATCCGATGCTTTCAGTTCATAAGTGAGGCTGGAAATCGCAATGCCAAACGGAAGTTGAGACCATGGCACAACCAAAAATGCGACAGCCACTATCTAAGGTAATTTTTCGTTACAGATATTAAAAGGTCTCTTTTCGGCCAGAAGCTGTCATTTATAATCTAGCCTATAAGTAGCAATGGAAATATTAAAACTGGTGTGACGATGGCAATTAAGAAACATCGAGCTGTGATCGAAAAAGAATTTCGATCTCTACTTGATTTTATATAGAGAAAGTTAACAACCGCCGTTGTAGGGATAGCAAACATTCCTATTAATAGCGCACCTAACCCAACCCATGAACCATTCCCCGTGTTCATCTCAATAATAATATATACGAACAAACTTTGAAGCAGAACAGGGATTATGACTCCCATAACATATCGCATTTATATTTCCCCATTGTGACTTCACTCCCGCTGTTGTCTTGCGGACGAATTTTTCTTTTTTATTAGATATCTTGCTGAAGCTGCGAATGTCCCCTTTGGGTCGTGTGCGGTCATTTCAAAAATTGTTTCTAATCCTATTATTACCCTCTTTGACTGATTGCTAATCCTATATCTTACTCTTTCCCTCCCTTACAATGGCTCAGGCAAAGCCCTTTGAGCGAACTTCACGGGAGGAGTGATAAAGGCAAGGGTCCCTTGTTCGGGAGGAAAGGCGAAACTGACTGAAGCTTTTTAATTTTTTATTCTAGGGGAAGGAATTTTGGAAGGCTTCCCCCGGACAAGAGACCCTTGCACACTCTGGAAGTGCGGAAGCGAGAGGGCTTTCCTGAGCCATCCCTCATCGTGAACTTTTCATTTCTTCCTTTAATCGTTCCCCAATCCACATTTTAATGACCGATTGACGAGTCACTCCTAAACGTTTCGCCTGATGATCAAGGTTGTGAATCATCCAATTTGGGAAATCGACATTGACGCGTCGTTGTTCATGTCCAGGTCGACGGGCCTTTGAGAGTTGGAGGTGTTTCGTAATATCTTCCCCTTGATCAAATAGTTTATCGAGATTCTTCGCTTTCATAATATAACTCCCTCTCTTGTTTCCTGGATCTTCGAACTGAAATCAAGGGTATTGGGTTTTCCCGGTAGGAAAAGATCGCAGCCAATGTCTTTTGGTTATGTTCTGCCTGGTTTAGTCGTGCACAAGATGGGATATGGGGGAGGAATAGTTTGTGATGCGCACATTATTTACGAAAAATCTTCAATAAGTTCTATTTCTCTCTGAATTAATTGGTTGACTACAGTTTCAACCTCTTTCCCCTTTTTCTTCGCCAATCGCTCAACTTGAGATTGGAGCTTTCCATTCAGGTAGATAGGCAGGCGAAGCTTCGTTCCCTTCTTATAAAATTTTCCCTTGACCGCCTTTGAGAAATCATATGCACGCTTCATTTCACCTTCCTTTTATATTGAGTCGTTTCTTTTTTTGTCGCTTTCCGTGCGGAGATTATTCGAATTCTGGCAAACGCACCCCTTCCTTCATCGTAGGTGTGACAGGCTACCAATAGCTTGCCATGCTTATCTATACCCATTGTAACCCAGCGGTCTTCTTTTTCGCTATGTTCTTCATCAAACAGGGTTAATGCTTGAGGGTCTTGAAAAATAGTGGCAGCTTGCTCAAATGAAACGCCATGCTTCTTAGCATTTCCCTTGGCTTTGCTTGGGTCCCATTCAAATATAAACTCAAATGCACTTGCCATTTTTCAATACTCTCATAGTTTTGAAAATCTCGCAAAGACGAACCAGAAGTCTGGCTTTCTGCAGTTATATCTCTACGCTTCCTATTGCTCCTTCTCTGCAAAGATTAAGGGAAACTCCCTTGAGCGTACTTCGCAGGAGGAGTGACAGAGGCAAGGGTCCCTTGCTCGGTAGGAAAGCCGGAACGGACTTCTTTTTCGCCCTCCTTCCCCTTTTCAAGAAGGGATCCTGGATGGCCTCTAACTGCGCGCATCCTTTAATTCATCTTCTGGGCGGACTTCAGGATTGGTCTACTGCGCCCGTCGAGGGAGCATTCGCTTTATCGTGCGCGCTCCGGGAGCAAAGACCAATCTGAAGTCCTGCCATCCACCTTCGTGAACACTGTGCGAGCACAGGAGGCTGCCAGATTACCCTCGACCTATCCTTTAATATTCCCAATCGGCCTCAATTCTTCTCTTCTTCTTCTTCTTCTTCTTCTTCACCCCTCCCTCTCGGCCAATTGCTAATCATTAAGGGAGAGACTGGATAGGCTTCAGAGTGACATCGCCGAAGGAGAAGAAACCTTGCCGGAGGTACTGGAGAGGAAAGCCGAAACTGCACCTCTTTCTCTTCCCTGCTTTCCCCCTCCTTTAAAGGAAGGGAGCCTGATTGGCCTCCCACTGCGCGCGTCCAGGGAGCATGTGTTTCACCGTGCGCGCTGCGCGAGCACAGGAGGCCATCAGGGTGCCTTCTCTTTACCCCTTAATATTCCCAATCGGCCTCAATTCTGCCACTTTCTTTGTAATCCCCGCCCGATCGACCGACTCGACCACTTCCGAGATATCCTTATAGGCAAAGCCGGCTTCTTCGGCGAGGCCGGACATAGACACGGCCTTCACAATGATTCCGCGTTTCTTCATGTTTTGCCTGAGCTGTTCCCCTTTAACCGACCGCTTGGCCTTGGTACGCGACATAGTTCGTCCTGAACCATGCATGGTGGAACCAAAGGTCTGCTGCATGGCTTGGTCGGTTCCCACCAGTAAATAGGAGCCTGTTTCCATGGACCCTCCACAAATCACGGGTTGACCGATATGTCGATAATGCTCAGGAAGCTCTGGGGCTCCCGGTCCAAAGGCGCGTGTCGATCCCTTGCGGTGCACGACCAACTCCCCTTCCTGATACCGCTCGACCTTGGCAATGTTATGGGCCACGTCGTACACGATATCCATTCCCAAAGATTCAGCAGACTGCTCAAAGATGGACTCAAAGGCGCTGCGGATTTGATGGGTGATGACCTGGCGATTGGCAAAGGCGGTGTTTGCCGCACAATTCATGGCAGAGAAGTATTGATTGCACAGGCTAATTGCTGGTCTGGAACAGATATGCCATGCCGACGCATAGCCTTTTCAAAGACCTTTAAATAGTCCGTCGCCACTTGATGGGCGTGATCCGCAATGGACCATGATGACAATTTGATCGTTTCCGAAAATACCCAGGGCTGCCGCGGTTTTCTTATCAAAAATCCGTCATCGGAGGCGACTTGGACTTCCAAGTAATGATTCCCCGATCCCAGAGTTCCCAGCTGATGAATACCGCGACGCATGGCCTTTTCAAAGACCTTTAAATAGTCCGTCCCGCCACTTGATGGCCAAATCCCACGAGATCCGCAATGAACCATGATGACAATTTGATCGTTCCCGAAAATACCCAAGGCTGCCGCGGTTTTCTTATCAAAAATCCGGTCATCGGAGGCGACTTGGACTTCCAAGTAATGATCTCCATCCGCATTGAGCGGGCCTTTTCAATACTTTCCTCCCTTTGTTGGAGAACTAATTTTTTCATCCGTAAATACTGGACGGCGACACATCCTAAATACTGTTTCCGTTTGTTGTAGTCATAACCGATTTGATTCCACAGTCGAATGAGGTTGTCAGGCTCGGAGGAAATTTGATGCCGTAATCGTACTGAACGAATTCCGTCTTTATTGACAAATTCCTCTCGTTCACCTATCAGAGAACTGTCCACGGGGCCATGCCTGGAGCTCTAAATACTTCCTTCCGCTCGCAACAAAATGATCATACAACTTGTATGGATCTTTGTCAGTTTTGGGACTTGAGAGTTCGGCCCCAAAATATCCTGCCAAATAGAGTCGTTTCATCCAGAGGGGAGTTTTGTTTAACCAGGTAGGGGCCAGTCTTGTGCGGCCTTGTTACCCCATCCCAACTACCAACAATAACGCAAGAGCGGATGAGCGGATATGGACTGAGGCCTCATTCTTGAAAACTTGGATGTTCCAGCCCCGTCCACCATGACATTTTCTGGGTCCAGTGCCCCGTTGATTGATGCGTACGAAGCCCTTTGACCCGACTCCTTTAAGGGAAGCAATTCGCGGGAACCTTGCGAAACAGTTCCGTCATCAATTGTTCAAGTCTTGGTTGAACATCTGTCATAAATGGATGGTCTACGCTTGCCACTATTTCTTTGCCGGATTCCGTCGTCAATTTGACTATGGGCTTTCGGCTTGTTTTTCGAATGAACGCTCCAATTTCTGCGCGGCCGATGCCAGTGGTTCCTTTGACACAAGTAATCCAATAAGGCGCATCCCGCAATTGACGTCATAGCCGACGCCTCCAGGGGAAATGACTCCCTTGTTGGGGTCAAACGCCGCCACCCCTCCAATAGGAAATCCATAGCCCCAATGTCCATCCGGCATACAGAGGGCATAACGTTGGATGCCCGGGAGACAGGCCACATTGGTCACTTGGTCAAAGACGCCCGTATCCATGGTACTGACAATACCTTCGGTCGCGTAAATTCTAGCCGGGACAAGCATGCCTGATTTTTCAGACATGGGGATTTCCCACAGCTCGTCCCCTATTTGATTAACTGTCATGCTTGTTTGAAACGTGGTCATGATGGTTTCATCTGGAGATTTCTAATACATTGTTGTCGTCGTTCTTCAATTTTGATTTTCACGATAGGATGTATCCACTTTCTTTCAAATGTTCAAGTAGTACTTTAAAGATCGAGAACGACTCGAGCGAGCCAAGTTTCCCCTTGTTGTCCTACTTCATAAAGATGTTTGGTCACCGCCTTTCACATCGGCTCGCACTTCTTGCTTTGAATGATCGATAGGCTCACCCCTTAGCTGTCCTTGTAACTTCCAGATTTCTGAAGAGTGATCGTTTGTTACCTCGACGGTATTGTCATGGAACAACACCCCTTCGGCATCTTTCAAATAGACCAGTTCATGCAACCAGTCAAAAAGGAGGGCTTCCAGGGTCTCTTCCTCTCTCTCGATCTTTTGTATCCAGGTTGTTCCGATGGATTGAGGGTTGGCCATGGTTTCCATAACCGCTTGAGCGGCTGCCTGAAAGAGTTCGGATGGGTTTTTGCCTTGTGCCTGAAAGGCACAATCTGCGAGGGCAATCTCTTCAAGAAACTGAAAGGATGCAGTCATAATTTACTCGAGAACCTATTAAAAAATTGGGATAATCTTGATACCCAATAGAATGGGATGCGGTGAAAATCCTTGTGGTCATGCATGATAGGAAGGTGTGTATTTTACGGGCTCTTACTCTTGATCTAATTCAAACCGTTTGGGAAAGTCGGTGAGGTTGCGATAGCCATCCTTGGTCACCAGGACCATATCTTCAATGCGCACCGCTCCTAATCCCGGATAATATAACCCTGGCTCGACTGTGACGATGTGGCCCTCCTGTAGGATGGATCCAGTCTTGCTGATACGAGGGGCTTCGTGTATGTCCAACCCCACCCCATGGCCTGTTCCATGAAAAAAACCTTCCATGCGTCCGTTGACTAACCCGGTTTTAAATCCAGCCGCTTCAAACCGATCGCAAATACCTTGATGGATTTTGGCTCCGTCCGCGCCATCTTTGATCTTCGTGACTGCCTCTTCCTGGGCATCCTTGACCGTTTGATAGAGTCGTTTGAGCTCAGGGGAAGGGGTGCCTCGAACAACGGTCCGGGACATATCGGCAAAGTACCGGGTATGGGCTGACCGAGGAAACACATCAAAAATAATGCTCTTATGGGCGGGTAAGGGGCCGGATCCTTCATTGTGGGGATCGCAGGCCTGTTCGCCACCGGCCACGATCGTATGTTGGGCGACGCAGCCCTGTTTCATGAGAGAGACATTAATATGTTGTTTGATGATTTCTGAGGTGAGAGGTTCACCGTCCACCCATAAAATCTCGTCACGGATCGACGCATTTCTTACGATATGATGTGCCTCGACGACCGCCTGTTCCGTTGCCCGTTGCGCGGCTTCGACACATTTGATTTCTTCTTCGGTTTTGACGGCGCGTCGTTCATAGAAGGGCTCGGTTCCTATTTCAAGCTTGTACCCTAATTCCTCAAATCGTTTGGCATATTTATAGGGAAAATCACCGGGGACGAGTATGGTTTTGACCTTGGCGTCCTGGAGGAGTACATGAATGATATCAATGTATCCTGGTTTGGCTTGACCTTGGGTTTTCAGGCGTTGTTCGACTTCCGAGTAGGACAGGACTCGATTCACGGTGGATTGGGAACGGGCTCGATCCATTTCCAGATCGCTCATGACCATGAGACGTTCGCCTTTAATTTCGAGAAAAATAAAGGGGTCGGGCGCGATAAACTTCGTGGCATAGTACAGGTTCGAATCGGTCTCGCTGGCGGCAATCATCACAGTCGCTCTATCTTCGATCATTGAGGTCTCCATGTTCCATCCAATGCTGAGAGGCATGTTTTAACTTTCGTGCGAACGGTCAATACTCATTATATTGTGAAAGGGGGTAATTCGTCGATGAGTATTCGATTATGGTTTGTGCGCTGGCGGCATGTCCGGAACTTTGTTGAGCTTTTTCTCTTTTTCCTTCGGTGTCGGAATGATCAGTTCAGCGGGCATTTTGACTGCATTGACTAAGACATCCAGAGCCAGTTTGGCCAGTCCGCCTATTCCACTCGAAAATGACCGTACGGGCATATAGTCGACTTTGGGATTCTCAAGTGATCCCCTCACTTGAAACAATGCCGTAGCCAAGCCGTGTCGGTCTCCTTGTAACAGACGACCAAATAAAGGAATGCTTTTCAACAGGGACGTATAGGGCCCAAATGGGCTGACAGCCACAATGTTATCCAGATGGTCGGTCTTAATGTCGTAGGTGCCCGCTCCGGTCATTTTTATGACTGGACTATCGATGACGACATTTTCAGATTTTATTCGCCCATTTTCCACCGTGACAGTCGAGGTAATGTTGTCAAATGGAAGTCCATCCTTTTTGAGATTGACTTTCCCCTGCAACAGGGCGGGGAGATGCAAGAGGCTGATGATTTTCCATATGGCGCGGGAGTCATCCCGGAAGATTCGCCCCTTTTCTATTCGGAGTTCAGATCCGCCATTAAGGGTGGTGGAGATTCCACGCGGTTGCCCCCCCTGGCCCTGAAGATTTCCTGTTAAAAACAAGCGACCACTTATGGGGGAAGGATTGTCGCTAATGATAGACAAGACTTGCTCAACTGGTAGTCCTGAGATCATAACGGCTGATTCTGTTGATGAGGGTTGTTGTTTAGGAAGTCGGATAACAATACGTCCTTCCACTTGACCGGAGAGAGATTTCCCTCTCAGTCGGTCTATATCGATCATGCCCTGCCCGATTGTCACTCGTCCGGACAAGGTAGAAAGATTAAGACGCTTGTAATAGGCGTTGTTGATGAGTCCTCGAATCGTGACGGTATTATGAGCGGCCAGATCTTCTAGAAAGTCTCGAATAGGTGAGCGGTCTTCCTTGGGAATCAGCAGGTCGATGTTCAGTCTTGATGATTCTGCTTTTAAGACCAAGGAAGGATTGGTTTGCCATTTGCCGATGACCCCGGTGATTCGGGCATTACTATCCAGCAGGTTGAACGACAACAGTTTTAATTCCGCCGCTTTCGGGATAAGTTTCAGTCGGAGGTTGATATTTTGAATAGGAGCAGGAAGCCCTTTCATTTGAAACCGGCCGTCCGTCACCGCGACCCAACCAGTCACCAGCCATTTGGTCCAGTCTTTGCCATTACCTTTGACATCAAGTGAAACCTCCACCATCCCTTCTCCCAGATGAGTGGGGCGTAACCAGATGGGGACTTCCGTGAGGGAAACCGGACTGATTCCGAAGGCGGCATCGATGCCAAATCGTTCATCCAGCCGGATGGTTCCGCGACCTGTGAGTCGAACGGACGGGAGCTGTAGATCGATTTGTTGAAGGAAGGGAATCGCTTGTTTCGAGAGAGTTCCCCGAAGTTCGAGGGTGGCTTGTTCTCCTAGGGGTTTTTTAATAGAAGGGGACAGGAATAAGTCGGTATTGGTGAGATCAACTGACCCTTTAAACTTGGGTGTCTCTACCGACCCGGTCAAGGACACGATCGCGTCAACGGTTCCATGAGACCGGGCTTGTTTTGAGGAGCCGAGCGGAAACAGGTTTAGGAGTTCTTTAGAGTCCGGCCGTGCGGTAATCGTAAAGTTCTCGAAGGTTTTTACTGTTGTGCCTTTTATATTTCCCTGGAGAGAAAATGGTGTGGGGCCAAACCAACCTCGAAGTGACTCAAAGTGCGCGCCTTGTTCCGACAACACAAGGCGTCCTTTTAAGCCTGAAATGGGTTGAGGTAACAATGACGTGTGAAATCCAACGTCAATTGGAGAGAATTCGGCTCCTACATAGGCAATCTTTTCGGGTTCTTTTAAGGGACCTTTGAGTCGAAAGGTCACCTGCATATCCCCTTTGATATCTCGGATATTGTTCCAGGCCCGCTTTAATTTGGTGGTTTGAAACAGGGTTGATGCATCAATATTGGGAAGGAGGTCGATGGCGGACATGGTTCCATTTAACTCAAGATTGAGTAACGGGTCTTTCTCACCGTAAGAGATCAGGGCTTTCCCAGCCCCGACGTTCATCTTTCCATAATTTCCACTCAGCTCCATGATTTTCACGCGATCGGGGTCTAATAGTACCGTTCCAGAGACATGGTGAGCGCGAGTTCCCTTTTGGTCTACAATGCCGTGTGCTTCTTGAACTCGAAATTCACCGGTCAATGAAAGTTGGGTTTCGGGTACCATAATACCGGTGACCGTGGCCGTGACGACTGATATTTGTCCGCCAATTTCTCGTTCCACAAGTACCGAGGGCAAGGTGGGGTGAATCCATTCCCCAGGAAAAAGATCAAACGCTTCGGCTATTGTGATCTGTGAAGATGAGAAGGTCATGGCAAAGGTGGGTTGAGCGGTAAGGAGTCCTGAGAGGCTGGCATGTCCTTCCATATTCAAGGGATGCATCTCCGCCTTCATATTCGAGATGACGACATCATAGCCGACCACCCCTGGGACAATTCTTAATTTCCCACCGAGATTGATCGCGCCCTTCATACGTTCTGGAACTGGGCGTGGTCCAAAGAAATCAGCGACCTGTCGGAGGCGCAGGTTGTTTCCCTCTACATTTCCTTCAAATTGAAAGGTTGGAATTTTGCCTTCTGCGGTGTCTTGGCTGATCTGTGTTTCTGCGGGTATTTGTTGAATGACACCGTCCATGACGAGAGAGGAAGTACCTTCTCCGCCTTTAATCGCAGCGGAAAACTTCAGGTCTGCTGTCCGACGGCTGGGTTCTGCCAGCAAACTAAATTCCATGGCCTGTAACTCAATCAGGCGACTGCCATCTTTTCGAAAGTCATCTACCAACTTCATGCGGCCGTTATTCATTCGAAATTCTTGTATGAGGACAATCTGCCTTAGCGGATTCCCGATCGAGCGATTGTGGGCCGTTGGTGATTCTGGAACATCGAGAAAATTCCATTGCCCGTTGTGATCGCGACGAATAAAGATTTCGGGTTGATCAATAAACAATCGTTTACCGACTACCTCTTTTCGAAGTAATGGGAGAAAGCGGAGAATAAAATCGCATGTCGTGCTTTGAGAAAAGGGCGTGATGAGTCTAGTTCATAGACGGTCAGGTCCGTCAATTCAAGTTGGATGCGGGGAAACAGTTTAAGTTGTACCCTGCCGACTTCGATTTTTCGGCCAAAGTTTTCTTCAATTTGGGTGAGAAGAATTTCCTTGAGATGTTCAGGCCCCAGGTAATCAGGGCCCGCAAAAAAGGGAAACAGAAGATAGATGAAGGCTCCGACGATCAGAGCCGCCAAAAGACTTATGATCAGTAACCAACGGCGGACGGGCACCCAACCTCCCCAGCATTTTTTATTATTTTTGAATAATCATTGTACGCATACCCCTTGGAAGAAATCCAGAAAGGAAGTTTTTCTCCATAGACCTATATTACATTGATCGCTTGCCTTTGCTAGCCGCAAACCATCCAACCAGGTATAATGGCCTTGTGATTTTCGGTATTTCAGGAATATCCTTTCCTTGAAGGTCTGATGCGGGTTTTTCGCATGCAATATGACGCCCAAAGGCAGTGGGTCCTAATTGGACTCACCTCATCTCCTACATTCTTCCCTCTGTCCTCATGACGACTGCAACACCCTCACGCATTCGATGGCGCATCCTTATCCTTCTTTTTATTATCAGCGTGGTCACCTATATCGACCGGGTGAATATC
The DNA here is from genome assembly GCA_965223605.1 of Nitrospirales bacterium. Lineage (GTDB taxonomy): Bacteria > Nitrospirota > Nitrospiria > Nitrospirales > Nitrospiraceae > CBDCXA01. The sequence goes on from CBDCXA010000005.1 coordinate 2,060,767, forward strand.
TCTGTAACTGCCAGGCAAATGATGCCCGCCCTTGGTCTCTCTCAGGTCCAAATGGGACAGGTCTTTTCTGCGTTTGTTCTTGGATATGCCCTTTTTCAGGTTCCTGGTGGGTGGTTGGGTGATCGGTGGGGAGCGCGGCGGGTGTTAGCCCTGGCAGTAATGTGGTGGTCATTGTTTACGGCCTTGACGGCCATTGCTGCCACACTTCCTACCGCCCAGATCATAGGAGTATTGGGCTCTCTCATTCTTGTCCGCTTTCTCATTGGTGTTGGTGAAGCGGCGGCCCTTCCTAATTTTAATCGAGCTGTCGCTAATTGGCTCGCACCTCAGGAACGTGGTTTTGGAATCGGTATAGCCATTGGAGGTATTGGTATCGGGTCGGCCATGACCCCTCCCCTTACAGCCTGGATTATGGTGAATTATGGATGGCAGGTTGCCTTTTATGCCGCGGGTTTGTTGGGCCTGTTCATAGCGGTCCTGTGGTATTGGTATGCCACGGACCATCCTGCTGAACATCCGCAGGTTAACCAAGAAGAATTATCCCATATTCAAGGTTCGAGAGATTCGTCCCTGGTCCCCACGTCTCTTGCGATACCCTGGATGCAGATTATGCGGACTCCAACGATTTGGTGGCTTGTATTCAGTTATACCTGTCTGGGGTATGTGGCCTACATTTATATGTTTTGGCTCTATCACTATTTGGTTGAAGTTCGAGGCTTTGGGGAGCTTCGTGGTGCGGTGTATGCTATGGCGCCCTTTTTGGCCATGGCAGGGTTTTGCCCCTTGGGAGGTTGGGTGACTGACCGTTTGGTAGAACGGTATGGGGTGAACAGGGGGCGTGGGGTGGTTGGTGCGGTAGGGATGTTGTTAGCGGGAGGTTTTATTTTTTTGGGTGCGAATACTCACAATCCCTTCCTGGCTATTGGTTTTCTTTCGTTGGGAGCTGGATGGCTTTATTTTACCGTTGGAGCCTATTGGTCTTCTACTCAAGATCTCTCTCCGGCGCATGCCGGTTCCTTGTCTGGCCTCATGAATATGGGGGCCAATCTCGGTGGGACGATTTCTCCTACGCTGACAGCGTGGATAGCTGGAATATGGGGATGGGAACCGGCCCTTGGCGTGGCTGCTTTCATTGCCTGTTGTGGAGGTGTGATGTGGTTTGGGGTGGCTCCAGCTGCTGGATTGACGGGGGCGGTTTCAAAAGAATCATCTAACGTCCCGATTTAAAACTATAAAAGGAGACTTGCAGAACAAGCTTCTCCATTGGTACATTTTCAAACTATGCCGATACAATTTGAAAAGAAAAACCCACGTGCCATTATCTCCACCCCCCTAGGGGATATTCACCTGAAGTTTTTTCCTGACGACGCGCCTCGCCATGTTGAAAACTTTATCGAATTAGCAAAAATAGGTTTTTATGATGGGACTACCTTTCATCGGGTTGATCCCAAATTTTTAATTCAGGGTGGAGATCCCTTGAGCAAGGAACCGGATCGTTCTCAGCATGGAATGGGAGGGCCAGGTTTCTTTTTAAATCCAGAACCAAATGATCGACCCCATCAACGGGGGGCCCTTTCGATGGCAAAAATACCACGGGATTCGGAAACCACTCGGGACTTTAATGACAACGGATCACAGTTTTTTATTTGCGTGCAAGATGCCAGTGGTCTTGACCGGAGGTACACTGTATTCGGCAAGGTCTTACGAGGATTAGATGTGGTCGATAAGATCGCAGCCCTCAAGAGGGATGAATTCGATAATCCGTTAGATCCGATCAGAATGAAGGTAACGGTCAAGGAATAAGTTGTCGAGAAACAACTAATGAGAACAGCTCGTGAGGGTGCGATTACTGCAACAGATATTTGTTGCCGTTCCTGATAGCCGAAATTCCTATGCCTTAGAAGAACGCCATGCTCGCGTAAGTCACTGTCGAGTTATACTGATCGGTAATGCCTCGGTCGTAGCGTAACACCTGCCCTTTAATTCCCTCGGTTCCTTCCAATAATCGCAACATCGTATAGAGTGGCGCAAATCCCCAGATGTTTCGCTGATCTCCCTCTTTGGCAATATATTGGGCAAGTTCTTGAGGCTGGATATCTTCGGCATGTTTCAACATTTCCAGGTCATGTTGCATACATTGATGAAAGGAAAAGTCGGTTGGTGGGCTTTGCGCACCATAGCGCATACCAAGATGGGCCAATTCCGCACTCGTGAGGAGGCAGACATCTTTCCCAAAGGCACCTAACGTGTCTTTCAGTGAAGCAATAAAGGTATCAATGGCGGCTTTTTCATCTTGGAACTCAGGGTCCACGATTGAAGACGGGGGAAACGAACAGAGGATCGGGACAATCGTGATCGGACAGTCCAGTCCTAAGGTATGCTGAAGAAAGGGGAGCTGAAATTCAATACCGTGCTCTTGCTGATGACTGATATCCCCTTCAAAGTAGATTTCATGCTCAGGTTTATTTCGGAAATGCTCGATAATCTTCTTCTCATTGCGAATAACCCCAAAGGGGGTTTCAAAGTCTTTGTCCGTGAGGGCAAAGAAATAATCAAGTCCTGTATGGCAATTGCCAAGGAGGATAAAGGTCTTGGGTGAATCGGCTTCCTTGAGTTCTTTATAGGCCCAGGCATAGACGGGTCCTGCCTCACGCAGTTCAAATTGCGGAGCGACCAAGGCATGGATTTTTTTGCCCTTATTTTCAGAAGGCTTGATTTCTGGACCCTCTTTCGACGTATAAAACGAATCTAATTGGCTTTGCAATTGATTAGGGTCGTTGGGATAGTGTTTTCCGGCAAACATGGGTTTCCGAACAGGGGCCTCGCGAAATTCGGCTTGTACCTTGGCTTTGGCTGCATCGAATCGGTCGCCTTCCAAAAATAGTTTTTCATCTAAGTCTGAAACTAACGTCTGGAGTTGTTCAGGGTTGAGGAATTCTCCAAATTTTTTTAGATAAAGTCCGGCGAGTTCTTCCAAAGAATGATTCCCATCAAAGTGTTGAATGAGAAAAAAGTAACTTAACGGGATGATAAGCTTTTCTCCAGAGATCCGGGTCGGATCCCACAGCATAATAAATTGTTCGTCTTCCTGTTTTAAGGGAGAAAACTGTAAATTTCGTAATCGTGGATGGGTTTTCGGATCAGTGGTTTGCGTGGTCATGCGTTATGCTCCTGGAATAAACTGGGGCATTGTACCGTTCCCTAATCCAGGGTGCAACTGCTGTCAGGTCCTACGCAAGCGGCTGTTTTTCTTGTGGGAGTGAAGGGGGCTTTTGATAGGCTTTGATCATGAGGATACTAATGGTGAGGGCTAAGAGCCAAAGGGTGGCCCACCCGTACTCCTGACCGGAGAATTCGATGAGGTCGCTAAATCGGCCAATGAGTAATGACATTCTAGCCATGGCCGTATACCCAAATGCGGCTCCAAAGGCGAGCATCAGAAAAATAATACCTGTTCGTGCAGTGACTTTTCCGATTCCGGTATGTTCTACCGAAAAGAAAAAATAAAACAGGACCGAGATGACTCCAATCAGGATGATCACTGAATTGATACTGCTACTCGGATCCAGCAAATCAAATGTGGGGTGATAGTCATTTGAATTGGCCACGGCCGTTACGAGTGGACGTACAGTGTCTTCAATTTGCTTGAGGACGTAGGAACTGACAAGGCGAGGAATGGCCAGCCCTGAGCCAACCCCAACCACAAAGGCGAAGGCGATTCGAGAGACCCAGGTGTATTTGGGGATATAACGGCCTAACATGAGAAGACCGATAGCGACGGGAATGAGACGCGACCATTCTCCTTGCGTGGCAATCGGATCGATGATTAGTCGTCCGACAAGTTCATAGCCCTTCACGATCGTATACCCAACCGAGATTCCTACGTAGAGGTGTTCTCCTAACTTGAATAGGGGGTTATCTTCATACAAAAAAGTGAAGATAAAGAGTGTCAGGCCTACCGCGACCCAAGCTCCTAATATGGTTTCAATTGGCATGGAGTCGGTCTATCCTTGGTTGGTGTCGCATGGAATTATCCTTGTCCCTTTGTCGATTGACTACGTGTCATGAAGTAAAAAATATTACACAAGATCACCAAAATAATGATGGCAAAGTGGGTGACCGACTGGGCATCCATTCCGCCAACGGCTGTTCCCATTTTTTGAATCAGTCCCTCATATTCAGCCGCCCCACGAAGTCCGCCCATCAGGCCATTGATCTGTCCGCTTCGTAAGAGGGGATAGAGGCCTGGCGCAATCACGCCGGTGCACCCGCCTCCTAATTCAAATTGATATTTGTCCTTGCCGTACAGGTACCATGTTTCAACTCCGGGAACACCTGCTGCCAAACTCACCACATAATCAAAATAGCGACAGTTCGGAATATCTTGTAACATCGGGATATCTTTGGTCGGTGTTCCATAGTAGTCACTGGGGAACGCTTGATAGAGATCTTGGCAGAGTTGGATAATCAGGGCACCCACACCCGGACTCCAACCTAAAAACGTATAATCCTTTCCATTTTCCTTTTCCATTTCCTTTGCCACCCTTGTCACAACCTGTTCGGCCAGTCCGGTTCCAGGGACCCAAAGGGTCATGACAATGACCCGTAGGTTCTTGGAAAAGGCATGTCGGAGAAGCGCGACGGCTTGAGGTTCCAGCTCAGGTTTGGATGCGGGATCAAAGTCCATAGAAAGAAGGAATACGGACTGTTCGGGTAATTCCTCAATATATTCATAGATCGATTGAACTTCAGGGGAGACTTTAATCGGTAGGCCAATGGGAAAGAGTAACGGGATGACGGTACACAAGCCGATAATGGCAAAGATGATACGCCGGTCAATCCGAAGCATCCGCGCTGCAAAGGAGGCAGAGGACGTCATGGCTAGTCTTTGCCTCCCCCCAGATAGGCCCGTTCTGTGCCAAAGATAATCTTTAAGGAGAGGGCAAGAGCCCCTAAGCTTACGCCAATGAGAATGGCTCGCCGTACCGAGGCATTCAAGACATTTAAAATCCACGCTGTGATGTCGCCAGAGAGTGGAATGAGAAATTCTCCCAAAGGCACCCTCCCCAGCATCACGATAATGGCGGCAACTAAAAGAACTGCTGCTTCTTTGCTGCGTGCCCGAAAGGACCGGTAGGCAGCGGAGGCGATAAAAAAGGCGAGAATGGCGAACATGGTTCCCTGAAGCGGGACGAGGGTATAGGTATAAACCCATCCAAAAGCAGTCATGGCTCCGTCAATCGTTTCCTTGCCATCGACCCATAATCCGACCAAGAGAGTGATGGTGATTCCCAAATAGAGGACGAAACTGTATCCCCACCCCTCTTCCTTGCGTCGAATTTTTACGGCATGAATATGAAAAAGACTCGTGACTCCTAGCACGAGGGCAAACAGGCTAATAATTTGTAACCATTGAGTGGTGGTCGTAAGAAGTTGTTCAGATTCAGGATGGGGAACATAGTACTGGAGTGCAAAGATAATTCCGGTGACAAAGGTAATGAGAATCGGAAGTTGTCTGCGCAAAAAGGTCATTTCAGGTCCTGAAAGAGTTGTAAAAAGTAGGAAGGCCATTCCAACGTAAAGATCACTTGGGCCGTGGCAAGGCAGGTTCCAAGAATGAGGACCACTAAAATGACCGCCTTGCCGAGATCCTGGCCTCGTAGCGTTCCTACTTGTATGGGCTCGCGCGAGAGATAAGCACTGGCTGCATAGAGTTCTTCCCCAATAAGCGTATAGTCACAGGTTGTCACAAAAAACGGCATTTGATGATCGGAGTCGGTTCCCGCTATCTGAATGGCTCCGGTACTGGCCCCTGTCTCTGTGAGTAAAAGAGATTCGGCATAGTACGAACCCATAAAAAAATTCGCGGCAGGTTTTTTCCTCAGCATAATACCATCAACGGCCGCGGTATAACTAAATTGATCCGTCGTAATAAAGAAGTTTGAATCCTCTTTAAAGGCATCAGGTTTACCAGCCTCTAGATAGGATTGTTTGGTGATTTCTTGACAGACGGCCATGACGATGGGATCACGATGGGGTACCAACAAGTCAGTTTCAAATACGGCCACTCGTTTGGAGACTCGCCCGAGAATGACCGCAGCTGCCAGGGTCGAAGGCTCCCCCATATCTCCAGCACCCGTCAAAAACAATATGGGTTTCCCCAGTTCCGTAGCTCGTCCAATGGCTTCATCGACGGCATCGAGGCCAGGAATGCGTCGGAGAAAGATTTCACGGTTTTGGGCTTGTGCCCGTCTTGCAGATTGAATACATCCAAAGAGGACCAACCCAAAAGCCACCACGAAGATGAAATTATTAAGCTGGTTCCAATTAATCCAGTTAGGTGTCGAGGCGGTTGGTAGACTAATGGCTTCAACCTGTTCTTCCCTTTGTTTGAGGATCAGGCGAACCGCATAGTCTTGCCCATCTTGAACGGAGAGGCCATTCCGGGTGCGGATAACGTAGTAGTGATCACCAATGTGGCTGTTCTGGCTCCACCAGGGCATGTTGACGTCTTGGGTAAAATGGGTATCGGCTTGAAATTCTTCAACGAGTATCTCGTTGTGCCCTTCCGAGGATGCGGGATTTGCCTTTTTGCCTTGGAACTCTCGGAGATAGATTTGATAGGTGGCTGTGGAGCTATCGGTTGGATGGGGCGGCCAGGTGACGGTTATGCTTCCGCCTGCATCATTCGGGGTGTCAAAGGCCTGGATTTGACCCAAGGGGTCGAGCGTGGATCCGAAGACCTTAATGGGGCAAACCAGTGGGAGAATGAAGCTCATACAAAGGACGAGGGCCCATCCCCACGGTTCCATCAGTCTTGTCCACTTGTAACGTTCGTGATGTCGAGACTCTTTGCAGGGATAACGCAGGCGGCTCCGGTCAACAGGATGTGAGGAATGGGTTTTCAGGCTATTGTTCTTCAATGATTTCAACATTGGTTCGAGGTATGGAGGCGATGGTTCCGTCCGAGAGTTTAATCTCTAGTACCCGAACACTGCTCTCTGTCTCAATTGTTTGAAGGTCGGAAGGTAGGCCGACAATTTTTCCAATCTGACCAAATAACGGGTCCCGTATTATTCTTGCCAGATCTCCAATCTGAATGCCAACTTTTTCTCGAATGGTCGATTGAGGTCTGCTGGAGGCTTCCGGAGAGAAATGGGGAATGATAATTTCGGGTCGGATGACCCCAGCGCGGATTTGCGTGGCGCCAGAGACGGAGACCTGGTTCCCTTGATATTGTGTCAGGAGGGAAAAGGTTTTCCCAGCCATGGGTATGGTGCCAAAGCCTTCGGTTAACACGAGGGTAAATCCCACCCGCTCCGTACCGGTAATCGCGACTCCCAGGTCATACCCGAGTAAATCCCGTAAATCCTTGTCGTGGATTCCTCCAACGATCAAACCGGCAATTCCGACGGATTTAGCCTGCTGCATATCCTCGGCACTCAGGAACGATCCGCAGACCACAATTTTTCCCCGCATGGCTGGGGTAAAAGCGTTCGGGCTGATCCTTTCATCAGGGGCGGAGACAGCAAAGACCAATTCCCCTCTGGTTTCTCCTCCAATTCCAAAGATGCCTTGGACCATGGCGCAATCGGTTTCAACGGTGGCACCCTGCCCTTCCATGACCTCTACAATCGTTCCATCAATATAGGCTTGGAGGTCTAACGGACGGGGGGGTTCTCGAAGGAGGACTTGTCCCGTTATTTTTGATGCCGTCTCGATGGTTCCTTGAATAGGGGCATGAATCTGGGTTTTGAGCCATTTTAGGAAGGGTTTGTTCTCGGCCAGAATGTCATCTTTTTCCACCGACTCGCCCTCTTGTTTCAGAAGATATTCTCCAATTTCATCTGGAGCGACACCTAAAATATTGGCAATATTGATGGAATGGACCTTCCCTGGCAATTCTGCACGCGCCACGACCTGGTCTGCCTGGACTCGGTCTCCCTGATTGACCAGGACCTTTCCGGGAATTGGGAGCTGTCGTCGTCGTTGAACAATGGTGCGATCGGTGACGGTTAAGCCTGGTGTATAGGAATGCGCCATAAGATCTTTGTCAATTCCAAAAAAAACAAGTTTTTGAGCCTGGCACCTTCAAGTGGTGGTTCATCGGTGTGTTGAAAAATATGATCGTTATGTCCCCTGCGAATCCTTTGGGTATAATTGTACGGTCTGGTTCCAACGGTGGAGCAGACTGGTCCTGGTATCCGAATTTGCCGGGAGAGATAGGGGCCGGCCTCTTCCGTCCAGCAAAATTCCAACGACTCCGCCTTTCATCGATTGGGATATCGGAATGCCTTTTCCTGCTCCCATATCGAAGGCTCGAGCGGGTTTCACTTCGATTTGAGCCTCCTCATCCACCCCCAAGGGAATAAGTTGTAGATCGCCTATTTGTAGGGTTCCTGTTTCGGACGTTCGACCGTTGGAAAAGGTGATGGAAAATTCAGCACAGGGCTCACCGATTTTCCCCTGTCCTAAAGGGGCGATGCAAGGTCCTAAATACACCATGCAGTCGCGAACAAAGACATCGGTGGCCGCCTGCTCATTGACGGTAGCCAAGACACCTAAATGCGGCATCATAAAAATGCTATCCACAGAAAGCATGGTCACTCCCAGGGGCTCATAGGCATCAACCATCATGAGCATCGATTGAATTCGACGGGGGGCATGTGAGAGGAGTCCTCCGCTACCCACAATGAGGTCGAGTTGCATCATGTTGATAAGACTTTTCCCGGAGCCCTGTTGTTCGAAAATATCGGAGATCGTCCGTTCTTGTTGAACACCTTTGAGTTCCGTTGCAAGTGTCTTATGGTGGGCGAGAGCCAATCGTAAGGCTTCACGGCCTATTCCCTGTTCAATTTGCAGCTCATCCAAGGTTTGCGGGATGGTTGTGGGCCGAATCATTTTATTTTTAATTCGATTCCGAAGGGTTTGTTCATCAAGGGTAAATGGTACCCAGCGCATGACATTCTCAATTCCTGCTTCCGCCATGACATTGGATACACTATAGGACATTCCCAAGTTGGCACTCACGGTCCTATTAAATTTTCCGTGAAAGACACTAAAGACATCTGTGGTAGCTCCCCCAATATCCACTCCAATGAGGTTCAGGCTTTCACGCTTGGCGATGGTTTCCATGATGTGCCCGACGGCTGCTGGAGTGGGGACAATGGGAGCGCCTGTCCATTCCATGAGTTTTTTATAACCAGGGGCTTGTGCCATCACATGTTCCAGGAAGAGGTCGTGAATTTTATTCCGGGCTGGAGCCAAGTTTTCTTGTTCAAGCGTCGGGCGTACATTGTCGGTCAATACCAATGCCGTTTTATCTTTTAGTATTTCCTCGACGCGGGGTTGTGCGTCGCGATTTCCGGCATAGATGAGTGGAATAGCAAAACTCATCCCCAATCGAGGGCGAGGAGCGGCAGCGGCAATATATTCCGCCATTTCCACGACATGGGTGACTGTCCCTCCATCGGTTCCACCAGACAGAAGTATCATATCCGGACGCAAGGAGCGGATCCGCTCGATCTTTTCATGGGGCAATCGACCATCATTGGAAGCCAACACATCCATCACAATGGCTCCTGCGCCTAAGGCACAACGTTGGGCACTTTCCCCTGTCATGCTTTGGACGGCTCCAGCGACCATCATCTGCAGCCCACCGCCGGCACTGCTCGTGGAGATATAGAGGTCGACACCTCTCATGGGGTCGCCTTGGGCGGCCTGGTTGGGTGTAATAATCTTTTCACCATCCAAAATGGTTCGGCCGGTTAATTCTTCAATTTCGGCAATGGCGTTGAGTACCCCCCGTGTGACATCTTCGAAGGGGGCTTCAACGGTGGTTGGTGCTTCACCGCGCGAGGTTTGTCGATAGGTATTCTCGACCTTTTCGATGAGGATAGCTTTGGTGGTGGTGCTACCACAATCTGTCGCGATGATTACATTTAACACTTGATCACTCATGAAGGATCGTTCCGCTGGAACAGGTATTGTGAAAAGGTTGAGAGAAGAGCTGCGTTATCTTCTGCGTCATGGAGAGGAAGGTTGAACCCCTTGCGATTTGGTTTCAATGAGGTGAATAAAGTGGGGAATCATGTCTCGTCGTTCTAAGAGCCGTGCCGCTTGTTCCAATTCTTTTGTGGGAATGGCAACAGCAAGGATTGGGGTTAAAAAATGAAGGGCTTGGCTCCCTAAAAAATTCATGGGCCCCATGGATTCTAAAAAGAAAATGGTTGGAGTCGACATTTGCCGTTGGACGATAACCGTCGCCATTTTATCCAGAAGCAGTTCGTCATCGACACTCAAGGTCTGAGTCGATGATTGAAGGGCAAAGGCTCTTTGAAATCCAGCTTTTATCTTTTCGAGCGGGCGTGCTGAAACAAATTTAAACATGTCCATGCCTCATACTGTTGACGGTAATCATCCTAGCGGAGCCACTCCTCCGAGTCAACGGGTTGATCCGGGTGGAAGCACGGTATGGGTTTTCAAGAAAGAAACAAAGTCTTCGGTTGATAGTGGTTTGCTGTAGTAAAACCCTTGGGCGTATTGACATCCAGCTTGTTGAAGAAAGGAGACTTGTTCTTGGGTTTCGACCCCTTCAGCGAGAATATTCAAATGTAAGGCTTTGGCGATACCAATTATGGCAGTAATTATTGCCGCGTCTTCCGGGTCAGTTGCCACATTCACGGTGAAGGACTGATCAATTTTTATGGTGTCAATGGGAAAACGTTGGAGGTAACTGAGGGAAGAGTACCCTGTTCCAAAATCGTCTAGGGCCAGACTAAATCCAATTTCTTTCAGTTTGATCAGGGTGTCGATCGTTTCCTTGGCGTATTTCATGACGATCCCTTCAGTCAATTCCCATTCCAGAGCCTGGGGATCAGCTCCCGTAGCATGGAGGGCATCGGTCATGGCTGCAATGAGATTCGGTTGTCGAAATTGTAGTCCGGAAAGGTTGATGCTAATTCGTGGGAGGGTAATCCCGGTATTCTTCCATTCCTTCCATTGCCGAAAGGCTTGTTGATAGACCCACTCCCCTATAGATATGATGAGACCCGTTTCTTCGGCAAGGCCCAAAAAACTCCCTGGGGTTAATAGTCCTTTTTCCGGATGTTGCCAGCGGAGGAGCGCTTCTGCGCCAATCACTTCCCCGGTGTTGAGATCACATTGCGGTTGGTAAACAAGGAGTAGTTGCTGAAGGTCGATGGCTTGGCGCAAGTGTGTTTCAAGACCCATGCGTTCAATAAGAGCTTGATTCATGTTGTTGGTGAAAAATTGTGCACAATTCCCACCAGCTTCCTTGGCATGAGTCAGGGCGAGGGCGGCATTTTGAATGAGAGCATCTCGATCGGTTGTGTCTTCGGGAAAGATACTCGCGCCAATGCTGACAGTCATGGCAATGTGATGTTTATCAACAATAAAAGGTTTTGCCATGGTCGAGATGATTCGTTGAACGACATGTTGGACCATTTGGTCGTTAGGGGTTCGGATTAAGGTAATGAGAAATTCATCTCCACCAGATCGTGAGAGGTCGGTCCCCATTCCTTCCTCCTGCTCACGGGCTAAGGTGTCGCTTTTACGAATACAATGCTCAAGCCGAGCGGCAGCTTGTTGAAGAATAATGTCTCCAAATTTATGTCCGAAGGACTCATTGATTCGATGGAAGCCATCGAGGTCGACGTGTAAGATCGCTCCGTGTTCCTGATATCGTTCAGCAGTTGCCAAGACTTGTGCCAACCGATCATGAAAAAGTCTTCGATTAGGTAGTTGGGTCAAGCGATCGTAATAGGCCAATAAGTGTATTTGCGTTTCGACAAATTTTCGTTCTGTGATATCTTGCGTTGTTCCAATGACCGTTTCGACCTTCCCTTCCTTATTGGTGACAACCTCACCTTGTGATAAGACAAATCGCTCGGTTCCATCTGGACGAATAATGCGGTGTTCTATTTTCAAAGGACAAGAAATGGCCACGGATTTGACAATGGATTCTTCAAAATGTTCTTTGTCATCAGGATGAATCAGGCTCAACATGGCATCGTAGGTCCCACCAAATTCACTGGGATTCAACCCTATAATTCGAAAGACCTCCTCCGAGCAATAAAAGAAATTTGAGCCTACCTCCATATGCCAACTGCCCATGCGAGCGATGCGTTGAGCTTGAGCCAGGTTGGCTTGGCCTTTTTGAAGGTCCTTAAAGAGCTGACTCGCTCTATAAATATTGCGTACTCTGTGAGCGAGTATTAGGCCATTCCATGGTTTGGTGACAAAGTCCGTGCCTCCTACTTCATAGGCTCGGGCGATGGATTGAATATCATCTAGCCCCGTCATGAAAAGAATGGGAGTAAACTTTCCTTCTGGCAGATTGCGAATTTTTTGACAGACTTCGAATCCATTGAGGTCAGGCATCAGGACATCGAGCAAGATGACCTCTGGTTGTTCCTGCTGAAACCGCGCAACCGTTTCCTTGCCGTCTTTCGCGCTTTGGACGGTAAAACCAGCTTGTTCAAGGGCCTCGTGCGCCAGCAAACGTATGGCGGGGTCATCGTCGGCCACGAGAATGAGAGGGGCAAGTTTTTCTGGGATGGCACTCATGTACGAGACTTTCCGTTGAGATGGTCTGTAAGTATGTTCACCACAAGAGAAAATTCTGTCTCAAGCTGGTGAAGAGTTGCCGCGGCGTCTTCAATAGTATTGGTCCTTCCCATCACCTCCAGGGATTTGCACAGTTCAGAGAGTTGATGCGCCCCAAGAAAGGCACTACTGGATTTGAGGGTATGGGCGGCGTGATAAATAGTCGACGCATCGTTTTCTTGTATCGCCGTTCGTAATGATTCTATTTGTAAGGGGGAGTCATTGAGGAAAATGGTAAGGAATTCACTCAGAACGTCAGGGCGATTCGGTCGTTGGAGGGCTTGAATGCGTTCCCATGCCGTCTTATCGATCGAGGGACTGTTCTTGTGACTCGATACAGGTGGTTCGTTGGACATGATCATTCTCCTTGTCAGATCGGAAGAAGCGTGAGGGAGCCACTTCTGAAGAAGGTTTCGAATGTGTTCGGTATGAATCGGTTTGGTGATGTAGTCATCCATGCCTGCCTCCAGACATTTTTCCTCGTCGCCCTTCATGGCATTGGCAGTCATCGCAATGATTGGGGTATGGTGGGATGAATCCTCTAATTGCCGTATCTCTTGGGTCGCGACATATCCATCCATTTCAGGCATATGACAATCCATAAAGATAAGATCATAGGGAACCCGCTGCCAGGCAACTACGGCTTCTTTCCCATTTGCCGCGACGTCCACACGATGCCCCTGCTGTTCTAGAATATGGATGGCGAGTTTTTGATTGATGGCATAGTCGTCAACGACCAAAATTCGAATAGCTTTATGCCGTTCCGATTCTTTGAGACTATGGGAAGTAATTAACGAAGTTGTGGTGGCATTGGCATCTTCTGATCTTCCCAAGAGGGTTGCCAAGCATAAAAATAGTTGTTCTTTCCGAATGGGTTTCGTCAAATAGGCCGCGATGCCGCTATTGTGAGCTGTTGAAGCGTCTCCTCGTTCTCCCGTGGAGGTCATCAACACGATATGAAGGTGTGCTAATTGTGGATCGGATTTAATAGCCCTGGCAATGGTAAAGCCATCATGACCGGGTAGATGCCCGTCGACGAGCACGACTTGAACAGAAGAAGATACATGTTGGGTCTCTCGTAGGGTTTGTAAGGCCTTGAGGCCATCTCTGAATCCGCGATAAGGCATGCCCCATTCCTGGGCATGATGTGCGATCAGTTGTTGATTTGTCGCATGATCATCTATACACACAAGCTCCATGCCCTGTAGATCTGTTTTGATCGTACTCTGTGGAGCGACAGGATGATGTGCTTGCTGAAGTTTGATGGTAAACCAGAAGTGACTGCCTTTGGTGTAGGTCGGTTCAATTCCGATGGATCCCTCCATTAACTCCACCAACTGTTTGCAGATGGCGAGTCCTAACCCTGTTCCACCAAAACGACGGGTGGTGGAGTTATCTGCCTGATGAAAGGGTAGAAATAGTGATGCTTGAGCTTCAAGCGGAATCCCAATACCCGAATCCAGAATATCAAAACGAACCCATACATCCTCCTCAACCTGTTGTTGGATATGAACTTTAACCGAGACTTCTCCCTGTTCGGTAAATTTGATGGCGTTCCCGACTAAATTCGTTAAGATTTGTCGTATACGACCTGAGTCCCCATGAAGAAGGGACGGAATGCCTGCGGCCACAATTCCGACGAGTTCAATCCCCTTGACACTGGCAGTCGCTCCCAGAAGTTCCAATACATCTTCGAGACAAAGACGTAAATCGAAGTCAAGAGGTTCCAATGTCATTTTGCCGGATTCAATTTTTGAGAAATCAAGAATATCGTTCAAGATTGCCAATAGGGCATGAGCGGAAGTACGGACCGTTTCTGCTGATTCCCGCTGATGCGCAGTGAGCGTCGAGTCGAGAAGGATCCCGGTAAATCCTAATATGCCGTTCATGGGCGTTCGAATTTCATGACTCATGGTCGCTAGAAATTCCGATTTCAATTTTGCGGCATGGAGTGCTTCATCTCGCGCGATTGCGAGTTCCTGATTTTTCTGTTTCAAGTCCTTGGCGGCCTGTTGCGCTCTTTCCTCAGCCTTTTTTCGTTCGGTAATATCACGGAGAAACGCCGAGAAGGTAAATTTGCCATCTCGAAACAAGGGGATAATATATAGTTCAATTGGAAATTCATGTCCTGCACGATGTAATGCCGGGAGCTCCATCCGTTTCTTAAAAATATTTCCTTGTCCGGTTTGAAGGAAACGCTGTAATCCCTTTTTATGTCCTTCTCGATAGACGGGTGGGATAATGAGGTTAGCAAGAAGTTGCCCGGTTGCTTCTTGATTGCTCCAACCGAAGATCTTTTCGGCCGTAGGATTCCATCCCGTAATGAGTCCTTTCGCATTGATGCTCACAATCGCGTCAAGCGCGTTATCCACAATAAGTCGGGTTTGTTCTTTTTCTCCTGCCAGGCGAGTTTCACTCGTTTGTCTCAGGCTCTCATAGAGGTCTTGCATTTCTTGAGAGGACAGGGTGAGGGCTCGTTCGACCCGTTCACGGCCTTGATCCGCTTCAATATAGGTTTTCTCAATTCGTTCTAGGAAGGCTTGCCATGAGGATAGGGTCGAGGGACAGCTATGGGGGTCGAGTTTGAGCTTGCACAGTTGTCGGTGTAGCAGAGGGTGCATGGACTCTTAACTTTCTGAAATGGTTGTCAGGGTCATGGTTTGGTTATGAAGATCGCAGGTTCCATTGGTATGGGGAGACAGCTCTCCATATGAATAAAACCCGATTTGATGCGTCTCGGGAGGAAAGACTTCCAAGGTGGATTCAATTTCCTCTTCGGACCGTTCTCCGAGTACGAGACGTCGCCCGACGCAACTGATGGCAATCGATAAGATGGGCCCTTTCGAGTTCGAAGTTTGTTGGGTCATGAGGGCTGCATCGGATGCTCCCGCAATGAGACGATCAAAATTCGCTTGCATCATTTGTACGTAATACCCCTCAGGAATATCGCCGGCAAAGGTCAAGCTCTGGGTCTTCTCATCAACGGCTAAAATAGTGCGAACCAACTTTTTGGTATCTGTGGGTTCTTTTCGAAGAGCTAATGGAAACAACAGCCCGGTGGCTGGTAAGCCTGCCGCTTGTTCGCCAAGGTATTCCTTATAGAGATGTAAGGCAGGTTTCCCGTCCAATTCATACAATCTATTCTCCTGTGATTTAGTCACACGTCTTAATGGTCCAAAAATATCCCATCCACCTTTGGTCCCGTGTCCGATATGAATGTTGGAGCCATAGAAACCAACGGCTGTAACCAATCCTGAATGTGGCTGATGATTTTTGAGGACCCAGGTACGTTTAAATCGATCCCCATCCCCGGCCAGGCCCCCGGTGATTACGACATCCGGATTGATGTCGGTATTAAGTCCTCGGACCAACTCACTTCCATTAATGAGCAACCCATCAGACAGGACGAGAATTCCTCGTAGTTCTGGGGCTTGAAGTTGCATGGCGATCGACCTACCCGCTTCATATGATTCGCTAGGTGAATCAACAGAGGAGGATGCGAGTTTAATGAAGGTAGTATCAAATTGAAGGATGGCACCGACAAGAGAATTATCTTGTATACGGGATGCGATAATTTCTCCAGACGTGGAACAGCCTACCAAGGGTATTCCCTCATAGAGGTGTTTCAATTCATCGAAAATCTGAGAATTCTCAATTAAGTGTGACGCGCCAAATAGGAGAATCAGACTCTGTTGAGGGTTGATAGTATTCAACTTGGGTAAGGCCCAACTGTTTTCAGCCTGACTACAAATGGGTTCGATGGTCATGATGAGTTTTCTCCTACGTGTCCCTTTGACCTAAGAGTTGAAGGCTTTGATGTTGGTAACCATCGTGCTAAGACTGCGCTGACTTGCTCCGTATGCATTGGTTTCGCGAGATAGTCATCCATGCCTGCTTCATGACACTTTTCTTTATCACCCTTCATCGCATTCGCGGTCATAGCAATGATGGGTATGTGGGTAGAAGAATCTTCTTTCGATCTTATTAATTTCGTGGCCTCATAGCCATCCATGACGGGCATGAGACAATCCATCATAATCAAGGAATAGGGAAAGTGATCGACGGCCTCTACGGCTTCTTTTCCATTCCCGACGACATCGACTTGGTATCCATACCGTTCCAACAAGAGAACTGCGAGTTTCTGGTTAATGAGGTTGTCATCGACGACGAGAACTCGTTGAGATGCTTCACTGAGCTGTTCTCGGAGAGTCGTATTGGTCAGGACGGTCTGAGGGGTGCCTTGTGATTCTTCTTGTTCTCTTCCTATGACCAAGGTCAGGCATTCGTGGAGGTGGTGTTTTCGGACAGGTTTGGTAAGATAGGCCTCTAACCGTAAGTCTTGTGCTTGGCGAATTTCCTCCGATTGCCCTGCCGAAGTCATCACGATGATGGGAAGGCAGGCAAATTTTGGATTGTCTCGAAGTGTACCTGCCAGGGTCAGGCCATCCATTCTCGGCATTTGGCCATCGATGATGAGAATGTCGCAACCAGCACCATGATCATGGATGTTATTAAGAAGAGCCAAGCATGTTTCTCCATCCTGAGCTTCTAAAAACTCCATCCCCCATTCCCTGGCGTAGTGCTGGATGAGGAGTCGGTTGGTGGCATTATCATCCACGCAACAAAGACGGAGGCCTTCAAGGTCTTGTTTGGAGACAGTGGGGAGCGATTCTGAGGAAGTGGATTTATTTAACGGAAGGATAAATGTGAACCTGCTGCCCTTCCCTACCTGACTTTCCATCGAGATGGTTCCATGCATTAATTCTACAAGTTGTTTGCAAATCGCAAGTCCCAGCCCTGTTCCTCCGTATTGCCGGGTGGTGCTACCATCTGCTTGGGTAAATGGTTGAAAGAGGGACTCCTGTGCCCGTTCCGGGATACCAATTCCCGTATCGATCACTTCAAACTGAACGTCCAGGCCGTTGTCCGATTTTTGAATTACTTGTACTTGTACAAACACTTCTCCTTGCTCCGAAAACTTTATGGCATTTCCAACAAGATTGATAAGGATTTGCCGGATTCGGCTGGGGTCGCCGTGTAAGAGTGCAGGAATATCAGCGGAAACGAGCCCGATTAATTCGATATTTTTCTTGTGAGATTGGTGAGCAAAAAGATCCAGGACATCTTCCACCAGGTTCCGGAGATCGAAGTCTAGTAGTTCGAGGGTCAATTTCCCAGCTTCAATTTTTGAAAAGTCGAGCACGTCATTGAGTAAGTGCAGGAGTGTATCGGCAGAGGTACGAACCGTTTTTGCTGCGTCATGTTGTTGAGGGGAAAGTGGTGAATCAAGTAAGAGCTCAGAAAAGCCAATGATCCCATTCATAGGGGTTCGAATTTCATGACTCATCGTGGCCAAGAATTCTGATTTCAGGCGCGTGCTTTCTAAGGCTTGGTCCCGAGCCTTCGAGAGTTCTTGATTCATCATTTTGAGGTCTTGCGCAATTTGCCTGCTCCGTTCCTGAGCTTTCCGTTCTTTGGTAATGTCATGCAAAAAAATCCTGACAGTTTTAAACTCATGAAGATATTGAATTTTTTCTGTGAGGATTCTATTGTCATAAGAAATTTCCTGGTGAACGGATCCATTATGTGCCGTTCGGAACGATTCTAGTAGGGGCGACAAATTCGTAAAGAGAGGGTGATCAATATTCTGAGGAAGTGGAGTTCCTAACCACTGCTTGCCAGATGGATTGATATAGGTAATGGTCCCCGAAAGGTCTATTTCAAATACTGGATCAGGGTTATGTTCTGGGAATGAAGCCATATGTGATACGGATCGTTCCCATTGCTTCCGTTCAAAGACCCTTCCTAATTGAGCTCCAATCACGCCCATCACATTTAAGAGCCGTTCATCGGGTGTTTCGATTTTTTGAGAGAAGAATTCCAAAACCCCCAAGACTTGTTGTTGGCTTATGATAGGAAACGCAAAGGCACTATGCACCCCTAAGGTCTGTCCCATTTGTGCACGCGGAAAATTTTCATCTTCCACCACATCGTGAATCCAAGCGGGTTGCCTGGTTTCCAAGACTCGACCTGGTAGTCCGATTCCTGACGAAAACGTAGTGTTTTCCGTTATCTGTTTGAACGCTTCGAATCTTTTTGATTCTTTGAGATACCAGAGCTTTGAAGAATGCAGGAGAGGTGTTGGTGTATTTTCAAAAATATAGGCATGGCCTACTGGCCATCCGGTTTGTTTGCAGAGTCTTTCGAGCGAGGTGAGGAGTACTTCCTGAATTGATTGGGCCTCGTTCGAGGCCTTCGCAATGGCTTGAAGGAGTTGTACATAGGAGGTTTCCGTCTCTACCGATTCAAGGACGCGGTTGTACTGTTCCGCAATTTGTCCGACTTCTGTATGTGGTTCAATTTGAACTCGTTGTGAATAATCACCTCTTTGTCGATGTTCCTCCATCTCATTAAGGAGGTCATGTAAGGCCGTGCTGGCACCATGTTCTGATAAATTGAGACCAATCCGTTCTTCATCTTGATCTACGCGGAGGGGATACCACTGGTTAATGATCCAAAGGAATCCATACCCAATTCCAAATCCCCAAGATGCACAGGTTAGGATTCCGATACCTTGGACCCCTAATTGTTCCCATCGACTTAATTCTGTTCCCCAAGCGGTAGGATCTCCGAAAATTCCCAACGCTAGAGTTCCCCACATGCCCGCACCTGCATGTGCAGGAAAAGCTCCAATTGTGTCGTCAATATTGAATTGTTCAAGAATTTTGGTGAACCCTATGAAGATGAATCCCGCTAACCCGCCGATACATACGGTGTCTATTGGAGTCATAAGATGTACTGAGGCTGTAATACTTACTAGGCCGGAAATAACGCCATTGATGACCAGAGGAACCTGGACTTTCTTATATTGTATTCCGGAAAAAATCATGGCCACAGTCCCGCCAGCTGCCCCGCTCAGACAGGTATTTAAAAAAACATTGGCTAATTGTTCATTCTGATAATGAACCCCACCACCGTTAAACCCAAACCATCCAAACCAGAGTAAAAACATCCCTAGGGTCGAAAGTGGAAGGTTATGTCCTTGAATAGAATGAGGTTCAAAAGAAGAATAGCCCAGCCGTGGTCCTATAATGAAAATCGCTGCCAAGGCGACCCATCCAGCTGTCGAATGGACAACCGTGGCGCCAGCGAAATCAATGAATCCGAGTTGTGCCAACCATCCCGCTGAGTTGCCAGAAAAGTTTCCGCCCCAAGCCCAATGTCCAAAAATAGGATAAATGATGACGGAGATTAGCAAAGACACAAAAAGATACCCGCCAAAACGCATGCGCTCGGCCACGGCTCCAGAGATGATTGTGGCAGCCGTTCCACAAAATGTGAGTTGGAACAGAAAAAAGGCAACTTGGGACGATGATTCCGCACCATTGAAAAAAAAGTGACTGGTGCCTATCAAGCCTTCATGAGTCACTCCAAACATGAAGGCAAATCCCAGAGACCAAAAAATCAGCGACGAAAGGCAAAAGTCTGCGACATTCTTGAGTGCCACGTTGATACTATTCTTAGCTCGGACGAATCCCGTTTCTAGACAGGTGAATCCGGCTTGCATCACCAAAACAAGGGCGGTGCAGAGCAGAATCCAAATTACGTTAATATCAATGCTTTCGTTCACCTAATTATCCTGATTATTGCTGGTTACACCCTTTTGTCAGCCGATCCAAGTGGATCTCGTTTCCAAAGGTCCCGACAATATCTTCAAGGGCGCACAGACGAACCCTACAATAAAGTATAGTTCACAGAAGGAAATTCAAGAAGGAAAAAGTCTTTTAATTACAAGGAGTCTTGTGATTCGCTTTGTTTCATGAGGTAACGAGAATGGGGTAGATATCATGAACAAGTGGGAAATGAGAATTCGTTGAATTTCATGACTCTACAACCTGTGGGAAAAGGCGTGAACGGGCAGTTTTGTTGTGAATCTGATACAAACAAGTTTTTAGGTGTCAGCCGAAGAATCGCAAGGTCTTAGCCATCGAGAGAGGGCTGCTTCAAGATCTTCGGCGACGATAGGTTTTGGTACGTAATCATTCATACCGGCTTCGAGACATTTTTCTTTATCCCCCTTCATGGCATTGGCAGTCATGGCAATAATGGGAATATGTTTGAGAGCCGACTCGCTTCGTCGTATTGCTTTGGTAGCTTCATAACCGTCGAGGACTGGCATTTGACAGTCCATAAGAACGAGTTGATAGCGGTGGGTTTTCAGGGCTTCCAAGGCTTCTTCTCCATTGGTGACGACTTCTGCCTGGTAGCCGAGTTTTTCCAGTAACAGGACGGCCAATCGTTGGTTAATGACATGGTCGTCTGCTACAAGAATCTTTTCCGCACGGCTTTTTTTGACTTCCTTCAAGGTATGACGGGTGATTAAAGCCGGTTGTTGGGAGGGGGCACTCTCTGGACGATTTCCCATGAGGTGTACCAAACAGCTATACAACTGCGCTTTGCGGACGGGTTTTGTCAGATAGGCATGGATGCCAGCTTGCTGAGAAGCCAGGGCATCACCCCGCTGCCCTGCAGAGGTCATTATCACAATCCGGACCGTTTGTAAGTGAGGGTGATTTCGAATGTGTTTGGCAAGGGTAAGGCCATCCATTGTCGGCATTTGCCAATCAAGAATGATGAGGTCGCAGGGTTTTTCTTTCTCAAATGATTGTTCTAAGAGCGATACGGTATTGGTACTATTATTACTTTCTAGAAACTGCATTCCCCATTCCTTTGAATACTGCTGAATGAGTTTCCTGTTGGTATCATTATCGTCAACACAGCATATTCGAAGTCCCTGTAAATTGGCTCGAGGAATGACCTCTGGTGGATTGGTCAAGGTTCCTTCTTCAAGTTTGATGACAAACCAGAAAAGACTTCCATTTCCAGGTTGGCTTTCGACGCCGATAGTTCCTTCCATGAGCTCGGTCAATTGTTTACAAATAGCAAGACCAAGGCCTGTTCCCCCATGACGTCTGGTTGACGAGCTATCAACTTGAGAAAATGGTTGAAAGAGGAGAGACTGAACATCTGATGGGATACCGACACCGGTATCTCGAATTTCAAAACGAATTTGTACGGCCTTGTCCTTTTGAGAAACTTTGGTTACATGAACGGTCACTTCCCCGGATTCGGTAAACTTAATTCCATTTCCGACCAGATTGAGAAGAATTTGCCGCAAGCGCTGTGGGTCCCCATGGAGCCATGTCCGAAGGTTGGGATCAATCAATCCAACGAGTTCAATATTCTTTGCGCTTGCCTGGGTTCCGAGTAATTCAAGTACGTCTTCAAGAGTGACCTGAAGATCAAAATCCATTCTATTCAATGACAATTTACCGGCTTCAATCTTAGAATAATCAAGTATGTCGTTAATAATGGTTAATAAGTTTTCCGCTGAAGCACGAACTGTTTCTGCCGAATCTCGTTGTGCGTTCGTGAGGTCAGAGTCAAGGAGAATTCCCGTAAATCCAAGTATTCCGTTCATCGGTGTCCGTATTTCGTGGCTCATGGTCGCCAAAAAGTTGGCTTTGAGACGTGCAGCTTCCAGGGCATTATCTCGCGCTTCAGCTAATTCTAGGTTTTTCTTGGCCAAATCTCTCGCCGACTGGGCGACAAGTTGTTCGGCTTGTGCCCGAACCTTCACCTCTTCTTTAAGTTGGCTATTCGTCGCGGAAAGTTCATTGGTGCGCTCCAGAACTAGGTCCTCAAGGTGCTCCTGATGTTTGGCGAGATCGCTGTCCCGTTCTTCGATATAGGCGAGCATTTCATTGAAACGATCAATCAAGGTGCCTACTTCATCCTGACTGGTTTTCTGAATTCGTAAGGAGTAGTCTTTTTCTTTGGACACCTGACGAGCCACCGTGGCTAATCGCAAGATGGGTTCGGAAATAATTCTTTGCAAGGTCGTCGACAGCATAAAGGCGACAAGCAGAGAGACGAGAAACACTAAACCGGCAATGGATATATAACCAATAAAGGCCGACCGTAGCGATGAAATATTGGAGAGAAGATAAATGCTCCCAATAGGCTGACTGTGATGGATGATCGTGTGATGGACAGCCAGGTAATTATAGGAAAGATTATCGAGGTCGATCAGGTTCCTGTGGGGAGGAACAGTATGCGCATCTGTATTTTTGTAAGAGGCAAAGAGATTTCCTTTTTCGTCATAGAGGGCTCCAATGAGGTATTCGCTTTGTAGCTTGAGAGAAGACAGAGTTTCTTGTCCTGCTTCAGGATCTTGAAATCTGAGCGCTGCCGTACTGTTATTCCCCAAAAGCTGGGCTTGCCCTGCGAGCGCCGCCTGAGAAATTTTCTTCAATAGTCGAATATCATTGAGTACAAACGCCGTGCAGGCCAATAGCAATGCAACGATAGCCGTGGACATAAATACAATGAGGAGTTTACGTTTCAGGGATACTTGTGCAAAGGTTTTCATGTCAGGGTTATGAATCCTTTTCGTTCACGATTTTTGCCAATTGCAACAATTTGGAACTGATGTGCAAATTCCCGCGTTCTACTTCGTCCGGATTAATGGCAAATCGAACCTTTTTGTCTTCGATAAAAAATTGAATCATGCCTCCAGTCTTGGAGAATTGATCAAATTCGGCAATGGTAAGAATCGGTTTCCCGCGTAAGGTGGGACGTAGGGCTGCGGTCCATTCACGTCTGGTCGTACCAATGAAAAGAAGATGACAGGTTTGTATAGCTTTTCTCGATGTCAAATGTAAAAAAAACACTTCTTTATTGTGTAATTTTTTCCCCTGTACGCTTTCTTCTAAAAACCTGTGTATGGGAGAGTTTCCATATAGGCAGAGGTTAAACTGGCGCTCTTCTTTGGTAGATTGGTTCGAAGGCCAGGTCACGAATTGAGCAAAGTTATAGAGAAAGGCCGCCTTAACCTTATATTCTCTCTCCCTTTCTCCCTTGACGGGGTTAGTCAGGAAGAGGATACACAAGAGCGTCATGCCACACACCAATGATGGAAAAGAGTGAAGTGATAGGATGGATTTCATGACATTTTGATAGTAGACATTGAGGCTGTGGTTTTAATCATACTCAATGTATTCTCTTCAGGAAGCCTCGTCTTTGGTAGAAACTTTGTGTGATTAGAACGTCCAGGTCATTTTCCCGTACATACTTCGTTGTATTTCGGTTTGTTGGGTCGAAATAAAGCTTGGGAGAAATTCAGGGTGGTGAGAGTCAAGGAGGTTTTGTCCCACGAGTGAGAGTTCAACTGTTTCGAATGGTTTCCACCCAAATCGTACATCGAGTTCAACATAACTTGGGATCATGCCGTTTTTAATGCTATCCACAACTCGGACCCAGGAATCAAATTCTAGATTATGTGGGAAATTCATTAACGATCGCAGAGAGAACTGATTGAAGGGACTGGATCGTCCGTCTGCGGTGGTGATGACTTGAGGTCCCGTGGGACGTTCAAAATCAATCTTCAGGTAGGAATAGGCTCCCCGTATACGCCACCAATCACGAAGTTGCAGGTCAGTGGCTATTTCAATCCCATAGGTCCTGGCTTCACTATTATTGACAAAATTTAACCTGGTTGGGACGCTTGTTGGCGGAAAGGGATTGACTTCTATTCCTCGTAATTCGTCGTAGATGTTATAAAATCCAGCCAAGTCAACCGTGATCCACTTAATAGTATTTAATCGGTAGCCTGCTTCAAACGAGTGCATGACTTCTGATTGAATTTGTTGATTGCCCCGTATGGTTGCCGGGGTATTGTTTCCAAGAGTCGTGATCGCAGAGTTATCGAGTAGTCGTGTCGGAACACGGACAGCTCGGGATACGGCCGCCCAGAGACTATGCCCTGTGATCGGTGACCAAAGAATTCTGCCACTTGGTTGAACTTCGATACCTGTGAAGTCATTGTGGGAAAGCTTTGAACCGATCGTGAACCAGAGTGTTTCGGGGATGATTGCGATTTCATCTTGCAGGAATCCACTGATGAGATTAAACGATTGTGAGTCAGGAAAGACGGTTGTGACAAAGGTGCTCGGTATCTTATCTTCCCAATAGCGGTAGGCAGCCCCCCATACGATTTCCTGTCGGAACGGAAGAAGAAATCTATGCTGAAAATCTATATCGAACGTATTAATCGTTGCGTTCAGGGCTGTTTCGTGACGATCAAAGTAGTCATAAAATATCTGTAACGTCGTGTCCGAATCTTGACTGACTTCATGTGTCCATCGAAACAAGAGATTCCCGCCGTGAATATCACTATCCTCATTGACTGTTGAGCGAAAGGTAGGGGCCACGAGGTTGGGAACGGTTATTTGTTGCCCGGCTTGGCCGGCATAGAGGTCTCCCGTGATAAATAGCGTGTCTCGCGGTGATCCATTCCAGTCAGCTCGGAAGCCACTTCGAAACATTCTCCAGTCATCATGGGCGCCTTGTTGGTTAAATGCCGTATCTCGATTGAATATTTTTGTATAGATTCGATATGAAAAATCTTGTCCTTGTGCCCCTCCATGACGAAGTGACAATATGCCTTCTTCTGTTCCTCCAACAATACTGGTCAGGGATCCTTGGGTTTTCTCGGTATGTTTCGTAATGATATTAATGACGCCATTTACGGCGTTATTGCCCCAGAGGGTTCCTCCAGAGCCGCGTATGACTTCAATTCGGTCGATATCTTCAAGCATGGTGTCCTGATTTTCCCATAAGACACCTGCGAACATGGGGTTATAGACGGTACGGCCATCCATCAGGACCAACAGTTTGTTAGAAAACCGTCCATTAAAACCTCGTGCGCTAATAGCCCACTTGTTTGCATCAACCCTTGCCACTTGTATCCCAGGGACCATCCGCAATGCTTCCGGAATGCTTGTGACTCCGGATCGTCGAATATCTTCTTGAGTAATGACGAAAATAGCTGTGGCAGACCTTGAGAGTTTTTGTGGTTTTTTGGAAACCGTCACAACTTCAATGCCCATGAGCTCCTCAATACTCAGATTGAGGAAGTCCTCCGTATCTTGGGAATGTGGTGATGGATGTGAAGATGGGGCTCCTAAGACTGCTCCTGGGCTAAGGAGTAGGAAGCACAAAACTCCCATCCATCGAAATAGATGGTTTAGGGTATCATTCCAATCACTGGTTGAGGCATAGCTTTTCAGCCTTTTTTTTAAAGGTTTTTGGAGACGTTTCCCCACCCTATTCTTCACAGGAAAATGTCCTAGAGTTCTGTTTTTTCAGTATAAAATAGGAAATTCGTAACACGAAGCAAATTCAAAAATAGAGTCACGTTTCTCAATAGTGCGCTATCCTCATCCTAAAAAATTGTTGAAGGGGCTGTTAGAGCTTGAAGGAGTTCAAACAAATAAAGTCGTGGCTCGTTTCTTGGGGAAATGCGAAAATGGAGCAGAAGGAAAGGGAAGTCGGATCCTTGTGCAGGATTATTAAAAGTGGCTCAGTTCTAGCTTAAGATTAGGTATTGTTTGAGGGGGTGATGTTCGTGGTATTGGAAGTCGAAGCCTGTTGTTCGGCATGATAGGAACTTCTTACGAGTGGTCCCGATTCCACGTGAGAAAACCCTAACTCCAGAGCTTCCGCTTTCAGTTCAGCAAATGTCTCTGGGGGGTAATACTTTTTTACGGGAAGATGTGTGGATGTTGGCTGTAAATATTGTCCTATCGTCACCATATCGCAATGTACCGTCCGTAAATCCCTTAAGGTGAGGCGGATTTCCTCTTTTGTTTCTCCCATCCCAATGATAAGACCGGATTTCGTCCTTGCTCCTAGCTTCTTGACCGTTCTAAGACATTGGAGTGAGCGGTCGTATTTTCCTTGAGGACGTAAGGTGGGAAAGAGTCGTTCTACAGTCTCAATATTGTGATTTACAATTGTTGGGCGGCTGTCCCAAAGGGTGGCTAAGGCCTCTGGGTTTCCGCCAAAATCGGGAATAAGTACCTCTGTAGTGCAACCGGGTAGGTGGCAGGCGATTTGACGAATGGTTTCGGCAAACACCGATGCCCCTCCATCGTTCAAGTCATCACGGTTCACGGATGTGATAACCGCATGGCGAAGGTTTAACGCTTGCACGGCTCTGGCAACAGTTATTGGTTCTTCGGGAACAAGAGCAAGGGGGCGTCCAGTATCGACGGAACAGTAGTGGCATCGCCTGGTGCAAATATCCCCTAGAATCAAAAAGGTGGCCGTGCCATTATTCCAGCATTCCCAAACGTTAGGACATCGAGCTTCCTCACAAATGGTGTGAAGTTTGAGTTCTTTCATCATCGTACGCATATGTTGATAGGTCGGCCCGGTTTTCATTCTGACTTTCACCCATGCGGGTAACCGTTGTCGATCAGTCTTCCTGACAATGGACTGCCGTCTCGTCATTCGACCGATATCTTGGGTTGGGATAAATGTCATGTGCCTGCGGCTTCGTTTCCGATTATTTGAAAAATGAGGACTCTCTTTCCCTTTAAATACGGCTGAAACGTTTCAGGGTTTTGTGTTGTTCATTATGCGGAATCTATTGAGTAAGGATGTCAACCAAGAAGGTGGCTGGGGATCTGGATATTCCACCCACAGTTCCTGATTTCCAAAATACTGCTCTCCTCGAAAGCTGAGCCGACTGCGAACCTGCCGATATCCGGTATCATGTAATTGTTGGATAATCTGCTGAAGAGCAGTTTCAGCAGATTCCTTTAGAGGACTTGTCAGTTGGACTTGTTCATATCGAAGGGTGGCCAAGAACTTTTGGGATTCGCCATGAATAAGGACTTGTCGATTAAATCCTCGTTCCCTGTCATCAATGCCAGCTATTTCATGTTTTTCAACAGGGTTCTTCTGCATTGCATCGCGCTTCCTGATTCAATTTGTTCCTTACTCTTTACTCCATGGCTCTGAATACGGCTAACAGGTCACTCAGGGCAATGGTCTTGTGATGAAGCCGATCCCGTTCATTGGTGAGTTCAGTAAGGTTTGGAGTGGTCCCCTTAAGGCATGTCTCACTGAGGGTTAGGATTCTTTCGCATTCCGCACCAATTTTCTTTTTGACAACTGGGTTAACAGAAACTAGTTCCATGAGAGAGTTTCGTGTTGATGAAAGGTGAGCCTGAAGCTCTTCTTGTGGGAATCCCTCTCGAGCTGATGTATCGACACACCGATCTAAAAATTGTGTGAGAAAGACATAAAGCCGAACAAGGGTTTCAGTGACCTTGATATGTTCTGGTACGGATTGCGTCGACATGAATACCCTCCATGGGTTTGTGACCGTGAATGGGCGCTAGGGTACAGGAGATAGATTCTAGGCCAGGGTTCACTCTCCTTCAGGAAATGAGAGCCTAGGTTGCTAGGAGGAAGCGTTTTCGAGCAAAACCGTGACATTCTCCCCTTCAACCTTTACCTCATAGGTTTTGACCTTAGCTGCGGGGTTGGTAAGGCACGCACCTGTTTTTACATTATATGTCCAGTTATGCCAGGGGCATGAAACACAATCCCCCTCTAATTCCCCTTCCCCCAAGGGTCCGCCTCTATGAATACAGGTATTATCAATGGCATAGAACGTCCCATCAATATTAAAAAGTGCAATGGCATGATCTCCGACTTCAGCAACCGTCCCTGTGCCTGCTGGAACGTCGGTGCTTGTGGCAATTTTTTTATACTCGGCCATAACGCTCCTTGTCCGCGATTGGTAGCGGAATGAATTCGAATAATTACTCTTACTCAGATGGTTTTATTTTCTTCAGTAAACTGCTTAAAGGTGAGCGCGTTTTACTCCCGGTTCCTTCTGTATTATTGGATTGTCCTAATTGTGTGGAAATTTTTGTCGCGATCTCCTGAAATGCTTTGGATTGCGGAGAGGTTGGAGCACTAATCACAATGGGAATTCCCGTATCTCCTCCGACCCGAATGGCTGGATCAATAGGTATTCGTCCCAGGAAAGGCACTCCTACTGTTTCTGCCGCCCGCTCCCCTCCACCATGGTCAAATATGTCGGTTCGTTCCTCACAATGCGAACAGACGAAATAGCTCATATTCTCAATGATGCCGAGGAGAGGAACATTGACCTTCTCAAACATTTTCATGCCTTTTTTCACATCGTGAAGCGCCACGTCCTGTGGGGTCGTGACGGTAATGGCTCCACACAAGGGTATGAGTTGCGTGAGGCTTAGTTGGGCATCCCCGGTTCCAGGCGGTAAATCGACAACGAGAAAGTCAAGGTCTCCCCATACGACGTCACGAAAGAATTGTTGAATGGCGGTATGGATCATAGGGCCACGCCACACAATCGCGGTGTCCTCCGGGACAAAAAATCCCATGGATATGACCTTAACCCCATGTCCTTCCGCTGGGGAAATTTTTCCATCCTCTTGTGCTGGGGCTTTGGTCACACCCATCATCATGGGAATATTCGGGCCATAGATATCGGCATCGATAATCCCTACACGGGCGCCCTGTAAGTGTAAAGAGACGGCTAGATTGACGGCAACAGTGGATTTTCCCACTCCTCCTTTTCCGCTACTTACAGCCAGGACTTGTTTGACTCCTGGTATCAGATCTTCTTGTTCAGGTGACTTACCCGGCCCTTCCTGCCCTGTTTGAACCTCTCCCACGGATTCTCCTCTCTTTAGCCCCACAAGGGTTTGGATTTGACAGATTTACGTCTAGAGATACCATCAGCGTACGCGTTCGTCTGTCTCAAGTATAATTTTCTTGAGTATGAGCCTACTCAACAGGTATTGAAACATAAGTAAATTCAGATTGGCAAATTTCGAAATTGTCCACGTCGCAACTTGAGAGGGAGCGTCATATCGACAACAAAGGCAGGTAAGCCGTCTGAGATTAGAGGTCTGCTTGAAATTATTGAGGGGCTACCCTGTTAGGGGCTCTGCTTTTTTTCGCTGTAAATTTGATGCTAATCCGATTTTGTATAAAGAATAAATAAGCCATTTTGAGGGGTCAAAATTATACCACTTCGGACCATTTCGGTAGTCGCGAAGATATTGATGATGATAATTATGATACCCTTCTCCAAATGTTAGGAGGGATATAAACCAACTATCACGACTGCTGTCGCCAGTTCCATGAGGTTGATCTCCCCATAAATGGCAGATGGAATTGATACAAAAGGTCGAATTTAAGACGAGAAACACTCGTAAAACTCCAGCTAGGAGAAAGCAGCCTAATCCACCCATCCACCCGTCATAGGCATATCCAACCAGGAAAGGCAGGAGTAATCCTGAAAGCATGATGGGAATATAATACTTGTCTTGCCAAAGGATCAGAGGGTCACTTCTCAGTGTTTTTTCGTATTTTGGTTCACGGTGCACAGATTTTCTGAAGATCCATCCAATATGACTGTGCCAAAAGCCTAAAGTCGCGTTATAGGGATCTTCTTCTTCATCACATTTGGCATGGTGTCGAATATGATCAGAGCACCAACGAAGGGCGGTGTTTTCCATTGCCCACCCCCCAGCAATGAGGAAACAGGCTCTCACCCATTTTGGACATTCAAAGCTCCTATGGGAGAAAAGGCGGTGATAGCCGACCGTGATACCCAAACCTGAAATGACATAAAGAATCACCATCATGATCCAGTCAATAGTATTAAACCCGACGTAATACCAGAAGGCGGGAACGCCTACGACTGAACCGAGGGTAAAGGCGGCAAATAGGACGATAGTTGGGTAATCTGGCGGTCCAACGGCGAATTGTTTGGCAGGTTGTGTTTCCACTCGAACATCTCCAATTGTCATTTCTTGACTGATGAGGGTTACTTTAAGTGTACAACAAGAAATAGGAATATCGTCCCATATTACCCCTAGAACTTGTATTTTTTCAATAAAAATCATCTTGATAGCGGGTACAAAGTATAATATTGGGGGAGAAATAGATTGGAAGCCTTGGTTCATTCATGAAAAAAATATTCATAACCTGACCCTAGGCTCTGGAAGCGAACGGAGGAAAATCGCCCTTTTCCTTGCATACAAAATCCAAAAATTTTGGGGGTAACAGTAACTGATAAGGGTCCAGAGGTATCATTCCTACATTTGGCGAGAGGATCTTCCTGACCGTAACGGTATTTCATTAGGTAGGGTTACGCGGGTGATTCAGGAGAAAGAGACACCTGTGGATGGTACTGAGAGGGATGATTTGTCGGATCTTGGAAAGGATTAGGGTTTAAGGTCCATCTCAACCAGTTCTTCAATAGTTTCTGTCACACTCTGTTTATTACGAGATAAAGCTGGGTCCTCTTGCCGTTCAATGTACTTGACGAGGCCAATTCCCTTGACTAACCATGCCGTCATGCGGTCCTTTCCCACGAGGATTCGCCCTGAACGAGAAAGTGCAATGTGGAAATCCATCCGCATTTCAATTTTTAATGCATCTTGAAAAGAGCCGGCAGGTACGGTAATCGGTTCGAGACCGACAATATTCACCCAGGCTTTCATCTCTGCCTGTTCAAGTTTCCTATCGCCATCCAAGTCCCGTCCGACATCTAACTCTTTGTGGTGAAATTGTTGAAACGAGGAAGGGGTGGTTAAGGGAAACCGTACGACTTGATAAGGGACCAATTGTTTTTCTAGAGGGGTCTCCGGTGTTCGTCCGTAGTACACAATACCAGCCGCATCTCGTCTATAAAAATTATCATAGGCTCCTAAATTCGCCTGATTGGATTCATTAAAGACCGTGACGTGGACGCCATTGACCTTTTTCGTTCCCGTGACGGTGGAGACATTCGTAAATTGAGTACGTTTTACGGTTTGCAGGGGACCCTTGTGAATTTCTCCACGATAGGTCCATCGATTACCAACAGTATCAGGAAAATACAGTTCAGACTGCTCAAGGGTCAGTGGGGCTGAAAATGTTCCTACGGGGAGTCCAAGCAGGGTTGCAAGAATCACCCCAAACAAGGTTCCCTGTCTTCGAGAGAGGAGACTGAGGTTCCTATGCGTCATCATTGCCTCGATTGTTGTCACCTTGAATGAACCTATCATAAGAGTTTCTAGTCAGCAAGTTCTTGTTAGTTGCCAGAAAGAATGAAGATTCGTAAGATTGACCTAATCATGTATTCCCTACTACTAGTTGGTTGAGAGGTGCCGTTCTGTGCCTATACCAAAACAAATATCGCATTCGGTGTTAGTGACTGGCGCTTCAAGAGGCATTGGAAGAGCAATTTGTATAGCCTTTGGAAAAGCGAGGTGGCAGGTTGCTGTCCATTATATGGAAAACAGTCTTGGAGCGAACGAAACTTGTCAGGCTGTCACCAATCAAGGTGGAGCAGCGTTCTCCCTACAGGCCGATATTACCAGGCGTGAAGAGTCTCAGGTCCTTGTTCGTTCGGCCTGGCAGTTGAGTGGAGCCTTGGATGTCTTAGTGTGTAATGCCGGTGTTGCCTCCAGTGGGTTCATTGTACGTATGGATTCGAGTAATTGGGAAAAAACGATTGCGACGAATCTGACAGGAACTTTTTTTTGTATTCAAGCGGTCGCCGAACTTTTTTTGAGCAGAGGGAAAGGATCCATTATTGTCGTTGGATCTTATGCAGGGATTCAGGGGAACAGAGGGCAAGCTGCCTATGCTGCGTCGAAAGCAGGCCTTGTAGGATTGATAAAATCAACCGCACGAGAATTTGGAAAGTATAATGTCGCCATTAATGGAATCCTGCCAGGCTGGCAACCCACAGATATGACAGAGTCGGTTTCTCGCTCTTTCCCATCTCGTGAGAATCAAGTCTTTCCACAGACTCCTTCCATGGAAGAAGTGGCACACACGGTTGTTCACCTTTCAGGTTTGTCTGGGATATCTGGGCAGATTTGGAATTTAGATAGTCGTCTCTATTGAGCCGTCTTCTGGAAGGTAGGATGCAATATGGGTTGTTCTGCCTTGGAATGTTTCTAGGGTATTGATGAATAATTTAAAGATGTCATCTCAGGGGTGTTTTGTGACGGGGACCGATACCGGTGTGGGTAAAACCGTTGTGACCGCAGCCCTGGCTTCATATCTTCGTAGTTGTCAGGTTTCAGTTGGAGTGATGAAGCCCGTCGAAACCGGTGTAGATCAGGATGTTCCTCATCACAGTGATGCGGGGATCTTACAGAAAATGGCGGAAGTATCAGATTCACTCTCCTTAATTTGTCCGTATGCTTTCCCAGACCCGTTGGCTCCCCTTTCAGCCGCGCGACGTCAGGGGAGAATAATTTCGTTGGACAAGATTCGTCGGGCCTACCATCAGTTATGCGTGCGGTATGAGTATATGCTTGTTGAAGGTGCTGGAGGTACGCTGGTTCCGATTGACCAGAATCTCCTTATCCTCGATATCATGGTCATGTGCCGTCTTCCGATTGTAGTGGTTGGGCGTACGTCGTTGGGTGGGATCAATCACCTCCTTCTGACGGTGGAACGAATCCAACGAGAAGGGCTGCCACTTCTGGCGGTTGTTCTCAATCAGACCGAACCTCAATCCTTGTCGTCCGTTCGTGAGCAACAAACGAAATCCACCATTGACCTCATCCGGGAGTTCACTGAGATTCCCGTCCTAGGGCCACTCCTTCCTGTTTCTGAAAATTTGTCCGATCCTACCGCACTTGCTTCCATGGCCAGTAGCCAAGTCATACGGGAGTTGGGAGAGTTGGTTATGTTGAAGGAAATACAAAGGCCCTGATTGCCGTTGAGATATCAGGTCCGCGTGACAGGGCGGAGGCGATGGCAATACCATCTGCTCCGGCTTGATAGAGTGACCTGATTGATGAAGGGGTAATTCCACCGATGGCAAAAATAGGCAACGTGGTATATGGTCGAATTTCCTGAAGGCCCGTGATTCCCACTGGTAACTCATGGTCGATCTTTGTTGACGTCGGGAAGACCGGTCCAAATCCAATATAATCTACTCCTGTGGCTGAAGCAGCCTGTACCTGGGCAAGGGTATGGGTTGAGAGGCCAATAATAGCTTCTTCCCCCAATTGGATTCGAGCCAGGTGTGGTGGGAGGTCGTCTTGTCCAAGGTGGACCCCATCCGCGTGAATGGCTTGGGCTAGATCGCAGCGATCATTGATTATCAAGGTAGCCTCTAAGGTCGCTGTGATCTCGCGAAGGGCGCGTGCCTGTTGTAAGGCTTCCTGCATTGAGGCGGTCTTGTCTCGATATTGAAAGAGTTTTACCCCTAATTCCGCTGCGCACTGAACAATGTTGACGAGATTGTGATTTGGAAAAATATGTGGGTCGAGTATGACATAGAGGCCACTGAGTCGGTGGTGAGGTAGATGTCTGGTGGGCATGCCTTTCTTATGACTCGCTTTGGTTGGGTGCCGTCTTTAGAAGATTACTCAATCGAATGAGCTAATAGTTTTTCTAGGAATTTGGTCGAAACGCGACCTTTTTGAAACTCGGCATCCCGAAAGATTCGTTTATGGAGTGGAATCGTCGTTTTAATGCCTTCGATCACGAATTCATCCAACGAACGTCTCATGCGTCCTATGGCTTCCTCACGGTCCTTCCCATGGACAATAAGCTTGGCCACCATGGAATCATAGTAGGGAACGACCATCGAGTTGGATCCCATGGCGGAATCCACTCGTACCCCGAACCCACCAGGCGCGAGATAGTTGGAAATTTGACCGGGTGAGGGCGTAAATTTTTCAGGACATTCGGCATTGATTCGACATTCAAAGCTATGCCCAAGAAAGCGAATATCTTTCTGCCGAATTGAGAGAGCCTGCCCTGCCGCTAAGCGAATCTGTTCCTTGACAAGGTCTATTCCGGTAATCATTTCTGTAATGGGATGTTCGACCTGAATGCGTGAGTTCACTTCCATAAAATAAAAACGCAAATCTTTGTCCAATAAAAATTCCACAGTTCCAACGTTACGGTAGTTGACAGCCTGAATGGCTTTTATGGCGACACGACCAATTTCTTTGCGCAACTTCTCATTAAAAGCCGGCGAAGGGGTTTCTTCAACAAGTTTCTGATAGCGGCGTTGGATTGAGCAATCCCGTTCGCCAAGATGAACGGCATGGCCACGGTTATCGGCCATGACTTGCACCTCAATGTGTCGAGGTTCTATAAAATATCGTTCCAGGTAGACCCCATTATTTCCAAACGTTGATTGGGCCTCAGTTTGGGCAGCTTGAAAGGCACGACTGAGTTCATCTTCTCGATTGACGACTCGCATGCCTCGCCCACCGCCGCCAGCGGATGCTTTAATAATCACGGGATAGCCGATTTTTTTTGCTGCTTCACCGGCTTCCTGTTCACTGTGGACCTCTCCTGGGCTTCCAGGGAGGATGGGAAGTCCTTCAGCCATCATAATTTCCCGTGCTTTGGCTTTATCTCCCACCAGGGCAATATTCTCACTGGTTGGCCCGATAAATTTAATGCCGATAGATTCACAAACTTCTGCAAAATGAGCGTTTTCCGAGAGAAATCCGTATCCAGGATGAATGGCATCAGCCCCGGTAATTTCCGCTGCACTTAACACGTTGGGAATATTTCGATAGCTGAGCGAATCATCAGGAGGGCCCACGCACATGTGTTCATCCGCGGCTCGTACATGAAGCGAATGGCTATCGGCTTCAGAATAGATGGCAACGGTGCTAATTCCTAATTCCTTACAGGCACGAATGATACGAAGCGCAATCTCTCCACGATTGGCTACTAAGATTTTCTTAAACACAAGAAGGCTCCCGTCTGGATTGGGTCACAATTAGGTACTAGGTGCAGGATCGATGAGGAAGAGAGCTTGTCCATACTCCACTGGTTTGGTACTGTCGACTAGAATTTTGACCACGCGCCCGTCCACTTCCGATTCTATTTCATTCATGAGCTTCATGGCTTCGACAATACAAAGAACCTGTCCTTTTTTCACGGTCTCATTTTCCTCAACATAGGGGTCGGCATCTGGTGAGGGTGAGCGGTAAAACGTTCCGACAATGGGAGAGGTAATTGTCACCATGCCCGTGGTATCAGTGATTTGGCTGGTCTGGGCGGTCCCGGTGTTTTCAACCGGAACGGGTTCATGAATGATCTGAGGTGGTGGCAGGTGGAGGTTTGGAGCGGTCGCAGCTTCATTTCGCAACCGTACACGAAAATCCTTGTGTTCCCATTCAAGCTCCGAGAGGTTGTTTTGTTTGAGCAAGTCAATGAGTGATTGGATTTGTTCTTCCGGGGTCGGATGGGATCGTTTTTGGGAACGGTCGGCTTTTTGGGGTGGACGGTTGCGGCTGCGTGAAGAGGCAGTGTTATTCTTGGCTTGACCGGATGGACGACGAGAAGGTTTTTTCATCGTACACGCTCCACATATTGTCGAGTTCTGGTATCGACTTTAATAACTTCTCCTGCATCCAAATATAATGGGACTTTGATTACCGCCCCTGTTTCCACGACGGCAGGTTTGTTCCCTCCTGATGCGGTGTCGCCTTTGACACCAGGATCCGTTTCGACCACTTTTAATTCTAAAAAATTAGGAAGCTCTATCGAAATTGGTTTTTGTTGATAGATAAGGACTCGAACGACGGTTTCTTCCTTCAACAGGTCAACATTGTCCCCAAGGAGGTT
Source organism: Nitrospirales bacterium (assembly GCA_965223605.1). Taxonomy (GTDB): domain Bacteria; phylum Nitrospirota; class Nitrospiria; order Nitrospirales; family Nitrospiraceae; genus CBDCXA01. Next base: position 2,096,911 of record CBDCXA010000005.1, read on the forward strand.
TTTTTCATACGTAAATTGTTCAAAGGATTCTGTATCCATAAACGTATACGAATCGCCTGCCGTGTACAGAAACTGTAATTCTCGTTCTTCAAGATCCGGCTCATTGACTCGTTCCCCTGACCGAAAGGTGCGATCGACAACATTTCCTCCCTTCAGGTTCTTGAGCTTTGTACGAACAAATGCGCCGCCTTTTCCAGGTTTGACCTGTTGGAATTCAATAATTTGATAGGGCTCACCGTCGAGTTCAATTCGTACACCACTACGAAATTCAGTAGTCGATATCACAGTGTTTCTTCTCCTTCAATTGGTCTGCCTTTGCGCCTTGAGTACTCATCTAGGGCGCCGGCGTGGATATTGTTGGATAAGTTACTTGTTGACCGAGGAAGGACCTGTTGTACTATGGAGCCTGTTGGGCATCCAAGTGATGTTTGATTGCATCTAACGCTAACAGGTATCCAAAGGGGCCAAACCCGGTGATTTGACCAAGGGCAACCCCTGCAATATACGAGTGGTGCCTAAATTCTTCCCGAGCGTGGATATTGGAAAGATGGACCTCCACAGCCGGTATGGAGGTGGAGGCAAGGGCATCTCGGATCGCGACACTCGTATGTGTATAAGCTGCTGGGTTTATTATGATGGCATCAAACGTCTTCCCCGCCTCTTGAATCCAACTGACCAGCTCCCCTTCCGTATTGGATTGTTTTATTTCGATTGCGAGACTGTGACGTTCTGCATGTGTGATAATAGAGGCGTTAATGTCTTCCAGGGTGCTCGTTCCATACAATGATGGCTCTCTATTTCCCAGCATATTTAAATTGGGGCCATGTAAAATGAGTACCCGGGGCATACATGATCCTCTAGTCCTTTGCCTCCGCACATTCTATCTATCTGCATATCTGCCCAAGCTAAAGTACTGGTATTGCGGCGTTATTGTAGCAGGCCTCAGGGAAAGGGTCAAACCATCCTTGGTTTAACTAACTCACAATTTTTAAAACTAGGCGGCCCGTCGACCCTGAATTCGTGCGAGAAGTTGAGACAGTCTTTGAAGTCGTTGTTGGTTGGGGTGAGTGGGTGAAGCGGGTTGTTCTTCAGATACAGGAGAGGCTGTGGCTTCGGATGTATAGGCATCGTGATGTGGTGACATGGGTTCCAGCGTCGCGACCGGCAATGATTCTTGGTTCGATGTTTCTGACACCGCTTCCGAAGATGTCTGGCCAGCTGCCTTATCAATTTGCTGTTGCAAGTCTAGCATTTCCTTATCAAAGGGATTTTCACGTAGGACGGTGTCGCAAGACTGCCGAGCCTGCTCGAGATGGTGGTTGAGCATATGGATTTTTGCGAGCAAACGATGGGCAAGTATATTATCAGGGCTGTTCGTGATGGCTTCTTCCAGGCGGTTTTGGGCTTGGACATAGTCTTTGAGTTGTAGATAGACCCCTCCAAGCCGCACCAGCGCCGTCACAAATGAAGGGTAGACTTTGAGTCCATCTTCGAGCGTAAGGGCAGCTTCCTGAAACATCCCAGCTTTTACATACTCCTCCGCCAAGGGAAGAAAGTCTTTTGATCGTGGATCCTTTTCGATTTGAGCGACCAGTTTATCAATTTTGGCAAAGTTTGGTTCTGGTTGGGCTGAGGAATCTGTCATGTACCCGTCACTCCTTTCAAAGAATTGACATTATGAGTTGGAAGAGACAGAGAGGGTGAGAATCGAGTTTAAAATATGGTCTGCAAGCCGTCGCTTGCTCATGTTTGCCAAGGGGGTGGTCTCTCCTGTTTTGGTAATGAGCACGGCGGTATTCGTGTCAGAATCAAAACCACTCTCGGGAACTCCCACCTGATTTCCGATAATGAGATCAAGATTTTTGGTCTGGAGTTTTTCGGTAGCATAGTGGCTGACGGATTCAGTTTGTGCCGCAAAACCAACCATAATTTGATGTGCCCGTTTTTCAGAGAGCTTTTGCAAGATGTCTTCGGTGGGTTCTAAGATCATCTGCGAAATAGGATCGGCCTTTTTGCTGAGCTTTTTCGTTGAAAAGTGCTTAGGACGAAAATCTGCGACAGCCGCACACATTATGGTTACCGTTGACCATGAGAACCACTGGTCCATGGCCTTTCCCATTTCTTCAGCCGTGACGACCTGTTCTCGATCTATTCCAGCAGGACAAGGCAAACCCGTGGGGCCTGAAATCAGTTTCACCTGGGCACCCCGTTCTCGGGCTGCCTGGGCTAACGCATATCCCATTTTTCCCGAGGAACGGTTGGAAATGTACCGAACGGGATCAATGGCTTCTTGTGTGGGGCCAGCAGAAATAAGAAGACGATGAGCTGAGAAGTCTTGTTGATACCCCAGAGCCTTTTGGAGTGCGGTTAGGATCATCGGTTCTGAGGGTAGACGGCCTTTTCCATAGGCTCCCGATGCCAAAAGGCCTTCTTCGGGCTCCAGAACAACCGCTTGTCGTTCCCGTAAAGTACGTACATGGGTTTGGACTGTCTGATGAGACCACATATCCCCATCCATGGCGGGAGCAAAAATCAGAGGGCAGGAGGCATTTAACAGTATGGTTCCTAGCAAATCGCCGGCAAGTCCAAGAGCGCTTTGGGCTAACGTATTGGCGGTTGCCGGCGCAATCAAAATGGCGTCGGCCTGTTCGGGTAGAGACAGGTGAGGCATATCTTCGTGATGGTCAAACAGAGAACGCAACACCTGATGTTTAGAGAGTACTTCAAACGTTAACGGTGCAATAAATTGGGTGGCTGATGTCGTCATGACCACGTGGACATCAGCTCCTTCGCGGGTTAACGACCGAAGTAATTCCACGCTTTTATAAGCCGCAATACTTCCTGTTACTGCCAGGATAATTCGCTTGCCTATAAATCTTGGTTGGTCCATGCGTGTCTCTGGTACATAATCGGAAATTATTCTTGTCCTTCAATAAGTTGTTCCGGGTTTGCGGAATCATCTACATAAACACTCAGTTCTTTCTTGATTTCTTTGGCATCTTCTCCTGCAATTTCTGCCATTCTCTCTGCGTCGGCATCTTTCCCACGCTTGGCTTCCTTCAAGGCTTCTCGTGCTTCTTCACCGCGGAGGTGCTTAATTTCCCCATGCAGAACTTCATGAACGGCAATGGTACTTTCCTTGGTAAATTTGGATGGCAAGAGAGCGGGCGCACCTTGAACTAATTGTTTGGCTCGCTGAGAAGCCACTAATACCAGGCGGTGCCTGGAATCAAATTGGTCTTGTTCATAGACAGGTAAAAGGGACTGAGTGTCTTGCATGTTGTTTTTCTCCTTTTATGCTTAGGTCGTTTCTTGATTGCTTGTGATGGTAGTGTCTTTTTCGCGTTGTCGGATGAAGTTTTCTTCCAACCATCCTATATTCAGTCGTTTGGTCTTTATCCGTTCAGCGAGAATAATGCTTTCCAGTTCTTTGAGGGCATGTATAAAATCCTCATTCCGTACAATATAGTAATATTCGCGGTAACTCCAGACCTCTTCGCGGGCCTTAACAAGCCGGCGTTGAATTTCATCCGGAGTATCCGAGCCTCGGTGCAATAACCGCTGCTCCAAGGCCTCCAGAGATGGAGGAAGGATATAAATAAAGACCGCATCAGGAAAACTCTTTTTGATTTGTTTGGCCCCTTGATCGTCAATTTCTAATAAGACATCAATGCCCTGTTCCATTCTCTGGAGGAGTGCGGATCGAGGGGTTCCATACATGTTTCCATGGACGAAAGCCCATTCTGCAAATTCATGTTGCTTCACCATGGTCTCAAAGGTGTCATGATTCAGGAATTGGTACTCGCGTCCATCTTCCTCCCCTGCTCGTGGTGCACGTGTGGTGCAGGAGATGGAATGCCACAGGCCAGGAACCCGGCTAATGAGTTCCTTGCAAAGGGAGGTTTTTCCTGCACCAGAGGGGGCGGAGATTACAATTAACAATCCTTGTCGTTCCACGAATGATCCTTTACCCCTGATACCCAAAAGTGAGATCTAGGAATATTGTTCTATTATTCAATATTCTGTACCTGTTCACGTATTTTTTCCAGTTCTCCCTTAATTTTTACCACCTGAATCGAAATGTCGGCATCATTGGCTTTGGATCCAATGGTATTGACTTCGCGGTTCATTTCTTGGAGCAAGAAGTCCAGCATTTTACCAGCTCCTTCATGTTTTTTCAGTGCAAGGGTGCATTGTATAAAATGTGAATTCAGCCGTGTAATTTCTTCCGTAATATCAGAGCGTTCAGCAATATTGGCAAGCTCTTGATATAGTTTACTTGATTCCAACCCCTTCTCGGTGACCCACTGCTCAATGCGCTTTCGAATTCGCTCATGAGACGATTTGACGGCAATGGGCTTCCTTTTTTGAATGGCGTCCGTTGAGCGACGGACTGTCTGAATTCGTTGCTTGATATCCTTCGCTAACACAGCCCCTTCCCGCCGACGCATCTTATCCAAGTCTGTTAATGCCCCTTTTAATAATCGAATGACCATGGGATGAATTTTTTTATCAATCTGAGACGTATGATCGGTGACGGAAATAAGGTCTTTCACATTGGTAAACATAGAAATATCAATGGTCCCCGAGAGTTTGAGTTCCCGCTGTAAATCCGTTAAAGCTTTATGAAATTGTCGAGCCAGCGCACGGTCAACAGTTACGGTTTTTCTATGATCAGGCTGGTCTTGTATATTGATGGAGGTCTCTATTCGACCGCGTTGACAGGACTGTTGAATGGTTTTTTTGCATTCCTCCTCCAGTGCCGAGATCGTCTTGGGGAGACGCACCAGGACTTCACAAAAACGATGGTTGACCGAGCGAAGTTCTACCGTGATCGTTCTTCCTGAGCATACGCCACTCCGACGTCCGTATCCGGTCATACTTTTGATCATCGTAATGACTTCTCCTCCCATGGGCAGTCGGTCGCTATAGGACAATCTGAACATTTTGGACGGCGGGCGAGACAGACATACCGACCATGTAATAACAAATGCTGTGATCCTTGGGTCCATTGAGATTGAGGCATAAGGTGTTGAAGTTCCTCCTCGATCGAGTCTGGATCAGAACGATGAACAAGGTTCAGACGTTGCGCGACTCGTTTCACGTGCGTATCCACGACAATGGCAGGAAGGTGAAATGCATTTCCGCGGAGAACATTCGCTGTTTTTCTTCCTACTCCAGGTAAGGTAATCAAAATCTCCATCGACTGGGGAACCTCGCCGCCAAATCGCTCTTTTAAGTGTGTGGCACAGCGAATAAGGTTTTTGGCCTTGGCCTTGTAAAACCCCGTGGAGAATATCAAGCGTTCCACGTCCTGTTGGGAAGCCGACGCGAGGGATTGAGGTGTGGCGTACCTCTTGAAAAACTTCGGTGTGACTTGATTGACTCGTTCATCAGTACATTGTGCGGAAAGAATGGTGGCGACCAATAACTGATAAGGATTCGTGAAGTCGAGTTCAAGCCCCCGCTCGGTCGGGAATGCCGCCAAGGTCTTGAGAATCCGTCTGAGCCGTTTTTGAAGCTGTTGCGGTGTTTCTTGAGTTGAACGGGTTGGAGTTCTCGCTTGACGTTTTGATGGGGGTGCTGTTGTAGATTTCATAGTTTTCCTCAGGCCGAGGTGAGAAACAGGGGGTGGATCTTCTCAGAAGTCTCCTCACCTGCCTGTTGGTGAGATGGTAGTGAATTCACAGCCAGGTGGAGTTTGTGTACCAAGGGAGCGATTGTTTTAGGATCTAATGCCGATATGGGTAGTGCGTGATATCGTTGACTGAGGGTTGTGAGCATCTTGGCCGGAAGACGATCACATTTATTCAGGACCATTAATCGAGGAACCTTCTCAAGATCAAGGTCCCGTAACATTATTTCAACGGAGTGGGTTTGTTGCTCCAGGTCTCGTGCTGTGGCATCAATCACGTGCAAGAGAATGTCTGCATCTTTTAACTCTTCCAAAGTGGAGCGAAAGGCTCCCATGAGCTCCTGAGGGAGGTCTCGTATAAATCCCACGGTATCGGTAATGATCACATCCTGCTCTTTAGGGATACGGAGCTTGCGGCTTGAGGTATCGAGTGTTTCAAATGGCCGGTCCTTTGCCGTAACCTGACTTTTTGTCAGGCAATTGAGTAAGGTGGACTTTCCTGCATTGGTATACCCTACAATGGAGATGATGGGAATAGAGTTTTTCATTCGTCGCGTTCGGCGTTGCCTCTGATGTTTAGCAAAGGAGGCCAAGTTTTTTTCCAAATGTGAAATGCGATCACGGACCCGACGGCGATCAGATTCAAGTTTTGTTTCTCCTGGACCCCTACTTCCAATTCCGCCTCCAAGACGAGAGAGGGAAAGGTTGCTTCCAGATAATCGAGGGAGGAGATATTTGAGTTGTGCCAGTTCTACCTGGACTTTTCCCTCCCTGCTATGGGCTCGACGTGCAAAAATATCTAGGATCAGTTGGGTGCGATCTACTACTTTCATCTCGGTGATTTCTGCAATGGCTTGTGCTTGGGCTGCGGTCAAATTTTGGTTGAAAATGATGAGGTTGGCTCCAAGTTGTAGCCCCTTAATCACGACCTCTTTAAGTTTGCCTTTTCCAAGTACATATTTGGGGTGAAGGTGTGGGGATCTTTGAATGATCTGCCCTAAAATGTCTGCCTGAGCCGAGCGCGCTAATTCGGACAATTCAAACAGTTCGTCTTCCTGGGTTCCCTTGTCTCGTTTTGAAATACTGACAAGAATGGCTTGTTCATGTGCTTCATTCGTTGAAAGTGGCTGAAAGGCACGTTTCATTTCCCCTTCCAGTGAATGCATTAATTCAGAGAAGTTAAGACGAAATGAGTGCCAGGCAGTTGCCGGCCATACTTCATGAATCGCCTGATGAGGGTTAGACGGGAGCAAGTGTGCAAAGTGAATGTCAGCGGTCTGGCCTTGTGAGGTGACTCCCAGTCCAGCAAGAGCATCGAGACGATACATGCCCAGGTTCATTAATTCCAGTTGTGTAAGGGGTTCATTGTTAAGATGAGTTTGAATAACGCGAAGCCCCCGAAGAAAGCGAGTATCGTTCCTGGATTTGGTCAACTCCTGTAAGGGGATGTCGTGCGGGGAACCAACCATAACCTGTTCAACAAGGCCCTTTCGTGAAATGACCACAGCGATCCGACGTTTGAGCTGATGGGAAAGATCGGTACAGGTTTTGGCGAGTTCATTCGTGATAACCATTTCTAGAGGAATGCGCCGACGATAAAGCCGTTCGAGTCCTGCCCGCTGGCTTGCTTTTAATCCATGAATATTTCCGTACAATGTAGGGATTGCGTATCTCCTTCCTGGTATCTATTCCGTCTTAAGCGATGATCCTGTACTGGGAATGGAGAGTGAATGTCGGATCTTGGAAAAGGCGCTCACTGATAGATTTGCTGTCGCATCAATTTCATAGGTTTCTTGTCTTCCTTGTTGAAGAGCCTTGAGTCCTGCCAAGGCAATCATTGCCGCATTATCCGTTGAAAAAATAGGTTCGGGAATACTTAAGGGTATGCCTAGTTTTCCGGCTCGTTCGGTGAGACATGCACGAAGTCTGGAATTGGCGGAGACACCTCCCACTACCCCCAAGGCCTGGACTTCGGTCTGCTGTATCGCACGGAAGGATTTTTCTACCAAGACCGTGACAATAGCCTCCTGGTAGCTTGCAGCAATGTCGGGTACGGGTCGTGGAAGACTCTGTTGGTCCAGGTCGCGCAAATAGTAAAGAAGGGAAGTTTTTAATCCACTGAAACTAAAGTCCAAACTCGTGGCACTCAAGTAAGAGCGTGGAAAACTAATCGCATGTGGATCACCTTGTTGTGCCAATCGATCAATAGCGGGACCTCCAGGAAATTCAAGCCCCAGCATCTTGGCGCCTTTATCGAACGCTTCTCCTGCGGCGTCATCTAACGTTTTTCCAATATTCCTGGCTTCTCCCTGTTTATCAATATGGTAGAGATGGGTATGTCCACCGGATACGACTAATACGATACAGGGTGTCGGAAATTGTGGGTGGGCGAGCCAAGCTGAGGCGATGTGTCCTTCCAAATGGTTCATGCCCAGAACCGGAATGTTGAGGGAATAGCCTACTGCTTTGGCAAAACTCACGCCTACGAGCAAAGCACCAGCCAGGCCAGGACCTTTGGTCACCGCAATAGCTTGAAGGTCTTGCCACGTGATATGAGCTTGACGTAATGCTTCCATAGAGATCCATTCGATGGATTCTATATGCCGTCGAGAAGCCAATTCTGGAACAATCCCTCCATATTTCCCATGAATTTCATGTTGCGATGAAATAATATTGGAAAGAATAACTCCGTTCTCATTGATCACGGAGGCTGCGGTTTCATCGCAAGATGTTTCGATTCCAAGTAGAAATGAGCGGGAAGATTGTGATGCGTTCATGTTCGCGCTATTGGAATGTCCTGTTTGGCCTGACGCTTTAATGCGAAATACCTTCTGGGCTGATAGTGGAAAAATTCCCACTTCGAATTGGGCAAAGACGGTAGATGATATCAAATTTAGAAATGAAAAACCTAGGGAAGGAGAATGAAGAAGGCCCCCATTCTTCAAAGGAAAAATGGGGGCCAAGCAAATGAATCAGCGTTTGATGGTTCAGGGAGGTTATACCTCCGCCATCGCTTCTTCTTCGACGAAGGACGGGGCTCCATCACGGATAAGAACTTTTACTTTTGTTGCGTCTTTAAATCGTCCTTTGATCAGTTCTTCGGAAAGCGGGTCGCCCAGAATTCTCTGAATGGTGCGTCGTAATGGGCGGGCACCATAGAGAGGTTCATACCCTTCTTTAATCAGCCAATGTTTGACGTCATCTCCAACCTCTAATTGCACACCTCGCTCAAGGAGTCGTACATTGAGCTCCTTAATAAGGATATCCAAGATATCGAACAGTTCTTCTTTTTCTAATGGGTGGAAAATAACTGTTTCATCGATTCGATTGAGGAATTCAGGACTAAAGGCTCGTTTGAGCTCTCCTTTCACTTCATCTTTCATTCGTGAATTTTGTTCGACTTGTCCTTCTCGTTGGAAGCCCAGGGACACTCCCTTTTGAATCATTTTCGTCCCGAGGTTAGAGGTCATAATAACCACGGTGTTTTTAAAGTCCACTTTTCGGCCCAGGCTATCGGTTAACATCCCATCGTCCAACACCTGAAGAAGCACATTAAAAACATCAGGATGTGCCTTCTCAATTTCGTCAAAAAGGACCACGGAATAAGGACGTCGGCGAACCTTTTCAGTAAGCTGGCCTCCTTCTTCGTATCCCACGTAACCTGGAGGGGCACCAAATAAACGAGAACTTGTAAACTTCTCTTGGTATTCCGACATATCAATACGAACAAGGGAATCTTCGGTGTTAAACAAAAACTCAGCCAATGCCCGGGCTAGCTCAGTTTTTCCTACTCCGGTTGGTCCTAAGAATATAAAAGAGCCAATGGGCTTCTTGGCTTCTTTTAAGCCTGCCCGAGAACGACGAATGGCCCGGCATACTGCAGAAATGGCCTCATTTTGTCCGACCACCCGTTTATGGAGGAATTCCTCCATCCGTAAGAGTTTATTGGATTCTTCTTCCTCTAGTTTGAAGAGCGGGATTCCTGTCATTTTGGATACGACGTAGGCCACATCTTCTTCGGTGATCACAGGCTTGTTTTGTTCTTGATCTTTCTTCCATTCCCGCTTTGATTCTTCAAGCAGTTTGCGTAACCGTTCTTCCTCTTCGCGGAACTTTACCGCTTCCTCAAAGTTTTGCATCGAAATGGCTAGTTCTTTATCGCGCGAGATTTTCTTCAGTTCTTGCTCAAGAGCTTTTAATTCGCTGGGAAGAGCATAGGTTTGAAGCTTGGCACGAGATCCTGTTTCATCAATGAGATCAATAGCCTTGTCCGGAAGGAAGCGATCGGTGATATAGCGATCCGAGAGTTTGACGGCCTCAATGATGGCCGGCTCCGATATTTCCACCCCATGGTGTTCTTCATAGCGATCGCGAAGTCCTTGAATAATGCTGATCGTTTCCTCGATGCTCGGGGGTTGAACATAGATGGACTGAAACCGTCGTTTTAACGCTCCATCCTTTTCGATATGTTTTCGGTATTCATCGAGAGTCGTTGCCCCGATACATTGAATCTCTCCTCTGGAGAGGGCTGGTTTGAGCATATTTGAGGCATCGATAGAACCTTCAGCGGCACCGGCTCCGACCAAGGTATGTAATTCATCGATGAAGATAATAACATTTCCCGCCTGTACAATTTCCTTCATGACGACTTTCAGGCGTTCTTCAAACTGTCCGCGGTATTTGGTTCCGGCCACAAGAGAGCCTAAGTCTAATGCGATAACTCGGCGAGACAGTAAATTATCCGGAACTTCCGACATGATAATTCGCTGTGCGAGGCCTTCAACGATAGCCGTTTTCCCGACACCAGATTCTCCAATGAGAACGGGATTGTTTTTCGTTCGGCGGCTGAGAATTTGAAGGACGCGCTCAATCTCATCGGCACGACCGATAACGGGGTCAAGCTGTCCTTCTTGTGCAAGTTGGGTGAGGTCGCGTCCAAACTCGTCCAAGGCAGGTGTATTGCTTTTTCGGTCTCGTTCACGTGGTGCTGACTTCCTCAGGAAGGTCACCGTCAACTGTCTGGCGGTGAGCAGGTTGGCACCAAGACTCCGTAAAATTTTTCCACCAATCCCCTCTTCTTCCCGGAGAAGCCCGAGCAGGAGATGTTCGCTTCCAATATGGTTGTGACCTAACAGTCGAGCTTCCTCAACGCCATATTCGATGACCTTTTTGACCCGTGGGCTAAACGGAATTTCGCCAAAAGTCATGGTCGTTCCACCACTGGGAAGGTTGCGCTCAATTTCCAACCGAATTTGCTCGGTTGAGAGACCCATTTTTTTAAGGATCATTAACGCAATACCATCAGATTCCCGAAGGATAGCCAGTACGAGGTGCTCGGTTCCTAGGTAGTCATTCTGATGGCGTTCAGCTTCTTCCCTAGCCAGAATGATGATCTTACGGCCCTTGTCCGTGAATCGTTCGAACATCCTTCCTCCTTAAGCTTTGGCGTTGCGGTGGTTTCGGAATTGACGGATTGTGACTGCCGATTTGGCTATTCTAAGATGCGTCAAATATGGGAAAAATGCTTTAAAATTATGGCTTAATTCTAACGGTGGGACTGCTCCCTGTCAAGGCCTAAGCCATACTCTGACTGTCGAATTGAGATGAATGGTTTGATGATCAAAAGGAGATAATTCCAAAATAAGTATGGTGTTTCGTTGACAAAAATTGAGGGTCGTCGCTACAATCACCCACCGTTTTACCCCTCATCTGGATGTGGGTCTTCACCTACTACTCATTCATGAAAACAATTGGAATTCTGACAAAGCCAAACTTTCCTGATGTGAAACACACCTTGAAAGACTTGGTGCTGTGGCTACGTGAGCGGGAGAAAACCGTCGTCCTCGATGAGACAACGGCCGCACTCATTGGTGAACAATCTGAATGGAAAAAATCACAGATTGCAATTCAGGCCGAGATTCTACTGGTGTTGGGAGGAGATGGAACGATGCTGAATGCGGCGAGGTTGGCCGAAGCATCAGGTCTTCCCATTTTAGGAGTGAACATGGGAGGACTGGGGTTTTTGACTGAAACGACCCTTGACGAAATGTATCACTCTTTAGAAAAGGTATTTGAGGGGGCATTTGCCTTGGAGGAACGGCTCATGCTTCATGCTCGAATTGAACGGCATGGTGAACATGTAGCCCATTCAAGTGTGCTCAATGATGTGACCATTAGTAAAGGGACCCTTGCACGAATGATCCAGGTGCAAGTATCTATTGATGGTCAGTTTGTGACCAATCTTCGTGGAGATGGATTGATTGTGTCCTCCCCTACGGGGTCAACGGGCTATTCTCTTTCCGCCGGTGGTCCGATTTTAAATCCCGCGCTCCAAGCACTGACGTTGACACCCATTTGTCCTCATACCTTAACTCATAGACCTTTGGTGGTGGAGGGTACTGCTGTGGTGGCTGTGACCCTCACCAGCCTTGAAGATGGTCCAATGGCAACGTTTGATGGTCAAGTGAGTGTTGCCTTAGTTCAAGGGGATACGGTCACGATCCGTGCTTCCGAGCACCCTGCCAAGCTCATACGTTTTCCGGAAACCTCTTACTACCATGTCCTCACTGAAAAATTAAAATGGGGTGGGACCTCGACCCCCTAAACCCGTCGTCGGGCATGTCCCCCACAGTATTCTTCACTCCCCTATTTCTTTTTTTGGAAGCGCGGATCTGTCATTCGCCAAGGATCCAACAAGAGAGAGAGTTGTTTGGGGGGGAGCACCTTCTGTTCTAAGGCAACGGCCCGGACAGTCTTTCCTGTTCGGTAGGCGTCCTTGGCAATGCGAGCCGCTGAGTCGTAACCAATGGCTGGAGCCAGAGCCGTACACATGGCTAAACTCTCTTCGATGCTATTTCGACATCTCTCCTTGTTAGGCTCGATTCCTTCAATGCACCGTACCGCAAAATTCTTTGACGCAGAGGAAAGAAGTTCAATTGACTCAAGAAGGTTGTAGGCCATGACCGGAAACATGACGAGTAATTCAAAGTTTCCAGCCTGTCCTCCTATGGTAATGGTCGTGTCATTTCCAATAACCTGGGCCGCAACCATTGTGACCGATTCGGCGATAACTGGATTGACCTTTCCCGGCATAATCGATGAGCCCGGTTGAGTCTCTGGAAGATTGATTTCTCCGAGGCCGCAGCGAGGGCCCGATCCCAGCCATCGAATATCATTGGCGATTTTCATGAGACTGACGGCAATGGTTTTTAACTCACCACTGGCCTCGACGATGGAATCCTGTGTAGATTGAGCTTCGAAATGATTGGATGCTTCTTTGAGGGAATAATGTATTTTTTTGGAGATAAGCCGAATGGCCTTCGAAGCAAATTTGGGATGGGTGTTCATCCCCGTTCCCACGGCCGTCCCCCCTAGGGCCACTTCTGCCAAGACAGATTGTGCCTGTTGACATCTGGCTTTCGCCAATTCAATTTGTCGTGCATAGCCACTGAACTCTTGTCCTAAACGAATGGGGGTCGCATCTTGGAGGTGTGTTCGGCCAATTTTGACAATCTTGTCAAACGCTCGGGCTTTTCTCGCAAGAGCCTTGTGTAAATAGGTGACCTGAGGAAGCAGGGTCTTTTCTATTTCTTCGATCGCGGCAATGTGAATGGCAGTCGGAATGACGTCATTGCTTGATTGCCCGAGATTCACGTGATCATTAGGGTGAACTAATCGACTGCCTCGTGCTCCTCCTAATAACTCGGACGCCCGGTTGGCAATCACTTCATTCGCATTCATATTCGTGGAGGTTCCGGATCCCGTTTGGAATATGTCGACCGGAAATTCACTATCCCATTGCCCATTGATTACTTCTAAGGCCGCTTTTTGAATTGCGGTGGCACGTTTTTTATCTAATTGTGACAAGGATTGATTACTGGTCGCACCAGCCCATTTGATAAGTCCCAGGGCACGGATGAAGGATCGGGGAAATCGAAGGTTGCTTATGGGAAAGTTTTCAATTGCACGTGCGGTTTGTACTCCAAAATATGCGTGAGCCGGAACTTCAAGTGGTCCCATGCTATCCTGTTCGATACGTGTTGCCTTGCGGTAACGATTCTTTGGCTTTTGGGCACGAGAGCGTTTCATAAAGATCCTTCCCTTCCAGTTCAAGAACAGGTCAATACCCGGATGTGCCGACATCATAAATCTTCGTGTCAGGTCGGCACAAGAATTTTTCGAGGGCCCTGTTTCAAAACATTGATAATCTTCGATCGATATGGAGAGATCGTGTTCGTGGAAAGGATCATTGGTCAAAAAAAACTAGGGAGTTGCATAGAGGAGCTGGTAGTTCTAGTGCGGCTACGTCCCGAGGTTCAGTCCTTATGCTGGAGCCATGAATTCCGGACCAACGGGATAAGGAATATCCTGCGAGAGTATGGCATCAATGGCAGATAGATCTGCACTGGATATTGTCCAATCTGAGGCGAGGACCGTTTCTTCTATTTGTGCCACCGTTCTCGTACCGCAAAGGGCTACGGTTACCCCAGGTTGATCGAGGCACCACCGAATAGCCAATTGGGTCATGGTTTTGCCATAACGTTTAGCAATGGTCGTCAAGTTGCGAACGCAGGAAAGGTAGCGATGAATATTTTCCGGCTGAAATTTGGGGTCGAGCGCGCGCACATCACCAGTTGAAAATCTTTCCGTTCCAGAATATTTTCCTGTCAGGAGCCCTCGGCAGAGGGGGCTATAGGCAAGGACGCCAATTCTGTGTTCACGACAATAGGGTAAGACCTGGGCTTCAATTTCGCGTTCAAATAAATTATAGGGAGGCTGAAGGGTGTCGAGGGGGGCGGTTTTCTGGCATTGCTCCATTTGTTCAACGGTAAAATTACTTACACCAATATATCGTATTTTGCCTTGTTCTTGTAGCTGTAATAAAGTGGACATCGTTTCTTCAAAAGGCGTCGTTGAGTCAGGCCAGTGAACTTGATACAGGTCGATATATTCGGTACCCAACCGGACCAAGCTTTCATCAATCTCTCTGAGGATATTCGTTCGGCTTGAATCACGCCAGACCTTCGTCCGATCCTCGTTCCAGCATAGTCCTGTTTTGGTCGCAAGAAACAATCGTTCTCGTTGACCTGATTCGGCTATCGCTTGCCCAAGAAGGCGCTCCGCGAGTGTATGACCATAGATCGGAGCGGTATCAAATAAGGTAATGCCTAACTCGATACTTCGCCGAATGGCGGCAAGTGACTCTTTGTTTTCTGCCCCACCCCACATGTATCCGCCCATCACCCATGTTCCAAGACCAATGGTTGATACCTGGACCTTGGGCTTACCGAGTTGTCGATTTTCCATGTTGTCCCTTCACCCGCTTCCTGTCACAAGTGGTCTCTCGTCTCAAAAGAGTCGAAGAAATTCCTGGTCTCCTTCCTGATTCATCTGCGTTGGTCTTATCATAAAAAAGGTACTTGCGACAGTATGAAAATCTTAGGCATACTATTCGAGTGGTTATGAGGAAGAGCGAAACGGCTTGGAAATGTTGGCGACATCTCTTTCTCTGTTGCTGTGTGGGAGTTGGCCTTGGCAGTTTGTCTTTCCTGGTGAGTTGTCAACCGGAGGAGGATTCTTCTTCTCCTCAGACATCCGGAGCATTTTCCCCGACTAAGCCTGTGGGTTCCACCACGCTCAGTCATGGAGGTCCTCAGCCCACGGAACAATCGTTGAATAGGGCTGTTCACGGTTTTCGAATTGGTCAACGTGTCTACGTACGAGGCCCCATGGGTCGTACTGAACAATCACCCGTCCCGCTCTTGTCTGGACGACCTGGAACTTCAGGATTGTCATCGTCACAGGCTGAAGATTTAACGCACGAGCTTTTAACCGGCACGCGGGTCACCATTTTAGAACTCCGTTCGGAGCCCTTCTCGGATGAAAGTTCCCACATGGCAGCATCCGGAAAAAGACCGAAGGTCTATTATAAAGTACAAGATGACGATGGAGTTCAGGGGTGGGTATCTGAAGAATTTTTAGTTCGCCAAAAAAATCATCAAGGAGAGAAGTAGGTCTGTTATGAAAATGAATAAGTGGCCTCGTTTGGTGGGGCGCGTTTGGTATCTCTTGCTCTTCCTGCTGTTTGTGGGAGGGGTAGAGGTTCAAGCACAAAGCGATCCGCAACTGATTTTTGCTGTGGTGACCGAAAAGCCAGTGAAGAGAGATGCGATTCAGGCTGAGGTACTCATACAGGGAAAGGTTCACTCATCAGTTTTGCGTCCGTCGGAAGCAGCCAGACGAAACCCTATGTGGAAAACCATTGAAATGTGTCAAGGTATAAAGGCGGAGGCAATTGTCTCTCAGTCAGGATATGAGGTAATTGAGTTTCGTATTTTAGGTGCGAGTATGCTGCCGATGCCCCTACAAGCCGTGGCGGGAGATTGTTTTCTGAAAAAGGCGTTAGACTATGCTCCACTGGTTAATTAAGTCGGCCAGCCTGGCTTAAAAGTTTGCGCATTCGGGACAGTCGGTTGGCTCTTGTCCTTGTTGGCATTCCTCTTTTGTCAGCGGAAACATTTGATCGCATGTTTGGCAGGTTTGGATTTCAAAATAGGCGATCCCTTGCTCGTCAATAAAGGTTGGAAGGAGAAGCTCTAAGGGATCATAGCCCAAGAGGGTTTCGTCTTCAAACTTCACAGTAGCCAATCGGACATTAAAGAGTTCGAATACCGCCTCTTGTCCTTTTCGAGCCAAATTATGTCCAGCCACCAGAATAGGTTGCCCCTTACACTTCGTTTGTAAATCCTTCAAGGTTCGTTTGTCTTTGGTCGCACAAGCAAAGACACCGCTTGAACTTGTTCCTACCGTTGGCATACAGTTCTATCCTTCATAAACGAATGTTAACGTGTTTAAACGATTATTCTTTACCATGGGGCGAAAAACAGCGTCAAGGGAGGGCGATAACCAAATGGCAAACCACGCGATTACCATATATCAGAAACCGACCTGCTCGACCTGCCGAGAGGCCTTGAAAATCATTAAAGCCCATACGGACGATTTTCAGGCTATTAATTATTACGAAGAACCCTTCTCGAAATCTAAGCTGAAAGCGTTAATACGGAAAGCTGGCCTTCAACCAAAAGATGTGGTGCGAACCAAGGAAGATGTGTATAAACGCTTAGATTTAAGGAAGAATCCTCGAACGGATGATGAATTGATTGAGTTGATGGTCCAATATCCGGATCTGATTCAACGTCCATTGGTAGAAACGAAGAAAGTGGCCATCCTAGCCAGGCCAGCCGAGACGGTGAAAACGGTGCTGCGGTGAGGAGCCGTATCTCTACAGGTTGGTTGGTCGTTTAAACAATAAGTATTCCTCTCCATTCTCAAAATGTGTTCCCAAATAAAGAATCTTTTGACTGTTTAGCTAACTGGTGGCAGTCTAATTAGGAATGGTGTACGTCTAGATCGAAAGGGAATCCATGAATGCCACGCAAGGGGTGCCTACCAACGTATCTCATAAGGGGAAGCGAATTCTACTCGTAGACGATGATCAGGCGATCCGGGATGTTACGCAGTCCCTCTTGGCTCCGAAGGGATTTCTCGTTATTCAGGCTAAATCCGGTCCAGAAGCCATTTCAACTTTCGAACAGCACGGCAGGCAATTTGATCTTTTGGTAGCAGATATTGTTATGGCAGGAATGAGTGGTCCTATGTTAGCGCACCATTTACGCTCACTCTGCCCTAACTTACCCGTGGTGTTCATTTCCGGGATCGTCACGGCTTCAAATTTTCAGGATGTTATGGGTGGGTGGTTTCTTCGGAAACCCTATACGGTAGATGTCCTTGTTGGAACCATCGCAGAGGCCATGCAGAGCCCTACCTGAAGAAAGTCGGAAATCACCATCACGCACTCCTACAGCTCTGGCATTCGCCTGTTTGGTACCTTTTTCTGTAAACGCGGCCCGGTTATTTTTTCTTGCTAACTTTCTCGGCCTTCCCCTTCTTTCTCAAGTCCGCTCGATGTGCTCGTTCATAGGTTTGAATATCCATAAATCTCCCTTTTGAATCTCGAACGGCATATAGTTTTTTCCCGGCTGTACTACGGTGGGTGGTTCGTCGTGCCATGCTGGTTCCTCCTGAATGATGTGGGGTCTATCGATGAAAAAATTTTAGGCGAGATCCACCAAGAAGGATAGAAAAAAGTGAAAACACAGTCTGGTAGATTCATGAGGAAGAAGAGAGTGGGTTAGAGGTTTTCGAGGATTGATTGTCGCTTTGGTTTTCTCCTATTCGTCGATCTCAAAACGAATATCTGAAGATGAGGGATTGGAGATTTGGATGGATCCTTTTTGAGGGTGCAGCCGAATTGCGACTTGGCCGGAGAGGACCTGAAGAAGGTGTTCACCGGCAATCTGCCGACGCCATCCTGTCAAAAGTGGAAGGGGAAGATCTTCATAATTTCCCTTTGCCTCAACGAGTGCCTGAAGGTCCGCTGAGGTGGCAATGAGTGTAGAAGCAATACCGGCTTTATGGGCACAGGCTTTTAAGGCAGCTTGAAGGAGGTCGCTCCGGCCTGCCCGCTCTGGTTCTGTCGGTAGGGATTTTGGGATGACGGGATAGTCCTTTTTGGGTACGGATTGCCCGATTTGAATCAATTGGAGAATTTTCTTTCCAAATCGCTCGACAAGACCCTTCGGCACTCCTCGTAAGGCTCCCAGTTCATGAATCGTCGAGGGTTGCCGACGTGAGAGCTCTAGGAGAATATCATCGCGAAGAATTCTTCCCCGTGGGAGATTTCTTGTCCGTGCCTCTTGTTCACGCCAGGCCGCAAGTTCCCGTAGGACAACCACCCCCTTGGGCTTTAAGTTTCCCCACCCTCGAACTCGGAGGAAACGTTGGCGTGGATCACGGCTCACATCAGTTGGTTTCGGAAGGTATCTGGCGCATTCCTCCTCAACCCATGAGAGCCGATTTAATTTTTCCCAACCCCTCACGAAAATGTTCGTATAAGGTGAACAGGAAGGCAACATCCTCAGCGGCATAGGTGAGTTCTTCCTGGGACAGAGGTCTGCGATCCCAATTGGTCAGGGTATGAGATTTATCGAGTTTACTCCCAGTGACCCGCTGTACCAGTGCTGCGTAACCTATTTGGGCTCCGTATCCCATCATGGCGGCAGCTAATTGGGTGTCAAAAATAGGTGTAGGGAGTTCTCCCATTTGACGGTGTAGAAGCTCTATGTCCTGCCGTCCGGCATGGACGATTTTCAATATGCGAGGATCGGTAAGAATAGAATGAAGAGGAGTAAGAGAAGGCAGGACTTGCACATCCAGGATAGCGGTCCGGTTCCCTGCCAAAATTTGAATGAGTTCAAGTTGGGGCTCATAACTTTCTTCCCCGATAAACTCGGTATCCAGCCCGATTGCAACTTGATCGCTAAGATGTGCACAGAAGGTTTCCAATTCTTCTTTCTTTTGAATGTAGAGAGGGGATGGGCGACTCATGATCGAGGAGGAGGCTCTGATTGGATATAGTTAATGTTTTCCTTGAGGAATTGGTAGGCTTCTATAATTCGTCGTAATTCTGGTTCTGCCGTACGGTCACCTTCCCGTACATCTGGATGTAGTTCTTTTGCGCGATTTCGAAAGGCTTGGGTAACTTGAGCCATCGAACTGCCATATTCTAAATCTAGGGCACGATAGGCATCTACGGAATTGGTAATTTCACCCTTAGGGCTCGATTCACTGCTTTCCCCTCCCCCACCAGCTGCTTTAAAGAAATCAGACAGATTGATTTTTTTTCTGCGTCGTTTTGGGCGTTCCCGGACTTCGCAATCTAAATCTTCCCAGCGGTCTTCAACAAATTCTAACCGTGACTCTAAGCGTGTGGCTGCGGAGACATCACGAATATGATCAAGTTCCTCCTGGATTTGATTCAGGGCAATGTCAATTTCGGAGAAACCTTCTTCAACCTTAAAGTAACTATCCACTCGATCCAGCATCATATGATCCATAGCAAAGTCAAGACTCATTTCGGTTTTTTGTAACAGGGATTCAATTCGTTGGCGCATGCCGGCTTGATATTTTGCGAGCTTCCAGGGATTAAATGCCATAGTGGTTCATATCAGTCAGAATCATCGAATAAAAAATTTTGAGCATTGTACCATAACGGAGTGCGGACCAAGCCTCTACATCTGCCTTGGTTGCTCCAATTTTTTTCCCTGTGATACACTGCCCCTCGTTTTATTTAAGGTCCTGGATTAAAACAGTTTTTATTTTATAAGAACTTATCATATGGAGGGAGCTATGAGGTGTTTTTTTCTCGGATTGCCGATTGCGCTCTTGATCCTGAGTCCTAATGCGTTGGTATCCTTGTCTTGGGCAGAAACCCCTGCGGGGTATGGGCAAGCTGGTGGTGAATTTAATATCAAGATACCTCGCGTCCCTGCCAAAGAACTTGCAGCGGCTAAAAAAGTTAAACCGCCATTTGAGGCTACGGCAGAAATCCTTGCAGAAGGAAAGAAGATTTTTCTTGGTCGGGGGACGTGTTTTCAATGTCATGGAAATGAGGGGAAGGGGGATGGCACCGCGGCGAAGGTCCTGCCTATCAAACCTCGTGACTTTACCAACCCCAAGTTCAATAAAGTCAGAACCCCTGGAGAAATGATGTGGGTGCTAAAAAACGGTAGTCTTGGGCAATCGGGCAAGGTGCCAGGTACCGGCATGTTACCTATTGTAGGGCAATTTTTAAGTGAAGAGGATGGTTGGAAAGTCTTATTATATGAACGCAGCTTAGGAAAGAAATAACAGGTGAATATTGAAGAATTGAAGGTAGGTTTAGTGGTTTGAATAGGACGGGGTGAGCTTGGAACGTCTCCTGGCGACACCTGTCGTTCGAGCTGCTTGGGAGACCGCTTTCGTGACCTGCTTCACAACTTGTTTATCAAAAACACTGGGTATGATGTATTCCTCGCTTAAGGTATCTTCCGGAATGAGATCGGCAATGGCCTTGGCTGCAGCCAACAACATCTCCTTGTTAATATCCCGGGCTTGAACATCTAAGGTGCCTCTGAAAATTCCCGGAAATGCCAGAAGGTTGTTAATTTGATTCGGGAGGTCGGAGCGGCCTGTGGCAAAGATTCGACAATGCATTCGAGCCAATTCAGGGGCAATTTCAGGCTCTGGATTTGCCATAGCAAAGATAATCCTATTCTTGGCCATGGTTTGAAGGTCTGAGACGTTCAGGATGTTTCCAGCCGATACTCCTATAAACACATCGGCGTCTTGAAGAGCCTGAGCCAATGTTCCTGTGGGTGGGCGGAGTGAAATTTTGTCCATTTCTTCAATTGATATCTTAGCCAAATCTGACGGGGAACCTTCAACCACGATTCCATGCTTATCACATCCAATCAAATAGCCGACGCCCGCTGCCATTAAGGTACGAAGGCACCCGATGCCGGCTGCTCCCATCCCATTGACGACAATTTTTATATTTTCCATGGTTTTGTTGACAACCTTTAAAGCGTTGGTTAAGGCAGCGAGGATGACAACTGCTGTCCCCTGTTGGTCGTCATGCATGACAGGAATGTCCAAGGTTTTTTGCAAGATTCGCTCAATTTCAAAACAGCGGGGTGCACTAATATCTTCTAAATTGATTCCACCAAAGGTTGGAGCAATCCCCTGAACAATTTGAACGATGCTGTCGGGATTTTGAGTGCTGAGGCAAATTGGCCAGGCATCGATATCCGCAAACTCTTTAAAGAGCATCACCTTCCCTTCCATAACAGGGAGAGCTGCTTCTGGTCCGATATTTCCAAGTCCAAGTACTGCTGAACCATCGGTGACGACGGCTACGGAGTTTCCTTTGGTTGTAAAAACAAAGGATTTTGAGGGATCTTCGGCAAGGGCTTGAGAAACCCGACCTACTCCCGGTGTATACACCATGGAGAGGGCATTTCTTGTGGTGAGGGGGATTTTGTTTTGGATTCGAATTTTCCCGCCCAAATGGAGGAGGGACACACGGTCTGATGCCCACAGAACTTGTACATCGGGTAGTTCTTTGATTTTTGAGAGGAGTTGTTCGCCATCATACTCACTTCTGGCATCGAAGGTAATATCTCGGACGACCGTTTCTGGATTGGCGGAGACAAGATCCACGGCACCCAGGCTGGCTGCATGGGACTCCAATAGTTGTGCCACGAGTGCAAACATGCCAGGGTGATTGGCAAGTACGAGTCGAACCGTTAGTCTGTAACTTGAATAGGGGCCAATTTCTTCGGTCATGGAGAGAATTCTATCCTTCTTTTTAATAGTACCATATTGTTTTGCCTTCCGGTTGGATTACAGAAGGATCGAAAGCTTGTCCTTCCTTTGGAATGGGTACTATTCTCATTGACGCAATCTTTTGGCCGATGGTAGGGTTCTTGTTACATGACACAGGATCATCCCAGTCGTCCTCCCAATCGTTTAGCCAAGGAAACAAGCCCCTATCTTCTCCAGCATGCCTATAATCCCGTAGATTGGTATCCATGGGGGCCTGAGGCTCTGCAGAAATCTCAAGAGACGAATCGCCCCATTTTGTTATCCATCGGATATTCCGCTTGCCATTGGTGTCATGTGATGGAGCGGGAATCCTTTGAAAATGAACAGATAGCTGCTCTCATGAACGAGCATTTTGTCTGTATCAAGGTCGATCGGGAAGAACGTCCTGATTTAGATGAAATTTATATGCAGGCCACCATCGCCTTGAATCAGGGGCAAGGGGGATGGCCGATGACGGTCTTCCTTACCCCCGATCAAAAACCCATTTTTGCTGGTACCTACTTTCCTCCTTCCGATCGATATGGTCGGCCTGGATTTTCCTCTGTTTTGCAAAAAGTCGCTGAATTTTGGAGAAAAGATCCTCAAGGGTTGCAAGAACAAGCTGAGCATCTCACGGAGCGCCTAAGGGCCAATATTACGGCTGTCTCTCCCATGGCGATTGGGGCGACTGAGCTGGATGCAGCGGTTCAACAATTTGCTGAGGAATTTGACCCCCGATTTGGTGGTTTTGGAGGAGCTCCAAAATTTCCACCAGCCACGGGGCTCTCCCTTCTTCTTCGGGCCTTCCATCGTACTGGAGACCCCCATACATTGATGATGGTGGAAAAAACCCTGCAAGCCATGGCTCAGGGAGGCCTCTACGACCAGATTGGTGGAGGATTTGCCCGCTATTCAACGGATGAACGTTGGCTTGTCCCTCATTTTGAAAAAATGTTGTACGACAATGCGCTTCTCATACGTACTTATCTCGAAGCCTATCAAGTTACTCAAAAACCTGAATACCGCACTACTGCTACTGAAACGTTGGATTATGTACTCAGAGAGATGACAGCGTTGGATGGGGGGTTTTATTCTGCTACGGATGCGGATTCCGAGGGTGTCGAAGGTAAGTTTTTCGTCTGGACTCCTGATCAAATACGATCGGTACTCACCTCTGAAGAGGAATCAAGACGGATCTGTGCCTTTTACGATATCACTTCTGAAGGCAATTGGGAGGGACAGAACATCCTTCATCGACCCAAGGGACTCGAAGATGTTGCCCAAGAATTAGGAATCACCGCAGAGGAATTATCGCAATCAGTTATCCGAGCCAAATCACGACTCTATCAGGCGCGATTAAAACGCGTCCCTCCAGGTTTAGATGATAAGGTGTTGACCGCGTGGAATGGCATGATGATTAGTGCCATGGCAGAAGGTGCCAGAGTCTGTGGGGAAGTTCGGTATCGTCAAGCAGCAGAAGAGGCTGCAGATTTTCTCTTGCGCACGATGGTGCGTTCTGATGGAGGGCTCTTCCGTACCTTTCGAAATGGGACGGCCCATTTAGATGCTTGTTTAGAAGACTATGCCTATGTGGCCGAGGGATTAATCGATTTATACGAAGCAGGAGGCCATCGAGGATATTTACAAGAAGCCGTTAGCCTGGCTGAACGCATGTTGGCTGATTTTGCGGATGCAGAATATGGCGGATTTTTTACGACAGCCGTCAACCACGAAGTCCTAATTTTGCGGAGTCGGGAAGGGCCGGATGGGGCAATTCCTAGTGGAAATGCGGTGGCTGCTTCGGTTCTTGCCAGGCTGGGCTTTCATTTTAACCGAGAAGACTTTCAGATTGCAGCCAAAGAGGCCGTGCGGGCCTATGGGAAACATATCGCCCGATATCCACGAGCCTTTGCTAAAAGTTTGGCGGTCGTTGATAACCTTATTTCTGGTCCCATTGAGATCGCCCTTCTTGGTTCGATTGGTGAAAAAAGATTTGAATCGTTGCGTCAGGCCGTGAACCAAATATTTCTCCCCAATAGGATCATTGCGCATTATGATCCGGAAGAGTCCGCCTTCTCCCATCCGTTGTTGGAAGGAAAAACTCTCATCAATGGGGCCGCTGCATTGTATGTGTGTAAAAACTTTAGCTGTCAGGTACCCATTACCGATCCGTCCCAGGTGGCCAACGCCATTCGGGAACAATCCGGCTCTGAACCATCGGGGATGAAGGCTCTTGAAGGGGAGAAAATACCGGGACATGCCACGATTGAGGGAACAGCTGCGTTTGCCGTTCGGATGGTGAATACGGATATGGACAGGCCGGTCAAAAGCCATGGATATGGACAGTTAGGTGGAACCGGGCTGACGACCAGTAAACTTGGTTTTGGAGGCTATCGAATTGAGAGTGAGGAAGCCGAACATCGTGCTGCTCTCATCCAAGCCCTTGAATCGGGGTGGAATCTTATTGATACCTCAACCAATTATACAGATGGGTCAAGTGAACGGTTAGTTGGGTCGGTCTTGGCCAGTCAGATCAAGCAGGGGCTATTGAGGCGTGAAGAAGTTATTATCGTTTCTAAAATTGGATATGTGCAGGGAAATAATCTGAAACGAGCAGAAACACGAGAGCGGGCCGGGTCCCCTTTTCCCGATATGGTAAAACATGGAGAAGGTCTTTGGCATTGTATACATCCTGAGTTTTTGGAAGATCAGTTAACGCAGTCATTGGATCGTTTGGGGCTTGCGACCCTTGATGTGTGTCTTTTGCATAACCCAGAGTACTTTCTCTCTGAGTACACGACCAAGAACAAAGCCGAACTCCCACAAGCTCGGGATCAGTTTTACGCCCGGTTGGCTCAAGCGTTCGAGTATCTCGAAAACCAAGTCGCCCAAGGAGTCATTCAGTATTATGGGGTATCTTCGAATACAAGCACCGCTGAGCCTGATCATGCTGAGGCGACGTCTCTAGGAACCATGTTAGACGTTGCGGCTGCCGTGGCTCAGAAAATGAGGCAACCGCGACATCATTTTCAAGTATTGCAATGCCCTATGAATCTCTATGAATCGGGTGCGGTATTTACGAAAAATACCGGTTCCAATCACGACTCTACTATTTTAGAAATAGCACAAAGAAATAATCTCACGATTTTGGTCAATCGACCCTTGAATGCTATACCGTCGCCCCGAGGTGGAATGGTCAGGTTGGTAGAGTGGCCCGCAGAGGCCGTGTCCGTGACGTTTGAAGAGCAACAGACAGTTGTCAGGAAATTGGAAGCCCGTTATACAACCGAACTTGCTCCCCAGATGCCTCATGCGGGACAGGGGTTATCGCCCTCAGAGTATTTTCACTGGGCTCAAGAACTCGAGAGAGTTCGACCTCAGATTGCGGGAGTGGAGCATTGGGAGCAGATCGAAAATCAAATGATTGCACCCCATCTTAATCGAGTCCTTCATATTCTCAATAAACATTTCACTGGTGATTTGGCGACGATGTGGGAATCATGGCGGAATACCTATCTCCCTGAATTGCTCACTCTTTTGAAAGTGCTGCGCTCAGAGGCAACCGAGAAGAGTCGAAACCATACAGCCAAGGTGAAAGATATTCTTGTACCATTGTTACCGGCAACCAAACAGCAAGCCACGCTGTCACAACAAGCCATTTGGGTTCTATCGAGTACTCCAGGAGTCGCCTGTGTCTTGAATGGTGCCAGAACCCCTGGATATGTAAACGATTCAAGTATTGTTCTTGAATGGGAACCCCTGGCGAACCCTCTTCCAATCTATCAAGCGATGCAAGATGCGTCTAACCCCTGATTGATTTTCAGATTTTGAAGCTGAAATTCTTTGGAGTGCTCCTGTAAGTTTTCCTGATTGACTCAAAACTGCAAAGTTTTTGCAATATTTATCAGAAAATGAAACAATCCTTTTGTTAATGGCTTTAGCCCATGAGCCAAGCGAGAACAGGCTGGCATCCAATTTTCGAGTAACAAGGGGTATGAGACTATGAAAACTCTTCGTTCTATGCCTATCGCTTGGACCTGTTGTCTGTTGCTTATTGGGGTATTAGGTGGTTGTGCCGGGAACACCAGCTCCTCGAGCATGGGTGAGACCTCCGATCTCTCAACGGAACCCAATCAAAAAATCGTTGAAGAAATCGTTGAAGATGAACCCATCGTCTCCTCCTCTGTTCCGCCCTCCCCTGGTTTTACAGAGGAGAACCTGGCTTTTTCGGATATCTCCGCCGTCAAAAAGAAATCTAAGGCTCCCATCTTCTTTTTGGACATTCCCTTTAACTTTGATAAATCTTCCTTAAGAGAAGATGCCCTCACCTACGTAGAAGTGAATGCCATCCGGATTCAAGATGAGGAGGCTGGAAAGGTTCTATTAGAGGGGCGGGCTGATGAAATTGGAACCTTGGAATATAATTTTGTCCTTGGAGAACGTCGGGCACGGGCTGTAAAAGAGCATCTCATCCGGCTAGGATTTGATCCCGATACCTTTGTCATTACCAGTTATGGAAAGGTGAAACCTCTTTGTAAGGACCATAATGCTGAATGTTGGCAGGTGAATCGCAGTGTGCACTTTGAGTCAGAATAGGTTTCTCGTTCTCTTGACTCCCCATGCTCTCTCCATCTTGTAGCTGAAATATTCATAACTCGCTTCTGCCGAATCTGGTCTAGCTATTTTTGGCCTCCCCCGTCCTTTATTCCTTACAGACACTCAGTTCTCCTGTATTAAAAACTCTTGTGTAGGTAATTCTTACGCCATCCATCTTTTCTTTCCTCTGCACATATTTTACATGCCTGTTAACTGTCGGTAACACGGATGTAATACGGAAAGTTTATCTTTTCAGTAAAAATTTTTGTGTCCACCAAAGATTTGCTTAACCGTGTCATAAAGGGAGGATTGCCAGTATGGGAAAACTAGTTGGGTGGCTTGGATCTGTTTTTCTCCTGTGTGTTGCGATACAAGGTTTCGGAGTCGCGACAGCCTTGGGCGATGAGCTTTCTGATATCCTTCGTCAAAAGGGAGTTATTACACAAGAGGATTGGACACGTGTGAAGGCACGGGAAGAAAAGAAAGCCGCCGAAATGGAAAAGCGCGGTGGTGAAAAGTTCCCGGTTAAGGCTGGATGGGGTAAAAAGGGTTTTACCTTAGAAACCACTGATGGAAAATGGAAAACTGCCATTCAATGGAGATTGCAAAGCCGGTGGTCCTATCCAGAGAGAAGCGACCCCCGAGGTTTTGGCGCGTATAACGATAATGCAGAAAGTACCTTTGAGCTTCGCCGGGCTCGAATGAAAGTCGGCGGTCATGGCTATCAACCCTGGCTTAAATATTATTTTGAAATGGATTGGCAACCGGGAATTTCTCCCGGGTCGTCATCCGCGGGAGCCAGCGCCAGGCTCATTGACTGGCGGATTATGTTGGAAAAGTACAAATGGATGTCGTTACAGGTTGGGCAATGGAAGATTAATTACAACAGGGAGCGGGTTGATTCTTCAGGAAAACAACAATTTGTTGAACGGTCCATTGTCAACAGGGAATTCACGATTGACCGCCAAGTTGGAGCCATGTTGTACGGAAGGCTTTTTGATGGAACGCTAGCTGATTTACGATACTATGGAGGCGTATTTTCGGGAAGCGGTCGTGCTACGTTTAACGATGATGATAATATGATGTGGTTCGGTCGACTGCAATGGAACTTTTTCGGTCGTGATCTCAAATGGTCACAGAGCGATGTGGAATACCACGAACAACCCACAGCTAGCTTGGCTTTTGGCTATGCCAATAACATCAGCCGCTGTACTCGCTTTTCTTCGAGTGGTTGTGGAAATTTGAGTGGCTTTTCCTCACCTGCTGCAGCTTCGGATGGACAGTTTCGTTTAGACCAGATAGTTGGGGAATTAGCCTTGAAATGGAAAGGGTTCTCAACCCAAAACGAACTTCACTGGAAGCAGGTGAAAGATTCAACGATCGCGGTTGGAGGGGCTGGACGCAAAACGGATATGTTAGGTGGATATTTTCAGGCAGGGTATTTCTGGCATTATCTCATTCCTGCTATTCCCAAACCCCTAGAGACAGCATTTCGCTATGCCTTCGTTGACCCCAACATTCATGCTAATCGTGATTTACGACAAGAGTATACCGTTGCGTTTAATTGGTTCTTTGAGGGACATCGAAATAAATTAACGTTAGATGGCTCGCATTTAACTGAACAAAATTCGGCTACTCCCAATGCGTTAAACGAACAACGTGTTCGCTTGCAATGGGATGTCTCGTTCTAACCGCATTCCATTCGTCATAGATTGATCAAAGGCTTCTCAAGCTTGATTGTGCTTGAGGAGCCTTTGTGTTTCTACTAATCTTCGAACATGTGATACCGTTTCTAAAAATTGAGAGGGCGCATGAGGATGAGGGTACCTGCATGTATCGGTGTATTGATTGTACTCATCGGGATGGCTTCCTGTCACCATGTGCCGCACTTCCCTGAAAATGGCCTACAACCCATTCGAGAGACTGAGGACTTTGCTCAATTAGTCGGGTCGTCCGACTATCCTGTGGGAACCCGAATAAGGTTAGCAGGTCGGATTGTTCGAACTGAAGAAAAGCCCTGGGGTTTTCTTCTTCTTGCCGATTGGCTGCCCTACCCTCAGGATACATTTGTGGGTCCGATAAGGCCCTCCCCTACCACAGAAGCACGATTCTTTTTAAGGTACGTGGGTCCGATTGATGAAGATGGTCGCTATCGTGGGAATGAATTTATGGCCTTTGGTGCACTCCTCGAGCCACATGAGTACTTTACTGCCCAAGGAATTCTTAGGAAGGTACCTTTTGTAAAGGCTGAATGCCTCCATGTTTGGAAAACTGCAGGGACTCCGCTCGAGGAATTCGCCAATATGGATGCATTGGATGACAGGTATCCACCTCCTCTCGAGGAAACCTACTGTCTTAAACGTTGACCACCCTACCCTGTCTCCTAAGGTGGATAGGTGCCAGAGATCTCCTCGACAGAAATGAATGAGGCCGTTTCTGAGGACAAGATTAACACAATTGATAGCAACCATTAAGGCTGGGTAACAGCCGGAAGGCTTTCATATAACACGCCTGTTACTAGCCGCTGTTTCTGAAGCATTGACGGAAGTAATCCACTATCCCGATCGAATGCAAACGTGGTAGGTAGGAAAATCAATCGACCTGACGGACTTGTGATTGACTCTAGAGGATTTAATCGATAGGGAGCCTTATATTCGTCAGCGTCCTGCCAAATAGGTACTTTTGTTCTGAAGTTACTCAAAACCACAAACAAGGCCTTGCCCTGTACAAATATCCCCCCTGATTTAATTCTCCTAAAGGTTTTGGAGATATCGGCTGTTCCGTAAAAGGAGACGATTTCGTCTGGGGTTGCAGTCGATAAGCCTTTGACAAGGAGTGGTGCTAAAAAGTTGACCTCCTCATCAGAGAACGCAGGTTGTCGGTCACTATTGGGTCCCTTACTACTCATAAAGGAAAACACCGTGTTGGCATTTTCTACATAGATTCCGTTGAGGACTCCGATCATTTGTTTGACAGTAAGAAAAGCTGGGTGGGAAAAATTCCGCTCTGGTTGATCATATGGAATAGCCATTAGGCGAACAACTGCATTCGGAGATTCATGAATGGGTATCGTGAGAATGGGGTCCTTGGCACAACCAATAACAACCAGTATTCCTAGACATGCTGTAAATCTTGCCACATGGTGATGCACGAGTATCTCCTTTAAATGACCAAAATATGAAGGGGTTGCAGACCAGAAGGGGATTCTTGGTACGGTCAATAAACTAGTAAGAGAATTTACCGAATTTTCTTTTGAATAACCTCGGCTTGTGTTGAGGTGCCACTGTGGATAATTTTTCCTGGATTATTTGGTTCGTAAGAATAGCAGGATCCACAATATTTCCGCAAATGAGGCACCTCCATATTGGTAACTCTCCCTCCTGGACGAATACCCAGTCACGAATGGTTATCCCATTACATCTAGGACATGGCATAGAGGGTTCCTTTTACTCCTGTTCATTCTAAGGACTGCTGAAACTAGACCAGAAAATGTTCCAATCTTACTGGTGTGTTGTAACCGATTCATTATCGAAGTATTACGGCTGTGTAACATTTTCCACGAGAGGACTTCTCCTCTAGCAAATTCTTATCCTCTTATAAATTAACAATTTATTCACAATTCGTTGATGTCCTCGTAATCATGGAGATTTATATTTTTCATTGTTATGGAAGAGGCGTTTATTCTATTTACAGCCAAAATTGCGTTGAGCATTAGCTGTTTTGCCATGATGCTCATCACCTATTTTCGACCTAGAAACTGAACGAATAACAAGGGGTGTCATCATGATGACAGAAATAGGTTTCTTGTTATTGTTTCTCTTGACCGGAGTGGTGGGATGGCCTTTGTTGCATGCTTTGTCAACTTTGTCTGGGCTTCGAAACAGGGTGCTTTATCCATTATTTCGTTGTCGAGATGTACGTGGAAATATCTTTTACGTGAGTGAAGTGTTTGCGTCGAACGGTTATCACAATCAATTACCTACACAAGGAGGTCACCGTGGTCCAAGTCAAGGAGTTGATGCAACCAGTTGTCGTATCCGTCCCCGTGGGAACATCTATTTCCGATGTCGCCGAAATCATGAGTGAGCGGCATTTTGGGAGTGTGTTTGTCGAAGATAAGGGCAGTATTGTTGGTATCGTGACGGAAACAGATATTGTGCGAAAGGTGGTCGGTCTGTTTCGACATCCTTCGATTACACAGGTTGAAACCGTGATGAGCAAACCTGTGATAGGAGTCAGGCAACATGCACCCATCACCGAAGCTGCGGATCTTATGGATAACCATCAAACTCGGCATTTAGCCGTGATGAGTGAGCAATCCATAGTGGGGGTCTTGTCCGTGCGAGATTTACTGCATCCGGTTTCCATTGATGAATTTTAGAAAAGGAGGATAACGAATTAATGAATGTCTCAGCAGAATTTCTTGCCCGTCCCAGAACATTTTCTCTTGATCGAATAGGGAAATACATTGATCGTTTGGCTCAGGTCAATGTGACCCTTCTTTGGAAGAAGGGAATCCAGGCCGTGCTAAGTTTGCTGATCTTGACGATTTTGATTGCCTTAACGGGAGGGGTTCTCAAGACATTCCTCGATATCCGATTACTCCTTCATGAGGAGGTTGAAGTTGCCTTACGAAAAATAATTATTGATACACTCATTCTCCTAGCGGTCGTCGAAGTGTTTAAAACGGCCCTCACTTATTTTTCAGAAGGGCGCGTTAAGGTGACGTTTATTGTGGATACTATCTTGGTTGTGATGCTGACGGAGGTCATTTCTCTTTGGTTTAAGGGGGTAGATTGGGGCCAGTGGGCTGTTCTTGGGGTGATCTTGATTACCCTTGGATTTATGAGGGTCTTAGCAGTCAGATGTTCACCTACTAATTTAGAAATGAATGCCTCAGGAGGGTGAATCCATGCCTATTATGGAATGGCAGAAGGTCTCGACCATGCAAGAAAATGTTCAATGAAAAAGAGTCGTGATGTGTTTGAGTAAGTATGAACAGCTCGTTTCTGAATTAATTAAATCAGGAGTGTATAGGTTAGATCTTCCCAGTTGGGCTGATAAAGAACTCCTGGATGTCCGAGTGGAAGGGACACTGATCATTAATGACCTTCATATCGATGATGCTTCCAAGCCTTTTGAGAACCTATGAGTCGTTCTTACAATCAAATAGGTGGGTTGTGGTGTGGATAAATGAAACGTTTCGGTATGGGTGGTGTTCATAATGGGAGGTTGAGTCACATGATAATCCATGGCAAGGATGTAGTGGATGCTCCATTGTCATATCAAGAAGGAATAGGGATCCCTCAATACATCAATGATTTTCATGCCGAGAAGAAGGAGGCCGGGCGCCCCCATGGATTATTGGTCTTCGATAGTATGAGACGGATTCGGTTTCTTGATGAGGAAGGAAAGCGCCTTCTTTTGTTGATTAAAGGAAATGAAAAGTCAGAATGTATACCAGATATGTTATGGGTGCATTGTGCAGAGATGATCGATCGAATACGTACGGTTCCAACCTATCTTGGTTTTTATCAATTTAATCGAGTGTTTATTGATCCCCTATGGATCCAAGGAATCGCTGTTCCTCAGAAAAGACCTCTGGCTCCAATCTTTCTTTTCCTGACATTGAAATAAGGGTATTCGCTCTTCATGATTCCCGGCTTCATCTATGAAGCTGCCTACAGTCAGAAATTTTAGAAAATTTACCTATCAGTAATATTGCTGTAATCCTGTGGAAACGTCTCAATGGGATAGTGCTTGTCGATAGCGTTCCTCAAACATACCTAGCTCCCAGGGTTGTGCCCCCTGGGAGCCTTGGGTTTTCCACAATGATGTAATGGAGGAATTTATGACCTGTCCATACTTCTTTGAAGTTGAGTCAGAAAAAAAACCTTGCACCACAATGTCTTGGACCACTTGAACCCTTTATGCCGGCCAAAATAGATCACGTACAAACCTGTACCAGTAGTCGGTTCAGGAAATGTGTAGTCTATCGATTTGCTTCGAAACCATCCTCAAAGGAGATTTCTTGGGAGGTTGCTCGAGCTGTGGGGTGAGGAAGTTTATGTTGTGAAGTCAGACCGTCGGTATGAATTTTTACCCATGATGTTTGTAGAACCCAGTACAACATCACACGAGGTGCTCCATGTCTGAGTCTGAACGTAAGATTTTAGGTCTCCTTCAACATAACTCTCCAATGTCTATTGAAATTTTGGTCTTCCTTCTTCCCCAGTTTTCTTGGAAGGAAATTTTTTCCGCTCTGAAGCGGTTGGCCAAGCATCAGATTATTTATCATAGCCAAGATGGGGCTTGGATCGATATTTGTTATATGGGCTTGGCGAGTCCTCCTCACCTACCTGACGATGAACATTCTAAAAGTGAATCGACTCATCCAACCCTGGAAATGCCAGAATTTCAAAAGGTTGGATGAAAAGTTTACCATTTTGTAACACAAATGAAACATGGATGTAATAATTGGGCCGTATCTTCATTATTAATAGGGAGGGATCTATGATTCTAAGACGATTTGTCCATAGTAGCTGGGTATGTATACTTGGTATCGTCCTTTTTCCCCTGACTTCTTCATGGGCAGCAGAGGCGCTTGAGGTTGATCCGGGCCTAAAATCCTATGCCAAAGTGAGCGGGGTTTCGGGAAATATCAATAGTATTGGGTCCGACACGCTTAATAATTTAATGACCCTATGGGCAGAAGGGTTCCGGAAACAATATCCAAATGTCAAAATTCAAATTGAAGGAAAGGGTTCCAGTACGGCACCGCCTGCGCTCATAGAAGGAACAGCCCAATTAGGACCCATGTCACGAAAAATGAAATCAAAAGAGATCGATAAGTTCGAATCAAAGTTTGGGTACAAGCCTACGGTATTCCCTGTCGCGGTCGATGCGTTAGCGGTGTATGCCAATAAAGATAACCCTGTTGCCTGTATGTCTTTAGAGCAAGTAGATGCCGCGTTTTCCAAGACACGGAGACGCGGGTTTACAACTGATATTACGACGTGGGGAAAGGCCGGGCTCAATGGACAATGGAGCAATACAACTGTCAGCCTCTACGGTCGTAATTCGGCTTCGGGAACGTACGGCTACTTTAAAAAGAAAGTGCTGAATAACGGTGATTATAAGGACTCCGTAAAAGAACAACCAGGGTCTGCTTCAGTCGTTCAAGGTGTGACCGAAGATCGCGGCGGACTGGGGTATAGTGGAATTGGATATCGTACATCTGGAGTGCGAGCGATTCCCCTTTCTAAAAAACAGGGTGAGACCTGTTATGAAGCCACTTTTGAAAATTCTTCCACAGGTAAATATCCTCTTGCTCGTTTTTTGTATGTGTATGTGAATAAGGCTCCTGGAAAACCTCTTACACCAATTGTGAAAGAATTCCTGAAATTTATTTACAGTACACAAGGTCAGCAGGTTGTTGTTAAAGATGGTTATTTCCCATTGCCTGCTTCTCTTGCTGATGAGAAAATGCAGAAAATGTCCTCTTAGGTTTTTGCCTTAGACAATGATTGAAGGCACATAGCAAAAAATTCCGAAATACGTGGGCCATCAGCTGATGGCCCACGTGCAGATCTGAGGCAATGAATCGATGTCGGACATAGACCTTTCGGCTGATCACCCTCCTCCCAGGTCAAAAAAGATCTCGAACCCCAATATTGGATTTCGAACCTTTACTTCAAGACAAGTACGTCGTTTCACTGATCGTTTTGCTACGGTTATCGTTACAGCCGGTGGACTGGCTACGATCTTTTCCATATTTGGAATATTTTTATATCTTTTTATTGAAGTCGCCCCTCTTTTTTACGGGGCATCAGTGAGCCAAAAGTCGGGTGTGGAGAGTGGGGTTATTCAAGAGCACAGTTCGGCATTGCAGAGGGTGGCTGTAGGAGTGGATGAATATATGGAGGTGGGATACCTTCTTCATAAAGGCCAACCTTTCTTTTATGACCTCTCCACTGAAAAACCGATATCCCTACCCTCTTCTCCCCACTTGGAACGAGTCTTGATTGAAGAAATTGTCCGTTCTGGTTCAAAAGGACATGATTATGCCTTTGGGACAAGGGAAGGATTGGTGTACCCAGTTGCTATTCGGTTTAGCGTGAAGTATCAAGACTCGTCGCGAACCGTGCATCCAAGGGTTTCGGTCGAGCAACCGATTCAAGTCATTCCATCCGGTTCTTTGTTGAAAAAATTGGCTTATCAAGTGACAGAAATTGGGATGGTTTTTGCTGCAGTGACGACCTCCAACAATCTTTGGATTACCAAAATTGAAGAGAAAGAGGGGCTTTTTATAGAAGAAGGGGAATCTCAGTTTACCCAATTTCAGGTGGAGCAAAAATCCAATAATGAGGTTTCAGCTTTGCTTTTAGATCGTCTTGGGGAAAATCTTACATTTGGTTCGACATCCGGATCGCTGTTCTATTGGAATATTGCTGATTCCGACATCCCACGTTTTATCGGTAGCTATTCAGTCAAAACAAGAGGAGATAGTGTCTCATCTCTTGCCTATCTCATTGGAGATCGGTCAATTGTTGTGGGGACGGTCAGCGGGGATGTCTCCGTGTGGATGCCTTTTAGAGATCCAAATATCGGAGGGGATGCTCAATTAAGATATATTCGGAGTTTTCAATCCCACCCTGCAAGGGTGACTGCGATATCCCCGTCCCAGAGAGATAAAGGATTTCTGACGGCAGACGAGCAGGGAAATATATTTATTCACCATTCCACCTCCAGCCAAACGATTGTTACCGTACCTGGTCAAGGGAAAAGTATCCAAAGTCTCATGAGTTCTCCAAAGGGAGACGGAGCTGTTGCAATTGATAGTGCTGGAGAATTACAAATTTTTCGGATAGACAATGAACATCCTGAAACTACCCTTGCGACTTTATTCACTCCGGTCGTCTATGAAGGGTATTCAGAACCACACCATATTTGGCAATCCTCTAGTGGGTCCGATGATTTTGAGCCTAAGTTCGGATTATGGCCCTTAATCTTTGGCACCCTTAAGGGTACATTCTATGCCATGCTTCTTGCCACTCCCTTGGCGGTATTAGGAGCCATTTATACTGCCATGTTTATGAATCCCAATGTCCGTACGGTCGTGAAGCCCATTGTCGAAATTATGGAGGCTCTCCCGACAGTTGTGTTGGGATTTTTAGCTGGTCTTTGGCTCGCTCCACTGTTGGAGTCGATTTTCCCGGGAGTTGTTGCAATATTTTTGATTCTTCCCTTCGCAATTTTAATCGTAACCATGATTTGGTACTTTCTTCCTGGCCGCCTTGTGAAAAACTCTGGCGGATGGCTTGAACTTTCGACCATATTGTTGACGATTGTAACGGTTGTAGGGGTATGCCTTTCGCAAAGTGTCCTTATTGAATCTTTTATATTCGACGGTAATTATAAAGCATGGCTCCAGGGTGCTTTTGGTGTCGCCTATGATCAGCGCAATGCTCTGGTCATTGCCTTTGCCATGGGAATGGCAGTCATTCCGACAATTTTTAGTATTTCTGAAGATGCCCTTTCTAATGTTCCCCGCCACCTTATTGCTGGGTCTCTTGCGATGGGGGCTACACCCTGGCAGACACTTACCCATCTTATTATTATATCTGCGAGTCCCGGTCTGTTCTCGGCTCTCATGATTGGGTTAGGTCGGGTTGTCGGTGAAACCATGATCGTACTCATGGCGACTGGCAATACTCCACTAATGGATATGAATTTGTTTAATGGTTTTCGAACCTTGTCTGCTAATATCGCTGTTGAAATGCCTGAGGCTCCACATGGTGGAACCTTGTATCGGTTATTGTTTTTATCTGCGTTAATTTTGTTTGCGTTTACGACCGTTGTCAATACCATTGCTGAAATTGTTCGGCAGCGGCTTCGAGCCAGGTATAGCCAATTTTGAAGAATTTACTTCCCGACAAATTAACAAAGTTTTTGAATAACGGAACCATATTTGTCTGGTGGTGTGGTGCATGCGTGGCTGCCTCTATTCTCATGGTTATGGGCCTTTTGTTCTTAATCGTCGTGAATGGAATGGGGTTTTTTTGGCCGCAGGAGCTTGTGGAGTTCACACTCAAAGATAAAACGCGCGTCTTAGGGGAAGTGGTCAATCAGGAAACTATACCTGGTTCAAAGACAGAGAATCACCTTGAGGGTCAAACGCGAGTGCAATTGAAAATTGGGAATCGAGATCTTTACGGATTAGATTTTACATGGGTCAATCAGACTAAAATATTATCCAAAGATGTACCCCGTGATGTGATCGCTCTTGAGCGGCGTGAATGGGGGAATTTTTATGGCAGGATACTCTCGGTTCTGAAAGCCGATATTCCTATCTCGAAAAATAGTCAAGATGCCTGGGAGGTGTTGCTTCCATTATTAGAGAAGGCAGCGACGATTCATGAGGAGATAAAGTATATCGAAGAAACGGTCATCGGGTCGATTAATTATGATATTGAAACAGCTCGATTAAACATTCGCAGTTTGGAATTGGAGGGTGATACCAATTCGGAGACCA
Organism: Nitrospirales bacterium; assembly: GCA_965223605.1. Classification (GTDB taxonomy): domain Bacteria; phylum Nitrospirota; class Nitrospiria; order Nitrospirales; family Nitrospiraceae; genus CBDCXA01. Next base: position 2,133,918 of record CBDCXA010000005.1, read on the forward strand.
TTCGGGATTTACGACAAACGATTTCTGAAAAAGAAGAGGCCTACCAAGAGCATGTGGGGTCATTGGTTCGGCTTAGGGATCAACTCAATGAATATTCTTTGGTCATGGTTGATGCCAATGGTAAAGAAAAAACCATGTCGTTGGGGCAAATTGTAAAGGCCATTCGCCCGAATGATATGAGTGTAATGAAAAAGATGGTTTCCTATGTGGAGAATTTTTGGGGTGTGCTGACAGAAGAGCCGCGTGAAGCCAATACTGAGGGAGGCATATTTCCCGCAATATTCGGTACCGTCTTGATGGTGTTGATTATGAGTGTGGCGGTGGTTCCGTTTGGAGTTTTGGCTGCATTTTATCTGCGAGAGTATGCCAAACAGGGCCCAATTGTACGAATGGTCCGAATTGCTGTGAATAACCTTGCAGGTGTTCCATCTATTGTGTTTGGAGTTTTTGGTCTTGGATTTTTTGTTTATGCTGTAGGAGGGACCTTAGATAACCTCTTTTATCCTGAAGCCCTACCGAACCCCACGTTCGGCACAGGGGGAATTCTCTGGGCTTCACTTACGTTGGCACTCATGACCGTTCCGGTTGTCATTGTTGCCACCGAAGAGGGGCTATCCGCCGTTCCTCGAGAATATCGTGAAGGATCACTAGCGTTGGGTGCAACCAAGTTTGAAAGTATGATAAAAGTCATACTGCCCTCGGCCCTGCCAGGTATTTTGACGGGTCTTATTTTAGCCGTTTCCCGGGCAACCGGTGAAGTGGCTCCCCTTATGTTGACCGGAGTAGTCAAATTAGCACCTTCCCTGCCTGTAGATTTCCACTTTCCCTTTCTGCATTTGGATCGAAAATTTATGCATTTGGGGTTCCACATTTATGATGTTGGATTCCAGTCTCCCAATGTGGAAGCAGCCAAACCGATGGTATTTGTTACAACTTTGATTTTAGTGTTGGTGGTGATCCTTCTTAATTTAGCTGCCATTGGAATACGAAACCATATGCGTAAAAAATACCGCGGGGCGAACATTTGATATGAAAGAGAGGGATGAGATGAGTCCTACATTAGAAACGAAATTACCAGATGAAAGCCTTTCAGATTCTAATGACAGGGTGGCGCCCCCCATGTTTTCCACCATTGATGATATAGCTCTGCCAAAAATCCGCTCAAAATTTCAAATTAAAGATATGAATTTTTTCTATGGGTCAAAACAGGCCCTTATTAATGTCAATGTCACCATTCCCGAAAATCAGGTGACGGCACTCATTGGTCCTTCCGGCTGTGGAAAGTCGACTCTTTTGCGATGTTTGAACCGTCTAAACGATTTGGTTGATGGAACTCGAGTTGAAGGGCAAATCCTTTTGGACGGGGAAGATATTTACAGTGAAAAGATGGATATTACCGACCTTCGTACACGCGTCGGAATGGTGTTTCAGAAAGTCAATCCTTTCCCAAAGTCGATTCACCAGAATGTTGCCTATGGACCGCAACTTCATCGACGTATACGACGTTCGGAGTTGGACGATATTGTAGAGAAGAGCCTAAGAGGGGCAGGCCTTTGGGAGGAAGTCAAAGATCGTTTACATCAATCAGCCCTGGGCCTTTCAGGTGGACAACAACAACGGCTCTGTATTGCACGAGCTCTTGCCGTAAATCCAGAAGTACTGCTTATGGATGAGCCCTGCTCTGCCCTTGACCCTATTTCTACTGCTAAAATTGAAGAGCTGTTACACACGTTAAAAAAAGATCTCACCGTCGTAATTGTGACCCATAACATGCAGCAAGCTGCAAGAGTTTCTGCGCAAACAGGATTTTTTCTTCTAGGCGAACTCATCGAGTTTGATGATACTCAAAAATTATTTACGACCCCTCAAGACGAACGGACTGAAGACTATGTCACAGGTCGCTTTGGGTAAGAGTTTTTTTGGTCTCTCTGACTGGAGGCAACATGCAACGCCATTGGCATGAAGAATTACACGCCCTCAAGAAAAAATTGTTAGAAATGGGGGCGTTGGTGGAAAGTCAAGTCCAAGGAGCCTTACGTGCCCTTACTGAGAAAGATGCGGTACTTGCTCAGCAAATTATTGACAATGACCGAATGGTCAATGGTTTGGATGTTCAAATAGATGAGGAATGTTTGCGGCTGCTTGCCTTGCACCAACCGGCGGCTCGAGACCTCAGGTTTGTGACGACAGCTATGAAAATTTCAACCGATCTTGAACGCATGAGCGATTTGGCCGAAAATATTTGTGAGCGCGCTATTGAACTTAAAGAGGAGCCACAATTAAAGCCCTATATCGATATACCGCGGATGGCAGAATGGGCACTTTTGATGATTAAAGAAGCGTTGGATGCCTTTGTCAATGCAGACGTGACACTTGCCTGGAAAGTTATCAACGATGATGATTTTGTCGATGACTTAACCGAACAACTCTTTCGTGAATTGGTTTCATTCATGATCGAAAACCCCCAAACTATTACCCGCGCAATACGACTGGCCTTCATAAGTAAATATATTGAGCGTATCGCTGACCATGCGACCAATGTGGCAGAGTTGGTGGTCTATATGGTTGAAGGAAAAATCATTCGTCATACCACTCCTCCTCTGATGCGATAGGAATTGTCTGTGGCAAAACTTGCAGTCCTCGATATTGGGACGAATACCATCCAATTGGTTTTAGCGGAAGTCGAACCCGATTTTTCCTATAAAATTCTCGATCGGCTAAAAGATGTCACCCGTCTTGGTGACGGGGTTTTTCCTTCACGTCTGTTATCGGATGAGGCGATGTCTCGTGGTTGTGAGGTGATTAAAACCTTTGTCAATTTAGCGCGAAATAAGGGATACATCCATATTGAAGCAGTGGCGACGAGTGCCGTACGTGAAGCCAAAAATGGCGGAATTTTCATCAAAGAGGTCTCAAAGGAAACTGGGTTAAACGTTCATGTTGTCACTGGGCAGGAGGAGGCGAGACTCATTTATCTCGGTGTTCGTCACAGTATGGATTTATCAGATCGGCCAACTCTCATTGTTGATATTGGAGGCGGTTCTGTTGAATTGATCTTTTGTAAACAGAAGAAACGTGTTAGAGCTATGAGTTTGAAATTAGGGGCAATCCGCTTAAAAGATTTATTTTGCCAAACAGCCCCCCTCTCACTTGCCTCTATTCGTAGCTTACAGAAACATGTACGCGAAACTCTCGCAACTGCATTTGACTCTATGAAACTAGAAATGATCGAGCAAATCATTGCCACATCGGGGATGATTGTCAATCTGACGGAAGTGATTCATGTTCAAAAAACCGGACGTCCCCTTACCCAACCCAATCTCCAAAGCCTTTCCTTTCGTGACATTCTTGAGCAGGAACGCAATTTAGCTAGAACATCCTTCTCCGAACGCGCTGCTATTCCTGGCATAGATCCGAAACGGGTTGATACGCTTTACCCAGCTGTCGTGGTTCTGCGGACCATTATGAAACAATGCCAAATCAAGGAAATTCTTGTCGCAGATAAAGCTATTCGCGAAGGAATTATTTATGATTACATCAAGAAAAACCTTGAAGGGTTACGGACAGAACGTGAAATACCGAATGTACGTCGTCGCCAAATTATTTCCTTAGCTCGACGCTGTCATTATTCTGAAGTGCATTCCCACCATGTCGCGCAACTTGCTGGAGAACTTTTTGAGCAAACCCAAATGCTTCATCAGCTAGGAGAGCGGGAGCGGGAATGGTTGGAATACGGTGCGATACTCCATGATATTGGGTATCTTATTACCGCGGACGGGCATCACAAGCATTCCTATTATATTATTTCCCATAGTAAATTGGACGGGTTTAGTGCTGAGGAACGAGAAATGATTGCCAATATTACCCGCTTTCACCGGAAATCGTTGCCAAAAAAAGATCAAAAAACTCTCAATATGTTCTCCGCCAGAGGTAAAAAAACGATTATGATGCTAAGTGCGTTACTTCGAATTGCTGATGGATTGGACCGCAGTCATTTCGGAGTCATCCAGCATGTAAAGGTAAAAATACTTGACTCGGTTAAGATTATTTTGACCACCCTCGGTGATCCAGAGCTTGAAATTTGGACTGCCCAGGAAAGAAAAGACTTATTTGAGAAGGTATTTAAAAAGCCCGTAATCTTTGTCGTGCAACAAGAAAAGGATGCTTCTTTATGACCGTCTCGTCCCCTCCTGTTCATTCTCTTGATCGACCCCATTCATTTCCTGGGAAACTTATTATTGTTGAAGGAATTGATGGGTCAGGTAAGAGTACCCAATTACAACTCTTACGAAAGTGGCTAGAAAATAAAGGGTTCCATGTTTTTTTTACAGAATGGAATTCTTCAGCCCTTGTTCGAGAAGCGACGAAACAAGGGAAGAAGCGAAAGACTCTCACACCAACAACCTTTAGTCTCCTGCATGCGACAGACTTTGCCAGTCGTCTATATCACGATATTCTTCCGCCACTGAAGGCGGGCATGCTGGTATTGGCAGATCGCTATGCCTATACGGCCTTTGCGCGTGATACAGTTCGAGGGGTTTCTCCGACGTGGGTACGCAAGGTCTATAATTTTTCTGTACGACCGGACATGGCCTTTTATTTTAAAGTTCCCATTGAAATGTCTATCAATCGATTGCTCTCGGGAACCAGAGCGCAACTGAAATATTATGAAGCAGGAATGGATATGGGACTGAGCCAAGATACCGTGGAGAGCTTTCGACTATTTCAATCACGAATTATTCAAGAATATGACAAAATGGTTAATGAATATGGTCTCATCGAAATGGATGCGAAACGAACGATAGAAGATCAACAAGAACACATGCGTGATCTGGTGATGAAGGCCCTTGAAGATTATAAACCTAAACGAGGAACCTATGGAAAGCGGACGTTATTTTGGCGAAGGTTTGACCTATCTTAAGTCTCCGGATTTAAAAGGGAAACTTATCGCCATTGAAGGGACCGATGGTGTCGGACGCTCTACGCACATTGATATGCTTCAAGAATGGCTAGAGATTCAAGGATATGGGGTGCTCACAACCGGTTGGACCAGATCCAATCTTATGTCCAAGACCATCGAGGCTGCGAAACAAGGCAATATCCTTGACCGATGGTCGTTAAGTTTGCTCTATGCAACCGACTTTGCGGATCGTCTCGAGCATCAGATTATCCCAGCCTTACGCTCTGGATTTATTGTGTTGGCGGACCGTTATGTCTATACCGCCATGGCACGAGATATTGCGCGAGGTGGTAATCGAGAATGGATTCAAGGAGTGTTTGGATTTGCGTTGATTCCAGATTTAGTCTGCTATCTTCGAATTGATGTGGAAACCTTGGCGCTTCGTGTTCTAGAAAGTAAGGGGATGAACTATTGGGAATCGGGAATGGACCTGAGGCTGGGCAGTGATCTCTATGAAAGTTTTAAAAAGTACCAAGGATTACTCATTGAAGAATTTGACAAAATGGCAGAGGAGTTCACATTTGCAGTTGTCGACGCAAGAAAGTCTCCAGATACCATTCAAGAGACGTTGCGCGCCAAAATTTCACCCGTTCTTCAAAATCTTAAAACTTCCATAGACACAGACCGTTCTTCTCAATATAGCTCTGCCGCAAAGCCCTAAAGAATTCTTATCCCTTGCCAATCAACCGGAGTTGAGAAGGGGTCAGCCACCAAGCCAAGAGTCCCATTCCAAGTGTGGGATATCCTTCATATTGGATACAACAGGCTCCTGCTTTTTTTAAAAAAAGTCCTTCAATGGGTTGTCCCGCCAGCATGCTACTCGCTGTCTTACTGAGATGTGGCTCATGCCCAACGCAGATGAGAGAAATATCTGGAGGTAGAGATTTAAGGAGTACGAACATTTTGTCAGCAGGTGAGTCTGGTAGCATTTCATCACAGACTCGGATTTCTTTTTTAAACCGATAGGCTTCTCGAATGAGTTCAGCTGTTTCTTGTGCTCGGGAAAATGGGCTTGAAACTATAAGGTCAGGAATAAATCCGAGATGCGTAAGGCCGTCAATTGCCCGCTTGGTCTTTTCTATTCCTTTGGGAGTTAAGGGTCTGTTCGCCTCTGAGCCTTCCCATTCGTCCCTGTCAACTGCGATTCCATGTCTGAAAAAGAGGCAATCCATAGGGCTAGAATTTATCGGATGGTAAATGAAGTGGAGAACTATACCATAGAGATGATAAAGAGGAAAATAGTTCTTTTGGTCTGTTAACTTTTGATAATAGGAGTTTTTTCATTATTGTGAACAATTTACTATTCTGATAGGTAACGGAAGTCTGTTCAATAGGATCAACAAGAATTTGAGATAAAAAAGGGATAGCATCTCTCATAACGATGCTATCCCCTTTTTCGGAATTTTCCTATATTGAGGTGTTATGTTTGGTCCTTATGCCGTTGTTTCTCTCCTTCTACCCGCTCCTAATCCAATCAACCCGATAAGGCCTGATCCAAAAAGTAGGAGGGCGCTTGGTAATGGTACGAGTTTAGTATTGGTGATCATTCCTTGAACCAAGGAACCGTCACTAAAGCCGAGTTGCCACTGATTCAACACGTAGGGGGCAGTTGGGTCCGGGGGAACATTGGGGAGCCCAATCCCACTGAATACTCCCGCTGATGTGAGGGCAACCATTGAGATGTCAAAGAACGTTGGATCCAATCCGGCTACCGGTGCTCCAACGGGATTGGTCGTGCTGGCATTAAATCCATCAAGACCATTAAAGTCATCCAGAATGTTAATTAAATTGGTGTTCCCTAAATTAAAATTATAGGAACCAATGCTGAATGACATATCAGTGATGGCTCCATTGTACATCCCAAGTTGCGGGACAAAAGGTGGGCTGGAGTTCACTGTTGTTGTATCAAAGGTGAAGGTCCCAGTCAGTTCCTGAGTGGTATCGAACTGGGAGAGTATGGGAGAAGGAGTGGGAAAGAGAGGTCCCACCGAATTCACATTGCCCTGAAACTCAAATGTGAGCAGAGCAGCCTGTGCATTCGATAAAGACCCTGTCATAATGAGGGACAGGCCCAGCATTATGGAAAGGAGAAAGGGTGTAAACGATCGCTTCATAAATGCCCCCCTAAATTAAAACGGGATATGGGTAAATAATGCTGAGGCTGTATCCCGTTTAACTTTGCGCCTCACGCACGTGACGGTTTCCTTCCAATGAGCAAAAGTGAGGCCATAATAGATCCCGTAACTCATTGAAAAATAGCAAAATTTAATCGACCATAAATTGTTTCTGGTAAGAAATGTACGGGCTAAAGAGGTAGGAATTTACCCACTCAAATCATGTTGACCTGAATGAATTCTTCTGCTGTCGTGTGATAGCAAGAGGCACATGAATAAATTCAAGTAAAAATAGGGATATGGATCTCAGAATACAGAAGGGTTCAGGTTCTGCGGTACATGTCCTAAAAAATGTGAGGTTTTGACGTTGCACCAAGATTGTGTAGGAGGTCCCCTCCTACAATGCTCAAATGTTGCCACAAAAAGAATGATGGTGAGGTTTGATAGATACCTGAAGGGATAGACAGAGGGTATTATTGAGAGGCTCGAAGCTTCTGTTGCATCCGGGAAAGTGCGCCTCCAAGCCAATTACGGGATGGAGGCTGTTTCGCAACATGAGAGGACTGTTTCTTCCTTTTTGATAATAATCCTAGTCGGCTAGTGATATCTACATATTCAGGATCAACTTTATGCACATATTGATAGCATTCGATAGCATCTTGTATGCGTCCTAATGATTCATACACACGCCCCAATTGATAACGGACTTTAAGTTTTTCGTTTGTGGACTCTGCTTGATAGGTAAGGGCTTTTCGAAATGCGAGTACTGCGTCATTGAGTTTTCCCATTTGTCGGTAGCAGTATCCAATTTGTCCATAGGCTTTAAATTCATAGGTGTGGATGCTGGCTGCTTGTTGAAAGTATGAAATAGCTTCTTCATACCGGTTCCTCTTCCTCATGGACATCCCTTGACGAAAAATTTCTAATGGATCGGTTTGGGTAGCAACAGATGGAGCGGGTGACGCCTGTTCAGAGACAGCCAGTGGTCGTGGAACCGAAAACTCCTGCTGTGCAGTTTGAGTATCTTGCTCAATCAATAGATTCTGTTGTTCATAGACCTCAAGGGGCAGGATTCCTCCTGCTGTGCGGGTTTCAGCAGCCTCCCCCAATACCTTTGCTGTAATGGGACGTTCATGATTGGCAAATCCGTGGATGAGGGCTGTTTCACATACTTGATTAATGAGGCGAGGATTTCCTTTGGTTAGGTGATAGGCTAATTGACAGGCCTTGTCCGTGAAAAGAGTATTCTGGCCACCAGCAACTTGAAGACGATGCCGGATATATTGACTCGTTTCTGTTTCATTAAAGGGAGTCAAATGGTAATCAACCGCCACTCGTTGTGCAAATTGAGTCATGTCGGGTCGTTGTAGCAACATTCGGAGGTCCGGTTGTCCTGCTAAAATAATTTGTAAGGATTGATTTTTATCCTCATTGAGGTTTGAGAGTAATCGCAATTCTTCTAACAATTGCACGCCGAGGTTTTGGGCTTCGTCGACAATAAGAATCACCCGTCGGTTTTTCGAGGATTCCTCCGCTATGAAATTGGTAAAGGTATGGAATGCCTCTCGTGGGTCTTGACCATTTTGAGGGAGACCAAAAGCCAGCAAAATCCATGGAAGAAGGCCCTCTAAATCACCATGGGTATTGACGATAGTTCCGACAGAAAAATTTTGCCGATATTCTGCGAGTATCTCTCGTAACAACGTCGTTTTCCCGGTTCCAGGATCTCCAGTGATGACAATGAATCCAGCCTGGCTTAAAATTCCATATTCCAGAAGACTAAGAGCGGTTTTGTGTTGGTCACTGAGATAGAGAAAGTCACGATCTGGAAGAAGTAAAAAAGGTTTTCCAGTCAGCCCGAAAAATGGTCTATACATAGTCAGTGCCCTTCATCGATGATCCCTCTTTCAACGAGTTTCCTGCTATAGACAAAATGTGTGATATCGTTTTTGATTGAGGTGAGAACATTCAAACTCTTTTCATCGCCTTCGTTTAGGAGGCGTCCCCTTTCCGGCCTTATTCAGGATGGTCCCGAGGATGGGAACCGTGTCCTGAAGGACTCGAAGGGCCCGTTCAAGATCATCGGTCGTCGTATGGCCTTCTTCAGTCACGACAAGAGCCGAATCACTATAGGGGGAAAAGGCTAACGCGTCAGCTGAGTCGAGTATGGGTGGAAGATCAAATATAATTAATCGCGAAGAATAACGGCTTTTTAATTCCTGGACGAGATTGATCATTTTTGGTGAGGTGAGCAGCTCAGTGGAATTTTCCGTTTCCCGTCCCCCTGGAAGAAATAAAAACCGACCAAGTCCAGGATGAATGAGCAAATCCTCAAGAGGGTCATCATCGAGAAGATAGTTTACTAATCCTGGAGGGTCTTCGAGTCCAAACACACGGTGGACTGATGGGTGTCGGAGGTTGGTATCAACGAGCAACACGGTCTGTGTTTCTTCCATGGCGAGACTGATTGCGAGATTAATCGCGGTCAGGGTTTTCCCCTCACCATGACCAGGGCTGGTGATCGCTAACGTATTCCATTTGTTTTCCCGAAGCCTAGTAAGTACCTGCGTTCGTAATATTTTAAAACTATCGCTATAGAGCCCTTTTGATTGGGCCGTGAGGATTCGATGTTCACGCAATTGTTTTATGGAAATGTCTAATGATTTTGTTTTGGAATAAACAATGGGTTTGAGACTCTGCCTGGACCCTGCTTGTGTGGGATTGGGTTCTCGGCCAAATTGTTTTGCCTTATACTCTTGGATTGCGGCTTGAATTCGGCTCATGCGGCTAGTTCCTTACACCTATTGTTTAAGTTAGGCCCAGTTTCCGTAATCCCGAAAACCAGACGACATCAAGAGGCGACCACAAAAAATGTATAAAGAGGAGCAAAAGGACTCCTGAGCCAATAAAAAGGCTGATCGCCCAAGTCCGCTTTTGCGTCCGTAATGTACGATCGTGATGATTTGGCAAGAACGGAATAACGGCAAGAGGATTATGCTGAGTCAGTTTAAAAATCGTATCAGAGGTGCGAATGGAATGGTCAAAGCTTTCTGCTGTCGCTCCAGCACCTACCCCACATGCCATGGCTAAAACGAGACCCAAAAATGCGATGGCGGGACGGTTAGGTTTTTCCGGTTTTTCCGGTAAGGCTGGCGGATCAATAAGTGTGAATCGCTCCCCTTTTCTTTGTACTTCTAGTCCCTCCGAAACTTCAGCTTCAAGGAGCCTTGATCTCATTTCTTGATATTTTAAGGCTGAACTATCTCGATCGCGCACTAAGTCAAGATATTCTGGTTCAAGGCGTGGGGTGCGCTCTAGCCGAGCCGCATACATCGCCGTACGTTTTTTTAACGTGGCTTGGGCTTGTTTTAGGGATTGCAGGTTGCTTGTCGTCGACTGTAATTGAGCTTGAATATTGATATATGCAGGATTTTCCGGCTTCACCGACACAATCGGCAAATGTATTGGTTGGTGATTGTGAAGTTCTTCTTCGAGTGATTGAACGACCTGTTGGGACCGTTCCACATCTGGATGAGATGGACCAAGCCGTTCCAATAATGTTGCCAGGTTTGCCCGTTCCTCCTCAAGTCGTTTCATGACTTCCGCTTTCCCCTGTCCAGGTCCTACCTCTTTTTCTAATGCCGAAATTTCAACCTTCATTTTAATAATGTCTGGATGCTCAGGAGACAGGTAGGACGCCAAACTCACATATTGGGCTCGGAGGGCTTTTAGTTGTTCGTTGGCGTCAAGAATTCGTTCGCCTGAAGCGGTGATCATGGGTGTTTGAGGCTTCAGAATGGCCAATTCTCCTTCGAGATAAATCTTGCGTTCTTCTGCCGCACTAATTTGACGGGTAACCTCCACCAATTCTCGATCTGCTTGATTGAGTAATTGCATGTTCAGTTGCATGAGTTCAGGCAATGCGTTATCTGCCTTCTCTTTAAAGAGGGCAATTTCTTTTTCAAGCTTTTCTAGATGCGTGTTGAGTTTTTTGGCTTCACCACGCATAAATGCAGTTGTTTCTTGAGCATGCCGTTCACGAATTTTTAAGTTTTCTGCTAAAAACAAATTTGTTAATTCATTTGCAACTTTTTGTGCTTGTTGTGGTGTGGATCCATCATACGACAAAGTAAATGCAATGGTGGCTTTCGTGGCATTTTTCGTTCGCTTATCGATCACATCGGCACTAATTACATCGATATGGATATCTTTTGTGAGTTGATCCAAAATCTCCTCAGTGGTGGCGGTGACACGCCGCTCTTCATAGAGATTAAATCGTTCGATAATGCTCCATAAATTCTGTCGACTCATGACCTGATGTTTCAGTGTTTCAATTTGCTGGTCGACATAACTTGTGATCGTTGACCTGACCAAATCTGACGGAACTTCCTGCTCTTGAACCAAAATTGTCGCCGTTGAGCGATAGACCGAGTCCAGGCTGAAGGCGATAGTGAGGGCTATCGCGAAAAGAATTGAACTGGTCAACACAATAGGCCATTTCCTCCTCTGGAGGATCGCCAGATAGTCTGAGATATTTGAGGTAGTAGATTCCATTGTAATATTAGGGTCTTATATTAAATGTAGCAGCCCTAGTGAATTTTGCCAGGAAAAGGTTTTACTGTGCGGTTGAAAAACTCCAACCTCTAAATGTTAATGACAAGCTAAAAAGGTTACCTGTTGATTCTATTGAAGAAATTCTCTCTTTTCGTTGTTGATGTCGGTACAAGCCGTCTAGGTACCACCATTCATCCAGTTGCCACTGAAATCCCGTCCCAACTCGCCAAAAGTCACGATTAGAAAAGGGCCGTAATTGGGTTTGGGAACCGACCGCTGTAACCCAAAAATACGATCCCGAGATATGCAGTTGTAGAGACTCAGTGATGTTGTGGGATATCCGGCTCTGAACCCTATCCGTTTGTACCAGGAGACCCAATCCACTGGGTGAGAGTTCACGAGAAATACTTCCTTGAAGAGTCATGACATCAAGCTGATACTTCATCGTTCCTTTCGCAATCCATGCATTGGAATATTCTCGTTGTGTCTGTCCCAGAAATGTCAGAGAGTTTTGTACTCGTCTGATACCACCTAATGCAGATACGTCAAATGTTTCAGATAGGGCATGTGAGGCTTGTACTTGAAGGCCGTAATAGTTTGAACGGAATCCCTGGTCCAGAACATGAAAGGTTCCGTATAGTAAGGATCCATCAATCGATGTAGTTTCAGAGAGGAGATAACCGAGTCCTCCGGTACCGGTGTGACTTTGATAGGGAAACAGTTGGTTGCCAGATTCTTCATAATCCACATCTATGAATTGATATCCAAGATGCACCTGTAGTCTTTCTGTAAGAGAGTAGGCCCATGTTGGATTGACCTTGCGTTGGTCGCGTTGTCGAAAGACATTGACGACACCGGTTTCAAGTAACTCCCCTTGTAGGGTATTATCACGACTGATACTTCCTGTAAGGCCAATTTGCGATCGTTCTCCCGTATACTGAATTGAGAGAGGAAAGAACACGTTTGTAAATTCTGTGGCTTGGTTTCCCTCATAACGAACAAAATCAATTAAGCCGCTTCCACTTATCTCAAATTGTTCCATTCGAGCTCCAAACTCTAGGCCAGGAGATGTCCATACTCCCCATACCGGGTCGTGCGGAAGGGGCGTCATGGTTAAATTATCGTTAAATTCTCCCTTAAGACGAAGAGAGGGGTTTGCAAACCATTCTAGGGCCAAAGAATTGGAGGGAAGTAGGAGGCAAATCATGAATAAAATACTTGTACCAAAAATACAGTGAAAATTTTTCATGAATCATTGTTGGTTCAAAGTGGATGTGTAGGCCTAAGAGACTGAATTAGGGAACCATAACGACATCCCCTCGTTGCAAGATGATATTATTCTTGAGATCATCACCATTTAAGGTCGCGCGATAAGAAAAAGGAAAAACCGTCTGCCCACCTTGTTGACGGCGAAGTATGCGAATATTACTTTCTGAGGCAAATGGAGTGAGGCCTCCTGCGAGTGTCAGGGCCTGCATCACATCCGTATATTGGGTGACTTGAAACTCACCAGGACGGTTCACCTTTCCAATAACAAAAATTTTGTAACTATTAATTTGTAAGGTCTCAACGGATACGGATGGATTCGGAATATACCGTTTGAGTCCCTTAACCAAGTCCCCACGTAGCTCTTCAACGGTTCTTCCCTCAGCCAAAATATCTCCAATGAGAGGAAAGGATATTTTTCCATCCGGGCGAATGACCGTATCTCTGGTTAGGCTTTCATCCTTCCAAATTGCAATATGAACAACATCTCCAGAACCTAATTTATATCCAGTTTCAACATCTACGTTTGGAACATGGGGTGGAGTCGATGAGCAAGAAACCATGGTCGAAAGTGCTAGCGCTGCGAATGGTAGTAAGAAATTCATGAGTTTCTCCACGTGTAAATGTTCAAACTTGACCCTTCATTTTTCTCATGACTGTTAAATAGCAGACGAGCCGGACGGGCTAGCTCCATTTTCTAACTCCTGGAGTAATTGAGAGGCTTTAGCAATCTCAGGAAATGGTTGGTTGGTTTCTATGGATTTCCTGAGATATTCCTTCGATTGTTGTGGTTGGCCCGCGCGATGGTAGGCTACCCCTAGATGATAGTTTAGCAGAGGATTGTTAGGAGCCTTTGTTACGGCTTGTTTCATGACCCGGACCGCCTCCTTATGATGCCCGAGGTGAACATTGACCCACCCTAAGGTATCAAGAAAGAACGGATGCGGGGCGGTATTTTCAAAATCTTTGGTTAAGAGTAGAGCGCGTTGAAGACTTGCCGTATCCCCTTTTTGGTCGATGAGAAGGGATGCTAGGTTATTCGCAGATACAATGGATTTAGGATTCAGTTGAAGGATTCCCTCATACGCTTGAATGGCTTCAACATATTGTTCTGTCTCGGTAAATTTTGCTGCAAGAATAAACCGGAGTTCTTCAGCCGATGGGTTGACGTCAATACCTTGAAGGAGGACAGAAATACCCTTTTCCACATTTCCTTGAGAAAAATAAATTTTGGCATGGTTGAGCCAAGAAGCTATCCATGTTGGATTCACAGTGGTAGCCTTCCTCAATGAATCCTCTGCAAGTTTAAATTGTTTGTTATGAAAATAGATTTCGCCGAGTAAACCATGTGCATATAAATGTGAAGGATTGCTTTCCAGGATTTGCTGAAGTCTTTTTTCGGCTTTTTGCGGGATGCCCTGCTGAAGGTCAATTTTGACCAATGCAAGTAAGGGAGCTGGACTTTCAGGACGAGTTTTAGACGCTTTCAGATAAGACTCTTCTGCTTTCTCCCATAATTGACGTGCTTGATAGAGTCGACCTTCTGCCATATTTGCTTCAAAAGAATCAAATCCTACGTTCTTGAGTTGTCTTAACGTGTTATTGGCAAGATCCCAATCTTCTTCATGTGCCAACAGGTTGAGAAGCATTCCAAGGCTTTTGATATCTTGTGGGGCGTGCTGTACGATGTTCTCCAAACGGGATTTGGCTTTATTGGTTTGCCCTTGTCCAAAATCTAAGGTCGCTAATGCACGTTGTGCTTCAAAACGTTGAGGATTCAGGGCTACCGCTTTTTCAAGGTTTTCTCGAGCTAAATGAGTTTCACCCTGTAACAAAAAGGCTTGTCCCAATAACGCATATCCTTTGGCTAAATTGGGTTGATCTTTAAGGGCTGTTCGAAAAGCAAGGACAGCCTCACGTGCATTTTTCTTCTTTAATGCGATTTTCCCCTTTAACAACAAGGCAGATGTTGACCGTGGGTTTTTATCTAGAACATCCTGAAGCTGTGCTTCTCCAGATTCAGAATTTCCTTTTGAAAATTCAAGACGTGCGAGTTTAACCTTTGCATCGAGTTCCTGTGGTTTTCCATCCCAATCTTGGATCACTTGAAAATAGACAGCCTCTGCCTTGGGAATTTGCTCTGAAACCTCGTAAAGTTTTCCCAAAGCAAACCGTAACTTAATGGAATCTGGATGACTTTGAGTGGCTTCTTGAAGAGTGGCTTCTGCTTGGGCACTTCCAAAACGTGAAGCTGCATATTCGGCATAAAAGAGCCATCGGTTTTCGTCATTGGGATCAATGGCAACCGCTTCCTTTAATGTCTGGTGAGCTTGGGTGGGATTTTGGGTATGATCATAAAACAAGGCTAGCCGGACCCTATGGTCAAAAATGTGTGGCTCGCTATTTACGATCTGGATAAATATATTCTGCGCCTCGGAACTCTTTTTTTGCCGTAGAAGGGTGGTTGCCAATGTGGAAAGCACATCGATGTTATTCACGTTATGTGTTAAGGACTGGCGCAAAACCGATTCCGCATCTTGTAGCCTATTTTGGGAAGTATAGAGCGTTGCCAATAAGATAGCTGGATCGGTTTCTGATTGATGCTGCGCAACAATCTCTTCGGTAGCGGCAATAGCTTGAGCGATATGGCCTTGTTGTGCCTGAACCGCTGCTCTCAGGGTTTTTGCGATAGGATCGTTTGGGTGAGTTGTAAGTATGGAGTCGACCATTTCTAACGTTTCATCAGTGAGGCCTCCTTGTAAATAGATTTTTCCTAACTTGATGAGGGCTTGACGATGATTGGGATTAAGTTCAATTACCTGCAAAAAATGACTATATGCGTTTCGCCAATTTTTTTCCTGTTCTTCAACCTCACCAAGTATAAACATGGCTTCGGTATCCTTTGGGTCAATTTTAAGGACATTGCGAAGTGCAACCCTGGCTTTGGGAAGATTGTTATCAGTTAAAAAGTCTTGGGCGCGCTGTAAATATGTCGCTTTACGTTCTTCTGGACTTCCGCACGAAACCAGTGGCAGGAAAAGAAGTATAAAACAAAGCGGGAATAGTATCTGGCGATCATTGCGGTGCATCGTAGGAATTGAAAACATTATTATGTACCCCTTACCAAGAAGATGGTTACAGCCAACTGCGAATTGCTAACATGGCAAAAATCCAAAGAGTAAGCATTTCTAAATAGATGGGACGTTGATTTTTGGTGTTGAGTAATAATTCAATCGCGAAGAAAAAGACAATTATTTTGGCAGTCAGGACCCCTAGAAAAATACTGCCTTCCCACATTTCAGGTAGCCAGGGAAATATGAGGGCCAATGAGACGATAAGATAGTCGAGAGGAGTTGTTTGAAATCGATGTTTATGATCAAAGCGGATTGCCAGAACCACCAGAAGTGCAAAGACACCAAAAAGAAAATGCTGCCATATTTGTAGGGAGCGAGGGGTCGCCATGAATTGCAATTCACCAAAATACATAACGAATGTTGTTCCAACATATAATCCAAATCGAATGAGGTAATACCGGAGATAAGGAAAAAACCAAAATCCCAAAAGGAGAGCCAAAGACAATCCTGCGCAGAGTAGAGCAATATCGTTAGAGATTTGAATAGGCAAAAAGACACTCAGGATCAGGTATAAGGGAACAGCTGTTTGCAAGAGACGATGCGGTACTAATTTAAGCCATTCCCACTGTTCGAGGCGATTAACGATTGATGGTCCCATGCGTATACCACCACCGAGTTTCAACCACGGGCGATCACCTTTATCGGCAAAGAAGTAGAAGGCGATGATACTTAAGGCAATTGAGAGGTATACCAAGAGAAGCGTCAGATCATGACTCCAACGTAACAAATAGGCCAATAAGACCATGCCTACCTGAATGGAGTAAATTATGATAACCGCTTCATAATGTAAAAACCCGGCATGAAGTAGTTTATGGTGGAAATGATTTTTATCAGGAGAAAATGGAGAGCGGCCTTCGACTAGGCGTTGGGTCATGACGCAGAGCGTGTCTATTATTGGGAGCCCAAGAAGGAGAAAGGCCAGGAGAGGGCTATAAGGGCTTCGCCCCACATCTGTCAGAACGATAGCCGAAATTCCCAAAAAGAACCCTAAAAATTGACTCCCGCCATCCCCCATAAATATTTTAGCAGGATAGGTGTTAAAACGAAGAAAACCAATAAGTCCGCCTATGACAGGTACAATCATAAGTAAAACGGATTGATCGTGAACTAGGTATGCCAAACAGGACATTCCCGCAAGACTTAACAAGGAAAGTCCTCCCGCAAGTCCATCTAGGCCATCGGAAAGATTGATGGCGTTGGTGCTGCCAATTAAAATAATGATGGTAAGAGGAATAGAAATAATTTGCGGGAGCGTATATTCACTAATGAATGGAAGGGATGTAAGGGTAACCTGCCCCACTCCTACAATGATACTTGCAGCTAAAAACTGACCGAACAGCTTGGTTTTATATCCAAGATTGGCTTTGTCGTCCCACACTCCAAAACATAAAATAATAATTCCACCAATAATTGAGGCAATAATAAGTTTGTCCTTCGGAGCCCATAATAGAATGGCAGAAATGACACCTATGGCCAGGGCCACGCCTCCAATCCGGGCAATCGGTTCCTTATGAACTTTTCGTTCATCGGGGATATCAAGAATATGCAGCCGGCCTGCCGTCACAGTCAGTACCGGAATCAATGCCATACAAATAAGTAGTGAAGCGAGGAAACTGAAAAAAATTGGACCACTCATAAGACTCACTTCGTCTCCGAAGACATTCTTTTAATTTGGGACATACTCAGGAAGTCTTTCTTTGACTAACGACGCAAATTGTAAGAGGTCCGTTTGAACCTCGTGTTCTTTACGTCCCGATTTCATATCAGCGATGAGTCGTACCAGTGCACCATCTGTACGGTTTTGAGTAAGGGCATCCCATAGTAAATACAATTTGACCATGTATTCATTGGTGATTGTACGTCCGCGTTGTTGAAACCAATACATGACTAATTGGCGTTGCTCCCCTTTTTGGATAGTAACCAGATTGGCATTCATGGCATGTTCTGACATTTCAGAATCCGGAAACTTTACGTTTTTGATAGAAACGATTTCCCATCCATCGCTTGGGATGCAGGAACGGGGTGAATGTGCAGATCGCCCTTTTTTTTGAGAATCATAATAGGCGACATATAAATTAATTGGTGAATCATGGGGAGCGTAAAAATCAGCCAGGAGATAGTCATCCAGTTTGAGCTTTTCGAGATACATCTGTTCCATGGCAAATGAGTTGCCCGTCCATTCACCTATTTTCATTGGAAATTCGAATAATGCCTGGCGTTGCGGAATAACTTCCATGCGAGCCTCTACCTTAGTGGCCACAAAAATGATTGGGACGAGCAACACCAAGGTTATGGTGAAAGGGGTTGAGGGAGACAATTTGTAGGAGGTGTTTGTATGAAGTGTAGGTGATAATTCACTTCCTAAGGGTGGAGCCTCCAATCCGAATTGGTCGAGAAGATGACGAGATGTCTTACGGCGGCCGATGCGGCTTAACATCATAGCTTCAAGAAACAAAATTCCGAGACTGACAAGGAAAATGACCCATCCCTCAAACAAATGATAAAAACCTTCTGCCGGTTCTTTCCCGTACCACTCAACCAAAATTCCTATTATTCCAATTCGAAATCCATTCAAAAGGATCGATATGGGAATACTAGATAGAAACAAACACACACGTTTCCACATGGCTTCTCGAAATAGGTAGGCACATAACAAGGAGAGTGCCATTAAGGGAAGCAGATAACGAATTCCACTACACGCTTCGGCTACTTGTAATTGAATTGGGCCTAAATCAATGACATTTCCTTCCTGAAAGGCGGTCACTCCCACAATTTGCAAGCAGCCAACCCCGAGTGATGAGGAGATGAGCTGCAGTTCTTGTGAGAGAGTCCTGAAAATAAACTGAGGAAGAGGAATCATGAAAAGGAGATAGAGTAATGGGAACCATATGACTTTGGCTCGGTTCAGTCCAATATAGGTAATGACAAGGCCCATTAACATTAACCAGAAAGACAACCAGACAACGATATATAACGTTGTTAATTCCCCAATTAAAAAAAAGGTAAGACCTAAACCAAATAGAATAAGTCCTGGCCAGTAAATACCGGGAGTAACTGCTAAGAGGTGAGTGCGTTGTTGCCAAATAAGGTAGAGGCTAATGAGTGGAATAAATATACCGTGGCCATAGTTCTCATCTCCA
The DNA here is from genome assembly GCA_965223605.1 of Nitrospirales bacterium. GTDB lineage: Bacteria > Nitrospirota > Nitrospiria > Nitrospirales > Nitrospiraceae > CBDCXA01. The sequence continues at coordinate 2,153,086 of CBDCXA010000005.1, forward strand.
ACCCAGATTTGTGCCATAAGAATTAGACTGGGAAAATACAAAACAAGGAGTAACGTAAATGCGACAATCCCAGCTATCCAGGTCATGTAAGAATTTCGTGTTACTGCTAAATTTATATTCATAGGTCGGGTATGATTGGCAGAATTATGTCGTCAGCTTCTTGATTCTATTTTTCAAGGCTACTTCTTATTCCTCTTTTCCAACGAGACGATTCTTTCACATGGATCTCATGTGTATGTAGGAAGAAAGGTTCGCCTGGATTGGGAGTCACTCAAGGAGTGCAAAAATAAGACCGAAGGTGGCTATAGTGTACCTAGCATAACTATTTAATTTTGCTATAATTTTGTTGAGCGGTGATCTTGAAGTTCATCCTCTCAGTGTTCAATTACGAGCAATGGTATATCCCCGAGCCCTATGACAAATTTTGTCAAAAATTAGGAAAGAGCCGGAACTCCCCTACACAGGTATTTTCCACTTTTCGCTTCACTCAAATCGATGAAAGAGGGTGTAATGGAAATTAATCGGAGAGGGCTTGAAGAACCTGACTATATCGTCTGGCAAGAAGAGTACGATCAAAAAATTGGGCTACATAGTGCCGACCATTTTCTCCTAGTTCTTGGCATAAGGTGGGGTTGTTATATAAATGAAGAGTAGTACGAGCGAGGGCTTTCGCATCTTCCGGTTCTATCGTAAGACCTGCCTTAGCTGTTCTCAGAAGATCAGCGCTTTCACCTTCCACACCTAAAATAATTGGTGTTTGCATGGCCATACTTTCGAACATTTTTGATGGGATCACCGTAAGAAAAAGGTCTGATTTTTTGAGTACTACAAGGCTGACATCTGAAATACTCCAGAGATGAGGCATGCGTTCTTTAGGTAATTGTTCAAGCATCGTCACGTTCCGAAGATGCATTGATTGGCAAAGCTGGAGAAGGTGTTTTCGTTCTGCCCCATCTCCTACAAGAAGGAAGTGTATTTGAGGGTAATCGAGTAGTTCCTGGGCTGCATGGAGTATAGTTGCAAGGTGATGTGCCATGCCATGAGTCCCTACATACGATGCAACGAATTTATTTTTTAACCCCAAGTCATCATGAAACTCCGCTCCTATTTGTTCTGGATTATATTTACCTAAGTCGACTCCGTTTTTTATGACAGTAATTTTTTCTTTTGGGATTCCTTTCTTCAGCATGTAGGCTTGAAAGGAATCAGTGACAGGAATGATGTGGGTAGCCTTTTGGTATGCTAACTTTTCCATCCATTCCAGGATGTGAATGATACGGTTATTCGTGATTGCACCAACGGCTACGATAGACTCTGGCCACAGGTCTCGAATTTCGAGAACCCAAGGTGTTCGTTTTAATGCACTTACAAAATATCCCCCGAGACCATTAAAAAAATTGTGGGGATGTAGAAATAACAATGTCGGCTTTTGGTAGAAATGGTGAAAAAAGAGTGGCGACCACCATGTAAGATAGATAATTAATCGTTCTTTTAATAAAGCCCTCATTCGCTGTGACATATGTCCAGATTCGATAAACGAGGATTCCATCTTTCTCTTCTTTTTGAAAAAAAGAGTTTCGATACCCAGGATAGACTTTTCCGTGAGGATGGTTTGGCGCACAGGTGAGGACGGTGACCGAATGTCCCTCCCGGACCCATTCCTTACAGTGTTCAAATGTCCGGGACGCAGGGGCATTCACTTCAGGAGGAAAATAGTGAGAAAGAAATAGGATCCGCATAGGTTAATTAGGTTCTGCTCCTAAAATTTGCCTATAAAAAAGTTTTAGTCGTTCTTCAAGTTTACCAAAAGAATAGAAGCGCTCAATTTTCTCAAGATTCGCACTGGACATAGCCCTGCAGAGGTCCGGTTTGTCGAGTAGCAATCGCAAGGTTTCTGCTAGTGCTGGGGGATTATGGGGAGGAACCAAAAAGCCATTGACTCCATGTTCGATAACCTCGGGGATTAATCCGACAGTCGTAGCAATTACAGGTTTTCCTACGGCCATTGCCTCTAAAATCGAGAGAGGCATATCTTCACTATGGGATGGAAGGACAAACACGTCAGCCTGGTGAAATGCCTTCCATTTTTCCGAACCTTCCAACGCCCCTAGCATTTTTACTTCTGGAAGATCTGAATAGGTAAAGGCCTCTCGTATTAATGTTTCATTTTCTATAGTGTCTCCTTTTCCCATGAGTTGAAGTTCTATCGTATTACCATGGGTAGGCTTTAATAACTTTAACGTCTCAAGCAAATCCAATAATCCCTTTTCAGGCTTTAAATGACCTGCGTACAGAATGGTTTTATGTGAAGAGGACTTTACGGTGTCTGTACGAATGGGTGTTGTCACCGCATTTGGAAGAATTTTAATGGGAATCTGGCAAGAAATTTCTTCCTCATAAAACTTTTTCCATGAGGAAGAAAGAACGATGATAGCGTCATTGCGTTCAAGTAACCATTTTATGAGGTGCTTGTTTAACTTTCCTGCATTTCGCCAAAACGCTCGGAAGCGACCTCCATGTATGTGTAATACCGTTTTTCGCCTAAACATTTGACTGAGTAGAACGAGGATACTTTTTTCATAAAAACCAAGTGTGGCTTGGGTATGAATATGCAAGAGTGCGATGTCCCGATGTTGAATAAGAATAAACGCCAGGTGGGCACAATAGCGAAGCGTGAGAAGTCCTCGAGAGATAATATTGATATCCCGAAGACCAACGTTCAAAGATCGCAATATATAACTATCATTAATAGAACTCTCAAGAATGGACTTATTCAGTATGGATTGCCCTCCGAGAAGTGGTGGTAAGGGGCCAATTAACAGAATGCTTTTAAAAGAACCAGAACTGACCTTCGAGTCCTGTTTGTGGGATTGTAGCTTAGTGGTGCCTGAGAGCATTGTACGAGTTCGTCCTATACACTGGGTGGAAATAGAAAGCTCCTGCAAAAGTACCCGAATTTATTTATTCAGCGCGATGCGACTGTTAACATCCAAGAACGTGTTGATTCTAAGTGCTGATAGTCTGTTGGTCGTTCTATGACTGATTTGATCAATTGCCAATATTGGCTCGTTTCAGATTTTCCCTGTAATTTTCCTTTGGCAAGATGTAAGAGTTCATAATCTTCTACCCCTTCCAGCCAGGCTTCCCATCGTTTACTCGAAATAATACTGTTTGAACCTTCATAAATCACTGAATAGTCGGGACGGGTTCCATCTCGGTCATTCCAGGCTGTTCCAGAAGATCCTGTATCGGCATAGGACCAAAAGCCAATTCCTGTGACTTCTGCTTGTACCGCCTTCCAGGCTTGAATGCGATAGAAGCCTAATGGATGTGCTGATTTTCCTCCTCCATCGGCCGAATAAGACCAGACTTGCTTGTTCATCAGTTTAAGAGTCTTAGAAAGGAGTCCAGATAAATTGTTGTCTTTTAACTGATACACATCGACATATGGTGCAATTGATAACAAGTCTTGCAAGCCAATATTAGGCAAGGTGGTATATATCCTGATGTGTGGATCAATAGCTTTAATCCGTTTGGCCGTTTCTTTTAAAATTTGAAGGTCATGAGGGCTTTGCGGTTCATCGTAAATGTATAGAGCAAACTGGTCGTATCTGAGACCAAGCTTATGAATATGGTCCACCCAATCTCGAATCCACATGTTAAAAGTTTGTTCCCATTCCGGGCTTAAGAATTCGTAATGCCCTTGTAACGTTCGGTAGGTTGGATTATTAAAAAATGTAAGAAAAAGAAAATTCGCATTTGAAGGGTGATACTGAATTGTCTTGTCAAACATAGAGTAATCAATCGATAGTTTATCGCCACTTTTCTGAGGCCACGGTACGTGGCGTGGATGGATAACAAAGACATTGGTATGGTGGTGGAGTAAGTCTTTAACAGCCTGTTTCGGGATATTTTGAATTGGTCTCCAATTTAAATAGGCCCAGTTTGTAACATAGACAGTCGGTTTTTGTGGCATTTTAGCTTTTCGAACATGAATGAAGAGTGGAAACGAGACTGATTGTTCTTTGAAAGTACGACTAATAAAATTAAGAGAGGCCTTATACGAGCAAGGAAGAGAGGCTTGAGAGCTTACCGAGAGCCAAATTTGTTTTGACTCCCCTGGCTTTAATGAAAGACCATTGGTTGAGAGTGGAAGGAGCGGGTCGGCTCGAACTTCATTGTTGACAGTTAAAATAGGGATTGCTTCGCGTATCGTGATGGTGGGTGTGATAGCGTGAGGATGTTCGATTTGTACACTGACTTTCACTTGCTGTTTTGAACGAGAGGTATTGGTAATGTTAACGGTACCTGAGGTTGTGCCTTGGCTCATGACTTCAAGTTGGAGGGGTTGTCTTTCCTCGATAGGAAACGCTGGGATATCAAAAGACGAAAAACGTTCCCAAGGATTACCCTTCCAAGCAACCAGAGAATTTTTATAAAGTAGATGCAATGATTCTGAATGAACCTCTCTTAGACCTTTTCGTATGGAGTTAAGGGACTCCTCTTGTGAAAAAGTCTCCTTGGTAAGGCGATGGAGTAATACTTTCACCTTCTTTGGGCCGGAAGGGTTTCCTCGGTTTTGACTTTTTTCTGCTATGCGAAGTGTTTGCTGTGCAGCCAAATGTAACCCCTCCGCCTGATTCCCGAGTTTCGCCACCCGCTCCCGAAATGGTTTGACCTGGTCGCGAGATAATGGATAATTCACGCTGTTTTCTGAGGGAACTTTCTTTCCAAAGATTTCTATTTCATCCATGAAGGTATAGTGGCCCTTAGGTTGTACGAAAAACCACACGTGCTGGGCGGGGACATAGAACTGCTTGGAACAAAATTTTTTCACTTGATACGACCCATCCTGATGATCGCTTTCCTGAAAGAGGTTCCCTTGATACCGAAAAGTTTTTTTGTCTAATGAGCTAAAAATATCAATACGGTAGGGATAGGAAACCTTAGCGTGATTTCCTCTTGCGGTATTAATACATATCAATGTCGGTTGAACAATGTCGCGTAGATCCATTTCTATTTGAATGGGTCCAAATTCCTTCCATCCGACTGTCTTCTTTGATTTCCAGAAATAGCTTTTCGAGAATTGTCCATCAGTGAGTTGCTGATTATCTAGCCTATCCTGTGTGAGTTTATAGTTGGGTGATGGTACGAGCCTATAAGAGGCCCCCTTTGCAATATTTGGATGTTGTTCAGAGCCAAGAGAGGTAATTTCCACAAAAACGAGCAGGAAGAAACAAAAGAGGCTCCATATACACAAAATTTTAATTTGCTGCATGGCCATATAGAGTGCTAATTGGTTGAGGTATAAAGCTTTTCATAATGATGAAGGTTAGATGACATCGTAAGATGTGAATGCGCATAGGCTATGGCTTTATTTCGTAATGTTGAAAAATTTTGTCCGTGTAGAAAGTTGACAATTTGTTGAGCCATATTGCTCGAGGTATCGAGTAATAAGCCCACTCCTGCTCCTGAGAGGGTTTGGCTATAGTCTCCAATACCTTTAGTTAAGATGACAGGAAGCCCACACCCTAAATATTCTGCTACCTTGATGGGACTTGCGACATTATTCACTAGAGTGTCTTCACGCATTATAATTCCTGCGTCAGCGGCTGAAAGGTATTGGTTAATTTTTTCATGTGGACATTCTTCGATAATGTATTGTGAAGCAGGAAAGGATTTCGTATATAGGAGTGTTTCCAGAGAACTTTTTTCACGAGTTAAGAAAAGCGTCTTGATCCTAGGCTCTATAGTCATGCATTGCTGAAGAAGATCTATAATGTCTGACACGCGTTGCCATTTACTTAATCCACCAGAATAACAAATAAGGTACTCATTATCGCGTATTCGGAATTGTTGTCGTAAAGCCACTCGAGACATTTCATTGAATGACATCATGGTCTCATCAAAAATACTTGGAATAACCGTGACATCCTTTCTACCCGTTTCTTTCTGAATATATTCGGCGAGATTTTGTGAAACAGTCGCGACCTTGTCCGTATGCTCTATTTCAAAGTTTTCTATCTTTTTGGTTAAGTAGGACAAGATAGTATTATTTCGCCTTAACAGTACCTCCTCACCTAATGCCCCGCGAACATCATAAATGGAGATCGCACTATATTTTCTTGCAAGTCGTCGAGCGAAAAAAGAACTTATACAGCCTCTTGAATAAATATGGGTTGGACGGATTTCTTTGAGTACGGCTTCTGCCTTCCCTGCTAGGTTTTTTGCTGTCTTGGCAAGGGTGAAGGCAGTAGGATGTTTTGGATAGATATCAAAAATATGGGTAGGGATATTATAGACTGTAGAAATTTGTTGGATGGCCATTTCGGCTCTATCGTAACTTTTCTCTACACCCATAAAGTGACAGATATAATTTCGTTCTGTAAGAAATCTTGCTACGGATAGAACCTGAGCATGTAAAACACCATGGTCCAAAGCTGGGAACTCGGGAATAAAAAGTAAAATATGGGCTTGTTGGGTCATCTTTTATATTCCTGGGGTAGAAACTGGTAATGGTTTTTGTAAAGAAAGAATTTTTATGGAATTCATTTCATGTTTTGTTTTTGGTTCCATCGGACTCCCCTGACTAAGTGCAACCGCAAGCACGCCTAAAATGCCGATGAATTGATTCTGGCCAAGGTCTGCGGTAACTTGCGCATTAATGAGAGCCATCACAAACAAACCACCAATTAAGGCAACAAGGGGTTTCTCCTTACCATGAAAATTGGAAATCTTTATTTCGTAAAGTGAACGTAGAGGTATGCCGATACAGAATAAAAATAAAATAATTCCAATGAGACCATTTTCATACATCACTTCAAAAAAAATATTATGCGGGTATTGTCGCGCATCTTTATGAAAAAGAAAGTATCCAAAATCTCCAGTGCCGTGTCCTATAAGAAATTCGAAGGGACCAGCCCCTACAATTGCCTCCCAAGTCATTAAATAAACAGGTAGTCGATGCGATAAGTCTCCACTTTTTTGAAGAAAGCGCTGGGTCACAAATTCAGAAGGTAATACGCTAAGAATGCTTTGACCTAAAAACAGCAAGGCTATGGCGGTGATAGCCAGTGAAGGAATTCCGTATCGGGACAGAAGAAAAATCGCCGCACAGATTCCAATACCCAATGAAATTATCGGTCCCTTCGATCCCGTGAGTACTAAATAACTTGCAAGGGCCATTATCATCGGTAGCCCCCACGCTGCTTGGAATAGCTTTTTGGGTGATTGCCAAATAAACCAGGTTACCAAAAGAATTGTCATCCCGAGGGATCGTGCAAGCAGAATAGGGTTTCCCTGTTCGCCAAAGTGGAGCCGATAAAACCGGGATGCATGGGTTAAAAGGGAGATTGGATTTCCAAATTCATAGAATAAGATGGCCAATGTGAAAAGGCCTCCTGTGAGCATACCGTACAAAAACCTTTTCAATTGAAAAGTTGTATCTACCAATTGGTATAAAATGTATCCCAGAACTCCATAATAGCTGGCCACCAAAAAAGCCTTCCCACCTCCATAATTACTGGCACGTGTGTACATAACCCCGAGGGCGACCCAAACGGCAAAAGCAAAAATGGATATTAACGTCCAGGGCACCGTTCGTAATTTTGCACCCGATATCATATATAAAACGAAGAGAAGAACGATGAAGCCAAAGGCTGCCCCACGAAAATGAGGAATGTGATACAAATCGGTGAGTGGTAATGCAATGACGGGTACCAATCCGATTATGAAGATGGTTACTTGCTTAAAGAATTGTTCCATTTCATTTCTCTACTACACATGAAAACACGTTTTGTGCATTTATATTTATTCATTCCGTTACTTTTGGGATCCCAAGGAAGATGGAAGTGGAATTCCAGATGGATGCATTTTGGGCTTGAAATTTTTAGCAACCGAATTGTAGGTACTCTGAATATCTTTGAATCTAAGGACGTCACAGGCAAACAATGAAAAGATGATGGTGGCCCAAATCCCGACCATTTCAATGAATGAGAATTGAAAATAGATAATTGCGACGAGAAGAAACGTAAGTGGTATGGTGATCTTAAATACAAGTGAGATGAGTGCCCAAAACATTACCTGGTTTCGGGAGGCTAAAAGCCAGGCGCCATGAATATTTCCCAGTATTGCTGTCAAGATGAGGACCGCAACTACCCCAAATGTCCCATAAGGCCTGATGACCAACAGAATTCCTCCGATAGAGATAATTACCTGGGGAATCATCAATTCAAATGATTTTTTAGCACTCCCTGTCCCAATTAACGAAATTGAAAAAAAATAATTTATGATGGCTAAGGCTTTCCAAACGCAGAGAGCTTGCATAATTATGATGCCACTTGAATAGGCATCCGAATATAATGTGTTCATGAAAGGTTCGGAATTAACCATTAAAAAAGAAGCCCCAATGGCCAAAATTCCAGTGAGTATGCGTAGAGACTCAAAATGATGGTTGGATTCATGAGTGTGAGTTGAAGAGACAAAGCCTAAAAGGACCGGACGTATCGACTCAAAAATACGTTGAAGGGCACCAGGAAGTTGCATGGCTGCGGTATAAATGGCCAAGGTTGCGGTTCCAAGCTGAGATGCCAAAATGGTGTCAGCAGAGCGAACAGCCAATAGAGATAGCAGGGAACCACCGTAAAGCCATCCCCCAAAACGAAACATATCCTGGCTGTGTTGATGACGGAGTTTGAATCCAAATTGGCCAGATGAAAGTTTCCACATGCATAGAATTCCAATAATTCTAGAAATCATCATTGACCAGAGTAGACCAGCGACACCGCTACCAAGCATGAGTGCAATAATTGATGCCCCTGCCCTGAAAATCTCTATTCCACCAGTAATAATGGAGAGCGGACGAAAAAGTTTTGCTCCAACCAAAGCGGAGGTTGCCATTTGAAAATTGGCCATAAGAAAGGAAATTGGTAGTGCATACCAGGCGAGTTTGGTGAACTCTGGGTAGGGCCAAACTTGTTTAAGAAATGGGATGGTACAGGCCACGAGTAGGCAAGAGCAAAAGGAGATAGCTCCTGTAACGGTAATAAAAAATTGTGAAGTCTCATTTAGTGAATTTCCTTGAAGAGACGAAAGTATTTTAATTGCGGTATTTTTGAGTCCGAAATCACCAAGTGTAGTGGTGAGCTGACCAATCACAAGAATTAAAAAAAAAGCTCCTAGGTCTTCTTTACTTAAGAGACGTGCTGCAATGGCAATGGTGCCTAGGGAGGCTATCATGCCAAGTAAATTGCCTCCTGCTGACCATACTATTCCACGGATAAAATGAAACGTGTGACTTGTCATTTCCTATTACAGTAGAAATCTATTGCACATGTCTTACTCATGGAGAAGCAGAATTGATTGCTGGTTTATGATCAAAGATTCGGAGGTTTCATTTGGTTAGTTAATTATGAAAGGTGTGAACCTTTGGTTCCCTTTTTTTCTATGTAAGTGGAAAATGTGAATAAATTCTTTTAAATCCCATAGGTTATGCAAACCATATGCCTATTTTTGAACCTCTAAGTGAAGGTTCCAAGGAATTGGATTATTGGGTAACTCTAGAAAAGGATTTTTGTCTAACGTTTCAAACTTCTTGGTGTACAAGGAAATTCCAAGGGGGAATAGCATCTCCCGTTCTTTTATTCATTAATTAGTTACTCCCCTAGGCATAAGACAATTTTTAGCCTAAGAGTGAGGATTCATTTTTGAACAGGAATGAAAGAAGTCGGCCAGATTTGTAAACTTAAGACCACCCTCTATAAGCAATAAAAGACTCGTATGGATTGTTTGTGAGGAAGCCTAAAAATAGGTTAAGGAGATGGAATTCTCGAAAATAACTTTCATGAACTTTGTTAATGAAAAAGGGTTTAAACCATTCGTAGGGTCGGGTAGATTCAGAGAAGGTTTAATTTATGAATCTGTTCAAGAATTCGTTGTGCGGCATGGCCATCCCACAGATGAGGTTTCGGAAGCTCTTGCGTCTTCTTACTCAAAACTTTTGTACTCTCCCCAAGAATGGTTTCTTTAGAAGTTCCTACTAGTTTATTGGTGCCCTCAGTGATGGTGATGGGACGCTCGGTATTTTCACGAAGAGTCAAACAGGGAACGCCAAGTGCGGTTGTCTCTTCTTGAATCCCACCACTATCTGTCAATACTACTGTGGCATCTCGGAAAAGGTTGAGGAAATCCATATACGAAAGAGGCTTGGTCGTGATAATTGATTCTGGAAGGCGTAAATTGAACTTGTCTATATTCGCTTGAGTTCGAGGGTGAATAGGAAAAATGAGGGGGAGCTTTTTCCCAATTTCTGATAATGCTTGAACGATTTCATCAAGGATTTCTTTATTGTCGACATTGGAGGGCCGATGGAGCGTCACGACTCCATAGGAAGGACGGCCTTCTTTGAGCTCTGAGGATGGCAGTTTTTTAGGATCCATCTGTTTTACTTTTTCTAATTGGAAAAATAGGTTATCGATCATGACATGTCCGACAAAAAAGATACGGTCCTGAGGGTGTCCCTCTGCCAATAAATGATCAACTCCACTTTTTTCGGTGACAAAGAAATAATCGGAAATTGAATCAGTCACTAACCGATTAATTTCCTCCGGCATTCTTCTGTCCCCGCTTCGAAGTCCTGCTTCGACATGTGCCACTGATATTTGGTTCTTTTTCGCGACAATTGAGCAGGCCAATGTCGAATTGACATCCCCTACTACCAAGACTAAGTGAGGCTTCTCTTTATTGCAGACCTCCTCAAACCGAGTCATGATTTTTGCCGTTTGTTCGGCATGGGAACCACTTCCGACCTGCAAGGTATAGTCAGGGCTTGGAATTTCGAGTTCTTGAAAAAAGACGTCACTCATTTCCCGATCATAATGTTGACCGGTATGCACGACCTTGTACTCGAAGTCCTCTTTCCGATGATTCAATTCACGGACAATTGGAGCAATTTTCATAAAATTAGGACGGGCTCCAGCGACGAGAAGAATCTTAGGTAAGGAAATGGCTGACATGGAACCTTTTCATACTAGTTAATAGGTTAAAACGAACTTGAGGGCGTTGGATCTCCAATAGTTATTGTAGTCGAGAATCTAACATAGGTCAAAATACTCTCTGTTCAAAATTGTGACAAACTGTTGGGAAAACGCTCTATCACAAAGAGGCTAAATTAAAACAAAGTGGTGGCTTGTTCCTGGTGAGTAAGCGAACGAACAGGTAGATCTGGAATAATTTCTGTGAACCACTGACGTACATGAGGGTGGCAGGTAAAGAACAATATTTGATGGGTTGTAGAGAAATCTCGTAATACTTTAATAGCGGCTTTGGCACGATCGGGGTCAAAGTTAACAAAAATATCATCCATCACCAGAGGAAGAATGCCGGCGTGTGTGGCATATTCCCGAATGAAGGCGAGACGCATAGCTAGGTAGAGTTGTTCGGCGGTGCCACGGCTAAGATGGTTGGTAGTTTGAGAGTATCCGGACTCCCCTTCAATTTCTAAACGGGCTTCTCCAAGTGGTACCTTGATCCGGTGGTAGCGTCCTCCCGTCATGGTTGAAAAATATTCTGAGGCATATCGAAGGACAGCGGGTTGGCGTTCTCGTTCATAGACCAGCCTGGCCTTCTCCAATAAAAATCGTGTTGTGGTATGTATGGCCCATTGCTGGACCGTACGATCGAGTTGAGTGAGTAGGGTTTCATGCTCCAAAAGGCTCTCAGAGAGTTGAGCATTATGTTCCAGTGCGTCTAATTGCTGCTGAACACGACCTTTGGCTTGCAGGGAAAGGGTTATGTGCTCTTGTGTCGGAAAAAGTTGCTCTTCATGAAGCTTGGACCGTTGCTCGTGTAATTCGGAAAGCGAAAAGTTTGACAATTCCTCGCGCAAGAGCGTTGCCTTTTCTTGAGAGTCAGTGTGTACCGTACAAAGACTTGTGAGTCGCGCTATCTCTTGTTCCCGATGGACCTGCTCTTTATACCGAGCCGCACGTTCTTGAAAATCTTTCTCGTCTGAAGCTTCGGCGGTTTCAAGTAATCTCGTTATATGATGACCAATGCTTGTTGCAGCCTCCTCCAACTGTAATTGTTCCTTCTTTTTTTCTTGAAGAACCGTCTGGTCATGCACTTGAGTCTGTTGAACTTGTAATTGATGTCGTAAGGCCTGCCCTATTTCATGCACCATTTCCATAACCTTTGTCGGTTCGGTGGTTGTCTGTTCATGGCGGCCAATTTGTTGAAAGAGAATATTGAGTTGATGCAGAAACTGTTGAGATTCGGATTGTTCTTGAGTCACGAGTTGGGAGGATTCATGCCAGGCATTGTAACTCGAGAATGCGTGATCCCGATGTGCCATCAGTTCTAGGACATCTTCGGGATGTAGATTGTCAGGGAGTTCAAATTCTTCAAGAAACTGTTTCCATTCGGATTGTAATTGGCGGAAAGTAACTTCCTGCTCCTGTGAGTGGTGCTGTTCAGAGGCATATTGGGCCTGTAGATTCTGAAGCATTGTTTGTTGAGTCTGAAGTTGGGTGAGACGATCCTTGTCTTGTTCCTGGAGGCGACGTTCTGCTCGTAACGCTTCAAATACCTCTTCTGCATCGTTTAATTCTTTTATTTCGCGTTGCGTGATGAAAAAACTCAGGGTTTTCATTTTTTCGAGAATGTCTGTCATATTTTGAGAGGTGCGGTCAGCCTCTATTTGAAGCGTCCGTGCTTGTGCGACAACTTTTAATTGTTGTTGTTGAAGGTCAGCCTCCCGAACCTGTTGCTCGTTTTTGAGTATATCGCGCCGCCACATAAGGATCCCGCTGACAATTACGCCACAAGCAATGAGGGCCATGGTGACGAGGGGGAGGCCCTGTGAGAAAGTAAAGACGGCAAGAGTTCCAAATATTATACCGACAGCAAGAATCATCCAGATAGGTAGGCCATGGTTCCGTTCAAGGGTTGCAAGATCTTTATCAAGGCCTTCGAGGTGCTCCTTGACAGGCGTTCCACGCTCCTGGATGTCCTGCTGATGTTGCATGAGGCTATTGAGATGGTGAAATTCCTTGAACCAATTTTGAAGAGCTTGCTCCCGTTCATCGAGCGATGCGAGTTCGGTGTTCTCTAACGTATTTTTCTCAGGATTTTGCTCCTGAAGATGGGCGATGTCAGTCTCCTTTTCTTGTATATAACCAAGGAGATTTTCAAGTTGAATAGCCTGTTTCAAACTTTTTTCACGTTGCTGGCGGAAGCGTTCATGAAACGTGAGGATCTGTTCTTCGGTGGGGAAATGCGTCCGGGTTCGAATGAGGTAGTCATCTGTCCAGGGCGGTCCAAGTCGTTGGTACAAGGAATCGAGGTCTCGCCGGAACTGATCCATCTTTTGAATGTGGAGAGTGAGATCTTTTTGCCCTTTTTGGTAGATTTCCCCTTTTCGCTCCGTATCATAAATCTTTTCCTTATATTCCAAGATAACGTGATCAATGTGTAGGGTAGACAGATGCTGCTCGATTTCCGCAATATCTTGGTGGACTTGGGGCTTTTTACGATCAATCGCAGCAAGATTCTCTTGTAATTGTTTGAGACGTTCAATCCCTCCTTCTGGAAAGGTACGTATGTGGGGTCGGTCACTAAGTTCTCGTTGTAATGTGGTGAGGCGATCCCAGTGGGGCTTCGTCTTAATGAGAATGTCAAGCCATTGCTCCTGTTGTTGCAGGTTTTCCAGTTGCGTTTGTTGTATTGAAATATCTCGTTCGATGGTCCCAAGTTCATCTTGAAGGTTGAGGTAAGACTCTGGGAGTTTCTGGAGTTTCCCGATGGTACGTTGTGTTGCATCTAATTTAGCTAGAAGCACATTAATAAAAGGTTTTTTGCCGCCTGGCTTGAACAGTTGTTCTTGTTCATTTTCTAAGTCTTGAATCAAGCTGGCAAAGGGGACCGAGCCAGTGCCGAGGCCAGCGGTATATATATGGTGATTGACCTCTTCATCTTGAAGGGATTCTAATTGCTGAAGTTCATTGAGTCCAAAGGCAAAGACATTTTGAAACAGGGTTTTAGACGTACCGGATAGTAACTGAGGAAGCACAGTATCAACTGACTGGGTTTGAGGGCTGGATATCTTTACTCGACCATATGCGCCACCTTCAGAACGTTGAATGATATAGGATTCCCCCTCTTCATTGACTATTTTCAAACTGCCTCCATGACGTCCACCTTGTTTCGGCTCATACCGATTTTTCCCGCTTTTTCTTCCTTCAAATCCAAAAAGAATGGCTCGAATAAAAGCCATGAGGGTAGATTTTCCCGCTTCATTCTGTCCCTCAAATAACGTAATTCCTGAAGACAGGTGGGATTGGACATAATCGTGGAAGTGCCCGAATCCATGTACATGCAGGTCAGTAATTTTCATGAATTAATTCTCATCGATTAACAGACGATCGATGCCTTCTCGTTCTGCTGCCTGAATGAGTTGTCGTAGACCTTCCTCCTGAGGGGGTTTGAGATATTTACGAAGGCGTGAGTCTTCGAGCAGGATTTTTAGTGAGTGTCGGAGTTCATCGATCATCTGGTTGTCACTTTCGGCTGAAAGACGTAAAAAATCACCCAGGAGGTTCTCTTCTTTACGAAGAGCCTCTACGTCAACTTCTCTTCCTGTGGAATCATGAATTGACTCAGACCATAATGGGACCGCTCCCAACCCCATTCGATCCCGTAAAGTGGTTAAAAGGTCTTCACGTTGGCCGATTTGTGATAAGTCACGATTGAGAGGGCCTCGGCCAATTAATTTCCAACGAACAATCCCAGGCCGGTTCCCAGATCCTTGAAGGAGTTCCTGTCCCCGGGTTTCCATGACTGTTAAGAGGTCATCGAGAGTAGAGATATTTTCAATAGAAACACTTTCTTGATGCCAGCGAATAATATCAACAGGGAGAAATTCAAAGGCTGGAGTACCCTGATGGTTAACTTCTATGAGGTAACATCCTCGCGCACCTGTTTCTCGAGGGTGCCGTCCTTGTGGATTTCCCGGGTAAATAATCAAGGGGTTTTCAGTATGAAGGACACGGTGGGCATGAATATGCCCTAACGCCCAATAATTCATCCGTGCATCTAAGAGATCTTGCAACTCACAAGGGGCATAATTGAGGTGATTTTTATCCCCACCAACATTTGTATGAAGCAGTCCGATTGACCAGACAGATGAATCCTTATTCCTAAAGCCTTTCGCGAGGTTTTCGGTAACTTGCTCGACGCCATAACTGATTCCATAGATATCGGCAACGTGAGTATTACCATGAAAAAGTGGGTGTGACTCCACCGTTTCTGTTCCAAATACATGAACATTGTCTGGCCAATGAAACTTCTTCTCCCAAGCCGTTAAGGGATCGTGATTGCCGTGACAGATTAACACTTGAATGTGGTGGTCTTGTAGTCGCAGAAATTGATCACGTAGGCGAGTAAGGGAACGGAGACTTCGGTTTACAGCATCATGGAGATCTCCAGCAATTAAGAGGCCATCGACCTCTTTTTCGATACAGAGGTCTACAATATTTTGAAAGGCTAAAAACGTGGCTTCGAATAGGGTATCCTTAAGAGCAGGGGCGATTTCCGTCAGGCCACGAAACGGGCTATCGAGGTGAAGATCGCTGGTATGGATAAACCGGAATGGGGTCATCGTTGAGGTCAAAACGGCAGATTAATTTACCCCCAGAGGAGGCCTGAGTAAACCAAAGATCAAGAGGCTATTTTATCTAAAACGCAGTTGCGATGAACTCATCAATTTGAAAGACGAAAGTAGTGGATTCGGAAGAATAAAACAAAGATAAACTTGTTGGATACCTGGGTCAAGAAAAGGATAAAACTCTCCTTCGAAATGTTAAAAATTTTTCAGAATATCAATATCTTGACAGGCAATCCCCTCCCCTGCTAGGTTTTTAAATAATTGCGGTTACCTATCTAATAACGACACGGTTTGAACCTCTACAGAGCTGGCGTAGCTCAATCGGCAGAGCAGCGGTTTTGTAAACCGCAGGTTGGAGGTTCGATTCCTCTCGCCAGCTCCAGTTAAATCAAGTAGTTATAACATTCCTTTCCCTCTTCTCATCACCCCTCCCTGTCTTCAACAAAATATGTTTATAATGTGAAGTGGCAGGTGTGGGTTAAAAATATCAATCGTGTCTTGAGGCATAATACGTGGTCATGAGCTACCAACTTGATCCCCAATCTCATGAATGGGCAAAGTACGACCGGGTCATTGTCTTTGATGGCGTCTGTAATTGGTGCAACGCGTCCGTGAACTTTACGATGGATCATGATCCTGAGAAGAAGTTTAAATTTGGGACTCTTCAATCTGAACCGGGGCAAAAAATATTGGAGGAATTACAGCTTTCTACCAAGGACTTTAGTACATTTCTCCTGATCGAAAAAGGGAAGGTCACGTCTAAATCAACAGCAGGCTTACGGGTGGTCAAGCATCTTTCTGGTCTTTGGCCCTTACTTTATGCTTGTATTATTATTCCTCGTCCTGTTCGTGATGCCGTGTATAATTTTATTGCCCGTCATCGGTACCAATGGATGGGAAAAACAGATTCTTGCCGGGTTCCCAACCAAGTTGAACGTGAACGTTTTGTATGAACAAAAATTTCATAATTCATTGTAAAGTATAAACAATTACAACTAATCCCTTCGCTACGAACGTTCCTAATCTCTCCCCCACAGTTAAACAATTAGCTCGTCTGTTCCCTCAACACAGAATAGGAATGGAGTCCTCCCCTATTTGTTGAACCAGCAGAAGCCTTTTTTGGAAAAATTGATAGTTAAAGACATGTGCCCATATTGCGCAATGCGTATAATTTCCTTATTATTCAATAGGTAAAAGTTCATCCTTTTGATGAGTTATTAGAATGTACTATCTGAGAAGTATTAAATTTTATTTAATCGCCATTTTAACTTGTCTTTCGGTGACGACTCCGCACATCACTTGGTCAGAAGATCGCATTGAGTATCCTTTTATCATTGAAGCGCTTGAGGACTATTCTACAGAAAATAAACCGTACCAGCGATATGCCAATCAACGATTCATTCAAGGAAAAGACGTTGTCATATTTGGTTCAGAAGTTACCATTACGACTCCTCTATTAAGTAATGGCGGAGACGTCATTATTTTTACGGACCATCTTCATGTTGCCGCACCAATCGATACGAGAGTGTATTTTGATCATGACGGAGATTTTTTTGAGAAAGATAGCGAGAATGGTTGCCGGTCAATTTTGACTTGGCTGAAAGGGGCGGATACCGTGATCGATTCCTTTGAATTATTTTACCGTCTCTCGGATGATGTATGGGATGATCGCAAAAAACAATATGTGCTCAAACCGGCAAAACGCTTTCCCGAAGCTCCGGCCGGCATGACTCTCTGTGCCAATCCTGGCTCTTCTTCTCGAGGTATTGAATATTTTCCTATCCAAGCCATGAAGTGGGAAAACCTTCGTTCTGGAAATATTACCGTTTTTGCCCATCGCATTACCTTTTGCCGAGAATGCAAGAAATTAAACCCGAACTGGAATGGCGTGAAGGCTGAGATTCCTGAAATTGTTGAACCGAAAAGTTTGGTCAAGGATACGACCTTGTTTAACGCTCGAGGCCTAAGAGGAAGCCGGGGTGGGATGCCCTTTTGGGGTTGTGCATACCGTGGCGCAAGTAACCCAAAGGTCTGTGTGAATCCTCCCAACCATTATAGGCGTGGTCCGTTTCGAGGTGGAGATGCTGGAGATGTTTCGATTTATCTTGTCAACAATACGGATACCTATCAACAAGAACAAAAGAAACCACCTGCCCAGCGAGAGTTCATGACGAGGATAGGCGTAACAGGAGGACAACAGGGCTCGCACGTTAAATTCGCAGCCAGCTGTTTTTCGCTCACCGGAGTAGGGCTAGCCTGCCCCAAAGCACCTGATCACCCCACAAGAAAAATTTGGGGAGCCCCCTACCCCGAAGAAGTGTGGCCTGATGCCCCAAAGGCACAAGACGGGACCTTCGTGATGGACAGCCTGAACTCAGATGAAGCCTTGTCACTTCTTTCTCTCAGACTTCATGCCCTGAGGTTGAACCGTCTCTCAAAGGCTAGCCCTGTGTCGAAAGATTTGATGAATATTCAGAAGACTGTCCTTCCTCAACCGCCAATCGATCATTTAACCGAATACTTGCTCACCACACTTCAAGAGGTCTACCTTCATACGACCTCATTAGCCATGAATCTAGAAGCCAAGCCCCCCTCTTCTTCCCCTTTGCCGCAGGTCTTTGATACGATTTTTCAAACAAGGGATCAACCGTTCACCTTTTCTCCCTTCAATACCCAGATTTATTTTTCATTAGCTCAATTCCATTTTTATAAAAAAAATGGCACTTTTAACGATTTTTTACGTGATATGGGCGGCTTGCTCAATTTTTCCTTGGATTCTGCCTTATCGCTTCGGAAGCCCTTTGATACTTCACGGGATAGAATTCATATTGACGAGGTAACTCAACCACCGTCAACGAATTTGAAAGCAAGTCATCCTTCACTCTTCGAATTTGTTGCACGGAACCATGATGCAAAATTTAAGAGGGCGCTTCAACGGCTCCAGACTTCCCTGTCGCGGACTCTAAAGACGGTTTCCAGACAAACATGGTTTTCACAGGTGAGCGAGTCGTTGGATGGTTCGATAACGTCTTTATTGGATGTAAGGCGTCAGTATGACAAACAACAATATCATGCCATGTTTCAAGGAGTTTTGCAGATGGGTGAATCCCTGTTTCTTTTTGATAAGGAGCGGCGGCCTTTCATGCCATCACTCGCCCCATCCCATCAACAATTCCCTATTTTCGATGAGTATCGACTTTTCCTTGAGTGGTTGGAGACTATGGCGCATGTCATGGTCGGGTTAAAGAATTCCGAAGTTGACCATATTCGAGAAAATCCGCCATCATACTTTCAGAATCGTTTGAGAAGTTTAGACTTTTACCCCGATCTTCTTCGGGTAATGATGCTTGACGAAGTACGTCGAGGTACTGCTTTTAAAAGTCCTTCCTATTTTCGAGACCTGCTGTTGCTTAAACAATTCCTCAGATGGTATCCCCAGGAAACGCTCACTTCAAATAATTGGACTTCTTCTGGAAGCTCTTGTGCAAATTCCGAAATTCCTTCTGTTCAACACACCATTCAGAAACCAACAGGGAAATCCATTACCTGCCTCGAAGTCACTCCATCCAAAAATCATTGGACGGAACTGCGAGTCCATCCCGATCGTAAGACTCTCGGTGATATGGTCCTCTATCGATTCCCTCCAAGTGGGATGAAGAAGGTGATTAATTTAGGCGGACTGTTTTACGACTATGAATTGCAATGGGATGGTAAGGCGCAGGCTAGCCCCTATTAGCAATATCTGGAGAGGTATGGGTGTCTCTAGCTTGTGGTACGGATAAAGAAATGTTACTTTAAAGAATTATAAGAGGGGTTCGATTAATTTTTTCGTTAATTATCAATAGCATATAACTCATTTAAGGATAAGTTATTTTAGTTTCTCTGAATTTTTGATAGAGGGAATCCAATTTTCTATTGAGTTTTAGGGCTTGGGAGTTCTTATTTCTTCTTTAGAATACCCCACTTAAGCGGGGTAGTTATTTTTAAAAATTGGAGTACTCTAGCCTTATAGCTAATAAGGCTTTCTTCCTAAAAGGAATCATGGAACCGCGCGACAAAAAAAGACTCATTACCAGCTTTTCAATTGATATTGTTGCTGACCTGACGCCCGGATCAGGGAAGGTTTTAGACCTGACAGCTACCGGTTGTCGGATTCGCAGTAATGTTGCTTATAATTTCCCGAAACACATGTCTCTCTCCCTGGAGTCTACGACTGCCTCTTCCTCTTTCAGGGTTGAGCGAGCCACCGTTCGATGGATAAAAGACGATGAGTTAGGTGTTGAATTTGTGAAGGTTTCTTCTGAGGATCAGGAAAAGTTAGCGGATTTTTTAAGGGAACTTGAAACAATGCGTCGAGAGTTTAAACCCTACTCGCCAGAACCTCGTCAAGTGGTGCAAACGGTTGAGGTTGAAAAGACCCCAGCAACTTCCTGGTGGAAAGAATCCTTTTCACGGTAAATTGGCCCGAGGCCTCCTAGCCCTTTTGTTTCCATTTTTCCCCCTATCTCAGATTTTTTCTTTCTCTGACTCTCTGTTTTTATACTTCCTCCTCCCCTCTAAAGAAGTAGGACTTACCATCCTGGCACGAAGCTCGGATCTTCAGCCAAGCCTCTGAATCTTGACAGGTACCCCTCGTAAAGCCTAGCCTTCCTTGTTATGGAAGGCTCTTCGCAGATAAACAAGCTTGCCGAGCACCCATTTCAGACCTATTTAGCACGGCAGGAATCGAGTCGTTTTCACGAAAGGAAAAAGGAAGCTCAACCGAACTCTGCCTTGCGTACGCTCGCACCACAAGAGCTTGAGTCTCTTATAGCCCAACATCAACAATGGTTAGAGTCGAGTGACTATCAAAAATGGACAAGGATCAAAACTGAAGAACGTAATCGTTATGTGAAGGGACGAATAGATCTCTCCCGTTGTAATCTTCGAGGGGTACAGCTTGATCATGTCGACTTACGAAATGCTATTTGCTGGCAATCGGACTTTCAAGGTGCTTCCTTAAAGCATGCCAATTTTGAGCATGCGGATCTTTGGGGTGCAAATTTTAGCCATTCAAATTTATATCGTGCCCAATTCTCTCACGCGGATGCATGGGATGTAAATTTTTCAGATGCCAATATCAATGGCGCTGAGTTAAACCAGGTGGTCATGGGGGGAGGGAATTTTCATAAAGCTACAATGCTCGACACCCAATGTGAGCAGGCATTTTTGGGGGAATGTAATTTTCAGGAGGCCGATTTAAGAGGAAGCAATTTCTATCGAGCCGATATGCGAGAGGTCCAATTTCAGGGGGCAAACCTATTAGAGGCTAATTTTTGTGACACAAATTTACAGAGGGCTAACTTCCATAAGTGTTCTGGATTGCAAGAAGGTCGACTTTCAGGAGCTATATTATCGGATAGCACCTACCCAGAGGGATATGGAGCTTTTCGTCAGGGATTACGATTTCTCGAGGTTACTTGCCAGTCCCTTACCAAAGGCTTCATTCTCCTTCTGTTCTTAACGGGATACCTCCTCCTGACGCTATGGAGCACATCGGATGCCCAATTTCTTACCAACTCGCTTTCACCGGGGTTGCCCATCATTCGTGTGGGTGTGCCAGTAACCAATTTTGTAATAATTTTTTCTGCGATACTACTTGCTGGTTATTACTATTGGCATTTATATGCTGAGAATGCTTGGAAAGGTGTCGTCCAGTTTCCGGCTGTTTTTCCCAATGGCCGCTCTCTTGACCAAGAATTGTTTCCCTGGATTGTGAATGGGTTTATCGCTCCCAACTTTTTTCATTTAAGAAAAATTCGCTCCTGGGTCGGATACCTTCAATATCGCTTACTTCAGCTCATCATCTGGTGGATGATTCCTTTCTCTCTGGGACTCTGTTGGATGAGACTTCTTTCCCTTCATCATTGGCAGGTCACAATTTGGCAAGGCGCTTTCCTTGTGCTCACCATTGTTGGCGCAGTTTTTTTTCAACAGCGGGCAGCCTGCATGTTGAGAGGTCTTTCCCGTCGAAAAAATGGTGAACAGAAGGAGGTCTACCTGGGGGAAGGCTGGTGGAAATCCATCGTCGTTGGAGTCTTAGCTTGTGGGTTCATTGTGCTTATTTCTGATGGGGCCATTAATGGAATGCCATTACAGAAAAAAGGTTTTGCAGGTCTAGATTCAAAACAAAAGATTGAACGTATGGCACAAGAGATCGTGGGGCGTGTTCAGAAGCAAGGAAATCTTACGATTCACCGAACATTAGTACCCCTGACCCTTCCTTTGATAGGCATGTCTGCCTTTGCAGAAGTCTCAAATCTCGATGTTTCTGAACGAATAGGAACCGTGAGCGGACAAAAAGAACAAAGAACATCTGTTCCTGTGGTCAAGGGAGCCCAACTCTCGGGAGCAAACTTGCGGCATCTCTCCGCTAGCCATGCGTATCTTAAAAAAGCGAACCTACAAGAGGCTGACCTTCAGGATGGCACTGTATTTTCTAGCGACCTTGAGTTGGCGAATCTCTTACGAGCCAATCTTCAGCGTACGGATCTTCGACGTGCGAATCTCGCTTATGCCAATTTATTTGAAGCGAATCTGCAAGAAGCACTGCTTACTCATGCGAGTTTACGTCAAGCCAATTTATTTGAAGCGAACCTTTTTAAGGCTAATCTGGTTGCGGCAAATCTTCAACGGAGCACCTTGGTCGGGGCAAATCTTGTAGAGGCAATAATAAATGGTGCCGACCTTTCTCATGCCAATATGGGTACTGTGAATCTAAGTCGGGCAACCTTACAGGCTGCAACCCTTGCAGAAGCGAATCTTTTTGAAGCCAATTTAAGCCATACCTCGTTTTATGGAGCGAATCTACAACAAGTAAATTTAAAAGGTGCGACATTGGAAAGGACGAACTTTGGAGGGGCCGATTTATCCTCTGTTAAAAATTTAACCCAACTTCAATTAAATTTGGCTTGTGTTGATTCAAAGACAAAACTTCCCAGAAAACTGATCCCACCCAAACCATGTGAACCTGAGTCCATGTTATAACAGGCAATTGTGATTTAACCTCCTGAGCTATTTCTCCCAGGTGCTTCATTCTTCCTCTTGAACTCCCCAAAATCTTTATAAATTCCTTATTTTACCTTGAAAACTCCAATTAATAATTCTTAGGAGTGGATTTTAAACGAAAAAATGATTCTGCCTGTGATCTAGTTCACAGGGAAATTCATGAATTTATGGTATAGGCAAGGGCGAAATCTAGGTAAAGGAGGAGATATTCATATAGAAGGGTTTTTCACTCCTCTATTTTTAATTGGAATTTCCTATCAAGAGTGAGGGGGAAGAAAAAGACTTAAAAAGTAAAGAAAAATTATGAGGATGCATGATTAGTAAGAATGTAGCCCGTCAATTCCTTACCCAATCCCCTCCCCATCCTCCCCAAAGACCTGACAGGCTTGTAGAAGGAATCACGGGATTTATTGGAAGAACGGAACGTGGTCCGCTCTCTCCTCACCTTGTTAGGTCTTGGGATGAATTTACATGCCTTTTTGGAAGTTCTCATGACAATAGTACGCTACTGTATCTGCCTTTCGCCGTAAAAGGATATTTCGAGAACGGCGGTGGTCCAGCCTCAATTGTACGAATTATCGGTAAACATGCAAAATGTGCTGAAGTACAATTAGGAAATAACCTGCTGGTTAAGGCAATTGGGCCTGGGGCTTGGGGCAATCGTATTTATATAAAGATTCAAGCTCAACCCTTTGGAGTGCTTTCTCTATCTGATGGGCCTCGATTTCAGGTTAAAATTTATTACTACCATGTAACTCCCACAGTTCCACCTTCCTACCCTTGGGAGGCAGATCAAGCTGGATCCAATGGATTCACGACTCCCGACGAAGTAGAAGAATATGACAATCTTGAGGTATCCGGTGATAGCGACCGGTCACTGTTCAGGGTTATAAACAGTACCTCACGATTTGTGCGGCTTCAAAAAGTCGACAAGCAGAAGAATCAAGATGATGTGCAAGAATTATTGGTTCCGCTGCAAGGCGGTAATGATGGGGCTGATCTCACTGAAGACTCTTACCTTGGTGATAAGACCTCAAAAAAAAAGTGTCCTGAAGGGTTGGCCCAGTTTGAGCAACTGGAGGGCATTACCATGGTCTGTGCGCCAGAACATGTACATGAACAATTTGACAATGGCATGAGGAAGGCTATCACCCAAGGTCTTCTCAGGTTTTGTGAAAGACAAAAGAATTGTCTGGCGATACTTAGTATTGAAAAGAATCAGGATAATGTTCAAGAGGTAACTCCTCCTTCTTCGAGCCGCTTCGGTGCGGTCTATTATCCGTGGATCAGAGTTGATGGCCTCGCCAAAAACCAGGCAGTTCTCATGCCACCGATTGGTCATGTTGCGGGTGTGATGTCTCGTATAGATCGTGAACATGGTCTACATGCCGCACCGGTCAATGCTATGTTACGAGGAATTGTCGAAGAGGGGCAGTCTCCATTAGAATTTATCATAACCAAAAAACACCAAAGTATCCTCAATCATCGAGGCATCAATGTTCTTCGAGATTTTCGGATGGTTGGGGGGGGGATTCGAGTATGGGGAATACGGACTATGAATCAAGACCCCAATTGGCAATTTATCCACATTCAGAAATTTGGAATGTTTTTGGAGGAGGAAATTCGAACACGCTTAGTCGACTCAATGGAACCTTCCCGTTTTCCTCTGGGGATAAGAGAGCGGATACGGGGTGTCACACGATTTTTGGATACACAATGGGAATGTGGCGGATTGGCTGGTGAGCATAAACGTGAAGCCTATTTCATAAAGCTCACCAGAGGAACCCCATCGCGGGACCCTCATAAAAAAGGTTCGGTGGTGGTTCAAGTCGGAGTAGCTCTACTCGAACCTTCAAAGTTTTTCTTGTACCAATTTCCCTATCCTGCCCCTCCTACCCCCTGAAACTCTCGTCATCAAACGTAGTTTTCCTAATATTCCTGAATTCCCTCAATCAATTGTCGAGTGATTGCCTTGAGGGTTCATGACGAGAAACTCTCTTGACACACCAAGGAAGAACAGTCTATAGGTTGGGGGACCACGCTAGTTTTATTCAGGAGCGGGCATGACTTGTATTCGAGGCGCTTCTCGATTTTTCTGTTGTAGTGTCTTCATTGCTGTCATATTTTCGGGTTGTGCAGAGCTTGAGCTTTCTAAGTTTACAAATCGTTTTAATACTATGATAGGACAACATAAGGATGACTTGGTTTTAGATATGGGAGTCCCCAAGGACTGTATACCTTTTCGCAGTGGAGAGGCCTGTGAATGGATACAACGAGGCGGAACAGATTCTGGACCTATCAGTGGGGATGATGGAATTGGAATAATAAAAAATACTGAGGCCATTCATATTTTCTTTTCTGATAATCAGATAGCCTGTGAGTGGAGATATGATGGGTTTTATGGGGTACAACGTAGTACGAAAAGTTGCAATAATTAGGTGCCTCCATAAAACCAGATTACGTCTTTGTTTTGATCTTTATAAAGCCGGCTGTAACGATCATGCTGTCAACATTCGGTGAGTTCCCGTGGCTGAAGATCCTGGTCTGTGGGTTAACTTCTTTGGTCTGGATCCTCCTTATTCCTCACCCATCATTATCGACCACATGGGAAGGGCTTGGTCATCAACCCTGGTGGGAAAACGATTGGTGGACCGAGCCGGTCCGTACTTAAAGCAGGCGAAAAAAAAGATCTCCTGACATTTATTCGTTCAGGACCGGATCCATTTATTTTTATTTGTACTACGGGTGTCAATTCAGGGTCTGGCGAAGTTTCGTTACATTATCGAACTCGGGTCGGTGGTATTAAAACATCAACCTATTTACCTGGTGATTCGTCTGTTGCCTGTGGTGAAGCCACCGCGATTTCCATTGAGTGTCATTCTGGTCCACATTCACAATGTACGTTTTCATTGGAGAATCGATGTGATTCGTTAAGAAATATCAATGGAGAGAGGAACGAAGTGGGAGTTCTTGCTCCTGTATGTTCCCATGAGGGGCGAGATCATTTTACTATGTTTTGAACATCATTAACGATGTTCCATGTCAAGGAGGTTGATAATGGGATGGGAGAGACAGCTGACTATGAATCAAATTCCCTTGGTACGTCAGAGTCGGAATTAGAAAAAAGTCAAGATGTTAACGGCGTTTATTGGAAAGGGCGTCGAGTTTAAGGGAAATATTAATTACAATGGCACTATTCGTATTGATGGGAAAATGGAAGGTGAGGTTTCAACGGAGGGATGTTTTTTAATTGGAGCAGAGGCAGTTGTCACCGCAAAAGTGACAGCTGGTACTATCATTTGCAAAGGGACTATTATCGGTGAAGTTGTCGCTAAAGAAAAGGTGCGATGCGTGCTCCAGCCGTCCTTGAGGGAACCCTCACCACCCCGATGCTTTCCATGGAAGAGGGCGTTCGTTTTAATGGAACCGTCAACATGGGCTCACAGAAGACAGGGAAAATTGCAGACGATGACTCAACGGCATCTGCCTTATCGTTGGCCTAAGTTTTGTATCCTGAGCAATAAATATTCCATTGATTAGCCTCAGGTACAGGCATGCTTGGTTATAAGATAGATGTCCTCTATTCTGCTGTTTTGGAGTTTACCATCCTTTGAACATTCGAGAATGGAGAATACTGTTCTTCATTCTCAGCCTGCGGTGGTTAATACATGAATGCAAGAGTATTTCCTCGCTTTCTCTTTTATTCTCCTTAGTAACTTCTTTGTATCTACTAAACAAAAGTCTATTCTTCTTCTGAATCGCATCTTCAATTTTTTGGCTATTTGGCATGCCTTTTTACAAAGGTAAGGACAAGTCCTAAGGGACACTTATCAAAATTTTGGCACTATTGTTCATAAAGGATCCATTTAAAAAGGCTTTTGGCCTGCTCTTTTTATTTATCTAAAGTAATTAAATTTATTGTTATTTTTAACATATTTCAAAAAGGCCATTGTATTTGCTTTCTTTCTGGGAGAGAACTACAAGCAACGTCTAGAAGAATTGTGAGATACCTATGCGAATCGAAAAAAAACAATCAACAAGGATTTACGTTAATTGAACTCATGGTTGTGGTAGCCATTGTTGGGAATTTTGGCGGCTATCGCCATCCCTCAATTAACTCGGTACCAGATTAAGTCTCGTCAGGCTGAGGCACGCACCAACCTTGGGGGTATTTTTGTAAGTCAAATGGTCTTTTTTGGGGAAAATAGTCGGTTTGGTGGGTTAGCACAAATCGGCTATTCCGTAGCGGGTCTGAATAATCGATACAATTATCGCGCAATCACCACAGATACCAAATGGAATCGAAACTCCTCAACCCAGTGACCTTATTGGCTCCACCGTGGCCCCTGTGACCCCGGATCATTCTATTTTCCCAGCTGCTTCTGGTCCAATTGGATTTACGGCTACTGCTACCGGTAATATTGATGCCGATCCAACAGTTGATCAATGGTATGTGAATGATGTAAAGGCATCGTTGGATGCTCCAACAATTAATGACGTCTTTTTATAAATATCCTTCGATGTATTCAGAGTGTTGATTTGAACAGGGAAATTAACTTTTTCCCGAGATGGAACTATCAGAAACTGGTATGGTTGTACGAATATTAGTATCTAAATATTGAAGTTGTATGGAATTTTGGCGGATCTTCACTACCCGTATATCATCCTTTAAAACATCTCTCTCCCCAACGATAAAAATTTCCTGATCGTTCACGAGAAAAACTTTCGTCCTTCCTCCTTCATGTACAAATCCAAGGAATCGATACTCTGCCATTTTGTTTCGTGCGTTTTGGGCCAGGAGGTCTAAAGGGGGAGCTTGTGGCCGTTCGACTGGCTTTGATGGCTGAGCCTTGATTGGTTTGGGAATGAATCGGGGCTTTGGTTTTGTTGGTGTAGAGAAACGCAAAGGAGCAAAAATATTTTTAGGTGCCTGTTCTGAAATTTCGTCCGAAGGATTCCTTGGTTTGAGTAAGTTTTGAATGTGTAGGGCAATTGTAGACTGGGTTGGCGGGTTGTGCGATGAATTTGTTGTACGATTAACGAGTGGAATATGTTGGGTCGGTTCAGTAAATACCAATTGGTATCCCAGCACTATTGCCCAACAAGCCAGTAAAAGTCCGAGAATATATCCTTGAGTCGTCATTTTCATATTCAAGAAATCTTTTCTTTCCCTTTATCTCGTTTCAAAAAGGTGGAAACTTTCATATTTAACCGGACTCTATCATTTTGTTGCTTTTTAGACCTATTGGTGCGAGTGACATTAATGGTCTCGATAATCAGATATTGTCGTGACTGTTCCAAGTGTTGAATAAATTTAAACATGGAAGGATAGGTGCCTACAGCGGAAAAAGTAAGTGTGCCTTTTGGGGGAAGCCCTTTCATCACGGTACTGGTGGAATAGGCCATACCAGGGATGGTGACATGTTCGGTTTGGGCATATTGAGATATTGTGACGGCAATGGAAGTAAATTCTTGCTTAGCTGGAAGGAGGTCCCAAACCTGAACGAGTTGATGTTTGGCTTGTAAGAGCTCTTGTTGAAGTTTGCGTTGGTCACGAAGGTCCCTAAAAAGATTTCGTTCTTTTTGATGTGTGTGCTGGAGAGTTTGTAGATGGGTGACGGCTGGAACCACAATTAGGAACCAACAGAGGAGGGTCCCCAAAATGCAGAGGCTAGTAATTCGGGCAAGGGGCAACAAGGTTCTCCAGGCCTGAATTGGGATGCCAAAGAAGTATTGAATGGAGGAATTCATATATTAGGTTCCAAATCGGTTTGATACGAAACCGACAAGATGAATTGGACCAGCGAACGTGTTTTCTTAGATGACGAAGCCGATGAACTATTCTGATCTAGAGTTTGCTTCTCCTGATAATTTTCAACCCGGTGGCTTGTAATTTTTGCATGTTGAAACATTTGATGCTTTTGGAGATTAGTTATCAAGGCGTGGAGCGTTTCCAGATCTTTAGCCTTTCCATTGAGGAGGATCGTGGAGTCTTTAAATTTTACCTGAACGGATTGAATAGTGGTATGAAAAGGAATGGTTTCGGACAGTTCTGTTAATAATGTTGCCCAAGAAAACTTCTTTTTTTGGTTAAGGAGATTAGCGAACGCAATTTGGTTTCTAATTTTTTCAATTTCTGTGGCTGACAAGGTTAGTCCATCTTGAAACATTTTAGTTGTGAATAAGCTTTTCGCCTCACGAAGTTGGGCGATTGACTGGGTCTCAAGGTTTATTTTGTGGTCAATATCAAAATAATACCAAGACGACCATCCTATAAAAAGAAGAGATGCCAGGATGGCGCAGGTTAAGAGAACTTGGACATTCCACAGAATTCGGTATTCAGGCTTGGCGAATGATAATGAAATCTGTTTGGTATTCCTCATGGCTTATTCTTTACTGTAATCCTGCCCAAGCCGACAAGGTTACCAGTGAAGTGTCTTTAAGGAGCATGGTGCTTGGTGAGGGACGATAAAGTTTGTCGAGACAGGAAATAGGTTGCACACCCCAATTCTTGTGTCCTGAAGGAAACAAAATTGGATGATCTGTCTCAACCCTTTGCGAGGGGGAATTTTCTCGCCATTGAATGTCAATATCCGATAGGAAATAAAATGGTGAGATGATGCGTTGCTGGTCTGTGGAGTTTTGGAATCGAGTATTCTCATAGATTTGAAGCGTTCTTTGGATTTCTTGAACCAATACTTTGCTATCATGGGTAACTTTTTTCATTCGTACAAAGTTAACCCTTCCATTACTAAATCCAAATATTAAAAAACATTCTTCTTCAAAACATCCAAAAAAGCATTCCTGTTCCCAATGAAAGGAAGGTTGGAAAAGGTTAAATAACTCAATAGCAGATAGTCCGATCTTGATAGGGATGAAGCCTGCTCTATCACAAATTTCTTCATAAGTTTGAAGAATATCAGTTCGAATGGAGGCAGCTAAAATCTTCCGGGGAGTGGTTACGTTCAGAGCACTTTTGTATTTGAGAGAAGAATTCGGGGTGGCATAATGAAAAACAATAGTTTGCGGTCCTAAAGGAACAGGAGACTGCTCCTGAAAACGCCACTGGAGAAAGGCCTTTTGTTCTTCATGTTTGGAGGGAAAGGCCTCACATTCGAATAGTTCAATTTGTGCACAAAGATTGGGAAGGGTAAGGGCGATCGTTGTGGGATCGGAGGTATTTCGAATTTTACAAAGTTCTTTTACAAGTTCTTCCGAGTTTTTTATATTCTGGTTGTGATAGGTTGGATAGAGAACATTAGGTGATAATGCATGTTCATAGCTTTTATCGAACAGAGGCGTTGCTCGTCTCCAGGCGGCTTGTTGTTTCAGTAAAGAAACAGCATGTCGACTGAAAGATAATCCATATTCAGGCTTTTGATAGGGGAATAAACGCGCCATGCTCACCTACCCTGTAAAGGTTACCCGATTTAATTCCTTGAGGGTGGTCTGGCCCTGAAGAACCTTCTCACTTCCCGCTTCTCGTAAAGTCGTCATTCCTTCCTGAACGGCAATTCTTCGTATTTCAGAATTTGGTCTACGATCAAGAATGAGTTCTTTGATAGTATCTGATAGGGGAAGAAATTCAGTAATGGCATTTCTCCCCCGATATCCCAGTCCATGGCATTCCGGACATCCGACTTCCCTGAAAAGGGTGTGATCCTTAAATTGGTCATAAGATAAACTAAATTCCTCGCATTGAGACGGGGTAATGGTGAACGGGGCTTTGCAAAATTGGCAAAGATTTCTGACTAACCGTTGAGCCATAATACAGTTAATAGAGGAAACGAAATTGTACGGCTCAATTCCCATGTTGACAAAACGCCCAATCACATCGAAGGCGTTATTGGCATGGACCGTTGTAAAAACAAGGTGTCCCGTAAGAGCGGATTGGATAGCAATTTGAGCGGTTTCGCCATCTCGAATTTCTCCGACCATTATCTTATCGGGATCATGTCGTAAGATGGATCGCAGTCCCCGCGCGAAGGTTAACCCTTTTTTTTCATTTACGGGAATCTGAATCACTCCTTTTAATTGGTATTCAACCGGGTCTTCTATGGTAATTATTTTATCATCGGTTGAGTTTACCTCATTCAATGCACCGTAGAGGGTAGTCGTTTTTCCACTTCCGGTCGGACCTGTGACTAATACCATTCCATAGGATACCGTGATTGCTCTTCGAAAACGCCGTAGATCTTCAGGCGTAAAACCCAGTCGGTCTAAGCGTAATTCTGCTCCTCCTGAAGCCACCTCTTCTTTCGCAAGAATTCGAATAACTACGGATTCCCCAAATGCACTTGGAAGAATCGAGACTCGAAAGTCTACTGTTCGGTTATCAATTTTGAGTTTAAACCGTCCATCTTGGGGTGTGCGTCGCTCGGCAATATCTAACTCAGACATGACTTTAAGCCGTGAAACAATTGGATTATGAAAACGGGATGCAAGTGGGTCCATTGCAAGGTATAAAATTCCGTCAATTCGAAATTTGATGTCCAAGGCATGTTCGGTTGGCTCGATATGGATATCGCTGGCACGTTTTTGCAGGGCACTAAGAATAGTCATGTTTACCAAACGAACGACTGGACTCTCGTCCCTTCCAATGGTTTCAGCGGTGAGTACCTCATCCCCATGTTCGTTTTCCCTGATTAATAACGGACGCAGGTCATCCTGTATTCGGGTCAAAACTTGACTATTTTCTTGGCCGTGCGCTAACGCTTGAGTGATGGCTTCCCGAGTCGCCACCACTACATTCAGGGGACAGTCAAGTAAGCGTTCAAGTCTGTCTAAGGTTCGGAAGTCATGTGGGTCGGGAAATGCAATGGTAAGCGTGCCGTCCGAAATATTTTGTTGAAGAGGCAGAAAGAGGTAACGCTGCATAAGGTCAGGTGGAATATGGTTGAATTTATCAAATTCGACCCGATACTCATCAAGTGAATAAAATGGAATAGCAAATTGATGGGCAAGGGCCTTTCCAAGATTCTCCGAAGAAATAACGTTATGTTCTAAGAGATAATGCTGGAGTCCAGTTGAGGGAGCTGGAATTTCTCGTAAAATTTTTTCGAGAGTGTTTCGTGAAATAAAATTCTTCTGAAGAAGGACATCGACTAACGAATGCTGTTGGATTAAAGTAGCCATAGCCGTTTGGGGAACCGCATGAGACGTTGCTAGATCCGTCAAAGACGGTCATTGATTCAAAGAATTGAGTTTTTGTTCAGGCAAGAATAATTGTTGCCCAATATAAATGACATCGCTGTTTAAGCTATTCAGTGTTTTCAGGGACTCAATGCTCGCACCTGAGCGTCTGGCAAGTTTGCTGAGCGTATCACCTTTCTGCACAATTATTGGAATTCTTCCCAGCCATCTTTCATTTTGAGTTCCTGATTGGGGATGTATCCTTGTGGACGCAAGGATCTCGGCGTTTCGTAGATCATCGTCAAGATTTTCGGAAAGTTTATCGTTAGGCAACTCATGGGAAGACGATTCGTCCCTGGCCCGAGGAGTCGGGGTGCGAGTTTTTAGGTCATGTTGTAATTCCTGAAGCTTCATTTCGATTTTCTCAAAACGCGATTCAAAGTTTTGGAAAATGATTTGATCGGAGTTGATTGTCAACAGCCTTGAATCGTTCACCGAGTGCTTCTCCATGCGTGGATCAGAAGTCTGCGGTTCTGGAGAGATTTGATGAGCATGAGGAGCCGATGTCGTATGGACGGGTAACGATTGTAGTTGAGCCAGTTGCTGTTGCAGTGAGGTGCGGGTACGACGAAGGGATTGTAATTCATGACGTGTTGAATGTAGATCAGCTAGCTGTTTGGCAGCATGAATTTGTACCCTTGCCAACTCTGTTGTAAGGTTTTCCACCTTGGCACGGGCTGCATGGAGGACATCATCCTGGTTGGTACAAATGTTTGATAATGGCGAGGTTTTTATCCAATCCCCACTTGTGGTACATCCAGCCATAAAAAAAATGAATACAAGAAAAGTCAAGCCCATCAACAATTGTGTGCCTCTAAACCAAAACATGGTACTACCCCAACTAAGAGTCTTTTAAAGTCTTTCTGTCTTTCATAATGCTATTACTGAATAGCGATGGTTCCGGCTTGAGCCGAAAAAGCCAAGTTTTTACCGGTAACATCATGGGCAAATGCCGGTGTCATACCTATCAACGTGGTACCATTTTGCTTACCCTTAAAAATAAGGTTCGCCAGGATGTCACCTGGTTTCCTTGAATGGGGCGAGAGTCGAATATGAAGGACAACCTGTCCAACACCTGGTTTTGTAATAATTGATGCTCCCCCTACAAACCCTTTCCGCGTTGACGGGTTATCCTCGGAGATGCCAATAAATTCAATTAAATTTGGATTAAAGGATACGGTCAGTACGCTTTCGGCTAAGCCAAAGAGGTTTTCCTCTAATATTGCTAAGTGAAATTCCTTTCCAGGATGGGTTTGGATTTTTTGAGGCCGAAAATAGAAAGTTCCTGAGATCTGATCGGCCGTTTTTGATAGAGGCATAGGTACTGAAGAATTGAGCTGGGTGGCATCAATGAGATTTTGTTTGGTCACTCTTAGCGACTCCTGCTCTGAAGGTACAAGTTCATTTGGATCGTTGGATAAAGGGCTGACCTTAGAATCCTCTAGGTTAGGAGTTGGTAATTCCTCAAGAGACCGTAATGGTACATTTTCTGGTTGTGCCTGATTGATGTTCCCATCCCCAATAGTATCCGGCACCGAAAGGGTGTGTGTAGGAAACAATTGTTCGGTCGCATAGTTGACTTCGGTTCCTGACCAGAAGGCCTGTCCTTCGGGCCCCGGAGTTTCCAGATTCCGGATGATATGGGGTGTGATAGCCAATACCACTTCGGTTTCCACGGTTTCTGTGGTGGTTGAAGAAAATAGTTCACCCAATATAGGGATATCGCCGATCCATGGGATTGTGACACGAGTTTTTCTATTATCATCTTGTAATAAACCTGCAAGAACAACCGTCTCATCGTTTCGAATTCGAAGTGTGGTTTCTGCTGTTCGAGTTCCAAATTTAAACTGTTTGATTTCAGGACTGGCTTGCAAAATGACTTCATCCCCGAGTCTCGTAACCTCTACTTTAATTTTGAGCGTTAATTCATCCACTAGATGGACAACGGGTTCTACGGTTAATTTCACCCCCGTATCCTTAAATTCTATAGAAGTCACCGTTGAGGTTGTGGGAATGGCTCCAGTCGCAGCCTGTCCGGGCAACACATTGGTGGTCGATAGAAGAATGGGCTGTTTATCGCCAACCGTAATGCTTGCCGTTTCATTGCTTAATACTCGTAATTTTGGAGAAGCAAGGGTTTTTGCATCAGACTCTTGTTTAAAGAAGTCCAGAAGAATACTTGCCGGAAAGGTGAATAGGTAGCTTCCGGTTCCAATCGAGGTGAGCTGTTGATAGGTAAAGGGCGTTGGAGAAGTGGAAATACTGCCCTGGCTTGCGTCAGGAGAAATGGCGGCTCCTGCCTTTTTAGCTAAATTAATCCCATATTCGAGACTTTTTGTTCTATTTACTTCTAAAACTTCCAGGTCCAACATGACTTCGGGGTCTTTACGATCTATTGACCGAATTATTCGATCGGCAAGGTGAATTTTTGCCGGTATATCCCTGACAACCAACGCATTAATTTTTTCATCGACAAAGACCCGCTTACTTTCCAGCATTGAACGTAAAAGATTCACGACATTCTTAGCCTTGGTATTCGAAAGATAAAAAGTCCGAATCATGAGGTCTTGATATTGATTCAACTTTTGTTTGGAATTCGGAATGATTAGTAAAGTATCTGGGCCAATACGTTGCGAAAACAATTTATTAGTCTGCAAAATAAGATTTAATGCATCGTTGTAGGGCATATCCTTTAGGAATATGGTTATTGGATCATCCCGTACATCCTTATCAAAACACCACGTTGACACCCACGGTTCTTGCAAGAACCTCGAATACCTCTCGAAGTTTGGCTTTTTGAAATCGAAGGGTCACAGGTTGCGTTGATTGAATAAATCTTTTCTCTTCCTGTTTCCGTTTCATGAGAGAGGTTATTTTTTCTAAGGCTTCCGTTAAGGCAGGGTTTAACCGTACGGCTTGTTCATACGCCCTCATGGCCTCATCAATTCGTCCTAACGATTCAAGCTTTTGACCTGTATGAAGAGATTCCTTGGCTTTCTTAAGATCGAGAGCTTCGGAAAATGCGGCATGGTATTCGGAACGAGAAGGGTCTAAACCGATCGCACGTTTGAATTCTCGCAAAGCCATGATGGCATCTTCTTGGCCCAGTGCCCGGGTTCCGGTTTTATAATGAAATTCCGCTGCACGTACCTTGGTCTCAGTTAAACTTTTTTGAATATCTTTATCAAAGGGGCGTTCCTTTGCTAATGCTTTATAATGCTCGATTGCTTGATCCCATTGACCGGCTTTTGCCAATGATTCAGCTTCTTTTAATTGGGAAGAGGC
This sequence comes from Nitrospirales bacterium, assembly GCA_965223605.1. GTDB lineage: Bacteria > Nitrospirota > Nitrospiria > Nitrospirales > Nitrospiraceae > CBDCXA01. Next base: position 2,188,268 of record CBDCXA010000005.1, read on the forward strand.
ACACCCCATAACTAATAGTATTGCAATGATTCCTACAAAAAGGGCGAGTCGAGTTTTCATGAAGAAGTCTTGATGCATTCGGTTTGAAGATCCCAGCCCAACCTTACTGTTGATGAAACCGTCCATTGTTTATCCAAGTAGTGATAGCCTGACCGCCACTTGATACACCTCACCTAGGGTGTTCGGAGTGGTCTGTAAATTTTTACTGGGTACAGGTGTTTCTCTACAATCCCCTCAAAGGAGTGGTTGGCTGTTAAGGCCTAGAAAACGTAAAGAAACCAATATGTTAACGTTGTTGAAGGATGGAGAGCGACATAATTTGATCAACGAACGTAAGGAAGCTTTGTATTGTTGGTGTATGGGAGTTCTACGATAAAAACTTCTTTGATTAAAGTACAGATGGGGGGGAGAGTTTAATTTTAATACCCATACGAGGGGTTGAGGCTATTCTCGTCTCTCCGATAAGGTTGGTGGCCAGGAACAGTGGGAGGTATGTTCAGAATGTTATGTGGAAGAGAGTCGAAAGGGTAGCGTGATGGAAACGATTGCTATACCAACCAAAGAATCTAAGAAAAAGGAAACTGCGAAAAAAATTGAAACCATAGTTCCTTTAGTAAATGGGAAAGAGTATTCGCATGTGGGCCTTCTTTTTCTTTCTGAAGAATTTCATATTGTATTCATGAACCAAGAGGCTCAAAATTTAATGGATCATCTTAAGGGGCAATCGAATGGAACGGTTCCCACGGAAGACATTCCTCTCGGCATCCTTGATCTCATAAATGATCTTATTGAAATGCAAAACCGCTTTCTCACATCGGGCGAGTGTACGACTTTACAATGTCGTCGCCTTACAGGAATAGTACCAGAACAAGTCCTTCTTCGTGGATTTGTGTTTCCAGATGGCTCTGGGATACTTTCCCGCCATTTTTTGGTCATATTAGAAAAGATTGTAATAAGTAATGAAAAAGGAGCGACAAGGGGGATAAACTTTCCTAAGCGATATGGCCTTACCGAACGACAAAAAACTATTGTGCGGTACGTGACGACCGGGCTTACCAATAAACAAATTGCGGATGAGCTTGGCATAAGTGTGTACACGGTAAAGGAACATATTAAGCATGTCATGCGAAAAACAGATACGAATACAAGAACGGCAGCTATTGCTCGTCTTACAAGACGAAAGCCCCTTGTGCGCCGTCAAACAGTGACTCGGGAGATCAATGAAATGTCTGTTGTGAAGACGCCAGAGCAACCCTCCCTGTTCTCTCAACTTTCCGATAAAGTGAATTAGAAGAAATTTATGATGTCTGAATGCCGGTCCACAGTAGCCTTACCTTCTTTGCGGAAGAGCAAGGGATCCTGCCTGAGTATCATGTTGATTCTGGTTGGATGTATCTGGCTCTATCCACAGAACCTTTTCGCGGATGACTTATTTCGTTGTACCGAAGCATCAGGGACTATTGTGTTTACAGATAGTCCGGTACAATTAGGTACCTGTACCAGATTATCTCTAGGGAAACTCTCCACCTCTCGTGGCATTAACTCAGCTTCAAGCACAATCAGGTCAACAAAGGATTCAGTAGTTCAAAATCCTCACTCTCTCGGAAAAGCATCTTCTCTGATTACGGTGCCTGTTGAAAAGTATGGGCCCCTCTTGGTTGTTTCTACGACATTAAATAATGGGTATGTAGCAAGGTTTATTTTGGATACCGGAGCCTCGCTTTCAATTATTTCTAAAAACTTAGCAACGGATATAGGGCTTCTCCCAACTTCAGGCCTAGAAACTATTACATTAAAGACTGCAGGCGGGCCTGTCCAAGCAGATATTATTACTATTCCCTCCATTCGACTTTCCGCTGCAGAGGTCAAAAATAGTGCGATTGCCATTTTTGATCTTCCCGATATTCCTGAAGGGATAGAAGGTATTCTCGGTCTTACGTTTCTCCGACATTTTGAGGTTACCCTAGATATTGCCAAAGGGCAGCTTCATCTTCGCCCTCCGACATTGTAAGTTCGTGTTATGGCATTGAGATCCTTGTCAAACCTTTGGCATCTTGGGATTGTTGGAATTTCGCTCATACTCTTCTGGTCCATATTAGGTCTCCCAATCGTTTTCGCGACACTCTATTCTTGCGTGAGTTCGACAGGAACTACGATCTATACAGACAGTCCGGCTCAGTTGAGAGATTGTACTCCCCTATCACTCGACCATCCTGATTCAACCTCTTCCCCTAGAGACCGTTCTCAAGGGAGGATTCCTGATCCGGTTCGACAGGAAAATGTACCCAATACTTCAAGTAACGATCAACAAGATCTACCTTCTGTGAAGAAAAAATTGCCAGCACAAAGAAATGAAATTCCCGCACAATCTATTCCTAGTCCTGCCACTTCACCCTGTGTTTCACCCGTTAATCCATTAAATCCCTTGCTCAATCGACCCTGTCAAAAAAATCAAGAATCACCGTCCGATTAGAATGGAAAACTTGCCATTTGATTAAGTTTGAAATTGTTCCGGCTTAAGTCGTAGAGATGAGAACCGTCTCGATTGACATGGGCAACGAATATTGGGTGGGCGGTGAAAAGCCAGCGTTCATTAACATTTTAGAGTAATCGGAGAACGTATAGGCATCTCCAGATGGGGTCGTTGCCAGCATAACAATGCTAAACCATGCAGACTGGGGTGATATCCGGTCTTCATTGGGAACAAACTCAAGAAGAACAATCCACCCATGCGTATTTAACCGACCACGAAGTTTTTTAAGGAGGTCTTCGCATTCTTTCCACGAAAAATGATGAAGGAAATTTGGAAGGAGAATCACATCGTAGTCATGGCCAAGGTCCACTTCAAATGCATTTCCCGGAATTGTTGAATACCGTTGAGCAACGCCATTTTTTTGGGCCGTCTCCACAGCAATCGGGAGAACATTTTCCCAATCATTGGCCGTCACGGTGGCATCCGGATTTCTTTGAGCAATTTGAACCCCAAAAAGTCCATGTCCGGCTGCAATATCAAGTATTCGGCACGGTCCCTTTTTCCCCGCTGTCACCCTTTCTGCAATCCAATCGGCAGGTCCAGCCATCATAGGAACCATGGACTTTGCAAATTCTTGCCAGGCCGGATGCTCAGCTTCGGTCGTTCCCTTGGAGCTTGCTGCGGTTCCTCCTTGCTGAACCGCTTGAGTAAATTTTTGAAATCCAGACAACATGGCGGGAGAGAGCAGGAAGGGCATCATACCGCCTACATAGTGAGGAGAATCTTTCACTAAAAAGATTTTACTGCTGGGAGTCAGAGTATATTCCTCTCTCTCTTTTACAAGAAATCCGAGCATAACAAGATAATCAACTAAAATTCGCATTCCCCGTTCTGAAGTATTACAAGCGGCACTTAAGTCAGAAAGGGTTCGGCTCCCCTTGTCAATAACCCCGAACACTTCTAACTCAATGGCACTTTTGAGAACCTCCGTATTTTGAAATGCATTGATGGTTTGAAAAAAAAGTTGAGGAGAGGGCGGTTCATTTTGCAGTGGTATGGACATCAGAGCCTTTCTTTGATGAAAGCTTGGTGATTCAGCACTGACCTTGTTCGACCTTCATCCCTTTTATTAAGACGTAGTTTTGTTTACAATATGCTTGGGTTTGCGATCAACCCTTTCGTTCAGAAAGGAAAAAGATAAACATGTGTATTCGAATCAACAATATTTCGACTTTAGTAAAGCCCGTTCACCTCTTGTTGGCAACAAGGTGGCACCTGTTGCTCGTGGCAATTTCTCTTTTATTCCTGTGGCCCGTTTTAAGCCATGGGAAACCCCAGACGCGATTACTGCCATCAGGTGAAGGATTAGAGTTACGGTTTGATGGTCCTCATGGTCAATATACGGATATTCTACCTATCCATACTATCCAGGGTATCCCGTATTTTTCAGCTGGGGTCGGACAGGAAGAGCGAACCGCTGACTATCCACCCTATTCTCTTAAAATTGAATTCTTAATTCAAGGTGGTGCCTATACAGGGTTTGTTGATCTGGTAGTGAAGAGAAACATTGATCAGTCGGAGTTTTCTATTCCAAAAGAACATGCAAAGGGCCCCTGGCTCTTTATTAATCTTCCCCCTGGTGTCTATTCTATAACTGGAACCCGTGAAGGATTCAGCCAAACAAGGAAAGAAATTGAACTTGTTTCAGGTCTCCAGACAACGACCCGATTGATTTGGGATAAATAGACCACCTCTTTCTTTTCTTCAAAGGAAGTTATTCAATAGACCGTGCGGTGCTTAGGTCACAAGACTAGCTTCGTTCCGGTTACAGTATCTTTCCATTTCTAAAATCTTTATCGCTCCTTTTATGTAGGGATTCAATATACTGTCTGCAGATTCGTTAAGGTCTGCTGTACGAATACATTCCCCATACAGCCGTAACGTCGCTCCTTCCGTGCCGGTTCCTGATAGTCTTGTTACCAGGCGTGATCCGTTTTCTAAGAGCATACAAATTCCTTGATTGTTAGAAATGGCGCCATCCACTGGATCGGTGTAGCAGAAGTTTTCTACTTGCTGAATGACGGAGTCCGCAAAAGGTTTCCCGATTAAATTAGTGAATTGAGACTCAAAGGCCGAGAGCATAGCCAAGGCGTTTTCAGTATTCAGCGCATCAAAGTCATGCCGTTGGAAATAACTACGTCCATATTGAGTCCAGTGATTGTGGGTAATTTCACGAATGGAAAGGTCCGTTGAGGCAAGAATAGAAATCCAAGCCAGCACAGCCCACAAACCGTCTTTTTCTCGAATATGATTAGAGCCTGTGCCAAAACTTTCCTCGCCACATAAGGTGCAGCGTCCGGCATCCATTAGGTTCCCAAAATATTTCCATCCAGTCGGTGTTTCATAGCAAGGGATTTTAAGTGCCTTGGCGACACGATCAATCGCGGTACTTGTGGGCATGGATCGGGCCACACCCTGAAGGCCTTGGCGATAGCCGGGAATTGATGATTTGGCAAAATGTGCAATGATCGCGAGCGAGTCACCCGGGCTAACAAACATATTCTTGCCAGCTATGAGATTTCGGTCTCCATCTCCATCGCAAGCAGCTCCAAGGTCTGGAGCAATTGGTTGTGCCATTTCTTTGAGAAGTGAGCCGGCATGCACGAGGTTGGGATCTGGGTGGATTCCTCCAAAGTCTTCTAATGGAGTGGCGCGAATGACGGTGCCCTCAGGTGCCCCTAAACACTGGTTGAAAATATGGGTTGCATAGGGACCAGTAATGCCGTGCATAGCATCAAATCGAACACTTTTACCCGATGTGAAAAATGCACGGAGACGATCAAAATCGAATAACTGTTCCATAAGAGCTGTATAGTCACGGACGGGGTCTATAACCGTTATCTTAGTTGTTCCTATGTGACTAACTCCTAAGATATCCAACTGGACATCCGGCAAATCGGCCAAATGATATTGGCGAAGGGATTGTGTTTCCTTGAATATCTGTTCGGTAAGGAATTCTGGAGCCGGCCCTCCATTTCTGCTGTTAAATTTGATCCCAAAGTCTTCATTGGGTCCCCCAGGATTATGACTTGCAGTAAGTAAAAAACCACCCATGGCTTGATATTGGCGAATGATGACAGACATGGCCGGGGTTGACAGCCATCCCCCCTTTCCAACAAGTATCTTCCCAATATTATTGGCTATAGCCATTTTTATTATCTTCTGGATAGCTGGAAGGTTGAAAAACCGGCCATCTCCGCCTAGGACAAGGGTTTCTCGAGGAAAAATACATTTTTCAGAGGTCGAAAGAACATTAAGGACGGATTGAACAAAATTTTCAAGATAATGAGAACGTTGAAATTCCTTGGTTTTCTTCCGTAATCCGGACGTTCCGGGACGCTGATCCATAAAAGGACTTGTCGAAATCGTTTGGATAGGAATGGTGGTACCCATAAGTATCCTAAATTAGACCATTTATGAATAAACATCAATTGCCCTTCCAGAAATCATCTATTGCGTAGGACCGGTAAACCTTGTACACCAATATGAAATAAGCGGTATTCAATACTCCAAAGGGTGTCCTCATGTGCCTAAGGTATGATGATCGCAGGATTTCAAAAATGCAGTGCCCAAGCCGTTAAGGTTATTGGAGGAAATCGGCCAGGGCCATTTAGCAATGGTTCACGACGAAAAGGTGGTGTATGACTCGAGAAAACGCTTATTGTCTCTTTTTTTGGCCAGTGGTAAGATGCCGCCAATTCGGAGGCGAAACATTTCTATCCTTTACGAAATGACATAATAGAGAGGACTTCCAGTAAAGAGGTGTGTTCATGCCATCAACCAAAGATCAGACTTTAATAAGAAATGAGAATATGGAAATCCGGGAGCAGGGAGCCGCGGCCTCTGCCTTACCGATGGAGTCTGAGAGTTCTGGGACGGCTAATTTGGAGAAAGTACGAGAAATTCTATTTGGATCTCAAGCTCGCTATTACGATGAACAATTAAAGAAATTAGAGGCTGTTTTTTCACAAAACCTCACATTATTTCGCCAAGAAGTTCAAGACCGGTTTGCCGCCATCGAATCAACATTGCAACGTGAAATCTCTCAAGTTTCGGCTAGCATACAATCAGAAAATCAAACACGAACGGAAATGTTACAAGATCTCTCTAACAGTCTGAAAACCGTGTCGCAAGAAATTCAAGGCCAAATAGCCACACTCGATAGCCGGTCGTCCCAGGGGCAACGTGCTGTACATGAAGCATTAACCAATCAAAAGATTACTCTGCAGGAGGAAATACAACAGACGAAGGCTTCGGTGACGCAGGAGTTTCAACGCACATGTCAGGACCTCAACAGCAATAAAACGGACCGAGCTGCTTTAGCCAAGTTACTTGAACAAGTAATCAAAGGTCTTGCTGAAAATTCTCCTTCAGATGCGTCTGTGCAAAAAACCGCATAAGGATGAAAGTCGGTTTACTGCTAGCAACAAGACATTTTTGTAAAAAACTGCAGGTGTTTGCTCCCATTACGAAATGAGTATTCATGGCCAACTCTTCTTACAGTTCAGATCCTGGTACGAGTGCAGCCTCTTCAGACCCACCCTCTTCCGATGCCCTGCATGAATTGCGAACTTTACTCATAGAACCAGAACAGCTGGCGTTAGACTCCTTAAAGGAACGACTGGAAAACCCGGTCATCCGTGCTCAAGAAGTCAGTCGAGTTCTACCCGATGCGTTAGCCCTTCGGAATAAGCAAGATTCAAGAATTTCCCAAGAATTAGCTCCGATGGTTGAAGGAGCTTTTACCGATAGTATTCGAAAGAGGCCTCAGGTCATTGTCGACGTCATGGCTCCAATTATTGGCCCACTCATTCGGAAGGCCATTGGAAGAGCCTTTCGAACTATGGTGCAATCAACCAATCAAGTTCTGGAGCAGAGCCTCTCTTGGCGAGGAATCCAATGGCGAATCGAAGCGTGGCGCACGGGGAAATCCTTCGCAGAGGTTGTTCTCCTTCATACACTCCGGTATCGAGTGGAACAGGTATTCCTTATCCACCGAAAGTCGGGTCTATTGTTGCAACATGTCGCGGCAGATTCGGTTGCCATCCATGATGAAAGTATGGTCTCCGGGATGCTGTCTGCGATTCAAGCATTTGTCCATGACTCTTTTGAAGTTAATCCTGATAGTAACTTAGATTCATTACAGATAGGAGAATTAACAGTCTGGATTGAGCAGAGTCATGACGCACTTCTTGCCGCCGTTATTCGTGGTACACCACCGCCTTCGCTCCGCACTCTCATTCAAGAAACGTTAGAAGCCATTCAAATTCAGTTTGGTAACGACTTGGCGGTGTTTCAAGGGGACAGAACCACATTTGAAGCCACCCAACCTAGCTTAGAAGATTGTTTGCAATATAAACTTGCCGAAGCACATTCTGAGAAAGGTGTTGCCTTTTGGATGTTGCTTGGAATCATTCTATTGGGAATACTATGGTGGTGGTTTCCCCAGTACCAAGATCGCCAAAAATGGAACCAATATCTTGCTCAATTGAAATTAGAATCCGGGATTACCGTCACCGAGCAGAAAGAGGAGAATGGCCAATTTTATATCTATGGCTTACGGGATGCATTAGCGGCAGATCCGGGCGCAATCCTTCACCGTAGTGGCTTGAGTCCTCAACAAGTCAGTAGTCATTGGGAACCATATTTTTCCCTCAAACCAAACTTCGTCCTGCAGCGTTCGATCAAGGTACTCGCCCCTCCTGCTACGGTCCACTTGACCTTTGATAATGGTATTTTATCTGCAGCCGGTGTGGCCTCTGACGACTGGAGAATCCAATCAAGAAGTTTGGCCCCTTCATTGCCCGGTGTTCTGAAATATCAGGATGACCAACTTTCTGGCGAGTCACATGATCAGCTTCAACAGCTTAAAGCCAAGATAGAACAAACTAACATTTTCTTTGCGCAAGGCCACGAGGGCTTTCTTAACAACATGAAGGATGAAATTGCACGTATTTCTTCTCTTATTCGCACCGCACAAAAATTAGCCAAATCTTCGAAGATCTCCCTTCATATTAGATTGATCGGTTTTACGGATCCTACTGGCGATGAATCACAGAATAGGGTTCTAAGGAGACATCGGGCACAATCGGTCATGGTGGCGCTCAGGCAACAGGGTTTTCCTTCTGAATTGTTCTCCATTGGCACACCTGCCGAACAGGATTCCCTGAGGGATAAGGTGAATACGGCTTTCGAGAACTTACGGAAGGTTTCGTTTCAGGTATTGCTAACCTCCGATTCGTAAAGGCTCCATTCCGATATGCTTGAAAAAAAAGTTTGTCTCCTAGGGGCATTTGCCGTTGGAAAAACAAGTCTTGTTCAGCAATTCGTTTCCGGGATGTTTTCTGAAAGCTATCACACGACTATTGGGGTGACTATTCAAAAGAAAATTGTGGAGACCGCCCAAGAAACCGTATCGCTTATTATTTGGGATATTTATGGAGAAGATGAGTTTCAAAAGGTACGACAGTCTTATCTGCGCGGGGCCTCAGGATATCTCGTAGTGGTGGATGCGACAAGACGGGCGACTTTGACGACGGCGTGTGAACTGTATCGTTTAACTCAAGAAACTCAGGGAAGTTACCCTTGCATTATGATTCTTAATAAATCTGACCTTCGTGACCAATGGGAAATTCATGAGACAGATTTGGCGCCTCTCCAACAAGAGGGATGGACCATAAAGATTTGTAGTGCCAAAACAGGTGACGGGGTGGAAGAGGCGTTTTCTTCTTTAACGGAAAGCATGCTCGCGGAGTCTTAAGGCCTCCATTCAGGAAAATAGGGTTACGCTTATGTTCGACAACTTAGATCTTATTTCTTACCTACGATGAAGCAAGGACCATCTCTCTTTACCAAGCTCTTCACTGCCCTGAATATTGCTGTATTTGAATATCAGGATGCCAAAGAAGGGTTCTCACTGTTAGGGACACCGCCTGGCTGGATCTTCAAACTTTTACCTAAAGAAGTTTTGACAAAATCTTGTATTCCCTTACAAGCCTCTCTTAATTTTCTTCAAGCCTTTCTTCCGGATGCCCAGCTTCATTGGAACAAGAAATCTTTGGAAGCATTGTACTCTGGTGTGTGGCAAGAAGGGAACGATCGGGGCAAACAGTACCAGGCAATTGCAGTATCGCTTGAATCACGCCATCTCCTTCTTATTCATGAATTAGGGGAGGTCCATATAGAATGGCAACAGGTGTTACAGCAAGCACGAAATAATACCTTATTACATGAGAAAGAGTTGAAAGTTCATCAAACGATCCAGAGCAAATTGGGGAAACAGCTTGATGAAAGCGAGCATCTTAATCAAAACCTCATTGCCATTCTGGATCAACTTGAAATAGGTACGATCATTATTAATTCACAAGGATATATTACCTATGTCAACAATCCCGGAGAGCGTTTGGTGGGTGGGGCATGGAAAAACCGAGATGATGGACAATGGAAATTCAATCTCCCTCTAGATGCGAAAGAAATTTCCCAGTTATCGGATTCTGGAAATTGTCATCCCAGTAAACGAGAAAAGGTCTCGGTTCAATTTCCTGGGAAACGAGGCAATTACTATTCTGTTGACATTGATATCAAGGATGACTCCCGAATTCCCGGACAACAAATCTGGTACCTTTATGATAATACCGAGATCCAAAGTTTGCGCATGATTCTTGACCAAAAAAATCGTTTTCATCACATGGTGGGAAAAAGCAAAGCGATGCAGACTATATTCCAACGGATTCAAGAAATTGGAAATGTGGAGGCATCCGTCTTAATTCATGGTGAAACGGGGACTGGCAAGGAATTAGTTGCTAGAGCCCTCCACGCTTCGAGTCCAAGGCATCGTAGTCCGTTTATACCCGTCAATTGTGCGGGGCTGACAGATTCGTTACTTGGAAGTCAGCTTTTTGGCCATAAACGAGGGGCATTTACCGGTGCCTTTGAGGATCACCGAGGGTTTTTTGAATCAGCCGACGGTGGAACCATCTTTCTGGATGAGATAGGCGATATGCCTCCTTCCGTTCAAGCGACGCTCCTTCGCGTTTTGCAAGAAAAAGAAATCATGCGATTGGGTGAATCAAAGGCACGAAAGGTAGATGTTCGTATCGTGGCTGCCACCAATAAGGACTTACCAGCCTTAGTAGCGACAGGAAAGTTTCGATCCGATTTATTCTATCGTATTCGTGTAGCAAGAATTGATCTTCCAGCATTACGAGATCGACGTGAGGATATTCCTTTGCTCGTTTCCGAATTCTTAACCGAATCTGTTACGGAGAATAGGAAGTCCGTCGAGGACCTTCACGCAGAGGCCATGCAGGTCCTTTTGAGATATTCCTGGCCAGGGAATATTCGCGAACTAAAAAGCGCTATTGATTTTGCTGTGATTCATTGCCCTGCCAAACATATTCGAGCAACTGATCTCCCTCCTGAACTCTTTGATTCTGGATCGCCTACTCCCCTCCCATCGACACATGAACGAGATGTCATTCTAAAAACTTTAGAACATGTGAAGGGTAATCGAGCTGCCGCTGCTCGTAATTTGGGAATTAGTCGGGCAACCTTTTATCGGCGGTTACAGGAATTAGGTATTGAACTCAATCGATAATATAAAAATACGTGGTCGCGTCTCAGGAAAAGAAGCACATCTTAAGACACTTTTGAGACAGTATTTCAAAAACTCTTTTCTTTAATCTTTTTCCTCAGACATCAAATTTTTAATTTATTTTAACCACTTAGATTTACCTCTTTCCCCTTTTCTCCCCTGGCATAGAGCTTGTACAACACCTGATAAGCTTTCTTAGAAATGTCGTGAGGCTTGGAGTCGAATGCATGAAACTTAATCGAGTGATGATGGTGACAGGGGAACATACCCAACGACATCTCTTATCACCTTTGTTGGAATGTCTTGGGTATAGTTGTCGAAAAACAAGTGATGTTGATAAGGCCATTCAACAACTTCATCAATATCCAGCCGATATCATTCTCTTAGATCACAACCTACCTGAGATTGACGGTTTATCGGTGTTGCAGAAATTTGTTTCTGAAAAAAACATCGGTGACCCTACTATTGTTATCTTGAAGTCAGCACCAATTAAGGGTTTTGAAGATCAAGCCTTACAGTTTGGCGCTCATGCCGTCATTAGCAATTCCTCCTCATTCCAAACCCTCCTTTCGGCAATCAATCCGGATTTGAGCAAAAAAAAGGTAAAATCTCTTTAAACCTTAGGCCTGTAAAAATGAAGTGTACTGTAAAATATTCTTCAAGGGACTTAGGATCAAGAGGGTTTTCATTCTGAAGACTTATGTTTCAGGCTATGTCTCACTGTAGGTCTCATCCCCTCGCAATTTCTTGTGAAGACCGGATTAACATTGTCTAACTAGTTAATTCTTAATAGGAAAATTGACAAGGAATCATGGCATGCTCTTTGAAAATACTTAAAGGGAAGGAATCCTAAAAAAGGAGACAATGCATATGACTATAGGTCGTCGGCTCCAAAAACCTTCCCAACCAAAAAAACAAGATCCAGTGGTGAGTTCTTTGGGACATTCATCCTGTTTACGTTGTGGTGGATTGCTCGTATACAGTGACTTTTTAAACTTAATGAAGGGTGCGATTACGCCCGACGATCGAGTGATTCGTTGTGTTCAATGTGGCGATCTCATGGATCGAATTATTTTTTATAATCGATCACGTCAACTTGGGCTACTGGGGTAGACGTGCTTTGTTCGCGATGCTTGTTATTTCTTGTACCATGAATTGGGTCATCAAACTCGCCCGTTAATTTTTTATTTGGGAACAAGAAACCATTTGCTTTAAAGATATTTGGTGCATGCCTAAAAGGGAGATAATCATTGCAAATAAAAGAGAATCCTTGTAAAAAGGAAATTCTAACAAGCCTTCCCACAGTTTTAAAATTCCCATGCGTACCTCCTTATCGTCCATGATAACTTTTTAGACTCTGCTTACAGGTCACTTGTAAAGATAATAACGTTTCACTATAATGTGGATGTTTTACCCTAGGTGAATATATCTATATTTTAAAAATATTAGCAAACAATAGTCTGTTGGGACCCATTAGTATTATATCGAGTGGATGGAGGAAACAGTGAAACAATTATTATGGGTTATGGTTATCCTAGGCGTGCTTGTATGTTTTTCTAGCCCCACTTTCGCCCTTGAACTGGATACGGTGACGTTAAAAGATGGGAGTGTGATCTACGGGGAAGTCCTCGACATGACAGCAGGCACCCTTCGAATTAAAACTGGGTTCGCTGTCGATGATGTGGTGAATGTGAAGTGGGCGGACGTCACTGGCCTGACGGTTACCCATCCCCTTCCCTTTCATCTACTTGAAGGAACCACCTTACACGGCACGACCGTACAGGGAGAAGATGGACTCCTGAACATTCTTGCCGAACCCTTAACCGAACCTGTTCAAATTCCTTTAGCCTCCGTTGTTGGACTTAATCCTCCGGTTATTCCCGCTGTCATCTATCAAGGCAATCTAACCTTGGGTTATGCGAAAACAACCGGAAATACCGATACAGAGAATTTCACATTATTAGGAGAGTTGGTTGCGCGCAGTAAAAAATTACGGCTGAGTTTGCTGGGACGATATATCTTGACAGAGCAGAATGGCAGTCTTACCGCACGTAACGGACGTGGGACGATCAAATTAGACTTTTTTCTGACGAAACGATTCTATTGGTTTACCAGCGCCTTCTTTGAACAGGATACCTTTCAAGATTTAAAATTACGAACGGCGCTTGCCACAGGACCTGGATACCAATTTATTGATATCGGAGACTTTTCAGGACCGCGTTTCCATTTTATGCAATTGTACGGAGAGGCAGGTCTTTCGTATTTTAATGAGGATTTTAAGATTCAGCCTGATCAAGACTCAGTCCGTGCACGTTTTTCACTCAAATGGGATTGGCCAATCATTAAAGATAAGGTGACCCTGTTTCACTTTAACGAGATTTATCCATCGGTTGAAAATTTTAGTGACTATTATATTACAACCGATCAAGGTGTCATTCTCGGCTTGATCCAAAATTGGGTGACTAAAATTCAACTATCTTGGCGCTATAACAATCGTCCCCCACCAGGTATTAAGGCTTCCGATACGTTGTTTCTCTTTACACTCGGATATAGTTTCGATACAAGCAATACCTTATAGTTTATCAAATGCGGAAAGAGGCCCGTCTTGCTGCTAAAAAGTAGGACGGGCTTTTTTATGATGGATCAGTAGGTTTGAAGTTCCACAGAAGGAATAATTTCCTGGTCGCCCATAAGACTGATTCCAAATCTAGGATTTTCTTCAATTTGGTTTACATATAAGCGACCGCGAGGGGCATCTAATGAGATATCAAGGCTGGTTGAGCCATTGGGTTTAATGGTAACGTCATAAAATTGCCCCTTGCCAGCTTTAATGACTGGATGCCAAACCATTACTCTATAATCCCCTGGGGGAATATCTCCAATTTCAAATCGACCGTCTTTTGTTGTTTGATCAAAATAGGGATGATTAATAGCCAATCCCCAACTCTCCATATAGGCATGAAAGCCGCACTGCATGACAAAAATACGCCTTCCTTTATTCATGCGAATTTTTTGTGAGATGGGTTTCCCGGCTAACCGCTTATGTTTTCCACTCATGGCTGTAATGCCGGATTTTGAATAGCGTTTATTCATGGGCAGTGGGGTATTAAAAAGGACACGTGCACCTAATTTTGAGGTTTCATAGGCCTGAATATCATGAAAAACGGGGTCCATATTCACAACCTCAACCTTATGTTTATCGCGAACAACGGTTATAAACGGTTTAAACAAACAATCTACCGCTTCAATTTTGGGAGTCGTATCTGGTAGAGGTTTACCTGCTTCTATTCCTTCTACAAGAACCACGACATCACGAAACTCGCCATTGGGGCCTATGTTAAAGGGCTGTAAGAGGCGCCAACCTTTTCCATTGGAAATACGACCACAAAATACTGGGTCCGGAAAGGTCACTAAGTTATATCCTTTTGGCTTAGGAATTTTTCCATTAAGGGTTATGGTTCCAGATAAGGTTCCACCATTGGTGACCGGTGCCTCCTGGTAAGTATGTCCAAAAGAAGGGAGGGAACAACTAAGAATCAACAGGGAAACCCCAATTTTTCGAATATAGTTCATGGTTGCCATATATAGCTCTCTCCTCAGACCAAGTCTTCCCTATTCTACCAGATATTGGAATAGTTTTTCGATCTAGACTTCTGTCAGATCTTCCTTGGGAACAGTTTGTTCAACCTCCGATTCGGTATTTCCTTTGGAAGCACCCGGGTGAAGGCTATATTTTTTGAGCATTTTATAGAAATCCGCGCGATAGCGGCCGGCAAATTGTGCGGCGCGGGAAATATTTCCTCCGGTCAGTTGGAGTACTTCCTTGAGGTAGTTCCGCTCAAAGGCTTCTTTGGCTTCGGTTAAGGGGCGTAAGAGACCTGGACCCGAGGAGGGTGATACGGAAGGAATAAGATCGGGACCGATCATATCTTCTCGAGAAAGCACAGCACCCTTTTCTATAACATTTTCCAGTTCTCGAACATTACCTGGCCAGGGGTACAACATGAGTTTTTGCATCGCAGCAGGGGTAATCCCCCGAATCTCCTTGTTGAGTCGCTCGGTGCTTTGTTTTAAAAAGTATTGTGCGAGAAGAGGGATATCATCTCGACGTTCACGTAACGGAGGAATCGTTAACGGAACCACCTGGATTCGATAATATAGGTCATTGCGAAAGGTTCCCGCTTGAACGGCTTTGGTGAGATCTTTGTTCGACGCAGCAATAATCCTGACATCGACTTTTGTTGGTAAATCAGCTCCCACTTCTTTCACTTCCCTCTCTTGTATGGCTCTGAGCAATTTTACCTGCATCCCAAGAGGCATTTCTCCAATTTCGTCAAGGAAAAGAGTTCCGCCATTAGCACTTTGAAAGAGTCCACGCTTAGGACCATGTGATCCGGTAAAAGCACCTCGCACGTGGCCAAAGAGTTCACTCTCAAACAATGTTTCCGGGATGGCACCACAATTTAATGCGATAAAGGGGCCCCGGGCACGTAAACTATTACAGTGAATGACTCGTGCCATGACCTCTTTGCCCGTTCCCGTTTCACCAAACAGACAGATTGTGGTATCGGTATTGGCGACTTGAGATATTTGTTGAAAAAGCGTTTGCATTTTTTGACTGCGCCCAACAACATTATCCAAACCGTACAATTCTTTAACGAGAAGCTTTAATCGTTGAATTTCCTTGGTCATGCGTTTTTGAACGAGGGCCTTCTCGATATATGTTTTTAATTCTTTATCATCAAAGGGTTTCGTGAGATATCCAAAGGCCCCACGGTGAACGGCCTCAACGGCATTCGGAATGCTTCCATGGGCAGTAGCAATAAGGACAGGCATGTCCGGATGAATAAGATGTAACTCTTCCGTTAATTCAAGGCCATCTTCTCCTTTGAGTCGAAGATCGGTAATCGTAAGGTCAAACACCTTTTGGCGGGCTTCAGAGAGAGCATCCTTCCCATTGGAACAGGCCGTGACGGAAAATCCCATGGCCGTTAATCGCATTTTTAAGAGGTGAAGAAGCCCTTCATCATCATCAATAATAAGAATTTTTTCGGTTTCCATAGTCACCCTATTGTTCTTTCTGTTTGCCGTTAAGTGATGGCGGAGACGGGACTGGAATAGCCTCCACCGGTCTGGTTTTCTCTCTCATTTCCTGGTCAATGCGTTTTAAGGCTTCAAGTTGGTTGTTTAGTTCCCGAATTTTTTTGTCACGAATCGCAAGTTCCTGTTGTAATTTTTTAATGGAAATTGTTGGTACAGGCTCTTCCACCTCTTTTGTAGCCTCGAGGGCGTCCATTTGAGTCGTCAATTTTTCAACTTCGCGGCCACGTTGCCGTAATTCACGCTGTAGCGCTTGTAACGTCGCTGAATCCAATTCCTTCATATGCATGAGTTGTTGGATGATCATCTCTCGTTCAAGCAAGTCTCGCACCAATTGTTTGGTCGCTAGTGTTAACACCTTATCTTCATCACGAGAAACCCTAAAGTTTTCAATGAATTGGTTCCAGGCACTCGGACTTTGGTGACTTTTTATGAGGCTAATCCACAATTGACTGGATAAAGCCAATCGGCTGTTGGGGACTAAATCCAAGACCTTTTCAAAGTTGGTCAAAGCCATGGTTCGATTTTCAAAGAGGGCGAGCAACCCTTTTGTAAAGTTCACATGGGCACAGGCGTGGGCCTTTTCACATTTGGGAAAAAGAATATCTTGGCGTTGAGAAAGAGCATGATTTCGCTTTAAATCTTCTGAGTCGGCGACAAAAAGAGGGGCAGTCGGATTGGGGGAAATTGAGGCGCATCCGCAGCTGAAGAGAAGAAAGATTATACCACTGACCTGAAAAAAACGCTGAAGACTCATGCAGTTCCTTTTTGACGATTAAGGTGAAGGGTAAAAGAAATAGTCGCTCCTTTACCGAGAACGCTTTCAACCCAAATTTTTCCATGGTGAGCTTCGACAATTTTTTTGGCTAAGGCGAGTCCCAATCCACTCCCCGCTAATTCACGTTTGCCTTTGGTGCGACCTTGGTAAAACCGTTCGAACAAATACGGTTGATCTTCTTGGGAAATCCCTGGACCAGCATCGGAAACAGAAACATAGAGTAACCCCGTTTTAAGTTTGGGACTTATTCGAAGAGTCACGACACTACCTTGTGGGCTAAATTTTAAGGCGTTGGATAGGAGATTATCTAAGACCTGTTCTATGCGTGCCCCATCAATGGGTACCCAGACAGGACTATCCTGAGTATCGATTTGAATGGTGACTTGTTGGCTTTCCGCCAGCAAACTGACCTTACTGACAGAGGTCGCCGCCACAACCTTGATGTCAGTCAGGACCATACGATACTCCATCATGCCGGCTTCCATTTTGGAAAGGTCAAGCAATGTGGAAATTAAGTGAATGAGTTTTCGATTACTATCAGCCATGATTTTTAGCGTTTGACGCTGATCCGGCGTGATAGGGCCAGGTATTTGATCCATCAATAGTTGCGTCCCCTCTTGGATCGAAGCTAAAGGTGTTCGTAGTTCATGGGAGACATGGGCAATAAACTCGGACTTCATATCATCAAGTTCCTGAAGCCTTCTGGCCATCCAATTCACTGTTTGAACGAGTTCGGTTAAGTCGCTGGGAGCCTCCACATCCAAGGTCGTACGAAACTTACCTTGCCCAATTTTTTGAATATGGGCTTGTAGCCGACGAAGTGGACGGAGAATGCTATAACTGGCGATACCCGCAAACGCCAAGCCCAAAAGAAGTGCGACAAAAATAAGTTGTTGAATGCTCGCTTCGGCTTTTGCTGAACTTGCACGGGAGTCGCTGATACCCGTTCCAATTTTTCGTTCATGGAAGAAAATAAAATTTTGTAGCGTCCGGGTAATTTGATCAACGAGTTGGTCGCGCCGCCCTTCATATCCAGGAGGTGCTTTTTCTGACTCCTGTTCAATGACCGGTTTCACATTTGATAAAAAAATGCTTCGATATTCCTGCTGAAGACGATCAATATCGCCTAAGAGTTTGAGCCCTTCTTCGGATGATTCAGATTGCGTTAAACTTTCCAATCCACGACGAAATGCTTGGTTTTCTTCATTGAAATACGTTACGAATTCCTTATCACGGACCGCCAGGTACTGTTTTTCACTACGGAGTTGAGTAAATAAACTGGTTTGCAATCGCTTGGCTCCCTCGATAGCCGGATAGTGATAGGAAACAAGTCTCGTACTTAAGGCTGTCAATTGACGCAATTCGATGAGGGCATAGAGATTCAATCCTCCCATAACCAGCACAATAGCCAAAGAACCAAAGGCTAACCGGGAGAAAATAGAGAGACGGACCTTAGCCTGCCCTTTCTGGTCAGATTTCTGGCTAGCGAATGGTTTTTCCTCTATCAATGTATCAATTGAATGATTACCCATACAGTATGAACTAGATTTGAATCAATAGGTTAACCCTTTATATTCCTTTGCATGAATGAAGAAAGACCCAGTACATAGAAGTTTCTTTAATAATCTTCTGAGAGGAACGAACCAATAGTCATGTCATAACATAATGAAATATTTGATTAAAATTTTTATGATTGGCAAAAATTTAAAGCAAATTAATTAGGGCACCACCCTTGCTCACCAGGGAAGTCTCTGAAGAATTGAATATTTTTATGGTTTTAGGAGATAAATAAAGATAATGAAAACATCCTCAGACATTCACAACCCATCCCTCCATTCATCTCTTAAGAAGCAAAAGACCTTCCCAAGTAACAAACTTATGAAAAAAAAAGAAAAAATAGATGGTAATGGGACATGGGTTGTAGAGGCTCCCCAAGAGCGCGGCAAAGATAGATATCCCTTAATGCGTGAAATTCCCTATAGTTATTCTATTGTTAGAGAAAAAAAACAATCAAAATCACAAGCGACGTATATCGCGGATGTTGAAGAAAAGTTGGGTAGTGCCCTATCGTTGAATCTACATTCTGGTGGCATGTTACTCATAATGGATGAAAACGTGGAGGTGTCTCAGGTTTTGAAATTAGGAATACCTACGCCCTTGACTGATATTCATACTCCAACCTTAGCGGAAATTCGTTGGGTCAAAAGTACCCCCTTTACCTGCCAAAGCTCTACCTGCTTCGTTGGTGTTAGGTTCTTAGTCTAATCCAAGGTATTTTGGTATTTTCGAAAACGAAGTCCTGCGTTTAGATCCCTTCTTTAACTGATGTTCCCTTGAGGCCATACCTTCCCTTGTTCACCCTTCCAAAAGTAGAGTATGATTTATATTGATCCACATGCAGATAGTTCGAACTTTTGACCGTATAAGACTTATGGCATTTCGAGATAGAGATTGGCCTGGTTACACACAATGGTATAGTTGCCCCCAATGTCGTAGACTCTGGGCATACCAGGGAGAGGAGGTCATTGTTCTCGATAAACAGTTTGCATTGGGTCCCTCGGCACCTAGCCAAGCCATTCCTCAGCAATCCTGCACCGAATGTAGTGGAGAAAAGCGAGTTCCTGTACTCGAAATCTAAACGTTCCTAATTCCTTCCATCCTCCTAGACTTCTCTTAAAATCTATTCAGAACTCTTTTCACGAAAGAGACGACTACGACGAGTCGTCCCATGTAGTGCGGAGAACAGATGCCCACGGAACATAAGCATGAGTATCGCGAAGGGGGGCACAAAGACTATCAGAAATACCATACTCACACCTTCGGACACTCCAAAGTACTGGAGCCAAGAATTCAACACCGTTATGGGTATAAACATTAATTCCATAAAATGAAGCCCTGCACCACGTCCAATTCGACTTGATAAAACAAAAAATATCTGAAATCCGAGAGGTGCGAGAATTAGCGCAATGGGGACAAACCATTCAATCCAATTCTCCAGAACAAATTCATAACTTTCTTTAATGATTTCAAGCGGAGAATTACCTCGAACTTGATAAATGATTTCAAGAGCAGGATTGAGAAGGATAAATCCAAGTAAAAAAATAGCCATCGTGATGAATCGCCCATTTGGATTTCCTTGCATGCCTTGTTCAAGTAACCAGACGGGTACCATAAGCAAAAATAACAGTCCAATGACATCCCAAAAATATTGGCCAATACTTCCTTGTATATCAGACAAAGAGATTCTGCGAGCTCCATGGATGGACTGCTCGACAAGAGCAAGAAGAGACCCAATAATGAACGCATTCACAATGCCCAGTATAAGCCCGCCTAGCATGCCGAGAGGACGGACCAAACCCATGATTACTTGCCACCCGATGACATAGATTGCCACCACAATCGCGATCATCCAACAACGTCTAAACGATTGTATGGTCGCCAAGAACGTTCGGCGATACAGTTTATATAGATCGTGAAATATATTCATATGTCGTTATTTAGTAGGGAGTTTGGGTTGGAGAAACCAGCCGGAAACCTTGGTAAGAAGTGCATGGGGAAATACACCTGCTAATACCTTCATGGCCATCCCCTTACTCCCGACCGTGACTCTTCCCGACCCTCTTGATAAGCCCGCAAGAGAGGTTTGTACGACTTTCATGGGATCTTCACCATCCATGGGATCCGGAGAGATATACCCCGCGGTCCTTTGAAAATTGGTTTTGGTTTTTCCGGGACAGAAGGCTTGGATGGTAACTCCCGTTCCGGAAATTTCCTCTGAAATGGCGGCAGTAAACGTGTTGAGAAAGGCTTTGGTTGACGAATAGACGGCTAGATAGGGTAATGGAAAAAAACCTGCGACCGATGCCACATTAATGATGGCCCCCTGGCGACGTGCAACCATACCAGGGAGAAATAGCCGTACATTTTCCACGACTGTCTGCATATTCACGGTCATCATGTTCTGAATCTGTGGAAGCGGCATTTCTAAGAATGGTCCATAAAGTCCCCAACCAGCATTATTAATAAGGAGATCGACATGTTCCCGTCGTTGTCGAGCTTCCTGATAGAGGGCGTGACTCGCACTCGGTTTGGCCAAATCAAGGACGACCCATTCTGCACAAACTTGCTTGTTATGAGTCACTTCAGCGGCTACGGCTTGGAGTTGTTGCTCATTCCGCGCCACGAGAAGCAAGTCGTAGCCTTGGGTAGCGAGTGCTTGGGCATAGGCAGCACCAATTCCTTTAGAGGCTCCGGTAATAACCGCAAATGGACGGGTGGAGGTGATGAAGGACACAAGAACTCCTGGCGCAATGTGTGACCATAGCTTGAATATTAAAAGAGGTCAAGAATAGGAAAACTTTCTTCTTCAGGCGAGTCACGGTGACCTTGTGGGACTCAACTTTGTGCCTGAATGGCAATAGATCTCATTCTATATGCTGGATTTGTAGCCAGTACGAGAGTTGACTTTTACCGTAAAGAGACTATCTGTAATGTGTCGAAGGAGAAAACCCTAGAAAAGGATACGGGTATCGTATGGATATGAATCGAATGACGCTAAAACTTCAAGAAGCCTTACAAGCCGCCTCGGGACAAGCTCTTCGCCGACATCATCAGGGTATTGATGTGGAACATCTCTTTCTGGCGCTTTTAGAGCAAGAAGGGGGGCTTACGGACGCGGTTCTGGAGAAAACGGGTGTCAATAAATTAACTGTGCAGCAGGTTGCTGAACGAGCCTTAGAAAAAATCCCTCAGGTCCAAGGCGGAGGGTCTGGCCCGGGACAAATTCATATTACCACTCGGCTCACCCATGTGTTGAATCAAGCAGAAAAAGAAATGCAGGCTTTGAAGGACGAATACCTAAGCGTCGAACATGTTTTATTAGCGATTGCCGAGGAAGGGAAATTATTTAAACCGGCCGGCCTGTCTCGCCAAGCCTTACTCCAAGCCCTTCAAAATATTCGTGGAACCCAGCGCGTGACAACTCAAGATCCCGAAGGAACCTATCAATCTTTAGAGAAATACGGTCGCGACCTTACAAAATTGGCCCATCAAGGAAAGTTGGACCCTGTGATCGGTCGGGATGATGAAATTCGTCGTACCATCCAAATTTTATCACGCCGAACAAAAAATAATCCTGTCCTCATTGGTGAACCCGGTGTTGGAAAAACTGCCATCGTGGAAGGGCTAGCCCAGCGGATTGTCAAAGGAGACGTTCCGGAGAGCCTTAAGGATAAACGACTGATTGTCCTGGATATGGGGTCTTTAGTCGCAGGAGCAAAATTCCGCGGGGAGTTCGAGGAACGTTTGAAGGCGGTTCTTAAAGAAGTCCAAGCCGGACAGGGACAAATATTATTATTCATTGATGAGCTCCACACCGTCGTCGGGGCTGGAGCGGCCGAAGGTGCCATGGATGCGGCCAATCTACTCAAACCCTTATTGGCACGAGGAGAACTCCATCTTATTGGAGCGACGACATTAGATGAATACCGAAAACACATTGAAAAGGATGCCGCGTTGGAACGTCGTTTCCAGTCGGTGATGGTTGATCAACCTACAGTAGAAGATACCATTTCCATTTTGCGTGGTTTGAAGGAGCGGTATGAAGTGCATCATGGAGTTCGCATTAAGGATGCGGCGTTAGTGGGTGCTGCCACCCTGTCGCATCGATATATTACCGATCGTTTCCTTCCGGATAAGGCTATTGATCTGGTAGATGAAGCGGCAGCCCGCCTCCGAACGGAAATTGAAAGTTTACCTGTTGAACTTGATGAGGCTTCACGAAAAGTCATGCAGTTGCAAATTGAACGAGAGGCCTTAAAAAAAGAAACCGACAGTGGGAGTCAGTCCCGGTTAAAGACGTTGGAACAAGAATTAGAAGAAAAGACAAAAGAACTGAATAACCTGAAATCCCGATGGGAGACAGAAAAGTCGTCCGTCGGTCGGTTACGGACCCTCCGGCAAGGGATTGAGGATATTAAACAACAGATTGAGCAGGCAGAACGCTCCTATGATTTAAATCGCGTAGCGGAATTGCGTTACGGAGAACTTCCTCGCCTCGAAAAAGAGCTAGCGGAAGAGGAAAGTCACCTGAGTGACCAACAAGGTGAACAGCGACTGCTAAAAGAAGAAGTGGACGAGGATGATATTGCCTTGGTCGTTAGTCGGTGGACAGGCATCCCAATTGCGAGACTCCTTCAAGGAGAGGTTGAAAAATTGCTTAAACTCGGCGATCTGCTCCATCAACGTGTTATTGGTCAAGATGAGGCTGTGCAAGCCGTTGCCGATGCAGTTTTGCGAGCCCGCTCAGGCATTAAAGATCCTAACCGTCCTATTGGATCTTTTATTTTTCTTGGTCCCACAGGAGTAGGGAAAACCGAACTGGCTCGAACCCTCGCTCAACACCTTTTTGACGATGAGGGTAATCTTATTCGCATCGATATGTCTGAGTATATGGAAAAGCACACCGTTGCACGTTTAGTCGGTGCTCCTCCGGGATACGTAGGGTTTGAGGAAGGTGGACAATTGACCGAAGCGGTTCGTCGTCGCCCCTATTCCGTAATTTTATTTGATGAAATAGAAAAGGCCCATCATGATGTGTTTAATATTTTGTTACAAGTGTTAGACGATGGACGATTGACCGATTCTCAGGGACGAACTGTTGACTTCAAAAACACGGTCTTGATTATGACTTCGAATATCGGGAGCGCCCATATCTTAGAAGCACAGGAGTCTGGTGAAAATTATCAGAAGATACGTGATATGGTGCTGGGAGAACTTTCACGACACTTCCGTCCCGAATTTTTAAATCGAGTTGACGAAACCGTGGTGTTTCACGCATTAGAAAAAGAACACCTCACGAAAATCGTGACGATTCAACTCACTCGGCTTCAAACTCGTCTTGCCGATCGACGCATGACTATAAGTTTTTCGCCCGAGGTACTTGAGGATCTTGGAACCAGAGGCTTTGACCCCCGGTATGGAGCTCGCCCACTAAAGCGACTCATCACGCAAGAGATTGAGACTCCACTTGCCAAATTGCTCATTCAAGGCAAGTTCACCGACGGCCAGGATATTCACGTCGAGATGAAGGATGGAAAGATCGTCATGAGTGCCGGGACCTTAGTATCAAGTGTGAACTCCTGAAGGATCCGAAAGCTCGTTTGAGATAGCAGGTAGTCTGGATTTCAAGACACATCCTTTTATCCAATGACCGCAGCTCCTCCTTTGGCATCAGTCTCGGCCCAACTCGACCGTTTTTTATCAACCTTCCATTCGGCCGGAGTTATTTCCAAGGTATGAGCCTTGGCCGTAAGGAACTCCCCCTTATTGATCACAACGTGATTGGGTTCCTTCAGATTCACCTCCAGAACTATGGTATTGGTTCCTTGTTTGGTCATGGTCATATTACTGACGCTACGGGTAACATCGTAGACAGCCAATTCATTAAAGGAGAGGGAACTATTGACCGTTTTGGCCGTTATTCTCCCCACTTCGTCAAATATCACAAAGTTTACAAATAGAGGCCCTTCGGGTTTGTTCAGGTTAATTTCAATCTGAGGAACACCCTCTATTTCAATAACACCATTCGTATTTGAAAACTTATTAGAGCCGATCTCAATATTCATACCTACTCCCTTACAGAATAAAGTTTCTCACCTACTTTACCGATTACCGTCTAACACGATCGATTATAAGAGCAATAGACCCACCCAAGAGTCCACCACCTAAAACTGCCGTCATAATTTCAACGAGTTTTATCTCCCAAAGAGGCCCGGTGGCATGAAAAACCTCCCGAATACCTCCTTGTAGCATAATGACGGCTAGGGCAAGAGTCGCCCCCATGGAAAACCACCAAAAAAATATTCGTATCGTGACCATAGATGTATCGGGCTTAGGATAATCTTTGCCGATCAAATCCCCTATATTGAATTGCCTCTGCAACATGCTCTGGCAAGAGAGAAGGTGATCTTGCCAGATCAGCAATGGTTCGAGCAACTCTCAAAATACGCCCGTAGGCCCTGGCCGATAAACTGAGCCGAGACATGGCCTGCTCTAATAATGCTTGGCTTTCAGAATCCAAAACACAATATTTTTTAATCTGCCGAGGTTTAAGTTGTGCATTGCACCTGATATTGTCAGTTTGATATCGGGCACGTTGGTCTTGCCTCACTCTTTCGACCCTCGCGCGGACTTCCTTCGAGGCCTCTTGGTGGGTGCGATCATGTAATTCTTTAAAGGAGACCGGTGGCACCTCAAGATGAATATCGAGTCGGTCCAATACGGGACCAGAGATACGTGCACGATAGCGTCTTATCTGCTGGGGAGTGCAGAGGCATTCTTGCTTGGGATGTCCCAACAGGCCACAGGGGCACGGATTCATAGCCGCAATGAGCATGATTTGAGCAGGATATTGGACCGTTCCATGAACACGCGTGACGGTAATAAAACCCTTTTCAAGTGGTTGGCGTAGCCCCTCAAGAACCGAACGCTTAAACTCTGGGGTTTCGTCTAAAAAGAGGATCCCGTTGTGAGCAAGGGAGATTTCACCTGGATGGGGAATCGTACCACCACCTAGAAAGCCTGCCTCGGAAATACTATGATGTGGGGCACGAAATGGTCGAGAAGGCTTGGGAAATTCTCCACCTAAGAATTCACCCCTGGCACTCTGAATACGAATGGTTTCCAGAGCTTCTTCCGGTGACAGGGAGGGCAGAATGCTAGGAAGGCATTGTGCAAGGAGAGTTTTTCCAGATCCAGGCGGTCCGACCATTAAGACATTATGACCGCCGGCGGCAGCAACCTCTAAAGCACGTTTGGCCATCTCTTGGCCTTGGACGTCCGAAAAGTCCTCTCCACGAGAGGGTGTTATGGAAACGGGAATTTGCAGAGAGGAAATTGGGGTTAACGCCTGACGATTCAATAAAAACTCGACAACTTCTGGCAAGGTATGACAGGGATAGACAGTGCTTCCTTCAACCAAAGACGCTTCTCCTTCATTGCCGGCCGGGAGAAGAAGGGAAAACCGTTTTCGGCATGCCAACGCAATAGAGACGGCTCCAGGGATCGCTTTGATGCGCCCATCAAGAGAGAGTTCCCCAACAAAGACAAAATTTGTCAGGGCGTCAGGGGGCAGAATTTCTGAAGCAGCCAAGAGACCAATGGCAATAGCCAGGTCGAGTCCTGAGCCTTCTTTTTTTAAGTCGGCCGGTGCTAGATTTACAGTTATTTTTTTTATAGGAAATTGAAATCCTGTATTTTTTAAGGCAGATCGAACCCGGTCACGACTTTCACGAACGATAGCATCTGGCAACCCAACGATCGAAAATTGAGGAAGGCCTCCGCTAATGTCAACTTCGACATCAACAAACTTGGCTTCGAGACCAACGAGAGCCGTACTCACAACCTTGGCTAACAAACAATACACCCCCGGTATTCAGGTGGATATCCAAGAAGAATTATAGGCAGTGGCGAAGACCTTTTTCAATAAAACCACTCAGGAGATACAATAACTGGGAGGGAAATATCTTCATGAGTAAAGTTATCCTATGTCAATTAATCAAAGTCCGTATCGGAGGGACGATTCCAAGATGTACCTGACTATGCGGCAGGACTGGTCAAAAGGAAGGGGCTGTCGTGCCCTTTTTTTCGTAGCGCTATTTCTATTGATGCCTACCCCTCATTTGGGCTATGCAAAAATTGTGAGCGGCCTTGTTTCGTACGAATACATTCTGAGACCTCAACCAATCAAACGCACTTCATCTTCCCATGTTGGTTCGGTAATGGCTCTCTTAGCCACTTTTGAAAGCTCCGGAACGCTTCCGCCCGAAAACTCCACAGAAGCCACAAAAATCGTTCAGTCAGTCATTCAATTTCAATCGGCCTTTATGAAGAGTTCGCATCCCGCGGTCGTTCAGTTTCTAGAGGAAGCCTGTCAGGCCAAGTTTCCTTCGGAGAGTCGGGCGAGGATATTGACCTTTCGGGAAAATGGATGGACATCGGAGATCCTAGAGGCGCTGGTAGAGTATGACGTCAAGCGTAATCTTTGGACCCCCTCACTGAATGAAGGCATGCGTCCTTTTAATATGACCCAAGAAGACTTTAGGTTGTTAGTCAAAACCTTTCTTAATGCAAAGAGAGGTCTAACCCAACAACACAAAGACATCCATCACATATTTGATCAGTGGCGAGGACGGATGCCTGGGGGAAAGAAAGACCGCGAATCAAGCCTTCCTTAGCGAGTAGAGAGGGTAATAGGAATTGAACCTTGGGCGGCTGATTGATAACAGGCATCCACAACTTCAACAGCACGCTGTCCATCAAGCCCAGAAATTACCATCGGTTTCTTCTTCAAAAGTGAGTCGATAAAATATTGCAGCGTCGCCTGAACTGTTGGACGTGGTGGAATATCTGTCTCATGCCAACGATTGTCATTCGAAAGGGTACTTATTTTCCGGGTCGCCCAATCTCCAACAAGTTGACCCTTTTTTCCAATCCATTCCACTCGCCCAATACGCCCTACTCCAAGACGTGAAACGTTTATGAGGCAAGGCAATCCACTGGTTGTAAAGATAGTCGCAAACGCAAAAGATCCTGGACCGGAGTTCTCGGTTTCACCCATTCGGCATTGAACCTCTTGAATATCTTCCCCCGTTAAAAAACGGACCAGATCGACAAGATGAATCCCCAACTCCAACATAACACCACAAGGGTCTTTTGGTGGCGGGGGAACTAACGTGAAACTTTTGGGTTCTAACCGAAGATGAAGCAACAGGTAGAAGGGATCTCCCACGGTAGGA
This sequence comes from Nitrospirales bacterium, assembly GCA_965223605.1. GTDB lineage: Bacteria > Nitrospirota > Nitrospiria > Nitrospirales > Nitrospiraceae > CBDCXA01. Next base: position 2,216,068 of record CBDCXA010000005.1, read on the forward strand.
AGGGATTGTTTAAACGCTTGGATGATGGGATCAAAGCGAAGAGTTTGGGCTGTCATAATTGGAACCGCTTCTGCGGAAGCAGCTTGAACCATCTCCCTTGCCATGGGGCCGGTTGGAGCAAGAGGCTTTTCGACTAACAGCGGCTTGTGAGATTTTACGGCTTCCAAGCAAATTTCCCTTGTGAGTTCAGGTGGTGTCACGACGACAACGGCCTCCACTCGGGAATCATGAATGAGTTCTCGGTAATCATGATACAAGGAAATCTTGCTTTTGGAGCCTAACATTTCGCCATGAAATGCCGTACGTTTACAGACGGCAACCAACTCACCTTCTGGGATGTCCTCTAAGAGGTGCTTGGCATACCGCGTTCCATGACGGCCGAGTCCAATGAGTCCAATCTGAACTTTAGGTGGCATGGTTTCTCAGGGTGGGAAAGAATTTTCCAGGTAATAAGAAATTAAGGTCATCACCCGGTCATAACGACGACTATGCCATATCATAGTAAGGAGGCGTAGAGAGGTCAAACGCATTGCGTTTAGTTGACAGAGGGAAGAACCCCTCGTTATAGTACGTTTCTTTTTGGAACCGCTTCATCTCCTTAAGAAATTTCAGATACGGGCTTATGAGGCCAGCACCTCATTAAAGAGAGAGTAAAAGGTAGAAATGGCTGAAAGAACGACCCCACTATCTATGGATCAAATTGGTACGGGCTCGGTGCGATTTCCAAGCGGTAAACCCATGGTTTCCACCTCCGATACCTCCGTCAATCCCTATGCCTTTTCCCAAATTTCCAAAGATATCCATGTTGAAGGCGTTATGTTTTGGCCACAAACAAAAGAGAAGTATCCAGGCCTAGTTCTCCTGCACGATAATTGGGGGCTCACGGAGCAAATTAAAAATTATGGCCAACGATTAGCTGCAGAGGGGTATGTGGTCATTATTCCCAACCTCTATGGTCGACAGGGTGGGATGATTACAGCCAATCAAGAGGTCGCTGAGGCCCTCATGGAAAGAATTGTCGTGAAAGATCTCTTAACGGATATTAACTCCTGCTGCGAGTACTTGAATACGCAAGATCATGTCAAACAAAATGTGCATGGCGTCCTGGGATTTGGAATGGGTGCGCCCCTTGCCATTCAATTTGCCTGTCAACGCCGCAGGTTAAAAGGTGCGGTTGCCTACTACGGAAAAATAAATTTCCCTCAAGAAGTCTTTCAATCCTTATTTTGTCCACTCCTGTTTTTTCAAGCAGGTAAAGATGAAGTCGTCCCCAAAGAAGACATTGCCAAACTTGAGAGTTGGGGGAAGGAGTTCGACAAAAAAGTTACTATTAAGAATTTAGAACAGGCGTCCCATGAATTTGCGAATGATATGAGGACCAATACCTTTGACCCTCAAGCCTCTGCAGAGGCTTGGGACGCTCATGTTGAGTTTTTCAGCACCTGTTTTAAGGGACTCTAGCCCACGGTTCAATAGTGGCACCGGCCTTCACCACCCTCCCCTTTCCATTGTCAGGTCAAGTTCTGTTTTTAAAATTTTTTAAAAAGAGTTTACAGGTGGAGACTGTCAAGAAAGTCTTATGGCAACTTGTGTTTTCAGCCACAACAATCCTTTCCCTCATTGGTACTTCCCCGCAAAAAAGCCAAGCGGAACCAACTTCTTTTCAGATGGGAACGATTGTTCAATCAGTAGACTTTATCACGGCACATGATGCTCTTTCCGATCAAACCCTCCTTTCGTTATATCGAACATCGGTAGCTCCATCCCTTAAATTGAAAGATACTCTTTCATTGATCTCCAAACAGCAGACAAAGCGAAGGTCTCCTGGTAGCATTCCTCCCCCCTCTTTAAGACAAGAGGCATTGCTACTCATGAAAAGTATTGCCTTCTGGCAACACATGAATGTCGAGCAATCCTTTGAGACCAAACATGAATTTTCAAATATTTTTCAATGGCTTGAAGTGTTTCATTCAACTCCGGCATGGGCTCATTCAACTCTTTCAGCCAGTTTGCTTGATGAGGCGAGGGGGGTGATGAAAACCTTGAAATATTTTTCTGCCAAGTCATCACTGCCTCCGGTTCAAAGTGAAGAATATTACCGATTGACTTCTTTTTTAGATCAACGATACCCAGATCTCATGGACTCAGATCATTCATGGGTCTCATTAGGCCGGCAGGGTCGGGTTGAAATAATGCAAGAGCGTTTCGACTCTTATTGGAATGAATTCCCTGACAGTAGCCTGAAGAAAAATTCCTCACAGCAACGTTTTTTTAAAAATAGAATCGAGGCGGTCCTTTTTTCACATTTACGGTTTCTTTCCAAACAATTACAGATCGAGGCTGAAAACGTTGCAGGTCGTGCCTGGAGGGCTCTTTCGACTTGGAAGGAGACCTGGATACAGCAACGGGGACTGTTACGTCTCTGTGGCACGTGGAAATGGATAATTCATAACCATCAGAATCACGGGGACCATAAAATGACCATGACATTTCCTCATCCCAGTAATCGAGAAGGCCTCGAGGCTCTCCCAGCTAAAATAATTACCATGGGGGATCTGGTCTATTTACGATGGGAATTTGCAGGAGGCATTCAAGAAGATAGTCTTCTGTTTTCCAAAAAAGATATGAGACTGGAAGGGTATTTCAGAAACTCAACCGGACCTTATGGAAATGTATCTGGCAGCAAAATTAAACCTTGCACCCCTTTCCCAGAGGCCAAACATCCTTAAAAATAATCACACGAATTTTCCTTGAAGGGAAGACAACTGCTACCCTTTCCTGCGGCAAGCTTGATAATACTCACCGATCACCAAGCAACCCCAACCAGCAAGAAAGGCTACACCGCCTAGTGGGGTGATAGCTCCCAGCCAACGTAGGTCTAATAAGGATAACAGGTAGAGACTGCCAGAAAACAGCACCACCCCGATGATAAAGAGATACCCGGCCCTTATACTCCAGACGGAGTGTGTTTGATCAATTCGTATTCCGACAAGACAAAGTGCGAGTGCATGAAACATGTGGTATCGAACACTTGTTTCAAATACTTCCAATGCCCTCTCTGAAAGAATAGATTTCAGAAAATGGGCTCCGAATGCACCCCCTGCAACTGCCACAAAGGCTAAACAGGCCCCGACAAGGAAAAACATGTGGGTCATGGAAACATACCTCACAGAAGAGGAAAGCCCGACTCGTCTACATAGGAAGCTTCAAGTATATCTATTCCCCGTCAAAGATTCCATGGACGGGTTGTTCTTGGAGTCGTGCCGCAAAGAAGAAAGAGTGAGGGGGCAATCTATGCCTTCTCACTCTCACATCTCCTATTCAAACAACTAGGCAGTGGATGGGGAAATTCGGGGAGAATCAATGTTGTGATATTGATTGCGACTTGTCGGCATTTTTAATCGTTTTATAATACGAGATTTTCGTACGGCCATGACCCAGCGCTGCTCAGCAGAGGGATAATAAAATATTTTTTTATGCTTTAAAAACCGATGTTCAAATTGTTTGGTAATGGCCAAGGATTCATGAAATTGATTACTTTTTTCCAAAAGTTCGGAAAGGCGAAGAAAGGCGGGAACCAATAATCGCAAATCACGTGCTCCGGATGCCTCATTAATAACTTGGCGATAATGCTGAATAGATTCTGCAGGGTTCTTCTTTTCTTTAAAAATTCCATCGAGCATGTATAGGGTTAATCGATCCTCAGCGGCACTGACACTTTTTTGCCAAGGCCCCTTCAAGAGTTCTTCAACCTGCTGATGTTCAAGTTTAATGGCCTGTTTTTTCCCATGTTTTCGTAAAAATTTAATTAAGTTATTGGCTTCCGGCCACCCGCCATAGAGCCCCACAATTAAGCATCGACACCCTTCCGGACTGGAACAGGGATGTTCCAATGAGGAAAAATCCTTCTTGGTGGCAAGAGAGGGCAAAAATGCGGTTCCGTGCGCCTGGCGACAGGTTCGGCAAGCCTGAGTATCGAGCATGGATATATGGAATAAAATTCGGATACCCGAGATATCCCAAAAATCGACTGCATAAATACGCCCATTCAAAACTTGGATTTGATGAAATTGCCAAAGGAGCAACAGTCCTAGAACAGCAAAAAGATACATAGCTAAATCGGAGATGATGAGAGTTTGAAGTAATTGCATCGTAAAGCCTCACGAATCTATTAGGCTGATATTGGTTGTCGGGCGTATGTTCTCATGGGAAATATGCCCTTCTTTTGAGCATGAAACGGTAAGTAGAGATGATCTACAACCACCCAAAAGAGGGTTGCCATGATTCGTGAGTGGAGGATCGAATAGGAAAGATATGAAAATTTCGCTTAATTTCAATAGGTTAAATCATAAAAATTGAATCGATGCAAGCGAAGGTGTCCGACCAGCATTGGTCAATTTTGACAGATAATTCCCTTATCTAGATGTCAATGCTGATATCTAGTTAACCAGACAACGGTAGGAACGAATTTGGATGCCATCCCTCATAAGAAACGGGAAGGTTAGGTTAGAGATGATGTTATAGATAGGGTTAGACGGACACGGGGGAAGGTGAGGCGCCGATGGTATTAAGATTTTTATTCTTCTTAAGAATTCGACTCTTCCTGGTTGCCATAACCCATCGTTGTTCACCAGATGGGTAATAAAATACTTTTTTGTGTTTTGCAAAACGCCGTTCAAAGTCTTGGGTAACCTCCATCGCTTCGTTGAGTTGCCCCTGTTTCTCTAATATTTCGGAAAGCCGAAGGTAGGCAGGAACTACCAAGCGAAGGTCTCTGGCACCGGAAGCTCTCTGAAGGATATCACGATACAGGTGGATGGACTCTTCCGAATCGTTTTTCTCTTTATGCATAGCCCTGAGCATTTGAAAGGTCATCAAATCGCCCGCAGCACTAATTTTATTTTCCCAGTCATCATTGAAGAGATTGGCTAACTGCTTTTGTCCAAATTTGAGTGCCTTTTTTTTTCCATGCTTTCGGAGATTACGAACAAATTGATCAGCATGTGGCCAACCACCATAGAGGCCAACAATTAAACAACGACATCCCTCCTGGGTCGTACATGGGTGTTCGAGTGTGTTGAAGTTTTTTTGCGTCGCTAACGAAGGCAAAAATACCGTCCCATGCGCATTCCGACAATGTCGACAGGAATTATTATCTAAGATTGCAACATGAAGGAGCATTCGAATCCCAGAGACATCCCAAAAGTCTACCGCGTAGATTCTTCCAGACAGGACTTGTATTTGGTGGTATTGCCAGACCAACAGTAACGCCAAAATAGCAAAGAAATAGAAGGCTATTTCTGGCACGGTAATACTTTGCAGAAGGTTTTCCATAGGCGTTTATTTAGATGAGTATCTGTATCATGATGAACTATGCGGAGACCGAGGGTGCCATATTTGCAGTCTTGGAATGATCCTCAGCTAAAACATTGAGGTTTTTGTTCATTTTTTGAAGTTGTGACTTCATCGTGGCCATCCACCATCGTTGCTCGCCGGTCGGATAATAAAAGGAAGACTTTTTCTTTGAAAATCGTATTTCAAAATCACGAATATAGTCGATGGCTTCATTGAAACGATTAAGGCGTTCGAGCGTTTTTACGATACGAAGAAAGGCGGGCACAACCAATCGCAAATCTCTTGCACCCGATGCGTTGTTTATTACCTCCTGATAATGCTGACTAGCTTGTTCAGGGTGAGAAGGTTCACATTTCATCCCCTGAAGCATATGAATGCTGAGTCGATCTCCTGCAGCACTTAGCCCTTCTTTCCAAGGATCCTTGAAAAACTCTGCCAGCTGGGGTTCATCCAACTGCACGGCTGTTTTTTTGGCATTTTTTCTTAAAAATTGTACCAGACGGTTCGCTTCCGGCCACCCTCCATAGAGGCCAATCACAAGGCATCGACATCCTTCAGCATTGGAGCAGGGGGCTTCCAGACTTGAGAAATTCCGTTTGGTGGAAAGTGAGGGGAGAAAAACTGTTCCATGCCCATCACGACAGGAAGAACAGGTTTGATCATCGAGAACGGCCAAATGAATAAGCATTCGTATTCCGGAAACATCCCAAAAGTCTACGGCATAAATGCGACCCGATAAGACTTGAATTTGATGATATTGCCACACGATGAGTAAACCCAGAACGGCAACTAAATATAATGCGACATCTGAAACAACCAAGCCACCTAACATGAAACACCAATTCTTTCTTTAAGGTGAAAAAACAACAGGTTGATGCTCATAAGCATTTAATAAAAAGTAAACCTCAGAAGGACAATTTTGGCAAGTGAGGTATTGGGATCGATAGTAGCCTCATGGGAAAGTTCATCTCTCCTAAACTTCTCCTTAATTCGTTTATCATTAAATTCCCTTTAATAACAGTATGTTATGGGTATTCTTGATATCAAGCCTGGCTTGTCAACTTATCTTGTGTAGAAACACCTAATCCTTTTATTAAGACTCTCCCCCTCAATCAGATTGAACCACCGAACAAGACTCCTGACCTGTCGTCATGAGGAGAGGCCTACTACTCTTGGGGAATCAGCCTACCTATGAGGAATTTACTTCCCCCTTTGGTAAAGGCTCAAATGGCAGAACAGGAGACACGTCTAATTTTTTAAGGAACATTTGACATGCACGCAAAATCAAAAGCAGAAACAAACCCCTATCTTTTATTCAACAAGGCTCCCAAAAGTCGCATCACTATGGCCAGCTTCGTTTGCCTTATCATCTTGGCTGGTATTGGCTGGAGTTCACAGTTATCCCAAGCTTTTACATTATCTCCAATTTTCCCCCTAAAAAACGATTATTCAGAGCACGTTCAAAATAGAGAGGAGAGCGATGATTGGGGTGATGAACGTATTGTCACGGCTGGTTTAGGAATAAAAACAGCTGACATCTCTTCGTTTATTATTCGCTCCTATGATTCACGCACAGGTACATTGATATCAGAGGATGAGTTTGATTTATCGATTGATGAACAAACGGCTTCCTCAATTAAAAAAGGAGCCGGTCGAATTTATGCTGTGGGGAGTGGTATTGACCAGCATGGGGCATTGGTCTTATTAGTTCGAGCCTATGATGCTCAAAAAGGAATACTCTTATGGGAAGATTCTCTCTCCTCCCAGGGAGCAAGGCTGAATCATCGAACGGCCTTGCGTACTTCACTCTCTCAAAACTTATCGATACAACCCCAAAGTCCACCTAGCCTGAGTCCCGCCCTTAGCTCCTATCAAGTGCAGTCCATCCATCCAGATACTGGCGAGGTCGTGTGGACGGATAAATTTATGACCAATGGCGAATATCTTCCTAAAAAGATGGAAAATCGTCTCGAAGCTCACAAGTCTCTAGAAGAACAAGCTTTTTTTATTCAAGTTCAGACCTTTGATTTCACGACAGGGGCCCTGTTATGGGAAGATCAATTTAACCCCCTGAAAACCTTAATAGAAAAAGGACCATAAACCTTCAAAATCTTGACAATCATGTAAGTGCAAGTAGACTGAAAGGAGAATGGAAAAGAGAGATATGTAATATCTCAAAAGTTCTTTTGGGAGGAGTCGAACCACTTACCCAAATGGAATATCCGAAGGCCATGGGCGTAAGTGGGATCTAGGGGATATGAAACCTCGAAAATCCAAAAGAATAGAAACTGCTATACGAATTTTTTTCACATCGGGAAAATTTGAAGGAGAGGGAACCGTTCTCGACCTCTCCCGGGAGGGTTGTCGGTTTGAGTGTGAGACGCCTATCTCAATGGGAACTCCGCTGGAAGTTTGGATCTTTCTTCCCAATAGTGAATGGCCGTTGGAAATTGAATTAGCTGAAGTCCGGTGGAAAAAAGGGAATATGTTTGGTGTCCAATTTTTAAAATTTCGCCCTCTTCAAGAAGAACGTATCAATAAAGTCTTTAAATTGCAGCACGTTGCTCCAAAGACCTAAACTTCGCACCCCTCTACTAATTTCAAACTTATCAGATCGTTCAAAGAATACATCAAATGGTATTTGGTTAGATTAGTGATTAAAACGAAAGGACTCAAGTTGTTGGTGTAAATACTTCTGTAAGATTAGCCATAGGCGGGCTGCTTCTCTCCCTTGAGTTTTAGAGACTTCCAATCCAAACTCCTGTCCCCTGGACCAACGTACAGTGGCCTTATCAATTTTTAAGGGTTCATTCAGGTCAGGGAAAAAAATAAACATCGTAATATCCATTCCCGGCCAAACCTCAAGACTTCCATCAATACGCCACCCATTTTTGGAAAAATTCCAAACGATGCCCTGACCAAATTCGCCTGCATTTTCATAAAAAATTGGGCAACTTATAGAAATACGACGATAGGTCCGAATGGTGAATGGGTTCATAAGTCGTAAAGAATGTGATTTCATTATTGTGTAAGCGGGGACATTATACTGTTTGAACTTCCGTATTCTCTACTGCATCAATAGGTTGATATTTTAAATATAATTAATTGTTATTAAAGGCATTTTAAGACACTGATATGCCAGCTCCCCTTATCTTCCAACTCAGGTCTTTTTCCCAGCCGTCGTTGAGAACGCCCGCCGATGCCAGCAGCAGAAAAAAAATATCCAGGTATACTTAAGTTTTAAAAAATGAAAACTGGCAACCGCCTAGGCCAAACATGGACAGCCTAGGAGGGTTTAATTTCTCTATATGAATGAGGTAGGCAATGGAATCCACTCCCCTTCCTGGTGGTCGACCGAAGCCTAAAAAAAAACTTGCCCTTGGATGTTGGATTTGGTGGGATCGTCCTGATCAGTCCAGAGGCGGTCCGGCACAAATTTATTTGTTGGTCTTAACGAATAAATGTCGGTGGGCATTTGTAGAATATGAAGATAATGGAATTTGGGTCAAAGAGGATTGCATTACCGAGGTTGTGAGGGGATCCGGACGAATAAAAAAATAAGGTTTAGGGAAAAGTCTTGAAAGATTTTCTAAATAAACTTTTCATCATATTTATTTCATGATTTACTAAGAATTAATCCTACTCCTCGGAGTGTTTGACTCAATAAATATCGATTAAGAGAGACTCAGAAAGAAACCCTTCGTTTCGTTACTAAATCCCAGGAGGTTTGCTTTGGACATGCGAAGACATCCGCGATATGCGTTTGACTTCCCAATCTACTTTTTTAAGGAGGGGTTTTCAGATCATCAACCTCTAGGAGTCGGGAAAGTCTTCAACCTCTCCATTCACGGGTGCAAAATTGAAAGTGACTATAAAATCACGGTAGGCACTAGAATTGCCGTGCGTTTGTACATCCCCAATGTCCGACCTCAAGTGCTCGTGCATTCGGCGATAGTCCGATGGGTGGCAGATAAGGACTTTGGACTAGAATTTCTTACCCTTCAACATGGTGAATTAGACCGGCTCAAGAAGCTCATTGAAGCACTCGAAAACTCCCCGATCCTACCTGTCGAGTAATCCTCTTTTCATATCAACCGGGAAGAGAAGCTACAAGCTCTTTACAGAAGAGAATGCTTTGGTGCCGGAGACCGGGATTGAACCGGTACGGGCTTGTTCAGCCCGAGGGATTTTAAGTCCCTTGCGTCTGCCAATTCCGCCACTCCGGCATGAATGTATGGAAGGTGGATGACAATACCATCCGGCCTTGGAAGGGTCAAGATTGTTTCAAAGGGGAGAAGATTCGTTGCGAATGGCCTGGGATTATCCCAGGCCATTTCACCAGTGGAAGTATACCCTGTTAGGCAGAGATGACAAGTGGTCGAGGCTGTGCGGGCTTTTTGGGAAGCATAGACTTTCCATACCCAACAACTTTGTCTGCCTTTGATTTCAAGTTTCTCTGAATTTTTGTTGCATGTACTTTACTTTTCTTCGCATAATGCCGAAGTTGTTTTCTTGTATCTGATCCTGATTGCGGAGAATACAGCAAGCCCATTCCTGCCCCAAGTACAGCAGCGCCGGCTATCAATGCAGCCATTTTTCCAGGATGAACAGTACGAGTTGACATGGTTTCCCCTCCTTATTGCTGAGGTTTGTACGTGATCTTGCAAAATATTGCCGATAACACTTTGGTATCCATAATTGAAATTCGCATAATCTATGCCAATATGGAGAAATTATTTTTATAAATAAAACCAACAGGTTAATAGATTTTCTTGTTATTAAACTTTATCCCTCATGAGGTTTTTCTGCAACATATGGAAGCTAGGGCGTTTGGAAAAAATCACAGAACGGAAAAATCCCAAACAAGGATGGATCTGTGAGAGCATTCGATAGCTTGAAAACTGAAAATGCTACTCGTACTATCCAGCATCCGAAGTCTGAAGTTTTGAGAGAAAGGATATTGGCCTTTGATACCCTATCCGCACATTGACCCTGTTTTCTTTCGATTAGGACCCTTAAAGTTTCGCTGGTATGGTCTGATGTATTTAATCGGACTAGCCTCAGCCTATTTTATTATTAAGTCACGAGCTGCCGCTCAACATATTGAAATATCAAAAGAACAAATATATGACTTAATCGTCTTTTCCGCGGTTGGAGTCTTTCTCGGAGGTAGGCTAGGATACTGTCTCTTTTACAACTTTCCCTATTATAGCGAACATCCCTTAAAAATATTTGCAGTCTGGGAAGGAGGCATGTCCTTTCACGGAGGCCTACTCGGAACCATCGTAGCGCTTTGGCTCTTTAGTCGCTGGCGTGGATTTCCCGTCTATTCCATTGCTGACCTTGCCGCGGCGGCGACACCTGTCGGCCTGGGATTTGGAAGAATTGGAAATTTTATTAACGGTGAGCTTTATGGGCGGGAGACAGATGTCTCCTGGTGTATGGTATTTCCCAATGGAGGCCCTGCTTGTCGGCACCCATCTCAATTGTATGAGGCAGGGCTTGAAGGCTTCCTCTTGTTTTCCGTCCTATGGCTCATAGGACGATGGTCACCACCTCCTGGAACGATCTTCTGGAGTTTCATCATGGGCTATGGCCTCTGCCGAATGATTGTTGAGTTTTTCAGAGAGCCAGATACACATTTAGGATTTGTCCTAGGCCCCTTTTCCATGGGACAAGTGTTAAGTTTTCCCATGATCGTGCTAGGCGCAATTATGGTAATTTGGGGGCTTCGTCCTCAGCCGACCTCCACTCGGTAATTAATATCCCAACCCCGAACCTGCACCTGCCCCGCCCCCGCCAAGCGGAGAGAATACCGGGTCACTTGAGGATGCAGCCGGAGACGAAGACTTCACATCGCCATATTTGCGCAGCGGTGGGGAATCCCAAATTATTTTATGACCAGGGGCCAAATTGGCGGCTTCCAGATAATGTTTCTTGGCCGCCTGCCGTTGTCCAGTTTTCTCCAATGCCATAGCAAGGTTGTAATGGGCCTCCGCGCAGGTTGGATCTACCCCAATGGCCTTTTCATATTCTTGTTTTGCTTGACCCCACTGCCCTTGTTGATACTGTTTATTTCCTTCCATAAGTGCAATTTTCGCAATGGGGGATATGTGCGTTGGAGCATCCAGCACATGTTGTGGAGCAGGCGTGCTGCTGCAGGCTTGGATAACTATGATAAGAAGAATCCCGATTGTCCATTTAATCATGGGAACAGCCTCCTTGAATCCGAATCGCTTAAATGCAAAAACTTTTACCATTTCTTAAAAAGATAAACTCAAAACGTAAGTCATCGATTGACAGCACACGCTGAATGGCCTCTCGATAAACCTCTGCCTGACACCTATACGATTCTACGCGTTCAGCTAGGTCTCGATCAGGAATATTATCGGTTTTATAGTCTCCGATATAATACATTCCATTTTTTTTATAAAGGATATCAATAACCCCTTCAAGCACGAAGGGGACCTGATAGTCAATGGTGGAGATATCTCCAGGTTTATGAAGGAACGAAAAAGGCACTTCTCTCCCTAAAATTGTGGCACTTTGAAGATTTGTATAAACGGTCGTTTTGAAGAATGAATTGAACATTTGCCCTAAATCTTCTCGAATGACTCCCTGCAAGCTCTCCCATTTCGGGGGAATTTCCTTCCTACAGCAACGTTCGATCACCTCAGCAACCTCTTCGGAAGAATGGGAAAAGTCCCAGGTCTCTAAAAGTCGGTGCGCGATTGTTCCAATAAGTCGCCTTTGCTGCCGATTCCTTTCGCCGGACCTCTCTGGGGTAAATCCAATGGGTTTTGTCGGTGAATTCTCCTTAGATAATGCCGTCGGATTGGAAAATTTTGGGACGGCTTGAAGCATTCTCCACCGAGCTTTTCTCGCATCCCATCCTTTTTGAAGGTCAGAAAGGTTATCATCACGGTTTTTCCACTTTCGCTCGTCCACCTGGAAATTTTGGTTCGTAGAGGGTCTTTCTTTTTGTATGGAGAGGGGGATGGATGATCCTTCAAACTGCAATAGGGTGGATTGCGAAATCGTACTCTTAAACCCCATATGATTTTCCAAAAGAGCTAGGTAGCTGTCAGTGGCCACCTGTTTAGTCAACCCTGCAGAAAGGATGAGCCTTCTCTTGGCTCGTGTCATGCCCACGTACAGGACTCTTGTTTGTTCCGCCCGTTCGCGTTGTCGTTGTTTGGCCTGAAGGAAGACGCCATTGAGGGATTGAATATTAGCCGCTCGAAATCCAAATACAGAACTTCCCCAATCATGTGCGACAAAGATTTTCGAATCAGGTTTGGAAAGTTTTTTATGAAGACCGCCAAGTATGACAATGGGGAACTCAAGTCCTTTGGCTTTGTGAATACTCAACAGTCGAATCGCTCCGGTCGTGCCATAGCCCTCATCGTCATCTTCTGACAGCGATTGTTCGCTTTCATCTGGAGCCTGAAATATTCTCCGAGATAGTTCATTCACAAGTCCCAGGAATGATTGCCCTTCTTCTAAGGAAAGATCGATCATAATTCTTTCTAGTTTTCCAAGATTTCCCATGGCTTGTTCCTGGTCCAACGATGCAGCCGCCAAGGCACGAAGTGGTACGTGATGGAACAAAAAACGAATCATATCCGGCAACGGCAATAGGGGCAAAGTTGTATGTAAGTGTTGTAGCAGGGCAAGGGTCGAGTGCAGAGAGTCCCGCAGAGGGTCTGGTAGGTCCGAAGGGAGAGCCTGATCGGGTGCAAGATAGGTTAACCGAGCCTCCTCGGCAAGCCTGGCAATGATTGTGTCAGGGATACATCCCACAGAAGATCGGAGAACGCCCACGAATGCCCCTTGATCATAGGGAAAGGCTGCGGAACGTAGGAGATTGATCGTATCAATCACTTCTTGTCGTTTGTAAAAATGTTTCTCACCTTCAGAAATACAGGGAATGTCGTAATTCCGTAACGCATCAACATAAAATCGAGCTGAGGTCAACGTTCGAAGAAGCAGGGCTATATGTTTCGGTTGAATAGGGGTTTCCACACCCTGCTCCCTTATAGTTTGATGGGCAATCACCTCTTCTTTCAACCACCGTGCTAATTCCTGAGCCTCCACGCGGGTGGCTTCATCGGAATCGGGATCTTGACTTGCCGACTGTATCAAACGAATTTCGAGGCCCTCATGACAAAGTGGCTCTTGGCCTTGCCCGGCGGGCTTGAGTGGCTCGTACCCTGGTTGTATTCCACGTTGCGGCTTTGATGGAAAGGCACGAGTAAAAAAATCATTCACGGGAGAGAGCACGTTATAATGGCTTCGAAAGTTTGTCTCGAGACTATAGGAGACACTGGGTGCGGGATTCCCTAAAATTTTGTCCTGAACCGTCACGTCAAAGGCTTCCATATCTGCACGACGAAAGCCATAAATTGATTGTTTCGGGTCCCCTACAATAAAGAGCTTTCCTGGAGTCAAGTGGACGTTTTGCCAGTCTCGTTCCATTCTACTGATCTGTTCCCCAAGAAACATAATCATTTCATATTGGACGGGATCCGTATCTTGAAATTCATCCACCAAAATTGCTTTGTACTTACGTTTGAGTTCCTGCCGAACTGTCACATGGTCACGAAGTAAATCTCGTGACTTAACCAGAAGTCCGTCAAAAGTTACAAATCCACTCTGGATAAATTTTTCTCGAGTTCGTTCGATAAAGGGACACAGAAGTTCCAATAACCTGGTCGTGCCCCCGATCGATATCTTTTGTAAGGACTGAGCCACGGATACGAGCTGTTTGGCGGAATGGTAATCATCTTGAGTGCACGATTTGGTGATTCCGGGAAGTGTTCTTTCGATTAATGCGTTGTCTGCCGCATCTACCAGAGAATGATCGCCATGTTGAATGATCTCTTGAAATAAGCGCGAAGACGCGCTCATCATTCGGCCAAGTGTCAGGGTGGAGTAGACATCTCCTAATCTCCCGGATTCCTGAATCAGGGTTTCAAGCCATTTGTGAATAGACGGTGACAATTGCTCGAGGCCCTCATCATGCCGAATTCGATGAAGTGGATTTAATTCGCTCAGCAATTCTTTGGTGAAGGCAAATAAATCGGATAGATCAAGTTGCGATAGAATATGTTTCCACTGAGTATGATGAAGGCCGAAAGGCCCCAACTCCTGTTCAAGAAAATCACCCCACTCCTTATCCAAGAATTGGGAGAACTTGGAGCCATCATCTTCCTGGAAATCCGGAGCGATGTGACTTTCTAAAGGATAGAGATGGAGAATATGTGCAGCAAAGCTGTGAATGGTTCCGATCTGACTGGTTTCAATTTCAGAAAGACTGTGTTTCGTGACCTGATGGAGATGGTCTTGAGTCAAATGATAGTCTTCCCGGAAACGTTGAAGCAGTTCCCAGTCTCTCATTTCATGAAGTAGTGATGGTGGACGTTGGAAATCTAACTCCTGAAAAACAGCGAGGCGTTCCCGCAACCGTAACTTTATTTCCTGGGCGGCTTTGTTCATAAAGGTCAGGGCAACGATTTCTCCAATAAGAATCGGATTCTGCTCTCGGAAAAGCAGATGCAAAATCCTGTCAACGAGGAGGGTCGTCTTTCCCGTGCCCGCCCCTGCCGTGACCACCACATTGGCAGAAGGTTCCGATACGGCCGCATGGCGAATTTCCTGGTCGGGTATGCCCATTTGGTTCCTGTTCACGAAAGACAAACAAGTAACGGGATGTTTTTAATTTTTTGGCACCTGCGCCTTTTTAATCTGTTGGCTGAGTACCTGCCGCTCAGAGGCTGTACGCGTTCTCAATCGTGTCGGCATGTGACTGTTCCGACAGAACAAGCGGTACCCACAGGAATCACATTGCGTTCCTGGTGTAATAAAAAACCGTCCCTGCTGAATGCCATGCATGATATGGGCGACGGTGTTTTTAATGACTGGCCCAACCGGATGAGACCACCCCTTCCCGGAAAATTCGATTGGGACGATTCCCTGTCCTTCCTTCTTTTTCCAATAGGGTGCGAGATAGTAAAACCATACCCCCTGGCATTCGGAAGATTCTTCTAGTTGGGCTATATCCTGAATACGAGATCCATCACTGTCTCGAAGGAGTTTCAAATATAATGGAGGTTGCAGATGAACCCCACGTACGGCTGCAAGGTCAAGATTCTTATCGAGGGTTCCTGGATGTTTGGAAACTTTATATTTGTAATCAATAATCCGATAGGCTTTCCGATTGATCGACCGATCGACCCGATCCAAATACCCTCGTATCTTGATCACTCCATCGTACTTGGTATTTTTCAGAGATAACGTCCCGTTCATTTCCTGTTCAAACAGGATAGGCTCCCACCTATTCTCTCGTAACTCGTTAAGGTCTTGCTTTAATGCCTCGGTAAGAACGTCCAGTAACTCCTGTTGCCGTAACTCCCAAAGAAGAGGAAAGCCGGTCCATTGCGTTGCGGAGTATGTTTCAAACTCCTCAGTGGCCAGGCGATGGAGAAGGGGGATGGGATCGAAATCCTGACTTTTGGGATCCGTCAAGACCCCTTCGGACTGCAAGGTTTTCATCATGCGATGCAAAATCGAATGTATCAATAGCCCCGCTTCTTTAGGTAACAGACTCGAGTTCATCCGCTGCTCTTTTTTCTGGGGCAATCCTAAGACATGACTTGAAAAATATTGAAAGGGACAGGTGGCATATTGTTCGAGGGCAGAAGGAGAAATACCTTTCTCTTGAGTCCGAGCCCAAAAGTTGTCCAACATTCCAGTCAGGCCATCATAGGGACCCAGGGGGCCTTGGGCATCAAGAGATCGAATTTCCTCCACCACATAAGAAAGATCCGGAAAGCGTGATGCTTCTAACCGTAACAGGTCGTGATGAAGTTCTCGCCGGAGAAGCGATTCAATCAGAACTTCCTCTTGAGTTAATCGTTCTAGTGGATACGAAAGGCCTCGACGCCTTCGTTCGGCTTGTGGAGTTGGAATTTTTTCGGTCATTGGGGCCCCGTAACGGGACTTGAAGGATTCCACATAGCTTGATGGGAGGGCCGGTTTCCCCTCATCATCGCTGCGTATATAGAGAATCGTAAGTTCCTCCTTCGCGGAGTTCGTCAAGAGGGCAAATAATAATTCCTCCTCACGATACCCCTCTAACTTTTCAGCAATCTTGTACCCAAGATCGGTCTCCAACACCCGACGCACATCATCTCGAAGAAAGGCGTCCTCTTGAATATTGCGCGGGAACCGTGATTCGTTGACGCCTAGGAGAAATACCGCCCGAAAGGTAATGCCGCGGGCTTCCATGGCATCAAATACCTGTACCCCCTGACCATTAAAGGAACCTTGGGGAGATATGGATTCTTCCAAAACTCGAACGAGCGCATCTAGAAATTCTGAGAAAGAAATTTCCGAATCAAGCTTGTCCAATATTTCCAACTGATCCAGGCAACGCAAGACTGCAGCCAGGACATCCTGTAAGGGCCACACCTCTTCGACCTGTTCCTTTCTAAATAATGGATCAAGAAACCGACCGATACAGCGTTTTGCCTGCTCCGCATAGAACGACCAAGATCCACGTTCCAACAAATAGGTTAACTCTGCCTGAAGATTATTGGCAGCGGTGAGGATCCACTCTTGTTGGGCTTCTGTCAGGTGTGATGGGTCTGCATGAGAAGTCCGAAGTGCTTCTGTTGTCATGGAGGGATGCACAATGTTGGTCAATGGCGTCCACGAATAAATCCCTCCTTGTGAGGTCAAATGATCTTGCAAGGCTTCCAACTGGTCAACTCTGCACGGCCCTGGATACTCCTGTCCCGTAGGATGTACCTGTTTCTCAAGAATATAATGAGATGAGAGAAAGGCAAGGAGGTCTTTCGTTCGAAATCCGTTGATGGGTAACCGTAATAACTGTATGACCGAATGAACAAAGGGAAAGAAAGTGAGTGGCTGCCCGAGAGAAGATTGAAACGGAATATGATGATCGAAAAACACTGAAGGCAAAAGATGCGCGTAATCGTTAAGAGAACGAGCTATGATCCCGATGTCATGAAATGCATATCCCCGTTCTTCGACAAGACGTATGATATCCTTTGCCACAACAGTGACTTCCTGGCGGTGCCCTCTCACATTATAGATATGAATCTGGCAAGGAGATGTGCGAGGGCTGAGAGGAGGTGAAGATGATGATGAGGAAGAATACTGCCTGAGGTCATCTGTCGCCAAGCCTCGAATAAATCGATCGAAAAACTGCTCCGCGAAGAGATAAGAAGGGTCTCCTGGAATGAGCGGAAAAAAACAATGCGAAGGATACTCACGTACGACATGATGAAAGAAATCGAGTTGAATTTGAGTTAAATCGTAGAATCCATAGTATAGAATGGCCTGCTGATTGCGTAAAAATGGCGAGGTGGAAACGCGGTCAATGGCCTGAACGGAGAGGTCCTCGTAGTCCCCCATAGGCACAGCCGCCATTTCTCGTCGTAGTTCGCCATAGATGGAAAGCAAGTCCTGTAAGACCTGTCCTCTTTCGGTATTGCCAAGCCCTGACTTCTGCAAGAGCATTTCTTCAATCGATTCAGTTTCCCATGGAATAGCGGCATCCTTGAGATCTTTTAGGGTAGACCAAAGGGCAGCCCAGGCCCCGGGAATAGGGATAAATTGCTTGAGGGGTGATGCGGGAGGCAACCGATTTTGAAGAATAGAATGAACGGCTTCTTGTAAAATGGAAACAGAAGAAATTTGAAGAGGAAAAACATTCTCCCCTCCTTCCATCGATTCGTCCAAGAGTTTTTGTGCAAATTGATAAAAGGTAAAAAAATGAATATTGACGAGGGATAGGTTGGCCTGATTGGCCAAATGCCACTGAAGAAACCGACGGAGAGGTTCCGAGGGAACCACGAGGGTGATAGGCGCAAGAGGGTGAGGCCCTTTTATCTCCAGAAGGCGATCGCAGAGGGCCTGTTCAAGAGTGGGATGAAAAGGACCAGTATCGATGCGAAGCATGTACGAAGAGTCTGGTTAGAGGTCACAATGGATGGCAAAGAAACAAGTAGAAAATGCGATCAATTCATGAAGCATTCAAATAGGTTAAGAAACAGGAACTCCCGAGATACTACCCAGTCTCTGGTCCCATGAGTTCCCCATTGCAGTCCTGACAAGCCCAATCACCATCAATAAAACTCATGGGGTCTGAACACATGGGGCAATCCGGTGGCGGCCCCTTCTCTAGATGAGGAAGAGGGGGGAGTTCAAACATGGACTCATCTAAGGATTCATTGTCGGACTCATCTCTCAAGATGGTTTCCCCTTATTTCGCTAGGATGGTTTAGGTGCGAGGGCCTTTTCAACACTTTCTTTGGGTGGGACACCAATAAACACCAACCGGCCATTAATCAATGTGGCTGGTACCGCACGAATCGAGTGGCGCTCAGCTAATTCTTGGCCATCAGGAGTATTAATATCAATTTCTCGATAACTAAAGCTATGCTTGACTTTCATGGCCTTGAACACTCGCTTGGCTGCGGGACAGGCACTGCAACTTGGAGAATACAAGAGGGTCACATTTGGCATGACAAAACTCCTTACCTCAAAACATCGTCAAACCCATTTACCGGTAGATCATAGCACTCGGTGGAAAGACTCTGCAAGGATGGGCTGGAACCATGTCAAGGGTCGTTATGATAGGGAACGTACATGGGAGAAGTCTGCCCCTAGGGGGATACCAATAAATTGGAAAACTTCTTCTAAGTGGCAAATACTTGCAAGCTGGTATTCGATTCGCTATGGTACCTTTTAATGAAATCTGGCCTCGCGCGTCAAATTCTTCTGGCAAGCGTGAGCGGTCTCCTCTTTCCCCTTTGTTTCCCTTCCTTTAATGTTGGAGCCGTAGCGTGGGTGGCATTTATTCCACTCCATCTCACCTTACTGACCACAAGTCCCGCCAGGGGGTTCTGGCTTGGTTGGTGGGTAGGGTTCCTTTCCTTTGTCACGACCATGAGTTGGGTCGTCACCGCCATGGCGGTCTATGGTCAAGTCCCGCTGCTCGCGAGCTATGGCGCCCTAATTCTTTTGGCCCTATACTTAGGCCTTTATGTCGCCCTTTATAGCCTTGCTGTTATCTGGAGTCGGAGTGTTTTTCCGGCTGCCATTCCCCTCGTCAGCGCATGTATCTGGGTGGCCCTAGAATTAATCAGGACCTATGCCCTCACGGGACTTCCCTGGAATTTATTGGGCTATTCTCAATATTCATGGCTACCGCTGATCCAATTTGCCGACCACACGGGAATCTACGGCATTTCTTTTCTTATCATCCTTGTGAACTGTTCAGTTGCGGAGTTGCTATGGTGGGTCTATCAACGGTCTCGGACTACCTACCCGCCCTATCATGGACCACGTCCTTTGCTGGGCGTAATTGGGAGTTTGACCCTCATGGTGATAGCTCTATGGTACGGCTCTCATCAATTAGCCTTACCCGGCCCTAACCCAATATCTGATCCTAAAGGGAAGCCGAATCAAATTACCATTGGATTGGTGCAACCAAATGTCAATCAAGCACAAAAATGGGACGCAAGCTATCGTGACGAAATTCTTGAACGGTTTTCCCGTCTTTCCGCCGCCGTCGCGCCCCAGACTGACCTTGTGATTTGGCCCGAAGCCGCCACTCCATTTATATTCGAACAAGAGCGGTTCTATCAGCAACAATTGATTGATCTCATCGACCGCCAACAGGTCCCTTTACTCTTTGGAAGTCCAGCCCTTCGCGTCGATCAAAACGGAAAACGATATCTCCTCAATAGTGCCTATCTCTTAGCACCACAACAACGCCTGCTCGGTCGTTATGACAAACAACATTTAGTGCCTTTTGGTGAATATATTCCCTTAAAGTCCTCGCTTTTATTTTTCCTTGAAAAACTCGTTGTCGGCATTGGTGATTTTGAGTCTGGAAAGGATGCCACCATCCTAAACTTGCCCCTTTCCCCTACTCGACCAGCTGTTCAACTGGGTGTGGTTATTTGTTATGAAGTTATTTTTCCGGATTTGGTCAGAAAGTTTGCGGAAAAGGGTCTCGATTTTATGGTGACGATCACCAATGATGCCTGGTTTGGAGATTCGGCTGCCCCTTATCAGCATTTCGGAATGGTGGTGTTACGCGCCGTTGAGAACAGAGTGGCTATCGCCCGATCCGCGAATACGGGTATTTCTGGATTTATTGATCCTTATGGAAGAATTAGGAACTCCACCCCAATCTTCAAAGAAGCAGGAATCCAGGGGACCATTCCTCTTTCAAAGGCACGGTCATTTTATTCGCAATATGGTGATGTGTTTTCTTATAGCTGTGCTATAATTGCAGGAATTTTTATCCTCTTGGGTTGGCGACAACGTACACTGCCTATGCCCCTTTCGAAAGGTGAACCCCATGCTCGATGACTTACGACAAAAGTTTCGAACCCTCGGTGATGAAACCACAGAGTTACGGAGGCATCTTTGACCTCCCTAAATTATCCTCCGAATTAGAAATACTGGACCGTGAAACCTCCCAACCGGAATTTTGGAATAACCCTCAAGCGGCAGCTCGAACCACTCGAAAAAAGGCGTCAATTGAGCGTGAAATCCAACGTTGGACCAGTTTGGAAACCCACTATAATGATTTAAATGCTTTGGTTGACCTTGCTGAAGAAAGTGGGGATCCCGAACTTTTGCAAGAATTAACTTCAGGACTTGAGACCTTTCAGGAAGAGCTTGCAAGCCTCCGAGTTGAACTCCTCCTATCTGGAGAGCGAGCCGCCAATAATGCGTTTCTGGCTATTCATCCTGGTGCTGGAGGCACTGAGTCACAAGATTGGGCCCAAATGCTTCTCCGGATGTATGTTCGCTGGGCCGAGCGTAAGGGGTTCACAGTTGAAACCATCGATCTTCAACCCGGAGAAGAAGCCGGAATCAAAAGTGCGACCCTGGCCATTAAAGGACCATATAGTTATGGATACCTCAAGTCAGAAGCCGGCGTGCATCGCCTGGTTCGAATTTCGCCATTTGATTCCAATAAACGTCGGCACACGTCTTTTGTGTCTGTCTTCGTCTATCCTGAGTTGGAGGAGGACAGTGAATTAGTCATCGACGAGAAGGAACTACGTATAGACACATTTCGTTCCGGGGGGGCTGGCGGACAGAATGTCAACAAAGTAGAAACGGCCATCCGGATTACGCATCTTCCAACAGGACTGGTGGTGCAATGTCAAAATGAGCGTTCCCAATTAAAAAATAAAATGGGAGCTATGAAAGTTCTTAAATCAAGGCTTTTTGAGATAGAACAAAAAAAGAAAGACGAAGAATTTGAATCTATTGTAGGAGAAAAAAAGGAGATTGGCTTTGGAAGTCAAATTCGATCGTATGTCTTCCAGCCCTATCAGATGGTAAAAGATCATCGCACAGGCTTCGAAATTGGAAATGTCGAGTCCATCATGGATGGCGGACTCGATCCGTTTATTGATGCCTACCTCCAACAAGAAGCGTCGGGATCAATACCTGACAAACAAGATAATTCATAACCGACTACGAGTGCCAAACGTGCACCTCAACGGATAATACATCTATGGATGAACAAAACGAACAACGGCAACAACGTATCCAAAAATTGGATGCGCTACGTCAACTCGGCATTGCACCGTATGGAACTCGATTTGAAATAAAAGATCGTGCGGGACATCTCATTCAAACCCATGGTGCCAAAACAAAAGATGCCCTCTCGGAAGAAAAAATTTCCTGCACGTTTGCGGGTCGCATCGTTGCACTCCGTCGATTTGGTAAAGCTGGATTTGCCTTGCTGCAGGATGGACCAGATCGACTTCAGGTCTATTTAAAGAAGGATCTCTTGCCTGATGGGCAGTATCAAATCTGTCAGGAGTTAGATTTAGGAGACTGGATAGGGGTGACAGGCATCCTCTTCCGCACGAAAACAGACGAGTTTACCGTTGAAGTACGTCACCTGACCTTTTTAAGTAAAGCGTTACGGCCCCTACCGGAAAAATGGCATGGCCTCACCGATATTGAAATTCGTTACCGCCAACGGTATGTCGATCTCATTGCCAACCCTCATGTGCAATCCATCTTTCAAATGAGAAGTCGTGTGATCACTGCCATTCGACGATTTCTAATTGACAAAGAATTCCTAGAAGTCGAAACCCCTATGATGCATCCCATTCCAGGCGGAGCAACCGCCCGGCCTTTTGTCACCCATCATAACACTTTAAAAACCGATCTCTACCTTCGAATAGCTCCAGAGCTCTATCTGAAGAGACTCATAGTCGGCGGGTTCCCACGTGTGTTCGAAATCAACAGAAATTTCAGAAACGAAGGCATCTCAACCATACACAATCCAGAATTCACGATGCTTGAGTTCTATATGGCCTATGCGGACTATACGGACTTAATGCCCTTAACCGAAGAACTACTGACACATGTGACCAGGGAGGTCCTTGGGACAACAGAGATAACGTACCAAGACCACGTCATCAATTTTGAAGGCCCCTGGAAACGTTGGTCGTACCTCCAGGCCATTGTGGAGGTCAATAAACTCGAGCCTCAGGTCCTTCAACAGAGAGAGGCCGCGTTAAATGCGGCAACGAGTTTAGAGCTCAAGGTTGACCCGAAGGCTGGTCTCATGTCTATTCTTGATACGATATTTAGTGAAACCGTTGAACCCCAGCTCATTCAGCCAACGTTTATTACAGATTACCCTATTGAGAATTCACCCCTGGCCCGACGAAAAGATTCTGATCCCCGTCTCACAGATCGATTCGAACTGTTCATTGCCGGTCGAGAGATAGCCAATGCTTTTTCTGAGTTGAATGACCCCCTCGATCAACGTGCCCGTTTTGAGGGGCAAGTCGCACAACGGGAAGCTGGGGATGAAGAAGCCCATTACCTAGACGAAGATTATATTCGTGCCCTAGAGTATGGAATGCCTCCAACTGGTGGGGAAGGAATCGGAATTGATCGACTAGTCATGTTGTTAACGAATCAACCATCCATTCGAGATGTGATTCTCTTTCCTCAATTACGACCGGAAAAATGAACCTGTCCCTACCCTACGAGATCTTCATAGGCTTGCGATACCTTCGAGCCAAACGCCGCCAAAAAACCATATCCCTGAATACCTTCGTCTCGGTGACCGGTATCACACTCGGCGTGGCGGCTTTGATTGGTACCCTAGGAATCATGACCGGCTTCAAGGAAGACCTCCAAGAAAAAATTCTAGGTACCACTTCTCATATCATTGTGCAAGATCGTACTAAAGAATACCTTAAGTCCCAACAAACTCTTGTGTCTCAACTAGAATCCTTACCACGCATTATGGCGGCGACACCCTTTGTCTACAAACAAGTGCTCCTGACCTCTCGTTCGGGAGTCCAGGGGATTGTGCTTCGAGGAATAGATCCGGCTAAGGAAATTGAGGTCACTGAATTAGGGAAAAATATCAAGAATGGCCGCCTGGAAGATTTAGTCACTCAACCATCCTCCCCCCCAACTCAATCTGATATAGGGATTTCCCCCAGCGAGAAAAGACAACCGAAGGTACGCCGCGGGATCATCCTAGGAAAGGAACTCGCCCGTCGCCTAGGTGTATTTGTTGGGGATCGGGTGAATGTCGTTTCGCCGGTTGGTCCCATCAAAGCCATTAGCATGGTCCCTAAAATTCGCCCTTTCCATGTGGTGGCTATTTTTCAATCGGGAATGTATGAATACGATTCGTCTCTGGCCTATATTTCTTTGAACGAAGCCCAAAACTTTTTCAATTTACAAGATGGAGTCACCGGGATCGAAGTGAAAGTGGATAATATCTTTGAAGCCAACGCCATAGCCCGATCGATTGAGACCACGTTGGGGCGACCCTACTGGGCGAGAGACTGGATGGAAATGAATAAGAACCTTTTTGCCGCTCTCAAACTTGAAAAGACCATGATGTTTCTCCTCCTGGTTCTGATTACATTGGTGGCCTCCTTTAACATCGTCAGTACCCTCACGATGATCGTCAATGAGAAACAACGGGAAATTGCCATCCTGAAAACCATGGGGGCGACGAAGAAAGCCATCATGCGGATCTTTATGGTGAATGGCTTGATCATTGGCCTTACAGGAACATTAATTGGTATTCCATTAGGGTATGCTTTTCTGTGGCTCATCCAAAACTATTGGACGTTTGACCCATCGGTGTACTATATCTCCCGCATTCCCGTTCATGTCCAAGCCATTGATGTAATCCTAGTTGCCTGCTCTGCCTTGCTTATTAGTTTTGCCGCAACCATTCTTCCTTCACGCCAGGCCGCTAAATTGGATCCAGCGGCGGCTCTTCGGTACGAATAACCATGGGCCAAAACCCATTCATTCATATCCAGAAGGTGAATAAAACTTTCTCCACGGGAGGACGGGAAGTCCAGGTTCTGAAAGGTATCTCTTTAGAGATACAGCAGGGAGAATTTGTCGCTATTATTGGGGCCTCAGGTGCGGGGAAAAGCACACTTCTTTATATTATGGGATTACTTGATCGTCCGACCACCGGTACCGTTTTGGTTGGCGGACAAGATATTTTTGCATTAACCGAACAAGAACAGGCTAACTTTCGAAATCGCCGCATTGGGTTTGTCTTTCAATTTCACCATTTATTACCAGAATTTACCGCTTTGGAAAATGTCTGCATGCCAGCGCTCATTCAGCAACAGACACAAGCCCAGGTGGAACAACAGGCGATTCAACTGCTACAAGACGTCGGACTTGCGGACCGTCTTTCCCATAAACCTGGAGAATTATCTGGAGGGGAACAACAGCGTGTCGCCGTCGCACGTGCTCTCATGCAACAACCAGAATTAGTGTTGGCAGACGAACCGACTGGGAATCTTGATACGCACACGGGCGAAGCCCTTTTTTCCCTACTCCGCGATCTCAACCGTTCCCGAGGCACGACATTTGTGATTATTACCCATAATGAGCGATTGTCAGTTCAAGCCGATCGAATCATTCGAATGGAGGATGGCCAAATTTCCACATCCCCTTTGCCTTAAATCTTGATCTCATGTACCCTACATTCTATGCGTTCTTTTTTCGGCAAAGACTCTTCCCGTTCCGCACTTCTTAATCAAAACAACAGTCATTCCACCCATTTTCTGGCTACCAGATGGATATGGCTCTGGTCCATCTTTATGGTAAATCCCGGTATGGTAGAAGCCGGAGAATTTGTCATCTCTGGCGCCCGGGCTATGGGTATGGGAGGCGCCGGTGTCGCTGTTACTACCAACGCCTTAGCAACCTATTGGAATCCTGCGGGATTGGCCATGTCTCAACATGTTGATATTCGGATTCAGGGCTCCGTACAAGGGATCGATCGTCTTGGAATTCGCGACACGATCAATGCACTCGATAACATTAATACTTCAAATATTTCGGCAGCCAACCAAACGAGATTACAAAATGAATTGACCCGACTCCAGGGTACCTCCATTTCCAATCTTGCCTCAGGGGGAGTCTATCTGAAGGGCTATTGGGGAAAGCAGGCCGTGGGGGTGAGTATTTCGGATGTGGCAACGGGGGGACTGTTTGTTCCGACCGCACTTTCCGCTGCGGTAGATGGTGGAACCAATACCTTGGTTGTCAACGGTCAACTACAAGCAGACTTTTTTGAAGCACGTCAAATCGGACTCTCCTATGCCCTCTCTTTTGCCAAACGACTCCTGGCCATAGGGGTAACAGGAAAGGTCATCCAGGGCGCCGCGTACTCTAATGGAATCAATCCTCTTGCCTTAAATGATAGCTATGTCTTTTTCAAAGAACTCAATGGACCTCAAATTTCCTATAATTTTGGATTAGATGTAGGTGCCGTGTTTCGTCCCTTTTCCTGGATCCGTTTTGGAATAATTGGTAAAGATGTCAATGAACCGACCTTTGACGCCCCAAACGGTCAAACCTTCCGCCTCACCCCTCAAATTCGGGGAGGTGTTGCATTAAACCCATACCCATCCCTTACCATCGCTTTTGATAGTGATATCACTGCCAATCGTACGTTTGTTCCTAATATAAAAAGTCGAATGTTTAGCCTCGGCGCGGAACAAACCCTTTTTTCTCAAATACTTTCATTGAGAATTGGAGCCGTGAAGAACGTTGAAGATGCAAAGTCTTTCCTGACCCCCACAGCGGGATTTGGTCTACGAATCCTGGGTCTCACCTTGGATATTGCGGGAGGATATGATTTTAAGGAACGAGGGGGGTTGGCTTCAGGGACCTTTGGCTGGATTTTTTAGCGCAAAAATTGTCAGCAGGTACAGCCCTGCATAACAACATCCATTGTTGTATAATGAAGATATGATGAAGTTTTGTAAAACGATCCTGTGTCTTCTACCACTCTTCCTCTCTGCCTGCGGAGGCCTGGACTATATGTGGGAGGGCCCACGTGCCAATGCCTTTCTTCCAAACACGGTGGCTGTCTTACCTCCACTTGTTGGAGATCTCGACGGAGCAGCCGATACCGCACATGAGGCCGTCATTACCAGTTTGCGCCGAGAAAATGTGTATCCGCAAATTATGGGTGCGGAACAGGTGAATGGAAACCTTCGGAATGATAAAGAAGCCGTTGGTCTCTTGATTACCTATTATAATAAATTAGAAACCACCGGCGACTCTGATCGAGAAGCAGCCAAGCGATTAGGTGAACTCCTCCAAGTCGATGCCATGTTGGTCGTAAAGGTTGTCGAGTGGGAATATATTAGGACGGAAGGTGATAATCTGGCTAAAGTCGCCCTCGCCTTACGTCTGATTGATGCCCAGGAAGGATCCACCATTTGGAAAGCACGTCATCGCAGAACCAAGTCGTACCTTTTCTTTAAACCTGCCCTCCACGAGTTAGCCGAATCCTTACTTGAAGAGATGGTCGAGAATATACCCCAATAGATTCATCCCTGCCTGCCATTAAGAGAAAACCGGATCGAGTAGGAAAGGGAATAGATCGAGGAAAGAGTTCTATCGGCTCAACATACCTGCCTTAAGAGCATGGACGAATTGCCCGACCTGTTTGGGCATATCCGACTGATCCTGATGTTCGGCAATGGATCGAACCACGGCACTTCCTACAATCACACCATCAGCAAAAGTTGCAACTTGGGCGGCGTCCTCGGGGGTGGCGATCCCAAATCCGACGGCGACGGGTTGCTTCGCCTCACGTTGAATCTTGGATACCATTTCTTCCACGTGACCCAAATCTGAAATTTTAGCACCGGTAATTCCAGTCAAGGACACATAGTACACGAATCCGTGAGACTGCTTGGCTACGTATTTCCGTCGTTGGGCTGTACTGGTGGGGGCCAGTAAATAAATAATATCGAGCCCTTCTTTGACGGCAAGAGGTTGAAGCATTGTGGCTTCTTCCGGCGGCATATCCGGGACAATCACCCCGTCCACACCGGCTTTGACTGCTTGTTGACAGAATACCGCTTCTCCCATCGCATGCAGAGAATTATAGTAGGTCATGAGGACGAGAGGAATCTGCGTTTTGGTTCGAAGATGGGTGACGAGTTCGAGAATTTTGGGTAAAGACGTTCCGCTTCGAAGGGCACGCTCAGCGGCCATCTGAATAACCGGACCATCGGCAATAGGATCCGAGAAGGGCACACCAAGTTCAATGATATCCGCCCCTGATTGCTCTAATTGCAGAACCAAGGCTTCCGTATCTTTCAGAGAAGGATCTCCGGCCATTAAATATATAATTAAGGCCTTCTGCCCTTGTTCTTCTAGACGGGAAAACGTATTGGATAATCGTCCCATAAAAATTGACTAGTGAATGAACGGGAACTTAATAAGGTCCGACCTCATAGGGTCACACCTTGAATTCTAGCGACCTGTTGGACATCCTTGTCCCCCCGTCCCGAAAGATTCACGAGAATAATCTGCTGTTTCTTTAATCGGGGCGCAAGTTTGATAACTTCCGCAATCGCATGAGCACTTTCTAGAGCTGGCACAATTCCTTCTTCACGTGAGAGAAGATTAAAGGCCTCCAGGGCCTCTTCATCTGTGACGGAGGTGTACTGAATTCGTTTCAAATCGTGGTAGTAACTATGTTCGGGTCCGACGGCCGCATAATCCAACCCAGCCGAAACCGAATGGGTAAGATTAATTTGGCCATTCTGATCCTGCAAGAGATAGGTAAAGGTTCCTTGAAGAACCCCAGGCGACCCGCCGGAAAACCGAGCGGCGTGTTTTCCACTTTTAATACCTAATCCTCCGGCCTCCACCCCAGTCATGTGAACCCGGGCATCTTTTAAAAAAGGATAAAAGAGACCTATGGAATTGCTCCCGCCGCCGATACAGGCGACAAGATGATCGGGCAATCGCCCTGTTTGGGAAACAATCTGCTTTCTGGCTTCCCGGCCAATGACTGATTGAAAATCTCGGATCATCATCGGATAGGGATGAGCCCCTAGCACCGAGCCTAAAATGTAATGGGTGGACCGTACATGAGTGGTCCAATCACGCATCGCTTCACTAATCGCATCTTTAAGGGTACGACTTCCGGCATCTACCCCTGTGACGGTAGCTCCCAACAGCCGCATTCGAAAGACATTGAGCGCTTGGCGCTGCATATCTTCCGTTCCCATATAGATTTCACAGTCCAGCCCAAACATCGCACCAACGGTGGCAACGGCGACACCATGTTGACCAGCACCTGTTTCGGCGATCACGCGAGGCTTTTTCATGCGCCGAGCCAAGAGCGCCTGCCCTATCGCGTTGTTGATTTTATGCGCTCCGGTGTGACAAAGGTCCTCTCGTTTTAAAAAGATCTTTGCCCCTTTGAGATACTTCGTGAGGCGCTCCGCAAAATAGAGGGGGGTAGGTCTGCCGATGAATTTAGAAAAGTAGTCCTTGAGCTCCGATTGAAATTTCTTATCTTTTTTAGCTTTGAGGTATTCGGTTTCTAGTTCCAAAAGAGCAGGCATGAGGGTCTCTGGAACATAGCGTCCCCCATAGGAGCCAAACTTCCCTTGGGAATTCGGTAAAAGTGCCATATTATCTTTTGGTTAGAGTGTATTGTATAAACATGAAATGGGAAAAAACATGGGTCTGAGTATAACCGGGAGAAGAGCTAAGAGACAAGTCTGGCGGCTTGAATAAATGTCTGCACTTTGTTGGGATCTTTTATCCCGGGACGTGCCTCTACCCCACTACTCACATCCACTCCATAGGGCGATACCTGAGAAATGGCCTCTTGAACATTTTGAGGGGTAAGCCCGCCGGCTAACAAAATCTTAAAGGACTTGGCAACTTTTGCCGCAAGTGCCCAATCTGCTTGTTCACCGGTACCGCCGTATCCTTTTTCGGAAAAGGCATCAACAAGAAACCCCCGCACTTGGCCCCGTCCCTTTAACTCTGCCAATTGTAATGGACTCGTACCTTGGTGCAATCGAATTCCTTTAAGAATAGGGCGATCTAATTTTTCGCAATACTGGACCGATTCCTCCCCGTGCAATTGGGCAAGGCCCAACCCACAGTCATCCATAATTCTTCTGACGATACTCACCTCCTCATTCACAAAAACTCCTACAGGCACCACAAAGGGTGGTAGAGTCGCAATGATGCCCTTCATTGCGTCAGGTTCAATATACCGAGGGCTTTTTTTATAAAGAACGAATCCTAAGGCATCCGCCCCAGCCTCGACAGCCACCCGAGCATCCTCTTGGTTGGTGATACCACAAATTTTTACTTTCATGGGAGAGACCACACTTGGTTGTGCATTGTCGGTACAGGTTAGCGGTCAGGACTCAGGGGAGTAAACAGTTCATGGATTTTTTCTTTGATGGACTTGGCACGAATCAAGGACTCCCCAACCAACATGCCTTGCGCACCGGCCTTCATGATCGCCTCAACATCCGCTCGGGTGTGAATCCCACTCTCACTGACGATAACCTTGTCGTTCGGTATCCGCTCGGCTAACCGCTGTGTTATTCCCAGGTCGGTTGTAAAGGTATGCAGGTCACGATTGTTAATTCCAATTAATCGAGCTTCGGGAATCCATTCCAAGACCGTATCAAGTTCGCGCTCATGATGCGTCTCCATAAGAACATCCAGAGTGAGCTCGTGGGCAAGGGCAAAAAAGTCTTGTAGCTGTTTCCGTTCAAGAGCGGCAACAATGAGCAAAACCGCATCGGCACCATGGGCTCGCGCCTCATAAAACTGAACCTCGTGCACCATAAATTCTTTATTCAAGGCAGGAAGTCCTACCTCTTCCTTGACGGACAGGAGATGGGACAAGTTCCCCTGAAAAAACTCTTCGTCCGTGAGAACAGAAACCGCTGAGGCACGGGAGTCTTTGTATTCCGAAGCAATATGTACGGGGTGAAACTGTTCCTGAAACTCCTCTCGGAGCAAGCCAAGACTTGGGCTTGCTTTTTTAACTTCCGCAATCAATGCGGGATGAGAATCTGTCTTGGTTGCCTCCAGAGCCAGAGTAAAAGATAGCGTTGGCTGACGGTCACGTATTTGCTCTTTTAAGGTACTGAGATAGCCACGACTAAGTTTGTGTCGTATCTCCGCTTTTTTATGTTCAAGAATCCGAT
Source organism: Nitrospirales bacterium (assembly GCA_965223605.1). Lineage (GTDB taxonomy): Bacteria > Nitrospirota > Nitrospiria > Nitrospirales > Nitrospiraceae > CBDCXA01. The sequence continues at coordinate 2,246,997 of CBDCXA010000005.1, forward strand.
CAAGAATCATATTGGTAACCAATCCAACCCCTGTTATCTTGGTAATCGCCTACCGAGAAACGACGGGATTCACTTCCGGCTACTCACTATTCGTATACTGAATGAGTTGTTCGAGTTTTTCCATGGCAGCGCCAGTATCGATAAGTTGACCTGCCATCTGAAATCCATCTTGCCATCCCTTGGCTTTTCCTCCAGCTATCAGAGCTGCCGCCGCATTGAGGCACACAATGTCACGTTGAGGCCCCTTTTCTCCCTTTAAAATTTTCCTGGTAATAAGGGCATTATCATCTGCAGATCCTCCTTGTAGGGCCCGGATGGGAACTGTTTGTAACCCGAAATCGCTAGGATCTAAAAAGTAACTTGAGACCCGTCCGGCCTTTCCTTCAGCCACTTGTGTTCTGGTCGTTAAGGTAATTTCATCCAATCCATCCATTCCATGAACGATAAAGCAATGTTGCGCACCGAGATGAATGAGAACCTTAGCGAGAAGTTCCGTCAATGCCCCATCATACACCCCAACCACCTGCAACGTCGCACCTGCAGGATTACTCAATGGACCTAGGATATTCAAGATTGTCCGGATCCCCATTTCTTTGCGTGGCACGGCACAATGTTTCATCGCTCCATGAAATAACGGAGCAAACAGGAATCCAATGCCCACTTCTTGGATACATTCCGTGGTTTTGGCAACTGACGTGTCGATGTTGACCCCCAGGGCCATTAGGACATCAGCGCTACCTGAACGGGAGGATATGGATCGATTGCCATGTTTGGCAACCGTTAACCCAGCAGCAGCAACGACAAACGCAGCCGTAGTCGAAATATTAAAGGTATTGAGACCATCACCACCAGTCCCGCAGGTATCAATCAATGTTCCACGACCCGTGCGAATAGTCGTAGCTTTATTACGCATCGCCCTTACCGCGCCAGAAATCTCCTCAACCGTCTCCCCTTTCATTCTAAGCCCCATGAGAAAGGCGGCAATCTGTGCTGGAGATGCCTGCCCATCCATAATTTGGATCAGGACTGCTTCAGACTCTTTCTCGGTTAAATGAGCGTGATCTGCAAGTTTTGCGATGGCTTTTTGTATATCCATACATGCCCCTATGGTGGAACGTCATCTGATACAGGCACAATCCTGAAGAAGGACCAGAAGAAACAGGAAGATGTGTATAGCCTAGGCAGGTTATAACGCCAAGAAGTTTTTTAGCAAATCTTTTCCTGACCGAGTCAGAATGGACTCGGGATGAAACTGGACTCCCTCCACACCTGTGCTTGGATGCCGAAGTCCCATTATTTCCCCTTCGGCGGTTTCAGCAGTTACTTCCAAACAATCAGGCAAACTTTTTCGATCTACAATCAATGAGTGATACCTCGTAGCTTCAAAGGGATTGGGTACCCCTTTGAATATGGTTTGATCGCCATGATGAATCATGGACGTTTTCCCATGCATCAGTCGGTCCGCACGAACGATGGTTCCTCCAAAGGCTACGGCCATCGATTGATGTCCAAGACAGACGCCTAATACGGGAAGACGCCCCGCAAAATGACGAATTGCATCAACGGAAATTCCAGCCTCCGCCGGGGTACAGGGACCGGGAGAAATGACCAATCGCTCGGGCGAAAGAGACTCAATCTCTTCAAGGGTAATTTTATTATTCCGATAGACTTCAACGGTTTCCCCTAACTCGCCAAAATATTGGACGAGGTTATAGGTAAAGGAATCATAATTATCAAGCATCAATAGCATAATTTATGGCCTTAACCTCTTGTCCTTCCTGTCTGGCCAGGGATAAAGAGATTCATCCATTATTCAAGTCCCGTTTCGGCCAGTTCAATAGCCTTCATCATGGCCTTGGCTTTATTACATGTTTCTTCATACTCAAATTTCGGGTCGGAATCGGCCACAATGCCTGCCCCGGCTTGAATATAGGCCTTTTTGCCTTGTATCAGAATGGTCCGAATATTAATACAGGTGTCCATGTTTCCAGAAAAACTAAAATAACCGACTGCGCCGGCATAGGGCCCACGTCTGGTAGGCTCCAATTCCTCAATAATTTCCATGGCCCGAATTTTTGGAGCCCCGGATACCGTACCTGCAGGAAAACAGGCCTTCATGACATCGTAGGAATTTTTATCGTCGGCAACATTCCCATATACTTGAGACACGATATGCATGACATGCGAATACCGTTCTACTTCCATCAAAGAGGTAAGGCGTACGGTACCGGTCGAAGAGACCCGGCCAACATCATTTCGCCCCAAATCCACCAACATGACATGTTCAGCACGTTCCTTGGCATCCTGCAATAACTCCTGGGCTAAGGCCTGATCCTTCTCCTCATTTTCACCCCGTTTTCTTGTTCCGGCAATCGGCCGCACGGAAACCTCCCCCTCTTCACAACGCACAAGGGTTTCAGGTGACGATCCGACTAGTTCAATTCCCCCAACTCGTAGGTAATACATGTAGGGAGAGGGGTTAATCAGCCTGAGTGCGCGATAAATCTGGAAAGGTGTTGTCCGAATCTTGGTTTCCCAACGTTGTGACAACACCGCCTGCACAATATCCCCTGCCCGAATATACTCCTTTGTACGGACAACCATTTTCTGGAAACGGGCGGGGCTCATATTGGAGGTAAAGACAGGAGCGGTTCGGCGTCGAGAAGGCAGCTTCTTTTTTAATGGGCGGCGAAGCCGTTGAATCAGGGTATCGATACGAGTAATGGCATCCTTATAGGCTTTCCGCATACCAGATGGTTTGGAAGGATCGATATGGGCGTTTGCCACAACCTTAATGGTTTGGGCGATATTGTCGAAAATGAGCAGAGTATCGGTGATGAGAAATGCAAAGTCTGGAAACCCATGATCGCTTTTGGGTACCGAGGCAATATCTTCAAAACATCGAATGACATCATAACCCAAGTACCCAACCGCTCCTCCCACAAAACGGGGCAACCCCGGCACTTGAACTGGCTGATACTGGAGCATGATGGCACGAAGACGATCGAGAGGATTCGTGCCTTCCAGAAGAGAATACGAGTCCTCCTGCAGAACCTTTCCAGCCTTTTCTACGCGTACCTGTCCATTTTTCCCTTGAATGAGGATCGGCGAACCACTGCCTAGAAAGGAGTACCGAGCCCACTTCTCTCCTCCCTCAATACTTTCAAATAAATAGGCAGAGGGTCCGTGATCGATCTTGGAAAACGCAGAAACCGGGGTTTCGAGATCGGCAAGGATCTCCCGATACAGGGGAATTAAGTTTCCTTGGCTGGCGAAACTTCGAAACTCCTCAAAATGTAACGAGTAAGAAGTTCGGCCCATAAATCTTCAACTATTCGTACCCTATAATTAACCGTTGCCCGACGACGATGGTATTATCGCTCAAACTGTTCCAGTCCTTAATATTTTCTACCTTCACGCCATAGGTTTTGGAGAGACGATAGAGGGTTTCTCCTGGCATCACTTCATGGTAGATAGCTGCACCACCACCGGTGGTACCCGTGTCTGCCGGCATCGCTGGGTCATCAAGGCCTAAATTACTAAAGGTATCGCCATCAGAACCAAAGCTGGAGTCCATATTCGAAAAGGCCTTATCGGCTTCTTCGCCTAATTGGGCCGTTTCTTGAAGAGCCATCGTTTTATCCGCGGACATGGATAATTGTTCCCGAGCTGACTGGATTTCAGAAGAAAGGTCGCGATTCTGCGCTTCCATCTCCGTCAATTGACGACGAACCTTCTTCACTTCCGCATCGAGTTCTGCTGTGCGCTTTTCTTCCTGAGCCAGGAGTCGCTGAAAGTTTAACCCTCGCGCCTTCTCTTGTTCATATTTTTCGGCCATAACGCAGCCCATGAGCATAACTGCCCCTAATCCCAATGCGAAGAGACGCATACCCGTCTTGACGACCGTAGCCATATGGTTCCTTTCTCCGACCATGTCACGTCGGTTACTTTGTATGGTTAGCAAATCTTGTTATTTGTTTTGCTGTTCTAGATGGACGAGGTAACCCTCCAGTCTTTGGGCTAGAATAGAGGCAGACGCAAGGAAAGTCAAAGCCAAAGACAAGATGTGGCAATTCCGTTTACCACTCCTCCCCGTCAGACCATTATGGTATGATCCGATATCTTGTCCAATGGGAATCGTCCCAAGCGCCCTTAAACAGAAACATGAGGTTGGCCGATGCTAAGTCAGCCAGAAAAGAGTCCAGTCGAATCCATGGTCCTACAGGGAATTTCTCTTCGTCTCAGTCAGGCAGTCCCGGTACGACAAAATTGGATTGGCGATCGTGAAATTCTCAAGCAACTCCTGGCATGCTGGCTCATTATCGACGACAAAGACCTCCCCTTGACCCCGCGCATTACCGGGACACCAGGGATTGGCAAGACCACCCTAGCCATGTCCGGAGCCCAAGAGCGGAAACAAGATCTTTACATCTACCAATGTACAGCCGATACCAGGCCGGAAGATTTAATTATTACCCCGATTCTTTCAGATTCCGGAGCAATCACCTACCAAGCTTCTCCCTTGGTCACGGCCGTTCTCACGGGAGGAATTTGTGTATTGGACGAAGGCAATCGTATGAACGAAAAGAGTTGGGCCTCACTTGCAGCGTTGCTCGATCATCGTCGATACCTTGAATCAGTGGTCGCCGGCATCCAAATCCCTGCCCATCAGAATTTTCGCTGTTGTGTCACAATGAATGAAGATGCCTCAACCTATGAGGTTCCCGACTACATCTTGTCCCGCCTACAGCCAACCCTGAGCCTTGGTTTCCCACGTTGGGAGGATGAACTCGAGATACTACGCTACCACCTCCCCTTCGCACCCAATGATATGCTGAACCTCACCGTCGAATTTCTCCAGAAGGCGCATGGATTTAATCTTGATTTTTCAATTCGAGATGGACTGCATGTTCTTCAGTTTGCCCTCAAGCGACTTGCCCAGGACCCCGAGCATCCCTTGTCAAAGGACCAGGTGTGGCAAGAAGCCTTAATTAACGTGTTAGGAGAAGAGGCGTTGGATCTTGATGCGATTGCCGCAAAAAGAAAACAGGCCCTCGGGGGACACAATCTTCCACAAGGGTTAGGAGATTTTTTCTTTGAAAGCGATAATCCCCTACACCCAGGCTCCTAATGATGTGCATGATTTGGCAGGTAGGTCCAAGATAAGACTGTCGACTCCTCTACACCTGCAAGCCAGAAATCCTGATAATCCATGAAGGTAACTACGTCAGCCAACATTTTTGCCCTCTCCTCACGGATTGAACTCATGCCGGTCCTGCATGCGAGTGGCGACATGGCTCAAGAGGTTCGTGAGCGAATGATCGCAGGGCGTTTTGACTGCATTGCCATTCCTCTCCCACCTTCGGTTCAAGAACCCGTTGAACAAGCCATAGGATATCTCCCTCATATCCATATTGTGGTCCAATCTGAGGAGGAAACCGAAGAGTCAGTCAATTTCATCCCTGTCGACCCTTGCCAACCGCTTATTATGGGAATTCGCGGGGCGATGGCCGAAAACATTCCTCGCGAGTACATTGATCGGGACGTCTCGACGTTTTTCCCCGACCCCTTTGTGGCCCCCGATTCCTATGCCTTGAAAAAAGTTTCATTCGATAAATTTGCAACCGCCCTCTTGCCGACTATCGGATCACCACCCCCAGAAAGCCAACAAAGTCGACGGATCGCCTGGATGGCATTTCGGTTACATGAGTTGGAACTCTATTATGAGTCCATCCTCTGTTTATGCCACGTGGCAGATTGGCCATGGCTGCGGGAGGCCTATCGAGTACGAAAGCCCTATGTACCTCCTGAAAAAGTGAGCTCTCCTCTTACGACCTATTCGGTTTCTTCACGACAATTATATTTCGTGCTAGGAGAGCTTCCTTTTATCACGAACCTATATGAAACCCGTCGCGCAGATCTTCGTGAAGATACACACCTGTCAATTGATGGAATGAAGGAACTCCTCCTCATGAGTAGAACTCGTTGGATGAGCCAGATGAAGGAACAATCAACCTACCTTTCGCATTGGGTAACCCCACAACTCATTCAACGCTTTTTACAGTACGTCCGTAACTTGGCTCTTCTAGACCGTGGTTTAACCCCAGATCTTTATAACTTAGTCCTGGCTGCCAAACAGATGGCTGGTGATAGTTTTGCGATCGCCTTGTTAGAAACAGCCAAAACCTACAGCCTTCAAGATCAGACATCCCCCAGACCGGGAGTGAGTTCAGTCGGTATGGGGATCGACAAAATTGAATTGCCGGATGGAACCCTCGTCATCGGTAAAAATCGTTTACAAGGCCCACCTCTTCATTGGCGTCCCCTGGCCTTACAACCACAAGCACCAATAAGAAAATCCAAAACCTGGGGAAGCCGCTGGAACCCCTATCGCCAATGTTCCTGGCCGCCAGAAGACACCAAGATAGAAAGTTTTACCGAACATATTCGCAATCAAGCACGTACCCTTATCGGCGTTGATTTAGCCCGAACCGAGAAATTTTCCACAAGCTTAAAAGATGGTCTTGATATCCGAGAAACCTTGAGACATTGGGGACAACCCTCCCGACAAACCGCAGGTCAATCTCCTGTACATGAATTGTATGTGAGAGAAAATCCTCCGGCACGAGGACAGATTGAGGCAGTCATCTTTCTTTTTGATTCACCCGCAAAACCTGAAATGTATACCTGGCGAACGACCTGGTACGCGGAACATCAACAAGAATCAACATTATGTTTTTATGCGACGCCCTTTCAGGAACAGATGGTGGGACCGGGAATAGCCGAGTCGAGATATGGAGGTGCATTATTTCTCTTCCCTCCAAGAGTGATTCCAGATATTTGGGAAGATCCGCAGTTGGCCGCTCTGCAAACATTGGAGGAACGTCTGATAGGAGCCGCCGCCCTCTATTCACGAGAGTCTCATATCGCCCTGGTTGCGCCACATCGGCCACAGGCAAAATGGCGCCAGCTTGTCAAAAGGTTTCAGAAGAACCTTATCTCAATTCCGCTCAGCCGTTTTTCCGGTCAAACAATCGACCGTCTCCGTCGTTTCCATGTACTCAATGGACATGAAATTCGAAGTTATGCTGCCAAATTTATCCAATAGCACAAAAGAGGATCAAGGAACCCTTATCTTTTTTGTATTATGACAGAACAAAATCCAACAAGGTCCTTACAAGAGGCGTCCCAACGCATTCAGAAACTACGTGATGAAATTAGACATCATGATGTTCGCTATTATGTTCAGGCAGCCCCGGAGATTTCTGATAGTGAATATGATGCCTTGTTTCGTGAACTCACCCAGCTCGAGACCTCCTTTCCAGAGTTGATAACAGCCGACTCCCCCACTCAACGAGTAGGTGCCTTACCCCTTGATACGCTTCCCAAGGTCACTCATGAACAACGAATGTTGAGCCTGGACTCTATCTTGGACAAGAAAGATGTCTTGTCCTTTGACTCAAGAATGAAACGAGAGCTAGAGGTAGTCTCGATTCAATACACCGCAGAGCCAAAGTTTGATGGCCTCTCCATCGAACTGATATTCGAGAACGGGTTCTTCGTGCAGGGGTCAACGAGGGGAGATGGGGCGGTGGGGGAAGATGTGACCGTGAATTTACGAACAATCCGTGCCCTTCCCCTGCAACTCCAACCCCATTTAGATCTACCCACTCGACTCGTGGTTCGAGGGGAAGTCTACATGGTGCTGGAAGAATTCCAGGCACTGAATCGAAGAATGACCGAACAAGGACACGACACGTTTGCCAACCCCCGAAACGCTGCCGCCGGTTCTTTGCGACAACTTGATTCACGTATGACTGCCGAAAGACCACTTACCCTGGTGTGTTATGAAATTATGACCCAATCAGGGCCTCTCTTCCCCACCCATTCGGAGGAACTCGACCGCCTGGCCTTGTTTGGACTCCCCATCCCCCAGCAACGGTACCTCTGTGAATCGATTGAAGAGGTAATGCGAGTCCATCGGGAAATTGAGGCCGCACGGGAATCACTTCCATTTGAAATTGACGGGGTGGTGGTAAAGGTCAATCGAACGGATTGGCAAACACAACTTGGTGTCAAGTCCAGAAGCCCTCGATGGGCAATCGCCTATAAATTCCCTCCACGGAAGGAAATCACACAAATTCAGGATATTGTGATTTCTGTTGGACGAACCGGGACCTTAACACCGCTCGCCTTGCTGAAGCCGGTTGAAGTCGGTGGAGTCACCATTAGTCGAGCCACCCTGCATAATGCCGATGAGGTGGCACGAAAGGATATTCGCCAAGGTGATACCGTCAAGGTTGAACGAGCGGGAGATGTCATCCCAGCTGTGGCCGAACGAGTGAGTGTGCCGGGGGAAGTTCGACACCCACCCTTTTCCATGCCAACACATTGTCCCATTTGTCATTCGACTGTTGGAAGAGAAGGTGCCTATTTTTACTGTACAGGGCAAACCATCTGTCCGGCTCAATTAAAAGGTGCCATTGAACATTTTTCGGCTAAGCCTGCCCTCAATATTGAGGGTCTCGGAAAAAAGACCGTCGCGCAACTAGTCGAGCGAGGCTTGGTGAAGGAACTGTCCGACCTCTTTACCCTTACGAAAGAGACGGTCATGAGTTTAGACGGGTTTGCCGACCGATCAGCAACTCAACTCCTTGACCAAATCAAGAATCGTCGTACCGTCTCTCTCGAACGTTTTTTAATGGGTCTTGGGATTCGGCAGGTCGGCCAACACATTGCCCGTATTCTGGCGAAACACTTTGGTCGGCTCGATGACATCATGGCTGCCGACCAACTAACCTTAGAGCAAATTCATGAAATCGGTCCTGAAATAGCGACAAGTATTGAGTCTTACTTTGCAGAACCCAGAAATCGGGAAGCCCTTCAACGACTCTTCCAGAATGGCCTCATTGTCGAGGAGCCTACGAGATCAGAGAAGGTGGCTCCCTCATCTCAAAATATTTTCAACGGGAAAAATGTCGTATTGACGGGCAGTCTTGAAACCCTGACCAGAAGTGAGGCGAAACAGCATATCGAGAACATGGGGGCACGAGTAACCTCCTCGGTCAGCAAACGAACCGACTATGTCATCGTAGGAAAGGACCCCGGGTCAAAGGCAATAGAGGCGGAAAAACTGGGCATCCCCATTTTAGGCGAGTCAGAATTTAAGACCTTGCTAGAAAAGTTAGGGCAATGAGTGCGGGCTAGGCTATCTTGGTAAGACTTGGCTCATCCGGAGGGGTTTCAGTCTTTTCTTCTTCCCGTTGAATAAAGACGGCTTTTATAGATTTCGGATCGGCTTCTCGGATAAGTAGACGACAATTTCCCATAAAAATCTCTTCCCCGGTCTCAGGAATCCTTCCAAGCGTTTCCTGTATCAGACCACTAATGGTATTGCTGTCATCGTCAAGCTCAACCTTCAGAAACTCATTTATACGTCGAATTTCGGTCCTTCCATGAACGAGTATCTGGTTTCGCCCAATTCGTTTGATCAGTTCTTCTGTAATATCCGTTTCATCTAGAATTTCGCCAACGACCTCTTCCACGAGATCTTCCAAACTGACAACACCCATAAACCCGCCAAATTCATTGACAACAACGGCAATATGTCGTTTTTCCTGTTGAAACAATTTCATGAGTTCATCCGCCGGCTTGCTTCGAGGGATAAACAATGGGTCACTGGCAATATCCTTCAACAGTAAATCATTGTTGCCTTGAGCCAAATGAGTCAAGGCCTTGGTTTTATAAAGCACGCCTGTCACATTGTCGAGGCTTTGATCATAAATGGGTATTCTGGAATAGCGAGACGTAAAGAGTTTCTCCTGAACGTCTTTCAAATTCAGTGACCCGTCTAAGGCAAACACATAAATTCTGGGAGTCATGGCGTCTTCAGCGGTAATATCGTTCAGTTGAAACACGTTTTTGATCATTTGCACTTCTTCGGATTCAATCATGCCGGCCTTGCCCCCTTCCTCTAACATGATCTTAAGTTCCTCTTCAGTTGCAAAGGGGACAGCCAATCCACGACCACCGGTTATTTTTAATATCAAGGGTTCCAACACATATAAAAATGGAAACAAGATCTGTTCGAGCCAATAGACGGGATACGCCATGGCTTGCAGCACAATGAGTGCATGTTTGGCTGCTAACGTTTTTGGAACGATCTCAGCAAACATCAAGACAAAAAATGTCAGGATTCCTGTTGAAACGGCGACCGCCTCCGACCCGAAATAGCGAATCGTGATGACGGTTACCAAGGAAGCCGCCGCAATATTCGCGAGATTGTTTCCGATAAGGATCGTTGAGAGGAGTCGTTGGGGGTTTGACCGAAGATGCATCCCGAGCTTGGCGAACCGCCCACCGGCTTCCGCGAGCGTACGAAGTTTGACTTCGTTCACCGAGAAAAAGGCAATTTCCACAGCTGAAAAAACTGCTGAAAAAATAAGGAGTACGAAAACGAGAGTTATATCCATATATTCGTGTACGGGTTTACACAGTTCGGCCGGTCATCAACATAACAATAGCTGAAATAAGACCGCCATTGACAATTCGAAGATGTAGAGTGGAAGCATACGGGAAGGAATTAATCGACTGTACCAGACCCCAGGACCGGGGTCCCCTTGGGCTACTGTCCTCCATTTGTCTCAGTTTATACCACACAGTCCCTTTTTAGGCAACTAGATAGAAATTTTTATCAATGACATCAAGGAGATAGGAATTTTTTTAATTTCGCAAAATTTTATGAGATGGGAGTCCGAGGAAAAAGAAATCTATGGATATTATCCCTCTCCGATATCGTCACGAACGACCAAGGTTTGTAAATGAAATCTCTTCGATAACCTATTTGCCATAGCCTGTGCCCGCTTTTCATTACGATACGTTCCAACCAGGACTCGATAAAAACGTTCACCCCTTATAGAAATTTTGACGATCCGTACAGGCGCATAGTCATCTGTGAGCATGTTTTTTATCGTCGAAGCACGAGACTTGTCACGAAAAGAGCCAACTTGTACGACTAATCGCTCCCCAGGCTTCAGTGGCCCAAGATAATCAATGACCTTCAGTGAAACCCTGTCGGTTCCCCGTTGAGTCATCTGTAAAACTTTAGCCGCCCCTAAAGAGAGATCGAGAATGCGACCCTTTGCAAAAGGACCTCGATCATTCACCCGAACCTTGACCTGGCGTCCTGTTGTTAAGGAGCGGACTTGGAGAACCGAACCGAGAGGAAGCGTACGGTGAGCCGCCGTGATCCCATACATATCGTACCGCTCACCATTGGCGGTCAAATTGCCATGGAATCCAGGACCGTACCAGGATGCCACCCCCTCCTCAACGTAGCCGATAGGATAATTTGAAGTGGTTGAAGAGTCAGGAAGGCGCTTTTTCCCCGTCGTACAACCGGTAACAAATAGGAGACAAACAAGAGGGATCAGAGAGAGAATCTGAAGAAATCGAAAAAGCCTCCTATGGAATGGAGGGTTAAAACTCGTCAAGTTTATGCCCTCTAAGAATTCCTTGGGCTTTTTTGGTATTAGAGACAGTCAGTACGACAATGGCGCGACTACCCTCTCGAGAAGGTGTGCAATAACCACACTTAATATTGACCCGTCCAGCTTTTAGTAAGGCCACCACTTCGTCCAGGGCACCCGGTCGATTCTTTAAACTAAGGACAAGAGCCGATTCTTCACGAAAACGAATCTTTTGAGTCTTGAGTGCTGTCCGTGACTTGGGAAGGTCCGAAACCATCAATCGAATTTTGCCCTCTTTTGCATTGCCTCCGGCCACAAATTCTGGGGCAGAAAATCCTTTGATATTTATTCCGTTTTCCCCTAAAGCAGAGAGAATTCGGGCCAAGCCACCAATCCTATTCGGAACGGACACGACTAATTGTGTAACAAGTGGCATAGAGCTAGGTCCTTATGGGATCACAGCATGGAACCATGAGATGAAAACAAATTTACGAACACCCACTTGTAGCACCACAGTTCACACATTTCAAACAGGTTCCGTTTCGGACCATGGAAAATTGTTTACAATCCGGACAGGGATCTCCTTCATACCCCTTCTGTCTGGCTTCTTGAACGGCTGTGAAGGAAAGTGTTTCTCTTTTCATTTCAACCTTTTGTGTCACATGCCCATTGCCATGTCCATTACCGCTGGTGCCATGTCCGTTTCCGCTTGCCCCATTTCCATTTTCCTTTCGAGCCGGGAATAATTCGGGCAAGACCGAGGATGCGGCAATGGACTCTTCATCGGCATCTTCCTCAATACACTCTAAATCCTGTTCATCCTTTTTCATAGAATCCATTCGCAAGTCTTCCTGTTGCACCTGGGACAGGTCATAGCGGTCAAGGTAGGTGATGGCCAATTCTCTGAAAATATAGTCCACGATTGACGTGGACATTTTAATACGGTTATTAAGCTTTACCGGACCATTTGGCTCAAATCGGGTAAAGCAGAAGGCTTCCACATACTCCTCTAAAGGAACACCATGCTGCAGGCCTAAGGAGATCGCAATCGCAAAGCAATTCATCATGCTCCGAAATGCCGCTCCCTCTTTATGCATGTCAAGAAAGACCTCACCCAAGGTCCCGTCCTTATATTCACCAGTCCGAAGATACAGTTTATGTCCTCCAATAATGGCCTTTTGGGTATACCCGATTCGTCGGTCGGGCATGCCCCGTCGTTTGGCAAGATATCGGAACCGGACGCGTTCGGTAATTTTTTCGGCTGCCTCGGCAACACCCGTTCCAACTGTGATCTCCTCTTCTTCATCGTCATTGGAGGTGGAATTCAGCGGCTGACTTAACTTGGAGCCATCCCGATAGAGCGCAACGGCCTTTACCATACTGTTCCAAGAGAGGAGGTAGGCCGCCTTAACATCATCAACGGTCGATTCAGCCGGCATATTAATGGTCTTACTAATCGCTCCACTTATAAAGGGTTGTGCTGCAGCCATCATTCGAATATGCGCATCGACTGGAATGAAACGTTTCCCAATCCGTCCACACCGGTTCGCACAATCAAACACGGATAAATGTTCGGAAAGTAGATGAGGGGCACCCTCTACGGTCATGGTTCCGCAACAATAATCATTGGCTGCAACAATTTCTTCCTGGGTAAATCCAAGAGCCTTTAGTAAATTCAACTTCGGATCCTGCATTTGGTCTTCAGTAAGATTCAATTTTTCTTTACAGAACTCTTCGCCTAAGACCCATTTATTAAAAGCAAAACTGACTTCAAAGGCTTGCTCTAACCCTTCTTCTATATGTTGAAGAGCTTCATCATCAAAACCCCGACTTCGAAGGGAATCATGATTGATGAACGGAGCGTTCTTTAACGTTTTATGCCCAAGACAATAGATGACAATGTCTCGCACCTGTTCACTCGAATAGCCTAATTGGGTTAAGGCAGCAGGAAGACTCTGATTGATGATTTTAAAGTACCCACCACCCGCAAGTTTTTTAAACTTCACAAGGGCAAAGTCTGGCTCAATACCCGTCGTATCACAATCCATAACTAGCCCGATCGTACCAGTTGGAGCAATAACGGTCGTTTGGGCATTACGATAACCGTGGGCTTGACCAAGCTCTAACGCACGATCCCACGCTCGTCTGGCAGCAAGAAGAAGATCTTGAGGACAATCTTCAGGTTGAATTCCCTTTGGGGTAATGGTGAGACCTTCATAGGCTTCCGGTGCCGCATGATAGGCCGCCCGACGATGGTTTCGCATGACTCGCAACATTTCATCTTTATTGGAAGCAAAGCCAGCAAAAGGGCCAAGTTGAGAGGCCATTTCTGCGGAAGTGGCGTAGGATTCACCTGTGAGAATCGAGGTGATTGCGCCACAAATGGCTAAGGCCTTGGGTGAATCATAGGGAATACCTTGTCGCATGAGCACGGTGCCTAAATTGGCATAGCCCAAGCCGAGCGTTCGGTATCGAAAACTCTTTTCAGCAATCGCACGACTTGGAAAGGATGCCATGAGGACGCTTATTTCCAATACGACCGTCCAGAGACGAACAGCATGTTGAAAATCTTCAAGCTTGAAGGACGTATCCTCCTGAAAAAACTCTGCCAAATTAATCGAGGCAAGATTGCATGCCGTGTCATCCAAAAACATATATTCACTACAAGGATTCGACGCGTTAATGCGGCCATCATTCGGGCAGGTATGCCATTCATTAATCGTCGTATCGAATTGTGTCCCCGGATCCGCACACACCCAAGCGGCCCAGGAAATTTTGTCCCACAGTTCTCTGGCTTTTATGGTTTTGATGGGCTGACCATCCGTTCGGCGTCGAAGAGGCCACTCCCCATCCTGTTCAAGAACCGTAAAAAACTCATTGGGAACGCGCACACTATTATTTGAATTTTGTCCGGAAACCGTTTGATAGGCCTTCCCCGTCCAATCCGTATCATATTCATGAAAGAGAAAGTGGGTAAATCCCTGTTGTGCAAAGGCAAACATCCGTTGAATGTAGGGCTCGGGCACCATCGCTGCTCGTGCGTTGGCAATGGCTTCCCGCAACCCAGGGTTTTCTTTTGGATTGATTTCAACCCGGCTGCCCTTGGCATCATTGAGCGTACAGGCCTTAAGGACCTTGTTAAGGTGTTGTGCACAAGTTTTGGATCCAGTCACCATCGCGGCAACCTTTTGCTCTTCAACCACCTTCCAATCAATAAACTCTTCAATATCCGGATGGTCTAGATCTAAACAGACCATTTTAGCGGCTCGCCTGGTGGTCCCACCTGATTTAATGGCTCCCGCAGCACGATCTCCAATTTTAAGGAAGGACATGAGACCCGACGACTTTCCACCGCCAGAGAGGGCTTCCCCATCCCCACGCAACTTGGAAAAGTTAGTTCCGGTTCCGGAGCCATACTTAAACAGCCGGGCCTCTCGAACCCACAGATCCATAATGCCGTTTTCATTGACGAGATCATCTTCAATCGACTGAATAAAGCAGGCATGCGGTTGCGGATGTTCAAACGCATTCTTCGCTTTCACCATTTTTTCAGTTTTCGGATCAACGTAGAAATGACCTTGTGAGGGGCCGGAGAGACCATAGGCAAAATGTAACCCCGTATTGAACCATTGGGGGGAATTGGGCGCGGCCATCTGATTGGCCAGCATATAGCAAAGTTCATCTTGAAAGGACTCGGCGTCCTCGTCGGAGTCGAAAAATCCGTGGGACTTCCCCCAAAACGTCCAACAACCGGCAAGACGGTAGAACACCTGCCTTGCATCTTGTTCACCACCTAAAACCGGGTTCCCCTGTTCGTCATACAAGGGTTGCCCATCTCCATCCACCTGCGGAATCCCCGCCTTTCGAAAATATTTCTGCGCTAATATATCGACCGCAAGCTGAGACCACCGTGAAGGGACCTGAATATTATCTAATTTAAATACCGTCGACCCATCAGGATTCCGAATCTCCGAGGAACGCGTCGCAAATGGAATCGTGGCGTACGGACTTTGTCCCTTTTGTGTGAATCTCCGTTCAATTTTCACGAAACCCCTCCTAAAATTTTTTTAAACGTGAAAAAGAAAATACCGTTTTTTAGAAAAAAGAACACCTCGCCATATTGACCACCCATCAAAAAGTAAGGGGAATAGGCCAATTTATGGATCCAACGACTCGAGAATGTAAGAAGGTTTAAGCGGCCAACACAATTTTATAACGCTGCAATGAGTATCTGACCATGTACATGAATCATGTGATGGTTTGTGCCGCTAACAATCCCTAAGTTGAGGTGAAAGTGAATATTTTTTACCGTCTTAAAAAATAGCAGGTACGCTATATATAGATCATTTTAAATAATTGTCAACCAAATATTGTGTTAAAGGCAAGGATAAACCTGAAAAAACTGTGGATAGAAAAAACCGTGTATTTTCTGCGGAGTTAAGAGATTTTTTCAAAGGTTACTAACAGAAAGACTAACAAATGGACCTGTGAATTTCTAAGGATTGGGAGAAATGGCATCAAAAATTTTCCCTATGGGGAAGAAATTACATTTTCTTCAAGTTGCTTGAGCACCTTCTGTGGATCATCTAAGGGATAAAATTTACCGCCAATACCCAAAACCCGAAGGCGAGCCGAAAAAACCTGGGTTTCAAAGAGCGTGGCCACATAATAATCTTGGTGTGTTGTTTGCGATTCAAGGGTAGATTTTAAAAACAAAGAATTTTTAGTCGAAACAAGTTGCTTAAGAATATTGCTTTTTTTGGAGGACTGTAACTTAAGTATCCCCTTCTGAATCAGTTCCTGCTGATATGCTTTATAGGCAAGTAGGGTTGGATTACTGTCCGCCAACCACCAACCCCCTCCTAACAAAAGGACTAAGACGATAAGGACTTTCGTATTCATAAGAAACCCTCCTTATTAGCCCCTCATCATAAGCTAATAAATAATAGGGTCAAAAGAAATGTGATCTTAGCTCTTCGGACAAGTTAATTCTCATGCCGCCATTTGACATTCATTTTTCTTATCATTAGCTTAAGAACCCCTTCACATTACCGACAAACCGAGTCTCTTTATTGGAGAGACAGAGGAGGTAGCCCATGTATGTTTG
Source organism: Nitrospirales bacterium (assembly GCA_965223605.1). Taxonomy (GTDB): domain Bacteria; phylum Nitrospirota; class Nitrospiria; order Nitrospirales; family Nitrospiraceae; genus CBDCXA01. The sequence goes on from CBDCXA010000005.1 coordinate 2,263,572, forward strand.
GAGCAAACGATTAATCGGAGGCCTGCTTGCAGGATTTTTCCTTCTTTTTCTATTATTTCTTTTTACGGGTCTGTCAGCTAATACGAGTTTATTAAAAAGCCACACCACCTTCTGGATTACCCTCAACTATATTGGACTCCTTATTTGGATATTTGTTTGGATGATTGATCAAGGAAGGGTTCGTGGGCAGAACGTTTGGCTCTGGCTGGTACCATTTCTGTTGGCACCCCTTCCTGTCTTAGGGGCATTTATTCTGGTGCTTCAAAAAAAGCGCAAATAATTTATGCCGAAGTTTCTTGAGGAGAACCAGGCGTGCTAATACTTTCCCGTAACCACCAGAGTAAAACAAGGCCGGGAAGAGCCGTCAAAAACGTGAAGAAAAAGAAGGTCACCCATCCAACGGACTCAACGAGAAATCCCGAGGGAGAGGCTACAAAGACACGGCCAATAGCCGAAAGGGCTGAGAGAAGAGCATATTGCGTCGCTGTAAATTGAACATGACAAAGGCTCATTAAAAAAGCCACAAAGGCCGCGGTCCCCATTCCTCCAGCTAAATTTTCTACCGTGACGGCCATGACCAGAGCCGGGTAGCTTTTCCCTATCCAAGCCAGAAACATAAATGCCAGATTAGAAACCGCCTGCAAGATTCCAAAAATCATTAAGGCCTGATACAGACTGAGCCGAACCATGAGCGCGCCACCGACTAAAGCACCGAAGATGGTGACGGCCACACCGATCCCCTTATTGACCAGGCCAACATCAGTGAGTGAAAACCCCATACCTCTCAGTAAAAAGCTCGTACTCAATATTCCTGCAAACGCGTCCCCTAGTTTGTACAGGACAATAAAGAGGAGGAGCCACAGGGCCGCTGGACGGGAGAAAAAATCGCGGACCGGCCCCTGGATGGCATCAATGAGTGAAGCTGGAGCTTTCGTTTGGCCGACCGGTTCAGGGCTAAAAAAAGTGACGGCCACGGAGATCAGCATTAAGGCCGCCATGACCAGATACGTAACCTTCCAACCAAGAACATCGGCTAAGAGAAGTGCCAAGGCCCCTGACGTTAACATGGCCACACGATATCCCATCACCGAGACCCCGGCACCAAATCCACGTTCAGTCGATTTCAAAAGGTCCGTCCGATAGGCATCGAACGCGATATCTTGAGAGGCCGAGGATAAGGCCACACTTAACGCAAGAACTCCTAAGAGCCAGAGCGGGATATAGGGCCCGATGAGCGCCATGGCGGCCACACCTATCGCCAGAAGGAGTTGTGTGACGGCAATCCACCCACGGCGTCTTCCCAGGAGAGGCGGAACAAACCGATCCATAAGGGGCGCCCAAAGAAATTTCAGGGTATAGGGCACTCCCACCATGGCAAAAATTCCGATCGTCCCTAAGGCGATATTCTCCGTGGTCAGCCAAGCTTGTAAGGTTTGACCCGTGAGGGCCAGGGGAAGGCCGGAAGCAAACCCTAAAGGAAGCATGACGCCGACCCGAGGGTTTGCTAATGCTTTACAGGTTTCAAGAACGTTCATGTACCTGAAGGTAATTCCTGCAGAAATGATTGTAAGAAGGACGCCCGGATCTCAACAGGCGAATCTCGCAACGGTTGACACGTTATGGTGCCTGAGGCGGCGTGAAAAAACCATCATTACTTAAAGAACAAACACACCAACAATCCAGAAGAAGAGATCTTAAGGAAGAGAAAAGACTAGAAGACGTCAACAGGGTTGCCCGTTAAAGACACAAGGCTTGAAACGGGAAGGATCGAATTCGGTATTCTCACTATAAACCCGTTCATTACCATTGACGCCATCCTGTTCGGGATCATTCCACAGGGTATGGTTCCACCAATAGAACAAGGGGTGTGCTTTAGTGTAATACACGGGATTCCCATAGTTACTTCGGGCATGATCTTCAACCATTCGGCCGGTCACGTAATCAACCTTTCCATCGCCTTCTAAAGAATAGAGGAACAGAAACATCCGGGCTTCATGATCGTAAATTTCATCAAGTCGAAGACTTTCGTCTGGTTCAAGAGGAAGGGTTTCCGACGCCTGGAGTTGTATGGGAAACAGCAAGAACGTGCTTAGGAGTAAGCCAGCTATCAGGAAATGCCACTTGGCCATATAACGACCTCCTGTGTTCACCCGATGGAATTCCTACGATTCGGGACAGGCGGAAAGGCTTTTTCGTCAACGGATGAAATCATAAATCACGAAAGGGTGTCTGTCAATCAACCGAGAGAAACTTCTTAAAGCGTCCTGGACATTCTTTTCATAATTCAGCTCCCACTTGCTGCATGGAAGGTGGCTCCCCTATAATATTAGGCTTATGTTGACATCTTCACCTCCAAAGGCCTCCCTCTATACCATTGGCTGTCGACTGAATCAGTCGGAAACGGCGCTATTTACGGCCCAACTAAAACAACAGGGTTATGAAATCGTTGAGTTTGGCGAGAAAACCGACTTGCTCCTGTTGAATACCTGTTCGGTCACCGAGGATGCTGAAAAAGATTGCCGATATATTGTGAGAAAAACTCTGAGACATTCTCCAGATGCCTTTGTCGCCGTCACCGGATGTTACGCTCAAACGGGGAAGGATACCCTCGTCGGCTTACCTGGGGTCGATATGGTTCTCGGCACCGAATACAAAATGAAGGTGGTCGACTATCTCCCCAAACCCTCTGCCCTTCAGAAACAGACCGCACCTGAAGTTCTCTATACCAAAAGAATCGAGCGGGAGGACTTTACCATTCCAGGAGTCGCAGATTATTCGACCACAAGGGCAAATCTTAAAATACAAGACGGCTGCAACTTCATGTGCTCCTTCTGTATCATTCCCTTCGCACGTGGGCACGAACGTAGCCGGAAATTAGATGATGTCCTTCGAGAAGCATCAGCCCTCGCAGCCGCAGGACATCGCGAAATCATTTTGACCGGCGTCAATATCGGACAATATCGGCAGGGACAAAACAGCCTGCTTGAACTCCTTCAACAGTTGGAAGCAATTCAGGCGATCGATCGGATTCGAATTTCTTCCATTGAACCAACAACGATCCCAGACAGCATCTTGGAACTGATGGCTTCGTCTCGAAAACTCTGCTCCTATCTCCATGTTCCCCTGCAAAGTGGAGACGATTCGATTTTGAATGGGATGAACCGTCGCTATACGGTCAAGGAATATGCGGATTGGATCGGAAAAGCCGTATCCATGGTTCCCAATCTTGGGCTAGGCACTGACGTGATGGTGGGATTTCCAGGTGAAGGGGAAAAGGAATATGCCAATACCTATGCCCTCTGCTCCGATCTTCCATTTTCCTACTTGCATGTCTTCAGCTACTCCGAGCGACCTGGGACCGCTTCGCTCCGTCACAGGGGAAAAGTCCCACCGTCCACTATTCATGAACGAAGCCGAAACCTCGCGAAGCTCTCGGAATTCAAGCGAACGACCTTTAACCAAAAGTATATCGGGACTTCTATGAACGTTCTCTTCGAAGACAGCAAGAAGCCAGGTATTCAATCGGGACTCACCGACAACTACATTCGAACCACCGTGGTCACAGATCAAAGATTGACGAATAAGATCCGTACCATTCAAATGAACGGTATTATGAAAGATTGCGTCATAGGCCAACTTTTGCCGGACCTGAAGACTCTACCGGCTGCCCTATCGCCAATATCAATGATTCAAATATGAACCCCCCTCTCGTGCACATAGATCGTCCTTCTGCCTCAAATACCTCTCAACCCTCTTCTCAAACTAAGAGGACAACGGAAGGGCTTTCATTCAAAAGGGGCCGGTATCACGTGCATATTGAGACGTTCGGCTGCCAAATGAATGAATATGATACGGAGCTGGTTCGGTCGATCTTACAAGCTGAAAACTTTGCCTTTACCCACCATCGAGACCAGGCAGATGTTGTCTTATTGAATACCTGTGCGATTCGAGAACATGCCCATAATAAAGTCTATGGCCATCTCGGAACGATCAAAGCCTCAAAAGGCCAACGCAACCTCGTCGTCGGCCTATTGGGATGTATGGCCCAAAACCTCAAAAAAGAACTCACAGAAAAGGACCCATTGATTGATGTATTAGTCGGTCCGGACTCCTATCGCAAGCTGCCTCAACTCCTCAGAGACGCCCTATTGTCAAAAGATCAAGGCCAAAACAATAAAGGCATCGCGACAGATCTGTCCGAATATGAAACCTATGCGGATATCTTGCCCGACCCAACGGAAGGGATTAATGCCTGGATCGCCATCACTCGGGGCTGCGATAACTTCTGCACCTTTTGCGTAGTGCCCTATACGAGAGGCCGTGAACGGTCACGAGAGCCTGAAGGCGTGGTGAGAGAGGCCGAACACCTTGTCACCCAGGGATATAAACAGATTACTTTGTTAGGGCAAAACGTCAATTCCTACAAGGATCAAAACTGGGACTTCACCAGACTGATTACAGCAGTGGCTGACATACCGGGCATCGAGCGCGTACGTTTTACATCTCCGCATCCTAAAGACTTCCCAACGGCATTGCTGGAAGCCATGGCCCAACATCCTAAAATCTGCAACCAACTTCATCTGCCCCTGCAATCGGGAAACGACCGAATCCTGGAAATGATGAGCCGAACCTATACGAACCAAGAATATCGATCGCTGGTTGAGAAGATCAGGCGCATTGTTCCGGAAGTAGAGATCACGACCGATATCATTTGTGGCTTTTGTTCGGAAACCGAACAAGAATTCCAGGACACCTTGACCCTGGTTCGAGACCTGGAGTTCTTAAGTGCTTTTATCTTTAAATATTCAGAACGGAAGAACACCATCGCCGAACGAAAATACCCGGATGATGTTCCTGAAAGCGTTAAATCATCGCGCGTCGGCCAATTGGTCGACCTCCAACGTGCCATTACAGCCAGGAAAAACCGGCAATTAATTGGTCAAATCCAATCGGTGTTGGTCGAGGGTGATTCCAAGAAGTCGTCGGCTCATTGGATGGGTAAAACAGAGACCGGCGTAACGGCCATCTGGCCCAAACAGTATCCTCAGACGCAACCAGGCCATATGGTTCCGGTCACCGTCACCGAAGCTTCGGCAGCCGTCTTACTTGGAAGGGACGACAGAGTCACCTCCCGCTAGATTGACTAACCTTCAACTCCAATTTTCTTTGACAGAGTATGTACCTTCTAGGGAGAATTTGTAGGATTCGGTGTACAGAACCGTTCCATTATGAACGAGATTGAGCTGCCAATCCCAAAAACACAAGCTGAACCGAGGCTTTATGAAGGGAAAAATAAACTTCAAGTAATAAATTAATTTTTCTGCCGTTGGATGCATCCGATTTCCTTAATATTTAAAATACATAAATTATTCAATATGTTGTGAATTCATCAGACTATGGTCTCGACTCGTACATGGCCTGGATGTTGACTCCCTAAATCTCACTAGAGGGTTATTACGTATAATAATTTTTCTGGTAAAATAGTACAAGAAGCTGGCATAGGGTTTGTATAAATACAAAGATCAGGAAGCAACATAGATCATTCAACCATCGAGAAAGGGGACCATGCAAAACCTCACCTTAGAGTCCATGATTTCAATCGGCCTTGTCACCTGGCTCCTCCTTGGAGTCGTTATGATGGGCCTGGATATTTGGTAATCCCTACCTCCCCCACAGCCTAATCACCTTCACTTCAAGGAACCATCTCCTTTTTCTCCACATTTTTTCTGTTCTCAAAAAATAAGATAATCAAGTTAAATGAGAATACCCTACTGAGTTAACCCTAGGTACAATTGCCCTCAATCGGGTACAATAAAGGTTTGTTTGTGACAAGGAAATGTAGACTCCGATGAGCGTTCAAAAGATTCATCAAAATCCATCAGGGCGGGGCATCTCTGCAAGCATCACCCCAGACACCTCGATGCACATGCTTTCCCAGCAAGAGGTAGAAAAGCTTTGCGATACCAGCCAAGGTGGACTCCATGAACTCTTCCGAAACAGCGCCTTAGCGGTCCTCACGAGCGGAAACGATACCGATGATACCAAGGCCTTCTTCGCTCGCTATAAAGACTTTGACATTACCTTGGAGCAACGGGACCGAGGGGTAAAGCTGGAACTCAAGAATGCCCCCTCCAGCGCCTTTGTCGACGGCCACCTCATTCAAGGGATTAAAGAACATCTCTTTTCGGTGTTACGGGACATCATCTACGTCCACAACGAAATTCAACAAAATGAGAAGTTCGACCTAACCACATCGAATGGAATCACAAACGCTATCTTTCAAATCTTACGTAATGCTGAAATCATTCATTCAGTCGAGAATCCACGGCTGGTCGTCTGCTGGGGCGGACATTCCATTAGCGAAATGGAATATCGGTACACGAAAGAAGTAGGCCATCAACTCGGATTGCGGTCTATGGATATTTGTACCGGATGTGGCCCAGGGGCCATGAAGGGGCCAATGAAGGGTGCAACACTTGCCCATGCCAAACAACGTATCAAAAAAGGCAGATATTTAGGCCTTACGGAACCGGGGATAATCGTCGCCGAAGCCCCCAATCCCATTGTGAATGAACTGGTAATTCTCCCTGATATAGAAAAGCGCTTGGAAGCCTTCCTTCGAGTTGGACATGGGTTTATTGTATTTCCGGGAGGAGCTGGGACATCGGAAGAAATTCTATATTTACTGGGGGTCCTGCTTCATCCAGACAATAGCAAGGTTCCCTGCCCTTTAATCTTTACGGGCCCAAAAGGGAGTGCTGACTATTTCGAAGCCATTGATATCTTTATTAAGCAAACCCTTGGTTCACAGGCTGCGCAGCGGTATCAAATTATTATTGATGATCCGCATCGAGTTGCCCATGAAATGAAGGAAGCCCTCCGGGCGGTACGTGAATTTCGGAAACAGACCCACGATGCCTTCTATTTTAATTGGCATCTCACGATCGACCATGAATTTCAGAAACCCTTTCGCCCAACCCATGAAACCATGGCACAGTTAGACCTCAAGGCCGATCAGCCACTTCATATGTTGGCCGCCAATCTCCGACGAGCCTTTTCTGGGATCGTGGCCGGCCATGTAAAGCCAGCGGCCATTAACGCCATTGAGGAAAAGGGTCCCTTTCAAATCCACGGTGATCCCACCATCATGAAATTATTGGATGAACTCCTGCAGTCCTTCATTACACAACACCGCATGAAAATCGACCAAGCCGACTACAAGTCCTGTTATGAAATAATTGGGTGAGCTAAGTAATTTCTAACTAACCAATATCCTTTCCCTTCATGAAACTATAGTTTTTCCATCAATGAGATGGAAACTCCTACTGTAATAAACCAAGCCCTTACTGAGGGTTTCAGCTCATCATCTATTTAGCCATTTTCCGACATGAATTTTTGAGCTCAGAAATTAAAGTAGAAGGCCCTCTTTTCTAAGCGTGTTCCTCCTATTGCATTCCCAATTGTAATACACTAATATTAATGTATTACAATGTAATATTGGAGGACCTCATGGCAGTTCTCACACTCCGACTCGACGACAAATTAGAGCGAAAGCTCAAGCGGCTCTCAAAGGAAACCGAGCGACCAAAAAGCTATTTTGTCAAAAAAGCTCTTACCCTCTACCTGGACGAATATCAAGATTACGAAACAGCACAGGCCAGGCGAGCGGATAAGGATGAAGAAATCCTCACACTTGCTCAAATGAAGAAGACCCTAGGTGTTTAAGGTTCAGTTCAAAAAATCGGTAGTAAAAGACCTACGAGGACTTCCTCCAGCCGATAAAAAGCGAATCTTAGAGCAACTTGGAAAAACTCTGGCTAAAGATCCTTATCAAGGGAAAGCATTAAGCGGGGACTTTAAAGGATTGTATCGCTGGAGAATTGGTCGTTTTCGAGTGATCTACGAAATCCAAGAAGAGGTATTACTTATTTTAGTATTGAAAATCGGACATCGAAAAGATGTATATCGGTAAATTATTAACCTAAAAAAAGACTCCCGCCCCCTAGACTCTGTCCCCCTTCAACCTTGTCCATCAAAGCGGGGCTAGCTCAGGTCTATTGAAAGAAAAATTCGTGGGGAAAGGAATTAAAGGTGAGGGACCTTGCGCAGAGGTATTAAACGAGTTTCATGCCGATGGATTCCAGGTATTCGCTCGGAATTCGCTTTCGCTCTGCCCAACTGGGACGTGCCCCAATCCCCCGCCACCACGACCACCGCCCCCTTCACCTGAACCTGATCCTCCAACACCCTCTCCTTCCCCCTCACCGCCACCTCAAGGGCCGGATACGGATGATCCTGACTGTCTACTCTGGGACCTACAGGATAGCGAGGGATTGGTACTCATCGGTTGTGACTTTAAGGCGAAGCATGGACCGACCATCACTTCTGTACAGATCGGTACCGCCAATATGGCTGAGTTATTCAGATTTGCAAAAGGTCGAAACTGTCATGAATTTATGACAGAAATTTTAAACAATGGAGGGATAATACTAGGACGGACAGTCGTCCCCTTTGAAATACTTACTGCCCTAAGACATTCTCAAAAACCTAGGAAGGGTCATAGACACGAATTCTTAAAGGATAGCATTCTCTTTGAGGTACTTGGAAAATATTAAGATTTAGCATTTTCCTGAATTCAAGAAGGTGGAATTGAAATCTTAGCCAACGGATTCCTATAATCAAGTATAGGGAGCATTTTATATTGGTAATAGTTTTTATAGACCAAACACAATTTCAATCGCTTGTTTAATAGACTCGAAATATCGCTTCTCCATATAACCTTGTTTATTCGAAATCCGTGATACATCAACGACCCGAAGTTGTTTTAAATTTACGTGGCGATCTTTATCAAGTCCATTGGCCCTGGAAGGTTTTAGATTCACAACAAAAGGCCACTCTTTGTGACCGGGCAGAATAGGCGCTATTATTACAGTACGAGAACCTTGATTGACGATATCATCTTGAAGAATTACACAGGGTCGCTTTTTCTTGGTTTCGGCACCACGGACGGGATTCAAGTTAACCCATCTGATTTCGCATTGCCGATAGACTGTTCCGTTCACGTTTCAAGCCCGTCTGCTAAGGTTTCATCCCAATCAGAGAGTTCTTCCTGATATGCCCTATCCTCGGCTTCTTCTTGATTGGCTTGCAGTATTGCCTTTTTAAGGGCCCGTTTCTTTTCCTGCAACAACAGACGATTCACATAAGCACTCTTATTTTGCCCACCCGCCTTCTTCAAATACTCCATGGCATCGTCTTCAAGGGTAAATGTCGCTCGATTACTCATTTATCATACTCCTTAATCATACTATTATTACATATCAAACGATAGGAGAAAAGTAAAATTTCTTGGCATTTAAATATTGCCCAAATTCACTTTCGAAGACGATAGGCAACGAAATGGACTTAATAAATGGGGGTTCCGAATTGTAAAAAACGCTTACTCACCCTATAACATTAGTAATAGTGGCTTATTTCACTTCAATCAGTTGTTTATGGAGGAACAGTACTTCACGGGAGAGGGGGGTGAGGTATTTCATTCGGCAGTAACAGCCATAGGTCACGTAGGTATCTTGCAAACAATATTCGGCGATTTCTTTTCCTTGGCCTTGAGCCCACATTTCTGCTACTTGGGAGCCGCTTCCGGACTTCGATTCCACCCCAAGGGCTCGGGCTAGCACATCTAATTTCACCCAACCTCGGTTATCCCAGTTACTCCAGACTGCCATGGTGTCAAAAACGGGCTCGGTTCGAAAGCGCGCCAGACTGATTTCCACGCTTGGTTTGACTTGATGAATGATGGACCGCTTTTTAATAAACGGCAGATCAAATCCCAGTCCATTGTGTGTCACATACAGGGATGGCCGATCTTTCCCCAACCTGGCCCAGAACTGTTTCAACATTTCCTTTTCGTTTGGCCCATACCAGGAAACCGCACCGCGGGGCTCCATGTTCCGGGTTAAAAAAATCGCACCGATACACACAATCTTGCTGAAGGTTCCATCAAAGGAAGACTTGGCATAGGCCTCATCATCACGTTCTCTCTGTGCTTCCGCTTCGGCATGGCTAAACAGGTCGTCCTCCGATAGTTCATGCTTTTCTTTACGTTTCTTCTCCCCTATTCCAACCAACTCTTCCCATTCATTTCGAGGGGCCTGGACGGTTTCGATATCGAGTACTACCACCATACTTACCGCTCGCTCCGATTCCCTGGACCTGAAAATATTCCCGGTGTCTTTTGAATCTTCTCAATCAAACTTACATCTGCTGGTGGAAAATCATAGTTAGACAGCTCGTCTGCCCTTGCCCATTTCAGTTCCTGAGAGCCCAAAGGACGCGGCTCCCCTCTTTGTATCTCACAGGTAAAAAAAGAAAGCGCAACTGTCACGTCGGGATATTCGTGCTGCACCTGATGATAGAAACAAGGTTTACTAATTTCTATCCCCAGCTCCTCTAACAATTCACGCTCCAAACAATCTTCAAGTGTTTCTTGAACTTCACACTTTCCTCCAGGAAATTCCCAATACCCACCATAGTGGGCTCCGGCCTTTCGTTTCGTGATTAAAAGTCGACCTTCACGAAGGATCAACCCGGCTGCGACCTGAATCAGCGGTTTGCTGGTCATGCCCGGTCGGTACGACGATCGAAGGGATAGGTCTTGCACCCGTCCTTCATGGGACAGAGCAAACAATGGGGATCGCGCGCATTGCAAAGCGTGGCGCCAAAGTCCATTAAGGCTTGGTTAAAGTCATACCCTTTTCCCTTAGGCACAAGGGCTTCCGAGAGATCCCATAGCTGAGTCTTTTGATCTTTCGGATTCCCCTTAGCGACAAACACGCGATGCAGGACCCGAATCACATTAGTATCCAATATCGCTGCATCCTGATTGAAGGCAAAGGATCGAATGGCTCCAGCGGTATATCGGCCGATCCCCTTGAAACTCAGCAGCTCTTCTTTGTCTTCGGGCAAGGTCCCCCCATATTGCGTTACGGTTTCGCAGGCGATACTGTGGAGCCGGACGGGACGGATGTTATATCCCAGTGGATACCAGGTCTTCTTCACCTCCTCTACCTTGGCTTGCGCGAGTTCTTTAAAGGAAGGATATTGGGTCAGGAATTCATGATATTTGGGGATCACTCGATCGACTTGGGTTTGCTGGAGCATCACTTCGGAGACTAATATTTTATATGGGTCTGATGTGCGTCGCCAGGGTAAGTCCCTTCCATACTCCTCATACCATTTAAGCAGTCTGGTCTGAAATCGACGCTTAAATTTCAAATCGATCTTTTCCGAAACAGACTTTTTTTTACGGGTCTTTTTTGCTGAGGGAGTCTTTTTGGTTGGCATGAAACGACTTTCACCAATGACTTTTTACCAGGCATTGTAGGGGGCTATTCAGGTAAAATCAATGAAGGTTTGGAAGCTATTCGGACCGAGTATGGCTCAACCCCTGAAAGTCCCTCTCATGCTATTCTCTCTCCAGAATTCACTTTCGGTGACTGTCCATCAATGCCTATGACTCGTGAATCGCTTCCTCCAGATCCAGATTTCCCACGCTATTCGACCTGGCCATTCCCCGCCTATCGGTTTCTACCCGGACAACATCCACATCCTCGCCGCCATCCGTCCGGCCATAGCTACGGAATTCCGGAACCAACCCCGGTGATCCTATCTCCCGAACATTGGGAAACATTCGATTGGTATCTTTATGGAATCGATCTCTATAACTATTCGTATTGGTGGGAGAGCCATGAAGTCTTCGAGGCCCTATGGCATGCGGCCGGTCATGAGAGTGAACAAGGACTCTTCTTCAGGGGGATTATTCAAGTCGCCGCATCAAACTTAAAGTATCACTTAAATAATGAAAAGGCGGCCAAAAAGCTTGTTTTCAATGCTCATAAATTTCTCTCGCCACTCCCGAATATTTATATGGGCCTGCATATTTCGACCTTTTTGAAAGAAACAGAAGAAGCCCTTAAGACACCTGCTACCTTCCCAGCCCTAATTAAGTTACAGCCTACCAATCCGCGCCAAGACGATCGATCTTAATCTCATGAATTACGGTGTGGGTACCCAGAGTGGCTAAAAATACGGCGGCTTCGGCTACATCAAAAGGACTAATCTTCTGGCTATCTTCGATATCTTCAGGACTGGCATCGACCAATTCATCTGCGACCCCTCCCGGGCAAAGCGCACTGACTTTAATCTTATAGTCCCGCCCTTCATCTGCTAAGGATTTGGTCAAGGCCATGATCGCATGTTTGGAGGCACTATAGGTTCCCGTACCCGTCCAGGCTTGTACCCCCGCCACACTCGACATGTTAATAATGGTTCCCACACCTTGTTTTTTCATCTGCCGAAATCCTGCCCGGCAACAGAAAAACGTCCCTCGGAGATTCGTATCCATTACCCGATCGAAGGAAGCCGTGGTCGTCTCTGCCAATCGCCTCCCTCCGCCAATTCCTGCATTGTTCACCAAAATATCCAGGCGCCCAAATTGAGAGACGGTCCGTTGGATCAGGTCATCCACCTGCACTTCATTGGTAATATCTGTGGGAATGACGAAGGCTTCTCCTTCTTTGGCTCCAATTTGCTCTGCAACCTGTTGCAGCAGCGCTTCTCTTCTCGCCGCCACAACCACCTTAGCCCCTTCCTCGGCAAACTTTAATGCTATGGCTTTGCCGATGCCGCTACTGCTCCCCGTAATGACCGCTACTTTATTAGCCAGTCGTGCCATACCTCCCCTCTCCCTTCTCTCAGCTACTCATCCACCGTCACTGCGCGATCAAAGGCCAGATAGCCTGCGATATTCTTAGCGGCCTCCTTTGGGTCGGGATAATACCAGGCTCCATTGGACAGGACTTTATCTCCAATGACGATGTCGTAGTACTTAGCCTCCCCTTTCCAGGGACAGGTAGTCTGCTTTGAACTATCCTGAAAATATTGTCGACTGATTGCTTGCTTGGGAAAATAGTGATTGCCCTCCACTTTTTCCGTTTCCGTACTGTCTGCGAGCACCACTCCGTTCCAGATTGCTTTTGCCATTCTTGCCTCCGTATGATGTTATGTCGCTTCCTCAGTTATTGCATAAAGCGGCCTATTGTACCCTAGGCTGGAAAGGCTTGCACATGAACATTTCAGACCTCTCCGTGGACGAGCTGAAAGAACTGGTAAATGGCATGGTAGACGACCGACTACGTGATCTGCTGGGAAATCCCGACCTTGGATTGACCCTGGGAGAGGATGTACGGGCTCGCCTCAAAGCCTCCCTTTCATCCACTACTCGCCTCACAGGCGATGAAGTCGCTGAACGACTCGGGTTGGGCTGGTAACCCGATGCCCTGGTATCAGGTTGCCTATCGACCAGAGGTCCTCGAGGATTTTGCCAAGGTCGACCCGCCTCTCGCTCAGCGAATTTTCGATAAAACAAAGTGGCTGGCCTCCAATGTCGAGAATCTCCGCCATGAATCTATCGACCCGACCCTGCCTTCTCTCTACCAATATGCTGTAGGGGATTGGCGCATTCTCTATTCGATTGATCGCGACGAACAACTGTTGGATATCCATCTCATTGGAACACGTCAATCCGTCTATTCCGATAACCACCCTTCTCCCAAGGAACCAAAGGCACAGTCATGATTAACATCACCGATTCAGCCGCCGCTAAACTGAAGGCCCTTATTCTGGAACATCCCGATGACCCTATTGTTCGGATCTCTATGAAGGACCATAGTGAAACTCAGATTAAATTCTCCATTGTCTTAGAATCAAACCCTCAACCAGAGGATGAAGTCTTTGAATCGAATGGACTGACGCTGGCCATCGATCAACATACGGCAGCCAGAATTGGAGGGGTTACGGTGGACTACAAAGAACCTAAGGGATTTAGCTTTCAGCATCCGGAAGAGGAAGATGAAATCGATATCCTCAAGCTTATTAATCCGAACTAAATTCTGAAAGAAAGACTTTCTTAAAGAAGGTGAGAAATGGGTTTCCCTCGTAAATTTAAACATCTCTTAGAAATCGAGCGGGAGGATATGCCGCCACCAAAACAGGCAATTTTGACGTATTATGTCTGTGGCACACATTCAGAAGCCTGTGGCTGGCAAGGGTGGATGCTTGAGGCAGCCTTTAACACATCTGAAGTAACCTGTGGCCCTGACCATCTCCTTCCAGCAAACTATTCAACAAAATGTCCAGCCTGTGGGAGCGACTTATTTGGGACCGGTGCATCCTATAGATTTGATCCCTCATCCCAACAAAAACTCCTGCCTTTTGACTATGAAACTGCCCCTATGGAATATGATGATGAATAAATCGGATAGGCTGAGATAACAACCAAAAATCGCTCACCATATCTTTGATCCTTTTGCTCGTATGAATTCAACAAATTACCCTCGCAGCCCAAAAGAACTGGTTGGCGGTCTGTGCCACTTGGGACGCCTCTTCGATAAGATACGTCTCCGGCATGCGGGTCAGATTCAGGACTATCATTATCTGACGACGGGTTTTGATAAATACTTGCTGGACTTACTCGAAATCACGCCTGAGGAATTGGAGCGGGAGGTATTAGCTGGTGAGACCGACGATCAGCTACTTGCCTGGATGCAATCGCATTGCAAAGTCTTAGATCAGGATGCAATAAAACAATGGAATGAAAGAATCTTCACAGCGGCACCCAAGACAGATGAGGCCACCGCACGGTATCAACAGCAAGTAGCCGATGTGGCTAAGAAACGAGGAGTTCCTATCGACAGTCTTCCTCCAGTTAGAACCTGGAGCGATCTGATCGACCTCGATGAGGGACGGCTCTAGTTATCCTCCGCCCATGTCCTTCCAATCAGGCTCCCCTGCTACCCCATGCACTCGAAATGCGGCCTGTTCCAAGTGGGTATACACATAGTCAAAGACAGTAGGGTCCCCGAGCATTTGACGGAGGACAAGTGTCTCCGTTCCATCGACCTTCACTCCCCCGTAGGCATGAAAGCATTTATTTTTTTCACCTGGTTTGTCAGGATAGCCAAAGGGGCATATGGAGAAACTTGAAAAAGACTCCCGTCCTTCCCAGCGGAGATAACGAATAATGCCTAAATTAATATTTGTCACAAGGACAGGAGCGATCCGACTAATATAATGGCCGGGCTGCCGAGGCGAGGGCATTAAATCGGCGGGCGGTTTTATTGGAAATAAGAGATGGGAAAGAGAGCATCCAGCTAAACTTCCTATGGATATTATCAGCAACAATAAAGGCAATGGCTTTCTCATTGAAATCCCACGACCATCGGTTACTGTCAGCCTTTCATTTATGAACGATCGGGAAAGGTTAATTCTGCAATCCCTGACTTATCAAGCTCGCCTTTCCCCACTCTCACCAGCCGCTCATATTGGGCTAAGGTAGATTCAGCGAGTGGAAGGCTTTGCCCTAACGCCTTCGCCATTTGAACCGCAATTCCAGAATCTTTGGCCGCATGGGCTGCAGAAAAGAAACAGGCATGATCACGTTGCACCATATCATCCCCATCCGTCTCCAAAACCCGAGAGGCTGCGCCTGTTTGACTAAAGACCTCTTGCAAGACAGCCAAATCCAACCCTAAGGCTTTTCCCAACCCCAATCCTTCCGCGAGTCCCGCCGTATTTATGTTCATCACCATATTGACTAAGGCCTTCACCTTGGCGGCCTGACCGGCCTCACCAATATACCGAAGCTTGGCACTTAAAGAATTCAGAATCGGTTCTACCTTTGAAAAAACCTTTTTTCGTCCGGCACACATGAGATACAGGGTTCCTTCACGGGCCTGGGTAATACTGCTAGCCATACAAGCTTCTAAACTCTGACCACCCGCCTTTTCCACGAGATCTTGGATCTCCACATGAATATCTGGAGTAACGGTTGCACAATTGATAAATACTCGGCCTTTGGCATGATTGAGCAGACTTGAAGTTTCTCCTGTCGCAAAGATATCTCGCATGGCTTGATCATCACTCACAACGGTCAAAATGACGTCGGATTGCTCCGCTACATGGGCAGGGGTTGCCGCCACCATACAGTTCAGCTCTGTGCCAAGCTCTTCGGCTCGTGACGACTCGCTATCGAACAGCGCAGAAATCGTCATTCCCTCATCCTTGAGGTGTCGAGCCATATTGGCTCCCATTCGCCCTACCCCCACAAACCCAATTCGATCTTTTGACGAACCCATAGTTCACTCCTTCAGAGATGACCAAGTCTAACCGCAGCAGGCATTCAGATTTTCCGAGAATAGCATTCTCAAGGCCGCAAACATAGGGCCTGCCTTCCTTACCTGATTTTGGTGATCCGCATTTTCATATCGAACTTCTTATTTTTTGATCGTTGGAAACTTAGACGGTCGCCTTAAGGAAGTTCAAGCTATCTTCTTGAAAAACTTGATATTTGCCAATTCTCTATTACCCGCTACACTTATTAGATAGGGGACGAACTTCGTATTTTGCTAGGGGGAAGGAACCTTTCATGGAGTCTTGGACAATTTCACAAATCATTGTGGCCTTTTTACTTGCTGGAGCCGTGGCCTGGTCCATTAACTGTTACAACAAATTAGTTGAATATCGAAATCGTTTCATGAATGCCTTCTCTCAAATCGATGTTCAATTAACTCGACGCTATGACCTCATACCGAATTTAGTCGAGACGGCCAAAGCCTACATGAAGCATGAGCGGGAGACTCTTGAGCGTGTGATCTCTGCCAGAAACCAAGCTGTCTCGGCCGCACACCAGGCCGCCGACCATCCCGAAGATCCTGGCGCGATAAAGAAACTCATGGGGGCGGAGGGTGCCCTCTCTGGAGCCATGGGGAAATTCTTTGCGTTGATGGAAAACTACCCGGACCTGAAAGCCAATCAAAATATGATGCAATTAAGCGAGGAACTTACCTCAACGGAAAACCGTGTGGCCTTCGCGCGACAGGCCTTTAACGACAGTATTATGGCTTACAATACTGCCCGGGAAGTCTTTCCCGACAATCTGATCGCCAATGTGTTTCGCTTTCAGCCTGGTCAACTTCTGGAAATTGAAAATGTGCAAAAACGCGATGTCCCTCAAGTAACATTTGCCTAGTCCATCTTTTGAATTTCTTCGAACATCAAGAACAGGCTCGCCGTAAATCCTGGCAGCTTGGACTTCTCTTTTCACTGGCGGTTGGTTCCCTCATTGCGGGAATCTACCTCATCGTCAAAGCCATTCTTGCCTGGATCTACACTTCGGAAGCGACGGTATTTTCTTATAGTTATCTCAACTCAAATCCTCAGGATCGATCCTGGTGGAATCACCTCTGGGAATGGGATGTCCAGGCCTTCTCCTGGGTCACCCTGATCACCCTTTTAATCGTGACCGTGGGATCCATCTACAAGACCATACAACTGCGGTCAGGTGGTCCAGCGGTTGCCGCTTCTCTAGGGGGACGCATCATCCGTTCTTCCACACGTGACGACAAGGAACGACAACTTCTCAATGTGGTTGTGGAGATGGCAATAGCTTCGGGAACTCCTACACCAGCTGTGTATATTCTCGAAAAGGAACAAGGCATTAATGCATTTGCGGCAGGTTACTCTCCTGACGATGCAGTAATCGGAGTTACACAGGGAGCTCTCGATCATCTCACACGTGAGGAATTACAAGGGGTGATCGGGCATGAATTCAGCCATATCCTCAATGGGGATATGCGTTTGAATATTCACTTGATGAGTCTCATCCACGGAATTTTAATTATTGGGTTAACAGGAGAAGTATTGGTTCGAGGAAGTTCACGCCGTCACTACGGATTTAGAATGACCAAAAATTCTGGGAAAGAGGCGTTTGCGCTCATGTTGCTTGGTCTCTGCTTGATGGCGACCGGCTATCTGGGGGTATTTTTTGGGAATCTTATTAAAGCAGCGGTTAGCCGTCAGCGCGAGTACTTGGCCGATGCTTCCTCCGCTCAATTTACGCGTCATCCCTCAGGACTCGCCAATGCGCTAAAAAAAATTGGTGGGTGGAAACGAGGCTCCATCCTTCGTGATCCTCAGTCCCAAACCGTCAGTCATATGTTCTTTAGCCAGGCCTTCACTAGCAGATTTTCCACCTTGTTGGCCACACATCCCTCTCTGCCTACTCGCATTCGTCGATTGGACCCAGCATTTGATGGCCAATATATCTCTACACAAACCTCGGACGTTTCATCTTCCTCAGATTCCTCTATGTCCCCAGCATCGCCTTTATCACTTGACTCAGCGGTCCCAATCAACTCAGACCCACAGGCACTGCCTCAGGAGGCGCAAATTCCTAACAGCCCTATTGCCAGTATCGGCAACCCAACTCCAGCCCACCTTGTTTATGCGCAGCAGCTTTTGCAGTCCCTCCCCGACAGTATTCGAACAGCGACGGAGGACCCGTTTGGAGCAAGAGCTTTGGTCTATGCCCTCTTGATACAAAAAGAAGAGTCCTTTCAAGAAATTCAAATGGCTCAACTGCATGCCCATGCCGACCCAGCCGTGTATCGCGAAACCGTTCTCCTACTGCCTTTCATCAGAACCTTGGAACCACAAGCTCGCCTACCGGTGATTGACATGTTGCTTCCAACATTACAATCGCTCTCATATAAACAATACCTCTCCTTTAAGAAAAATCTCGAGTCCTTAATTCAGGCCGATCGACAAACGGAACTATTTGAATGGGCCATGAGGCAAGTTCTCCTCCAACATCTTGAACCATTTTTTCGAAAAGTTAAAAAACCCATGACCCACTTCTATTCTCTACAAAAACTTGAGGAACCCTGTGCGGTCTTACTCTCTGCTTTAGCCTATCAGACCGGAGGCAATCAGGAGGATGTGCTCCTTGGATTCGGGAAAGCCCTCGAGAAACTTTCCTTTCCTTCACTTGTCTTGGTGAAGAAAGAAGACTGCTCCATACCACGCCTTGATATGGCCCTTGAAACGATTCAAAACATCTCGTTCAATGAAAAACAAGCCTTGCTCGATGCTTGTGCGGCTTGCGTATTGTCCAATGATCATATCTCGGTTGGTGAAGGAGAACTCCTTCGGGCTCTTGCAGACTCTTTAGGTTGCCCCATGCCACCGCTCCTAACGGCATCATTCGTGGGAGAGTTTGTGCAGCATCACTAATGGGTGAGAAACGTTGGGTTGGAGGTAGAAAAAAACAAGGACTAATTGGGGTTAACTTCTCGGACACGCTCCTTTAGCGATTCATTTTCTAGGTTCAGTTTCGTGATGGTATGTTTTAACTGTTCATTTTCCGTTTCTAGAAGACGAATCCTTGCCGCTTTTTCATCATCCGTTTCTTTAAATTTCGTTTTCCATCGATAAAAGGTTTGCTCCGAGATCCCATATCTTGGACAAATCTCCGTGACGCGTTTCCCATCCTGCACTTCCTTTAAAATTTTCAAAATTTCTTCTTTGGTAAATCGCTGTCCACGCATTATAACTCCCTAGTTACATCCTTTGTCTTTGACCAAAGAGGCATCCAAAACACAAACTCTAAAAATTCACTTCACTCCCCTATATAAATAAATCCTTATAGGTTTTTATCTCTACGCTTGTTAATTCTGGGAGCAAAGATAATGCCTAAGATTTGTGAGGAAAACAGCGCGAAGTGCTTGATTTTCTCGAGAAATGAACAAAAAAGTGAATTAAAATGAAGTCATACGTAGGCAGAGACCTTCAGATTCAGTTCGTTCATGAACGGGTAAGTTGTAGAATTCTTTACCATCAGCGAGTGCAATAGGTGAGAGAAGAAGGGGGATCAAGACAATCTAGGAGAACGCGACCCCCTACGTTCTCCTGGATCCATCTGTACATCTTTGCTAAAAAAGTTTAGGCCGAGAGTAGCATTTTAGAAGATTTGGGTCTTCGCTTCACCGCAGACGACAGTTTCTTCTTTTTTAAGGTTTTTCCCGTTCCTTTTACAGCTTTCAACCTTTGTACAACAGCCCCTTTTCGTTCCTTCTTCTTCACGACGGGTTTCACCTTCTTTTCTTGGGGGAGTTGCCACTCTCCTTGCGGCTGAAGGCTCTTGGACGTTTCTGAAGACACGTTGTCAATACGTTGTTCCTCGCTAAAAATATTTTTGCCCATTCCAAGGGTTGGGAAAGAATTTACAGTTGAAAACATGGCAGGATGGGTTTGAATCACCACATCTTTGCTCTTCGTTTCTTTTTTGGTTTGAGCGAGAGATTTTACCGCGCGGGTCACGACTTCTTTTCTTGGAGGGGGAGAAAGGAATCCGAGGGGTGAAAGATCTACTTGGTAGGCAGTTACTTCTTGAGCTTCCCCATGTTGAAAACGAACGTGCCCTGCCCAATAGGCTTTACACCAGGCACAATAGCAGGTTCCGTGATGGGGATATCCGTCGTTTCCATGTTGGGCATCGCTATAGCCTCGACGGGTCCAAAATACCCTTTTTTCTTCTTGCTGAACGCGCCACCATGCGCGAATCTCTTCTTCTTTGCTGACACTTAATGTGGCATAGGCCCGTTGGGCTACGGTTTTCAACACATCGGATACTTGACTCCCAAACCGACCCCATGTCTCGAGTTTTGGACCGAATTGAAATTTCAACGCCTTTTCCCAGGTTTGCATAATCACTTGTGTCATAAAAGAATCCCCATTTGGCTAATGATTGCTTCCTCCTTTTATACTGATTTGGAGGGGACGCTATCCATTCTTCAGAGGGGGAGGAGTATCCCTCCTCTGAGGGAGTTCCAGTTCAGCTGCTCAACAATGACCTGAAAGTAGGTGGAGGTGGTTTCAAATCTTTCTCATTACTTGCTTCACAATTATGTGTACTCTCGATGGACCCTCTTGTTCTACCCATGATGAGGCAGTCTACCTGAAAGCACAAAAAATAAACTGCAGTAAGTTCATTTGCGAATAACAAAAGCCGCCTATCATTTATTTTCCGTTAGTGAATAAGTATTTTTTTATTTTTGTCCAACCTGGCCTCCCTAAAGTCTCAGCATATTACCTTCTCGTCCATACGGATCGGTCTTTCCTGTACAAAACTTGCCAAGAATTGAATGCCAATTTTTGTACCCATCACAGTTTCAACG
Source organism: Nitrospirales bacterium (assembly GCA_965223605.1). Classification (GTDB taxonomy): domain Bacteria; phylum Nitrospirota; class Nitrospiria; order Nitrospirales; family Nitrospiraceae; genus CBDCXA01. Next base: position 2,284,646 of record CBDCXA010000005.1, read on the forward strand.
ACTTAGCGAAGGCATAGTACATGCACCTAGGGCCTCCAACAGTTTGTACAGAGCAACATCTCTGTAATATTTCAGGAGGTCTTTCAATGCCAAGTATGGAACAGCGATATTTGACAAGAAAACCTGTTCGTTTTCCCATCATTTTTTCGGGAGATCTTCTCGATGGGGAAGGCGAAGTAATGGACCTTTCGACCTCTGGATGTGGCGTCTATACAGAAGAAGATGTAAAAAGTCGATCCTATGTACATGCGCTCTTGTATCTTCCCAATGAAGATAAACCTATGAAGGTGGAACTGGCCGCGGTTCGTTGGTCTGCGGGCGAAGCCTTTGGATTGGAATTTATTCGAATCACAACTGAACAAAAACGAAAACTGCGCGACTTCCTTCATATTGTGGAATCCAGACCGAGCTTTTAAGCCAAGGTTCATTCACTTCACATTATTTTCATTAGACCTCAAGAGGTGAAAGAACTATTCTTTCACCTCTTTTTTATTCCAAGTCTTTATTTCTTTCCTATCGTCTCAAGCTATAGATTCCAGTCTTGTTCGGCTCCTGCCTTGATGATTCCTGTCTAACATTTCGCTACCCAGCATCTGAAATTTGGCATAACCCAATTGCTTTGCTCTACAGGCTGGTTATCGTCGTCCTCACCTTACCTTTCTCCCCTCATAAGTGGGGAGGCGACATACAGACGACCCTAGGGATCATTACCACCCTTGTTTTCACGGAAGAATATCGGAGAGAATATCTTCAATCAGATAACTATTTTCTCGAAGATTATTTTCCACTTAAGACAAATTGCCTGGAGTCATCTCCATACAAGACCTCATGTACCATTGGGAGGGTGTATAACCATGAATATTCTAATTCGTTTCGCAATTTTTATGTGCGTTGCGGCTTTTCCTTTTTCCTCTGTTTCAGCGAATCCGCTCTATCTTTGTGACGATGGCACAACAGTCCTTTTGACCGATCAACAAGAAACCAACTGTCCTGAGTTTTCCTCAACCGCGGGGGAACTCATTTATATTCCCGATGGGTCCACCTGGAGGGATGTAAATTGGGCGGTTGCGACCCAACGTCCTGAAGCCATTGAACCCCGTGTACCCGGCTCTGTCGGATTTTTGCAGAAAAGGGTTGATGCCTGTATGGAATGGCGGGACTTGAATCTTCGAACTGATGGTGGCCTTAATATGGAAACGACTGAAGATACCAGACGATGGTTGGCCCTTTCGCGGATTGTGACAGCCACCAACCTTTGCAGTGAATATCTCACCAGACGGATTTATCCGAGTTTCTGACTCGGAACATCAGTGACACAACAAGACATTCTTTTTTCTTTGTAAACTGACTGTTTCTTTCTCAAAGCCCCCATCCACCGATGGGGGCTTCAGGGTACCCCCTCCTCCCAAACTCGACCATTCTTTTAATTTCTTACTAGAATCCATTGACCCGGTTTCATAACCGGAATACAATTGCCCCCATTTTACCGATTATCCCATCCAGGTGGATACCGACACCTGTTTCCCATGATGAATTCACTATCCAGATTGCTGGGTTCCCCTTATAAGATATTGTGGCTTTTCTCTTTCATTTTTACCTGTCTGTTAACCATCACCGCATATGGCAATCCCCCACATTTTTCCCCGGCCCCCTCTTCTTTAAAAAACTCTGAACCAAATCACCTTCTGCAGAATAGGCCTCCATTTCTGTTCCGAACGGCTATCTCCACACCTTCCTCCCCCAATCCGGTGTTACGTGGGCATACTGATGACATTGTTTCTGCTTCCTACAATCCAAACGGTTCTCACATCATCACCGCCTCATTAGACGGAACAGCAAGAATTTGGAGAACGAGCGAGCCTCGAACTCCTATTATCCTACGTGGACATTCGGATGCCGTCCTGTATGCGTCCTATGGGACATATGGAACCCGAGTAGTTACCGTATCCAGAGATGGGACCGCTCGGGTTTGGCAGGCTGATGGGACGGGGGCTCCTCGAGTTTATCAAGGTCATACAGATGCAGTAGTCTTTGCAGCCTTCAACCCGGATGAATCCCAGATCGTGACAGCATCCTGGGATAAAACAGCTCGCATTTGGGCCATTGATGGTATTCGCCCGCCTCGAATTTTGAAAGGTCATCAAGAAGCCGTCGTTCATGCTTCCTTTAGTCCCAGTGGTCACCAGGTCGTGACTGCCGGAGATAAGACCGCACGTATCTGGGATACGGAAACGGGAAATCTCATTCGTACCCTACGAGGCCATATTGGCGCCGTACGAACCGCCACCTTCAGTCCGGATGGCAGTAAAATCTTAACGACTTCATGGGATCGAACAGCTCGAATTTGGCCTTCAAATGGTCAGGGCGAAACTATCATCCTTCGGGGACATACCGATGCCGTCGTACAAGGGGCGTTTAGTCAAGATGGGACCCGCGTCGTCACGTCTTCACGGGACGGCACCCTCAGGCTTTGGGATGTTGAGAGAAAGAAAGCCCCAATTATTTATCGTGGTCATACCAATGCTGTGGTACAAGCACAATTCAGCCCGAACGGAAAATATATCGTTTCGGCCTCATGGGATAATACTTCACGGATCTGGGATACGAACGGGAAGGAACCTTCAAGAATTCTACGTGGGCATTTAGGCTCGGTCCTCTGTGCTTCTTTTAGTTCCGATGGTACGAAAATTCTGACGGGTTCACGTGACAAGACAGCTCGGGAGTGGAACCTAGAGGGTGCAGGTGAACCCCTTGTCTTACAAGACCATGGTGAAGCCGTTGTCCATGCGACCTTTAGTCCTGATGGGACACAGGTCGCCACCGCCTCACGTGATCACACCATACGAATTTGGTCAACAAATCGTAAAGAAGATCCTCTCATCCATCGGGGGCATCTAGGCTTAGTCTTTCATATTGCCTATAGCCCCGATGGCAAACATCTTGTCTCTGGATCACAGGATGGTACTGCCCGAATTTGGCCTACCTCCCACAAGGCCCATGCCACGATCCTGCGCGGCCACACGGAACCAGTGGTATATGTGGCCTTTAGCCCAAATGGGAAGAGGATTGTCACGGCTTCTAAGGATCATCACGCTCGTATATGGAACGTGAAGAGTCCAAAAACCTCGATCATTCTCAAAGGGCATGAAAGTCCAATTCGTACGGCCATGTTCAGCCCAGATGGTTCTCAAATCGTAACAGGATCATGGGACCATACGGCACGGGTTTGGCCTAGTGATGGAAAGGGAGAGCCCGTCATTTTAAAAGGTCATTCACGTCCACTTACAATCGCTCGATTCAGTCCGGATGGCCAACGAGTCCTCACGGCCTCGGAAGATGGCACCGCACGAATTTGGAATCTATCCAACTCAACAAGGCCCATAATCTTAAAAAATGGTTCCAGCCCTATTCTTTATGCAGATTTTCACCCACGAGGCTTGGAGGTCGTTACGGCAAGTGGCGATGGGCAGGTACGAGTCTGGGGTGTGGACGGGGCCACTCCCCCAAAAATCCTCCGTGGACATCGTGGTCCAATCGTTTTTGTGGCCTACAGTCCAGACGGTCGCCGAGTCCTCAGTGCATCTTGGGATCATACGGCTCGAATTTGGTCACTGGAGGGTACTGAGGAACCTCTTATTTTGAGTGGTCACTCCAACGCCATTCTTCATGCGAGTTTTAGTCCAGATGGCACGCAAGTGGTGACGGCTTCCCAAGATACGACGGCTTGGATCTGGGATGCCTATAGCCAACCCCGTCAATCACAATCATTCTAAGATTTCCTTCTCGTAACCGTTTTAAAGAAGGCCTCCTAGAATGGACCATTATTAATGACGATTGAGTAACTAAAACTAGTTGCGCCATGCAGAACAATCCCGTGGGATGCAATTGAACCCTATTGAAATGAGGAGTCAGAATATGGTTCAGGAAAATTTTCGAAGTCGGTTGCTCATGATGTTTCTTTTCATACTTTTGCACCAATGGGGAAATACTCCCCTGACATTCGCGGAAAAATTGAGAAATGGGGTCCCTCCAGAGAAGGTTGCAGAATACCTTCATGCCGTAATTGAAGCGGACCGGACCCTCTACACCACAGAAGTCGTTCAGCGCATGCAAGAAAAAGGAATCGTCTCCGCAGGAGAAACCTGGAAGAAGAATAATTTATTGCCGCTACCAGCCCAAATGCTGGCTCTAGCAGGCCTCCACGTCAAACAAAGCGGAGATGGCATCCATTATCGACTGGCGAGCCTTTGGCCGATTTACGAGAAAAATAGACCGAGAAATGAATTCGAGCGTTCGGGACTAGAGGCCGTCGCGTCAGATCCAACCCGCCCCTACACCGGATTTATGACAGAGAACAATCGTCGATATTTCACGGCAATTTTTGCTGACAAGGCCATTTCAAAAGCTTGCATTGCTTGCCACAATAATCATCCATTAAGCCCAAAGCAGGATTATAAATTAGATGGGGTGATGGGCGGGGTAATCATTTCTTTTCCTATGCCACAGGAGAAATAACAGACGAAATGTTAGGGAATCACTGCGAGAAGGGAAGAGTTCTACTGGGTAACAATGCCAATAAATTGTTGGCCCTTTTTAGCTTTCCAATCTTTCGCTAACCGCTGAGCTTTTTTTACCTGCTTTGGGGACATTTTAGCAGCGACATCAGAAAAATCTCGTCGAGCAAGGTCATGACCGCTTGAAGTTGCCAAATTTAACCACATATGCGCCTGAATGAGTTTCTGGTGCAATGAATACATCGTCCCTAACCGGAATTGGGCTTCTGCATCACCTTGTTCCGCAGCCTTCCGATACCATTTGATAGCCGTATCATAATTCTGAGGCACCCCTTGTCCCACTTCGTACATTTTTCCTAGACGTCGTTGTGCCAATAATGCACCTTGTTTCGCTGCACGGGTATACCAAAGACTTGCGGTTTGGAAATTTTGCGATACCCCTTCACCAGCATCATACAGCTTGCCTAGACGCAATTGGGATTGAAGATCTCCTTGCTCCCCGGCTAATTCATACCAATGAATGGCTTGGGTAACATCTTGATTCACTCCCTGCCCTAACATATGCATTTCCGCAAATCGTGCTTGAGCTGCCACATCACCTTGAGCTGCGGCAAGGCCGTACCAGTGACTGGCCTTGTTATAGTCCACAGGAACCCCCTGCTCGGTATCATAGAGTCGTCCCAATCGAACTTGCGAGGTAATATCCCCCTGATTTGCCGCACGTTCGTACCAAGAAATGGCTTTTTCATAACTTTGAGGAACACCTCGTCCTTGTTCAAATAATTGTCCGATGCGAGACTGCGCGGTGACATGTTTTTGTTCTGCAGCCAAGAGATACCAATGACTGGCTTCTTGAAAATCTTGGGGAACCCCCTGTCCTTTATCAAAAAGTTGACCGAGATGAAATTGCGCTTCAACTTCGCCTTGGTTGCTAGCTTGTCGATACCATCGGCTGGCTTCCTCAAAGTCTCGGTCTACACCTTGCCCGGTGCTATAAATTCGACCTAGCCGTAATTGCGCCAGGGCATCACCCTGTTTCGCTGCCATTTTGTACCATTGCGTAGCTTGCACAGGATCTTTCGAGACCCCATGGCCCATGATAAACAATTCTCCCAAACGTAATTGGGCTTTGGGCAACCCTTGTTTTGCCGCCATCTCATACCAATAACTTGCCTTCTCATAACTTTGCGTAACCTCATGTCCAATGGCATACATTTCCCCTAACTGCATCTGGGCCGATCCGTCCTTCTTCTCCATTGCCAGACGATATAATCGTCTGGCTTCTGCCGACTCCTGGGGCTCTTCATTGGGCACGGATGCTTGATGAGATGCAACACAAGCCTGGGCAATAAACAATCCCAACCCGACCATCATTAAAAACTTAATCTTTTTAGGGAACATTCTCTCAGACAATCGCACTCGCCATCCTCATCGGTTAAAAGAAGCTGAGAGTAGAAATAGAAAAAACAAACGCACCTTAGCACCGCCCAAGGTAAAATTCCACCCTTTGAACGACTGAACCGATCATCCGCTTAATTTACTTTGCATCAAGGATAGGAAAAATAATTTCCCTAAGGCGGCAGGAGGAATTGGCGCGCCCGGCAGGAATCGAACCTGCGACCCTCGGCTTAGAAGGCCGATGCTCTATCCAACTGAGCTACGGGCGCACATATGGATCGTGAAGTGTTACAAGGGGGTAGAGTAATACATGGAAAGCACCCTTCACCCTTACTCTTATTGTTGGAGAGACGAGAATAACAGACTCTATAGAAAAGGTCGAGTGGATATCAGGCAGAGGAACAAAAGGCTTGGGGAGTAGCCCGAAGAGTTTGAACGGAACAAAAAGATCAAACAACCGCTGGCGAAATGCCTAACGGACTAGGCTTCTGCCCAGTCCGTCAAAAATTTACGACATTGGTCATTAGTTTTGGCCTGACGAAGAAGCAACTCAATCCGTTCATCCGAATACTCTGCTGGATCAACATGGGTGACCGATTCAGCCAATTCCTCATGGAGAGCTTGAATATTTTCAGATAACCGTACTTGTTCCGCTCGTGGCACAAAAACCGTGTCTCGTTTCCGCCCCTTTTCCTGTGTGGATTCACTGGGGGGATTCAAGGCCTCTTTGTTCTTTTGTTTTAGATCACGTAACCACATGCTTTACAGCCTACCACTTATTCTCAATTCGTCCATTCCACGGTTGATGGGGGACCTTCCCCCCCTCCTGTAGGGTAATCATGAGAGGGCAAAATTTGTATGATAGGCCCATCATTGTTATGAACGGATGGGAAATATGGACAAAAAGGGAATAGAGACCGGAACCGTTATCCGGATTCAGACGAAACAGGGAGAGAAACTCGCCGTTGTTCAAGGTCGAAAACGGCTACCCACCACAGAAAAGCCTCAGGGATACTTTATATGGATTGAAGGGAAATATGATTCGGTTCGCGATGAAGCCATTGTTGAGCGGTATCCCATTTGTATGACTTGTGGGCGTGCCCAATGGGCCTTGGCTTTTGGAAAAGAAACGTACCGAATTAAAAATGTCATCTGCTCAACGTGCGACCAAAAATCGCCTCAATGGGAAGCTGTTTGGGAGAGCCTAGCCAATTTGATGGGAAAAATCCCGGAAGACCATTCCCTTTATCCCTCACTCCAGGGGTCACTCGAATTATGTGATATTGCATTTCAGCAAGGAAATTGGCCTTTATTTACCAAAGGGGCGTATGCCATCAGTTTAGCGATTGCCCTAAAAAAAGGGCTGTGGAATCCCTTTGAGGAAAAGGCATAACCCTATCTGGCGAAGAGGACCCTTGTCTCCAGGCTAGAGTGGCAAAAACTTGACTTTGGTCGAAGGAATAGAGGAAAAATAGTCGCAAAAGAACAATTACCATGGTGAAACCCAAAGAGCTTTTATGAAACTCATACAAATCCTTCTTCTCACCCTCATCTTTTGTCTCTTTGCGACCTCGGCCTACGCCTATATCGATCCTGGGACAGGAAGTCTTATCATCCAACTTGTAATTGGAGCATTGGCAGCGGCGTCACTTTTTTTCAAAAACTTTTGGTTGAGGGTGAAAAGCATTTTTAGCTCCTCGTCGGACTCATCAATCTCACCGGACAATCCTACTGCGTCTCAAAAGACATCTGATCCGAATACGTCCGAAAATATTACTCCCAAAAAAGATATCTCCTCACCATAACCTTCTTCTCAGTAGATCCGTAAGGAAAGGCAGCCAGCAGAAGGCATGGACAAACAACAACTCGACTCCTCTTTTCGAGATCCTAGCGGCTTCGTCTTTTCTAAAAACGGAACCATTTTTCGTCAAGTCAATGAATCTTATATCCAGACCTTTGATCGTTTGATAAGTAGTGACCTGTATCAGGAGCTTTCATCTAAAGAAAACCTGGTATCCCACGAAGAATTAGAAAGAACGGCCCATCAGATCATCCTCAAACCTCAACAACTCCCCTTCATTACCTATCCCTACGAGTGGAGTTTTTTACAACTGAAAACGGCAGCCCTGCTCACCTTAGACATTCAGTTGGCTTCATTAGAAAAGGGAATGTCTCTCAAGGATGGAACGGCCTATAATATCCAATTTCTTGGTTGTCACCCTATCTTTATCGACACCTTATCCTTTGAATCCTATCAAGACGGTCGTCCCTGGAAAGCTTACGGACAATTCTGCCGGCACTTCCTCGCCCCATTATTACTCATGAAATATGTAGATGTTCGGTGCATTCATCTTTTACAAACTCATCTCGATGGGATTCCCTTGGATTTAGCCAGCCGTCTCCTTCCGTGGAAAACCCAGTGGACCCTTTTTATAAAATTGCATATCCATCTCCATGCTCGTTACCTTGCCAAACATAATTTTGGAACAACTACGACTCGTCGTTCAGCCACTATGCCTCTTCAACGGCTTAAGGCCATGATTCAAAGCCTACGGGACGGCATTCAAAAGCTTGACTACGTGCAAGGGACTGAATGGGGAGATTACTATGCTGCCACCAAGAATTACTCAGCAGAAGGGCTCAACCAAAAACGTGGTGTTGTCCGATCATTTCTTGAATCAATAAAGCCTCAGGGTGTGTGGGATATTGGTGGGAACGACGGCACCTTTTCACGGTTGGCCAAGGATCTTTGCCCCTATGTCATTTCTACCGATATTGATTTACAAGCAGTAGATCAAAGTTTCAAGGAAGGCGTCACACAGAGGGAACGGAACCTGTGGCCGTTATTTTTTGACATTATCAATCCCACCCATGCAAAAGGAATGTTAGGCGATCAAAAAAGTCTGGAAGAACGAGTCACAACATTGGGCGTTGACTGTATTCTCGCCCTAGCTCTCATTCACCACCTCTCGATCACTCATAATTACCCATTTTCCTTTATCGCTCGTTACTTTGCTCGCATTGCGCCTTTTCTGATCATTGAGTTTGTGCAGCCTGCTGACTCATGGGCGAAGGAACTGCTAGAACGGAAAGAGGATGCTCAAGAGTTATTCCGTCACTATACTCAGGATGACTTTGAACAGGCGTTTAGCAATCACTATACTCTCGAACAAAAAGAGCGGCTGGAAGGAACCGAGCGAGTCCTTTACTTGATGAAACGGAAGAACTAGCCTTTCTACGGATGTAGATTACGTGGCCTCTAAACTTCTTCACAGTCCCTACCTTCTGGCCTTATTAGTTGGGCTTTATCCCGGTTTATTCTACATCAGCAATAACTGGTTTATGTTTAAGCCCTCCCTGAGCCTCTTCCTGGTAGGAATCCTTGCTCTTTCGACTTTCTTTGCACTCGGATTGTTTTACCGCGCCTTACATATCTTCATCCGACCCTTCGCGAAAACACAGCCCAATCGACTCATCAACGGTCTGTTTATTGGAGCGGCCTTTTTGGTTTGGGCTTACCTGTTACGACAGACCCTTTCAGCCTTTTTCCCAGAATACCCTTTCATGTTGTATATCTTGGTTCTTATGCTTGCGGTCCTACTTGGGTGGCTGTCGCGAAATTTCCAATTTTATCATGTGAATACCTTACTCCTAATCCTCTGCATCACCAGTCTTGGCAACGGAACGATCTCGTTTATCTCTGCAGAACAAAGCCGAGATGACTCCCAGACCATCAAGAAAGAAGACCGGGACTTGTACCAGACGGTTCGATTTACATCAAAACCAAATATTTATTACCTCGTCCCCGATGGCTACCCTAATCAAGAGGCCTTACAAACAATCTTCCACTTCGACAATAGTGAATTCTACAACCAGTTAGAGGCATTAGGATTTACCATCCACCATGATGCATATAGCAACTATGTCAGCACAATTGCTTCCATCATGGCCACCTTTGGAATGGAGCACCATTACTATAAAAAGAGTTATGGGAATAATGAGATGCTTGGTGCGAGAGAGTTAATTGGAGGCAAGGATAATCCGCTCGCCCAAATTGTGACCAACAATGGCTATCAAATTCATTATATTCATCAAACCGATTATCTCTTAAAGATGGGCTGTTATATCGACGTCTGCTCACCGAGTGTTCCTATCGATGACCTCCTGGACTTTCTATTCCCCACAAGCATCAAGAAACGTTTAGGATTCATGATAGATCGTTCTCTGGATGGGCTTGAGGCAAGGATGCTGGAAGGCATTTCACGCATCGCTGCAAGCGATCAACCTCATTTCGTTTATTCCCATTTTATGAAGCCTGGGCATAGTGGAGCCAAGGTTCAATCTGAGGAAGGCCTGAAAAATTTCCGTGAGACCTTTTTTGCCAAAACCAAGCTCTCCAATCAAACCATCTTAACTTTGATACAACACATTCTGGCTAAAGATCCTGATGCCCTCATTATTCTCAATAGCGATCATGGGGGATTTGGACTTGGATGGTATGGAATCGCTCCCAATAAGGTATTCGAGGGTCTTTCGACGAGAGATACCGCATTGGATCACGTTGGGGTCTTACTGGCTTTACGCGCACCTAAGCCTGGATTGGGGACGAATATGGTTAACCCAACCAATATAAATCTCTTTCGATATGTCTTTGCTTTTGTAAGTGGAAACGAGGCTCTCTTATCTAGAAAGGCCCCGGACAATAGTTATCTCAAAATGGGTGGTGAGGAAATTTTCACAGTTGTCCAAGACGGCAAACTCCTCAATCAGCGACGTCCTTATCCTTGACCTTTCAAACCGCAATCATCTCAACCCGCTTAACTTCTTCCATAGTAAGCTCAAAACTTTCGATTTGAAGATCTTCTTTCATATGTGTTTCATCGGTCGTACCCGTTAGCGGCAACATTCCAATTTGCTGAGCAAAGCGAAAAATGACCTGTAACGGTCCTGCCCCTACCCGCTGAGCAATGGCCCAGATCTCAGGGTCTCGTAAAATTTGTTGATTGGCTGTCAGAAGAGAAAAGCCTTGGTAAATGATATGATGGGCCTGACAAAGTTCGCGCACTTCCCTATCCCAACCCATCACCGCATAACAGCGATTTTGTACCACCATGGGTTTCACCTTAGCTTTTGCACACAGCTCTTCAAGCTGACTAGCCGACACATTGCTAATGCCAATCATCCTGGTCTTCTGGCTGTGATAAATATTTTCGAGAGCGGCCCATACCTCCCAATCCTCAGGCCTCAAACCCATTCGCCCATAAGGTCCATGCAGAACATACGAATCGAGAAGATCTGTATGTAAATGTTGCAAAGAACTGTCAAACGATTGTTGAACTTGTACCGTAATGGATTCATTCACATCATAGGGTGTTCGATGGTCTTGCCCATTGACCGGGGTAAACTTTGTTTGCAAAAAGAGCTGGTCTCGTCTAATTCCCTGATCAGCCAAAGCCAGCAAAGCCTCCCCAACCAATGCTTCATCGTAATGAATAAGTTGATTGGCTGTATCAATCGCGGTAAACCCTGTGGTGACGGCCTGTTCGACCAGCTGCTTGGTCGCTTCTTTTTTCCAGGCGGTTCCATACATGAAGTTCGGGATCGTCACCCCATTATAAGTTCTGAATGTTGTCATACCTGCCTCTGCCTTTTGCTAAAAAAATCTTTGAATCTCATCCTTACCATTGAACGATAGATTACCTGGTACCGATAATCTCTTGCAACCAAGGCACTCTTTACTCAAACCAATAGCTCGCAATGGGCATACGGGAGGTGAGACGGTCTCGCCTCATTTTTCCAACTACACTTACAGTGGTATCACCAGTCATTCTGTTGTATTCTCATATGTGGTTAAAATAATAAACACTCGGCCACCTCAGGTCATGTCGTTCGAGCCTTCACGATGACGAGAAAAATTTTTCTATGGTAGTTTTTGCAAAGAAAATTCAGGAACACCCAATAGCCGACCCTTGTCCATATTGGCAAAGACTCGTACCTTTCTTTCTATATATCCTTTTGCTCAGTAGTTGTTCTTTAGGGCCTGATTATGAACGTCCTCTCGTTGAAACGCCCAAGAACTTTCGCATGGATCCTGAGGCAAGCGCACCGGAACAACTTTTCGCCGATATGGAGTGGTGGGAAGTCTTCCATGATCACAACTTGCAGTCACTCATTAAAAAGGCCCTCCTAGAAAATAAAGATCTCCGATTGGCAGTTTCCCGTGTACGGGAAGCTCGAGCTCAATTAGGAATCGCCCAAGCCGATCAATTTCCAATGATTGATGGCAATGCCAGTCTTCAACGAAATCAAACCTCGGGAGCCGTGGCGAGGCAATTTGGAGTACCCGGTCTTGGGAACCGTGAAGGTCCTACCACCAACCAATTTAAGGCCACCATCGACCTCTCTTTCGAGATAGATCTCTGGGGAAAACTTCGCCGAGCCACTGAGGCGGCCATGGCAGACCTCCTCTCCCAAGAATGGTCTCGCCGCACTGTCCTCCTTACGCTTATCAGCGATATCGCCCAAGCCTATTTCGAGCTACAAGAGTTAGACTTGGAGCTAAAAATTGCAAAGCTCACGCTCGCAAGTCGTCAAGAGTCATTGGCACTCGTTCGTATGCGAACATTGATGGGACAGAGTTCTACTCTGGATATCCGGCGCTCTGAACAGGAAGTGACCAGAGCGGAAGTCGTGATTCCTGACCTCGAACGCCAAATTGGACAAAAAGAAAATCAACTAAGTCTTTTGACCGGACGCAATCCGATGTCCATTGTGCGAACGGCATCACTAGAAGACCAGGCCTTGCCCCCAGAGGTCCCTGCGGGCTTACCTTCCGCCCTTCTTGAGCGTCGTCCCGATATATTGGAAGCCGAGCAGCAACTCATTGCTGCCAATGCCAAAATTGGTGTCGCCAAGGCCGCGATGTTTCCCCAAATAGGTTTAACGGGAAACTATGGAGCGCAGAGCCTCGCCTTCTCCGACTTGTTTATTGGAGCCTCACGAATTTGGTCGCTTGGTCCCAGCGTAACGGTTCCCCTTTTTAATGCAGGCCGAAATCGAGCGAATTTGGAAGTGAGTCGGGCCCAACAAGAACAAGCCCTGTTACTGTATGAACAAACCGTTCAACAAGCCTTTCGAGAAGTGGAGGATGCGCTCCTTACAAATCAAAAAACCCGGGAAATTAAGATGGCGCAAGAACAATTGGTCGTCGTCTCACAAGAAGCTATGGAATTGGCACAGCTGGAATATCTGAATGGAAAGGCAACGTATTTAGATGTATTGGTGGCTCAACGTGAGTTTTTTAATGCTCAAATCGCCCTGGCTCAAACCAGACGTAATCAGTTGGTAGCAGTCGTCCAATTATATAAAGCACTCGGTGGCGGATGGCGGGAGGAACACATGCTCTCGGACTTGGCCTATCAACAGTCCGACGATCAACCGTAATTGATCTCTATGAAACAATCATCCACCCTACTACGCATCATTCTCCCACTGGTAATATTGGGACTGGCAGTACTTGGCGCTCAATTATTAATTGCCAGCCGACCCGATGTCCCTAAGGCATCACGAGGGGTGACTCCAACTTTTGTCGAAGTCATTACCGTACGAGAGCAAGACACCAAGGCCACCATTACAGCTTTTGGCACGATCCAGGCACATCAACAATTGACTGTTCAACCAGAGGTGAGTGGCCGGGTCACAAGGTTGAACCCCAATCTCGTGATTGGCGGCACGCTTAAACGGGGAGAATCACTGCTCCATATCGATCCCCGCGACTTTCGTTTTGCTGTCGACGAACAACGTGCGGCCTTTGCCAAAGCTCAATTTGATTTAAAAGTCGAGCTTGGCAATCAAGCCGTCGCAAAGAGAGAATGGAATCTTCTGAAACCTTCCAAGGGGGAAGTCAATGCCTTAAGCAAACAGCTTGCCCTACGCCGTCCTCATCTGGAAGAGAAACGTATGGCTCTTGCAGCAGCCAGAAGTCGATTGCACAAAGCCCAATTGGATCTCAAACGAACCATACTTCGGACACCCTTCCCAGCTCTGGTGCTCGAAGAGTCTGTGGAAGTCGGTCAACTGATTCATGCACAAACCGCAGTTGCGACACTTGTGGGCACTTCAGAGTTTCGCGTACAAGTGAGTATTCCCATCCAGCAACTCGAGCGAATTACCTTTCCCGGTCCAGGTCGCCCCCAAGGTTCACCCGTACAGGTCATACGTGAAATTGGCACCCAAAAGCCGGTCATTCGGCAAGGTTCGGTGGTGGAACTACTTGGAGATGTCACAGAGAACGGGAGGATGGCTCAAGTCCTCGTTTCCGTCATAGATCCACTTGAACTCCAGAAACCCAACGACCAAAGGAGACCTCTTCTCATTGGAGAATACGTTCGAGTTGAAATTGAGGGCCCACTGCTTCGGAACGTCATTGCGCTACCGCGAGAAGCCATTCGAGAAGGCAATCGGGCTTGGATAAAGAACAACGAAGATAGGTTGGAGTTACGAGACCTCGTCATTGAACTGTCTAAAAAGGATACGGTGTTAATCCGTGAAGGTCTTCATGATGGGGAGCAAGTCATTATAAGCCAGCTTTCTGCTGCCGTTCCGGGACTTCTTGTTCGTACTGATGATTCCCCAGTAAAACAGACAACCACCAACGCGGACTCAGAGATTCCAAACGTTCCCCCAACTTCTCCCACACAATAAAACGACATGAGCATCACAGGACAGACCTCCCCATCTCCTGGGCCCATTGCTTGGATGGCACAACACAAGGTTGCAGCCAATTTGGTGATGTTAATTTTTATACTTGGGGGCCTGCTCATTAGTTCCCGATTAAAGCAAGAAGTTTTTCCTCAGTTTGAGGTGGATGTCATTCGAGTATCGGTCGCCTACCCTGGTGCAAGCCCCGAGGAAGTTGAACAGGGGATCATTTTGGCAATTGAAGACGCGGTACGAGGCCTCGATGGTGTCAAAGAAGTCATATCCACGGCAAACGAAGGTAAGGCAACCATACAGATTGAAGTGGTTACGGGGACACCAGCCGATCGAATCCTTCAAGACGTCAATAATGAAATTGAGAGCATTCAATCATTTCCTGAATTGGCAGAAGAACCCATAACCAGTCTCGTCGAAGTTCGCAGTCAAGTCTTAACGGTCATGGTGTACGGGGACCAAGAGGAAAATACGCTCCGAGATGTGGCCGAACGGTTGCGTGATGAACTTTTGCAACGTCCCGGTATCACGTTGGTGGAATTGGGAGCATCACGTCCTCGGGAGATATCAATCGAAATCCCCCAACGACAACTACGCGAACATGGGCTCACCCTCAATCGAATTGCCAAAGAAATTGGAGAAGCTGCAATTGAACTGCCAGGCGGTGGGGTCAAGACCACGAGCGGAGAAGTCCTGTTGCGTACCCAGGAACGCCGTGACTTTGGTCGAGAATACCAAGAAATTCCTCTCCTCTCTCACCGTGATGGAACCACTCTGACTGTCGGAGACATTGCCGTCATCAAAGATGGATTCGAAGACACGGATGAAGAAGCCTTTTACAACGGTCAACGAGCCATTCAAGTGAATGTGTATCGCGTTGGGCAAGAAACGCCTCAGTCGGTCTCGAAAGACGTTCATGCTTACCTCGAAGAATTAGAACGAGAGTTGCCGGATGGTATTGGGTTGGCCGTTTGGAATGACCAGTCTGAAATCTACCGTGACCGCATGAAACTTCTCTTGAAGAACGCCTTTCTTGGGCTAATTCTCGTGTTGATATTACTCGGTTTATTTTTGGACCTGAAGCTGGCCTTTTGGGTCACCGTGGGATTACCGACAGCCATCATCGGATCATTCCTGTTTATTCCCCTGACTGGCGCATCGATCAATATGATCTCCCTCTTTGCCTTTATTATTACCTTAGGAATTATTGTGGATGATGCGGTGGTCGCAGGTGAGATTATTTATCAGAAGCGGGAAGAGGGCCTCTCCTTTCTTCATGCGGCCATTGCCGGTAGTCGAGAAATAGCTGGCCCTATCACCTTCGCGGTCCTGACGAACATCGCCGCCTTTCTCCCCTTATTCTTTGTCCCAGGCACCATGGGCAATTTCATGCGTCAAGTTCCCTCCATTGTCGTAGCGGTGTTTATTGTGTCGCTCATTGAGTCACTGTTTATCTTACCCGCTCACTTGTCCGGCCGAAAAAATACTCACTATGTTTGGCAGGTCCTGGACCGCCCACGTCAATGGTTCAGTCAATTGATGCAGTCTTTCATCCAAGAACGCTATCAACCGTTCTTGCGTCTCGTACTAATCCATCGCTATCTCTCCCTCGCCATAGGCTTGGCCTTACTTATCCTCGCCTTTGGGCTTGTTATAGGTGGACATATCCCCTTTAGCTTTATCCCAGGTATTGACAGTGAACTGATCATGGTACAAGCGACACTCCCCTATGGAGCCCCGCTGGAAACTTCGCATCGCGTATTAGCTCGCCTACAAGTTGCTGCAAATCAGGCGATAGAACATCATGGAGGGCCTGGCACTGTACGGGGAATGTACGCCCAGATCGGAACCGCCTTGCCAAAATTGGGACCGGCGGACGCCACACCGGTCCTAGCGGGAAGCCATCTCATCGGGATGATGGTCTATCTGGTTCCCTCCGACCAACGGCCCTATAGTGGAGCGGACTTTTCTCAAACCTGGCGTCAAGCGGTCGGCACCATCCCGGGGCTAGAATCATTGACCTTTAAATCAGAAACCGGGCCGACCGGCGGTGCCCCGATTGATATCCAGTTGACTCATCGCTCTCGACCTACCCTGGAATCAGCCGCCAAGGAATTAGCCGATTCGCTATCGCACTATGTGGGCGTCACGGATATCGACGATGGTGTGACGTTAGGAAAACCGCAGATGAGCTTTCGCATAAAGCCAGAGGCTCAAAGTTTAGGACTCAATGCCACGCGGTTTGCTCAACAAATACGAGGAGCTTTTTTTGGTGTGGAAGCCCTCCGGCAACAGCGAGGACGGAATGAAGTCAAGGTGATGGTACGTCTTCCCGATGAAGAACGTCGCTCCTTGTTTACGATCGAGCAAATGGTGTTGCTGACTGACCAAGGAGGAGAAATATTTTTAACGGAAGCCGCCGAAATATTACCTGGTCATGCCTATACAGAGATAAAACGCCGGGACGGACGACGTGTAGTGGCCGTCACGGCCGATGTCGATGATCAAATTGCCAATGCCAATACCATCATTGGCGAAGTCACCGCTAATGAACTCGCCCAACTGATCCGAAAATATCCAGGCCTGAACTATTCTTTGGAAGGAGAACAGGCCTCCCAACAAGAATCTTTATCGGCACTCGCAGTCGGGTTTGCACTCGCCATGTTGTTAATTTATGGACTCTTAGCCATCCCCTTTAAAAGCTATATTCAACCTCTCATCGTCATGCTCTGTATTCCCTTTGGCATGATTGGAGCTCTCGGTGGACATATTTTGTTAGGCTATGGTCTCAGTATTATCAGTCTATTCGGCATCGTGGCCTTGGCTGGTGTGGTGGTCAACGACTCTTTAGTTCTCATTGTGGCCACCAATCAAATTCGTGAAGCCAATCAAGTTTCGTTGTTTGAAGCCGTGATACAGGGTGGGATGAAGCGTTTTCGACCCATTGTGCTGACTTCACTTACAACATTTTTTGGGTTAGCCCCCATGATGTTTGAAACCGCACTTCAAGCCAGGTTTATCATTCCCATGGCCATTTCATTAGGGTTTGGAATTCTCTTTGGCACCATTATCATCCTGACTATTGTCCCCTGCGTCTATCTTATTATTGAAGACTTCATAGGTCGACCATCCGAAAAAGAGCTAGAATCTATTTAGCTCTACTTAAAAATTAAACCCCCTTCTAGAGAGGCCCCACCCACCAAATCGCCTTAACTTTTCGCCTCAAGTTATTCTAGTATAATAACCGTTCCTCCTACCTGACCTAGACCATCGCGGTTGCAAAACCTTTCGAATGCAGCTATACCATGCAAAATATCATTCGGCTCAGTCTCCAAACCTACTACCAAGAGGCCCGAAATGACGAATTTAGCGTTTTTCCTCCTCCTCTCCTTGACCGTCTGTTTCCCTTGGACCCATGTTGAGGCCAAGGAGGACAAGGCACTCCAAAAACAACGGCGAGAGGCACAACAAGAACGCCAAACCCAAAAAAACGAACGCAATAAGGAAATTAACGAAGCCTCAAGATCCTTTCGAGAATTTTCCAATGACCTAAAACGCGAGTACCAGGAATTGCTCAAAGAACTAGATACTGAGTTTGAACTCTCACGGGTTGATCTTCAAGGAGATAAACAGGCAAAGGTTGCGGTCGCGCAAGCGGAGTACCAAAAAAACTTCACAAGCCTTTTTCTTCTGCCCGAAGGCGAATCGCAGAAGAAAGCGTTAAAAGATCTAGAACAACGAAGCAAAGACTACGCAAAGGAAATGTTTCAAATTCGAAAAGAAGCAGCTCAAATCATGCACAATGCGACAATGGCCAACTTAGAAAAGAAACACAATTTACTCAAGGAACGTGACCAGGAAATAATGGCAGAAGCCGCATCACTCGGTTTGACCAAAGATTACCCACCTATATTGGCTACCGCGATTGGTGGGACCTTGCTAAACAAGAAGAACGGTGGAACGAACCTGACTAAACAAGAAGAAAGGTGGAACGAACGCGAGAAAAAAGAAGTATTAAATATCAAAAAACGAAATAGAAATACGACCAAAGAGTTTAGAAATGGAGCCGTCCTGCGGGACTGGGAACGAAAATTGTCCGAACGGGTATTGTTGGAAAAGGGAAGACTTTAATCTCCAGTGGAAAGAAAAGGAAGAACTTCACAATATCCAAACCGAACAATCCTACCTCATGACTCTCATCATGCACAGAGGACAGGAAATAAAGCCTCAGCTCAAGGAAATTAATCAGAGGCAGACGAATTTCTGCGAACTAGCCAAACAGCTTCAATTGACAAAAATAGAATATAATAAGATTAGGCAGAAAACTAATATCAAGCGACGCGGTGAACGGAAAAAGCTCTTGGAAAAATAGGGAGTCTATACTTCCTCTTCTGTAACCTCGACCTTTTCCCGATCAAAGGCCAGGAAGCCTTTAATTTGTTGCACGGCAGAAATTGGCGATTCATAAGTCCAGATCGCATTCTCTACCATCGCATTATCCGCTTTAATGGAATAATACGCTGCATCCCCCTTAAAAGGACAATGGGTCGAATGGGTTGTTGGTTGAAGCCGTTCCATCTGAACATCTTCACGCGGGAAATATAGCGCTGGAGGCAGGGGACCTTCTCGTAACACGAGCGTTCGTTTCGAATCTGCAACCGAAGCGCCATTACAATACACTTTCACCCGTTTAGGATGGGGCTCGATCGTAATGTGATGAGGATGCCCTTGCTGTGACATATTATTCCCTTCTCAAAAATTTTCATTGGAGAGAAACAGAAAGCCTTCCCCTACCCGCACCTATCCTGACCGTGCTTCGTAACAACGTACACATAACACAAACCCATCAGCTCGCTGAAAATACCGCTCCTCAATTGGTTGCTGACAATCAGACTTATGACAGTTTAATGGATGGGTTTTGCCCCTTCCTTCACGAATTTGACTCAGGACATCTTGCAGTCTTGTAAAGGGCTGACGGGTGCGATGAAACGACCCATGGCTCCGATTTGTTTCATTCGCTAGGATTTCAACTTGTCTGAAAAATGAAGACTTCATGACGACAAATTTCTTGCCCCATCATAATACAAGAAAGTGATCCGTTTCATCACCGAAATACTTTCGCAATGATTTATAAAAATTATTCTGACGGCAGAACTAGATAGGGGTCTCCGTGCTTAGGGAAATTCACTCGTTACCAGTTTTGGCAAGGATCGGCATGTAAACAAAACAACCAAATAGCTAACCCATCGTGAACTGCATCTGCCATGTTGGGATGCAAACGCACGAAGCCCTGACTCAGGCCAGGACCTCGTCGTTCACACGTGTTGACTCAGGTCACTTAGAAAGTGTTACAGGCTCTGATATAGGGAAGAATTGTTCAGGCTATAATCGATGAAGTTCCCTCTTTTCCATAGCCTTCGCCACACTCGCGAGGAGATTTTCCCCTTCAAGTGGGTGTACCAGATAATCGGTAATCATACCGGTCTTCACCATACTCGATAAGGCGTCATTGTGATTCAAGTGAGCCTGCATCTCCGATTCGTACTGTACAACATTCCAAAGAAGCTTGGCAGCCGCACCTCCTAACACTTCCACCCCTGGTTGTTTATGCTCCAAAATTAGTTTTTCCACCTCCGGATCACCGGTCACGTCGACAAGAAGATTCGTGTCTTGATGAGCTATCAACGACACGAGATCGTCCATGACCGGAATCCCAAGATCCTTCGCCCGTTGAAGTGCCGGCGCCTTGTGATCTTTATCGGTGATACCAACAATATCCACCCCAGGAAGATGACTTAAAAGCCCCAATAAAGCACTTCCACCTTTACCGGCTCCTAAAATGGCAATCTTGGTATGTTCGTTTGCTGGTAATTCAGTCTTAGGAAACTCTGAAAGCCCTATCAAAGAGATTCGGGGATAGTTTTCCCTGAAATAGTTAACCGCTTCCATCCCCTTTTTCTTTGGGATATCGGTAATCACCACATCGACAACAAGGGGATTCTCACCTGCCTTGATCATTTCAATGGCCTGATCACCATCTTCCGCTTCAATGACATCGTACCCGGCTTCTTGAAGCTTCGACCGCATCTGTCCCTTGATGCTTGGCTCATCTTCAACAACCATAACGCAGCCATTGGTTGCTCCATGAGAACCAAACGCAGCAGCTGATTGGGGTGGCACCATGATAAGCCTCCTTTGTTAGGGTGAATTTCAGGACTTAATAGCCCGACCAAAAACACAAAAGCCCTTCAGGCAGATCCTACCTGAAGGGCTTCCAAAAGAAGTCTTAACAAATCTGAAACTATGAGTTCAGCGTTTACCCCATATGGTCACCGACCTTTTTATAAGTATTAACAATACGCTTCTCTCTTCTACCGGTCAAGAGGGATATAAATGCGAAAACCCCTGGCTATATCAGTCCGGTGCCATACGAAGCCACGGGGCTACGGTCCCTTTTCATACAAGAGCCACGGAGAGATAAAACGCCGATTGGGTTTCGGGAAGTGACCGCAATTTGCATTGACGTAGAGATTGGTATGCATATTCAAAATTTTATAGACATTTATTTATTCGGTTCCCACTTTTACGTTCAACATGTCATCCTACACGATGTACGATTAGGAACCGGGATCTAATAAATCAACATCTTTGTCTTCCTGCGTTTCTTTCTCGCGCGAAATCTGTTCAAGAATGTGCGTATCCCTGGACACGTCTGAGTTCTTTCTAGGTTGGGAAGACGGCGGGGCAGATCCTTCCAATTTGGGAGCTTCTTCCTCCAGAACCGCCGGAATGTCCACACCCGTGAGGCCTTGCACTTTGAGGCGATAGATCGGTTCGGGCATTTCATAATTAGCCGAATCAAAAGCCTCCTTCACGTTCCGAATGGCCTCGCTTTTGACCTTGAGAAAATCAAATTGGTCCTGGGTGGTCCAGGCAAACATCGTGAGGATGACGTTGGAGTCACCGAGTTTTTCAACGTGGCAGCGTACCGGCGGGTCCTGAATCACACCCGAAGTCTTCTGCAACGTGTCAATAGCGAGTTGCCGGGCATCTTCTATACTGACCGAGGTATCGATTCCAACTTCAAAGGAAAAGCGGCGCTTGGGATTACGAGAGTAATTCAGAATAATCCCTTTGTATACGATAGCGTTTGGGATTCGCACGTGATTCCCGTCCAAGGTCATCAGAATGGTTTCCCTGGATGTCAATTTCATGACGAGCCCTTCATAGTTCTCCAACACGATATGGTCATGGGGGCGGAACGGCTGTCGAATACTCAGCAGGATACTGGCGATATAATTTTCCACCGTGTCCCGCAGGGCAAACCCGACGGCCAATCCCAAAATTCCTGCGACCCCCACAATCGTGCCCAAGAGAGCGGTCGCATCTAAGACTTCGAGTACAATGATAAACCCAATAAAAAGAATGACGGTTCGTACTGTTTGTCGTAACAGGGATTGTAAAAATATATTGGGCGCAATTTTTTTATACAGGCTGTCCCATTTCGTCAAAAAAGAGGCGAGAAACCAAAACCCAATAAAAATGGCCCCGGCGATGATGAGGAAAGGAGTGAAGGCAACAAAATCATTGACCTGTTTGAACAATTTCTCTTGAACCACCGACAGCCTGTTCCAAATATCCCGGTCCAGCACCATAGCATCCGTGACGCTCACCACACCTTCAACCCGATTGGCTAGTTCCAAAGCCTCTTGGTGTGATTCCTTCGAATGAACCCTTCCGGTCAACCGCACTACTCCGGCATTCACCTCGATTTGGACATCAGTCAATGCGGGAGTATGTTGGTAGAGATCGCGGAGACGCTTCTTGATTAATGAGTCATCTATAGCATCCGATCCGACGGAAATTTCTTTTGATCGGTCTTGCGGTATGACTGTTGAGGAACTCTGATCGGGCTCAAGCAGATCTTGAGACCAA
This sequence comes from Nitrospirales bacterium, assembly GCA_965223605.1. Lineage (GTDB taxonomy): Bacteria > Nitrospirota > Nitrospiria > Nitrospirales > Nitrospiraceae > CBDCXA01. Next base: position 2,307,205 of record CBDCXA010000005.1, read on the forward strand.
AGTAATTGTGGACAGAAAAAAACGGGAACAAATCCGGTCAAAATGGCAGCGATCAAACAAGATGCCACCTTTCTGAAAGAAGTAGTATAGGTAAAATATTGAATTACCTTAGCTATTGAATACATGTGAAGAACCCGATGCCCTTCTCACGGCATTTGGGGAGGATATAAAGTCGGAATTTTATGAACTTAAACTCACATATCGTACCCTAGATGAAAACCACCTGATATGCAATCTCCTATGAATGGACCAGGGGAAAATGGGGAAACCTGGGAAGGCGGGTACGGTGGCTAATGGAATCAGAGAAACTTAAGCCACAAGTGTCAGATGCGCAGTAACTAAAATCTTGAAAATGGAAGTTATGGTTTTAGCCGAAGGCCGCTTAGGAATTCATTATCACGAATTTTGATGGGGAAAATTGAAAGAGAGGAAGATTGAAGATAACGTCCACAGCTTCGATCGGCGGGAATATCTGAAAAAACCTTTTAATTGATACCCAAAAGTAGAATGTCCTCTATTTCCCTATTTCCTTCTTTCATTGGTCCGGACGTCAAAGTGGACTGTTCCCCAGGTTTTTCGTCTCATATTTATAAAGGTACTCCATCCCGATGGCGTTTGACTGGAACCGGGCTAGACCTTCTATCCCCGGGTACATAGTGGCATGACTTATGTTCATACGATGAAGCTCTTTGTAAAATTTCTTCAATTCATCAACTGTTGGAGAGATAGTGAAGCGCCAAATTATTTTTGTTTTGGATGGGTTCATTTCGTTGAGGTTGTTATTCAGCGTTTGTGTAATATCCAATGGCAAAATGAATACACCCTGTTGAGCCACCAGACGGTCAAACAAATTTATAGAATTCATAGTCCAGATTCCCAGTTTTTTTATTTGGAAAATTTTCTCTCCCTCCTCAATGGAATTTGAACCATGTTTCTTTAGACAATTAGCCAATGTATTAAACTTACCTTCAGATGTGTTTTGCAATGCGGGAGCGTTGAGTGCCCAGATTTCGTATGTAGGTTTATTTGGCTTTGGCTTTGCATGATCTATCGCAAAATACACAGCATTCCAAAACGAGTAGGTCCAATCGAGAAGACGCGTAGGCCCTCCATAATGGCGCAGAAGCGCCAGCCACCCTATTTTGTCTCTGGAAGGAGGACGATATTGATTTCCGTGAGGACAACGCCGCTTAAAATCCCTGAGCAGCCGATACTCAATCTCCCGAGCTTTTGACAGATCTGGATAAAATCGTTTGATCCCTCGCTCCAAGCTTGTTTGGAGATTAGGCTTCTGATTTTCTTCATCCGGTTCGTAGGGTTGCCCACGAAAATACCAGCCATCCATCTCCTCACTATATTGGTGATACAGCTTGCGTAGTGTATCCCAATTATCAATTGGGTCTGGGTAAACTTGATGGCACTCAAGATCAGCCATGTTTCAATACCTTGGAGGTTTTGACTAAATCTAATTTTTTAAAAAGGTAGTGTCAAGAAAGGCAGGATTATCGGGTCTAGGCGATCGAGTGAAATCAAAAAGCATGACTGGTTGACGTTCGGAACAGGAAAAGAAGGAATCATTTTAAGGCACTTACTCAGCTTCCCATTATCTATAGGGAAGCTGACCTCTCAAGCGGTATGTATATTGAAGAAACGAATGTAAAAAATTAGGGCACTTATACGTCCTTCCAAATTGATAGGAAGGACGGTACGAGCTGGCAAGACAAGAAGAAATTATGGTGTCTTACTCTCGCACCAAGATTAATCACATGGTGCTCGACCTCGCTAGCGCGGAATTTCAAACAGAATAGTTCGGGATTTATCCAGACGTGCAAATAAGTAGCACGGCTGGTCGAGCTAGCTCTGTATGGTCGGGGCGCGAGGATTAGGTTTCCGGGACCAGGCTTCGCCTGCCCTTCAACCGGCCGGTTCGCTGCCGGGCTGACATGGCCTCTTCCTCCCTCTTCGGGAGGCGCTCACCGGCTTCAAACCTCTCTAAGAGATGATTGTATTCTTTGTGGTCGGGGCGAGAGGATTTGAACCTCCGACATCCTGCTCCCAAAGCAGGCGCGCTACCGGGCTGCGCTACGCCCCGATGTTGTAATTTTTGTATCTCATCTACATTTATACAGGATCACCTATTTCCTGTCCATATGGGACTGGACAATATTTTCCCTAACCCAAATCGGTTTCTTCGCAACAAGAAAGTTTGACAGTTTGATAATCTCTACTTAGACTAAGCTTGGCTTATGGAACCAAGTGAATAATAAGGAAACAAACCCTTCTCTCTCATGAGCAAAATTTTCATTTCATATCGTCGATTGGATAGCCAATATGTTACAGGGTCCATTTATGATCGTCTAGCAACCCAATTTGGCTCTAAGGCCATTTTCAAGGATGTCGATAATATTCCTCCTGGAGTAGACTATCGTGCATTTTTAAGAAATGAAATCACGAAAAGTAGAGTCTTTCTCGCAGTAATTGGAAGAAACTGGCTAAAAAGAACTTCTTCGGGAAAAAAATCCCCTCTTGATGATCCTAGAGATTTTGTGCGGATTGAAATTGAATTCGCTTTAAAACGTCGTATCCCTATCATTCCCATCTTAGTTGGTGGAGCAGACATGCCATCCGAGCACATGTTGACTCCGAACGTAAGAGCCTTGGCCTATCGGAATGCGACTTTGGTTCGTCCGGCTCCTGATTTTCATCGAGATATGGATCGCCTCATTGATATTTTGACAGGAATATTGGGGAAAAGACTGAAGAAATCACCCCCCATAGGGTCCGATACATATCGTCGTGACTCCAATCGCCCCAGACGAAACCAGCGGTCAAGAAACTTGTCTCCACCCAAGAAAACTAAAAAAAAGACGAGGTCAATCCAATTACAAAAAACTTCTTCACCCAAAAAGCAAAAGGGTTCGTCACTTACTCCAAAGCAAAACCTTGAACGCTTAAAAAAATTGGCTGCCGCACAAAAATTGCGAAAAACAACTATGGCCCAGGCTGATCTTCAAAAAAAATCGTCACCTTACGCCAATCCTCCATTAGTCCGAAAGAAAAAATCAGGCAAATTAACTCCCAGAGATAATTTGTTGCGATTACAGAAGTTGGCAAAAGCACAACGAGCCCGAAAGGCGACTTTGTCCAAAAAAATTTCAATACCAAAAAAACAAACACCTGCCCAGCTCCAAAAGACCCGCAATAAAAGGAAATTGGCCATTACCATGAAGAGAATAGAGAATTTGCGCCGACTAAGGAAATTGGCGAAGGCACGGAAAGCACGAAAAGCTTCCTGACGATTTGGAATAACTACATAAAATGAAAGAACCAGAGGAAAAACTTTCGCTCGAAATACTTAAAAATCTGTAGGAGGAAGGAATTTGTTCACAGAATCACTGCGCTACGCCCCGACGTTATTTGATTGGCGGACCATCGCCTTAATAATATCTTTAGCCTTTCGAAAAGCATGCCCGCGATGGCTAATGGAATTTTTTTCGTCAGCAGTCAATTCGGCTAAGGTTTTTCCTTGATCAGGGAGGAGAAACACGGGATCGTATCCAAATCCTTTATCCCCGATGGCGTTCTCGGCAATGGCTCCTTCTAAGATACCATCAATAGCCTCACATTCACCAGTCGGTTTTGCAATCGCGGCCACTGTTAGAAAGCGAGCCCCTCGTTTGGCCACCGGCACCGCTTCCATTTCCTGTAGAAGCTTGCGACAATTATCTTCATAGGTCGCCAGATCCCCTGCATAACGTGCCGCATAGACTCCAGGGCGTCCATCTAATGCTTCGACTTCTAACCCCGTATCATCTGCGACTGCGATAAGTCCGGTGTATTTGGCTATTTCCTTGGCCTTTTTCATCGCATTGTCCCGGCAAGTCTCTCCGTCTTCTTCGACCTCGGGGGCATCAGGAAAATCGACAAGTGTTTTTATGGTAATTTCAAGATCTGATAATAGCGCGCCTAATTCACGGCATTTATCCATATTTCTCGTGGCGAGGATAATTTCTTCTTTCACAACAGTTATTCCCTTACAGAACAGGTCGCCCTAGGACAGTTCTCCGATGAGTTCCCGTTGAATGGTGACAAGTTCTTGAATAGCTTTCCATCCTACATCGAGAAATTCATCAAATTCTTTTTTATCAAATGCGTCTCGTTCAGCGGTTCCTTGAATTTCTACAAACTTCCCTTTTCCTGTCATAATTAAATTCATATCGACATCGGCCATGGAATCTTCTTCATAACACAGATCCGCCATCACCTCTCCACCAACTTTCCCTACACTGATCGCCGCTAAATAATCATGGAGTGGGAATTTTTTGATGAGGTTTTTGTTTTGCAATTTTCTACAGGCATCTGCCATTGCTACAAAGGCTCCCGTGATCGACGCCGTTCGGGTCCCTCCGTCAGCTTGAATTACATCACAATCAATCCAAATCGTCCGTTCCCCTAACTGTGACATATTGGTAACCGCACGTAAGGCCCGACCTACGAGTCGTTGAATTTCTACTGTCCTGCCACCCTGTTTCCCGCGAGACGCTTCTCGTTGCGTACGCTCTTTGGTCGCTCGTGGAAGCATGGCATATTCCGCAGTCACCCACCCTTTTCCTTTATCCCGCATAAAAGGAGGGACTTTTTCTTCCACCGAAGCCGTACAGATGACCTTGGTGGCTCCCATCTCCATGAGGACGGACCCTTCTGGATGCTGCAGGAAATCACGTGTGATTTTGACCGGTCGGCATTGGTTTTTTTCGCGCCCATCATGGCGCAGAAGTTTCGAAGCTGGGTTCATGAATATCTCCAATTATTGGGAATTTGTGATTATAGTTGAGGGGTTTAGAAAGATCAATGAAGCGCCGAATCCCCTTTAGGAAAGGTTGCTTCTCTCTTAGATTCACCAGTGATGGCCTGAGATTGAACCTTGGATTTGAGTCGACGAGCCATCCGTACACGGAGGAACAACAACCCCACAATCAAGGCAGCAGTTATGTACACAAACAGGTCTTCATAGGGAAACACGTAGGGCATATTGTGACCGTGTTTACATAATAGATCGGCTCCAATGGCCCGATCCTTCTGCTTCTATAAGCAGTTAGGGAAGCGGGTGTCCACTATGACTCAAAGACCATCAGATGGAGACAACTTGGCACAAAAGGTGCAAAACGCACCCTGTCGCTAAATTCTTCATGTCGTTGCCAAAAAGCTTCATGACGTATTTTCCAATGTGCTAATCATTTCTGGAAAAAGGGACGACATGCTCCAAGCTCCAATTACCGAATCCATTCCGCCATTTTTTATTGAGCCAGCCGAAATCCTCATCGTCGACGATGAACCAGCGATTGTGCGGCTCCTTCAACACTTGCTGCAACAGCATGGCTACCGCTGCACCATAGCACAAAACTCACAAGAAGCGCGCGAATGTATGCAAGAAAAGGATTTTGCGCTTCTCCTCTGCGATGTGAATATGCCAGGAGAGTCCGGTCTTGATCTGGTCCGAACCGTTCTGGCCGAATCCCCCGCTACAGCCGCCATTATGATTACCGGACTCGACAGTCCTCTCCTTGCCAATGCGGCCCTTGAAGCCGGGACCTACGGATATATCATCAAACCATTTGAATCCAACGAAATTCTCATTAACGTCGCGAATGCTTTGCGTCGTCGACGCTTGGAAATGGAGAATCGCCGAAACCGCGTTCAATTAGAAGAAATGATTCATGCGCGGACCCAAGCCCTCGAACAAACATTGGATTGGCTAGGTAAATCGGAAAAGGAACTTCGCCTTTCACGTGAAGAAACGATACAGCGCCTTGCCCTTGCGGCTGAGTATCGAGATAGATCCACGGCCTGTCACATTCAGCGGATGAGTCACTATTGTGCCCTCCTCGCACGAAAGGTCGGTCTTGACGAAGAACGGATTGAACTCATTCGGACGGCCAGTCCCATGCATGACATCGGAAAGATCGGCACTCCCGACCATGTGCTTTTAAAACCTGGGAAACTGGCGGATGAGGAATTTGAAGTGATCAGCCAACATGCCGAAATTGGCTATCGTATCTTGAGCGGATCAGACGCGGAGCTACTTAAAGTCGCTGCAATTATTGCCTATACACACCATGAACGATTCGATGGGCGAGGATATCCACGAGGTCTGAAGGGAAAGGACATTCCCCTTGAAGGGCGTATCGCTTCAATTGCGGATACGTTTGATGCCCTCACCAGTAAACGGGTTTATAAACCTGCCTCCACGATAGAAGAAGCCTTCCAAATCATGCGCGAACGCCATAAAAATCATTTCGACCCAGAGCTGTTAGAGTTATTCTTTAATTCCGTCGACGAAATTCAGTCCATTCACGACAGGTACCAAGACGAATAAATCCCTATCTATCAAAGTCAGCTTCCTAATCCAAGGCATCCCTTAGCCTGCAACCCTTTTCTCTTATTCCGATCAGTCTGGCTCATAGTTCAACCAGGGTCGAAGCCATCGTTCGACTTCCTTGAGTTCCCTTCCCTTCCGAGCTTGATAGTCCTCAATCTGATCACGGCCTATTTTTCCCACTGAAAAATAGGACGACTCAGGATGGGCAAAGTACAGTCCACTCACGGAGGCGGCCGGGTACATGGTGAAACTTTCCGTGAGGGAAATGCCTGTATGTTTCTTGACCTCTAATATTTTGAATATCGTTTCATTTTCCGTATGGTCAGGAAATGCAGGGTATCCCGGTGCCGGACGAATGCCACGGTATTTTTCCTGAATAAGGTCTTCATTATTGAACTGTTCGGATTTCCCATAGCCCCATTCATCTCGAACCTGCTTATGCATCCACTCGGCAAAGGCCTCCGCCAATCTATCCGCTAATGCCTTCACCATGATCGAGCTGTAATCATCATGATCACGTTCATAGGCTTCACAGACCGTTTCCACGCCGAGTCCGGCGGTCACCGCAAAGGCTCCAATGTGATCGGCTAACCCGCTTGATTGAGGAGCGATAAAATCTGCGAGGGCCAGATTGGGCTGACCTTTGACTTTTGGAATTTGTTGCCGCAAGGTATGCAGTGTTTTGCAAACTGTGTTACGGCTCGCATCAGTAAACAATGTAATGTCATCCCCGTTACTGTTAGCCGGGAAAAATCCATAGACACCCTTAGCGGTCAGTAGCTTCTCTTTGACAATCTTTTCCAACATGTTTTGGGCGTCGTCGAACAATTCTTTGGCCTTGGTCCCCACCACCGCATCTGACAATATTTTAGGATATTTCCCCTTGAGCTCCCAGGCTTGAAAAAAGGGCGACCAGTCAATATAGGGCACTAGCTGATCCAACGGTAGTGCATCGACCTGCCTTAGCCCCAGAAAAGAAGGCGCTGGGATATCTTCCTGTTTCCACTGGATTGGAACCTTTGATTCCCGTGCTTCTTCAATCGAAAGCAAACGTTTTGGCCCACGATCCTGATGACTTTGACGCAGCTTTTCTTGATCGCGTTCATTATCCGCCGAAAAGACAGCTCTTTTTTCAGGACTCACCAATTGACTAACCACCCCGACGGCCCGAGACGCATCTAGAACATGCACCACCGGCTGATTGTAGGAAGGGGCAATCTTGACCGCCGTATGGGCTTTACTCGTCGTGGCTCCGCCAATTAACAAAGGAGTGGTAAACCCTTCCCGCGTCAGTTCTTTCCCTACGTGAATCATTTCATCAAGCGAAGGGGTAATCAATCCACTCAATCCAATAAGATCTACCTTTTCTTCACGCGCTGTCTTTAAGATCTTCTCAGCCGAGACCATCACCCCCAGGTCAATCACTTCATAGTTATTACAACCCAAGACCACCCCCACGATATTTTTTCCTATATCATGGACATCGCCTTTCACCGTGGCCATTAAAACCTTGCCTTGTGCTTGAAAATTTCCTGTAGCTTGTTTTTCGGCTTCCATAAACGGCAGGAGATAGGCGACCGCCTTTTTCATGACCCGCGCACTTTTTACGACCTGCGGGAGAAACATCTTCCCGGAACCAAATAAATCTCCAACGACATTCATTCCATCCATGAGAGGACCTTCGATAATCTCCAATGGTTTGGAATATTTCTGTCTCGCCTCCTCCACGTCAGCCTCGATAAACTCAACCAACCCCTTCACCAAGGCATGGGAGAGTCGTTCCTCAACGGTTCCCTCTCGCCAAGCATCCTGTTGTACAGGCCCCTTGGTTTGCTGCTTGACCGTCTCGGCAAAAGATACCAAACGGTCGGTTGCGTCAGGGCGACGATTGAGTAAGACATCTTCAACCAATTCCAAGAGGTCCTTGGGAATTTCCTCATACACCGCTAACTGCCCCGCATTGACGATCCCCATGTCCAGGCCAGCTTTGATGGCATGGAACAGGAAGGCGGAATGCATGGCCTCACGGACGACATTGTTGCCGCGAAAGGAAAAGGAAATGTTACTGACACCTCCACTGACTTTACAGAGTGGTAAATTGTTCTTAATCCATTCTGTCGCTTTTATGAAATTCACTGCGTAATCATTATGCTCTTCAATACCAGTCGCGACCGTTAAGATATTTGGATCAAAGATAATATCTTGGGGTGGAAATCCGACCTTCTCCGTAAGAATCTTGTAACTTCTGGCACATATTTCACATTTGCGCTCAAAAGAATCAGCTTGGCCCTGTTCATCAAAGGCCATGACCACAACAGCCGCACCATACTTTTTAATGAACCCCGCTTGTTCGATAAACTTTTCCTCGCCCTCTTTCAGACTGATGGAGTTCACAACCCCTTTGCCTTGGATACATTTGAGACCCGCTTCAATGACCTCCCATTTCGAACTATCCACCATGATGGGAACTCGGGAAATATCATCTTCGCCAGCGATGAGATTTAAAAAAGTGATCATGGCTTGCTTAGAATCCAGCATGCCCTCATCCATGTTGACATCGATAATTTGCGCGCCTCCCTCGACCTGTTGACGCGCTACGGACAAGGCTTCTTCAAAATTCCCGGCGAGAATTAATTTTGAAAATTTCGGTGACCCGGTGACATTGGTCCGTTCGCCAATATTAATAAAGTTAGACTCCGGCCTGACCGTCATCGCTTCCAGCCCGCTCAACCGAAGAAAGGGCTCACGAGTTGGTACGGTACGACCTGGAAGCCCTTGCACTGCCTCAGAAATTTTTTGAATATGCTCCGGGGTTGTCCCACAACAACCACCAACAAAATTCAGCCACCCATTTTCTGCCCACTCACGTAATTGCGGAGCCAGCGTTTCCGGGGTCTCCGGAAACCCAGTCGGGAGCAATGGATTAGGCAATCCTGCATTGGGATAACAACTGACATAAATCGGAGCCAAACTGGCTAAGTCCTGTATAAGGGGACGCATTTCTTGAGGGCCAAGGGCACAGTTCATTCCCACGCTGAGTAAGGGGACATGTGAAATACTATTCCAAAAGCCTTCCACCGTTTGTCCGGTCACCCCTCGATCACCACCCTTCTGAATAAAGGTCACGGAGGCCATAATGGGCAATCGAATGCTGCGTTCCTCAAACAACTGTTGAACAGCGAAAAAGGCTGCCTTGGCATTTAACGTATCAAAAATCGTTTCAACGAGAATAAGGTCCACACCACCATCAAGGAGACCTTTCACTTGTTCGGAATAGGCCATCACCAGTTCATCAAAGGTCGTATCCCGTGCTTCCGGATTGTTGACATCGGTCGATAGGGAAGAGGTTTTAGTGGTAGGGCCAATCGCGCCTGCCACAAAGCATTGCCGATCGGGATGATCAGCCATCACCTTATCGGCAGCATGCCTGGCACACTCGGCACCGGCCTTGGCCAAGGTATAGGCCAGAGGTTCTAGTTGATAGTCAGCAAGGGAAATAGACTGGGCATTAAAGGTATTCGTTTCAATGATATCGGCTCCTGCGTCCAGGTACTGCCGATGAATCGCTTCAATAACATCGGGTCGAGTCACATTGAGAAGATCGTTTAACCCCTTGAGGTCACAGGGATGATCGGCAAACCGCTCCCCACGGAAGTCTTTATCTTCAAGCTTATACCGCTGAATGGTCGTGCCCATCGCTCCATCGATAATGACAATGCGATCATTCAATAAATCTAAAATATTGCCTTTTGCCATTTCTTCACACTCTCTCTTTTTTCAGGTTCAACATGAGGTATGAGAGCTAGACGTCTCAGGGTGCAGCCGATGAAAGAGGCTAACATCTTGGGAACAAACAATTTTCTCATCATACTGAATCATGAAATGCTACGCAAGGCAGGGGTTCTTTGTATTGACTTTGACTGAGGCCAACGTTAGCATACCGTAAGATGAACATTCGTCATTATTTACGTATTAATACTTGCAACATGGTCCTCCGGGCTGCCCTTTTTTCCCTCTTCGTGACCATGCTCCTCCCTTCCCTCACCTGGGCTGAAGCCTATTTTGAAGATGGGTATCTTGGACTGACACAGGATGAATTGCGGAAAAAACTGGGGCCACCCGAAGCAGTCCGGGATCGCAAGTCGGCTTTGCGTGTCTTTAATTATTATTCCCTGAAGGACTGGAATGAGTATTTTTCGAAATTGATCTCCCCTCAAAACGGAGAGGACGTCTATTATTTCGAACGGGAGGGTATAGAAATTCGTTATTCCTTTGGATATGTGCCTGACCTTGATGATCCTTCTGACTACCCTACGCTATCAGTAAGTTCGGTGGACGTTGAATTTTCACCACGAGTCCCCATTGAAAAAATCCCGGACCTGGTTCCAGAATTTCGGCCGAGTGACAACCCCAGTGCTCCAGCCTTTCGATCCAATATCTGGCTCTTGATGCTTAAAGGTCCTCCCTCACCACAAGCCCGGTTTATTGTCCGGGAACGTGGAAAGGAAAAATTGGATTGGTATCTCGCCTTTCAAATGTACTCGCTCCAAGGCATTCCCGACTTTTTTAAAATCGATACCTTAATTGATCGAATGGAAATCAATGCGCAAAGTCTCCAAGTCGTCCAGGAACGGCAACGACAAACCCATGAACCTATGCTCAATCCCTTTTCCAGAGAATTCGCACGACGCCCTCCACCCCCACCATCTCCGTTGAAAACTATACCCGTTCCCCAATACGCAGACTAAGGTTACCTCTTTCTCTTGGGGGGCCCATCTTCTCCAAGGATCTTTTCAAGTGCCTGGATTTTTTGTTGCTGCATATGTTCAGCCCTTTGGGTTTCATCGCGCACCTGTTCAAGAACAGGCTTCGGACCATCCTCTCCCTGTCCTGTGTTCTCCAAAATCCCACCCAATCCCATCGACGAAAAATACCACCCATATCCAGTACCCACAATAGCCAACATGAGGACCCATTTCATGGCAAATTTCATTGCGATATTTCGACTGAACATCATGGTGACAAAAGAAGCGAGAATGACAAGTCCTCCTCCTACGAGCATGAGGGTTTGTTTGTTCATGTTTATGCTCGGTATCGTATCAAACACATTTGATAGGTCTTCGGGCTCGAATATCGGCTCTTCCTCCTGACTTACCGCCTCAACCTCTTGCACTGGCTCATGTAGTTCGGACTCTTCCGGCATCTCAAACACATGAACAGACTTTCTATATTTCTTTGGAATATGATCGACTGAATCAGTCATGACCGATATTCCCTTGTCATTGACGTAGACATACATGGACTTAGCTTCACCAAATGGTAGCCAAGAACAAAGACTCCCAGTGACCAGAAAGAGCATCCAGCCTATAAGATTGAGTTTAGTTTTTGCCATAACCATTTCAGTTTCCAGAGTTAAGGGTTCTCCTTTCAAGTATACCGCTAAACTAAGGATGGGCTATCAGGCCTTTGAGCTCATATATCTGAAGCATTTTGGACAATTTTTGACCTGAGGGACTTCATGAGAAACAAGGAACGTTGGAAAGAAGATCAGGAAGAAACAGGTGGATTGGATCGATATAACCAAAAAGAAACGAAAATGATCAGGGTCGTGGCCAAGAGAATATATTGCGGAGACACCTCTAGGTATACCAGTTGATTAAGGACATGTGGCAGAAAATCACCAGAATAGGAATGAGCCCCATCTTGTTGACGATCAAGCCACTGTTCTAATGCCGTAAGAGGACAGGTCCAGTGAAAAACCTGTAGACCAATGCTAAAAATAAGCCCTGAAACATGAAGCAATTTTACCCAAACAATTTTTCGTCCTATGAACGCTCCAAACACAAGAAAAACTATCCAGAAAAAATGAAGAATCACCACGGCATCTGAAGCCATTTTCCACATCAAACCTCGGCACCTACAGAAAGTAACCTTGGACTCATCTTATTTTGTATTGGGATCAAGGTAGACCAAATCTTTTGCATCAGAAAAGGACAGGTACGTCTCGCCCCATTGCTCGCGACTTTCTACTGTCCACTCTTCTTCAACTGACAGCGGCTTGAGACGAACTCCTCCTATTCCACCAAAAACAAGTATGGTCAGCCCGGCACCTGAGTCTTCTACCAATTGCGCATAAGCTGGGCACAGCGGCTGGGTTTCATCATCGCCCCATCCCGTAACCCAACACCATTCTCCTTCGGAACGGCGTTCATAACTTTTCACCTGAACCACTTGCTTGGCTGGCCCTACTTCTTTAAAACGAGCAAATAGCGATTGTTCGCAATTAGGATTACTTTCAACCTCTATGATCATATCTACATTCCTTTCCGAAGAGCCCTTTTAACGTGAGGGCGAGAACCCGATCCCTCTCGTGCATCCTGCAGCCACAATCCAAGACCTTGGGGATAAAGGATACTCAGGGATTCCTAGGGGATTGTATCAAGAGGCGTTCTACCCCATATTTGTCCCATTCACCTCTCTTACCTTGACGTCCACTTTCCCTATTGATTATCCTACCGTAAGAGTTCATGGAAACACCAACACCCACAGATCGGACCGCAACCCCTCCCAACTCACCAATGGGAAGCTCTACTGGCCCCTCAGATTCCACAGTCCTGGATCACGAAGAGAAAGAGTGGATTCGGCGTCCCTCGGTGCGAATTGGCATTTATCTGTTCCTGGTGCTCTTTCTTTTGGTCACGATTGGTTACGGTATCGTGCCGAGAGTCATGGATCCAGACTTCGAAGAACATATCAATAATAAAAATGTGATGGTTGGCATGTCGCGGGACCAAGTCTTAAAGGCATGGGGCGCTCCCCTCCAGACAAATGTCACCTATACCAATGAGGGAGTCCGGCGGGAGGAATGGGTGTATGAAGAGTGGAAGAGCTCTTCCGATATCCGGCATCGCTATTTGTACTTTGAGGAGGGCCTCCTCATTGGAGGCTGGTATTAACTAACCAGCGGCATGTTGATTGTGGGTCGAATCAAGTTGCCTCTTTATTTCCTCGAATAATTTCCTAATATTTCTCGCGTTCTGTCCAAAGTCTCCCTTTCCTACCCGTGAGGCGGATCTGACTTCAACCAGTACTCCTTGCTTCCCTTCTGCTTTAGATTGAACCCGGATTTCAACATCATCCACAAAGCGAAATAACGAAGTCGTGGCCTCGGCCCTCACTTCCCCTCGGTCTTTATCATAAGAAATAATGGCCCAGTTCGGGAGCGCATGCACAGCATGCAGGATCGCATCTAAAACAATGGGGGGCGAAAATGGAAGGGATAGTGGTTGAATATCCGGATATTCAGGAGTTTTCCCCGTTTCAACGATATTAATCATCGGCCAATAGAGCATGACCCCAAGGCCCATTCCGAGGATGATCAAAACCACAAACGTCATCAACATTTTAGAAGGCATTCGATAAGTTCAAGCCCGCCATTTTTAATATCACCGCATGAAATTGCCTTTTTATGGAACTGCCCGTACACTTAAATGAATGCTATGCGGTTCTTGACGTGAGAGTAATGAAGACCAACAGGGAGAGAATGCCAAAATTTCCAATATTTTCAGGGAGTTTCTGTTATTTGAACCCGTCGTTCCTTTCCGGGTCCTCCAGAAACAGTCAACACTCGTTTCCATTCACGGATTTGATACACGGCCCAAGCATTCGGCTCTCCTTTATAGAAGGCATCGGGGTCTTCTCCAGAGGCATTGAGAAAAATGGGCTCCATGAACCCTTCATCCATCACATAATCCATGAGACAGTCGGTCGTAAAGCCTTTTCCTTGAAGAGAGACTTCGGCGAGCATGTTTAGAATCTCGTCAGGATTACTAATCGTAAGGGGTTCCATAGCATCTCCTTGTTCGACAATCATTTTATTGTAAGAAGTATGATGTATCGAAATCAAGATAATCTCGAGTCCCCAACTAGTCTCAACTCTCCTGCATTTCAAGAGCAACTACTTGGGATCATGGATCTCAAACACCATTGGGCCTGGCCCCATTTTGCTGGAAAAGGATTGAGTAAGGAGCAGTTAAAGATTCACTTCCAACAGGAATATGCCGTATATGTAAGAGACTTTCCTGTATTTCTGGCCAGAATCTATGGGAACAATCCCCCACAAGACGTCAGAGCACTTCTTGCCGAGAATATTTACGAAGAAGATACGGGCCGTCTTTCGCTTGGACGCTCCCACCCTGAATTATTTTTGACCATGATGGAAGGTCTGGGATTTCGTTCGGAGGAATTTTCAGATGTTCTCCTGTTACCTGCGAGTCGTACCTATCGAGAATGGTTAGAACATATCTCACTCCAATCGAAGTGGGTACTTGGAGTGGCCGCCTTGACGATCTTTGTGGAGGGCAGCATTAAAGATCGAAAAGAACTCGAGGTCGGTTCCTCACCTAAATCACCAGACATGGTGGAAGAGGTGATTCGCTCGCATCCCATGGTCCAATATTATGGAGCCACTCCACAGGATATGGACCTTATTCGAGCTCATCAAATGGTGGAAGCTGGGCATCGCCATGACGCCTATACGATGGTCCTTTCATATGCCAAAGATTCTCAATCGCAACAACAAGTCTTGGCCTGTCTTCAGGAGGGATTACAATTGTGGCTTCAATATCGTGATGGCGTCGCGAAAGCCTGTGGCCTACACCAGTCCTAACCACCGTCCCCAATAACGCATTTCCAAGACCCTTACGAGTCTAGTACAATTCGTTCATGTTCCACCGAATTGGATTTCTCGTTCTACCCCCGACCCTACTCTTGGCTTTGGTGATCCCTCTGACCGCAACCTTCGTCCATGCTAAGAAAAATCCAGCACAATCGATGCGGTTTATTCCAGCGGGAGAGTTCTTTATGGGGACAGCTGATGAGGGTGAGGGCTTTGCTGATGAACATCCCCAACGAAAAATTTATCTTCAGGGGTTTTGGATCGATATCACCGAAACAACCAATCAACAGTATGAAACTTTTGTCAATGCTACAGGACATCCACCTCCGGCACATGAGAATCCCCGGCTCAATCTTTGGGCGAATGGCACCTTTCATCCAGGAACCGAACAACATCCTGTCGTCAACGTGACTTGGAATGATGCGCAAGCCTTCTGTCATTGGAAAAAGAAACGTCTACCAACCGAAGCGGAATGGGAAAAGGCAGCACGTGGGACTCATGGGCAAACCTATCCATGGGGCGAGATTTGGGAACATGACTTCGCAAATAGCGCCAGTTATTGGGCCGGTCGCACGATTGAGTTTAAGGACTTTTCGGAGTGGCTGGCCTTTTGGAAGGAAGGAGAAGGCGCCACCATTGTTCGGGATCAAGGAATCAGAGGCGAGGTCCTTACACTTCCCGTTGGGCAGTTCCCTCAAGGAGCAAGCCCATATGGGTTGCTCGATATGGCGGGAAATGTTTCCGAATGGGTTTCTGATTGGAATGACCCTTACTATTATATTAAAGGCCCCTTTTCAAATCCCGAGGGACCGAGTTCAGGAATATTGAAAACGATCAGAGGGGGTTCTTGGCTGAAACCCGCCAAGAGCCTTCGAGTCGCCCACCGGGACTATGGGCCACGTACCGCTCACTATACCGGAGTTGGATTTCGCTGCGCCCGAGATAATCGCTAAATAACGGCCCTATCCCTCTTCAACCAAGAAAAAATCAACCTGTTCAATATGAATCACGGGCATAACCATTCCCTTACCTGGCTCTTCATGAGCGAAGTCGTAGATGATCGACTCTTCTGGGATTAACCGCCCTCGTAACAAGAGCAGCACCTCAATCGACCGGCCTTTTTTGTTTTGATTTCGAATCAGCCCAGCTCGTCGCTGAACATTGGGACGGGCAATAAGGTTGGCAGGAAGTTGATAGGGCTTAAAGCGGACATCGCCCCAACTCGTTGGGATGATTTTCGGTCCGATAGCCAGTGAGAAACCTTTCTCCTCTTCGTTATAACTAGACAGAATGCCTTCCCACAAAAATGCCAATGGTCGAGTGAGGCCCTCTTTTCCCAATCGTTTTTGATTGCGCTTTTCATTCAGAGCAACCAATCGTTCCATATGCCCATCACCATTGGGGCCATAGACGTTTTTCCAAGACGGGGGAGAGCCATCGATTTCATGTAAAAATGTCTCGATCCGAGAAGCCTCATCGAGAAGAATTATTTCGGATCCAAGAACCTCTTGAATGGGAGTTTCAGAGAGGAGGAACAGGGGCCTGACTGCTTCCGCTGTCTGAGAGGCAGCGTATTGAGGTAGGCAAGAGAAGAGGATAAGCCAGCATAAGTAAAATCGGCCTATTCTTGCCGGAACTCCCCTCATGAGGGCCCAGAACTAGAAGAGGATACTGAATCCGATTTCTTCAACAGATCTTGAAAGGTCTCCCGAAGAGTCAAGACTTCGGTTTGATCGGGGCTGAGAATCCCGTGTTCAATTAGAACATCCAGCCGAGGTTCGGGATTGAGTTTGTACAACGTTGACAAGGGAACGTCCGCTCCCTCTTCCAACACTTGACGATAGGTAAGGAGCCATGACACCGTAATCGCCCGTAAACCACCATCAGTGGGTTGCATTTTTCCGAGCTTTACTTCCTGAAGTAGTTTAATGAGGGGGTCGGACTGGGAAAGTATATCGATCGCTTGAGCATGGTATTGGTCCGGGGTTTCAAATTTCATATAGCTACGCTCCTTGGTGAGAAGGTATTATAATGGTGCGCTGGATCTCCCGCAATCCTAGTTCAGATTAGTCGTCAAAACCGCAAGTCTCTCTCTAAGTGCCTTGGAGGACTCATGTATCAAGAAGAAAAGTCTTTTCAACTGTCGTTTTCCCTAGAGGCGTCTTTTCCTGAAGATTATGAAGGCCAGGAAGATGAGTACGCCTGGCTTCAAGATTGGAACGCCAGAATAAAACCCGAACTATTAAAGGTCATTTTTGATTCCCTCCGTCGTCATCCATCATGGAAGGCCCATATTCGTAACCGCGGCAAATCTACCCATGATGAAATTGAAATTGCCCTCACGAAGGATTTTTCCAATTCTTCACCCACAAGTCATCCCTTTCTAGAGTTATGAAAGAACTCGGTCTATATATCCATGTTCCCTTTTGCCTTCTCCGTTGCAATTTTTGTGGATTTTATCTAGAAATTTATCGTGAAGATCGAGCGGAATTATACCTTCAAGCAGTCAAGCGAGAAATTCACCTTCATGCGACTCAGGGGACCCTCCAAGGTTATCGCATCAGTACGATTTACTTCGGGGGTGGGACACCTACCACCCTTCCGACTTCTTCCTTAGCCAATATCCTTCACCAGATTTTTGCAAATTTTGAAGTTATTTCTCAGCCAGAGATTACCGTAGAAGCACATCCCGAAACAGTCACCATACATTCTCTCCAGCTTCTCCGAGAAACAGGGGTTAATCGAATCAGTTTCGGCATGCAATCAACCCATTCACAGGAATTGTTAAAAATAGGCCGCCCATCCAATCAAGCCTATCCCATATTGGCTGCCGAGCAGGCGCGCCAGGCTGGTTTTATTAACCTCAATCTTGACCTCATGTATGGTCTCCCCGGGCAATCTTCGGATTCTTGGCATTCCACCTTACAGCAGGCGACAAGCCTGAACCCTACCCATATTTCCTGCTATGCCCTCACCATAGAGGAGCGTACATATTTGGAGAGGGAAATTCAGCGGGGAATCCAAACCGAACCAGCCGCCGATCTTCAAAATGAATTCGAGGATCTCGCGTCGGAACATCTAACGAGCTGTAACTTTAATCGGTATGAAATCTCCAATTACGCACAGCCTTCTTTTCATTGTCGGCATAACCAACATTACTGGTTGGGTACAAGCTATTTGGGGTTAGGTCCCAGTGCACAGTCATATCTTCGAGCGACCCGCTTTGGAAATACACCCAATTTAACGAGGTATGCTCAGGAGCTTTTTGAGGGACACCTTCCACAAGTAGATCTGGAGGTACTGAGCCCCAGGCAAGCCCTACGGGAAGCCTCAATATTTGGGCTCCGCCTTCTCGAAGGAATTCAACGGGATCGCTTCTGCCAGAAAATCGATGAAGAATGGGAAACTGCTATTCAGCAGGCGATTCAAGATGGCTTTTTAGAGGAGCAGGCCGGACGTATTCGCCTCACTTCTCATGGCATTCGATATATGGACAACATCGCTATTGCCCTCTCCTGAGGCGCATCATTGTGGCAAAACTTGCCATCGTGCAACTTTTCAAAATAAAAATATTTAAAATCTTTTCCACCAGGATTCGTGAAAGGAAAGGTGCCGTAGATTATGCTGAACAGTCTCAGAATATTTGTCGCCAACCCCTGGGTAAATTTTACCGTTGCCCTCGTCATGCTCTTTGCCGGAATATCTGAAGGCTGGGATACCTTTCAGGAAGACATTTTTGAAGGAAACTTGCGTGCTCACCACGGAATCATTCTCTATGGGCTTTTGGCTATGTTAAAAGCCATCCCGGACGTTTTTGATGGATTGGAGCATATTCTTGGGGAAAAAGAAGTCTAAGAATGATCCCCCTGATGCATTCCTGAAGAAAAACGGACTGTCGCTCTTGCCCGGCCGTTCTTGACAAGCCTTCTCCAAGAACGGTAGCCTATTCCTATTCAAGTTGTCTCCGAGAGGTATGCTCATGCCAGTAAACATGGATCCTAAAAAACGTCGGACCTTTTTAGAGGATGAGCCCATTTCGGATGAACACAGGCAACAAAGCCCCAGCATTAACTCCAAGAAATTTGATGAAGAAACCGAAAGAGACCGGGAGCAGGAATTAGCGGATGCCGAAGCCATTAACCTCATTGGCTCTGACCATGGATATGGTTAATCCTTAAGAACTCAGCTGGATGCCCATAAAAATAGAGGATGCTCATGCCCGTCAATATGGATCCTAACAACCGACGTCGCTTTGATACCTCGAAACCCCTTAGCTCAAAATCCACGGATGATGAAAACCAAACTCGCTCAAAAACCTTTGGGGTAGAAACCGAAGAAGATCGAGAGAAGGCTCTTGCTGACGCTGAAAATCAAAATTTATGGGACGCAACCGAAGTGATTGATATGGACCATATTTTACCAGGATCGGGTGCCGAATAAGATAGTACACCTGCCGAACTACTTTCCTATTTCCCGAACCTTTGTTCAAGTTCTACGCGCTGATTCCACCCACACAGATAAAAGATTCCACCGCAACTTGTATTGAGGGCCCCTCTTGTCCAGTTCCTTCTTGCCAGCCATCTTTTACCCCTTTCATCTCTGCCATGAGAAAACCCTAACACGTCTGCTCCAGAGCTATGACCAGATTCACTTTAAAAACTTTCTCGCGATTCAACTGACTCCCCTGGCTGGGACCACAGCCTTTGAAGACCGCATGGGCGACTACCATCCAGAACTTCTCGACTCGCAACATATTGTCCAAGGGTACGATGTCAGTGGACCTCTTTCCCCAGAAATCGCCCATTGGGTGAATGCTGACCTTCAAGATCCTCGGTGGAGAACCCTTTTCCACCGTTCGCTGAAACAAGACCTTCGTTTTCGAGAAGGGCTTTTTGGAAAAACTCAAGGGACATCCCTAAATCCTGAGTTTGGCTCAAGGCCAAACTCAGGAGAGACAATGTTAAAAGAAAGTATGTTAACGAAAAACTTTACGGTAAAAATGGTACAAGAGTTAAGCAAGCAACCTATCACCTCAAAAAACCAAGATGAATTTGACTATGGATTTTCGCTCGTCAAGACCTCTGCCTCCCTAGCCTATACGTATCAATTAGCTAACACATATAATCTACAGCCAGTTACAGACTCCTTTTCCCACTTTCTTTTATTTCATCGCACCATCCAACGCCATGAATATTCCCTTGTAAATACATATATTTCCCGCCAAAACTATTAAAAAATATTTGAACTTTTCGAGGATCCCTCCAAGGCTTTCCTGGCATTACCTAGCCAGGGTCATGAATTTTTGATAAGATCGACCATTCATGGCTGACTCCTCTACACCCCTGGCAACTCCCGAAATTAAAGAAGAAGAAACCACAGGTGTGGGAGATGGGCTTGAAGCCTCCGTCATCGTCTATAATTGTAATTGTCACACCTACCAGCAGGTTATTTCCCTCTTTTGTGAAGCAATTCCCGGGATGACACCACAGAAAGCCTTTGAATTGGCCTGGCAGGTTGACCATCAAGGCAGCGCCACAGTTTTCTCTGGAGCCTGGAAGACCGCTGAAGGTATCGCCAAATACCTTGCTGGAGGAGGATTACGGGTTGCGATCCGGTAGAAACTCGCGTTTCCTGATAGAAGTTATGTGAACCGTAGGTTCACCCCTGAGGTAAACGGTTTTGGCAGGACCTATCAATCGAGGAATGCCTTAACGATGCTTTGTTGGCTTGGAAGATTTACTGGCAGGACTCTTTTTTGAAGATTTAGTCGCAGGCTTTTTGGCTGCAACTTTCGCCGTCTTTTTGGCAGCTGGTTTTGACTTCTTTGATTTTCCAGCCTTTTCTCCTGATTTTGAATTCTTATCGGCAGTTTTCACCTTGGGTGGAACAAAGGACCCCTTTCCCACTTTCTTTAAATTATCACCACTGTAGACTCGAACCTGATACAGATCAAAGAGTTTGTTTATCGCCTTGAGATCGCCTCGCCTTGCCTGATTTAACAAACGCCTCCGCTGGTTTAGTTCCTCTTCTTCTGTATGAGAAGCCGGACGCCGTTCCATCTCAAACCCTTATATAAAAATATAAAACCTGGCGAATTATAGAAAACCTTTGGGGTATTTTCTAGGCATTCGCCCCTATGCCCAGTCAACGTATTGACCTACCGCAAAAATACTAGGGTTCTATAACAAATCCACTTTAATTTTTCAACCCCCGCTCTCTCTTAACACATTGAATATATTTATTTTATTCCTTCCATTTCCGGGCAGGTTCCTCGATAAGAAATGAAGCGGTACTGGTTAAATTGGGTTGTGAACTCAAGACATCCGATTTATAATCCCTTCTCCTTACATTTCTAAGGAATATTCTAACTAATTGAAAAGGGAGCATTTTTATGGAGACATATCAACGGGAAGAACAAAAAACCGACGTTGCGGACGACCCCAAGGCCCGCGCCATCCTACAAGAAGCCTTCGACAATACGGCAAGGTGGCAAGCAGATTTTAAGGGGTTTTCTTCCGATCTACGGGTGAATATCAATGGGAAGGAGTTTTCTGGCACCGTGACGGTAAAGGGCCCACGGGATGTCCAGGTTTCATTGCCTGATTCTGACATTCAAAAGTGGGCAGAAAACCATATTGCCATGATTGCAGTACATCGTGGCCCCCGGAATTTTGCCGAATCCGATGGAAAATATTCTCTGACCCTAGGGGAGGACCACGAACACCCCATGGGCCCCAAACTGCACATCCACGGTGATGGAATGGGCTCTTTTTACCGTGTAAAGGGAAAGCGAATCACTCAAATCAATAGAAAGATGCCACATATGGCCTTTACGATTAATGTAGAGGAGAGCTCGAAGACCGTCGATGATAAATTCCTCACCTCCCGTTACACCGTGTATTATTACTCTCCCAAAGATGGAAAGTTAACGAACGTTGACAGTTTTACGGATACTCACGTGCGTTTAGGCCAGTCGGATCTCCCTGCGACTCGGCGAACTATTTCTAATGAAAATAACGAAGTTGTCGTAAAAACGCTAATTTTTGAAAATCACAAGATGCTTTAATTATATGGATTTAAGTTCCAGCTATCCTAGAAGCCCCAGAGAAACACTCTGGGGCTATGTCCACCTAGCCAGGATGATCGACAAATGTCGGGCTGCAAAGAAAGGGACCCTTGGTGAGTACATCTATCCCTGTCCAATGGATCGCATGTTGTTAAGTTTTCTTGGAATATCTGCAGAGAATTTCCTAGAAGCCGCAAATCAGCAGGACGAAGAAGGCCTTGGAGCCTGGCTCGCCCACCAGGGCCTCGTTCATACTCAGGAGGAAATCTCGCAGTGGAATGAAACGTTGTTGACACGTCGTCCAGACAATGAAGACAAACAAGCCTACTTTTCAGAATGCCTCGCAAAGATAGCACCGGCTCGGACGGATATTACCTGTTGGGCTGATCTCTTAGATCTGGAGGAAGGCCGACCTGTTCCACTTCGATCGTAGCCCTCAGCAAAACAAAAAAACCGCAAACCAATACGTTATTTCTTTCTCCAATCTTCTCCCTGCATCCCCCCCTGAAACCCACCAAAGTTCCCCCCGAATCCCCCCTGGCCAGTTCCCCAATATTCACCCGCCTGAATTTTTCTGAAGGGATGCTTTTTATCAGGACGACTCATCCACCAAAATACCGAAATACCCCCAAGAATGGTAAACAGGGTTAACCAAAACCCTACGCCCTTAATATGCTTTCTGCTAGGAGTTCCAACACGAATATCTTGAGACTTTGTGGCCAAACCAACCACCGTTTGATAGAGGCCCTTTCCGTAAAGTCCCAGTCGGAAATTGGGTTCCACATACTTTTCCGTAATTTTCTGAAGGATTGGCGGCGCAATCACACGAATCATATTCCGACTTAAGGTCACAGTCGCCTGCTGCTGGTCGATCGCTGCAAGGACGAGCACTCCATGTTCCTGTTGAGCCGTTCCAATCCCCCATTTCTTAAACACAGCCTCGGCATATTCCTTCACCGTAAGATAGGGATCTATCGTATGCACGGTCACCACGACCATCTCAATGCCAGTCTTCTTTTCAAGGTCTTTGCAGACAGACCGAATTCGCTCACGCCACTCATCGCTCAATACAGCGGCATGGTCGCTCACATAACCACGAGGATCTGGTAATTTTCCAGATGACGCCTCCGCAAGAGTCACAGGATCACCAAAAAACAGACCCAGACATAAAAAAAGAGACATTATTACAAGATAAAGTTGGGTAATACGCATGATTGATCCTACTCTACCTAGAAGGGCTACTTTCAACCCACGGCATCACTTTTTGACACAGGGTCTCCAAGGCAGTTACATAGCGGGCAAACAATAATGGTGTGGCTAAGTCTCCAGGGCTTATCAGACCCCATTTGAGTTGCCAGGCCTCTGAACATGCCGAACTGTCCCATGACAAATCTTCCCCGACTTTTTGAAAAAATTCTTCAGTCGTCATCGTCTGTGATTGTATTCGTTCTCGCATTAATCCTTGTAAGGCTGGAACCAGGGCCGTGATGGAAAGCGGGAGCAGCAATTGTATAGATTCCGGTGTGCCGCCCCCCTCGACATACCGTTGTCGTAATCGTATAAGGTTCCCCATAATTTCTTGCACACATTGGACCGTAAGATACTGATCATCCTGCTGTTTCTCATTGAATGGATTTGTTCCAAAGAGCAGACAATGGTGAGTAGCCATTTCATGATATTCAAGAGGGAACAATTTCATGGAGGCACGAAGATCCTCTTCGGTTAAAAAGAGAGGAACAATAAATCGCTCCTTATGCCATTTCTTATGGAGAGCCACATAGCTTTTCAGTTGCTCGATTCGATGATGACTCAGTACAAGTAAAATATTGACGTTCGATCGTCCAACCTGAAAGTCGGAACGGACAATACTTCCATACAACAACAGCCCTTTGAGGTCCGGGGAAAAGACCTTGGTCACCTGATCGAGATAGTTACGTAATTGTTCACGAAATTCACGTGGAAGATGTTCCAATTGACCTTCACCAAGAGACATTAGTGACTCCATGTGGAATGAGAAGTTTTCCCCGGTACGTTCATCGTTTTCCGAGAAAGGGGTGGTATTCTGGCAGACCAGGGATCTGGTACCAACCCGACCGCCATGAAACGATCATACCATCCGAAAGGCGGTACCTGCCGAAACCCCGCTGTGGTTTCAAGAACCTGGAACTGTAACCTCCGATTATGATCTAATGTACGAAACACCCGATCACGCAGCCCAGCGATAATAGGATTTCCAGTATCCCAAAAGAACACCTGTTCATCAGCAAGTTTTTGTAACATTTCTACTTGTGGTCTGCGAATCTGCTCGAAGGCCTCAAACGTTCGAGGCGACCATTCATCGTGATTCGAAGCTTCTTCAACTAAATTGGCCAAGGTCATGGCGTCTACCATAGCCTGCATTCGCCCTTGTGAGGCGTGGGGGTTCATGGCATGGGCAGCGTCTCCAATTAGGACTGCCCCATCCACAGCCCACTTTGGTGCTCGAACACGCCCCGTAGGCATGTAGGCTGTCTGATTCCAATCACGTAAGGTTGCAAATGTATTGGAAAGACTAGGGTCAATCTTCCGCCATTCCTCCCGTAACGACTCAATCCCTCTTCCTTTTATCTGATCAAGCGAATTGGCTGGAATCATATAGAATAAATAGACTTTTCCTTCGGCCGCCGGAAAGATCCCAAGAATCGAGTTTCTCCCTACAAAATACCGGGAAGCATCAATCTTCTCGGGATTCTCCAACATGGATATGAGATATCCATGCGAATAGAGATGAAGGTCCGCCTGAATTCCTAACTCCTGGCGAACCTGCGATCGGGCCCCGTCAGCGCCTACAACCAATTTAGCTCGTATTTCATTTATGACTCCCTGTTGATCAGCCACAACTCCCACCACTCGTTGACCTTCCCACAGGAGTTTTTGAACGCTTGTCTGATAACGAAGTATTCCCGGAGCAACCTTTTCTATATGATTGACAATCAAATGGTGGACAGCATTTGGCATGGTTACCAATGCACGATTATAAGGAGGGGGAAGCATGTCATAATTGATCGTGCAAAGACGTTCACCTCCAGCACGAAAAAAATTAAAATATTGCACTTCTCGAACCATAGTAGAAGGCAAGCCCTGGAGTAATCCCAGAGCGGCTAACACTTCTTGGCCGTTTGGCTGAAGAATTTCTCCCCGCAAACCAGTCGGAGGCCCCGATGCCTGGTCAAGTATGAGGCACTGTATACCCTTTTGCGCCAGGGCCAAGCCCAGTACGGCGCCACCTCCACCAGCCCCGACAACGACCACATCCGTTTGCTCAACCATTCCTGATCCCTTTTATTTCCTTCCTATTTCTTCAATCAACAGACCTGTCAAAAACGTCGACTTCACCTCTAAAAGATCCACCGTCTTCTTCTCACGAATAAAATGTTGAATCATTCCTACGCCGGAATTATTTCCAAGGAAAAGCGCACCAATTATTTTCCCTTCTTTCAGAACAATTTTTCGGTAAATTCCTTTTTCCGAATTTTCACCCACGAGAATTGTGACATGCCTCCCTTTCCCAGATAGACGCCCTATCATCATCACGGGAATACCGAATAGGGATTCGGAATAGGTTGGCAACACCCCTGGATACAAAATTGAGGCACCCGTCATGGCCGCTCCTGCCAACCGTCCTTGCTCCACAGCATTCTGCCAATTGGTCACAACTTGGAACCTACCCGATTCTGCATCATACGCCTGGGCTACATCTCCAGCCGCAAAAATATTTCCAACATTGGTTTTAAATTCATGATCAATCAAAACACCTCGATCAACGTGAATTCCACTCCCCTCTAAGAAATCAATAGCAGGCCGAACCCCAATGGCAACAAAGACAAGGTCCGCTTCAAGAGTATTCCCGGTGGAGGTAGAAACCGCCTTCACACCTTCCGTATCGCCCACAAATTCTCGGACCTGTTCATTCACCAATATTTCGATCCCGCGCTTTTCAGACTCCCTGGCAATGAACTCTGAAGCCTTTTGGTCAAATATTGGACTCCATAAGCTCGGTGCTTGTTCAATGATAGTCAGTTTTTGGGCATGAAGGAGAAGGCTTTCAGCCAGGGTCAACCCAAGCAACCCACCTCCAACAATGACGACAGAGGGCTTTGATGCCCTCACTGCCGCCATTATAGCCTGTGCATGTTTCCAGGTCCGTAATGTCAACACACCCTTGAGATCCTGACCTGGCCACGCTCCCCTGTTCGGAGTCGCCCCTGTAGCCAGAAGCAACACATCATATGCTATCTGATCACCTGTTTGCTGTACGAGATAGTTGTTGGCAGGGAAAAGCTTGGCGACGTGGGCATTGAGTTGAAAATCAATCGCCTGTTCTTGATACCAACTTTCTGAATAAAGAGGCAGTTGTTCGGCAGAGAACGTACCGCCGATTACCGAATCTAATTCCTTTCGGTAATAAGGATAGTCCGACTCTCCATGCAATACTTTAATAGAAGCATGAGGATCATGGGAGCGAATGGTTAATGCAGCATGGACTCCCGCAGGACCTCCCCCGACGACCACATAGCGGATGACAGTCTGTTTCTCGGTTGTCACGTCAGATCAACACCTACAGGATAGATGACATCCTACAAGTTAGTCGACTTCAAACAAATCCTTGAAGTTGTCTTCGGATGCCTCCCAGGCCTGGGAGGATGTTGTCGTGAGCCAACCTTTTAAGAAGCCTTTTTGTTCAGCGGTTAAAAGTTGTTTAATTTCGTGGGACCGGCCTTGCAGCGGTTGCCAAAAACCGGTCCGAGTTTGAAGATCCAAAGAGGCGGTTCTGACATAGACATTGGTGAAGGACTCTGGGGCTTCATCTTCTCCTTCTCCTTGAATCCAAACGGAAATAAATTTTTCCAATCTCAAGCCAGCACTATCCAAGGCTGGCTCAGTGTCGTTATACAGATCGTTTTCCGATAAATCTAAGGGACCTGCATCTTGTTGCCGAAACATAAAATTGTGCTTCCACATAGCAATAACTTCCTCCGTAAAGTCAGGCATACTGAAGTCTCTTTCGTGAAAAAGTCAAGCCACCCGATCACAAATGACGCCCCGGATTTTTTTCTTGAACCTCCTTAGCGCTAAATTTTTCTTAATGATTGCCTCCTCTGCCTTTGTCTTGACAAGGGTCCAGTTTGTTTGCTAGCGTGGTAAAATTCTTCAATTTCCAGGCCAAGTTGGGAGATTTCATGCAGGTCAAAATTAATGGAAAAAAGGAAGAGGTGGAGCAAGGTACGGTTCTTGATCTACTCAAGCTAAAGGACATCGACCCTCGAATGGTTGCCGTGGAAGTGAACTCACAAATGGTTGAAGCCTCACAATTAGACCAGACCCCGGTACAAGAAGGTGATGAGCTGGAATTCCTCTTTTACATGGGGGGCGGTCAATGTCAGCTGTAATCTCTCCACAAATTACTGATCTCATTGGAAATACTCCCCTTGTTCGGTTGAATCGACTTTCGCCGGAGGGCGGCGCCACCATTTATGCCAAGCTTGAATCTTTTAACCCAGGTGGAAGCGTTAAGGACCGAATTTGCCTTAATATGATCGAAGATGCTGAAAAACAAGGGCGGCTTTCTTCTGGAACGACGATTGTTGAACCCACCAGCGGCAATACTGGAATTGGTCTGGCACTTGTTGCTGCAGTCCGTGGCTATAATTTGATTCTCGTCATGCCAGAAAGTATGAGCATGGAGCGAGCGAGCTTGTTATCAGCCTACGGCGCACAACTCATACTAACTCCAGCCTGGGAAGGTATGAAGGGCTCTATCAAGGAAGCGGAAGGCATCATTGCTCAAAATCCGTCATACTTTATGCCGGATCAATTCTCCAATCCCTCGAATCCAGCCATGCATCGTAAAACCACGGCCCTAGAGATCTGGGACGCCCTCGATGGCAAGCTAGATGCCTTTGTGGCCTCAGTAGGGACTGGAGGGACCATTACTGGGTGCGGGGAGGTATTTAAGGAGCGAAATGCCAATATCTCTGTGGTAGCGGTTGAACCTGCCGGCTCTCCAGTTCTCTCAGGGGGAGATCCCGGCCCTCATAAAATTCAGGGTATTGGCGCAGGCTTCATTCCTAAAGTGTTGAATAGAAAGGTCCTAGACCAAGTTGTCACGGTTAAAGACGATGAAGCCTATCAAATGGCCAAGCTGTTGGCGAAAAAAGAAGGGCTTCATGTCGGGATTTCCTCTGGTGCCAATGTGTTTGCGGCCCAAAAAATTGCTCAAGACCTTGGCCCCGGGAAAAACGTGGTTACTATATTATGTGATACTGGAGAGCGATACATTAGTATTGAAAAGTATTTTAATATCTAACCCCTGAAAATATTTACCATTCATGGATTTCTCCGAAGACCAGATCACCCGCTATAGCCGTCACATTCTTCTTCCTGAAGTCGGGGGGAAGGGACAGATGAAGCTGGCAAAGGCCAAGGTCCTTCTCGTAGGAGCAGGAGGCCTCGGTTCTCCAGCAGGCCTGTATCTAGCTGCTGCCGGAATAGGCACGATTGGAATCATTGATGCCGATGTGGTCGACTTATCAAATCTTCAACGCCAAGTCATTCATCATACACCTGACCTTGGTCGCCCTAAAATTTTATCGGCTCAGGAAAAAATTCAAGCCCTGAATCCTGACGTTAAGGTCATGACCTATCAAGACCGTCTCCTGGCACATAACGCACTCGATATTCTTAGTGATTACGATGTGGTGATAGATGGCGTTGATAATTTCCCGTCCAAGTTCTTAATCAATGACGCCTGTTTTTTTGCCAATACACCGCTTGTTCATGGCGGCATTCTTCGGTTTGAGGGACGGGTCACCACCATCATCCCCAATCAGTCTGCCTGTTATCGTTGCATTTTTAAAGAACCACCGCCGCCTGGATTGGTGGCGAGCTGCCAAGAAGCTGGTGTCTTAGGTGTCTTGGCTGGCATCATTGGAACCATTCAAGCCACCGAAGCCTTGAAATTGATTTTAGGAATTGGACAACCCTTAACCAACCGGTTACTGGATTATGACGGAAAAGCGACAGCCTTTCGCGAAATTAAGATTAAACGAAACCCCCAATGTCGACTGTGTGGCCCTACCCCCTCAATCACAGAACTTTTTGACCATGCGCCTGAAGTATGCGACCTATGAACGAGAACCGTCGATTGTATAATTGTTATTCGGACATGAGAGTGGTGGTGTCATGAAAAAGATGAAAGCCCTAGCCTGTCGAGAATGTGGGAAGGAATATCCCACCAAAGCTATTCATGTTTGTGAGATGTGCTTTGGCCCACTTGAGGTCAAATACAATTATGATGAAATTAAACAAGTCATCTCGAGAAAACGGATAGAAGAAGGCCCCAAGAGTATGTGGCGCTATATCGACCTGCTCCCAATCGAGGGGAAAGCCAGTGTCGGAAGCCATGCGGGCATGACCCCCTTAGTTCGTGCCAATAATCTTGGCGCCTATCTTGGAATTGATGAACTCTATATTAAAAATGATACGGTCAATCATCCCACGCTTTCCTTTAAAGATCGCGTTGTTTCCGTCGCCCTTACCAGGGCCCGAGAGCTTGGCTTTGAAACAGTGGCATGTGCGTCGACCGGAAACTTAGCCAATTCCGTAGCCGCCCATGCGGCAGCTGCCGGCATGCAATGTTATGTCTTTATTCCCAGTGATTTAGAGGCGGCTAAAGTTCTGGGGAACCTCATCTATCGACCAAATGTCGTGGAAATTGAGGGGACCTATGATGATGTAAACCGGCTGTGTAGCGAAATTGCCGGTGAGCATGGCTGGGCGTTCGTTAATATCAACATCAGGCCCTATTATGCAGAGGGATCTAAATCACTCGCCTTTGAAACCGTCGAACAATTAGGGTGGAAAACTCCCGATCAGGTCGTCATCCCTATGGCCTCGGGATCCCTGCTCACGAAAATTTGGAAGGGCCTCCATGAAATGAAGAACGTTGGCCTGATTGATTCGTTCCAAACTAAAATTAATGGCGCGCAAGCCGAAGGTTGCTCGCCGATTGCCACAGCGTATAAGGCCGGCCGCGACTTTTTTAAACCGGTGAAACCGAACACCATTGCGAAGTCTTTGGCGATTGGAAATCCTGCGGATGGATATTATGCCTTGAAGACCGTTGCCGAAAGTGGCGGGGCTATGGATATGGTCTCCGACGATGAGGTGGTAGAAGGGATCAAACTCTTAGCCCAAACGGAAGGCATCTTTGCTGAAACCGCTGGTGGTGTCACCATCGGAGTCTTGCGCAAAATGGTTAAACAGGGACTGATCAATAAACATGACGTGACGGTTGCCTATATCACGGGAAATGGGCTCAAAACCCAAGAAGCCGTCATTGATTCGGTCGGGAGGCCCTACCGTATTCAGCCAAGTTTGGTGAGTTTCGAAAAAACTTTTAATGTGGCCAACAATGAAGGAGCAGACGCGTGATCAAGGTACGAATACCAACACCCCTTCGACCGCTCACAAAAAATCAAGGAGAAGTCGAAATCGACGGCGGGAGTGTCGCCGAAATTATCGATAATCTCGAAGGATCCTACACCGGAATCAAAGGTCGATTGTGTGATGACAGTGGAGAGTTACGTCGGTTTGTCAATATCTATGTCAATGAAGAAGATGTTCGATTTTTACAAGGAAAAGAAACCGTGCTGAAAGACGGCGACGAAGTATCCATTGTTCCTGCCATCGCAGGAGGCACCTAATGGCACATTTACGATTTCATATTCGGTTTCCAGAGGAAAAAATTAAAGAACCGGTCCTCTATCAAATTGGCCACGAATATAAAGTGGTTACGAACGTCCGACGAGCAGACGTTCGAGAAACCACCGGCTGGTTGGATGTCGAACTGATAGGCGAGACCCCAGAAATTGAACGCGCCGTTGAGGGGTTACGAGAAAAGGGAGTCATTGTTGACCCCATCGAACTTAACGTTGTGGAATAAGACGTTCCGTTATGGAATTTACCGAAGATTATATTCAGCGCTATAGTCGACACATCATTCTTGATGATGTGGGAGGCAAGGGCCAACAAAAACTTTCCCAAGCGAAAGTTCTCATTGTGGGAGCTGGGGGGTTAGGATCGCCCGCAGCCCTCTATCTTGCAGCAGCCGGCGTAGGCACCTTGGGGCTTGTAGATGGCGATGTCGTTGACTTATCGAACTTGCAGAGGCAAATTCTCCATAACACCGCAACTATTGGTGTTCCAAAAGTCGAATCGGGACGAAGAACCCTTTCCGCGCTCAATCCTGAATTGACCTTGAATACCTACCCCGAACACATCTCCAAGGATAATGCTATGGAGTTATTCGGTGAGTATGATTTAGTTTTGGATGGCTCTGATAATTTCACCACCCGTTATTTAGTCAACGACGCCTGTTTTTTCTCGAAAACGACACTCATTTCCGGAAGTATCTTCCGTTTCGAAGGCCAACTGACTACGATCAAACCTCATGAAGGCTTCCCTTGCTACCGATGCCTTTATCCAGATCCTCCTCCGGCTGGACTTGTCCCCAATTGCCAGGAGGCTGGCGTTTTGGGTGTTCTGGCAGGCACCATAGGCATTCTCCAGGCCTCAGAAGCCATTAAAGAAATATTGGGGATCGGTGAGACATTAGCCGATCGTCTCTTGATGTACGATGCCCTCGACATGGTCTTTCGCAAGGTCTCTCGACCGAAGGATCCGGCCTGCCGGCTCTGCGGTCCCAACCCAGCTATCACAGACCTGAGTGGAGACTACGACGTGAGTTGTAGTCTGTAGCGTGGACGCCCTCAATATTCCCCAATCCATTCTCGAGGACCTCGTTTCCCACGCACAACAATGTGCCCCCTATGAATGTTGTGGACTCCTTGCGGGCCAAGACGGACAGGTCACCAAACATTTTCGTATCTCCAATACGGTTGCGAAGAATGATCAAGCCATCAAGGTCTTTGCCGAGGCGGAAGTTAAACACCTCAAAGACCTTTCGGAACAGACAAAGGCCGAGGTGGCCTATTTTATGGATCCTCAAGAAATGCTACAGGCGTTTAAGGAGATGCGTGCTACAGATCTTACGCTCCTCGTTATCTACCACTCGCATACCCACTCACCGGCCTACCCTTCGGAAACCGATGTGGGATTGGCCTATTATCCGGACGTGGCATACCTCATCGTCTCCCTTGAAAACTTCCAAGTTCCGACTATTCAAGCCTTCATGATCCAAGAGAAACAGATCCGCCAGATTCCCATTAACTCTTTATAATTCAATAAGTTTTCTCTATTACTTAGATCACGATTTTTGGGTAGACCCTCCGTTTATGGGCATGTCATACTCGCTTGACGCGATAACCTTGTCCACCTCTGTCAATCTCGGAGGGTTCCATGCATTCTAAAGTGTTACATTCGACGATCAGATCTATATGTTTCTTTGTTATCGTAAGCTTAGCTTTCAGCGGTCTTGGCTTGGCTCAGACCACGAGTGTGTTTTCCCCAATTGTCGATGTCGATCCCACCCATGGATTTATTTTTGTCTCTAGCGGAGGGAAAATTTTAATCGTACAAGCGACTGAGGGAGGGAAGCCCCATGTCGGCAAACTACCAGTCGGTGGGATGATTGACATAAAAATCGAGTATCAAGAAGGGAAGAAATTCCCTATTTTACATTCTTGGAATCTCGTCGGAGGGGAATCTGAGTGCAAGGTATTTAATGGAAGGTCTTGCCAATAGGCATTGTTGGAAATGCCCTAGAAGAACATTCTAAATTTCTACTCTGAACTTCCGAGCATATCGTCAATAAGAGGTCTGTTTATATCCATACAGCCCGGACAAATGACATCAAATAGGGTATCCGAATCAGCAACATATCCCTTGGCATCAACCAAATTTTCGGTCATGACGTCTTCGTAACAGATTTCACACAGCATCATGAGCCCACGCATAATGGAGACGGTTTTTCTGCCAGAGCTACTTGTGCCCATGCGATTCCTCTTCCCTAAGGCTCAAACCCGGTTAAACCGAGCCCTTCATTTGTGCAATAAAAAAATCTTCAGTTTCTAATTCAATTTCACAATGCGGACATTCATAGGGTTGATCAGGAGGAGGGGGAGTCATAGCTTCTTTTACAATTCGCCCACTACACACATGATAAAAGCTCCCACCGGCGTCCTCGGTATCTAATGGATCATTTTCGTAGATCAGTACCATGTATTCATCCCTTCAAAGCCATGATGTTTTGTCCGGGAATTATATCCAAGACGAGCATGGTCTGCAATGCCTGAAAACGAGGGCAGTGCCTCCGTACTATGACGACCGACTGGAACTAAATTGCGCCTCATACAAGTTGGCGTAAAGCCCTCCCTGTTGGAGTAAATCTCTATGGACACCTTCTTCAAGAATTCTCCCTGCGTTCACGACGAGAATTCGATCGGCCTGATGAAGAGTAGAGAGCCGATGTGCAATGGTAAGGGTGGTTCTATCTTTCGTAAGATTCTCTAGGGCTTCCTGAATCTTAACTTCTGTTTCGGTATCAATATTTGAGGTGGCTTCATCCAGAATGACAATTGGAGGGTTCTTTAACAGTACACGCGCAATGGAAATTCGTTGTTTTTGCCCGACAGATAGTTTGACACCGCGTTCTCCGATCCAGGTATCGTAGCCTTGTGGCAGATCGAGAATAAATTGATGCGCCCTCGCTGCTTCCGCCACCATTTCCAGCCGATCTTGCCCCGCAGTCAAATCCCCATAGAGAATGTTCTCGCGAATAGTCCCGTTAAATAAAAAAGGTTCTTGTTGGACCATCCCGACCTGCTGTCGTACCGTCGACAAGGGGAGGTCCCTAATATCAGAGCCATCTAATCGTATCACGCCGCCAATCACATCATAGTATCGCAATAAAAGCTTTACGATCGTACTCTTTCCTGCTCCGCTGGGACCCACCAAGGCAATTTGTTCTCCCGGATGAATAGAGAAATCAATTCCCTGTAAGACAGGAATATCCTTTCGATACCGGAAATGGACCTGCTCAAAGGTGATGGCTCCCTGTAACGGTTCTGATGGAATTTGTGCATCAGGTTTATCCTGCACCTCTGGAATCGTATCAATAATCTCAAATACCCGTTCACTTGCCGCTAAGGCATGTTGCAACATATGGTTGACAGAATGAATTTGATTGATGGGAACGTAAAAGAGGGCCAGATAGGAAAGAAACATGACCAGTTCTCCAAGAGTTAGGCTCCCTCGCAAGACCTCCCCCGCACCATACCAAACGATCAAGACTGTTCCCAAGCTTCCTATAAACATCATACCGGGCGAATAGAATCCCCATAAATACATCGCCTTCAGATTGTTCTCACTATAGGCGAGACTTTTTTTGGAAAACCGTTCTTGCTCAAAGCCTTGTCGGTTAAATCCGATCGTTTCCCGTATTCCCGATAAGGCATCTTGCAAGTAGGCATTCATCTCGGCGGCACTCTCGCGTATACGTTGATAAAATCCATGTACCCGTTTGGTAAACACCATGGCGGAAATGGTCAGAACGGGAATAGGAAGCAGGGCCAGAATGGCCAATTTCCAATTAAGCCAAAATAACATGCTCGTGATGCCTACCAGAGTCAGGGAGGCTGTCAACATCCCCTCTAACCCATCAATAAAAATCCGTTCCACATGTTCGGTGTCACTCACCACTCTTGACATGATTTCTCCCGTGGACCGGTTTTCATAATAACTGACCGAGAGCCGCTGGAGAGCCGCAAAGACCTGTTCGCGAAGGCGGTGGACCACTCGTTGTTCTACTGTATTATTCAATCGGATACGAAGGGACGCACAGAGGTTTCGAATCAAATAGGCCAGAAGCAGGGCCACCACAATCGGCCCGAGCAGGTTGGCTTCTTGCCCCTGGATCACATCATCAATGACCACCTTAATAAGCCAGGGGGGCACCAATTCCAAGGCCGTCGTAATGGCGGCAAACACTAAGGTCACGAGAACAAGGGAGCGAAAGGGGCGAAGATAGGTAAGAACCCGGAGAAGAGACTTCACAAGTTGCGACTTATACTCTCTACATCAAACGACAGTGGAGGTTTCTTTTTGCCAATACTGATCAAATTCTTTCAGTTGTGTCAAGGTCGATAAATCCGTCATGCGATCCAAAAACACCTTGCCAACCAGATGATCCATCTCATGTTGTATGCAGACCCCAAATAGGCCAGTCGCTTCAAAATCCAATGCCTGAGCATCTCGATCATAGGCCTGGACCCGAATGGTTGAGGGCCTGGTGACCTTGCCCCTCAGTCCATCGACACTCAAACACCCTTCCCAGTTTTCGCTCATCTCCGGTCCATAGAAGGCGATATGAGGATTAATGAGAACCGTATCAGGAAATCCTTCCTTTCCTGACAGGGACATGACAAGGACCTGTTGCAACCGAGATACTTGAGGTGCCGCGAGCCCAATTCCTTCCGCATCATGCATGGTCTCAAAAAGGTCGTCGATAAACCGTTGAAAGTTCTTGGTTGGAATCTCTTCCAAGGGAACAGGCTCGGCCACCTGCCGTAATACTGGATTACCTAATTTTGCAATTTTTAATACAGGCATGAGAGCCTTTCCGCATTTCTTAATATGCTCATTATCCGCTACGACCAGTATATATCATAGGCTTTCTACACCCGCAATGTAGGACAATGATTTTGACCTCAACAATCTTTTCCCAGTTCCGTCACTAATTTTGGAGCAATTTATAGCACTTAGAATCGGGATCTTTTGGAACGTTTCGGAGGGGGTATCGTAAAGGAATCCTTCTCTTGCGCCCACCAATCAACCCACTCTTGCCCCCAATCCTTCCGTTGCTCGAGGGATGAAGTAGCCCAATCGTGCATTTCGGTCTCATGTTGGGTCAACATCCAAAGAGATTGCACAGCCGTCACGCCAACAAAACGTTCTTTATCGGTAATAAGTTGAATGAGGACAGGAATAACCCGGGTATCACGAACATAGCGCCCTTCAAACGCCGCTGTTTTTCGAATGGTTTCATTGGGATCTTTCGCCATCACTGCAATCGCATCGGGAGTCTGAGTCGGATCCAGGATGACTGCAACCTTGAGTGCATGGCCGCGCACCCGAGTCATTTCATGTGGCTCCATGGCAGATTTAACCAGAGCGGGTGCCGCGGTAGGATCCTTGATAATTTTTAATGTTTCAATCGCATTATAGCGAATTCGAGGATTGGGCATCGTTAACGCTTTAATCAGAGTAGGAACTCCAGGTCGGCCTAAATGAACAAATTCCCCGATCGCCCACAACTCTTGCTCTCCTGCAAGAAGCGGGAGGAGGGCTTCGGCCCTCTTGATTTCCTCAGTCCCTAATTCTTCGGTATTGGGGGGTATGGAGGTATCGGGCACTTCTTCAGTTTTGGGGGGGGCATGAAATTCATAGGGTGCTTGAACCAAAACCGTTCCGGCGGAAACAATACTGGCCGTTTGGATCCCCCAGAAGAGACATGCGGTCAGAATTCCGAAGAAAAGTTTTACATGTTTACCCGTATATTTCATGAATTCATTTCTCCTTATTTTGTACCTTCAACCCAAACGAAGTCTCGACTTCTTTCCTTCGCCTTCACCAGATTCATAGTCTCCACATTATACCTAGCCAACTGCGTAAAAGGGAATAAGGGAAAGAGGCCTTTCAAGGGCCCCTTGTGCCCGGAAAGGCTCCATAAGAAGCCATGGTTCACAGAGTAATTTTTTTCTCAATTGCGATTTGAGAAGAAGTAGGCAGGTCTCCTGGTGGAATTTTGAACTCCTACCAATCAAAAAGAACCCATAGAAATATCTTTGTAAAAAACTGTGCAATCGAAGTACGGAGAAAGGATGGTAGCAGGGACAAACCGTCTAGGAGAAAATAAATCTTTAGCTTGTTTGTTTAAGCGGAATAAACCAAAAGAACCAAGCCTCCATGAGGCCCAATGCTCCACATGAATGCTTCATATACTCTCCATTCATTAAACTCCAAGGAGATCGTACCCAAATGCAGGAGGTATTTGGGGTCAATACCACGTAATCTCACATCAAGCGATGTATAGCGGACGCCCCAAACTATTTAAGAGGAGAATAATTCTATGGAGGTTGAACTCGCGGGGGAAGCTTTCTTCTCTTTACGTGTCATCGCCAATCGGAGTGTCAACTCTTGATGGAGGAGCTCACGATCTTCAGCCACAATCTGAACCAATCGATCTGCATCAACCGCATGCTCTCTGATCAATTCCGAGAGCTTTCCAATCTGTCGCTCGAGTCGTTCAACTCGCCATACCATGCCTTGAAAATCTTGCCCATGGGGATCAAGCTCCATAATTGGTTGTTCAGAAGATGGTGTCCCGGCTTTGTCGTTTCGTAGCGGTTTTTTCATAAACGTTCTCTTACTCTCTTATCAAAGATTGGAACATCAAGACATTCTCCACTTAGAAAGTATGGCCGCAGTCCCTTTACCTGTCAAGATTTGCCGATTCTTCCCATTTTCGGCAGGTCTTGTTACAATCACGAACTATGCAAGAAATTCTCACCATGATTCTCGCTGGAGGAAAAGGGGAACGACTAGCTCCGTTGACGCAAGTTCGGACGAAACCTGCAGTACCCTTCGGAGGAAAATACCGTGTAATTGACTTCACTTTGAGCAATTGCCTCAACTCCGGCTTGAGAAAAATAGCGGTGTTGACACAATATAAATCCCATTCTCTTGACTTACATATTCGTGCAGGATGGAACATCTTTAATCCAGAACTGAACGAATTTATTACCCCTCTTCCCCCACAACAGCGTATTAATGCGGACTGGTATAAAGGAACGGCCGATGCGGTCTATCAAAATATGTTCCTTGTTGAACAACAAAAACTCCCCTATTTACTCGTGCTCTCGGGCGATCACGTCTATAAAATGAACTACCGGGGCATGTATGATTTTCTCATTTCGAAAAACGCCGATGCGGTGGTCAGCGCGATTGAAGTCCCCATTGAGCAGGCCAAACAATTTGGTGTATTGGCCGTCGACCATGATGACCGAATAACCAGATTTGAGGAAAAACTTCCTAATCCCTCACCTTTACCCAATCATCCACATTTGGCCTATGTTTCAATGGGAATTTACCTCTTTAAAACCGAAACACTCGCACGACGATTGTTTGAAGATGCCCAACAGGGTACCGTGCATGATTTCGGCACCAATATCCTCCCGAATATGCTGAAACAAGATCGTGTCTTTGCCTTCCCGTTTGTGGATAATAATAAGAAAACTGTGAAATATTGGAGAGACATTGGCACCCTCGATGCCTACTGGGAGGCCAATATGGACCTGGTCTCTGTTGATCCACAATTTAATCTCTACGACGCCGACTGGCCTATTCGTACCTATCAGGGGCAATTCCCTCCCGCTAAATTTGTCTTCGCGGAAGAGGGAGACGAAGGCCGTGCGGGTGTCGCTCTGGATTCAATCGTCTGTGGAGGGTGCATCATAGCTGGTGGTCGGGTACAGGGTTCCGTCCTTTCCCCAAATGTCGTTGTGAAAGACCATGCCTTGGTTCAGGACTCCATTGTCATGGAAAATGTTGTCATTGGGAATCATGCCAAAATTAAAAATGCCATCATTGATAAGGATGTCGTCATTCCTGCCAATATGGAAATCGGATATAATCTTGAGGTCGATCGGGCACGTTATACGGTGACAGATTCCGGCCTTGTCGCCATTTCAAAGGGAATGAAGTTCGATGCCTCTGTCCATTCACCCTGTTGACCTTATTACCGCGCTTCGACATAAACAGTTAACTCCCGCCATTGTATTTCTGACATCGCGACGGGCATGTGATGAAGCCATGCAGGCCTTTGACCGTGGAGATGCGGCCATATCGCCTTCACGCCAACAAGCTATTGCCGACGTACTGCAGCAACTCATTGAGCAATATCCAAGTATAGAAGAACATCCCCTCCTCGATACCGTTCAGCGTATCGGTGTTGCAGCTCATCATGCTGGACACCTCCCCTCGTGGAAAATTGCCATTGAGGAACTTATGCGGCAAGGGTGTCTTGATGCCGTATTTGCAACAACAACCTTAGCAGCAGGGGTCGACTTTCCCGCTCGAACAGTCGTGCTCACACAGTCAGGGGTCAGAAAGTCAAAAGAGTTCAGTGAATTAACCATTAGCGAAGTCCAACAATTGGCAGGACGGGCGGGACGACGAGGTAAAGACCTTGTAGGGTTCGCCGTGGTCACTCCCTCACCCTATATGGATCTTGGCGTCATCACCAGGGGGCTCACGGGTCATCCGGAATCCATCGACAGTAAATTTCTGGTTGCCTATCCTATGGTGTTGAATCTCCTCAAGGCACATCCTATGGATCAAATTCAACCGATCCTCGCCAAAAGCTTTGCACAATTTCAATTAAATCGTCGGGCCGAGACTCTTGAACGGAAATCCGAACACCTGCAGGATTCAATCAATACCTATGGAACCCGCGACTGCATGGACTGGATTGGGCAATGGCAGGCCTTTGATCAAGCCCGACGACGGAAAACCAAGCGAATTCAACATAGCCGACCATCCGACCCACCGGAATTGGCAGCCAAACTCCCATTTTTAAACCCTGGACGCGTGATAGGCCTTCCAAAAGGTCGAGGCATAGCCTTACGTCAATATCGTAGCAAAGGGCAACGAAGCCCTTCCCTTACCATCCTGCGGGAAGGAGGCTCGCTCACGGAATGTCCTGCCATGATGGTGACCACCATCTACGACCGAACCCTCGACGTCTCGGAAACGAAGGCTTACCCCTGGGTGACGCCTGCCAGTTTGGATGAAGCCTTACAGCAATTGTCAACGCTTCCCCCTCACCTGCCGGTTCTACCCATACTCACACATGAACACGATGATCAGGGAGATCCGGAAGGAATCGCACAGGCGCTCAGTGACTTTCCCTGTCCGACCTGTCCTTCCAAATCGCTCTGCCGGAAAGATCATCCCCAGGCTTTAAAGCTCTGGCAAGAACAGCAGCGCCATACCAAATCGATCCGGGCCCTCCGTACAGGGCAATGGCATAAATTTACTGAAAAAGTTGAAGTCTTACAGCATTTTGGTTATCTCTCTCCAACTTACCATCTTACTGAAACCGGAGAATGGGCTCGACTAATTCGTATCGACCATTCCTTGCTGATCACCGAACTCATTCGCGCAGATGCCTTTCTAGGAGTTGAGCCTCATATCCTGGCAGGAGTACTTACCAGCATTGCCCACGATGATGACCGACCTAACGCGTTCCCCCGCACAAGTAGCGGGCTCGCTTCTCTTTTGGGACAGGTTCGTCGTGTAGCCCATGATCTCGCTCCCTATGAGTCCCCACCTCTACTGAGGGCAGATATTGCCGCATTGACCGAGCGATGGGTTGGAGATTCCACCCTGACATGGATTGGCCTGACCAGAAAGACGACGATGGCGGAGGGAGATATTTACCGTCTCTTGGCAAGAACGTTAGAATACCTCTCTCAAATTTACCAGTTGAAGGACACACATCCGAGCCTTGCGGATTGCGCTAGCGCGGCGATCAAAGGTCTTAGACGAGGTGTTTTGGAAGAACTTCCCTAACATGCATATGAATCGATTCAACAGGAACCTGGCCGAAACTTATACCCTCATCCACGTCCCTGTGGAGGAACATGACGACTGAGGAACTAGAAAAACTTTTGAGTAGCCAGCCCGTAAGCCGACTCCATCGATTGGCCCATGGAAGAATCTATCGACATTTTCGTTTGGGGAAAAAAAGGCTCATTGAAGCCCTTCTTCGGGCCTCCGCGGAAGATCGACCAGGCTTAGAATCAGACCTCCGCATTCTTATTCAGGAAGGAAGCCACCGCACCCCGAAAGCCAAGTCCTCATCCGAGCGTTCAAAAGGACCATGGCGGGGACAAGCACTTCGGAAATCAAAAACCTCATCCGTCCCCATCGGCCCGGAACCATCAGATCCCCCCGTGTCCATGGACACCCTTCTAAAAGGAATTGGTGTTCCCGAAGCGGAACCCTTTCTCCCTGACCCCTGGCAGGAAGAGGCCGTGGCACAGCTCCGTGAAACCGATGTCGTGGTGAGTGTCCCAACTGGCAGTGGCAAAACGTATGTAGCGGTGGAGGCAGCCAAATGGGCTATGGCTCATCAGCAAACGGTGATCTATACCTCCCCACTCAAAGCCCTCAGCAACACAAAACATACTGAATTCTCAAAAATTTTTGGATCAGACCAAGTCGGAATTTTAACGGGCGATCGCCGGGATAATCCCCAAGCTCCTCTCTTAATTATGACAACTGAGATTCTACGAAACCTCTTATATGATGCCGCCAGCGGAGAAATCGATGTACGGCTCGATACGCTAGGACTTGTCATCTTGGATGAATCCCAATATATTGCTGACCCCGAGCGAGGCGTGGTCTGGGAAGAAACACTTATATTTTGTCCGGCACAGGCAAAACTTCTTCTCCTCTCTGCTTCAATAGGTAATCCTCAAGAATTGGCTGATTGGCTCACAAGTATTCGGCATACCACCTGTCACCTCATTCGTCACAATCGACGCTCGGTCCCCCTTCGGGCTGCCTATCTTCACCCGAACGGAAAAATAAACCCCTTATTTCGAACCGCTAATATTACCAGAGGATCGGCAGGACATTTGCATCCGGAAACCAAACGTCTCTTCCAACAATTTGAAGAAGAAACCTTTCGCCATCGCTAACATTTTTCTGATTCCGAGAAATCGGAAAGGACGAGACGCAGAACGATATGGATATAAAGCTTGGATCAAATGTAATTCGAAATACCAACGGTGTCATCGCCGTCCAAGGAAAAGAACAAGTTGTCTTTGAATGGGACAGGGAAACCCGTCGAATGCGCCTAACAATGGATTTCTATGATGAAGAAGGCTCCCAAGTGGCACATCTGAGGAGAAATCATTGGGCTTATAATAATGGAAGTGGCCTTATCTTTTTGGATAATCCGGAATCCCCGCCAGTATTTCCCTGTGACTATTGGGTGAAAATCCTCAGGAGAGAGAGTGGGGAATGTATTTTGGAGGCCAAAATAGGCACAGAGGACATTCTCTCTATCACCTATGGGAAATTTTATTCTCACCAGGGCCAACTGGTAGAGATATCAAGCCATTACTGCCGGATTGCAGGAGGAACTACCATGTTTGGGGATGTCATGGACGTGCGCGGGGGGGATATCTGCCTAGAATAACTGACTAGAACCGATAACGGAGGCCAAAGGTTCCACCATAACGCTGTGAAGACAGTTCATTCAAATTGGCCGTGGTAGCAGTAGTCCCGTTGGGATGATTCCTCCATGAACCATTGGTCACTTCCAACCGCCAATATCGTATTCCCGCATGGAGATACACATTCGATACTAAGAGAAACTGAATACCCACATCGGCTTGGTATCCATGTCCTGTCCCGGTCATGGTAAAACTGGGGTCCCGTCTCAAATCGGTACGTAAGTGGTGCGTATCTTGGTTCTCCATAATCGTATAGGGCACAAAGGCGAGGCGTGTTGTCACATCCAGTCTTTGAAATAGGTGCCACGCAGAGTCAATTCCAATACGAAATGAATCCCACTGAACCGTGTTTGTGATGGCATCTTGCCCAGAAAATGACTGATTTCCCGATGCCGAACAGAGATTCCCGACAGAAGTACAGGTTAATTGATTGACCCCTTGGGCAGAGACACGCTCCTGCCAATGTTGATATCCTCCAAATACCCCAAGGGTGACTGCGTCAGAAAAGAAAGAAAATAACGGGATGCCGGCGTCAAGTGTGACAAACCAAAGATAGTTGTCATTGACAAAACTCTCCGTACGCGAAAACATATGCGCACCAGAGACACTCGTTCCATTGGCAGCGGCACCGGCTGCGCTAAGAAAATCATCATCGATTAACGTTCCATCATCAATGATGCCATACCCAATGTTCCCACGAAGAAAAAACGAATCCCTCGCACGTAGCGTTCCATTCAACTCCACCACATTACTTCGTAACTTTTTATAGGTAAGATCGGAGGAAGGGTTTCCTAAAGACGTACTGACAGATGAAGCATCATGATTCCATTCCGTACGCCCTTCACTGACCCACGCTCCAATGCCAATCTCGAAGGAGAGATCCGATGAATCATCTCCCTCTACGATCGTGTGTCGGGAATCTTCGGCGTAACTGAGGCCTTGGAGCAATAGAATCATGCCAAGGAACAGCATCCCATGCAAACCCAAACGAGCAACCCTTCTTAATGACTCCATATCTAAAAATGAACTCCAACTCCGGCAACCAGGTGATTGGGACTCAAGGTAAGC
Organism: Nitrospirales bacterium; assembly: GCA_965223605.1. Taxonomy (GTDB): domain Bacteria; phylum Nitrospirota; class Nitrospiria; order Nitrospirales; family Nitrospiraceae; genus CBDCXA01. The sequence goes on from CBDCXA010000005.1 coordinate 2,350,698, forward strand.
CCCACATTCGTTTGAAACCCAGTAAAGTCAAAAGAATGTGCGGCATGCATCCGTTTATATTCGGCAAAAATTGAAATACGGGAATTTAGAAACAGATTCAACCCGATGACTCCTTGTAAGAGAGGGGTCAGATCAGTATCAGATTGGCCCAACCAGGAGGCCTTGGTTCTGGAAATACCGCCTCCAATTCCAACATAGGGGTACCAACGACCATTGGGTAGAGCCTCTGTTATCCCAATGGGATACCGGCCAACAAATTGGAGGGCAAAGGCCTGAGATTCCAATTCAATAGGGGCAAGGAGTGTAACAAATAAAATAGCAGGCGCCCCGTTAAAAGTACCACTCCCAATGATTTGTTGAGTCGGCATGGTGGTATCAAATGTCGTGATATCAAGTTCAAGTCCAACATCCGGTTTCCGGCTAGAAGAGTTTACCCACCACATGGTGGCTTTACCGCCCAACATATGTGAATTGTTCAATAAGGAATTCTCTAGCTCCCCATTTGAGGTCGAACTATTGTATTCAAGATCGGTTGAGCCGATAATCGTTCGACCGCCAAATACCGATAAGGAAAAACTCAAACTATCTTTGGCCCATGCCAGAGAGGGGCTGGATAAAAACAGCATAAAGATTCCAGTCCACATAGAAAGAAAACCAACCTTCAATGTATCCTCAAGTTACGTAATGACATCTAAGAAGTATACTGGGGATAAAGGCTTTGTCCAATAACCGCTGTTATTGGAAGTTGACTTGTTACGGGATGACAATTTTTTGTCACATTTCCAACCGCGGTCAATCTAAATTCTAAATTCTTTCAGCCAAACGGTTTCGAAATCAAAAAATCTTTGTAGAAAGGGGTTGGTAAAAGGGCTTGGACGAGTTCCTAAAATATTGTTAGAGCGGTGGTTCAATAATAATGACGGGAAACGACGTAGGATAAATAAGGGGTTGGCAGAATCGATTTAATATTTCTATGAAATTCTCCTTGACCATTGGTCCAGAGCTGCTCATAATCAGCAGGCTTTTCCCTTTGGCGCCCGTAGCTCAATTGGATAGAGCACCTGACTACGGATCAGGAGGCTAGGGGTTCGACTCCCTTCGGGCGCACCACTTCCCTAGCTTACCTTGCAACTTTCCTAGCAAATTCAAACCTGCCCATCATACCCCTGCCATAGAGATCGAAGAGTTCAGATTCATTTAGTTTCATTACTTGTAACCCCAAGACCTCTTATAACCAGTCTGCAAATTTACCGAAATAACCCGTCAATCAATTCTGAAGAATTAAAAATATCATTGTTATTGACGGCGTTCTAATTTGGAATATACCCTATCGGGACAACGCAAGCCTGTTCCGTCATTTTCGTTCTTCGGACCACAGGCAGACCTTACTAGTGACTGCCGAGTAAGCTTCGCAGGATGTGAATTTTTACCCTGCGTCTAAACGATCATGCGCGCGATGAGACCAATGAATATCGTAATAGCAGGTAAAAATCATAATATTGACAGGGTTTCGGTCGTTATGAAGGGCTTTGGTGAATTACCTGAATCTCCTTACGGACTACCTTACATCTTGTCGATTGATCGTAAGCAGGCCCAGGATGATTTTCAGCAGTACTACAATGATTACGTCAAGGATATCGAGACCTTTGGAATTGAAGATAACGACGCCACAGAACGATTACTCAAGGCGGTAGAATTTCCATCCTTTCAAGAACTTCTCGACAAAGAACCAGCAACAGCAAGTGCATTTCTTCTTGACGTTGCGTACGACTTTCTTAATACCGTCTTTACAAAAACCGTAGGTACGAAAGGAATGCCCCCAATTTACTTCATCATGACTGTGGATCAGGTGAAGGTCTTGAGAGAGTACATCAACCTGTCCGGCATGTTGTTGGATTACCGCCGTCAATTACTCGACCGCATTGGCCATGACTTGCCTGATAGCGTTCCCTGCGACGAAGCAGGTTATGGATTCAATTCTGGATATTGGGAAAGGGAGGAATGAAAATATGTTTCTCTACTCCAACATGAATCGCCACTTACAGCGGCGACTATATGCCCCGCAATTGTTGACTTGCATCCTGTTCCTTACTGCTCTCTTCGCCTCGGGTTTAGCGAAGGCTCAGTCTGGAGACGAGAGTGAATATAAGGAGGCGCTAAATCAGGCCCGAGACCTGATTCAATCTCTCGTATGGAATAACCAGTATGGCAAGGGATTGCGCGATAGCGTAAATTTCGCCCTAACTGCCGCAGAAACAGCAAAAGCTTCTTGGGGCGAGCAGGATACTCGTTATCGCCGTGCGATCTCTGTGTATGGAGTTGCCATGAGTCAACACCTTCTTGGCCTCATCTCGATGTCCGACGGTGACACCGCTAAATCAGCTGAGTTGGTGGCAGCCATGACCACTGAGGCCGGGTCGATAGCAGTGCATGAAACCCAAGACGGTGAAGTGGCGATGATGGCGACCCTTATCAAAGCACGCCTAGAACGCCTGACGGGTGATCACAAAGAGGCATTGAAATTGTACGATTTTGTAGTACACAAACTCGAATCGATGGTAGCCGCGGATCATCCTATTTTGGTGGCAGTCAAAGCGGAGCGTGGGTAGTTTAAATTATTGGGCTGCGAATCCAATACGTGATTTTCGATGGAAAAGCTTTGGTACCGTATTATCAGGGCTGTTAGAATTCGTTCCGAATACCCCCAGTTGATCACTTCTAGGATAACGCAACCCTTTAAGGCCAGCTATCCCTCCTCCTCAATCGACTAGGCCGCGCAATTACGCACGACCAGGATGTTTTGATACTCCAAGTATGCTTGCCAAAACGCGCTGCGGGCATCCTGCATATCCATTTTGGCAACGTAGAGTACTTGTCCTGTATCTTCCGCTAAAGAAATGTTCAGCAGTGAGGTCGGTTGCTTGGGATTCAGTAAATAATCGAAAAGTTTATCCCTATGCCTATTCTGTTCCTTGGTGGTCACCCAGGAATTGCCCCAATAGGGCATGGTCATGACCCCATTGTGACTAAAAACTGGGTAAGGGGTAAGATGCGAAGGTTGTTCAAATGGTATACCCTTATCGAACTGAAAAGTAACAGATAGTTTCTTATTAACCTTAGATTGATCAATAAGCCCACGAGCTTTCATAAGCTTGTAGAGACCACGATGCGCTATGCTGACACGTAAGTTCTTGCGGCGACCACTTTTTGCATCTTCGATCCTAAAATAAATTCCTTCAACCCCGTCGGGAACATCCTTGCCACTTTCGAGATAAGTTTGTGAGGAATTGAAGCCGCCCCATCTCTTAGAAACATCAGTGGTTCGGTAATCAATAGTCTGATCGGGATCATACCCGAAAAAGAATCTGCCCTTGCCTTTGCTCGCGCGCTGAGCAGAAATACAATCATCCAATCCACAATTCCGATCGCTATAATATCTATTACTTGTGATGGTCGTCTCTTCAACGTAAGCCGTTCCGAACCCTGCCCAATTCCCGACGCGCACCTGTGTGTTACAACTAGCATTCTTACTGGATCGGGTTGCCGTGTCATCGGTAAAAGAGCCTGTTATTTTGTACGCAGGCTTTACGATGGGAGTTGTATTGCAGGCCACCGAGAAGATACAGACAGATATTCCGGTAAAAAGAGTTACCGTCCATTTTGGCACCCGATTGTTTCCTCGAATATGCATGTTTTCTCCTTCGTTGCCCGAACAGGATACTTTCTATAACTACCCGCCGCATGATCGTAAATTCTAGGCATGAGGCGCCTATTATATCAAATACGACTTTATGAGGTACATGATCGTTTAACATCTCGTGAAGAGGCAAGCAAACGAGGATTAGGGTCTTGATGGTCGTAGCGTTGTCGCTTTGGCTTTGACTAGATCAAAACTTGGATTCCTTCTGTAAGAGCAGGCTTGGAAAACGGCAAGTCGTTGAAGCCGTTGAGTCATGACTGGAGCCGAAGATCTTTTATCTACGCTATGGTGGGGCACAGGGTATGATAAAGTCGCCGCCAGGCTTCAAACAGGACTTGGTCCTCCCGGAGCAATTGGCAGATCTCCCCATGCAAGACTTCTTTCTACCTTTTGTCAGTAAACAATTCATAATACCAATTCTCCCCCTACAACCCCTCATTAGGTACAAGGCCACACGTTGGGGAGAGCTAGCCATCCGTCTCGACAGGTAAATTTCGAACGATTATTATGGAGGGGGCAGCCAAGTTACGGTACATTGAAGAGGAATCAAGACCGAGGGATTCATTTGTTCCAACTCCAAAAACCGGAACCACGACCTCAGGCAGTTGGGAAATAAACGTTCGGAGATACCCTCCTGGCGAGGGGAAAATGGCTGATAACCAATTCCAAGTAAGGGTGGATGCAGGCAATCCTAATTGAACCTTCAATGACCGCAAGAAGGGACTCGAACCTACAACCAGACCAGCGGATATCTTTTTTAGGCCAGGTTCCTTTCTTGGCAACTAGGATTTGCATAAAGTGATTATGAAACGCCAAAACCTCGAGAGCAAAAAGAGAGGTTGTTACGAGAAAATAATAAGGCTCATAAAAGCTGTATTTGATAATTCGGTGGGGTGTTTTTCTTGTATTTGCCGCGTTCGAGCGATTGGTTTTGCTGTGTCATTGATATTCTTCGGGTGCAGCGAGACCGAATATCTCAATCTCGAACATTGCAAGGCATTTGCCGAGGCCCAAAAAGAGGGGGAGATTATTGACATCGCTCGGTGCAACGCTGAGGCGGACTATTTCGAGTCCCTGCGAAATGAATTCGTCATGCTGAAAGCTTCTTCTTTTCGTGCCAAACATTCCGTAGCGTTCGATTCGATCAACAGCTGGTCTACCGCACAGAAGGCTCCCACTGGTCAGGTGCTGGAACGTCCTCCACACGGACCATTATTAGGAACAGACTATGCTGGTCCTGCCGATTATCGCATCAAGGGATGGGTGTCGCTCACAAAAAGAGACGATAGTAGTCGACGGCTGCTCTACCGCACTACTCCGACCGACAAGCGGCCTCTGCATTTGACCGTAAGCAGGATTCCTGAACCCTTGATCGACAAGCTGCTGGTGTGCGCATCTCCCGCACTGTGCCCTGCTGAAGTCGCCGTCGCGGTTGAGTCGACCGCCCCCTTTCCGGGTTTTGAGGCGAAGGTTTCCTCTCTACGGTTAGAACGTTTGACAAAGGAACAAGCCAGAGAATTGATTGCCGCTCAAAGGCCGTTCTGTTTCAGGAAAAACAGAAACCGCGAGTGTCTGGAAAACAAGTGAACTGCCACCAATTGAGGGCTCGATACCGTCTTGTTGGTCGATTTGGTCACCCTAGAACCTGTTCACCGCATGACCGGCTGATGGGTATGAACCCTGCCGGCCAGGGTGGAGACCTTTCTCATGGCAACTCTGGCCTGAAAACTTTTCATTACATAGTGTATTGAGACGTGCATTTTTCCTTAGACAGAAGGGCGCCATTAATCTTTTTTGGGATTTAATCCACGAACGCCCTGATTTGGGTGGCATGCTGGAAAACCCATGACAGAAAGGCGTGGGATTAATCCTAAAATAATTCTTCCAGACTGGTTAACAAGACAGGACATTTTTAATAGTTTTGGTGTGGAATGACGATTCCAATAAGGTTTCTTCCAAGCAAGTCGGGACCATTTTCCCATTTTTGTAACCTGGATAAGAGGAATAGAATACACCTCGGCACAATCTATCTTCACGTTGAAGTGATTCACCATCTCAAAAAAACATGTGCCCCACCACAAGGTCCTTCACACTTTCATAATTGAATTGTCTCACCCTTAAAGTCCCTGGCCGATTGGAATCCTGCTAACGTGAGGCCGCACTGCTATGGCCACAAGTTTTCTTCCCTGGAATTTCGGCTACCAAATTAGGAAACCTTGAAGAAGACATCATCGAAATGGTCGATGTATGACGCAGTGATATACTGTGTGGGAACCGATTTTTTTTGTAGGAAAAGGTGAGGTTCCAGGCTTTAAGTAGCACTGACTTTCTGGAAATCAACGATTTTTCAGATAGTCCCTACGATGATAAACAGATGTCCAATATTTTTATCTTAATTGAAAGTTGATTCCCACAAAACCGGTTATGGAAGACTCGATAGGTTTGGGTTTTTGAAAATGAAGGAACCCTGAGAGGATTGATAATGAAGCAGCGTGAAGCTCCCCGCCCCAAGGCGGGGCCTCTCAAAAACCTAACGACATTTTTTCCTCTGCTCCGCGCTCCGGGCTGCTATTCAACCCCATGCAAAGCAAGGGGCTTACTGGCAGTTTTAGTAAGGTGTAGGGGTAGGCACCCCTAGTCCGACTTTGAGTGCCTATCCGAAAAGAAGCGTTCTAGTTCTGCGAATCGGAATCGTGCGGCCAAAGACTGCAAATCTATCGGGCAGGTTGCCGCACCGCATTCCAAGGTGACGACACCGCCCGTGTTGACAGTGAAGACGTAACCCTCGCCTGCCACGGGATCGGTAACACGCATCCCGTTGTAGTCCCTTATGGTCCAGGGTTCCAAACCCGAGGCCATAAGATTACGGCGGGCGTTGGCGTCCTTGTGAAGAACGTCGATGATGGATGCGGTCTTGAAGTCTTCAGTATCGGTCGAAAGCGTGATAGATGATTCTCCGTGTCGGTACGTCCGCACAACGCGAACGCGCACGGTAACTGGCATCAGCCCCGACAGACCAATGCTCTCCGCCAGTTCGTCGCTCGACGAATCCAGATAGTCGACGACCATCTTATCGGCTGTCCAACCCGGCGGTGGTGGCGGAAATATTGCGCTCATTTCGAGCCTAGACCAGCCTGCGCCGGTTTTCGGGTAGAAGCGGCATTGCGGAGCCGCAACACATTGGGTCAGCGCTGACTCGAGCTCGCTATCGAATACCTCGCCATTGCCCTTGTAAATACCGATCCGCTTCAGCCCGGCTACAATTTCCTGGACCCGGCTGCGGGTCTGCGGGTCACTCCCCGGCAACATGGAGAAAACCGCACGATAGTCCGCGATGGCGCCCTCCACGTTGCCAAGCTGATGCAGGACTAGGGCTCGCGACAGAAAGGCGGCCGACTTTAGGCGATGCGCAGGCGTACTTTCTTCGGCGATCAAGCGGCCGAGGTCCGGCAGGGCTGCCTCAAAGGCATGCCGAGAAAAGAATAGCTCGGCGCGCGTGGCGAACAGCACGGGACTGGACCCCGCTTGTATGGCCGCATTCAGATCGTCAGCAGCGCCGAAGGCGTCGCCGGTCGAGAGGCGTAACAGCGCTCGGCGATAGTAAGACTGCTCGCTGGGGGCTATCTCCACCGCACGATCGAGATCCTGAAGCGCGTGCGCTGTTTCGCCCAGCGCAGCCGTCGCAAGACCACGCATCACCAATGCATTGCCGCGAAATGCCGCATCTTGTGCCGCGAACTGACCGGACATGCCGACGAGTTCGTCAAGCTTTGATCGCGCCCCCGCGTAATCCTTGGCCACCATGCTCTGCTGTGCAGCTTTGATCAGTTCAGTAAACTTTTCGCGGTCACCTGCCGGCAGGCACATTCTTCCGCCCCGTTCAATTGCCAACCGTGCGTCTCTGTGTTCTGGGTCATAGCGCAGCACTTTCCTGTATTCGGCAACGACGACATCGAGATTCCTCGTCGTAGGCTCGGTCACATTGCGAGCCGCGAAGCGATGGCAGTCCGCCTCCTTCTCAGCGGGTGATAGGCCCAGCCCCTCCAGCGGGTCAATGTACATGCACAGTCGATCCCTCGATTCACTCCAGAGACCTTTGTCGGGGTTACAGGGTTGTTCAGATCCAATCGTTATGAATGCGTCATAAGATCGAGCAAGGTTCTCAGCGATATGGAAATGCGCGGTGGCGAGTTTTTTCGGATCTTTCTCACGGCGGACAATTTCCCGGCAGGCAGTAACTCGCTTCGACCAGGATATCGACTTTGTAGAGCTGCAAGTCTCCCAAGGGGTCGCGGCTGCAGCATCAGGTACCAGGACCGACAGCACAACAAGGTACAAGACACCGAACATACCGTTCATCAACACGATACCCATCAATCCTCCTGTTTGCCGGTGTTAGTCTGCTATCTTTCGTCCGAACTCAATCCCTCAAAGGTGATGATCTGAAGACAAGGCTCTAAAGTGCTGTTATTTGGATAAAGTTTCAGGATAACATACCTAGCGGCGCTAACCAGCGCCAAGGGTGTGCATTTGTAAGTAACACGTGAGTTGTCCGGTTTCAACAGGTAATTTGTCGGGTTGTATTGCATGGTCTTTTGGTGGCCAGGATGAATATAAAGTCAGTTTGTGTGCTTCATAACATGACTTTGATTAGAGCTGAAACGATGCGAAGATTCGTGGGCGTGTCGGCGACGAGAAAGGGTTCGGTAAGATTAGCCTAAGACGTCAGGCTTCTTGTTGTTTGAGATTGTTCAAGAAAGTTCCCCGTCATCTCCAAAATTCAATTTGAGATATTGCAGAAGGAAATTATTGTGGTCCCCTTTTCGCTACATACACCTGCATTTTGTGACGTTGTGTTTTGAGTACCGTCTAAGTAGAAGGCGAATAGCTAGTTGAAAGATGGAAGAAGTTCCTACGCAGGCATTCCTTTATTGGCTCATACCTTAGATAGTGAATCAATTCCTTTTTACAGTAAAATACCTTCTTTTTTTCATCCATCTGGCTTTCCAAGGATTTTATCAGTTTAGGCATAAGGAATGATTATTTAGGCTGCCCTTACTTCTGAAACAGGCTCTTCCTTCTGACTTCCTAACGAAGCCAACCATTCTTGCACATCGACAACGGCTTTGTGATAGCAAGCAGGACAATAGCCGTGAGTCACCTTCCGGCTATCCGAAGAATTTTTCTCTCCATAAGAAGAATGGCACCTACAACAGACCTTGATCATATCACTCCTCCTTTTTCTTGTTTTACAACAGGTTTTCCGACCTTATGGAAAACATGTTTTCTTTGTATCATGGAGTGACATAATTCGGTATGAAGCAGATCACAGCAATCAGACCTGTCAAGCGGTCAGATGGCCCCTTTTGGTTAGGAGTCTTGGATATTCCGGCTAGCCTTGAGGTCTTGAATAAACTCCTGTATCGCATCATCGATGGTCTGCCGAATGCCGCGAGCCACTAACTTGGCAGGCAACACACCTACCCGAGCGCCTTTTCGCCATGTCGTGGCAACAACCGCTGGGCTCTCTTCCCTTCTGAGTAATCGAACCTGCTCTCGAAGCGACACATCGATACAGACCGCAAACGATTCTTGATCAAACTTAAAACTTCCCACGTTGATATATAAAAAAGGAATCCCTGGTCTTTGGAAGACCTGTTCGTGTTCTAAGACACGAATTCCGGCCTCCATCAGTCGGACTTCCGCATAGGACTGTAATTGGAGACGCTGAATGCCTGCAGCAGTTAGCTCCTCTTCCAGGTTCTCTACCAAAACATAGACCCCTTTGAGACCCTGGAGAACTGGACGTGCGGATTCCTCTGAAGATTCCGCATGGACCAATGGCGTAGGGGCACACCACAATCCTAACAAGAGAACCAGCACGAATCGACGTATCATTGCAACCTCCTCTGCCTCGCTATCCATCCTTTGGGTCATCCAAAATTTAAAAATTAGGTACGGTAGCAAAAATTATAAAGACATGTATAGAAAAATTTATCCGAACCTGTCGAACAACACAAACTTGAAATTTTGACAATACCTGGAGTCCATGCCATACAAGCCCTCGACCATCTCAAATCCGAATAGTGATCAGGTGACAATTTTTGGCGAATTTCAACTCTTAGAACTACGGTACATTTTATGCCATTATTTCTTGTGTATAAAAATCTCTCCTAACCCTCCGAGAAACGGTTTAAGCCTCTTCATCACTCTCGACATCCTCCATTACTACCAATGAGGTATTGTCCCTTGGAGGGCAGAACTTTACTGTCAATTTGCGGGTCGATGCGTGTCAAACATCTTATTTTGAAAAGGTATATGAAAAATGTATACATTCACCTTGAATTGGTACTCCCTCGTCATGGGTAGAACCCCACTTTTTCTGCTCTACCTCTTTATTATAACCGGGTGTGCACAAACGTCCATTTCCACTCTCCCTATTACCGATGGTTATCATCGAAAGCTCCCACTTCCAGAGACCAAGACAATTGTGTGGGGAAATAATAAGGGAGCGGTTCAACACCTGACAACCTGGCTTATGAAAAGCGGGTTAACAGTCGTTGATCGAACCAAACTGATGCAATATGCAAAAGATCATGAGGTAAGATTGAACCAATCCCGAAATGTAGAGTCGGATGTTCTTCGAATGGGAAAAGGTATCGGAGCCCAACTTGTCATTTTCGTCAGCACCAAAATCTCGTCCGGAGAAAATCTCGTCTTCCAAAGCGGGTTACCCACCAAACAGACCATTCACAACGGTGCCGTGTTTATTAGAGCCGTAGATATTGCCACAGGAGAAATTAATTGGAGCGGGACCGCTCGATATGTGAAGGACTTCTCCAATTTTGAAGACGGAATTGCCAAACTTTCTTGTTTCGCGTTGGCAAAGGCTTGGGGCATTCAACTTCATAGCAAGACGGCACAACATGGAGGCTGTGACGTTGGCCCTGGGCTTAATTTACGGTCAGCTCGCTCACAACTCCCAGTTACTTCATCTGCGACAGCTCAATAAGTATTGGCAAACCAGAATATTGATTGCTTTCCAAGAAAGGCTATATATCAATGGCTTGGAGAAAATTGAATCTTTGGCATAGCCTTGGCCTTATCGGCACAAGCCTGTATGTCATACTTCTAACCTCTGTGGCCCTCACCGCACCTAATGCAAACGGGGCAACTGGAACGATTGTCAGTCTCGCCCATCCTACGGTTGCAAACTTTCTTCATATTCCTGCCTATGCCGGCATGGCAGGGCTTCTTCTTATAAGTCTCCGAAGCCTGAATATTAAGGATGACAAAGCCATTCTAGCAACTATCGTGGTGTCATTTTTTCATGGGACCTTTATGGAAATCGGCCAGGCTATGATTCCTGGCAGGTGTGCCTCCATCTCTGATGGACTGTTAAACCTTGTGGGAATCCTCTCGATTCTCACTATCCAACTTAAGGCCTTCCCTTCATTCCTTGACCAGCTTTTCCCTCCCCGCCTCCAACGTGTTAAATCTATTGGGATCTAGACCTCGCTACGACTTGCTGACCCCTCTAAGGAAGTAAGGCTCCGTCTGAAGACTCGTACAATGGCCCTTCGATTCTCACATCAGCCATCCAGTTTTAGTACGAACTACCTAGATCAGCCTTGAAAATTTCATGGCATACAGTGGATAATGCGGGGCATAATTCAAAGGATAGCCAGGCTTAACGCCCACTTCTCTTCCTGAAGACATACTCATCCAAACTTTGCGCCACGACCTTGTAAAATGAACGTGATAGAGGGAGAGAAGGTAATTAAAAAGAATGGCAATCCCTTAAAAGCAGTAAGAAGGTGGGTTTGATGTCCAGCGTTCTTCCATATTGTCCCAGATGCAGTAGCCAGGACGTCAAGCGGACACCCCGAAAGGGACTCCTTGAACATGTTCGAAGTCTGTTCTTTTGGTATCCCTTTCGCTGCAGTTCATGCGGCATTCGTTTTCAATTTTGGCAATGGGGAACTCGCTATTCAAAGAAGGGGGAAGAGAGATGACTGGAAAGCCACCTCTCTTCTCTTTACACCATTTCTGTTTCTTCTTCCTGCCCTAACTCCGTAGAGACCGGATAGGCCCCAGATTTTTGGAGTTGACGGTTGTGGTTGATTAAGGGATCCACGACTGCCCCGCAATTAATACAGCGCCAGGTCCTCACTAACATCGAACTTCCTGCAATATCGACATAGTGATCGACAACCATCATTCCGGCACACCGAGTGCATTCCATAGTCATCCTCCCACGATTAACGACTACATAACCCTTAAGTTTTCATCCAAACGAAATCTTAGTGGAGGAGAAGCACATCTTGAGAGGGGTAAGACCCGCTATGCTCCAATTCCTGACGAACACGTTCCAACACTCGCAAACGCTCCTTGAGGGCGGCCTCCTCGACCTTATACGTTCCAAGCAATGTTTGCTTCATTGACTCCTGAACCCTGAGTAATTCATGTTTAACTTTCGACGTTTCGGCTTGAAGTACCTCTAAGGTTTTTGCCTGATCTTGCTTTAATTCCTGTCGTAACCCAACAAGATGAGACTCGGAAGATTTCTGCAACACATCAATACGTTGACTTAGATTGTGGTTCATCTTTTGTAAATCCGACTTCGTCACACACCCTGTCCCTAACAGCAATAGGCATGTCCCACTCAATATTCCAAGAACCTGTCTAGGATGAATCTTCATCATATGAACCTCACACAAAAGGTGATTATTACTACTCGAGTAAGGTGGCAAAGCCCTTAGCTGCCGCCCTCGTGGCATATTTCAGGCTAATCTAGATGAGGATTCGAGACTACCCCTTTTAGGTAGGACCTACCCCCACCCAATAGGAGTACATCGTTTCAGGGGACGTAACGGAATGAAGTAAGTTGAGGTAGTTTTTAAAGGGGTTGCCTCGACAAGATAGGACAATTTTGTTCGGCACCATATCTGTACAAACACGAACGTGTACTCTGACCGAAAATCAAGTTCACAGAGAAATCCTTCTACTCCTTCTTAGAAGACTTGCTGAAATTGATAGTAGGTATCAGGGGGGTGGGAGCCATTTGAAGAGTTCAAAAACGTCAAATGGCACCAAAAAAATTCGCCCACTGTGAATAACTTTTCTTTTTACGTAGATGAAAGTCTAAAAACCCTCTAGGGACTGTAAAATGAAAAAAGTCAACAAGAAAATCAATACGTATTTTTTGCAGTCCACAAGATATGGTGGTTCAAGGAAGGATTCTTCTATGCACAAAATTTAGGCATGTTGGTAAGGCAGGTATATTTTATACTATTGGTGCATCTAAAGAGCGATTTATCAACATAGCTATCCACAGAATTTGGGGATGTAAAAAACTTGTAGGATGATTCAACAATCAACGATTCCTTCCTGCTCGAATTTAAAAAAAAGAAATGCCTGAGAATTTATTCTTGATTTTTTCTTTTCTTTGCCAAAAAATTCCTCATCAAAAACTTCCCCTCTGCCCCATTATCATCGACCCATTCTATATACCCATATAATCTTTCAATTGCTCCCACCAACTCCTTCCATGAATCGAACAATATTGAGTGGGTTCGGTGCCTCGAATAAATACTTCCTTCAATGCTTGAGGACATTGCGACGAAGCCAATTCGCCTGTCTCTGGATCAATATCGCGCAACGTTATGCCCGACGGAATAGGTCGCTGCGGCAATTGGGAATTGAGCACTCGTTTTGCAAAGTCAGCCCAAATAGGTAATACCGCTTGCGAGGCTGTTAATCCAAGACTCTCAGCACGATCAAAGCCTACCCAGATTCCAATCACAATTTCTTGGGTATATCCGATAAACCAGGCATCACGATATCCATCAGTGGTTCCTGTCTTTCCCGCTACTGGGACTTGAAGGCCGAGTTTGCCCAGGCGAGAAGCCGTGCCTCGTTGAACGACCCCCTCTAACAGCGAAGTCATGATATACGCCGACTCGGCACTGACAACTTGCCGAGAATAATCAACATCAGGCCAAAATATCTCACCTTGAGGAGAGACGACACCTCGAATCGCAGTGGGCGGCACATAAGTCCCACCATGAGCAAGTACTCCAAACAGAGAAACCATTTCCAATAACGAGACTTCGGCCGTGCCTAACGCAATGGAGAGATTCTCGTCAATCGGACCTTGGAGCCCCAAGCGACGGCTCATGGAAATCATTGATTTTACCCCTACCTGCTGGGCAAGTTTGACTGCCGGAATATTCAAAGACTTCTCTATTGCGGTCCGAACGGTAACATCCCCTCGAAACTGCTTATCATAATTTTGAGGCACCCAAGTCTCCTCGCCATTTTGAAACGTGATAGCTTCATCCGTCATCCGTGTGGCCACAGTTATTGGCTTATTGTCTTGATACACCCCATTCTCAAATGCAGTGAGAAACACAAGAACTTTAAAGAGTGAACCAGGTTGTCGACGGGCCTGTACCCCTCTATTAAATTGACTCTTTTTGTAGTCACGCCCGCCGACCATGGCCAAGAGACTTCCAGTTCTTGGATCCAGGGCAAGAAGGGCGCCCTGCAGCTCCCTGTTTTTAGTCTTTTGTAGGTTGGGATAGTTTCGCTCTAACTGCTTCAATCCCTTCCAGAGAGACTCTCGGGCTATCTCCTGCATGACAGGATCTAAACTAGTCAAGATCTTGGAGCCGGGAAGAAGTGTCTCTCCATAAAAGGATTCAGCCTGTGGAAGAAGATAGTCAACAAAATAGGGAGCGATATTCATTCCTGCATTCATTTTGCGGATGCGTACAGAACTTTTTCGTGCCTTATCAAACTGCTCACGATTAATTCCACCTTCATCAAAAATTCGTTGTAAGACTACATCTCGTCGTTTTTTCGATGATTCTAAGTTTTTGAGGGGAGAATAGGTGTTCGGAGACTGAATCATCCCAGCCAAAACCGCGCTCTCTGACAGGGTAACCTCTTGGATTGGCTTTCCGAAATATCGCTCTGCGGCTTCTCCAACGCCATAAATGCTCATCGACTCAACTTGGCCGAAATAAATCTCATTCAAATAGGACTCTAAGATTTGTTCTTTCGTATAAAGGATTTCTAAAATCACTGCCGCCACAGCTTCCTTGCCCTTTCTTAACAAAGTGCGACGATGGGAATAGAAAATATTCTTGGCTAATTGTTGGGTAATCGTACTCCCACCTTGTACGATTCTGCCTTTTTGAAGGTTAACCACCAACGCTCGCCCAATGGCAATCGGATCTACGCCAAAATGTTGAAAAAATCGGTGATCTTCAATACCCGTGACCATTGCAATAAGATGTTGAGGCATGTCGGACAGTTTAACGATATGTCGAAGCTGCCGAGCATACCCCTGCACACCACTTATTAACGGTGGGTCAAGTGGAATGGGAAAAACTTCCTCATGATCAATTAAGGAAAGAAGAGAGATGACTTGCCCCTGATTCACTATCATTCGAAGAGGGAATCCTTGAAAATGCGCATCGGGATTATCCTGAAGATAGACATCCACAAAATGATCCGTCACATGATAGTCGCCAGTTTTTTTAATTTCATTGGAAACTTGATGATATCCAGCTCGATCCAAATGTTCCTTTAGATGATCTTCCTGAACATGTAGACCTGGTTCAAGTAACAGAGGGGTTCCGTAGATCAGGACTGGCGGTCGTTCATGAAGGCTGGGAAGGGTTAAAAATGTCCACAGATAGAGGCCATACCCTCCAAGAATAACCCCAAGACTTAAGAGCCCAATACCAAAAACACGTACAAAAAGCGTTCTCCACCATTTGAATCGTGACCTGTTCATTTTTACCTATTTTCGCACTTCAAAAGAATGTCAACAGATCAAGCTATTGTATATGACATTTCGAAATCGGAAGAAAAAAATGCTAGAAATGTTCCAGTTCAAAGCTTTGTAGATAGTAGAGTGAGGAGAAGGTTCTAGGACTTGTCCTAAGACCAATCATCTGGAGATTAGAATTTTTTGAAATGACGCGAAAACTGGAATCCAACAAGACGACTCGAAAGAGCCTTTCTCCCTCCTTAATTCCACCCAGTTGGCTCGTACCCACGTTCATGGAGACATCGATTCACAAAATTCATATAAGCCTGGCTTGGTGGAGGACTGCTGAATAATCCACGTAAGAACCCCATCGTTGCCCCAACTGCAGCACCGACCATTGACCCACTACCAACGGAACCTACGACCGCACCTCCCACCGCACCCGATGCAGCACCGACGGCGCCACCAACGACCGTTTGCTTCGCGAGCACTTCTCCTTTTCCATCATCTGGCTTGGCTCCACCTTCTTCCGCCATCTGCCGACATTGCTCGACATCTTTTTCTGCCTGCTCTTCACCCACTGATGAGAGATGGGCGTTGGGATACAGGACGGGTTGGGGTCCAGCACAGCCGAGCCACAAGAGTCCCATGAGCAGCCATCTCCCCTTACGCCACATATCTGACTCCTTCACGTTCGCTTTCCAAGTTCGGCACGTTTGAGAGCTCGCATCATACTGGGATCAGACAACGCGACCTCACTCAGCGCGTCCATGATATGCAAGTCCTTGGACTGGACCAACTCTTGTGCCTTGGCGTACAATTTCTTACCAAAACGGGCAATGGACGGCTGCCCATTCACAATTTGACAGGCAATAATCTCACCATCGACTTCTAAAGTCCCTCCATCTTGAATGAGTTGCTTGGCTTGGGCCAGTGAAATATTATGCAATTCAGCAAACTCCTCAATTCCACCTGTTTCCACAAGTTTGCCACTAGGCATAATACATAAACGCTTAAAGTGTGGTGACCAGTCCTTACGGAAATCGATATATTTTATGTCGCCACCTTTGGCGATTGATCGGTCTATTTTGCTGTAATCAAGATTTAAATTCTTCTTATCCAATCGATCTTGTAACTCAGGAGCCAAGGTTCGATGAAAGACCCGCTCCATCGCATCATCGAGTGAGAGGGCATAGGCCCGAACGAGCTGTTCCGCCTCGCCAAGCTGCGTAATATCCATCATCCAAGTCATTTTTGGCTTTTCATGTTTAGGGTCGATTCGACAGACAAACGCACCACGTGTCAGTAAGGCCCCCTCATTTGAATACAGATGAACACCTCCATGCTCTAAGAGGTGTTCCATGGTTTCCACAGGAATCTCATAACTTTCTGCAAGGACCTTGGCATGTGCTGGAAGGTCTTCAACTTCGGTCATGGCACACACTGTGAGGTTACCAGGGGCATCATATTCGGTATAATCCTCGATAATATTGTACAGCGGTGGCACTTTCGCCTGGGCCGCCTGTTTCTTTTTTATTTTAAACATATCAATCCTCTTAAGCTGATAAAGTTCGTAGATGGTCGTAAGGAGGAAGAGTCAACAAACGATCATCGTCGATGGCTCCCCCTATGGTGAAATGGTACAGCGATTGAAACGCTAAGTCTGTTAATCCAAAAACCTGATGGACGGGATCATCAAAAAAGCACCCTATTCCTGTCGCACGAATCCCTGCAGCCTCCGCTTCAAGATACAGCACTTGGCCAAGAATTCCCGTCTCCCAAAATAATCGACGATAGAACCAAGAACCCTCTCGAGCGAGTATCGGCTCAAATTCAGCAATCATTCCGAAAGAAAAGGCACTTGCACCGGCTATATCCTGATGGCAACTCACCTGAGCGGCCAACTGCCTGGCATCACCTTCTTGCAGGAGATAGAGACTCACCCCTTGGGGCATCCCCGCTGGAGTCGTCCACAAAAATTTCTCTCCCTGTATGGCCTGTTGAATGTCTTCAAGACGTTCCACGTTTCTTACTAAGAGATAGAGACCAGATGGAAGATCATCAACCCGATGAACAAAGAGTGCAAGGTGCACATGGGGTTCCCATGGCATACAATCCCAAGGCATCGGCCTCTGTAAGACTCCCTGGTCCGTTGCGAACGATACCCGTTGCATCATTTGGAAAAACGTCTGAGCCGTAATCCTTGTTTGGCCATCAAATGCCACTGCGCTTCGCCGCTGCCGAATAATGGTATTGGCAAGGGGATTCCCTGGGTAACATTCAGTGGGCATCGGTACCATAGAGGGCTTGGCAGAGGGATCTTCCGGAGCTGAGTTCAATTGAGCACCGTTCGAGGATGAGTCTAAGGGCGGTTTCCATGTCACTTGGCTCACCTCATCAATAGCTTCCCAGGGAATAGGATTATCTCGGCTGAGGCGATTGGCTTTTCCATGCCACACACCATTGGTAAGCTGGTTCGTTATGGTGGAATCTATACCTAATGGTATTTTCACCGCTTTTGAGAGCATATCTGCCCCTGAAACTTCCCTAGGCCAAATCACAGCGAGGCAATCGGGATGTTCGGGTTCGGAACCGAGATAGTCTTGTGTTCTGTTTACCCCTAAAAGTTCGGAAAGCTCATGATCACCGATTTCTGATAACAAAACCATGCTCCAACCCAGGGTCGAAGCAGCGATCCGACAGGTTCCAATCGCATGCCCGATATCATGCTGACAATAGCGAAACGCTCGCTCACCATATTTCCAGGCTTCACGCCAATGAAGAGACGTTAAACCAACGAAGAATGCTTGATGAGGAAATTTCGCCATCAGCGCGCTAAAAGGTTTTTCAGGAATTTCCAACCGTAACTCGAGGGCATGTTCTTTAGGAGCATAATGATAGAGGCCGGGGGTAGGATGAAGTTGCTGTCCAGGTCCTATCAGAAGATAGCCCTCAGTTGGATGAAGATTGCCACTTGAAGGATTATTTCTCAGAGCCCATCTGGTTTCTCCTGCCTGCTTCCAGGCCGAAAGACCAAGGGCCAATTCAAAGAACTGGGAGAGAGAAGAAAAGTCTACTGGCTTGGACGGAACGGAATATGGCAAAAAAATATCTTGATAGGTAGGAGATGAGGGGTCTGGCTGTAAAGGGAATGGACGTAGCCGAAAGAGGGAGGTCCCTTCATATCGGCGAAAAGGATCTGGCTGATTGGCCCAATCTAAATAGCCAAGGGATCGAGCATACCGCCCAAACTGATGCTTGGTGGTAAGATGATAGCGGATCACCACATCCAGACTTTCTGGTCTTTTTGAAATGTCCTGCTGATGTTGATTGTCAGTCGTCATATTAAAAAATCGATGAAAAAGTCTACCCGTCCTCATCCAGTCATGTAAATAGATCGACGTCTCATATTTCAAATATTTGACTAGGGAATTATTAATTCTTTATGCTGGAAGCATTTCATTAAAAGGGACATCTGCTCCTATGCAATTTGACCCAGCCTTGGCGGCCCATGCCGCCTTTCAAGAAGCTGAAAAAAATCAAGAACTCGGATCCGGCTGGGTCTCGGCAGCTGAGGCTGAAGAAACCTTTGCCAACTGCGCGGGGCCCGAAGCCAAGGAGGCATATCAGGAACTTCTCAGCCTTGGAACTCAATATCCCCAGGCCCAGGCCTTCCAAGCTTTTCTCATTTTCAGCACGTGGCAACAGGCCACCGAAGAAACAATTTTTGAGCATTTTCGGACGGGGGCTCAATTGTGCCAGCATTACCTCTCCAATTTTTCTTCCATAAAAACGGACCCATACCTCCAACAGATTCGTGAAATCCAACAATCGTTTATTGCCGGAATGGGCGAAATACCTGATTTCGATGAACAGGCTCTCCTTGATTTTGACCATGACTCCTTTGCAGGTGGAGACTAAAGTTTCGGGGGTTCTCAAGAGAGGTGGATTTCAGAATGTCAGGCATTTCTCGCTCAAAACCTTCATAAAACGCCAATCTCTCAAGACTTACTGGTTGATCAAAATGGCTCAGTACAGCCCTGCCAATCCATAGTTTCTTGATTGACGTATTTTCTAGATTTTCTTGAAGACCTATTATAATAAATATTGGCACCTTCGTAGGAACGAAGTGTGATGTCGAAAGCCCATGCACAACAAGGACACATTTTTCTTCATCGAGGGGATCTCCTTCGTGCACAGAGTTGTTATGAGCAGGCGGTTGCTGAGGAACGTTCCAGCCTGGATCAACAGGCTCTATCCGATAATCTTGGAAATCTTGGGAATGTGTATGGGATGCAGGGAAAGCTACAGTCAGCTGAAATTTGCTACGCAGAAGCTCTAGGCATTCATCAGGCACTCAACAATCAGGAAGCCATTGGGCAAACCTTGGTGAACCTTGGAAATCTTCAGGCTGAAAACAATGACCCATCTCGTGCACGTGCGTACTATTTAGAAGCACAAGATATTTTAGAGGCCCTCCAAGACCATCGTGGACTTGGCATTTTATTTTCTAATCTTGCCAATCAGGAAATAAAAATTGGTAATACGGACCAAGCCTTCACCTTTTTTAACAAGGCACTGGAGTTGCATAGAGTTGTCGGAAACGAAGAAGGACTAGCCATGACCTACAGCCATTTAGGCAAACTTTTTCTTGATACGAATAATGAGATCCAGGCTGAACGCTGTCTGAACAATGCCTCCGAGCATTTTATTAAATTAGGGAATGGAGTTGGTGAGGCCGCGGTGCTACGATTGTTATCGAACATTTATGACCAACGAAAGGATGTCCAGGCCTCTATCCGTTGCTTGGAACGAGTGATCACCCTTGATACCCATTTCACCCTTCCTCAGCTTCCAGAAGATCGTCGCCGGTTAAGCCACTTACAGAAAAAACTCAACTAATATGGGACAAGCCGCCTTTCAAACATTCCCTTCTGAATCCGAACACCCCCTTGCAAGCCAAATTCGTCAATGCACCACTTCTCTCCACTCCCGTATGGGGAAATGGGATATTGTCAGCACTGACTCTGGAGCAATCCTTACGATGACGGAATGCGGGCTTGGTGATGCCGGATTTCTTCCACAGGCTATCCAGCACAGCGGTCTTGAGCTACGTAGGATCAATCAATTCGATGGACGCTTTAGTGACTCGCTAAAGGGAAAATTTATTATCGGTGAGATTTGTGAAAAAAGTACACCCACGCCTTTGCCCTCAGAGAAAAGCGTCGCTTCTGAGACCACTCTCACTCCTGACCAAGCATTGGCCCAATCCTTCTCCCTCCTCATCCATATATTTATTCCAACATCACGAGAGGTCGCGACAAAATTTTCACAGAGACTGGAAGTCATTTTGTCGGAAAATAATAGCACCCTTCAATTTAAATCCTGGCCTGGAATGATTCCACATTCTGAAACGGGAAAACCTCGATCAACCATCAATCTGCACCTTTCCACTCACCCTGACTTTCCCCTCTCCCCCTATGAGTTTGAATCAAACGTGCTTCCCCTTCTCAAACAACTCACCAAACGAGTCAAGCAAGATGGACTGTTGATACGCTTTGACAACCCAAGTACGAACCTCATTGTCTTTTGCGCTTCCAAGGAAGGGGTCCTCCCCAAAGGAGAACCCTGTCCCGCAGGTCATTCCCATCCCGGATAGGACCAACTTTTCGATGAAGGCTTTTGCTTTTCATACATTTCTCACTCTGTATATGCTACCTTCAGAGAAATTACTAAAGTAAGGACTCGTTTCATTGCATATCTGGTGTGCGATATCAGGCCATGGATATGGCCATGCAGCTCAAGTCGTTCCTGTGCTACACCAACTGCAACAACAAGACCCTCACCTACAGATCACACTCCGAACGGAAGTCCCTCAGTCATTTTTTGAACAGCGCTTGCGAACCCCCTGGACCCATCTTCATGCACAACAGGATATCGGGTGCATTCAGAAGGGACCCCTTGTCATCGATATAGAACAAACCTGGAGGGACCATAGACAATTCCACGACAAGTGGGAATCGTTCGTTCAGACTGAATGCCAGGCCCTAACTACGGCTTCACCTGATATCATCTTGTCGGATATTTCCTATATGGCAATTGAAGCCGGCTATCGTAGCCATATCCCCACCATTGCCCTCGCCAGCCTCACATGGGACAAGGTGCTCAAAAAACTATCCACCCACCAGAATGCTCAACAAGACAGTATTCTTCAAGAAATGCAGTCTGTGTATCGCAAGGCTGATACATTCCTACAACCCTATCCGTCGCTTACTTTTGAGGACCACCCACACGTCCACCAAGTTGGTCCCATTTATGAGGAATCGCCAAATCCGTCAAAGGAATTGGGTACGGTGCTTAGCTGTTCTCCAGAAGATAAGGTGGTCCTCATAGGATTTGGTGGAGTAACACTCGGAAACCTCCCTTTTCACCTTCTCGATACTCTCAGTGGCTACCGCTTTATTATGAGCGGACCTGTCCCTCGTGGAATGAATCGCATTATCTCATCTTTGGATATCCCTCTTCCCTTCAACGCGCTCCTTGCCTCCTGCGATATCGTCATGACCAAACCCGGGTATAGTACAATTATCGATTGTGTAGCCCTCAGAAAACCGGTGGTGTATGTCCGTCGGTATAATTTTGCCGACGAAGAAGGGCTCGTCCAATACCTCCACCAATATGGCCAAGGGGTGGAACTTGCGATTGATGCTTTTTATTCAGGAGAGTGGAAAGAGGCCCTTGAGAGACGCTCAATCTCTCCCCATATCGCAGTCACGTCTCCTACCACAAACCGGGGCACACGAGGCTGCCAAAATTATTGCCAAAACGGTGAACCACAGATAAGAAGAAGAATCACTTCCCCTCTCCCATACTTCTATGGATTAAAAAAATATGTTAGTATCCTCACGATCTTTATAAAATTTTCCGTGAGTCCTCTTTTCCGGGAATGGTAAAACGTGATCACTGAAAAAGACAATGAATATATGCAGTTAGCTCTTGAGCAGGCACGAATGGCCCCCGCCCAGGGTGAGGTCCCGGTAGGTGCAGTCCTCGTCTCAGAGGAAGGAATACTTTCAAAGGTACACAACTTCCGTGAGGTTTGGCAGGATCCCACCGCCCATGCAGAAATTGTTGCAATCAGAGAGACGTCTACTCAGTTGGGTTCCTGGAGATTAACAGGCACCACTCTGTACGTCACATTAGAACCTTGTTCTATGTGTGCAGGAGCGATCATTCAGGCAAGAATATCACGGCTCGTATTTGCTACCAGAGACCCCAAAGCCGGAGCCTGCGGGTCCGTCTTTAACATCCCCGCCGAACGACGGCTAAATCATCGTGTCGAAGTGGTAAGCGGAATTCTTGAACGTGAGAGCCAGGAATTGCTGCAGAATTTTTTTCGAGAACTTCGTATTCAGGACAATAACCAGGCAGGCGTGAAATAATCGTGTAATTCTGGCCAGATAGTTTCGTAACCACCCCTACAAAAGTAAATCCATTCCTCTTCTAAGAAATGAATTACATGTCTTGCCCTTTTGAGACCTTGGGTAATTCGTTTGCCGTCACCATTTCTAATCTCCATTCGCTATTGGGAAGGGGGTAGACCTTAAAATGTCGAATGGATTGCAGGGGAACCCATTGCCCGTCATGTCGAAGGGCCACTCTTGAATACACACGTATATGGTTCGTCAATAGAATCAAAGTGTGAGACTGCAAGAATATCAACGTCTAATTCCTGATCTGGTACGTAATTCAGGCGCTGATTTACGTACAACCTGTTCGATTCCACTCACAAGAATTTTCGTTGATGGAGGCTTCATCGAAGGTGAGGTTTCTTCTCCTAAAGGAATGGCAACTTCCAGCAACGTATTAAGAATTTTGGTATTGTTTTCTCTTGCGGCTAAATCCATGGCAGTTTCATCCCGAATATTGTTCAAATTCGGATCTGCCCCATGCCTCAACAAGGTTTCAACAACAGCCTGCCAATTACTTTGAGCCGCCAACATTAAGGCTGTTACCCCCTCATCCGTGTGGTCATTCACCAAGGCCCCATTCTGCAGGAGGATATCAACTATGTCCGAATGACCTTTCAGGGACGCCCACATTAAAGGAGTCGTTCCATTTTCAGTCTCATGGTTGACATCAAGATCCATTGCCAGCAAATGCTGAACCTGTTGAAGGTCCCCTTCACTCGCCGCCACATTTAATTGATCGGAGGCGAGAGTTCGAAACATTTTCTCTGCTTCTACCGCTCTCGCACCATGGGGATATTTCATCGCGAAGTTTCGGTATCCTTCAGGAGTATGCAGTTCTTTCGCTTCCTGCCAGTCCGCAACCTGCATTCTCTTAATGGCTTTTTGGGAAAGAGCATCCTCTGGATACGTAGTGGAAAACTCCAGGAGAGACTCAGGCGTGTTGGCCCTTTGCGCCGCCTCCCAGCGTAATTCTTTAATACGTTCCTCAGCCAGATCCGTAAAGGCACTTTTGGGGTTTTCCTTTAAAAACCGCTCATAGGCTTTCAAGGTATCTTTCCCCTTTGCACGTTTCCACTCACCAAACACAGAGGAGCAACCTCCAAGGAGCATCACGCAAATCAACAAGACGAGTCCTTGAATCATAAACATTCCATCTCTCCCGACTCTCAAACCATCCCTCATAGAATACCTATGGAGTTTTTCTTTTTCGTACAAGCTTACCTCCGAAGATCCTGAAACGTACGAGCTGACAAATATTGTCATCCATGGACATAGACTGAATATTTATTTTCTGTCAAGTGGAAGAACTATTTTTACTAAGTCCCTGATTTTAATGATTTCCGATTCATCTCCAGAGTCATTATTCGCCGAAAACAAAAGGGTACAGTTCATGCACTATTAAATAGCCACTCAGGCTCACAAGGAATAGGCCTTTCACTTTTATAGTAGGGACATCTTTACAATGCACAAAGGCGCATCAAGTTCCAACGGCTCAAGAACCTTGAGACTCTTGGGAGGGACAATGTGTGGATTGGTCTTGATGAGTCTTATGGCTTGCGCACAAACCTCAAAACAGTATGTCGAGGAGCATGAGATCAAACATATGACAGTCGTGTTCTTAGATGAAAAGAGTCTTCAAGAAAAGTGGAAATTGCGAACCGGAAAAAATTCAGTACGGTTTTCACCATCTTTGACGGAAGGAATACCTTCTGTAAAAACCGTTCGAGGGTTTTTTGATTTTCGAACCAATACTCTGTTTTGCCCAAAGTGGAACTACGAAGTCTGCGGACACGAATTGCACCATGCGGCCCTAGGTCACTTCCACGAAACGCATTAACCCCGTCCTCCCCAAGGATTACGAAAAAATCACAAGAACCCAATCGGGATTAAGGAGCCAGAGTCAGCGACGCTCCTTGTCCAACTTGAATGAATGCAGCATCGGGATTGATATTCAAGGCACCTTGTCCTGAGACAGGCACAAACCCTTGCCCCACATTCACTGTTGCACTTGGATGTAAAAGGACCGGTAATCCACCTAAGTTGGGAATGGAATTACTGATAGCACATCCGGCACAACCGCCTATTCCTCCCGTGATGTTAACCGAATTTGATCCAGTGCCAAATGCGATTAAAGACCCACCAGTAAGTGAGAATGCGGAACCGGCTCCAACATTCACAAGAGAGCCGGCAAGATTCAAAGTACTATTATTCGTGAGAGCTACTAAATTTCCAACGATATTGGCTGATCCCCCACCTGTGACACTCACGAGATGACCCCCAACGTCCAAGGAAGAATTATTCAGTTGAACGACTGCTTGGAGGGTCAATTGATCATTGGGAATAGATGCTAATAATTTAGCATTTTTGCCATCAATATTCAGGAAGTCGGAAGTAGTTGCTACCGTACTATTCCAGGCAGTCATTAACGGCGCACTTGCCGTTAAAATCGCCTCATCTAGGACAGATTTTACCGTAAAAGCAGAGGTCGTTGTTGTACTACTTCCTTCTATTTCAATAAGAGCAGGCGTATCATTTCGAAGAAGACCCGTTGTGACCCCAGAAGGTTGGACATCCCCCGAAGGAAGACTTGGAGGACTCGAGGGCCCCGTTAACTTACTATCAAGTAGGGTCAGTAAAGAAACCTTGCTCTGAGAAGATTTTGGGGCAACCGTACTCCCATTTAAAATAGCCAAGGCTCGATCCTGAAGAGTCACATTGGCAGGTTGCAGTGCACCGCTTCCATCGCGACCAATCACAGCCACTACTGATCCATCCAAACCGGGAACATTATTTTGAGTAGCGGGGGTGGGACCTGTCCGCAATGACGTATTACTGATAACGGCACCACCGCGTAAAATGACAGATTGCCCACCAGGTCCGCTTCTGGCCCGAATCGATGCATTGATGGCCGTCCCCTGAGGATCATCTCCCGAACCGCCACCATCCCGGAGTAAGACTTCAAGTTGGTCAACATTGATATTGCCGTCGCCCGTATCTCCATTTCCTGGAAATGGGTTTGGAGAACTTAGATGGAGACGAAGAATATTGTAATAAAACATTTAACGCTCCAGCCGGGGTCGTTGCCTTGGTATGCACAACTGGCGTTTGCTGCGGAGTCTGACTTAGGACTATAGAGGTACTCCCCCCAGAGTAATTATGTAAAACAAGCCGATCTGTTGGGGGAAGACCTTTATGTGGTGCTTGGTTCAGTGCCCCGCCATCCACGAGTAGTAATTCTTGGTTCAAAGTGACATCGCTATCCTGAATGAGGAGTAAGCCACTTCCCCCAGGAAGCAAGGTCACCAATGAAGGCCCAAGAGTAATATCTAAATTGGGTGTTGTTGAATCTTCAAAAAACGCCTCTAACGGTAGATTCAACAGAAGAGGGTATATCGGCAAACCCATTTCCGCCGGTGCCGCCGCCTCCGCCGGTGCCGCCGCCTCCGCCGGTGCCACCGCCTCCGCCAGTGCCGCCGCCTCCGCCAGTACCGCCGCCTCCGCCAGTGCCGCCGCCTCCGCCAGTACCGCCAGCCTCCGCCAGTACCGCCGCCTCCGCCAGTACCGCCGCCTCCGCCAGTACCGCCGCCTCCAAGCGGGACTCCTTGAGTGGTGGATAGAACCACATTGGCATTATTTCTTTCTTGACCGGTTAAAACATTTTCAGATGCGGCCGTACAACCTTGTCCATGTTCATTACTACCAAATAACTGACATTCCAAGAGTTGTGCTTGGGTCATTTGGTTGGCTACCAAAAACTCTTTGCCTTGCTCGGGAATATTTTCATGGGCATGGATGGCCGGGAGGGCACCAACAATCTGGACTGCAGGAGTGGAATACACTTCGCCAATAATTCCGTCGACCACTTGGACAGATTGTCCAGCTTCAACAGCAACCTGCTTCCCTTTCCCTTTTAGGGATTCAACTTCAATGGCCCCTTCGATGACATCATAGGTATCAACACGACCAAGGCCTATTGTCGGTGCATTAGGGGAATTGACGGTATCACTTGCATTATTTCGTTGATTCCAGCCGACCGTCGCCT